>CAVVVI010000001.1:0-318410 GCA_963751795.1 uncultured Alphaproteobacteria bacterium
ACGCAAGTAGTCGCTTGTAAAAGCCCTGTCCCGGAACAAACCTCACAGGGTGTTCGGCGCGGCCGGCTGCGCTTGCGCGGCAGGCGCGCAGATCACACAGCCGCACGTTGCAGGACTGAGCGCGCCTCGTTGTCACGCGTCGGTGACAGTGCTGAACGCCGCCCCAGCACGACCGTTGACGATAGTGTCACGCAAGGAGACACCCATCGTGAAACGCACACTATCCCAAGTCGCCTGCGCAGCCCTGTTGCTCGCATCCGCCCCCGCCATCGCGCAAGGCAGCGGAGCCACAGCCATCTCGGCGGCCGACCGCGCCTTCCTGCAATCCGCGGCTGCAGGCTCCGTGTACGAGCTGCAACTCTCCAAATGGGCCGTGCAAAAATCGCAGAACCCGCAAGTGCGCCAATACGCGCAGTCGGTCGTGAGCGATCACGCGCAATCGGATCAGCAGCTCAAGAAGCTCGGGCAAACCTTCAACGTGCAGCTCGGCGACACCGCCCAGCCGGCCGACCAGGCCAGCATCACCGCGCTGACGTCGATGACCGGCAAGGCATTCGACGAAGTCTATCTGAAAGACATGAAGCGGGTGAACCAGCAGGACGTGAAGCTCGAGCAGCATGAGGCTGCGAGCACGAGCAATGCGACGCTGCGCCAATTCGCCCAGCACGAAAGTGCCGATGACCAGAAGCACTCGAACGAGGCGGAACAGCTCAAGCCATAACAGCGGCGAGGCCGACGGCCCCGACGTTGCATGCAGTCACAGCGTCGGGGCCAAGACTCGCTCTCATCCATCGGCATCCTCCCGGTCGCTCGAGATCGGGACCGTGCGCACCAGCGGCGGCGACAGCACGACCGCCTCCAGCCGCCGCGCGCCACTGAATGCCGCCTGCCAGCGCCCGATCTGGCGGGCGGCATGGCTCGCCGGGTGCAGGGCCGCCGCGACCTGGGCCGGCACGCCATAAGCCAGCAGCCGCCAATCCACGTCGCCGGCGAAACCGTCCTCGGCCACCCAGGCCAGCAGCTTTCGCGCGCCGGCGGCACTGACCACATAGCCGTCCGCACCTGGCGCGTTGCGCTCGGCCGGAAACGCCGCCATCGCCGCTTCCATATCGAGCACGCGGAATGCAGGTGCCGCCGATCTCGGCGCCATGCGGTCGTTGACGAAGCAGAGGTCGAAGCCGTCCGGCAGGCCGAATACGCCCCAATGCTGCGGCAGATCCAGCAGCGGCATCGTGTCGTCCTCGACCACCAGGCAATGCGACAGGCCGCGCGCCAGCATCGCCTCCCAGGCGGCCGCGTGGCTCAGGAAGCACCCCAGCGTGCCGCGCAGCTCGGTGGCACCGCCCAGAAGCTGCACCGCCGGACCCGGCAGGCGCGCGCCCTCCACAGCCGGCACCCGGAACCGCTGCATGCGGCACCCGGCGAAATGGGCGTACGTCTCGGCCAGCCGCTGGCCGTTGGCATCCATGTTCAGCACGGCCAGCGCCGGCTCCGGCCCACCCGCCGGCGCCGCGGCCAATATCGGCGCCAACGCGTCGTAGGAGAGCGCCGAGGCCCGCCGCAGCGCCGAGTCGGCATCGCCCGCCCCGACAAAGGCTGCGGCCGCGGCTGCATACTCGCGCTTCTGCAGCAGCAGATTGCCCAGCAGCCGGGCGCGCGCGCCGTCGCCTGGCCGCTCGGCCGCCAGCGCAGCCGCACGCGCGGTCAGGGCATCCAGTTCGGCCTGCGGGTAGGCGTGCAGGCTGGCCATGTGGTCGAGCCAAATATCGTCGGGGAAGCAGGCGCGTGCGGCGCGGAACGCCGCGTCGGCCTCGGCATAGCGGTTCATTGCCGCCAGCGCCGCCTTCAGGCGCAGCGCCGCCCGCCAGTCCCGTCCGTCCGCCGCCAGGCAGGCGCGGCTGTCGCGCACCGCCACCTGCGCCTGGTCCCGTGTCTCCACCGTCAAGCCAACCCTCCACACCCGCCGCGGCGCGCGCCGGTTCCCACCAGCCGCGCCAGCACCACCTCCCGGGCGGGCGCACCGCGGCGCCTGCGCCCGAGACATAGGTTGCCCGCATGATCATACGCCACGTAAACCGCGCCCCAGCATGACCGATCTTCGCCGCATTGCCGAAACATTCGCCCGCAGCCTGCCGCAGGGCGACGTGGCCCTCTCCCGCATCGATCCGCTCGACAGGCTCGGCATCCCGGTGGTGCAGGCGGCCTGGCTGGCGCCCGACGGCATGGCGGTCACTGGCTACGGCTACGGCGTGACGGAGATCGAAGCGCAGGTCGGCGCACTGGGCGAGCTGTGCGAGGAGGTCCATGTCGGCGCCTGGATGGCGCAGGCCCCGCGTACCCAGGCGAGCTTCGCCGAGCTCGGCGCCGAAGCGGCGCTCGATCCGCTGAATTTATGCCTGCCCGCCGGCTCGGATTACCACCACGATGTCCGCCTCTCCTGGGTCGCCGGCCACCGCTGGCCGGATGGCGCGCCAGTGCTGGTGCCGGCCGAATGGGTGGCGGCCCACGCCTATCAGCTGGGCGCGCCGGCGCGGCTGATCACGCCCATTACCAACGGGCTCGGCGCGGGGGTGGACCTGCCGCACGCCATCGCCCACGGCGCCATGGAACTGCTCCAGCGCGACGGCAACGCCACATCCTACCGCGCGCTGGATCAGGGCGTGGTGATCGATCTGCCAACCGGCGCGCTGCCGGAGGTCGAAGCCCTGCTCGCCCGGCTGCGTGAAGCCGGCCTGCGCCCGATCATCAAGCTCGCCGGCACCGAACTCGGCCTGGCCAATATCTACGTGGTCGGCGACGACACGCGGGAGGCGGCGTTCTCCCTGCAGGTCAGCGCCTGCGGCGAGGCCTGCCACCCCGATGCCGGCCGTGCCGTGCGCAAGGCGCTGCTGGAATTCGTGGGCTCGCGCGCCCGCAAGGCTGCCACGCACGGGCCGGTCGCGCGTGCCCGCAGCGTGCTGCCCGCCGCCTATGTGGACCGCCGCATCGCCGGCGATCTTGCCGCCGAGGAGCAGCGGGCGTTGGCCGCCATGGTGGATTGGCTGGCGATGCCGCAGGCCGAGCTCAGCGCGCTGCTGGCGCCCAACGTGTTCCTGCAGGCGCGGCATGTCAGCCTGGCCGACCTGCCCAGCGTGCCGTCGCAGGCGGTGGCCGAGGCCCCGGCACGGCTGGAAGCGCTGGCCGCGCGGCTGGGCGAAGCCGGCATGGGAATCGTCGTGGTGGACTGCTCGCCGCCCGACAGCCCGGTCCGCGTCGTCCGCGTGATCGTGCCGGGGCTGGAGAGCGAGACGATGAGCTACCACCGAATCGGCTGGCGCGGCGTCGCCCGCTTGCGCGCCCGCCAGGACAGGCTGGTGCTGGATGCGCCCCGCCCCGGCGCGCTGCGCGTGGCGCTGCGGCCGGAGGACGAGGCGCGCTGCGGCGGCCCTGCCTGGCTGGATGCGGCGCATGCCGACCACCTCACCGCGCGGCTCTACCCGCTGTATCGCGAGTGCGGCCCGTTCGCCGCCCAGCGCCGGCTGCACCAACCCGCCGCAGCCGAAGCTGGCGCCATCCTGCACGGCCAATGAGCCAGGCGCATGCGGCCGGCCTGCGGGCCGAGCCGGTCGGCGCCCGCCGGGCGATGTTCCTTGGCCTGGTCCTGGCCATCACCGGCGGGCTGATCTGGCTCGGCATCCGCGCCATCGCCCCCGATGGCTGGACGCCGCTGCGCGCGGCGCTGTGCGCCTGCCTGGCCGTCAATTCGCCGTGGCTGGGCCTGTCGGCGGCCACCGGGCTGATCGGCTTTGCCATCCGACTATGCAGCGCCGATCCGGTGGCCGCCGTGCTGCCGCAGCTAACCCTGCCGCAGGCCAGCCAGCCTGCCACGCTGCGCACCGCGCTCGCCGTCTGCGTGCGCGACGAGGATGTGGCACCGATCTTCGCGCGCCTGGCCCGGTTGTCGGCCGAGATCGGCGCCGCCGGCCGCGATGCCGCCTACGTGCTGTGCGTGCTGTCCGACACCGCTTCGGACGCGGTCGCCGCCGAAGAGGCCGAAGCGGTCGCCCGGCTGCGCGGCCAAAGCGGGCCGGCGGTGCTCTACCGCAGGCGGGCCGTCAACACCGGCTACAAGGCCGGCAACGTCATGTCGTTCCTCGACGCGCATGAGGGCGCCTTCGACCTGATGCTGTGCCTGGATGCCGATAGCGAGATGACGCTGGCCGCCATCGAGCGGCTCGCCGCGGTGATGCAGGCGGATCCGGCGCTGGCCATTCTGCAGGCGACGTTCCGCGGCCATGGCGCGCACACGCCGTTCACGCGGCTGTTCGGCTTCGGCCACCGCCACGGCCTGCGCGTATGGGCCACCGGCCAGGCCTGGTGGCAGGCCGACCAGGGGCCGTACTGGGGGCACAACGCCATGCTGCGCGTGGCGCCCTTCCGCGCCCATTGCCGGCTGGATCCGCTGCCCGATGGCCGCCTCATCCTCAGCCACGACCATGTGGAGGCCGCGCGCCTGCAGGCCGCGGGCTGGAAGCTGCGCGTGCTGGCCAGCGACGAGGGCTCGTCGGAGTCCCACCCACCCACGCTGCCCGACTACCTGGTGCGCGACGTGCGGTGGGCGGCCGGCAACATGCAGTATCGTTTCCTGCTGCGCCGCCGGGATCTGGGCCCGCTCGGGCGCTTCCAGATGCTGCAGGCGATCCTGCATTACGGGCTCACGCCGTTCTGGTTCGCCATGCTGCCGCTCGCCGCCCTCAACGCGGCGGCCGGCGGCGCCGACGTGGCACGCGCGCCGGTGGCCTGGCTGCTGGCTGCCGGCTGGGCGACGCTGCATGGGCCCAAGCTGCTCGGCTATGCCGAAGTGCTGCTGCGCGGCTCGATGGCCGCCGGCTTCGGCGGCCGCACGGCGTTCGCTTCCGCCTGCGCGCGCGAGATCGGGGCCACGCTGCTGCTCGATCCGGTGATCGCGCTGCATAAGAGCTGGGCCGTGCTCGGCCTGGCGCTGGGCCGCCGGGTCGGCTGGGCGGCGCAGATGCGGCAGGGCCGCGCCATTGGCTGGCAAGCCGGTGCGCGGCTGTTCTGGCCGCACACGCTCGCCGGCCTGGCCATCCTGGCCGGGTTTGCTTCGGCCTCGGCCTTCGCCTGCCTGGCCGCCCTGCCGTTCACGGCCGGCCTCGTGCTGGCCATCCCCTATACCGTGCTGTCCTCGGTGCCGGACGCCGAGGTGGGGTGAGGGCGCAGCCCCGCCCATTGCGCCGAAGAAGCTCTTGCGCGCGGCCCTGCACGCCCGCAGAAGCGCTGTCTGCCCCCACGCGATGGAGTTCCGGCTGCCCATGATCAACGACCTGGCTTTCCCGCGCCGCCGGCTTCTGCAGGCCGCCGCCGCCGCTGCCCTGGTGCGGCCGCACGCCGCCGCCGCCGCGGGTGAGGCGTCGCCGTTCCGCACCCAGCTCGCCACCTTTGCCGACGAGATCATCCGCCTGTCGCCGGAACAGGCCACCGCGCTCGGGCTCGATCAGGGCCGCTATGCCGGCCTGAAATCACAGCTGGCCGATGCCTCGCCGGCCGGGGACGCGGCCTGGACCGCGCAGGTGCGCAGCATGCGCCAGCGCCTGCTGGCCGCGCACCCGACCGCCGCCGGCCTCTCCGGCCCCGACCGCCTGCTCTACGACACCGTGCTCTACGCCAGCGACCGCGGGCTGGACGGGCTGGCCTTCCGCTACGGCGGCGGCGCCCATGCCGGCTTCTCCGGCGGTGCGGAGCCCTACGTGCTCACCCAGCAGAACGGGGCGGTCACCTCGCTGCCCGAGTTCCTCAATGCCGAGCACCAGATCAGGAACACCGACGACGCCGAGGCCTACCTCGCGCGCGTCTCGGCGTTCGGCCGCGTGCTGGATCAGGAGACGGCGCGGCTGCGCGCCGAGGCGGCGGCCGGCGTGGTGCCGCCCGATTTCATCGCGGCTAAAACACTGGGCCAGCTGCGCGCCTACCGCGCCGTGCCGGCCGCCCAGCAACCGCTGGTCGCCTCGCTGGCCACACGCGCGGCCAAGGCCAACATCGCCGGCGATTGGGCCGGGCGCTGCACCAAGATCGTCGAGGCCACCGTGTATCCGGCGCTCGACCGGCAGATCGCCGCATTCGCCGCCGCCACGGCCCATGCGCCGCACATCGCCGGCGTGCAGCGCCTGCCGGATGGCGAGGCCTTCTACCGCTGGGCGCTGCGCCTGGGTACCACCACCACCACCGCGCCGGCGGAGATCCACCAGCTCGGGCTGGAGCAGAACCGCGAGATCCAGGCCCGCATGGACGCGTTGCTGCGTGCCCAGGGCATGAGCCAGGGCAGCGTCGGCCAGCGCGTGCAGGCGCTCAACCGCGACCCGCGCTTCCTGTTCCCCAACGACGATGCCGGCCGGGCGCAGCTGATCGCCTACCTCAACGACCGCCTTGCCCATATCCGCCCACTGATGCCGCAGCTCTCGCATCTGGCGCTGCGGGCCGACGTGCAGATCAAGCGCGTGCCGCCCGACATCCAGGACGGCGCGGCGCTGGGCTACATGAACTTCGCCTCGCTGGATGGCTCGCGCCCGTCGATCTACTACGTCAACCTGAAGACCACGGCGCTCTGGCCGAAATACCAGCTGCCGACGCTGACGGCCCACGAGGGCATCCCCGGCCATAGCTGGCAGGGCGCCTACCTCGCCGAGCATCACGACGAGATTCCGCTGATCAGCTCGCTGGTCGGGTTCAACGCCTTCGTGGAAGGCTGGGCGCTGTATGCCGAGCAGCTGGTGGACGAGCACGGGCTGTACGACAACGACCCGTTCGGCCGCATCGGCTACCTGCAGGCCCAGCAGTTCCGCGCCTGCCGCCTGGTGGCCGATACCGGCCTGCACGCGATGGGCTGGACGCGCGAGCAGACGATCGCCTTTCTCACCGAGCAGACCGGCAAGGGTGCGGACGCCATGACCAGCGAGACCGACCGCTACTGCGCCTCGCCTGGCCAGGCCTGCGGCTACAAGGTGGGCCACAACGAGATCCTGCGCCTGCGCGAGCGGGCCCGTACAGCGCTGGGTGCGCGGTTCGATCTGGCAGGGTTCGACGACGCCGTGGTGAAGACCGGCGGAGTGCCGCTGCCGGTGCTGGGCTCGGCGATCGACCGCTACGTGGAGAGCGTCAAGGCCTGACGGCCGCCGGGGCTCCGGGCGCGGGGTATCGGCTTCCGCCCGCCCCCGGACTGGGCGATACTGCGCGCCTGCACCAGCCGGAACCTGCAAGCCTGCCCAAGCCCAGCCCCGACCCAGCTCCGGCGCCCGCGCTCGCGGCCTTTGGCGGCTGGGCCGATGCCGGCTGGTTCGCCGCCTCCATCCTGTCGGATACCGAGGTGGTGGCTTTCGAGCTGCCGAAGCTGGGCGGCCTGCGCAAGCAAAGCTTCCACGTGATCGACCGCACGCTGGCCCGCGCCGCGGCGCCAGCTACGCAGATGCCCGCGGCGGTGCCCAAGCGCCTGGCCGGCAAGGTGGCCCGGCTGCTCGACGAGGCCGGGGCGGTGCGCGCGCTGGCAAGCAGCCGCACGCGGCTGCTGTTCGAGGCCGCCCCGGTGCTGTTTTTCGCCGAGATCCCCACGGCACGGCTGAAGGCCAGGGCGGCGGCCAAGCTGCGGCGCGCGATGGTGAGCTACGGCGTGCAGGCCTGTGTCGTCCATGCCGGACCGGCGGCGACGACGCTGATGCTCTGGCCCGATGGCGAGACGGGCATCGCCGATTTCGTGGCCGCCGCCGCGCCCGAGCACCCGTTGCACGCCGAGTTCGCCGCCGGCCCGCAGCCGCCCGCCCGCGCCGCCCGGCCGCGCGATGTCGCCGCCGCACCGGCCGCCCCGGATCGCGCCCGCGAAGCCCGGCTGCTGCAGCAGATCGCCGTGCTGCAGGGCCAGGTGGACGCGCTGACGCGCGCGCAATCGGCGGTGGGCGCGATGGAGCAGCTGGGGCTCGACGACGCCAAGCTGAAATCCATGCTGAAGCTGCTGCACCCGGACAAGCACGCCAACAGCGAGGCGGCGACCGAGGCGGCAAAATGGCTGAACAGCATGCGCGATCTGCTGCGCGGCCACGCCACCGCCTGAGAGGCGCTGCGCCTACGAGCGCCGCCGCGCGACCGCCAAGTCGTCGAGCCCGATCTGCGCCTGCCGCAGCGCATGGGCGCGCGCCGCCGCGCGCCGCTGGTCCTGCAACGCGCTCACCGTCTCCAACGCGCGCTGCCGTTCGGCCAGGGCTGCCGCGGCACTGCCGCACGCGCGTGCGGCTTCCAGCGACGCGGCCCGGGCCCGCTCGATTGCAGCGGCCGAGTGCGGGAGCCAGGCGGCAAAGGCGGCGGCCAGCAACGGCTCCTGCGGCAGGTGCCCCGCCTCGGTGGCGGGCGCCGCCCGCGCGGTGGCAAGCGCCGCGTCCGCCTGCGCCCCGGCCTGCAGGGCGACGGCCAGATCGCGCCGGGCCAGCTTGGCCTGCAGGCTCCGCAGGCGGGCGAGGGGGGCAAGCCGGTCAGTCACGCCTCACCGAGTGCCGCTTCCAGGGCAGCGAAGCTGGCGCCGATCGTGCTGGGCTCGTTGCGACCCTGCGTCAGCATCGCCTCGATCCGCGGCACTGCCACCAGGGCCGCATCCAGCGCCGGGTCGGTGCCGGGCCGGGCGGCGCCCAGGCGCACCATGTCGGCCATCTCCGCATGCAGGGCCAGATGCGCACGGGCGCGCCGGACGGTGCCGGTCTGCGCCGGGCTGAGGCAGCCGGCAGCCGCCCGCGACAGCGAGCGCAGCACATCGACGGCCGGATAGCGCCCGGCCTCACCGATGCGGCGGTCGAGCACGATGTGCCCGTCCAGGATGCCGCGCATCGCATCGGCCACCGGCTCGTCGTGGTCGCCGCCTTCGACCAGCACGGTGAACAGTGCGGTGATCTGGCCGGCAGTGCCGTCCGGCTGCATCGGGCCGGGCCCGGCGCGCTCCAGCAGGCAGGGCAGCTCGGCGAACACGCTGGGCGGATAGCCGCGCGTGGCCGGCATCTCGCCGGCGGCCAGCCCGATCTCGCGCAGAGCGAGGCAGAACCGCGTCACGCTGTCCATCAGCAGCAGCACGGAGCGGCCCTCGTCGCGGAAATGCTCGGCGACCGTCATGGCGGCATAGGCGGCCTCGCGGCGCATCAGCGGCGGCGTGTCGGAGGTAGCGACGACGACCACCGAGCGCGCCAGGCCTTCTTCGCCCAGATCATCCTCGATGAACTCGCGCACCTCGCGCCCGCGCTCGCCCACCAGGGCCAGCACGATCACGTCGGCCGCGGTGTGGCGGGCCAGCATGGAGAGCACCGTGGATTTGCCCACGCCCGAGCCCGCAAACAGGCCGAGCCGCTGGCCGGTGCGGCAGGTGGCGAAGCAGTTGAGCACGCGCACACCGAGGTCGATCGGCGGGCCCAGCCGCGCGCGGCTGATGGCGGCCGGGGGCGGGGCGCGCACCGGGCGGCGGACCGGCCCGGGCGGCAGCGCCGCGCCACCATCGGCCGGGCGGCCGAGCGGATCGATCACCCGGCCGAGCCAGGCCGCACTCGGCGCCAGGCTGGCACCCGTATGGCCTGGCGCGGGCAGCACGGCAGCGCGCACCGCGGCGCCCAGGCCCAGCCCGGCGGTGGCGCCGAACGGTGCCGCCATCAGCCGCCCGGTGCTGGCGGTGATCACCTCGGCCAGCGTCTGGCTGCCGTCCCGCCCTGCCACCCACACGCGGTCGCCCACGGCGAGATGGTCGGCCAGGCCGGCCACCTCGATGCCGAGCGCGCCCACCGAGCGGGTGCTGCCCTCGAGCACGTAGGGCTGGAGCAGCGCCAGGCCGGCCCGCGCCGCTGTTAGGTCCATCTTAACGATGCCGGATCAAGATCATGCCGTATCCTCGCTGATGACCGTTAAAAAGGCGTTCCGGTCCTTTTTCCCGCCCATCTTCAGGAAGTTCCAAAAAATCTTTTCGATTTAGCAAAAGAACAATTGCGGAACACACGCTCAGGTGGTAATGATCCGCTATCGAAACATAGGAGAGTGCAATGCGGGTCCTGCTGGTTGAAGACGATGCCAACGCTGCACGTGCGGTCGTGATGATGCTGCGCAATCACGGTGCCATCGTCGATCAGACGGACACTGGCGAGGAGGCGCTCGAGCTGGTGCGTCACTACGATTACGACATCGTGGTGCTCGACCTGATCCTGCCGGACATGGAGGGCTACGAGGTGGTCCGCCGCATGCGCGCCAGCCGGGTGGAAACGCCGGTGCTGATCCTGTCGGGCCTGAACCGCGCCGGCTGCAAGGTCCGTGGCTTCGGCATGGGTGCAGACGACTACATCAGCAAGCCCTATGATAAGGACGAGTTGATCGCCCGCATCCAGGCGGTGATCCGCCGCAGCAAGGGCTACAGCCAGCCGGTGCTGCGCATCGGCAACCTGCAGCTCAACCTCGATAGCCGGGAGGTCCAGGCCGATGGCCGGACGGTGCACCTGACGGGCAAGGAATACGCCATCCTGGAACTGCTGGTGCTGCGCCGCGGCATGGTGCTGACGAAGGAGGCGTTCCTCAACCACCTGTATGGCGGCATCGACGAGCCGGAGATGAAGATCATCGACGTATTCATCTGCAAGCTGCGCAAGAAGCTCGCCCAGGCCGGCGCCGGCAACCTGATCGGCACGGTATGGGGCCGCGGCTACATGATGCGGGACCCGAACAGCATGGCCGCACTCTCGGCCGCCGGGATGAACGCGCCGGAAAGCCTGGCTGCGGCCTAACCGATACGCCGCGCCGCCCACCCCCGGCGCGGCGGCCGCGCGGCCGCGACCTGGCGGCCCGCCGGCCCTAGACCGTGAACTGCTCGGCCACGATCCGTTCGGACAGGCCCTGGTCCGGGTCGAACAGGATCGTCGTCTTCACCGAACGGTCCTCGCTGATGGCCACGGAGGCGACGTCGCGCACCTCGGTGAAGTCGGCCACGGCCGAGACCGGCCGCTTGTCGCCCTCGAGGATCTCGAACAGCACGTCGGCCGTGCTGGGCAGCAGCGCGCCGCGCCAGCGGCGGGGGCGGAAGGCGCTGATGGGCGTCAGCGGCAGCAGATTGGCCGAGAGCGGCACGATCGGGCCGTGGGCGGACAGGTTATAGGCGGTCGATCCGGCCGGCGTGGCCACCAGCACGCCGTCGCACACCAGCTCGGCCAGGCGCACCCGCCCGTCGATGGTGATGCGGATCTTGGCGGTCTGCCGCAGCTGGCGCAGCAGCGACACCTCGTTCAGCGCCAGCGCCTCTTCGACCACGCCGGAGCGGGTGACGGCGTGCATGCGCAGCGGATGCAGCGAAACCGCCTGCGCGCGCGCCAGGCGGTCCGGCAAATCGTCTTCCAGGAACGCGTTCATCAAAAAGCCGACCGAGCCGCAATTCATGCCGTACACGGGCACGTCGCAGGTCAGCGTGCGATGCAGCGTCTCCAGCATGAACCCGTCGCCACCGAGGCAGACGACCACATCGGCGCTGGTGAACGCCGCATCCCCGTAGCGCTGCACCAGCCGGGCGCGGGCGTCCTGCGCCAGCTCGGTGGGCGAGGCGAGCACGCAGATGCGCGTCATGCGGCCCCAGGCGCGCCGGAGCCGCCCGCCTGCCAGCCTGCGCCGTGGGCGCGGCGCAACCCGCCGAAGCGGCCGCCACACCAGATCCTGCCGTTCAAACCCGTAGTGCTCCTGCGTCCGCCGGGCGAACGTTACGCACCCCGCAGCCTGCGCGCCAGATGCACCAGAATGGCGGCCGTGGCGCCCCAGATGTGCTGCTCGGGGTGCGGCCACACCCAGTATTCGCGCCAGGTGCCGCGGAACAGCGCGCGCTGGCGGCGCGGCGCCTCCGGGTCCAGCAGCACGGAAAGCGGCAGCTCGAAGATCGCATCCACCTCGTGCGCCGAAGCGCGGGTCTGGTAGCCGGGCGCCAGCAGCGCCAGCACGGGGGTGATGCGGTAGCCGGTGACGGTGGCGTAATCCTTCAGCCGGCCAAGCACTTCGGCATGGCCCGGATCCAGCCCCACCTCCTCGGCCGCTTCACGCAGCGCGGCGGCTTCCGGGCTCGCATCGTCGGGATCGATCCGGCCGCCGGGAAAGCTCACCTGGCCGGAATGCTGGCGCAGATGCGCGGTGCGCCGGGTCAGCAGCACCCCCGGGTCGCGGCCCTCGGCGATGCCCACCAGAACCGCGGCGGGGATCAGCCCAGCCTCGTCGGCCTCCGCCCGCTCGCTGCTGTCCATCGGGCCGGCTACCGGCCCGGACAGGCGGGCGCGCAGCTCGGAACGGGTCAGCCCGGCCGGCGGCGCCGGCGCGTCAATCCTCAGCGTCGCCGCCGCATTCGGGCACGAGGTCGCCCAGCGGGAAGAAGGCGCCGCAGCTCCACACGCCCAATTTCTGCTGCCCGCCCACCATGCCCGGCACGGCGATGGCCACCAGCTCGTAATACACCGACCGCGCGATGCGCGCCTCCAGCGCATGCGCGCCCTGGCCGTCGCGCACGTGCACATAAGGCATCGGCTCGCAGGTCAGTGCGTTATGCGCCACGCGCAGCGGATGCTCGGGCCCGGCGGTCACCACCTGATCGACATTGGTGCGGAACGAGATGCACTGGTTGCGGCCCTGGCCGCAGCGCCGCCAATCCATCTCCACGGCCATCCAGGGCGTGTCTTCCACCTGGATACGGCCGCGCTCGACGGGTGTCTCCAGCCAGTAATCGCCGCCGGCATCGCGCGTCAGCACGCTGGAGAACAGGCACACCAGCTCCTTGCGGCCGATCGGGCTGCCGCGGTACAGCCAGGTGCCGTCCCGCTGCACCAGAAACGGCATGTCGCCGCATTCCTGGCGCGGCCGCTTCGGCCGGCCGCAGCCGGGCTCCGAGAGGTTGGCCGGAATGACGATGCCGCTCTCGGGCGACAGGATGGCGCGGTTCATCGGGCGGCGTCTTGCGGGTGGCGTGGCGGGGTCCGTCGCATCACCGGCATATAGGGAGCCGGATGGCGCACATGTAATACCGCGCACTCGAAATTAGCCGCGGAAATCCGCCGCAAGCCGGGGTCGGGCTGGACGGGTGCCGGGGCTGGTTGCAGGATGCCGGCGGGCGTCACACCTGGCACCCTCACTCACGCCGAGGAACGCCGGTTGCAGGACAGTCTCATCGCCGACGCGGACCGCCTGGCCGCCATGGTCGCTGCCGCGCGGCGCGAGATCGGCCGGGTGATCCACGGCCAGGACGAGGTGGTCGAGCAGACGCTGGTCGCCCTGCTGGCCGGCGGCCACGCGCTGCTGGTGGGCGTGCCGGGGCTGGGCAAGACGCTGCTGGTCGAAACGCTCGGCACCGTGCTGGGGCTGGACCGCAAGCGCGTGCAGTTCACGCCCGACCTGATGCCGGCCGACATCACCGGCGTCGAAGTGCTCGACGACAGCGAGGGCGGCCGCCGCCAGTTCCGCTTCGTGCCCGGCCCGATCTTCTGCCAGTTGCTGATGGCCGACGAGATCAACCGCGCCAGCCCGCGCACGCAATCGGCGTTGCTGCAGGCCATGCAGGAGCGCCGTGTGGCGGTGGGTGGAGTGGAGCATCGGCTGCCCGAGCCGTTCCACGTGTTGGCCACCCAGAACCCGATCGAGCAGGAGGGCACCTATCCGCTGCCCGAAGCCCAGCTCGACCGCTTCCTGCTGCAGGTGGAAATGGGCTACCCGCAGCGCGGCGACGAGCGGACGATGCTGCTGGCCACCACCGGCAGCACGGTGGCGGCCGCCGCAGGCGTAATGACCGCAGCCGACCTGATGCGCGCGCAGGCGCTGGTGCGCCGCGTGCCGGTGGGCGAAAGCGTGGTGGACGCCATCCTCACCCTGGTGCGCGGCGCCCGGCCGGAGACGGCCGAGGATGACGGCGTGCGGCGCCATGTCGCCTGGGGCCCCGGCCCGCGCGCCGCCCAGGCGCTGATGCTGGCCACCCGCGCCCGTGCGCTGCTGGACGGAAGGCTGTCGCCCAGCCTGGACGACGTGGCCGCTCTCGCCCAGCCGGTGATGCGCCATCGCATGGCGCTGGGCTTCTCGGCCCGCGCCGAGGGCGTGGCGCTGCCCGCGGTGATCACCCGTCTGGTCGAGCGGCTGGGGTGAGCCCGACCACCCCGCAACGGTGCGCGCGCCGCCTGCGAGCGGCCTGAATGCGCGCCGCAGCCGAGGCGCTGGGCGCGCGCCTGCCGCCGCTGCTGGTGGCCGCCGAACGCGTGGCCGCCACCGTGGCGCAAGGCGTGCACGGCCGCCGGCGCGTCGGCACCGGCGACAGCTTCTGGCAGTTCCGGCCGTTCGTGACGGGCGATCCCGGGGCGCGGGTCGATTGGAAGCAATCGGCCAAATCCGACCGCATTTATGTGCGCGACATGGAATGGGAGGCGGCCCAGACGGTGTGCCTGTGGCGCGACGCCTCGCCCAGCATGGCCTGGCGTTCGGCCCGCGCCCTGCCCGAAAAGCAGGAGCGCGCGGAATTGCTGCTGCTGGCGCTGGCCAGCCTGCTGTTCCGCGCCGGCGAGCAGGTGCGGCTGATCGGCGTGGAGGGCCGCAATTTTGCCGGCCGTGGCGCGCTGGACGGCGTGGCGCGCGCGCTGCCGGATGGCGGCGCCGGCACGCCGCCGGTGGGCGCGCTGCCCCGCCATGCCGGCGCGGTGCTGTTCGGCGATTTCCTCGGCAGCCTGGAGGAGGTGCAGGCTTGCGTGCGCCGCCTGGCCGAGCTGCCGGTGCGCGGGCAACTGGTGATGGTGCTGGATCCCGCCGAACTGGCGCTTCCCTATGATGGCCGCGTGCGGTTCCGCGGGCTGGAAGGCGAGGCCGAGGCGGTGATCCCGCGCGTGCAGAGCATCCGCGACGCTTATGGCGAGGCGCTGGCCGCCCAGCAGGCCGGCTTGCGCGCGCTGTGCGCGGCGGCCGGCTTCGGATTCGCGGTGCACCGGACGGACGAGCCGCCGGAAGCCGCCCTGCTGGCGCTGTGGCTGGCTTTGGGCAGGACCGCCCGGTGAGCAGGATCGGACAGAGGCCGCCCATGGCCGGCCGGCGGCATAGCGCGTGATCGTCGCCGAACCCTGGGTGCTGGCCGCGCTGGCGCTGCTGCCGCTGCTGTGGTGGCTGCTGCGCGCCACGCCGCCGGCGCCGCGCGCGCAAAGCTTCCCCGCCATCCGCCTGCTGGCCGGGCTGCGCCCGCGTGAGGAGACGCCGGCCCACACCCCGTGGTGGCTGCTGGCCGTACGCCTGGCCGCCGCGGCACTGGTGATCGCCGGGCTGGCGGGCCCGGTGCTGACCGGCGGCAAGCTGGCGCGGCCGGCCGGGGGCACGGCGCTGCTGGTGATCGACGATGGCTGGTCGGCCGGCCCGGATTTCGGGGCCAGGCTACAGGCGGCCGGCGCCATCCTGGACCGGCTGGAGCGGGCCGGGCAGGCCGTGCAATTGCTAACGACGGCACCCGACCAGGATGGCCGCCCGGCGCCGGCCAGCGCCGTCATGCAGCCGGCGCTACTGCGCCCCACCGTCGATGCGCTGCACGCCAAGCCCTGGCCCACCGACCGCGCGGCGGCAGTGCGCCTGATCGCCGGAAGCGGGCCGGTCTTGTATGTCAGCGACGGCCTGGCCAGCGACGGCGATGCCGCTTTCAGCCGCGCGCTGGCGGCCCGGGGCCCGGTAACGGTGCTGAGCAGCGCGCTGCCGGCACGGCTTCTGGACGCGGTGGCGACCCCGGCGCGCCTGGCCGCGCGGCTGCGCCAGGTGCCGGCGGCCGCTTCCCGCACCGAGACGGTGCTCGCCGAAACCAATGACGGGCGCGTGCTGGGGCGCGTGACGCTGGCGGTGCCCGCGGGCGCCAGCGCGGCGGAAGCGGCGATCGACCTGCCGCCGGAGCTGCGCAACCAGTTGGGCGCGCTGGTGCTGGCAGCCGCCCCCGGCGCCGGCTCGGTGGCGCTGCTGGACGAGGCGGCACGGCGCCGCCCGGTCGGGCTGGCCGGCGGCGTCGCATCCGCCGATACGCCGCTGCTGGGCGACCGGTACTACCTCGAACGCGCGCTGGGCCCCACGACCGAACTGCGCCAGGGCGGCATCGCGCAACTGCTCGGCCGCAAGCTGTCCATGCTGGTGCTGACCGGCGGCCAGGTGGGTCAGGAGGATCAGGCCGCCGTGCTGGCCTGGGTGCGGCAGGGCGGGCTGCTGCTGCGCTTCGCGGCACCCGGCCTGGCGCCGGCGCCCGATGCCGGCCTGGCCGGCGAGGCGCCGCCGGCCGATCCGCTGCTGCCCGCCCGGCTGCTGCCGGGCGACCGCCAGCTCGGCGGCGCCATGTCCTGGAGCCGGCCCGCGCACCTCGCCCCCTTCCCGCCGGGCTCGCCCTTTGCCGGGCTGCCGATACCCGCCGAGGTTACGGTCAGCCGCCAGGTGCTGGCCGACCCCGCAGCACAGCCCCCGCCCGCGGTCTGGGCCGCTTTGTCGGATGGCACGCCGCTGGTGACGGCCGCGCATCTGGGTGCCGGCGAGCTGGTGCTGTTCCACGTCACCGCCAATGCCGACTGGTCCAACCTGCCGCTCTCCGGCCTGTTCGTGGACATGCTGGGCCGCCTGGTCGCGCGCTCGGCCGGGGTGGCGGTGGCCGATGACGGCCGCCTGCTGGCGCCGGCGCTGGCGCTGGATGGCGCCGGCGTGCTGGGCGTACCGCCGGCTGCGGCAGCCGGTGTCCGCGCCCGCCAGATCGACGGGCTGGTGCCGTCGCCCATCCACCCGCCCGGCTTCTACGGTGCCGATCGCGACCGCCACGCGCTGAATCTGGGCGCGGCACCGCTGAAGCTGGCCGCCATGGCGCCGGTGCCGGGTGCCGCCATGCTGTCGCTGGCCGCTGCCCCGCGCGAGCGCAGGCTGGGCCCGTGGCTGGTGGCCGCCGCCGTGCTGGCGCTGTGCGCCGACATGCTGCTGACGCTATGGCTGCGCGGCCTGCTGCCGCGGCGCCCGTGGCGGGCTGCCGCCGCTGCGATCATGGCTGGCGCATTGCTGGCCAGCCCCGCCGGCGCCGCCGACAACCCCGCTCTGGCCACGCATCTGGCCTACGTGATCACCGGCGAGGCGGAGGTGGACGCCAACTCCCGCGCCGGGCTCGCCGGCCTGTCGGACTACGTCAACAGCCGCACCGCCGCCGTGCTGGCCGAGCCGGCCGGCGTGGTGCCGGGCCGCGACGATCTCGGCTTCTACCCGCTGCTCTACTGGCCGATCACCGCGCATACCGAAACTTCGCCCCGCGCCGTGGCCGCGCTGAACGACTACATGCGCCATGGCGGCGTGGTGCTGATCGACCTGCGCGGCGGCGATGCCGAGGTCGCCGGCTCGGGCGCCGGTGCCGCGCCCGATACCGCCGCCGCACTGCGCCGCATCGGGCGCGGGCTGGACGTGCCGCGCCTGGCGCCGCTCACCTCGGCCCACGTGCTGGCGCGCGCCTTCTACCTGCTCTCGGATTTTCCCGGCCGCTTCGATGGCGACACGGTGTGGGTGCAGCAGGACCAGGACCGCAGCAACGACAGCGTCAGCCCGGTGATCGTCGGCGCCAATGACTGGGCGGCCGCCTGGGCGCAGGACGAGGACGGCAACCCGCTGTTTGCCACGGTGCCGGGCGGCGCGCGGCAGCGCACGCTGGCGTTCCGCTTCGGGGTGAACCTGGTGATGTACGCGCTGACCGGAAACTACAAAGGCGACCAGGTGCACGTGCCGGCGATCCTGGAACGGCTGGGCCAGTAGCATGATCAGCCAGGCCGTGGCCGCCCTGCGCCTGCAGCCCGCTTTGCCGCCGTGGCTGCTCGCTGCCATCGCCCTGCTCTGCGTGCTGGCGGCTGGCGTGGGCTTCTGGCGGCGCGCCCGCGGTGCCACGCTGCGGGCGGCCGCCTTCGCCGTGCTGCTGGGCTGGCTGGCCGGCCCCACGCTGATCGAGGAGACGCGGCAGTCGCTCTCCGACATCGCGCTGCTCGTCACCGACGGGTCGGCCTCCATGCAGGTGGGCAACCGGGCCGCATTGGCCGCCAGCGCGGGCGGCGCCCTGGTCGCCCGCGCCGCCCAGCTGCCCGGGCTGGAACTGCGCCGCGTGACGGTGCCGGAAAGCGGGCACGACGGCACGCTGCTCTGGGCCGGCATCGGCCAGGCGCTGGCCGACATTCCGCCGGAGCGCCTGGCCGGCATCATGGCCATCACCGACGGCCAGGTGCACGACGCCCCGCCCGCCACCCTGCCGGCCGCACCACTGAACGTGCTGATCCCCGCGCGCGGCGAGGAGTGGGACCGCCGGGTGCGCGTGGCCGAGGCGCCCGGCTACGGCATCGTCGGCCGCTTCGTGACATTGCGCGTGGCGGTGGACGATCTCGGCCCGCCCGGCGCCGCCCCGCCCGGCCCGGCGAGCCTGGACGTGCAGGTGGACGGCGCCGCGCCCCGCCGGATCGAGGTGACGCCGGGCGAGGTGGCCAGCGTGCCGGTGGCCATCACCCGCGCCGGCCGCATGCTGGTCAAGCTCTCCACGGCCGCGGTGCCGGGCGAGGCGAGCGCGCTGAACAACCAGGCCGTGGTGCAGATCAACGGCGTGCGCGACCGCCTGCGCGTGCTGCTGGTGAGCGGCGAGCCCAACCAGGGCGAGCGAACCTGGCGCCGCCTGCTGAAAAGCGACCCGGCGGTGGATTTGGTGCACTTCACCATCCTGCGCCCGCCGGAAAAAGACGACACCACGCCGCTGAACGAACTGGCGCTGATCGCCTTTCCCACCCGCGAGCTGTTCCAGGACAAGCTTTCCGGCTTCGACCTGATCATCCTGGACCGCTTCACCGACCGCGGCATTCTGCCGCACATCTATCTGCGCAACATCGCCGATTACGTGCGCCACGGCGGCGCGCTGCTGCTGGTGGCCGGCCCGGAATTCGCCGGCCCGCGCAGCCTGGACCAGACGCCGCTGGGCGACGTGCTGCCGGCCCATGCGCCGCAAGGCGAGGCGCCGGGGCAGGGCGTGGTGGACGGCGCCTTCGTGCCGCTGGTCAGCCCACTCGGCACCCGCCATCCCGTCACCGAAGGCCTGGCCGCTGACCCGGCCGCGCCGGGCTGGGGCGCCTGGTATCGCGCCATCGCGCCGGAGGACGTGGCCGGGCAGGTGCTGATGACCGGGCCCGGCCACGCGCCGCTGCTGGTCCTCAGCCACGTCGAACAGGGGCGGGTGGCCATGCTGATGAGCGACCAGATCTGGCTGTGGTCGCGCGGCGTGCAGGGCGGGGGTCCGCAGGCCGAGCTGCTGCGCCGGGTCGCGCATTGGGCGATGAAGGAGCCCGACCTCGACGAGGAGCGGCTGACCGCGCGCATCGAGGGCGGCCGCCTGCTGGTGGAGCGCCGGTCGGTGGCCGGCAGCGCCGAGGGCGCCGTGCAGGTGACGCCGCCGCAGGGCACCGCCCGCGCGCTGGCGCTGGCCAAAGCGGGCCCCGGCCGCGCGGATGGCAGCCTGCCGGCGGCCGAGCCGGGCGTGTGGCAGGTGAGCGACGGCACGCGCCTGGCTTACGCCGCCGCTGGGCAGGACAATCCGCTGGAATATGCCGATCTGCGCGCCACTGCCGACCGGCTGGGCAGGCTCGCTGCCGCCAGCGGCGGCGGCGTCACCTGGCTTGGGCGAGGCGTGCCCGAGATCAGGCGGGTGGCCGACGGCGATGCGGCGAGTGGCCCCGGCTGGATCGGCCTGCGCCGGCGCGGCGCGCACCTCGTGACCGGCGTTGCCAGCCGGAAGCTGCTGCCATCCTGGGCGGCGCTGCCGCTGCTGCTGGGCCTGGTGGTGGCCGCCTGGCGGCGCGAGGCCCGCTAGGCGCCCCGGGGCGGCGCGAGACACGCTGGGCGCGCCGGGGCGGCGCGAGACACGCTAGCGCGCCGGGGCGGCGCGACACACGCTAGCGCGCCGGGGCGGCGCGACACACGCTAGCGCGCCGGGGCGGCGCGACACACGCTAGCGCGCCGGGGCGGCGCGACGAACGCCATTCTCGCGCGGCGCGCGGCCATGCTATGCCTGTGCCCATGAACCGCTCCCTGCCCGCCCTCCTGCTCTGCCTCGCCGCTTTCCCCGCCGCAGCCCAGATGGGCCCGCAGCCCGGCGGGCTGGGCGGCGGCTCCTATGGCGGCCTGGGCCGGGGTGGCAGCGGCCGGCCCGCGCAGCAGCAGGACGATGCGGGCAAGAAAGACGACAAGCCGGTGGCACCGCCCCCCGCGATCCCCGGCGCGCAGCCCAACGCCGACAGCGTGGTGATCCCCGCCGACAAGGTGGCCGCCGAGATGAGCCCGAACGATGCGCTGTTCGACGCGATCAACCGCGGCGATCTGGGCGCCGCCAAGGACGCGCTCAGCCGCGGCGCGCAGCTCGATGCGCATAACGTACTGGGCCAGACGCCCACCGATGCCGCCATCGACCTCAGCCGCAACGACATCACCTTCCTGCTGCTCTCCATGCGCGGCACCGTGAGCACCGGCCGGCCCGTGCACGTGGCCGCCGCGGCCGCCCCGCCCGCCAAGCCGGGCCATGCCAAGGCTCTACGCCCTGCGGCGGCCCCGCCCGTGCACATGGCCGATCGCGGCACGCCCAATCCTGCGGTGGGCTTCTCCGGCTTCTAGCCCCGCCGCCGGCAGATCTTTTCGCCGTCCGGCGAACCACCGGCCGGCACGTCCTTTCTGCCCCGTGCAGACGAGGACGAACCCATGCCCGACCAGACCGACGAACACTACATGCGCCGTGCGATCGCCCTGGCCCGGGAGGGCGAGCGCGCGCCCGGCGGCTCGCCCATCGGCTGCGTGATCGTGCTGGACGGCCGCATCATCGGCGAAGGCCATAACGAGACCGAAGGCCGCCACGACCCGACCGCGCATGGCGAGGTGGTGGCCATGCGCCGGGCCGGAGAGACGCTGCAGAACTGGGAGCTGCGCGGCGCCACGCTGTACAGCACGCTGCAACCCTGCGGCATGTGCACGATGGCCTCGATCTGGGGCAAGATCGGCCGCATCGTGTACGGCGCCGGGCGCGACGACGTGCACCGCATGTATTTCGAGGATCGCCACCTGGACACGGACAATTTCATCCGCGACGCCTACCGGAAGGACCTGGTGATCGAAGGCGGCCTGCTCGCCCGCGAATGTGCCGAGCTGTACTACAAGCCGGACCAGGACCTCGCTTTCGAGGACCAGGCCAACCTGTGATCCCAACCGCGCCGTGGCAGCCGGGCGCCAGCTACGTGCGCGTCGTGCTGCGCGACGTGACGACGGAGGCGCAGGTGGGCCTGCACCCCTGGGAGCGCCACGCGCAGCGCCCGACGCGGCTGCTGGTGAACGTGGAGATGTTCGCCGCCCACGACCCGCACGGCGCCTTCATCGACTACGATCCGGTGCGCGACGCCATCCGCAGCTGGCCCGGACGCCCGCATACCGACCTGCTGGAGACACTGGCCGAGGAGCTGGTGGCGCTGTGCCTGGCCCAGCCCCGCGTGCAGGCCTGCCGCGTGTCGGTGATGAAGCCGGACGTGTTCAACGAGGCGGCGGCAGCAGGCGTGGAATTCTACCGCGTGCGCGACGCGTGAGGCGCGTGCTCGTCACCGGCGCCGCCCGCCGGATCGGCGCCGCGATCGCCGAAGCGCTGGCCGCCGATGGCTGGCACGTGGTGATCCATTGCAACAACTCGGCGGCCGACGCGCACGCGCTGGCGGCACGGATCGCCACGGCCGGCGGGCAATGCAGCGTGGTGCAGGCCGATCTGGGCCGCCGCGGGGCGGTGCCGGCGCTGATGGCGCAGGCCGGCGACCTGGACGCGCTGGTCAACAACGCCAGCAGCTTCCGGTACGACAGTTTGGAGGTGATGGACGCAGCATCCTGGGACGCGCATCTCGGCCCCAATCTGGAAGCGCCCACCTTCCTGGCGCAGGCCTTCGCGCGCAGCCGCGCCGGCCGCCCGGGGTCGATCATCAACATGCTCGACCATAAGATCACGGCGCTGAACCCGGATTTCTTCAGCTACACGGTGGCCAAGATCGCCCATGCCGGCGTCACCCGCCTCCTGGCGCAAGCCTTGGCGCCCGTTGGCATCACCGTGAACGGCATCGCCCCCGGCATCACGTTGCTGAGCGGCAAACAGACCCAGGCCGGCTTCGAACGCGCCTGGACCGCGCCGCCGCTCGGCCGCAGCAGCACGCCCGCCGAGCTCGTCGCCGCGTGCCGCTACATATTGGCCACGCCCTCGCTGAACGGGCAGATCCTTGTGCTGGACGGCGGCAAGTCGCTACTCGGCCGCCAGCGGGATGTTGCGTTCGAGGTTTAGGCGTTCGCCCGCGTTACCGACGTTCGATCAACCCGACGTGTCCAACAGCAACGATGCTCAGGAGAGCGGGCAGGACTTGCCGATCGCAGCCTGCCGCACCGCTTCCTGCTGGCCTTTATACAGCGCGATCTGGGGCGCTACGTTGCCGCCGGTCATCGAGGAGACGGGCATCCCCACCAGCAGCACGCCCAACGCATCGCCGGTCCGCGCGCTGGATTGCTGCGACGACGCAGTGGCCAGCGCTGACGCCAGATGGAACTGCTCTTCCGCCAACTGAGGGCACGTCCAAGTCGCGTAGCTCATCGCGCTCACATAAGCGGGCTGGATACTCTCGGGGCTGGCCGCACATCCGGCTACGGTTGACAGGATCACGCAGAGAAGAATCTTTTTCATACCGAAATTATGAGCAAGTCCGCATCGTTTCGTAACCGGATTGTTAGCGCCGAAAAATGCAGCGTAGGAGCATGACGCTCAGCCCGCGCGGCCGCCCCGTCCATCATCGTTGACTGAGCTTCTGGCTGGGGCGGGAGGATTCGAACCTCCGCATGGCGGAATCAAAATCCGCTGCCTTACCGCTTGGCGACGCCCCATCGCTGGCTGGTCATAAGGTGTCTGCCGACGGGTCGTAAAGTGGGCCGCTCCAGCACCACCAGCCGGGGCGGGCCAGGGTGGCGGCGGCCTGGCTGGCCTGGGCGGGGTCGGCGAACAGGGCGAAGCAGGTGGCGCCGGAGCCGCTCATGCGGGCCAGCAGCGCGCCCGGCTGCTGCGCCAGTCCAGCCAGCACCGTGCCGATGGCCGGGCAGAGTGCCACGGCGGGCGCTTCGAGGTCGTTGGTGCAGCGCTCGAGGTCGGCCACCATGCCCGGCAGGTCCGGCCAGGAACGCGGCAGGCCAGCGGGGGCGGAGAACGGCCCAATGCGGCTGCGGAACACCGCCTGCGTCGCCAGCGCCTCCCCTGGATTGACCAGCACCATGTGGCAGGCCGGCATTGCAGGGGCAGCGGTCAGGCGCTCGCCGATGCCCGCCATGCGCTGTGGCCGCGGCGCCAGGCACACCGGCACATCGGCACCCAGCCCGGCGGCCAGCGCGTGCAGCCGGGCCGGCGGCAGGTGCACGCCCCAGAACCGGGCCAGCACGCGCAGCGTGGCCGCCGCATCGGCCGAACCGCCGCCGATACCCGAGGCGACGGGCAGCCGCTTGTCCAGATGCAGCGCGCCGCGTGCCGGCACCCCGGCGGCTTCGGCCAAGGCGCGTGCGGCGCGCAGCACCAGATTGTCGCCGGTGGCGGGCAGTGCCGCCCCGAACTTCCCGCCGATCGCCAGCGACAGGCCATCGGCCGGCGTCACGCTCACCACATCGGCGGCGGCGGCGAACACCACCAGGCTGTCGAGCAGGTGGTAGCCGTCGGCGCGGCGGCCCGTCACGTGCAGGGTCAGGTTAATCTTGGCAGGCGCCGGCTCGCTCAGCATCGCGCCTCCTAGCCCAGCTTCGCAACGCTGCCAAAGCCGCCGCCGCGCAAGCCTCCGTGCCGGTCAGCGCCGTCCCGACCGGTCGGGCGCAGCGTCAGGCCGCCGGGCGCTTCGCCAGCGTGCCGCCGCACACCACGTCCACCGCCGTCACGCCGGCCAGCGAGACCAGCGCCAGCGTCGCGTTCGCCCGCCGTGGCCCGCGCAGCCCCAGCGCCACGGTGGCTATGTCGAGCATGTCGCCGCCGACGCGGCCCCAGATCCAGCTCGTCGGATCCTTGGAGCGCAGGATGCCCACGCCGGTGCCGATCTCGCGCAGGCCGTAGCTCCGCACCAGGTTCTCGTGGCCGCGCAGGCCGAGCATGCGCGTCAGCATGCGCGGTGCCAGCAGTTCGGTGGCACCCAGCCCGATCGAGAACCAACCCAGCGCGCGGGCGAGCTGGAGGGGGGTCGCCGGCGCGGCCGGCGGGCGTTTGAAATCGACGATGGTGCCTGGCATCCGATGCGCTCCGTCTGAGATGCGGGAGACAACGGGCGCGCGGAAAGGTTGTTGCATGGCGTCGACGCCGGCCGGCACGCGCGTGGGGGCTCGGGCGAGGCTAGAGCCCGGCTGCCTTCAGGCGCTTCTCGATCCGCGCGTGCTCGTCGGCATCGGGCTTCAGCACCAACGCGCGGCGCCACTGGTCGGCAGCCTCCATGTGCCGGCCGGCATCCCAATAGGCGTCGCCGAGATGGCCGGTGATGCTGGCGTCCTCGGGTTCCAGCTCGGCGGCCTTTTCCAGCAGCCGCAGCGCCTCCTTGGTGTCGCCCTGGCGCAGCGCCACCCAGCCGAGGCTGTCGATGATGGCGCCGTCGTTCGGCCGCGCCCGCAGCGCGCGCTCGATCATGTCGCGGGCCAGCGGCAGGTTCTCGTTGCGGTCGGCCATGGCGTAGCCAAGGAAATTCAGCACGAAAGGCTGGTCGGGCGAGAGCTCCAGCGCGCGGTTCATGTCGGCCTGGGCGCGCGGCCATTCATGGGCGCGTTCCAGCGCCGTGCCGCGGTCGTAGAACACCACCCAGTCCGATTGCTGAGGGTGGCGCAGCAGGGCGATCGCCTCGTCATAGGCGCGGATGGCTTCGGGGTATTTCTTCTGGTCGGCCAGCGTGTCGCCCAATTGGGCCAGCGGCTCCGGCCGGCCGGGATAGTTGGCGGCCAGGCTGCGCAGCACGCGCACCGAATCGTCCAGCCGCTCCTGGCGCGCATACAGATTGGCCAGGCGCAGCTGCACCACCGGCGCCAGCGTATCCTGCGGCGAAACGGCTTCCAGTTCGCGCCCGGCCAGCCGCCACTGCTTGTTGCCGGCGGCGATCTCGGAGGCCAGCAAATGCGCCTCCGTCATGCCCGGCTCGGCCGCGAGTGCCACCTGCACCAGGAGCTCGCCCACGCCGTGGCTGCCCGGCCCGTTGGCCGCACCCGCCACCTCCACCAGCGCCAGGGCCAGCCCGTGCAGCGCGGTGGGTGCGTGGGGGTGGGCCAGCGCGGCCAGCAGCGCCGGTTCGGCAATGGCCAGCTCGGGCGCCGCCTGCACCGCCTTGGCGATGGTGGCGCGCGCACCCGGCAGATCGCCGGCCCGCGCCTGCCAGCTGGCGTAGATCTGGGCGAATTGCAGGCTGGGCTGCGTCTGGCCGGCTGCCAGATCGGCATACAGCCGCTGCGCCAGCCCGTCCCGATGCGCGGCATCGGCCAGCAAGGCCGCGTGCAGGGCCGGAATGCCGCCCAGCTTGCCGCCGCTGATGGCCGGCTGCAGCGTATCCATCGCCCGGTCCGAAACACCCTGCGCCTGCTGCGCCCAGGCCAGCAGCAGCGGCCGGATCGCATCGGCCAGGGCCTGGTGCGGCAGTTCGGCAAAGGCCAGCTCGGCCGCCGGCCAGTTGCCGTCATGGGCCGCGCGCGTGGCCAGCAGAAGCTGCGCCAGCGGGTTGGCGGGCAGCGAGCGGGCCAGCTCGGCGGCCTGCGGCTGGCCGGCGATCAGCGCCAGCACGAAGGCGTCCTCCCGCAACTCGCTGTTGGACGGGTCGCCCTCCAGCGCCAGCGCCATGCTGGAAGCCGCCTTGGCGGTATCGCCCTGGTGGGAGGCGAACTGGGATACCAGGAAATCGGCCGGCCGCGCAGCGTGAGCGGCCGGGGCGAACGCGAGGGCGGCGGCGAGGACGAGCTTGTTCATGCGTTCACGCTATTCCGCTGCGGGGCTGATGAGAAGCGGTGGGCAAAGTAAGGAAGGCAAGCAGTCCTTTTTTAAAAAAAGGACCAAAAAACTTTTGCGACTTCGCCTGCGGAGATGCACCCGACGGGCAGGACGACGGCGCGACAGCACAAGCAAAAGTCTTTTACTTCTTTTCTTCAGAAAAGAAGGCCTTCTCCCTCCCCTCACATCCCTCCCGGATAAGCCGGCCCGCCACCACCCTCCGGCGCCGACCAGTCGATGTTCTGCGTCGGGTCCTTGATATCGCACGTCTTGCAGTGCACGCAGTTCTGCGCATTGATCTGCAGGCGCGGATGGCCCTCTTCCACGCCTACCGCCTCGTACACGCCGGCCGGGCAGTAGCGGCTTTCCGGGCTGTGGAACTGCTCCCAGTTCACGCCCAGCCAGCGGCCCGGGTCGCGCAGCTTGAGGTGAACCGGCTGGTTCTCCTCGTGATTGGTGTTGCTGATGAACACGCTCGACAGCTTGTCGAATGTCAGCACGCCGTCCGGCTTCGGATAGACGATCTTGTTGGCGTCAGTGGCGGGCGCCAGGCCGTCATGGTCGGCGTGCTTGTGATGGAACGTCCACGGCGCACGGCCGCGCAGCACGAAGGTGTCCAGGCCGGAATAGGCCATGAAGCCGTACAGCCCGAACTTGGCGAAAGCCGGGCGCAGGTTCCGCTCGCGCTTGAGTTCCGTGTAGAGCCAGCTCGCGCGGAATTTGTCGGTGTAGGCGGTCAGCTCGGCCGCGCGGTCGGCGGCCAGCGCCTCGGCGGCGGCTTCGGCGGCCAGCATGCCGGATTTCATCGCACAATGCGTGCCCTTGATCTTCGGCAGGTTCAGGAACCCCGCCGAATCGCCGATCAGCGCCCCGCCCGGGAAGGTCAGCTTCGGGATCGACTGGAACCCGCCTTCCGACAGCGCGCGCGCGCCGTAGCTGATGCGCCGCCCGCCTTCGAAATGCTGGCGCATCGCCGGATGCGTCTTCAGCCGCTGCATTTCCTCGAACGGCGACAGCCACGGATTGCTGTAGTCCAGCCCCACGACGTAGCCGAACGAGACCAGGCCATCGCCGAAATGATACAGCCACGAGCCGGCATAGGTGTTGCGGTCGGCCGGCCAGCCGACGGTGTGCTGAATGAAGCCGGGCTTGTGGTTCTCGCGCGGAATCTCCCACAGCTCCTTCACGCCCAGCCCGTAGGTCTGCGGGTCGATGCCGGCGCGCAGGTTGAAGCGCTCCATCAGCTGCTTGCTCAGCGAGCCGCGGCAGCCTTCGCCGAACAGCGTGTAGGTGGCGCGCAGCTCCATGCCGGGCGCGTAATTGGGCCCGTGCCCGCCTTCCTTGGTGATGCCCATGTCGCCGGTCGCGACACCCACAACGCGGTCGGCGCCATTGGCATCGGGCTCGATCAGCAATTCGGCGGCCGAGAAGCCGGGATAGATCTCCACGCCCATCGCCTCGGCCTGCGCGCCGAGCCAGCGCACCACGTCGCCGAGGCTGACGATGTAGTTGCCGTGGTTGTTCATCTGCGGCGGATTGACCGGGCTCTTGTAGGCGCGCTTCTTCGTGAGGAACACGAAATGGTCCTCGCGCGCCTCGGTGTGCAGCGGAGCGCCGCGCTCGCGCCAGTCCGGCAGCAGCTCCGAGAGCGCGCCCGGCTCGATCACCGCGCCCGAAAGGATATGCGCGCCCACTTCGCCGGCCTTTTCGACGACGCAGATCGCGGCATCGGGGGCGAGCTGTTTGAGGCGGATGGCGGCTGCCAGGCCGGCCGGGCCTGCGCCCACCACAACCACGTCGAACTCCATCGCCTCGCGTTCGCTCATGCCCCGTTCCCTCGTCTGCTCAGTCGCCAATGGTTGACGTATAAGGCAACTGCTTGCCGTTGTTAAAGAGCACTCCACGGCATCGTTCGTCTAGGTGGGGCAGGCTGCGGTTTGCGCAAAGGCGTGGCCGCCGTAAAACACGGCCATGGACATGCTTGCGGCCCTGCGGCTGCAGATCGAATGGGGTGCCGACGAGGCGCTGGGCGACGCGCCCGTCGATCGCATGGCGCCGGCGCCAGCAGCGCTGCCGGCCGAGCCCGCGTCACCGGAGCTTCGCCTGCCGCCGCGCCCGGCTGCCTCCGGCGCCGGCCAGCCGCCGCTCCGCGCAGCCCCGGCCGCCCATGCCGAGGCCACCGCTGCCGCGGCCAACACCATCGAGGCGCTGCGCGCGGCGCTGGCCGCCTTTACGCAGTGCCCGCTCGCCACCACGGCCACCAGCCTGGTGTTCGCCGACGGCAACCCCGCAGCCGGGCTGGTTGTGGTGGGCGACGTGCCGGGCGCCGAGGAGGACATGACCGGCCGCCCCTTCGCCGGCCCCGCGGGCCTGTTGCTGGACCGCATGTTCGCCAGCATCGGGCTGGGCCGCGCCGACATGCTGCTGACCACGCTGATCCCGTGGCGCCCGCCCGGCAACCGGCCGCCCACCGAGGGCGAGGTGCAGGCCTGCGCGCCGTTCCTGTGGCGCCACCTCACCTTGCTGCGCCCGCGCCTCATCGTCACGCTCGGCACCCTGCCGGCCCGCACGCTGACCGGCCGCACCGACAGCGTGCGCAAGCTGCGCGGGCGGTGGGCGCGGGTGCAGGTGCCGGGCCTGCCCGAGCCGGTGCCCACCTTGCCGATGCTGCATCCAGGCTATCTGCTGACCACGCCGGCAGCCAAACGCGAGGCCTGGGCCGACCTGTTGATGTTACGCAAGAGGCTTGTTGCAGACTAGGCAAGTAGGATTACGATTTTCTTCTGATTAACCGTGCCGGAAAAGTTCCACGGTCTGGCGGCATGCTGCCCGATACGGGCGCGATACCGCGGCCGGCGGCCCAATGCTTATTTTGTGCGGGCCGGAATGCGATCCATGCTTGCCCTTTTTTGCCGGGGTCTGCTACACGCCCCGCCATGCGAGGGATCGGGTTTGCCATCTCCCGCCTGTCCACTGCCCGCGCCGTATTGGCGGGTGCTGCCATTCTGGCCGGAGCCGCGCTGCGGCCCAGCCAGGCGCACGGCAGCAGTGGATTGGCGTCACAATCAGACGAGCTGGCGTTTGCCGTGCCGCGCATCCATGCCGGCGCCGGCACCAACGGGCTCGGCCTGCCGCAGCCGCTGGCGCCCAGCCAGGCCGCGCGCGTGCGCCGCATCCTCGCTTTGCAACGCCACGATGCCATCCCGGCCGCCATTGCCGAAACCGCGCGGCTGGATGACGACACGCTGCTGGGCCACATCCTGGCCGACCGCCTGCTGCTGCGCCCCGCGCGCGCCAAGGCGCCGTTGCTGTCCGATTGGCTGGGCCGCTACGCCGACCTGCCGCAGGCCGGCGCGGTCTATGCCCTGCTGCTGCACCGCCTGCCGGCCGGGGCCGCGCGGCCGCCGGCGCCGCCCACCGCAACCCTCGGCTCGATGCCCCGCGGCGGCGCTGCCGACAGCCAGGCGGCGGTGGCCGCACGGCTGCTGTTCACCCGCGGCCAGGATGCCCAAGCGCAGCGCCTGGGCGAACTCGCGTTGCAGCGCAGCCAGGGCCAGGACGGCCAGGCTGCCTATGTCGCCGGCCTGGCGGCATGGCGGCGCGGCAGCCTGCGGGCCGCCGCGGGGCTGTTCGAAGGCGCGTCGATGGCCGATGGCGCCGGTGCCGGCCTGCGCGCAGCCGCCGCTTTGTGGGCGGCGCGCGCGCATCTGCAACAGGGCGATGCTGCTGCCTGGCGCCCCTGGATGCTGCGCGCCGCCGCCGAACCGCACACGCTGCACGGCATGGTGGCCCGCCGGGCATTAGGCCTGCCGGTGCCGGCCGCCTTGGCGAGCCCGACGCTGGGCGAAGCCGATCTGGAGGCCATCAGCGCCACGCCGCAGGGCCGCCGCGCCTTCGCCCTGCTGCAAGTGGGCGAGCCGGCCGCCGCCGAGGCCGAGTTGCGCGCCCTGTGGCCCGCCGCCCAGGCTACGCCGGCGCTGTCGCGCGCGCTGTTCCTCGTCGCCCGCGCCGCCGGGCTGCCCAACCTGGTAGCCGACCTCGCCGGCATCGTGGAGGCGAGCGCCGCCGACCTGCCGGTGCCGGTGCTGCGCCCGCGTGGCGGCTTCCGGCTCGAGCCGGCGCTCGTCTATGCCGTGGCCCGGGTGGAATCCAATTTCGAGCCGACGGCGCTCTCGCCTGCCGGCGCCAACGGCCTGATGCAGCTGATGCCGGACGTGCTGGCCACGGTGGGGCAGGGGGCGGCCGCCGATGCGCTGAGCGACCCCGGCCAGAACCTCAAGCTCGGCCAGGCCTACCTCGCCTATCTCAGCCGCCGCGACGTGGCCGGCGACGACCTGATCCGCGTGCTGGCCAGCTACAATGCCGGCCCCAACGCGGTGGCGCGCTGGGCGCACGCTGCCGAGCCCGATCCGCTGCTGTTCCTCGAGACCATCCCGATCGACGAGACGCGGCATTTCGTCGCCCGCGCGCTGACAAATCTGTGGGGCTACGCCGCCCGTTTCCGCCTGCCCGCGCCCAGCCTGGACGCGCTGGCCGCCGGCACCTGGCCGCTCTTCTCCGCCGAGCTGGCGCCCCCGGCCCGCTTGCGGCCCGTCCGCGTCAGCGCCAGGCTGCACTAAGGCGTGTCGCGGCTCGACGAGAGCGTGGTCTTCCTGCCCGTACACATCGCCGTGCTGACCGTGTCGGACACGCGCGACGCCAGCACCGACACGTCGGGCGACATCCTGGCCACCCGCGTGCAGGCTGCCGGCCACGTGCTCGCCGCACGCGCGATCGTGCGCGATGATGCCGGCGCTATCGCCGGCACGCTGCAGGGCTGGATCGGCGATCCGGCGATCGACGTGGTGATCACCACCGGGGGCACCGGCGTCACCGGCCGCGACGTGACGCCGGAGGCCTTCGACCGCGTGCTGGAAAAGCGCATCGAAGGCTTCGGCGAGCTGTTCCGCATGCTGAGCTACCAGAAGATCGGCACGTCCACGATCCAGTCCCGCGCCCTGGCCGGCGTGACGCGCGGCACCTATCTGTTCGCCCTGCCCGGCAGCACCGGCGCTGTGAAAGATGCGTGGGACGACATCCTGGTGTGGCAGCTCGACAGCCGGCACCGCCCCTGCAACTTCGTCGAGCTGATGCCGCGCCTGCGCGAGGCCTGAGCCGGCACACCGCGGCGAAAAGAACCGCGCCTCACCCCCGAACCCGAGCCGCGCCACGCTGTTTCCCGTTCGCAGCAACGGAGGCCGCGCATGCAGCTTGCAGGCAAGATCGCTTACATCACCGGCGCTGATTCCGGCATCGGCCAGGCCACCGCCAGGCTGTTCGCCGAGCACGGCGCCGACGTGGCAGTGGGCTACCACACGGACCAAGCCGGTGCGGCAGAGACCGCGCGCCTGGTGGCGGCGGCCGGGCGCCGCGCGCTGGTGGTTCAGCTCGACCAGGGCGACCCCGCCTCGGTGGAGGCGTTTTTCGCCGCCGGCGTTGGCGGGCTGGGCACGCCGCACATCATGCTGGCCAATGCGGGACTGGGCATGGGCGATCCCAAGCCGGTGGCCGAGATGGATTCGGCGACGCTGGACCGCATCCTGCAGACCGATCTCAAGGGGCCGCTCTATTGCGCGCGCGCTTTCGTGCAGCTGCGCCGCGCGGCCGGCGGCGGCGGCCGGTTCCTGGTGACCGGATCTGTGGCCGGGCACCTGCCAACGCCGAACAGCGCGCCCTATGGAATGGCCAAGGCCGGCGTGAACGCGCTGGTGCGCGCGCTGAGCGTGGAGGCGGCGCCGGACCGCATCAACGTGAATGCCATCGCCCCGGGGCTGATCGCCACGCCGATGACGCAGAAGCGGCTGGACGACCCGGTCAAGCGCGAGGCGAGCATGCAGGCGATCCCCTGGCGCCGGCCCGGCCGCCCGGAGGAAATCGCGGCGCTGGCGCTGTTCCTAGCCGCCGAGAGCGGCGACTACGTGACCGGCCAGACCTGGACCATGGATGGCGGGCTGACGATGCATTGGGGCGGAGCATAATCATGGCACAGCAGATCCCGATCGACGCGGATGCGGTAACAGGTACCGACCAGGGCGGCGGCGTCATCGAAGTGGCGCCGGACCTGGCCTATCGCCGCATCGGCTTCGTCAACATCGTGCTGGCCGGCACGCCGGGCGGCGAATGGGTGCTGATCGATGCCGGCCTGCCCGGCACGCGCACGGTGATCGAGCATGCGGTAACCGAGCGCTTCGGCGCCGGCGCGCGCCCGGCGGCCATTGTGCTGACGCACGGCCATATCGATCACGTGGGCACGCTGGAAGCGCTGGCGGCCGCCTGGGAGGTGCCGATCTACGCGCATGTGCGCGAATTGCCGTTCCTGAACGGCACCGCCTCCTACCCGCCGCCGGACCCGCATGTGGGCGGCGGCCTGATGTCGGTCTTCTCCACCCTGTTCCCGCGCAGCCCGATCGACGTGCGGCGCTGGCTGCACGCGCTGACCGAAGATGGCAGCGTGCCCCACATGCCGGGCTGGCAGTGGCTGCACACGCCGGGCCATGCGCCGGGCCACGTCTCGCTGTGGCGCGCCGCCGATCGCACGCTGATCGCCGGCGACGCCTTCATCACCACCGCCCAGGAATCGCTCTACGCCGCCGCCTTCAGCCAGGAGCCCGAGCTGCACGGGCCGCCGATGTACTTCACTTCCGACTGGCAGGCCGCCCGGCTGTCGGTGCAGGCGCTGGCCGCCCTGCAACCCGATCTGGCGGTAACCGGGCATGGGAGGGCGATGCGCGGCCCGGCGCTGACGGCGGCGCTGGACGATCTGGCAAACCGGTTCGAACAGGTGGCCGTGCCGCGCGACGGCGCCTATGTGGCCGATCCGGCACGGGTGGAGGACGGCACCGCCTACCGTTAAGATGTTCCCAATGTGTTCTTGACAGGGCCGATCCGGGCACGCACTCTCGCTAGGAACGAAGCGAGAACTCGGATGCAGATCGCCCCTCTCCGCCCGGTGCCGGCCCGCGCTCTGGGCAGCACGCCCTCGGCCGTCACCAACGCCAGGCTGGCCGGCACGCTGCGCGGCCGCGGGGCGCTGTCCAACCCCGCCAACCGGTTCGAGACGGGGGCGCTGGAGCCGTTCGACGACGGGTGGGACACGCTGGACGGCCTGGCCGACCTGCCGCCGCTGGCCACCACGCTGACGCGCGACGCGAGCCGTTCGGCGATCTCGTGGAACACCTCGCCGGATGTGGGCTTCGACCGGGCGGTGAACCCGTATCGCGGCTGCGAGCATGGCTGCGTGTATTGCTACGCGCGGCCCACCCACGCCTATCTGGGCTACTCGCCCGGTCTGGATTTCGAAACCAAGCTGGTCTTCAAGCCGGATGTGGGCGCGTTGCTGGAGCGCGAGCTGCGGCGGCCGACCTACGTGTGCAAGCCCATCGCGCTCGGCTCCAACACCGATCCCTACCAGCCGGTGGAACGCACGCTGAAGCTCACCCGCGCGGTGCTCGAGGTGCTCGAGCGCTACGGCCACCCGGTCAGCATCGTAACCAAATCGGCCGGCGTGCTGCGCGACCTCGACATCCTGCAGCGCCTCGCCGCGCGGGGCCTGGTGCGGGTGTATCTGTCGGTGACCACGCTGGATGCCGGGCTGGCGCGGCGGATGGAGCCGCGGGCGGCAACCCCGGAGCGCCGCCTGGCGGCGATCGCCGCACTCAGCCAGGCCGGCGTGCCGGCCGCGGTGCTGGCCGCGCCGATGATCCCGGGCCTCAACGATGCCGAGCTGGAAAGCATCCTGGAACGCGCCTCCCAAGCCGGTGCACGCCATGCCGGCTACGTGCTGCTGCGGCTGCCGCACGAGCTGCGCGGCCTGTTCGAGGCGTGGCTGGGCGAGCACTACCCCGAGCGCGCCCGCCACGTGCTCAGCCTGATCCGCGACACCCGCGCCGGCGCGCTGAACGACAGCAGCTTCCACGTCCGTTTCAACGGCGCCGGCCCGTATGCCGAGCTGCTGGGCAAGCGCTTCGCGCGTGCCGCCCGGCAATGGGGGTTCGAGGACCGGACGGCGCTGGAAACCCGCTATTTCGCCGTGCCGCAAGCGGCCGAGGCCGCTGCCACGCCGCAACTCTGCCTGTTCTGAGGCGCGGGCCGGGCCACGCCGCCCCCAGTCGCCCGGCCGCCTGATTGCGGCCGCGCCATTGAAGGTGCGGCAGCGCGCCGCCATTCTAGGCGGGCACCTCGAAAGGCTGGCACTTGGCGTTTCTGCGCACCCTGGTCGTGGCGCTGTCGATCTGCACTGCGGCGGCGGCGCAGCCCAATATGGGCCCGCCCGCGGTGGGTGTGGTGCAGGCGACGCGCCAGCCGATCACCGAGGTCAACGAGTTCATCGGCCGCGTCGATGCGGTCAGCCGCGTGGCCCTGGTCGCGCGTGTCACCGCCTTTCTCGAGCAGCGGCTGTTCGCCGAAGGCACCGAGGTGAAGAAGGGCGACGTGCTCTACAAGCTGGAAGAAGGCCCGTTCCAGGCCGATTTCATGGCCAAGCAGGCGGCTCTCGGGCAGGTCAACGCGCTGCTGCTGAACGCCAACCAGACGCTCGCCCGCCAGCAGGCGCTGCTGAACACGCCGGCCGGCCAGCGTTCCACGCTGGACAGTGCCATTGCCCAGCAACGCAGCCAGGCTGCCCAGGTGCTGGCCGCCCAGGCCAATCTCGCCACCTCGCAGATCAACCTCGACTACACGCAGATCAAGGCGCCGATCGCCGGCCGTATTACCCGCACCAACGTCACCGAAGGCAACGTGGTGGGCCCCACCAGCGGCACGCTGGCCACCATCGTCAGCCAGGACCCGATGTATGTCGTCTTCCCGATCTCGTCGCGCACCGCGCTCGATCTGCGGCAGCGCTACGCCGGCGCCGGCGGGCTGGCCGCCGTCAAGGTGCGGATCCGGCTGCCTTCCGGGCGCATCTACGATCAGGACGGCAAGCTGGATTACGTGGACCCGACCGTGTCGGCCACCACCGACACGCTGACCGCGCGCGCCGTGCTACCCAACCCGCTCACCGGGGTGCCCGTCAGCGAGGGCCAGAAAGGTGCGGCCTCGGTGCGCGAGCTGATCGACGGCGAGTTCGTCCAGGTCCTGCTGGAGGGTGTGACCCCGATCGAGGTGCTGGGCGTGCCCCGCGCGGCCATCCTGTCGGACCAGCAGGGCGACTACGTCTATAAGGTGGATGCGCAGAATCACGTCGAGCAGGTGCGCGTGCAGCTCGGCCAGTCCACGCCCAGCGTCGCCGCCGTCACCAACGGGCTCAAGGCCGGCGACACCGTAGTGGCCGAGGGCGTGCAGAAGCTGCGGCCCGGGCTGCTGGTGGCACCCGGCCCGGTCAGCGCGCAGCCGACCGCGCCCACGCCGCATGGCGGCCACTAGCTTGGCAGGCACGTCCTGCGGCATGGCACCCAACCAAGGCGGCAGCGCGGCATGATTTCCTCCGTCTTCGTCGATCGCCCGCGCCTGGCGATCGTGATCGCCATCGTCATCACCATTGCCGGGCTGATCTCGCTCACCCGCATTCCGGTGGCACAATTCCCCGATATCGTGCCGCCGCAGGTGCAGGTCAGCGCCAACTATCCCGGCGCGTCGGCGGCCGATGTCGAGGCCAGCGTGGCGCAGCCGATCGAGGCGCGCGTGGTCGGCGTGGACAAGATGCTCTACATGAAGAGCACCAACGCCAATGACGGCACCTACAACCTGACCGTCAGCTTCGCGCTCGGCACCGATCCCGACATCAACACCGTCAACGTCAACAACCGCGTGCAGACCGCGCTGGCCCAGCTGCCGCAGGCCGTGCAGGTGCAGGGGCTGACGGTGCAGAAGGCCAGCAGCGCCATTCTGGAGTTCGTGAATTTCTACAGCGCGTCCGGCAAGCAGGATACGCTGTTCATCACCAACTACGTCACCATCAGCGTGCTCGACGAGATCTCGCGCATCAACGGCGTGGGCCAGGCCAGCCTGTTCAGCCAGCAGCAATACTCGATGCGCATCTGGTTCGACAGCCAGCGCCTCACCAACCTCAATCTCACGCCCGCCGACGTCGTCAACGCCATCCAGGCGCAGAATGTGGTGGCCCCCGTGGGCCGCATCGGCGCCCGCCCTGCCAGCAACGACGTGCAATTCCAGCTCAACGTGCAGACGCAGGGGCGGCTGAACACGCCGGCGCAGTTCGGCGCCATCGTGCTGCGCGCCAATCCGGATGGCTCGCTGCTGCATGTCAGCGACGTCGCGCGCGTCGAACTCGGCGCGCAGAACGTGGACAGCGAAAGCCGGCTGGACGGCAAGCCGTCGGTGGCCATGAAGATCAGCCTGGCGCCGGGTGCCAACGCGGTGGCCACCGCCAAGCTGGTCAACGCCAAGCTGGCGGAGCTCAAGACGCGTTTCCCGGCCGGGCTGGATTTCCAGGTCACCTGGAATTCCACCCTGTTCGTCAGCGACACGGTGGCCGAGGTGCTGAAAACGCTGGCCGAGGCCTTCGTCCTCGTCGTCATCGTGGTGTTCCTGTTCCTCGGCAATCTGCGCGCCACCATCATTCCCACCATCGCGGTGCCGGTCAGTCTGATCGGCGCCTTCGCCGTGCTGTTCGCGCTCGGCTTCACCGAAAACACCGTCACGCTGCTGGCCATGGTGCTCGCCATCGGCATCGTCGTGGACGACGCGATCGTCGTGGTCGAGAACGTCGAACGCGTGATGGACGAGCATCCCGACTGGGAGCCGCGCGATGCGGTGAAGGAGGCGATGCGCCAGATCACCGCGCCGATCATCGCCATCACGCTGGTGCTGCTGTCGGTGTTCGTGCCGATCGGCTTCATCCCCGGCATTTCGGGCGTGCTGTTCAAGCAGTTCGCCGTCACCATCAGTGCCGCGATGCTGATCTCGGCGGTCAACGCGCTCACGCTGTCGCCGGCGCTGTGCGGCATCTTCCTGCGCCACCGGCCGCGGCGCGAGCGCGGCATCCTCGCCCGCGTGCTGCGCGGCATCGACCGCGCGCGCGACGGCTACACCAGCGCGGTGCGCCGGCTGATCCGCCGTTCGGTGCTGGGGCTGGTCGCCGTGGCCGTCTGCGCCGCCGGCATCTTCGGCCTGGCCAGCATCACGCCTTCCGGCTTCCTGCCCAGCGAGGACCAGGGCGGCTTCTTCGTCTCCATCCAGCTGCCCAGCGGTGCCTCGGTGGGGCGCACCAGCAAGGTAGTCTCCCAGGTGGAGCACGCGGTGATCGCCATGCCGGGCGTGGCCGACACCTTCGCCATCGTCGGCTTTTCGATCCTCGACAGCGCGCAGGAATCCAATAGCGGCTTCATGTTCGTCCGCCTCAAGCCCTTCGGCGACCGCACCACGGCGCAGACGCAGATTGCCGCCATGATCGGCCATGTGTTCGGCATGGGCGCCGGCATCCGCTCGGCCAACGTGCTGGCGTTCAACCTGCCGCCGATCATCGGCTTGGGCACGGCCGGCGGCTTCGAGTACCAGCTCGATGCGCTGGAAGGCCAGGACCCGGACGCGCTGAACGCCACGCTGAACGGCCTGCTCAGCGCCGCGCATGGCGACCACCGGCTGGGCCAGGTGTTCAGCAGCTTCACGGCGAACAACCCGACGCTGTTCCTCGATATCGACCGCGAAAAGGCGCAGGCGCTGGGCCTGAACATGTCGGACGTGTTCGGCGCGCTGCAGGCCACGCTGGGCGGCATCTACATCAACGATTTCAACCTGTATGGCCGCGTGTGGCAGGTGAACATCCAGGGTGAGGCGGCCGACCGCAACGACATCCCGGCGCTGTGGCAGATCTACGTGCGCAACCGCACGAACCAGATGGTGCCGCTGCGCTCGATCGCCGACGTGCGCATCAAGCTCGGGCCGCAGATCATCAACCGCTACAACAACTACCGCTCGGTCACCATCAACGGCTCGCCGGCGCCGGGCGCCTCGTCGGGCCAGTCGATTGCGGCCATGGCGGCGGTCTCGGCGCACACGCTGCCGGCCGGCTACTCCTACGAGTGGACCGGCACCGCCTTCCAGGAGGTGGCAGCCTCGGGGCAGACCGGCACCATCCTGGCACTGGCCATCCTGTTCGCCTATCTGTTCCTCGTCGCCCTCTACGAAAGCTGGGTGATCCCCATCCCCGTGCTGCTCTCGGTATCGGTGGGCGTGCTCGGCTCGCTGATCGGCATCGCGCTGGCCGGGCTGTCGCTCGATCTCTACGCCCAGATCGGGCTGGTGGTGCTGATCGCGCTAGCGGCCAAGAACGGCATCCTGATCGTGGAATTCGCCAAGGATCAGCGCGAGCGCGGCGTGCCGATCGCCGAGGCGGCCGCGCTGGGCGCGCAGACGCGGTTCCGCGCGGTGATGATGACGTCGGTGGCGTTCGTGCTGGGCCTGATCCCGCTGGTGATCGCCTCGGGCGCCGCCGAGATCAGCCGGCGCGACGTGGGTACGCCGGTATTTGCCGGCATGCTCGCGGCCAGCGCCATTGGCATCTTCCTGATCCCCATGTTGTATGTGACGTTCCAGACCGGGCGGGAGCGGGTAAAGGCGCGTTTCGCGGGCAAGAATTCCGGCAGCGTGTAGCCCGCTGCCCGGCCCGCGCCGGCGCCCGAACCCGTTCGCGTTGCGCACCGACCCAGCCTCGCTTACGGGAACCTCCACAACCCAACCGCGTCAGCACTGCGCGGCCATCAGGAGCAAGCAATGTCAGCATCCGCCACCACGGACGCTTCCAAGCGCGCCGGCGACATGGACCTGCTGTGCATCAACACCATCCGCACGCTGGCGATGGATGCCGTGCAGAAGGCCAATTCCGGCCACCCCGGAACGCCGCTCGGCATGGCGCCGGTGGCCTATAATCTCTGGCAGAACTTCCTGAACTTCGATCCCGCGGACGCCAACTGGCCGAACCGCGACCGCTTCGTCCTCTCCGTCGGCCACGCCTCGATGCTGCTCTACGCGCTTATCCACCTGACCGGCGTGCGCGCCGTCAACGAGCACGAGGACCGCAACGCGCCGGCGCTCGCCATCGACGACCTGAAGAAATTCCGGCAGCTCGACAGCAAGACGCCGGGCCACCCCGAATACCGCATGACGTCCGGGGTGGAGACGACCACCGGCCCGCTCGGGCAGGGCTGCGGCAACTCGGTGGGCCTGGCCATGGCCGAACGCTTCCTGGCGCAGCGCTACAACAAGCCGGGCTACGAGCTGTTCGACCACCACATCTATGTGCTGGCCGGCGACGGTGACATGATGGAGGGCATCAGCAGCGAGGCAGCCTCCACCGCCGCCCATCTCCGGCTCGGCAACCTGACCTGGATCTACGACAGCAACCACATCACCATCGAAGGTGCCACCGACCTCGCCTTCGACGAGGACGTGCCCGCGCGCTTCGCCGCCTATGGCTGGCACGTCCAGCACGTGGACGACGCCAACGACCTCGCCGCCATGAGTGCCGCCCTCGAGCAGGCCCGCGCGGTGACCGACCGGCCGAGCTTCATCCGAGTCACCAGCGTGATCGGCTACGGCGCCCCGAAAAAAGCCGGCACCAAGGCCGCGCATGGCGAGCCGCTGGGCGAGGAGGAGATCCGCGGCGCCAAGCGTGCCTATGGCTGGCCGGAAGACAGTTCGTTCCTGGTGCCCGATGGCGTGTACGAGCATTTTGCCGCCGGTATCGGCCGGCGCGGCGCCACCAAGCGCGCCGCTTGGCTCAAGCTGGTCGAGGGCTACAAGCGCGACTACCCGGAACTGGCCGCCGAGCTGGAAATGATGAACCAGCACACGCTGCCGGATGGCTGGGACCGCGATATCCCGACCTTCCCGGCCGACGCCAAGGGCGTTGCCTCGCGCGATTCCTCGCAGAAGGTGCTCAACGCCATCGCACCGCACGTGCCGTGGATGCTGGGCGGGGCGGCCGACCTGGCGCCGTCGACGAAGAGCAACCTCACCTTCAGCGGTGCGGACAGCTACGAGCGCGACAATTACGGCGGCCGCAACCTGCATTTCGGCATCCGCGAGCACGCCATGGGCAGCATCTGCAACGGCCTCGCCCTCTCCGCCCTGCGACCGTACGGCTCGGGCTTCCTGATCTTCTCGGACTACATGAAGCCGCCGATCCGCCTGTCGGCGATCATGGAACTGCCCGTCGTCTATATCTTCACGCACGACAGTATCGGCGTGGGCGAGGACGGGCCGACGCACCAGCCGATCGAGCAGCTGATCTCGCTGCGCGCGATCCCCGGCATGCGGGTGATCCGCCCCGGCGACGCCAACGAGGTGGCCGAAGCGTGGCGCCACGTGATGACGCTGAAGGAGCACCCCGCCTGCCTGGTGCTGTCGCGCCAGCCGCTGCCCACGCTGGACCGCGAGCGCTACGCCCCGGCTTCCGGCCTGAAGCAGGGCGCCTACGTGCTGGCCGACCCGCCGCAGGGCGGCGCGCCGGAGGTGATCCTGATGGCCACCGGCAGCGAGGTGAGCCTGGCGGTGGGTGCCTACGAGACGCTGACCCAGGAAGGCCTGCGCGTCCGCGTCGTCAGCTTCCCAAGCTGGGAGCTGTTCGAGGACCAGCCCGCCGAATACCGCCATTCCGTGCTGCCGCCGCACATCACCGCGCGCGTCAGCGTGGAGCAGGGGTCCACCATCGGCTGGGACCGCTATGTCGGCGCCACCGGGGCCACCATCGGCATGCATACGTTCGGTGCCTCGGCGCCCTTGGCTGCGTTGCAGAAGAAGTTCGGCTTCACGCCGGATGCGATCGCCGCCGCCGCCCGCAAGCAGGCCGGCCGCGCCTAGCCTGCCAGGAGAGACCGTCATGGATACCGTCGCTAATCCGCCAGCCGATGGCCGCGCCAACCCGGTCCGGCAATTGCTGGCCGAGGGCCAGTCGCCCTGGCTCGATTTCATCCGCCGCGGCTTCATTGCCGACGGCAGCCTGCAGCATTTGGTCGAAACCGACGGTCTGGGCGGCGTCACCTCCAACCCGTCGATCTTCGAGAAAGCGATGGGCTCGGGAGACGATTACGATTCCGAGTTCAAGACGCTGGCCGCCGGCGGCCAGCGCGACGCGCAGGAGATCTACGAGACGCTGGCGGTGGAAGACATCCAGGCCGTCGCCAAAGTGCTGCAACCGGTCTTCGAGCGCACGAAGGGGCTGGACGGCTTCGTCAGCCTGGAAGTCTCGCCCTACCTCGCTTTGCGCGAGGAGGACACGGTGGCCGAGGCGCGGCGCCTGCATGCCTGGGTGAACCGGCCGAACCTGATGGTGAAGGTGCCCGGCACGCAGGAATGCGTGCCGGCGATCCGCACGCTGATCAGCGAAGGCATCAACATCAACGTGACGCTGCTGTTCTCGATCGAAGCCTACAAGGCGGTCGCCGAGGCCTACATCGCCGGGCTGGAAGACCGTCACGCCAAGGGCGGCGATATCAGCCACCTGTCCAGCGTCGCCAGCTTCTTCGTCAGCCGCATCGATGCGCAGATCGACAAGAAGATCGACGCGCGCGTGGCTGCCAACGACCGTGATGCCGAGGCTTTGCGCAAGCTGCGCGGCCGCGTGGCCATCGCGAACGCGAAGATGGCGTATGTCGAATACCAGGCGATGATTGCCAGCGATCGCTGGAAGAAGCTCGCCGCCGCCGGCGCCAATCCGCAGCGCCTGCTCTGGGCCAGCACCGGCGTGAAGGACAAGGCGTATAGCGACGTGCTGTATGTCGAGGAGCTGATCGGCCGCGACACCGTCAACACCATTCCGCCGGCAACGATGGACGCCTTCCGCGACCACGGGAAGATCCGCGCCTCGTTGACCGAGAACGTGGACGAGGCGCGCCACATCATGGCCGAAGCCGACCGCCTCGGCCTCGATCTGCCCGGTGTGACGAAGCAGCTGGTCGAAGACGGCGTGAAGCTGTTCGCCGATGCGGCCGATGCGCTGCTCGTGGCGGTGGCCACCAAACGCGCCAAGCTGCTGGGCAGCAGCATCGGCCATCTGCATTACAGCCTGCCGGAAGCGCTGGATAAAGCGACCGACGCCAGCCTGGATGCCTGGCGGCAATCGGGTGCGGTCCGCCGAGCTGTGGGCGCGCGACGCCACGCTGTGGACGAATGGGCCAGAGGCCAAATGGCTGGGCTGGCTCGGCATCGTCGCCGAACGGCTGCAGCACGTAGCCGAGCTCGAAGCGTTCCAGAACGAGGTGTGGTCGGGCGGCTATCACCACGTATTGCTGCTCGGCATGGGCGGTTCCAGCCTGGGCCCGGAAGTGTTCGGCCGCACCTTCGGCAAGCGCGCCGGCTGGCCGGAACTCCTGGTGCTCGACAGCACCGATCCGCAGCAGATCAGCACGTTCGAGCGCACCGTCGATCTGTCGAAAACGCTGGTAATCGTATCGAGCAAGTCCGGCGGCACGCTGGAGCCGAATATCCTGCGCGCCTATTTTTGGGCACGCATGCAGGAGGCCGTGGGCGCGGAGAAAGCGGGGCGACATTTCATCGCCATCACCGATCCCGGCAGCCACATGCAGCAGGTGGCCGAAGCCGGCAAGTTCTGGAAGATATTCTACGGCGACAAGGAGATCGGCGGCCGCTACTCGGTGCTGTCCAATTTCGGCCTGGTGCCGGCGGCTGCCATCGGCATCGACATCCGCGCCTTCCTCACCGCCACGCAGCGCATGGTGCAGGCCTGCTCGGCCGGCACGCCGCCGGCCGCCAACCCGGGCGTGGTGCTCGGCACCATCATGGGCCAGGCGCAGAAGGCCGGCCACGACAAGGTCACCATCATCGCATCACCGGGCATCGCCGATCTGGGCGCCTGGCTAGAACAGCTGATTGCCGAGAGCACGGGCAAGCTCGGCCGCGGCCTGGTGCCGATCGATAACGAGACGCTGGCCGCGCCGGCCGCCTACGGCCAGGACCGGCTGTTCGCCTACCTTCATGCCGAGGACAACGCCGATCCGGCGCAGGATGCCGCCGTCACCGCGCTGGAGCGTGCCGGCCAGCCGGTGGTGCGCGTCGGCATCAACGGCCACCAGGAAATCGGTCAGCAATTCTTCCTGTGGGAGTTCGCAACCGCAGTCGCCGGCAGCATCATCGGCATCGACGCTTTCGATCAGCCCGACGTGGAAGCCAGCAAGCTGAAGACGCGCGAGTTGACCGACGCCGTCACCAAAACGGGCAAGCTGCCCGACGAGCAGCCCTTCGCCACCTATGGCGACGTGCGCCTGTTCGCCGACGATCGCAACGCCCAGACGCTGCGTGCCGACAGCCTGGTGGCCGCGCTGCGGGCGCAGTTCAAGCGCGCGAAGCCGGGCGACTACATCGGCGTCCTCGCCTACGTCGAACGCAATCCCGAGCACGTGGCGCAGATCCAGAAGCTGCGCCTGCTGATCCGCGATGCCACGCATCTGGCCGTGGCCGCCGAGTTCGGGCCGCGCTTCCTGCACTCCACCGGCCAGGCGTACAAAGGCGGCCCCAACAGCGGCGTGTTCCTGCAGATCACGGCGGACGACCGTGCGGATCTGGCGGTGCCGGGCGAGACCTACACGTTCAGCACGGTGAAGGCGGCGCAGGCGCGCGGCGATTTCGGCGTGCTGGCCGAACGCGGCCGCCGCGCCCTGCGCATCCATATCGGCGCGGACGTCACCGCAGGGCTGCAGCGGCTGACTCAAGTCGTGGCCGAAGCGCTGGGCTAGGGCACCGCAATCCCGCAACGTTGCCGGCAGAGTAAGAGAACTTCAAAAGGGGCACAGCATGCAGTTAGGCGTCATCGGCCTGGGGCGTATGGGCGGCAACATCAGCCTGCGCCTCACCCGCGCAGGCCATCACTGCGTCGTCTATGATCGCAGCGCCGATGCGGTGAAGCACGTGGCCGATCAGGGTGCGACCGGCGCCGCCGACCTGGCCGATCTGCTGCGCGGACTGGAAAAGCCGCGCGCGGTGTGGGTGATGCTGCCGGCCGGCGAGATTACCGAGCAGACCGTCGAAACGCTGGCTGCACAGATGGAGAGTGGCGACACCATCATCGATGGCGGCAACACCTTCTACAAGGACGATATCCGCCGCGCCGCCAGCCTGCGCGCTCGCGGCATCAACTATGTCGATGTCGGCACGTCGGGCGGCGTGTGGGGGCTCGAGCGCGGCTACTGCATGATGATCGGCGGGCCGGCCGAGGTGGTGGAGCGGCTGGACCCGATCTTCGCGGCCCTCGCACCGGGCATGGGCGATGTCGGCCGCACCAAGGAACGCAAGGGCGGCGACCCGCGCCCGGAGCAGGGCTACATGTATTGCGGCCCGGCCGGCGCCGGCCATTTCGTGAAGATGGTGCATAACGGCATCGAATACGGCCTGATGCAGGCTTATGCCGAAGGTTTCGACGTGCTGCAGGGCAAGGCATCCACCGAGCTGCCGGAAGACCAGCGCTTCACGCTCAACCTGCCCGACATCGCCGAAGTCTGGCGCCGCGGCAGCGTCGTCTCATCCTGGCTGCTGGACCTCACCGCCTCGGCGCTGGCCGAAGCGCCGACCTTGGCCGAGTTCACCGGCCACGTCAGCGATTCCGGCGAAGGCCGCTGGACCGTGGAGGCGGCCATCGAAGAGGCGGTGCCGGTGCCGGTGCTGTCCACCTCGCTGTACGCGCGGTTCCGCTCGCGCTCGGGCAACACCTTCGGCGAAAGGCTGCTCAGCGCCATGCGCAACAAGTTCGGCGGCCACGTCGAACCGCACGCCTGAGCGCCGCGTGATGGCCGACGGTAGCGCGCATCTCCCGATGGCCGACCCGGCCGTGCTCGCCCAGGCGCGGCAGGCGCCGGCCTGCACCTTCGTCATCTTCGGCGCCGGCGGCGACCTTACCGGCCGCCTGCTGATGCCGGCGCTGTACAACCTCCGCCTGGCGGGCCTGCTGGACGAGCAGTTCCGCATCATCGGCGTGGATGTGCGCGCGATGGACGACGCGGCTTTCCGCACGCATCTGGGCGAGGCGATGGCCCATTTCGTGGCCGAGCGCCGCGGCGATGCCGGCGGCGCGCTGGATCAGCCGGCCTGGGACTGGATGAGCGCGCGGCTGAGCTACCTCGCCGGCGATTTCGCCGATCCCGCCACGTTCGAGCGGCTGGGCGCGCTGCTGCCGGCCGGCGGCAACGCGGTGTTCTACTGCGCCACCGCGGCGCGCTTCTTCGATACGCTGGCCGGGCAGCTGCACCGCGCCGGGCTGCTGCGGCAGGAAGCGGGCGCCTTCCGCCGCATGGTGGTCGAAAAGCCGTTCGGCCATGATCTCGCCAGCGCGCGCGCACTGAACGCCGCACTGCTCGCGGTGATGGACGAGACGCAGATCTACCGCATCGACCACTACCTCGGTAAGGAAACGGTCCAGAACATCATGGCGCTGCGCTTCTCCAACGGCATCTTCGAGCCGATCTGGAAGCGCGACAACATCGACCACGTGCAGATCACGGTGGCCGAAACCGTCGGCGTGGAGCAGCGCGGCAAGTTCTACGAGGGCACCGGCGCGCTGCGCGACATGGTGCCCAACCACATCTTCCAGCTGCTCTCCATGGTGGCGATGGAAGCGCCCACCTCGTTCAACGCCGATGCGGTGCGCACGGAAAAGGCCAAGGTGATCCAGGCGATCCATCCGCTCTCTGGCCGCAACGCGGTGCACGACGTGGTGCGCGGCCAATACCGCGCCGGCCAGTACGGCACGCAGACGGTGCGCGGCTACCGTCAGGAACCGGACGTGGATCCGAATTCCAGCGCCGAAACCTACATCGCCATGAAGCTGGGTATCGACAATTGGCGCTGGGCGGGCGTGCCGTTCTATATCCGCACCGGCAAGCGGCTGGCGCGGCGCAGCACGGAGATCTCCATCCATTTCAAGCAGGCGCCGTTCGCGCTGTTCCGCGACACGCCAGTCGATAAGCTGACGCCCAACATCATGTTCATGCACATTCAGCCCACCGAGGGTGTGACGCTGCAATTCAGCGCCAAGGTGCCGGGCCCGCGCGTCAAGCTCGGCGGCGTCAACATGAACTTCAACTACGCCGACTATTTCCACGAGGGCCCCAGCACCGGCTACGAAACGCTGCTCTACGATTGCCTGGTGGGCGACGCGACGCTGTTCCAGCGCGCCGACAATGTGGAGGCCGGATGGTGCGTGGTCCAACCGGTGCTCGATGCCTGGGATGCCGGCCATATTCACGTGCATCCCTACGCGGCGGGCAGCGAGGGGCCGGAAGACGCCGCCGATCTGCTGGGCCGCGACCACCGGCACTGGATCCCGGTGTGATGGCCGCCCCGCCGGCATGCACCCTGCGCACGCGAAAGGCTCGATCATGACCATCAAGCTGCTGCTGGCCGACGTGGACGGCACGCTCGTCACGCGCGAGAAGCACCTCACCGAGCGCGCGATTGCCGCCGTGTACAGCCTGCGCGCGCGCGGCATCGGTTTTGCCGTCACCAGCGGCCGGCCGCCCCGCGGCATGCAGATGCTCATCGCCCCGCTCGGCATCGACCTGCCGCTGGCCGGCTTCAATGGGGGCCTCTGGGTGAACCCGGATCTGTCGCAGATCGAAGCACGCACGCTGCCGCGCGAGGTCGCCGAACAGAGCATCGGCCTGCTGCAGGAAGCCGGCCTGGATGCCTGGGTGTATAGCGGCGAGGACTGGCTGGTGCGCGACGCCAAGGCGCCGCACGTGGCGCGCGAAGCCTGGACGGTGCAATTCGAGCCGACCGTCACCGACGATTTCACCGCGGCGCTGGCTAGCGCAGTCAAGATCGTCGGCGTCAGCGACGACCTGGCCAAGATGGAACGTGCCGAACAGAGCGTGCAGGCGGCCCTGGGCGGCAAAGCCTCGGCAGCCCGGTCGCAGCCCTATTACCTCGACATCACGCACCCGGACGCCAACAAGGGTTTCGCCGTGGGCTTCCTCGCCCGCCGCCTCGGCCTGCAGCCCAGCGAGATCGCCACCATCGGCGACCAGCCGAACGACACGCTGATGTTCAGGCAAAGCGGCCTGTCGATCGCCATGGGCAATGCCAGCCCGGCGGTGCAGCAGGCCGCCACCCACGTCACCACCTCTTCGGAGGAGGAGGGCTTCGCCAACGCCGTCGAACGTTTCGTGCTGGAGGCCGCCCGTGGCTGAACCCGTCATCGTCAGCCTGGCCGATACCGATGCGCTGGCCCGCCACGTCGCTACCTGGCTGATCGGCCTGGCCCGCGCCGCCACCGGCCGCTTCGCGATGGCGCTCTCCGGCGGCTCCACGCCGAAGCGCCTGTTCGAGGTGCTGGCCGAGCCCGACCGGGCCAGCCTTGTCCCGTGGGAACGCGTGCATGTCTTCTGGGGCGACGAGCGCTGCGTGCCGTACGACGATGCCGACAGCAATTACGGCATGGCCCGCACGGCGCTGCTGGCGCATGTGCCGATACCGGAGCGCAACATCCATCCCATGCCCACGCAGGGCGATCCCGCCGCCTGCGCGCGCGACTACCAGGCGACGCTGCAGGCTTATTACGGCGCCGAGTCGCTCGACATGACGCGCCCGCTGTTCGACGTCATGCTGCTCGGCCTGGGCGAAAACGGCCACACCGCCTCGCTGTTTCCCGATACGCCCTCGCTCTCGGAAACGCTGGCCTGGGTGGCACCGGTGACGAACAACGTGCCGCAGCCGCGCCTGACGCTCACCTACCCCGCCATTGCCTGCAGCCGGCACGTGGCCTTCCTGGTGGCAGGCGCCGGCAAGGCAGCGGTGCTGCGCCGCGTGCTGGACGGCGACCGGTCGCAGCCGGCGGCGCGCGTCACCGCGGCGGGCGAGCTGTTCTGGTTCACCGACGCCGCCGCTCTGGGCCGCTAGCCCGCCCGGCCCGGAGACATCATGCCGACACGCGACGACTACAAACGCGACGCCGCCGCGGCGGCGGCCGAGCTGGTGCAAGCCGGCATGGTGGTGGGGCTGGGCACCGGCTCGACGGCGGCGCTCTTCATTGCGGCGCTGATCGCCCGCAAGCCGGATATCATCTGCATTCCCACCAGCGAACGCAGCGCCGCGCAGGCCCGGGCAGGGGGGCTGCGCCTGACCGATTTCGCCCACCACACCACCATCGATTTGTGCGTGGACGGCGCCGACGAGGTGCAGCGCGACACGCTCGATCTGGTGAAGGGCCTGGGCGGCGCGCTGCTGCGCGAAAAGCTCGTGGCCAGCGCGGCCAGGCAGCTCCTCATCATCGCCGACTCCGCCAAGCTGGTGGACCGGCTGGGCAGCACGGCGCCGGTGCCTGTGGAGGTGACGCCCTTCGCCTGGGAGCTCACCACCGCCCGGCTGGCCAGCCTGGCGGCGGGCACCGCACGCCGTGCGCAGGCCGACGGCACGCCGTACCTGACCGATGGCGGCAACTACATCGTCGATTGCAGCTTCGCCGCCATGCCCGACCCGGCCGAGACCGATCGCCTCCTGCGCGCCATCGTCGGCGTGGTCGAGACCGGCCTGTTCGTCGGCATGGCCACCGCGGCGCTGATCGCCGGGCCGGGCGGCGTGCAGCGCCTCAGCCGGCCGTGAGCCCCGTCCTGATCGTGATGGGCGTGTCCGGCGTGGGCAAATCCACCATCGCCGCCGCCCTGAACACCCATCTCGGCTGGCCGTTCAAGGAGGGTGACGAGCTGCACCCCGCGGCCAATGTGGCCAAGATGCACGCCGGCATCCCGCTGACCGACGCGGACCGCGCCCCATGGCTCGGCCTGGTGCACGACTGGATCGCCGCACAGGTGGCTGCCGGCGCGCCCGGCATGATCACCTGCTCGGCGCTGCGGCGCGTCTATCGCGACCGGATCGTGGACGGCCAGGAACAGGTGCGCCTGCTGTATCTGAAGGCCGACCCGGCCATTCTGCGCGCCCGGCTGGAACAGCGGACCAGGCATTTCATGCCGGCCAGCCTTCTGGACAGCCAGCTGCAGACACTGGAGGAGCCAGCGCCCGAGGAGCGGCCCATCGTGGTCGCTGTCGATGGCAGCTTGCAGGAGACCGTAGCGCTGGCCTGGGCAGCGTTGCTGGCCGCGTTCGGCCCCGGGCTGCACGACCGGCAACCGGCGGCCTGGCCCGCCTAAGCCGGGCCGCTGGGCGCTGTCAGCCGTGCCCCGCCGGACCCAGCGGCGCCAGGCCGAGCCGCCGCATCCAGCCCGCCGCCCTGGCGGGCCTGGCCGGCAGCAGGCTGTCGAGCAGCGCCCGAAGCGAGCCGAACATGCGCGGCCGGCCCCGCGGCGTTTGCGCATACACCGCCGTGCCGGTGCGCCACAGCGTCAATGTGCGGCGCTCCCGGCCGGGCGGGGCGATGATGAGCAGCTCCTCGAACTCGGCACCGTCCACCACCTGATCGGTGGCGATGGAGAGAAGCAGGCCGCGCTGCGCCGCCCAGCTCCGCGCCAGCAGCAGCTCCTCGATGGAAAAAGCGATGGCGTAGGGGGCGGCTGCATGTCGGGGCATCGGGTCACCGTGGTGGCAGGGTCGGGCGGGTCACATCCCGCAACAGGAACTCTCCGCCAGAACCGTTAACGGATGCACAACGGACGTAAGTTTCTCTGGCAAAACGTGCGAGCCGCCATTCGTTTCGTGTTGCGACATTCGCAATCACGTGATATTCGCAAAATTAAGATCATCCCGATCACGAGGCTCCTAATGTATCATTATCTGGACGCGCGCTGGCTGCTGGCGGCGGTGGTGGCCGTCGCTCTTGCCGCCCCGGCCCATGCCGACCCGATCGGCCCCAACCTGGTGTCGAACGGCGATTTCGAGCAGGTGACGATGCCGGGCGGCCCGTCGCAGATGAACACCACCAACGTCTCGAACTGGACGACCACAGGCTACAACTTCCTCTACTTCCCCGGCTCGCAGGCGACCGGCTCCTATACGCCGCAATTCAACGGCAACGTGGCGCTGTGGAGCCCCGGCAACGGCGCGGCGAACGGCTTCACCAACAGCCCGACCGGCGGCAATTTCGTGGGTGCCGACGGTGCGTTCGAATCCGCACCCATCAGCCAGACGCTGCAGAACCTGCATATCGGCGACAACTACGCGGTCACCTTCTCCTGGGCCGCCGCCCAGCAATATAATTTCAGCGGCGCCACCACCGAAGCCTGGCAGGTCAGCCTGGGCGGCCAGAGCCAGACCACGACCGCCTTCCAGCTCGCCAATCACGGCTTCAGCGGCTGGATGCAGCAGACCTTCACCTTCACCGCGTCGGCAACCAGCGAAGTGCTGTCGTTCCTGGCGCTCGGCTCGCCGGCCGGCGAGCCGCCCTTCTCCCTGCTCGACGGGGTATCCGCCTTCGACGTGCCCGAGCCGGCTGCCTGGGCGGTGTTGGCCGCCGGCATGGCCGGCCTGGCCATGATGCGCCGCCGGGGCCGCAATGGCTGCGCTGCCTGAAGCATCACCGCACGGCTAGAGCCGAAGCCAAGCGCCGGACCCGGATCGGCCTGCTCGTGCGGGCCGATCGGGGCCCGGCGTGCCGGCCTTGCCGCCGCGCCCGCGGCAGCGTCATAGTCCTCCCAAGAAACGTCACAAGGGAGGCTTTAGAATGGCGCGAATCGCACTCGTCACGGGCGGCACACGGGGCATCGGGGCCACCATCAGCCAGACGCTGAAGGCGGCAGGCCGCCACGTGGTGGCCAGCTACGCCGGCAACGACGCGGCCGCCGAGGCTTTCCATGCCGAGACGGGCATCGCCACGCTGAAATTCGATGCCGGCGATTTTGCCGCCTGCCAGCAGGCCGTCACGAAGATCCACGCCGATCACGGCCCGATCGAAATCCTCGTCAACAACGCCGGCATCACGCGGGACGGCGTCATGGCCAAGATGTCGCGCGAGATGTGGGATGCGGTGATCGACACTAATCTCGGCTCCTGCTTCAACCTTTGCAAACTCACCTTCGATGCAATGCGCGCGGCCAAGTTCGGCCGCATCGTCAATGTCGGCTCGATCAACGGCCAGGCCGGCCAGTATGGCCAGGTGAACTATGCCGCCGCCAAATCGGGCATTCACGGCTTCACCAAGGCGTTGGCGCAGGAAGGCGCGCGATTCGGCATCACCGTCAACGCCATCGCGCCGGGCTATGTCGATACCGAGATGGTGCGCGCTGTGCCCGAAGACGTGCTGCAGAAGATTATCGGCCGCATTCCGATGGGCCGGCTGGGCCGGGCCGACGACATCGCCCGCGGTGTCGCCTTCCTGACCGCCGACGACGCCGATTTCGTCACCGGCGCCACGCTGTCGATCAACGGCGGCCAGCACATGTACTGAACGCGCGCCACAGGCCTCAGCCGTTGCGTGCCACAGCGCGCAACGGCGGCGGCTTGGCGCAGCGGCTATGCTTGCAGCCCGGCGGCGCTTCGCGCGCCTGCCGGCAAGTCGTGCTGCCTATAAAACCAGATACTAGCCCGGCCCCGGCCCCGGCCCCGGCCGCCCGCGCCAGCGAACGGCCTCCGGACGCAGTATCGTTTCAGCATTAAATGCTGCGATGCAGTAAAGAAAACCGCGTCCGCAACGTTTATTTGCCAAAACATGCAGATGTATGCAGAGCTTTTACGATCCGTCTCGAAACAGTGATTGACATGTCGTTAACGTCAGAATAGCGTCCGCCCCGCGTCAAAAGGCGCAACCTTAAGAATGTTTGGGAGTGGGACATGTTCAACAAGATTGCTGCCGCGGCAGCCTTTGCGATCGTTGCTGTCGGCGCGCAGAACGCCGCCGCACAGACGGCGCCGACCATCGTTGCCGGCCAGTATAGCGGCACCACGCAGTTCACCGCCGTCAACGACCCGAACGGCTTCTGCACCGGCCTCGTCGCCACCGGCGAAGTGCAGCCCAGCGAAGGCAGCTTCGCGCTCGGCAAGTCCGCCGTCGTCACCACGCCGCTGCCCGGCTCGGCCAGCACCGGCTACGGCGTCAACCAGCAGGTCTGCACCTACGCCAAGTCGCCCACCGCGCTGAGCAGCTCGGGCAGCACGCCGGCCAACGGCACCACGGTGTGCACCGTGCCGAACCCGACCTACCCGGTCGCCCATATCGTCACCGGCCAGACGATCCTCGGCCAGTCCGGCACCGCCACGATCAACTCGGTCAGCACGAACGCATTCAAGATCACCACCATGAATGCCGCGCTCGAAGTGCAGATCAGCGGCGCCTTCACGCCGATCTGCTTCATCAGCACGGACGCGCTGTTCCTGCGCACCGGCAAGTAAGCGGTCGCGGCAGGCCGTCTTCGGACGGTCCGCCAACGCTGCGTCATACATCATGTTAGGCCGGCGCCCAGGTGACCGGCCGACGAGGGAGCGAGAATGATCAAGACCTTCGCAATCGCAGGAATTGCCGCATTGGCAATCTGCGCCGGCGGGCAGGCCAGCGCCGCCACTGCGCCTGCACCCACCATCGCCGCTGGCCAGTATGCCGGCGTGCTGCAGTTCACCGCCGTCAACGACCCGAACGGCTTCTGCAACGGCATCGTCGCCACCGGCGAGATCCAGCCCTCCGTCGCCAGCTTCGCGCTGGGCACGTCGTCGCGCGTGATCACGCCCGTCACTGGCACCGGCACCTCGGCCAGCCCCTACGGCGTCGTGCCGCAGATCTGCAACTACGCGGCGTCGCCAACCACGCTGAGCAGCAGCGGCACCACACCAGCCGACGGCACGACAACCTGCACCGGTCCGCAGGGCACGTTCCAGATCGTCACCGGCCAGAGCGTCGATGGCGTCACCGGCTCTTCGACGATCAACACTGTCAACAAGCCGGCGCAGTCGTTCAAGATCACCACGACCAACGCGGCGCTCGAGGCCCCTGTCGGCCCCGGCGGCGCCTACGTCGCGATCTGCTTCATCAGCACGGACTCGCTGTTCGTCCGCTCGGGCAAGTAAAGCTCCGAGTTACGGCTTGGCCCGCGAGGTGTATGCCTCGCGGGCCTTTCTTTTGCGCCTGCACCAACCCTGACCGGCGGCCGCCCACGCGGCACGCCGGTCGCGTCGTTCAGGGGGTCCGGATGAAGCCGTGCGTGCCCCGCGCATCGACGTAGCAGCCGGTGATCTGCTCGGCCTCGTTCATCGCCTGGATAAACGTGGAGGTCACGCCTGCACGCGGAACGTCGTAGGTGGTGTAGGTGCCATGCCGCAGGAAGAACCCGTGGCCTGCCGCGTTGCCACCTTGTGTGAGGTCGCCCACGAAGTAGTAGCCGCTGACGGTGCCGGCCTCGTCCACGCCACGCGGGATGGTAAAGCTGGCGCCCGGGAAAGCCACGGGCGTGAAGGCGCCGGCAGCGAACAGCCAACCGCCGACGCCGCCGCCAAAGCCGTAGCCCACCACCTTGTCGGCCCGCGCATTCATGCCCTGCGGAAAGATGCCCGGGCTGCCGTCGTCGATCACCGTCACCGCACCGTTTGGTGCCTTCAGGAAACCGCTGGTGCGGGACGTGTAGAAACCGCCCCCCAGTGAAGTCCTGACTGTCGACTCGCCCAGCAGCACGCCGCGGTCGGTGATGCCGTTCAGTGCGCTAACGGCCAACGTGCCGGCCGCGGGTGTCGAGATTGCGCCGTGATGCAGCACGAACGGGATCGTCGAAGCCGCGAGCACGTTATCGTTGAAGTCGTTGCCGGTGATCGCCCGGCTGCGGTTGACGCCGGTGAAAATCACCGTGCCGGCGAGCAGGCTGGAATGCGGGTAGGTGAACTGCCCCGCCGCATACAAGAACGGCGTGAAGTTGGATGCGGAAACGGTGCGGCCGGCGGTTACGCTCAGCGGCACCACCGTTGTGCCGGCGACCAGCCCATTGCTGGCGATGGCCGAGCCGCACGTGCCGGAGGCACCCGGCACGTCGAACGACTGAAACGTGGCCGCGTGTGCCAGGCAGGGCGCAAGGCAAGCCGATAGCAGCAAAGCATGGCGCATGTTGGGCCGCCTCCTCGCGGCGCCCCCTGCCTGCCAGAAAACGGTTCGAAAAGCTATCGAATTAGGTCCGCCCGTACGTGTCCTCGATGCGCACGATGTCGTCCTCGCCGAGATAGGCGCCCGACTGCACCTCGATCAGTTCGAGCGCGATGCGTCCGGGGTTCTCCAGCCGGTGCACGCAGCCCAGCGGCAGATAGATGCTCTCGTTCTCGCGCACCATCACCTGGTCGGCGTCGCGCACCACCAGGGCAGTGCCGGCCACCACCACCCAGTGCTCGGCGCGGTGGAAATGCTTCTGCAACGACAGCCGCTCGCCGGGCTTGACCACGATGCGCTTCACCTGGAACCGCTCGCCGTTGATCAGCGATTCGTAGAAGCCCCAAGGCCGGTAGGCGCGGCTGTGGGTGGCAGCCTCGTGCCGGCCGGCGGCCCGCAGCTGCTCGACGATCTTCTTCACGTCCTGCGCGCGATCGCGGTGCATCACCAGCACGGCGTCCTCGGTGGTCACCACCACCGTATCCTGCATGCCCACCACCGCCGTCAGCATGCCGTCGCTGCGGGCGTAGCAGCCGCTGGTGTTCTCCAGCAGCACGTCGCCCAGGCTCACATTGCCGGCCGCGTCCTTGGCGCCCAGCTCCCACAGCGCATTCCAGCTGCCCACGTCGGACCAGCCGAGATCGGCCGGCACCACGGCGGCATGGCGCGTGCGCTCGGCCACCGCATAATCCAGGCTGATGTTCTCGCAGGCGGCAAACGCCGTGCGCTCCAGCCGCGCGAAATCCAGATCGGTAGTGCGTGCGGCCACGGCGGCGCGCACCGCGCTCATCACCTGCGGCGCATAGCTCTCCATCTCGCCCAGCAGCGTGGCCGCGGTGAACACGAACATGCCGCTGTTCCACAGATGCCGCCCATCGGCAGCGAGCAGGGCCGCCGCCGCCGCGTCCGGCTTCTCCACGAAGCGCGCCACCGCGTGCACGCCGGCGGCCCCGGGCAGCGCGGCACCCACCTCGATGTAGCCGTACCCCGTCTCGGGCCCGGTCGGCTTCATGCCGAACGTCACGAACCGGCCGGCACGCGCGGCCGCCACGGCCCGGCCCAGCGCTTCGGCCAGCGCATCCTGCTTGGTGATCGCGGCATCGGCGGCCATCATCCACAGCACCGCGTCCGGCTCGGTCTCGGCCACCAGCAGGGCAGCCGCGGCGATCGCCGGCGCCGAGTTGCGGCCCACCGGTTCCAGCAGGATGCGCGCGCCCTCGATGCCGGCCTCGCGCAGCTGCTCGGCGATCAGGAAGCGGTGCTCCTCGTTGCACACCACCACGGGGGCCGCGAAGTTCGGCCCACGCGCCCGCAGCGCGGTCTCCTGAATCAGCGAGCGGTCGGAGACCAGCGGCCAGAGCTGCTTGGGAAAGCTCTCGCGCGAAACCGGCCACAGCCGCGTGCCCGACCCGCCGGAGAGGATGATCGGCACCACCAGCCCGGTCGCCGGCGCCACTTCGGCCGTGGGTGCTACCGCCGCTCCGGCCTGCGCGCCTTGTCCGCCCGTCGCGTGCTGGTCCACTGCATCCACCCCGAAACCGCCTGCGGCTTGCCAGCCCGGCCCGCCCGGCCGCAGATTAGCGCATGATCCGGCGCGGGAGCCAGTGATGGGCCACATCAACGACATCGGCGCCGCCATCGGCCGTCTGGCGCGCGAGGCCGAGCCTGGCCTGATCGATATCCGGCGCGACCTGCACGCCCACCCCGAACTGGCGTTCGAGGAGCACCGCACCGCCAGCCTGATCGCCCGCGAACTCGGCCGCCTCGGCATCGAACACCGCACCGGCGTCGGGCGCACCGGCGTGCTGGGCACCATCCATGGCGGCCGTCCGGGCCCCACGCTGGTGATCCGCGCCGATATGGACGCGCTGCCGATCCATGAGCAGACCGGGCTGGATTTCGCCAGCCGCACCGACGGCAAGATGCATGCCTGCGGCCACGACATCCACAGCTCCACCCTGCTCGGCGTCGCCGCCATCCTGGCGCCGCTCGCGCCGGAGATGGCCGGCACCATCCGCCTGATGTTCCAGCCCGCCGAGGAGATACTGGGCGGGGCGGCCGCCATGATCGAGGATGGCGCGCTGGATGGCGCCGACCATGGCGCTGGGCTTCCACAACCACCCGGAACTGCCGGTCGGCCGCTTCGCCGCCGTGCGCGGCGCCACCTACGCCGCCTGCGACCGTTTCCGCATCGTGGTCCAAGGCCATTCGGGCCACGCCGCCTACCCGCACACCACGGTCGATCCCATCGTCGCCGCCTGCCACCTCGTCGGCAGCCTGCAGACGATCGTCAGCCGCGAGATCAACCCGCTGGACCCGTGCGTGGTCACCGTGGGCGCCATCCATGCCGGCACCGTGCACAACATCATCCCCGATAGCTGCGAGCTGCTGGGCACCGTGCGCACGCTCGCCGCACCGGTGCGCGCCCAGGCCGAAGCCGCCATCCACCGCATCTGCGCCGGGCTGGACGCCACCTTCCGCACCACCACAACCTGCGAATGGAGCCCCGGCGTGCCGCCCACGCTGAACGCCGAAGCCGTGCTCGAGACCAGTGTCGCCGCCGTGCAGCGCCAGCTGGGCGCGGTGTTCGATGCCGCCGAGCCGAGCATGGGGGCCGAGGATTTCGCCATCATCGCCGCGCGCCTGCCAAGCTTCGTGCTGCGCGTGGGCTCGGGCGCGCCCGGCCGGGCCGATCACCTGCACAACTCGGCCTACCAGCCCGACGAGGCCTGCATCGGCCTGGGCGCGCAGGCCCTGGCGCGCGCGGCCGTCGAGCTGCTGGCCGGCTAGCGCGGCGCCCGCGCCTACATCAGCCCAAGCCGGGCCAGTTCGCGCTGCAGCTCGGCCGGCAACGCCTCGCCATCCGCCACCTCGCCGGCAGCCGCGTCCGGCGGCGCGTCGCCTGGCTCCAGATAACGCCAGCCCTGAAACGGTTTGACCAGCCGCCCGCGCACCGGCACCAGCACCGGGTCGAGCACCAGCTGGCACGCCTTCGCGCCGTCCGGCCGCGCGCCGGGCCGCAGCTCGCGCAGTGCCTGCCGCGCGGTGATCAGCCGGTCGATCACCCAGTAGATCGATCCGCCGTCCAGGATCTCCTCGGCGCGGCGCGGCGTGTTGCGCGTGGTGTGCACCGCGCCCCATTCGGCCTGCCGCCGCGCCAGGTCGGCCAGGTTGCGCGCGCCGACCGACAGCTTGATCAGATGCAAGGCCATGCGCGCTCCGTCACTCCCAACCGCCGGCAGGCCGCCCGCGCTTCTCTTTGCCGCCCGGCATCCCACCTTGCTGCCAACGCCGGCAAGCTGGCAGATGTCAGCCGGAACAGCCCTGGGGACAACCATGCAGACCATCCGCTCAGGCGCGATCGACATCGCCGTGGACGTGCAGGGCGAGGGCCCGCTCGTCATCCTGATGCATGGCTGGCCGGAACTCGGCCTCTCGTGGCGCCATCAGGTGCCGGCACTGGTGGCCGCCGGCTATCGCGTGGCGGTGCCGGACATGCGCGGCTACGGCGCCAGCGGCAAGCCGGCCGAGATCGGCGCCTACACGCTCGACATCATTGCCGACGACATGGCCGCCGTGGCCCACGCGTTGGGCGCCGCACGCTGGGTGGCGGTCGGCCACGATTGGGGCGCGCCGGTCGCCTGGCGCTGCGCGCTGCGTTTCCCCACTGAGGTCGCGGCCGTGTTCTGCCTCAGCGTGCCCCATAGCGGCCCGCCGCCGATCCCGTTCTTCGACATCATCGAGAAGCGCTACCCGGACCAGTTTTTCTACATGCGCTACTTCCAGCAGGAAGGCGTGGCCGAAGCCGAGTTCGAGGCGGCGGGCTGGGAAGCCGCGCTGAAGCGGGTGTACTGGATGGGCAGCGGCCCGGGCGTGGCCGCGCGCAGCGGCCGCCACGTCCCGCGCGACAGCACCATGCTGGCCAGCGTGGACGATCCGCCGCCCGGGCCGCTGCCGTTCATGAGCGACGAGGAGCTGGCCGCCTACGCCGCCGCTTTCCGCGCTGGCGGCTTCCGCGGCCCGCTGAACTGGTATCGCAACTTCCCGCAGAACGCCGCCGATGCCCGCGCCTACGGCGACAACGTGATCCGCCAGCCCGCCGGCTTCCTGGCCGGCGACCGCGAGATGGTGCTCAAGATGCTGCCCGGCCAGCTGGAAAATCTGCGCGAGAAATGCGCCGACCTGCGCGCCGAGATCAGCCTGCCCGGCGCCGGCCACTGGGTGCAGCAGGAGCGCCCCCACGAGGTCAATGCGGCCCTGATCGCCTTCCTCGACGGCGTGAGGGCCAGCCTGTGAGCGCCGCTTTGTCCCTGCCGCGCCTGCCGGCCTTCCAGGCTGCCTACGCGCCCGATGACGGCATGCTGGCCGAGCAGTTCCTGCGCACCGCCACGCTGCCGCCGGCCCGCGAGGCCCGCATCGACGCCGAGGCGCGCCGCCTGGTCACCGCCATCCGTGCCAGTGCCAGCGGCATTGGCGGCATCGAGGCGCTGCTGCGCGAATATTCGCTGAGCACGCCCGAGGGGCTGGCGCTGATGGTGCTGGCCGAAGGCCTGCTGCGCGTGCCCGACGACGCCACCGCCGACCGCCTGATTGAGGACAAATTGGGCCAGGGCGGCTTCGCCCAGGGGCCCGACAGCCGGCCGGACTCGCTGCTGGTGGGCGCGTCCGCCTGGGCGCTGGGGCTGGGCGCGCGGCTGGTCAGCGCCACCGACACGCCGGAAGGCATCCTGCGCGGCGTGGTGCGCCGCCTGGGCCTGCCCACCGTGCGTGCCGCCATGCGGCAGGCAATGCGCGTGATGGGCGGCCATTTCGTGCTCGGCCAGACGATCGAGGAAGCGCTGGGCCGCGCGCAATCGCGCACCGGCCGGGTGTTCCGCTACAGTTTCGACATGCTGGGCGAGGGGGCCCGCACCGCCGAGGACGCGGCGCATTACCAGACGAGCTACGCCGACGCGATCGAGGCGATCGGTGCCGCCGCCGGCAACAAGCCGCTGCCCGACCGCCCCGGAATCAGCGTCAAGCTTTCCGCCCTGCACCCGCGCTACGAGGCGGTGAGCCGCGCCCGCGTGATGGACGAGCTGGTGCCCCGCGTGCGCGTGCTGGCCCGCGCCGCCGCCATACGCGGCCTGAACTTCACCGTGGACGCCGAAGAGGCCGACCGGCTGGAGCTCTCGCTCGACGTGATCGCCGCCGTGGCCGAGGACCGCCAGCTGGCCGGCTGGGACGGTTTCGGCCTGGCCGTGCAGGCCTACGGCAAGCGCGCGCGCGAGACGATCGACTGGGTCGGCGCCCTGGCCGAAACGCTGGACCGCCGCTTCATGGTGCGCCTGGTGAAGGGCGCCTACTGGGATACCGAGATCAAGCGTGCCCAGGAACGCGGCCTGCCGGACTACCCGGTGTTCACCCGCAAGCCGATGACCGATCTCAGCTACATGGCCTGCGCCGAGCGCCTGCTGGCACAGCGCCCGCGCATCTACCCGCAATTCGCCACCCACAACGCGCTCACCGTGGCCAGCGTGATCGAGCGCGCCGGCAACACCGAAGGCTACGAATTCCAGCGCCTGCACGGCATGGGCGACGCGCTCTACGCATCGCTGCTCGAAGGCCATCCGGGCGCCGCCGTGCGCACCTACGCGCCGGTGGGTGTGCACCAGGATCTGCTGGCCTATCTGGTGCGCCGCCTGCTGGAGAACGGCGCCAACTCCTCCTTCGTGTCGGTGGCCGCCGATGCCGACGTGCCGGTCGAGACGCTGCTGCGCCGGCCGGCCGCCCTCGTCGGCACGCCGGCCCGTGCCCGCAACGCCTCGCTGCCGCTGCCGGACGATCTGTTCGGCCCCGGGCGCCGCAACTCGGCCGGGGTGGAGTTCGGCGACGCCGCCAGCCTCGCGCGCCTGTTGGCCGATGTGGCGCAGCACGCCGGGCCGGCCACCGCGGCCTCGATCATCGGCGGCGCCGTCCATGTCGGCGCCTCGCGCCCGGCGCTCTGCCCCGTCGATCCGGCCCGCGTGATCGGCGAAGTCACCGAGGCGACGCCGGAGCAGGCCGATGCGGCCATGGCGGCGGCCCAATCCGGCTTCCGCGCCTGGTCGGCCACGCCGGCCGCCGAACGCGCCGCCGCGCTGGACCGCGCAGCCGGCCTGCTGGAAGCCCAGCGCGGCCGCCTGCTGGCCCTGCTCGCCGACGAAGGCGGCAAGACGCTCGATGACGGTGTCGCCGAAATCCGTGAGGCCGTGGATTTCCTGCGCTACTACGCCGCCGAAGCCCGCGCGCTGTACGGCGCCGGCACCACGCTGCCCGGCCCCACCGGCGAGCGCAACACGCTGCGCCACCGCGGCCGCGGCGCCTTCCTGTGCATCTCGCCCTGGAACTTCCCGCTCGCGATCTTCCTCGGCCAGATCGGCGCAGCACTGGCCGCCGGCAACAGCGTAGTCGCCAAACCCGCCGAACAGACGCCGCTGGTGGCTGCCGAAGCCATCCGCCTGCTGCACCAGGCCGGCATACCCGCCAGCGCGCTGCACCTGGTGGTGGGCGACGGCGCCATCGGCGCCCGCCTGGTCGCCCACCCCGCCGTGGCCGGCGTTGCCTTCACCGGCTCCACCCAGGTCGCCTGGGCCATCAACCGCGCCTTGGCCGCCAAAGACGGCCCGATCGTGCCACTGATCGCGGAGACCGGCGGCATCAACGCCATGATCGTGGACGCCACGGCCCTGCCCGAGCAGGTGACCGATGATGCGGTGATGAGCGCCTTCCGCAGCGCCGGCCAACGCTGCTCCGCTTTGCGCCTGCTCTGCGTGCAGGAGGACGTGGCTGACCGCGTCATCGCCATGCTGGCCGGCGCCGCCGCCGAGCTGAAATTGGGCGACCCGCGCGACCCCAGCGTGCATCTGGGCCCGGTGGTGGATGCCGAGGCGCAAGCGCGGCTGCTGGAGCACATCGCCCAGATGCGCGCCACAGCCCGCGTGCACTACGCCGGCACCGCGCCGGAACGCGGCTTCTTCGTTGCCCCGCACATCTTCGAACTCGACCACCCGCGCGACCTGGCCGTCGAAATCTTCGGCCCCATCCTGCACGTCGTCCGCTATCGCGCCGCCGAGCAGGACGCGCTGGTCGATGCCATCGAAGCCACCGGCTACGGCCTCACGCTCGGCATCCACACGCGCATCGATGCGGCAGCCGAACGCATCGCCGCACGACTGTCCACCGGCAACATCTACGTCAATCGCAACATGATCGGCGCCGTGGTGGGCGTGCAACCTTTCGGCGGCTCGGGCCTGTCGGGCACCGGGCCGAAGGCGGGCGGGCCGGACTACCTGCGGCGGTTCGGGGTGGAGCAGACGGTGAGCGTGAACACGGCGGCGGCTGGGGGGAATGCGGCTTTGTTGGCGGCTGAGGAGTGAAAGGCGAAGCGCTTCTTTTTTGAAAAAAAAGGTCAAGACTTCTGCAGCGTCTCATTCGAGACTGCTAGATCGCATCGATCTCGCCTCAGTGTTCAGCACGGGCAAAGCCGGCAGACTTGAGTTCATCAACGCGCCCATCACCGATGTCATCTATGACGGGCGGCAATCATTTCTGTCGCCCTTCGTCGTTCCTGTGAAAGCCGTGCGCTGACGGCTCCGCCACTAAAAGGCAATCCTCTCTGTAAGTATCTCTGCTGAACTGTATCACGCGCACGAAAATCTTAGACGGCAGATGCCCTATTTGACCCCCCTTGTTCGAATAGAGAAAGTCGGCATCGGTGTTCACATAGAGTACCTCGACTTTGCCGTCGACGAGTGCAAACTCAGTCGCGGATTCACCAAGAATTCCACCATACGGTCCGAGTTGAACACTTGAGGGGTAATGGTTCTTTCGCGAGTAAGGAATGTGAATGTGGTCGAGGGCGGTTGTGGAGCAGTGCTCGCCAGTAGGCTTTCGATTTTGGCTGCTGACCCCTGTCGGCGCCTGCAAAGGGTCGCCAGCATTTTGGCACACAGACATCGGAGCGCTTCTGTAGACCGGTACTCCTCGATCATAAGACTCAATTGGCATACTTTGGAGGGTGGAGGTAATCGTCGTGCCATTGGAAAGCTTGCTCTCCAAGGGACCAGAACTCGGCGAACCAGAAAGCAGCTTGCCGGCATCAACTGTAAATGTGCTGTACTCTTGGCCGTGCGGCCACGCAACGACAAGGCGCGAGATCCCATCGTTTGAATAAGGTACAACAACCCACGCGTCAGGCGCGCCGGGCGAACTCATCCACGAATGCACGCCGAAATACAGGTCTCGATCGTTGTAGTAAGCGGGAACAGGAGTCCATCTCGTAAAGATGGACGATCCAAAAAGGTGCTCAAAATCAATATCGTTGTATAGTCTACGGGGAAATACGCCTACGGGACTACCCGACTTTCCGATTGCACTAAGACCAGAATTCAGTGAAGCGTTTATCCTGCTGCATAAAGATACACTCCCTGCATAAATCACTCTGAAGCGGCTGGACTTTAGGGCTCGATAACCAGGTATGCTTTTCCGGCATTCTGCCGACAGGCAGAACCGCAGTATATTGGCTTGGGCGGTTTGGCGAGGCGTTTGGACAGTATGCAAGCGACTGCGGAGCTTAGAAGGCAGGCCGATGCTTTGAGCGTGGGCGGAGCGGAAATCTGCAGAAAAGATAACACTTACAGCTAACAATGTTAAAGCTGAAGTTAAACCTCGACTACCGCTCATGCGCGCTCTCCCCCACCTGATCTACAAATTTCATTCCGTTTTTACGAGTAGCAGAGAGCTTTGCGATCCACCCAAGTCACCGCAAGACTATTCGCTTTGCGAGATCCGTAACGGAAGCGAGGGAAGACGACATGGCTGTCGTGAGAGACACATCTTGGATTTAGTCTAGGTCGTAAACTCATAAGCGCGAAGCCATAGCCGTATAGAGGCGAGTTGGATCATGGCTAGGAAGTTTGGGGCAAGCTTATCATAACGGGTGGCGACGCGGCGGAAATGCTTCAGCTTGGAGAAGAACCGCTCGATCAGGTTGCGCTCACGGTAGAGCCGCTTGCTGAAGCAGGGCTTCCATTTCCGGTTGCTTTTGGGTGGGATGTTTGGCGTGGCTCCTTGGTCTTGGATCAGCTCCCGAATGCGGTCGGCATCATAAGCCTTGTCAGCCAGCACGATGGTACGCGGGCCGAGATTGTCGAGCAGCGTGTCGGCGATCTGCCCGTCGTGCGTTTGTCCAGCGGTTAGGCCGAGCCGGAACGGCAGCCCCTGCGCATCAACGACGACATGGATCTTGGTCGTGAGGCCGCCTCTGGAGCGACCGAGACAATGATCTGCACCCCCCTTTTTGCCGTCGCAGCCTGCTGGTGCGCCCGGATTGAAGTGCTGTCGATCATCTGGATTTCGCCGTCGTGCGCGGTGCTGATGGCGTCGAACAGCCGGTCCCACACGCTGCCTTCCGCCATCGTGAGAAGCGGTTGTAGCAGGTTGTGCGGGGGCCATAGCGCTCGGGCAGGTCGCGCCACGGCGCACCAGATCGCAGCACCCAAAAGATGCCGTTCAGTACGCGGCGGTCATCGACGCGCGGGACGCCTCTAGGTTTGTTGGGCAGCAGCGGCTCGATCACGCGCCACTCGACGTCCGTCAGATCATATCGGCTCATGCCAACTTTGAACCAGAGTTTGACACTGCAGATAAGCCGGCGGCCAAAAATAACCGCAGTTGCCGGCACCGTGCGGGCGTGAGAAGCTTCCTCATGCAAGTCCGCGTTTACCAGAATGGAATTGCCATTGGCACCGCCATCCTTGAGCATCTTGACCCACCTATGGGCGTTGCGTTCGGTCCCTTCTCGCCCTCGGATCATTATAATCGCGACAAGCACGCGAATACCATAGAAGGCGACTATATCGATGATAAGGGTCGATCATTGTCAGTGGATGCCGATCAGCATGGTCCTCTCGAAACCGCGTCTTTAGCAATCGAAGACTGGAATGATCCTGAGATTGGAAAACAGCTTACCGTATGGTTTCAGGACGGCGACGATTTTAAATCGCTGTTCTCCACATATGGCGACTACAAGGCATATTACGCTCGATAAGTCATAGCTGCTGTCCGCTGCGGTCGCCCCTCATTTATGGGTTCACATCCTAGTAAGCCGGCGCGGCCGTTTGGTGGCGACGGGTCGTCAGGCGAGGCCGCCTCAGCACCAGCACCGCTTTGCCGGAACGGCACGCCGCCTCACACTGACAGAGCGTGCTCCAACATATCCAGCCCTTCTTCCAGCACCGCATCCTCCACCGTCAGCGGCACCAGCACGCGGATTACATTGGAGAACACGCCGCAGGAGAGCAGCACTAGCCCCGCCTCCAGCGCACGCGCGGTCACGCGCTTGGTGGCGTCGGCGTCCGGCTCCATGCCGCCGCGTTCGCGGAAGATCTCGAAGCCGATCATCGCACCCGGGCCGCGTATGGCGCCGATCGGCAGGCTGTCGTTGCGCTGGGCGATCGCGGCCACCCGCGCCTTGATGCGCGCGCCGATCACGTCGGCCCGTGCCATCAGCCCCTCGTCGGCGATCACGTCGAGCACCGCCAGGGCGGCGGCACACGCGATCGGGTTGCCGGCATAGGTGCCGCCCAGGCCGCCGGGCTCGGCCGCCTGCATCACCGCCTCGCGGCCGATCACGCCCGACAGCGGAAAGCCGCCGGCGAGCGACTTGGCCACCGTCACCAGATCAGGCTGCACGCCGGAATGTTCGATGCCGAACATGCGGCCGGTGCGCGCGAAGCCCGACTGCACCTCGTCGGCGATCAGCAGGATGCCGTGCTTGTCGCAGATGGCGCGGAGCGCCACCAGCAGCTCGGCTGGCGCCTCGTAGAAGCCGCCCTCGCCCTGTATCGGCTCGATGATGATGGCGGCAACCCGGCTCGGCTCGATATCGGCGCGGAACAGGAAGTCCAGCGCCCTCAGCGAGTCCGCCACCGTGACGCCGTGGTGCTCGACCGGGAACGGCAGGTGGTAGATCTCGGCCGGGAACGGGCCGAAGCCGCGCTTATAGGGCAGCGTCTTGCCCGTCATCGCACTGGTCATGATGGTGCGGCCGTGGAAGCTGCCGGAAAACGCGATGATGCCGCCGCGCCCGGTGGCCACGCGCGCGATCTTCACCGCGTTTTCCACCGCCTCGGCGCCGGTGGTGAAGAAGATGGTGCGCGCCGGGCCTTCGAACGGCGCCAGCGCGTTCAGCCGCTCGGCCAGGGCCACATACGGCTCGTAGGCCAGCACCTGCACGCAGGTATGGGTGAAGCGCCCCATCTGCTCGGTGGCCGCGGCGATCACGCGCGGATGGCAGTGCCCGGTGTTGAGCACCGCAATGCCGCCGGCGAAGTCCACATAACGGCGGCCTTCCACGTCCCACACTTCGGCGTTGCGCGCGCGATGCGCATACACCGAGGTCGCATGGCTGAGCGCACGCGGCACGGCGGCCTGGCGCCGGTGCAGAAGGTCCATGTTACCCAAGATCGCGCTCCCGTCGGACAACGACGCTGCGGCGGCGCGGCAGCGTGGCTTTCAGTTCGTCTGTTGGATAGCCGACAACACCCACCGCCCGCCAGAGGCGCGCAGGAACGTCCACACTTCCGTCGTCGTCACCCGCTCGGACAGGCTGCCATCCACCACGCGCCCAGCGCCGTCGCGCGTCACGTCGATCATCGAAAAACGCATCGCCACGGTGGCGTACTCGCGGTTGCCCTCGCTCCAGGCTTCCGACAGGTCGCCCTTCTGCAGCTGCACGTTCGTCACGCTGTTGCGCACGCCGCGGCTGGTCTGCTCGGCCAGCTGCTCGGCGAAAAAGCTGGTCATCTCCGGCGTGGTGATGGCCTGCAGCGCCGGCAGATCGTGCGCCGACCACGCGGCCTGCACGTTGTGCAGCAGCGCGTCGAAGGATTGATAATCGGCCGGGCTCAGCGCCACCGGCCGGCCCGCCGGGCGCCCGCCGCCGCCCGCCATCGGCCGCATGCCGCCTTGCTGGAAGCCGCGGCCGAACAGCGTGCCGCCGCCGGCCAGGGCAGGATTGCCGGCGAAGAAGCGGCGATAAAGCCAGCTGCCCAACATGTAGAGCAGGAACAGCTGCAGCAGCAGGCCCAAGATGCTGCCGCCGCCATGCATGCCGCCGAAGAAGCCGCCGCCGAACAGCATGCCGCCCAGCCCGGCGCCGATCAGCCCGCCCATCAGCCCGCTGGCGAAAACCGAGCGCGGCCGCATGCCGCCGGCATAGCCAGGGTTAGCGTAGCCCGGATTGGCATAGCCCGAAGAAGCGCCGCCATTGGGCGTGTAGCTGCGCTGGATCGGCGCCGCGCCGAACGGCGAGGTGCTGGTGCCTGGCGCCGCGGAATAGGTGTGGCTGCCGCGGCTGCCGAACGAGCCGCGGTAGCGCTGCGCGTCGGCAATGGCCGGCGCCAGCGCGATCAGCATGGCGAGGAAGAGCGGGGCGAGGCGGCCAAGGGCTTTCATGCCCACCATATGGGAACGGCCCCGGCCGGAAGCGCAACCTTGCGCAAAATAAATCGCATTCACCCCGGCAGCACGGCCCAGCCCGGAACGTGGCAGGTGATGGCCGCCCCGCCGGCCGCGAGCCCGGGTCCCACCGCATCGAGCCGCAGCAGCGCCAGCCCGATGCCGCCCTGGCTGGAGCGCATGGTGCCCGCCTCCCGCTCGCCCTGCAGCACCGGCGTGCCGGGCGGCGGCAGCTTCGCCGTGCCGGCCACCGGCAGCAGCCGCCGCTTCAGCAACCCGCGATAGCGCGTCCGCGCCGTCAGCTCCTGCCCCATGTAGCAGCCCTTGGTCCAGGAAATGCCGCCCAGCTCGTCGAAGCCGGCCTCCAGCAGCAGCGTCTTCTCGCTCTCCATGTCGCGCGAGCCGTCCGGCAGGCCGAGCGCCAGGCGATGCGCGTCCCATGCGTCCGCATCCGCATTGGCCGCCAGGCCCGGCGAGAGCACGCGCCAGCCCGCTTCCGGCAGCCGCGGGTCGGGCGCCGCGATCGTGCCCTCCGGCGGCACCCCATCGCCCCATGCGGCGAACACGCCCAGCGGCGCCGGCCCGATCGCCACGTCGGCGCGCAGCCGGTAGCGGCCCAGGCGTTGGGCCAGCATGGCGGCCTGGCCCGCCTCGCAATCCAGCAGCAGCCGCTCGCCATCCGACAGAATGAAGAAATCGGCCAGCCACTTGCCCTGCGCCGTCAGCAGCGCCGCCCACACAGCGCGCCCGGGCGCGGCACCCGCCACGTCGTTCGATACGAGGCCGTTGAGGAACGTCACGCGGTCGGCGCCGGTGACGGCGAGCACGGCGCGGGCGGGCAGGGGGGCGATCTGGACCATGGCGGCGAATTTAGGCGCCCGTCAGCGTTCTTGTTAGGCCAAGGCGCCCATGCCACATCGTGATGATGCGTCGCGCCCTCGTTCCGCTGCTCGCCTTCGCCGCCCTGGCCGCCGTGCCGGGCGCCGGCGTGCGCGCCCAGCCGCTGGTGCAGACGGGCCCGCTCACCTTCGCCCCGCTGGTGCGCCGCGTGGTGCCTGCCGTGGTCAACATAGCCGTGCGCATGTCGGTGGCCGATCCGCAGGGCACCACCGGCATGCCGCCGGAGCTGCGCGGCACGCCGTTCGAGAAGACCTTCCGCGACAAGCTGCGCGCCCGCCGCGAGCAGATGATCGGTGCCGGTTCCGGCTTCGTGCTCGATCCGGCCGGCATCATCGTCACCAACAATCACGTGGTGGGCGAGGCGGACAAGATCGTCGTCAGCTTCACCGACGGCACCGAATTGCCGGCCCACGTGATCGGCAGCGACGAACTGACCGACATCGCGGTGATCAAGGTGAACGCCGACCACAGGCTGGCCGCCGTGCCCTGGGGTGACAGTCGGTCGGTGCAGGTGGGTGACTGGATCATGGCGGCCGGCAACCCGTTCGGCCTGGGCGGGTCGGTCACCGCCGGCATCGTCAGCGCCCGCGGGCGCGACATCGGCGCCGGCCCGTTCGACGATTTCTTCCAGCTCGACGCACCGATCAACCCGGGCAATTCCGGCGGACCCACCTTCAACATGTCCGGCCAGGTGGTGGCACTCAACACCGCCATCGTTTCGCCCACCGGCGGCTCGGTGGGCATCGGCTTCGCCATCCCGTCCGAGATCGCCCAGCGCATCGTGGATGAATTGCTGGCCAAGGGGCACGTGGATCGCGGCTGGCTGGGCGTGGACCTGGACACCACGGCGCACAAGCATGGCGGTGCCGCCATCGCCGCCGTCAACCATGGCGGCCCGGCCGCCCGCGCCGGCCTGCGCCCCGGCGACCTCGTCACCGCCATTAACGGCGAGCGTGTGGAGAGCACGCGCGAGCTCATCCGCGACGTCTCCTCGGTGAACCCCGGCGGCACCGCCCGCCTGCACGTGCGCCGCGGTGCGCAGACGATGGACCTGACGGTGACGGTGGGCCGCCGCCCGCCCGAGCCGCCGGCCGCCCCCGAACCCGAAGCCGTCCAGTGATCGGTCCCTGAAGAATGCGAATCCTGCTCGTCGAAGACGACCCCACCGTGGCGCAATTCGTGGTCAAAGGCCTGCGCGAAGCCGGCCACGTGGTCGAGCACTCCGATAACGGGCGCGACGGCCTGTTCATGGCCGCCAGCGAGGCGTTCGACACCATCATCCTGGACCGCATGCTGCCCGGCGGCATCGACGGCATCCGCCTGCTCGAGACGCTGCGCAGCCAGAACAACGCCACCCCCGTGCTGCTGCTGAGCGCGCTGGCCCAGGTGGACGAGCGCGTGGCCGGGCTCAAGGCCGGGGGTGACGATTACCTGACCAAGCCCTTCGCCTTCTCCGAACTGCTCGCCCGCGTGGAAGCGCTGACGCGGCGCGGCAAATCCGACGGCCCGCAAACCAAGCTGCTGGTGGGCGATCTGGAGATGGACCTGCTCTCGCGCAGCGTGCGCCGCGCCGGCCAGAAGATCGACCTGCAGCCGCGCGAATTCCGCCTGCTGGAATATCTGATGCGCCACGCCAGCCAGGTCGTGACGCGCACGATGCTGCTGGAAGGCGTGTGGGATTACCATTTCGACCCGCAGACGAACGTGATCGACGTGCATGTGAGCCGGCTGCGGCAGAAGATCGACAAGCCGTTCCCGAGTTCGCTGATTCATACGATACGCAATGCGGGTTATATGTTGCGGCCCGAGTGAAGCGGTTCTTTTTTGAAAAAAAGAACCAAAAAACTTTTACTCCTTAGCCGGCGGCGTCACCCGTGATTTTCCACGAGATCCACGGCTGCACGGTGCCAGCCAGTCGCAAAAGTTTTTTGCTTCTTTTTTGCAAAAAAGAAGGCCTGTCCTCCCCCTCATGATCCGCTCCGCCAGCCTACGCTTCGCCACCCTGTTCGGCATCGTCTTCGCTCTCTCGGCCCTCGCCCTCGTCGCGTTTCTTTGGTTCGCCACCGGCAATCTTCTCGATCGCCAGGTGGAAGCCGCCATCAACGCCGATGCCCAGGGCCTGGTGGAACGCTGGAGCGAAGGCGGCATTCCCGCGCTGCTGCTGACCATCCAGGAGCGGCTGGGCGAGAACGTGGACGACGACGCCATCTACGAGGTGACCGACCCGGTGCAGCGCTGGGTCGCCGGCAATCTCGGCCAGTGGCCGGCCAAGGTGGAGACGCCCGGCGTATTCTACGAGCTGCAGGTGACGCGCGCCGGCGCCAGCAGCCTGGCCGACGTGCGGCGTTACGACCTGCCGGGCGGCTTTCGCCTGCTGGTGGGGCGCGACGTGCGCGGCCGGGCGGAATTGCGCCACCTGCTGGCCAATGCGCTGTTCTCCTCCATGCTGGTGATCGCCGGGCTGGGGGCTGCCGGCGCGTTCGTCATCCGCAACGTGTTCCGCCGCATGGTGGCCGAGGTGTCGGCAACGGCCGAAGCGATTGCCGGCGGGGACCTCACGCCGCGCGTGCGCCGCTCCGGCCGCGGCGACGAGTTCGACCGCATGGCCGAGAGCATCAACACCATGCTGGAACGCATCGCCCGGCTGATGGATGGCGTGCGCCAGGTGAGCAATGCCATCGCGCACGATCTGCGCACGCCGATCACCCGCGCCCGCGCCCGCCTGGAGGATGCAGCGCTGCACGCGCGGTCGGAGGCCGAACTGCGTGCCGGCGTAGAGCGCGCCGTGGTGGATCTGGACGGCATCACGGCGGTGTTCCACGCGCTGATGCGCATCGCGGAAATCGAGGTGGGCGCCCGCCGCTCCGCCTTCGCCGAGGTGGATTTGGGCCCGTTGCTGGCCGATCTGGCCGAGCTGTACAGCGCGCTGGCCGAAGAGAGCGGGCTGCGCCTGCAGCTCGACGTGCCCGACACGCTGGCCATCCTGGGCGACCGCGACCTGCTGCAGCAGGCGGTCGCCAACCTGCTCGACAACGCCATCAAGTTCTCGCCCGCAGGCGGGCAGATTACGCTCTCGGCCGCGCGGGCCGACCGCCTGGTGAAGCTGACCGTCGCCGACCAGGGGCCGGGCATTCCCGAAGCCGACCGCCTGCGCGCCACCGAACGTTTTTTCCGCGGCGAGACGGCGCGCCACACGCCCGGCTCCGGCCTCGGCCTGGCGCTGGTGCAGGCAGTGTGCACGCTGCACGAGGGCACGCTGCTGCTGGCCCCCGCCCACCCCGGCCTGCGCGCCACGCTGATGCTGCCCGCGATGACGCAATCGCAGATGAACGCCGCTTCATCGCCGCCCCATCCAGCCGATACCGGCCTGCTGCCATCTGATCCGCAGCCATGACAATTCGCCGCCCCCTGACGCTGCTGGCGTTGCTGGCCCCCGCCTGCCTACCCGCTAGCCCGTCGCCCGCCGCCGGGCTGGCCGATCCGCCGAGCTTCGCGCTGATGACCGACACGCCCGCCTATTGCGGCCAGCTCGCCCGCCAGGTGGCCGACCGCCACAGCCCTGTGCTGGATGTGCAGCGCCTGCTGGCCGAAGGCCGCGAGCTATGCGACCGCGGCGAGGTGCGCGGCGGCATCCGCCGGCTGCGGCGCGCGCTGGTGCTGCTGCATCACGGCCACGCACGGGGCGAGCCGCCCACCTGAGGCGGACGGCCCGGCCTCCCGCTCCGGCGTCCGCGCGCGCCTACTCCGCCGCTGCCCGCTGCTCGATCGCGGCCGGCGCCACCGCCGCATCCGCCTGGAACGCCTGCAGGCCCGTCTGCCAGCGGCCCAGGATCAGCGCGTGGATGTCGTGCGTGCCCTCGTAGGTGTTCACCGCCTCGAGGTTCATCACGTGGCGGATCACGTGATACTCGTCGGAGATGCCGTTGCCGCCATGCATGTCGCGCGACACGCGGGCGATCGCCAGCGCCTTGCCGCAGTTGTTGCGCTTCATCAGGCTGACCATCTCGGGCACCGAGCGGTGCTCGTCCATCAGCCGGCCCAGCCGCAGCGATCCCTGCAGCCCGAGCGCGATCTCGGTCTGCATGTCGGCCAGCTTGAGCTGGATGATCTGGTTGGCGGCCAGCGGACGGCCGAACTGCTTGCGGTCCAGCGTGTATTGCCGCGCGGCCTGCCAGCAGAACTCGGCCGCACCCATCGCACCCCAGGAGATGCCGTAGCGCGCCTTGTTGAGGCAGCTGAACGGGCCCTTCAGGCCGCGCACGCCGGGCAGCATGTTGCCTTCCGGCACGAACACGTTGTCCATCATGATCGAGCCGGTGGCCGAGGCGCGCAGCGAGAACTTGCCCTCGATCTTGGGCAACTCCAGGCCCGCCATGCCGCGCTCCAGGATGAAGCCGCGGATCACGCCGTCATCGGTCTTGGCCCACACCACCGCCACATCGGCGATCGGCGCGTTGGTGATCCACATCTTCGCACCGCGACAGGCGGTAGCCGCCAGGCGCGGTGCGGGCGCGGGTGATCATGCTGCCCGGGTCGCTGCCATGGTCGGGCTCCGTCAGCCCGAAGCAGCCCACCATCTCGCCGCTGGCCAGAGCCGGCAGATACTTCTCGCGCTGCGCCTCGGTGCCGAACGCATGGATCGGGTGCATCACCAGGCTGGACTGCACGCTCATCGCCGAGCGGTACGCGCTGTCCACGCGCTCCACCTCGCGGGCGATCAGCCCGTAGCTGACATGGTTCACGCCGGCGCAGCCATAGCCCTCGATGGTGGGGCCGAGCAGGCCGAGCGCGCCCATCTCGGTGAAGATCTCGCGGTGGAACACCTCGTGCCGGTTGGCCTGCACGATGCGCGGCATCAGGCTGCCCTGGCAGTAATCATGCGCCGCGTCGCGCACGGCGATCTCCTCGGCGGTCAGCTGACCTTCCAGGTCCAGTGCGTCTTGCCACTGCATGCGGGCGCTCCTTGTTGCGGTCGATATCGACTTCGGGCTTGGGTTAGGCAAGGCAAGCGCTTCTTTTTTGAAAAAAAGAAGCAAAAAACTTTTGTCTCCGCTGTCGCGCGGTGCCGGATAGAACCGCGACAGCCGGACAAGAGTTTTTTGCTTCTTTTTTGCAAAAAAGAAGCCTTCCCTACTCTTCCGCCTCCGCCCGCAACCGCCGAAAACTCCGCACGCTGAACGGCAGCATCAGCACATACCCCAATCCGGCGGCCGCCAGACCCAGCCAAGGATCGGCCACCAGCAGCGCGGCGAACACGCCGGTGCCCAGCAGCAGCGGCAGCACGTATTCCGCCGGCACCTTGAAGTTCTTGAAGCTCCAGACGGGCAGGGAGGACACCAGCAGCACCGAGGTGCCCACCAGCATGGCGGCGACCAGGCCCGCGTACTGCGCCGCGTCGGCCAGGCGCACCCAGCCCTGCTCCTCGGCTTCCAGCCACAGGAACAGCGGCAGCAGCACCACGCCGGCGCCGGCGGGCGCGGGCACACCGGTGAAGAAGCTTTGCGCGTAGGCCGGCTTGGGGCTGCCATCCAGCGCCGCGTTGAAGCGGGCCAGGCGCAGTGCCATGCACACGGCGAACAGCAGGCAGGGCATGAAGGCGAACCGGCTGGAGCCGTGCAGCGCCCAGATATAGAGGATCAGCGGCGGCGCCACACCGAAGCTGCAGAAATCCGACAGGCTGTCGAACTCCGCGCCGAAGCGGGAGGTGGCCTTGAGCAGGCGCGCCAGCCTTCCGTCCAGCCCGTCGATGATGGCGGCTACCACCACGGCCAGGGCAGCGGCCTGCCAGCGTGCGTCCAGCGCGTAGCGTATGCTGGTCAGCCCGGCGCACAGGCCGAGCATGGTCAGCAGATTGGGCATCATCCGGTTGAACGACGGGCCCTTGTAGCGCGGGCGCCGGCGCAGGCGGCGGCGGCCCCGCAGCGGGCGCGGCGCCTGGTCCATCTCAGCCCAGCTGGGCGAGCACGGTCTCGCCTCCCACCATCGTCTGCCCCACCGTCACCAGCGGCTCGACGCCCACTGGCAGATACACGTCCGTGCGGCTGCCGAACCGGATGATGCCGAAGCGGTCGCCGGCGCGCAGCGTGTCGCCGGCCCGCGCGTCGCACAGGATGCGCCGCGCGATCAGCCCGGCAATCTGCACCACGGCGAGGTCCCGCCCGTCGGGCAGGGCGATGGCCAGCGCGTTGCGCTCGTTCTCGTCGCTGGCCTTGTCCACGCTGGCGTTCAGGAAGCGCCCGGCATGGTAGGCGATGCGCGTCACCACGCCATCGGCCGGCACCCGGTTCACGTGCACGTTGAGCACGGAGAGGAAGGTCGCCACCCGCCAGCGCGGCGCCAGGCCCAAAGCCAGCGCCTCGGGCGGCGTTGCGAGCTGGACGGAGACCACGCGGCCATCGGCGGCGGCCAGCACCACGCCGGCCCGCGGCGGCGGCACGCGCTGCGGATCGCGGAAGAAATACAGGCAGAACAGCGTGAAGATCAGCCCGAGCCAGAACACGCCGTAGCCGACGAACAGCCCGACGACGGCCACGGCAGCGCCGGCCGCGATGAAAGGTTGCCCGGCCCGGTGCGGCGGCGCCAGCACCAGCCGCATCGTCTCGAGAAGGGCCATTCTTAGGTGATGATGGCTCGCAGCCGCAGGGTCAAGGCCGCGCCCGGGCCCCGGGCCGCCAGGCCGGGCCGCGCAGGCCGAGCCGCCCCACCAGCCCCCACGCCAGCAGCGGCGCCAGGCAGGCGGCATCGACGGCCAGGATGCGCCCGCGATCCGAGGCCACCATCGCGGCAGCGGCCACGGCCACCACGGCGCCGGCCAGCGCGCCCGCGGCCTCCGTGCAGCCCAGCAGCGCCAAGGCGGCCGCCGCCGGCACCAGGGCCGCACGCGCCCAGTGCGCGGCGGCACCCGACAGCAGCAGCCCGGCCGCCAACGCCAGCGCCGCCGCCGCGCCACCCCACCCGGCATCGCCGCGCGCCAGCAGCCGCGCCAGCGGGAGCGCCGCCGCCAGGCCGAGCGCCACCGGCACGCATCCCAGCACGCCCTCCACGCCGGCCGGCGCGCCGCGCAGCCACCACGCCGCCAATGCCGCGGCCACGGGGGCCACGAGCCACGCCGCGCGCGGGCGCAGGCTTGCCAGCAGCCACGCTTCGGCCAGCACCACCAGCGCCAGCCCCGGCAGCCGCGCGACGGGCGGCAGGGGCCAAGCGTCCAGGGGCGCACCCAGCGTCAGCCACCCCGCCAGCACCGCCACGCCGGCACTCACCGCGGCCATGCGCGGCCCGCGTGCCAATCCCGCCAGCCTTGCCGCGCTTGCCACCGCCAGCGCCACCAGCGCGGGCCGCCACAGCGGATGGGCCAGCACGTGCAGCCCGTACTGGGCCAGATGATAGGCATGGGCGAGCAGCGCGTGCATCGCCGCCTCATCGTTGCCCGCACCAGGCGCGTCAACTCCGCCCGGGCACGTCCGAACCCGCCCATCGCCGCTTCCGTCGACCGCCCGCCTTGGCTATCCTGCCGCCGTGCCGTCCCCCTCCGCAGCGCGTTCCCCCCAACCAATGACCGAGGGCAGCGTCGCCGGCCATCTGGTGCGCCTGACGGTCCCCATGGCCTGGGGCATCTTCGCGCTGCTCGGCTACCGGCTGGCGGAAGCCTGGTTCGTGGGCCAGCTCGGCGCGCGCGCCCTGGCGGCCATCAGCTTCGCCTTTCCCATCACCATGACGGTGCTCAGCATCTCGATCGGCCTGGGTGCGGGCACCTCCTCGGTGATCGCCCGGGCGCTGGGCGCGCGTGAGGAAGGCGTGCCGCGGCTGGTCGCCGACGCGCTGATCCTGACCGCGCTCGTAGGCGCCGTCTGCGCGGTCGCCGGCATGCTGGCCGTGGGCTGGCTGGCGCGGCTGGAGGGCGCGGGCCCGGACGTGGTGCCGGCCATCGCCAGCTATCTGCGCGTGTGGTTTCCCAGCGCGGTGCTGGTCCTGGTCTCCTCGGTGGGGCTGTCGGCGGCGCGCGCGGCGGGCGACGCGGCGTTCCAGGGCTCGGCCATGGTGGCCTCCTCGCTGCTCAATTTGGCCGTGGCCCCGCTGGCCATCCTGGGCGGGTTCGGCGTGCCGGGGCTGGGGCTGATCGGCGCGCCGATCTCAAGCTTGATCGCGTGGGCGCCGCTGCTGGCCGCCACCATCTGGCGCCTGCGCCGGCTGCATCTGCTGTCGTTCGAGCGGCTGAGCGTGGCGGCGTTCCTCGCCTCCTCGGGCCGCATCCTGCGCGTCGGGGCCCCGGCCGCGGCCACGAACGCCGTCATCCCGGTGGCCAGCGGCGTCGTCACCGCGCTGCTGGCGCCGTTCGGCGACAAGGTGGTGGCCGGCTTCGGCCTTGGCGGCCGGGTGGAATCGGTGGCCATGGTGCTGTTTTTCGCGCTGTCGGCGGTGATGAACCCGTTCGCCGGGCAGAATGCCGGCGCCGGCCGCATCGGCCGGGTGCGCGAGGCGCTGCGCGACACCGCCTGGTTCTGCGCGGCCCTGGGCGCGCTGCTCGCCCTCGTGCTGTACGCCGCCCGCTTTTGGATCGCCACGCGCTTCACGCAGGATCACGCGGTGCTGCTGGCGATGACGGCCTATCTGGCCATCGTGCCGCTCAGCTACGGCCCGGCCGGTATGATCGCCATTGCCAACGCCGCCTTCAACGGCATGAACCGGCCGCTCGCCGCCGTCGCCGTCTCGGTGGCGCGCATGCTGGCCGTCAACGTGCCGGCCGCCTGGCTCGGCCGCGCGCTGCTCGGGGCCGATGGCGTGTTCCTGGGCATCTGCATCTCCAACCTGCTGGTCGGCGTGGCCAGCACCGCCTGGGTGTATGCCGTCACCGGCCGCGGCCGCCCGCCTGCGGCCGAAACCCTGCGCGACGCGCTGGCCAAGGAACCCGGCACGGTGGCAGCCAAGTAGCCGCCAGCGGCCTACTCGCCCACGCCGCGCTGGCGCGGCCCGGCCTTGCCCCGCATGCGCAGGCTCGCATCGTTGCGCGCCGGCAGGCTGGCCGGATCGGCCAGGATCGCCTCGGCCACATCCACCGCGCGCTGCAGCTGTTCGGTGCTGGCGTGGGTCGTCGCCGGCCGCCGGATCACCTCGAACCACGGCCGGCCCATCGCGCCATCCAGGCACACCCGCATGAAGCAGTGGTCCAGCCGGATCGGCCAGCCTTGTGCCGCGGCCATCCCCGGCAGTTGCCGGCGCGTCAGCTCGAGCCATCTGGCCAGCAGTGCAGCCCGATCCATCTCCCGAGCCCCTGATCCTGACACTCACGCTCGACGCCGCCGCCCAGCAATGGTTCGACGCGCTGCGCCGCACCTACTTCCCCGCCGGCCGCACGCAGGTGGGCGCGCATGTGACGATGTTCCACGCGCTGCCCGGCGCCCGCATGCGCGCGGTGCTGCGCGAGACCGCGGCCGCCTGCCGGGCCACGCTGCCGCTGCCGGTGGGCATCAGCGCGCTGCGTTTCCTGGGCACCGGCGTGGCCTTCGCGCTGCACGCCCCGCAGGCCGAAGCCCTGCGCGCCGGCATCGCCGCGGCTTTCACCCGCGACCTGACCCGCCAGGATGCCCAATCCTGGCGGCCGCACGTGACCATCCAGAACAAGGTGGCCGCCGAGGAAGCGCGCCGCACCCAGGCCATCCTGCAGGATCTGGACTGGCCCGAGGCGGTGACGGCGACAGGCATCGCCATCTGGCGCTACAAAGGCGGCCCATGGGAACACGCGGGCGCCTTCCGGTTCGATCCAAACGAATGAGCCGCCAATGCACATAGCCATCATCGGCGGCGGCTTTGCCGGAGCCGCCTGCGCACTGCATCTGATGCGCGACCACCCTGGCCTGTCCTGCACGCTCAGCATCGTCGAACCGCGGGCCACGCTGGGCGCCGGCCTCGCTTACTCCAGCCCGGCGCCGGAACACCGCACCAACGTGGCCGCCGCCCGCATGTCCGTGCTCCCCGAAGCGCCGCTGCACTTCCACGAGTGGCTGCTGGCGCAGGACCAGCCGGTGCGCGACCCCGCCAGCGCCATGCCGGATGGCCGCCTGTATCCGGCCCGCGCCGTGTATGGCCGTTACGTCGCCGCCCAGCTCGCCGCGCAATCGAAAGCCGCCCCCGGCGTGGCGCTCGCCCATCTGCGCGCGGTGGCCGAACGGGTGGAGCCGGAAGGCGGCCGCCTCCGCCTGACGCTGCACGGTGCCGCGCCGCTGCTGGCCGACGCCGTGGTGCTGGCCGTCAGCCACACCGCGCCCGACCTGCCCGCCGCCCTGCGCGGCTGCCGCGCCGTGCTGCCCGACCCGTGGGATCTCGCGGCCCTGGACGGCGTGGCGCCACAAGCCCGCGTGCTGGTGGTGGGCACCGGGCTGACCGCCTGCGACGTAGTGGCCCGGCTGCGCGCGCGCGGCCATGCCGGCCCGATCACCATGGTCTCCCGCCACGGCCTGCTGCCGCGCCCGCGCACCACGCTGCCGGTGCAGGCGGAAGGCGATTTCTTCACGGCGCCCGAGATTACCGCCCTGGGCCTGCTGCGGCGGGTGCGCCGCGCCATGGCGGCGACCACGGCCGCCGGCCGGCCCTGGGAATGCGTGATCGACGCGCTGCGCGAGCAGGCCCCCACCACTTGGGGCGCGCTGGACTGGGCGCAGCGCCGCACCCTGCTGCGCCACCTGCGCACGATGTGGGACGTGCACCGTTTCCAATGCGCGCCGCAGGTGGATGCCGTGCTGACCCGGGCGCAAGCCGAAGGCGCCGTGCAGGTGCGCGCCGCACGGCTGCTCTCTGCCACCGACGGGGCGGGCGGGGTGGCGGTGCAGCTGCGCCCGCGCGGCGAGACGGAGGCCACGCTGCTGGAGGCCGATGTGGTGGTGAACTGCACCGGCCCGGGCCACCGCAGCGTGGTGGCGGCCCATCCGGTGCTGCGCGGCCTGGCCGAAGCCGGCACGCTGCAGCAGGATCCGGCCGCACTCGGCATATGGGTGGATGCCGACAGCCGCGTGCTGCGCGCCGACGGCACTGCCTGGCCCAATCTGTTCGTCGCCGGCCCGCTGGCCCGCGGCACGTTCGGCGAGCTGATGGGCCTGCCGCAGGTCAATTTGCAGCCGCGCGCCGTCGCCGCCCGGCTGGCGGCGCTGGCCGCGTGATCACCGGCCGCACCCGCCTGGCCGGCGTGATCGGCTGGCCGGTGGCGCATTCCCGCTCGCCGCTGCTGCACAATCACTGGCTGGCGCGGCACGGCATCGACGGCGCCTATCTGCCGCTACCGGTGCGGCCCGAGCGATTTCGCCGCGGCCGTCGCCGGCCTGCGCGCCGCCGGGTTTGCCGGCGCCAACGTCACCCTGCCGCACAAGCAGGCCGCGCTGGCGTTGTGCGACAGCATCGACGGCGCCGCCCACCAAGCCGGCGCGGTCAATACGCTGGTGTTCGGCGCCGATGGCACCCACGGCAGCAACACCGATGGCGCGGGCTTCCTGGCCAATTTGGCCGCCCATGGCGTGCCGGCGGCCGGCCCAGTGCTGCTGCTGGGTGCCGGCGGCGCGGCCCGCGCCATCGCCGCGGCCCTGCTGGCGGCCGGTGCTGCCGTCAGCATCGCCAACCGCTCGCCGGAGCGCGCCGCCGCCCTGCAGCGCGCGCTGCCCGGTTTGCACGCTGTGGATTGGGCGCGGCGCGAGGCGGCCCTGGCCGATCATGCGCTGCTGGTGAACACCACCTCGCTCGGCATGGCGGGCCAGCCCGCGTTGGAGATGGATCTGGCCGCAGCCCCCGCCGGCCTGGCGGTGGCCGACATCGTCTATGCCCCGCTGCGCACGAAGCTGCTGGCCCAGGCGAGCGCCCTCGGCCTGCGCACGGTGCCCGGGCTGGGCATGCTGCTGCACCAGGCGGTGCCCGGCTTCGCCGCCTGGTTCGGCGTCACCCCGATCGTGGACCAGGCGGCGCACGACCTGTTGGCGGCCGATCTGGCACGCCCATGATGGTGCTGGGCCTCACCGGCGGCATCGGCATGGGAAAATCCACCGCGGCTGCCGCATTGCGCCGCGCCGGCATCCCGGTGTTCAACTCCGATGCCGCCGTGCACCGGCTGCAGGCCCCCGGCGGGCGGGCGCTGGCCGCCATCGACGCCGCCTTCCCCGGCGTGGTGCAGGGCGGCGTGCTCAACCGCGCCGCGCTGCGCGCCGCCGTGCTGGCCGATCGCGGGCGGCTGCGTACGCTGGAGGCGATCCTGCACCCGATGGTCGCCGCCGAGCAGCGCCGCTTCCTCGCCCGCGCCCGCGGTGCCGGCCGCCGCCTGGCCGCCCTCGACATTCCGCTGCTGTATGAAACCGGGGGCGAGCGGAAAGTGGACCGCGTGATGGTGGTTTCCGCCCCGCCTGCCATCCAGCGTGCCCGCGTGCGCCGCCGCGGCCGCATGGCCGAAGCCGAGATCGCCCGCGTGATCGCGCTGCAGATGCCCGATGCCGAGAAGCGCCGGCGGGCGGACGTGGTGGTGCGCACCGGGCTCTCGCGTTTTCACGCGGTGCGCGCGATCCGGCGCTGGCTGGCTGCGACTCGGGGCAACGGCTAGAGATCGGGCCTGACCACGCCGGCCGGTCAGGCAAACCATCGCGCCAGAGGCCCCATGAGCCGTTCCGTCCTGTTCGATACCGAGACGACCGGCCTGGACCCCGCCACTGGCGACCGCGTCATCGAGATCGCCGCGATCGAGCTGGTGCGCGACCTGCCGACCAGCCGCCACTTCCACCGCCTGATCGATCCCGAGCGCGACGTGCCGGAGGAGGCCACGCGCGTGCACGGCTATGCCCGCAGCCACCTGGTCGGCCAGAAGCGCTTCGCCGAGATCGTGGACGAGATGCTGGCCTTCTTCGGCGACGCGCCGCTGGTGGCGCACAACGCCGCCTTCGATTTCGGCTTCATCAACGCCGAGCTGGCCCGCCTTTCGCTGCCGCCGCTGCACCCCGGCCGCATGATCGACACGCTGGCGCTGGCCAAGGCGCGTTTCCCCGGCATGCCGAACAGCCTCAACGCGCTGTGCAACCGCTTCAACATCGACCTTTCGGAACGCACCACCCACAACGCGCTGCTGGATTGCCGCCTGCTGGCCGACGTGTACGTGGAGCTGACCGGCGGCCGACAGCGCGGCCTGGTGCTGGCCGCCGCCAGCCAGGCCGAGCAGGCCTACACCTACGCCCGCCCCGCGCACCGCGTGCCGCGCCCGATCGTGGTCAGCGAGGCGCAGCTGGCCAGGCATGCGGCTTTTGTCGCCCGGCTCAAAGAGCCGCTGTGGTTGCAAGGTTGAGGCACGGTGCCGGATCGGAAGCTGCATGCCCAGATCGCTGCGCTGTGCGCCGTTTGAACAAGCTCTCGTGCGCTACCGAAATCGCCCGCCGTCGCTTCCTCAACCAAACATCACGCCGCGAAGCTTTGCGACGCAGCCTACCTGATTCACGGGAGCACGATGTCGCTCACAAGCGCGTTCTCGCAGCCGGCACCGCCTCGACCACGCACCTGCACCGCCCAACGCGCAACAGCACAACCAAAAGTTTTTTGCTTCTTTTTTGCAAAAAAGAAGTGCTTTCCTCCCTGACCCTCCCCCCGGAACTCAATATCAACCATGAAACGCGCCCTCATCCTGGCCTGCCTGGCCACGCAGGCCCACGCCCAAACCGGCGCCGTGCACTGCGCGCATCTCCTAGATGTCCGCACCGGCCAAATGCTGTCCGACCAGACCGTGCAGTTCAAGGATGGCCGCGTGACCGCCGTGGGTGCCGCCGCACCCGGCGTGCAGGCGACCGATCTGGGCCAGCTGACCTGCCTGCCAGGCTTGATCGACGCGCATGTGCATCTGACCGTGGACCCCGACCATTCCGGCTATACGGGGCTCGGCGTGTCGGTGACGCGATCGGTGGTGATCGGCGTGCGCAACGCGCGCCGCACGCTGCAGGCCGGTTTCACCACGGTGCGCAACGTGGGGGCGGACGGGTTTGCCGACGTGGCGCTGCGCGACGGCATCAACGCCGGTGATGTGGACGGCCCGCACATGCTGGTCAGCGGCCCGCCGCTAGGCATCACCGGCGGCCATGCCGACAACGATCTGCTGCCGCCTGAGTATAACGCCGTGGCCGGCGGCGTGGCGGATGGCCCTTGGCCGGCGCGCCACAAGGTGCGCGAGAACGTCAAATACGGTGCCGACCTGATCAAGATCATGGCCTCGGGCGGCGTGCTGTCCAAGGGCGACGAGCCCGGCGCCGAGCAGTATTCGCTCGAGGAAATGCAGGCGATCGTCACCGAGGCGCACAAATTGGGCCGCAAGGTGGCTGCCCACGCGCATGGCGCCCAGGCGATCAAGGATGCGATCGTCGCCGGCGTGGACAGTATCGAGCATGCCAGCCTGATCGACGAGGACGGCATCCGCCTGGCCAGGCAGCACGGCACCTATCTGGTGATGGATATCTATGACGACGACTACATCCTGGCCACCGGTTCGGCCGGCGGCGGCATGCTGGCGGAGAGCATCGCCAAGGAGCGCAAGCTGGGCCGCACGCAGCGCGAGAATTTCCGCCGCGCTCACGCCGAGGGTGCGCTGATGGCCTTCGGCACCGATGCCGGCGTCTATCCGCATGGCGACAACGCCAGGCAGTTCACCAAGATGGTGCAGTGGGGCATGACGCCGATCGAGGCGATCCGGGCGGCCACGATCGAGGCCGCCAAGCTGCTGGGCTGGCCGGACCGCGTGGGCAGCCTGGAGCCCGGGCACGATGCCGATCTGATCGCCGTGGAGGGCGATCCCACCCAGAACGTGAGCGTGCTGGAGCACGTCAAATTCGTCATGCAGGGTGGCGCGATCAAAAAGCCGTTGTAAAACGGCAAAGATCAAAGCGTCAGAACGAAGCCGCGACAGCGCAAGCAAAAGTCTTTTGCTTCTTTTCTTCAGAAAAGAAGGCCTGCCCATGGAGCCGAGAAATGCACGAGATCGTCGTAGTAGGTGGCGGCGCCGCCGGGCTGGAGCTGGTCACCAAGCTCGGCGACACGCTAGGCCGGCGTGGCAAGGCGCGCGTGACGCTGATCGAAAAGTCGCGCACCCATATCTGGAAGCCGCTGCTGCACTCCATCGCTGCCGGCGGCATGCGCCGCTCCCAACACGAGCTGAACTACCTCCACCAGGCGCGCTGGCACCATTTCACCTGCCGCCTGGGCGCACTGACCGGCATCGACCGCGCGCGCCGCGAAGTGCAGGTGGCCCCTACCCACGATGACGAAGGCCGCGAGGTGACGCCGGCGCACAGCATTCCGTACGACACGCTGGTGATCGCCGTGGGCTCGGTGACCAACGATTTCGGCACGCCGGGGGCCAAGGAACACGCCGTGCCGCTGGAGACGCCGGAGCAGGCGACCCGTTTCAACAAGCGCGTGGTCAACGCCTGCCTGCGCGCCAACGCGCAAAGCGAGCCGGTGCGGCCCGGCCAGCTGCACATCGCCATCATCGGCGCCGGCGCCACCGGCACGGAGCTCGCCGCCGAACTGCACCGGACCATGCGCGAAGTGATGGCCTACGGCATGACCCGGCTCGACCCGGAGCGCGACCTCAAGATCATCCTGATCGAAGCCGCGCCGCGCATCCTGCCCGCACTGCCGGAGCGCATGTCGGTCGCCACGGCCAAGCTGCTGAGCGACCTCAAGATCGAGGTGCGCACCAACGCCAAGGTGGGCGAGGTGCGGGCCGACGGCGTGGTGCTGGTGGACGGCACGGTGATTCCCAGCGAGCTGGTGGTGTGGTCGGCCGGCGTGAAAGGCCCCGATTTCCTGCGCGAGCTGGGGCTGGAAGTGAACCGGTCCAACCAGATCGTGGTGGGCCCCACGCTGCAATCAGCCGACGACGCCAACATCTTCGCCATCGGCGACTGCGCCGCCTGCCCGCGCGAGGGCTTCCCCAACGGCGTGCCGCCCCGCGCTCAGGCCGCCCACCAGATGGCCGCCCACATGGTCGGCCAGATCAACCGGCGGCTGGAGGGCAAGCCGATGCAGCCCTTCGTCTATCGCGATTTCGGCTCGCTGGTCTCGCTCGGCCGCTACAGCACCGTCGGCAATCTGATGGGCTCGGCCCTGCCGCGCAGCCTGTTCATCGAAGGCTATTTGGCGCGCATGATGTATCGCTCGCTGTATGCCATGCACCAGGCGGCGCTGCACGGCAGCGGGACGGTGCTCTGGCGCATGATGGGCAGCGTTATGGCGCGCCAGCGCGAGCCTGAGGTTAAGCTGCACTGACGGGCGGATGCCTGGGCGAGGAAGGCAAGGCCTTCTTTTCTGAAGAAAAGAAGCAAAAGACTTTTTGGAGGGCTGTCACGGCCAGGGCGACTAGCGCGCGCGGAGGATTGCTCTTCTTGCGGCAATCGTGTCGGCCAGGCGGCGTCCCATTGCCGGGTCGCGCCATAGCAGCAGCACGCCGGCCAGCAGCCCGCCATGCAGCAGCAGCGCGCCCAGGCGCAGATGCGCCATGTCCCAGATCAGCATCGGGCCGGCAGCCATGGCGGAAGCGGCGGCGGCATAGGCGGCCAGCCGCCACGCCGGCGCCGGCGCTTCCAGCCGCCACGCCGTTGCCGCCAGCAGGCCGGCGGCGAACAGCAGCTTCAGCCCGGCCATCGCGCGCAGCAGCCGCGTCAGCTCCGGCCCGGCCGCCTGCACCGCCAGCCCAGCCTCGGCCGGCGACGTGGCGACCGCGGCCACGACCACGCCGCCCACCACCGCACCGGCCAGCACCGCCAGGCGTATCAGCCGGCCCCGCTTCGGCCGTGTCGCGACGCGAATAGGCGGCATATAAGTACTGTCGGGCATGGCGCTGTCCCTCGTGTCTGGTGTGCAAAATGGACAGAGTGACAGGAAATCCAAGCGCCGCATCGAAGCAGCGCTTGACACGCATGCGCTGCCACCCTTTATTTCTGTAATGACGGAAATATCGGAACCAAGCAGCCGGTCCAAGCTGCCACCCACCGTCGAGCAGTTCGTGCTGCGCTGGGGCGATATGGGTGGGCAGTGGGGCGTCAACCGTTCGGTCGCGCAGATCCACGCGCTGCTGTTCCTCTCCGAATACCCGCTGACGGCCGAAGCCATCGCCGGATCGCTGGGAATCGCGCGGTCCAACGTCTCCAACAGCCTCAAGGAATTGCAGGGCTGGAAGCTGATCCGCCGCGTGCCCATTGCCGGTGACCGGCGAGACCATTTTGAGGCCGAGACGGATCTGTGGCAGATGGCCACCCGCATCGCGCAAGGCCGCAAGCAGCGCGAGATCGATCCCGCCGTCGCCGCCCTGCGCGACGTGATGGCCACCGCCAAACAGGACGCCGCCGTCAGCCGCGCCGTGCAGGGGCGCCTGCAGGCCATGCACGAATTCATCGGCACCATGGATGGCTGGTACGGTCAGATGCTGGACGTGCCGCCAGCCACGCTGATGCGCCTGGTCAAGCTCGGCAGCCGCGTGGTGACGCTGCTGCGCTTCCTCGGCGGCAAGGGCGGCGCAGCGGATGACGGCTGACGTCTGTTTGCTCCAAAGCTTCCGTGTCTACAGAAATAACGATCACAACCGAAGGAAGAGAGCCCATGGCGACCGCCCTGCTATCTCCGCGCCGTGCCGACCGCGGCCGCATCGCCGCCGCCTTCCTGCTCGCTCTGGCGATCGCGCTGAGCGCCTACGTCCTGATCGACGCCACACGCGCGCACCGTATGGCGTTCGCCAGCCTGTGGTTCCTCGCCGTGCTGCCCGGCTTCCTCTCCGCCTTCATCTGCTATGTCGGCGATCCGGCCCGAAGCCGGCCGGCCACGTTCTACTGGGCCGTGCCCGTGCTGCTGACCGGCCTAGTCGTCGTCGGCTCGGCCGCCCTGCTGCATGAGGGCCTGATCTGCCTGATCATGCTCGCTCCTGTCTGGATCGTGTCCGGCTGGATCGGCGCCTTTGCCCTGCGCGTCGCGCGCCGCCGCGCCACCGATGGCGCCGGCCTGCACTGCTCGGTGCTGCTGCTCGCCGTCACGGCCGGAATCATCGAAAACCAGGTGCCGTTTCCGCACGAGCCGGTGGATCTGACCCGCAGCGTTCTCATCCACGCAGCACCCGAAGATATCTGGCCCTTCACGCTGGCCACCGCCCACATCGCACCGGGCGAGGGGCGCTGGACCGTCGCGCAAAACATCGTCCGCATCCCGCGCCCGAGTGCCACGCGCCTGGCGGGCACCGGCATCGGCGCGGTCCGCACCGCCTATTGGGGCGACACCATCCATTTCGACGAAATCATCACCGACTGGCAGCCCAGCCGCCGCCTCGCCTGGCGCTTCTCGTTCACCAACAGCTCGGTGCAGGACTCGATCGACCAGCATCTCTCACCCGACGGCCAGTTCCTGCACGTCGAGAGCGGCGCCTACACGCTGCAACGCCTCGGCCCGGCCTTGACGCGGCTGACCCTGCAGACGCGCTACATCGCCAAAACCCACGTGAATGCCTACGCCAAACTGTGGGGCGAACTGCTTCTGGGTGATGTGGAGGATGATATCCTGGCGATCATTTGCCAGCGAGCGGAGGCCGCTTCGACGGCACGGCCGGATTAGACAAGCAGTCCTTTTTTGAAAAAAACGGATCAAAAAACTTTTGCTTTCCCGCCTGCATCAAAGCCGTGACTCCTCGTTCATCACCCGACTTGCAGAACTACGGCGCGACAGCGCATCCAAAAGTTTTTTGCTTCTTTTTTTCAAAAAAGAAGGCCTTGCCTCCCCCTAATCCAAAGCATCCCGCCGGTCGGCAAACACCACATCCCGATGCACGTGCACGCTCATCAGCAGCCCCATCGCAAACATCACCGTCAGCATCGCCGAGCCGCCATGGCTGACCAGCGGCAGCGGCACGCCGCCTACCGGAATGGCACCCACCACCATCGCCACGTTGACGAACACGTACATGAACATGTTCACCGAAATGCCCAGCGCCAGCAGGCGCCCGTATTGATGCCGGCACCGCAGGGCCACCAGCATGCCGCCCAGAATGATCGTGAGCAGCAGCGCCAGCAGCGCCAGCGCGCCGATCAGCCCCCATTCCTCCGCCACGATCGAGAAGATGAAGTCCGTCTGCTTTTCCGGCAGGAAATTCAGGTGCGCCTGGGTGCCCTGCATGAACCCCTTGCCCCACAACCCGCCCGATCCCAGCGCGATCTTCGACTGAATGATGTTGTAGCCGGCGCCCAGCGGATCGCTTTCGGGATGCAGGAAGGTGGTGATGCGCGCGCGCTGGTAGTCGTGCAGATGGCGGTAGGCAAATTCCGCCAGGAACGGCAACGGTGCGGCCAGTATCGCCATCTGCCACAGCCGCATGCCGGCCCCTACGAAGATAGAACACCCCACCACGCCGGTGATGAACGCGGTGCCCAGATTCGGCTCCTTCAGGATCAGCACCACCGGTAGCAGCACCGCGGCGGCTGGCACGATCAGGAAGAGCGGGTTGCCCACCCGCGCCCAGCTCGCGCGATTGAACCAGGAAGCCAGCGCCATCGCGAGCGCCACCTTCATGATTTCGCTCGGCTGCAGCTGCACCGGCCCGATATCCAGCCATCGCTCGGCGCCCTTGCCGACATGGCCCATGCGCAGCACGAGTGCCAGCAACAGCAGCGCCAGCCCGTATAGCGGCCAGGAAAAGCGCGCGATGAACCGGATGTCGATCATCGCCAGCGACAGCATCATCACCAGGCTCAAACCGAAGCGCAGGCCGTGGCGCCAGGCGTACAGGTTCCGGGCCGCCGCCGGCCGAGGTACAGCGCCACGTAGCCGCAGCCGGCGAGGGCGCAAAGCAGCAGCACGAAAGCCCAGTTGACGCGCCAGAGCTTGGTAATGAGGCCGAAATCGGGCTCGGCGCGGAGGAGGCGGCGTTCTGAGATCATGAGGAGGGGAAGGAAGGCCTTCTTTTTTGAAAAAAAGAAGCAAAAAACTTTTGCTCCTTGCGCCTGGGGCGATACCCGCTGAAAGCCGGAAAAACGCGCCTGCCAGCACTAGGGCGCGACAGCACAGGCAAAAGTTTTTTGCTTCTTTTTTTCAAAAAAGAAGCGCTTGCCTCACCTTAAATCCCAATCACCACCTTCCCCACATGCGTCGCCCCCTTCAGGTGCCGATACGCCTCCCGCGCCTCCTCGAACGCGAAAACGCGGTCCACCACCGGCACGATTGCATTCACGGCGATCGCCCGGTTCATCGCCTCGAACATCTGGCGCGACCCCACGTAGATCGGCCGCACGGTCGCACCGCCGGCGAACACCGCCAGCGGATCCAGCGTGCCGCGCGTCAGCACGCCGATCAGCGTCACGGTGCCGCCGTTGCGCGTGGCCTGCACCGAGCGCTGCAGCGTGCCGGGCCCGCCCACTTCGACCACGTGATCCACGCCCACGCCGCCGGTCAGTTCGCGCACGGCCACCTGCCAATCGGGGTTGGCGCGGTAGTTCACGCCCTCGGCCGCGCCCAACGCACGCGCGCGCTCCAGCTTCTCGTCGCTGGAGGATGTGGCGATCACCCGGGCGCCGGCGGCGCGCGCGAATTGCAGGGCGAAAATGGAAACGCCACCGGTGCCCAGCACCAGCACGCTCTGCCCGGGCAGCAGCGGGTTCAGGCCGAACAGCGCGTTCCAGGCGGTCACCGCGGCGCAGGGCAGGGTGGCCGCCTGCTCGAAACTCAGATGGGCCGGCACGGCGACCAGGCCGCGCTCGTCGAACACCACGTATTCGGCCAGCACGCCGTCGATGGCGCCGCCCAGCGCGCTCGCTGAATCGGCCGGCTCCATGGCGCCGCCCATCCAGCTCTGCATGAATATGCCGCACACCCGGTCACCCACGGCCACGCGGGTCACGCCTTCGCCCAGTTCGGCGACCTCTCCGGCGCCGTCCGATAGCGGCACCAGGTCGGGCGGCAGGCGGCTCATCATGTATTTGCCGCTGGCCACAGCCAGGTCGCGGAAATTCAGCGAGGCGGCGCGCATGCGCACCAGCACCTGGCCACGGCCCGGGCGCGGCGTCGGCGCCTCGCCCAGCGTCAAATCGTCGATGCCGGTGGTCTGCGGCAGGCGATACAGGCGCATGGGTCGGGTCTCCTGATGGGGCGGCGCATACAGCCACTTCCCTGCGCGCGCGCCAACCCGGTTGGGCCGGTTTGCTGCCATCGCCGCGCCGAAGCGGCCGCGCTCACAAGCTTGGCATGGGCGCCCGGGTGATTTCGCTACAACCCAGGATGGCAGGTCTGGTAGGCATCCAGGCAGAACGCGCGAGGAACATCCATGACGCATCATTCCATGAAAGCCGCCTGGCCGCTTGCCCTCGCTTTGGCCGCCTCCGGCACCGCCGCGGCGCAGAGCGTGACCACGTACCACAACGGCATCAACCGCCACGGCGAATACGTGGTGCCCGGCCTCACGGCCGCTATGGCAGCCGGCATGCACATGGATACGGCCTTCCACGGCGCGGTCACCGGCAACGTCTATGCCCAGCCGCTCTACTGGCAGGCTTCCGCAGGCGCGCCGGGCGTGGTGATCGTGGCCACCGAGGCCAACGAGATCGACGCGCTGGACGCCAATACCGGCGCGCTGGTCTGGCGCACGCAGCTGCCCGCGCCGGCGCCCAACAGCGCCCTGCAATGCGGCAACATCAACCCCGAGGGCATCACCGGCACGCCCGCCATCGATCCGGCGAGCGGCACAATCTACCTCGATGCCGTCACCGGCAGCACGGCTTCGGCGGTGCGCCACCAGGTCTATGCCTTGTCGGCGAGCACGGGTGCCGTGCAGCCCGGCTGGCCGCTGGACATGCAATCGGCCCTGGCGGCCCGCGGCATGGCGTTCGATTCCACCGACCAGGGCGAGCGCGGCGCGCTGCTCGTCCTGAACGGGCAGGTGTACATCACCTATGGCGGCCGCTCCGGCGATTGCGGCGGCTATCACGGCACCGTCGTGCAGGTGGCCCCCTCGGCCACGCCGTCGGTCGCCGGCGCCTGGGCCACGCGCGCGGTGCGCGGCGGCATCTGGGCGCAAGGCGGCGCCGCGTCGGACGATCATTCGCTCTACGTCACCACCGGCAACACATCGGGTGCGAGTTCCTGGATGGATGGCGAAGCCATCCTGCGCCTGCATCCCGGCTTGGCCCACGCCACCAGTTCGATCGATTACTTCACGCCGAGCAACTGGCAACAGCTCGACAATTACGATCAGGATCTGGGGGGCACCGAGGCCATCCCGTTCGCCCTGCCGGCCGGCGGCGGCCCGCGCGTCATTGCTTTCGGCAAGGACGGCAACGCCTATTTGGCCGACCGCCGCAATCTGGGCGGCATCGGCGGCCAGGTGGCCACGCTGCACGTCTCCAACACCGAGATCATCACCGCCCCGGCGATCTACAACACGGCGCAGGCCGCCATGGTCGTGTTCCGCAACGGCGCCGGCATCAATTGCAGCGGCAGCAGCCTGACCATGCTGTCCATCGCCACCGGCGCCACCCCGATCCGCGAGCTGTGGTGCGCGGGCCTGAACGGCGCCGGCGCGCCGATCGTGACCACCACCAACGGCGCGGCCAACCCGCTCGTCTGGGTAGTGGGCGCGGAGGGCGATAATTTGCTGCACGGCTTCGATGCCAAGACCGGCCATGCGGTATTCGGCGGCGGCGGCCAGTCGATGACCGGCCTACGGCATTTCCAGACGCTGATCGCCGCCAACCATCACCTCTACGTCGCCAGCGACGGCAAGGTGTACGCCTTCACCTTCTGAAAGGGTGCGCCGGGCGATCCCCTCAGGATCGCCCGGCGTATCTTGCCCTTGGGCGGCTACCGGGCGGTCATCGTGCCGTAATGCGTCGAGCTCAGGCTGACCGTGCCGGGCAGCGTCAACGGCAGCGTGGTGTAGAGCGAGTCGAACACGCCCGGCTCGGCCGCGCTGTTGCCCGGGCCGGCCACGACCAGGTCGTAGCCCTCGTTGCCCATGCCGTCCACGTAGTAGACGTTCACCTTGAACAGCCACGACACCGGCTTGCTGCTCGCATCCGTGGTGACCGTGCCATAGATGAACGAGTCGAGCTGGCCGCCATAGGACATGCCCTTCGACAGGTAGCCGGTGAGCGCCGGCAGCTTGTTCAGCCCGTCGTTGAACCCGATCATCCGGCTCATGGTGTAGGTGGTGTTGGGCGCCAGCGCGCCGGGCGCACTGAACTGCGCCGTCACGCGCCGGAAACCGTTGGTGGCCGCCGCGAAAGGCGATCCGACATAGGTGAAGGTGGCGGCGCTGGCTGGCGTGGCCGCCAGGCACAGCAGAACGGCACGCAGGGTGTTCTTCGCGTTCATCGACATTGCAGGGCTCCCGGATCCGTGAACTGATTAACGACATCGACGCCCTAACTCACGAAGCCGTTAGCTGCAAGTGTTTTTAACAGCAGCGTTAACATTACGTAATCGGTATGGTTGCGCGGCGGTTCCCGGCCGTCGCCGGTGCCCAAGGGCGCTGGCAGCGCAAAAAGTTTTGCAACCGGTCCGGCATCTGGCGCCTTACCACCCCCGAACACGGATGCGTGGCCACCCCGGCCGCACGGCAAGGAGAACACCCTGATGGCGGGCGAGCGCCCCATCCTGATTGTCGATGACGACCGTTCGCTGCGTGAGGAATTGGCGGCCCAGCTCCAGGTGGATGGCGAGTTCAGCGCCGATGAAGCGGCTTCGGTGAGCGAGGCCGAAACCAAGATCCGCCAGCACGAACAGCGCTTCGACGCCCTGATCCTCGACGTGGGTCTCCCGGACGGCGACGGCCGCGACCTGTGCGCTTCCCTGCGCAAGGCCGGCATGCGCATGCCCATCATCATGCTGACCGGGTCGGACGAGGAATCCGACGTGGTGCGCGGCCTGGAATCAGGTGCCAACGACTACATCGCCAAGCCCTTCCGCCTGAACGAGCTGCTGGCCCGGTTGCGCGCCCAGCTGCGCATCTTCGAGAATTCCGAAGACGCGGTGTTCACCATCGGGCCATACACCTTCCGCCCCTCGGCCAAGCTGCTGCAGGAGCCGCTGCGCAACCGCCGCATCCGGCTCACCGAGAAAGAGGCGGCGATCCTGAAATTCCTCTACCGCGCCGGCACCAAGCCGGTGGCGCGACAGATCCTGCTCAACGAGGTGTGGGGCTACAACGCTGCCGTTACCACGCACACGCTGGAGACGCACATCTATCGCCTGCGCCAGAAGATCGAGCCCGATCCGGCCAATGCTCGCCTGCTAGTGACCGAAGGCGGCGGCTACCGGCTCGACCCGGCTGCCTGAATTGCGCTGAGGGCGGCCGCCATCCGGGCGGCCGCGCCGCTCAGGGTGCGACCGCCTCGTCGGCGTCCACGCCCCACATCTCGCTGCGCTGCAACCAGCCGCGATAATCGCCGACCTGCACCTGGCACCACGCCTTGCCGGCCTCGCACGCTTTGATCCGCCCCACCACGCCGGGCTTGAGCACCGCGACAGGGCCGGCGGTAACGCTGGCATCGGCCCGCACGGTGCGGTCCTCGGTGCCGGTGATGACGAAGGTGCGGCGGCCGGTCAGCGTCGCCTGGTGCACCCAGCCCTTCACGCCGTCCATGTCTTCGACCAGCCGCCAGATGTCGAACTCGCGCTCGATGCGCACCGGCAGCTCGCGGCGCTTGTAGGTCCAGATCACCGGGTAGCGCTCGGCAGGCCCCACCCGCATGTTCACGTCGTCGGATTTCAGCGAGGCGTAGCGCGGCAGGTGCAGGCCGGTGTTGGTGCCCACATCGGCCGGCACGGGCGGCGGCGCCGGCTTGCGGGCGGCTTCCACCTTGGGCGCTGGCGGCGGCTCCTTGTGTACCACGGCCACCTTCTTGGCCGCGGCCACGGCGCGCGCCGGCGGCTTGTGGCGGGCCACCACCACCGGCACGTGCCGGGCTGGCGCCACCGCATGCGCGGCGGTGTGCGTGGCGGTATGCGCGGTGGCGTGCGTGGCCGTGTGGCGGGTAGCCGGCTTCGGCCTGGCGTGCCCAAGCGCGCTGCTCACCGGGGCGGGTTGGGTGGTCTGCGCCGCGGCCCCGGCCACCGGCATGGCGGTGGCCAGCACGCCCAGCGCCAGCAGAGCGCGCGCGATCACAGCGAGATCATCTGCCCGGTGCCCACCGCTTCCAGGAAGCTGGCCACCCCGGCCACTTCGACGCCGGCCTGCAGCGAGGCGGGGTCGATGCCCTCGGCCGTCATGCCCGCCTCGCAGGCCATCAGCCGCACGCCCAATTCCCGCGCCGCATCGCGCAGCTCGCCCAGCCCGGCCACGCCGCGGCGGCGGATCACGGCGTCGCGACCCACATCGTCGAGCTCGCTCCAATCCTCGCGCAGCGCGCGGCAGCCATGGTTGGTGGCGAACAGCGTCACGCGGCGGCCGAGCGAGGCGGCGGCGGCAGCGAGCAGGAAGGCATATTGCGCACGCTCATGCGTGCCGGCGATCAGCAGGATGCCGAGCGGCGGTGCGGTCTGGTCCGAAGTGCCGTCCATGTCTGTGGTCCCCGTCAGGCTGTCTGAGCACAGCGGTTGGCCGCTCGGGTGCCCTGGCGTCAAGACCCGCAGCGCTCACATCTCGCGCGCCCGCCCGGCGGCCTGGCCGGAGCCGCCGCAGGTGGGGCAGGACGGGTCGGCCGGCAGGGTGGCACTATGGAAGCGCATGGCCAGCGCGTCCAAGGTCAGCACGCGCCCGGCCAGGCGGTCGCCGATGCCCAGCACCTCTTTCAGCACCTCGGTCGCCTGCAACGTGCCCATAACGCCGGTGACGGTGCCGAGCACGCCGGCTTCGGCACAGCGCGGCAGCATGCCGGCCGGCGGCAGGCTCGGATGCAGGCAGCGGTAGCATGGGTTCGGGCGGCCGGCCGCGTCGTGGCCGGGCCGGAAGGTGGCGAGCTGCCCCTCGAACCGCAGCACCGCGGCGCTCACCAGCGTCTTGCCCGCGCGCCAGGCCGCGTCGGCCAGCACGTAGCGCGAGGCCGCGTCGTCGGTCCCGTCGGCCACCACATCGTAGCCGGCCAACAGCCTGGCGACGTTGGCGGCGTCCACCCGCTCGGCGTGCGCGGTGATGGCGACCAGCGGGTTGATGGAAGCCGCCGCGGCCGCCGCCGAGCGCGCCTTGAGCGTGCCCACGCCGGCCGTGGTGTGCGCCACCTGCCGCTGCAGGTTGGAGAGCTCGACCAGATCGTCATCGGCAATGCCCAGCGTGCCGATGCCCGCGGCAGCCAGGTACAGCGCCAGCGGGCTGCCCAGGCCGCCGGCGCCCACGATGAGCACGCGTGCGTCCCGCAGCCGGGCCTGGCCGGTGCCCCCCACCTCGGCCAGCAGGATGTGGCGGGCATAACGGGTGACTTCGTCGTCGGTCAGCGTCATTGAGGAAGCGCCTGTTCGAGGGAGAGTGACATGCAGATCGGCCGCGGCACCGCCAACGCAGGGCACCCAACACAGCGGCGCCGCGCCGGCCCGTTGCGCGGCCGCCGATGAGCGCCGCGCACGCGCTGGTGCTGTTCTCCGGCGGCCAGGACAGCACAACCTGCCTTGCCTGGGCGCTGGACCGCTACGCCCATGTGGAGACGATCGGCTTCGATTACGGCCAGCGCCACCGTGTGGAGCTCGAGTGCCGCCCGCCGATCCGCGCCGCACTGGCGGCCCGCTGGCAGGGCCGGCTCGGCTGCGACCACGTGATCGACATCGCGGCCGGCCTGGCGGCCCTGGGGCAGACGGCCATGACGAGGCAAATCGCCATCGCCACCGGCGCCGACGGCCTGCCCAACACCTTCGTGCCCGGGCGCAACATCCTGTTCCTCACCTACGCCGCCGCACTTGCCTACCGCCGCGGGCTCGGCCGCATCGTCACCGGCGTCTGCGAGACGGATTTCTCCGGCTACCCCGATTGCCGCGACGACACCGTCAAAGCCCTGCAGGTGGCCCTCAACCTCGGCATGCAACGCCGCTTCGTGCTCGAAACGCCACTGATGTGGATCGACAAGGCGGGCACCTGGGCCATGGCGAGCCGCCTCGGCCTGCTCGACGTGATCGTAACGCAGACGCATACGTGCTATCTCGGCGAGCGCGGATTGTTGCATGGATGGGGCTATGGGTGCGGTGCCTGCCCGGCCTGCGTGTTGCGGGCCAAGGGTTACGAGCAATGGCGGCAGGCCGGTGGTGAGTCGGCTGACACCCTCTAGCACGGCGCCGGCCCGATGAAGGGCCATCTCGATGGCCTGACGGGATGGTATCTGGTCGGCTGGGCCATGAACGGGCCGCAGGCTTGCGAGATCGTGGCCCGCAACGAAGCTGGCGATGTGGTGGCCAGCGGCATCGCAGCCGACCACCGCCCCGATCTGGCGGCCACCAACGAGGGGCGCACCAATCTCGGATTCCGCCTGTTGCTGCCGCCCGCCATCGGCGGCACGGCGGTGCAGGTGTTTGCCGACGGCGTCGAGTTGCGCAACTCGCCACTCACACTCGGGCCAGGCCTGTTCGACGGCAGTTGCGTGATCGCCGAAGGCGCCGTGACCGGCTGGGTCACCGAGCGGATGGTGCGTTTCGTGGCCCCGCTCATCGAGGTGTTCGACGATGGCGGCCGCCGGGTGGCCCGCGCGCAGAGCGCTGGCGGCAGCGTCACGGACCCGTTCTTCACCCCGGCAAACTATAGAGCCGAGCTCGACCCCACCTGCTTCGGCGCCGGGGAGATGCGCCTGACGGTGCGTGCCAACGGCGTGAAGTTTCTCGTCACCACCTGCAACCTTCGCCTGCTCGGCAATATCGAGCAGCTGACCCCCACGCTGTGCTCGGGCTGGGTGTTCTCGCCCGATGCGCCACGCCGGTCGTTCGAAATCGAGCTGCGCTGCGAGGGCCGCCCGCCCGCGACGGCCGCCTGCACCCTGGCGCGCAAGGATGTGGCGGCGAAGTTCCCTGATGTCGGCGCCTGCGGCTTCAACCTCGCGCTGCCCGCCATCGCCGGGCGCCCCGACGATTTCACCACCTGCTCGCTGCATCTGCCGGGGAGCAACGCCCATATCTTGAATTCGCCTTTCATCATCGGCTCGCGCCTTGCCGCCATCGAGGGTGCGCGCCAGGCGGCCCGGATGGCGCACCAGGATGCGTTGCCGCTGACGGCTGGCGCACGCGCCGTCCTGACCAGGGCGCTGGCCGATTTCCTCGCGGTCCAGCGGCCATCCGAGCACTTCATGGCGGCGCGCCAGCCCGGCCCGCCCGAGGCGCCGCCAGCGTGCCGTTTCAGCGTCATCATCCCCGTCTATCGGGACGTGGCCGCCACGCGGCGCTGCATCGACAGCGTGATGGCCTGGCGCGACGGGCAATGCGAACGCGTGGTGCTGATCGATGACTGCGCGCCGGATGCCGACATGGCACCGCTGCTGAAATCCTATGCAGCGCAGCCGCATGTCAGCGTGCTGACGAACGGGCGCAATCTCGGCTTCGTGCAATCGGTCAATCGCGGGCTTGCCTTCTGCACCGATGGCGACGTCATCCTGCTCAACTCGGATACCAGGGTGTTCGCCGGCGGGCTCGCCGAGCTGTGGGCGGTGGCGCAGGCCGATCCCGGCATCGGCACGGTGACTGCGCTGTCGGACAACGCCACCATCTTTTCCTATCCCCACCCCACACTGGTCGCGCGCGGGCTGGACGACGCAACGCCCGAAACCCTCGCGGCCGCCGCCCTAGCGGCCAATCGCGGCACCGCCGTTGACGTGCCCACCGGCCACGGCTTCTGCCTGCTCATCACCCGGCCGCTGCTGCAGCGCCTCGGGCGGCTGGATGAGGGTTTCGGCCGCGGCTACGGCGAGGAAAACGATTTCTGCGCCCGCGCAGCCGATCTCGGCTACCGCAACGCGGCCGCCGCCGGCGCCTTCGTCGAGCACACCGAAAGCGTGTCGTTCGGTGCCGAAAAAGCGGCGCTGCTCGCCATCAACCAGGCGCGGCTGGACCGGCTTTACCCCGAATACACCGCCAGCATCATGGAATTCGAGCGGCGGGATCCGTTGCGCGCGGTGCGCTGGCCGCTCGATACCGGCCGGCTGCGGGCAGCGCGCGCGCGCGGGCAGAGTTTCGCATTGGTGGTCACCCACAAGACGTTGGGCGGCGGCACCGCGCGCGCCGTGGCCGATCTCGAAAATTACGTCGGCTATGGCGGCGCCACAAGGCTGTCGCTGGTCTGCCGCAACGATGGCGCGCTGGAACTCAGCGCCGCCTCACCCAGCATGCTGGCCGTGTTCATGCCCGGCGAATGCGAGGCGCTGTTCGCCATGTTGCGCGTCGCCGACCCCACGCTGGTCCTGGTGCATCAGCTGCTCGGTTTTCCGGCCGAGTGCATCGCTGCCCTGATCGCCTTCCTGCCGGGCCGCCGCAGCCTTTTCTATGCGCACGATTATTATGCGCTCTGCCCGCGCGTGACCCTGATCGACGCTGCCGGCCGCTTCTGCGATGTCGCCGCAACGGCCGTCTGCGATCGTTGCATCAGCCTCGGTGGCGCCCACGAGGCCTCCAGGCTGGGCAGCCTCGATACCGCGGGGCACCGCGCGCTATTCGCCACGGCACTGGGCGCATTCAGCCATGTCGTAACACCATCGGACAGCGCTGCCGGCTATCTGCGTCGCGTCTTTGCGGCCGCAGCAATCACCGGCATCGCCCATCCGGCAGCCCCGGCCGCGCGGCCATCGGCCATGCGGCAGGGCCGCGCGCCTGAAATCGTCCTGCTGGGCGCCATCGGCCCGCACAAGGGTTCCGCTTTGCTGCTGGAGCTCGCGCGGCTTGCGCGGCTGCGGCACCCGGACCTCCGCTTCCGTGTCATCGGCCACACCGACATCGATCCGGCGCTGCAGGCGCTCGGCGTCATCGTCACCGGGGCCTACACCCCATCGGAGCTGACCGGCCTCTGCGCGCAGGCGGAGGCCAGCTTCGCGCTGTTCCTGTCGGTCTGGCCGGAAACCTACACCTACACCCTCTCCGAGGCGGTGCAGCAGGGCTTCACTCCCATCGTTCTCGACATCGGCGCCCCCGCCGAGCGCCTGCGAGCGGCGGGTTTCGGCCATGTGCTGCCTTTCCCGCCCGATCCGCCCGCCATCCTGGCGGCGCTGACAGCGATCCTCGGCCAGGGCCCCGCCGCCTCCGCGCCGGAGGACGCAGCGCGCGCGCTCGATGCCGCCGGCGCGGATGCCAGCGCCCGCACGCGCGCGATCATGGGACTGGCCGCGCACCCGGCCGAGGCGGCCGTCGCCTGACGATGGACATCGCGCCCGACCCCATTGCGCCGACGCTGGACGACTATGTGGCCACGGCTCGCAATCTGCGGGCGGGCAAGGAGTACAATGCCGCCGAGCGCTACCTCGAAGAGGGGCAAGCTGCCTTCCCCGACGTGCTGGCGCTGCTGGTGGAAGCCGCCGAACTGGCCACCGCACGCGCCGATTGGCGCAGCGCCGCCGAGCGCTGGGCCGCCGTGGCTGCCCGCATGCCCCAATCCGCGCGGGCCTACGGCGCCGCGGGCCACGCCCTGCGCCATCTCAACCGGTGCGACGACGCCGACGCCCTGGAACAGGCCGGGCTGGCGCAGATGCCGGGCAATCTGGAACTGCTCATCAGCAATGCCTGGACGGCGGTGGTGCGCGGCGATCCGGCCGCCGCCGCGCAGCGCTGGCAAAGCGTGATCCTCAGTCACCCGCACAGCTTCCACGGCTATGCGGGGTTGGCTGAAGTGCTGCATTTGCAAAAGCAGCACGAGGATGCCGACGCGGTGTTGCGCTTCGCCTGCATCCTGCTGCCGCGCGCTGCCGAACTCGCCGAGATCTACGCCTTACAGGCCACGCGACGGGAGGACTGGCCCGCCGCCGTCGCGCGCTGGCGCCAGGTCAGGGCACGCGGCACCCCTTCCGCCGCCTGCCTGCACCAGCTCGGCGTGGCCTTGCGGCATGTGGGCGAGGCGGCCGAGGCGGAAACCGTGCTGGCCGAAGGCATGGCGGCAGGTGCCCATTATCTGCCTCTGGCGCTGGAACACGCCTGGTGCGCCAACGCCCGCCACGACTGGCCGACGGCGCTCGACCGTTGGGAAGCCGTTGCCCGCGCCTTTCCGTCCGAACCGGCGGTGCAGGAGGGCCTGCTGAGCGCGCGGCTGGGCGCCCAGGCCACATTGGACGAGCCGGGCGAGCCGCCGGCCGCCGCGGCCGACGACGATGCCGGCCTGCTGCGCCAGTTCCAGGGCCTGGGCGAGACCTGCGAATTCGGCCTGGTGCAGCGCTATTTCGGCCTGGAACCGATGTCGCTGTTCCGCTGGGCCGCCACCACGCCGCGCGGCCTTGCCGCGGCCATCGGCAGCGACCTCGCCGGCATCGGCAGCCCGGTTCAGACCGCCGTGGAAATCGGCAACGATGCCGAGTACTACGTCACCGACACGCGCTACGGCTTCGTCACGCACACCTTCATCCCGCGCGACAGCATCGATCTGGCCACGGTCAGCGCCCAGCAATGCCGCCGGCTGGACTACCTGGCGCGCGCGTTCAGGAAGGAGCTGGCGGCCGGCGGCAAAATCTACGTGTTCGCCAGCGACAAGCCGGCCGACGAGGCCGCACTGACCGGGCTTGCCGCCGCCATCGCCAGCCGATCGACGTCGCGGCTCCTCTGGGTCAGCCTCGCCGATGCCACGCACCCGCCTGGCAGCGTCGTGGCCCACGGCGGCGGCCTGCTGGCCGGCCGCATCGACCGTTTCGGCGGGCTGGCCAACCGGCGCTGGGACATCGCCTATCGCGGCTGGGTCGATCTGTGCCGCGCCGCCCGGACCCTCGCCGCGCAGCGCTAACCCCAGCCCAACGCCTCAGCCGCCGGCCGGGTCGATCCAGCCGATATTGCCGTCCACCCGGCGATAGACGACGTTCAGTTCGCCCGTGGACGAGTTGCGGAACATCAGCACCGTCTGGTTGGCCAGGTCCATGCGCATCACCGCGTCGCCCACCGTCAGGCGGTCGATCTCGGTGGCGGTCTCGGCGATCACGGTGGCGAAGGTGGCGGGCGGAGCGTCGGCGGCCTCGGCGGTGGTAGCCGGCTCGTCCGGTTCGGCGCGCAGCACGTAGGCGCGCGCGCTCTGCGGCTTCTCGCGGCTGGCCGGGGCGCGATGGTGTTCGTTCACCCGGCGCCGGTAGCGGCGCAGGCGCGTGGCGATGTGCTCGGCGGCATCGTCGAAGGCGGCATTGGCGTCGCCCGCCTCGCCCTCGCCGCGCAGGGTCAGGCCGCGGCCGGCATGCACGTTGATGTCGCAGGTGAAAAAGCTGCGCGCCCGGCCGAACGTCACGTGGGCTTCCATCGCCTGGTCGAAATACTTCGATGCGATGCCGTCCAGGCTGGAAGCCACGCGGGTCCGCAGCGCGTCAGACAGGTCCACCTGTTTGCCCGAGACGTTGATCTGCATGCCGTCACCTCCGCGCCAGTGTCCGTTGATGCGGTCTCAGGCCGGCATGGCGCGGTCCCGCTTGCGCTGCACCGAACTGGGGATGCGCAGCGCATCGCGGTATTTGGCCACCGTTCTGCGCGCGATGTCCACGCCTTCGCGCCGCAGCGTCTCCACGATCGCGTCGTCGGAGAGCACATCGGTCGCACTCTCGGCCTCCACCATGGCGCGGATGCGGTGGCGCACCGCCTCGGCCGAGTGCGTCTGCCCGCCCGCACCCGCAATCGCGGTGGTGAAGAAGTATTTCAGCTCGAACGTGCCGCGCGGGGTGGCGATGAACTTGTTGGCCGTCACCCGGCTGACGGTGCTCTCGTGCAGCGCCACCTCCTCGGCGATGTCGCGCAGGATCAGCGGCCGCAAATGGCTGATGCCGTGGGCGAAAAAGCCGTCCTGCCGGCGCACGATCTCGCTGGCCACCTTCAGGATCGTGGTCGCGCGCTGCTGCAGGGATTTCACCAGCCAGTTGGCGGTGGCCAGCTGCTCGCTCACGAAATGCCGCGTCGCCCGCTCGGCATGGCGGCTGACGCGGGCGTGGAACGCCTCGTTGACCAGGATGCGCGGCATGGTGTCCGGATTCAGCTCGATCAGCCAGTCGCCGCCCGGGATCGCGCGCATCAGCACGTCCGGGATCACCGGGGGCAGGGGGCTGCTCTCCCAGTTGGCGCCGGGCTTGGGATCCAGCGCACGGATCTCGGCGATCATCTGCTGCAGGTCTTCCCAATCCACCGCGCACACTTCCAGCAGCGCCCGCATGTCGCGCCGCCCCAGATGCTCGAGGTTGGCGAGCAGGGCGGCCATGCATGGGTCCAGCCGGTTGGCATCGCGCAGCTGCGCTTCGAGGCACTCGGCCAGGCTGCCGGCGAACATGCCCACCGGATCAAACATCATCATGCGCTGGCGGATCGCCTCCACCCGCGCCGGATCGGCACCCAGCGCGGCCGCGATATCGGCCGCGCTGGCCGACAGCCGGCCCGAGGGCTCCAGCGAGGCGATCAGATACGCTCCGATCATCCGGTCCGCGCGCGCGTCGAACGCCAGGCGCAGCTGCTCGCCCAAATGGTCGCGCAGGCTCGGCCGTGTCTGCAGCGTCTCCTCCAGCCCGCGGTCATCCACCTCGAAGCCCTGCGCGCCGCCTGGGTTGGACGACGGCCCCGCCATCGCCGCGCCATCGGCCGGCCCCGGCGCCTCGTCACCGTCGAACTCGTGGTCCAGCGGGCCCTCGCCGGCCTCGGCCATGGTGGCGGCGGCCACCAGCTCGGCGGTGTCGGCGCCCTCGTCCGGCCGGGCGGGCTGGTCCCCGGCCGGCAGCTCGCCCACCGCATCGGACCGCTCGTCGCGCTCGAGCAGCGGATTGCGTTCCAGCTCCTCCTCGACAAAGGCGGCCACTTCGAGGTTGGAGAATTGCAGCAGCTTGATGGCCTGACGCAGTTGCGGCGTCATCACCAACGACTGGGATTGCCGAAACTCCAGGCGGGGACCGAGGGACATCAACGCGAAGTCTTAGCGTGATTCGGGTTGCTGGGAAGAGAAGAGCGATCCGCTCACCCCGGCACCGCACCCCCGGACGAACGGCCCGACGCCGGGCCCGGCCGTTCTACATCGAGAACTTTTCGCCCAGATACACACGCCGCACGTCGGCGTGCGCCACCACCTCCTCCGGCACGCCCTCCATCAGCACCTGGCCGTCATGCATGATGTAGGCGCGGTCGATGATCTCCAGCGTCTCGCGCACATTGTGGTCGGTGATCAGCACACCCAGCCCGCGATGCTTGAGGTGACGCACCAGATCGCGGATCTCGCCCACCGCGATCGGATCGATGCCGGCCAGCGGCTCGTCGAGCAGGATGTAGCTGGGCTGGGTGGCCAAAGCGCGCGCGATCTCCACGCGCCGGCGCTCGCCGCCCGACAGCGCCAGCGCCGGCGTGCGGCGCAGATGGCCGATGCCGAACTCGCCCAGCAGCGCGTCGCACGCCTGGTCGCGCGCATCCGGATCGGGCTCGACCACCTCCAGCGCCGCCTTGATGTTCTGTTCGACGTTGAGGCCGCGGAACACGCTCGCCTCCTGCGGCAGGTAGCCGATGCCCATGCGGGCGCGGCGATACATCGGCAGCAGCGTGATGTCGGCGCCGTCGAGCGTGATGCTGCCGGTATCGGGCCGCACCAGGCCCACGATCATGTAGAAGCTCGTGGTCTTGCCGGCGCCGTTAGGGCCCAGCAGCCCCACCGCCTCGCCGCGGCGCACCTGCACGCTCACGTTCCGCACCACGGGGCGCTTCTTGTAGGTTTTGCCGATGCCGGTGGCGATCAGGCCGCCGCTGCCGGGCAGCACACGCAGGCCGTCCCGTCCGGCCTGGCGGCCCTGGCGCGCCGTGGTCTCGATCGTCATGAACGGCCTTTCCTGCTGGTGGACGCCGGTGCCGGCCCGCTGCCGGAGCCGTTCGGCACCACCAGGCCCTGCACGCGGCCCCCCGGTGCCTGGGTCAGCGTCGCCAACCCGGTCTTCATGTTCACCACGGCCGCGGCACCGTTCAGCTGGTTTTCGCCCTTGGTGATGTGCACGTTGCCCAAAATATGAGCCAGTCCGGTGTCGGGCAGATACACGCCACGGTCGCCGGTGACGATCTCGGTGGCCGTGCGCACCTGCACGTGGCCATACGCCTCCACCCGCTGCAGCTTGCCGCCGGCCAGCGGGTCGGCGCCGGGTGCGGCAGCCACCTTTTTGATCGGCGGAGCGCCCGGCCGCGGCGGCGCGTTGGGATCGGTCGTGTAGCCCACCAGCGTGTCGGCCACGATCCGCCGGCCGTCATTGCTGGTGGCCGTAGCGTCGCCGCGCGCCACCGCCATGTGCTTGGCGCTCCAATACTCCATCGCATCGCGCGCGGTCAGCAGGTCGTTCGGCGTGGTCAGGCGCAGGCCGTGGCCGGTCAGCACCAGCACCGCCTGGTCGATGTCGTACACCGCATGGTCGCCCCAGGCCTGATCGGTCTGGGTGAAGATGTGCACGTGCCCCTCGGCATTCAGCCGGTAGATCTCGTTGTTGCCGGTATCGCCCGGCGCCGCCGGCCCGCCAGGCTGCGCCGGTGGGGCAGGCAGCGGCGGCGGGGCCACGTGCGCCGCGGCCGGCGCGCCCGCCTTCTTGCGGTAATGCGCGATCAGCCGGTCCGCCGTCACCGTGGCGGTGCCCCGCGTGGCCCGCGCATCCTCATGCGCCGTCACGGTCTGCGCCGCCTGGTCCCAATCGATGCCGCCCACCGCGGTCACGTTCACCGGGCCGCCATGCGACAAATCGATCGCCTGGCCCCACGCCGCACCCGGCAGCAGCAGCGCCACCAGCAGCCAACCCAGCGGCCCGGCGCTCAAGCCCCGCTCACTTGGCGCCATTCAGCACCAGATGCGCCGGCCCATGAAACTGCACCACCGCGCCACGGTCCACGATGGTGAAACCCTGCGCATCCAGCGTGCCGAACGGGCCCACGGCATGCGTGGCATCGTTGCTGGTCGCCGCACCCTGCTTGAGGTTCATCGTCGCCGTGTCGGTGGTCATCGTCGTGCCATCCTGCCGGTACAGCACCACGTCGTCCTGCAGGTCGAGTTCGTTGACGTGCTGGATGAACACGCCCGAGCGCGCCCGCAGCAGCAGCCACGCGCCGTTCTCCAGCGTCAGATCGCCCACCGGCGCACGCAGATTGATCCGCACGGGCCCATCCCGGTTGGCGTGGTCGGCCGAGACGGTGTAGGGCCGCCCCCGCTCATCGAGCCCATGATAGCGCGGCCGCAGCATCTGCCCGGCCCCCGTCGCCACCGCCGTCAGCCGATGCCACGTCACCCGCCCGCGCGCCACGGTGCGCGCCAGCTCCGGCCACAAGGCGATGCTGGACAACATGGCAAGGGCCACCACCGGCAACACGTATTTCGCCATCCGCACCGTATGCCGGCGCCGCGCCAGGGCCGGATGCGGCCGCCACGAAGCCTCGGCGGAGGGGGCGAGCGGTGGTTGCAGCGTTTGGATCCTGGACATCGCCTCCACCACTATGGGACCGGCAACCCGCGGGTCAATCAAACCCGTGTCACCGAGTGCTACGCGGGCGGGCGACCGGCCTAGGCGCGATGGGCGAAGATGTCCGGCTCCTCGTAACCCAGCAGATCCAGCCGGCACCGGGCGGGGAGGAAATCGAAGCAGGCCTGCGCCAGCCCGCTACGCCCCTCGCGCGCCAGCAGCGCCTCCAGCCGCGCCCACAACGCATGCAGATGCAGCACGTCGGAAGCCGCATACGCGATCTGCTCGGGCGAGAGCTCCGCCGCGCCCCAATCGGACGTCTGCTGCTGCTTGGAAATCTCCACGCCCAGCAACTCGCGGCACAAATCACGCAACCCATGCCGGTCGGTGAACGTGCGCACCAGCTTGGCGGCAATCTTCGTGCAGCGCACCGGCGCCACCGTGATGCCCAAATTCATCTGCAGCACGGCCACGTCGAACCGTGCGAAATGCATCAGCTTGGTCACGCCGGGATCGGCCATCATGCGCTTGAGGTTCGGGCAGTCGTAGCCGCGCCCGCCCAGCCGCTCGGGCACCAGCTGCACCAGATGCGCGCTGCCATCGCCGGAGGAAAGCTGCACCAGGCACAGCCGGTCGCGATGCGGGTTCAAACCCATCGTCTCGGTGTCCACGGCGACGACCGGGCCGAGGTTCAGGTCCCCCGGCAGGTCGTCGCGGTAGAGATGCAGCGGTCCGGACGCGTTGAACTGAACAGCCATCGATCGCCCAAACAAACCGTCGTTGGTGCCCCGGAGAAGACTCGAACTTCCACGACCTTGCGGTCACAGATACCTGAAACCTGCGCGTCTACCAATTCCGCCACCGGGGCCGGTGCAACAACGGAGGCGGGGTGGTAGCGGGCGGGGTGCCGGGCGTCAAGCGGAGCGGGTGGGTAGTAAGGCCAGGGGGCGCTGCCCCCTGGACCCCCGCTGGGGACTTGTCCCCAGACCCCGGCTTCGCCTCGCAGTGTGGGGAGGGGGGCTACACGCATCGTTGCCGCAGTACGTGCGGCCCCCCTCCCCACACTGCGAAACAAACAGGTTCTAAGGACGACTGTCCTTAGCGGGGTCCAGGGGCAGAGCCCCTGGCCTTGCCGAGCCCACCCCCGCCCCGCTTGACGCCCAACACCTCGTCCGCGACCTTCCCTGCATGCGCCTGTTTGTCGCCCTGGATCTGCCCTGGCGGTTGCGTGAGCAGCTCTCCGCCCTGGCGATGGGTTTGGCTGGCGTGCGTTGGGTGCCGCCGGAGAACTACCATATCACCCTGCGCTTCATCGGCGAGGTGCCGCGCTACACGGCCGAGGAGATTGACCTGGCTTTGGCCGGTTTGCGCGGCCGCGTGTTCGATCTGGAGCTGGCCGGGGTGGGAGTGCACGAGAAGGCTGGCCGGGTGACTGCGTTGTGGGTGGGTGTGGCGCGCAATCCGGCGCTGGACCACATGCGCGGCAAGGTGGAGACGGCGTTGCAGCGCATCGGCCTGCCGCCGGAGCGCCGTCGTTTCGCGCCGCACGTGACGTTGGCGCGCCTGAACGAGCAGGGTGCCGAGCCGCGGCTGGCGGCCTGGGTGCAGGCGCACAATCTGTTCCGCTCGGCGCCGATGCAGGTGGGCCACCTTACGTTGTTCAGTTCGCAGCTTGGCGGCGAGGCTTCGGTCTACACCGCCGAAGCCGAGTACGAGCTGGCGTGAGCGAGACCGCATTGGCCGCATTGCTGGCCGAGGTGCGCGCGTGCACGGCCTGCGCCGCGCATCTGCCGCTGGGGCCGCGCCCGGTGCTGCACATCTCGGCCACCGCGCGCCTGCTGATCGCCAGCCAGGCGCCCGGCACCAAGGTGCACCATGCCGGCATCAGCTTCTGGGACAACAGCGGCGAGCGCCTGCGCGGCTGGCTCGGCATGGACAAGGCGCTGTTCTACGACGAGCGGCAGGTGGCCATCCTGCCCATGGGCCTGTGCTATCCCGGCCGCCTGCCCAATGGCGGCGACGCGCCGCCGCGGCTCGAATGTGCGCCGCTGTGGCGGGGCCGCATCCTGGCCGCCATGCCCGATCTGCGCCTCACGCTGCTGGTGGGCAGCTACGCCCAGGCCGCCGTGGCGCGCGAGCAGGGGTGGCCGGCGGCCGGCGTGGGCGCGCGCGTGCGTGATTTCCGGTCGTATCTGCCGCGCTATTTTCCGCTGCCGCACCCCTCCTGGCGCACCGCGGCGTGGGAGCGGGCCAATCCGTGGTTCGGCGCCGAGGTGCTGCCCGCCTTGCGCGCCCAGATCGCGGCGGCGCTGGCATGAGCACGCCATGACGGCACATCTCGCGCGCGACGAAGGCCTGGCCCGCCACATGGGGCCGTGGGCGCTGGCCGCGGCCATCGTCAACGGCGTGGTGGGCGCCGGCATCTTCACGCTGCCCGCCACCATGGCCCAGGCAGCCGGCGGGCGCGCCCCACTGGCCTATCTGCTGTGCGGCGGCATCATGGCGCTGGTGGTGCTGTGCTTTGCCGAGGCCGGCAGCCGGTTGCCCACCAGCGGCGGCGTCTATGGCACGGTATCGGCGGCGCTGGGCCCGCTGGCCGGCTTCGTGTGCGGCATGATGACGTGGTCGGCCAGCGTGCTGGCCTGCGGCGGCATTGCCGGGGCGTTCGCGTCCACCGTCGGCACGGTGCTGCCGGCGGTTGCCGCCGGGCCGGGGCGGGCGCTGCTGATCGTGCTGGCCATCGGCGGCATCGCGGCCATCAACCTGCGCGGCGTGGCGGCGGCGGCATGGACGGTGTCGGCCGCCACCGTGATCAAGCTGGCGCCGCTGGTGCTGTTCGTGGCCGTGGGTGGCGCCTTGCTGCTGGCCGGCGGGCTGCCGGCGCCCGCCGCGCTGCCGCTGGCGCCGCTCTCCGGCCTGGGCCAGGCGGTGATCCTGGGCGTGTTCGCCTTCAGCGGCATGGAAACGCCGCTGGCCGCCAGCGGCGAGGTGGCGGACGGCCATCGCAACGTGCCGCGTGCGCTGTTCTGGTCGATGGGTTTCGTGCTGGTGCTCTATGTCGGTATCCAGACGGTCAGCCAGGCCGTGCTGGGCGCCGGACTGGCTGGGCAGGCGGCGCCTTTGGCCGCGGCCGCCGCCCGCCTGGGCCCGGCCGCCCGCGTGGTGCTGGTGGCCGGTGCCGCGCTTTCCATGCTGGCCTGGATCGGCAGCGACGTTCTGGGTGCGCCGCGCATCCTGTTCGCCTTCGCGCGTGACGGGCTGCTGCCCCGCGCGCTGGGCCGCGCCAGCCCGCGCCGTGCCGCGCCTGACGTGGCCATCGTGGTGCATGCCGCCATCGCTGCCGGGCTGGCGCTGAGCGGCAGCTTCAACGTGCTGATCGTGGCCTCGGCGCTTAACACCGCAGGGCTGTACTTCCTGGGCTGTGCGGCCGCCTGGATGCTGCACCGGCGCGGCATTGCGGCTTCCGGCACGCCGGTGAGCTTCGCCGTGCTGCCGGCGGCGGCGGCCGGCGGCATGGCGGCGATGGTGGCGCTGGTCTGCCTGGCACCGCGGGCCGAGGTGCTGGGCCTGGCCGCGGTGATCGCCGTCAGCCTGGCGCTCTATGCCGGCGCACGGGCCCTGCACCGCCCCCGCGCGGGGGCTGCGGGAGAGGGTGACGCGGGCCGGCCGCCGGTCTAGCCTCGGTGCAGATTCGAACGGGAAACATTGCGTCCATGACCCATCGTGCGCTCACCGCCTCGCTGCTCGCCCCTGCCTTGCTGATGGGCGGGGCCGCCGGCGCGCGCGCCGCCAACCCGCTGCTGGCGCCCAGCACGCTGCCGTACCAGGCGCCGCCGTTCGATCAGATCCACGATGCCGATTACGCCCCGGCGATCGACGCCGCGATGCGCGCCCATGACAGCGAGATCGCGGCCATCGCCGGCGACCGCGCCGCGCCCACCTTCGAGAATACCGTCGTCGCCATGGAGCGTTCCGGCGCGCTGCTGACGCGGGTGGCGCAGATCTTCGGCAACATCACGCAATCCAACACCGACGACGCGCTGGACCGCGCCAAGGAGGAGATCGAGCCGAAGCTGCAGGCCCACGAGGACGGCATCTACCTCAACGCGATCCTGTTCGCCCGCGTCAGGGCCGTGCACGATCAGCGTGCGCAGCTCAAGCTCGATGCGAAATCGCTCTATCTGCTGGAACAGACCTACAAGCGCTTCGTGCATGCCGGCGCCGCACTGGCCGCCGCCGATCAGTCGCGCCTGCGCACGCTGAACCAGCAGATCAGCAAGCTGCAGACATCGTTCCAGCAGAAGCTGCTGGCCGCCACCGCCGCCGGTGCCGTGGTGGCCGACACGCAGGCCGAGCTGGCGGGCCTGGACGATCCTGCCGTAGCCGCGGCGGCCGAAGCCGGCAAGACGCGCGGCCACCCTGGCAAATACGTGCTGCCGCTGCGCAACACCACGCAGCAGCCGATCCTGGCCAAGCTGACCGACCGTGCGCTGCGCACGCGCATCATGGCCGCTTCCGAACAGCGCGGCGACGCACCTGGCGCCAACGACGTGCGCGACCTGGTGGCCCAGCTCGCCCGGCTGCGCGCCGAGAAGGCCAAGCTGATGGGCTTCCCCAGCTTCTCGGCCTACGCGCTGGACGACCAGATGGCCAAGACGCCGGCAGCCGCCTTCAAGCTTCTCGACAGCCTGGTGCCGGGTGCGACGGCCAAGGCCGGCCGCGAAGCACGCGACATGCAGGCGATCATCGATGCGCAGCATGGCGGCTTCACGCTGACGGCAGCCGACTGGCCGTTCTATGCCGAGCAGGTGCGCCACCAGAAATACGACCTCGACGAGGCGCAGACGCGCCCGTATTTCGAGATCGACCGCGTGCTGCATGACGGCGTGTTCTTCGCCGCCAACAAGCTGTACGGTATCACGCTGAAGGAACGCCACGACATTCCGGTCTATCAGCCGGACGTGCGCACCTTCGAGGTGTTCGATGCCGACGGCACGCCGATCGCGTTGTTCTACGCCGACTATTATGCGCGCGCGAACAAGCAGGGCGGCGCCTGGTGCGACGAGTTCGTCCCCCCGAGCGGCCTGCTCGGACTGCGGCCGGTGGTGGTCAATGTCGCGAGCTTCACCAAGCCCGCACCGGGCCAGCCGGCGCTGATCAGCTTCGATGACGTGACCACGATGTTCCACGAATTCGGCCACGCGCTACACGCGATCTTCAGCAACCAGCACTTCCCGAGCCAGAACGGCTTTGCCGTGCCGCGTGACGTCGTCGAGTTCCCCTCGCAGTTCAACGAGCATTGGGCGCTCGATCCCGCGGTGTTCGCGAGCTACGCGCGCCATTACCAAACCGGCGCTGCCATGCCGGCCGAGATGGTGGAAAAGATCAAGCGCGCCCGCACGTTCAACCAGGGTTACATGCTGACCGAATATCTCGCAGCCGCCCTGCTCGATCTCGAATGGCACAGCCTGCCTGCCGAGGCGCCGCTGCAGACGCCCGACACGTTCGAGGCGGCCGCTCTGGCCAAGCACAAGATCGATGTGGCGACGGTGCCGCCGCGCTACCGCACCACGTATTTCTCTCACATCTGGGCCGGCGGCTACGCCTCGGGCTACTACGCCTATCTGTGGGGCGAAGTGCTGGATGACGACGCGTACGCCTGGTTCACCGAACATGGCGGGCTGACGCGCGCCAACGGCCAGCGCTTCCGCGACATGCTGCTGGCCCCGGGCCACACCGCCGACCCGATGGAGCTGTACCGCGCCTTCCGCGGCCACGATCCCGATACCGCGCCGCTGCTGCACCAGCGCGGGCTCGATATCCAGGACTGAACATCATGCGCCGTTCCCCGCCGGCATCACGCATTGTTTGGCTGGCCCTGCTCCTGCTCTGTTTGGGTGCAGCGCCCGCCTTGGCGTTCGATCCGCAGGCCGCTACCCAGGCCTACCTGGCCAGCGTGCCGGCGGCGGCGAAGCTGAAATCGGACGCCTATTTCGAAGGTGGCTACTGGCTCATCCTGTGGAACGCGCTGTACGGCATCGCCGTCTCGCTTCTGCTGCTCGCCACGCGCGCCTCGGCGTGGCTCCGCACCAGCGCCTTCCGCATCGCCCGCTGGCGCTGGCCGGCCGTCGCACTCTACGGCGTCTTCTACATCCTCGCCGTCACGCTGCTCACGCTCCCGCTCGACATCTATCAGGGCTTCGTGCGTGAACACGCCTACGATCTGTCGAACCAGACGTTCGGCGCGTGGGCGGGCGATCATCTGATCGGCGTGGTGGTCAACGCCATCTCCGCAGCACTCGTTCTGCCGATCGTCTATGCCGCCATCCGCGCCGCGCCACGCCGCTGGTGGGCATGGGGCGCCGCCGTGGTGCTGGTGTTCTTCGCCATCAACCTCGTGCTCTCGCCGCTGTTTCTCGAGCCGCTGCTGAACCGCTTCCAGCCGCTGCCTGCCGGCCCGGTGCGCGAGCAGATCCTGGCCATGGCGCGCGCCGACGGCATCGCCGCGCACGACGTGCTCGAATACGACAGCTCCCGCCAGACGGACCGCATCAGCGCGCACGTCTCCGGCCTGTTCGGCACCACGCAGATCTCGCTCACCGACAACCTGATCCGCCAGTGCTCGCCCGACGAAGTGCTGGCCGTGCTGGGCCACGAAATCGGCCACGCCGTGATGGGCCACATCTTCGGCCTGCTGGCCGGGTTCGCGGTGCTGATCGCCGGCGGCTTCGCCTTCGCGCGCTGGGTTCTGGGCGCCGCGCTCCGCCGCTTCGGGCCGCGCTGGGCTATCGCGGACGCAGCCGACCCCGCCGGCCTGCCGATCCTGGCCGCCGCATTCACGCTGTATTTCTTCGTGCTGACGCCGGTGCTCAACACGCTCATCCGCACGCAGGAAATGCAGGCCGACATCTTCGGCCTCAACCTCGCCCGCCGGCCCGACGCGTTCGCCACCGTGGCGCTGAAACTTGGCAAATACCGCAAGCTCGATCCCGGCCCGATCGAGGAGTTCGTATTCTACGATCACCCGAGCGGCCACACGCGCATCCTGACGGCCATGCGCTGGAAGGCCGAGTTGGCGCCCTGAGCGCTACGCCTCAGGCCACAGCCAGGCCGCGCCCCGCACGCCCGAACTGTCGCCATGCATGTTGCGCAGCACCGGCGTTGCTGCCCCATGCGCATTGACGTGCCGCGTCAGCAGTGCCGGCACCTCGTTGTACAGATGCTCCATGTTGGACAGCCCGCCGCCGATGACGATCGCGTCCGGGTCGAGGATGTTGACGATCACCGCCAGCGCGCGCGCGGTCCGGTCCGCATGGCGCGCCAGTGCCGCCACCGCCCGCGCGTCGCCCGCCGCCGCGCGCACCGGAATACCGCTGGCGTCCGCGTGGCCGGGCCCGTCGCAATCGGCCGCCAATGACGGCCCGGCGATGTAGCGCTCGATACAGCCCAAATTGCGGCAGAAGCAGGCGGGGTAGGGCAGCTCGTCGGCGGTGGGCCAGGGCAGCGGCGTGTGCCCCCATTCGCCGCAGATGCGGTGCCGGCCCTGCAGCACCGCGCCGTCGATCACCAACGCGCCGCCGCAGCCGGTCCCCAGGATTACGCCGAACACCACACGGTGCCCCGCCGCAGCCCCGTCCGAGGCTTCCGACAAAGCAAAGCAGTTGGCGTCGTTCTCCACCCGCACCGGGCGCCCCAGTGCGGCCTGCAGATCGCGGTCGAAGGGATGCCCGTTCATCCACACCGAATTGGCGTTCAGCACCGTGCCGGTGGCCGGGCTGATGGCCCCCGGAATGCCAACCCCCACCGTGCCGCTCTGGCCCAGCTCGTGCTCGGCGGCGGCCACCAGCGCCTGCACGGCCGCGATCGCGGCGGCGTAGCTGCGCGGATTGGGCACACGGCGCCGCAGCCGCATTTGGTTGCCCTCGCCGAGTGCCACGATCTCGATCTTGGTGCCGCCGAAATCGATCCCGATCCGCATCGCTCATCCGCCTTTGCGCCAGCGGTCTAGCACCCGGCACCCCCGGCCCGCCACGCGCCGCGCCTTTTCTGCGCGCCGGGCCACCCCATTCTCGTGCGATGTCCGCATATCAGCGCCTGACCGACCGCTTCGGCCGCATCGCCACCCTCTCCGAAGCCGGTGCCATGCTGGGCTGGGATGCCAGCACCATGATGCCCAGCGGCGGTGCCGCCGCCCGCGGCGACCAGCTCGCCGTGCTGGCCGGCGTGGCCCAGGCCATGCTGACCGATCCGCAAACCGCCGACGACCTGGCCGAAGCCACCGATCAGCCCGACGCGCAGGATGCCGCCAACCTCTCGCTGATGCGCCAGGAGCACCTGCGCGCCACCGCCCTGCCGCCTGGCCTGGTGGAAGCCGAAACCCGCGCCAACCTCGCCTGCGAAACCGTCTGGCGCGAGGCCCGCGCCGCCTCGGATTTCGCCAGCGTCGCGCCCTATCTGCAGGAGGTGGTCCGCTTGGCGCAGGCCCGCGCCGCCGCCCTGTCCGGCCCGCTGGGCCTCTCGCCCTACGACTGCCTGCTGGACGGCTTCCAGCGCGGCGTCACCGTGGCGGAGCTCGATCCGCTGTTCAGCCGCCTGCAAACCTTCCTGGCCGACGCGCTGCCCCGCGCCGAGGCCCTGCAGGCCCGCCTGTCGCCGCCACTGCCACTGCCCGGCCACTTTCCCGCCGCCGCGCAGGAAGCGCTGTGCCGCAAGCTCGCCGCCCGCGCCGGGCTGGATTTCACCCATGCCCGCCTGGATCGCTCGCTGCACCCGTTCTGCGGCGGCACACCCACCGACGTGCGGATCACCACCCGCTACGACGAGACCGACCCCACCCAGGCCATCATGGGCGTGCTGCACGAAACCGGCCACGGCCTCTACGAACGCGGCCTGCCACCCGCCTGGGCGCGCCAGCCGCTGGGTACGGCCGCCGGCATGGCGGTGCACGAAAGCCAGTCGCTCATCGTCGAGATGCAGGCCGCCCGTTCGGATGCCTATCTCGGCTGGCTCTCCGGCGAACTGACGGGCGCCTTCGGCATCGCCGGCCCCGCCGCCGCCCCGGCCAACCTCGCCCGCCTCTGGCGCCACGTGGAGCGCGGCTTCATCCGCGTGGACGCCGACGAGCTCACCTACCCCGCCCACGTGATCCTGCGCACGCGCCTGGAACGCGCGCTGATCGCCGGCGACCTGACCGTGCCCGACCTGCCCGGCGCCTGGAACGACGCCATGGCCGCCATGCTCGGCATCCGCCCACCCAACGACCGCCTCGGCTGCCTGCAGGACATCCACTGGTACGACGGCCTGTTCGGCTACTTCCCGTCCTACACACTGGGTGCGATGGCCGCCGCGCAGCTGATGGCCGCCGCCCGCGAAGCCCTGCCGGCACTCGATGAGGCGCTGGGCGAGGGCAACCTGGCACCGCTCACCACGTGGCTGGGGGCGGCGGTGCACGCCCATGGCAGCCTGTTCGGGTTTTCGGAGCTGCTCACGGCGGCAACGGGGCGTCCGTTGGATCCTGCCGCCTTTGAGCGGCATCTGACGGAGCGGTATTTGGTGGGGTGACGGTTGAGGAGGGAAGCAAGCAGTCCTTTTTCGAGAAAAAGGACCAAAAAGCTTTTGCTTTGGCGCGGGCGGTGCAGGTGGGGTTTGCTTTTGGCGGTTGTGGGCTGCGGCTAGTCTTCAGATCGGGCGGTCGAACCGCGGTTCGGCCCGCTCGCGTGCCGCGTCCCCCAGCCGTGCGGCGGCGCGCAGCGTTGGGCTGCGCTGTTCGCGCAGCGGCGCGGCGGGGCGTGCAACGGGCAGGGGCGCGGGGGCGGGCGGCTCGGCCGGCCGGGCAGCGAGCGCGGCCACCGGCTCGCGCGCCGCAGCGGCCCGCAGCAGCGCCGGTGCGTCATACGGCCCGCGCTCGGCGTCGGGCAGGCGCTGCACCAGGATGCGCAGCTCGCTCTGGATGCCCTCCAGCTGCGCCTCCAGCGCCTCCAGCCGCCCCTTCACGCCGAACACGCTGAACGGCATGGCGCCATACGCCAGCACCAGCAGCAACACCCCGATCACCACGATCAGCTGCATCCAAGGCGGCATCCAGTCCGGAAAAGCAAACGGCAGAGTCATGCGCAAGCCCTAAGGTGAAGCAGCCCCAACCACATCACCAACAAAGGCGTGACAGCCAAGCAAAAGTTTTTTGGTTCTTTTTTTCAAAAAAGAAGCGCTTGCCTTGCCTTTACCCCGCCGCCGCCGAAACCCCATCAGCCACCACAGCCAGCAGCTTAGGCTGCAGGTAAGCATTGCCCGCCACCAGATCGTTGTCCGGCCCGTCGCTCACCGCGAACTCCGCCCCGCCAGGATCGGTCACCGTGCCGCCCGCCTCGCGCACGATCAGCATGCCGGCCGCGCAATCCCAGGCCTTGAGCCCCAGCTCCCAGTAGCCGTCGTAACGGCCCGCCGCGACCCAGGCCAGGTCCAGCGCCGCCGAGCCGAAGCGCCGCACCCCGGCCGTGGCCGGCATCAGCGCGCCCAGCGTGCGGGCGAAGGCGAGGCGGTTGCGCGCGGTAACGGCGGCGAACGGGATGCCGGTGGCGAACAGCGCGTCGCTCATCTCCCGCCGGGCCGAGACGCGCAGCCGGCGGTCGTTGAGGTAGGCACCCACGCCCTTCTCGGCCCAGAACATCTCGGCGGCGGCCGGCGCGTAGATCATCGCGGCCACCACTTCCACGCCGCCATCCTGCGCGCGGCGCTGCAGCGCCATGCTGATCGCCCAATGCGGGATGCCATGCAGGAAGTTGGTGGTGCCGTCCAGCGGGTCGATCACCCAGCGCCAGGTCCAGTTGTCGCCGCCCGAGGCGCCGGCTTCCTCCATCAGGAACGCGTAGCCCGGCCGCGCCTTGGTCAGCTCCTCGCGCAGCGTGGCTTCGGCGCGCAGATCGGCCTGGCTGACGAAATCCGACGGCCCCTTGATGCTGACCTGCAGCTGCTCGACCTCGTTGAAATCCCGCAGCAGCCGCTTGGAAGCCTTCTGCGCGGCGTTCTGCATGATCGTCATGTGCGGCGAGAGGCGAAGGGCCATGATGGGCGAACTTTCAGGTGCCGGGCAGGCGGGCCGGGGAGGATCAGATGGGTCGAGCCGAACGCAGGTCAGGTCACCGCGGCGTGGCACACCGCGTCATTCAGACGGTGCCCTGCCGGCTTCGGGCAACGATGCGCCACGACCAGCAGAAGGTGCAGCGCCGGCGTGGGAACCTCAGGCCGAACGGCCGGCGCACAGGCCGCCGTCGGGTGGCCGAACGTCGCTAGCCTTTGGCGCGCTCCACGTAGCTGCCATCCTCGGTCCGCACCACCACCCGCTCGCCGGCTTCCACGAAGGGCGGCACCAGCGTCTTGACGCCGTTCGACAGCTTGGCCGGCTTGTAGCTGGAGCTGGCCGTCTGCCCCTTCACCACCGGATCGGCTTCCACGATCTCGAGCGTGACCATCTGCGGCAGATGCGCGCCCACCGGCTCGCCTTCCACCAGATCCACGTCGATCACCATGTTGTCCTGCAGGAACGGCGCCTGGTCGCCAAGCAGGCCCAGCGGCACGATCGTCTGCTCGAAGGTCTCGGGGTCCATCAGCACGATGTTGTCGCCATCGGTGTAGGAGTAGGTGAAATCCTTGTTGTCGGTCATCAGCCGCTCGACCGTGTCGGCGGTGCGCCAGCGCTCGTTGGTCTTGTTGCCGGTCTTGAGGTCGCGCATCTCCACCTGAATGAAGGCGCCGCCCTTGCCGGGCGTGATGATCTGCTGCTTGAGCACCGTCCAGCGGCGGCCGTCATGCTCGATCACCTGGCCGGCGCGGATCAGGTTGGCCTGCTGCTTCATGGCGAAACTCTTGCTTTAAGGTCGTGACGGTCCGCAAGGCGGGTGGCGGGCTGTCTACCGGCCCGGCGGCGCCCCGGCAAGCGCGTGCCGGGTGCCCTGCGGATCGCGCACGCCGCCCGCGCCGTCCAGATAGACGGGACCGATCGGCACCTTGCCGAACCCGCCCTCGATGTCGAGCACGTAGGTGGGCCAGGCCAGGCCGGTCACGCGCCCGCGCAGGCCGGCCAGCAGCGCCTGGCCTTCCGCAATCGGCACCGCGAAGCGCGCCGTGCCGGGCGCCGGGTCGAGCTGGTGCAGGTAGTAGGGTTTGATGCGGTGGCGGAGCATGGCGCGGAACAGCGCTTCGAGCGCGGCCACGCTGTTGTTGACGCCGCGCAGCAGCACGGACTGGCCGAGCACCGGCACCGCTTGGGCCTGGATCGCGCGGATGGCGGCGGCGGCGGCGGCCGAGAACTCGCGCGCGTGGTTGGCGTGCAGCACCAGCCAGACCGGCTTGTCGCACGCCATCGCGGCCGCCAGCGCGGCAGTCACCCGCGCCGGATCGGCCACCGGCACGCGGCTATGCACCCGCAGCAGCTCCACATGCGGCACGGCGGCCAATGCGCCCAGCAGCCAGGCCAGCCGCCGCGGGCTCAGCAGCAGCGGGTCGCCGCCGGTCAGGATCACCTCGCGCACTTCCGGCCGCCCGGCCACGTAGGCCACCGCGGCCTCCAGCTCGGCCTGGCTCAGCAGCCCGCCATCGGGCCCCACCTGCTCGCGCCGAAAGCAAAAGCGGCAATAGAGCGGGCATACCAGCAGCGGCTTGATCAGCACCCGGTCGGCATAGCGATGCACCACGCCGCGCACCGGCGAATGCGCCGCGTCGCCCACCGGATCGCCCAGCTCGTGGGCTGCCGTCACCAGCTCGTCCGCGTGCGGCACCACCTGCCGCCCGATCGGGTCGTCGGCGCTCTCGATCAGCCCGGCAAACGCGGGCGGCACGGCAATGGCGTAGCGCGCCGCCACACGCTCCATAGCCTCGCGGCTGGCCTCCGGCAGCAGGCCGGCGCGGATCAGGGCTTCAGGTGTGCGGAGCGTGTCATCGGGCATGGGCTGCGATGCCTAGCACCGCAAGCCGCCCGCGCCACCCCCGCACCACGCCGCCGGCTCAGTCGACGGTCACCGGCCCCCGCGCTGCCGGCACCGCCGCCACGGGCGCCGCGCCCGGCACCAGCGCCGCCGGCGACAGCGACATGTTGACCACGCTGTCGTATTTGTTGTCGGCCCCGGTGCTGCTGTCCACCGCCCAGGCCAAGGGGCCCGTCAGCACGCCACCCAGCACGTCGGCCATTGCCGCACCCGCCACGCCCGAATGGTTCAGGTAAGTCGCCTGCGCGAACCCGTCCTTGTCGCAGATCACCATCAGATCGTGTTTCGTCTTCTGCACCGTCGCCGCGGCTGGCGTGGCCATGATGCTCGCCACCACCGCGCCCTGCCGGTTGAACGTGCAATGCGCCCCCGGCGGATTGGTATTGACGGTGATCGTCTGGCTCGTTCCATCGAAAATAGCCGCACAGCCGCTTAGACCAAGCAGACCAACCAGCAACACACAGGCATGACGCATCAGAACAATCCAACAGAATGTAACGTTCCGATACCACACTAAACACCCGAACCAAGCAAAAGTTTTTTACTTCTTTTTTCGAAGAAGGCCTTCCTCCCTGCCCGCCACCGAAAAGCATCCGCATGCCAAACCCACCCTGGCACCCCAACGCCCTGGCCGACCGCATCGGCTTCCTCCGCCGCCGCGCCCGCCTCACCCAGGCCACCCGCGCCTTCTTCGATGCGCGTGGCTACCTGGAAGTCGAAACCCCCTACGCCGTCAGCGCACCCGGCGAGGAGGTGCATCTGCAGGCTTTCGCCACGACGCTGCGCCGGCCGGACGGCACGCAGCTTCCGCGATGGCTGCACACCAGCCCGGAATTCGCCATGAAGCGCCTGCTGGTGGCCGGGGCCGGGCCGATCTTCCAGCTCGCCCGCGTATGGCGCAACGGCGAGGCCGGCGACCTGCACACGCCCGAATTCACCATGCTGGAATGGTATCGCCCCGGCGCCAGCCTGGCTGCGCTGATGGACGAGACGGAGGCTTTCCTGCGCGCCGTGCTGCCGCCGGTCTGCACGCGGGCCGGCATCACGGTCGATCTCGCCGCCTTCGAGCGCCTGACCATGGAAGAGGCGTTCAGCCGCCACGCCGGCGCCGATCTGCTCGGCACGCTCGACGATGCGCCGGCCCTGGCCGCCTCGGCCGGTGCCACGCTGCGGCCCGGCGAGGGCTGGGATGATCTGTTCTTCCGCCTGCTGCTCGAGCGGATCGAGCCGCAGATCGGGCGCGGGCACCCCACCTTCCTCACGCATTGGCCGGCCGCACAGGCGGCACTGGCGGTGCGCGATCCGGCCGATCCCAGGGTGGCGCTGCGGTTCGAGCTGTTCGCCGGCGGCATGGAGCTCGCCAATGCGTTCGAGGAGCTGACGGATGCCGCCGAGCAGCGCGCCCGCTTCGTGGCCGACCGCGCGCGGCGCCATGCGATCGGCGGTGCGGACTGGCCGATGGACGAGGCGTTCCTCGCCGCGCTGGGCCACGGCCTGCCGCCTTGCGCGGGCATCGCGCTGGGGTTCGACCGGCTTGCAATGCTGGCCTGCGGTGCGCAGCGAATCGCACAGGTGCAGTGGTTGCCCGACGATACGCAACCCATGTGAAGGCCACGAGTAGAACTCAGTACAGCCGCGACCTGGCCGCCCGGCCCGTTCGGGCCACCAGCGTCCCCGCCGGCCTTTCAGGAGCCACGCCCCCGCCATGCGCAGCATCGCCACACTCGCCGCCGTCTTCGCCCTTGCCGGCTGCGCCTATCCCAATCCGAACCACGTCAAGGAGCTGAACGCGCTGGTTGGCAAAACCGAGCCCGACCTGCTGCGCAGCTACGGCGTGCCCACGCGCACCTACGACACCAGCGGGCTGCGCTTCGTCTCCTACCAGATGAACCGCATCGAATCCGTCCCCGGCGACGGGTTCGGCCCGGGCTTCGGCTATGGCGGGTTCGGGTATGGCGGTTTCGGCTACGGCGGCGGCTTCGGCTATGGCGGGATCGGCGGCTTCGGGCCGGAGATCATCCAGCGCAACTGCGACACCACCTTCGAGCTGCAGGCCGGGATCGTTAAATCCTGGAGCCTGCGCGGCAACGCCTGCTGAGGCGGCCGGGCGGCCCCGCTTCGGAGCCGCCCGTTTTACACAAGCCTAGTTGGGCGCTGCCACCTGCGGCGCCGCACCCGCCTGCTGGCGGCGGCTCTGCCACAGGCCCACGAAGTCGATCGGCTGCAGCAGCACGGGCGGGAAGCCGCCCTCTCGCGTCACGTCCGACAGCACCGAGCGGGCGAAGGGGAACAGCAGGCGCGGGCATTCGATCAGCAGCAGCGGCTCGATGGCATCCTGCGGCACGCCGTTCAGCGTGAACACGCCGGCATATTGCAGCTCGGCGATGAACACCGGCCGGCCCTCGGCGGGCTGCGCCGTGCCGTTGGCGGCGCCGGCGGCCGGCGTCTCGCGCGCTTCGGCTTTGACGGCCAGCACCACCTCGAACACGTTCTGGCCTTCCTGCAGCGCACGCGCCTGCACGTCCAGGTTGATCTGCACGGCCGGCTGGCTGCGCAGCGTCGCGTAGATCTCCGGCGCGTTCGGCACCTCGAAGGAGAGGTCCTTGATGTACTGCACATTGACGACCAGCGGCGGCATGGCCTGCTGCGGGGCGTTGGGGTCGGCGGCGGTCTCGGACATGGCTGGCGGCTCCTGATCGGTGGGCGGGCCGGTAGCACGCGCGGTGTGCGCCGCCTAGACCACGGCGGGCGCGGGCAGGGGGCCGATCAGCCGGTGGCTGCGGCGGGGTCGTAATGGACCCACTGCCCGTTCTCCAGGCTCAGCCCGGTCAGGGTCAGCAGGAACGCCCAGTGGCTCACCACCATGGTCGTGGCCGCCTCGGGGTCGGCCGCCATCTCGGCCCGGAAGGCGGCGGCGCGCGCCTCCACGCTCTCCTCGCTCTCGGTGGCGGCGGGCCACCACACCTCGTCCAGCGCCGCGAAATCATGGCTGGGCCAGGCCGCCGCCAGCACCGCGGGCGGCGAGCCGATGTCGCATTTGAAATGGTAGCGCTCCCGCACGCCGGCATGCACCTGCACCTGCAGGCCCAGCGCCTGGGCGGTGGGGGCCGCGGTCTGCAGCGCCCGCGTGTAAGGCGAAGCGAGGATGCGGGTGAGCCCCGCGTCGCGCAGGGCCGCGGCCGCGGCCTCGGCCTGCGCCTGGCCCAGCGGCGTCAGCCTGGGGTCGGTGATGCCGGGGTCCCGCTTGGTAGCCGAGAAGTGCAGGTTGAACTCGCTTTGGCCGTGGCGCATCAGGATCATCGGCGCGTGCTAGCGCCAAAGGGGGCGCGACGGAAGCCGCCATGGCCGGCGCACGCTGTTGTCCCGGCGCAGGCGTCTCCCTATGTGCAGCCGCTGTAACGGGAGAGTGCGAGTGCAAGCCGCCGGCGGCCTACCCATCGACCTGATCCTGTTCGCGATGATCGCCGCGTTCCTGGTGCTCCGCCTGCGCAGCATCCTCGGCCGCCGCACCGGCTTCGACGGCACGCCTGCGCCGGCCGCCGCGCTGCGCCCGCGTGCACTAGGCGGCGAGCCGGCCGCCGCACCGGCCCAGCCGGCCCGCCCGCTGCCCGATGCCGCCGGCCCGGTGGGCCGCACCATGGCCGCGATGCAGGCGATCGACCGCCGGTTCGAACCGGCGCAGTTCCTCGCCGGCGCCGAACACGCCTTCCGCATCATCGTGGCCGCCTTTGCCGCCGGCGAGCGTGCCACGCTGCGCCCGTTGCTGACGCCGGCCACCTTCGAGGCGTTCGAGACCGTGATCGCCGCGCGCGAGGCTGCCGGCCACACCCAGCGCACCGACCTGCGCACCGTGGACGAGGTGACGATCACCGACGCCGTGCTGGCCGACCACCAGGCGACCTTGGTGGTCCGCTTCGTCTCCAACCAGGTCAACATCACCAGCGATGCCGCCGGCACCCCGGTATCGGGCACCGACGCGGTCACCGAGATCCACGATGTGTGGAGCTTCGTGCGCGAGCTGGGCTCGCCGGACCTCACCTGGCGCCTGGCCGCGGCCCGCAGCGGCTGAGCGTGCGGCGGGCAATCCGGCCGGCGCTGGCGGCGTGCCTACTGGCCGCCGGCTGCGTGCGCCCACCCGCGCCGGGCGGCCTGGTCGCGGTGCGGTTCGCGCAAATTCCCGGCTGGCCGGCCGATACGCTGGCGGCCACCCTGCCCGCGCTTCATGCCGGCTGCCGCAGGCTGGCCACCCTGCCGCCGGAAACCATGCTGGGCGGCAGCGGCGTGGCCGCACAGGCGGGCGGCATGGCGGGCCAATGGGCTGCGCCCTGCGCTGCGGCCGCCGCGCTGGTGCCCGGCGACGAAGCCGCCACGCGGCGCTTCTACGAGACCTGGTTCCAGCCCTACCGCATCGCCGCGCCGGGCCTGGTCACCGGCTATTACGAGCCGGAACTGCGCGGTGCCCTGGCGCCAGGCGGCCCCTACCAGACACCCGTGCTGGCGCGGCCGACAGACCTGGTGCGCCCGCCCCGCCGCCCCCGGCGAGCCGCCGGCGCTGGGCCGCCTGCAGCAGGGCGCACTGCTTGCCTACTGGTCGCGAGCCGAGATCGGCGCCGGCCGCATGGGTGCCGCCGCCCGCCCGCTGGTGTGGCTGGCCAGCCCGATCGACCTGTTCTTCCTGCAGATCCAGGGCGCCGGACGCGTGCGCTTGGCCGACGGCACGCTGGTGCGCCTGGGCTATGACGGCAAGAACGGCCGCCCCTACACCCCGATCGGCCGCCTGCTGGTGGCGCGCCACGCGCTGGCGCCCGAAGCGGTCAGCATGCAGTCCATCCGCGCCTGGCTGGCAGCCAATCCGGCGCAGGCCAATGCGGTGATGAACAGCAACGAGGATTACGTGTTCTTCCGCGTGCTGCCCGATGCCAGCCCGCAATCGGGCCCGCCCGGCGCGCTGGGCGTGCCGTTGCAGGCCGGCCGCAGCGCGGCCGTGGACCGCCACGCCATCCCGCTCGGCGCACCCGTCTTCCTCGATACCACCGACCCGATGACGGGCGCGCCCTGGCGCCGCCTGCTGCTGGCACAGGATGTGGGCTCCGACATCGTGGGCGCGGCCCGCACCGACGTGTTTTTCGGCACGGGCGACGCCGCCGAGGCGGCAGCCGGGCGCATGCACGCGGCCGGCGTGGATTACGTGCTGCTGCCGCGGCCCGGCTGAGCGCGGTGCAGCGCATCATCGAGGGCGACTGCCTGGCCGTGTTGCCCGGGCTCGCGGCGGCCAGCGTCGACGTCATCGTCACCTCGCCGCCGTACAACCTCAACCTCGCCTATTCCGGCTACCGCGATGCGCTGCCGGAAGAGGAGTATCTCGCCTGGCTCACCGCCGTGGCCACGGCGCTGCGGCGTGTCATGCGCCCGGACGGCTCGTTCTTCCTCAACATGTCCGGCTCCAACAGCCGCCCCTGGCTGCCGTTCGAGCTGATCGTGCGCCTGCGGCCACTCTTCGTGCTGCAGAACCACATCACTTGGATCAAGTCGGTCAGCATCGGAGCCGACAGCACCGGCCACCACAAGCCGCTCGCCGGCAGGCGCTTCCTCAACCACAACCACGAGCATGTTTTTCACCTGACGCTGTCGGGCGACGTGCAGCTGGACCGGCTGGCGATCGGCGTGCCGTTCAAGGACAAATCCAACATCGCCCGCCGCGGCCATGCGCGCGATGCACGCTGCCGCGGCAATACCTGGTTCATCCCGTACCGCACGGTGCAGACGAAAGCGGCCAAGTACAACCACCCCGGCACGTTCCCGGTGGATCTGCCGCGCTGGTGCATCCGCCTGCACGGCCGCAACGGTGCGATGGTGCTGGATCCGTTCGCCGGCACCGGCACCACGCTGGTCGCGGCGGCACTGGAAGATGCGAGCGCCATCGGCATCGAGCTGGACGCTGCCTACGCCGCCACCGCGCGGGCGCGCCTGGCGGAGCTGGCTCAGCCCACGAACAGCGCCACCACGCAAGCCAGCCCGGCCGCCCAGACCAGCGAGCGCACCGGGGCCAAATCGGCCAGATAGCAGCCCGTATAGATCAGCCGGATCACCACGAACGCCACGGCCAGCAGGTCGATCCTGTGCTGCGGCATCTGGCGCAGCTGCGCGATGATCACCGCTGCGGCAAAGGCCGGAAACGCCTCGAAATGATTGCGGTGCGCCGCATCGGCACGCGCGCGCCAGCCGCGCAGCCGCGCAAGATAGGCGCGCGGATCGGCATTATCGTAGCCACGCTGCGCCTTGGCGCCGCCCACCGTCAGATAGGGCAGCAGCGCTGCAACCAGAACCATCCAGTAAGCCAAGTGCATATCGCTTCAACCCAAAAACCAGTCGCCGCCAGAGGGCCGATCTGCCGCAGCCCGCGCACCCAAATGCCAGCGCCACATGCAAAAGCTTTTTGCTTCTTTTTCTCGAAAAAGAAGGCCTTCCGTCCCTAACTCAACGGCGACTCCATCGCACAATCCGGCCCAGCGCCCCGCAACAGGCACGTCTCGAACGACCCCCCGCCCGTCCGCCGTATCACATAGCGTGCAGTCTTCGCCGGCCCCGCCAGATGCATCGCCCCGATCGGCGTAAACGGCGCCCGAGGCTCGCAGAACGCGCCGGCAGCATCGTTCCACATCGGGATGCCACGATCGCAGATCCAGTTGTAGCGCGGCGGCAGGAACTGCGTGCGCAGGCCGCCGCCGGCGTATAGCGCGTGATTGAGCGCAAACTGGTCGTGCGGCACCAGGTCGCCGGTGCGCGCGATGGCGGCTGCGTAGCGTTGCGCCCACGCCTCCCAATGCGGCGCGCCGGCGCGGATGGCGAAGAACCCGGCATTGACGTGGCGGGCCAGCAGCAGCCGTGCCGTGCGCCATGGCCCGTAGCCGCGCAGGAAATGCTTGCCGGTCCAGCCCAGCAGCCAGGGCTGGAAGCGGTAGGCGCGCGTGCGTTCGTGGGTGATGGCCATGTCGTGCGCCAGCGCGCCGGCCACGTAGTCGTCGAACACCGCGATGTCCTGCAGCCACACATCCGAGTCGATCCAGACGTACACGTCGTAGCCGGGGAAGTAGGCGGGCAGGAACGGCCGCGCCAGGAACGAGAGCAAAGCAGGGCGCACGGCGGCTTCGTCCACGCCGAGATGCGCGCGCGGCCGCACCACCTGCACGCCGGCGGCCTGCAGCGCCGCGCGGTCGTTCGCGTCCAGCCCGATATCGAAGCACGCGGCAGCCACGTGCGGGCGGTCCAGCCGCGGCGCGATGGAGGCGAGCATGCCGCGCAGGAACGGCATGAAGCGCGAATCGCTGGCGGTGACCACCATCACGCGCGGCCCGGCCTGGGTGCTGACGTTCATGCGGCGCCGAAGCGGCGGGCCAGCCGCCCGGCCACGCGCCGCGCCAGCAGGGGCCAGGTGGTGGGGTGGCGGGCCAAGCGCAGGGCGGCGGCCACGCGCCGGCCCTCGGCGGCGTCTTTCTGCGCGCCGATATAATGCACCATCACCGCATATTGCCGGCCGCGGCGTTCCAGCATGGCCATCACCTCGGCCTCATCGCGCGCGCGCATCAGGGCGATGAAGTGGGCGTTGGCGGCGATGGCGCCGCGGTAATCGTAGCGCCAGGCGCCGGCGCCGGTCTGCGTCCAGCGGCGCGAGACGGTGCCGAAGGGCAGCGTCCATTGATACAGCGGCGCGGCGCAGATCAGCAGCCTGCCGCCGGCCACCATATATTCCAGTAGGTAGGTGAAATCCTCCGCCAGCCGGCTCGCCTCATGGTAGGCGAGCGCGTGCGCCTGCACAAAGGCGCGCCGGATCACCGGCTTGAGGATGCCGTAATCGAACGCGCCGAAGCTGTCGGCGCCGGCCACCAGCTCGGCCTTGCCGATCACGCGGTCGGGCTGGGCCGGATCGAAGGCGGTGCGCAGCACGGTGCCGAAATCCCCGCCGGCCTGAGTCACGCCGGCATCGATGTAGTCCAGATTGTCGGCCACCATGTCCACGCCGTGCCGTTCGGCGGCCTCGATCAGCCGGGCCAGCCGGTCGGGCGCGTAGGCGTCGTCGGCATCCAGCACCGCCACCCAATCGCCTTGCGCCTGCTGCATCATCCGGTTCATCGCCGCCGGCTTGCCGCCGTTGCACGGCAGGCGCAGCACGCGGATGCGCGGATCGGCCTGCGCCATCGCCTCGGCCAGGGCGGCGCTGCCATCGGTGCTGGCGTCATCGGCCACCAGGATCTCGATATCGGCCAGCGTCTGTGCGGCGGCCGAGCGCAGGCAGCGTTCCAAGGTGGGCGCGCTGTTATAGACGGGCACCAGGATGCTCGCGCGCGTCATGGCCGGCGCCCGTACATGCGGCCGGCGCCGGCACGCAGGGCGCGCTGCCTCATCTACACATCCAGCACGCGCTCGGGCGCCAGCCGGCCGCGTGCCAGGTCCAGCAGCGCCAGCGCATTGCCCAGCAGCCGCCCGCGCCGGTCGATCCACGGCTCGGACCACAGTGCGCGCACGCCGTTGGCGGCCAGGTTGCGCCCCACGCTGCCCAGCGCCCGCGCCCAGGAATAGCTGCCCTTGGCGCGCAAATAGATCGGGTTGGCAACCTGCGAATAGCCCAGCCGGCGGCCCGAGGCGCGGCCCGATTTGGCGCCCAGATGCACACCGCGCGCACCATGCAGCTTGATGATGCCGCCATGGCGCGCGATCCGGTGGGTGAAGTCGATATCCTCCGACCAGCCATACAGCGGCAGCCGCTCGTCGAAGCGCAGCCCGTGCGCGCGGGCGATGTCCAGCCGGATGGCCATGTTGCAGCCATAGCCGTGCGGCGCCGCCTCGAAGCTGAGGTCCGGCCGCGCGCCATCGGCCGCGATCAGCGCCAGCCCCTGTTCCACGCTCAGCCCGGGCCCGCGGGCATCGTCGGCGATCGGCAGGCCGGTGGCGGCCACCACCCAGCGATTGGCGGCGAACACGTCGCGCACCGTCTCCAGATATAAGGGCGCGGCCAGGAAATCGTCGTCGAAGAACACCACCAGGTCGCAATCGCCGACCTGATCCAGAATGACGTTACGCTGCCGCGGCAGCCCCGGCGCGGAGCGCAGCAGCATGAGGCCGCTGCCCTCTGACAAACCCGTGACGTCTTCGGGTTTGGTGTAACAAACGATGACACGATCCGGCCTCACGCTTTGCAGCTGCGCGTGTTCGACGGCGCTGCGCAGGATGTCGGCGCGGCCGCACGTTGCAAAGCCTACAGCTATACGCATGAAACAATGCACCTTTTGCCACAGGGCCGGCAGACCGGCGGCGGCACGGCTCTAACACGCCAGGCGCCCGGAGCGGATGGTGCATACACGTTAAAAAAAACGTGACTGTTGCACTGCACAATAGCGTCGGAAACTTCTTGGGTGCGTTTCCGCTATGGCTTACACGAGCCCTCAGACCGGGTGGAATCGTCGGCGGACATAACCCGCCATCGTCCTTTGTAAGCGATCACCGGAGTTGGCCTATGGCAGTCGTCCAGCGCATGCAGCGCGTATATCCTTTCCCGCCCGAACCGGCGCTGGGTCAGTCGCGTCCGCTCTACGCCCCCAAGGCGGCGGGCGTGATCGGCGCACCGGCATCCCGCGTTCTGGCCCTGGTTGCGGCCGATGTGGTTGGTTTCGCCGCCGCGTGTGGCGTGGCCGCACTGGCCACTCCCGCGCCGGCAGCTTCCGCAGTGCCGGGCCTGGCGCTCGGCCTGGCCGGGCTGGCCGGCATGCTGGCCTATTTCTCTACGCATGATCACTACGAGCATCGCCTGACCTTCTGGCCGGAATGCCGCGGCGTGCTGCGCGCCACCGCGCTTGTGTTCATGGTGATGGTGGCCGCTGCCTTCGTGCTCGGCGCCCCGCTGCCGCGCCTGCCGATGCTGGCCACCGCCCTGCTGTTCCCGCCCGCCGCGCTGGGCCTGCGCGGCGTGGCGCGTGCCGCCCTGCGCCGGGCCGGGCTGTGGCAGGTCCGCGTGGTGCTGGTGGGCGACGGCACATGGGGCCACCAGGCCGAAGCCGCGCTGCGCGCCCGGCCGGGGCTGGGCTACGATGTGGTCGGCCAGGCCAGTGCTGCTCTGCTGGGTGCTGCCGGCACGCAGCCGGGCGCCTGGGCCGGGCTGCTGCGCCACCACGATGCCGGCATGCTGGTGCTGGCGCACGACACCGAGGCGCATCTGCCGGCCACGCTGGTCGCCGCCCTGGTGCGCGAGCGGGTGCCCTACGCCGTGCTGCCGCGCCTATCGGGATTTCCGGTGGCCGGCACGCGCCGCACGGCGCTGGGCCACGAGGCGGTGCTGGTGAGCTACCGCAACAATCTGCGCAAGCCGGTGGCGCGCGCCGCCAAGATCGCCTTCGACCTGCTGGCGGCGTCGGCGGCACTGGTCGTGCTGGCACCGTTCATGCTGATCATCGCGGCCATCGTCGGGCTGGATGGCGGCCCGGTCTTTTACGCCCACACCCGCATCGGCGCCCGTGGCCGCGTGTTCCGCTGCCTGAAGTTCCGCTCGATGGTGGCCGATAGCGAGGCCGCGCTGCAGGCGCTGTTCGCCCGCGATCCGGCCGCCGCCGAGGAATGGGCCCGCGCCCACAAATTGCGCCGCGATCCGCGCGTCACCTGGATCGGCCGCGTGCTGCGCAAGACCAGCCTGGACGAGCTGCCGCAGCTGTTCAACGTGCTGCGGATGGAAATGAGCCTGGTCGGCCCGCGCCCGATCGTCAGCCTGGAAATCCCGAAATACGCGGAGGACATCGCGTATTACTACGAGACGCGGCCCGGCATCACGGGCCTGTGGCAGGTGAGCGGCCGCAGCGACACCACCTATGCCCAGCGCGTGCGGCTGGACAGCTGGTATGTGAAGAACTGGAGCATCTGGCAGGATTTCGCGATCCTGCTGCGCACCATCCCGGCGGTCGCCAGCGGCCGGGGCGCCGGCTGACCGGGATGGGCCTGTTCGCCACATTCCGGCAATGGCTGCGCGACCGCTTCGGCGGCGCCGCCGCGGCACCCGCGCCGGCAGCCCCGCTGCGCGCTGCCGGGCCGGTGGACGGCCCGCGCAAGCAGGCCGTCTCGCCCAACGAGGTGTTCACGCCCACCCGGCCGCGGGCCGGCCGCCGCACCCTGGTCGGGCGCGACGTGGAGCTGGCGCGGATCCTGGACGGCATCCTCGATGACCAGGCCCACGTGGTGCTGTATTCCGAGCGCGGCCGCGGCAAGACCTCGCTTTCCAACCTCGCCATCGAACGCCTGCGCCGGCGCGGCGCCATCGTCGCCCGCTGCGCCTGCGAGGCGGAGACGACGTTCGACACCATGATCCGCACCCTGGTGCGCGACCTGCCGCGCTCGATCCTGGCGCAGGGCGAGGCGGGGCCTGACGACGAGGGCTGCGAGGCGATCCTGCCGCCGCGCACCATCCGCCCGGCCGATGTCGCTGCCATTCCCGAGGCGCTGACCGCCGACCTCACGGTGTTCGTGGTGGACGAATTCGACCGCGTCAGCGATGTCGAGACGCGCACCCGCCTGGCCGACACCATCAAGCTGCTGTCCGACCGCGGCCTGCGCCTCACCTTCATGGTGGTGGGCGTGTCCGACACGCTCGAACAGATCATCGGCCAGCATCCCTCGATCCAGCGCAACATCGTGGGCGTGCATCTGCCGCTGCTGCGTGACGACGAGATCGCCGACATGCTGACCAAAGGCGGCCGCCAGGCCGGCATCGCGTTCACGCCGGAGAGCACGCGCGTGGTGCAGGGCGTGGCGCGCGGCATGCCGTACATGGCGCAGCTGCTCGGCCTGCGCATCGCCCAATCGGCACTGCGCCACGCCGACGAGGACGAGACGCCGGTGCGGGATGCCGACGTGCTGGGCGCGGTCGAGCGCCTGCTCGATGAGGCGACCTCCACCGTGACGAACACCTATGCGGCGCTGGCCGCCGAGCCGCGCCTCACCCAGGTGCTTACCCGCCTGGCTGCGGCCGAACAGGATCAATGGGGCCGCATGCCGGTGCATCGCATGGCCGATCAGGTGGTGATCGGCGGCTGCCGCCTGACGCAGGCGCAGTTCGCCCGCCTGATCGATGCCGGCGTGCTCGCGCAGCCCGACGGCCCTGCCGGCCCGGCGCAGTTCCGCGATCGCGTGCTGATCTACCACGTGCTGCTGCTGGCAGCCCGCCGCGCCATGGTCGGCCGCGCATCGGAAGCGGCCCTGGCGGAACCCGAGCCCTACGCCGTCGGTTCCAGCGCATGACGCCCCCTTCCACCCCCCGAGGACATCATGGATAGCCTGGCCGACCGCGCCATGCCGCCACCGGCCACCGCCCAGGAGCCGCCTCGCCCCGTAGCCCCGGTTGTGGCCCAGCTGCGCCGCGCCGCGCTGCCGATCGCGCTCTGCACCGTGCTGGGCGCCACCGGCGCCTATCTGTACGCCCGCACGCTGGACAAATCCTACACCGCCTATGGCGTCGTTGCCGTCGAAGGCGACCGCATCGCCATCCCCGAGCTGCAGGGCGCGCTGCGCGCCGACAACTCGCCGGACCCGATGCCGATGGTCCATACCGAGGTGGCCGCACTCTCCGCCCGCCAGCTCGTCGAGCAGGTGAGCAACGAGCTGCATCTCGAGCGCGACCCGGAGTTCAACGCCGCCCTGCGCCCGCCGGGCACCCTCAGCCGGGTGAAAGACTGGTTCCGCAGCAAGCTGCCCGGCAACAAGGGCGATGCCAAGGCGCCCGACGGCGCGGAGGCGGCCCAGGACGGCCTGCTCAACGCCGTGCAGCACAATCTGGTCATCAGCCAGGATAACCGCAGCCTGGTCATCGGCATCGGCTTCTTCGCGCATGATCCGGCGCTGGCCGCGCGCTTCGTGAACACGCTGATCACCGACTACATCAACAACCGCGCGCAGCGCCGCACCTCGGCCGACCAGGGCGCCAACACCGTCGTCTCCCAGCGCATCGACCAGGTGCGCGCCGATATCGAGCGCATCGAAAAGCAGATGCGCGACCTGCGGCAGAAATCCGGCCTCGTCGGCCTGCGTGCCGGCAGCGTTGGCCAGCAGCAGGTGGAAGACCTGGCCACCGCCGCCTCCCGCGCCACGCTGGACCGCAGCCAGATCGAGGCCAATTACGCCCGCGCCCAGGCGCTCGCGGCCGGCGGCTCGTCCGATGCGCTGGCCAGCGTTCTGGGGTCGGAGACGATCTCCCGCCTGCGCGAACAGGAATCGACCGCCGCCTCCAAGGTCGCCGACCTGCAGCAGCGCTACGGCGCCAATTACCCGGCTTTGCGCAGCGCACAGGCCGATCTGTCGGCCACGCGGCGCGAGATCGGCGGCGAGACGCACCGCATCGTCGCCTCGCTGGCCACCCAGCTGAAGGTGGCCCGCGCCCACGAGGCCGACGTGCTGGCCCAGCTGGCCGCCGCCCGCCACTCCGGGGTGGATGCGCAGAACACCCAGGCGCAGCTCGATCAGCTGAGCCAGGATGCCACCACACGGCGCGAGCTGTACCGCAACCTGCTGGAGCGTGCGCAGCAGACCACCACCACCCCGCCCGGCGCGCAGGTGCCCGATGTGCGCGTGCTCAGCCGTGCCAGCGTGCCCGGCCTGCCCAGCGCGCCCAACACCAAGATGGCCGCGGCGTTCGGCGGGCTGGGTGGCGGCCTGCTTGCCTGCATGGTGGCGCTCGCCTTCACCCGGCGCGGCGCCCTGCTCGATGCCGAAGCCTTCGCCCGCTCCGCCGGGCTGCACGTGGTGGCGCGCCTGCACGGCCGTGCCGCCGGCCGCGGCCTGGCCGAGCGCCTGCTGGCTGCCGGCGCCGGCGCGCCCGCCGATGCCATTCGCCTGGCCCGCACCCGCCTCGGCCAGCTCTCCCGCACGCCGCCGCGCGTGGTGGGCTTCGTGGGCGCCCAGCCCGGCCTGCTGGCCACCGAGGCGGCCGGCGCCTATGCCCGCATCGCCGCGCGCGACGGCCAGCGCGTGCTGCTGGTCGATCAGGATGCGCAGAGCGGCGCCATGGGCCGGGTGATGGGTGCCGCCTCCGGCCGCCTCGGCGCCGTGCTCGACGGCCAGGCGGAATGGCGCGATTCCGCCGCACCCGACCGCATCGCCGGCCTGCACACGCTGCTCGATGCCCCGGCCCAGGGCGCCGCCCGGCAGCGCAGCCCGGTGCCGCTGGAAAACCTGCTGGCCGAAGCCCGCGGCGAATACGACCTGATCGTGCTCGGCGCACCGGCCGCAACCCAGGACGACGCCACCCGTGTGGTGCGCAGCAGCGACGTCACCGTGGTGGTGATCGACGAGGCGAGCCTGCAGGCCGAGCCCGCTGCCGCCGCCTGCGCCCGCCTGCGCAGCCTCTCGCGCAGCCCGCTGGCGGCGCTGCTGCTGACGCGCGCCCCGCCGGCGGCATGACCGTGCTGCTCGCGGCGCTGAGCCTGGCCCTGCTGGGGCTGGCCGCGCATCCGTTCACCACCTACCCGCTCAGCCTGCGCGCGCTGGCGCGGCGGCGCAGCCTGCCGGTGGATGCCCACCCGTTCGCCGGGCGGGTCGCGGTGTGCGTGTGCGCCTATAACGAGGAGAGCGTGATCGTCGCGCGGGTGGAAAACCTGCTGGCCCAGCGCGCGCTGCGGCCCGATCTCGACATCCTGGTGTACGTGGACGCCGCCAGCGACGGCACCGCCCGCGCGCTGGCCCCCTACGCCGACCGCATCCGCCTGGTCGTCTCGCCCGAACGCCTGGGCAAGACCGCGGGCATGAACACGCTGGTGGCGATGAGCGACGCCGACGTGATGGTGTTCACCGACGCCAATGTGGCGTTCGCCGACGGCGCGCTGGAGCGGCTGATCGCACCGTTCACCGATGAAGCCGTGGGCTGCGCCTGCGGCCACCTCATCTATGTCGATCCCGCGGCCGGCACGGCCACCAGCACGGCCGCCACGGGTTCGCTCTACTGGCGGCTGGAAGAGGCGATCAAATCGCTGGAAAGCCGCACCGGCTCGGTGATGGGCGCCGACGGCTCCATCTTCGCGCTGCGCCGCAGCCTGCACCGGCCGCCGCCACCCTGGCTGATCGACGACATGTATATCTCCCTGGCCGCTTTGTGCGCCGGCGGCCGTATCGTCCATGTCGCCGATGCGGTGGCCACCGAAGCCTCGGTGTCGCGCCCGGCCGAGGAATACCGCCGCAAGGTGCGCATCGCCTGCCAGGCGTTCAACGTGAACCGCGTGCTGTGGCCGGAGCTGATGCGGCTTTCGGCACTGGACCGCTACAAATACGTCTCCCACAAGCTGCTGCGCTGGCTGGCGATCTACCTGCTGGCCGGCGCCGCCGCCTTTGCCGTGCTGGCCATCGCTGCCGCCGCTGGGCCCGTGGCCGGCGCCGCCACGCTTGCAGCCGGGCTGGTTGCCGGCGTGCTGGTCGCTGTCGCCCCCGGCGGCAAGCTGGCGCAGCTGCGCGAGATCATGGCGGCCTTCATCGCCACCGGCGCCGGCCTGCTCGCCTCCTTGCGCGGCCAGACCTTCCAGACCTGGAACCCGCCCGCCTCGGCCCGCGCCGCCGCGGCGGCGCCGTCATCGCTGCACGCCGCCCGGGTGCAGGCCTGATGCGCGTCGCCCTGGTCGATCCGTCGCTGTTCACGCTGCCCTACGACGCCGCGCTGGCCGGCGCGCTGCGGGAGGAAGGGGCGCAGGTGACTCTGCACGGCCGCCCGACCGCCCCGCAGGACGGCACACCGGCCTTTCCCGTCACCCCCACTTTCTACCGCGCCAGCGCCGCCCTGGCCGGCGCCCTGCCGCGACCGCTCCGCCTGGCCGCCAAGGGCATCGACCACGTGGCCTCCATGCGCCGCCTGCGCCGTATCCTCGCCGCGGCCCGGCCGGACGTGATCCACATGCAGTGGCTGCCGCTGCCCGCCCTGGATGTGCGGCTGCTACCCGCTTTGCGCCGCCTCGCGCCCATCGTGCTCACCGTGCACGATACCGACCCGTTCAACGGCAACCCCACCGCGCGGCTGCAATCCACGGGGTTCGCCCGGGCACTGGCCGGCTGCGACCGCCTGATCGTCCACACTGCCCAGGGTGCGGCAAGGCTGGCCGCCATGGGCCTGCCGCCGGCCCGCATCACCCAGATGCCGCACGGCCCGCTGGCCCAGGCCGCGGCCGCTGCGGCGCCGGACGCCATGGACGGCGAGATCACCTTCACGCTGTTCGGCAAAATCAAGCCGTACAAAGGCGCCGACCTGCTAATTGACGCCTTCGCCGGCCTGCCCGCACCGCTCCGCGCCCAGGCCCGCCTGCGCATCGTGGGCCAGCCCTATATGGAGCTCGACAGCCTGCGTCAGCGTGCCGAGGCCACCGGCATCGCCGCCCGCCTCACGCTGGAACCGCGTTTCGTGGACGAGTCCGAGATGGCCGCCATCTTCGCGCCGGGCACCGTCGCCGCCTTCCCCTACCGCGAAATCGAGGCCAGCGGCGTGCTGTCGCTCGCTTTGGCCCATGGCCGCCCGATCCTGGCCTCCCGGCTGGGCAGCTTCGCCGAAACCATCACCGACAGCGTGCAAGGCCGCCTGGTGCCGCCGGGTGACGTGGCCGCCCTCACCGCCGCCATGCGCGCCATCATCGAGGACCGTGCGCTGGCCGCCGGCTACGCGCGCGCCGCCCACGCACTGGCGCACGCCCAGCCCGGCTGGCCGGAAATCGCCCGGCAAACGCTGGGCCTGTACCGTGCCGCCATCGCCGCGCGCCCTCTGGCCGCCTCCAACCGCACCGCCGCCCGCCCGGTCGCCAGCGCGCTGTCATGAGCACGCCACCGCGCACCGCGGTCATCTTCCGCACCCATTTCTGGGACGCTTTCGCGCAACGGCAATTCGACCGGCTCCTCGCGGTGGCGCAGGGCACCACCGTCTTCGTGCTGGTGGACGAGACCAACGGCCCGGTCGCCGGCATCGACCACCCGCGCGTGGTGCGCGTCACCGAAGCGGGCCTGCTCGCCATGGGCCTCGCGCGTGCCGGCGAGGGGAACCTGCTGTGGTTCAACGGCGACTACCCGCTCTACCGTTTCGCCGAGCTGCACCCCGATTACGACATCTACGTCCAGCTCGAATACGACGTGCTCATCCACCAGCCGATCGCCGCCCTGGCCGCGCGCATGCAGGAAAAAGGCGTGGATTACGTCGGCCTGACCAAGGGCGAGCCGGTGGATGAATGGTTCTGGCGTGGCACCATGGCCCAGGCCTACCCGGCGCCGGCAGTGCGCAAGCATCTCATCTGCCTGTGCGCGTTCTCGGCCGCCGCGCTGCGCCACCTTTGGCAGGCGCGCCTCGCGCACGCCGAAGCCTGGCGTGCCGGCACGCTGACCGTATGGCCGTTCTGCGAGGGCTTCATTCCCACCGAGCTGGCCACCGCCGGCTTCGCGCTCGGCGAGCTCAGCGATTTCGGCGGCACGCAGACCTACGACCACTGGCCGCCCTACCTCGAAGCTGACGTGCCCGTCCTGGCCGACCAGACCTTCGTCCACCCGGTGCTCGACGAGGCGCGCTTCATAGCCAGCCTGCACAAATACCGCATCGGGCTCGCCGGCTACCTCAACCCGGTCAGCCAGTTCCACCGCAAGCTCCGCCGCCTGCCACCGCGCCGCTACGCCAGCGCGCTCGCCACCAGCTTCGCCACCAAGGCGCGGCGCACGCTGCGTTCGGCCGCCGCCTCACTCGCATCCGCCCGCCCCCGCACCACTGGATCCACGCCATGATCGCCGCCGGCCAATATCGCTACGTCATCGCCGGCAGCGGCTTCTTCGGCGCGGTGATGGCCGAACGTATCGCCACCGTGCTCGGCGAGCCGGTGCTGGTGATCGAGAAGCGCGACCATTTCGGCGGCAATTCCTTCTCCGAACGCGATCCGGCGACCGGCATCGAATACCACCGCTACGGCACGCATCTGTTCCACACCTCGCAGGATGACGTGTGGGCCTGGATCGGCCGCTTCACCGCGTTCAACAACTATCGCCACCGTGTGCTCACCCGCCATGCCGGGCGCATGTACACCATGCCGATCAACCTGATGACGCTGAACAATTTCTTCGGCGTCGATCTCAAACCTTCCGAAGCCGCCGCCTTCATTGCCGAACGCGCCGCGCGCGAAGGTAGCGCGAACCCGCAGAATTTCGAGGAAAAGGCGATCTCGCTGGTCGGCCGCGAGCTGTACGACGCCTTCATCCGCCACTACACCGCGAAGCAGTGGGAAACCGATCCGAAGCTGCTGCCGGCCGCCACGATCAGCCGTCTGCCGGTGCGTGCCAGCTACAACGATTTCTATTTCAACGACATCTACGAAGGCCTGCCCGTGGATGGCTACCACGCCATCTTCGAGCGCATCTTCGCCGACCCGCGCATCGATGTCGTGTGTAATTGCGATTATTTCGACGTGGCGCCCACCCTGCGGCCGGATGCCACCATCATCTATACCGGGCCGATCGACCGCTACTTCAACTACCAGTTGGGAACGCTCGGCTGGCGCACGCTCGATTTCGAGATCGAACGGCCGGAGGTGGAGGATTTCCAGGGCGCCAGCGTGGTGAACTACCCCGACCCGGACGTGCGCTTCACGCGCATCCACGAATTCCGCCATCTGCACCCCGAACGCCGCTACACGCCGGACCGCACGCTGATCATGCGCGAGTATTCGCGCTTCGCCGCGCGCGAAGACGAGCCGTACTACCCGATCAACACGCCGGCCGACAAAAGCCTGTACGACGGCTACGCGGCGCTGGCAGCGCGCGAGCCGAACGTGATCTTCGGCGGCCGGCTCGGCACATACCGCTATCTCGACATGCACCAGGCGATCGGCGCGGCACTCAAGGCGTTCGACCGCGAGTTGATGCCGCGCATCCGCCAGTCCGCCGCCGAGTAACGCCGCACCAGCGGCTTGCCGCGCCGCACGGAACGATTAAGGTGCCGCCGCGCTAGGATGCTCGAGCGCAGGGCGGGGTGATCGTGGACGTGGTGCCGGGCCAGGAGATCGGGGAGCGGGCGGCCGCCTCGCTGGCCACGCCTGCGCCCCCATTCGACCCGCTGGCCCCCACCGTGTTCCACCAGGGCTGGTGGCTCGATGCCGTCACCGGCGGCGACTACCAGGCCTCCGAAGTGGTCCAGTCCGGCCGCCGCGTCGGCTGGTTCCCCTACGTCATCGCACCCATCATGCCCGGCCACCGCGTCTGCGGCATGCCCGTGCTCACCCATTTCCTCGGGCCGGCCATCGATGAGGGCTCGGGTGCGGCCTGCAACCGCGTGCTGCGCCGCGCCCAGATCACCCGCGAGCTGCTGGCGCAGGTGCCGCCCACCAGCGGCTTCTGGCAGGTGATGCACCGCGGCACCCCCGAAACGCTGGTGTATCAGGAGATGGGCTACGAGGCCGCCGTGCGCTTCACCTTTGAGGTGGGGCCCGCCCCGCGCGAGGTGCTGTGGCGCAACATGCGCGACAAGGCACGTAATGTGATCCGCCGCGCCGGCGAGCACTACACCGCCATGCCGATGGACGCCGCCGCGTTCGCGGAGACCTACACCGCCAACCTGGCCCGTGCCGGTGCGCACAGCCGCTACGCGCCGGCCCTGCTGGAACGCGCCTGCCAGGCCGCCATCACACGCGGCCAGGGTGCCTGCCTTGCGGCCATGGGCACCGATGGCGAGCCCGCGGCCGCCATCTTCTCCGTGTGGGACAGCCAGGCCGCCTACTACCTGCTCTCCACAAGGCGCGCGGATTCCGGCAACGGCGCGGTCAGCCTGCTGCTGTGGACGGCCATGCAGGATGCCGCCGCGCGCGGGCTGATCTACGATTTCGAGGGTGTGGTGACGGCGGGCAGCGCGCTGTTCTTCACCGGCTTCGGCGGTGTCATCGTGCCGCGCTTCACGGTCAGCCGCTTCACGCTGGCGCACCGCATCGCGGGCCGGCTCAGCAACCCGTTCCGCCGCAGCACCCCGCAGCGCTACGCCTGAGCGCCCGCGACCGCTGGCCCCAGCGCGCGCAGCACGCCAGGCAGCAGATCGGGCAGATCCTCGGCCAGCAGCCCCGGCCCGAATGCGGCTGCCGCGGCACCGTGCAGCCATACGCCGGCGCATGCCGCGTCGAACGCCTTCATCCCCTGCGCCAGCAGCCCCAGGATGAAGCCGCCCAGCACGTCGCCTGAACCGGCCGTCGCCAGCGTTGCCGGCGCATTGGCGTTGATGCTGGCCCGCCCGTCCGGGGCGGCCACAACGGTATCCGCACCCTTCAGCACGAGGGTGGCACCGCTCAGCCGCGCCGCCGCCCGCGCGCGCGTCAGCTTGTCGCCCTCCAGCGTGAACAGCCGCGCGAACTCGCCCTCATGCGGCGTCAGCACGCAGGGACCGGTAATGGCGGCAAATAGATCGCCCGGCGCGTCGCGGAACACGCTCAGCGCGTCGGCATCCAGCACCACCGGCCGGCCGGTGCCCAGCAGCGCCAGCGCATGGGCGCGCGTGGGCGGCCCCAGCCCGGCGCCGGGCCCGGCCAGCATGGCGGTGATCCGGGTGTCGGCCAGCACGCCGGCCAGCGCCGCATCGTCGTCGATCGGCCGCACCATGATGCTGGTCAGCGCTGCGGCGTACACTGCCCAGGCGCTCTGCGGCGCGGCCACCGTCGTCAGCCCCGCGCCGGCCCGGGCGGCGGCGCGCGCGGCCATGCGCGCCGCGCCGGTCATCACCGCGCCGCCCAGCACCAGCGCATGGCCGCGGCCGAACTTGTTGCCCTCGGGCCGGGCCGTTGGCAGCGCGCCCTGCCAGGCATCCGGCGTGTTCTCCCGGCAGGTGGCACCCACCGCGTCCAGCGCCGCCGCCGGCGTGCCGATCGCGGCCACCACCACCTCGCCGCACAGCGTGCGGCCTGGCAGCAGCACGTGGCCCGGCTTCTTGCAGGCGAACGTCACGGTGAAGGTGGCCGCCACCGCACCGATATCGGCGCCGCTATCGCCCGCCACGCCCGTCGGCACGTCGATGGCCACCAGCACGGCGCCCGCGTCCCGCGCGGCGCCCAGTGTTGCGCGCACCAGGGCATCGGGCGGGCGGGACAGGCCGGCGCCATACACCGCATCCACCACCAGCCTGGCACCGGCCACCAGCGCCGGGCCGAACGGCTCCGTCCGACCGCGCCACGCGGCGGCATGGTGCAGCGCTTCCGGCGAGGCGCGCGACAGGTCGCCGGCGAGCGCCACGCGCACGCGCCACCCGGCCTTGACGAGCTGGCTGGCCACCACGAAGCCGTCGCCGCCATTATTGCCCGGCCCGCACAGCACCACGGCCGGGCAGGGGGCGACGCGGCGGATGATCTCGGCGGCCACCGCCCGGCCGGCCGCCTCCATCAACGCCACCGCCGATATGCCGGAAGCCACCGTCAGCCGGTCCGCCTCCGCCATCTGCGCGCAGGTGAGCAGCTTCGTCATCGGCGGCACCAGGCGCCGCGCGGCGCGCCGTCGCCACCTGCCATGCCCCCGATCCGCCGCATCGCCACGCCTCCGCCTTGGCAGCCCCCAGCCCCACGCCTAGGGTGCGCGGCCACTCTGCACGGGGTCCCAGGTGATCAGAACAGCACGGCCCGCCCTCTCGTTCCTAGCCGGCCTCATGCTGAGCGGCGCCGCCCTGGCCGCGCCGCCCGGCCCCAGCGGCGCGGTGCCCGACGGCGTGGTGCGCGCTACGCTGGATAACGGCCTGCGCGTCGTGGTGGTGCCCGACCATCTGGCACCCGTCGTCACCACCGAGCTGAACTACCTCGCCGGCTCCAACGACGCGCCGCCCGGCTTTCCCGGCACCGCCCATGCGCTGGAGCACATGATGTTCCGCGGCGCCGCGGGGCTCGACCGCGACCAGCTCAGCGAGTTGGGCGCCCTGCTGGGCGGCGACTACAACGCGGACACCACCGAGACGGTGACGCAGTATTTCTACACCGTGCCCGCCGCCAATCTGGGCGTGGCACTGCATGTCGAAGCGCTCCGCATGGCCGGCCTCAACCTCGAGCAGGCCGACTGGGAGAAGGAACGCGGCGCCATCGAGCAGGAGGTCAGCCGCGACCTGTCCAGCCCGATCTACACCTATCTGTCGCAGCTGCAGGCGATCCTGTTCGCCGGCACGCCCTACGAGCACGATGCGCTGGGCACGCGCCCGTCTTTCGACCAGACGGATGCCAAGCGCCTGCGCAGCTTCTACGAAACATGGTACGCGCCCAACAACGCCATCCTGGTGATCGCCGGCGACGTGGACCCGCAGGCGGCACTGGCCCAGGCGCGCGCTGCGTTCGGCGCCGTGCCGCGCCGCGCGGTGCCGGCCCATGCGCCCACCGCCGTCAGCCCCGTGCTGTCAAAATCGCTGGCCCTGCCCACCGACTTTCCGGTGGGCCTGGTGACACTCGCCTACCGTATGCCCGGCCAGCGCGCGCCCGATTTCGCGGTGGCCGACGTGTTGGGCGACGTGCTCGGCAGCGAGCGCGGTGCGCTCTACACCATGGTCACCAGCGGCCACGCGCTGCTCAGCGAATTCGCCTACCAGCCCAAGGCCGATGTCGGCTTCGGCCTGGTCGCCGCCGCCTTCCCCAAGGGCGGCGACGCGGCGCCGGTGCTGGCCGAGATGAAATCCATCCTGGCCACCATCGCCAAATCGGGCGTGCCGGCCGAGCTGGTGGAAGCGGCCAAGCGGCAGGAGGTGGCGCAGCTCGCCTTCAAAACGAACAGCATCGCCGGCCTGGCCGAAAGCTGGTCCAACGCGCTGGCCATACGCGGCGCCCAATCGCCCGACGACGTGGCCGCCGCCTACCAGGCAGTCACGCCCGAGCAGGTGAACCGCCTCGCCGCCCAGCTGCTCGATCCGGCCCACGCGGTCACCGCCATTCTCACGCCGCAGGATTCCGGCAAGCCCGTCGCCGGCAAAGGGTTTGGCGGCGAGGAATCCTTCGGCGGCGCGCCGGCCAAGCCGGTCGTGCTGCCGCAATGGGCGTCCGACGCGGTGGAGACGCTGCATCTGCCCGACCTCGGCACGCCCGCCACCGCCGAGACGCTGCCCAACGGCCTACGCCTGATCGTGCAGCCCGAACATGTGGGCCGCACCGTCAGCGTGTTCGGCCAGGTGCGCCAGGTGACCGAGATGGAAGAGCCGCCCGGGCGCGATGGCGTGGCCGAGGTGACGGCGAAACTGTTCGATTACGGCACGCAGAAGCACGATCGCCTGGCCTACCAGAAGGCGCTGGACGATATCGCCGCGCAATCGACCGCCGGCTCGCGCTTCTCGCTTAAGGTGCTGACGCCGGAGTTCGAGCACGGCATGGCGCTGCTGGCCGAAGCCGAATTGCAGCCGGCCTTTCCGCCGGACGATTTCGCCGTGGTGCGCCGCCAGGCCGCGCAAAGCCTGGCCGGCCTGCTGCAATCGCCCGACTATCTGTTCAAGCGCGCCATCCAGGCCGCCGTGCTGCCCGCGTCCGACCCTGCTTTGCGGCAACCGACACCCGCCTCGCTGGCCGCACTCAAGGTGGAGGACGTGCGCGCCTATTACGCCGCCGCCTACCGGCCGGATCTCACCACCATCGTGGTCGCCGGCGACGTGACGCCGGAGACCGCGCGCCGCGTGGTAGAAGCGACCTTCGGCCAATGGCCTGCCCACGGCGCCAAGCCGCAGATCGACCTGCCGCCGGTCGGGCCCAACACCCGCACGGCCGCCCATGTGCCCGACAGCGCCAGCCTGCAGGACACGGTGGCAATGGCCGAGACCGTGGCCCTGCCGGTGACCGACCCGCAGCGCTACGATCTGATGATCGGCAACACGCTGCTCGGCGGCGGCTTCTCCTCCCGCCTGTATCGCGACCTGCGCGTGCGCACCGGCTATGTGTACAACGTGGACAGTCAGATCGATTGGAGCCGCACGCGGTGCGACTACAGCGTCAGTTTCGGCGCCGACCCCGCCAAGGTGGGCCCGGCGCGCGCGCTGCTGGTGGCCGACATCAAGGATCTGCAGGCGCACGCCGTCAACGATACCGAACTGAACCGCGCCAAGGCGCAGATGCTGCGCCGCCTGCCGATGCAGCGCGCCAGCGTGGACGGGCTGGCCGCACTCGATCTGCGCCTGGTCGATCTGGGCCTGCCACTCGATACGCCGCAGACCGCGGCACGGCATTATTTCGATGCCACCGCCGAACAGGTGCGCGCCGCCTTCGTCAAATACCTGCGGCCGGACGATCTGGCCGAAATCGTGAAAGGCCCGGCCGTGTCGCAATGATCGCGGGCTGACACCGCCCGCCCGAAGCCAAGCCGCGCTTACCGGAGATTGCCAGAATGGACGAGGATTTCCGCCAGGCCGCGCTGGATTACCACCGCCTGCCGCGCCCCGGAAAGATCGCCATCGAGCCCACCAAGCGGATGGCCACGCAGCGCGACCTGGCGCTGGCCTACTCGCCGGGCGTGGCCGCCGCCTGCGCCGCCATCGTGGCCGATCCCCGAACCGCGCGCGAGCTCACGGCGCGCGCCAACCTCGTCGCCGTCATCACCAACGGCACCGCCGTGCTCGGCCTGGGCAATATCGGCCCGCTGGCCGGCAAGCCGGTGATGGAGGGCAAGGCCGCGCTGTTCAAGAAATTCGCCGGCATCGACGTGTTCGATATCGAGGTGGATGCCACCGACCCCGAACTGTTCATCGCCGTCGTCGCCGCCCTCGAGCCCACCTTCGGCGCCATCAACCTCGAAGACATCCGCGCGCCGGAATGCTTCGTTATCGAACAGCGCTTGCGCGAGCGCATGGGCATCCCGGTGTTCCACGACGATCAGCACGGCACCGCCATCACGGTGGCCGCCGCCGTGCGCAACGCGCTGCTGCTGCAGGACAAGGCATTGGCGGACGTGCGCCTCGTCACCTCCGGCGCCGGTGCGGCGGCCATCGCCTGCGTCGATCTGCTGGTGGCGATGGGCCTGCCGGCCGATAACGTGACTCTCACCGACATACGCGGCGTGGTGCATGCCGGGCGCGACCCCGCCATGCCGGCCAACATGGCGCGCTACGCCCGCCACACCGACGCACGCACGCTGGCCGACGTGATCGAAGGGGCCGACATCTTCATGGGCCTCTCGGCGCCGCGCGTGTTCGATCCGGCCTGGCTGCCGCTGCTGGCCCCGCGCCCTGTCGTGCTCGCACTGGCCAATCCGGAGCCGGAAATCCTGCCGGAGATCGTGCGCGCCGCGCGCCCGGATGCGATCGTTGCCAGCGGGCGCAGCGACTATCCGAACCAGGTCAACAACGTGCTGTGCTTCCCGTTCATCTTCCGCGGTGCGCTGGATGTGGGCGCCACCACCATCAACGAGGCGATGAAGCTCGCCGCCGTCGAAGCGATCGCCGAGCTGGCGCGCATGGAAGCCAGCGAGGTGGTGGCCCGCGCCTATGGCGGCGCCGCACCGGTGTTCGGGCCCGACTACATCATCCCCAAGCCGTTCGATCCGCGCCTGATCCTGCAGGTCGCCCCCGCCGTCGCCCGCGCCGCGATGGCGAGCGGCGTCGCACAGGATCCGATCGCCGATCTGGATGCCTACCGCGCCGAACTGGAACGTTTCGTCTTCCGCTCCGGCCAGCTGATGCGCCCGGTCTTCGAGGCGGCGCGCAAATGCAGCGTGCGGGTGATCTACACGGAAGGCGAGGACGAGCGCGTGCTGCGCGCGGTGCAGACCGTGGTTGACGAAGGCATAGCACAGCCGGTGCTGCTCGGCCGGCGCGACGAGATCGCACGCCGCGTGCGCGACATGGGATTGCGCATGAAGCTCGGCAGCCAGGTGCAGGTGCTCGACCCGGCGCAGGACCGCGCGGTGTTCGATCCGCTGGTCGCCCCTTACCAGGCGCTGGTGGCCCGCCGCGGCGTCACGCCGGACGCCGCCGCCCGTCGCATCCGATCCCGCCCGCTGGTGGCCGGCGCCATGCTGCTGCAGACGGGCCAGGTGGATGCGGCTTTGTGCGGCGGCACCGCCGCCTGGTATCGCCAGATGGAATACCTGCTGCCGATCATCCCGAAAGTCTCCAGCGTCACCCGCGTGTTCGCGCTATCGGCCGTCATCCTGCAATCGGGCGCCATCTTCCTCGCCGACACGCATATGAACGTGGATCCCACTGCCGAGCAGATCGCCGAGATGACGGCGCTGGCCGCCGAAGCGGTGGCCGGGTTCGGGCTGGTGCCCAAGGTGGCGCTGCTGTCGCATTCCAGCTTCGGCGCCAGCAACTCGCCCAGCGCGCGCAAGATGCGCCACGCGCTCACGCTGATCCGCAGCGCCAACCCGGAACTCGAAGTCGATGGCGAGATGCATGGCGACGCCGCCTTGTCGGAAGCGATCCGCGAACGCCTGATGCCGACCAGCCGGCTCACCGGGGTCGCCAACCTGCTGGTGATGCCCAACCTGGACGCCGCCAACATCGCCTTCAACCTGGTCAAGGCCGCCGCCGACGGCCTGCCGGTGGGTCCGCTGCTGCTGGGCATGTCGCGCCCCGCTCACGTGCTGGTGCCCAGCGTCACGGCGCGCGGCATCGTCAACATGACGGCGCTCGCGGTGGTCGAAGCCGGCCGCTCGATGCAAGCGCCGGCCTAGGGCCGCGCCGTCTCTACCGCGGCGGCGCCCAAGGCGCGGGCTGCAGCCGCGTCGTCAGCTCGTCCAGCCGCCGCGCCGCCGCACCCAGCGCTTCCAGCGCGCGCGCAGTATCCGGCGCCTGCGCATCGGCCGCCACCATCTGCTGCAGCAGCGCCTGGAACTCGGCCTGGGCGGCCGCCGACAGATCGGCCTTGCCCAGCGTGTAGTCGGGCAGGGTGGCCGGCGAACCCTCGGTGATGTCGCGCTGGTTGCCGAAGTAATGAAGCAGCGCGCCATCCGGCCCGTAGATCGGGCAGATGAACAGCAGGTTCCAGAACTGGCTGCCGTCGCGCCGGTAATTCAGCAGCCACTCCACGCTGCCGCGCCGCTCGGCAATGCAGCTGCGCAGGCGCGCGGTGGCCACGGTGTCGGTATTGGGCCCCTGCAGGAAGCGGCAGTTGCGGCCCACTGTCTCGGCGGCGGGATACAGGCTCATCGCCTCGAACGCCGGGTTCACGGCGATCATCGGGTGGTCGGGCGCGTTCGGGTCGGTCAACACCATCGGCTGCGCGCTATGCATGATCGCCGCGACCAGAGCGCGTGTGATCGCCGGTGCTTCCATCTCAGGCCCAGCCACGCGCGCGTACCTCCTGCAAAGCCTCATCAAGCGCCCAGTGCGTGCGCTGCACAAGCGTATCGGCTTCCGCCTCGCTCAGCACGAAGGGCGGCGCCACCAGCATGCAATCGCCGGTGGCGCGCAGGATAAGCCCGTGGCGATAGGCGGCGTCGCGGCACGCCATGCCGATCTCGCCGGCTTTGGGGAAGCGCGCCCGCGCGGCCTTGTCCGGCGTCAGCTCCAGCGCCCCCATCAGCCCCACCATGCGCGCTTCGCCCACCAGCGGATGCTGGGCCAGCCCCGCCCAGCGTGCGGCCAGATACGGCCCGATCTGCGTGCGCACGCGGTCGATCAGCCCCTCGTCGTGCAGGATGCGCAGATTGGCGATGGCAGCGGCCGCACAGACCGGGTGGCCGCTGGTCGTGTAGCCGTGGTTGAAGTCGCCGCCCGCCTCCAGCACGTCGGCCACCGCATCGCCCACCATCACGCCGCCCATCGGCAGGTAACCGCTGGTCAGCCCCTTGGCCACCGTCATCAGATCGGGCGTGAAGCCGTAATGCTGCGCGCCGAACCAGCTGCCCAGCCGCCCGAACCCGCAGATCACCTCGTCGCTGACGATCAGCACATCGCGCGCGCGGCAGATGCGCTCCACTTCGGGCCAGTAGGTGTCGGGCGGCATGATAACGCCGCCGGCGCCCTGCACCGGCTCGCCGATGAAGGCGGCCACGGTCTCCGCCCCCGCTTCGTCGATCGCGCGGCCCACCTCGCGCGCCGCCCACAGGCCGAACTCGTCCGGGCTCATCGCCCCGCCTTCGCCCCACCACCAGGGCTGCGCCACATGGATCACGCCCGGGATCGGCAGCCCGCCCTGGCTGTGCATCCACGCCATGCCGCCCAGGCTGGCGCCGCCGATGGTGCTGCCATGGTAGCCGTTATGCCGCGCGATGAAGCGCGTCTTGCCCGGCTGCCCGCGCAGCTGCCAGTAGTGGCGCACCATGCGGATGACGGTGTCGTTGCCCTCCGAACCCGAGTTGGTGAAGAAGGTACGCGAAAACCCCGGCGCCAGCGCGCCCAGCATTTCCGCCAGCTCGATCGCCGGCACCGTCGTCGATTTGAAGAAATTGTTATAGAACGGCAACTGACGCATCTGCGCGTCTGCAGCGTCGGCGATTTCGTGCCGCCCGTATCCTACGGCCACGTTCCACAGGCCGGAAAACCCGTCCAAGTAACGTCGCCCATCCGCGTCCGTCAGCCACACGCCGTGGGCGTGCGTGATGATGCGCGTGCCTTCGGCGTTCAGCGATGCCGTGTCGGAAAAAGGATGGATGTGATGCCGCGCATCGCGCGCGCGCAGGGACGAAACGTCGTTCATCCGCAGGACGTAGCACACGCGGCCGCACTTTGAAAAAGGCACCCGCGCCGCCGGCGCCAACACATGCTTCCCTCGCGTAATCTTTTCAGCTACAAACACTGCCAGGAGAACCACTATGAAGCCCGTCATCGGCGTGGTGGCCGACGTGCATGCAGGCGGCAAGCACGTGGTCCACGCCGTTCAGCAGAAATACCTCGATGCCGTCTCCGCCGGCGCCGCCGCGCTGCCCATCATGCTCCCGGCGCTCATCGCCGAGCCCGGCGCCGCCTGGTCCGACCCTGCCGACCTCGCCGCCATCCTCGCCACGCTCGACGGCCTGTTCCTCACCGGCGCGCCGAGCAACGTGGGCCCGGCCAGCTACGGCGCCGCCCAGCACGATCCCGCCGCCCTGGCCGACCCGGCGCGCGACCATGTCAGCCTCGCGCTGATCCGCCAGGCCGTGGCCCTGGGCATGCCGGTGCTGGGCGTCTGCCGCGGCCTGCAGGAAATCAACGTCGCCCTCGGCGGCACGCTGCACCAGGCGGTCCATACCGTGCCCGGCCTGGCCGACCACCGCGAACGGCCCGACGCCAGCCTGCCCGAACAATACGCCCCGGCCCACGCCGTCAGCCTCACCGAGGGCGGCCTGCTGCACAGCATCTCCGGCATGGACACCGCCGAGGTAAACTCCCTGCACGGCCAAGGCATCGACCGGCTGGCCCCGGGCCTCGCCATCGACGCCGAAGCGCCCGACGGCCTGATCGAAGCCGTCCGGTTGGATCGTGCCGAGTGCTTCCTGCTCGGCGTGCAATGGCACCCCGAATGGGCGTTCCGCGACAACCCCCTCTCGGTGGTGATCTTCCGCACCTTCGGCACCGCCTGCCGCGCCTACCACACGGTGCGCCACGCCCCGGCCCGCCGCGTCGCCTGAACCGCCGTGCCTGCCCCCACAGCAATGGAGCTCTGAAAATTGGATTTTACCGCACCGCCGCCCGCCTATGTCCCCAACACCCACACCCTGATCCCCGGCCCCAAGCAGGCCCCCTCGGTCCTCGAGGCGTTCGTGGTGGATGTGAACGGCATTGCGCGCGGCAAGTGGGTGCCGGCTGAACGCATTCCCGAAGTCATGGAAAAAGGCGTGGCCCTGCCGCGCTCGGTCTACGCACTCGATGTATGGGGCTGCGACGTCCCCGAAGCCGGCCTGGCCGTGGGCACCGGCGATCCGGACGGCATCTGCATGCCCGTCGAAGGCACGCTGCTGCCCGTCACCTGGCTGACGCGCCCCACCACCCAAGTGCTGCTGCGCATGATGCAGCAGGACGGCACACCCTTCTACGCCGACCCCCGCCAGGTGCTGGCCCGCGTCTGCGACACCTTCCGCCAGGCCCGCCTCACCCCGGTGATGGCCACCGAACTCGAATTCTACATCATCGACCGCCGCCGCACCCCGCGCGACCCCGTCAGCCCGCCCAGCAGCCACGAAGGCCGCTGGAACGGCTGGCAGACGCAGGTGCTCTCGATCGCCGAACTGCACAGCTTCGAGCCGCTGCTGGCCGACATCTTCCACGCCTGCGAACGCCAGAACCTGCCCGCCGACACCGTGGTGCGCGAAAACGGGCCCGGCCAGTACGAGGTGAACCTCAACCACGTGCCCGACCCGCTGATGGCGGCCGACCACGCCTTCCTGCTCAAACGCATCGTCAAGGGCGTGGCCCGCCAGCACGGGCTGGACGCCACCTTCATGGCCAAACCCTACGGCAACCTCGCCGGCAGCGGCATGCACGTGCACATGTCCATCCTGGACGAGCAGGGCCGCAACATCATGGCCGGCGAGGGCGGCAAACCGACACCCCGCCTGCACCACGTCACCGGCGGCATGCTCGCCACCCTGCCCGAATGCATGCTGCTGCTGGCCCCGCACGCCAATTCCTACCGCCGCCTCACCCCCGGCGGCCACGCGCCCACCAACGTGACGTGGGGCATGGATAACCGCAGCGCCGCCATCCGCGTCATCACCGCCGGCCGCGCCACCCGCGTGGAACACCGCGTCGCCGGTGCGGACTGCAACCCCTACCTCGCCGTCGCCGGCGTGCTGGCCGGCGCCATGCACGGCCTGCGCGCCGAACTCGACCCCGGCCGCCCCATCGATGGCGAAGAACGCGAGGGCCACCCGATCTTGCCCGTCAACTGGGACGACGCCATCGACGCCTTCGACGCCAGCGACGTGATGGGTGAATATCTTGGGCTAGACTACCAAGACCTGTTTTCGGCGTGCAAACGGCAGGAGCAGGCGGAGTTTCGGCGTCGGGTGACCGATGTGGAGTACGACGCTTATTTGCAGTCGGTGTAGGGAAGGCGAGACAATAAAGAGGAGCTCCGCCCGACATGGTATGATGTCACTACAACCTTGGTAAGAATGCCGTTCTCCGACTTACGGCCTCATGCTTCCTCGCACTTGGCAACGCGATCGCCATGAGGACGGATTTGGTCTATTACGCCTCGAAAGCTGTGATCCGTCTGTAGCCCTACCCGAGTTGCGAGAAAGGCAACCTTCGATTTAGCGTAATGAAAGGAGCTGTACGATCGACTCACTTAATATCGACATTGTTCCGAATGGCGGACAAACCTACAAAACTATCTCTCAACTATCTTGGGCCGATATACCTGGATTCGCGATACTGACCGGTAGAAATGGGTCGGGCAAAACTCAGCTCCTAGAAGTTCTAGCCTACCATTTCAGTGGAGCGCGTCCGCCCGGCATGCAATTCGGGTCGCCTCTTCCAGTCTCGGTTCACGTTACCGGTGCAGGATATAAGCCCGAAGAGATCGCTTATGTGCCCAGTGCAGGTCGGTTTTCAGGCGGCGCGCCGTCGTCCTTGGCAAACTTGCAAAAGGCGAGACAACAGGCTCTGCAATACGCTCAAAGCCGAAACGGTAACGCGAACGACATCTCTGGCCTGATTCGAGCAAATCGCATTCTTAAACGACTGGGTGGACGTTTGCCCAATCAGATCACTCCAGAAATGCTGAGAAGCTTCTGCCCGACTCAGATTTTGCAACCGATGACATCGACGTCACTGCAGAGTTAGCACACGTTTTCGTGGCTCACCGCCTCAAGTTAATGGAGGCTTTGGAGCGCAATACGCCCGGCATTGACGAAGACGGTCAGTCACTGGGTCCCGCACCTTGGGACGTTGTGAACGAGGCACTGCGGGTTTCGAGCTTCCCTTACGAAGTCACTTCCCCCGTAAGAACCAAACTTCTCGACAACTACACACTTGGCCTAAGAGATCGTCAATCAGGTATCGAAATACCTGCCCTTGACCTCTCTTCGGGCGAAAAGGTCCTTCTTCAGCTGGTGCTCTGGCTTTACACCGCAAGTAAAGCCGGTCAGTTCCCAAAACTCCTGCTGCTCGACGAGCCGGATGCTCATCTCCATCCCTCAATGACGACACAGTTCCTTGACGTTATCTCCGAGGTTCTTGTCAACCGTTTCAAAGTCCGAGTCATAATGACAAGCCATTCCCCATCGACGGTTGCGCTAGCTCCGGGGGGCGCGGTTTTTCAATTAGAGCGTGGCGTGACTTCAGTCATCAGAGTTGATCACCGGCCTGACATTATCTCCGTGCTTACCGCCGGATTAGTGACAGTATCACGAACTACGAAATTCTGTTTCGTAGAGGATGAAGATGATGTCGACTTCTATAAGACAGTATGCGATCTAGTGATGGACCACGGACCAAGCCGCGATCCGATGGCGCTACAGCCGTCGCCATCGATAGCGTTCATTCCAGCTTCTGTTGGGAGGGGCGCAGCAAAAGTGAGCGGCGGGCATTCGATTGTCACGAAGTGGGTAGAAAAACTTGACTCCGACCCGCTTGATAGAATTTTTTTTGGGCTAATAGATCGTGATGTGGCCAATCGCTCTAGCGGTCGAATTTGGGTTCTCGGAAGGTATAGTTTTGAAAACTACCTACTCGATCCACTAAATCTTTTTTGCCTTTTGCTTGAGAATGACACAGCCCCAATCGTTCCAGATGTAGAAATCAGTTCTGGAGACGAGCATCTTTTACGACAACAGTCGGATAGCGCCCTACAAGCAGTTTCGGACGTGATGGTGGCGGCTATGGAGAGGACAGAACCAAGTCTCGTAGCCACGTCGACTTCGATCGTAACGTATACCGCAGGTAATCGAATTGCTGTGCCGTCGTGGGTGATAGATTGTCGTGGGCATGACATTATGACCATCGCTCAGCACGCCTTCGGTGGCGTTCGTGTAATTAGCCCCCCTCGGCTTATCCGAGCTCTTAGGCGAGGCAGACTCATCCCGACAGAACTAGCGGCCGTGTTAAAGGCGATTCAGCAGAGGCCCTAACGTGATACCTGCGCACGGCTCTCAACCGACTGACTAAGAAATATGCTCTGACATTCAGGCTCTGGAGCTCGCGCGATGCTTACGGCTTGACTCGCCATGTGCTCGCTCAGGTTTCGGACATCGCTGATCGATGCCGTTTAACCGCTACGAGGTGCCGCTCGCATAAATTGCGACACTGGCTATCGTTATTTGCGTCTTTGACCAGCTTTGAAAGGCGTGCAGTTCAGGAAGATCATACGTTTGTCTTCAGAAGCCAACACGATCGCAAGGAGGCGGCGCCCACCATCCGAGCACCGCCCCAGAGCAAAAGTTTTTTGCTTCTTTTTTTCAAAAAAGAAGCGCTTGCGTAACCCCTACCGAAACAAATCCGGCAGCACCACAGTCTTCTCCTTCTGCACGCCCATCAGCGCGTTAGGATCCAACCCCAAAGCCGTCAAAATCGTCGGCGCGATCTGCGTCGTCAGCACCGGGCTCGTTACCGCGTCACCCGCCGGCAGGCCCGGGCCGCTCACCACCATCGCCACATGGCGGTCGTCGTCGCTGAAGCCGCCATGTTCGGCCAGCTTGCTGCCCGTCGTGTAGATGGTGCCGTGCACGGCCACGCCGATGAAGTCCGGCGTGCGATTGTCGTGCAGCGCCGAGCGGTAGGTGCCTGGCAGCTTGGCGCCGTCGAGCACCTGCTGGATGTTGGCCGCGGGCGCCACCTTGCGCAGATAGGCCAGCGCGGCCGCGCGGTCGGTCTTCTGCAGGCCGGGCTGCAGCCACAGCAGCAGCTCGTCGTCGGCGATCTCGAAGGCGTAGCCGGGGGTTTGCGGGAAATACGCGCCGTCGTCGCGGGTGGTGCGCGTGCTGCGGTCGATCGGCGACTGGCCGTGCTTGGCGCTGACGATGATCAGCGTGCTGTCATAGGCGCCCTGGCGCTTCAGCTCGGCCACCATCTGGCCCAGCGCGCCGTCCACGTAATCCAGCTGCTGGGCCAGCGCGTTGGCCGGCGTGGCATTGGCGTCGGTATAGCCGCCCACAAGGCCGGCCGGGTCGGTGGGGCCGGAGCCGGCGAGTTTCTGGCCCACGCTCACGCTTTGGAAGTTCATGCCGAAGATCGCCGGGATGCCGGCATAGGCGGTGCCGGTGCTGTTGTAGCCGTCGATCTGGTGGATCACGGCGTCCACCTTGTTCTGGTCGTAGGTGCGCACCGCGTTGAAGCTTTGCGTGTTGTCGCCGGCCCCGCCCAGGATGTTGTTGGAGTTGATCTCGGGCGTGTACAGGTCGTCGATGCCCGCACCGGACGGGCCGTTCAGGATCTCATAGGCCGGGTGCTTGTCGGACCACGCGGTGCGCAGGCCGGCGGCCTTGATCACTTCGAACACCGTGTTGGTTTTGATGAAGTGGTGCGGCAGCACGGCGCGGCAGGTGCCGCCCACCAGCGCCAGCGGCAGGGCCGCCGGGTTCAGCTGGCTGATCGGGTTGCCCAGCCTGCCGCCGCCATCCAGCCGCGACAGATCGCGGTCCAGCGGCTCGGCCAGGTTGGTCTCCGCGCCCGAAGGGCCCTGGCAGTTGGTGCCGGGCGCCCACACGCTGCGGTCGTAGCTGTCGTCGTAGAAGATGTCGGCCGTCAGCGGCGTGGCGCCGGTCACCTGCGCGATCATGCCGGGAAAGCTGTCCGAAGGCGCCGTGGTGTAGGCGGCCTGATAGACCACGCCGTGCGTCGCCAGTGCCTTCAGCGCGGAGCGCGCATGGCTCGGGTCGTTGATGTAGTTCTGCAGGTCGATCCCGTGCATGCCGTCCACGCTGATCAGCAGGACGTGCTTGTAGGCGCCGGGGGCGGCGGCCAAGGCCGGTGCGGCAAGGGCCAGGCTGGCCGAAGCGGCCAGCAGAAGCGTGCGGAGGGACATCGGGACACCTCGTGAGATTGGGACCCGCGCGCTTTGGCGCAAAAACCGCGTGGCCTGTGTGACAATCCAGCGAAAGCGCCGCGCCGGGCCGCCGCGGCAGCGCCCGGGGCCGAAGTTTTTTGCGTGGCCGCCCGCGAAAAAGAAGGTCTTCCTGCCTCCCTTCGCCTAACCTGCCTGGCACTATGACCCCGCACGCCCCCAGCTACTACGCCGCGACCGCCACGCCTGCGCCCGAGCGCCCCAGCCTGCAGGGCGATACCGAGGCCGATGTCGCCATCATCGGCGCCGGCTTCACCGGCATCTCCGCCGCCCTCGAGCTGGCCGAACGCGGCTACAGCGTGGTCGTGCTCGAAGCCGCCCGGGTCGGCTGGGGCGCCTCGGGCCGCAATGGCGGCCAGATCGTCAACGGCTACTCGCGCGAGCTCGATGTGATCGAGCGCCGCTACGGCGCCGCGGCCGCCGAGGCGCTGGGGGCGATGGCGCTGGAAGGCGGCGACATCATCCGCCACCGCGTCGCCCGCTACGGCATCGACTGCGCGCTGACCCCGGGCGGTGCCATGGTCGCCTTCACCGCCCGCCAGATGCGCGGGCTGGAGCATGTGCGCCGCGTATGGGCGCAGCACGGCCACACCGCCCTCGAACTCACCGACCGCGCCGGCCTCACCCGCATCGTCGCCAGCGACCGCTACGTGGGCGGCCTGCTGGACCCGCTGGGCGGCCACATCCACCCGCTCAACCTGGTGCTCGGCCAGGCCGCGGCGCTGGAAGGGCTGGGCGGCCGCATCCACGAACACAGCCGCGTGGTGGACGTCGATACCGGGCCCGCGCCCAGCGTGCGCACCGAGCACGGCACCGTGCGCGCCCGCCACGTGCTCGTCTGCGGCAACGCCTATCTCGGCCGCCTGCTGCACCGCGAGATCGGCGGCAAGATCATGCCGGTCAGCAGCCAGGTGATGGCCACCGAGCCGATGGACCCCGAGCGCCTGGCCGCCCTGCTGCCCGCCAATTACTGCGTGGAAGACGCCAACTACTTCCTCGACTATTTCCGCCGCACGCCCGACCACCGCCTGCTCTACGGCGGCGGCACCGTCTATGGCGGCGCCGACCCCGCCAGCATCGAAGGCAAGCTGCGCCCGCTAATGCTCAAAACCTTCCCCAGCCTGGCCGATGTGCGCACCGATTACGCCTGGAGCGGCAACTTCGCCCTCACGCTCCCCCGCATCCCCCATGTCGGCCGCATCACACCCACCACCCTGTTCAGCCACGGCGACAGCGGCCACGGCGTCACCACCACCCACCTCCTCGGCCGCCTCCTCGGCGAAGCCGTCGCCGGCCAAACCACCCGCTTCAACGCCTTCGCCAACCTCCCCTACCTCCCATTCCCCGGCGGCCGCACCTTCCGCGTGCCCATGACCGTGCTGGGCTCGTGGTACTACCGCGCGCTGGACCGGGTGGCTTGATCTCGCGTCAACCCTGTATAGAACCCGCAACCGAACGTGGTGCATCGCAGCGCCCGTGATACGGATGGGGTCGCAATGTTCAGCGTTCTCTCGTGGCGAAAAGCTCGCCGATCGCAACCCTCGCCGCAACCGCCAATTGCGGGCGATGCTGACCTTGCAAGCCAAACAGCGAAGGCGATGAACGCGCCCGCCCCCGCCTTCGCAGATCCGCACGTAGCGGCAGTGTCCGCGACGGCAGCACAGGCTGTCGTATCGGCCGAACAATCTACCTCCATCCACGACGCGCAAGATCCTTCACCGCTGCCGAAAGCCGTCCAGACGCAAATCGAAACGTTGCTCAAATCCGACCGCTTCGCCGAGGCATGCCAGCTTTTTGAGGCGTTGCCGGACCATGTTCCTGATATCGCCTGGCATGCCCGGACCGGCTTGCACATTGCCCGCCGCCGCAAGGATCACGCGGCCACACTGCACCATGCAGAGCGCCTGCGCAGCGCCGTCCCTGATTCGCCGGTCGGCTATGGCGCCGCCATTGTCGCCTATCGCGCCGAAGGGCGGATTGCCGAAGCGGCCGCCCTCGTCGAGCAGGGCCTGCACGCCTGCCCGAACGCGCCCGGCCTGCTCGAAGAGGCGGCCCGTGTCGCGGAGGCCAATAACCAGGACAATCTTGCGGATGAGCGTTGGGCGGCTTTGCGCAGGCTGCATCCTACGCTCCCTACTGGTGCGCTAGGCGGTATCCGGCTCAGCGTGCGCCGCCAGCGCCCTCAGCAAACAAGCGCTCTGCTGGCCGACGCGCTGGGAAGATTCCCAGCAAACAAGCAGGTGCTGCAGGCCGCAGCCCGCCATGCTGCCAGCCTGCGGCAATGGGCTGACGCCAGCGCGCATTGGGACAGTCTGATCGCTCTATCACCGGACGATCCGGCCGTGGCCGTTGCGGCAGCCCACGCGCTCATCGGTCCGCCACGCGGCCGGCCCAAGCGGCTCGCCGTCATCCTCGAGCGCCTGGCCAAGCTGCACGGCCGCTTTCCCGACTATGCTCCCGGTTTCGCCCTCTATCTCGACATACTCCGCGAGGCCGGGAGGCTGGAGGACGCCGCTACGTTCAGCGCGGTTTGCGCCGAGCGCTTTCCGGCCGATCCGAGCATCGCCATCGCGCGATGCCGGGTTGAAGAAAGTCGTGGGCGCTTGCCGCAAGCGTTGACGCTTGCTCAGGTCGCCGCCACCACCGCCTCAGCGCCCGCCGTGGAGGCAAACCTAATTCGGGTACTCCGCTTGCTTGATAGGACCGAAGAGGCGGACGACATCTGTCAGGCGGCGCTGGGGAGAAACCCTAACCACTCTGCGTTACTTTCGGAGCATATTGCCGTCGCCATCAGACGGGGAGACTACGCCGAGGCGTTGGCGCGAGCTAAGCAGGCGGTGCGCTTGGCGCCAAGTGATCGTCAGTTCGAGCGGCTCGTAAAGAAGGCACACGCACACCTGCTAGGACACGAGACAGCCGCCCAACCCGTTTCATCGGTTCCGCTTGCGCCAGTCGCACCTCACTTCATTAGCCGGTTCGAAAGTCTCGGTGCCGCAACGGGCGGCTGCGAATTCGGACTACTGCAACGCAAGCTCGGCATTGAACAGCTCGGCTTATTGAAATGGTCCAATATCCCTCTCAATGGACTCATCGCGGCTTTGCAAGCTCGGTTCGAGGGCATGGGTGTTGCAGAGAACACTGAGCTCACTCAGCGTCGTATCTCGGCCGATAATCACGAATACGGTCTGGCCGATCGCCGCTACGGCTACTGGAGCCACACCTTTATCAAAGTCGATGAAATCTCCCCTGAGCGGATGCTGACGCAGAGCCTGCGACGCCTTGCATTCTTACGAAACAAATTGCTCGAAGATTTAGAAACGGGCGACAAAGTTTTCGTGTACAAACATCTTGACCAGCTCGAGAGCAACGATTTGAGAAGGCTGTTTACAGCCCTGCGCTCTTTTGGGCCTGTAACATTCCTGCTGACTACAGCCGCCGATGACATTCATCCGCGAGGAACGCTTGCCATGCATGCGCCAGGGTTGTTTATCGGTTATGTAGGCGCAAGCGCTGACGGCACCCATAGCCAGGAACACAGTGTCGATGCTGACGAATGGTTGGTGTTATGTGAGCGTGTGGCGAATTGGCATGCGGACCGACCGGCTTTCACGGACCTAGTCTTAAGTAGTCACTAAGCGTTTGCGCTGAGTTCGGGATAGCTTCTGCCGTAAGGCTTTGACCCCGGCGGCGTCCGGAGCCAGCTTAGCGGCAAGGTCAAGATGCACCTTTGCACCTTGCAAATCGCCCTCTTCGGCAAGGCATTCCGCCAGTCGCAAGCGGTGTGCCACGTCGTTGCCCTTCAGTCGCGCGGCTTGCGCCAGTGCCGTCCGCCGGAGCTTGGCATCGCCTAAACGATGCGCCAGCCGAGCCTTCTCCGTCACCAGCCGAGCCTCGCGCTCAATCCCGAAGTCGTACCGCTGACAACAAGGAGTCTGAAAGCGCCGCCTGGACCATTGCAGCTGGCACCACCTCTCCCCTGACTGGCAGGCCTTCGAAATCGGTATCAAACAGATGCACTCGGTCAGCGAACCATGTTGCGCGCACGGCTTCGTTGCTGGCTGCGTAGCGGCTCATAAATGCGCGCGCCTCATCTTGAGCCGGCTGCCAGCCTTTCCCAGGTGAACTGGCAGTAACGGCCTCACTGATCCGTTGCCAGGCGGGCCCGCTCACGCTGCGGTTGCCTGTGCCATCCTGCAGCAATCCGCCTAGCAGCCGCAAAGCCTCTTGACCCGCCTGGTTCATTGAGGGGTTTCGCGCCTGTGCAGGAATCGTCAATTGCGCGATGTCTACGCCGCAGACCTCGGCAAAATCGGCAATTACGTCGAAGCGCTTGCCCGTGGTGCTCTCAAAAAGACGTGGGCACACGTGATCCGGACCGAACACTTCTGCCCAACGTCCAAGGAAATCAGCGTAATCGTAGTCGTGGTGGAACGCTGAAAGCCGGTTCATGTCAGGCGTATGGACATTTCCCAGGCGCAGGAACTGCGAGTACAGGCTTGCGAAATGTTCATCCTGCCGACGTAGGTAGACAACTACCCGACACCTATCCGCAAAATTTAGAAGGAAATCGCGCAATCGGCGGATGTCGCGTTCGGCACGTGAGTACATGCTGAACTGCTCGGCAGAGATGATGATACGGTCAATACGGTCAGGTAAGTTGTCGAGCTCTTCCGCAATCTCAGCAATGTGGGCCTCGATAGCCACCTTTGGCTGACGACCCAGCCAAATGGAGCTGTCGATGTCGCCTAGCAGGTCCGGAAACGAGGTAAATCCGCTCGCCAATAAGATATGCCGATTTTCTCCGGGGCTGGCCGGGTAAAAAATACCTTGTGCAAGCAGCTGGGTGCGGTTTGTATGAAGCACATGCTGAATCGACGTTGACCCAGTCTTGGTCATGCCAATGTGGAGAAGAATTTCGCGTGGCATGGGTGAGCTCCGGCAGTGACGCAGCGCGTTAATGTGGTAACGAGATCGCTCTCAATGCAGCGACCGCTGAGCGCGCGATATCTGCGCTCTCGAACCCGTAGGCCGGCGCACCCGGCTGTAATTGGCGCAGTATGGAGCGGTTCTCGTCGTCGGACGTTGGGTCGAAAATAAACATAGCCCGAGCGTTGGTGAAAACATCCAGCAGTTCTGCTGCCAGATGGCCTGCCCGGCTCGGCATTCTTATGACCAGTCTGGTCGGATCGCTTCGGCCATCTTGTACAACAGGGAAGGGTGCAACACTATACTCAAGCATGCAGGCGCGGTCCTCGGCCGCCCAGCCGCCGTCGCGGTCCATCCAGTTTCGCGCGCCGAGTTGGAGCAGCGGGCCGGGATTTTCGATGACTCGTCGCCCCCCGTTTCTGCACTGGCGCAGCAGGGAGTCCATGCCCGCGGTCTCGTCGCCAAACACGAATAGAAGGTTGCGCTGTCGCACGCCCAGCCGGCCGTAAAGGTGAGCCAATGTTGCGCGATGTACCCTGGCCACAACTTTCGCACTATCACGCTGGGCTTGAGGCAGTGAGCCTGCCGCCAAGTACGTATGCACGCTGACATGAAGCGTAAACAGCATTTCCGCCGCTGCTGCGTCGAATGCATAAGGCAGCGCAAACCTGACCGGAAAGCGGCCGACATCATAAGGGCAGTTCACCGTGAAATCGCTGATCGACGGGAAATCCCAGGCAATTTCGCCACCGCCGCGCACTATGTACGCGACCGCTTGCCTTGGATGCGCGGCGTGGACGCCGAACCGCCCCTGCAATTTGCGTGTGCATTGCTCTGCTTGACGTTCGTCAGCGCTGGCGGTGTCGATGGGCGACGCTTGTGACCAGGAGTGAGTCGTCCAAGATGCTCGTGCGAGCAGCAGCGGTGCCAGCGCGGCACCCGACATGGCGGGATGACGAGAACAGGCCAGCGCGACTCCCGTCAGATAGCTGGCTTCCGACCTAGACTGAACAACGTCGGATGCAGGCGGCCGCAGCTTTCCGATTTGCTGCTCGGCTCGGTCAATCCAGGGTCGAAACGCACGAACTGGATGATAGATCAAGCCATCGGGAGGTGTTTTCAGCACAAGATCATAATCGATCACCGCGCCGACCCCGAACGAGTGGTCGGTGTATCGCGGCTCCAAATCATTGAGATCCCGGCAGGTGAACCCGCCGGCCATCAGCAAACTTGCTGTAAATGCCTCGTCGTTCGGCCAATCGTCGACGGTCGCGACCTGCGTATTCGTAGACAACGCGCGACGCTGCTCCAGAAGATAATCGATCGCTTGGCCAGACAAACGCGTGATGGGGAACAGGCACCCGTAAACCGGCAAGCCTGTCGGCAGGATTGTTGCAGTCCATCGCCAGAACTCCGAACGTGGGCCGAGCTGCGCAGCTAGAAAATCTGCGTTGCAAGCTGCAAATGCGGCGAACAGGTCCGATGCCATCTCGGTATGAATTTGAACGTCTGGCTCCATGAGCCAGTAGAAATCGTAGTCTGGAAAGGCAGTCCGCGCCGCGTAATACGCGTAGTCGCCACACCGCCATCCACAATTAGGATGCGCAAACAATCCAAGCGCCGCAAGTGTGGCTGCGTTGATCGACGCTTTCGGGCGGGCGCTCATATCCGCGACCGCCTTACGTTCATCCACACAAAATACGACATCGCCGTCCAGCCTGGAGGTAGCCAGCCTGTCGAAGGCAGCTAGCGAGTCCAGATCGGCCCGGTGCGTTCTGACAATAACAAGAGTTCGCGTCATGGCTCGCCAGAGTGCTCTCTCGAATTACTTGATTTTCGCCGTCCCAGCAACCCGGTCGGTTGTGAGTTGCAGCTTTGAGACTGACCTTGCCCGGCGGGTCAAGGTCAGGCACACGGACATCCAGAAGACTTTGGCCTGGGAGCTTGGCCCGATGCACCAGTTGCTATGGTTGCCTGAGGCGCAAGATTGGCGCACTCGGCTGCGTCAACTCATTGAGTCCCCCGACCCCTGGCCCGCCGCCGTAACCCTCGCCAACACCCGGCTCGACTTCACCCGCACCAACGCGCTCGATGAAACCCTCCGTCGCGCCCTGGCAGGCCGCATCCCCACCGACCTCGCCACACCGCCCGTCCGCCTGGCCATCCTCGGCGCCTCCACGCTGGCACACCTGCACCCCGGCATCCGCGTGGCCGGCCTGCGCCGTAACATCCACATCGCCACGTACGAGAACGATTACGGGCAATACCTGCAGGAGCTGCTGGACTCCGCCTCCGCCCTGCACGCCTTTTCGCCCACCGCCGTGCTGTTCGCGTGGGACGCCTACCACCTCACCCAGGGTCTGGATGCGGCCATGGGCCAGGAGGCAGCCGACGCCGCGCTGGCCGACGCGCTGGCCCGCATCGGGCAGTGCTGGAGCCTGGCGCGCGCCGCCTTTGCCTGCCCCATCCTGCAGCAGACGGCGCTGCCGATCTTCGAGCCGCTGCTCGGCAGTAACGAACACCGCCTGCCGGGCTCGCGCCACGCCTTCCTCGCCCGCCTCAACGCCGCCCTCCGCCCCGCCGCCGATGCCGCTGGCGTCGATCTGGTGGCCATCGACGATGCGGCACACACCCACGGCGTGCGCGCCTGGCACGATGCGGCGCTCTGGCACCGCTCCAAGCAGGAAGTCAGCCCCGCTTTGTCGCCCACCTACGGCGAACTGGTCGTCCGCATCATCGCCGCCCGCCAGGGCCGCTCGGCCAAATGCCTGGTGCTCGATCTCGACAACACGCTGTGGGGCGGCGTCATCGGCGATGATGGGCTGGACGGCATCGTGCTCGGCCAGGGCAGCACGCTGGGCGAAGGCTTCGCCGCCGTGCAGGCCTACGCCAAGGAGCTGGCCCGCCGCGGCATCATCCTCGCCGTCAGCTCGAAGAACGACGCGGCCAACGCGCTGGAGCCGTTCGAAAAGCACCCCGAAATGGTGCTCCGGCGCGAGGATATCGCCAGCTTCCGCGCCAATTGGGACGACAAGGCCGCCAACATCCGCGCCATCGCGCACGATCTCAACATCGGCCTCGATGCCATGGTCTTCCTCGACGACAACCCGTTCGAGCGCAACCTGGTGCGCGAGCAGCTGCCCATGGTCGCCGTGCCCGAAGTGCCCGACGACGACCCGGCCCGCGTGCCCGGCGTGCTGGCCGATGCCGGCTATTTCGAAAGCCTGGGCATCACCGCCGATGACCTCAAGCGCAGCGCGCAATACCAGGACAACCGCGCCCGCGACGATCTGCGCGCCGCCGCCACCGACATGGAGGGCTACCTGCGCGCGCTCGACATGCGCATGGTGTGGAACCGCTTCGACAGCGTGGGCCAAGCCCGCATCGTGCAGCTGATCAACAAAACCAACCAGTTCAACCTCACCACCCGCCGCCACCAGGATGCCGACATCGCCGCCGTCATGGCCGACCCGCACGCCGCCGGCCTGCAGATGCGCCTGCTGGACCGCTTCGGCGATAACGGCATCATCGCCATCGTCATCCTGCGCCTGACGGCACCCGATACCGCCACCATCGACACCTGGCTGATGAGCTGCCGCGTGCTGGGCCGCGGCGTCGAACGCGCCACGCTGGCCGTGGTCGCCGCCCAGGCCCGCGCGCTGGGCGCCACCCGCCTTATCGGCTGCTACATCCCCACCAAAAAGAATGGCATGGTGCGCGACCACTACGCCAAACTCGGCTTCACCCCGGTCGCGTCCACGCCGGAGGGCGCCAGCACCGCCATGCTGGACCTCGCCGCCTTCACCCCGGCCGACACGTTCATCCACCTCAGCGAAGGCACCAGCGCATGATCGAATCCGCCAAGATCTACCAGGACCTCACCGAAATCTTCAACGACGTGTTCATGCGCGACGACATGCAGCTCACCCCCGACCTCTCCGCCAAGGACGTCGATGGCTGGGACAGCTTCAAGCAGATCGAGATCATGGTCTCGGTGGAAGAACGCTTCGGCATCAAGCTGAACACGCGCGAGATCGACGCGCTGAAGAACGTGGGCGACCTGGCCGACACCATCGGCCGCAAAGCCGCGTAGCGCACCCCCGCCGCCGCGCGCTCGCACCATGCTGAGCATCCCCGACACCGACGCCCCCGCCCTCGTCTTCGAGGGAGAGACCACCACCTACGCAGCCCTCACGGCGCAATCCAACCGGATCGCCCAGGCCCTGCTGGCGGCCGGCATCGGGCCGGGCAACCGCATCGCCTATGTCGGCCGCAACACCGCCGCCTTCTTCGCCCTGCTGATCGGCGCCATGAAGGCCGGCAGCGTGGTCGTGCCCGTCAACTGGCGCCTGGCCCCGGCGGAAATCACCGCCATCATCGCCGACGCTGAAGCCCGCGTGCTGGTGCTCGGCCGCGAATACACCGACGAGCCGGCCTACGCGGCACTGCCCGGCATCGCCCTCGTGGTGGCCGCCGAGCCAGGGCACGCCACCCTCCCGGCCCTGGCTGAATGGTGCCGCACCGCCAGCGCGACACCGCCCGCCACCCTGCCGGACGCCACCGCCATCGCCGTCCAGCTCTACACATCGGGCACCACCGGCCAGCCCAAAGGCGTCATGCTCACCTACGCCAACCTGCTGCACGGCCTCACCGAGTTGGCCAGGCACGACCTCGGCTGGAACCAATGGACCGCGCAGGACCGCGCGCTGTTGGCCATGCCGGTCTCCCACGTCAGCGGCACCGGCTGGGGCATCGTCGCCCTGTTCCACGGCGCCGCCTGCCACATCCAGCGTCAGTTCGGCCTGGAAGAAACACTCGACAGCATCGCCAACCACCGCATCACCCGCCTGTTCCTGGTGCCCGCCGCCCTGCAGATGCTCGTCCGCCACCCGCGCGCCGCCACCACCGATTTCTCCTCGCTGCACGAAACCTGCTACGGCGCCAGCCCGATGCCGCTGCCGCTGCTGCGCGAATGCATCGCCGTGATGCGCACCCCCTTCGTGCAGTTCTACGGCATGACGGAAACCGCCGGCACCATCGTCGCCCTGCCCGCCGCCGACCACGCAGCCGCCCTCGCCAACCCGCAAGCCGCCAAACGCCTGCGCGCCGCCGGCCGCGCACTGCCCTGGGTCGAGCTGCACATCGTCGATGCAACCGGCATCCCCGTGCCCCCCGGCACGGTCGGCGAAATCGTCACCCGCTCACCGGCCACCATGGCAGGCTACTGGCACAAGCCACAGGATACCGCCCGCACCATCGATGCCGAAGGCTGGCTGCGCACCGGCGACGCCGCTTACATGGACGAAGACGGCTACATCTTCGTCCATGACCGGGTGAAAGACATGATCATCTCCGGCGGCGAAAACGTCTATCCCGCCGAAGTGGAAAGCGCGCTCTGCGAACACCCCGCCATCGCCGAAGCCGCGGTGATCGGCATACCCGATGCACGCTGGGGCGAAACCGTCCACGCCATCGTGGTTCTGCGCCCCGACACCCACGCCACCGCCGAAGCCCTGATCGCCTGGTGCCGCACCCGCATCGCCGCGTTCAAATCGCCCCGCAGCGTGGATTTCACCGACACCTTGCCGCGCAACGCATCGGGCAAATTGCTGAAACGCAGTTTGCGCGCGCCGTTTTGGGAGGGGCAGTCTCGGCAGGTCAGTTGAGGTTGCGGTCGGGTAGGAAAGGCAAGGCCTTCTTTTCTGAAGAAAAGAAGCAAAAGACTTTTGCATGTGCTGTCGCGGGTTTGGGCGACTGAGGTGCGCTTTTTGGTTCGGGTGAGAGGCTCCGCCGCAAGGCGGGGTTCCGCTTTTAAGTAGGTTCCGCTCGGCTTCGAGCCCCGGCCCGCTGTTTTGCTGACGAAGGTCCGCGTGTTCGGGCTGCTCCCGCGCCTGCACGCCAACAACGCTACACGCCGCCCAAAACCGACGGCGCGTCCGCCCCACCAAACACTAATACAACCGAGCAAACGCAGCAGGGTCAGAGGTCGTGCTACCGGTAGCCAAAGCAGATGATGAGGACGGACGAGGCAACCATGAAAACGATAACACTTTGGCGGCCGGTCGGGCCGAAGGAGATGGAGCTGATCAAGCAGTCGGGCTCGCGCGCCTTTCCCCCGCGCCTGCCCGACCAGCCGATCTTCTACCCCGTGACAACGGAGGATTACGCAATCCTCATAGCGCGGGACTGGAACGTGCCTGCCAGCGGCGAGGGGCTCGTCACCCGCTTCGAGGTGCAGGCCGGCTACCTGGCGGCGTTCCAATTGCAGGAAGTCGGAGGCCGCGCCTGCCAGGAATATTGGATACCCGCCGACCAGCTCCCCGCCTTCAACAACGCAATCGTGGGCCCAATCAGGGTCGTTCGCCGTTTCATCAAGGGAACGAACAACCAGCCTTGCGAGGTCGATGTCAACGGCGCTGATTAGCGTCGCAAAACCCCAACGCACCACCAGCAAACAGACAAAAGTTTTTTGGTCCTTTTTTCCAAAAAAGGACGCCTTGCCTTCCCTACCCTAACCCCGACCCACCCCAGAAAAATCCGCCAGCCGAACCCGCCGCATCTGCCGCCAGAACGCCGTCGTGCTGCCCGACCAGTTGGCCGTGATCTTGCCGCCCTGCCCATACCAGCTGCCGCACCCCGCGGCCCACACCGTCTTGCCCAGCCGCGCATGCAGCGCCGCGTTGTAGCTGGCGTTAGCGTCGGGTTTGACCTCCAGGGCCGCCAGCCCTGCCGCCGCCATGTGCGCCAGGCACTGCGTGATGTAGCGGAACTGACATTCCAGCATGAACACGATGGAGCTGTGGCCAAGGTTGGTGTTCGGGCCATACAGCAGGAACAGATTGGGGAAGCCGGGCGTGGCCACACCGCGATAGGCGTGCGGCCCATCGGCCCAGGCATCCTGCAGCGCCAGCCCGGCGCGGCCGGTGATGGCGATCGGTGCCAGGCAGTTGCGCACGTCGAATCCGGTGGCGAACACCACGAGGTCGAAGGCGCGCTCGGCGCCATCGGTGGTGCGGATGCCGGCCGGCGTGAAACGCTCGATCGGCGTATCGACCAGCGCCACGTTGTCGCGGTTGAAGCAGGGCAGGTAATCGTCGCTCACCAGCAGGCGCTTGCAGCCCAGCGGATAGTCCGGCGTCAGTTTCGCGCGCAGCGCCGGGTCGGCTACCTGCCGTGCGAGGTGCCATTTGGCCAGCGCGGTGGCCCAGCGCCCGCGGCGCGTGCCCATGCGGAACGCGCCGAACAGCGCCTCCTGATACCAGTAGATCGCCGCGCGCATCGCCCGCCGCAGCACCGGCACGCGCCGGAACGCCGCCTGCGCGCGCCGGCCATAGCCGTGGTTCAGCCGCGGGATGATCCAGTTGGGCGAGCGCTGGAACACGCTCACCTGCGCGCAGACTTGCGCCAGCTCGGGCACGATCTGCACCGCGCTGGCCGCCGAGCCGACCACGGCCACGCGCTTGCCGGCGTGGGTCACCGCATGATCCCACCGCGCCGCATGGAAATGCGCGCCGCCATAGCTCTCCAGTCCGGCGAAAGCGGGTATCACCGGCTGGCTGAGCTGGCCCACCGCAGTGACGAACACGTCGAACGCGGCGCGCACCCCGTCGGAGGTCTCGACCTGCCACACGCGCGCGGCCTCGTCCCAGGTGGCGCTGCGCACCGCGGTATTCAGCCGGATGCAGTCTCGCAGGCCGAACCGGTCGGCCACCGATTCGAGGTAGGCCAGAATCTCCGCCTGGCCGGAATAGCGGTGCCCCCAATCCGGCTTCGGCGCGAACGAAAAGGAGTAGAGGTGCGAGGGCACGTCGCAGGCCGCACCCGGATAGGTGTTGTCGCGCCAGGTGCCGCCCACGCCCGGGCCGCGTTCGAACACCACCAGATTGGTGAACCCGGCCTGCCGGAACGTCGCGGCCGCGCCCAGCCCGGCGAAGCCTGCGCCGGCGATGGCAATTCGCAGCTCGGCCCGTGCGTGCCTGGCCATGACTACCGCGGCGGCGGCAGGCTCTGCTGCTGGATCTGGCCTTGCGGCGCCGCGTAGCCCATCGGCGCGTCGGGCTGCTGCTGGTAGGCCACCGGCGGCGGCAGGGCAGGGGCGTTCTGCCCGTTGCCGTAGCGCATCAGCACGCCGCGCAGCGCGTCGGCCGCCGGGTTGCTCACCCGCATCGCCATGATGATGTCCACCGTGCCGACCGGCTGGTTGTAATAAAGCTGGTTGCCCTCGCTGTCGGCGCTCATCACGCTGCCCTCCACCGAGAACCCGGCGAAGAAGCCGCGCGGCCGCTCGAAGGCCACGATGTCCGCGTTCAGGTTGGTCGTGGTCGCCCCCTGCACGCCGCCGCCGAGCGTCACCAGCGCCAGGGAGGCGTTGCCGCCGAGCTTGAACTGGTTGTCCATTACGGATCGCAATCCGTTTTCAGTGAGGATCATCATCATCACCTCGGCATCCTGCACGCCGGCCTGCAGCCCCAGGCTGCCGCTGCTCAGGCTGTAGAAGGCCGGCGCCGACCAGCTGCCCTGGCCGCCGCGCGCCAGCAGCACGCAGCCGCCGCCTTCGCCCGCAATCAGGAACCCGGCGCGGAACACGCGCGGGCAAATCATCACCGCGCGCGCCTGCGGCAGCATGGCGCGCGCATCGTGGCCCTGCCGGTCGTTGAGCACATCCTGCGCGGCCAGCGTCGCCCGGTCCACCAGCTCCTGCTGGCCCTGGGCGGTTTCGGCGCGTGCCAGAAGCGGCGCCAGGCAGAGTGTGGCGGCGGTGACGATCAGTCGCCCGGGACGCATCGTGGTTGTCCTGTGCTGTGTGTTTGACTGATTGTTATGGCACATGATGGCGTTAGTGGGGCAAGTTAACAAACCGCTGGATATCGCCCGGGCCGGGGGGCCTAGAGCTCGGCGCCCTCGTTGACCAGCATCACCCGCCAGCCGGCTTCGAGCCGTTCCAGCACGGTCAGCGACAGGTTCTGCACCGACAGATGCAGCGAGGCATGCACGTCCACGCCCAGCGCATAGGCCACCGCCGCGCGGATTGCCCCGCCATGGCTCACGCACACCACCTCGCCATCATGCACACCGGCCAGCCGCTCCAGCGTGGCGCCCACCCGGGCGCGCACATGCTCCATGCTCTCGCCGCCCGGCGGCACTTCGCCGGAGGCCAGCGGCCAGAACGGGTGGGCGGCATCGGTCAGCCGCGCCGGCAGTTCGCCATGCGGCAGGCCCTGCCAGCGCCCCAGATCCTGCTCCGTCAGCCCCGGCTCGGTGTGCAACGCGGCGCTGAAGGCGCCCGCCTCCTGGATCGCCTCGGCGGTGCGCCGCGTCCGCTGCAGCGGCGTCACCACCCAGGCCGCTTCCCGCGGCAACCGCCGCGCCAACGCCGCGTACTGCGCCGCCTGCGCGGCCAGGCTGCGCACGCAGATCGGCACGTCCATGCGGCCATACAGCACGCTGCGCGCGGTCTCCTCCACGATGGCGTGGCGGATCAGCCAGAAGCGGGTCGGTAACATGGGTTCCTAGCTAGGCAAGGTGGAATGCAAAGGGATCGGCCCCGCCAGCCTACTCGCCGATGTTCATCAGCGCGCCGTTGCGGCGGGCCGCGTGGAACTGCTGCATGAACAGCAGCATCGCCGCACTCAGCCACACCGCGTTCAGCCCGGCGGCCCAGGCCAGATGCCCCCACAGCACCTCGCCATGCCCCAGCGAGGCGCGCAGCCCTTCGAACACATGCGCCGCCGGCAACGCCAGTGCCACGGCCTGCAGCCAATGCGGCAGCACCGCCACCGGGTAGTACACGCAGGCCACCGGCGCCAGGCCGATCAGCATGGACCACACGAGGCTCTCCGCACCGCCGCCCTGGCTCAGGATCAGCGCGATGCAGCCCAGTGCGATCCACCAGCCCATCACCATCAGGTTCAGCGCGAACAGCACCAGCACCGGCCCCACGGCCAGGATGTTGAAATGGTACAGCAGCCCCGCCAGCACCATCGCCGGCACCACGCCCAGCAACATGCGCACCACGCTCATGCCCAGCAGGGCCGCCAGCAGCTCCCACGGCCGCAGCGGGCTGACGAAGATGTGGCCCAGATTGCGCGACCAGATCTCCTCCATGAACGTGACGGCGAAGCCCAGATGGCTGCGCAACGCCGTCTCCCACAGCAGCACGCCGCCCAGCAGCATGCCCACCGTTACCACCCCATGGTCGCCCAGCCGCGCCGCGAAGAAGCGGCTGGTGAAGCCCCAGATCACCATCTGCAGCACCGGCCAGTACGCCAGATCGAGCAGCCGCGGCCACGAGCGCCGGAACAGCGTCAGGTGCCGGTACATCAGGCCCCAGACCCGCCGCAGCGCGCTCATGCCGCCGCCGCCGCGCTGGCGCCGCGCGAGCGCGCGATGTCGAGGAACACGTCTTCCAGATCGTCCCGGTTGTAGCGCGTCAGCAGCTCGCCGGTGGTGCCGCGGTCCACGATGCGGCCCTGCTTCATCATCAGCACCGTGCCGCACAGCCGCGCCACCTCGTCCATGTTGTGCGAGGCGAGCAGGATCGTGCAGCCGCTCTCGGCGCGGTAACGCTCCAGCCAGCTGCGTACCAGGTCGCCGGTATCAGGATCCAGGCTCGCCGTCGGCTCGTCGAGCAGCAGCAGCTCCGGCCGGTTGATCAGCGACTTGGCCAACGCCACCCGCGTCTTCTGCCCCGCCGAAAGCTGCCCGGCCGGCCGGTGCAGGAAGGCGCCCAGATCGAGCTCGTCCGACAGCTCGGCGATGCGCCGCTCCGCCTGCCGCACGTTGTACAGATGGCAATACACGCGCAAATTCTCGGCCACCGTCAGCCGGTGCGGCAGCGCCACGTAGGGCGAGGAGAAATTCACCCGCGCCAGGGCTGCGAACCGGTCGCGCGCCATGTCGTGGCCCAGCACATGGATGGCGCCGCTGGTGGGCACCAGCAGCCCCAGCAGCATGGCAATCGTCGTGGTCTTGCCGGCGCCGTTGCCGCCCAGCAGGCCGATCGTCTCGCCGCGCGGCACGTCGAAGCTGATGGCATCGACGGCGAGGGCGGCCTTGTAGCGCTTGGTGAGCGCTTCGACGCGAATCGCCGGCATTAGAAGACGCGCTTGGGTTGCATGGCGCACACAAACAACTTTCCCGCCGCCGCCGCAACGCCGCTTGTCGGATCACGGCGCGGCCGTGGCGGCCCTCAGGTGCGCGCGGTGGCCCCGTGCGCGCCATGCGCCGTATGCGCCGTATGCGTGGCGCGGCCGGACCGCATGGTGTGGGCCCGCTCGCCCGCCATCGCCGGTGCGATCAGGTGCGCCGTGTGATGCGTGCCGGAAGAGGCCAGCCGCACCGATGCATGCACCCGCGGCTCGGGCGCCTCGGCCAGCTCCACCGGTGCGGCTGCTGCCCCGGCATGGTGGCCATGATGGCGATCGTTGCTGGCGTAGCGCACCGCCTCGTGCCCACGCCGGCTGCGCGCGGCCACCACGATTGTGGCGCGGCGCACGTAGCGTGGGCCGGCCGGGATATCCATCGGCAGCTGGTTGACGGCGTATTGCTCCGCCGGCGAGCGCGATTGCGGCCATTCGCCCTGAATGTAGGGCGCGATCATCGCCACGTAACGCCGCGTCTCGGCCGGCAGCGGCCGGTTATGCGTCAGGTAATCCTCCAGCCGCGCCGGGCCGCCATTATAGGCGGCCAGGAAGCCGGGGCTGCCGAACGCATCGTACATCTCGCGCACATAGGCTGTGCCGGCCATGATATTGTTGTGCGGATCGAACGCGTCGTCGGGCAGGCCGTAGCGCGCCCGCAGTTCGTCATAGGTCGCCGGCATCACCTGCATCAGCCCCATGGCGCCCACCGGCGAGGTGATCAGCGCGCCCGCGGCGGTGAACTCATGCCCGTGCGACTCGACGCGCATCACCTCGCGGATCCATCGTTCCGGCACGTCGTATTTGCGGCTCGCCTCGGTGATGTAGGGGCCCCACGGATCTTGCGGCGGCCCGGGCGGCGCGTAGCTCGGCTTGGCGCGGGCCACGTAGGTGGCGGCTTCTTGGGTGGCGGTCATCGGCGGCGCATGGCCCGCGCAGGCCGACAGCAGCGCCGCGGCGGCCATCGCCCCGCCGGCACGCAGTAGCGGGGATGTGAGAACGCCGCTCATGCCATGCACATCCAGGCTGCATCCTTCATGATGGTCTCGGCACGCAGGTCGCCAGGTCGGCTTTGCCGCCCTTGGGTCATGTGACACCTCAGCGACAGCCGCTAAGGCTTTATAACATCGAGCCCCACGCGGCAAGCGCCGAATGCATGCCAGCCATCTGCATCCGCCCCGGGCACTGAGTTGCCGTTCTGCAACACGCGCTTCGGCATCGCTGACCGCATACCCGGTTACAGGTTTCACTCCGTCACGAAAAGATTATCGTGGCTTTACGAACGTTAAAACGCCTCGCCGCCGCCCCCCGCTCGGGTCGGCTCCGCCCATCGCTCACACCGTTCCCAGGGGGACCTTTCTTTGACACTTCGACACAGGCTTGCAGGTTCGGTCGCCATCCTGGCCCTGACGCAAGCGACCATGATCGGCGCCGCTCTCGCGCAAAGCGCGCCCGCCGCCCAGCCGCAGCAGCCGCCCAGCGCCGGCTTCCCGAACGGCGCGGATTCGGCCGTTTCCAACTCGACGGAAAACATCGTCGTCACCGGCTCGCGCCTGAAGACGACCAACGCCACCAGCGAGTCGCCGGTCACCATCGTGACCTCGGCGCAGATCGAGCATTCGAGCGCGCAGACGATCGAGGAAGTGCTCCAGCAGCTGCCCTCCGTCGGCACCTCGGGCCTCTACGGCGGCACCAATAACGGCGGCGAGGGCGCCTCCTGCACCGACATCCGCAACCTCGGCCTCACCCGCGTGCTGGTGCTCGTCAACGGCCGCCGCTTCGTTCACTCCGGCATCTTCGGCGTGGACTGCGTCGATCTGAACAACATCCCGCTGTCGCTCATCGAGAGCATCGAAGTGCTCAAGGACGGCGCCTCGACCGTCTACGGCGCCGACGCGGTGGCCGGCGTGATCAACATCAAGCTGAAGAACAACTTCAACGGCACCACCTTCAAGGCCGACGGCTCGATCGGCACCGATAACGGCAACGGCCGCGACGGCACGTTCAGCGCCACCACCGGCCATGCGTTCGACAAGGGCAACATCGTCGCCAGCGTCGATTACGAGAACCGCTCGCCGGTCCAGCAGCGCGACTATTCCTTCGCCAACCCGGTGTTCCAGACCAACGTCGCCGGCGCGGTCAATACCACCGGCTCCAGCACTCCGCTGGGCACCCGTGTGACGGCCGACGGCAACAACACCAGCCCCGATGCGCCGGTCGGCACCCGCTATGTCGGCACGCCCGGCGGCCCGGTGACCAAGTTCACCACGGCCGACCGCTTCAACCTCGGCCAGGAGCCCTATCTGGCCGGCGCGCTGGAGCGCGAGAGCTTCACCTCGCTCGGCCATTACGACTTCACCGACAACATCGAGGGCTACCTCGAGACCTACTTCACCCATAAGCGCACCTTCACGCAGCTCTCGCCGCAGCCGGTGACCGGCGGCCTGAACACCAACGTGGTGCCCGATGCGTTCGTGGTGCCCGCCGGCAACCCGTACCTGACCGCGCTGTTCGGCGCCAATTCCGGCCCGGTGGACATCCGCCACCGCGTGGGCGAGTTCGGCGACCGCGACAACATCGCGTCCACCAACACGTTCCAGTTCAACGGCGGCTTCAAGGGCCAGATCGGCTGGGGCTGGGATTACGACACGTTCTTCACCTACGGTGAATCCGACAACACCATCCAGTCCACCGGCGAAGTGAACTTCGCCCGCCTCGAGCAGGAAGTGGGCTTCCAGGCCTCCACCGATCCGGCAGCGCTGGCCAACGCCGCCCTCAACGGCGACCCGACGACGCTGGGCATCTACAACCCGAATGTCTGCCAGGCCGCGCAAGGCTGCGTGCTGATCAACCCGTTCGGCAAGGGTGCCATCAGCCAGGCCGGCGTGAACTACGCGCGCTTCACCGAAACGGCGACCTCGCAGTTCTCGCTCCGCACCTTCGGCGGCAGCGTGTCCAACAGCAACGTCGTCGATCTGCCCTTCGGCCCGCTCGGCGTGGCCTTGGGCGTGGAGCACCGCCGCGAAGCCGGGGCGTATAACCCCGACAACCTGGTGGGCACCGGCGTCACGCTGGAAAACTCGCAGAGCCCGACCAACGGCGCCTTCGATGTCACCGAGCTCTACGGTGAGACGAAGATCCCGCTGCTCAAGGATCTGCCGGGTGCGAAAGACCTGCATATCGACCTCGGCGGCCGGTTCTTCGCCTACAACACCTTCGGCACCGGCGAAGTCTGGAAGATCAGCGGCAACTACACGCCGATCACCGGCATCCGCTTCCGCGCCTCGATCGGCACCTCCTTCCGTCAGCCCAGCATCAACGAGCTGTTCGGCGGCCAGGCGCTCAGCTTCAACGGCGCGTTCGATCCCTGCGACAGCAACCAGATCCGCAGCTACAGCGGTGCGGCCCAGGCCAACGTGCGGGCGAACTGCCTGCGCCAGGGCGTCAACCCGGCCACCTTCCAGGCGATCAACTCGCAGGTGCAGACGATCACCGGCGGCAACCCGCTGCTCAACCCGGAAACCTCGCGCGTCGAGACGCTGGGCGTGGTGCTGAACCCGCCCTTCATCCCCCGCTCGGCGCTGACGGTTGACTACTTCCGCTACAAGATCGCCAACAGCATCGGCGCCGTCGATACCCAGACGATCCTCGACGATTGCTACACGAGCCCCGGCCTGAGCAACCCGTTCTGCCGCGGCATCACGCCCCGTGCAGCACAGCAGCAGCTCAACACGGTCTCGGCCATCAACCAGAACCTCGGCGTCACCCGTGAGGACGGCCTCGAAGTCGGCCTGACCTACTCCTACCCCACCACCTCCTACGGCGTGTTCTCGTTCCAGAACGATGCCGCCTTCGTCTTCGAATACCTGAGCCAGAACGTGCCGAACGGTCCGTTCATCAACTACGCGGGCTCGATCGGCTCGCCCTCGCTGTATGGCACCGGCTACCCCCGCCTGCGCGATAACCTCTCGCTCGGCTGGTCGCTCGGTGATTTCAGCTTCGGCTACCGGATGCGCTACATCAGCTCGCTGAAGTTCTACCCGTACCTGGCCGCACCGCTCAGCCAGTATGCCCACTCGGCGACCGATGAAGTGTTCTACCACGACATCACCGCCAGCTACACTTACGGCAACCTGGCTGCCACGATCGGCGTGGACAACCTGTTCGACAAGACGCCGCCCTTCGTGTTCGACACCTCCACCAACACCGACCCGCAGGTCTACGACATCCTCGGCCGCGTGGTTTACGTGAAGACCACCTTCCGCTTCTAACGCCTGACCTTCGTCGTCACCGGGCCGCTGTCGCAAGACGGCGGCCCTTTTCTTTGGAGCCGCCATGACCCATCGCCCGGCCCGCCTCGCCACCCTGCTCGCCACCGCGGCACTCGCCGCCTGCCAAGTGCATGAACAGACCGCGCGCGCCGCGCGCCCCCATTGCGAACCCGAACTCGGCAGCAATTTCTGCTCCGCCGGCGACGCCAACGTCACCGATTCCAGCCGCGACCCGGGCGTGACCAACAAGACGTTCGGCACCCCCCGCTAACGCCCCGCCTTGGCGCGCCGCTTGCGCCATCCCAACTGAGCCTCATGCGGCTCAGCGTCCTCGACCAATCCATGATCGTCACCGGCCGCCCCCCGGCCGCCTCCATCCGCGAGACCGTGGCGCTGGCCAGGCTGTGCGACACGCTCGGCTATCACCGGTTCTGGGTCTCCGAGCACCACAGCAGCGACAGCATCGCCGGCTCGGCGCCCGAAGTGCTGCTGGCCGCGCTGGCCATGGTCACCGATCGCATCCGGCTCGGCAGCGCCGGCGTCATGCTGCCGCATTACAGCGCGCTGAAAGTGGCCGAGCAGTTCCGCGTGCTCGAGGCGCTGGCGCCGGGCCGCATCGATCTCGGCCTCGGCCGCGCCCCCGGCTCGGACGGCCGCACCGCCTTCGCGCTCAACCCCAACGCCGCCGAAGCCGCCAACGCCTTCCCCACGCAACTCCGCGACCTGATGGCCTGGGTCAGCGGCAGCGCGCTGCCCGAGGGCCACCCGTTTGGCGCGGTCGTCGCCCAGCCCGCCGGGCAGGGCGCGCCGGCAGTGTGGATGCTCGGCAGTTCCACCTATGGCGCGCAGGTGGCCGCCTATTTCGGCCTGCCCTACTGCTACGCCTACTTCTTCACCGAAGGGCAGGGAGCCGCCGAAGCCCTGGCCGCCTACCGCGAAACCTTTCGCCCCAGCGCCACCTGCCCGCGCCCCTACGCCGCCTTGGCCGTGTTCGCTTTGGCTGCCGACACCCAGGCCGAAGCCGAGCACCTGTTTGCCCCGCGCGAGGTGTGGCGCGCCGAGCGCGAACGCGGAAGCTACGTGCCGCTACCCTCGGCCGAGGCGGCCGCCGCCTACCCGTTCACCGAGGCCGAGCGCGCGCGCAACGCCGCCATCCGCACGCGCAGCGCCTTCGGCACCCCTGCCATCGTGGCGCAGCGCCTGTCCGCCATCGCCGCCGAACACGGCGCGGACGAGCTGGCCCTGGTCACCGCCTGCCACGATGCCGCCGCCCGCCGCCGGTCCTTCACCCTGCTGGCCGAAGCTTTCGCCCTGGGCGAAGCCGCGCAGCGCGCAGCCGCCTGAGCCGGCGCTACTTCAGCCCCACCGGCCGCCGCGCCCGGTCGCGCACAAAGGCGTCGATCTGCTCGAGGCTGCGGAACAGCGCCGGGTCGAACCGGTTCCAGCTGGCAATCTCGTTCACCTGCTTCTTCCAACGCCGCAGCGGCGGCGAAGCGGCCACGCCGAACAGCATGATGTCGGTGATCGTCAGGTCGGCGGGCACCTCCAGCAGCGCGTGCAGCCCCGCCTGCAGCGCATCCTGCGACAGAGTGGAGATCCACCAGCTCTGGTAGCCCAGCGCCGCGGCGGCCAGATGGGCGGCGGTGGTCGCAGCCGCCACGCTCTGCAGGATGATGCGCTCGGCGGTCGCGTGATAGCGCTGGTCCAGCTCGGTGCCGTCCATCAGCCCGGGATACGCCCAGGTGAGGCGGAAATCGGTGATCACTACGATGCAGCCGGGCGCGCTGGCCGCCCCCGGATGGCCAGGCGACAGCAGCCCGGCCACCGCCGCCCGGGTCGCCGGTACATCGACGACGATGAAATGCCACGGCTGGGCATTGGCGCCGGAGGGCGCCAGCCGCGCGGCCTCCAGAATCAGCTGGCAGGCATCCGCATCGATCGGCTGGCCGGCATCGAACGCCCGCGCGGTCGCCCGGCGTTCCAGCGTATCCAGCAGCGCCTCGTAACGCTGGCGCCCGTGGAGGGCGCGGCTGGAAGCCGACGGGCGCGTGCTGACGACGTTCATGGTTGTGCGCAGTCTGCACCAGGTTGCACGAGTTGGCGCCAGTGCACCCGAACCGCCAGCCGGTCAGCGCCGGTTCAGCCCCGGATCAGCGGCGGCGGCGCCAGTGCTGCAACCGGAAACCGGCATAGGCCACGGCGCCTGCCACCAGCGCCACCGGCAGCAGCACTGAGGCCAGCCACAGGAAGATCGCTGCCACCGCAAGCCCGCCGGCCACCAGCGCCACCGCCGCCGCACCCACGCCCACGCGCAGCGGCCAGTTCGGCCCCGCCGGCGTCGCGGCGAACTCGCCGCCCGGCGTCATGTCGATGATCTGCGGTGCGCGCCCTGCCATAGAAGCAACGTGGCGCGCGGCGGCTCCGGCAGCAAGGGCGCGGGGCCCTGGCGCGGTGAAAATGCCGCGCTATCCTGCCCCCGGGCGCATCGGCGCCGGACAGCGAGGATAGGCGATGCGTGTGTGGCTGCTGGCGTATGTGGGTGCGGCGATGATGACCGGCGCTGCGGCGGCCCGCGCCGACGAGGTGCCCGCCGCCGTCCGCGACCTGGTCACCGAGAAGCTCGCCGCGACATTCTTGCAGCCGCAGACCACGCTGTGGCGCTGGGACAGCGACAACCCGTATGTCGGCAGCGAGCGCGTCGTCTGCGGCATGGTGAATTTCCAATCCGCCCAGCAGCGCTACACCGGCTATCATCAATTCTACGCTATCATCGACGGCGATGCCGTCGTGCTGACGCAGATCGACAATCCCGTGTACGACACATCCGGCAAATTGCGAGACAAATTGACGCAACTTTGTGGCCCGCCCGCGGCAAGTCCCCACTGACGCATGGCGCGTATGCGCGGGCATTTGCCCTTGTGGCGAAAGCTGGCTATGGCATGCGCAAGCAAGCACGCAGAACTTGGGAAACGCCGACCATAATGACTGCAATGGCGTCCCGCGGGAGCAGGGGTGGAGAGATTTATCGGCCATCGCCGACCGGCGGGGGCCGCATCGCGCACCACACGGTGCGCGCGGCAATCACGGCACGCAGCGGCCCACCGGCCGCCCGCCGCGCGGGGCGATGAACGGCCTTGAGGTGAGGCGGCCCAGCGTGCACGATCATTGTGGACAACAGGCAGCACAGCCTGCGGTGCTTGCATCGCCGGGCATTTGGAGACGGGAACGTATGAAGGAGTGCGCGGCATGAACTACGCCGAGCAGGGCAGGAGTCCGACGCGCCACCTGGTGGGCGCGACCATCGTGATCCTGTTTCACATCGTGCTGATTTACGCCCTGGTCGAAGGCCTGGGCAAGAACATCGTCGAGCTCGTCAAGCCGCCGATCGAGACGAAGATCGTGCAGCAGGAGGTCAAGCCGCCGCCGCCCCCGCCGCCGCCACCCCCGCCGCCGCAGCTCGCGGCGCCGCCACCGCCCTTCATCCCGCCGCCGGAAATCAACGTGCAGCCGCCGCCACAGCAGCACGTGATCACCGCCGTCACGCACGAGGCGCCGCCGCCGCAGGCCTATCACCCGACCGCGCCGGTGCCGACGGCGCCAGCCCAGCCGGACCGCGACGTCAGCGAGCGGCCGATCGCCGGCGCGCCGCTGCAATATCCGCCGCAGATGCAGGAGGAGGAGCGCGAAGGCTCGGCACTCGTCTCGTGCAACGTCGGCGCCGACGGCACCACCAGCGGCTGCCGCATCGATTCCGTCCACGGCGGTGCCGCGTTCGGCGCGGCGGCGCTCAGCTACGTCAAAACCGCGCGCTACCGTCCGCGCACCCATAACGGCGTCGCCATCGCGGCGCCGCACCAGTGGAACATCAAGTTCACCCTGGGCGGCGGCGGCTGACCCCGCCCGGCTGCACCGGATCGATACATTCTGGCGACGCCCCTCGGCGCGCCCTCTAGGAGTTTGAGATGAACAAGACCACCCGCACCGCCGCCCTCGCCGCAGCCTTGGCCCTCGGCGGCGCCTCCGCCCTGCCGACGCTGGCCTTCGCCCAGGCAGCCGCTCCGGCACCGGCCGCCGCTCCTGCCACCCCGGCCCCGGCCGACGCCTCTGCCCCCGCCCAGCCCGGCGCTCCCGCCGCCACCCCGGCCGCGCCCGGCACGCCCGGCGCATCTGACGCCGCCGGCACCACCGGTGCGGCCCCCGGCACGCCAGGTGCCGCACCCGCCCCCGGCGCCGCCCCGGCCGATGCCACCGCCGCCCCCGGCGCGCCCTCGGCCACCGATAACGGCAACGGCACGGCCAGCGTCGATAACCCCTACGGCCTGTCGGCCCTGTGGAAGACCGGCGATGCCATCTCCAAGACCGTGCTCGTGCTGCTGGCGATCATGTCGCTGGGCACCTGGTACATCATGATTACCAAGTTCTTCGAGCAATCCACCCTGTTCAGGGCCGACCGCGCCGCCGCCCGCGACTTCTGGAAGACCACCAGCGTGCGCGAAGGCGTCGCCCGCCTGAAGCCGGCCAGCCCGTTCCGCTACATCGCCGAGAACGGCATCAACGCCAGCGAGCACCATGAAGGCGCGCTGACCGACAGCATCGACCTGCACACCTGGGTGACCATGAGCATCCAGCGCGCCCAGGAGACGATCAGCTCGCGCCTGCAGGGCGGCCTGGCCTTCCTCGCCACGGTCGGATCCACCGCACCGTTCGTCGGCCTGTTCGGCACGGTGTGGGGTATCTACCACGCGCTGACGGCCATCGGCATCGCCGGCCAGGCCAGCATCGACAAGGTCGCGGGCCCGGTGGGCGAGGCGCTGATCATGACGGCGATCGGCCTGGCCACCGCGGTGCCGGCAGTGCTCGGCTACAACTTCCTGGTCCGCCGCAACAAGGCCGCTTCCGAGCGCGTGCGCAACTTCAGCAGCGACCTGCACAGCATCCTGCTGAGCGGCACCCGCGTCAGCGTCGCGGCCAATAACGGCGCCACCACGGCCAAGGTCGCCTGATCCGATGTCGATGAACGTAGGCCCCTCCGAGGGCGAGGACGAGGTGGTCAGCGCCATCAACACCACGCCTTTGGTGGACGTGATGCTGGTGCTGCTCATCATCTTCCTGATCACCATCCCGGTCGTCACGCACACCGTCCCGGTCAGCCTGCCGAAAGACCGCAACCAGCCGACGCAGACCAAGCCGGAAAACATCATCATCGCCGTCAACAAGGATGGTGATGTGTTCTGGAACTCGCGGCAGGTGCCCGACACCGCCGCCCTGCTGGCCAAGCTGAAGGGCGAAGCCGTCAAGGTGCCGCAGCCCGAAGTGCACATCCGGGCCGACCAGGATGGCCGCTACGAGTTCGTCGGCCGGGTGATCGTGGCCCTGCAGCGCGCCGGCATCTACAAGATCGCCTTCATCACCGAACCGCCTCCGGGCAACGGCAGCTAGGGAGACCACGCCATGGCCATGAGCATGCCAACGGGCGGCGACAGCGACGAGCTGGACGTGGTGGTGGACATGAACACCACGCCGCTGATCGACGTGATGCTGGTGCTGCTGATCATGCTGATCATCACCATCCCGATCCAGACGCACGCGGTGAAGCTGGATCTGCCGGCCGGCAACCCGCCGCCGCCGCCGGTGCCGCCGGTCGTGGTCACCGTGGACGTCGATTTCGACGGCACCATCCTGTGGAACGGCGAGGCGGTGCCCGACGAGGGCGCGCTGCAGGCGCATCTGCGCGAAGCCGCCAAGGCCGACCCGCAGCCCGAGGTGCACCTCAACCCGAACAAGCTGGCGCCCTACAAATACGTGGCGCACGTCATGGCCGATGCGCAGCGCCTGGGTGTGCAGCGCCTGGGCCTGGTCGGCAACGAGCAGTTCCTGGGCCAGTAAGGCCCGGGCGCTGCGGCGCGTCAGGGCTGCATGCGGTCTCGTGCCCGGGGCCCATCAGCACGCGCGCACCATCGCCCTTTCCGCAGACAACGCCGCTACTCACCTGAGGCCATCCCTATGAGAACACACCTCCTCGCCTGTGCGGCCCTGGCTCTGTTCTGCACCGCCGCATCGGCGCAGGAAGCGCTGCGCCCCGAAGTGGGCAAGCCGCTGGCGCAGGCCAAGGCGCTGCTGGCGCGGCGGCAATTCGCCCAGGCGCAGGCCCAGGTGCGCGTCGCCGCCGGCGTGCGCGGGCTCACGGCGAATGAGAGCTTCATCATCGAGGAGATGCGCGGCGCCATCGCCCAGGAATCCGGCGATGTGGCCACCGCGTCCAAAACCTACGCCGACATGCTGGCCAGCGGCCGCGTGCCGGCGGCCGAGCAGGCCAAGCTGTTCATGGCGGAAGCCAGCATGGCCTACCAGATGAAGAACTACGCCAACGTGGTGGCATGGACGCAGAAATACCTGCGCGCCGGCGGCACCGCGCCGGAAATGCGCACGCTGCTGATCCAGGCTTATTACTTGCAGAACGACTTCGCCAACGCGGCCAAGCTGCAATCCGAGCAGATCGCCGCCGTCGTGCACGCCGGCAAGCGCCCCACCGAGCAGCAATTGCAGCTGCTCGCCCGCTGCCAGGAGGAGCTGCACGACCAGGTGGGCTTCGGCAACACCATGGCGCAGCTCGTCACCTACTACCCCAAGCCGGATTACTGGCAGAACCTGATCCACGCGGCACAGACGCGCCCCGGCTTCAACAGCCGCCTGACGCTCGATATCGACCGCTTCGAGCTGGCGACCGGGCTGCTGACCAAGCCCGCCGACATCATGGAAATGACCGAGCTGGCGCTGCAGGTGCCGCTGCCGGGTGAGGCCAAGGCGATCCTCGACCGCGCCTTTGCCGCCGGCACGCTGGGCACCGGCCCGGAAGCCGCGCGCCAGCAGCGCCTGCGCGCGCTGGTGAACAAAGTGTACGCCGACGAGCAATCCAAGCTGGCCGGCCGCGAAGCCGAGGCGCAGGCCGCGCATGACGGCAACCTGCTGGAGTCGCTCGGCGAGGAATATGCCAGCTACGGTCAGTATGATCGCGGAATCGCCCTGATGCAGGCGGGCATCCGCAAGGGCGGCCTGCGCCACCCCGAAGATGCCAAGCTGCATCTGGGGCTCGCCTACCTCAACGCCGGCCAGAAAGCGCGCGCTTTGCAGGTGCTGCGCACGGTGGGCGGTATCGAAGGTGCGGCCGAAATCGCTCGCCTCTGGGTTGTGCGGGCCGGACACGCCTGACGCGCCGGCGCCGCGCGTCCGCGCGCGTCGTAGAGTTGTGCATGCCGCGTTAATCTTCGCGCGTGCAGCACACACTGTGGCAACGAGAGCACAAGCAGGTTTCGGAATGATGACAGGCCCCGCAAGCCTGTTGTGCGATCCCCGCGCATAGCTGCAATGTCGCTGCCTGTGGCGCGCAAGGTGCGGGCCGTCGGTGTTTGGCTTTTCGCCAAAGGACATTGGGGATCTCATGGTACGACGCTCTGCGACACTCAAGCGGCAGTTGATGCTTGCGGCTGCGTGCGGATTGGTAACGACGCTGGTGCCCAGCCTGCGCGCTGCGGCGCAGGATCAGTTGCAGGGCGACGTGCAGCTGGCGCAGGCCGGCATCCAGTCCACGCCGCGCCCGAGCTCCACGGTGGAGCCGCGCAGCGGCACCAACGGCCAGGCGATCCCGCCCAGCGTGAGTGCCAGCGCGCCCGAGAACATCATCGTCAAGGCGCAGCGCCGCCTGCTCAAGGAAAAGAACTCCCCGTCCGCCGTCACCGAGCTGGGTGCAGCACAGATCGCCAGCACCGGCGTCGCCGGCAGCCCCGCCACGCTGCTGCGCCAGGCGCCGTCGGTCTATGTCTACCAGCAGGGCCTGGGCGACTCGGCCCCCGAGATCACCGTCCGCGGCGCACGCGGCCTGGAGATCGCCACCACGCTCGACGGCATTCCCACGCAGGATCTGCTGGCCCCGGGCTCGTTCTACCTGGCCAACAACCTCGGCGGCATTTTCACGCTGAACCAGATCAGCGGCGTGTCGCTCTATCCGGGCGTCGCCTACCCGGACAAGACGACGTTCGGCACCATCGGCGGCACCATCGCCTACGACAGCAAGCGGCCGACAAACGATCGCTACCTCGACATCACCGGCTCCATCGGCTCGTTCGGCACCTATAAGGAAGGCTTCGAGTTCAACTCCGGCCGAATCGACAGCGTGCTCGGCACCGGCGACAACGCCGTGAAGTTCCTCGTCAACTACAACAACTTCCAGACGCAGGGCTTCATCGACGGCACGCCCAACCGGGAAAACCAGTTCGAGGCCGCGTTCGACAAGCCGTACGACGATGGGCTGTCGAAGTTCCAGGCTACCGTGCTGTTCAACACCGCCAACGGGCTGATCGAGAACGAGCCGGTGCCGCTGCCCTACCTGCAGAAATACGGCCTGTTCAGCAACTACCCGACCGACCTGAACTTTGCGCGCCAGAACAACGACTACGCAACGCTGATCCTCAAGGACGATACGTACGTCAACGACTACCTGCAGGTCGGCGCCTCGGCCTTCTACATCCATAACGACCAGCAGCTCGAGGATTACGGCGCACCGGGCATCTTCACGCCCGGCGGCACGCCGGGGCTCCTGGCTGTCGGTGGCTCCTCACCCTTCATCAACAACCCGGCCGGCTTCGGCGAGGGCGGGCTATACGGCCCCCCGGTAGGCGGCACCATTCCCGGCTCGCCGGGCGGCGGCGGACTGCTCGGCGGCGGTTACGGCGGCTACTTCTACGGCAGCGGCAACCGCTACGACCCGACCCGCTACTACAACAACCCTAAGGCCTGCCCGCCCAACATCATCGCCGCCTATGGCGGCGCCGGCTTCTCGCCCTGCGGCCTGAACGATCAGATCACCGGCAGCTCGTCGGACACGTACGGCTTCCAGCCGCGCGTGACGATCATCGCGCCCGAGGTGTACGGCATCGCCAACACCATCAAGGTCGGCGGCCTGTTCGCCAAGGAGACGCAGCCCACCGGCTACGGCTATCTCGGCGCCTTCCCGCAGACCCCGCAGACGCAGGACAATTCCTACATCGTGCGGTCCGGCGGCGTGCAGCGGACGATCTACCAGGCCTACTTCCAGGATAAGATCGACCTGCTCAACGATACCCTGCACATCACGCCCGGCGGCGTGATCGAAGGCACGTTCTCCTCCTTCAAGAACGGCGCCGTATTCGGCAGCAAGCAGGCGGCCATCAACGGCCCGAACGGCCTGAACAATGGCGGGGTGCTGATCGACCAGTACGGCCCCTACAAGGCGGTCAAGTTCGACCGCCAGGCGCTGCCCTTCCTCAACATCGCCTACGATCTCGATCAGGTGCTGCCGCCACTGAAGGGCACCACGCTCTACGGCAGCATCGCCAACTCGGCGCTGTTCGCGCCCGTGACGGATTTCGGGCCGAACAATGCCGGCCCGCCGCCCTACGCCTCCGTCGTGCATCTCTATGAAGGCGGCGTGAAATACAACACGTCCAACATCTCGGCCACGATCGACTACTACTACCAGAAAGTGGATCGCGATTTCGGCTTCTTCTCGTTCCAGTCCGGCCCGCAGAACGGCCAGTCGCTGTATTCCGATTTCGGCCAGCGCGAGCAGAAGGGTTTTGAAGCCAATGTGACGTGGCAGGTGAACCCCAACGTGCAGCTCTTCGCCAACGGCTCACACCAGCTGGCGAAATACCTGGTCAGCAGCCCGGAGTTCGTCACCGTGGCCGAGGACCAGTTCGGCACCGGCTTCAAGGGCACGCCGCAGACCGGCATCCCCGACTGGCTCTCCACCTTCGGTGCCGATTACAACCGCGACAACACGCTGCGCGACGGCGACAAGTTCAACGCGCGCCTGACCGGCATCTACACCGGCCACCAGTTCACCACCTACGATCTGGGCCCGAACGACTATCTGAACGTGCCGAATTACACGAGCCTGGAGCCGCTCGACTTCGGCGGCTGCCCCAACCCCGCAGCGCGGCCCAAGGGCACCACGGCCAACGGCACCGGTTGCAGCGCCTACACGCGCTACAACCAGATCACTGGTGCCACCACTTACGACCCGAATGGCGGCATCTCGCCCTTCGTCGTCTTCAACCTGGACCTCAGCTACACGCTGCCCACGCCGTTCATGCCGGCCATCAAGCGCGTGACGTTCGACCTCAATTTCCAGAACCTGTTCAACCAGCATTACTTCCAGTACTTCTACAAGCAGATCTCGCCCGGCGGCTGCGCCAACGCAGGCTTCGGTGCCGGCAGCCCGTTCTCCAATCCGAATGGAACGCCGGGCCAGGTGGCTGGACGTACCCTGGTGCGCAACAACTACTCCTGCACCCCGCAATTCGCCGACGGTATCCCCGGCGAGCCGTTCGCCACCTTCTTCACGGTGACGGCGCGCTTCTAAACCAAGCCGAGCAAACAGCAGGGGCGGCACCGCAAGGCGCCGCCCCTTTTGTTTGCGCAATCCGCAGCGCCAACTACCGCCGCAACCCGCGCGGGCAGGCGTCGAACACACGCCGGGCAAGCTGAACTTCGCAAAGAAGCGCTAATGTCCTATCCCACCTACGAGATTTGGATCACCGGCCTCACCGAGGAACAGCGCCACGCCGCCGAACAGCTAACGGCAACATTCCGAGCAGCAGGCGCGAATAATCCCGAGAGCTCGGCGAAATCCAAGGTGAGCGAGAATATCGCGCAGCTGGCCCGCTATCTATTCCTGAGCAAGGTCTGGTCGAACCACATCGCCACGTGGACGATCGGCTCGCGGCAGTTAGATGGCCTTGCAGCCGCGCCGACCACCCTGCCAGTTCCGCTCAACACCCAAGCAGCCATCGCCAGAATAGCCGATGCAGGCCTGTCGAAATCAGACATCGCGGCCGTGGCCGGCGCAGTCGCGTTCATAACCGCATCCGGGGTCATCAATCTCATCGACGAGGGCTGGGACGCCGAGCGCGGCAACGATATGCGGGAATGAATAGCGGTAGAAACAGACAACCATGACAGCCTGACGGGCCGGGAAGTCCCCGGCCTGCACAAAAGCCAGTCGGAAGTCGGCCCACCCGAAACCGATCCCTAGCCCGCCTTCACTCCACCGGGACGACTGCCATGCACCGGCCGACCCCCGCCCACGGCACCCTCACGAACTGGGCCGCTCGTTCGTCGCCCCCGCCAGCCCGGCCGCCACGAAATTATGCGCCAGCGCATGATACACCCCCTCCGGGCACACCAGCTTCGAGCTCGCATACCCGATCACCGAAGCCAGCATCAGCGGCACCAGCAGCGCGTGGTCGTTGGTCATCTCCGTCACGATCACGAACGCGGTGATCGGCGCCTGCACCACGCCGGCGAAATAGGCCACCATGCCCAGCACCACCAGCGCCTGCGCCGGCGCACCCGGCAGCAGCGCGGCGGCACTGTGGCCCAGCCCGGCGCCCACCGCCAAGGATGGCGCAAAGATGCCCCCCGGTATGCCGCTGACCGAGGAGGCCAGCGTCGCGATCAGCTTCAACGGCCCGAAGAAGGGGGGCACCGTGCCGGTCCCCTGCACCAGGCCGCGCGCCTGGGTGTAGCCGGTGCCGAACACCGCCCCGTCCGACAGCAAGCCACACACCGCCACCATCAGGCCGCACAGCACCGCGAACGCGACGGGATGGCGCCGCAACACCCGGCCCATGCGCCCCGGCAGCCCGGCGCCGAACAGGATCAGCCCACGGCTGAAGCCGCCGCCCAGCAACCCGCCGGCCACGCCTAGCAGCGGCACCGCCAGCAGCCCCTGCACGCTGCCGCCCAGCACGGCATGGGTGGTGCCGAAATACGTGTAGTCGCCCTGCAACGACAGCGCGGTGATCCCCGCCGCGATCACCGCGCCCAGGATGATGCCGCTGGTGCGCGCCTCGAAGCTCCGGCTCATCTCCTCGATGCCGAACACGATGCCGGCCAGCGGCGTGTTGAACGCCGCCGCCACCCCGGCGCTGGCGCCGGCCAGCAGCAGGCCCGGCTGCCGCCGCGGCGAGAGCCGGCCGATCGCGAACATCACCGAAGCGCCCACCTGCACCGTCGGCCCCTCGCGCCCGATCGAGGCGCCGCACAGCAGCCCCAGCAGCAGCAGCACCACCTTGCCCGCCGCCACCCGCAACGACACCAGCTTCTGCCGCGCCGCCGCGCCCTGCAGGTGCCGCGCCGCGATCACCTGCGGAATGCCGCTGCCGCCGGAATTGGGAAAATACCGTCGCGACAGCCAGCACGACAGCCCGAACCCCAGCGGCGTGACGGCCAGCACCGCCCCCGGCATGCGCCGGCTCGCCATGCCGAACGCGCCGCCCACACCGTCCGCCGCCAAGGCCAGCAGCACCGCCGCCACGCCCACCACGCCGCCGCCCAGCACGAACAACGCCCTGCGCTGCCACCGCAGCGACAGCACGCGCGCCTGCCGGCGCCGCCTGATGCCGGGTGAGGGGATGCGCATGGAACCCTGTCTAGCCGCCCGGCCTCATGGACCCAAGCGGGTGCACACCCGAGCTCAAGCCACGCTGCCGGCATCGCCTGCCGCCGCCGCCCCGCCGCTCCACTCGCGCCACAGCAGGATCAGCGCCGCCATGATCGCCGGCCCCACGAACAGCCCCAGCAGCCCGAACGCTTCCACCCCGCCCAGAATGCCCAGCAGCACCCACAGGAACGGCAGGCGCGTCGCCCCGCCGATCAGCACCGGCCGCACGAAATGGTCGGCCACGAACGTTACCGCCATGCCGGTCAGGAACAGCCCCACCGCCCACGCCACCGAGCCCTGGGCGGCCAGGATCAGCGCCGCGACACCGAACACCACCGGGGCGGCGAACGGCACCATGGCCGCCACCGCCGTCAGCGCCCCGAAGGCCACCGGGTGCGGCACGCCGGCCACCGCATAGGCCACGCCCAGCAGCGCGCCCTCGCCCAGCCCCACCAGCACCAGCCCGTTCACCGTGCCATGCACGCTGGCGATGATCTGCAGCCCCACGCGCTCACCATGCGGCCCGAACGTGCGCGCGGCCGCAATCCGCATCTGCCGCGTCACCGCGTGGCCGTCCTTGAACAGGAAGAACAACGTCAGCAGCGTGAAGGCGAACACCGTCAGCCGATGAACCACCTGCGCACCCACCGTGCGCCCGAACGAGCCCGCTTGCCCGCCCGTCTCGCGCTCCAGCAGGCCGCGCGCCTCGCCCGGCTGGCTCAGGTTGCGCTGCCACCACCCATCCAGCTGGGCCTGCCCCATCGGCAGCCGCCGCAACGCCTGCGGCTCGGCGATGCCGTGCGCCTGCGCATCGCGCACCCATGCGCCCGCCTGGTGCGCCTCGCGCGCCACCTGCACGCCCACCACCGCTACCGGCACGATGAACACCAGCGCCACCGCCAGCGTGAACGCGGCCGGCAGCCACGCACCCGCCTGCAGCCGCTGCTGCGTGCGCCGATACAGCGGCCACAGGGCGATCGCGAACACCGCCGCCCAGGCCAGCGCCGGCAGGAACCGCCGCAGCGTGAACAGGCCCAGCAGCAGCAGCAGCGCGGCGAGAGCGCCCATGGCAACACGCTGGGCCGGGGTGCTGGTCGGCATGGCTGATCGTCCTCTCGAACCCGTCAATCGTCACGCGCCGGCGCAGAACCGCGCCGCCGCTCAGGAAACCGCGCTGCCGAACACCGCACGCAGCACGGCGAACGCGATGCCGCCTACCAGAAAGCCAACGATGGTGCCGTTCATCCGCACGTATTGCAGGTCGCGTCCCACCCGCAGCTCGATGCGGTCGGTCAGCGTCGCCGTATCCCACGAGGCCACCACGTCGGCGATGAATTCCGCCACCTGCGCCTGGGCGGCCGGCAGCAGCCGCGCCACCAGCCCTTCGGCGGCATGCTGCACCCGCGCGCGCGGGGCCGGCTCCTCGGCCAGCATCGTGCCCAGATTGCGCACGGCGCCCTCCAGCAGCGTGGCGCTGTGCCCGCCCGGCCGCGCCGCGTCGGCCTCCAGTGCGGTCCGCAGCCGGCTCCACACATCCCAGCTCCACGCCTGCACCGTCTCGTGGCCCAGGAACTGCCGCAGCGCCCGGCCCAGTTCGGCGGCCCGCGCCGGCTCGGCCTCCAGCAGCGCAATCTCGCGCCGTGCCCAGGCATCGAACGCCAGCCGCATCTCGGACCCGTCAGGGTCCATCTTGTCCATCTCCGCGTTCACCGTCGCCAGCAGGCGCGTGGCCACGCTGGCGCCCACCGCCCAGCCCACCAGCCGGCCGCCCTGGTCGCGTACCCGCTCCTCGATCAGCGCCCGCAACTGCGCCTCGCGCTCCAGCATGCCCGCGCGCACCCGGGCCAGCACGAAGCCGAACACCTCCTGGTGCCGCCCGCCATCCACCAGCCCGCGCAGCGCGCGCGCCATCACCCGCCCCGCCGCCGGCCCGCCCACCATCCGCGGCACCACGCGCGCCAGCACACGGCGCGCCCGGCCGTCTTCCACGCTGGCCAGGATGCGCGGCAGATAGCCCGCCAGCGTGCCGGCCAACGGCCGCACCACCGCATCGTTGGTCAGCACCGAGCCCACCAGCCCGGCCACGTCCAGCCGGCCCAGCAGGCGGCTCACCTCCTCGCCGGTCACCACGTGGCGCGCGAAAAACCGCCCCAGCGCCTGCCCCAGCCGCATTTTTTCGTGCGGGATGATCGCCGTGTGCGGGATCGGCAGCCCCAGCGGCCGGCGGAACAGCGCCGTCACCGCGAACCAGTCCGCCACGCCGCCCACGAACCCGGCCTTGGCACTCGCCTGCAGCAGCTCGGCCCACAGCCCGTGGGGCAGCGCGTAGCTGCCGATGGTCAGCGCAGCCATCAGCGCCAGCAACAGGCTCGCCACCGCCCGATGCCGGGCCAGCGACCGCCGGGCCAGCGCGTCGGGATCCTCCTCCGTCAACCAGACGAGGCCTTCGGCCGGGCAGGCGGAGCCTTGGACAGTGTGCCCGCCTCGGGCAGCCGCGCCGTCGCCTCGATCTCGATGCGCATGCGCGGATCGGCCAGCCCGGCCACCAGCATGGTGGCCGCCGGCGGCGCCGCGCCGAAGGCCGCCCGCAGCACCGGCCAGCACGGCTCGAAATCCGCCGCATCCGGCAGGATGTAGCGCACCCGAATGACGTCCCCCAGCCCGGCCCCGGCCTCGGCCAAGGCCGCGGCGATATTGGCCAGCGTCTGGCGCGCCTGGCCCGGCGCATCGGGCACGATCGTCATGGTTGCGTAGTCGAAACCTGTCGTGCCGCTCACGAACACCCAGCCGCCATCCACCACGGCGCGCGCATAGCCGATGTCACGCTCGAAGCTGGATCCCGAGAAGATCGCTCGGCGCGTCACTTGTGGCAGGGATACGCCTTGGCCAAAGCCAGATGCGTCACCTTCTCCCCGGTCTCGTGCTGCGCGGTCGGGTTCGCCCGCAGCCACTGCATCACCACGTCGCGCAGCTCGGTGCCGCTCACGCTCTGCGGCACGCAGGCCACCGCGTTGGCCTGCCCGCTGGCGCGGATCGCGTCGGTAAAGCCGTCCAGATAGGCGTCGCACAGATCGCCCTGCTTGGCGCTGGCACACGCCGTCATCAGCACCTTGGCACTCACCTTGGACACACGCTGCGCATGCGCCACGCCGGCCGTGGCCAGCAACGCCGTAGCCACCAGAAGACTGTTCCGCATGTTGCCTACTCCCCAGAAGATATCCGAACGCAGCCGCCGCGCACCGCTCGCCACTGCAAGCCTAGCCGACCTCCACCGTAAACCGCTCGATCACCGGATTGGCCAGCAGCTTGCGCGCCATCGCCTCGGCCTGGGCCCGCGCGGCGTCCGCATCCACGGCATCCAGCTCCAGCTCGATCACCTTGCCGGCGCGAACCTCGCCCACGCCTTCGAAACCCAGATTGCCCAGCGCATGCCCGATCGCGCGCCCCTGCGGGTCCAGCACGCCATCCCTCAGCATGACGGTCACCACCGCCTTCACTGCATCAGCTCCGGGCCTTTCATGTCGCGCATCCCCGCCTCCGGCAGAATGCCCAGCCGCTTGGCCACCTCCTGGTAGGCCTCCTCCACCCGGCCCAGATCGCGGCGAAAGCGGTCCTTGTCCATCTTCTCGTTCGTCTTGGTGTCCCACAAGCGGCAATTATCCGGGCTGATCTCGTCGGCCAGCACAACCCGCATATCCTCGCCCTCCCACAGCCGGCCGAACTCCAGCTTGAAGTCCACCAGCGTGATGCCCACGCCCAGGAACAGCCCGGTCAGGAAGTCGTTGGTCCGCAGCGTCATCGCCACGATGTCGTCCATGTCCATCGTGTTGGCCCAGCCGAACGCCGTGATGTGCTCCTCGGCCACGATCGGATCGCCCAGCGCGTCGTTCTTGTAATAGTACTCGATGATGCTGCGCGGCAGCCGCGTGCCCTCGGGGATGCCCAGCCGGGTGCAGATGCTGCCGGCGGCCACGTTGCGCACCACGATTTCCAGCGGAATGATTTCCACCTCGCGGATCAGCTGCTCGCGCATGTTCAGCCGGCGCACGAAATGGTTCGGTATGCCCACCTCGGCCAGGCGCAGCATCAGATACTCGCTGATCCGGTTGTTCAGCACCCCCTTGCCGGTGATGATGCCCTTCTTGGTCCCGTTGCCCGCCGTCGCGTCGTCCTTGAAATACTGCACGAGCGTCCCCGGCTCGGGTCCTTCGAACAGGATCTTCGCCTTGCCCTCGTAAAGCTGCCGCCGCCTGGCCATGGGGTGGGTCCTCCGTATCGCGCGCCTATAGCAGCAATGGGCCGCCTTGCCAGCGTCGGGCCCGCGCGCGGTCCCCGGCCGCCTACGCCACCGGCCGGAACGCCGCCTGCCCGGGCGGCCCGGCGGTGGTCAGGAACACCGCCCGCGCGCCCAGCCCCACCAGCGAGCTCGTCACCGTGCCGAACCCGCCCGCCGCCGGCACGCACAGCGCCGCGCCGGCCGGCCCGCCTGCATCGGCCAGCAACGCCGTCCAGCCCGACCAATCCGGCGGGGCGGGCAGGGGGGCCGCGCGGAACCGCGGCAGATGCCGCGCCACCCGTGGGCTGGCCGCGTCATCGGGGTCGTGCGCCGTCACCATATGGATGCCCGGGCTCAGTGCCTCGGCCGTCACCGCGCCCCCGCCGGTGCCGCGCAGGAACACTGCCCCCGCCCGGTCGGCCACCACCAGGTTGAAGCTGCGCCACGCCCCGCCATCCAGCCCGGCCAGGCGCGCCGCCGCAGCCGCCGCCGAGCCATGCGCCAGCGCCAGCAACGCCAGCTCGCCCCGGCTGCGCTTGCCCTCCGCCGGCCCCAGCGAGCCCGCGCGGTTCAGCACCGCCGCCACCACGCCTGCATCGTTGAGCCCCAGCCAGGTGCCGCCGCCCAGCACGTCGCGCCCCGCCACCACGTCGGGCTGCGCCGCCCAGTGCCGCCCCGGCGGCAGCCAGGCGCGCGCCAGCATCTCGTCGCGATTGGCCGCCAGCAGCAGCGGCCACTCGGCACTCTGCCCGAGGGCCAGGATCACCGTGCACATGGCGTATCAGGCCGCCGCCGCCGCGCCCCCATCCGCGCCGAACACGGAGGCGAAGATATGGTCCACCTGCCGCAGATGCAGCGCCGGATCCATCGCCGCCGCCAGCACGCCGGCATCCACCCGCCCGGCAACCTCGCTGTCGGCCGCAAGGTTCTCGGCAAAACTCCGGTTGCCCGGCTGCCCCAGCGTCGTCCACGTTGCCATCGCGTTGCGCTGCACGATCGCATACGCGTCCTCACGCGAAATGCCTGCCCGCGCCAGCGCCAGCAGCACCTCGCCGGAATGCACCACCCCGCCCAACAACTCCAGATTGGACAGCATCCGCTCGGGATAGACCAGCAGCTTCTCCATCATCCCGGTCAGCCGTACCAGCGCGAAATCCAGCGTCACCGTCGCATCCGGCCCGATGCCGCGCTCCACGCTGGAATGGCTGATGTCGCGCTCGTGCCACAACACCACGTTCTCCAACGCCGGCACCGCCGCCGCCCGCACCAGCCGCGCCAGCCCGGTCAGGTTCTCGCTCAGCACCGGGTTGCGCTTATGTGGCATGGCCGAGCTGCCCTTCTGCCCGGGATGGAAGAACTCCTCCGCCTCGCGCACCTCGCTGCGCTGCAGATGGCGCACCTCGGTCGCCAACCGCTCGATACCGCTGGCCACCACCGCCAACGTGCAGAAAGAACGCCGCATGCCGGTCGCGCGGAATCACCTGCGTGGAAACCGTCTCGGCCGCCAGCCCCAACGCGCGCGCCACATGCGCCTCGATCCTTGGATCGGCATGCGCATACGTGCCCACCGCACCGCTGATGGCGCACACCGCCACCTCGGCCCGCGCCGCCACCAGCCGCGCCCGGTTGCGCGCGAACTCCGCGTAATGCCCCGCCAGCTTGATGCCGAAGGTGGTGGGCTCGGCATGGATGCCGTGGCTGCGCCCGATCGTCAGCGTGCGCTTGTGCTCGATCGCACGCCGCTTCAACGCCGCCAGCAGCGCGTCCAGATCGGCCAGCAACAGATCGGCCGCCTGCGTCAGCTGCACCGCCAGGCAGGTGTCCAGCACGTCGCTGCTGGTCATGCCCAGATGCACGAACCGGCTGTCCGGCCCGATCTTCTCGGCCAGCCAGGTTAGGAACGCGATCACGTCATGCCGCGTCTCTTGCTCGATGGCGTCTATCCGCTGCACGTCTTCCGGCCCCATCGCCGCCAGCGCCGGCGCCCCGCGCTCGCGGATATTGCGCGCCGCTTCGGCGGGGATCTCGCCCAATTCGGCCATCGCGTCGGCGGCCAGCAACTCGATCTGGAACCAGATGCGGTAGCGGTTTTCCGGCGCCCAGATGGCGGCCATGGCGGGGCGGCTGTAGCGCGGGATCATGGGTCAGGCTCCAGGAAGCGAAGGCTTCTTTTTTGGAAAAAAGAAGCAAAAAACTTTTGGTCGGCTGTCGCGGGGATGTGTTTGCAGCAGCCGGTGGACGGCCGTTTGGTGGTTTGTCGATTTGAAATTCATAGCGGCAGGCGGCAGTCTGGCCGCCGATGAACCATACGCCACCGATCACGCGCAAGCGCCGCAATGCCGAGGACAGGCGACGCCTCAAGGCGGCTGCCGTGCAAGTGTTTGCCAAGCAATACGCCCGCCCCGCCCAGAAAAACCATGAGCCCAACGACAGACGCTACTCGCGAAAGGTCGAGGACCAGGTCAAGCGTATGCAACCGGCAGAGTTGGACGATCTGCTGCGAGGCGAGGACTGAGCTGCCGTAAAACCCCGACGCCCCATTCATCGGCCCAGGCAAAACAGGCACGGCGGCGCTGAAAACCACCAAGTTTTGTTGCTGCGCTTCCGGCAAAAAAGCAGGCCTTTCCCTCTCCCTCGGCTACAACCCGCCCGCATGTCCTCGCAGATCGCCGCCCTCCTCCAGATCGTCCTGATCGACGTCACCCTCGCCGGCGACAACGCCGTCGTCGTCGGCCTGGCCGTCGCCAGCCTGCCGCCGCGCCAGCAGCGCCGCGCCATCCTGGCCGGCCTGGCCGCCGCCGCCCTGCTGCGCGTGGCCCTCTCCGCCGTCGCCGTCAGCCTGCTCGCCATCATCGGCCTCACTTTGGCCGGTGGCCTCCTGCTGCTCTGGGTCTGCTGGAAAATGGCCCGCGAACTGCGCGCCCACCGCCACGACGCCGCCCAGCCATCCCGGCCCAAAACCCTCGCCCGCGCCATCCGGCAGATCATCGTCGCCGACATCTCCATGAGCCTGGACAACGTGCTGGCCGTCGCCGGCGCCGCCCACGGCCACCTCTGGATCATGGCTGCCGGCCTCGGCCTCTCCGTGCTGCTGATGGCCGCCGCCGCCACGCTGCTCGCCCGGCTACTCGGCCGCTTTCCGTGGATCGCCTGGATCGGTCTGGCGGTGGTGCTCTATGTCAGCATCGAAATGATCGTCGGCGGCTGGCAGCAGGTTGCGGTGCATCTCAGGTAAGCAAGCAGTCCTTTTTTGCAAAGAAGGACCAAAAAACTCTTGCACCTGACGACCCGTTACCGAGCGTACCGCGCGACAGTCAATTCAAAAGTCTTTTGCTTCTTTTCTTCAGAAAAGAAGGCCTTGCCTTCGCAACCCGCCCGCCACACCTGCCCGCCACCACAACAAGGACCACCCCGCATGCCCGATCTCACCGGCAAGGTCGCCATCGTCACCGGCGCAGGCTCCGGCATCGGCGCGGCCACCGCCCAGCGCCTCGCACGCGACGGCGCCAGCGTCGTCCTCGCCGGCCGCCGTGCCGACAAGCTCGCCGAGCTGGCCGCCACCCTGCCGCCCGATCGCAACCTGGCCCACGCCACCGACGTAGCCGACGAAGCCGCCTGCAACGCCCTGATCGCCGCCACCGTCGCCCGCTTCGGCCGGCTGGACGTGCTGGTCAACAACGCCGGCACCGCTGCCTTCGGCCCGTTCCTGCAAACCGAGATCGCCGAATACCACCGCATCATGCAGACGAATCTCGACGGCGTGATCTACTGCATCCGCGCCGCTCTGCCGCATCTGCTCAAGGTCGGCGGCAACATCGTCACCGTCTCCTCGGCCTCCGGCCTCGGCGGCGATTCCGGCCTCAGCTACTACAACGCGTCCAAGGGCGCGGTCAGCAATCTCACCCGCGCGCTGGCGCTGGAATTCGGCCAGCAGGGCGTGCGCGTCAACGCCGTCTGCCCCAGCCTCACTCTCACCGACATGTCGGCCGGGCTGACGCAAAACACCGCGCTGATGGCCAAGTTCAAGGATCGCATCCCGCTCGGTCGCGGCGCCGAACCCGCCGAGATCGCCGACGTCATCGCCTTCCTCGCCGGCCACGACGCCCGCTTCGTCAACGGCGTCAACCTTCCGGTGGACGGCGGCGTCAACGCCTCCAACGGCCAGCCCTTCTTCATGTAGGTGGCGGCGCGCCGCGCTAACCGGCGCCCGGAAAAGCCGCCATATCCATCCACATCAAACCGATCGCATGCCCGTTCGGATCAGCCAGGTCTCGCGTGTACATGAACCCGTGATCCTCCACGGGATTGATGTCGAGCGTAGCGCCATGCGCAGCCGCCGCCGCGCACGCCGCATCCACCGCCGCGCGGCTGTCGCACGAGAGCGCCAGCATCACCCCGTTCGACCCGCGCGGCGGCATCGGCCGGCTCGTCATCGTCTGCCACTTCGCATGCGTCAGCAGCATGAAGCTGATCGTCTCGCTCCACACCATGCACGCACCCTCCTCGCCGGTGAATTGCGCGTTGTTGGTGAACCCGAGCGCCGCGTAGAACGCCATCGACGCCTGCAGGTCGATCACCGGCAGGCTGATGAAAATTGATCTGCTCATGATACGTCTCCTCGCCTGGTGCTTGGTCCGCACGCCGGCGCTAAGGCACTACGTTGAACGCCTCGCTCACCTGCGCCACCGTGGCGCCCAGCTTGCGGATCGTCGTGTGGTTCAGCATAGCCCCGTCGGTCTCCAGATACATCCACTGATCCATCGTTACGTTCTTCAGCGGATTGCCGGGCGATAGCGCCAGCACCCAGCTCCAATGGAACACCCGGCCGGCGGCATGGCCATGCGCTTCGCCGACCATGTCGTTCGCCGTCGCCGTGAACGCACCCGGACCGGTCCGCCGCAGATGCCAGTCGCGATGCTGCACCGAGCCGTCGCCCAGCGTCAGCGTCTGCACCATGTGCAGCCCGCCATCGCCCTCCGGCGTACCCACGCAGTCGGTCACCACCGTATCGGTCGGCGCGCCGCCGCGGTTCTCGATCACCCCCCAGCTGCGATGGTGCCCGGTCCAGAACGCCACCGCGTCGAAGACGGGCGTGGTGCCGGCAAAGTGGTCCACCGGCAGGGCTTGGCCGCAGGAGGACAGGGCTAGAAGCAGTAAGAAAGCGGTTCTTTTTTGAAAAAAAGAACCAAAAAACTTTTGCTTGTTGGGCGCGCGCTGGCGGCACGTTGCGGCGCGACGAACCTTGGAACCGGCCATCCTATTCCCCCTGGGGTTCCAGCAGCCACGTGCCGTCCCTATAATCGCATGGTGACCGACTACCTCCACAAGCTCAACGACGAGCAGCGCCAGGCTGTCGAGACCACCGAGGGACCCCTCCTCGTCCTCGCCGGCGCCGGCACCGGCAAAACGCGCGTGCTCACCACCCGCTTCGCCCACATCCTGCTCACCGGCCGCGCCGCCCCGGGCCAGGTGCTCGCCGTCACCTTCACCAACAAGGCCGCCCGCGAAATGCGCGAGCGCGTCGGCCACCTGCTGAACCGCCCCGCCGAAGGCCTCTGGCTCGGCACCTTCCACGCGCTCTGCGCCCGCATGCTCCGCCGCCACGCCGAACACGTGGGCCTCACGCCGAGCTTCTCCATCCTCGATACCGACGACCAGACCCGCCTGCTCAAGCAGGTGATGGAAGCCCTCAAGATCGACCCCAAGCGCTGGACGCCGCAGGCCGTCATGGGCGTGCTGCAACGCTGGAAAGACCGCGGCCAGTCGCCCGATCGCGTGCCGGCCAGCGAGGAAGGCGAATTCGCCGGCGGCCGCATGCGCGAAGTCTACGCGCAATACCAATCCCGCCTGCGCGCGCTCAACGCCGCCGATTTCGGCGACCTGCTGCTGCACACGACGGAAATCCTGCGCACCCAACCCGACGTGCTGGCGCAATACCACCGTCAGTGGCGCTACATCCTGGTGGACGAATACCAGGACACCAACGTGGTGCAATACATGTGGCTGCGCCTGCTCGCCCAGCAGCACCGCAACATCTGCTGCGTCGGCGACGACGATCAGTCGATCTACTCCTGGCGCGGCGCCGAAGTCGAAAACATCCTGCGCTTCGAACACGATTTTCCCGGCGCGCATATCGTCCGCCTCGAACGCAACTACCGCAGCACCGCCCCCATCCTCGCCACCGCCGCCGGGCTGATCGCCAACAACGCCGGCCGCCTCGGCAAAACCCTGCGCTCCGGCCTGAACGACGCCGCCGGCGACAAGGTCAGCGTCGTCAGCCTGTGGGATTCCGACGAGGAAGCCCGCATGGTCGGCGAACGCGTCGAAGCCTGGCAACGCGAAGGCTGCAAACTCGCCGGCATGGCCATCCTGGTGCGCGCCGGCTTCCAGACCCGCGCGTTCGAAGAGCGCATGATCACGCTCGCCATCCCCTACCGCGTCGTCGGCGGTCTGCGCTTTTACGAACGCCAGGAAATCCGCGACGCCATCGCCTACATGCGCGTCCTCCGCCAGCCCAGCGACGACCTGGCCTTCGAACGCATCGTCAACCTGCCCCGCCGCGGCGTGGGCGACGTCGCCCTGCGCGCCATGCACGGCGCCGCACGCGCACAATCCACATCGCTCTCCCTCGCCGCCTTCCAGCTCGCGCAGTCCGGCGCACTCAAAGGCCGCCCGCGCGAAGCCATCCGCACGCTCGGCGCCGGCTTCGACCGCTGGCGGCAGATGCTGGAATCCGACGGCCACATCGTCACCGTCGCCACCATGCTCGACGAAAGCGGCTACACGGAAATGTGGCGCCAGGACAAATCCATCGAAGCCCCGGGCCGCCTGGAAAACCTCAAGGAACTCGTCCGCGCCCTGGCGGATTTCGAGAACCTGTCAGGCTTTCTCGACCACGTTGCCCTGGTGATGGAAAACGAGGAACAGGCCGAAGCCGACCGCCTCAGCATGATGACGCTGCACGCCGCCAAGGGCCTCGAATTCGACCACGTATTCCTGCCAGGCTGGGAAGAAGGCGTGTTCCCCAGCCAACGCACCATGGACGAAAGCGGCACCAAGGGCCTCGAGGAAGAACGCCGCCTCGCCTATGTCGGCATCACCCGCGCGCGCCGCCGCGCCGTGATCAGCTACGCCGCCAACCGCCGGATTTACGCGAACTGGCAATCCTCCATCCCCAGCCGCTTCGTGGACGAACTGCCGGACGCGCACATCGAACGCGCCGGCTCGGCCGCCCTGTCGCGCGCCGCACAAATCGCCGCACCCAGCGTGTTCAACAACGGCCCGCTACTCGCCCGCCGCACCGAAGCCTGGGAGCAACCGGGCCGCCCCGCGCGCACCGACCGCATCGATGTCGGGCAACGGGTGTTCCACGAAAAGTTCGGCTACGGCGAAGTGACAGCCAGCGACGATGACAAATTGGATGTGCTGTTCGAGAAGGCGGGTGCGAAGCGGGTGATGGATCGGTTTGTGGCGAAGGCATGAGAGGGCAAGGAAGCAGTTCTTTTTTGAAAAAAAGAACCAAAAAACTTTTACTGGTGCTGTCGCGCCGGCGTTCTGAATACGCCGCGACGCGGGCCACAAGCCAACAAGATAAAAGTTTTTTGGTACTTTTTTTCAAAAAAGGACTGCTTGCTTCCTCCCCACCATGAAACGCGCCGGCCCCCTAGAAACCGTCTTCGTCATCGTCCCGCACACCGCGCGCGACGCCTACGAAGCCGCCATCGCCCAGGCCTGCACCACCATCGGCCTTTTCGAACACGACGAAGCCGCACGGATCTGGCGCATCGAGGGCGTGAAAGCCACGGGCGAGAACGATGCAGCGCTCGACACGGCTCTCGCCATCGCCGCGCTGGTTACCGGCATCACCGCGCCGCTGCAGCGCGAGCCCACCGAAGCCGAAGGCTGGCTCGCGCGCGTGTACGAAGCGTTTCCCGCGCAGGATATCGGCCGCCGCTTCACCATCCGCGGCACCCACAACACGCAACGCCCGCGCGCCGGCCGCCACGCGCTTACCGTCGATGCCGGCCTGGCCTTCGGCAGCGGCGAGCACGGCAGCACGCGCGGCTGCCTGCGCGCGCTGGAACGCGTGGCCCACCGCAGCCCCGCCCGCATCATCGACATGGGCTGCGGCTCCGGCATTCTCGCCATGGCCGCCGCCAGCCTTCTGCACCGCCGCGTGCTGGCCGTGGATAACGATCCGTGGTCGGTCCGCGTCACCGCGCAGAACGCCGCGCTGAACGGCCTGCGCGGCCGTGTGCACGCCCGCCTCGGCCAGGGCTGGCAGGGCGCCGGCGCGGCGCGCTACGAGCTCATCCTGGCCAACATCCTCGCCCGCCCGCTCTGCCTGATGGCCCGCGCACTCGCCGCCCATCTCGCCCCCGGCGGCACCGTCATCCTCTCCGGCCTGCTCACGGGCCAGATCCCCATGGTGCTCGCCGCCCATCGCCGGCAAGGGCTGCACCTGGAACGTGCGCTGCGCGAAGGCCAATGGGCCACGCTGATCCTGCGCGCGCCGTCCTTGCCGGACGGTGTATTGGAGCATATTCAGGCGGGATTGAAATGAGGCGAGAGAACAAGAGAAGTCTTCTTTTTCGAGAAAAAGAAGCAAAAAGCTTTTGCGTCTCGCTTGCATTAGCACTTCAACGCCGTGCAACCAGCCACGTTGGCGCAGCAGAAAACGGTGGCCGCGCACGCGAGAAAGCCAAAGCTTTTTGGTCCTTTTTCTCGAAAAAGGACTGCTTCTCTTATACGCTGCACGCCACCACCACTCTGCCACTGCGCAAGCGCATCGGCGCTTGGCGGCAAACACATTCTATGCCCGCCCCGACCGGCCAGCCCGCCGACAAGGCTTTCTTCGACGACCTATCCGGCCAGCCGTGACGGCAATCCTCGAAACCTCGGCTTCTGCCTTCTTTCGCATGGGCGATTGCTTCGCCTACGCCTGCGCCCGCACCAACGCGGCCAAGCTGCTGTTCAAGGGTGACGATTTCAGCAAAACCGACATCGACCCAGCACTCTGAACCCCACCCGGTGAACCCATGACCCCGCAAGCCCGCCTCGCCGCCATCCGCGAAGAACTCGCGGCCCAGAACCTCGCCGCGTTCATCGTCCCCCGCTCGGACGAGCATCTCGGCGAATACGTGCCCCCCAGCGCCGAACGCCTCGCCTGGCTCACCGGCTTCACCGGCAGCGCCGGCCTCGCCGTCGTGTTCACCGATCGCGCCGCGGTGTGGAGCGACGGCCGCTACGTGCTCCAGCTCGCCGGCGAAACCGACGCGGCATTGTGGGAGCGCCTGCATCTGACGCAGACGCCGCCACCCGATTACGTCGCCGCCCACACCGCGCCCGGCGCCCGCATCGGCTACGATCCCTGGCTGATGAGCGAGGATCAGCTCGCCCGCTTCCGCGAAGCCGGCCTGGCCCTGCACCCCGTCACAGTCAACCCGGTCGATGCCGCCTGGCACGATCGCCCGGCCCCGCCCACGGCCCCGGCCCGCATCCACGATGCCGCCTATGCCGGGCTCGCCTCGCCCGAAAAGCGCGCGGCCCTCGCCGCCACGTTGCGCGCCGCCGGCCAGCACGCCGCCATCATCAGCGACCCCGCTTCGCTCGCCTGGCTGCTCAACCTGCGCGGCGCCGATCTCGGCTTCGTGCCCGTGCCCCTGGGCTTCGCCATCCTGCACGACGATGCGGGAGTGGAGCTGTTCATGGACCCGGCCAAGCTGGCGCAGGATGTGCGCGACAGCCTGGGCAACCAGGTCGCCTGCGCAGCACCCGCCGCCCTGCCGCAGGCCTTGGCAGCGCTCGCCGGCAAACGCGTGCGCCTGGATGCCGCCGGCAGCCCCGCCTGGCTGGGCGAAACCCTGCGCGCCGCCGGCGCCACCGTGGTGCCCGGCCAGGATCCGTGCCTGGTGCCCAAGGCGCGCAAGAACGCCACCGAGCAGCAGGGCGCCCGCAACGCCCAATTGCGCGACGCCGCAGCACTCTGCCGCTTCCTGCACTGGGTGCGCGATGCCGGCGGCCATGAAACCGAAATCTCCGCGGCCGCCCAACTCCTGCGCTACCGCCAGGAACAGGCGCTGTTCCAGGGCGAAAGCTTCCCCGCCATCTCGGCCGCCGGCGAGCACGGCGCCATCATGCACTACCGCGTCAGCCTGGCCACCGACCGCGCCATCCTGCCCAACGAGCTCTACCTAATCGACAGCGGCGCCCAGTACCTCGACGGCACCACCGACGTTACCCGCACGGTCTGGACCGGCCCGGGCCTGCCCACCGCCGAACTGCGCGACCGCTACACCCGCGTCCTGCAAGGCCACATCGCCATCGCCACGCTGGTGTTCCCCGAAGGCGTCGCCGGCGTCAGGCTCGATGCCTTCGCGCGCGCCGCCCTCTGGCAGGCCGGGCTCGATTTCGACCACGGCACCGGCCACGGCGTCGGCAGCTTCCTCAGCGTCCACGAAGGCCCCGCCAGCATCTCGCCGCATCTGCGCGCCGCCCCGCTGGAAGTCGGCATGATCCTGTCGAACGAACCCGGCTTCTATTTGCCCGGCGAATACGGCATCCGCCTGGAAAACCTCGTGCTGGTGCAACCCACCGCACCCGCCGGCAAGCCGTTCCTCCGCTTCGAAACCCTCACCTGGGCACCGTTCGACCGCATCCTGATCGAGCCCACACTCCTCTCCTCCAAGGAACGTGCCTGGCTGGACGATTACCACGCCCAGGTGCTCCACCACGTCGCACCGCACGTCCCGTCAGACGTGCGCGCCTGGCTCCACCAGGCCTGCACCGCCATCGAAAGCCCCCCGCAATGACCACGCCGCCCGACCTCACAAACCGCGCCACATTCGGCCACTGGTACCAGGAAAAACTGCGCTTCTCCGACACCGACATGATCGGCCACGTCAACAACGTCGCCTTCGCAGCATTGATGGAATCCGGCCGCGTCAACTACACCCGCAGCGGCGTCATCGACCACATGCCGAACGACGTGCTCGTCGTCATGCGCCGCATCGAACTGGATTACCGCGCCGAACTGCACTGGCCCGCGGAAATCGACATCGGATCGGTGCTGCTGCGCATCGGCACCACATCCTGCACCATCGGCAACGGCCTGTTCCACGCCGAGCTCTGCGCCGCCACCTCGGTCACCACCCTGGTATTCATCGGCCGCGACACCCGCCGCGCGGTGCCGATCCCGGGTGCGGTGCGGGCGGGGATGGTGGGGCATGTGGTGTAGGAGGAAGGAAGCAGTCCTTTTTTGAAAAAAAGGACCAAAAAACTTTTGCTTCTGCGCTTGCGGTAACGTTCGGCTAGGTCTGCCATATCGGGGCCGCGGGACTTGGGCGGCGCTCGGTGCCAGCATGGCCTCATGACCCCCGCCGAACTCGCAGCCCGCCACCCCAGCCTCTACCACCTGACCTGCACCGACAACGTCCCCGACATTCAGGCGCACGGCATTCACCCCGCCGCTACCCTGTTCGACAGCTTCGGTCAGGCCCATCTGGCCACCACCCGCCGTGCCGCGCCAATCAGGCTGCAAAATGTCGCCGGCCGCCGCGCCACCGTCAGCGACAACGCACCACTCACCGAAGCCGCACTCGCAAAATGCCTCGATCCCGGGCTGACGCCGCAGGACTGGCTCTATCAACTCAACCGCCGCGTCTTCTTCTGGGCCGACGAGGCGCGACTCGCCAAGCTGGTCAACGCACGCAATAACCGCAATCGGGCAAAATCCGTGCTCGTCGTCGATACGCTGCGTTTCGCCGAAGCCTATCGTGACAACATCGAGCTTTGCCCGATCAACTCCGGATCGACCATCCACAAGCCAACCCGCCGCGGCCTTGCCACCTTCACACCGCTCGGCCGGCTCAGCTTCGCCGAATGGCGCGTGCTGCGCGGCTACCGCGACACGATCTGCGAAGTGACAGTGTGCGTCGGCATCCCCGACCTTATCGACTTCGTCATCGAAATCCGAGAGCCGTGGCGCTCGATCTAGGCGGGGCCTTCATTGTTATCTTTCGAATTTTCCGAGTTCCTGCAATTGTCTATAATGAGCGTTCATTTTAGACTTTACTGCGGCGCGTTCTGCAGTCCGTTGTAACTGAGCTAAGAGAGGATGACCGACAAATGCTAGCCTGTTGTCATAGGCCCCTGATCAACGTGAGCTGCCTGGTTGCTCTGCTAGCGACCACATCTTACGCGAGCGCTCAGGAGCTTAGTGCATCTGGGCTATATAAGTTTCCTAAGGTTTCATCTAGCGAGTATGGTGTCAGACCAGACAGTCCAGGGCGCAATATCACCGTTAATGACGATCAGACCTGTAACAGCCGATCAAGCGGCACTGGTGGAGTAGTTGCAACGTTTGATAGAAGAGCGTTCCTATGCCTGTCTGGTCAGGGTTTTGCCCTCTACGACCTTGGTAAGAAAGCGTTGTTCTCTTCCCAGGAGCAGGTCGTAATTCCGGGCTCTTATGGGACACGCAAAGCAGATGCTGACGGGGTCATAACTGTGATCTCGAGGAGCAAATGCTTTAGTCAAGCAAGCGGACCAGGCTTAACTGTGGTCGTGCCCAAAAGGACAGAAGGACCGTTACGAAGAGACAAGACCCTATATTGCATATCCACATTAGGTAAAGGCTACACGCTTTATCGCTTTTCAAACGGTAGTGGCGTCACTGCGTCAAGTGATGAAGAAGAAAGGATGGCGAAAGATCCCACCGAAATTCGATATGAAGTCGGCTCAAAGATCTTGAGTTTTTTGACCGACTACATCCCACAGCCATCTCGTATACCTCCGACGCGTTCGATAAAACGCTAGTGATATAACGCCAACAGATGTTAAGTCCTCAGATCTCTACAGATACGACCTTCTGAGGTTGCTGCACTCGCCGTAAGCCGCCGTACAAAATACGAATCATCGAAACAAAACGCGTGCCGACGGAGGTGGCGGAAGACATACGGTCGATGAGCCGATTGTTTGCAAACGCCCGAACGGAGCGCCTTCATCGCACCGGCATCGATGTCACGCCGACCAGCGACCTTCCACCGCCAACTCCAAACTTAGACGTTTCCCCGCACCGCCGTGCAACCCACACCATCACAGAAACAACCCCCACCGCCCCGCAAGCGCCAGAACAAAAGCTTTTTCGTCCTTTTTCTCGAAAAAGGACTGCTTTCTTCCCCCTAACCTCAACCGCCGTCCAACATCTCCGCCCACTCAACCTCGCTCACCACCCGCACCCCCAACTCCGCCGCCCGCTTCGCCTTGCTCCCAGCCTCCGCCCCCGCCACCAGAAAATCCGTCCTCTTCGAAACCGTATCCGTCACCCGCGCACCCGCCGCCTCGGCGCGCGCTTTCGCCTCCGGCCGCGTCATCGTCTGCAACGTGCCTGTAAACACAACAATCTTCCCCGATACGGCCGAGGAGCCGCCCGTCACCGCCGCTGCGTCCTCGATCGTCAGCATCGCCGCAAGCTCGTCCACCACCGCGCGGTTGCCGGCCTCGGCAAAGAACGCGGCCAGCTCCTCGGCAATCGCCTCGCCCACGCCGATGATGCTGCCCAGCGCCGATCGCGCCTCGCTGCCGATCACCACCGCGGCCTCCATCTGCGCGCGCCACGCGGCCATCGATCCATAATGCCGCGCCAGCAGCTTGGCGTTGTTCTCGCCGATCCTCCGTATGCCCAGTGCGAAGATGAAGCGCCCCAGCGCTACCGTGCGCCGCGCCTCGATGCCGGCCACCAGCCGGCGGGCCGATACCGCGCCCCAGCCTTCCAGCGCCGCGATCTCGGCCTCGCGCTCCGGCAGGCGGAACACGTCGGCCAGCCCGGTCAGCCAGCCGTGTGCGTGGAACTCCACCACCGTCTTCTCGCCCATGCCCTCGATGTCGAACGCGCGCCGCGCGCAGAAATGGATCAGCCGCTCGACCGCCTGTGCCGGGCACACCAGCCCGCCGGTGCACCGCCGCACCACCTCTCCCGCGGGCCGCACCGCCAGGCTGCCGCAGGCCGGGCAATGCGTCAGCGGCACATAGGCCGGGCCCCGCGGTGCGCCCTCCTCGGCCACCACGCTTACGATTTGCGGAATCACGTCGCCGGCGCGCTGCAGCATCACGGTGTCGCCCACGCGCACATCCAGCCGCGCAATCTCGTCCTCGTTGTGCAACGTCGCGCGCGTCACCAGCACGCCGCCCACGCCCACCGGCGCCAGCCACGCCACCGGCGTCAGCGCGCCCGTGCGCCCCACCTGCACGCGGATATCCTGCAACGTCGTCGTCGCCTGCTCGGCGGGGAATTTCCACGCAATCGCCCAGCGCGGCTCCCGCCCGGCAAAACCCAGCCGCCGCTGCAACGCCAAATCGTCCACCTTGAACACCACGCCGTCGATGTCATAGGCCAGCGCCGCCCGCTCGCGCGCCACCGTGGCAAAAAACGCCTCGGCCGCCGCCGGCCCGTCCAGCAGCGCATTGCGCGCGTTCACGCTGAACCCCCAACCGCGCAGCCGCTCCAGATACCCCCAATGGCTCTCCGCCACCGCCGCCGAAGCCTCGCCCATCGCGTAAGCGAAAAACGACAGCGGCCGCCCCGCCGTCACCGCCACATCCAGCTGCCGCAGGCTGCCCGCCGCCGCATTGCGCGGATTGGCAAACACGCGCTGCCCCGCCGCCGCCTGCGCGGCGTTCAGCGCCAGGAACGCCGCCTTGGCCATGAACACCTCGCCCCGCACCTCGATGCGCGCCGGCGCCTCGCCCTGCAACGTCGCCGGCACGTCGCGCAACGTGCGCAGATTGGCCGTCACGTCCTCGCCCTCCGCGCCATCCCCGCGCGTCGCCGCCCGCACCAGCCGCCCGTCCACATACGTCAACGACACGGAAAGCCCGTCGATCTTCGGCTCGCCCACCATCGGCAGCCCCACATCAGCCGCCAATCCCAGAAACCGCCTGATGCGCGCACAGAACTCGACGAAATCCTCAACCCCGAACGCATTGTCCAGCGACAGCATCGGCACGCCATGCCGCACCTTGCCGAACCCCGCCGCAACCGCCCCACCCACACGGCGCGACGGCGAATCCGCCCGCACCAGATCGGGATGCGCCGCCTCCAACGCCGCGTTGCGCGCGCGCAGCGCGTCGTATTCCGCGTCGGTGATCAGGGGCGCGTCTTCCGTGTGATACGCGCGGTCGTGGCGCGCTATCTCTGCGGCCAGGAAGGCGAGTTCTTCGGCTGGCGTCATGGGAAGGAAGCAGTTCTTTTTTGAAAAAAAGAACCAAAAAACTTTTGACTTCGCTGTCGCGCCGTTCCTGGGAAGCGCGCGCCGAGTTGCAAAAGTTCTTTCAAAAAAGAAGGCCTTCCTGCCTTCCTAAAAGCGCCCCAGCCGCCGCCCGCGCCGCCGGCGTGATCACCTCGCCCGCCAGCATCCGGGCAATCTCCTCGCCCCGCTCCTGCTCGCCCAGCACCACAACCTGCGTCTCCGTCCGCTCGCCCTGCACGCTCTTGCTCACCCGCAGATGCGCTGCCCCGCGTGCGGCCACCTGCGGCGAATGCGTCACCACCAGCACCTGCACGCCCTCGGCCACCCGGGCCACACGCTCGCCCACTGCGGCGGCCGTGGCGCCGCCAATGCCGCTATCCACCTCGTCGAACACCAGCGTGCCCACCGGCGAGCCGGCGACCAGCACCACCTTCAGCGCCAGCATCAGCCGCGACAGCTCGCCGCCCGAAGCCACCCGCCCCAGCGGCCCGGGCGGCTGGCCGGGATTGGTCGCGATCAGGAACCGCACGGTGTCGGCGCCGGCTGCCCCCCACGCTTCCTCCTCCAGCCGCGTCACCGCGGCAAAGAACCGCGCGCGCTCCAGCCGCAGCGGCGGCAGCTCGGCGTTGGCCGCCACTTCCAGCCGCCCGGCCGCCTCCTGCCGCGCGGCCGACAGCGTCTCGGCCGCCGCCTTGTAGCGCTCGCGGGCAGCAGCGGCCTCGCGCTGCAGCGTCACCACGGCCGCGTCGCCGCTATCCAGCGCCGCCAGCCGCGCGCGGAAGCTGGCCAGCAGCGCCGGCAGCTCCACCACCGCCACGGCATGCTTGCGCGCCGCCCCACGCAGCGCAAACAGCCGCTCCTCGGCCGCCTCCAGCGCACGCGGATCGGCGTCTGCCTCGTCGGCCAGCCGGCTGAGCAGGCACTCGCCATCGGCCAGCGCCTCCTCGGCCCGCTCCAGCGCCGCCAACGCCGCCTGCGCCGGGTTCTCGGCATCCGAGCCCGCCGGCAGCAGCCGCTGCAACGCACGGGCCGCGGAGCGCAGCGCCGCCGCCGGCCCACTATTGCGCCGGTCGCGCGGTGTCAGTTCCGACAACGCCGCGGCAATCGCCTCGGCGCGCTTCTCGCCCTGCTGCAACCGGTGGCGCAGGGCGGCTAGCTCGTCCTCCTCGCCCTCGCGCGGCGCCAGCTTGCCCAGTTCCGCGCTGGCGTGCCGCAGGAACTCCTCCTCCCGCTTGGCCTCCGCAATCCCCGCCTGGGCCGCCTCCAGCCGCTCCAGGGCGGCCCGCCAGGCGCGGTAGCGCGCGGCCACCTCGCTGCGCAGGTCCGGCCCGATGCCGTAGGCGTCCAGCAGCCGCAGATGGCTGGCCGGGTCCGCCAGCCCCATCTGGTCGTGCTGGCCCTGCACCTCCACCAGCAGCGCGCCCACCCGCTTCAGCGTGGCGGCCCCCACCGGCGCATCGTTCACCCAGGCGCGGCTCCGCCCGTCGCGCGCCACCGCGCGGCGCAGCACGATTTCGTCCTCCCCCGGCAGCCCGAGCTCTTCCAGCAGCGCATGCACCGCGTGCCCGCCCGCCGGCGCGAAGCTCGCGGCTACGCTGGCCTGCTCGGCGCCCGCCCGTACCAGCCCGGCATCCGATCGCGCACCCAGCGCCAGCCCCAGACTGTCCAGCAGGATGGATTTGCCCGCACCCGTCTCGCCCGTCAGCACCGACAAGCCCGGCCCGAAGGCCAGATCCAGCCGCTCGATCAGAACGACGTCGCGAATGGATAAAGACGTCAGCAAGGCAAACCACGGCGCGCGTTCATCGAAACCACCCGACAGCACGCCAAAGTTTGTTGGTTCTTTTCAAAAAAGAACGGCTTCCCTGCCTAGAACACCCAACCAAAAGCGCGCGTGAAAAACCCTGGCCGGTCCGGCGCCGAGTTCGCCGTCTCCGGCCCCTGCACCGCGCCCACCTGGCGCAAATCGTTCCAGCTGTTCTGATACCAAGTGCTGCCCGGATAATTGTAGGCCAGCACGGCGGCCGTCCGCTTCGCCTCGCCCACCATGCCCAGCTTGAGGTAGATCTCGGTCAGCCGGCTCAGCGCCTCGGGCGTGTGGTTCGTCGTCTGGTAGTCGTCCACCACGTGCTGGAAGCGGCCGATCGCGGCGGCATAGAAATGCTGCTTCTCGTAGTAGCGCCCGATATCCATCTCCTTGCCCGCCAGATGGTCGCGGCACAGATCGATCTTCAGCCGCGCATCGCGGGCATAGGCGCTGTCGGGGAAGCGGTTGACCACCTCCTGCAGCGCCGTCATCGCCTCCTGCGTGCCCTTCTGGTCGCGCGAGATGTCGGCGATCTGCTCGTAATAGCACAGCGCGCGCAGGTAATAGACGTAGCCTACATCCTTGTTGGCCGGGTGCAGGGCGATGAAGCGGTCGAGCTGGCTGACCGCCTCGGTGTAGCTGTCGCGCCGATACTCGGTGTAGCCCTCCATCAGCTGCGCGTTGGTAGCCCAGCTGGAATACGGATAGTTCTGCTGGATCGCATCGAAATGCTTCACCGCGGTGCCGTAATTGCCGCGCCCCAGCGCATCCACGCCGTTGGTGTACAGCTGGTCCGGCGGCTCGTCGGCCAGGTTCACCTTCGGCTCGTCGTCGGACTTGGTGAACGGCAGCACCGAATTGATGGTCTTGCAGCCACCCAGGCTCAGGGCCAGCAGCAGCGATGCGTGGAGATAGGCGCGCGAACGGGTCATGGGCGCGGGTTTACACCAGGTCGGCAGGCAGGAAAGCAGTTCTTTTCGCCCGGCAACGCCGCGTTTCAGCCGCCCGGCAGGCGCCAGCCGCGCTCAGAGCGACGCCAGCGCGCCCTGCGGGGCCGCAGCGGCGCCGGCGCCCGCGCCCGAGAAAGACGGCGCCGACCAGCCGGCACCTTCCAGGCTCACCCGCCGCCACGCCCGCGCGTCGGCGAACAGCGCCCGCAGCAGCCGGTTGTTCAGCGCATGCCCGGTGCGGTGCGCCACGAACCGGCCGTGAATCACCCCGCCCATGGCCAGGTCGCCCACCGCGTCCAGCATCTTGTGGCGCACGAACTCGTCGGGTGCGCGCAGCCCTTCCGGGTTCACCACCCGTGCCCCGTCCACCACCACGGCGTTGTCCAGGCTGCCGCCGCGCGCCAGCCCGGCCGCCTGCAGCGCTTCGATCTCGTGCAGCATGGTGAAGGTGCGGGCAGGGGCCAGCACGCTGCGGAACCCCTGCGCCGACAACGACAATGACAGCGCCTGCCGCCCGATCGCGGCGGCGGGGAAGTCGATCGACAGCGCCATGTCCAGCGCGGCGGCACCGGGCCGCAGCTCGGCGAAGGCCTCGCCCGCCTCCACCCGCACCGGCCGCAGCACCTCGACCACCTGGCGCGCGGCGGCCTGCGGCAGCCGGCCCGCGCACTCGATCAGGAACACGAACGGCGCCGCCGAGCCGTCCAGCACCGGCACTTCGGGCCCGTCCACCGCAACCACGGCGTTGTCGATCCCCATGCCGGCCAGCGCGGCCATCACATGCTCCACCGTGCGCACGGCGGCATCCGGCCGCGCCGGGTCGCTCACCTGGGTGCACAGCCGCGTATCGCTCACCGCATCGGGCCGGGCCGCGATATCCACGCCCAGATCGGTGCGCCGGAACACGATGCCGGTGCCCGCCTCGGCCGGCAGCAGCGTCAGCCGCACCCGCGCGCCGCTGTGCAAACCCACGCCGACGCAACCGATGGCTTCGCGCAGCGTGTGCTGGCAGTTCGCCCGGCCGTCGATGGTGATGCCCGTCATGCCGTCCATGGTGCGTCCCGTTACTCTGCTGTGGTGCGGCCCTGACAGGCGGGGCGAGGCGGGTCTCAAACGAAAAGACCGGATGCAGGCTTAACGCGCCCGCACCCGGTCATCCAGTCAATCATTATTGCCGAATATTTCGATGTAAGTGACTGTTTCTACATCTCCTTTTGCGGCGCGCACGCGCCCGTTACCGGGCCGTTACACGCCGCCGCCGGCGCAGCCGGCTTTTACGAAGAGTCTCGCGCCTACGAGGATTGCCGGCGCAGGAAGGCCGGAATGTCCAGCCCGGCCGCCTCGGGCTCGCTCAGCGCCGAGCGCACCATCGCCGCGGTTTCGGCCACTTCGGCCGCTGCCCGCGGCTCGGCCCGGCGCGGCTCGGCCGCTTCGGCCTCGGCGGGGGCAGAGGCGCCGCGCTTGAAGGCGCCCGTCACCTTGCCGAACAGGCTGGTGCGCGCGGCATGCGGCTCGGCGCCGTGCGGCAACTGGGTGAACAGCGGGTGGGCGGGCAGGGGCGCCGGCCGCGGCTGGGCCACCGGCGCCAGCTGCGCCACGGGCTCCAAGATGGCGGCCTGCACCTGGGCCGGCGCCTGCTCCTCCTCGTGCACGTAGGCCACCGCGGTCGCCTGCGTGCTCACCGGCATGCGCGGCGGGATCAGGCTGGCCGTCGCATGCACCACGGCCGAACCCGGCCGCTCGGCCCGCGCCGGCGCCCCGCCGCCGCTGCCGACCGCCACTAGCCGCGGCCCGGTGGCAGCCGGCTCGGCGGCCGCCTGCACCGGCGTGTCGATGCCGGTGGCCACCACGCTCACCCGGATGCGCCCGGCCATGCTGTCGTCCACGGCGCTGCCGAAGATGATGTTGGCGTCCTCGGCCACTTCCTCGCGGATGCGGTTCATCGCCTGGTCAACCTCGAACAGCGTCATGTCGTCGCCGCCGGTGATGTTGATCAGCAGGCCGCGCGCGCCGGCCATGCTGGTATCCTCCAGCAGCGGGTTGCTGATCGCGGCTTCGGCCGCGCGGATGGCGCGGTTCTCGCCTTCGGACTCGCCGGTGCCCATCATCGCCTTGCCCATCTCGGCCATTACGGTGCGGATGTCGGCGAAATCGAGGTTCACCAAGCCGGGTGCCACCATCAGGTCGGTCACCCCGCGCACGCCCATGTACAGCACATGGTCGGCCATCTTGAAGGCCTCTTTCCAGCCGGTCTTTTCGTTAGCCAGGCGGAACAGATTCTGGTTGGGGATCACGATCAGCGTATCGACGAATTGCTGCAGCTCGGCGATGCCCTGCTCGGCCGCCTTGCCGCGGCGCGCACCCTCGAAGGTGAACGGCTTGGTCACCACGCCCACCGTCAGGATGCCGCGCTCGCGCGCCATCCGCGCGATCACCGGCGCCGCCCCGGTGCCGGTGCCGCCGCCCATGCCAGCGGTGATGAACACCATGTGCGCGCCGTCCAGGTGGCGCGCCAGCTCGTCGCCGGCTTCCTCGGCGGCCGCACGCCCGATCTCGGGCTTGGCGCCGGCGCCCAGCCCCTGCGTCAGATGCGGGCCGAGCTGGATGCGGCGATCGGATTTGCTGTGCATCAATTGCTGCGCATCGGTGTTGGCAACAACGAAGTCCACGCCCTGCAGATTGAGCTGGATCATGTTGTCGACAGCGTTGGTGCCGCCGCCGCCCACGCCGATCACCGTGATGCGCGGCGTGAAATCGGTGTGGAGCGTCTGCGGAATCGTCAGGTTCAGGGTCATCGGGGTCTCCCCTTTCAGGTATTCGTTAAGGTTGTGGTTACTGCGTGTTCAGATTCGCTCACGCAGAAAATCGACGATCTTCTGCACCAGCCCGGTGGGCCGGCGCGTCTCCAGATCGATATCGTGCAGGCTGCGCCCTTCACCGGCCGCCCAGGAGAGCAGGCCGATGGCGGTGGCGAACGCCGGCCCGGCGGCGGCTTCGGGCAGGCCGCGCATGCCGGCCGGCCGGCCGAGCCGCACCGGGCGCGCCAGCACGTGCGCCGCCAGATCGCGCACGCCTACCAGCTGGCTGGCCCCGCCGGTCAGCACCACGCGGCTGCCCGCGGCGCGCCCCAGCCCCGCGCCGTCCAGCCGGTCGCGCACCATCTCGAAGGTTTCTTCCAGGCGCGGCTTGATGATTCCCACCACCATGCTGCGCGGGATCTTGGCGAACTGGTGGTCTTCCTCGCCGATCAGCTGCACGGCCAGGATCTCGCGCTCGTCGTCCGGGCTCGCATGCGCGTTGCCGTACAGCGTCTTCAGCCGCTCGGCATTGTCGATCGGCGTGCTCAGCACACCGGCAATGTCGCGCGTCACGTGCTGGCCGCCGATCGGCACCTGCGCGGTGTGCAGCAGCTGGCCTTCGCCGAACACCGCCAGGCTGGTCGTGCCACCACCCATGTCGATCACGGTGGCCCCCAGATCGCGCTCGTCGTCGATCAGGCTCGACAGGCCGGAGGCGAACGGGGCGGAGACCACCTCGCTGATTTCCAAATCGCAGCGCCCGACGGCGGCACCCAAGTTGCGCAGCGCCATTGACAGCGCGTCCACCACGTGCAGCCGGGCGGAAAGCTGGTCGCAGAAATGCCCGCGCGGATCGGCCACACCCTGGGTCTCGTCCACGGAGAAACTCACCGGCAGCGAATGGATCGTCTCGCGCCCGTCGGTCACCGCGCGCGCGCGGCCCTCGGTAATCACGCGCTTGACGTCGGCCTCGCTCACCTGCCGCCCGCCCACCGGCCACTGCACGTTGAACAGGCGGGATTCAGGGTGCCCGCACGACAGGTTCACCGTCACGCTGCGCAGCCGGTAATCGGCCATCTCCTCGGCCAGCGCCACGGCGGCGCGGATCGCGCGCTCGGCCTCGTCCAGGTCGGTGATGCCGCCGCCGCGCACGCCGCGGCTGCGGGTGAAGCCGCTGCCCAGCGCGCGCAGCGTGCCGTCGCTCTCGGTGCGGCCGATCAGGCAGGCCACCTTGGTGCTGCCCACATCCAGCACGCCGAACGGCCCGGTGCGCAAATTGCGCGCGCGCGGCGGCGGCTCGGGCGGGCTCGGCGGCGGGCTCATCTGGTCGCGGGCCGGCTTGGCCCGGCGGGAGAGGTCGTTCATGTGGCTCTCCTGTTGGGTGGGGTGGCCGGCTTGGCGTCGGCCGGCGGCTTGGGCTCGCCGGGATGGCCGTCCGCACCCGCATCGCCGGGCTGGGCGCCGGGCAGGGCCGGCGCGGCCGGGCGCGGGCGCACCGCCATGCGGTCCAGCAGCCGCATGTCCACCGACACCAGCGGCCGGTCGAGCAATTGCTGGGTCTCCTGCAGGCTGGAAAGCCGCGCCAGCGCCGCCGGCTCGTGGCCTTCCGGCAGCATCACCGTCATCCGGTTGCGCAGCTGCAGGTTCCAGCGCCGCTCGCCCACGCGCACGATCGCCGCCACCCGCGCCTTGATGGTGGGTGCGGCCGCCAGCGCATCGAGCATGTCGGCGGCATGCGCCGGCGCACCCAACCCCACCACCAGCGGCAGGTCGGTGAAGGCAGCCACGTCCTCGTCGGCCACCACCTCGCCGCCGCGGTCGATCAGCTGGAACTTGCCCTGGTTCTGCCAGATGGCGAAGGGCCGCCGCTCGGTCAGGTCCACGAAGATCGTCTCTGGCAGCCGGCGTTCCACGGCCACGTGCTGCACCCAGGGCAGCCGCTCGATGCGCGCACGCGCGTCATCCACCGAAAAGCCCAGGATGCGGTCGCCCACCTTCACGCTCAGCGCCTCTATCAGCTTGGGCTCCGGCGTGTTGGCCCGGCCGTCGATCCGGATGGTGCGCACGCGCAGATCGATCGCCTTGCCGAAACGCTGCTCCAGCCCGGCCACGGCACCGCCGGTCTGCGCCGAATGCGCCACCGTCACGCCCACCAGCACCAGCGCGAAGCCGCTGATCGCCCACACGCCCAGCCGCAGATTGCGCCGCTGGCGCCGCAGCAGCAGCTTCATCCGGCTCGGGCGCACGATCTCGCGGTTCAGGCGCGGCATGCGGCGTGCTCCACCATCCAGCTGCACAGCGCGGGAAAATCCATGCCGCAGAACGCCGCCTGCTCGGGCAGCAGCGAGGTCGGCGTCATGCCGGGCTGCGTGTTCACCTCCAGCAGCACCAGCCGCCCGGGCTCGCCGGCGGTATCGTCGTAACGAAAATCCGCTCGCGTGGCACCGCGGCAGCCCAGCGCGCGATGGGCGGCCACCGCCAGCGCCATCGCCTCCGCCTGCGCGCGCGGATGCAGCGCCGCCGGGATCACGTGGCGCGAGCCGCCTTCGGCATATTTGCTGTCGTAATCATAGAACTCGCGCGTCGCGGCAATCTCGGTCACGGCCAGCGCGCGGTCTTCCAGCACGCCCACCGTCAGCTCGCGGCCCGGCACGAAGGCTTCCACCAGCGCCTGCGCGCCGAACCGCCACGCCGCCGCAATGGCCGCGCGCCGCCCATCGCCGGCATGCAGGATCTCCACGCCCACCGAGGAGCCCTCGTTCAGCGGCTTGACCACGTAGGGCAGCGGCAGCGGATCGGCGGCGGCGAACTCGGCCAGGCTCACCACACGGCCCTCGGCGATCGGGAGCCCGGCGGCGGCGAACACCGCGCGGCTGGCCGCCTTGTCCATCGCCAGCGCCGAGGCGCGCACGCCGGAGTGGGTGTACGGGATGCCCAGCCAATCCAGCACGCCCTGGATCACGCCGTCTTCGCCGTAGCGGCCGTGCAGCGCGTTGAACACCGCATCCGGCCGCTGCCCGCCCGGCGGGTCCAGCAACGCCAGCATGGCGGCCAGATCCTGCGCCCACCTCCACCGGCACCACGTCGAATCCCGGCGCTCGCGCAGCGCCTCGATCACCTGGGCGCCGCTCGACAGGCTTACCGCGCGCTCGGCCGAAATGCCGCCATACAGCACCGCCACGCGCTTCATGGCGCCGCCACCGGCCAGGCGCGTGCGGCGGCAGCGCCGGGCACGCCGATGCGCTTGATCTCCCAGGCCAGGCTCACGCCGCTGGCCGCCTGCACGCGCCGGCGCACCTCCTCGCCCAACCCTTCCAGGTCGGCCGCGGTCGCATCGCCGGTGTTGAGCAGGAAATTGCAGTGCTTGGCCGAAACTTCGGCACCGCCGCGCCGCAGCCCGCGGCAGCCGGCGGCATCGATCAGCTCCCAGGCGCGGGCACCGGGCGGGTTGCGGAACGTCGAGCCGCCGGTACGCGCGCGCACCGGCTGCGTCGCCTCGCGGCTGCCGCGGATTTCGGCCATCCGCGCCGCAATCGCCGCATGGTCGCCCGGCCGCGCCAGGAAACGGGCGCGCACCACCACGCATTCCGGCGGCAGCCCGGAATGGCGATAGGAAAACCCGATCTCGCCGGCGCTCAGCCGCAGCAGCGCGCCCTGCCGCGTCACGATCTCCGCCCAATCCAGCGTGCCCGCCACATCGCCGCCATAGGCGCCGGCATTCATCGCCACCGCGCCGCCGATGCTGCCGGGAATGCCGCTGAGATATTCCAGCCCGGCCAGCCCGGCTTCGGCGGCGTGCTCGGCCACCGTGGCATCCAGCGCCGCGCCGCCCGCCACCACGCCATCGGCTTCGGCGTGGATGGTGCCGAACCCGCGCGCCAGGCGCACCACCAGCCCGGCCAGCCCGCCATCACGCACGATGAGGTTGGAGGCGGCCCCGATCACCGTCACCGGCACGTCCATCGGCATGGCGGCCAGGAACCGCGCCAGATCCTCCACGCCGGCGGGGCGCAGCAGCACCTCGGCCGGCCCGCCGACGCGGAACCAGGTGGCCGGCGCCAGCGGCGCTTCGGCGGCCAGCCGCCCGGCGGTGGCCGGCAGCGTGTCGATCAGATGCGCCGTGCGCTCGGCGGCCATCATGCCCCGCCACCCGCGCGCCGGCCGCGCCCCGCGCCGCCCTGCAGCGCCGTCAGCTGCGCCGGCAGCGCATGCGCCCAGGCGGTGATGGTGCCGGCGCCCAGGCACACCACGAAGTCGCCCGCCTTGGCGATGGCATGCACCATCTCGGCCAAATGCTCGGGGTTCTCCAGCGGCACCACGCTGCGATGGCCGCTGGCCCGCAGCCCGTCTACCAGCGCGTCGCGGTCGGCCCCGGGCACCGGCGCTTCGCCGGCGGCATACACGTCGGCCACGATCACCGTGCCCGCGTCGTTCATGCAGGTGCAGAATTCGGTGAACAGCGAGGCCAGGCGCGAATAGCGATGCGGCTGCACCACCGCCACCACATCGCGCGCCCCGGCCTGCCGCGCGGCGCGCAGCACGGCGGCAATCTCCACCGGATGGTGCCCGTAATCGTCGATGATTGTGATGCCGCCCACTTCGCCCGTCTTGGTGAAGCGCCGCTTGACGCCGCGGAACCCGGCGAACGCGCTCTTCAGCGTCTGGTCGTCGATCTCCATCTCGAAACCCACGGCAACCGCGGCCAGCGCGTTGGCCACGTTGTGCTGCCCCAGCATCGGCAGCCGGAACGGCCCCATGCGCCGCCCGCGGCCGCGGAACCGGTCCGTCACCGCCACCTCGAAGGTGGCGCCCAATTTGTCGGCGCGCAGGTTCTCGGCACGGATATCGGCCTGCGGCGAGAAGCCGTACGTCACGATTCGCCGGTCCAGGCGAGGGATCATCGCCTGCACCGCCGGATGGTCGATGCACAGCACGGCAAAGCCGTAGAACGGGATGTTGCCGACGAACTGGTCGTAGCCGGCGGTCATCGCCTCCGCACTGCCCCAATGGTCCAGGTGCTCGGGGTCCATGTTGGTGACCACGGCGATCGTGGCCGGCAGGCGCAGGAAGCTGCCGTCGCTCTCGTCGGCTTCCACCACCATCCAGTCGCCGGCGCCCATGCGCGTGTTGCTGCCGTACGCCTCGATGATGCCGCCGTTGATCACCGTGGGATCGAGCCTGGCCGCTTCCAGCACGGCGGCCACCAGGCTCGTCGTCGTCGTCTTGCCATGCGTGCCGCCCACCGCGATGGCCCAGCGCAGCCGCATCAGCTCGGCCAGCATCTCGGCGCGCCGCACCACCGGGATCAGCCGCTGGCGCGCGGTCACCACTTCGGGGTTGTCGGCGCGCACCGCGGTGCTCACCACCACCACCTGCGCGTCGGCCAGGTTGGCGGCATCGTGGCCCACGGCCACGTGCATGCCCTGCGCGCGCAGCCGGCGCACATTGGCGCTCTCGGCAATGTCGCTGCCCTGCACGGCGTAACCCAGCGTGTGCAGCACCTCGGCGATGCCCGACATGCCGATGCCGCCGATGCCGACGAAATGGATCTTGCCGATGCTCAGCGGCAGCGCCCTCATGATACCGTCTCCACCCCGGCCGCCAGCCGTTCCACCACATCGGCCAGCGCGGCCGCCGCATCCTCGTGCCCGCACCCGGCCGCCAGCTGCGCCGCCGTGGCCAGCGCCGCCGGCCTGCCGCACAGATCGCCCAGCAGCGCCGCCAGCGCGCCGGCCTGCAGCTCGGCCTGCCGGATCACCACCGCACCCGTCAGCGCCCGCGCATTGGCCGTCTGGTGGTCGTCGATCGCGCCGGGCAGCGGCACCAGGATCGCCGGGCGCCCGGCCACCGCGATCTCGGCGCAGGTGGAAGCCCCGGCGCGCGCGATCACCAGATGCGCCGCGCGCAGCCGCTCGCCGATGTTGGTGAAGAACGGCGCCAGCTCGCAGCGCACCGCGGCGGCCGCATAGGCCGCCCGCACGCGCGCCAGATCCTCCACCCGGCATTGCTGCACCACGTGCAGCCGCGCGCGCAGTGCCGCCGGCAGCGCGGCCACGGCTTCGGGCACCACGTCGCTGAACACACGCGCGCCCAGCGAGCCGCCGGTCACCAGCAGCTCGATGCGCTCGCCCGGTTTCTCGAAGGCCGTGCCGCGCAGCGCCTGGATGGCCGGGCGCACCGGGTTGCCGGTCACCACGCAGCGCACGCCGGCCGGCACGCGCGCCGTCTCCACGAAACCCAACGCCAGCAGGTCGGCGCGGCCGGAAAGGAAGCGGTTGGCCCGCCCCAGCACCGCGTTCTGCTCGTGCAGCAGCACGAACGGCCGGCGCCGCAGCAGCCGCGCCGCCAGCACCGGCGGCACGCACGGATAGCCGCCGAACCCCACAACCACCGAAGCATCGAGCCCGGCCAGGATGCGCCGCGCCTGCGCCGTGCCGGCCGCCAGCGCCCAGGTCGCCTGCACCGCCCGCCGCAGGCCGCGCCCGGCAATGCCGGCGCCGCGCAGCACATGCACCTCGCGCCCGGCAAACACCGCGCTGCGCCCGGCGCCGGATGCGCACATCCGTCATCAGCACCACGCGATGCCCGCGCTCGATCAGCACGCCGGCCAGCGCTTCGGCCGGGAAGAAATGCCCGCCCGTGCCGCCCGCCGCGATCACCACCGGATGCACGCTCGGCCCCCTCACGACGGATCCCCATGCGTGCGCCGCCGCGTCAGCGCCAGCAGCATGCCCATGCCCAGCGCCACCGACAGCGCCGAGCTGCCGCCATACGAGATGAACGGCAGCGTCATGCCCTTGGTCGGGATCAGGTGCAGCGCCGAGGCCATGTTCACGAAAGCCTGCAGCCCGAACCCGGTCACCAGCCCGGATGCCGCCAGGATCACGAACTCATCGGTTTCCTGCACCAGCCGCAGTAGCCCGCGCAGCACGATGAAGCCGAAGATGCCTAATATCGTCAGGCAGATCAGCAGGCCGAACTCCTCGCCGGCCACCGCGAACACGAAATCGGCGTGTGCGTCGGGCAGCAGATCCTTCACCCGCCCCTCGCCGGGGCCACGGCCCAGCAGCCCGCCATTGCCGAAGGCCTGCAGCGCGGTATCCACCTGGTAGTGGTCGCCACTTTCGGGATGCACGAAGCGCATCACCCGGCTGCGCACATGCGGAAAGAACACGAACGCGCCCACGCCGGCGCCCACCATGCCCAGCGCGCCCACGCCCACGAACGCCATGTTCATGCCGCCCACGAACAGCTGCGCGAAGAACACCGCCGTGATCACCGTCAGCATGCCGATATCGGGCTGGCTCTTCAGCAGCATCAGGATCACCCCGAAAACCGCGAACGCCGCGATGGTGCCCGGAAACCCGCGCGTGCGCCGGCCTTCGGTCAGCAGCCACGCCGTCACCACCGCGAAGCACGGCTTGAGGAACTCGCTCGGCTGGATCGACATGCCCGGGATCGCGATCCACCGTCGCGCGCCCTTGATCTCGACGCCGTGCACCAGCGTCAGCGCCGTCAGTGCAATAGCGGCCACGCAGCCGGCCAGCGCCACCCGCCGGATGGTGCGCGGCGAGAGCAGCGAGACGCCGACGATCACCAGCCCGGCCATCGCCAGGAACACCACCTGCTTGGCGATGAACACGTCGCGCGACTGGTGGATGCGCTCGGCCACAGCAGGGCTCGCCGCCAGCACCAGCACGTAGCCGAAGCCGATCAGCGCGGCGATGCAGAACAGCGTCCAGCGATCCACCGTCCACCACCAGCGGCCCAGCACGGATTGGTCGGCGCGCGAGAACGTCGCCATCAGCGTGCCCCCTCATCGGCCAGGCCGCGCGCCAGGGCAGCGAAATGCGCGCCGCGCTCCTCGAAGCCGGCAAACTGATCGAAACTGGCGCAGGCCGGCGACAGCAGCACCGTCTCGGCCCCCAGCGCGCGCGCAGCTTGCAGCGCCGCGGGCACGGCCGCCTCCAGCGTGCCCACCACGCTGTGCGATACGCCCTGCGCGGCTAGCGTTTCGGCAAAGGTCTCGGCATCGCGCCCGATCAGCAGCGCGGTGGCCACGCGCGCAAACAGCGGCGCCAGCGGCGCGATGCCGCCTGCCTTGGCGATGCCGCCGGCGATCCACACCACGCGCCCGTAACAGGCCAGCGCGCGCGCCGTGGCGTCCGCGTTGGTGGCCTTGCTGTCGTTGACGAAGCGTATGCCGCCCACCGTGGCCACCAGCTCCTGCCGGTGCGCCAGCCCCGCGAAACTCGTGATGCCGCGCGCCACCGTGGCGCGCGCGATGCCCAGCGCGCCGGCCAGGGCCGCGGCCGCGGCCGCGTTCTGCGCGTTATGCGTGCCCGGCAGCGCCTGCGCGTCCGCCAGATCCACGATCGGGCCCTGCGCATCGCGCAGCACGCTGCCATCGCACCACACAGTGGCCGGCGCGCTGCCGGAGACGCGGATCGCGTGCGGCATGCGCGCGGCCAGCGCGGCGCTGTCGGCATCGTCGATGCCCACGACAGCCACGTCGCCGTCCTGCTGGCGCCCGAAGATTTCCCGCTTGGCAGCCAGATAGCCGTCCATGGTGCCGTGGCGGTCCAGATGGTCCGGGCTCAAATTCAGCATGCAGGCGACAGCGAAGCGTAACGTTGCGAGTCGCTCCAACATGTAGGAGGACATCTCGAGCACGTACACGCCGTCATCGCCCAGCCAGGGCAGGCTGAGCGCGGCCGGGCCCAGATTGGCGCCCGCCGCATGCGCCACGCCGGCGCCGGCCAGGATATGCGCCAGCAGCGCCGTGGTGGTGGATTTGCCGTTGGTGCCGGTGATGCCCACGAAGCGCGCCGCACTGCCACTGCCGCGCACCGCCTGGTACAGCAGCTCGGCATCCGTCCAGATCGGCGTGCCCGCCTCGCGCGCGGCGGCCGCAATGCGGTGCGGCACAGGCAGCACATGCGCGATGCCGGGCGAGAGCACCAGCGCGTCGAAATCGCCGATCTCGCCCACCGGATCGGCCACCACGCAGCCTTCGCGCACCGCCGCCTCGCGGGCGAACGGCGCATCGTCCCATGCCAGCACGCTCGCCCCCATGGCGGCGAGCGCGCGTGAAGCAGCCAGCCCGGCGCGGCCGAGCCCGACGACGGCGAAGCGCCGGCCGGCAAACACATGGGGCGAAAAACCGCTCATCGGATCTTCAACGTCGCCAGGCTGACCAGTGCGAGGATCATCGAGACGATCCAGAAGCGGATTACGATGGTCGGCTCGGCCCAGCCCTTCTTTTCGAAATGATGATGCAGCGGCGCCATCAGGAACACGCGCCGCCCGGTGCGCTTGAACCAGAACACCTGCACGATCACCGACACGGTCTCGACCACGAACAGCCCGCCGGCGATCATCAGCACGATCTCGTGCTTGGTCGCCACCGCCACCGCGCCCAGCGCGCCGCCCAATGCGAGGCTGCCGGTATCGCCCATGAACACGGCGGCCGGCGGTGCATTGAACCACAGGAAGCCCATGCCGGCGCCGATCACCGCGGCGCAGAACACCGCCAGCTCGCCGACTTCGGGCACGTGGTTCAACTGTAGGTAATCTGCAAAATGACTGTTGCCGACGAGATAGGAGATCAGCGCGAATACGGCGGCCACGATGATGGTGGGCACCGTCGCCAGCCCATCCAGCCCGTCGGTCAGGTTCACCGCATTGCTGCTGCCCACCAGCACGAACATGCCGAATACCGGGAATGCCAGGCCCAGATGCAGCAGCACGCCCTTGAAGAACGGCACGGCCACGCTGGTGCCCAGCACGCCGCCGGTCAGATGCGCGATCCAGCCGGCGGTGATCAGCCCGATGCCCAGCTGCACCACCAGCTTGCCGCGCGCCGATACGCCTTTGGTGTTGCGGCGCGAGAGCTTGAGGTAGTCGTCCACGAAGCCGATCGCACCGTAGCCGAGCGTGCAGAACAGCACCGCCCACACATAGCCGCTGCGCAGATCGGCCCAGAGCAGCGTCGATACCGTCATCGCGGCCAGGATCAGCACGCCGCCCATCGTCGGCGTGCCCTTCTTTTCCACGATGTGGCGCTCCGGCCCGTCGCTGCGGATCGGCTGGCCGCCGCGCTGCACCGAACGCAGCCAGCGGATCACCCGCGGGCCCAGCCAGAAGCAGATCACCAGCGCCGTCAGGCAGGCCGCGCCCGAACGGAAAGTCTGATAGCGGAACAGGTTGAATGCCGAAACCTCACCGGCATAAAGATGCAGCAGATACAGCATCAGCCAGCACCCTGCGCGGCATCGAGCGCATCGACGATCACGCGCATGCCCATGCCCAGGCTGCCCTTGACCAGCACGGCATCGTCCGGCTGCAGCGCGGCGCGCACGATGGCCGCCAGCGTGGTGCTGTCCGCGGCATGCGCGCCGCGTCGTTCGGGGGGAATCGCATCAAACAGAAACTTCATCCAGGGGCCGCACGCGTACAGCGTGTCGGCCGAGTCGCACACCGCCTCGGCCAGCGCCTCGTGCTCGGCACGGCTATGCGCGCCCAGTTCCAGCATGTCGCCCAGCACCGCGATGCGCCGCCGCGCCGGCACCATGCGCAGCACGGCGAGCGCCGCGCGCACGGCGGCGCCGGATGCGTTGTAGCTTTCGTCGAGCAGGATGGCGCCGCCGGCGAGACGGCGCCGCGCGCCGCGCCCGCCCACCGCGGTGAAGCCGCCCAGGGCAGCGGCACCGGCGGCCACATCGGCCCCCAGCGCATGCGCCGCCAGCAGGGCGGCCGCGGCATTCATCGCCATGTGGCGCCCGGCAGCGGCCAGGCGCACCGGCTGCGCGCGGCCATCCAGCATCAGCGTGAACGCGATGCCGTCGGCATCCTCGGCGGTCACCTCCATCTGCGCGGCGCCGAACCCCAGCACGCGCCGGCCGCCGGCCGCTGCCGCCATGCGCGGCGCCAACGGGCTGTCCAGCGGCAGCACCAGCGTGCCGCCTTGCAGAATGCCCTCCGCCACGCTCGCTTTTTCGTCGGCGATGGCCTCCAGGCTGCCCATCGCACCGATATGCGTGGCCGCCACCGCGGTGATCACCGCCACGTCCGGCCCGGCCAGCACCGCCAGCGGCGCGATCTCGCCGGGGTGGTTCATGCCGATCTCCACCACCGCGTAATCACCATCCGGCTGCAGCCGCGCCAGCGTCAGCGGCACGCCCCAATGGTTGTTGTAGCTGGCAACGCTGGCCTGGGTGGGCCCGCTGGCGCCCAGCACCAGGCGCAGCATCTCCTTGGTCGTCGTCTTGCCCACGCTGCCGGTGACGGCCACCACGCTGCCGGTGAAGCGCGCGCGGCCGAAGGCGCCCAGCGCCGTCAGCCCGGCCAGCGTATCGCCCACCACCAGCAGCGGCGCATCTTCCGGCAGGCCGTGCTGGCGATGCACCATGGCACCGGCCGCACCGCGCGCCAGGGCAGCCGCCACATGATCGTGCCCGTCGCCGCTCTCTGTCTGCAGCGCCACGAACAGATCGCCGGGCTGCAGCGTGCGCGTGTCGATGGACACGCCGGTGGCATGGAACGGCGCCGTCATCGTGCCCGCCGAGGCGTGCATCAGGTCGTCGGTGGAGAACAGCGGCGTCATGCCGCCGCCGCCAGGCGCCTTATGGTGCCGGCATCGTCGAACGGCGTGGTCTCGCTGCCGATCACCTGGCCCTGCTCGTGGCCCTTGCCGGCCACCACCAGCACGTCGCCGGGGCGCAAGGCGGCCAGCCCGGCGGCAATGGCCGCCTCGCGGTCGCCGATCTCGATGGCGTTCGGGCAGGCGGCGATGATGGCGGCCCGAATCGCCGCCGGGTCCTCGCGGCGCGGATTGTCGTCGGTCACAATGGGCAGGTCGGCCAGGGCCGCCACCTGCTCGCCCATCAGCGCCCGCTTGCCGGGGTCGCGGTCGCCGCCGGCGCCGAACACGCACACCAGCCGGTGGCCGTGCGCATGCGGGCGCAGCGAGGTCAGCACGCGGCGCAGCGCGTCGGGCGTATGCGCGTAATCCACATAGGCGGCGGCCTGGTTGGGCAGGGTGGCGGCCAGTTCCATACGGCCGCGCACGCCGCCCAGCCGGGGCAGCAGGGCGGCGGGATCGGCCACGCCCGTCGCCTGCGCCAGTGCCGCGGCCATCAGCACATTATCGGCCTGGAAGCGGCCCGGCAGCGCCACCTCCACCGCACGGCGCACGCCATCGGCCTCGATCACCAGCGCCTGGCCGTGCGGCAGCGCCTGGGCGGAGACGAGGCGCCACGCCGTGCCGCGCTCGCCCACGCTGCGCACATCCAGCCGGCGGGCCGCCGCGATGCCGGCCAGCGCATCCAGCGTGGCGGCATCCATGTCGGCGTTCACCACCGCCACGCCGCGCACCGGCAGCAATTCGGCGAACAGCCGCAATTTGGCCGCGCGATACGCCTCCAGCGTGCCGTGATAATCCAGGTGGTCGCGCGTCAGATTGGCGAACCCCGCGGCGGCCAGCCGCACGCCGTCCAGCCGCGCCTGATGCAGCCCGTGGCTGGAGGCTTCGAGCGCCACGCGCTGCACGCCGTCGCGCGCCAGGCTCGCCAGCAGCCGCGCCAGCTCCACCGGGCCGGGCGTGGTCAGCCCGCCGCCGCCGGCATGGCCCGGCGCCACCAGCCCCAGCGTGCCCAGGCTGGCGGCACCGCTGCCGTCCATGGCCCAGAGCTGGCGCAGGAAATCCACCGTGCTCGTCTTGCCGTTGGTGCCGGTCACCGCCACCACCGTCGCCGGCGGCGGGCCGGCGAGGCCAGCCGCCATGCGCGCCAGCACGCGGCGCGGCTCGGCACAGCGCAGCAGCGGCCGCGCCGGCACGCCAGGCGGCCACGCCACGCCATCGGCGGCCACCACGGCGGCGGCACCGCGCGCCACCGCGTCGGCAATGAAGGCGGCGCCATCGGCCGCGGCACCCGCCACGGCCACGAACAGCATGCCCGGCCGCACGTCGCGGCTGTCAGCCGTCACCCCGGTTACTGCCAGTGCGGTGTACCAGGGGTCGATTCCCCGCAGCCCGGCCAGCGTTGCCAGATCAGCGAGCGAGCGCACCGCCGGCCTCCGGCACGCGCACGCGCAGCGAGGCCTCGTGGCGCAGCGCCAGCATGTCGCGCCGCGGCGGCGGTGCGGCGGGCAACGACACGGTGGCCGCCGGCACCGGCGTCGGCACCAGCGGCTCCAGCGGCGAGCCGGTACCCGTGGGCTCGCCGCTACCGCGCGCCGGCTGCATGGGAATCGCCAGGCTCGCCTGCACGCTCTGCAAGCCGGCAATGTCGGGGAACAGGCCGAGCATCGGCGCAATGCGCGCGATCACCCGGCCGGCGCCCGGCGCGCTCACGGCACCGGCCGTCGCATAGCCGCCGGTCTCCTTGTTGCCCACCGGCTCGTCGAGCATGAAATACACCGCGTAGCGCGGCGCGTTCATCGGGAACACGCTCATGAACGCACTGACGTTGGCGTGTTTCTTGTAGCCGTGCGCACCAACCTTTTCCGCCGTGCCGGTCTTGCCGCCGACGAAATAGCCGGGAATGTCGGCCGGCTTGCCATACCCGTCGGTCACCACCAGCCGCATCATCTTGCGGATCGTGTTGCTGGTGGACAGGTTCATGATGCGCCGGCCTTCCGGCAGCGGATCGGCCGGATCATGCGCCAGCACGGTGGGCTGCAGCACGATGCCGCCATTGGCCAGCGCCGCCGTGCCGCGCACCACGTGCAGCGGCGATACGGCAATGCCGTGGCCGAAGCCCACCGTCATGGTGGTGGCCTCTTTCCAGTTGGCGCGCGAAGGCACGATCGGCCAGCCGGCTTCCGGCAGCTCCACGCCCACTTTGCGGAACATGCCCATCGCCTGCAGCCAGGTCTGCTGCCGCTGCGGCCCCACGCCCAACGCGATATGCGCGGCACCGAGGTTAGAGGAATAGGCGAGCACTTCGGGCAGATACAGGAAACGGTGCTTGCCCTTGTAATCGACGATCGTGAAGCGGCCGATATGGATGTTGTTGGCGGCGTCGAACGTGTTCCAGATATGCGCGGTGCCGAAATCCATCGCCATCGCCGCAGTCTGCAATTTGAACGTGCTGCCCGGCTCGAACATGCCGGTTACCGCGCGGTTGAAACGGTCGTCGGGCGGCGTGTCGCCGAACTGGTTGGCGTCGTAATCCGGCAGGCTCACCATGGCGATCACCTCGCCGGTGCGCACGTCCATCACGATGCCGCACGCGCCGATGGCGTGGAATTCTTCCTTGGAATGCTCGAGCTCTTCGCGCATCACGCCCTGCACGCGCACGTCGAGCGACAGGCGCAGCGGTTCGGCGACCGTCTCCAGCCGGTGATCGAACGAACGCTCCACGCCGGCGACACCGTGGCTGTCCACGTCCACGCCGCCCAGCACCTGCGCCGCGGTGCGCCCCAGCGGATAGCGGCGCTTTTCGCCGGGCTGGAAATACACGCCGGGAATGCCCAGCGCGTTGATCGCCAGCTCCTCGTTCGGCGTGATCTGGCGTTCCAGATAGACGAACTGCTTGGCCGATGCGAGCCGTGCCGCGGCCGCGTGCTCATCCATGCGCGGCAGCACGCCCTTCAGCTTGTGCGCGGCCTCGGCAGTGTCGATCATCTCCTTGGGATTGGCGAACAACGCTGCCGTGGGCAGCGAAATCGCCAAAATCTCGCCGTTACGATCGAGAATGGTGGCGCGCGAATGCGGCGCGCCGGCGGCCATCGGCACGGTATCTGGCGTGGTCGGGCCAGGCTCGTCAGGCACCAGCGGCCGCATCTCCGCCCGGCTCGGCGCCATCGGATACATCACCGTGGCGCTGGTCAGCTTGCCGGCCACCGCACCGAACAGCAGGAAGAAGCCGCCGGCGGCGAACACCAGGCGCGATCGCGTGCGGTCCAACGCGGCGCGGCGGGCGAGATCGGGTGCGGTGATGCGCACCGTCTCCATGCGCGGCATGGCGGCGCCGGCGGAGGGCGCGCCCCGCATGCGCGCCGCCTCGGTGCCGCGCCTGCGGGCCGGCGGCGGCGCGTCGGACGGCGGTGCCGCGGTCATCGGCCGAACGGCACCGGCGGCGGCAACGCGGCGCCGCCGCCCAGCGCCGAACGCACCGCCGGCATATAGACGGGGCTGGCCGAGACGATGGCCGGGCGCACCGCCTGGCCCCGCATCGGCCGCGCCATCGCGTTGTACACGCTGGCCCCCATCGGCTGCGGTGCGGCCAGCGGCAGCGGCGTGCCATGCGCCAGCAGGCTGTCATGCGAGGTGGCATCGCGGTCGGCCAGTGCCACGCGATGCGGCGCATGCCGCGCCTCGTGCTGCGCCAGCAGCTTGGGCGCCGCATGCCCATCAGGGCGCACCGGCGGCTGCATCGGATGATGCGCCGGCAGGCCGGGCGCCTCGGCCACCACCACGGGTGCCGGCGCGCTGGCCGGCGCATCCTCCTCGTCGGCCGGCTCGGCAGCCTGCGGCTCGGCGGCCGGCAGATGGGCCGACAGCGATGCCAGCTGGACGAACTGCGTCGGCGCCATCGGGTGCAGCGCCAGATAGCGCCCGGCCATGTCGCCCAGCCGCCCCGGCTCGTTCAACAGCGCCCATTCCGCGCGCAGGATGCCGGTGCGGGCGTGCGCCGCCTCGGTCTGCCGGATCACCCGGCCGATATCGCGGTCCAGCAGCGCGGTGCGGTGCTTCTCCGAATACAGGTACAGCCCCGATCCGCAGGCAGCGAGCAGGCACAGGCAGGTGAACGGCTTGATCATGATCGCGCCTCGTGGTCCGGGGTCAGGCGTTGCAGCGCCCGCAGCCTGGCGCTGCGGGCACGGGGGTTCTGCGCCGTCTCGGCCGCGCTGGGCCGCACGGCGCGCGGGGTCAGCAGCCGCCAGCCGGCCGCCACGGCGGCGGGCCAGGCCGCGCGGATCATGGCGCGAGGGGGCGGGATCGCGCCCGGAGGCATGCGTAAAGAAACGTTTCACCAGCCGGTCCTCCAGCGAGTGGAAGGACACCACCACCAGCCGGCCGCCCGGGCCGAGCAGGCCGCATGCCGCCTCCAGCGCCCGCTCGATCTCGCCCAGCTCGTCGTTCACCCGGATGCGCAGCGCCTGGAAGCTGCGCGTGGCGGGGTGGATACCGTCGCGCGCCGGCGGCATGGCGGCGCGGATGATGGCGGCCAGCCGGCCCGTCGTCTCGATCGGCGCCTCGGCGCGCGCCGTCACGATGGCGCGTGCGATGCGGCGCGACAGCCGCTCCTCGCCGAACTGATACAGCGTATCGGCCAGCTCGGCCTCGCTCAGCTCGGCCACCAGATCGGCCGCCGAGGTGCCGGTGCGGCCCATGCGCATGTCCAGCGGCCCGTCGTGCCGAAAGCTGAAGCCGCGCGCCGGCTCGTCGATCTGGAAGCTGCTGACACCGAGATCGAGCACCACGCCGTCCAGGCTCGCCACCCCGGCACCGGCCAGCAGCGCGATCATGTCGCCAAAACTGCCCTCGATCAGATGCAGGCGGCCGGGATGGGCGGCCGCCAGCGCGGCGCCGCGCGCGATGGCGTCGGGATCGCGGTCGATCGCCCACAGCGTGCAATCGGCCTGCGCCAGGATGGCCTGGCTGTAGCCGCCGCCGCCGAACGTGGCATCGAGGTAGCGGCCGCCGGCCTGCGGTGCCAGGGCAGCCAGCATCTCGGGCAGCATGACGGGGATGTGGCTCATGCCGCCGTGCCCGGCAGGCTGAGGCGGCGGGTGCGCGCCCGCTCGCGCGCTTCGGCGCGCCGGCGCTCGGCAGCCTGCGGCTCCCAGATCTGAAACGTGCGACCGAGACCCATGAATACGACCGTGTCCGACAGACTCGCGTGCTGCACCAGCGGGTCCGGCAGCACAATGCGTCCTTCCTTGTCCGATTCGACAGGGTAGGCGTCCGAATAAAGCACCTGGGCCAGGTCCTCGTGGTCTTCGCCGAACACATCGAGGCGGTCCAGCGGGGTGGCCAGCGCCTCGAACGTGCTGGCGGGCCAGCCTTCGATGCAGGCATGGGCGTGCGACTGGCGCAGGATCAGCGGCGCCGCGCCCTCGGCGGCCAGCGCACGCAGGGCGGAGCGGAACGGCGCGGGAATGCTGACCCGCCCCTTCGCATCGATCCTGTTCAGATGCGTGCCCAAGAACTGCCCCACCCCTGGTCCGTCCCCCCGTTCCCCTTGGCCGCGGCGCTGTGGATGAGCGCGTCGGCTTGGGATGACATGGGATAGCATGGGCAATCATGGGCGTCAAAGGTATTACACGCCGCTGTGAAGATTGTTCAGCAAAGAAAACAAACAATTACAACGGCTTATCTTCGGTCGCCCGGGAACAAGGCGCAACGGATCAGAGCGGCCTAAGTATTCGCTGTTTGTTCTTGTGGACAACTTTGTGGGTTATTGTGCGGAGGTGCCAGACGGCCTGTAAGCCGGGTTCTGTCCGTGCCTTGCGGCAGTGGACGACCATTCCTCTGCGACGCGCGTTGCCGCGCGCCTGACGCGACCAACCCGGGCGGCGGGGCGGGAATGCCCCCGGACGCAGGCCGGCTCGCGCCGGTCCCGTCCTGCCGCCCCTATTCGGTCTTGCTCCCGGTGGGGTTTACCCTGCCGCCCCTGTTGCCAGGGGCGCGGTGCGCTCTTGCCGCACCGTTTCACCCTTGCCGTCCCGCTTGCGCGCTCTGGCGGTTTGTTTTCTGTGGCACTGTCCCTGGGGTCGCCCCCGCCGGCCGTTAGCCGGCACCGTATTCCCGTGGAGCCCGGACTTTCCTCTGCAGACCCGCAGCGGTCGTCCAGCCGTCTGGCCCGCGGTGTTTGGGCCATGGGCGGGCAGGCAGGCAAGCGGTTCCTTGCCGCCCGGTGCGCCGCAGGTGGCCGATGGGCACCGACTATGCTTTCCTCGCGCGATGCGATCGCTTTTCTGGCTGCTGGTTCTGTCCGGTCCCGCATGGGCCGACGATGCGGCTTCCCTGTGCGCCACCAACCCCGCGTATTCGCAGGCGGTGATGCTTTCGGTGGTGCAATCGCAGTTGCAGCACGACCATGATGCCGCGCTGGACGGTGACACGCCGGAACACCTGGCCGAGCGCGCGGTGGAGCAGGGCGTGGCGGAATGTGCCGCGGCATTGCGGGCCGATCCGCGCCTGGCGGCCGCACTCGGTGGGCTGGGGCGGGCGGACGCCGCTTTCGGGTGGGATGCGTTCAACACCGCCTGCGCCGACCGCGCCGGCAGCAAGGGCGCGTGCATCACTGCCGAGGTGGGCTCGGCCAGGGCGTTGCGCACGCTGGCCGGGGCGGGCGCACCGGCCGGGGCGCGCACGCTGGTGCAGGCCTGCGCGCTGGTGCTGCGGGCCGATCCGCCGATGACGGATTGGCGGCAATGCGTGGACGAAGGGCTGGCGGTGCATGCCAGCGACGCGGCGGCCGCGCGCTGCAAGCTGGCGCTGAGCTGGCACAGCGCGGGCACGGGCGCCGAGGCCGGGGCGGCGGTGGCGCGCTGCCTGCGCCAGTAGGCGTGCCGCCGCCCGCCGGCGCCGGCTACCGATCGGTGTAGCCGCCGATCACCGGCAGGATCTCGCCGGTGATGTAGCCCGACATCATGGGCGAGGCGAGAAACAGGTAGGCGGGCGCGATCTCCTCGGGCTGGGCCGGGCGCTTCATGCGGGTTTCGGTGCCGAATTCGGCCATGTGATCGGGGTTGTCGCTGGGGTTGAGCGGCGTCCAGACCGGGCCCGGAGCCACCGCGTTCACGCGGATGCCGCGCGCGGCCAGGCTGCCGGACAAAGCGCGGGTGAAGCTGTGGATGCCGCCTTTCGTCATCGTGTAGTCGATGATGGTGGAATTGCCGAGCAGGCCGGTGACGCTGCCGCTGTTCACGATGGCGCTGCCCTCGGACATGTGCGGCAGGCAGGCCTGCGCCATGTGGAAATAGCCGTAGAGGTTGGTCTTCACCGTGAGGTCGAAATGCTCCTCGGTGAGATCCTCGAAGCGGCTGACATGCAGTTGGAAGGCTGCGTTGTTGACCAGCACGTCCAGCCGGCCGAGCTCGGCCACCGTGCGCTGGGCGGCGGCAAAGCAGAAGGCGCGGTCGGTGACGTCGCCGGCGATGGTGATGGCGCGCCGGCCTTCGGCTTCCACCTTGGCGCGCACGGTGTCGGCATCGGATTGCTCGTGCGGCAGGTGCATGATGGCGATATCGGCACCTTCGCGCGCGAACAGGATGGCCACCGCACGGCCGATGCCGGAATCGCCGCCGGTGATGATGGCCACGCGATCCTGCAGCTTGCCCGAGCCGCGCCAGAACGGCGCGTCGTACATCGGCGCCAGCGACTGGCCGTCTTCCAGGCCGGGCTTGTTGAGCGCCTCGGTGGGGAAGGGCGGCTCGGGGTAGCGACGGGCGCCGGCCTGCATCGCGCCTTTCATCTCGATCTTCGGCCGGGCGCGGTCGGCCTCGCGCACCTGTTGCTGGATGGCCTGAAGCTTGGTGATGACGGGGTCCGGCGGCATGCGCAGTGCTCCTGGAAGGCGGCGGGCGGTTCGGTGGGCAGGAATGCGGCGATGCTGGATTGGTTGCGTGCAGGGCAGGGCTGCTCGCGGCCGTGGCACTGCAGCCGCTGGGGCCGGCATGGGCAGCGGGGTTCGGGCCGCCGCGCGGGCGGGCAGCCCGGGTTACGGCCCGGCGCGGGCCTGGGCCGTGAGCACGGCCTGCAGGAGCGGCACCTCCGGGCAGGCGGCCTGCGCGGGCCGTGCGGCCGGTGCGGCTTTGCGCGGCCTGGGCGCGGACCGGCGCGCGGCGGCCGGGGCGGGCGCGGGCACAGGCGCGGCGGCGGGCGCGGGTTGCGGCAGGGCGGCGAGCATGGCCTCGATCTGCTCGGGGTGCAGGTTCGGCTCGTCCAGCAAGGCCAACGCGATTTCGGCGTCCGGCCCGGCGAGCATCTGGCCGATCTGCAGGCGGAACTGCTCGATCGGCTCGGCCAGGTCGGGCGGAAGCATGTGGCGGTCGCGCAGCAGCAGCGTGTGGCGGGCGACGTGGCCGTTGCAGCTGGTGCGCGTGGCGCGGATATAGGCCTCGCGCTGGGCGGCGGCGGGATTGGCGGCATCGCGCGGGGCGGCGCCGATGGCGGCGCACACCTCCTTGAGATGGCGCACCAGGATTTCGGCCAGCAGCGCATCGAGGTCGGCGAAGTAGCGGCGGATGGTGGCCGGCGCCATGCGGACGGCGATGGCGAAGCTGCCCATGTTCAGCGCGTGGCGCCCGTACGTGGCCATCATGGCGGTGGCGGTGCCGACGATATGCGCCTTGCGCTCGCGCTCCCGGCTCGAGAGGTGCGGGTGGTTGGCGGGGTAATTATCGGCGATGGCGCGGAGGTGGCGGGCGGCGACGGGCATGGGCCCATGATAGGAAATACGTCTTATCATGGGCAAGGGTTTTGCGGGCGTATCGAGAGGCCGCGCGGGCTGCGGGCCGGCGCGGGGTTCGGCGCGCCGGTTCCGGCCGGGCACCCTGGGGGCGATCGACGGGGCGCCTGAAGCCGAAGCCCGGCGCCATCGAGGGCGGCCAGCCGGTTTACGCCGGGCCGGGTGGCCGCATCCTGGGGTGCCGGCGCTGGTTCCCGTGGCGCCCTGTTCCATCCGACACATGGCCGCATGCGACCTGTCCGCCTTCATCGCGGCTGCGCGCCCTGCCGGCCGGCGGCGGCGGCTAACCGGCAGAGTGCTGAGTTCCACACTATCAACTGCCACTGGACCGGTCACGGTTCCAAAATGCTTCAGATAGCGTCTCGATCCGGTCTGTTCCAGCCGTGCCGAAGCCGATGCAGAGCGTAGTCCTTCATTACGTGGCACGCGCAAATAAAACATTCCGTATTCAGCTTGATTACGCGCCGCTTCGCGGGCAGCCATGCAGCTTATTCATGTCTGAAAACGCATCCACCGCCGTAACGTCACCTTCGTTGCGTATGAAACCCGGTTCCCAAAAAAACCGTGTCATGCTCAGCGTTTGACGCAAGCGCATGTCTTTACCTAGTTCACCTGACCCGGAAATGGAACAAGACCATGACAACGACACCGATTGTAGTCGAGGGCAATACCCTTGTGTTCGGCACGGCCCAGAACAACACGCAGACCGACGTCTTCGCGATGGCCGGCTCGGGCGCCGTCGTCGATGAGGGCAGCGGCAACCTGACGATCACCGGCTATGCGACCAGCGGGATGCCGGTCGCCGACACCAACAGCACGATCGTCCTCGGCAACGCCATGCAGGTGACCGACAACATCACGCTGGATGGCAACAACAACAACATCGTCAGCCAGGTCCTCACCAACTCGAAAGTATCGGTTACGGTGACCGGGCTGAACGGCGGCACCGGCCACAACACCATCTCGCTGGACAACGAGGGCGGTGCCACCAATCTGGCGCTCAGCGGCAGCGTCAACAACGTGACGCTGAACGGTAACGCCACCAACACCGTCGCCCTCGCCGGCGGCAACAACACCGTCAACGTCGGCTACCTGACGGACGACGATGTGTTCGGATCGCAAACGAAACTGACGATCGCCGCGGGCGGCAACACGATCACCGGTGGCGACGAGGGTTTCACGATCAATGTCGGCGGCCTCGGCCATAACACAGTCGCGCTGGGCGACGGCAACAACGCGGTCCGCACGGTAGGCGGGCACAACACGATCAGCGTCTGGGGCGGCACCAACGACATCGTCGCCGGTGGTGGACATTCCTCCGTGACCGTGCTCGGCACGGATGGCAAGAGCGCCGCGGCCTTCGTGTACGATGCCGACGACCCGATGGCGGGCCCGCCCACCAACACGGTCTGGATCAACGGCAATTATGATACCGTGACGGCCACCTACGAGAACATGGTCGTCAACGGCGCCACCACGATCGGCAACTCGACGATCAATTTCGGCAACGGCAACAACAGCGTGTCGCTTGGCGGCAACAGCAATGCGGTCAACCTGGGCAACGGCACCAACAACACGGCGCTGACCGGCAGCGCCAACACGGTGACGGTCACCGATCCGGGCGGCGTGGGTACCGACAACGTGACGACCGGCAACGGCACCGGCGACACGATCTCGTTTGACCATGCCGGCGGCTCGGTCGCGGGCACGGGCGGCGGGATGACCACCATCACGCAGAACGCCGGCTCGATGCGTATCGTGAACGTCAGCCTCAACAACGGTGTCGGCAACATCACGCTCGGCAGCGGCAACGACGTGGTGACCGCCAACGGCGCGGGCACCATGATCACGGCGGGCAACGGCAACGACACGTTCACGGCGAACGGGTCCGGCCTCAGCCTGACCGCCGGGTCGGGCAACGACATGGTGACGGCCAACGGCAACATGGCCAGCATCACGCTCGGGGGCGGCAACGACGTCGTCTCCACGCTCGGCTCGGGCGACAACGTGCTGTGGAACGGCACGGCGGCCACCACGCTCAACCTGACCGAAGGCTCGGGCGATACGCTGCGCACTTCGGGCGGCGGCCTGCTGGTGACGGGCAATGCCAGCGACACCACCTACATCAACGGTGCCGTCAACGGCTCGAACCTGCTGCTGGGCGGCAACGGCAACATGACGTTCATCGGCTCGGACTCCTCGGTTCAGGACGTGCTGAACCACACCGCCACCGGCAACCAGATTACGGTGCAGGCCGATACGGGCGGCACCTATAGCGGGACGGTGGAGATCACCGGCTTCAACACCGCCGACACGCTGACGCTGAACGGCCTGGTGGGTGCCGACCACCATCTGATCAACGGCTTCGGCGAAATGTTGAACAACCTCACGACCGGACCGCAATACGACACCATCCACCTCGCTGGTGGCGGCTCCATCGAGTTCAGTGCGACCACCGCCTTCAGCCTGAACGAGTTCCACTTCGGGACGACGACAGGCCACGTCTGAGCAGCCGACAGGGACCCCGCCGCGCGGCGGGGTCCCACCGGCTTGCGTTCATTGCGTGTGGAAGAACGCGTAGACCCGCTTGGCCGTCTCCTTGTTGATGCCAGGTGCTGCCTGCAAATCCTCCAACCCCGCCTGCTTGACGCCACGTGCGCTGCCGAAATGGTTGAGCAGCGCGCGCTTGCGTGCCGAGCCGATGCCGGGCACCTCGTCCAGCTCGCTGGTGACCAATGTTTTCGAGCGGCCGGCACGGTGCGTGGTGATGGCGAAGCGGTGCGCCTCGTCGCGCAGGCGCTGCAGATAGTACAGCACGGGGTCGCGCGGCGGCAGCTGGAAGGGCGGCTTGTCGGCGGTGAAGAACCATTCGCGGCCGGCATCGCGGTCGGGGCCCTTGGCGATGGCGATCAGCGTGGTGTCGGTGACGCCCAGATCGTCGAGCACCGCGCGGGCCGCGCTGTACTGGCCGGCGCCGCCGTCGATCAGCACGATATCGGGCCAGTCCGACGCGGGCGCACCCTCCTCGCGTTCTTTCTGTGCACGGGCGAAGCGGCGTTCGAGCACCTCGCGCATCATGCCGAAATCGTCGCCGGGGGTGATGGCGCTGCGAATGGTGTATTTGCGATAGGCGTTCTTGCGGAAGCCTTCCGGCCCGGCCACCACCATCACGCCGTAGGCGTTCGATCCCATGATGTGGCTGTTGTCGTAGGTCTCGATGCGCTCCGGCCGGGCGGCCAGGTTGAACAGGGTGGCGACACCGTCGAGCAGCTTGGCGACACCTGCGGATTCCGCGAGGCGCCGTTCCAGCGCCTCGCGCGCGTTGGTTTCCGCGTGCTCGATCACCTGGCGCTTCTCGCCGCGCTGCGGCACGGCGATTTCCACGCGGCGCGTGGCCTTCAGGCTGAGCGCGTCGGCGATCAGCTCGGCTTCGGGCAGCGGGTGGTTGGCCAGGATGAGGGCCGGCGGCGGCTTGTCGTCGTAGAATTGCGCGATGAAGGCGGCCAGGATGTCGCCGGGTTCGTCGGATTTCACGGTGGCCGGGAAATGCGCGCGGTTGCCGTTGTTGCGGCCGCCGCGGATGAAGAACACCTGCACGCAGGATTGGCCGGCGATCTGGTATAGCGCGATGATGTCCGCATCCGTCAGGCTGGCCGGGTTGATGATGCCGCTGCCCTGCACGTGGGTGAGCGCGCGAATGCGGTCGCGCACGGCGGCGGCGGTTTCGTATTCCATGCGCGCGCTGGCGGCCTCCATCTCGGCCGAGAGCTCGCGTTGCAGGGTGGCGACCTTGCCGGACAGGAAGGCTTTGGCCTGGGCGACCAGCCCCGCGTAATCCTCCGGCGAGATGCGGCCGACGCAGGGGGCCGAGCAGCGCTTGATCTGGTGCAGCAGGCAGGGGCGCGAGCGGTTGGCGAACACCGTATCGGCGCAGGAGCGCAGCAGGAACAGGCGTTCCATGGCGTTGACCGTCTGGTTGACGGCCCACGCCGAGGCGAACGGGCCCCAGTAGCTGCCCGGGCGCGACTGCGTGCCGCGGTGCTTGGTGATCTGCGGAAAGGCGTGGTCCTCGGCCAGCATCAGCCACGGATAGGATTTGTCGTCGCGCAGCACGATGTTGTAGCGCGGCTTGAGGCGCTTGATGAGGTTGGCCTCGAGCAGCAGCGCTTCGGCCTCGGTATGGGTGGTGACGATCTCCATCGACGCCGTGTCCATCACCATGCGGCGCAGGCGTTCTTCGAGGCGGTTGATCTGGGTGTAGTTGGCGACGCGCTTCTTCAGGCTGCGGGCCTTGCCGACATAGAGCGCCTCGCCCTTGGCATCGAGCATGCGATAGACGCCGGGCGAGAGCGGCAGGGTGGCGACGGTGGCTTCGATGATCGCGAGGCCGCTTCGAGTTTCGGTCATGGGGCTGCCGAAGTGAGGCGGGCGCCGGCGAAAAGCAAGCGTTGGCCGCGCTGGGCCTCAGCCGGCCGCGCGCTCGATCTCCACGCCCACGGCGGCGGTGTCGGCGAAGATGTCGAGCTTTTCGACGCGGACACGGACCGTGCGAATGCGCGGGTCGGCCAGGCAGGATTGCGCCAGGCGTTCGGCCAGGGTTTCGACCAGCCGGATATGGCCGGCGCCGACAATGGCGCGCGTGCGGGCGGCCACCGCCTCGTAATCGACCACGCAGGCGAGGTCGTCGCGGCCCGGGCCATCGTCGGTGACGGCGAGATCGAGGTTGATGCGGATGCGCTGCGGGGCGGCATGTTCGTGGGCGTGCACGCCGATGCTGGCGGGCAGCACCATGTCGCGCAGGAAGACGTGGCGGGTGCGGGTGGCGGCGCTGGCGAGGGGGCTCATGGCGAGGGGTATAGGCCGAGGCGGATGATTTGTCCGGTGAGGGACGGGCAGGCGGCGATGAACGCGATGGTGCCGGCGAGGTCGGCCAGGGGGGCCGGGGCGGTGGCGGCGAGCGGGAAGGCGGGCTGGGTGGCCTGGTCGGGCGGGGCGAAGGGCAGAGTAGGGCTGGCGCCGAGGCCGATGGCGTTGACGCGCGTGCCGGCGGGCGCCCAGGCGAGGGCGGCCTGCTGGGTGAAGGCCCAGAGTTGGGCGTTGCCGGCATGGGTTGGCAGCTGGGCCAGGCCGGGCGGGGCAGCGTGCAGGATGAGCAGGATGAGGCTGGCGGGGTTGGCGGCGGCGTAGGCCTGGGCGGCCTGGGTGGCGGCGGCGGGGTCCATGAGGATGAGGGTGGGGAGCGGGAGGTGGGGGAGGGCGGCGCGCAGGCTGGTGGCCAGGGGGGCGTGGCCGTCGATGAGGGGGGTGGGCATGGAAGGTGGATAGCATGGCTGGGCGGGGTGGTGCGCGGTGGGTCGATTTACGTTGTCTGGCGCACGGTAGCTGCGGTTATGTTTCCTGCGGCGGCGCGGGTTGGGAGGTTTCCGTGGAGAATGCGTTCCTGCATGGCACCGTCCACGAGGCGCGCGAGGATCTGCGGGGTGCGGTGAGCGCGGATGCGGCAACGTTGCTGCTGTGGCAGGGGCTCAGCGCGATCGGCCGCAACGAGTTCATCTGCTGGGTGGATGACGCCAAGCAGGCGGCGACGCGCCAGCGCCGGATCAGGCGGACCTGCGAGGAGCTGCGGGAGGGCAAGACCCGGCCCTGCTGCTGGGCAGGTTGCATCCACCGGACCGACAAGGCGCCGAGCCGGTGGCAGCAGGCGGTGCTGATCGAGGGAAAGAAGCGCGGCCCCCGGTTGGGGTAGCCGCGCCGGCGCCTACGCCCGTGCGCTGACGCGGACCAGCATGCGCTCGTAGCCCTTCACGAAGGACGAGAAGACGCGCTTGGGCTCCTCGACCACTTCGATGCGGCCGAAGCGCTTGAGGATCTCTTCCCACATGATGCGCAGCTGCAGCTCGGCCAGGCGTTCGCCCAGGCAGCGGTGCAGGCCGAAGCCGAAGGAGAGGTGGCGGCGCGGGCGGTCGCGTTCGATGTCGAAGGCGTTCGGGTTTTCGATCACCTCCTCGTCGCGGTTGCCGCTGACGTACCACATGACGACGCGGTCGCCCTGGCGGATCTGCTTGCCGCCGAATTCGATGTCGCGCGTGGCGGTGCGGCGCATGTGGGCCAGCGGCGTCTGCCAGCGGATGATCTCGGGCACCATGTTGGCGACGTGGGAGGGGTCGGCCAGCAGCTTGCTGTACTGGTCGGGGAATTTGTTGAGCGCGTAGAGGCCGCCGGTGATGCTGTTGCGCGTGGTGTCGTTGCCGCCGACGATCAGCAGGATGAGGTTGCCGAGGTATTCCATCGGCGTCTGGTCGCGCGTGGCGGCGGCGTGGGCCATTAGGCTGATCAGGTCGCCGGTGGGCTGCGCGTTGACGCGCTCGTTCCACAGTTCGGTGAAGCGCAGCAGGCATTCGAGCAGGATGCCCTGGCGCTCCGGCTCGCTTTCGATAATGCCGCCGCCGGGGATGGCGGTGGCCACGTCGGACCAGTGGGTGAGCTTGCGGCGCTCCTCCTGCGGGAAGTCGAACAGGGTGGCGAGCATCTGGGTGGTGAGCTCGATGCTGACCGTGTCCACCCAGTCGAATACCTCGCCGACCGGTACGGCATCGAGGATGCGGCCGGCGCGTTCGCGGATGAGGATTTCCAGGCGTGCCAGGTTGGTGGGCGAGATGACGGGGTTGACGGCCTCGCGCTGCAGATCGTGGCGCGGCGGGTCCATGGCGATGAACATCGGCAGCACGAAATCAGGCTCGGGGTCGCGGATGACGATGCCGCCGCGATAGACGTCCGACGAGAAAGCCTCGTGGTTGGCTTCCACCTGCAGGATCTGCTTGTATTTGGTGATCGACCAGTACGGGCCGAATTCGGATTCCGCCGTGTGGTGCACGGGAGATTCGCGGCGCAGGCGCTCGAAGAACGGCCACATCGCATCCTGCTGGAACAGCCCCGGCTGGGCGGGGTTGAGCTGGTCCAGCGGCAGGGCGTAGGCATCGGTCTGCAGCACGGCGGCGGCTGGGTTAAAGGTCATGTCGTCCATGGTTGCGCGTCCCCAAGCATGTCTTTTGCCTGACGCTAGCACAGACTCGGTTAACGGCAATCACTTATCCGGCGGCTTGGCAGGACGGCGCATCCACGTATGCTCGCCGAAACGTCTCGGAGCGCCCGCCCATGCTGCCCGTTCGCCAGCTCGAGCATTATCCACAGACCGGGGCGCGGCGTTTCCAGCTGGGGCTGGTGGTGCTGATTACGGTGGCACTCTATTACGCGCTGTACGTGCAGGGCGGCGTGCTGCCGCTGATCATGCGCGATCTGCACATGCCATTCACCTATCTGGTGGGCTGGCTGGCGATCGCCAACGCGCTCGGTGCCTTTGCCTCGTTGCTGGCCGGGCTGTCGGACCGTTTCGGGCGCGCCAATCTGGTTGTGTGGGGGTTGCTGCTGGTGTGCGTGCTGGTGGGTTTCGTGCTGCCCTATGCGCCGGACCGGCTGAGCTATGCCGTGCTGCAGATCGTGCTCGGCTTCATCGAAGGCGTGATCCTGGTGGCGACGCCGGCGCTGATCCGCGACTTTTCGCCGCAGGTGGGGCGGGCGACCGCGATGGGGTTCTGGACCGTGGGCCCGGTGCTGGGCAGCCTGCTGGTGAGTGCGGTCGATTCCGCGACGCTGGGGCTGCTGCCCGATTGGCGCGGGCAGTTCCTGATCTGCGGCTGCTTCGGGCTGGTGGTGTGGGTGGTGGCCGTGGTGGCGCTGCGCGAGCTCAAGCCGAGCCTGCGCGACCAGGTGATGGTGAGCGAGCAGGACCGGCTGCTCAACGAGCGGCGCGCCGCTGCCGTGCTGGATGCCAGCCGGCAGCGCAATCCCTGGCTGCAGATGCTGCGGCCCGATGTGCTGGCCTCGGCGCTGGGCGTGTCGTTGCTGCTGCTCGTGTACTATACCACCGTGGCGTTCGGCGTGATCTATCTGGTGACGGTGTTCGGCTTTACGCCGGCGCGGGCCAACAGCCTGTTGAACTGGGCGTGGGCGGCCAACGCCGTGGCGCTGATCGGCGCCGGAATGTGGTCGGACGCGATGCGGGTGCGCAAGCCGTTCATGCTGGTGGGCGGGGTGGGTGCGGCGCTGATGATCTGGCTGTTCATGGCCGGCGGCATTCCGGCCCGCGCGCACCCCGATTTCGCGTTGATGGCGGCGGTGGCGGCCACCATCGCGGCGCTGATGGGGGCGGCGTATGCCACCTGGATGGCGAGCTTCACCGAGATGGTGGAGCGCCTCAACCCGGCGCTGACCGCCACCGGGCTGGCGATCTGGGGGTGGCTGCTGCGGCTGGTGGTGACGGCATCGTTCCTGCTGCTGCCGCATGTGGTCGATACGGTGACGCCACTGGTGGAGAGCGGGCCGACGGTGGAGGCGTTCAAGCGCCTGCAGGATGCGCATGCGACAGTACCTGCCGAACTGGTGGCGCGCATGCACACGATCACCCAGGCCTCGCTGGCCGCACCCGGGCAGTGGCAGATGTGGTTCCTGTACGCGGCACTGGGTGCGGTGGCATTCGTGCTGCTGACCTTCACCATGGCGGGCCGCTGGAGCCCGGCGCGGGCGCGGGCGGATCAGGCGGCGCACGAGGCGCTGGTGGCGCGCGAGCTGCGGGCGTGAGCGCCGACGCCGATTGCAGCGGCGAGGGCAACGCGCTGAGCCGCTTCGTGCGATCAGGCTTGCTGCGCCACGCCCGCCGCCGCCTGCCTCTGGGCTAGGCGTTCGGGCTCGGGGCCGCGGCGTGGGGAAGTGCCACGGGTGTGGCGCGATAGATCTGCATCCCTTCGACCTGTTCGGCATAGTGCCGGAGGGCGGCGAGGAAGGTCTGCGATCCCGGCTGGCGCAGATGCGCCTGCAGTGCTTCGGCATCCGCCCAGTGTTCGAGGAACGTCAGGCGGTGCTGGTTTTCCGCATCGATGCTGACCGAATGCAGGCGGCACCCGTCTTCGAGGCGGGATCGCCGGACATGGGCGAGACTTTCGGCCAGCAGATCCGCGAAGAACGCAGGCTTGGCGACGATCGCGCCGGTGATGATCAGCATCTGACCGCGTTCCCCGTCATCCTGTGCGCTCATGGCCGCATCCCGCCGATTGAGGATGGTTGGTGGTAGCACGATTTGGCGGTTTGCCGGGCCTGCTCCCGATCCCAGGCGCGCGGTTGCCTTCGTGCGGATTGCCGTACCACACTGTCCTGCCCAGGAGTGCCTTCGTGCCGACACCCACCGCCCGCAGCTTCATCGCCCAACGCCTGCGGCTGCATTATGCCGATTGGGGCAATGAGGATGCGCCGCCGCTGGTGCTGGTGCATGGCGGGCGGGACCATTGCCGTAACTGGGATTGGGTGGCGGCACGCCTGGCAGCCGATTACCACGTGATGGCGCCCGATCTGCGCGGCCATGGCGACAGCGCCTGGGCGGAGGCCGGCGGCTACGGCATGCTCGGCTTCATCTACGATCTGGCGCAATTGGTGCATCAGCAGACGACGGGGCCGATCAACCTGATCGGCCACTCGCTGGGCGGCAACGTGGCGCTGCGGTTTGCCGGGTTGTACCCGGAGCGGGTGCGCCGGCTGGTGTGCATCGAGGGGTTGGGGCCCTCGCCGAAGCTGGAAGGCGAGCTGGCGGCGCGCGGCATCGGCGAGCGGCTGCGCGGCTGGGTGGACGAGCAGCGGCAGTTGGCCGCACGGCAACCGCGGCGCTACGCCAGCTTCGCCGACGCGCTGGCGCGCATGCGGGCGGAAAACGCGCATCTCTCCGAAGCGCAGGCCGAGCATCTGACGCGGCACGGCGTGCGGCAGAACGAGGACGGCACCTATAGCTGGAAGTTCGATCCCTACGTGCGCTCCTGGGCGCCGGTGGATATTGCGCGCGACGATATCCGCCAGCTTTGGGCCGCGGTAACCTGCCCGACGCTGCTCGTGTATGGCAGGCAAAGTTGGGCGTCGGACCCCGAAGCGGACGGCCGTGCGGCGCATTTCGGCAATGCACGCGTGGCGATGGTGGAGAATGCGGGGCACTGGGTGCACCACGACCAGCTGGATGTGTTCATGGGACTGGTCGAGCCGTTCCTGCGCTGAGGCTTGCGTGCCGGACGGCCTAAGCGATGCGGCCGATGATCGAATGTTGTGCAGGGGGCGCGTGCGTAGGGCGCGGCGCGGCCGGTTCGCCGTGCGGCGTGCGGTGACAAGCTGCATCGGGGCCGGCGGCGGGTGACGGTCGGTCCGGCACGCACCGGCAGTGTTCGTTGCGCTGACTCGGACGTCGCCGCATGCCGTTGATGCATGCAGGTGTGCGCAAATTTTACGACTATTTTATGTAGAATCGATGTCGCAACGGTGGCAGAAGCCCCGGGACGCTGCTTGGGCCGGTGGCGCGCGGCGCCATGGCACGGGGCGTGCAAGCCGATCGAAGGCTGGGGGCGCACGGCGCGTTGACCGGACGCCCTTGTGCAGGATGCGGGCGATCGGCTGCCGCCGCCGACCTGATTGCGACACAACGCTTGGGAGCGCACATGATGAAATGGACCTGGATCACGCTGGCGGCGCCGCTGCTCGCATCGGGCGCTGCCATGGCCCAGACGGCGGCGGCGCCAACGCCGGCACCGCCGGCCAACGCGCCTGCTTCGGCCGCACCCGCAACACCGGCGACGGTGACCTTGCCGGTGCCGGGCATGGCCGGTTCGCTGGCGTTCAGCTCGCCGCCAAATTCGTTCGATGTGGGTCCGCTCGGCAAGATCTATGTGGACGGCGTGCTCAGTGGCTTGGGCATCGCGCAGAGCAACGCCTTGGCCAGCGACAAAACCGCGCGGCTGGACCTGAGCAACGCGCAGGTGTTCATCCAGAAGATCGACGGCGTGGTGCAGTTCTATGTGCAGGCCGGCGACTATGCCATCCCGGCGATCGGCACCGCGTATAGCCATCTGACGGCCAGCAGCGCGGCGCTGCATAATTACTACAGCGCGCTGCCGCAGGCTTTCCTCAAGATCGCACCGACCGACACGTTCTCGATCGAGGCGGGCAAGCTGCCGACGCTGATCGGGGCGGAATACACGTTCAGCTTCGAGAACTTCAACATCGAGCGCGGCCTGCTGTGGAACCAGGAGCCGGCGGTGAGCCAGGGCGTGCAGGCGAATTATACGATCGGGCCGGTGGTGCTCAGCGTGTCGTTGAACGACGGCTATTATTCGAACCGCTATAACTGGCTGTCAGGTTCGGCGACCTGGACGATCAACCCGACCAACACGCTGGTATTCGCCGCCGGCGGCAACCTGGGCAAGACGGCGACCAACACCGTGGCCACGCCGCTCGCGCAGAATAACAGCTCGATCTACAACATCATCTACACGTACAACAACGCGCCGCTGACCATCACGCCGTATCTGCAGTTCAACCACGTGGACGCGCGGCCGGGTATTGGCATCTATAGCGGCGCTTCGACGTATGGGGCTGCGGTGCTGGCCAATTACGTGTTCACGCCGAAATTCCAGCTGGCCGGGCGCGCCGAGTACATCAAGTCGGATGGCGGCACATCCAGCCTGGCGCCCACGAACCTGCTGTATGGCGCGGGCAGTGGGGCATTCTCGTTTACGGTGACGCCGACCTTCACCTTCCAGCATTATTTCGTGCGCGGTGAGATGTCGGTGGTCGATATCACCAGCCTGGTTTCGGGTGACGGGTTCGGCCGCAACGGGAACGCGCGCACGCAGGTGCGTGGGCTGCTGGAGACCGGCATCATCTTCTGAAGTTCCGGGCTGCCGCCTCCGTGGGCGGCAGCCCGGGCGCCTCACACCGAGTAGTACATCTCGAACTCGACCGGGTGGGGTGTGTGTTCGAAGCGGTGCACTTCGGTCCATTTGAGTGCGATGTAGCTGTCGATCTGGTCGCGGGTGAATACGTCGCCGGCCAGCAGGAATTCATGGTCGGCGGCGAGCGCGCCCAGCGCCTCGCGCAGCGATCCGCACACGGTGGGGATGTCGGCCAGCTCCTCGGGCGGCAGGTCGTAGAGGTCCTTGTCCATCGGCTCGCCGGGGTGGATTTTGTTGCGGATGCCGTCCAGCCCCGCCATCAGCATGGCGGCGAACGCCAGGTATGGGTTGGCGGTGGGGTCGGGGAAGCGCACCTCCACCCGCTTGGCCTTCGGGTTGGTGGCATACGGGATGCGGCAGCTGGCCGAGCGGTTGCGCGCGGAATAGGCGAGCAGCACCGGCGCCTCGAAGCCGGGGATCAGGCGCTTGTAGCTGTTCGTGCTGGGGTTGGTGAAGGCGTTGAGCGCCTTGGCGTGCTTGATGATGCCGCCGATGTAGTGCAGCGCCGTCTCCGACAGATCGGCATACGCGTTGCCGGCGAATACCGGGCGGCCGTCCTTCCAGATCGATTGGTGCACGTGCATGCCGCTGCCGTTGTCGCCGTAGATCGGCTTGGGCATGAAGGTGGCGGTCTTGCCGTAGCTGTGGGCCACGTTGTGGACGCAGTATTTGTAGATCTGCATCTGGTCGGCGCTGGTCACCAGCGGGCCGAACTTGGTGCCCAGCTCGTGCTGGCTCTGCGCCACCTCGTGATGGTGCTTCTCGATCGGCAGGCCCATCTCGCCCATCGCCGAGAGCATCTCGGCGCGCAGGTCGCTCTCGCTATCGACCGGCGGCACCGGGAAGTAGCCGCCCTTCACCCCTGGGCGGTGGCCCATATTGCCCTCGGGGTAGTCCTTCATCGAGGCTTCGGGGCCCTCGCCGCTCTCCAGCCTGTAATGGCCGTAATTGCCGCCGGTGCCGAACTTCACGCTGTCGAAGATGAAGAACTCGGCTTCCGGGCCGAAGAACGCGGTGTCGCCCACGCCGGAGGCGGCCACGTACGCCTCGGCCTTCTTGGCGGTGCTGCGCGGGTCGCGGCCGTAGGCCTGGCCGGTGCCGGGCTCGATGATGTCGCAGAACAGGATCATGCTGGGCTTGGCGGCGAACGGATCCATCACCGCGCTGGCCGGGTCGGGCAGCAGGATCATGTCGCTCTCGTTGATCGCCTTCCAGCCGGCGATCGAGCTGCCGTCGAACATGATGCCGTCGCGGAACGCATCCTCGTCGATGGTGGAGACGTGCTGCGCCGTGTGCTGCCACTTGCCGCGCGGGTCGGTGAAGCGAAGGTCCACGTACTCCACCGAGTTCTCGCGCATCAGCTCCAGGCAACGCGAGACGGCGGAGGGTTCCTGTGGGGCAGCGGGTGGTTTTCTGGCCATTCTGGTCCTGTCCTCTCTGTGTGCCGCCCGGCCGGGCACGCTGCTTGCGTGACGGGCCGGGCGGGGTGTGGGAGAGGCTTGCAAGAACCGCACCTGGGCGCGGGGCGCGCTGTTGGGCGGGGCGGGGGTGCGCCGGACCGCCTGCCGAGCGGTCATTCCGGGCGGCATCTGCACCGAAACCGGGCGGTTGCGGGGCCGGGGTGGGGGCCGGCGCGCCGCCCTATTTGTAATACACCTCCACGGCGACCTGGTTGGCGGCGGCCACGGCCGTGGCGTCGGTATCGGCCATGCTGCCGCTGGTCACGTCCATGGCGATGCCGTTGGCGAAGACCAGGCCGAGGCTCATGGCCATGGTCTGGCAGGCGCCGGGCGGCAGCAGCTTGGTGATCTGCGGCGTGCTGCCGCCGACGGTGGGCGCGGTGCCGAGCGGGAACAGGCGCAGGAAGACGGCGGCCGTCCCGCTGTTGCAGCCTTCGTAGCCGAACACCATGCCGCTGCCGGATTTTACGGCGGTGGCCATGGTGGAATTGGCGGCGTTGATGGCGCGGAACACGCTGGCGCCGCCGCCGCTGACGGCCTGCAGGTAGCTCGGCACGTTGTTGGCGCTGGGCACGGTGACGACGTAGGGCCGGCCGGAAGTGTCGCACGGCACGGCACCCTGCTGGCCGGCGGTGAAGACGGGCAGCGCCGTGGCGGCCTGGCAGCCGAGCAGCGTGGTGGCGGTGGCCGTGGCGGCGGCGGGCGCGACCGGGGCCTGCACGGCGCTGGTGGCGGCGCCCGCAGGCAGCGGCAGCGCGGCTGCCGAGACCGGCTGGGTGGCGGGCAGGTTGCTGACGCTGACGGAGCCGATGGCGTTGCCGCCGGCCGACAGCGCCGGCAGCGCGGAGACGGCGAGCGTGCCGCTGACCGGCTGGGTGGCGGGCAGGTTGCTGACGCTGACGGAGCCGATGGCGTTGCTGCCGGCCGGCAACGCGGGCAAAGCGGAGACGGCGAGCGTGCCGGAGACGGACTGCGCCGCCCCGCCTGGCACGCCCTGCACGCTGAGCACGCCACCGGCGGGCGTGCCGGCCACGCCCTGGCCCTGCATCCACCACGCGTTGGCCGCCGCGCCGGCACCCTGGCCGACGCTGCCGCCGGCGATGCTGACGGCACCGATGGTGTTGGCACCGGCGGGCAGCGCGGGCAGCGAAGCGACGGCCAGCGTGCCGGAGACCGGCTGGGTGGCGGGGAGATTGCTGACGGTGACGGTGCCGATCGCGTTGCTGCCGGCGGCCAGGGCCGGCAGGGTGGATACGGCGAGCGTGCCGCTGACCGGCAGCGCGCTGCCGCCCGGCACGCCCTGCACGCTGGTAATGCCGCCGGCCGGGCTGCCGGCGCTGCCGAGGCCCTGCATCCACCACGGGTTGGCCGCCGCGCCCGCACCCTGGGTGACGCTGCCGCCAGCGCCGGTGCCGCCGCAGCCTTGGCAGGTGAAGCTCGGCGTGCCGGCGATAGTGACGGCGCCGATGGTGTTGGTGCCGGTGGGCAAAGCGGGGAGCGAGGCGACGGCGAGCGTGCCGGAGACGGCCTGGGTGGCGGGCAGGTTGCTGACCGCGACGGTGCCGATCGCGTTGGCGCCGGTGGGCAGGGCCGGCAGGGAGGCGACGGCGAGGCTGGCGCCGCTGGCCAGGCCGACCGTCCAGCTGCCCGCCTGGGTGACGGCGCCGCTGATCGTCTGCGTGGCGGGCAGGTTGCTGACGCTGACGCTGCCGATGGCGTTGGCGCCGGTGGGCAGGGCCGGCAGGCTGGCTACGGCGAGCGTGCCGCTGACCGGCAACGCGCTGCCGCCGGGCACGCCCTGCACGCTGGTGACACCGCCGGTCGGGCTGCCGGCGGTGCCGAGGCCCTGCATCCACCACGGGTTCGCGGCCGCGCCCGCACCCTGGGTGACGCCGCCGCCAGCGCCGGTGCCGCCGCAGCCCTGGCAGGTGAAATTCGGCGTGCCGGCGATGGTGACGGCGCCGATGGTGTTGGTGCCGGCGGGCAGCGCGGGCAGGCTGGCCACGGCCAGCGTGCCGGCGACGTTCTGCGTGGCGGGCAGGTTGCTGACGCTGACGCTGCCGATGGCGTTGGCGCCGGCGGGCAACGCGGGCAGGGCGGCGATGGCCAGGCTGGTGCCGCTGGCCAGGCCCACCGTCCAGCTGCCGGACTGGCTGGTCGCCTGTACCGCCGGGAAATTGCCGACATTGACGGCGCCGCCGGCGGCGAGATTGACGGTGGGGGTGCCGGCCAGCGCCACGCTGAGTGCGCCGCCGCTGATCAGGGAATCGAGCATGGCGTCGGTGACCGGGAAGCGGTTGCTGGCCGATACCGCGCTGCCGCCCAGGGTGAGGCTGAGCGGGCCACCGCCACCGCCGCCGCCGCCGCCGAAGCTGCAGGGTGCCACCCCGGTGCCGCTGGGGCAGAAGATGGTGACGGCGGGGAAGCGGTTATGGCCGTCGGGCGCCAGGAAGCTGGTTTGTGCCGCGGCGGGCGACAGGCAGGTGGCGGCCAGCAGCGCCGCCTGGGCGGTGGCGGCGAGGATGGGGGCGGCGGTGCGGTGGAGCATGGGGCGGGAGGTCCTTCCTCGGGCGCGGCGGGCGCGTAACCTACGCGGCGGGGCTGGACCTGGGCAACGAAATGTTCGCTCTCTGTTCTTGCCGCGCACGCTGCGGCGGCCTAGTCTGCCCCTTGTGTTGTTGCGGGCCGCTGAATACATGCCGCCCATCGTTGAGGGCCGTGCGCGGTGCTACGGGCCGCGCCCGGCCGCTATAAGGGAGTTTGCGTATGAGCAAGGTGATCGGAATCGACCTCGGCACGACCAATTCGTGCGTGGCGATCATGGAATCCGGCGACGTCCACGTAATCGAAAACAGCGAGGGCGCGCGCACCACGCCCAGCATGGTGGCCTTCACCGAAAGCGGTGAGCGGCTCGTGGGCCAGGCGGCCAAGCGGCAGGCCGTGACCAATCCGTCCAATACGCTCTACGCGGTGAAGCGGCTGATCGGCCGGCGTTACGATGATCCGTTGGTCGCCAAGGACCGCGATCTTGTACCCTACAAGATCGTCAAGGCCGACAATGGCGATGCGTGGGTCGAAGCGCGCGGCGAAAAGTATGCGCCGGGCAAGATCAGCGCCGACATCCTCGGCAAGATGAAGGAGACGGCCGAGGCCTATCTCGGCGAGAAGGTTACGCAGGCGGTGATCACCGTGCCGGCGTATTTTAACGACGCGCAGCGCCAGGCGACCAAGGATGCCGGGCGCATCGCGGGGCTGGACGTGCTGCGCATCATCAACGAGCCGACGGCCGCGGCGCTCGCCTATGGCATGGACAAGAAGAACAGCGGCACGATCGCGGTCTATGACCTCGGCGGCGGCACGTTCGACGTGTCGATCCTGGAGATCGGCGACGGCGTGTTCGAGGTGAAGAGCACCAACGGCGACACGTTCCTTGGCGGCGAGGATTTCGATGCGCGGGTGATCGATTACCTCGCCAGCGAATTCAAGCGCGACCAGGGTATCGACCTGCGCAACGACAAGCTGGCGCTGCAGCGGTTGAAGGAAGCCGCCGAGAAGGCAAAGATCGAGCTGTCGTCGGCCAAGGAGACCGAGATCAACCTGCCGTTCATCACGGCGGATGCGTCGGGCCCGAAGCACCTGGTGATGAAGCTGAGCCGGGCGAAGCTGGAGAGCCTGGTCGATGACCTGATCACCCGCACGATGGATCCGTGCCGCGCCGCGCTGAAGGATGCCGGCGTGACCGCCTCGGAGATCAACGAGGTGATCCTGGTGGGCGGCATGACGCGCATGCCCAAGGTGATCGAGGCGGTGAAGGCGTTCTTCGGCCGCGACCCGGCGCGCAACGTGAACCCCGACGAGGTTGTGGCGATCGGCGCCGGCATCCAGGGCGCGGTGCTGCGCGGCGACGTGAAGGACGTGCTGCTGCTGGACGTGACACCGCTGAGCCTGGGCATCGAGACGCTGGGCGGCGTGTTCACCCGGCTGATCGACCGCAATACGACGATCCCGACCAAGAAGAGCCAGGTGTTCTCGACGGCGGACGACAATCAGGGCGCTGTCACCATCAAGGTGTATCAGGGCGAGCGCGAGATGGCGGCCGACAACAAGATGCTCGGCCAGTTCGACCTGGTGGGCATCCCGCCGGCGCCGCGCGGCATGCCGCAGATCGAGGTGACGTTCGACATCGACGCCAACGGTATCGTCAGCGTGAGTGCGCGCGACAAGGCGACCGGCAAGGAGCAGCAGATCCGCATCCAGGCGAGCGGCGGGCTGTCGGATGCCGATATCGAGAAGATGGTGCGCGACGCCGAAGCCAATGCGGAAGCCGACAAGAAGCGGCGCGAGATGGTGGAGGCGCGCAACCATGCCGAGGCGATGATCCATCAGGTCGAGCGCAACCTGAAGGAGCATGGCGACAAGATGCCGGCCGCCGATCGTGGCGAGGCGGAAGCCGCGGTGGCGGCGACCAAGTCGGCGATGGAGGGCAGCGACCCCGATGCGCTCAAGGGCGCTTCGGAGCGGCTGAGCCAGGCGGCGATGAAGATCGGTGAGCACGTGTATAAGGCCGAGGCGGCGGCGCAGGCCGCACCCGAGGCCGGCGGCGCCGCGCCCGGCGGCGACAACGTGGTGGACGCCGAGTTCGAAGAACTCGACGAGAGCAAGAAGAAGTCGGCTTAAGCAAAGCCGGGGCCTGTCCCCGGAACCCCGGCAGCGCAGCGCCCCGGACCGCACGCCTGAAGGCGAGCCGGGGCGCAGGCCGTGGCGGGGTTTGGGGGCGCGGCTTCCGGCCTTGCCTTGCTCGCGAGGACGCCAATGGCCAAACCGGATTATTACGCCACCCTTGAAGTCCAGAAGGACTGCAGCGCGGACGACCTGAAAAAGGCCTACCGCAAGCTGGCGATGAAGTATCACCCCGACCGCAACCCGAACGACAAGGGTGCGGAGGCGCAGTTCAAGATCGTCAGCGAGGCCTACGAGGTTCTCAAGGACGACCAGAAGCGCGCGGCCTACGATCGTTACGGCCACGCTGCCTTCGAGCAAGGCGGCGGCGCGCCCGGCTTCGATTTTTCGGGCGCGGGCGGGTTGGGCGACATCTTCGACCAGATGTTCGGCGATTTCACCGGGCGCGGCGGCGGCCGCAGCCGCACGCGCACCGGCGCCGACATTCAGGTGCAGGTCGAGATCGACCTGGCGCAGGCCTTTACCGGCACCAAGACGCCGGTGCGCGTGCCCACGCGGGTGACGTGCGAGGCCTGCCGCGGCACCGGGTCGTCGGACGGCAAGGCGGCGGCCGATACCTGCGGCACCTGCAACGGCGCGGGCAAGGTGCGGGCGCAGCAGGGCTTCTTCCTGATCGAGCGCACCTGCCCCACCTGCGGCGGCGCCGGCCGGGTGATCCGCAGCCCGTGCCGCGTGTGCCACGGTGCCGGCACGGTGCAGCGCGAGCGCACGCTGCAGGTGACGGTGCCGCCCGGCGTGGAAGACGGCACGCGCATCCGCATCCAGGGCGAGGGCGAGGCGGGCGGCCAGGGCGCCACCAATGGCGACCTGTACGTGCACGTGGCCATCCGCCAGCACGCGCTGTTCCATCGCGAGGGCGCGCATATCTTCTGCGAGGTGCCGCTGCGCATGAGCCAGGCGGCGCTCGGTGACGAGATCGACGTGCCGGCCATCGACGGCAGCACGCAGAAGGTGAAGATCCCCGCCGGCACGCAGGCCGGCGCGCAGTTCCGCCTGCGCGGACGCGGCTTCTCCGTGCTGCGCAGCGCGGCCCGCGGCGACATGGTGATCCAGGCCAAGGTGGAGACGCCGCAGCATCTGACCCGGCGCCAGCGCGAGCTGCTGGAGGAGTTCGAGGGCGAGGCGCGTGGGCACGCCAAGGGCAGCCCGGAGCATGAGGGCTTCTTCGCCAAGATGAAGGAATTCCTGGCCGGGCGCGACTGAGCGGTTGTGGTCCGGACGGGTACCCACAAGGCCAGGTTGCCGCCGGCACCCGGCCGGGCGGTGGTAATCGGCTGAATTGTGGCGGTTTTATGTCACTCGGGTTGCGTTTCACAGATACGTGACTTCTGCAATTGGCAGTTGCGGCCGTGTTTCGCAGCACGATATGGCGGTGTGTCACCTGGACGAGGCGCACCTCCCCCCGCGCTGACGGCCGGTGTCATAGGCGGCGCAGTCTCCCCCCGGCTGCGCCGCCACTTCATTCCATAAGCGGTGCGTTTGCCGTGCGCATGGTTCGGCGGCGCATCGGGCGCGTGATGCGCGGTGCGGCCCCGTCGGATGGTTTTCTGCCGCCGCGTGCTGGCAGGGCTTGCACCCGGCCCATGGTTTCCGTAGGAAACGCGGCACGGCTCGTGGGCGCGTAGCACAGCGGTAGTGCACTACCTTGACATGGTAGGGGTCACAGGTTCAATCCCTGTCGCGCCCACCACAGCCATCGCCTGCGCCGTGCCGAGGACAAGTTCATCGCGCTGATCCCCGATCGCCCCGCCGACCGCCCGGGCTGCTTCACGATCAGTCCGCCCCGGTCCAGCGCCGCGCCGCTGGTGTTCTCCTCCCCCCATTCCGGCCGTGCCTATTCCGAGGCCTTCCTGGCCCTGACCCGGCTGGATGGGCAGGCGCTGCGGCGCAGCGAGGATTGCTACATCGAGGAGGTGTTCGCCTGCGTGCCGCGCCATGGCGGCACGCTGATCGCGGCGCAGTTTCCGCGCGCCTGGTGCGATGCCAACCGCGAAGCCTGGGAGCTCGATCCCGCGATGTTCGCCGACGCCTTGCCCGATTGGGTGAACACCGGCAGCGCGCGCGTTGCCGCCGGGCTGGGCACGCTGGCCCGCGTGGTGTCCAGCGGCGACAACATCTACGGCCGCAAGCTGGCCTTCGCCGAGGCCGACGAGCGGGTGCGCACCTGCTGGCAACCCTACCACGACGCGCTGGCCGCGCTGGTGGATGGCGTGCGGGCCGAAGCCGGCGCGTGCCTGCTGGTCGATTGCCACTCGATGCCGGCGCATGCCTGTGCCGACCGCCGGCCGGTGCCCGACATCGTGCTGGGCGATGCGCACGGCGCCGCCTGCGCGCCGGCCGTACTGCAGGCGGTGGAGGCCTATCTGCGCCAGCTCGGCTACGCGGTGCGACGGAACGACCCTTACGCCGGCGGCTACATCACGCGGCATTACGGCCGCCCTGCTTCGGGCGTGCACGCGCTGCAGGTGGAGATCGCGCGTAGCCGCTACATGGACGAGGCGACGCTGGAGCGGCGGCCGGGGCTCGATCGGGTGAAGGCCGACATGGACGGGCTGGCCGGCATGCTGGCCGAGCGGGCCGGCGCGCTGATGCAGACGGGCTGAGGCGGCTAGATGCCGCTGGCGGCCTTGCTGAACAGGCCGCTGATCGCCGTGCCGAAGCTGGAGAAGATCGCCAGCAGCGACAGGCAGAGGAAGGCGGCGACGATGCCGTATTCCACCGCGGTGATGCCGGCGGTGTCGGTGCGCAGAGGCCGGTCAGCTTTGCCGGGGCGCATCAGCATGGCCGAGCCGGCAGTGCAGTCACTTTCACGTCCATCGCCCTTCCGAACACCATCATCGCGGCTGGCACCGGCCATTCGCTACGCTACTAAAACATATTGTGCCGGGAAAAGCTAACATTCCGTGAGGCGGCGGCGCGGGTGGCGACGGCTGCAAAAAAAAAAGGCGGCGCCTTGCGGCACCGCCAAGTTTAGGGAGGAAACGTCCAAGATGCGGCGTGCCGAAGCGACGCCACGGTCAGAGAGTAGGAAGCGGCTTCGGGCGATGCAAGGAGAATTTTTGCGTTGCAGCATAAATTGGCGGCCGGCGGTTAAAGATGCCGAAAGCGGCGCCGGGGCAGGGTGTCGCGATGGAACGCTCGGGGATCGTGGGCTGCCTGATGGCGCTGGCTGTATGCGCCGCACCGGGCGGGGCGTGGGCGGCAGGCGCGCTGCCTGGCGGCGTGGACCCGTCGCTGCTCTGCCGCGCTGCGGTGCTGGCGGCCGAGGCGGCGCAGCGTGTGCCGCAAGCCTTCCTGCTGGCCATCGCGCGCGTGGAATCCGGGCGGGCTGATCCGCAGACCGGCACCGCGCACCCCTGGCCCTGGACCGTGAATGCCGAGGGCACCGGCACCTTTTATGACAGCAAGGCGGCGGCGATTGCCGGCGTGCAGGCGCTGCAGGCGCGCGGCGTGCGGTCGATCGACGTGGGATGCCTGCAGGTCAATCTATTGCAGCATCCGGCGGCGTTCGCCTCGCTGGATCAGGCCTTCGATCCCGCCGCCAACGCCGCCTACGCCGCGGGCTTCCTCAACACGCTGTTCGCCAAGGTGGGCAGCTGGCCCCTGGCGGCGGCGGCCTACCATTCGCAGACCCCGACGGTGGGCGCACCCTACGAAAAGCGTGTGCTGGCCGAGTGGGCGGTGCCGGAGGCGGCGCGTGGCCAGCATGTGCCCGCGCGCGCCCCGGCGCCGGAGCCGGCAGCCGCACCCACCCGCCCGGTGCCGCCCGCAGCACCGGGCGGCGTGCGGCTGGCGGCCCTGGCCCCGATGGGCCGGATGGCGCCCTACGTGCAGCGCACGCCGGCCGCCGCGGGCATTGCGGGCACCGGGCGGTCGCTGGCGGCCTACCGGCTGATGCCGGCCCGGCTGGCCTTGCGCGCCGGCGGGCCCGGCTAGCCGGGGCGTTTCGCACCGAAGCCGCTTGAACTGGAGGGTGGCCCGGCCATCTTCCGGCAACGCGCATTTGTGCGGGAGCGCGGCGGCATCGCCGGCGTTCCGCCCCAGCCAACCTCAGCGAGAGCTGCACCCTTGAGAATTTCGCGCCTGACGATTGCCGCTGCCGGCGGCTGCCTCGTGGCCTGGGCCGGCGTGCCCGGCCGCGCCCGCGCGCAGGCCGGCGACCAGGGCGCCCCGGTGCCGGTGACCGTGGTGCGCGTGGCGCGGCAGGATCTGCCGGAATACACCAGCGGCATCGGCACCGTGCAGGCCTATCGCCAGGTGCTGGTGCGCGCGCGGGTGGACGGTACGCTCGACAGCATCGCGTTCAAGGAGGGCCAGGAGGTGCATCCCGGCGACCTGCTGGCGCAGATCGATCCGCGGCCCTACGCGGCCACCCTGGCCCAGGCGCAGGCCAAGCGGGCCAGCGACGGCGCGCAGATGGCCAACGCGCAGCGCGATCTGGCGCGCTACGCCAGCCTTGTGCGCACCAACGTGGCCAGCCGCCAGCAGGTGGATACGCAGCAGGCGCAGGTGGCGCAGGACCAGGCATCGTTGCAGGGCGATGACGCGCAGATTGCCAGCGCGGCGCTGAACCTGAGCTTCTGCCGCATCACCGCGCCCATCGAGGGCGTGGTCGGGCTGCGGCTGATCGATATCGGCAACCTGATCCACGCCACCGACCAGACGGGCATCGTCAGCATCACCCAGGTGCATCCGATCAGCCTGGTGTTCACCCTGCCGCAGGACGAGCTGCCGGCGGTGCGGGCTGCCATGGCGGGCGCGGGCGGCACGCCGCCGGTGGCGGCCACCAGCCAGGATGGCCGCTCGGTGCTCTCGACCGGGCGCCTGGTGACCATCAACAACAGCATCGACACCCAGACCGGCACGATCGAGCTGAAGGCGGAGTTCCCCAATACCGACAATCGGCTGTGGCCCGGCCAGTTCGTGACCGGGCGGCTGCTGCTGCGCGTGCAGCACGGCGCGCTGACGGTGCCGCCGGCCGCCGTGCAGCACGGGCCGGATGGCCTGTTCGTCTATACCGTCAAGCAGGATGGCACGGTGGGTCGCGCGGCCGTGACCCTGGGCTACCAGGACGAGCACGCCGCCGTGCTGGCCAGCGGCGTGGACGCTGGGGAGACGGTGATCCTGTCCGGCCAGTTGCGGGTGCAGCCCGGCGTGCGGGTGGATGCCCACGCCGACACGGCGGCCGGCTGAGCGCGCGATGAGCATTTCCGCCCCGTTCATCCGCCGGCCGATCGCCACCTCGCTGATCATGGCGGCGCTGTTCCTGGTGGGCATCGCGAGCTACCCGCTGCTGCCGGTGGCCCCGCTGCCGACCGTCGAGTTCCCCACCATTTCGGTGACCGCCAATTACCCGGGCGCCAGCCCGGACGTGATGGCCAGCAGCGTGGCCGAGCCGCTGGAGACGCAGTTCAGCCAGATCAACGGCCTGTCGCAGATGACGTCGATCAACGTGCTGGGCACTTCGACCATCACCGTGCAGTTCGACCTGAGCCGCAACGTGGATGCCGCGGCGACGGACGTGCTGGAGGCGATCAACGGCGCGCAGGGGCAGCTGCCGAAAAGCCTGCCCAGCCAGCCGACTTTCCGCAAGGTGAACCCGGCCGACAGCCCCATCTTCCTGCTCAGCGTGTGGTCCGACGACCTGCCGCTGACGACGGTGGATGACTACGCCGAGAACGTGCTGAGCCAGCAGCTCAGCCAGATCAGCGGCGTCAGCCAGGTGGCGATTGGCGGGCAGCAGAAGCCGGCGATCCGCGTGCAGATCGACCCCGCGCGGCTGGCCGCGATGGGCATGACGATGGAAGACGTGCGCCAGGTGCTGACCACGGCGACGGTGAACAGCCCCAAGGGCAGCATCGACGGGCGGCGCCAATCCTTCACCCTGCTGGCCAACGACCAGCTGACCGCGCCCGAACCCTACGGCAACCTGATCGTGGCCTACCGCAACGGCGCGCCGGTGCGCATTCGCGATATCGGCACCGCCGTGCGCGGGCCGCAGAACCGCGAGCTGGCGGCATGGACATCGGTGGGCAAGCCGCGCCGCGGCGTGCTGCTGATCATGTACAAACAGCCGGGCGCCAACGTGATCGCCACCGTCGAGCGCATCCGCCAGGCGCTGCCGCGGCTGGAAGTGAGCATTCCGCCGGCCATCCATGTCGAGACCATCGTGGACCGCACGCAGACGATCCGCGCATCGGTATCGGACGTGGAGTTCACGCTGCTGCTGACCATCGGACTGGTGGTGATGGTGATCTTCCTGTTCCTGCGCAATCTGTGGGCCACCATCATCCCGAGCGTGACGGTGCCGCTGGCGCTGGTGGGCACGTTCGCGGCGATGTATCTGCTCGGCTACAGCCTGGACAATCTGTCGCTGATGGGGCTGACGATCGCCGTGGGCTTCGTGGTGGACGATGCCATCGTCATGCTGGAGAACATCTACCGCCATATCGAGGACGGCATGGCGCCGATGGATGCCGCCCTGAAGGGCGCCGGCGAGATCGGCTTTACCATCGTGTCCATCAGCATCTCGCTCATCGCCGTGTTCATCCCGCTGCTGCTGATGGGCGGCATCGTGGGGCGGCTGTTCCGCGAATTCGCCATCGTGGTGTCGCTGACGGTGATCATTTCCGCCTTCGTGTCGCTGACGCTGACGCCGATGATGTGCGCTCGCTTCCTGCGCGCCGAGAGCCACCAGCATGGGCGGCTGTACAACATCATCGAGCGCGGCTTCGAGGCGATGATCGGCTTCTATGGCCGCACGCTCGACGTGGCGCTGCGCTGGCGGTTCGTGACGCTGATGGTGTTCATCGCCACGCTGGGGCTGACGGGCTACCTGTTCGTGATCATCCCGAAGGGATTTTTCCCGCAGCAGGATATCGGCCTGCTGATCGCGATCACCGAGGCCAACCAGGATATCTCCTACGACGCGATGTATCACAAGCAGCAGCAGGTGAATGCCATCGTCGCCGCCGATCCGGCGGTGGCGAGCTTCGCCTCGCTGGTGGGCGCCGGCAATGCGGGGCAGACGGCCAATAACGGCCGGCTGTTCATCAACCTCAAGCCCTGGGGCACGCGCGATCCGATCATGAAGGTGATCGCGCGGTTGAGCGAGAAGACCGCCGGGCTGGAAGGCTTCAAGCTGTACATGCAGCCGGGGCAGGACATCACGGTGGGCGGGCGGCTGTCGCGCACGCTGTACCAGTACACGTTGCAGGATGCCGACCCGACGGAGCTGAACCACTGGGCGCCCAAGCTGCTCGACAAATTGCGCACCGTGCCGATCCTGCGCGACGTGACCACCGACCAGCAGGTGGCCGGCACGACGGCGACGCTGCAGATCGACCGCGATGCGGCCGCGCGCTTCGGCATCCAGCCGCAGCAGATCGACGACACGCTGTACGACGCGTTCGGGCAGCGCGAGGTGACGCAGTATTTCACCCAGCTCAACTCGTATTACGTGATCGAGGAGGTGCCGCCGCAGCTCGAAGGCGACGTGCACACGCTGGATACGCTGTATGTGAAGGGCGCGTCGGGCCGGGCGGTGCCGCTCTCGGCCGTGGTGCACCGAAGCACGGTGCCGATCTCGCCGCTGGCGGTGAACCACCAGAGCCAGTTTCCCGCGGTCACCATCAGCTTCAACCTGGCCCCCGGCGCCTCGCTGGGCGATGCGGTGACGCAGGTGGATGGCGCACGTGCGCAGATCGGCGCCCCGCGCGCATTGCAGGGCGCGTTTCAGGGCAATGCCGCGGCGTTCCAGTCCTCGTTGAGCAGCGAGCCCTATCTGATCGCCGCCGCACTGATCGCCGTGTACATCATCCTGGGCATTCTGTACGAGAGCTACATCCTGCCGCTGACCATCCTGTCCACGCTGCCATCGGCCGGCGTGGGGGCGCTGCTGATGCTGATGGTGGCGGGCTTCGACCTGTCGGTGATCGCGGTGGTGGGCATCATCCTGCTGATCGGCATCGTCAAGAAGAACGGTATCATGATGGTGGATTTCGCCATCCATGCCGAGCGTGAGGGCGGCAAGGAGCCGCTGGATGCGATCCGCCAGGCCTGCCTGATGCGGTTCCGCCCGATCATGATGACGACCATGGCGGCCCTGCTTTCGGGCCTGCCGCTGATGCTGGGCCATGGCGCCGGCAGCGAGCTGCGCCAGCCGCTGGGCTACGCGATGGTGGGCGGGCTGATCCTGAGCCAGGCGCTGACGCTGTACACCACGCCGGTGATCTATCTGTATCTGGACCGCCTGCAGCATTGGCTCTCGCCGGCGCCGGCCCGGCGCCTGCCGCGGCTGGCCCAGGGGATGGCGACAGCCGATTAGCGCCCCGGTTTTGCTTTTCGTTTGCGGCCCGAACGTGCTTGCCTGGCGGGCATGGTCCCCGAAGAACTCCTGACGCTCCGCGCCAGCATCGACAACATCGATGCGGCCCTGATCCATTTGCTGGCCGAGCGCTTCAAATGCACGCAGCAGGTGGGGCGCGTGAAGGCGCGGCTGGGCCTGCCTGCCTCCGACCCGGTGCGCGAGGCCCAGCAGGTGACGCGGCTGCGGGCGCTGGCCGAGGCGGCGCGGCTGGATCCGGAATTCGCCGAGAAATTCCTCGCCTTCGTGGTGCGCGAGGTGATCCAGCACCACCAGTCACTGGCGGCGGGCACAATCGCAACAGGGTGATTGCAACCTCGAAACGCCGGCCCGGTTAAGAGGCTTGCACCTTTGAGGCCCGACCATGCCGCGGATCGTTGTAGCCATCCCCGTCCGCGACGAAGCGGCGCTCATCGGCGACTGCCTGCGGGCGCTGGCGTTGCAATCGGCGCCCGAGTAGGCCGACATCCTGCTGCTGGTGAACAACTGCACCGATGGCACGGCCGAGATCGCACGCGCGCTGCGCCCGACGCTGCCGTGCAAGCTGCATGTGCTTGAGCATGATTTTCCGCCCGCGCAGGCCAATGCCGGCTTTGCGCGCCGGCTGGCAATGAGCAAGGCGGCGATGCTGGCCGATCCCGGCGGCGTGGTGATGACCACGGACGCGGATGGCTGCGTGGCGCCGGACTGGCTGGAGATGAACCTGGCGGCGCTGGCGGCCGGCGCCGACGTGGTGTGCGGCCGCGCGATCATCGATCCGGTGGACGCGCTGGCGATCCCGCAGCATCTGCATGACGACGATTCGCGCGAGGTGCATTACGCCCAGCTGCTGGACCGTATCGCCGATCTGCTCGATCCCGATCCGGCCGATCCGTGGCCGCGCCATGCCGAGGAGAGCGGCGCCAGCATTGCCGTGCGGCGCGAGACGTTCCTGGCCGCGGGCGGCGTGCCGCCGGTGCGCTCCGGCGAGGACCGTGCGCTCGTCGATGCGCTACGCAAGATCGACGCCAAGGTGCGGCACGACGCCACCGTCACCGTCACCGTTTCCGGCCGCATCATGGGCCGGGCGGCGGGCGGCATGGCCGATACGATCCGCCGCCGCATCCGCTTTCAGGACGCGATGCTGGACAGCGCGCTGGAGCCGGTGGGCCGCCGGATTCGCCGGGTGGCCTCGCGCCGGCTGATGCGTCTGGCTTGGTGCAGCACGCATCACCGCCGCGAATATCTGGCGCATCTGTCCGAGCAGCTCGACGTGCCGGTGGCGCGGCTGGAGGGCTGGCTGGCGCTGCCGTATTTCGGCGCGGCATGGGCGATTGCCGAGGCGGCGAGCCCGACCATGGCGCATCAGCTGGTGCCGCGCGCCGATGTGCTGGCGGAATCCGCCGCGGCGGGCCGGTTTCTGGGCAGGCTGCAGGCCGCCGACATGCGGACGGTCGGCCCGGGCAGGTAGGGCGATACCGCCCTAGCCCAACTATGGCGGGCGGGGTCTGGCGGCGCAGCCTGGCGCTGCGCCGCCACGGTCGTTTCGTGCTGCTACCAGATCTGAACGCGGTCTTCCGGCTTGCGATACTGCGTGTCGCCTGCCTTCACGTCGAACGCGGAATACCAGGCGTCGATGTTCTGCACCGGCCCGTTCACGCGCGCCATCGGCGGCGAGTGCGGGTCGATCACCAGGCGCTGGCGTGCCGATTCGGGCCGTACCTTGGCGCGCCAGACCTGCGCCCAGCCGAAGAACACGCGCTGGTCGCCGGTCATGCCGCTCAGCACCGGCGCCGGCTGGCCGTGCAGCGAGGCGTGGTAGGCATCCAGCGCGAGAGTGAGGCCGCCGAGGTCGGCGATGTTCTCGCCCATGGTCAGCGCCGGGTTGATGTGGGCGTCCGGCATGATGTCCATCGCCGCGTATTCGGCGCCGAAGCGCTTGCCCAGCGCGTCGAAGCGCTTGGCGTCCTCCGGCGTCCACCAATCGTGCAGCTGGCCCTGGGCGTTGAACTTGCGGCCCTCGTCGTCGAAACCGTGCGTCATTTCGTGGCCGATGACGCCGCCGATCGCGCCGTAGTTGATGGCGGGATCGGCGTTCTTGTCGAAGAACGGCGGCTGCAGGATGGCGGCGGGGAACACCACCTCGTTGAACACCGGGTTGTTGTAGGCGTTCACCGTCTGCGGCGTCATGTCCCACTGGTCGCGGTCCACCTTGTGGCCCAGATGGGAGAGCCAGAACTGCCATTCGAAGGCGGTGCCGCGTTCCACGTCGCCGTACAGATCATGCGCGTCGATATGCAGGGCGGTGTAGTCGCGCCACTTCTTGGGCTTGCCGATCTGGAAGTCGAACGCGTCCAGCTTGGCCACCGCCAGCGTGCGGGTCTGCGGCGCCATCCACGCATTGTGCTCCAGGCGCACGCGGAAGGCGGCGCGCAGGTCGCGGGTCAGCGCTTCCATCTTGGTCTGGGCCTCGGGCGGGTAGTAGCGCTGGACATAGACTTCGCCCACCGCCTCGCCGACCGCGCGCTTCGGTGGCGACCACCGCGCGCTTCCAGCGCGGGCGCTGCTCGGGCTGGCCCTGCAGCGTGTGGTTGGTGAACTCGAAGGCGGTGGTGACGAACTCGCGGTTCAGCACCGGTGCCGCGTTCATCGCCAGGTGGAAGGCGGCCCAGGCCTGCAGCGTATCGAGCGGCGTGGCACCGGTGATGGCGGCCATCTTGATGATGGCCGATTTCTCGGCGACCACGACGCGCGCCGGCGCGCCCAGCCCGGCGGCGCGGAAGAAGCTGGGCCAATCGAAGCCCGGGGCGGCTGCCACCAGCGCGTCCAGGCTCATCGGGTTGTACACCTTGTCCGGGTCGCGCTCGTCGGCCCGCGGCCAGTGCGCCTCGGCGATCTTCTGCTTCGTAGGCGATCACCTTCTGCGCCGCGGCCACCGGCTCGGGCCAGCCCGCCAGCGTGAGCATGTGGGTGACGAAATTCGGGGTATTTCGCCTTCTTGTCGGCGAACTGGGCGGCTAGGTAGTAGTCGCGGTCCGGCATGCCGAGGCCGGCCTGGCCAAGTGTCACGGCGTAGGTGGTGGGGTCCTTGGCATCCGGCTCGATCGCCATGGCGAACAGCGAGCCCTGGAAGCTGGTTTGCGCGTGGCCCTGCAGGGTCGCGAAATCGGTGGGGGTCTTCAGCGCCGTCACCTGCGCCAGTTCCGGCTTCATCGGGCCGGCGCCGAGCGTCTCGGCCCGCGTCTCGTCCATGAACGCCTTGTAGAGCGCGCCGGCCTTGCCGATGCCGTCGGTGGGCGCATCGGCCACGTGGGCGGAGGCCTCGTCGAGGATGGCGTGGACGCGCTGTTCGGAGAGGTCGGCGAGGTGGATGAAGGCGCCGTAATTGGTGCGGTCGGGCGGGATGACGATGTGGCTGACCGCGGTGCCGTTGGCGTAGCGGAAGAAATCGTTGCCGGGGACGGCGCTGCGGTCCATGCCGGCGATGTCGAAGCCCCAATCGGCCGGGGCGCCGGGCGTCGTCTCGGCCGCGCGGGCATGCGCCGTCAGCAGGCCGAGCGCTGCGCTGGCCGCGAGGAGACGTTTGTTCATGCGGGTGGTCATCCTGTTGTGGAGGGCCGCATGGGGGACGAGGCAGGCAGCAAAAGCAAGGGCTTTCGCAGCCGGCACGCCGACCCCGGACGGCACGGGGCCGGCCGGGACGCGGCGTGTTGCGGCGGGCGGCGGCGAAGACCCGGTGTCAGTCCGCGGCCATCGCCATGGTCTTCCGGGCCTGCACCTTCTTGACGTAGTCTTCCGTGGCTTCGCCCACCTGCTCGGCATGATTGGCGAAGACATGGTCGGCGCCGGCGAAGATACGGTAATCGACCGAAACGTTCTTCTGGGTATTCAGCTTGTCCACCAGCTTGCGCACGCTGGGCTCGGGCACCAGCTCGTCGGCATCGCCGTGGATCAGCAGGCCGCCGCAGGGGCAAGGGGCCAGGAAGCCGAAATCGTAGTGGCTGGCCGGCGGTGCGACCGAGATCCAGCCCGAGACCTCCGGCCGGCGCATCAGCAGCTGCATGCCGACGAAGGCGCCGAAGGAGTAGCCGGCGATCCACAGCCCGCCATGGCTGGGATTGACCATCTGCATCCAGTCGAGTGCCGCCGCCGCGTCGCCGATCTCGCCGATGCCGCCATCGTAGCGGCCCTGGCTGCGGCCCACGCCGCGGAAGTTGAAGCGCATCACGCTGAAGCCGAGCTTCTGGAAGCTCTGATACATCGTGTAGGTGATGCGGTTGTTCATGGTGCCGCCGTGCAGCGGGTGCGGGTGCATGATGAGCGCCAGCGGGGCGGCACTCTCCTTGCTGTGGTGGTAGCGACCCTCCAGGCGCCCGTCAGGGCCGGCGAACATCACCTCAGGCATAGATTTTTCGTTCTTCCATAGCGGGCGCCAGGGCAGGGCGCCGTTCTCAAAACAGGGTGACTCTGCCGCGCGTGCACTGCCTCGCCGCTGCGGGTTCTAACGATTGGCGCATATTCGCCGGATTCGGACGGCCTGCCGCGTGGAGCGGGCTGATCGACGCCAGACGCAAATATAGGCTGGGCACGGGGCCAGTTAACACTGAAATCGTCGTGCGGCCTTCATGTTTCTCCCGTCGCGCGCCACATGACCGCCATGCGAAAGCCTGTGGCATGATCTATCTGGACGCCAATGCCAGCGAGCCGTTGCGGCCGGAGGCGCGTGCGGCGGCGCTGGCGGCACTCGATGCCGGCGGCAACCCGGCTTCGGTGCACGGCGCCGGGCGGGCGGCGCGGCGGCTGCTCGAACAGGCGCGCGCGGCGGTGGCGGCGCGGTTCGGCGCCGCGCCGGGCGACGTGGTGTTCACTTCCGGCGGCACCGAGGCCAATGCGCTGGCGGTGGCCAGCCTGGCGCCCGGGCGCCGGGTGATCGTGGGCGCCACCGAGCACGATGCCGTGCGCGCCGCCTGCACCCAGGCCGAACTGGCGCCGGTGGGGCCGGATGGTGCGGTGGATCTGGCCGCACTGGCCGGCCTGCTGGCTGGCGGGCCGGCTCTGGTGTGCCTGATGCTGGCCAATAACGAGACGGGCGTGATCCACCCGATCGCGGCGGCCGCGGCCCTGTGCAGCGCCCATGGCGCCCGGCTGCATGTGGATGCGGTGCAGGCGGCCGGGCGCATGGCGTTCACGCTGGCCGGGCTGGGGGCGGACAGTATCGCGATCTCCGGCCACAAGATGGGCGGTCCGCAGGGTGCCGGCGCGCTGCTGGTAGCCCCTGGGGTAGCGGTGCGCGCGCAGATGGCCGGCGGTGGGCAGGAGCGCGGGCGGCGGGGCGGCACGCCTTCTGTGCCCGCCATTGCCGGGATGGCCGCGGCACTGGCCGCCTGCGCGGAGCCGCCGCCGCTGGGCGCGCTGCGCGACCGGCTGGAAGCCGCCTGCATGCAGGCCGGCGCCGTGGTATGCGGCGGCGGCGTGCGCCTGGCCAACACCACCTGCCTGGCGCGGCCGGGACTGCGGGCGGATACCCAGGTGATCGCGCTGGATCTGGCCGGCATCGCCGTGAGCTCCGGGGCGGCGTGCAGTTCCGGCAAGGTGGCGCGCAGCCACGTGCTCGAGGCGATGGGGCTGGGCGCGCTGGCCGGCAACGCCATCCGCGTGTCGTTGCCGTGGAGCGCTACCGAGGCCGACGTTGACGCCTTCGTGGCCGCCTATGCCGCGCTGCGGCCGGCCTGCGCCGCGTGATCTACCTCGATCACCAGGCGACCACGCCCTGCGACCCGGCCGTGGTGGCGGCCATGCTGCCGTGGTTCACCACGCAGTTCGGCAACCCGCACAGTGCCGAGCACGCGATGGGCCGCCAGGCCGCCGAGGCGGTGGAAGCCGCACGCGCGCAGGTGGCCGGCCTGATCGGCGCCGAGCCGCGGGAGATCGTGCTGACCTCGGGCGCCACGGAGGCCAACAACCTGGCCATCAAGGGGGCGGCGCGTTACGCCGGCACGGCGGGGCCGCGCCGCATCGTGACCGTGGCCACCGAGCATAAATGCGTGCTGGCCAGCGTGGCCGACCTGGCCGCCGAGGGGTTCGAGCCGGTGGTGCTGCCGGTGGAGGCCGACGGCCTGCTCGATCCCGACCGCCTGGCCCACGCGCTGCGCACGCCGACGCTGCTGGTGAGCGTGATGGCGGTCAATAACGAGACCGGGGTGATCCAGGACCTGGCCGGGATCGCCGCGCTGGCGCGGGCGGCGGGTGCGCTGGTGCATGCCGACATCGCGCAGGCCTGCGGCAAGATGGCGGTGGATGTGGATGCGCTGGGGCTGCATCTGGCCTCGGTGAGCGCGCACAAGATGTATGGGCCCAAGGGCATCGGCGCGCTGTACGTGCGGCGCCGGCCGCGCGTGCGGCTGGCGCCGCTGTTCTCCGGCGGCGGGCAGGAACGCGGCCTGCGGTCCGGCACGCTGCCGGTGCCGCTGGCCGTGGGGTTCGGCACGGCCTGCGCGCTGGCCGCCGCGGGGCTGGGCGCGGAGATGGCGCGCATCGCCGGCCATCGCGACCGGCTGGCGTCACGTCTGGCGGCGCAGCGGTGCCGGGCCTGGCGATCAACGCGGCCGCCGCGCCGCGCGTGGCGGGCAGCCTGAGCCTGCGGTTCGGCGGGCTGCCGGCGCTCGATCTGATCGCCGAAGCGCCCGGGCTGTGCGTATCGACCGGTTCGGCCTGCACCTCTGCCGCACTGGCGCCGAGCCACGTGCTGAGTGCGATGGGGCTGAGCCGGGCGGAGGCGGCCAGCACCTTGCGCATAGGTATCGGACGATTTACCTCGGCGGCCGACATGGAAGCGGCGGCAGGGGCGTTGGCGGGCGCCGCCGCGCGCCTGGCAGCCCGCACGCCGCACGCGCAACGAGCAGAGGCCTGACACGATGCCCAAGATGATCTTCACCCTGCGCGACGGCAGCCAGAAGGAGTGCGACGCGCCGCTGGGCCTGTCGGTGCTGGAAGTGGCGCACAAGCATGGCGTGGATATCGAGGGCGCCTGCGAGGGGTCGCTGGCCTGTTCGACCTGCCACGTGATCGTGGACCCGGCCTGGTATGCGCGCCTGGCGAAGGCCACGGAAGACGAAGAGGACATGCTGGACCTGGCGTTCGGCCTGCAGGCGACCAGCCGGCTCGGCTGCCAGATCGTGATGACGCCGGAGCTGGACGGGCTGGCGGTGAAGCTGCCGGCGGGCACGCGCAACCAGCAGGGCTGAGCGGGTGATCACGCCCCGGCCGATCCCGGCGTTGCTGGACGATACGGTCCGCGACTACCCGGCCTGCCGGGCGATCTCGTTCCTGGGCCGCAACTGGACCTACGCCCAGCTGGGCGCCGAGGTGACCCGCGCGACGCAGGGGTTGCAGGCGATCGGCGTGGTGCCGGGCACGCGGGTGGGGCTGTGCCTGCCCAACACGCCCTATGCGGTGATCTGGTTCTTTGCCGTGCTGCGCGCCGGCGGCGTGGTGGTGAACTTCAACCCGCTCTACGTGGAGCGCGAGCTGATCCACCAGATCACCGATTCGGGCACCGAGGTGATGGTGACGATCGATTTGGCCGCGATCTACCCGAAGGTGGCCGCCGTGGCTCCGCGCACCGGGCTGCGGCGCATCGTGGTGTGCTCGATGGCCGAGGCGCTGCCCTGGCTGAAGGGCCAGGCGTTCCGGCTCGCCAGGCGCGCCGATCTGGCGCGGGTGGCCGAGGACGGCGTGAGCGTGCTGGCGCGCCGGCTGCTGCAGGGTGGCGGGGCGCCGGCCGCGGTGGCGATCGATCCGGCGCAGACCGCCGTGCTGCAATATACCGGCGGCACCACCGGCGTGCCCAAGGGCGCCGAGCTGACCCATGCCAACATCACCTGCAACGCCATGCAGGTGTGGCACGATCTGGGCCGCCGGCCGCATGGGCGCGACCGGGTGATGGGCGTGCTGCCGCTGTTCCATGTGTTCGCGCTGACCTCGGTGATGATCGTGGGTGTGCTGACCGCCGCCGAGATGATCCTGCTGCCGCGTTTCGAACTGGCGCAGGTGCTGGCCGCCATCGCGCGCCGCCGCCCCACCATGTTCCCGGCCGTGCCCACCATCTACTCGGCGCTGCTGGCGGCTGCCGCCGCGCCCGGCAGCACGCTGGATATGGGCTCCATCGAAATGTGCATGTCGGGCGGCGCGCCGCTGCCGGCCGAGGTGCGCACGCGCTTCATGGCGCTGACCGGGTGCTGGCTGATGGAGGGCTACGGCCTGTCGGAGACCTCGCCGGTGGTGAGCTTCACGCCGCCCGGCCGCACCTACAAGGAGGGCTCGATCGGGTTGCCGGTGACCGGCACCACGATCGAGATCCGCGCCGTGGACGAGCCGGCGCGCATTCTGCAGCAGGGCGAGCGGGGCGAGATCTGCATTCGCGGGCCGCAGGTGATGCGCGGCTATTGGGGCCGGCCGGAAGCGACCGCTGCGGTGATGATCGACGGCGCGCTGCGCACCGGCGACGTGGGCTACCTCGACGAGGACGGCTACTTGTTCCTGGTGGACCGCATCAAGGACGTGATCATCTGCGGCGGCTACAACGTGTATCCCCGCGTGCTGGAGGAGGCGCTGTATCAGCACCCCGCCGTGCGCGATGCGGTGGTGATCGGGGTGCCGGATGCCTATCGCGGCCAGGCGCCCAAGGCGTTCGTGACGCTGCATCGAGGGCCAGCAGGCGAGCCCGGCGGCGCTGCGCGCGTTCCTCGCCGACTACGTGAGCAAGATCGAGATGCCGCGCGAGGTGGAGATCCGGGCCGAACTGCCCAAGACGATGATCGGCAAGCTGTCGAAGAAGGAGCTGGTGGCCGAGGAGGCTGCCAAGGCGGCCGCCCAGGGCTGAGCGCGGCCCGGTGGCATTTTTGCGTCCCTGCCGCGGCAGGACGTGCTTTGCTGCCCCGGTAATCATGGAGCCTTCCGCATGACGATGCGCCGCCTCGCTTTGGCCCTGCTGCTGCTGCTGCCCGCCGCCGCCGCCGCCCAGCTCAGCCCCGCCGCCAAGCTCAGCGAGGTGGCGGCCAATCAGCTCGGTATCCTGGAATATTGCCACGATACCGGCCATGCCGGCGCCGATGCGGTGGCGGCCGAACGCGAGGCGTTCCTGGGTGCGCCTTCGACGCGGCTATCCACCGTGCCGGCCGAGGAGTTGGGGCGGCACGGCTTTTCGGTGGCGCCGGATGGCGGCCAGGTGCCGATCGCGGCGGTGGCCACGGCGCAGAACACCACGGTGCCGGCGCTGTGCGCCGATCTGGCGGGCGCCTCGTTGCAGTTCCAGGCTGCGGTGCACAAGCGGGCCGGGCATCTGCAGCCGCCCAACGGGCTGCCGGCCGGCGCCGCGCCGGCGCCCTGATCTTTCGCCGCGCGCCGACGCGCTGATCTTTGACCGCGCGCCGGCGCCCTGATCGTTCGCCGCGCTTGCGTTGGCTTGGCGGAGTGCTATATCGCTGGACCAAGGTTAACGTATAGGGAAGTTCGTGGCACGTCCTGGCGTGAGCAGTCTGAGGGTCGGGGCCGAGCTGTTTCTGACGGTGACGCAACTGGCGCGCGACCTCGGCATCACCGCCCGCACCATCCGCTTCTATGAGGATAAGGGGCTGATCTGCCCGCAGCGGGCCGGCAGCACGCGCATCTACACGGGGCGCGACCGGGCGCGGATGATCCTGATCCTGCGCGGCAAGCGGCTCGGGTTTTCGCTGCGCGAGATCAAGGAATATCTCGATCTGTATGGGGTGGATCACACCCAGGCCGAGCAGCTGCGGCTGCTGCGCGCCGGGGTGGCCAAGCGGCTGGCCTCGTTGCGCGAGCAGTTCCAGGCGTTGCAGGAGACGATTGCGGAGTTGGAGGACGTGCAGCGCCAGGCCGAGGCGGCCGCCGGCCTGCCGGCGCGCAAGCGGGCGAATGCGTGAGGCCGGGCGGGCGGCCGCCTGATCCGGGCGCGGCCCGGGCGTCAGCTTGAGAGTTCGGTCGGTTTTCAGAAGTTTAGAGAATACGGAGCACAAATATGGTCAACGTCGTCATCGCCGGTTACGCCCGCTCGCCGTTCACGCTCGCCAAGAAGGGCGCGCTGGCGCGGGTGCGGGCCGATGACATGGCCGCCGCCGTGATTCGCGGGCTGATCGAGAAGACTGGCGTGGCGCCTGAAGATATCGAGGACATCATCGTGGGCAGCGCGTTCCCCGAGGGCGAGCAGGGCATGAACGTGGCGCGGCTGATCGGGCTGTTGGCCGATCTGCCGCTGAATGTGGGCGGCATGACGGTGAACCGCTTCTGCGGCAGCTCGATGAGCAGCGTGCACATCGCCGCCGGGCAGATCGGCATGGGCGCCGGCCAGGTGTTCATCGCCGCCGGCATCGAGAGCATGAGCCGCGTGCCGATGGGCGGCTACAACCCGCTGTTCAACACCACGCTCGCGGGCAAGAACCCCGGCGCCTACATGGGCATGGGCGAGACGGCGGAGAACGTGGCGCGCAAGTGGCAGATCACGCGCGACCAGCAGGAGGATTTCGCGGTGGCCAGCCACCAGAAGGCCTCCGCGGCGCAGGCGGCCGGCAAGTTCAGCGACGAGATCGTGCCGATCCACGGCAAGGCGGGCGTGGTGGACCAGGATGGCTGCATCCGTGCGGGCACCACCAAGGAGGCACTGGCCGGGCTGAAGCTGGCTTTCGACCAGGAGGGCACGGTGACGGCCGGCACCTCCTCGCCGCTGACCGACGGGGCGAGCGCCGTGCTGGTGTGTTCGCAGGATTATGCCGAGGCGCACAAGCTGCCGATTCTGGCGCGTATCCGCAGCATCGCGGTTTCGGGCTGCGAGCCGGATATCATGGGCATCGGGCCGGTGCGCGCCAGCCGCAAGGCGCTGGAGCGCGCGGGGCTGAAAGCGGCCGACATGGATGTGGTCGAGCTGAACGAGGCGTTTTCCAGCCAGGCGATCGCCAGCATGCGCGAGATCGGCTTCCGGCCGGAGACGGTGAACCTCGATGGCGGCGCCATCGCACTCGGCCATCCGCTGGGGGCTACCGGCGCGCGCATCGTGGGCAAGGCGGCATCGCTGCTCAAGCGCGAGGGCGGCAAATACGCGATCGCCACGCAGTGCATCGGCGGCGGGCAGGGCATCGCCACCGTGCTGGAGGCGGTCTGAGCCATGGCCGGAACTGCTGAGCCGGCAACGGCCATGTTCAAGAAAGTGGCGGTGATCGGCAGCGGCGTGATGGGCTGCGGCATCGCGGCGCAGATCGCCAATGCCGGCGTGCCGGTGCTGCTGCTCGACATCCTGCCGCGCGACGGCGGCGGCCGCAACGCGGTGGCCGAGGCCGCCATCGCGCGCGCGCTGAAGACCGATCCCGCTCCGTTCATGCATGCGGGTGCCGCACGGCTGATCGAGGCGGGCAACATCGATGACGATCTTGGCCGTGTTGCCGAGTGCGACTGGATCGTCGAGGTCGTGGTCGAGCGGCTCGACATCAAGCAGGCGCTCTATCGCAAGCTCGATGCGGTGCGCCGGCCCGGCACGGCGATTTCGTCGAACACCTCCACCATTCCGCTCGCCAAGCTGATCGAGGGCATGCCCGAAAGCTTCGCGCGCGACTTCACCATCACGCATTTCTTCAATCCGCCGCGCTACATGCGGCTGATGGAATTGGTGTGCGGCCCGTTGACCGACCGTGCGTTGGCCGCGCGCGTGGCGGGGTTCTGCGACGTGGCGCTCGGCAAGTCCGTTGTCGCATGCAAGGACTCGCCAGGTTTCATCGCCAACCGCCTGGGCATTTTCTGGATGACCGGCGCGGTGACGGCGACGCTGGACCAGCATCTGACGGTGGAAGAGGCCGACGCCATCATGGGCCGACCGTTCGGGATTCCGCGCACCGGCGTATTCGGGCTGATGGATCTGGTGGGGCTCGATCTGGGCCCGCACATCAATGCCAGCATGGCCGGCGCGCTGCCAGCCGATGACGAGTTCCACGCGATCAATCGCGAGGCGCCGATGCTGCAGACGATGATTGCCGAGGGCTATACCGGCCGCAAGGGCAAGGGCGGCTTCTACCGGCTGAACAAGACCGGCGGCAAGCGCATCAAGGAGGCGGTGGATCTGCACACCGGCCAGTATCGCGCCGAACGCCCGGCCGATCTGCCCGAACTCGCCGCTGCCGGGCGCGACCTGCGTAAGCTGATGACCGGCCAGGGCAAGGTGGCGGCGTTCGCCTGGCGCGTGATGGGCCACATGATGGGCTACGCGGCCAAGCTGGTGCCGGAAGCCACCGACGAGATCGTTGCGATCGATGAGGCGATGCGGCTTGGCTACAACTGGAAGCACGGCCCCTTCGAGTTGATCGACATGGTGGGCGCCGACTGGCTGATCGAGCGCCTGCAGGCCGACGGCTTCGCCGTGCCGCCGATGCTGCAACTGGCGGCCGGCCGCAGCTTCTATCGCGTCGAGAACGGCGTGCGCGAGCAGCTCGGCCAGGATGGCGCCTACCACGCCATCGTGCGGCCCCTAGGCGTGCTTATGCTCGAGGACATCAAGCGCACCGCCAAGCCGGTGCTGCGCAACGGCTCGGCCGCGGTGTGGGATATCGGCGACGGCGTGCTGTGCTTCGAGTTCACCAGCAAGAGCAACGCGCTGGACGAGCAGATCATGACGCTGCTCGGCAAGACGATCGCGCTGGTCAAGAAGGACTACAAGGCGCTGGTCATCTACAACGAGGCGACGAACTTCTCGGTGGGGGCCAATATCGGCCTGGCGCTGTTCGCCGCCAACATCGCGGCCTGGATGCAGGTGGAAAGCCTGATCGCCACCGGGCAGGAGATGATGCAGAAGCTGAAATACGCGCCGTTCCCGGTGGTGGCGGCACCGGCCGGCATGGCGCTGGGCGGCGGCTGCGAGTTCCTGCTGCACAGCGATGCGGTGCAGGCTTACGCGGAGACGTATGCCGGGCTGGTGGAATGCGGCGTGGGCCTGCTGCCCGGCTGGGGCGGCTGCAAGGAGATGCTGGGCCGTGCCGCCACCGACCCGGCCTCGCCCAAGGGCCCGATGCCGCCGGCGATGCGGGTGTTCGAGATGATCAGCACCGCCAAAGTGGGCCGTTCGGCCGCCGAGGCGCGCGACATGCTGGTGCTGCGCAAGGCCGACCGGGTGACGATGAACCGCTACCGCCTGCTGGCCGACGCCAAGGCACGCGCGCTGGCGCTGGCGGTGGACTACAAGGCGCCGGAACCGCGCGAGATCGTGCTGCCCGGTCCCTCGGGCAAGCTGGCCCTGGACCAGGCGGTGGCCGGCTTCCGCAAGACAGGGCAGGCGACGCCGCATGACGTGATTGTGGCCGGCGAACTGGCGCGCGTGCTGACCGGCGGCGACACGGACATCGTCGATACGGTGAAGGAAAGCCGGCTGCTGGAGCTGGAGCGGGAATCGTTCCTGCGGCTGCTCAAGACCTCTGGAACTTTGGCACGGATCGAGCACATGCTGGAGACGGGTAAGCCGTTGCGTAATTAAGGCAAAGCAAGCAGTCCTTTTTTGAAAAAAAGGACCAAAAAACTTTTATCCCGTTCGCTGAACCAGCTTGGGCGCGACAGCGGAGCAAAAGTTTTTTGGTTCTTTTTTCCAAAAAAGAACCGCTTCCTTTCGAGAGGAGAGACAAACCAATGCAAGTCTACAACGCCCCCCTCCGCGACATGCGCTTCGTGATGCACGAGCTGCACAACTCCGCCGCCCACGTGGCCGAGATCGGCCAGCCGGACGTGACCGAGGAGCTGATGGACAGCATCCTGGAAGAAGCCGGCAAGTTCGCCACCGACGTGCTGCTGCCGATCAATGCGAGCGGCGACGAGGAAGGCTGCCGGCTGGAGAACGGCGTGGTGCGCACGCCCACGGGGTTCGTGGACGCCTACAAGAAGTTCTGTGAGGCAGGGTGGGGCGCGCTGTCCTCGCCGGTGGAGTACGGCGGCCAGGGCCTGCCGGAAATCCTGGGCAAGATGGTCGAGGAGATGCAGTGCTCGGCCAACCTCAGCTTCGGCCTGTATCCGGGCCTGACGCACGGCGCCACGCTTGCGCTGGAAGGCCATGGCAGCGAAGAACTGAAGCGCCGCTATCTGCCCAAGATGATCGACGGCACGTGGTCGGGCACCATGTGCCTGACGGAGGCGCATTGCGGCACCGATCTGGGCATGATGCGCACCAAGGCCACGCCGCAGGAGGATGGCAGCTACAAGATCAACGGTGCCAAGATCTTCATCAGCGCCGGCGAGCACGATCTGACGGAGAACATCGTCCATCTCGTGCTGGCGCGCATGGATGGGGCGCCGAAGGGCATCAAGGGCGTCAGCATGTTCCTGGTGCCGAAGTTCATCCCCAACGACGAAGGCCGGCCGGGGGCGCGCAACGGCGTCACCTGCACCGCCATCGAGCACAAGATGGGGCTGAAGGCCTCGGCCACGACGCAGCTCTATTTCGACGACGCCACCGGCTGGCTGGTGGGCGAGGCGCATAAGGGCATGCGCGCGATGTTCACCATGATGAACGCCGAGCGGCTGTCGGTGGGCATCCAGGGCCTGGGCGTGGCCGAGACGGCGTATCAGTCGGCCGCATTCTACGCGAAAGACCGTATCCAGGGCCGCGCCCTGTCGGGTGCGAAGTATCCGGAGCGCGCGGCCGACCCCATCATCGTGCATCCGGACGTGCGTCGTTCCCTGATGACGGTGCGGGCCTACGTGGAAGGCTGCCGCGCGCTGTCCGGCTGGGTGGCGACCTCGCTGGATCTGGAGAGCAAGGCATCCGATCCGCAGCGGCGGCAGGAGGCGGAGGATTTCACCGCGCTGATGACGCCGGTGGTCAAGGCGCTGTTCACCGACCTCGGCTTCGAACTCTCTAGCATGGCGCTGCAGGTTTACGGCGGCCACGGCTACATCCGCGATCACGGCATGGAGCAGCTGGTGCGCGATGCGCGTATCTGCATGATCTACGAGGGCGCCAACGGCATCCAGGCGCTGGACCTGGTGGGCCGCAAGATGCCTGCGCATATGGGCCGGTTCCTGCGCCAGTTCTTCCATCCGGTGCAGGCCTTCATCGAGGAGAATGCGGCCGACCCGAAGGTGCTGCCGCTGGCCAAGTCGTTCGCGGCGCTGCAGCAGGCCACCGCACATATCGCCACCGTGTCGCTGAAGGACCCGGAGGAGGCCGGCGCCGCGGCCACCGACTACCTGCGGCTGATGGGGCTGGTGGCGCTGGGCTTCATGTGGGCCAAGGCGGCCAAGGTGGCCGAAGCCAAGCTGCCGGAAGCCAATGGCGATGCCGGCTTCTACAAGGCGAAGCTGACCACGGCGCAGTTCTTTGCGGACCGCCTGCTGCCGCAGACCGGCGCGTTGTGGAGTGCGATCAAGGCCGGCAAGGGCAGCATGATGGAGTTGGAGGAGGCGGCTTTCTGAGGGCGGGACGAACGCGAGAAGGAAGGCCAGGAAGGCCTTCTTTTTTGCAGAAAAGAAGCAAAAAACTTTTGCTTGTGCTGTCGCGCCGGAGGTTGGCCACCGTCGCGTCAGCAAGTAGGCAAAAGTTTTTTGGTCCTTTTTTTCAAAAAAGGACTGCTTGCCTTCCCTAAGCCGCCAACCGAGCCTCACCAGCAATGCTCGCCAGCCGCACCATGATCGGCCGGTGGTCGCTGCCCGCGCGGTCCAGCGCCTGGGCCATGCCGCAGGCCAGGCCGCGCACCAGGCAGCGGTCCAGCCGCAGCGGCACCACGTCCGCACAAACGTGGGTGGGGGCGCGGGGCCCCACGTCGCGAAAGCCGGGCAGCAGCGCGGGGCCCACCAGGTTGTAATCGCCCAGCACGGCGGCGCGCGAGGGCAGGTGGGCGGCGATGTGGCGCAGCTGGCGACGGTTGAGCAGCTGGCCGTGCGAAAGGTGCACGTTGGCCACCGAGAAGGGGCCGAGATCGACGATCTGGCACACCCGATCCACCACCGCGCCGGCTGGCAGGTGCAGCACGCGGGGGGCGTGCAGCGGCAGCGGGCTCCACATGGCCAGGCCGTGGATGCGGCCGGGCAGCGGCACGCGCGCGTAGTGGCCGCCGAGCAGGATCGGCAACGCGTTCATCGCGGTGGTGGCTTCCTGCAGCAGCAGCAGGTCGGGCCGCTCCCGCCTTGCCAGCGCGGCCACCTCGCCCACGGTCGCACCTGTCAGTCGCAGCAGGTTCCAGCTAATGATCTTGGTCACGTAGGCGAGCCGTCCCGCGGAGTTGGTGCAGCGCATCTAGCAGGTATGGTGTTGGGAAAGGATGTAAATATACGCAACTTTTCCCGCCGGGCGCTGATTGGCGGCGGCCTGGCCGCGGCGGCAACACCTGCCGCGCAGGCGCAGCGCCCGGTGGTGGTCGCTTCCAAGATCGACACCGAAGGCGCGCTGCTGGGCAACCTGATCGCGCTGGCGCTGCGGGCGCGCGGGGTGGCGGTGGATACGCGGCTGCAGCTCGGCCCCACCCGCATCCTGCGCCAGGCGCTGCTGTCGGGCGCGATCGACCTCTATCCCGAATACACCGGCAACGGCGCGCAGTTCTTCCGCCGCGCCGGCGATCCGGCCTGGCACGATGCCGGCCGCGCCTATGCCACGGTGGCGGCGCTCGACCGGGCGCAGGGGCTGGTGTGGCTGGCGCCGGCGCCGGCCGATAATGGCTGGGGGATTGCCGTGCCGCGCCGCTTTGCCGCGGCCGCGCGGCTGGCGAGCCTGGCCGATTTCGCGCGCGCGGCCGGCAGCGGCGCGCGGCTGCTGCTGGCGGCCAGCGTGGAGTTCGTGGAATCGGCCGATGCGCTGCCCGCCTTCGAGCGCGCCTACGGCTTCCGGCTGCGGCAGGATCAACTGCTGATGCTGGCCGGCGGCGACACGGCAGCCACGCTGCGTGCCGCGGCCGAGGGCCTCTCGGGCATCGACGCGGCGATGTGCTACGGCACCGACGGCGCGTTGCAGGCGCTGGGGCTGCTGCTGCTGGACGATCCGTTGCACGCGCAGATCGTCTTCCAGCCGGCGCCGGTGGTGCGCGCTGCCGTGCTGCAGGCCTATCCGCAAATGGGCGCCTGGCTGGCGCCGGTGTTTGCCGGGCTGACGCGGGCGGTGCTGCAGCGGCTGAACGGCGAGGTGGCCGGGCAGGGCGCGGAGCCGGCAGCAGTGGCGCGCGCCTATCTGCGCCAGGCGGGGCTGGCATGAGGGTGCGCAACGGGCCGCGTCTGCTGCTGGCGATACTGGCGCTGGCGTGCCTGGCTCTGCCGTTCGTGAGCGTGGCGGCCAACCGCCTGCTCTCCGGCGTGGGCCAGCCGGCGCCGGGCCGTGCCGCGCTGGCGTGGTGCGCGCTGCTGCTGGCGGCCGGCAGCCTGGAGGCTACGCGCAGCGCGCATCGGCGGGCCCTGGCGCTGGCCTGCCTGGGCATGCTGCTGGCCGCCGCAGAGGCCGGCAGCGCGGCGCTCGCCCTCACCGCTGCCGGCCCGCCGGCGGTGCGTGTGCTGCTGGGTGCCGGGTTCTGGGGGCTGGAATTCGCCTTTGCGCTGGCCGCGGTGGATGCGCTGCAGCGCCTGGCGGCCGGGCCGCAGCCGATTTTGGCAATCACGGCGCTGATGCTGGCCGCCTTTGCCGCGCTGGCCTGGCACGGGGAGTTCCGCGCCCTGTCGCTGGCGCATGAGGCAGCCAGCCATGCCGACGCGTTCGGCCTGGCGCTGCGCCGGCATGTGATGCTGACGGCCGCGACGGTCGGGCTGGCAGTGGCGCTGGGGGCGCCGCTGGGCGTGGCCATCCAGCGGCGGCGCGGGCTGCGGCGGCCGGTGTTCGCCGCGTTGAACATCGTGCAGACGCTGCCTTCCGTGGCGCTGTTCGGGCTGCTGATCGCGCCGCTCTCGGCCCTTGGGCTCAGCGGCATCGGGCTGGTGCCGGCGCTGGTGGCGCTGGTGCTGTACGCGCTGCTGCCGGTGGTGCGGCAGACCGTGGCCGGGCTGGACGGCGTGGATGCCGCCACGCTTGAGGCGGCCGCCGGCATGGGGCTGAGCCCGCGGCAGAGCCTGATGCGGGTAGCCCTGCCGCTGGCCGCGCCCGCGCTGCTGGCCGGGCTGCGCATCGTGATCGTGCAGACGATCGGACTGGCGGTGGTGGCCGCGCTGATCGGCGCCGGCGGGCTGGGCGATTTCGTGTTCCAGGGCCTGGGGCAATACGCGGTGGACCTGGTGCTGCTGGGTGCGCTGCCGGCGATCGGGCTGGCGTTGCTGGCCGATCTGCTGCTGCGGCTGGCGGCCGGCGCCGCGCAGGGGGTGCGGGCGTGATCAGCTTCGAGGGCGTGAGCAAGGCCTATGCCGGCCGGGCCGTGGTGGACGGGCTGGACCTGACGATCGCGGCCGGCGAGCTGACCGTGCTGATCGGGCCCTCGGGCTGCGGCAAATCGACCACGCTGCGCATGATCAACCGGCTGATCGCGCCCGATAGCGGCATCGTGCGCGTGGACGGGCGCGATGTGACCGCGCAGGACCCGCAAACGCTGCGGCGAGGGATCGGTTACGCTATCCAGGCCGGCGGGCTGTTCGCGCATTGGAATGTGGCGCGCAACGTGGCCACCGTGCCGAACCTGCTCGGCTGGCCGAAGGCCCGGATCGACGCGCGGGTGGATGAGCTGCTGAGCCTGCTCGGCCTGTCGCCGGCCGAGTTCAGGCACAAGCGCGTGGGCCAGCTTTCCGGCGGGCAGCAGCAGCGCGTGGGCGTGGCGCGCGCGCTGGCGGCGGACCCGAAGCTGCTGCTGCTGGACGAGCCGTTCGGCGCGCTGGACCCGATCACCCGCGGCGGGCTGCAGACGGCGCTACGCCGGATCCAGCGGGCAACGGCGAAGACCATGGTGTTCGTGACGCACGACATGGACGAGGCGCTGCTGCTGGCCGACTGCATCGTGATCCTGAAGGATGGCAGGCTGGCGCAGGCGGGCACGCCGGCGGAGATCGTGGAGCAGCCGGCTTCGGATTTCGTGCGCGGCTTCGTGGCCGGCGAGGCGGCGGCACTGCGCGGGCTGGCGGTGCGGCGTGTGGGCGAGGTGTGCCGGCCGGGCCGGGCGGAGGGCGCACCGGAAATCGGCCCCGAGGCCACGCTGCGCGACGCGCTGAGCCTGATGGTGACGGCGCGCGTGCGGCGCCTGGCGGTGCGCGGCCGCGACAGCCACGTGGCGTTGGACGACATCGTGGGGGATGGCGGTTGCTGAGGCGCAATCTGCCGCTGGCGCTGGTGGCGGCGGCCTTTCTGGCGAGCCTGCCGCTGATGCGCCGGGCAGCGCCGGCCTTTGCCTGGGCATTCCCCGGCATCGTGCCGCCGGTGTACGACCGTGGCAGCTTCGCGGCCCTGGCCGCCTCGCATCTGGCGCTGGTGGGCGCTGCTTTGCTGATCGCCGGTGTTGCCGGGGTGGGCGCCGCGGTGTTCGTGACGCGCCCGGCGGGGCGCAGCTTCGCGCCGATGGTGGCTGCGGTGGCCACGATCGGGCAGACCTTTCCGCCGGCCGCCGTGCTGGCCGTGCTGGTGCCGGTGCTAGGCTTCGGCGCCCGGCCGACGCTGGTGGCCCTGATACTATACGGGCTGCTGCCGATCACCGAGAACGCGCTCGCCGGGCTGGCCGGCGTGCCGGAGGCGGTGCGCGAGGCGGCGGCCGGCATGGGGCTGTCGCCGGCGCAGGCGCTGTGCCGGGTGGAGCTGCCGTTGGCCACGCCGCTGATCCTGGCCGGGCTGCGCACTGCGGCCGTGGTGGGGCTGGGCACGGCCACCATTGGCTCCACCGTGGGCGCGCTGACGCTGGGCACGCCGATCATCGATGGGCTGGTGAGCAGCAAGCCCAATTTCATCATCGAAGGGCGCGGTGCCGCTGGCCCTGCTGGCGGTGCTGCTGGAGCTGGCGTTCGACCGGCTGGACGACCAGGCCGGCCGGGCGCACGCCTAGCTGTACAGCCACGCCACCCAGATCGCCGCCGCCAGGAACGGCCCGAAAGGCTGGCGGGCCTGCCAATCCGGCCGGCCGCGCCGCAGTGCCCAGGCCAGCCCGCCCAGCGCCGCGCCGAGCACCACCAACGGCAGTGCCGCGGCGCCGACCCAGGCGCCACCGGCGGCCAGCAGCTTGGCGTCGCCCAGGCCCAGCCCGGCGCGGCCGCGCAGCCGGCGGTAGCCTTGCGCCACCGCCCATAGCGCGGTGTAGCCGAGCGCCGCGCCGAAGGCCCGGCCGGTCAGCGCCTCGGGTTCCAGCCACGCCGCCTCGGCCAGGCCGGCGGCCAGCAGCGGCAGCGTGAGCGCATCGGGCAGGCGCAGGCTCGCGGCATCGATCCAGCCGAGCGTGAGCAGCGCCCAGCCCAGCGCGCAGCTGCACCACAGCAACGCGCCGTCCGCCCCGGTGGTGGCGGCCCAGATGGCCACCGCGACGCAGGCCAGCTCGACGGCGAGGTGGAAGCGGGCGATCGGCGCCCGGCAGTATCGGCAGGCACCGCGCAGGGCGGCGAAGCTGAGGATCGGCACCAGATCGGGCGGGCCGAGCGCGTGGCCGCAGGCTGGGCAGGCGGAGCGGCCGGACACCACGCTTTGGCCCCGCGGCAGGCGCGCGATCAGCACGCCGCAGAAGCTGCCGATCAACGGGGCGGCGGCGACGGGCAGAACCCATCCGTTGATTAACTCGACCGCGCGCATGCTTTCCTGGCAAAACGGAGAGGCAGGAAGCAAGGCCTTCTTCATTGGAAAAGAAAGCGAAAATCGTGCGACGCTGCCGTGGCGCGCCAGCCCGCGCCCGCCGCACCTCGCCGGCTTTACGGAGACCGACCGCATGACGGCACAAGGCGCGCGCAGCACCCTGGCCCAGGACGCCGCCCAGACCGCTTCGGAGGCACCCGGCACCGCGCCGGTGGATCTGCTGGCCGGCATCCTGCTGCGGCAGAACCAGTGCGATGCGCAAACGATCGACCGCGGGCGCCGTGTGGCGGCCGATAGCGGGCAGCGGCTGGATCTGGTGCTGATCCAGCTCGGCCTGGTGACCGAGCGCGGCCTGGCCGAAGCCTATGCCACCCTGCTGGGCGTGCCGGTGGCCAGCCCGGCGCGCTTCCCCGAAGCGCCGCTGTTCCCCGAACGGCTGTCGCCGCGTTTCCTGCGCACCGCCCGCGCCTGCCCGCTGGCGGCCGACGAGACCACGCTGGTGCTGGGGGTGGCCGATGCGCTGGACGCCTTCACGCCCGCCGCCGTGGCGGCCGCCACCGAGCGGCGCGTGCAGCTGGAAATCGTGGTGCCGATCGAGCTGGAGGCAGCGTTCAGCCGGCTGTACCCCGAAGGCGATGCCGCGCCGAGCGAGCTGCAGGGCGAAGGCGGCGCGGGGCTGGAGGAGGATGCCGAGCGGCTGAAGGACCTGGCCAGCGAGGCGCCGGTGATCCGGCTCGTCAACCAGATCATCGGCCGCGCGGTTGAGACGCATGCCAGCGACATCCACGTGGAGCCGTTCGAGGACCGCCTGCGCGTGCGCTACCGCTACGACGGCGTGCTGCACGAAGCCGACAGCCCGGGGGCGCGCATGGCGCCGGCCATCATCAGCCGCATCAAGATCATGGCCAAGCTGGATATCGCCGAGCGGCGCCTGCCGCAGGATGGCCGCATCAAGCTGGCGGTGCGCGGCACGGAAATCGATTTCCGCGTCTCGACCATTCCCTCGCTGTACGGCGAAAAGGTGGTGCTGCGCGTGCTCGATCGCAGCAGCGTCAGTTTCGATTACGTCAAATTGGGCCTGCCGCCGGGCGTGGTGACGCAGTGGTCGCGCGCGCTGGAACTGCCGAACGGCATCCTGCTGGTAACGGGGCCCACCGGCTCGGGCAAGACGACCACGCTGTACACCGGCCTGACCGCGATCAATGCAGTCAGCCGCAACATCGTCACCGTCGAAGATCCGATCGAATATCAGCTTGCCGGCATCAACCAGATCCAGACCAAGCCGGCGATCGGGCTGACCTTCGCGGCGCTGCTGCGCTCGATTTTGCGGCAGGACCCCGACGTGATCATGGTGGGCGAGGTGCGCGACCTGGAGACGGCACAGATCGCCGTGCAGGCGGCGCTGACCGGGCATCTCGTGCTCTCCACGCTGCACACGAACTCAGCCGCGGCCAGCATCACGCGGCTGCGCGACATGGGGCTGGAGGATTACCTGCTGACCGCCGTGCTGCGCGGCGTGCTGGCGCAGCGCCTGGTGCGGCGCCTGTGCGATGCCTGCAAGCGGCAGGCCGAAGCGCCGCCCGAGCTGGTGGAGCGGTTCGGGCTGGAAAGCCGCGCCGGCGGGCAGGCGATGCATTTGTGGCACCCGGTAGGCTGCGCGCATTGCCGCAGCACCGGCTATCGCGGCCGGCAGGCGATCGCGGAGTTTCTGCAGCCGAACCCGGAGATCGAGCATCTGATTTTCTCGAAGGCCGACCAGAGCGAGATCGAACGCGCGGCGGTGGCTTCGGGCATGGTGACGATGTTCAGCGCGGGGTTGGATGCGGCTTTGGCGGGAACGACGACGATTGAGGAGGTAGTGCGGAGTATTCGGGCTGAGGCTTGATGGGGAGGAAGGCCTTCTTTTTTGAAAAAAGAAGCAAAAAACTTTTGGCTGTGCTGTCGCGGGTTTGGGGATGCGGGCGTGATATCGAATTGTAAACCGCTTGGCGCCGACGCCGATCCAGCCAGCACCCGACAGCATGCAAAAGTTTTTTGGTTCTTTTTTTCAAAAAAGAACCGCTTCCTTCCGTCTCCGCAAACGACATAACCATGCCCAGCTACCGCTACACCGCCATCACTCCCGCCGGCGAAACCGCGACCGGCCTGATGGAAGCGCCGTCCGAGCAGGCGGTGATCGACATCCTGCGCCGGCAGGGCAGCCTGCCGATGCGGGCCGAGCCGGCGAATGCGCGGCAGGGTCTGCTGGCCGGGTTGCTGGGTGCCGAGTTCGGCGGCGGCAAGCGCCTCTCGGGTCAGGATCTGGCCGAGATCACGCGCGAGTTGGCGGTGATGTTGGGCGCGGGCCAGGATCTGGATCGTGCGCTGCGGTTTCTCGTCGATACGGCACCGAAGAAGCACGTGCGCGCCATTCTCACGCAGATACGCGATGCGGTGCGCGACGGCAGTCCGTTCGCGGCGGCGCTGTCGCAGCATCCGGCGAGCTTTCCCAATCTGTATGTGGGGCTGATCCGCGCCGGTGAGGCGGGTGGCAATCTGGCGCCCACGCTGGAGCGGATGGCCGATCTGCTTGAGCGCCAGCGGGCGCTGCGATCGACGGTGATTTCCTCGCTGATTTATCCGATCATCCTGCTGGTGGCTGGCATCGGCTCGATCGTGCTGCTGCTGACGCAGGTGTTGCCGCAATTCGTGCCGATGTTCGAACAGGCGGGCGCGGCGCTGCCGCAGCTGACGCAGGTGGTGATCGCGATCGGCGCGCTCGTTTCGGGTTACGGCCTGTATGTGGCGCTGGTGGGCGTGGTGCTGTTCCTGGCGATACGCCAGGCGCTGACGCGGCCGGGCCCGCGGCTGTGGTGGGATCGCACGATCCTGCGCCTGCCGGTGCTGGGCACGCTCTCGCGCGAATTGCTGGCGGCGCGGTTTGCGCGCACGCTGGGCACGCTGCTGCAGAACGGCGTGCCGCTGGTGGCGGCGTTGGGCATCGTGGCCGATGTGATCGGCAACACCGCGGCCGCGGCAGCGGTGCGTACGGCGACGGAGAGTGCGAAGGGCGGCGCCGGCCTGTCGCGGCCCATGCAGGCATCGGGCATCTTTCCAATCCGCACCGTGTATCTGCTGCGGCTGGGCGAGGAGACGGCGCAGCTGGGCGGCATGTCGCTGCGCGCGGCCGAGATCCATGAGGAGCAGTCGCGCATCGGCATCGAACGCGTGACGGCGTTGCTGGTGCCGGTGCTTATTTTGCTGATGGGCGTGGCGGTGGCGGGGATTGTGAGTTCTCTGTTGCTGGCGATGCTGAGTTTGAATGATTTGGCTCGTTAGCGGGGAGGGGAGGAAGAAAGGCCTTCTTTCTTGAAAGAAAGAAGCAAAGAACTTTTATTCGTTGCTATTGCGGGATGGCTGGCATAGGGGCTGGAGTTGGGACGAGGAAGCAAGCAGATGTGGCCGTTTCGGCTCTATTGCCGGAGGGCGGTATGCGTCTGGGCGTGCGTGACTGGTTCCTGATCCCGTTCAGTCTGATCTGGTGCGGTTTTGCCGTGTTCTGGGAAGCGATGGTGCTCATGAGCCCGCGGGCGCCCGCCCTGTTCTCAATTTGGGGCGTTCCGTTCATTCTGATCGGTTTGTATCTGGTGTTCGATCGCTTGCTGGCAGACGCCTGGTTCCGCACGAGGATCCGCTACGCGCTGACGGACCGGCGCGTGCTGATTGCGCGCCGGCAGCCATTTGCATCGATGACTGCGCTCAATCTCGCCAGGGTTGCCGACGTCAGGCTGATTGCTGGCCGCAATGGCTGTGGAACGATCGCGTTCGGGCCGCCGGTCTCGCTCGGTAGTCCGCATGGCTTTGCCGGCTGGATGCCGGCGCTCGATCCCTCGCCGCAATTCCTGCACGTCGCCGATGTGCAGTCAGTGTACGCCCTCGTACAGACGAGACTTGCCGCATAAATTGTGGTCAAGCCGCAAAGACGCGCCGCCGAGATGCAGGCGAAAGAAGCAAAAGTTTTTTGGTCCTTTTTTTCAGAAAAAGGATCGCTTGCCTTCCCCCTAAAGCCGGATAATCCGCACCAAGTCCCCAACAGCCGCCGCCGGCGCCCCAGGCGCGCGCAGCACCAGCGCGCCAGCCTCGGCCAGAACGCGCAGCAGCGCGGAATCCTGCCGTGCGAACGGGGTGGCGACCCAGGTGCCGTCCTCGCCGCGGGCCAGCGTGGCGCGCAGATGGTCGGCGCGGTGGTCGTTGGCGCGCAGGGGGGCGCCCAGCGTGGCGGTGTCCTCGAAGGGGCCGGGCTCGGCCAGGCCCGCCAGGCAAGCGAGGGCCGGCAGCAGGAACAGCACGGCACAGACAAAGGCGCTGACCGGGTTGCCGGGCAGGCCCAGCACGGGCAGGCCGGCCAGGTCGCCGAAGATCATCGGCTTGCCCGGGCGCATGGCGATTTTCCAGAAATCCAGCGTGAAGCCGTGGGTCGCCAGGCCGGCCTGCACCAGATCGTGGTCCCCCACGCTGGCGCCGCCGGTGGTGACCAGCAGGTCCATGCCGCGTGCGGCGGCGGCGGATGCGGCGATGGCTTCGGTGGTGTCGGCGGCGGTGGGCAGGATCATGGGGTCGGCACCGGCTTGGCGGGCCAGGGCGGCGAGCATGTGGGCGTTGCTGCTGACGATGCCGCCGGGGCCGATCGGGTCGCCGGGCAGGCTGAGTTCGTCGCCGGTGGCCAGGATGGCGATGCGGGGGCGGCGGTGGACCGCGAGCCAGGGGTGGTTGGCGGCGGCGGCCAGGCCGATATCGCGCGCGGTGAGGCGCCGGCCGGGCTGCAGCAGCGTGTCGGTGGCGGCGAAATCCTGACCGCGCGGGCGGATGTGCTGGCCCAGGCGGGGCGCCTGGCCCACCAGCACGGTTTCGGCCTCGGGGGTGGCATCTTCCTGCAGCAGCACGGAATCGGCGCCGGCGGGGATGGCGCTGCCGGTGAACAGGCGCACCGCCTCGCCCCATTTCAGCGTGCCGCCGAACGGCCGGCCGGCCGGGGCGGCGCCCACCACGCGCAGCCGGGCGCCGGCGGCGGCATCGGCGGCGCGCAGCGCGTAGCCGTCCATGGCGGAGACGTCGCAGGGCGGCTGCGTGAGGCGGGCGGCTACGGCGGCGGCCAGCACACGGCCGTGGGCGTGGCCGAGCGCTACGGTTTCCGGCCCTACCGGCTGCAGTGCCGCGAGAATGCGGGCGCGTGCCTCGGCGACCGGCAGCAGGGGTAGGGTGCCGGTCAGGGCGCGTTAAAGGTGCCTGAGGCACCGCCTTCCTTGTGGACGACACGCAGGTCCTGCACCGCCATCGAGCGGTCGATCGCTTTGCACATGTCGTAGATCGTCAGCGCGGCGATGCTGGCGGCGGTCAGCGCCTCCATCTCCACACCGGTGCGCGCGGTGGTGCGGACGGTGGCGGCCACCTCCACCCCGGCTGCCGTGGCCTGCAGATCGACGATGACGGCGCTGATGGGCAGCGGGTGGCAGAGCGGGATCAGCTCGGCCGTGCGCTTGGCGGCCATGATGCCGGCCAGGCGGGCCGTGCCCAGCACGTCGCCCTTCTTGGCGGTGCCGGCCTGGATCACCGCCAGCGTGGCCGGCTGCATGGTCACGCGCGCGCGCGCCGTGGCCGAGCGTGCGGTTTCGGGCTTGGCGGAGACGTCCACCATAACCGCGCGTCCTTCGGCGTCGAAATGCGACAGGCCGCTCAAGGGCTGTGGCCCAGCAGCGCGCGGGTGGCGGCGACCAGGTCGGGCTGGCGCAGCAGGCTTTCGCCCACCAGCATGCAATGCGCGCCGACATGAGCGAGATGGCGCAGATCGGCGTTGTTGCGGATGCCGCTTTCGGTGACCAGGATGCGGCCGGGCGAGACATGCGGCGCCAGCTCGATCGTGGTTTCGATGTTGGTCTGCAAGGTTTTGAGGTTGCGGTTGTTGATGCCGATCAGCGGCGTCTGCAGGCCCAGCGCGCGGTCGAGCTCGTGGCGGTTATGCACTTCCACCAGCACGTCGAGATCGAGCGCGCGGGCGACACCTTCCAGCTCGATGGCCTGCGCGTCGGTGAGTGCGGCCATGATGAGCAGGATGCAGTCCGCACCGGCGGCGCGGCTTTCGTACACCTGCCAGGGGTCGAGGATGAAATCCTTGCGCAGGACGGGTACGCTGACGGCGGCGCGCGCGGTCTGCATGTCGGCCAGCGTGCCGCCGAAATGCGGCGTGTCGGTCAGCACCGAGAGGCAGGTGGCGCCGCCGGCCACGTAATCGCGCGCCAGCTGGGCCGGGTCGATATCGCCGCGGATGAGGCCGCCAGAGGGCGAGGTGCGCTTGATTTCGGCGATCAGGCCGCATTTGCCCTCGATCAGCCTGGCCTTCAGCGCGGTGCCGAAGCCGCGGGGCCGGTGCCGGCTATGGGCGATCTGCTTTTTCAGCACGGCCAGCGGGGTGGCCAGGCGGCGGCGATCCACCTCGGCGGCCGTATCGGCGCAGATACGGGTCAGCGCGTCGGGCTCGGCAGGGGGCAGGGTATCGGGCATCGGTGTCGCCTTCAGCTCGCCAGCAGCGATTGCAATATGGTCAGCGCGCGGCCCTGGTCGATGGCGGCGGCTGCTGCGGCGGCGCCGCCGGCGAGGGTATCCGCCCGTCCGGCGATCACCAGGCAGGCGGCGGCATTCAGCAGCACCGTGTCGCGGTAGGGCCCCGCCTCACCGCGCAGCAACGCGAGCAGGGCGCGCGCGTTGCCCGCCGCATCGCTGCCGGCGATGGCGGCTACCGGGGCGCGGCGCAGGCCGGCATCCTCCGGGGTGACGACGAAGCGATGCAATTGGCCGTCCCGCCACTCGGCAACCTGCGTCTCGCCAGCCAGGGTCAGCTCGTCGAGCCCCTGGCCGTGCACCACCCACACGCGCTCGCTGCCCAGCGCGCCGAGCGTTTCGGCCATCGGCGCGGCCCAGGCCGGGTCGTACACGCCGCTGAGCTGGCGAGTGACGCCGGCAGGGCTGCAGAGCGGGCCGAGCAGGTTGAAGATGGTGCGGAAGCCGAGTTCCGCACGCACCGCAGCGGCGTGGCGCAGCGCCGGGTGATGGTTGGGCGCGAACAGGAAAGCCAGGCCGGTGCGCGCAAGCTGGCCGGCCAGGCGGTCCGGCGGCAGGTCGGTCGGCAGGCCGAGCGCCTCGAGCACGTCGGCGCCGCCGGCGCGCGAGGAGAGCGCGCGGTTGCCGTGCTTGGCGACCTTCACGCCGCAGGCGGCCACCACGAAGGCGGTTGCGGTGGAGACGTTGAGCGTGCCCAGGCCGTCGCCGCCCGTGCCGCACACATCGATGGTGCCGGGCGGGGCGGCCACGCGCACCATGCGGGCGCGCATGGCCCGCACGGCGCCGGTCAACTCGGCCAGCGTCTCGCCGCGCACATGCAGCGCCGTCAGCAGGGCGGCGATCTGGGCCGGCGTGGCCTGGCCGTCCATCACCTGTGTGAAGGCGGCTTCGGCTTCGGGGGCGGTCAGGGATTGGCCGGTCGAGAGCAGGCGGAGGGTGGGGATCAAGGGACGATGGCTCTTGTGCTCGCGCGCGTGCGGCACATGCGCCGACGCCTCAGGAAAACCCGGTTAGGCGCCATCGGATTGATCCGCTAGAAACCGACGGATGTCGGCAGCGAGCCCTTCGAATGCCCGGATCGCCTCGCGCGCACGTTCCAGAACGATAGCTGTGTCCAGATCGAAACCGTAGCTGTTGCGTTCTCGCTGGCGAAAGCTACGCAATCTTTGAAGAAGTGCGTAGGTTGACGGCGTCAGGATCGCGTCGCGTCCGTGGAACGGCAGGCTCATGCGGTCGATCAGGGCCTTGTGCCATCCGTCCTGTTTGTCCACCCGCTCGCCGTCCACTTCGGTGGCGAATCTGGCCATCACCCTTTCGCAGCCTGTGTAGATCTTCTCGGCGGCCGAGGCGCACAGGAGAGAGGTCTCCCAGCTCTCCTGCGAGCCGGCCAGCAGCGGGTGACCCCGGTCGATACGCTTCAAGGCTAGGGCGAGATGTTCGATCTCGCGTGCGACTTGGGCCAGCTCGGCCTCGATCTCATCTGAGATCGGGTGCACTGACAGCCCCTTCCAGGAAGCGGCTTAGCCTGGCGGGCGGTATCTCGTCGCGATAGACCAGATCGGAAGGAATCGCGCCGAGCTCATCTTCGACGATGCTTTCGATAGCGTATTTCAGATTGCGCGGGCACTCGATGACGACGAAATCCACGTCCGAGCCAAGGCGGAACGTGCCGCGTGCCAAAGATCCGGTGACCACGACCTTCACCCCGTGCCGCTCCAGTTCGGCTGCCGCGCTGCGGGCGCCGTCAATGGCTTTGATCCGGTAGGTTTCCGCACTGACGGGCATCACAGCAGGTCCTTTCGGCAGCGGATATATTTCGGCCTCGGTGAACGACAAGCAGCGCCCCAAACAGCAAAAGTTTTTTGGTTCTTTTTTGCAAAAAAGAACCGCTTCACTTGCTGCGAGCCAGCTTCAGAAAATTCGCCAGGATATCGTGGCCGTGTTCGCTGGCGATGCTTTCGGGGTGGAACTGTACGCCGTAGATGGCGTGCTCCGTGTGGCGCAGGCCCATGATGACGCCGTCTTCGGTGTGGGCCGTGGCGATCAGGCAGTCGGGCAGGGTGTCGGGCTGCACTGTCAGGCTGTGGTAGCGCGTGGCGCCGAAGGGGCTTGGCAGGCCGGCGAATATGTCGGTGCCCTGGTGGAGGATCGGGCTGACCTTGCCGTGCATCGGCTTGGGCGCGCGCACCACGTGGCCGCCGAATACCTGGCCGATGGCCTGGTGGCCGAGGCAGACGCCCAGCAGCGGTATGCGGCCGGCGGCGGCGCGGATCAGATCGAGGCAGATGCCGGCTTCGTTGGGCGAGCAGGGGCCGGGCGAGATGACGATGGCTTCGGGGTTGAGTGCCAACGCTTCCTCCGGCGTCAGTGCGTCGTTGCGGCGCACGTCGCAGTCGGCGCCCAGCTCACCGAAATAGTGGACGAGGTTGAAAGTGAAGCTGTCGTAGTTGTCGATGAGGAGAATCATGGGAGTTCCAAAGGAAGGAAGGCCTTCTTTTTTGAAAAAAAGAAGCAAAAAACCGTGATCTCTTACGTTCCGGCAACGACACTGTCTGCGTGTGCGCGGCGATGAGCCGGGTCGAACGAAGCAAGAGTTTTTTGCTTCTTTTTTGCAAAAAAGAAGGCCTTCCTTACTCCTCCCCCTTAGCAAACCGCACCGCCTCCTCCGCCGCCCGGAACAAGGCCCGGCTCTTCTGCCGCGTCTCCTCCCACTCCGCCTCCGGCACGCTGTCGGCCACCACGCCGCAGCCGGCCTGCACGTGCATCTCGCCGTCTTTCACCACGGCGGTGCGCAGGCCGATGCAGGTGTCCATGGTGCCGTCGGGCGCGAAATAACCGATGCAGCCGGCGTAGATGCCGCGGCGGCAGGGTTCCAGCTCGTCGATGATCTGCATGGCGCGGATCTTGGGTGCGCCGGTGAGCGTGCCGGCGGGAAAGCCTGCGACCAGCGCTTCCAGCGCGCCGATGCCGGGGCGGGCGATGCCTTCCACCGTCGAGCTGATGTGCATGACGTGGCTGAAGCGCTCGATGGCGAAGCTTTCGGTTACGCGCACGCTGCCGGGTTCGGCCACGCGGCCCACGTCGTTGCGGCCGAGGTCGAGCAGCATCAGGTGTTCGGCGCGCTCCTTGGGATCGGCCAGCAGTTGGGCTTCCAGGGCCGCATCTTCGGCGGCGGTGGCGCCGCGCGGGCGGGTGCCGGCGAGCGGGCGGAGCGTGATGCGGCCGTTGCGCAGGCGGACCAGGATTTCGGGGCTGCTGCCCACGACGCAGAAGCCGCCGAAATCGAGGAAGAACAGGAACGGCGCGGGGTTGATGCGGCGCAGCGCGCGATACAGCGCGAAGGGCGGCAGGGCGAAGGGCGCGGTGAAGCGCTGGCTGGGCACGATCTGGAAGGCGTCGCCGGCGGCGATATAGGCCTTCATGCGCTCGATGATGCCGAGGAACGCTGCCTTGGCGATGTTGGAGCGTGGTTCGGGCTGCGGCGGCAGCGCCACGGGCGGGGCGGCCGGGGGGAGCGGGCCGGCGAGCGCAATGCGGGCCTGGGCGAGACGGGCCTGCGCGTCGGCCCAGGCGGCTTCGGGCTCGATGCCGGGTGCGGGGTAGATGGGGGCGGCTAGCGTAAGCTCGTCGCGCACGTTGTCGAACACGGCGAACAGCGTGGGGCGCAGCAGCACGGCTTCGGGCAGGCCGAGGTCGTCCGGCGTGGCGCCGGGCAGGCGTTCCATCAGGCGCACCATGTCGTAGCCCAGGTAGCCGACCAGGCCGCCGATCATCGGCGGCATGCCGGCGGGCAGGTCCAGGCGCGTCTCGGCGATCAGCGCGCGCAGGCTGTCCAGCGCCGGGCTGCCGTCGGGCACGAAGGCGTGCGGGGCGGCGCGGGCGTGGCGATTGATTTCGGCCACGCCGTTGCGGCAGCGCCAGATCAGGTCGGGCGCCATGCCGATGACGGAGTAGCGGCCGCGCGCCGAGCCGCCTTCGATGCTTTCCAGCAGGAAGGCATTGGGCTGGCCCGCCGCGAGCTTGAGGAAGGCGGCGACCGGCGTGAGCAGGTCGGACACGCCGCGCCAGAATGCCACGCGGGCCGGGGCTGCGGCGGCGGCCAGCGCGGCGGTCACTCCCCGGGCTGGGCCAGGATCGCCCCGATCGCCTGCGGGCGGACCACCGGATGGGCAGCGTCGCGCACCGCGGTGGCGTAGAGCTGCAGGTAGTCGTCGTGCAGCGCGTGGGCCAGGCCGTCCTGCACCTGCTTCATCGCCAGCGGGTCGGCCTTGGCGTCGGGCGGCAGGATTTCGCTGAGCTGCGCCACGATGAAGCCGTCATTGGTCTCCACCATGGTCGCCTCGTTCAGCTTCAGCGTGAACAGCGTGTGGGCGAGTTCGGCGGAGATGGCGCCGGCAGGGCGGTCGCGTTGCAGCGGCGGCGTGCGGGTGACGGTGAGGCCGCTGCCCCAGGCGGCGGCCTGCAGCGTCTGCCCCGATTTGACCAGGCCCAGGATGCGGGTGGCCTCGGTATCCTGGCGGTGGCGCAGCTGTTCGCGCTGCCAGTCGGCGAGCACGCGGGCGCGCACCTCGGCGAACGGCTTGCGCGCCGAAGGGGTGATGCTTTCGACGTTGACGGCGAACCAGATGTGGTCCGGCCCCTCGACGAGCTGGATCGCCTCGCCCTTGGTGGCCTTGAACGCGGCATCGATGACCGGCTGGCGCGCCGCCTCGGCCACCGGGATCGGCGCCGGCGTGCCGTCCGGCGTCAGGCCCTGGGCATCCAGCGTGCCGACGGCGCCGGCGATGCCGAGATCGGTGGGCAGCTCGTCGATCTTGGCGCCGCCGGCGAACAGATCCTGCAGCTTCTGCTGGCGGGCATCGATCAGGTCGAGCGCCTTCTCGGCGGCCGCCTTCGCGCGGATGGCCGGGCGCAGCGATTCGAAGGTCGGGTTGCGCGCGGGGGTGACGGCGGTGACGCGCAGCACGTAGCTGCCGAGCTTCTGCGTCAGCGGGCCGACGATGGGGCCAGTTGGTGCCGCGAAGGCGGCATGGGCCAGTTCGGGGGAGGGGATTTCCTGGAGAGTCGCGTCCTCGAGCGGGATGGCGGTGGCGCCGGCCTCCTTGGCCGCCGCCTGCATCTGCTCCCACGTGGCGCCGGCGCGCCAGCGCGCGGCCAGCGCGGCGATGCTCGCCGGGGCGCCGGTGATCACCTGCAGCGAGCGCTTTTCGGGCGTGACGTACTCGTCCTTGTGCTGGTCGAACCAGGTGTGCAGGTCGGCTTCGGGCACGGTGAGGCTGCGGCCGATGCTGTCGGGCGAGAGGACGACCACGTTGACGCGGCGGTATTCGGGCGCGCTGTACAGCGTCGGGTTGTTGTCGTAGCTGCGGCGCAGCACCGCGTCGCCCGGGTCGGGCGGGGGGCGTTGGCCCTGCAGGCTCAGCGTCAGCATGTCGGCGCGGCGGCGCTCGTTGAAGTAGCGGAACACCAGGTTGGTGAGCAGCTCGGAGGGTGCGGCCGAGGCGGCGACGGTCTGCAGCAGCTGGTTCTGCGCGATGTCGGCGCGGATCAGGTCGAGGAAGCGCGCTTCGGAAAGGTTGTTGTTGGCCAGCGCGGCCAGGAAGGCGGGGCGGCTGAACTTGCCGTCCGGGCCTTGGAAATCCTGCATGGCGAACACCGCCTGGCGCACCGCCGCGTCGGGCACCACGATGCCCATCTGGCGCTCCTGGCCGGCCAGGGCTTCCTGGGTGACCAGCTTCTGCAGCGTCTGGCGGGCCACCTGGCTGCGCAGCTGCGGCGGCACCTGCGTGGGGTCGGGCAGGCGCTGCGTGGTGCGGCGCAAATCGGCCTGATACTCGGCGGCGAATTGCTGCGGCGTGATGTCGTGCCCCATCACCGTGGCCACGGCACCGCTGCCGGCGCCCCAATTGCGCACCACGTCGGCGATGCCCCAGGTGGCGAAGGAGCCGACGAGGACCAGGAAGAAGACGCGCGCGGGCCAGGTGCCGGCAAATCTGCGGAAGGAGGCGAGCATGGCGGGTCCGGCCTGTGAGGCGCGCACCATAGAAGCGGGGGTGCGCAAGGCAAGGCGAGCGGTTGCTTTTTGGCCCGCCGCCGGGCCATTTGCGCGCGGCCGGGGTGGCGGGATGTGGGCAGGCTGAGGGGGAGACGATGCGGCAGCTGATCGCCGGCAACTGGAAGATGAACGGGCTGATGGGCGAGGCGGCCAGCCTGGCGGCAGCCTTGCGCGATCAGGCCGAGGGGCTCGGCTGCGATCTGCTGGTGTGCCCGCCCTTCACGCAGATCGGGCTGGTGGCCGACATACTGGGCGAGACGGCGATCGGCATTGGCGGGCAGGATTGCTCGGCCGCACCCCGCGGCGCGCATACCGGCGACATCGCCGCCGACATGCTGGCCGATGTGGGATGCATGGCGGTGATCCTGGGCCATTCGGAGCGTCGCCACGGCCATGGCGAGACCAGCGCGCTGGTGCGCGCCAAGGTGGCGGCCGCGTCGCAGGCCGGGCTGGTGGCCGTGGTGTGCGTGGGCGAGACGGAAGCCGAGCGCGATGCCGGGCAGGAGATCGCCGTCGTCGGCCGTCAGATTGCCGAGAGCCTGCCCGATGGCTTCGACGGCGTGGTGGCCTACGAGCCGGTATGGGCGATCGGCACCGGGCGCACGCCGACGCTGGGCGACGTGGCAGCGGTGCACCGGCATATCCGCGCGGCGCTGCTGGCACGGCTGGGCCGGGCCGGAGGCGGGCTGCGCATCCTGTACGGCGGCTCGGTGAAGCCTGATAACGCTGCTGCCCTGCTGGCGGTGCCCGAGGTAGGCGGCGCGCTGGTGGGCGGCGCTTCGCTGGAGGCCGGCGCTTTCGTGGCGATCGCGCGGGCGGCCTCGACCTCGTAGGCGGCGCGGCTTTCCTTCACCCGGCCGCTTCGCTAGAACGCCGCATCCGTCCCGAGGCGTCTCTTATTCATGCTGGCTCTGTCCACCCTTACCCCCGTGCTGCGCTTGCTGCATCTGTTCGTGACGCTGGCGATGATCGGCGTGGTGCTGATCCAGCGCAGCGAGGGCGGCGGGCTGGGCATCGGCTCGACGCAGGGCATGGGCGCGTTCATGAGTGGGCGCGGCACGGCCAACCTGCTGACGCGCACGACGGCGATTTTGGCGGCGCTGTTCTTCAGCATCTCGCTGGGCCTGGCGCTGCTCAACAAGGGCACCAGCGGCTTGGGGCGCGATATTCTGGCGGTGCCGCCGGCGGCCGCCGCACCGGCGCTGGCCGGTAAGCCCGCGCCCGCTTCGCCGCGCCCGGCCTTGCCCGCCAAGCCGGCCGATCAGACGCCCAAAGTTCCGCAGCAGTGAGCGGGCTGGCTTCGGCCAGCGCGCGTAACAGCGATGCCGATGTGGTGGTGGTGGGCGCCGGTGTGGCCGGGCTGGCCGCCGCCGGCCGCCTGCGCGCGGCCGGGCTGAGCGTCGAACTGATCGAGGCCGGCGCGCGGATCGGCGGGCGCGCTTACACCGAATACCCCGCGTGGCTGGGCGGGCAGCCCTTCGACCATGGCGCGCAGTGGTTCCATGCGGCGCACCGCAACACGCTGCTGGACGTCGCCCGCGCTCGCGGCGAGGCCACCCGCCCCGACACGCCGTGGGAAGGCCGGATGCGCGTGATGGACCCGCCCGGCCATGGGGCCGACACCGGCGCCTATGCCGCCGCCGAAGAGGCCTGGCAGGCGACTGTAACCGCGCGGCTGGGCCGGGGTGGCGATTGCAGCCTGGCCGAAGCCGCGGCGGATCGCGCCGATGATCCCTGGACCGCCACGATCGAGAGCTGGGAAGGTGCCATCATCGCGGCCGGCGACGCCGATGTGCTGAGCCTGGCCGACTGGCACGCCAATGCGCTGGACGGCGAAAACCATGTGGCCCCCGGCGGCCTGGGCGCGCTGGTGGCGCGCGTGCTGGGCACGCCGGCGCGGCTGGGCGTGCGTGCCACGGCGGTAAGCGCCACCGCCGATGGCGTGCGGGTGGAGACCGACCAGGGCGCGCTGCGGGCGCGCGCGGCCATCGTGACCGTATCGACCGGCGTGCTGCGCGCGGAGGCTCTGCGGTTCTCGCCGGCCCTGCCGATTGACGTGCTGGCGGCGCTGGACGGCTTGCCGATGGGCTTGCTGAGCAAGATCGTGCTGCGGGCGGAGGGTGAGGATCGCCTCGGGCTGGCGCCGGGAAGCGGCGTGTTCGGGCGGCTCGCTGCGCGCGGGGCGCCGTTCCTCTCCACCATCTTCTGGCCGGAGGGCAGCGCCATGGCGGTGGGCTATGTCGGCGGCCGCGCGGCATGGGGCCTGGCTGGCCGGCCGGCGGAAGCCGGTGCGTTCATGCGCGCCCAGTTGGCCGCCACGTTGGGGCAGGCGGTGGATGGCGCCTTCGCGCCCGGCGTGCTGGCCACCCTCTGGGGCGAGGATCCGCTGTTCCGTGGCGCCTATGCCTATGCACGCCCCGGCCATGCCGGCGCGCGGGCCGTGCTGGGCGCGCCGCTGTGGGACGGGCGGCTGCAGCTGGCGGGCGAGGCTACCGCGCCGGACGGGTTGGCCGGCACCGTGGCCGGCGCGTATCGCAGCGGCACGATTGCGGCGCAACGCGTGCTGGACGGGTTCACGCCGGCCGCGGCAGCAGTGTAGAAGGATCGCCCATGACGCGGTTCGTATTCATCACCGGCGGCGTGGTGTCCTCCCTGGGCAAAGGCATCGCCAGCGCAGCGCTGGCCGCCTTGTTGCAGACACGCGGCTACCGCGTGCGGCTGCGCAAGCTCGATCCCTACCTCAATGTCGATCCCGGTACGATGAGCCCGTACCAGCACGGCGAGGTGTTCGTGACCGATGACGGGGCCGAGACCGATCTCGACCTCGGCCACTACGAACGTTTCACCGGCGTAGCGGCGACGAAATCCGACAACGCGACGACCGGGCGCATCTATTCCGAGGTGATCGCGCGCGAGCGGCGCGGCGATTACCTCGGTGCGACGGTGCAGGTGATTCCGCACATCACCGACGCGATCAAGGAAGCGATCGTGCGGGAGACCGACGACCTCGATTTCTGCCTGATCGAGATCGGCGGCACGGTGGGCGACATCGAAAGCCTGCCGTTCCTCGAAGCCATCCGCCAGCTCGGCAACGAGTTGGGCGCCGAGCGCACGATGTTCGTGCATTTGACGCTGGTTCCCTACATCCCCAGCGCCGGCGAGCTGAAGACCAAGCCGACGCAGCATTCCGTCAAGGAACTGCTCAATGTCGGCATTCAGCCGCAGATGCTGCTGTGCCGCTGCGACCGGCCGATCCCGGAGAACGAGCGCCGCAAGATCGCCAGCTTCTGCAACGTACGCGTGAGCGCCGTGGTGCCGGCGCTGGATGCCGACACCATCTACGCCGTGCCGATCAGCTATCACGAGCAGGGCATGGACCGCGAGGTGCTGCGGCATTTCGCGCTGCCGTTCGACGAGGCGCCGGACATCGATCGCTGGCAGCGCATCGTCAACACGGTGCGCGCGCCGGAAGGCGAAGTGCGCATCGCCATCGTCGGCAAGTACATCAACCTTCTGGACAGCTACAAAAGCTTGGCCGAGGCGCTGGCGCATGGCGGCATCGCCAACCGCGTGCGCGTGCGGCTGGATTGGGTGGACAGCCAGGTGTTCGAGACGCCCGACGCGGTCAGCCGGCTGGAGGACGTGCACGGCATTCTGGTGCCGGGCGGTTTCGGCGAGCGCGGCACCGAAGGCAAGATCGCCGCCGTGCGCTTCGCGCGCGAGCGGAAGATTCCGTTCTTCGGCATCTGCTTCGGCATGCAGATGGCCGTGATCGAATGCGCGCGCAACCTGGCCGGGCTGCCGGAAGCCTCCACGACGGAATTCGGCCCGTGCACCGATGCGGTGGTGGGCCTGCTGACCGAATGGGCGCGCGGCAACGAGATCGAGCGGCGGGCGGAAGGCGGCAATCTGGGCGGCACGATGCGGCTCGGCGCCTATCCGGCTGCGCTGGCGGCGGGTTCGCTGGTGCGCGACATGTATGCGGGGCAGAGCGACATTTCCGAGCGCCACCGGCATCGCTACGAGGTGAACGTGCATTACCGCGAGCGGCTGGAGGCGGCGGGGCTGCGCTTTTCCGGCATGTCGCCGGATGGCGTGTTGCCGGAGATCGTGGAGTATCCGGATCACCCGTGGTTCATCGGGGTGCAGTATCATCCGGAGCTGAAGAGCAAGCCGTTCGCGCCGCATCCGCTGTTTGCGGGGTTTATTGCGGCGAGTGTGTTGCAGTCTCGGTTGGTTTGAAGGTTAGGCAAGCGCTTCTTTTTTAAAAAAAGAAGCAAAAAACTTTTGCACCTTCGCCGGCATCAACGCGCGCGTTAGCAAAACAGACACGCGCGTTGCCGCAGCCAAAGATGCAAAAGTTTTTTGGTCCTTTTTTTCAAAAAAGGACTGCTTCCTTACTTAAACACTTCCTCAAACAAGGCCGTCATCGCCGCCCACGACCGTGCATCCGTCTGCGCGTTGTAAGCCGCGAATTCCGGCTTGCCGAGCTTGTCGGCATCCTGGTTGGTGAAGCTGTGCACGGTGTTGCCGTACACGTTCATCTCCCAGTTCACGCGGCCGTCGCGCATTTCGTGTTCGAAGGCGGTGCGCTGTGCTTCGTCGATGCTTGGATCGTCGGCGCCGATGCAGACGAGCACCTTGCCGCGGATGTTGCGGGCATCCTGCGGCGCGGGGGTGGCCAGGCCGCTGTGGAAGCCGACCACGGCGTGTACGGCGGCGCCGCTGCGGGCCAGTTCGAGCGCCATGGTGCCGCCGAAGCAGTAGCCGATGGCGGCGATGCGGTCCGGATCGACGCCGGGCTGGGCCAGCAGGGCCTGCAGCGCGCCGGCGGCGCGGGCGCGGGTTTTGCTGATGTCGGCGCGCAGCGGGCCGAGCAGGCCCAGGGCTTCGTCCAGCCCGCCGGCATTGTATTGGCCGCCGTGCAGGTCGCCGGCCAGCGCCACGTAGCCGAGCCCGGCCAGGCGTTCGGCGCGCGCCTTGGCGTGGGCGCCCAGGCCGAAGGCTTCGGGGAACACCAGGACGCCGGGGCGGCGGCCCTGCGTGGCGTCGGGCAGGCACAGATGGCCTTGCATGCCGAGGCCGTCGGCGTCGTAGGCGAGCGTCTGCGTGGGCATGAGCGGGTCTCCGTCGGGTGAAAGCGGGCGGTGTTTCGGCCGAATCGCCGGCGGGGCGCAACCCCTTGCGGCGGCGCGGCTTGCAGCAGCGCGGGCGGCTTGGTGCTGCCCTGGGAGCCGGACGGAGGACGCGGTGATACGGGGTGCCATCGAGGCGGCGCAGGAGCGGCTGGTGTCGGGCTGGATCTATGCCGGCGCGTTTACCGTGCGCGACCATCTGGTGCTGGCGTTCAGCGGCCCGCGCTGCGTGGGCTCCGGCCGGGTGGAGATCTTCCGCGGCGACCTGGCCGATGCCGGGCTGGGCGACGGCTATTGCGGCTTCCACTTCCCGATCGAGCTGTTACCGGGCGAGCATCCCGCTTCCGTGGTGATCCGGCTCGCCGATTCAGATGCGGCGCTGATCCAGGCGGGCAGCCGCGTCGGGCCATGAGAGGCGTGCGCGCCTATGTGTTCGACGTGTTCGGGACGGTGGTGGATTGGCGGAGCGGCGTGGCGCGCGAGGCGGCAACGGTGCTGGCGGCCCACGGCGCCGGGCATGTGGATGGCGGCGCCTTTGCCGATGCGTGGCGGCGCCGTTACGGCCCGGCGATGGAGGTGGTGCGCAGCGGCCGGCGGCCGTTCGTGCGGCTGGACGTGCTGCACCGCGAGAACCTCGATGCCGTGGTGGCCGCGTTCGGCTTGGCCGGGCGGATCGATGCCGCGGCGCTGGACGCGCTGAATTTCGCGTGGCACCGGCTCGATCCGTGGCCGGATGTGGTGCCCGGCCTGCTGCGGCTGAAGCAGCACGCCATCATCGCGCCGCTGAGCAACGGCAACATCGCGCTGATGCTGAACATGGCCAAGCGCGCCGGCCTGCCGTGGGATGCGATCCTGGGCGCCGAGGTGGTGCAGGCCTACAAGCCGGCGCCGGAAGCGTATCTGCGCACCGCCGAGGTGCTGGGGATGCAACCCGACGAATTGTGCCTGGTGGCCGCCCACCCGAGCGACCTGACGGCGGCGCAGGCTTGCGGGCTGCGGACCTGCTTCGTGCCGCGGCCGCTCGAGCACGGGCCCGGCGCGGCCCCGCCTACAAGCGTCGGCAGCTGGGACCTGACGGTGGCGGATTTCGGCGCGCTGGCCGATGCGGTGGTGCCGGAGCGGGCCGGGCCTACGCCCCCAGGCTGAACAGCGCGCGGCCATCGTTGGCAGGGCTGAGCGTGATGGGGCGGCCGAACGGGGTGCCGTCGCGCAGCATGGCCAGCGCTTCGGCGTCCTCGGGATGGGCGGAGGCGACCAGCCGGGCACCGGCCTGGGTGGCGATAACGGTGCCGGCATCGCCGTGTTTGCCCGGGACGACGGTGCAGGTGTCGATCACCGCCTCGCCGGCGGTCGCGTCCGTCACGCGCAGGCGGGGGCCGGCGGCGGGCAGGGTGGCGTGGCGTGCGGCGGGGTCGGACCAGTCGGCGGGGTGCAAGGCGTAGATGCCGGCCGCGTATTTCGACATGAAGCCGCCATTGGCGCCCACCAGCGCCCAGCGCGCCTGGCCGCGGCGCAGGCGGACGACCGCTTCGGCGATGGCGTGCATGGAATAGTTGTTGCCGGCGCCGCCGAAGAACGGCAGCCCGCCGGTCAGCGTCAGCGCGCGCGCGCCGTCCGCGGGCAGGCCGAAAGCGTCGGTGATGTTGAATACCGGCAGCGCGAAGCAGCTGTAGAGATCGAACGCGTCCATCGCCGGCATCGCCTGGCCGGCCATGGCCAGTGCCTGGGTGATCGCGGCGATTGCGGCGGGGCTGCGGGACAGGTCGGGACGCTGCAGCGGCGAGGGCTCGCCGGCGGTGGCGCTGGCGTGGATGTGCACGCGGCGGGCGGTGGGCACGCCCAGCGCGTCGGCGCGGGCGGCCGAGCACAGGATCAGGCACGCGGCCTGGTTCACCTGGTCACGCGCCACCGTCAGCCGCGCGTAGGGCTCGGCCACGATGCGGTTCTGCGCTGTGACGGTGGCGAGTTCCGCGGCGCTGCGGCGGATTGGGGCGGCGGCGTGCGGGTTGCCGGCGGCGACGGCGGTGAAGGGCGCGAACAGGGTGGCGATGCGCTCGCGGTAGCCGGCGGCCGACAGGCCCAGGCGGGCGCGGCGGGCGTTTTCCAGCAGCGCGTAGCAGGGGATCGGGGCGGCTACGCCGTGCCGCACCATGGCCTCGTCGAACAAATCCTCCAGCCCGTAGCCGCGGTCTTCCAGCGAGCCGGGCGTGTGGTCGGACCAGTCGCGCGTCTCGCCCTGCGCCTGCAGGTGCAGCACGGTACTGATCGCCTCGGCGCCGAACAGGATCGCCAGCTCCGAGCGGCCCTCGGCGATGGCGTGGGCCAGCTCGCCGACCAGCGCCTGGTTCACCTGGCCACCGGTGGGGCCGAGTATGGCGCGGGCGGGGTCGGCGCCGATCCGGGCGGCCACGGCGCGGGGCAGGTTGTCGGCGTGGCCGAACGGCGCCGTGGCCCAGGGGGTGGAGATTTCGAACTGGCGGATGGCGGCGATGGTGTCCGCCGCCGCGGCCACATCGCCGGTGGCGCCGCAATCGGCGATGGCGGCGCGCACGGCATCGATGGCGAGCGCCAGCGGTGAGCGGGCGCGATAGCCGGGGCGGTCGGGCGCTTCGCTGATCTGGGCGGCGCCGATCAGCACGGGGGTGTGGGGCATCCGGCGAGCAGGCCCGATTTCGGGGATGATGCAAAGGGTGAAGCAGGAAGCGCTTGCCCTGGCCGGGGCGCCGGGCCAAGCCGGGGCATGCTCGAGGATCTGCGTTTTGCCGGCCGCCTGCTGACGGAACCGGCCGATATGGCGCCGTTCCTGACGGATTGGCGGGGCCGCTGGACCGGCCGCGCCAGGGCGGTGGCGCAGCCGGAGAGCGCGCAGGATGTGGCGGCCGTGCTCGCCTGGTGCAGCGCGCATGGCGTGCCCGTGCTGCCGCAGGGCGGCAATACGGGCCTGTCCGGCGGCAGCGTGCCGGATGGCAGCGGGCAGGCGATGGTGGTGTCCTTGGCGCGGCTGAACCGCATCCGGGCGGTGGACGCCGCCGGCAACACGCTGGTGGCCGAGGCGGGCTGCACGCTGGCCGCGGTGCAGGCGGCCGCCGCTGCCGTGGGCCGGCTGTTCCCGCTCAGCCTGGCCTCGCAGGGCAGTTGCAGCATCGGCGGCAACCTGGCGACCAATGCCGGCGGGGTGCATGCGCTGCGCTACGGCACGGCGCGCGACCTGTGCCTGGGGCTGGAGCTGGCGACCTCATCCGGCGCGCTGTGGGACGGGCTGCGCACGGTACGCAAGAACAACACCGGGCTCGATCTGCGAGACCTGTTCGTGGGTGCGGAGGGCACGCTGGGCATCATCACGGCGGCCGTGCTGAAGCTGTTTCCGCAGCCCGCGAGCCAGGCGGTGGCGTGGGTGGCGGTGGGCGCGCCGGAGCGCGCGCTGCAGCTGCTCGGCGCCGCGCAGGCTGCGCTGGGGCCGGGGCTGACGGCATTCGAGCTGATCAGCGAGGCCTGCCTGCAGGCGGTGCTGCGCTATTTGCCGCAGGCACGGCGGCCGCTGGCCAACGCTTCGCCCTGGTATGTGCTGGTGGAGGCTTCCGCCTGGGGCGCGGCGGATGCCGCGGCTGCGCTGCTGGGGCTGCTGGAGGGGGAGGCGGCAGGGGGCGGAGCGCTGGATGCCACGATCGCCGGCTCCGCGGCGCAGGCGGCCGCGCTGTGGGCGCTGCGCGAGGCGATCTCGGACGCGCAGGGGGCGGAGGGCGGCGGCATCAAGCACGATGTGGCGCTGCCGGTGGGGCGGGTGGCGGCGTTCCTGGAGCGCGCGGAAGCGGCCATGGCGCGCGATTTTCCGCAGTTGCGCCTGGGCGTGTTCGGGCATCTCGGCGACGGCAACGTGCATTTCAACGTGCTGCCCGGCGCCGGCGCGTGGTCGGCGGGGCTGGAGGCGGCGGTGAATGGCTGCGTGCACGATCTGGTGCGGGCCGAGGGCGGCAGCATTTCCGCCGAGCACGGGCTGGGCGTGCTGCGGCTGGCCGAGGCGCGGCGCACGTTGCCGGCCATCGAGGTGGCGATGATGCAGGCAGTGCGCGCGGCGCTGGACCCGGCCGGGATCATGAACCCCGGCAAGGGGCTGTAGCGTCCGTCAGGCGGTTTCGATGAACAGCTCGCGGCCGATCAGCATGCGGCGGATCTCGCTGGTGCCGGCGCCGATCTCGTACAGCTTGGCGTCGCGCAGCAGCCGGCCGGTCGGGTAGTCGTTGATGTAGCCATTGCCGCCGAGGATCTGAATGGCGTCCAGCGCCGCCTGGGTGGCGCGTTCGGCGGCGAACAGGATGGCGCCGGCGGCATCCTTGCGCGTGGTACGCCCCTGGTCGCAGGCGCGGGCCACGGCATAGACGTAGGCGCGCACGGCGTTCGTCATGGTGTACATGTCGGCCAGCTTGCCCTGGATCAGCTGGAACTCGCCGATCGCCTGGCCGAACTGCTTGCGTTCGTGGACATAGGGCATGACGACATCGAGGCAGGCCTGCAGGATGCCGAGCGGGCCGGCGGCCAGCACGGCGCGTTCGTAATCGAGCCCGCTCATCAGCACGTTGACGCCGCGGCCGACGCTGCCCAGCACATTCTCGGCCGGCACTTCGCAATCCTCGAACACCAGCTCGCAGGTGTTGCTGCCGCGCATGCCCAATTTGTCGAGCTTCTGCGCGGTGGAAAAGCCGCGCATGCCGCGTTCGATGATGAAGGCGGTGATGCCGCGCGGGCCGGCTTGCGGGTCGGTCTTCATATAGACCACCAGCACGTCGGCGTTCGGGCCGTTGGTGATCCACATCTTGTTGCCGTTCAGCACGAAGCGGTCGCCGCGCTGCTCGGCGCGGCCCTTCATGCCCACGACGTCCGATCCGGCGCCCGGCTCGCTCATGGCCAGCGCGCCGACATGCTCGCCGGTGATCAGCTTGGGCAGATAGCGCTGCTTCTGCTCGGCATTGCCGTTGCGGGCGAGCTGGTTGACGCACAGATTCGAGTGCGCGCCGTAGGAGAGCCCGACCGAAGCGGAGGCGCGGCTGATCTCCTCCATGGCGATCACGTGGTCCAGATAGCCCAGGGCGGAGCCGCCATATTCTTCCTGCGCGGTGATGCCGAGCAGGCCCAGCCCGCCCAGCTTGCGCCAGAGATCGGCCGGGAAATCGTTCGTGCGGTCGATCTCGGCGGCGCGGGGCGCGATCTCGGCGGCGGCGAAGCGGCTGACGGTCTCGCGCAGGGCGTCGCCGTTCTCGCCGAGGTCGAAGCTGAGGCCGATCATGGGTGGCTGTCTGGCATGGAGGGCGTTTACCGGGCAAAGGGGGTGTGGTTAGGTCGCCGCAGAAAAGGGGTTCTTCCGGCAAAAGAGAAGCGGAAAAACTCGTCTCCGTCGCACAGCTTGCGAATGTTAGCTGCGCGCCGGTGTTTGAGGTCTTCAACGCGCCCCGCAGTGGCTGCGGCCAACAATATTCTTGCGTTCCAGGAAACAGACCGCGCCCGATGGACACCAAGTCTCCCGAGTTCCAGGCCAATGCGGAGGCCATGCGTGCCCTGGTCGCCGACCTGAACACGGTGGCCGCCGGCATCCGCGTGGGCGGCGGTGCGGCGGCACGCGAGCGCCACACCGCGCGTGGCAAGCTGCTGCCACGCGACCGCGTGCGCGCGCTGCTGGATCCGCTGAGCCCGTTTCTGGAAGTGGGCCAGCTCGCCGCGCATGGGCTGTATGGCGGCGAGGTGCCGGCGGCGGGCATCATCGCCGGCATCGGCCGCGTGCGCGGGCGCAGCTGCATGGTGGTTGCCAACGATGCCACCGTGAAGGGCGGCACGTATTTTCCGATGACGGTGAAGAAGCATCTGCGCGCGCAGGAGATTGCCGCACAGAACCGGCTGCCCTGCATCTATCTGGTGGATTCGGGCGGTGCGAACCTGCCCAACCAGGACGAGGTGTTTCCCGACCGCGATCATTTCGGGCGCATCTTCTATAACCAGGCGCAGATGTCGGCGCAGGGTATCGCACAGATCGCCGTGGTGATGGGCTCGTGCACCGCCGGCGGCGCCTACGTGCCCGCCATGGCAGATGAGAGCGTGATCGTGCGCAACCAGGGCACCATCTTTCTGGGCGGGCCGCCGCTGGTGCGCGCGGCGACCGGCGAGGTGGTGACGGCCGAGGATCTGGGCGGCGCCGACCTGCATTGCCGCACATCGGGCGTGACCGACCATTACGCGCAGAACGATGCGCATGCGCTGGGCATCGCACGCAGCATCGTGGGCCGGCTGAACGACCGGCCGGCGCCGCAGGCGGCGATGCAGGCGCCCGTCGAGCCGCTGTATGATGCCGAGGAGATCTACGGCATCGTCTCGGCCGATCGCCGGCGGCCGTTCGAGGTGCGCGACATCATTGCGCGCATCGTGGATGGCAGCGTGCTGGACGAGTTCAAGGCGCTGTACGGCACCACGCTGGTGACCGGGTTCGCGCATCTGTGGGGCTATCCGGTCGGCATCATCGCCAATAACGGCATCCTGTTCGGCGACAGCGCCAAGAAAGGCGCGCATTTCATCGAGCTCTGCTGCCAGCGCAACATCCCCCTGGTATTCCTGCAGAACATTACCGGCTTCATGGTGGGGCAGAAATACGAGGCGGGCGGCATCGCAAAGGACGGCGCCAAGCTGGTGACCGCGGTGGCGACGGCCGCTGTGCCGAAATTCACGGTGGTGATCGGCGGCAGTTTCGGCGCGGGCAATTACGGCATGTGCGGGCGTGCGTATTCGCCGCGTTTCCTGTGGATGTGGCCCAATGCGCGCATCGGCGTGATGGGTGGCGAGCAGGCCGCTTCCGTGCTGGCGCAGGTGCGGCGTGACGGCATCGAGCGCAAGGGCGGCGCCTGGAGTGCCGACGAGGAGGATGCCTTCAAGGCGCCGATCCGCGCGCAGTACGAGACGCAGGGCCATCCCTACTACGCCTCGGCCCGGCTTTGGGATGACGGGGTGATCGATCCGGCGCAGACGCGGCGGGTTCTGGGCCTGTCGATTGCCGCCGCGATGGAAGCGCCGATTCCGCCCACGCGGTTCGGCCTGTTCAGGATGTGATGGCATGTTCAGCAAGATCCTGATCGCCAATCGCGGCGAGATCGCCTGCCGGGTGATGCGCACGGCGCGCCGCATGGGCATCGCCACCGTGGCCGTCTATTCCGAAGCCGATGCCGACGCGCTGCACGTGGCGATGGCCGACGAGGCGTATGCGATCGGGCCGGCGCCGGCACGGCTGAGCTATCTGCGCGGCGAGGCGATCATTGCCGCGGCGCGGCGGGCCGGTGCCGAGGCGATCCATCCTGGCTACGGCTTCCTCTCGGAAAACGCGGATTTCGCCGAAGCCTGTGCGGCTTCCGGCATCGTCTTCATCGGGCCGCGCCCGGCATCCATCCGTGCGATGGGCAGCAAGGCGGCAGCCAAGGCGCTGATGGAGCGTTCCGGCGTGCCGTTGGTGCCGGGTTATCATGGCGAGGACCAGTCGGCTGTCACGCTGACGGCCGAGGCGGCGCGGATCGGCTATCCCGTGCTGCTGAAGGCATCGGCGGGCGGCGGTGGGCGCGGCATGCGCGTGGTGGAGGCGGCCGACGGGCTGGCCGAAGCGCTGGATCGCGCGCGCGGCGAGGCCCGCGCCTCGTTCGGTGACGACCGCATGCTGGTCGAAAAATACCTGACGCGGCCTCGCCATATCGAAGTGCAGGTGTTTGCCGACACGCATGGCCAGTGTGTGTCGCTGTTCGAGCGCGATTGTTCGGTGCAGCGGCGGCATCAGAAGGTGATCGAGGAAGCACCCGGCCCCACCATCGATGCGGCGCAGCGGCGCGCGTTGGGCGAGGCCGCCGTGGCGGCTGCGCGCGCGGTGGATTACGTGGGCGCCGGCACGGTGGAGTTCATCTACGAGGACGGCCGGTTCTACTTCATGGAGATGAACACCCGGCTGCAGGTGGAGCATCCGGTGACCGAGTTCATCACCGGGCAGGATCTGGTGGAATGGCAATTGCGCGTGGCCGCCGGCGAGCCTTTGCCGCGCGCGGCCGAGGCGCTGGCGATCAACGGGCACGCGATCGAAGTGCGTATCTGCGCCGAGGATCCCTCGCGCGACTTCATGCCGGCGACCGGGCGGGTGACGTGGCTGCGCCAGCCGGAGGCAAGCGCGCATGTGCGCGTGGATACCGGCATCCGCGCCGGCGATACGATAACGCCGTACCTACGATTCGATGATCGCCAAGCTGATCGTGTGGGGCGAGGACCGGCCGACAGCGCTGCGCCGCATGCGGCATGCGCTGCAGGATTATGCGGTGGCCGGGCCGCGCACCAATCTCGGCCTGTTGCGCCGCATCGTGGCCGAGCCGGATTTCGCCAGCGGCGACTTCGATACCGGCTTCATCGCGCGCCGCCCGGCGCTGCTGCCGGGGACGAGCACACCGCCGCCGCCCATGTGGGCCGCCGCCTGCCTGGCCGTGATCGCCGAAGCGGCGGGCGACCCGGCCGATCCCTGGGCCGTGGGTGACGGCTGGCGCATGAACGGCACGGCGACGGCGAGCATCGCGCTGGAGCATGATGGCGTAGCCGCGGTGATCGAAGCGCGCGCGGCGGGCCGTGCGTGGACGCTGGAGACGCCGGGCGGCAGCGTGACGGCGCACCTGGCCGACGGCGTGCTGCATGCCGATGGCGCGCGCATCCGCGCTGCCATCGTGCGCGACGGCGCCGCCATCACGGTGATCGAGGACGGCGCCAGCCATGCCTTCACGTTGACGGACCCGTTGGCGCCGCCGCCGGGCGATGCGGCGGCCGATACGCGGCTGGTCGCGCCCACGCCGGCGCGGGTGGGCAGCGTGTTCGTGCAGGCCGGTGACGTGGTGCGCCGGGGCGACAAGCTGCTGATCCTGGAAGCGATGAAGGTGGAGACAACCTTCACCGCGCCGCGCGACGGCATCATCGAAACCGTGCATGTGGAGCCCGATGCGCTGATTGCCGAGGGCGCGCAGCTGATCACCTTTGTGGCGCTGGCTGATGATGCTGCCTGACGCCGTCACGATCGTCGAGGTGGGGCCGCGCGACGGCCTGCAGAACGAGGCCACCGGCGTTTCGGTGGCGACGCGCGTGGCGCTGATCGATGCGCTGGGCGATGCCGGCCTGAGCGCGATCGAGGCGGGCAGCTTTGTTTCCGCAAAATGGGTGCCGCGCATGGCCGAGAGTGCCGCGGTGCTGGCGGGCATCAGGCGCCGGCCGGGCGTGCGCTACAGCGTGCTGGTGCCCAATTTGCAGGGCATGCAGGATGCCGAAGCCAGCGCCATCGACGAGGTCGCGATCTTTGCAGCGGCGTCGGAGACATTCTCGCGCAGGAACATCAACTGCTCAATCGACGAGAGCCTGGCGCGCTTCGCGCCGGTGGCCGAACGCGCCCGCGCGCGTGGGCTGCGGCTGCGCGGCTACGTCTCCTGCGTGCTGGGTTGCCCCTATGAAGGCGCGATCGGCCCGGATGCGATCGCACGCGTGGCCGCGCGGCTTGCCGCGCTGGGATGCCACGAGATTTCGCTCGGCGACACGATCGGCGTCGGCACGCCGGTGGCGGCGCGGGCCATGCTGGAGCGCGTGGCGCAGGATGTGCCGATGGACCGCCTGGCCGTGCATTTCCACGACACGTATGGCCAGGCGTTGGCCAACATCCTGGCATGCCTGCATGCCGGCGTGACTGTGATCGACTCCGCTGTGGCCGGGCTGGGCGGCTGCCCCTACGCCCAGGGTGCGACCGGCAACGTGGCGACCGAGGACGTGCTGTACATGCTGCACGGCATGGGGATCGCCACCGGCGTGTCGCTTGACGGGGTGATCGCGGCCGGGGAGCTGATCTGCACCGCACTGGGCCGGGCGACCAACAGCCGCGTGGCCCGGGCCCGGCAGGCTGCGCTGCTGCCATGAGACCAGCCGGCGGATCGCCTTTCGCGTGGATCGCGCGCGACCGGATCGGCGTTCTGCACTCCGCCTGCACGAAACTGCCTTCCTGAACCATCACGAGCGAGGCCCGCATGCCCAAGGAACTCACCCATTTCATCGGCGGCAAGCACGTGGCCGGCCAGTCCGGCCGGTTCGCCGATGTGTTCGACCCGAATACCGGCCAGGTGCAGGCGCGCGTGCCGCTGGCCAGCCCCGCGGAGCTCTCCGCCGCGGTCGATAACGCCGCGGCCGCGCAGCCGGCCTGGGCGGCCACCAACCCGCAGCGCCGCGCGCGCGTGCTGATGCGTTTTGTAGCCCTGCTCAACGAACATCTGGACGAGCTGGCGCGCCTGCTCTCCTCCGAGCACGGCAAAACGGTGCCGGACGCCAAGGGCGACGTGCAGCGCGGCCTAGAAGTGGCCGAGTTCGCCATCGGCATCCCGCATCTGCTCAAGGGCGAATACACCGAAGCCGCGGGCACCGGCATCGACGTGTATTCCATGCGCCAGCCGCTGGGCGTGGTGGCCGGCATCACGCCGTTCAACTTCCCCGCCATGATCCCGCTGTGGAAGGCGGCGCCGGCTATTGCGTGCGGCAACGCCTTCATCCTCAAACCCTCCGAGCGCGACCCTTCGGTGCCGCTGCGCCTGGCCGAGCTGTTCCTCGAAGCCGGGTTGCCGCCGGGTATCCTAAATGTCGTGAACGGCGACAAGGAGGCGGTGGACGCGATCCTGGAAGAGCCGCGTATCCACGCTGTGGGTTTCGTGGGCTCCACACCGATCGCCGCCTACATCTACGAACGCGCGGCGGCGCACGGCAAGCGGGCGCAGTGTTTCGGCGGCGCCAAAAATCACATGGTGATCATGCCCGATGCCGATATGGATCTTGCCGTCGATTCGCTGATCGGCGCCGGATACGGCTCGGCCGGCGAGCGCTGCATGGCGATCTCGGTGGCAGTGCCCGTGGGCGAGAAAACCGCCGACGAGCTGGTGCGCCGGCTGGTGCCGCGCGTGGAAGCTTTGCGCGTGGGCACGTCGAATGACGAGCAGGCCGATTACGGCCCGCTCGTGACCAAGGAGGCCAAGCAGCGCGCGATCGACTACATCGCGATTGGGGAACAGGAGGGCGCCAAGCTTCTGGTGGACGGCCGCGGTTACACGCTGCAAGGCTACGAGAACGGCTACTTCCTCGGCGGCAGCCTGTTCGACCGCGTGACGCCGGAGATGCGTATCTACAAGGAAGAGATTTTCGGCCCCGTCCTCTCCATCGCGCGCGCACCCGATTACGCGCATGCGCTGAAATTGTGCAACGATCATGAATATGGCAACGGCGTTGCCATCTTCACCCGCGACGGCGATACCGCGCGCGATTTCGCGGCCAACGTGCAGGTGGGCATGGTGGGCGTGAACGTGCCGATCCCGGTGCCGATCGCCTATCACACGTTCGGCGGCTGGAAGCGCTCGGGGTTCGGCGATCTGAACCAGCATGGGCCTGATTCGATCCGGTTTTATACAAAGACGAAGACGGTGACGCAGCGTTGGACGCAGACGCCGGGGCGGGCGAGTTTTGTTATTCCTACGATGGGGTAGGGAGGAAGCAGTCCTTTTTTGAAAAAAAGGACCAAAAAACTTTTGCTCCCTGACGGGTGGCGCCGGTCCAGCGCGCGACAGCGGAGTCAGAAGTTTTTTGCTTCTTTTTTTGAAAAAAGAAGGCCTTGCTTACTGCTTGGGAGGGTTGAGCGTGAAGATCGGATTTATCGGCTTGGGCAACATGGGCCTGCCCATGGCGCGCAACCTCATCAAAGCGGGGCACGAGGTGACCGGCTTCGACCTGTCGCCGCCCGTGGAGCATGCCGGTCTGACGATTGCGGCGGCGCCGCGGGAGGCGGTCGTTGGCATGGCATGCGTGATGACCATGCTGCCGGCTGGGCGGCATGTGTTGGCGGTGTATGAGGCTGCGTTGAAGGATGCAGCGCCGGGCACGTTGTTTATCGACAGCTCGACGATCGACGTGGACAGCGCGCGTGCGGCGCATGGGCAGGCGCAGGCGGCCGGCATGGTGTCGTTGGATGCGCCGGTATCCGGCGGCACGGGCGGGGCGGCTGCGGGCACGCTGACGTTTATGGCGGGCGGCAGTGCGGCTGCTTTCGCTGCGGCGCAACCGGTGCTGTCGGGCATGGGGCGCAAGATCGTGCATTGTGGCGAAGCCGGTGCGGGGCAGGCGGCGAAGATCTGCAACAACATGATCCTGGGTATTTCCATGATCGCGGTGGCCGAGGCGTTCGTGCTCGGTGAGAAACTCGGCCTGTCCAATCAGGCGCTCTACGATGTGGCGAGCACGTCTTCCGGCCAGTGCTGGGCGCTGACGACGAATTGCCCGGTGCCCGGGCCGGTGCCGGCGAGCCCGGCCAACCGGGACTACCAGGCCGGGTTTGCGCTGGCGCTGATGCTGAAAGACATGCGCCTGTCGCAGGATGCCGCGCGCGCGACCGGTGCGGATACGGCGTTGGGCCGGCACGCCGCAGCGTTGTTCACGGCCGCGGACGAGGCGGGGGAAGGCGGGCGCGATTTTTCCGTCATCATCGAGGCGATCCGCGCGCGGTCGGGCGGGGGTGCCTGATGGCCGCTTACGAGACGATCCTGACCGAGACGCGCGGGCGCGTGGCGCTGATTACGCTGAACCGCCCGAAGGCGCTGAACGCGCTGAACCTGCAGGTGATGGGGGAGCTGGTGGCCGCGCTGCAGGCCGCCGACCAGGATGCGGGCGTTGGCTGCATCGTGCTGGCCGGATCCGACCGCGCGTTCGCCGCCGGGGCCGACATCAAGGAGATGGCGCCGCAATCGTATCACGACATGTATGCGGCCGATTGGTTCGGCGGGTGGGATGCGGTGGGGCGCGTGCGCACGCCCCTCATCGCCGCCGTCGCCGGCTTTGCGCTCGGCGGAGGCTGCGAGCTTGCGATGATGGCGGATTTCATCCTGGCCGCGGACACCGCGCAGTTTGGGCAGCCGGAAATCAAGCTCGGCGTGATCCCCGGTATGGGTGGATCGCAGCGGCTGACGCGCGCGATCGGCAAGAGCAAGGCGATGGAATTGTGCCTGACCGGGCGCATGATGGATGCGGCGGAAGCCGAGCGCGCCGGTCTGGTGGCGCGCATCGTTCCGGCGGCTGGGCTGTTGGACGACGCGCTGGCAACGGCGGCGGTGATTGCCGGCATGTCGTTGCCGGCAGCGATGATGGTGAAGGAGACGGTCAACCGCGCGTTCGAGAGCACGCTGGCCGAGGGTGTGCGGTTCGAGCGCCGGGTGTTCCATGCGACGTTTGCACTGGAGGACCAGAAGGAGGGGATGGCGGCTTTCGTCGGGAAGCGGCCGGCTGTGTTCCGGCATCGGTAGGAGGCGAGCGGAACGCGCTCTTCCGTATCAGGCAACGTTGTCCCTTGTGGGATCGTGCAGACATTGGCGTTGTGCGTGTCCTAAAGGCGGACGTTATTCCCGCGATCATCACGTGAGTTCAGCGCGTCAGCCGGGCGCCCTCCGCCGATCGACAAACTCCGCAGCGCTGAGCAAACCCAACGTGAGACTGCCGCCGAAAAACAGCAGCCACATCGTCCGGCTGAATGGCGGAGAATACCGCCACTCGATCTCGGACTTTCCGGACGGTAGGTCGATCGCCTGAAACAGCCCGTCCTGCACCGCGATTCCGGCGCGGTGGCCGTTCACCCGGGCGTGCCAGCCGGGATAGAATAATTCGCGCCTGACAAGCCGAGCCGGAGACTTGCAGGAGGCGTGCATGATGGTGCGCTCCGACACCACGATGTTGCAGTTGCCGTTGAGCGCTTCGACATAAGGTTTGGCGTTCGGCACTTCGAAGATGTCGGTCCGGTCGTCGTGATAGATGCGTTGCGGCCCGCCTGCGCCGGTGAGTGTGAAGAGGTGCACCGCGCTCGGGGCCGCGATGTAACGCACGCCGATCGCCGCGAACGCGCGGTATCTGTCCGAAACCAGAAGTGCCTGGTCCCAGGATGTCTCGCCCAGAGTAGGAAACATTCCTGGTATGGCCGCCGGGTCGAGGTGAGCATGCACGTAATCCGACCAGATGAGCGGAACCGGGATGTCCTCGTAGGCGATCGTATCGAGCTTCAGTATTGCGCCATAGTTCGGGAACAGCAGGTCGTTGGTCGAGAAAGCGCGGTAGGTTCCTTGGTGTTCTTTCAGGAACACGATGGATGCGTCGGCAATGCGCGCATCCGTCAATCCGGAGAGGGTGGCTGTGAGGAAAAGCGCGAGGGCGTCGATGACGACGAGCGCTCCGATCGCGCGATGATAAGCGTGTGCTCTTGGCAGGCGAAGCATCAGAGTCAATGCGGCTGCGGAGCAGGCGGCCCAGGCGATGGACGTGAGCGTGAATGGAATGGTTGGGTGGCCAACGCGGAAAATGGCCAGAAATCGCGGTGCGGCCAGTACGAGGCTGAAGCCAGCAGCGACAGCCCAGCCGAGCGCCGCCGCGCGTGGCACCTTGTAGGCAGGTGCTGAGATGTAGTCGTTCAATGCCAAAGCAGCGAGTGTGCAGGCCGCCATCTCCACCGACGGCATGCCGTATCGGGACAGGAAAACAAGCTGGACGCCTGGTATGGCCCGCACGAGCTGCGTTGCGATCGGCAGGTGAAACATGGCGGCCAACAGAGCGACCATCCACGCACCCAGGAAGAGCCGCATCGGCCTCGGAACCAGGCCCGTCCTGACGAGCGCGCAAAGCGCGAGCAGTGGCGCTGCTGCCCCCAGATAGCCGCCGCATTTGGCCCAGAAAGGGAGGTCCATGTCGTACAGGATGGGGCCGAAGACATATGGGAAGAGCAGGGCGGCCGCGTGGGCCAAGCCGAGGTGAATGTCGACCGAAATGCCGTGCGGCCCGAGAGAAGATACGGGTAACGAGATGAGGAACGGCAGCACGGCGGGAGCAGACAGAGCCAGCCCGGCGACGCCACCGACAGCGACTCGCCTTGCAAACAGCCAGCGGATTGCCCGCGGCAGACTGCACAGCCGCATGACAGCCCAACCCAGCCCAAGGAGGCCGTCAACGAAAGCGACTTCGGGGAACCCTGCCACAAGCGACCCCGCAATCGCGAGTGCAATCAATGCCTCACCGCCGCGCCGGCCCTGCAACGCCAGTGTGCGCGTCCGCTCCAATCCCCATAACAGAAGCGGCATGAAGGCGATGGGCAAGGAGGGCGCGTCAGCATACCAAGCAAACGTGCCGTTCAGTTGAAACAGCGCAGAGCCGAGCACGGCCGCCCAGCCGGACAGGCCCAGCGCGCCCAGAAAGCCCAGCATGCTCAGTCCGGCGAAGATCTGCAGCGCGATCTTCAGGTAGAGCACGCCGTGAGCGAAATGCAGAAGCAGGACGAAGGGCAGCAGAAAGGCTGCGGGCTGCATCTCGGCGGCCAGCGGCAGGCCCACGCCGGCGTACGGGTTCCACCACGGTAATCGGCCATTTAGCCAGGAATCCGCGGCCAGCTTGCCGAGCGTCATCGTCGTCAGGCCAGCATTGCCGTCGATGAACGGCTTACCGGCGAGCAGGCCGGATTCCGGGTGCAACGGCATATCCGAGACGAACAGGAGTGGGTTCGTATCGACGAGGCCGAGCAATTCGGGCAGGTGACCAAGAAACGGAATGAGGCAGAGCAAAAGCACGAATTGTGGGCTCGAGAACAAGCGCCCAGTCGGTATTTCCATCGGATCCTGCTGCATTGATTGGCCCATGCTGGTCAGCGGCCCGCCGCCGACAGAAATCTGGCGGCCGCAAGGGTCGCACGAAACGCTATTGCGCTGTTCCAGCAGAACGTTCCCGAACATCCGTGGGCGGATGGTGGGACGCGCCGGTGAATGGTCGGCCCGCCTTCACCCCTAATGCGCCTCGGCCCAACTGTCCCCAATCCCGGTCTCCACCGTCAAAGGCACGCTCAGGCAAGCCGCGCCCTCCATCACCCGGCGTGCTACGGCGGCGACCGTTTCGGCCTCCGCGTCCGGAGCTTCGAACAGTAATTCGTCGTGCACGCTCAGCAGCAGGCGCGCGGTCAGGCCGGCTTCGCGCAACGCTGCGGGAATGCGCACCATGGCGCGCTTGATCATGTCGGCGGCGCCGCCCTGCAGCGGCGCGTTGATGGCCTGGCGCTCGGCGCCGGCGCGGCGCTGCATGTTGCGGTCGGCGATGCCGGGGATGGTGCAGCGGCGGCCGAACGGTGTTGTCACGTAGCCGTGGATGCGCGCTTCTTCCTTGGTGCGTTCCATGTAGGCGCGGATGCCGGGGTAGCGTTCGAAATAGGCGGCGATGTAGGTGCCGGCCTCGCCTGCATCGATGCCGAGCTGGCGGGCCAGGCCGAACGCGCTGATGCCGTAGATGATGCCGAAATTGATCGCCTTGGCGCGGCTGCGCGTCACCCTGTCCATCTGCTCCAGCGGCACGCCGAACACTTCGCTGGCGGTGCGGGCATGGATGTCCTGTCCGGTGGAGAAGGCTTCCTTCAGCGCGGGTATGTCGGCGACATGGGCGAGCAGGCGCAGCTCGATCTGGCTGTAATCGGCGCTGACCAGCTCATGGCCGGGGTCCGCGACAAAGGCGCGGCGGATGCGGCCGCCTTCCTCGGTGCGGATGGGGATGTTCTGCAAATTGGGGTCGTTGCTGGACAGGCGGCCGGTGCTGGTGGCGGCCATGGCGTAGCTGGTGTGCACACGGCCGGTGGCGGGGTTGATCTCCTCGACCAGCGCATCGGCATAGGTCGATTTCAGCTTGCTGAGCTGGCGCCATTCCAGCACGCGGCCGGGCAGTTCGTGGCCCAGATCGGCCAGCGTCTGCAGCACGTTGGCGTCGGTAGCCCATTGGCCGGAGGGGCTGCGTTTGCCGCCGGGCATGCCCTGCTCGTCGAACAGCACCTCGCCGAGCTGCTTGGGGCTGCCCAGGCCGAACGGGTGGCCGGCCAGGCGGTGGGCCTGTTCCTCGATGCTGGCCATGCGGCCGGCGAAATCGGCCGAAAGGCGGCGCAATTCAGCTTCGTCCACGCGGATGCCGGCGTGTCTCGGCTTCGGCCAGCACCGGGACCAGGCGGCGTTCGATCTGTTCGTACAGCCCAAGCGCCTGGTGCTTGCGCAGGCGGGGCGCAGCAGGGCCCACAGGCGCAGGGAAACGTCGGCGGCTTCGGCGGCATAGGCGGCGGCGCGGCCGACGGGCACGTTTGCGAAGGTGAGGCGGTTGCGGCCGGTGCCGGTGGTCTCGTCGAGCGATTTGGGCGTGTGGCCGAGATGCAGCGGCGCGAGGTCGGCCAGGCCGTGGTCGTGCGCGCCGGCAGCCTGGGCGAAGCTGAGCAGCATCGGATCGTCCTGCGGCTCGGGCGGCATGGTGCCCGCAGCCTGCAGCACCAGGCGCGCATACTTGGCATTGGCGGTGATCTTCAGCACCGATGGATCGGCCAGCAGCGGTGCCAGCAAAGCCAGCGTTTCGGCGGCTGGCAGGCGCGGCTCGGTCAGTTCCTCGATCGGCAGGGGGATGTAGCAGGCGCGGCCCGGCGCGGTGGCCAGGCCGATGCCCAGCAGGCGGGCGCGCCAGGGGCGGGGGTCCAGATCGGTCTGCACATGCAGGGCGACGCGGCGGGCGCGTGTGGCCTCTGCAATCCAGCCGGCCAGCGTGGCGGCATCGGCCACCACCTCGTAGGGGCCATAGGCGGCCGCCGGGCCAGCCGGGCGGGCAGCGTCCGCCTCCGGCTCGGCCGGCGTATCCAGCAGGCCCAGCCGCAGGGCGGTGCTGCGGAAGCCCATGCCGTGCAGCCAGTCCGACAGGCGGGTGCGGTCCAGCGCCTCGCTGCGCATCGCCTCGATGGGCAGCGGCATCGGCGCCTCGTCGCACAGCCGCACCAGCTTTTTGGAAATGCGCGCCGCCTCGGCATGGGCGATCAGGTTGTCGCGGCGCTTGGAGGGCTTCATGCCGGGGGCGGCGTCCAGCACCGCTTCGAGGCTGCCATACTGGTTGATCAGCTCGGCGGCGCCCTTGGGCCCGATGCCGGGCACGCCGGGCACGTTGTCCACGCTGTCGCCCATCAGGGACTGCACGTCGATCACCAGCTCGGGCGGCACGCCGAACTTCTCCATCACCTCGGCCGGCCCGATCGGCTTCTGCTTGATCGGGTCGAGCATCGTCACGCCGGGGCGCACGAGCTGCATCAGATCCTTGTCGGAGCTGACGATGGTGACGGTCGCACCCGCCTCCAGCCCGGCCTTCGCGTAGGCGGCGATCAGGTCGTCGGCTTCCCAATCCTCCAGCTCCACGCAGGCGATACCAAAAGCGGCCGTGGCATCGCGCACCAGCTTGAATTGCGGCACGAGCTCGCTCGGCGGTTCCGGCCGCTGCGCCTTGTAGCGGTCGTAGATGCGGTTTCGGAACGTTTGGCTGCCGGCATCGAACACCACGGCCAGATGCGTGCCGACATGGGCGGCCAGGAAGCGCGCCATCATGTTCGTGAAGCCGAACACGGCGTTCACCGGCGTGCCGTCGGCCCGCGTCATCGGCGGCAAAGCATGGAAGGCGCGGAAGATGTAGCCGGAGCCGTCCACCAGAACCAGGCTGGGTGCTGCGCTGCCGGCCGCCGCCGCCGCCGGAACGGGCGCCTCGGGCACGAGAGCCTCGGGGGCGCCTCGGGCGGGGGCGCGGCCAGGTCGGTGCTAATGGTCCTCGTCCACCGTGCCGGGCTTGAGCACGAACACGCGCGAGCACCACGGGCAGAAGGTCTGCTGGTGTTCGATGCGCAGCCACACGCGCGGGTGGCCTAACGGGCCGTCGCCGCCGTCGCAGGAGACCACGCGGCTATCCACCACGATCGTCTCGATCGTGCCGAAAGCGGGGGTTGGGGTTGAGGCGCCAAACGCCATACTAGGTCCTGACGGTTGCGGAGCTGCTGGGGATGTCGGGCATACTACGCTGGGTCGGCGCGGTTTCAACCGCAGCCTGCGTTCTGCTGCTGCCGCCGCGTGCCGGCGGTCCGGGCCGGGCCAGCGCCGCGGTGGCCGCGATGGCTGCCGCGCCCGGGTTTCCGGCGCCGGATCTGACCTTCACCATGCGCGATGGCACCGTGCTGCCGGCGCGGCTATGGCGCCCGCCCGCCGGCGCGGCACCGGCCGGCATCGTGCTGGCGCTGCATGGTTTCACCGACAGCCGGGATGCCTGGGAGTATCCCGCGCCGGCCTTCACCGCGGCCGGCTACACCGTGATCGCACCCGACCAGCGGGGCTTCGGCGCTACCGCCCAGCGCGGCGGCTGGGCCGGGCAGGCGGTGATGATCGACGATGCCGCCGAGCTGGTGGCGCAATTGCGCGCCCGCTATCCGGGGCAGCGCCTGGTGCTGATGGGCGAGAGCATGGGCGGGGCGGTGGCGATCTGCCTGGCCGCCCGCGCGCCGGCCACGGCCGATGCCTATGTGCTGGATTCCCCGGCGGTGTGGGGCCGCGGACAGATGGCGCCCGGCGTGCGGGCCGCGCTGTGGACCGCCGCCGCGCTGGCGCCCGGCTGGCGGCTGAGCGGCAACGAGGTGAAGCTCGACATCGCGGCCACCGACAACCGCGCGGCGCTGCTGCGCCTCGCGCATGATCCGCTGACCACGCGCGGCGCCACCGTCGCCACGCTGCGCGGCCTGGTGGATCTGATGGATTCGGCGCAGGCCGGCATGGCGCATCTGCCGGCCGACACGCTGCTGCTAGCCGGTCGGCGGGACCAGGTGATCCCGCCCGCCGCCATGGCTGCCGCCTGGGCCAAGGCGCCGCCGCGGTGCGGCGGGCGTTCTACCTGGGCGGCTACCATCTGCTGTTCCGCGACAGGCCGCGCGCTGCCGCAGGGCGACGTGCTGGCCTGGCTGGCCCGTCCGGATGCCTGGCTGCCCTCGGGTGCCGACATCAACGCGGCAAGCTGGCGGGCCGACCAGGCCTGGGCCGCCGACGTGTCGAGCGCGGCGCCGGCCGGCACGCTGGACGCGACGGCCGGGCGGAGTTCGTGGCCCTACTAGGCCGCTGCACGGCCTAGCGCGCGTGCATCGCCGCGATCAGCGGCAGCAGGGTCGCCACCGCGTCGGCCGTCTCGGCCGCCGCCACCGTCGCCGTCTGATCGGTCAGGATGCGCGGCAGACGGCTTTGCACCACGTGCCAGCCGCCGGTGGCTTGCATCTCCGCGCACAGCATCTCGCCGGCGGCCTTGGCCATGGCGTATTCCAGCATGCCCGCGGGGCGCAGCGCCACGGCAACCGAAGACGGGTAGAACGCCACTGCACTGCCCGTCCGCCTGGCAGCATTCGTGGAACGCCTCGACATAGAAGCGGCTGAACCGGGCATAGGCGGCGGGCACGAACGCCTCCTGCTTCTGCAGGAAATCTGCGGGGTGACGCAATAATAGAGCTGGTTTGGCGCGCCGGCGGCGGCCGACTGCGGCGCCGCCGGCAGGGCGGCGTCGTAGGCCAGCGTTGTGCAGGCATCTGCACCGCGGGCGCTGTTGATGGCCTCGCGCAACGCGGCCGCATCCTGCCGGCCGCTGGCGTAGGTGATGGCCACGCGCGCGCCACCGGCGGCCAGCAGCATCGCCGTAGTCGCGCTCAGCCCGCGCGAGCCGCCGGCCACCAAAGCCTGCGTGCCGGCAAAGGCGTCCGGCGCAACATGGCCGGCCAGTTCCGCCATGGTGGGCAGCGCCACCGGGGCGTGCCGCGCGAAGGCCGACACCTTGCCGGCCAGCCCATCGCCCTGCACCGCGAGCTCGAGCAGGCGGAAGCGCTCGTCCAATTTGGCCACCGTAAAGCCGATGCCCTCCGCGCCCGCCGGCGGGCCGAGCGTAACGGCCAGGCCGGCATAGATCGAGTGCAGGCCGGGGCAGACCATGCCCACCAGGCGGGAAGTCTGCGCCAGGCCGGAGAGCGTGCGGGCGGAGAGTGCGGCGGCAGCGTGCGGAAACGCCGCCGCGAAGGCGGCAGCGGGCACCGGGGCAGTCAGCCAGCCATGCCTCCCCGCCATCCCCGCCAGCTCCGGCGCATCCGGCGTGGCGGCATGCGGCACCGGCCGTTGCGCCAAGGCGGGCTCCGCCGCCTCACGCGGGCCGAATTTCAGCACTGCCATTACGGCGGCCAGCCCGGCCGTCAGCACCGTGATGCGGGCGCCGGCCTCGTCCTGCCGGGTGATCTGGATGGCGGTGTCCTGATCCAGCGGGATGAATTTGGCGAACTGCACCTTCAGATGCTGCAGGCGGGCGATCGGCATCCCGTCGCGGGCGAGGGTATCCAGCATCCACAGCAGGGCGTGGATGCCGTGCACCACCGGCGCGCCGGCCTGGGTGCGGCGGGCCGCCAGCGCGTCCATGTGCATGGGGTTGGTGTCGCCCGACAGGCCGGCGAACAGCGCCTGGTCGGCCTGGGTGAAGCGGCGGGTGGCCGAAGCGTGCATCGTGGGTGGCTTCCGGGGCAAAGCGGGGCGCGCCCGCGCTTGGGGCAAACCGCATGCGTGCTGCCTCATTGTGGTGTGCATGAGCAAGCATCACCCCGGCAAGCACGCTTTGGACGACACCCGGCCGCATAATGTGGAAACCGGCTGGACCGACGCGATCCTGATCTGCCGCAAATGCAGCCGCAAGCTGGATGGCGGCTACGGTGCCGACGGTGGGCAGAGCCTGCGGCGTGCCCTGCGCGAGGGGCTGCGCGCGCGCGGGCAGCGCCGGCAGATCGGGCTGATGGAGGTCGCCTGCCTGGGCGTGTGCCCCAAGCGGGGCGTCACCACGATGCGGGCCAGCCGGCCCGGCCTGCTCGTCGTGGTGCCCGCCGGCGGCGAAGCGGCGCTGCTGGACGAGCGCTGAGGCTTCGGCTCCGGCCGGGCCGCCGGCCTATTTGAGATACTTGTTGAACCAGGCCACCGAGCGCCGCTCGTAATCCTCGATGTGCTTGGGGTCGTGCATGCGGTGGCCTTCGCCGGGGTAGATCGCCGCCTCGGCCGGCACGCCCAAATCGTGCAGCGCGTGCCAGAACTCCTCGGTCTGCGGCGCAGGGCACTCGATGTCGTTCTCACCGACGACGGAGAGCGTGGGCGTATGCACCTGCTTGATGAACGTCATCGGGGAGGATTTCGCATACACCGCCGGGTTGTGGTACACCGAAGCGCCGAAATACGGCACAGTCCGGCATCTATGCCGTTCTCGCCGTAATAGGATTGCCAGTTGGACAGGCCGGCGCCGGCGACCGCGGCGCGGAAGCGCTGGGTCTGCGTCACCGTCCACATCGTCATGTAGCCGCCATAGCTCCAGCCGGTGATGCCCAGGCGATGCTCGTCGATCGGGGCCGCATGTTCGGCGGCGGTCACCCCGGTAGGGGTGTTCGCGCAGATCGCCATGGCCGAAATCGCGCACGTTGGCCCGGGTGAACGCCTCGCCTTGCCCAGAAGCTGCCGCGCGGGTTGGGCATGAACAGGGCGTAGCCCGCTTCCAGCAGATGCCGGCCCAGGCCCTGGCCCACGAAGGATGGCTGGTTGGCCCAGGCCGGGCCGCCATGCACGTCGGTGATCATCGGCAGCTTGGCGCCGGACGCGGTGCCGTTCGGCAGCAGCAGCCAGCCTTGCACGCGCAGATTGTCGCTGGTCCAGGTGATGGAGCGCTCGGTCGCCGGCAGGGTCTGGCCGGCATTGACGTGCGTCAGATCGTGCCGGTCGCCAAGGTCGCCCACCTCGATCTCCGGCGCCTTGGTAAAGGTCTGGTGCACGGTGGCCGTGGTCTGGGTGTGGCAATCGGACGCATATTGCCCGTCGCTGGCCTCCAGCCGCTCCTGGCGGCTGACCATGGGCACCGGCATGGCGGCGGGCGTGTGCGGGTCGATCTGCACGATCTGCGTCTGATCGTTGGCCAGCACGGTGGCGATCAGGTGGCTGCCGTCGCAGCCCCGGCGAGCGACGTCACGGTGGCGTGCCAGCCGGCGGTGGGATCCCACCGGCTGCGCATCGGGGCGGCCGAGCGGCAGCACGAACGCGTCGCCGCCAGTGGCGCCGAAATCGCTCATCAGCCCGCCGATGAAGGCGACGGCGCTGCCATCGGGTGCCGCAACCGGCTGATCCATCTGCTGCTGCGGGCTCGACGGGGCATGCAGCACGTGCGCGGCGCCGGTGGCGGCATCGAACGCGTAAAGCTTGGCCACCCACCAGTTGTTGTCGCCGTCACCGGGCGCGGCGGTGGCGACGAAGCCCTGGCCGTCCGACCGCCAGCCATATTCATACACATACAGATTGTCGGGGGAGGCCCAGTGCAGCGTGCCGTCGGGCTGCACCAGCGCCAGCCGCTGCTCGTGCACGTCGCCGCCGAGCACGCCGGTGATCGCGGCACCGGCTTCCACCGCACCCACCTCCTTGGCGGCCCCGGCGGTGGCCAGCACGGCCAACTGGCCGCGGGGGCCGCCCCGCAGGCTGTCCATGGTGCCGGCGAAATCCAGCAGCTTGGTCAGGCCGCCGCCATCGGGATGCACGGCGTAGATGGCGCGCGCATCAGCTCCCCGGGCTGCGCAGGACG
>CAVVVI010000002.1:0-960049 GCA_963751795.1 uncultured Alphaproteobacteria bacterium
GGCGCTCACGCGCCGCCGCTCCCGAATTTCCAGACCGGGATGCCGAGCTTCTTGGCCTTGTCGGCCAGGTTGTCCTGAATGCCGGTGCCGGGGAACACCATGACCCCGATCGGCAGCACCTCCAGCATCGCGTCGTTGCGTTTGAACGGCGCGGCCTTGGCGTGCCTGGTCCAGTCGGGCTTGAAAGCGATCTGCGGCACCTTGCGGTGGTCGGCCCATTTGGCGGCGATGCGCTCGGCGCCCTTCGGTGATCCGCCGTGCAGCAGCACCATGTCGGGGTGCTTGGCGTGGACCCGGTCGAGCTTGTCCCAGATCAGGCGATGGTCGTTGAAGTCGAGGCCGCCGGTGACGGCGATCTTCGGGCCGGCGGGCACCAGCACCTCGGTTTCGGCCCGGCGCTTGGCGGCGAGGAAGTCGCGGCTGTCGATCATCGCCGAGGTCAGCGTGCGGTGGTTCACCATCGATCCTGCGCGCGGCCGCCAGGCGGAGTGTGTGTGGCGCTCGAACTGGTCGGCGGCCTGGTCGCGGAAGAATTCCATGCTGTCGCGGCGTTCGATCAGCGTCTGCCCTTCCGATGTCAGCCGTTCCAGCTCGACCGAGCGGATTTCCGAGCCATCCTGTTCCCGCTGGCTGCGCTTCTGCGCCTGCTCATTGTCGTCGAGTTCGCGTTCGATCCGGCCGATGGCGCGGTGGAAGATGTTGACCGTCGACCACAGCAGGTCTTCGAGGTCGGGTTCGAGGCGGGTGTCACCCAGCGCCACCGCCAGCGCGTCGAAGATGTCGGCCACCGCGCCGGCGACGATCTGAGCGTCGGGCATTGGCCTCGGGTCGGGTTCGTCCTGGAACGGGCGGTAGCCGTAGAGCTGGAGTTCGGTGAGGACGTGATCGGTCGGGGATGAGGTGTGCGGCGGTTCGAAGCTGGTGTCGTCGTATTCGGTCGTCATGGGATGCTGCCCTTCGTCGGATCGACCGCGCCCATCGCGGCCTTCATGGCGACGAAGGCGGCGGGCGGACCGGACCTGCACCCGCAGCGAAGCGCAGGGCCGAAGCGGAGCGGAGGATGGCGGATGCCGGCTATTTTGCTTCGCGATGCAAAGGCGGCCCCTCTTGGGCCGCCGGCGGAAAATAGCCGGCCATCCGCCATTGCTTGTCCGGGCCGCTTGCCGCCCGATCGCCCTCTCAGAAGGCCGTGGGCGCGGTCCTCTCCGACGATTGGCGGGCGCTACCCCGCGACCGGATGCGACATGACGCCGGCGCCGCTGGGCACCTTCGCCGCCGCAGTGGCGGCCTCCTCCAACGCCATGAAGCGAACGACGTCCTCCGGGACGATCTGCACCCGGATGGCTGCCCGCAGAGCATCGATGCCGGCCGCGCGGAGATCTTCGTTGAAGTCGCCCAGGCGGGGCGACAGCGTGATCGCCTCGATCCCGGCTTCGCGGCTGCGGTCGATCAGGTTTGCCACTGCGCCATCGCCTGCCGGATCGTTGTCGCGGGCGATGTAGAGGCGGCGCAGCGTCCGGGGGAACAGAATGGCGGCCAGATGTGCTGCCGAGAGCGCCGCTACCATCGGCATCGTGGGCATGACGCATCGGAGCGACAGCATGGTCTCGATGCCCTCGCCAGCCGCCATGACATCGTGCGCCAAACCGAGGCGGACGGCATTGCCCAGGAGGTGGCCCATCGCCCGCCTCGGCGTGTCGATCGGCGCCTTGTCCAGCCCCGACGGGTCGAGCCAGGTGCGGTGCGCGCCGGTGATCGTGCCGCTGAGGTCAGTGACGGCGGCGATCATCGCCGGCCAGGTCTGGGTCGGCGAGTTCGGGATCGGGCCGGTAGTAGCAGCGTGGATGGAAACGCAGATTGGCGGTTCCGTGCAAAGACGTAATGCCGCGTCGGCGTAAATACGTTTCTGCGATTGTGCCCGAAATCGGCTGGGACATTGCGAAGAGCCGCCTTGCCGACTCTGGCGATCCTGCCGGCGCTGACGAGGACGGTCGAACATGGTCTGGCGCCGGGTCAGGCCGTGGAAGGCTGAGAAAGCGCCGTGCTTCATCGGCGACGTCGGAGAAATCGGCGAGGCCGCAGTTTTCGCGAATGATGTCGAGCAGATCGCCATGTTCGCCGGTCGCTGCGTCCGTCCATTTGCCAGCCGCACCCTTGCCAGCCTCCGGCCCATGCAGCCGGACGAAGAGGGAGCGCCCTGGCGTGTTGCGGACATCGCCAACCAGCCAGTAGCGGCCTTCTCGCCGGCCGTTGGAGAGGTAGTGGCGACATACCGCCTCGGCATCGCGCGCGAGACGGTGCGCCAGATCGGCGGCTTGATGGCCCATGGTTACGCCGCCGCCCGGTCGGCGATGCGCTCCAGCGGATATCGCTCCAGCAATTTCGCCAGAATGGCCGTGCCGGTGGTGTCGGTCGGCACGAACATGCGCAGCTTCCAGGAGATGATCTCGTGGAACAGGCCGTAGGCGCGGAGCCGATCGCGCATCTGGTCGGTAAAACCGGTCAGCTCGATGCGGTTGGCGCCCATGACGCGGACGCGGCGAAGCTGAAGCCCCTCGGAGAGATCGAGGATCGTTTTTCCGTCCATCAGCGCGGCGAAGGCGTTGTCAGCCGATAAGCGTCGGCGTGTCGGCGTCGAGCGCAATGGCAGCCCAGGCGGGTGAGACGCGGCGGCCGATGATGCGCTCGCCGGTGTCGGTCTGAAGCCGATAGACCCGCGAGGATTCATTCGGCAGGCGCTTCCAGATCGGCAGCAGCAGGCCGGCAACGATATGGATTTCGCTCTCGGTGAATTCCGGCACCTGGGCGAGTTCAGTCTCCCACGCGCGGGCGAAAGTTTCGTGGTCGGCCTCGCGCCACTGGGTCTGCGGCATCATCGCCAGCGGCAAGGCCGGATGTTCCATCGGCCGGATGAGCCGCACGCGGCGTTCAACCTCTCCATCGTCGAGCATCACGCTGGGCGCCGGAACCTGCACGGCGGCGCGGCCCGATTGTGTGTTCACCAGCAGCACGGCGCGCGTGTCAGAAAGTCGCTCCAGCGCCTGTTCCAGTGTGACCGGGCGATTGCGCTCCCGCTGCGTGATGGTCAGCAGCCGGGTTTCCGCGGATGTGCCGGGGTGGGTGTAGATCGTCCGCCGGCCGGTGACGGAAAAACTCTCGGCGGTCAGGGTTTCCAGCCCGATATCGTCGGTGAAGCCGGTCAGCTCATGCGGTTCGCGTCCATGACGCGGACGCGACGAGGCTGAAGCCTCATCGGAGAACACGAGGATCGCTTGGCGTCGTCCTTCTAATGATGCGCCGCGAGCGGCCCGTCACCTCGGCCACCATGTCGGTGCCGAAGCGCTGGACGATCTGATCGAGCGCGCCATGCACTGGCGGCAGCGATGCCAGCTTTTCGATCAGCCGATCCCGCCGTGCGACGGCATCACGGCTCTGCTACCGGCTGGCCGTCGCGGAAAACGGGCCGCGAGCAGAGATTGCCCTCGCTGTCGGTGAACGGCTCGAAAAGCTGCGTCGGGAATGAGTGCGCTAGATAGTCAAGAACGTACTCGCGCGGCGTGATGTCGACTTGGACATCGCCCCATTCCTCGGTGGGGATTTCCGCAAGACGGCGCTCCATCAGCGCCTCGCCGGTCGAGACGATCTGGATGACGGCGGCGTGACCGGAAGCGAGATCGCGATCGACCGCTTCGATCAGCGACGGCGTCTTCATCGCCGTGATCAGGTGATTGAAGAAACGCTGCTTGGCGCTCTCGAAGGCGGAACGCGCGGCGGATTTGGCCTGGGCGTTCAGCGTGCCGGTATCGCCGGTGACGTTGGTCGCCTTCAGCGCCGCGTCGAGATTGTTGTGAATGATGCCGAAGGCGCCGGCATAGGAATCGTAAATGCGTATTTGCTCGTCGGTGAGCTGGTGCTCGACCAGATCATATTCGACGCCCTCGTAGCTGAGCGACCGTGCCGCATAGAGGCCGAGCGCCCGCAGATCCCGCGCCAGCACCTCCATGGCCGCGACGCCGCCGGCCTCGATCGCCTCGACGAACTCGGCGCGGGTGGCGAACGGAAAATCCTCGCCGCCCCAAAGGCCGAGCCGCTGGGCATAGGCGAGATTGTGGACCGTGGTGGCGCCGGTCGCCGACACATAGACGATGCGGGCATTCGGCAGCGCGTGTTGCAGGCGCAGGCCGGCGCGGCCCTGCTGCGAGGCGGCCTGATCGCCGCGTTCGCTTTTATTGCCAGCGGCGTTCTGCATGGCATGGCTCTCGTCGAAGATGATGACGCCGTCGAAATCGGCGCCCAACCAATCGACGATCTGCCGCACGCGCGAAACCTTCGCGTCGCGCCCATCGGTGCGCAGCGTGGCGTAGGTCGTAAATAGGATGCCCTGATCCAGCCGGATCGGCGTGCCCTGGCGGAAGCGCGACAGCGGCGTGACCAGCAGCCGTTCCTGGCCGAGCGCCGACCAGTCGCGCTGCGCGTCCTCGATCAGCTTGTCGGATTTGGAGACCCAGACCGCGCGGCGGCGGCCCTTCAGCCAGTTGTCGAGCAGGATGCCGGCAACCTGGCGGCCTTTGCCGGCGCCGGTGCCATCGCCGAGAAACCAGCCGCGGCGGAAGCGCACGGCATTCTCAGCGTCGTCGGGCGCCGCCGAGACGATGTCGAAGGTCTCATCGACCTTCCACGATCCGGCCAGATGGCCGGAATGGGCCTCGCCGGCATAGATGACGCTCTCGAGCTGGGCGTCCGACAGCAATCCGCCCGAAATGACTGCGGGCGGCAGATGCGGCCGGTAGGAAGGTTTCGGGGGTGCCACCGACGCCATCGCCACGGACTGCACCAGCTTGGTGGGATGCGCCTGAGAGTCGGGAATACGGATCGTCTGCAATCCGTATTCTTCATAAAGCGCCTCGGTGATGCGTCCGCTCTCGGCCGGCTGCCAATCCAAGGTGTCGTAGGCGAGTTCAACGGAATCGGCCGCGACGCGATCGGCCGGAACGGAATGATGGGCGTACGGTGGTGCCGCGCAATGTCCGAGGCACGACTGGGCGGCACACAGCGGGAGCGGCAGCTGCATCAACGATCGGCAGCCTCGCCGGGACGTGCCGCACCACCCAGTCCAGCAGCGTGGCGACGTCTGGCGCCATCCCCGGCGACGCTGGGAATTTGCATCGCTCGTCGGCGGGCTGCTTGTCGATCACGGTCAGGCGCGTGTCGATGGTCGTGCCGTGCTTGGCATAGACCGCGCCGTCGATCGCGGCCGAGAACACCACACGGCCGCGCTCCTGAAGCTGGACGAACGCATCCGTCCAGGCCGGATTGTCCGGCGCGAAGTTCGCCCCGGTGATGGCGACCAGGCGGCCACCGTCGGCGAGGCGTGCCAGGGCCGAGCTGACGTGGCGGAGGGTGGTGTCGGCCATGCGGCGATCGACATGGGCCATCGCCGAGAAGGGCGGGTTCATCAGCACCACGCTGGGGCGCACGCCGGCGCCGAGATGGTCATCGATCTGCGCCGCGTCGAACCGGGAGACGGGGATGCCCGGAAAGAGGTGGGTCAGCAGACCGGCGCGGGTATCCGCCAGCTCGTTGAGCACGAGCGCGCCGCCTGCCAGCTCGGCGAGGATGGCGAGCAGGCCGGTCCCGGCCGATGGCTCCAGCACCAGGTCTGCCGGCGTGATCGCGGCGGCGGTGCTGGCCGCGAGACCGAGCGTGATCGGCGTCGAGAATTGCTGGAGCGCCTGGCTCTCCTCGGAGCGGCGCGTATGCGTCGGGAGAAGCCCGCCGATCTTGGTCAGCATCGGCAGCATGGCAGTAGGCGATGCGCCCCTGGCGCGCATAGCCGGGCCGAATTTGCGCAGGAACAGAACCGTCGCCGCCTCGCAGGAATCGTAGGCGGTCTTCCAGTCCCATGCGCCTTCCGCATCGGAACCGCCGAAGGCGCGCTCCATCGCGGCGCGCAGCATGGCCGCATCGATGCGGCGGCCGCGTTCGAGATCGGGGAGAAGTAGGCGCGCGGCCTCGGCGATGGCCGCGGCGGGGCCAGGATTGGTCGGAGCGGCGGCGATCGGCGTCGCCGCCAGCGCGGTGCTGGCGATACTTGGCATTGGGGAACCTCGGGAGAGCGGGAACGGATCGAACCGAGGGGCGCTCTCTCGACCCCAACCGGCTCAAACCCGTCCCGGCCGTCCTCTGCCTCTAAAGGCGCCGGGCATGCCCGATGGCGTCACCCGCCCGTCCGGCGATCCGGAGCGATCGAGTCCGCGCCACCACGCGATCCGCTCGTCGCGCGTGGCGTCCGCGAGCCACAGCAGCAAATCGCCATGACAGGGGAGCGGCGCGCAGAAGCAGACGAGATCGCAGGCCCGCAACTCGTCGAGCGCCCGCAGCAGATGATGCTGGTCGCGCAGCCAGCTTTCGTGTTTCGCGATGACGGCGGCGCGGTCACCATCCGCGCCGATGCGGAACGGATTTCCCCATTTGCTGCCGCGGCCGATATAGACCGCTCCAGCCGGCACGCCGGTTTTATGCTTGTTGAGAACCCTGCACATCGCTCGTCATCTCCTGATCCGCCCGTCGCGGCAGACTGGCGACCGGGCGCGGCAAGGTTTCGTGGGTCACGCATCGCCAGCCGGACGATGCGGGAACGGCTCGCCCGTTGACCCGCGAAACGCCGCGCCCAGACAGGTCCAGCCGCGACAGGGGATCAGGCTGGCGATTGGGGTGGCAGGGTCTCGGGCGGCGGGAGATAGGCGTCATAGGGGTTCCCGTCGGCGAGATGCCCAAATGGCGTGAACACATAATCGGCGCCGTCGCGGCCGACCGCGCAAATGACATATCGCGTCTCTCCAGTCTTGGCGTCCGCGCATTCCATGAGCGCGAGGTTGTTGTCTTCCGCGGCTCGCAACAGCGTCTGGAAATTCGCTCGGGCATGATCGGGGATGCTCATCGCGCGCGCCCTTTCCTGCGGGCGGGCGTCAGTGTGCGCGCCAACCAGCCATTCGTGTCGGTCCAGGCGACAGTGGTGCGCTTTTCGAGGTCGAGGACATGCGCGCCACCCCCGAAGGCGTCGATCCGCGGGCGCGAGCAGGTATTTGCCCATTGGAAACCCCAACGCCCGGTGAGCGCGAACGCCTCGGCGCAGCGCAGCACGAAATCGATCGCCTGCTGCGGATCGCCGGTCGCGTCGTCATGGAGCCAGAGTTTCGTGGCACCAAGGTCCGGCTGGACCGACAGAAGAAAACCCTCAGAGGGCACTTCCTCGCGGGCGGCGTCCTCCATGAAGGCTTGGTAGAGGTCGAGCGCGCGAGCAGCGTTGTCCGGGCTGCCGACGTCGAGCAGGCACGAGAAGTGGGTGTAGAAATCGGCCATTGCAGGGCTCCTGAAACGACGAAGCCCGGCGCGATCGGCCGGGCTTCGTGCGATTGGGGAAAGGGAAAAATCAGACGGTGGCGGCGAACGGATCGACGTCGCGATGGATCGGCTGGGCTCGGCCCATCCAGGGTTCGGGACGGATGCACCGCACCCAGTCCACGAAGCTCGGGATGAAGCCGAGATCCTCGCGAACATGCTGCTCGCCGATCAGACGCACCGGTACGACGCGGCCGGTCGAGATGGTGATCGTCGTTCCGAAAAACCGCTCGGCCATGAAGATGCCTTCGGCGTGATGGCGCAGCGCGCGGTGGCGGAAATCTGCTGTTATGGCCTTTGACTCGTCGAACCACTGGTGAATCGGCAGATAGTCTTCAGCCGTGCCGCCCCATTGTTTTCACCGAGGAAAGCGCATGGTGATAGGGATGGCCCATCGCCGCCTCCTCAAAACACATGCTGCGAATAATCGGATTCCATACGCCGCTCGTTGTAGTCGAGCGTGATGGTCCGGTCGGCGACGTCGAACGTGAAGTCACCGTAGGCGCCATCGCTGTTCTCCCAGCCGTCATGGGTTTGGCCGAGGAAGCTGTAGACCAGGGCTTCGATGGCGTCGTGGATCGACAGGCTCTGCCGATCGATGTCGTTGCTGCCCCACACTGGGCGCGCGATCTCAATCGCGCCGTGACGGCAAGGTGACTATCTCATCACCGGCTTTGGCTTCGATATTCTCGATCTGGCCGCTATCGCCATATCCGTCGAACGTCACGACGACGGCGGTGATGTTCGAGGCAGCGAGCGCGTCGAACAGGGCGGTCTTGTTCGCCGGAAGCAAGTCGTCGGCACGGCTGGCGTGCTCGCGTTCTTTCTCGTCCCAGGCGGCGAAATCGAGCGCCGGGACGGGGGCGGGTTCGCAATCGGTCATGTCAGGTCTCCACATGAGAAAGCCCGGCGCGATGGCCGGGCTTTTGGATGGAAATGGATCGGGAAACGGGTGCGGGGCGGCCGAAGCCACCCCGCTGATTGCGGACTATTCCGCCGCGATGGCGTGCGGCTCAGGCTCCTCGGAATCGGCGGTGCCAGCATCGTCCTCGTCACCGGCAAGGAAGTCCGGCAGGGCCTCCGCCTCACTGGCCGGTTCGGCAACGCGCCGGCTCGGACCCGGCGAGACGCAGCGGCTCAGGCAGCCAGCCGGTGCCGTCCAGCAGCCGTTCGGCCTCCTTGGCCATTTCGGCCTTCTTCAGGTGGTCGATGAGCTGGGCGGAATGCTCGCCCTTCGCCTCCCGCACGGCTTCCAGGATGCGCGCCTTCGGCACCCGGCCGAGATAGCTATCGACGGTCGGTTTCCAGCCGGCGGCGGCCATGTCGAGACCCACGGCGTGTGCGAGCTGATCGCCGTGGGCAAACGCATCCGGCCGTCGGTTCCACGGCTCCTTCACCACGTTGACGGTGAGCGAGGCGCAGTGGGCGAACAGCGCCGACTGGCTGTCGCTGTCGAACGCCGTCAGCGTGTCCCAAAGATCGGCCGGTGTTTCCGGCAACTGCTTGGCCCATTGCGCGTGGCGAGCATCGATCGCCTTTGCGGAAGCGGTCTCGGCCAGGCCGGGCGCCTGTGCCGAGAAGCCGGACTGCTTCGCCGTGATCTCCAGGCAGGTGCTGGCGGCGTAGCGGTAGAAGGCGTTGAGGCAGAGGGCGTGCAGCACCGCCTGGAACGCGACCTGCGGGTCGTTCGCCACGCCGTCGCGCAGCGCCAGGGTGCGATGGGCGGTCAGTTCGGTCACCAGGCGGTCGGACAGCGGCCGGATGGTGTCGTCTTCCTCCGGCGCTTCGGGTTCAGATGCAGATGGTGCGCCGCCGATGGTGATGACCGCGCGCTGGACCGGGATCTCCGTGCTGGTCGGCTCTGGCGTGTCGTCGGCGTCGGTCGCAGCCGGCTCGACGGGCGCTTCATCCTCGGGCCGGACGAAGCCGCGCTCGACACGCAATGCGCCGTCGCTATCGATGCTGACAAAGATGCCGGCGCGGGCGATGTCGGCCGGATCGAACCGGATCGGCCGGTTTTCGAACGCCGCCATGGCGGTCTCGATCTCGGCGAGGCGCTGATCGACCGCCTCGGGCAAGTCGTCGCCGCCGGCGTGCTCGGCCTCCAGCGTCTCGTATTCGGTCCGCAGCGCCTCGAAGCTGGTAGCCTCCTCCTCGGTGAGTTCGGCGGTCTCGCCGACCAGGCGGCGCAGACCGGCGCTGTGGCCGTAGGGGAAGTCGGTCGCGACCGCGATCCACTTCCAGCCTTCATCGCGCAAGGTCTCCGCTTCGGCCTGGAGCTTCTCGGTCACCAGCCGATCGAGCAGCGCCGGGTCTTGGAGCCAGCCGCCGTCATCGTGCTGGAACAGATCGCGCATCACCACGCCACCCGCCGCCTCGTAGGCGCCGAGCGCCGACGAAAAGCGCGCGGCGGTCGGACGCCCGGACAGCACCCTCGGTGAGCTGACGGCGGATCAGGTAGGGCTCCTTATTGTAGCTCCGCGAAACGGAATCCCAGACCTGCTCCTGCCGGGCATGGTCGGCGGTGACGGTGAACGCCATCAACTGCTCCAGCGTCATGCCGTCCTCGGCATAGATGTCGAGCAGCTTCGGCGACACCGCGGCCAGGCGCAGGCGCTGCTTCACCACGGTCGAGTTCACGAAGAACCGTGCCGCGATCTCCTCGTCGCCGAGGCCCTTCTCTCGCAATGCCTGGAAGGCGCGGAACTGATCGAGCGGGTGCAGGGCGACGCGCTGGACGTTCTCGGCCAGCGAATCCTCCTCGGCGATCCCGCCGTCCCGCACCACGCACGGCACGGGCGCGGTCTTGGCCAGGCGCTTCTGCTTGACCAGCAATTCCAGCGCCCGGAAGCGCCGGCCGCCGGCCGGCACCTCGAACATGCCGGTCTCGTTGCCGTCAGCATCGACGACGGCGCGGACGCTGAGGCCTTGCAAGAGCGTGCGCCGGGCGATGTCCTCGGCCAGCTCCTCGATCGAGACGCCGGCCTTCACACGCCGGACGTTCGACTGGCTCAGCACCAGCTTGTTGAAGGGAATGTCGCGCGAGGACGACAGGGTGATCTTCTGAACGGCAGTAGCCATGGGAGGAGTCTCCGCGGCGGGCGGCCGAGAGCCTCTCTCTCGACCTCCAACCCGCCGCGAAAACCGGCGCAGCCCTCTTCCTCTCGGAGGACCGCGTCGGAAAGCCGACTACCCGGAAAGGCCCGGAGCCCGCCTTCCCGCTTTTCCGGATTTCAGACGGATCAAACGCCGAAGATGTCATCGCACCCGTCGGGCCGGCGACGAGGGCACATCACGCGCCCTGTCGCTTTGCCCGGACAGCTTCGAAGAGCACATGCTCCGCCGCGCGGATGCTGCCCGTTTGCCGGGCGGCTTCGGCCCAGGTTGAGATTGGGACCATTCCTTCGAACAGTAGGTCGCGCTCGATTCCGAGTCCGAGCGGCAGGCGGACCGACGCCATCTCCCTGAGGCTGAAGGAGCCAAGTTCAGGTTCGCCGAGATCGGCGAGGCCGAACAGGGTGTCGCCGTCGGGGTCCAGCTCCGTTGCGAGCCAAACACCTTCACCGAGCGGGTTGAAGAACTTGACCACGGGGACATGGTCCGCCTCTGGCATACGGGCGTTGACGAGCAGGCGGTCGCGCAGGTTGGGAGTCAGGAGGATCATGCCGCCCTCCTGACAGTCGAGGGTTCGCCCTGAAGAGTGGCGTCATCGACTTGCAAGAAGCCAAGGATCCAGTCCGCTGCTTTGCTCGCCTGTGAGGCAGCGCGGACGACGGCGCGGTTGTCCTCGCGCAGCACTTCGAGCCAGGAGCCGATATAGTCCGCGTGGCGCACCGTCGGGACGATGCCGAGCGAGGCGCAGCAGAAGGCGGCGTTCATCTCCGCGACCAGCTCCTCGAATGCGTACTTCTTGCTGCCGAATGCGCCGCCAAGATCGCGGCCGAGGCGGGACGGATGGCCGCTGGCGTGCCCCAGTTCATGCAGGGCCGTGCGGTGCCAGTTGATCGGCTCGAAATAGGCCTGCGGCGGCGGGACCATGACGAAGTCTGGGCCTGGCGCGTAGAAGGCGCGGTTGCCGCCGATGCGGAAGTCGATGCCGGTCGCGCGGATCAGCGCCTCGACCCTGGGCTCGATCAGGCCCGGCAGCGGCGGTGGCGCAACGGCCGCAACCTCGCCCGGCAGGTCTTCGCATTGGGCGGCGTTGAAGACGGTGAACCGCTTCAGGAACGGGATTGCCGCGGCTTCGTCGCCGGTCTCGCGGGCGCCGTCGCTTCTCATCGTCGGGCACGAAGCGGTCGGCATAGACGACGGTGGTGCCGTGCTCGCCCTTGCGCACATTGCCGCCGAGGCCGAGCGCCTGGCGAAAGGTAAGCCAGCTCTGGGCGGGGAAGCCGTGCTCGATCACGGCGCCCCAGAGGATCAGCACATTGATTCCCGAATACTGCCGGCCGGTGGCGGCGTTCTTCGGCATGGCGAGCGGCGCTTTCGCCGCGGCCGTCCCCCAGGGCTGGACCCAGGGCACACGGCCGGCCTCCAGCTCGGCGATGATCTTGCCGGTGATTTCGTCATAAAGGCTCGCCCGGTCCTGGCCGGGGCGCGCCGAAGCGGTCTTTCTGGACATCGCGGATCTCCGCGACGGGCGCCGGAAGCCTCTCTCCCAGTCCTCAACCCGTCACGGCAAACCCGGTCCGCACTCTTCCTCTAGCGGGGCGTTGCGGGGCAGCCGGCCTCGCAGAAGGGCTCGGCCGAGACCTTGGGCTTGGCCGCAGGGGAAGGCTTTCCCCTCCAAGGTTCCAGATCGCGGCCCGTTAACTCCCAAATAGCGGGGCGCCAACTCCCAATCTGCCGGCACGAACTGCACGAGAGGCAGGAAAAATACGGGAATCTAGGAGTCATTCTCTAATTTTCTCTAATTTTCTTCCACCTCGGTTCGGATCGTGGTATGAGGCGACATGGCAGAAGATATTCTCACCATCCGCGAAGTCGCCGAACTCCTTAAGATCAACGAAAAGACGGCCTACAAGCTGGCTGCTGACGCCAAGATTCCCGGCTTCAAAGTTGGGGGATCATGGCGCTTTGATCGCGCGACCATCGCAAAGTGGATTGATGGAGGAGCGGCCGTCGATCCGGCAGCGATCTCTGAGGATGCGCCAGCATCGGCCGCCGGAGCCGCGCTGGCGGCGGCCTACTATTCCCCTCAACAAGCGACCTTCTTCGCTCATCACCTCACCCTGGAGGGCACCGGCGAAGACGCTTTGGCGCAGTCCCTCTCGACCGCCCGCGTCGATATGAACCCACACCAGGTGGACGCTGCCCTGTTCGCATTGGCCTCGCCGCTTTCCAAGGGCGTGCTGCTCGCCGATGAGGTGGGTCTCGGCAAGACCATCGAGGCAAGCCTAGTTATTGCCCAGCGCTGGGCCGAGCGCCGCCGCCGTATCCTGTTGATCGTACCGGCCTCGCTGCGCAAGCAGTGGAGCCAGGAGCTCTATGACAAGTTTTCGCTGCCCTCCGTCATCGTGGAGAGCAAGACCTATAACGAAGCACGCAAGGCGGGCGTGGCCCGACCCTTCGACCAAAAGGATAAGGTCGTAATCACGTCTTATGAGTTCGCTGCCCTCAAAGACTCCGAGATCGCGCGCGGAGGTTGGGATTTGGTGGTGTTCGACGAAGCGCATCGCTTGCGCAACGTCTATAAGAAAGACGGCTCGACGCGCGCCAAGCGCCTGCGCGAGGCCACCAAGCCCTTCTTCAAGGTGCTACTAACAGCGACCCCGCTGCAAAACTCCCTCATGGAACTGTATGGCCTCGTCTCCGTGGTGGACGAACGCCATTTTGGGGACGAAACCTCTTTTCGGAACCAGTATGTGGCGGGGCCGGGCGCAAGGAACGGCCTGGTTTTCCTGCGCAAGCGACTGGAGTCGATTTGCAAGCGCACGCTGCGCCGGCAGGTCCAGCAGGCAGGTCTCATTCGTTACACCGAGCGTCGCCCGCTCACCTTGCAGTTCGATCCTTCGGCGGACGAAATGCGCCTCTACACGGGGGTGTCAGACTATTTGCAGCGCTCCGACACCATCGCCTTCGGCAGCAAGCCCAACCAGCTTGTGACGATGGTGGTACGCAAAATCCTAGGCTCCTCCACGTTCGCCGTCGCCGAAACGCTCTCCAAAATCATCGACCGCCTCAAGCAGATGAGGCCCGTCGATACTGAAACCGTCGCCGACTACGATGTGATTGACGAAGAAGCTGAGGAGCTTGAGGACGGCGACTGTGGCGACACAGACGCCAAGCCGCCCATCGATCTGAAAAAGCTGGAAGCGGAGATCGGCGAGCTCGAGGGCTATCGCGCGCTCGCGCTCGCTATTGGTCAGAACGCCAAGGGCGTTGAACTGGTCAAGGCGCTGCCGAAAGTCCTTGATGAAATCGTCGCCAAGGGTGGCCAACGCAAAGCAGTAATTTTCACCGAGTCGGTGCGCACGCAAAGGTATCTCGCCGAGCTTCTCGCCGCCAACGGCTATGAGAACGACGTCGCGCTCCTCAACGGCCAGAACAGTGATCCCAACAGCAAGACGATTTATCAGAACTGGCTTGCTCGGCACAAAGGTACCGACGCCGTATCCGGCTCGAAAACCGCCGACATGAAGGCCGCCGTCGTGGAGGCGTTTAGGGATGGCAAGAGCGTCTTGATCGCCACAGAATCCGGCGCTGAAGGCATCAACCTTCAATTCTGCTCGCTGCTCGTCAACTTCGACTTGCCGTGGAACCCGCAGCGGGTGGAACAGCGTATCGGGCGCTGCCATCGTTACGGCCAGAAGATCGACGTTACCGTCGTCAATTTTCTGAACCTTAAAAACCACGCCGAACGGCGGGTACATCAACTTCTCGACGAAAAGTTCAACTTGTTCAAAGGCGTGTTCGGGGCGAGTGATGAGGTGCTGGGCGCGATTGAAAGCGGCGTGGATATCGAGCGCCGTATTTTCGACATCGTGCAAAGCGCCCGCGGCGAAGCCCAGATCAACGCTGCCTTCGACCAGCTTCAAGACGAGCTTCAGGCGCAGATCAGCGAGCAGGTGCTCGATGCACGCCGCCGGCTTCTGGAGAATATGGACGAGCGGGTTATCGACCGCCTAAAAGCCCGCGACCAGGAAATCGGCCAACGCCTGTCCGACTTCGAGCGGCAGCTTCTTTACGTCGCCCGCGCCGAGATTCCCGACGCGCGTTTTCACCCTGACGACGAGCGGCGCTTTGAGTATCGCGGCGAAACCTATACGACCGAATGGCCCCTGGCGGACAAGAAGGGTTGGAAATTCTTCCGACTGCTGGAGGGCACGCTGGCGACCAGCCTGGTCTCCAGCGCCAAGGAGCGCCGCTTCGACGCACCTTCCTGCCTACGCTTCGATATTGCCGCCTATCCCGGCGGGCGCCTGGCCGACGTGGAGCAATTGCGCGGCAAAGCCGGTTGGGCGCGTGTTGGCAAGCTTCGGATCGAGACGCCCAAGATCACCCGCGAGCACCTGGTGCTCTCCGTCGCCGCAGACGATGGCACTACGATCCACAACGAGACCTTTGAGCGCCTGTTCCGCGTGCCTGCAAAAAATGAGTCTATCGACAGCGCTGCGCCCGAAGACAAGTTGAAGGAGGCTGAGGCCGAGCGGCGCAAGGCGCTACTCGACGAAGCTGAGCAGCAGAATGGTGAGTGGCTGGACCTCGAAAGCGAGAAGCTCGACGGTTACGCAGCGGATTTAGAGAGAGCCTTCGAGACGGAAATCAAAACCGTCGAATCCGAAATCCGCGAAGCCAAGAAGGCGATGCGGGGCTCCTCCCTGCCGATGGCGGAGAAGGTCGCCGAGAAGCGCCGGATCAGCGCGCTCGAAGGCAAACGCGACAAGTTGAAGGCCGAGTTCTTCGACCGCCGTGCCGCGATCCGCGCCGAGGTCGAGGGCATGCTCGATCAGATTCAGGAAAGCCTGAAACTTGAACCCACCCTGAGCGACCTGTTCACGATCCGGTGGGAGGTCATATGACAAGCGACCTCATCAGCAAGACCGCGCGCAATGAGTTCCGCGAGCTTCTTGTCGGATACACGCTCCGCGAAATCGAAATGACCTTCGATGCGGGCGGTTTAACGCCTCGCGCTGATTATCAGCCCACCGTCAGCGGGCAGCGACGCGGCCTGGTGGAAGCCTACTACGCCAACCTCGATTTTTCCTCGCGTTCAGACGTGAAGAAGCTGCTTCCCGTCTACCAGGAGATTATCGGAAAATCTGACTCAGGCTGCCGATCGCCAGCCCACTGGGGATCATGTCGCCACCATCAACGGCCTGGTACGTCGGATGGAGCGGGACGGCTTCCGCTATGAGGGCGGGCGGTTCGCCTCCGATGCGCTGAACGTCGTCACTGCTGACGCGCCAACACTGGTGCAACTCACCGAAGCGTACATCCAGGAGCATCTAGAAAAGGCCCGCCAGAAGATTATCAACGCCGATCCGGCGGGGGCCATTGCCAACGCCTACACCCTGGTCGAGGAGTTCCTGAAACAGCTTCTTCGCAAAACTGGAATCACCTTCAACGAGAACGAGGGCGACATCCGCGCGCTCTACAAGCTTCTCGCAGAGCCGCTGCATCTCGCGCCGAAAGGCAACTCCCTGGAGGGCTACCTGAAAGCCATTCTGGAGGGGTGTGCAGCGCCAGATCGGGGGCCTGTTCGAGCTGGCCAACAAAGCAAGCGACCGGCACGCCCGCAAGTACAACCCCGCGCCGCATCATGCGCGGCTTGCGGTGAACGTGGCCTTCACGCTCTGCGAGTTCCTGCTCGAATCCTATGAGTATCAACAAAAACGAGAAGAAAGGCGGGTGTCGTGAGCGTGCGGAAACAGCGACTGGAATTGACGTGGATTGGCAAGCACGAGCGCCCGAACCTGGAGCCGCGCATCCTGCTGGAGGATGAAAGCATATCGTACCATGCCAAAGCGCAGGTTGCTGAGAAAGACATCTTCGACAATATCCTGATCCACGGCGACAACCTGCTCGCACTCAAGGCGTTGGAGCAGGAATATACGGGTCGCGTGAAATGCGTGTTCATTGATCCGCCTTACAATACTGGCAGCGCGTTCGAGCACTATGACGACGGTGTGGAACACTCGCTTTGGCTGTCGCTTATGCGCGATCGCCTGCAGATCATCGCGCGACTGTTGTCGAAAGATGGGTCACTGTGGATCACCATTGACGACAACGAAGCACACTATCTCAAGGTACTTTGCGATGAAATTCTCGGTCGGGCAAACTTTGTTTCCAACGTAGTTTGGCAGAAAAAATATACTGTATCAAACGATGCCAAGTGGTTGGCTGAAACGCACGACCACGTTCTTGTCTATGCAAAGAATAAGGAGACCTGGCGACCAAATCGTCTTGAGCGGACTGTCGAGATGGATAGTCGCTACAGGAATCCTGATAACCACCCAAAAGGACCTTGGAAGGCTACGCCTCTATACGCAAAGCGCACGGGATCGGAGAAGGAGCAGGCATTCTCATTCCGGTTCAAGAACGGCGTTGTCTGGACCCCGCCTCGCGGCACCTCGCCCAGATTTCCGGCAGATGCGCTTCGTCAAATGGATGAAAACGACGAGATCTGGTTTGGAAGCGACGGCGACGCTAATCCATCGAGAAAGACGTTTCTGAGTGAGTTGAAGCTCGCAGAACCTCCAGCACCTACCGTCTGGCTCCACGCTGACGCGGGAAATAATCATGAGGCCCGCGAAGAAGTAAAAGCAATCAATCCAAATGATGCCTTTGCAACGCCGAAGCCTGAAAAGTTGCTCAAGCGCGTAGTTGCGTTGGCCACCGATCCCGGAGACCTCGTGCTCGACTCTTTCGCAGGCTCAGGCACCACCGGCGCGGTAGCGCACAAGATGGGCCGCCGCTGGATCATGGTGGAGCTTGGCCAGCATTGCGAAACCCACATCGTGCCGCGCATGCGCAAGGTGATCGACGGTGAGGATCGGGGCGGCATCACCGAGGCTGTCGAATGGAAGGGCGGCGGCGGCTTCCGCTACTACAGCCTCGCGCCGTCGCTGTTGGAAAAGGACGCATGGGACAATTGGATCATCGCCAAGGATTATTATGACCCGGCTAAGTTGGCGCAAGCTGTGTGCAAGCTCATGGGCTTCATCTATCAGCCCGACGAAACCCGCTATTGGATGCAGGGACGTTCGTCCGAGACGGACTTCATCTATGTCACCACCCAAAGCCTGACCTATGAGCAACTCGCCGCCATAGCCGAGGACGTCGGGGACGAGCGCACGTTGCTGGTGTGCTGCAAAGCATTCCGTGCCAACGCCGACGCGTTCCCCAACCTGACCATCCGCAAGATTCCGCAGGCGGTGTTGCGCAAGTGCGAGTGGGGCAAGGACGACTACAGCCTGAACGTCGCCAACCTGCCCGAAGCGCCGCGTGGGCCGGACGAACCGGACGATCCGGCGGCTAAGCCCAAGGTGGGCAGGAAGAATGGCGGCAAGGACGCCTCGCAGGATGATCTTTTCGGCGGGGAGGCTAGCAAATGATTGACCGCACGGTCCGCACCATCAGTCAACGCCTCTCGCTTCGTAAGCCGCAGGCCGACTCGCTCGAAATCCTTGCCGACGTCCTCGGCCGCGTTGCGTTGACCAAGGGTGGCGACGCTGCCGCCGCACTGGAGGCGATCCGCGACGCCTTTCCCAGCGTTAAGTCCTTCGAGCGGGATTTCCCGTCACTGTGCTTTGCACTTGCGACCGGCGTGGGCAAGACGCGCCTTATGGGCGCGTTCATCGCCTACCTATATCTCACCGGCAAAAGTCGCCACTTTTTCGTGCTGGCGCCGAACAAGACCATATACGAAAAGCTGATTGCCGACTTTTCACCCGAGAGCCCCAAATACGTCTTCAAGGGCATTGCCGAGTTCGCAGCCAATCCGCCGCTGATAGTGACCGGCGACAACTATGAAAGCGGCGTCGGGGTGCGGTTCGAGGGCGGCCGCTCGGCGGACTTGTTCGGTTCCGACGTGCATATCAACATCTTCAACGTCGACAAGATCAACAAAGAGGAAAGTCCGCGCGGGAAGCCGCGCATGAAGCGGCTCCAGGAAACCATCGGCGAGAGCTACTATGCCTATCTCTCCCGCCTCGACGACCTGGTGCTGCTGATGGACGAGGCGCACCGTTACCGCGCGAGCGCCGGGGCCAACGCCATCGACGGCTTAAAGCCGATCCTGGGGCTGGAACTGACCGCGACGCCCAAGACCGTGGGCACGCGCTCCGTGCCCTTCCGCAATGTGATCTACGACTACACTTTGGGCCAGGCGATGGCCGACGGGTTTGTGAAGGAGCCCGCCGTCGCTACGCGCAAAGACTTCGATCCCCGCTCCGTGAGCGCGCAAGAGCTTGAGCAGATCAAGTTGGAAGATGCGGTTCACTACCACGATCATGTGGCGGTGGAGTTGGATCGCTATCACCGCACCACCGGCGCACCGAAGGTCATGCCGTTCATCCTGGTGGTGGCCGCCGACACCACCGAAGCCAAGCGATTGCGCGAGTTCGTCGAGTCCGAGAAGTTCTTCAAGGGGCGCTTCAAGGGTAAAGTGGCCGAAGTTCACTCCGCCCTGCGTGGTGAGGAAAGCGAGGACGCAGTGCAGCGCCTCGTTGCGCTGGAGACGGATGGCCGCACCGAGATCGTAATCCACGTCAACAAGCTGAAAGAAGGCTGGGACGTAACCAATCTCTACACCATCGTTCCCCTCCGGGCCTCGGCCTCGGAGATCCTCACCGAGCAAACCTTGGGGCGTGGGCTTCGCCTGCCTTTTGGCAAGCGGGTGTCGAAGGGGGGCGATGACGAATTTGCCGCCGTGGACCGGCTCACCGTCATCGCGCATGAGCGATTCGACGACATCATCGCCAAGGCCCGTGAGCCGGGCTCCATCGTGATGAAGCCGCTGGAGATCGGCGAAGGTGGAGACATTCCCGCGACCGGGTCCACTTTGGTTACAGCCCCATCCATTGCCGAAATGATCGTGACCGGCGCACAGCCGGAAATCTCGGGTTTTGGCGAAGCGGAGCGCCCTGCCTTTGTGTTCAGATCCGCCGAGGAAGGCAAAGCCGCCGAGGTGACGCTCGCCGTTATCAAACGCTACGAGCGCAGGCTAGGCAGCGCCGAGGCCCTGCGGGACAAGGACGTACAAAAGCAGATCGCCGAGGAAGTGCGGGAACTTGTGCGCCCTGTGCAGGGGACGCTCGAAGGGGTGATCGAAGCGCTCCGCATCGACCAGATCGTCGAGACGGTGGCAGAGACGGTCGCTGACCGCACTATCTCCATCCCGCAGATCGTCGTCCTTCCAAAAAAGCACGTGACATTCACCTTCGAGGATTTCGACCTCGCCAGCCTCGATACGATCAACATGCGGCCGATCGAGGACGGCATCATCATCGAGGATCTGCGCACCCAGGCGCGTGTCTATCTGGCGCGCACCCTGGACGATCCGCGTGAGGCGAGACCCGAGGACTATCTCGTCCGCTACCTGATCGAGCGCAATGAGATCGACTACGACGCCCACGCCGCCTTGCTCTACAAGTTGGCGGGGCAGGTGGTGGCGCGCGTGCGCTCCTACCTTGCCGACGAGGCCGAAGTGGAGAACGTGCTGCTCCGCCACGGCCGCCAGCTCGCCGACTTCATCTTCGCGCAGATGATGGCGCACTACCGCGAAACGCCGATGGGCGAAGATGATTACGAAGTCACCGTCACGCGCGGCTTCATGCTTCTCCAGGCCCAGCCGATGAACGTGCCCCACGGTCAGCGCGTGCGCGACTTCAAGCAAGCGGTCGCGCCGCTTTCCGAGACACGCAAGCATGTGTTTGGCGGCTTCAAGAAGTGCTGCTACCCGCTGCAAAAGTTCGACGCTGACCCCGAACGGCGGTTGGCCGTCATCATCGATGGCGATGCCGGCGTCGACAAGTGGCTCAAGCCGGGGCGCAACCAATTCCGCATCGACTACCGCTCCGGCGAAGCCTATGAGCCGGATTTCGTGGTCGAAACCGCCGCCAAAATGCTTATCCTGGAGGTGAAGGCGCGCAACGAACTCGACGATCCGACCGTGAAGGCCAAAGCCGCTGCCGCCACCAAATGGTGCCGGACAGCCACGGCCCACGCTCAGGGCGGGACGGGCAAGCCCTGGGTGTACGCGCTGATCCCCGACGATCAGATCATCGGCAGCGCCACGCTTGAGGGCCTGGTGGCGAAATTTGCGGTGGCGTGAGGGGGCTATCGATGACGGGCGGGCAACACGGTGGCGAATTTGAGCGGCTGGTCGAGCGGCGCCGTAAGTTCATCGACGGCCTCGACGCAAACAAGGGAGAGATTAATCTAGATATTTTCGAGGATTTCTATCCCGACAAAGCGCACTTCGTCTACGAGCTTCTCCAAAACGCCGAGGACGCAGGCGCAACGGAAATTGCCTTCACGCTCACGCCCCAGAAGCTGGTCTGCGAGCATAACGGGCGCGCCTTCACCTTGGCGGATGTCACCTCGATTACCGGGCTTCATGACAGCACCAAGGCCAACGCTCAAGACAAGATCGGTAAATTTGGGGTCGGGTTCAAATCGGTCTTTGTCTATACGCAGGCCCCATCCATCTGGTCGGGCGACTTCGCCTTTCGGATAGTCCAGCTAATCCTGCCCGAGCCGATGGCGCCGGACGGAGCGCTGAGTGGGCGGACCCTTTTCGAGTTTCCCTTCGATAACCCGAAGAAGCCATCAGAGGAGGCTTATGCCGAAATCGCCTCTGGTCTGAATGAACTGGACGAAAAGACCCTGTTGTTCTTGTCCAGCCTCCAGTCCGTCACATGGCGGATCGGCGCACAGAGTGCGGGCGAGGTGCTCCGCGCTCAACACTCCGATTATCATTTTGAGGTGCTGAAAGAGATCGGCGGTAAGACCGCCTCCAGTTCTCATTTCCTGAAATTCGACGAGGCGGTCTCCGGCCTTGAGAAGCAGCGCGTCGCTGCCGCCTTTCCGCTCGATATTCTTCCTGGCGTTCGTAGTTTCAATTCTGCTACGCGCCTGGCGGACCAGTTGAAGATCATCCCCGCCGAGCCGGGCAGCGTGGCCGTGTTCTTCCCGGCAGTGAAGGAAGCCTCCGGCCTCAGATTTCATCTGCACGGCCCCTTCGTGCCGGAGTTGAGTCGCGCCAGCATCAAGGAGACGAAGGCCAACACACCGCTTTTTGAGCAGCTTGCGGCGCTCGCCGCCGCGTCCCTACATCGCATCGAGGAACTCGGGCTTCTGACCCCCGACTTCCTTTCCGTGCTCCCTAATCCGCAGGATCAGGTTCCTGCCCGCTATCAGGGCATCCGCACCGCGATCATTGCGGCCATGAAAGCGCAGCCCCTCACGCCGACGCATGACAAGGGACATGCGCCAGCAAGCCGCCTCATTCAGGCCAGGGCGTCGCTCAAAGAATTGCTGTCCGAGGCCGACATTGCATTTCTGGTCGATCACAATGGCGAGCCGCCGCTTTGGGCCATCGGCGCAACGCAGCGAAATAATAGGATCGACCAATTCCTGTCAGGACTGGAAATTCGTGATTGGGGCTTGGCCAGGTTCATAGAGACGCTGCGCAAACGTACGCGCGATGAAAATGGACTATACCCTATCAAGCCAGACCCGGAGTTTCTGTTGTGGCTTACGCAGAAGCCTGCCGCGTGGATGCAGGAGCTTTACGCCCTTCTGCACGCGGAGGCCCAAAACGTATCGTCTCAACTAAAAACCTTGCGCATTGTGCGTTTGTCTGACGGGAATCTAAGCCGGGCCGATCAGGCGTTCTTCGCTACCGGCACGATGGCCGGGGACGTTCCCGTCGTGGACACGGCGGTTTACGCCTCCGGCACCGGCAAGAGCGAGAAGGAGGGCGCGAAAAAGTTTCTGTCGGAAATCGGTGTTCGTGAGATCGGCGAGGCCGAACAGATCGAACTCATCCTCAAGCGCCGCTACACGCACGAAGCTTCAATACCGGACGACAAAACCTACCTTCAAGATTTGAAACGCTTTGTCGCCTTTGTCGAAGAAACGGGCGACGGATCGCTATTCGGTGAATTTTATATTTTCCAGGGCGCGGACGGCGGTTGGCAAACGCCCGAGGGCATCTATCTGGATTATCCTTACCTAGATACCGGCCTGGCCGCCTATTACGGCGCGCTCACGGGTGATGCCGTGCCGAAGGCGCTTCATGCACGCTATGAAAAATGCGGGATCGCCAACAAGAATCTTGCCGCGTTCGCAGAGGAAATGGGTGCCAAGGTCAGCTTAGAAGTCATGCAGGATACCTGCTACCGTAATCCAGATTGGCCAACCCTTAGCTCCGCAGGTGGAGTTTGGACGGCGTATGGGATCAACCGCGATTATTTCATTCCGCATCTCGATGAGATGCTCAAAACGCCGTCCCTGGCGCTTTCGCGCCTGATTTGGAAAACGCTCACGTCGCTTTCCTCTACATACTTGCAGGCAGTTTATCGGAACAATTCGGCGCATAACGCGAAATGTGCCGGGTCCCGCCTTGTGCATGGTCTGCGTTCTGCAAAGTGGGTTCCGCAGGGCGACAGCGAGTTCGTGCGCCCCGCTGACGCATTGCGTGTGCTTTTGCCGAAAGGTTTTCCATTCGATCCCGGCTATGCTTGGCTCAAGGCCGTTCAGTTCGGCGAAACCGCTGCCCGTAAGTCGGCCCAGGCGCAGCAGAAGGACGATGCTGCCAAGAGCCTCGGGTTTGACGACGCCGCCGCCGCTGAGCGCGCTCGGCGCTTCGCCAATGATTTGTCTTTGGAAGAGCAGGAGAAGATTCTCACTGAGATCGAAAACCGCAAAAAATCGGCCATCCCAGATCGGCCGCTCGCCAATCCCGAGCGGCGTGCGCAGCGCGTACACGAGCAGGCGATGCAGGCTCCCGACAAGCAGAGCGAAATCCGCGAGCGGTCGGTGTCCGTCGGCCGCGAAGATGTGAAGGCGCAAGCCGACACTTACCTGCGGGAGCATTACCGCAACGCCGATGGCGAGGTGACGTGCCAAATTTGCAAGGGGCCGCTACCCTTTAAGATCGACGGGATCGAGTATTTTGAGGTCGTCGAGTTTTTGCCCGAACTTACGAAGCGCCACCCGCAGAATTATCTGGCCCTTTGCCCTAACCACTCGGCCATGTACCGGCTCGTGAACGGTTCCGGGGAAACTATGCGCGAGGCGTTCCAGACCCTCACGGACAACGAGCTTGAGGTGGTGCTCGCCGAGCAGGATTTGACCGTCTATTTCAGCAGGACCCACATCATCGACCTCAACGCCGTCCTTGACGCCGAGAATAGCTTTCCTGTCGGGCGCCAATGAAAAAGGTCGGATCTACATTCGAGTTCAGTGCGACCGACCTTGTCGGTCATCTGAACTGCCATCACCTCACGTCCCTAGACCGCGCGGTGGCCGACGGGGTGTTGTCGAAGCCAAAGGTATGGGATCCGCTCTTGCAGATCCTGTCGGAGCGCGGCGCCGCCCACGAGCAGAGCTATGTCGAACATCTGACGGAGGCTGGGCTGGACGTCGTCCGCATCGACGGCATCGAGGTGACGGCAACGGCCGTCGCCGAGACGCACTCAGCCATGCTGCGTGGCGTTCCTGTGATCGTCCAAGCAGCTCTGACGCATCAGGGATGGAACGGCCGCGCTGATATCTTGCGGCGGGTCGAAGCGCCGAGCGGACTCGGCACCTGGTCCTATGAACCGATCGACACCAAGCTAGCGCGCGAAACGAAAGCGGGCGCCATCCTCCAGCTATGTGTGTATGCCGATCTACTCTCGGACATGCAGGGCCTTCCACCCGAATACATGTATGTCGTGGCGCCCCGGTCAGAGTTTCAGCCGCAGCAATTTCGCTTTGCCGATTACGCGGCCTACTTCCGAAAGGCAAAGCGTGCGCTCGTTGCCGGTACGGCGGCCTCGGCCGCCGATGATACCTATCCCGATCCGATCGCGCATTGCGACATCTGCCGCTGGCGGCAAACTTGCGACAAGCGCCGTCGAGACGACGACCATCTTTGCCTCGTCGCTGGCATCTCCAAATTGCAGATCAACGAGCTGAAGGCGCATGGCATCGCAACGGTGCAGGCCCTGGCCGGCATGCCACTGCCGCTCGCCTGGAAACCCGATCGCGGCTCGGCCGACTCCTTCATACGTGTTCGCGAACAGGCGCGTATCGTGGTCGAAGCTCGCACGGCGGGCGCGGGCAAGTTCGAGCTGCTCCCGGTGGAGACTGGATTCGGGCTAACCCGCCTGCCTGAGCCTTCTGTCGGAGATGTGTTTCTCGACCTCGAGGGCGATCCTTTTGTTGGCGAGCACGGTCTCGAATATCTGTTCGGCTATCTGTTCAAGGACGCGGAGGGCGCCCTCGTCTATGAAGGCGATTGGGCGCTCACGCGCGTCGATGAAAAGCGCGCCTTCGAGAAATTCGTCGATTTCGTCATGGCGCGGTGGACGCAATTCCCAAGCTTACACGTCTATCATTACGCACCATACGAACCGGCCGCATTGAAGCGCCTGATGGGCCGCTATGCGACGCGCGAGGAAGAAATCGACCGGATGCTGCGCGCCGGCCTGTTCGTCGATCTCTACCAGATCGTGCGGCACGCTCTGCGCGCGAGCGTCGAGAGCTATTCGGTCAAGCAGATGGAACCCTTCTACGCCTTTACGCGCGGAACCCCCCTCGCCGATGCAAATTCCGCTCTCGCCAACTTCCAAGCCCATCTGGAGCTCGGCGACGCGCCGTCGATCGCCGACGAGATCATGGCGACGGTTCGCGCCTACAATGAGGATGATTGCCGGTCCGCTGCGAGCCTGTCCGCTTGGCTCGAAACTCTCCGGGCCAAGCTCGTCGCTAACGGCATTGACGTGCCTCGCCCGGAGCCTGGCGACGGGGCGCCGAACGAAAAGATCACCGACTGGCTGATCAAGATCAACGCCTTGATCGGCAGGCTGACAGCCGATGTGCCGGCCGATTCCGCGGAGCGGAGCGACGAGCAGCAGGCTCGGTGGATTTTGGCGAACATCCTGGATTGGCACCGGCGCGAAGAAAAGGCGGTTTGGTGGGAGTTATTCCGGCTGGCCGATCTTTCGGCGGAAGATTTGCGCGAGGAGCGCGCCGGTCTTGCCGGCCTGGAATTTGTCGGCGTAGTCGGCGGCACCGCCAAGGCGCCGATCCATCGTTATCGCTTCCTGCCGCAGGAGACCGAGCTTCGCGGCGGCGAGGAGCTTCGTATTCTCGGCGGCGAGAAACTCGGCAAGGTCGAAGCGATTTCATTCGCCGACGAGACCATCGACATCAAAAAGCGCCAAGACACTGCCCACCTTCATCCGCAGGCCGTGTTCGCTCATAGTCATGTCGATACGAAGGTAATTGCCGAAGCGCTGGTGCGGATCGGCGAGCACGTCGCTGATCATGGCGTGGGAGGCGACGGGCCTTATCAAGCGGCGCGCGATCTCCTGCTCCGGGAGCAGCCGCGCGTCGGAAGCAAGCCGCTGCATCGCGCGGACGAGACGACCGTTGACGCCGCAGTTGGGCTCTGCGCGGACCTCGGCGACGGCGTTCTGCCGGTTCAAGGCCCGCCAGGTGCCGGCAAGACCTTCACCGGCGCGCGGATGATTTGCGAGCTGGTGCGCCGCGGCAAGAAAGTCGGGATCACCGCCAACAGCCACAAGGTGATCCGTAACCTGGTTGACGCGACCATCAAGGCTGCGGATGAACTGGGCATTACCTTGCAATGCTGTCAAAAGGCCGATGAGGTCGGAAACCCGCAGCACCGCCTCTTCTTCGCCAAGAAAAATGAGGATCTGTTCGCGGCGCTAAGCAGTGGTTCTGCCGCCGTCGGGGGCGGCACGGCGTGGCTTTGGTCGCGCCCGGACGCCTTCGAGACGGTGGACGTGTTGTTCGTCGATGAAGCCGCGCAGATGTCGCTCGCCAACGTGCTCGCGGTGTCGCAGGCGGCGAAGGCGGTGGTGCTGATCGGCGATCCGCAGCAGCTCGATCAACCCATGCAGGGAAGCCATCCGGAGGGCACCGATGTCTCAGCGTTTGATCACATTCTTGGTGGCGAACGAACGGTATCGGCGGACAAGGGGCTATTCCTCGAAGAGACTTGGCGGCTCCACCCAGAGATCTGCGCCTATACGTCCGAGCTTTTCTATGACGGCAAGCTCCACTCAAAGCGTGGGCTTGAGCAGCAGGTCGTAAAAGGAGCCGGACCGATCAGCGGATCGGGCCTCTACTTCCTCCCGGTCGCCCACAGCGGCAACCAGAATTGCTCGCCCGAGGAGGCGCAGGCGATCGGCGATCTCGTGCGGTCGATCCTCGCTGGCAACGCAACTTGGGTCGATCGCGAGGGGCGGGAGAAACCGATCACGCTCGACGATATCGTCATCATCACTCCCTACAACGCACAGGTCTTCGAGATTCAGCAGTGCCTACCGGGTTCCCGCGTGGGCACCGTCGACAAATTCCAGGGCCAGGAAGCGCCGATCGCCATCTATTCGACCGCAACGTCGAGTCACGCGGATGCACCGCGCGGGATGGAGTTCCTCTACAGCCTCAACCGGCTCAACGTCGCGACCTCACGCGCCAAGTGCGTATCGATCCTCGTCGGTTCGCCGCAGATTTTCGAAGCGGAATGCCGGACGCCACGGCAGATTCAATTGGCGAATGCCTTCTGCCGTTATCTTGAGATGGCAAAACAGGTCGGCGTCGGGTGACGCCGGTCTTAGGCGACCCGTCGGGGGTCTTGGGCGATGCGCCCACTCTGCCGCTCATGTGCCGGTCGGATTCCGGTCGGGCGCCTCACGGAGCACGACTAGTCGATGTAAACTGCGTCATGAACATCGGATGGACGAGGCTGTTATGAAGAAAATCGTGCCAAATGGAGCGGTTGTAAAAGTATTACGTGAGCAACTCGAAAAACTCTCGACGCAAAAGGAGATGGCGAACGAGATTGGTGTCAGCGTTCGTAAGCTTCGAATGATCGAAAACGAGAACGCATCGATCTCGGTGTCGACGGCTGAACGGCTGGCGAAAGCCTTGCAAGTCCACCGAGAGCGCATTATCGCGCCGGAATCGGCGCTAATGGGTGTAGCGGAGACGGACAGCCGAGCGATCAGAGCGACCTTGCTGGACGACGAAGACCGCCTCATCCCTCGGCATGACTATGACATTGCGAGCGCGGCGTACGATGAGGGGCATCTCTACAGCGAAGCAGCCCGGTCAAACGATCTGGCGTGTGTCATCGAGACCAAGCTCGATGACGAGACGGGCGCATATGCTCAGGAACTGTTCGACATTCTCGGGGGACTGACCTGGGAAAAGCGCAGCATCCTTGAGGATATTCCCCCTGCGACCGAAATCGCGCTGCGCCGCCGCCTTCGCCAACTCATCGTTCTTCTGAAGGGAAATGACGTCTGGATTTACCAGACGTCTGTCCTGAGGCGGCTGCCCGAACGGTACACCGTCGCCGAAGACGACGAGCCTTGCACCTATCAGAACCGATTCGTCTTGGCGCTCGGTCCGCCCGGCGAATACGGCGAGACCACGATTCGCGTGCCGATCGATCATGGTCAGCCATTCGTGCTGCCGGCCTGGAGCCGGTTCAAAAAGACGTTAACGGCCGAGACGGATGTTCCGGCCGGAGAGAGATAGTCAGGAAGCGGGGAGGCCGGTGCGTCATGGAATTCGAACTTGATAACAGTTTCGCTGACAACCTCGCCTTGTTCAAAGCCGAGGTGGAGCAGATCGATCCCGAATGCGCGAAGATCCTGTTCGACAATCTGCATCTTCTCGATGTGGAGGGCGAAACCGGGCCGAGCCGCGCGGCCATCGGGGAGTTTCATAAGGCGGTCCTGATGGGGCTGGACGCGCTTCAGAAAGCGGCGGAGACCAAGCCGTGACCCGATACTTCCTGGGCAATCTGACAGTCGAAGGCTTCCGGGGAATCAACAACGACGGCGACCCGCTCGTCCTCAAATTCAAGGCCGATGCCGTCAACTCGATCCACGCACCCAATGGCGTTGGAAAAAGCTCGATCTTCGAGGCCGTTCATTTCGCCATCTATGGCAATGTGCCGCGGCTCAAGTCCCTTCAGGACGCCGAGCAGGGCGACAGCTACATCGTCAATAAGTTTCATCCAGGCCAGCAAGCTACGATCGACCTGCTTTTTCGAAGCGACGATGGCAGCCCCGACATCGCGATTCGGGTGACGCGGGGTGCGAATAGTGCGCGAGCGGTGAGTTCGCCGAGCGGTCACCCGCAACCCGAGGACTTCCTTGCCAGTCTGCAGGAGGATTTCGTTCTCGTTGACTATGGCCGCTTCGCCAAGCTGATCGACATCTCGGCGTTGGAGCGCGGTCGGTCGTTCGCGTCGCTGGTGGGCCTCAGCCGCTATTCACGGCTTCGTCAGGCATTCGAGGGTGCCAAGCGGACCCAGAACATCAATGGTGATCTGGGTTTGTCAGCCCTCGACACGGAGGTGAAGACAAGCGAACGCGCCTTGAGCGCGATCGAGCGTCGGATCATCGCCGCGCACGATGCGGTTGCTGGCGCCGGCGGCGCCGCCATCGATAAGCTTGTCGATCTCAAGACGGCCGTGACCTCGGCCTTGTCGGCCATTGCGTTGCTCAAGCCGCTTGTCGGCGACGGGTCAGTGATGGACCTCGATTTCGAGGCGGCCGAGAAAGCTGTCGAGAAGGAGGAAGGTGGGGAAGCGCGCAAGAAGCTGGATGGGCTGACGACGGCGGTGACATCGCTTTCGACCGTCGCTCTCGCCGATGGCGACATCGCCGATCTCGACCGCCTTATTGGCCTAGCCAAGACGCGGGACGAGGCGATCAATCGGGTCGGCGCCCATGAGCTGCACGCGCTGCTGAAAGATGCGCTTGCCTTCGTTGGCGGATCCGATTGGCACGATCCCAAGCGGTGTCCGATCTGCGAAGCGCAAGGGGAGGAGCCGCTCAAGCCGAAGTTGGAGGCCAGGATCGCGGAGTATGATGCGGCCGCCGAACTCGGCGCTGAGCTGGTGAAGGAAGTTACCACTTCCGTCGGCATCGCGAAGGTGCGCCAACTTGAAGACACTGCGGCCATGGGGATCGGAACGGCCGACAGGCTTCATGTCGCTTTTGATCTCGCCGTTAAGAAGGGGGAAGTGACCACCGCGGATCTGGAGAAACTCAAGGCTCGACTCGATGAGCTGGAGAAGCATCGCGCGAAAACGCTGGAGCGCGTGCAGCAGGAGGTGTCCGCCCTGCAGGCCGAGCTGCCTCCCTCCTTGGTCCAGGTGACGCGCACGCTAAGCCTCGCCAAGCAGTTCCGTGACGCGGTCGTCGAGTTTGAGACGGCTGCGCCGCCGCTGACGGTAAAGCAGGCCAAACTTGCGCTTTTGAATCGCTGGAAGACGTTCATTGCCAAAGCCGCGCAGACCTTCGCGGACGCGGAGACGGCCCTGGCAAACAAGCAAATCACCGAAATCCAGACCACGTGCCAGGACTTGTTCGGACGGTTAGTGCGCGGCGGGCCCGATGTTAGGCCGACCCTGACCCGCGCGCAGAACAGCGAGAACGTCGATCTCAAGTTGGCAGATTTTTTCGGCCTCAGCGATCTCAGCGCGCGCGCTTTGCTGTCGGAAAGCTATCGCAACGCCGTAGCTGCTGCGATCTTCCTGTCAGCCGCAATGAAGCATAGCTGCGTCCCGCGCTTCATGGTCCTAGACGATGTGACCTCGAGCTTCGATGCAGGGCACCCCTGGATAAGCGTTAGGGATGCTTATTGATACTACGGAGATCTAAATGATGGGTGTTGGGGACAACTCAGCGGTTCCTGTCGCCTCCGATCTGGAAGGCCAAGTCATGAGCGCCTGGGAAGTCGGATTCCTGGCCAGAGGCCGAGCACGGTAAGGCGGGAAATCAAGGCGCATCTTGAAAAGTTAGTCCAATCGACGTACATATATGGCTGGAGGTGACCATGGCAATGCCAGCAAAGATACGACCGACGGCTTCGGGAAGAGCGGCTTGGGTTTCGCGTCGATGAACCTACCAAGGCTTTGATCGAACGGGCGGCGCAACTCGAACGGCGCAAGCTGACGGATTTCTGCATGACCGCGCTCACGGACGCTGCCCGGCGGACGATTGCGGAGCATGAAACGCTCCTCCTGTCGGACCGGGATCGGGCTGTGTTCTTCGATGCTCTGGTCAGTCCCCCGGCGCCGAGCGAGCGGCTTCAGAGGGCGTTTGCGGAGCATAAGCGCCGGGTCGTGCCGTGAATGGCGACACGGCCATCGGAGGACCTTCGGATCGTGCTGCTCGGGGAGGAGCACGACCGTGGCAGCTTTACCTGTGGGGTGGAAAGCCTGGATCGCTATCTCAAGACCCAGGCTGGCCAGGACGTGCGCCGAAAGGCGAATGCCGTCTTCATCCTGAGCGAGGTCAGCGAGCCGACCCACGTGTTGGGCTACTACACGCTGTGCGCCATGGCGATCTCGCAGGGCGATGTGCCGGAGGCGGCGCGCAAGCACGTCCCGCGCTACCCGCTGGTGAGCGCCACGCTGATCGGTCGCCTGGCCGTCGCGAAGGAACGTCAGGGGCAGCGGCTCGGGGCGGTGCTGCTGGCGGATGCGTTGCGGCGCGCGTTCGACAGCGCCAGGCACGGTCGGCTCCTCTATGGTCGTGGTCGACGCGCTGGACGAGGCTGCGGCCGGTTTCTACGCGGCCCATGGGTTCGTGCGGCTGCCCGACTCGCTTCGGCTGGTGCTGCCAATGCGCATGGCGGCAGGGAGCACTGAGCGGTGATGGTCACGCAGCCCAATCTCATCGGTATGACCGTCCCTGGAGGGTCGGAGGCACTCAGTGCCATGCGTCCGCTTGGCTGGGACATACCCCCGACAGAGCCTGCCGGTCGCGCCGAGCGGCATGAAATGACCGTATCGCCCGTGCCAAATGCCGCCGGGCGTATCCCGCGGCATGATGCCGGCTGCTTCCCCGGTGCTTCCCCGGCACCGACCCGATGGGCGGGGAAGCAAAAAACGGCCCCGAAGGACCGCTTTAACTCTCTGATTTCATTGAGAAAATCTGGAGCGGGCGAAGGGATTCGAACCCTCGACCCCAACCTTGGCAAGGTTGTGCTCTACCCCTGAGCTACGCCCGCGCTCCTGCGGAGTGGCGGTCTAATCCGGGGCATCCGAGATTGCAAGGGCCCGCTTCCGGGTTGCAGCACACGGCGGCGGCAACATGTTAGACGGTGGTGTCGCACCGCGAACGCAGGGATACTTTTCTGATGGACTACATCATTGGCCAGAAGCCGGCCGCCGCCAGGATTGCCCGCCCGCCGGCGCGGTCTGCCCAGCAGGCGCCGGCGCCCGCACCGGCAAGCGACGGCGCCGCCATGATCGTCGATGGCGACCAGCGGACGTTCATGGCCGACGTCATCGAAGCGTCGCGCGTCACCCCTGTGCTGGTCGATTTCTGGGCGACCTGGTGCGGCCCCTGCAAGCAGCTCACTCCGGCGCTGGAGCGGGTGACGCAGGCGGCGGGCGGGCGGCTGAAGCTCGTCAAGATCGACATCGACAAGAACAAGGCGCTGGTGGCCCAGCTTAGTCAGCTCGGCCTGCCGTTGCAGTCGGTGCCGACGGTGGCCGCCTTCTGGCAGGGCCAGATCGCCGATATCTTCCAGGGCGCGCTCCCGGAATCCGAGATCAAGCGCTTTGCCGAGGCGCTGCTGAAGCTGGCGGGCGGCTCCATGCCGCAGGCCGATATCCTGGCCGAAGCGCGTGCCGCCCTCGAGGCGGGCCAGCCCGAAGCCGCGGCCGACGGCTTTTCCGCCCTGCTCAACGAGGATCCCGAGAACCCGGAAGCCTGGGGTGGCCTGATCCGCGCGTTGCTGGCGCTGGGTGACGAGGCGCAGGCGTCTGATGCGCTGGCCCAGGTGCCGCCCAAGCACGCCGAACACCCCGAGATTGCCGGCGCCCGCAGTGCCCTGGCGCTGGCCGCCGAGGGCCGCGCCGCTGCCGGCCAGATCGGCGCCCATACGCGCCGCGTGGCCGCCAACCCCGACGACCACGAGGCGCGCTACGAGATGGCCGCCGCGCTGAACGCCGCCGGCCAGCGCATGGAGGCGGCCGAGGCCCTGCTCGAGATCGTCCGGCGCGATCGCACATGGCGGGAGGATGCCGCGCGCCAGCAGCTGCTCAAGCTGTTCGAGGCCTGGGGTTTCGCCGATCCTGCCACCCAGGCGGCGCGGCGAAAACTCTCCGCCCTTCTGTTCGCGTAAGGCAATGATGAGTCTCATCCGTCCGACCCAGGCTGACCTGCCGTCGGAGTTCCCGATCTTCCCGCTGCCCGGCGCGCTGCTGCTGCCGCATGGCCGCTTGCCGCTCAATATCTTCGAGCCGCGCTATCTGGCCCTGGTGGATGACAGCCTGGCCCAGGGGCGCATGTTCGGCATGATCCAGCCCAACATCAACGCGCCGCGCTCGCCCAACGGGCCCAGCCTGTACCAGATCGGCTGCCTGGGCCGCCTGTCGCAATTCGCCGAGACGGATGATGGCCGCTACCTGATCACGCTCACCGGCGTCAGTCGCTTCCGCGTGCTCGACGAGCTGCCGATCCGGCACGGCTACCGCCGCATCTCGGCCGAGTTCGCACCGTTCACCGCCGATCTGTCGCCCTCGGGCAACGCCATGGGGGCCCGGCGGAGCGAGCTGTTGGGCGCGCTGCGGCCGTTCTTTCTGATGCACGAGATCGAGGCCAACTGGGATGCGATCGAACGCATGCCGGAAGCCATGCTGGTGACCACGCTGGCCATGCTCTGCCCGTTCGACGATGCCGAGAAGCAGGCGCTGCTGGAGGCGCCGACCGAAGCCGACCGCGCGGCCGACCTGCTGGCGCTGCTGCGCATGTCGGTGCATGAGGGTGATCCGGGGGCGCGTCCCTCCTGAACGCAGCCGGCCGATGAGGTGTTGACGTGACCGAGACTGTGCCGTTGGACCCGAGGCTGCTCGAAATCCTGGTCTGCCCGGTCACCAAAGGACCGCTGGAATACGATCGCAACGCGGGCGAGCTGCTCAGCCGCAGCGCCGGGCTGGCCTACCCGATCCGCGAGGGCATCCCGATCATGCTGCCCGACGAGGCCCGCACGCTGGACTGAGCGCCACGGCGCGCTTGCCTCGCAACGTTGCGCGGGGCACCTGTCGCAGCCTGTCGTGGAGGCCACCCCCACCGTGCGAGAACTCACTGCCCGCGGCCTGATCCTGGGCGCGCTGATCACCGTCGTCTTCACCGCCGCCAACGTCTATCTCGGCCTTAAGGTCGGCCTCACCTTTGCCAGCTCCATCCCGGCGGCGGTCATCTCGATGGCCGTGCTGCGCGCGCTTGGCGGCGGCAACATCCTTGAAAACAACATGGTGCAGACGCAGGCCTCGGCGGCCGGCACGCTGTCCTCGGTCATCTTCGTGCTGCCCGGCCTGGTGATGGTGGGGCATTGGCACGGCTTTCCGTTCTGGCAATCGGCCGGCGTCTGCGCCGCGGGCGGCATCATGGGCGTGCTGTTCACCATCCCGCTGCGGCGCGCCATGGTGGTCAACTCGTCGCTCCCCTACCCGGAAGGCGTGGCGGCGGCCGAAATCCTGCGCGTGGGCCACGGCCAGGTGGAACCCGGCGAGCCGGGGGCGGTCAACATCGCGGCCGGCGGCATCGTGGCCGCTGCGGTCAGCTTTGCGGCAACCGGGCTGCACGTGCTGGGCGAGGGCATCAGCCAGTGGTTCACGCTGGGCAGTGCCGCCTTCCGCCTGTCCACCGGCTTTTCGCTGGCCCTGCTGGGTGCGGGCTATCTGGTGGGCATTGCCGGCGGCCTGGCCATGCTGCTCGGCGCCGTGCTGGCCTGGGGCGTCGCCGTGCCTGTGCTGACATCCATGCACCCTTTGCCCGCCGGGCAGAGCCTGGTGCCCTACGCGACCGGGTTGTGGTCGCATCAGGTGCGCTTCATGGGCGCCGGCCTGATCGCGGTCGCCGCCATCTGGTCGCTGGCCGGCCTGCTCGGCCCCACCATCGCCGGCGTGCGTGACAGCCTGCGCGCCAGCCGCCCTGGCCCCGGCCTGCATTCCGGCCCGCAGACGGACCGCGACATGCCGCCGCTGTGGATCGGCATCGTGTTCCTCACCGCCCTGCTCGGCATGGCGGCAACCTTCGCGGCCTTCCTGCACGGGTCGGCCCCGGCCCAGGCGGCCGGCATCTGGGGCCTGGTGGCGTTCGGCTGTGCGTTTTCAGTGGTGTTCGGCTTCGCGGTCGCCGCCGCCTGCGGCTACATGGCCGGGCTGGTCGGCAGCTCCAGCTCGCCCATCTCCGGCATCGCCATCATCGCCACTATCCTGACGGCGCTGCTGCTGCTGGCCCTGCTGCAAGGCGGTAGCCTGTTGGCCAGCGAGGAAGGCAAGAAGGCCGCCATCGCCCTCACCTTATTTGTGGTCTCGGTGGTGCTGGCCACGGCCACGGTGTCGAACGACAACCTGCAGGACCTCAAAACGGGCTACCTGGTGGGTGCGACGCCCTGGCGCCAGCAGGCCGTCCTCCTGGTGGGGTGCGTGGTCGGCGCGCTGGTCATCCCGCCGGTGCTCGATCTGCTCTATCACGCCTACGGCTTTCCGGGCGCCATGCCCGATGCCCGCATGGATCCCGGGCAGGCGCTGGCGGCACCGCAGGCCACGCTGATGGCGGCCATCGCGCGCGGCATCTTCGGCGCCGGGCTGGATTGGGGCTCCATCGGCATCGGCGTGGCCGGCGGCGTGGTGCTGATCCTGGCCGACGTGCTGCTCAAGCGCTTGGGGCGCGGCGGCATCCCGGTCCTCGCCGTCGGCATCGGCCTGTATCTGCCGCCCACCGTCGGCGTCACGCTCGGCATCGGCGCCATCCTCGGCTGGCTGACCGACCGCCGGCTGGCCGGCCGTGCCGACGCCGAACGGGCGCGCCGGCGCGGCGTGCTGATCGCCTCGGGCTTCATCGTGGGCGAAAGCCTAGTCGGCGTCGGCATGGCGGCGGTGATCGGCATATCCGGCAGCCAGTCGCCGCTGGCCGTGGTGGGCGACGGCTTTGCCGGAGCAGCCGGTTGGCTCGGATTGGTTGTGTTCGCGGCTGTCTGGTTCGCGTTCTACCGGGTGGTGGGCCAGCGCCCGGAACGCCCCGCCTGAACCGGCGCAGGCGCCACACCAGGTCGTGAAAATCCGATCGCCACCGTGCTTCGTTACCGGATCGCGCACCATCACGCATTTGGAGGCCAGCATGATCCGCTACGCCGTTGCCGTTACCGGCTGCCTCGCCACGCTGGCCTGCGCGCCCGGCGCCCTTGCCGCCAGTTATCCGGTCACGCCCAACATCGGCGTCGGCATCGCTTTGGCCACGCAAAACCCGCAAACCGTGCCCGCCGGTGCCAATCTGGTGGCCTGCCACTCGCTGGTGGACCGCTACCCCGTCGTGCTCGTCAACGGCACGTTTTCCGTGATGGAGAGCGATTTCGGCGGACTGGCGCCCGACCTGGCCAATGCCGGCTACTGCGTCTACGCGTTCAACTACGGCTATAAGGCGCCCACCGACGGCATCGAGGCTATCGGCCCGGTGCCGGCCTCGGCCCAGCAGCTGGCGATGTTCGTGGCCCAGGTGAAGGCGGCCACCGGTGCCGCCAAGGTGGATCTGGTCGGCCACTCGCAAGGCGGCATGCTGGCCGAGTACTACACCAAGCTGCTCGGCGGCGCCCGAAACGTGCACAGCATCGTGGCCCTGTCGCCCACCACCCACGGCACCACGCTCGACGGCATCGATTCCCAGGCGCTGCAATTTCCTGGAGCCACCGCCCTGGTCGCCACGCAATGCCCCGCCTGCACGGATCAGGAGGTCGGCTCGGCGGTGATCACCCGGCTCGATCGCGGGCCGATCACCCGGCGCGGCGTCACCTACACGGTGATCGAGACGACGAACGAGACGGTCGTCACCCCGGTCGGCTCCTCCTTCATCAACGAGCCCAGCGTCACCAACGAATACGTGCAGAGCTTCTGCCCGCTCGACACGGTGGACCATACCGACCTGGCCTACGACAACGTGGTGATCCAGCTGGTGAAGAACGCGCTCACGCCGCGGAGCGCGCACGCGCCGTCCTGCCTGACGGCGTTCCCTGCCAACACGCAGTAGCGGCGGCAGGCACGGCGGCCGGCCCGGGTGCAGGCGGCACTGCCGCGCCGTAGATACCGGCGCACCACAATGTGGCAGGGCGGCAACATGGCCGGAAAATGCTTTTCGGAGGGGCAACAACTCGGCAAAGGCCTGCTATAGGAATGGCAGATGCAGTTGGACAGCGGCCGGTAGGGCGCTGGTTCGCCCAGGAGAGGTCTTCATGAAGTTTCGTTCCGCGCTGCTGGTTGCCAGCGTTCTTTCGGCACCCGTCGCCGCGCTCGCCCAGCCGGTCACCGGGCCGTATGTCAGCCTCGGCGTCGGGCTGGACTACCTGCTCGACCAGAATGTACGCGGCGATTCGCAGGCCTACACCGCCGGCCGCGACAAGCTGACCAACAACGTGGGCGGCATCGCCAGCGGCGCGATCGGCTACGGCCTGGGCAACGGCATTCGTATCGAGCTGCAGGGCGATTGGGGCGCCACGCGCGAAGACGCCGGCGTCAGCACCACCAGCAACTACCAGCAGCAGTATCACGGCTTCGTGAACGTGCTCTATGATTTCGATGGCGCGCAGTTCGGCTTTGCCGGCCTGGCCCCATATGTCGGTGTCGGCGGCGGCTACGGCCAGTCGCACTTCAGCAACCTGAACTTCGAAGGCACCGATGCGGCGGGCAACTCCACCCTGCTGCACACCACCGGCACCTTCGGCAGCTACGCCGTGCAGGGCATCATCGGCGTCGCCTTCAACATCGCCCAGGTGCCCGGCCTGGCCGTGACCCTGGAAGACCGCTTCACCACCACGCCGGACAACAGCAGCTACAACGCGCAGTACTATGCCGGTGCCGCCGCCGGCCGGGTGAAGTTCCGCACCGAAGGCCAGTACAACGATGCGGCGCTGATCGGCGTGCGCTACGCCCTGTTCGCCGCCCCGCCGCCGCCCCCGCCGCCGGCCGTGGCCCCGCAGGTCGCCCCGGTGCCCGCCGGCGTCGCCAAGACCTACCTGGTGTTCTTCGACTGGGATCGTGCGGACCTGACCACGCGCGCCCGCCAGATCGTCGCCCAGGCTGCGGCCGCCTCCACCAGCACGCAGACCACGCGCATCGAAGTCAACGGCTACACCGACCTCTCCGGCACCGCCGCCTACAACCAGCGCCTGTCCGTCCGCCGCGCCGAGAGCGTGGAGAGCGAGCTGGTGCGCGACGGCGTGAACCGCAGCGAAATCAGCATCCACGGCTTCGGCGAGACGAACCCGCTGGTGCAGACCGCCAAGGGCGTGCGCGAGCCGCAGAACCGCCGCGTCGAGATCATCCTGAAGTAATCCTGCCAGCCTGGACGGCCCGGCCGCTCTTCTGCGAGCGGCCCGGCCTTCCGGCAGGTTGCTTTCAGGCCGGGCGTGCGTAGAAGGCTGGCAGGGACGCAAGTTCCTCCCAGCCTTTTTCCTTTCCAGGCACCAGATGCAAACCCCGATCCTGCACCGCCTGGAGCCCCTGCTCGCCCGTGTGCCGCCCGCGCGCCGGCTGATGCTGGTGCAGTTCCTGCGCTTCGGCGTCATCGGCACGCTGGGCTTCGTATGGGACACCATCGTGGTTTATGCCACCGCCCCGTGGACCGGCCTGTATGTGGCGGGCGTGATCTCCTACATCATCGCCGGCAGCATCAACTGGCTGCTCAACCGCATATGGACCTACCGGCATCTCAGCCATGGGGCGATGCACCGCCAGGCGGTGATGTTCCTGGTGGTGAACTCGGCCGGCTTCGTGCTCAACCGCGGTGTCTATTTCTCGCTGATCGCCACCCAGCCTTACTGCCACGATCATCCGGTCATCCCGATCGCGGCAGGCGGAATCGCCGCCATGTTCGTGAACTTCTTCCTCTCCCGCCGGCTGGTGTTCCGGTGAGCCCGACCGTTGCCGTGCTCATCCCCTGCTTCAACGAGGCGGTGGCGATCGCTCAGGTGGTGGCCGATTTCCGCCGCGCGCTGCCCGAGGCCCAGCTGTTCGCCTACGACAACAACTCGACGGACGGCACGGCCGAGGCCGCGCGCCGCGCCGGTGCGCAATCGGGCCACGAGCGGCTGCAGGGCAAAGGCCACGTGGTGCGCCGCATGTTCGCCGATATCGAAGCCGACATCTACGTGCTGGTGGACGGCGACGGCACCTACGATGCGGCAGCCGCACCGGCGATGATCGCGCTGCTCCGCGAGCAGCGGCTCGACATGGTCACCGGCATCCGCGTCACCGATGCGGCCCGCGCCTATCGCCGCGGCCACCGCACCGGCAACACCGTGCTCACCGGCCTGGTCGCCAGCCTGTTCGGCGCCCGCGTAACCGACATGCTGTCGGGCTACCGCGTGTTCTCCCGCCGCTTCGTCAAATCCTTTCCCGCCCTGGCCGGCGGGTTCGAGACCGAAACCGAGCTGACCGTGCACGCGCTGCAGCTCGCCATGCCGCTGGGCGAGCTGGAAACCACCTACCGCGAGCGGCCGGCCGGCTCGGCGAGCAAGCTGCGCACCGTCAGCGACGGGCTGCGCATCCTGCGGCTCATCCTGATGCTGGTGAAAGACGAGCGGCCGCTGCCGTTCTTCTCGATCTGCGCCGTCCTGCTCGCGGCCGCCGGCCTGGCGCTGGGGTTGCCCGTGGTGCTGGAATTCTGGCGCACCGGCCTGGTGCCGCGCCTGCCGACGGCCATCGTGGCCGCCGCCTTGGGCGCGCTCAGCTTCCTGGCCATCACCTGCGGGCTGATCCTGGACTCGGTCGGGCGTGGCCGGCGGGAGATGAAGCGGCTGGCCTATCTCTCGATACCGGCGCCGCGGTAGTCCCGCTACCGGCTCGCCATGCGGGTGGGATAGGTCTGCTCCCAGCCGCCGCCCAGTGCCTTGTAGAGCTGCACCAGGTTGGACGACACCGCGGTGGCACTCTCGGCCAGCTGCAGCTGCGCGTTCAGCAGCGCGCGCTCGGCATCGAGCACATTGAGGAAGTCGGCCACACCCTGCGTGTAGCGCTCGCGCGCCAGACGCAGCGCCAGCCGGTTCTGCGCCACCGCGCCCGCCAGCGCATCCTGCCGCCGCTGCTCGGTGGCGTAGGCGGTCAGGGCGTTGTCCACGTCGTGCCAGGCCTGCAGCACGGTCTGCTGGTAGTTCAGCGCGGCTTCCTGCTGCTCCACCTTGCGCAGCGCCAGCGTCGCCCGCAGCTTGCCGCCCTCGAAGATGGGAATGCTGATGGTGGGGCCGAGGCCGTATTGCCGCGCGCCCCAGTTGCCCAGGTCCTTGGCCTTGAGCGCCTGCAGGCCGATGCTGCCGTCCAGCGTCACCTTCGGATAGAAATCGGCGACGGCCACGCCGATATCGGCCGTCGCCGCATGCAGCTGCGCTTCGGCCTGGCGAATATCTGGGCGGCGGCGGGCGAGTTCGGAGGGCACGCCCACCGGCACGCGCGGCGGCACCGGCGGCACGGCGCCCGGGCGGATCAGCTCGGCGCGCAGCGCACCGGGCGCTTCGGCCAGCAGGAAGCTCAGCGCGTTGATGGATTCGGCTTCCTGCTGCTCGAGCTGGGGCACCTGCGCCTGCGTCGTCTGCAGCTGCGCCGCGGCGTTGGCGACGTCGAGCTCGGTCGTCAGCCCGCCCCGGAAACGGTCCCGCGACAGCTGCAGCGATTCGCGCTCGGTGACGATGTTGTCGCGCGCGATGGCGAGCTGCGTCTGTTGCCCGCGTAGCTGCACGTAATCGCGCGCCACCTCGGCCACGACAGAGACCAGGCTGTTGCGCCGCGCGTCGGTGGATGCCTCCAGCGATGCGTCGGCCGATTCCACCTCGCGCCGTACCCGGCCCCACAGGTCGAGCTCCCAGGAGGCATCAAAGCCGTACTGCCACAGATTGAAAGGCTGAATGCTGCCGCCACCGGCGCTGCTGGGGATCGCACCGGACCGCCCGCCGAGGCCGTTGGCCGAGCTGCCCGTGCTGCCGAACGAGCCCCCGGCACTGCCGCCGCCCTTGGCGCCGCCGCCGCCGCCGAAGATGCCCACCACACCTTTGCCGCTGATCCGCTCGCGCGTGTAGGAGCCGTCGCCGGTCAGGCTGGGGAACTGGTCGGCGCCAGTGATCTGCCGCTGGGAGCGGCTTTCGGCCAGCCGAATGGTCGCCAGCCGGACGTTGAGGTTGGCTGCCGCGACCCGGTTCTCCAGCGATGTCAGCTCGGCATCGTGGAACAGGTTCCACCAATTGGGATCTACCGGCTCGCTGACGGGCTCGCTGACGGGCGTTGCCTGCGGCGTGGCGGCCGGCCGCCCGCCCGCGAACCACGACGATGGCGACCAGATGGCCTGCGGCTTGAAATCGGGCCCCACCGTGCAGCCGCAGAGCAGGCCGGCGGCCAGCACGGGCGCAAGCCGGCGGGATAGAATGATTGGGCTGCGCACGATGGCGGCTCCTGGGTGGGATGGCGGCAGGGGGCTATGTGCCATGCCAGGCGAGGCGCGCCAACCGCTGACCGACCGGTTCGGTCATTATTGACAAGCTACCTGCTTTGAACGGAGGGTCAATGCACTTACAAAGAACATCATGCACGCCCTGACCGACAGCCCGGCCGACCAACAGCCCGACGCCGAAGCCGCCACGCCGCAGAAGCAAGGCCAGATCCTCAACGGGGCCGCCCGGGTATTCGCCCGCGACGGCTACGAAGGCGCCAGCATGTCGCGCATCGCCGCCGAAGCCGGGGTCTCCAAGGGCACGCTCTACAACTACTTCACCTGCAAGGCGGAGCTGTTCGCCGACACCGTGCAGCGCGACTGCACGCGCCGGGTCGCGCAGGTGTTCGACGATCTGGACACCACCTGTGCGCCGGAACACACGCTGGCCGAGATCGGCCGGCGGATGATCGGCATGCTGGTCTCCGAACAGGCGCTGGTGATGCACCGCATGGTGGTCGCCGAGGCGGAAAAATTCCCCGAGCTGGCCCGCGCCTTCTACCTCTCGGGCCCGGCGCCGGCGGTGGCCAATCTGGCCGCCTACCTGCGCCAGGCCACCGCGGATGGCCGGCTAGACGTGCCGGATCCGGAGTTCGGCGCCGAGCAGTTCTTCGCACTGATCCAGACGCGGCTGTACATGAAACGGCAGCTGCGCCTGACCGCCATCCCCTCCGCCGCGCAGATCGAGCACGTGGTGGACGGCGCGGTCAGGCTGTTCACCCGCGGCTATGCCGCGCAAGGGTGAGGCCGGTTTTGCCCGTGCGCCAACGGCTGAAATCCTCTAGGATACAGCCATGAGCGACAAAGTGGATTTCATCGAGGAGATCCGCATCGCGCGGTTCTGGCGCAAGCAACTCGGCGAATACGAGTATGTGGGATACAACGCCGACGATCTGCGGCGCTGGTATATCGCGCTGGAGACGCGCGGGCCGGAAGAGATCCGCAGTTACATCGAAGAACGCACCACCCGCTACCCGATGGGCCCGGTCACCGGCATCGTGGCGACCGCGCCGCATCCGCCGCTGGCTATCGTCCAGATCTGGCTCGAATCGTACAACAAGGTGAACACGCGCTCCGTCTGGATCGCCGGCGCAGCGTTCCTCGTGTTCGTCTATTTCGCGGCCATCAACATTGCGGGCTTCCAGAACCTGCGCTCGGCCAGTCCGTTGCAGATGAACCCGCCCGTGGTCGGCGGCGCGGCGCCACCCGTTGGCAACACGTTGATCCCGCAGCCGACGGCGACGTTGCCGCGCAACGCACCGGCACCCGCCTCGGCAGCCGCCAGCCCGCAGCATTCGCACTGACGCCGCGCAGCCGGGCCGGCGTTCAGGGAAGCAGCGGGTTGCGCCGCTGCAGCCAGTCGCGGTCGGGCAGGTCGGCGGTGCGCCAGCCGCCGCCCAGCGCCTCGATCAGCAGCACCGCATCGGTCAGCCGTGTCTCCTCGATCGTGATTTCGGTCTGCTCGGCGGTCAGCAGCGTGTTCTGCGCGGTGATCACAGCGGTATAGGCCTGGGTGCCGGCGCGGTATTCGTTCAGCGCGATCTGTGCGGACCGGCGGGCGTCGGTCACCGTCTGCCGCTGCACCACATCCTGCCGGCCGAGGATGCGCAGGCCCGAGAGCGCGTCTTCGACCTGCTGGAAGGCGGTCAGCACGGTCTGGCGATAGGTGGCCACGCTCTGGTCGTAGGTGGCGCGGGCGGCGCGCACGGCGGCGGTGCGGGCGCCGCCCTGGAAGATGGCGTCGCTGGCCGAAGCGCCGAGCGACCAGACACGGTTGGCGCTGGAGATCAGCGAGCCGAGCGGGTTGCCCACGTAGCCGTTCAGGGCGGAGAGCGTGATGTCGGGGTAGTAGGCGCCGACCGCCACGCCCACCAGCGCATTGTCGGCCTTCATGGTGCGCTCAGCCTGGGCGATGTCGGGCCGGCGTTCCAGCAGTGCCGCGGGCACCACGCCGGGCGTGTCGGGCACCGCAGGCACGTCGGGCACGGGGGTGATCGCCAGGCCGGCCGGCGGCACGCCGATCAGCACGGCGATGGCGTGCTCATACTGCGCGCGCGCCACGCCCACGTTCAGCGCCGAGGATTGCGCGGCCTCGAGCTGGGTCTGCGCCGTCAGCACGTCGGCCCGCGCGGCCACGCCTGCGGCGTACTGGTTCTGCACGATCCGTAGCGCCTCGGTGTCGTTGCGCACCGTCTCGTCGAAGACGCGCGCCAGGGCGTCGCTGACGCGCAGATCCAGGTAGTCGGTCGCCAGGCTGGCCTGGGCCGACAGGCGCGCATTGGCGAGCAGCGCCGCGCTGGCCTGCGCGGCGGCGACGTTGCTTTCCACCTGGCGCCGGATCTTGCCCCAGATATCGAGGTTCCAGTCGGCGCTGGCCTCCAGCGAGAACTGCGTGCGCGTGCCGCCGCTGCGGCTGAGGCCGGAGCCCGATGCGACCGTCGTGGTGCTGCCCGAGGTGCCGGTGGCGACGCCGCCAGTGCCCGTCGTGGTGCCGACGCCGGTGGTGCCGCCATTGAGCGACGTGCCGGTGACCCCGCCGCCCGCCGTGGTCAGCCCGCCGGCGCTGCCGCGCGAGAAGGTGGTGCCGGCATTGCCCGACAGCGTCGGAAACAGGCTCGCGCGCGCCTCGTCCACCAATGCCTGCGCGTTCTCGTAGGCGGCAAGCTGCGCGCGCAGCGTCTGGTTGCCGGTGTCGATCTGCCGCTCCAGTCGGTCGAGCAAGCTGTCGCCGAACGCATCCCACCACGCGCCCTTCGGTGCGGCATCCTGCGGCGTCGCCAGCTTCCAGCCGGGCAGTTCCTTGAAGACAGGTGCGAGCGGTGCCGTGGGGCGGTGATAGTCGGGGCCGACCATGCAGGCGGACAGGGCCAGGCAGAGGCAAGCACGCAAGCAGGCTTTTGCAAGAGAGGACCAGGAATCATTCGTGTGCACGCTTATCAACGCGTAACTATTCCTGCAATGCGCTGCTTGAAAGCAGATAGTTGCGTGGCGCTGAAGGCGCGCTTCGGAAGTATGCTGTACAAATCCTCGGAACTGTAGAGCAGGATCATGTCGTCGCTTTCGCGTTTGGCGAAAATGTCGGCTAAAGGCAGGTGCCCGCAGGCGCTTTCGGAATCGAAGCAGATCGATTCCGCGTTCCACTCCAGCCTCACTTTCGCGCGCAGACTTGCCTGCTGGCGATAGATACAATTCACGCGCCGAGGAAGCGTAACGTAGCGTGCGAACCAGCGCGCTACGGACGAGCCCACGATGCCGCCGATGCCGCCTCCCACCAACGCCCAAACCAGCAAGACCCACGGCATACGCCGAGAACCGAACACCGCCATGGCAAACCCGCCAAGGATCATTGCCAGATACGGCGACAGTGTCCGCCTCCGCCGCTGTGCGAGGCGGTATGCGGCCAGACAATCCGCTTCCGAGAGGATAAACGCCACGGCGTGGTCAGCTTCCGTCGCTTCGCGCTCGATCATCACTCGGCCGGCGCCTTTCCGACCTGGGTGTCCGGAAACGCCCGCGACCAGCCTGCGTGCGCCCACAGGCGGAACCGGTCGAGATAGAGGTAGACCACCGGCGTGGTGTATAGCGTCAGCATCTGGCTGACGATCAGGCCGCCCACAATGGCGATGCCGAGCGGCCGCCGCAGTTCCGCGCCCTCGCCGGTGTCGAACGCCAGTGGCAGCGCGCCGAACAGCGCGGCGAAGGTGGTCATCATGATGGGACGGAACCTCAGTCTGCATGCCTGATAAATCGATTCGCGCGTCGAGAGGCCCTGCTCGCGTTCGGCGTGCAGCGCGAAGTCGATCATCAGGATGGCGTTCTTCTTGACGATGCCGATCAGCAGGATGACGCCGATCAGCGCGATGATGCTGAAATCCTGGCCGAACAGCATCAGCGCCAGCACGGCGCCCACCCCGGCCGATGGCAGGGTGGACAGGATGGTGATGGGGTGCACGGCGCTTTCATAAAGGATGCCCAGCACGATGTAGACGGCAGCCAGGGCGGCCAGGATCAGCATCGGCTCGCTCGAGAGCGATTGCTGGAACGTTGCCGCCGTGCCGGCGAAGCTACCCACCACGGAGGCCGGCATGCGGATCGCCGCAGTGGCGCGCGCGATGGCCGCAGTGGCGTCGCCCAGCGATTTGCCGGGCGGCAGGTTGAACGAGATGGTGGCGGCCACAAAGGCGCCCTGGTGGTTGACGCCGAGCGGCGTATGCCCGGACTCGAAGTGGCTGAACGCCGCCAGCGGCACCATCGTCTCGCGCGCGGTGCTGACCGGCGCGCCGCTGCCGGCATTGCCCTTGCCCGCGGCGCCGATCGCGTTCATCGCCGCATTGCGCGCGGGATCGAGCGCCAGGGCCGCCGCATTGGGTGCGGCACCTTTGGAGGCTACGGTGCCGGCCGGAAAGCCGCTGGTGCTGGTGCCCGCCGCGTTGGCGCCGGAGGTGCTGACCCAGATGTCGCGCAGGGTCTGCGGGCTCTGCCAGTAGCGCGGCGCCAACTCCATAACGACGTGATACTGGTTCAGCGGGTTGTAGATCGTGCTCACCTGCCGCTGGCCGAACGCGTCGTACAGCGTGTTGTCGATCGTCGCCGGCGTCAGATTCAGCCGGGCGGCGGTGGGCCGGTCGATCACCAGATTGGTCTGCAGGCCGCTCTGCTGCTGATCGGAACTCACATCGGCCAGATTCGGGTCGTGCTGCAGCGCTTCGGTCAGCTTGGGCGCCCAGGTGTACAGCGTCGGCGCATCGTCGGCCTGCAAGGTGTATTGGTATTGCGCGTTGGACGCCCGGCCGCCGACCCGCAGATCCTGCACCGCCTGCAGATACAGGCGCGCCCCGGCGACGTGCGCCAGCTTCGGCCGCAGCCGTGCGATCACCTGGTCGGCGCTGACGTTACGCCCGCTCAGCGGCTTCAGCGCGATGTAGATGTTGGCGGTGTTGGTCTGCCGGCCGCCGGTGAATCCCACCACGCTGGCTACCGCCGGATCGTGGAAGATGATGCCCTGGATGGTGGTGAGCTTCGCGCGCATCGACTGGAAGCTGGTGGACTGATCGGCCTGCACCATGCCCATCAGCGCCCCGGTATCCTGCTGCGGAAAGAAGCCTTTGGGGATCACCACGAGCAGATACACGTTCAGGGCCACGGTGGCCGCGAGCACGACGATCACCAGCAGCGCGCGATCCAGCGCCCAGGCCAGGCTCGCCTCGTAGCCGCGCTGCATGCGCGCAAAACCCGCCTCGGTCGTGCGGAAAAACCAGCTTCGCCGGTGCTCGGCCCGCGGCACACCCGCATCGCCCGCCGCCGGCGCCACGCGCAGGAACAACGCGCACATCATCGGCGTGGTGGTCAGCGAGATCACCAGGCTGACGATGATGGCCAATGACAGCGTGAGCGCGAATTCACGGAACAGCCGCCCCACGATGCCGCCCATCAGCAGGATCGGCAGGAACACCGCGATCAGCGAGGTGCTGATGGACAGCACGGTAAAACCGACCTCGCCGGCGCCCATCAGCGCGGCGCGCATCCGCGGCACGCCGTCTTCCATATGGCGCGCGATGTTTTCCAGCACCACGATGGCGTCGTCCACCACGAAGCCGGTGGAGATGGTGAGCGCCATCAGCGAGAGGTTATCCAGGCTGAAGCCCAGCAGGTACATGGCCGCGAAGGTGCCGATGATGCTCACGGGCACCGCCACGGCCGGGATCAGCGTGGCGCGCGCGCTGCCCAGGAAGACGAACACCACAGCAATCACCAGCCCGATGGCGATCACCAGCGTGCGCTGCGTGTCGTTGAGCGAAGCGCGCACCGTGGGCGTGCGGTCGATCGCCACGGCGATGTCCACCGCGCCGGGCAGCGTGGCGCGCAATTGCGGCAGCACGGCGCGGATGCCATCCACCGTCTTGATGATGTTGGCGCCGGGCTGGCGGAAGATGATCAGCACCACCGTGTTCTGGCCATCGAACTGACCGGAATTGCGCAGATCCTCCACGCTGTCGAGCACCTCGGCCACGTCGGCCAGCCGCACCGCGGCACCGTTGCGGTAGGCGATCACCAGCCCGCGGTAATCGGCCGCATGGCTCGCCTGGTCGTTGGTGTAGATCTGGAAATGATCGTCGCCCTGCTCGATCGCGCCCTTCGGTGCGTTGGCATTGGCCGAGGCCAGGGCAGCGCGCACATCTTCCAGCCCGATGCCGTAATGGAACAGCGCGCCCGGGTTCAGCTCCACCCGCACCGCGGGCAGTGCCGAGCCGTTAACATCCACCTCGCCGACGCCGGAAAGCTGCGAGAGCTTCTGCTCCAGCACGGTCGCCGCCGAATCGTAGAGCTGGCCCTGAGTCAGCGTCTTCGACGTCAGCGCCAGGATCATCACCGGCGCATCGGCCGGGTTCACCTTGCGGTACGTCGGGTTGGCGCGCAGCGAGGTCGGCAGATCCGCCCGCGCGGCGTTAATCGCCGCCTGCACATCGCGCGCCGCGCCATCGATGTTGCGGTTCAACCCGAATTGCAGCGTCACGCGCGTCTGCCCCACCGAACTGGACGAGGTCATCTCACTGACGTCGGCGATCTGGCCGAGATGGCGTTCGAGCGGGCTGGCGACGGAGGTGGCAACGGTATCGGGGCTGGCACCAGGCAGGCTGGCCTGCACGGATATGGTGGGGAAATCCACCTGCGGCAGCGGCGATACGGGCAGCTGCGCGTAGGCGAAGATGCCGGCGAGCGCGATGCCGACGGTGAGGAGGGTTGTGGCGATCGGGCGAGCGATGAAGGCAGCGGAAATGTTCATAGAAAGCGGTTCTTTTTTGCAAAAAAGAACCAAAAAACCTTTGCTCCCACGCCTGCGGAAGAAGCCGCGTCAGCAACAGATAAAAGTTTTTTGCTTCTTTTTTTCAAAGAAGAAGCGCTTGCCTTACCCTCTCTCACGCGACCTCAGCGTCCTTCGGGCGAAAATACAAAGCCACCCGATCGAACAGCAGATAAATCACCGGCGTGGTGAACAAGGTCAGCACCTGGCTCACGATCAGCCCGCCGAAGATCGCGAGCCCCAAGGGCCGCCGCAGTTCCGATCCGGTGCCGCTGCCCAGCATCAGCGGCAGTGCGGAGAACAGGGCTGCAAACGTCGTCATCAGAATCGGCCGCAGCCGCAGCATCGAGGCGCGGTGGATGGCTTCGCGCGGCGCATAGCCTTCCTCGCGTTCGGCTACCAGCGCGAAGTCGATCATCATGATCGCGTTCTTCTTGACGATGCCGATCAGCAGCACGATGCCGATGATGCCGATGATATCGAGATCGAACCCGCCGATCATCAGCGCCAGCAGCGCGCCGATGCCGGCCGAGGGCAGCGTCGAGAGAATGGTGACGGGATGAACGAAGCTTTCGTAGAGCACGCCCAGAACGATGTACATCGCGGCAATGGCGGCAAGCACGAGATACAACTCGTTGCCGAGCGCGTTCTGGAAGGCTGCCGCCGCACCCTGGAAGGCGGTCAGGAAGCTGCCGGGCAGGCCGATGTCGTGCTCGGCTTGGCGGATGGCGTCCACGGCGGCGCCCAGCGAGGCGCCCGGCGCCAGGTTGAAGCTGATGGTGGTGCTGGGGAACTGGCCCAGATGGCTGACCATCAGCGGCGCCGCACTCGTCTCCACGTGCACGATGGCGGCCAGCGGCACCTGGCCGCTCGCCGCGGTCGATGATGGCAGATACAGCGCGCCCAGATTGGCCAGCGAGCGCTGCACGGCGGGTGCCGCTTCCAGGATGATGCGGTACTGGTTGCTCTGCGTGTAGATGGTCGAGACGATGCGCTGGCCGAACGCGTCGTACAGCGCGTTGTCCACCGTGGCGGGCGTGATGCCGAAGCGGGCCGCCGTCGCACGGTCGATGGTGATGCGCGCGGCCAGGCCGGCCTCCTGCATGTCGCTCGCCACATCGGCCAGCGCGGGTATGGCCCGCAGCCGCGCCATCAAACGCGGCATCCAGGCGGTGAAGGCGGCCGGGTCGGCGTTCTCCAGCACGAACTGGTATTGGGTGGCGCTGACCGCGGTATCGATGCTGAGGTCCTGCACCGGCTGCATGTAGAGTGCGATGCCGGCCACGCCGGCCACGCTCTGCTGCAGGCGGCGGATGATGGCACCCACGTTGCTGCTGCGCGTGTCGCGCGCGGCAAGATTGATGAGGAAGCGGCCGGTGTTGAGCGTGGCGTTGGTGCCGTCCACACCGACGAAGGACGACAGGCTGACCACATCGGGATCATGCAGGATGGTGTCGGCCAGCGCCTGCTGCTCGCGCGACATCGCGGCGAACGAGGCGGTGGGTGCCGCCACGCTGATACCTTGGATCAGGCCGGTATCCTGCACCGGGAAGAAGCCTTTGGGGATCGCCACGTACAGGAACGCGGTCAGCAGCACCGTCAGCGTGGCGACCACCAGCGTCATCACCTGCCGGTCGAGCACCCAGTCCAGCCACACGCCGTAGCCGGCGATCACCCGCTCGGTGGCGCGTTCGGACCAGCGTGCGACGCGGCCCATGCTTTCGGGCGGGCGGTGGCGCAACAGGCGCGCGCACAGCATGGGCACCAGCGTCAGCGACACGATCGCCGAGATCACGATGGTGACGGCCAACGTGATGGCGAATTCGTGGAACAGGCGGCCCACCACGTCGCCCATGAACAGCAGCGGGATCAGCACCGCCAGCAGCGATACGGTCAGCGAGATGATGGTGAAGCCGATCTGGCGCGAGCCGACCAGGGCGGCCTGCAGCGGCGTCTCGCCCATTTCCACGTAGCGGTCGATGTTCTCGATCATCACGATCGCATCGTCCACCACGAAGCCGGTAGCGATGGTGAGCGCCATCAGCGACAGATTGTCGAGCGAGAAGCCCCACAGGTACATCGCCGCCAGCGTGCCCACCAATGACAGCGGCACCGACAGGCTGGGGATCAGCGTCGCGGGCACGCGGCGCAGGAACACGAAGATTACGAGCACAACGAGGCCGATGGCCAGGGCGAGCTCGAACTCCACGTCGGCCACCGAGGCGCGGATGGTATTGGTGCGGTCGGTCAGCTTGGTCACCTGCAGGGCGGCGGGCAGGCTGGCCTGCAGCTTGGGCAGCAGCGCGCCGATGCGGTCCACCACGGCGATCACGTTGGCGCCGGGCTGGCGCTGCACGTTGAGGATCACCGCCGGCGTGCGCCCGGCCCAGGCCTGCAGCCGCGTATTCTCCGCCCCCTGCACCAAAGTGGCGACATCGGTCAGGTGCACCGGCGCACCGTTGCGGTAGGCGATGATCGCGCTGGCAAAAGCGGCCGCGTCGCCCAGCTGGTCGTTGGCGTTGATGGTGGTGGCTTGCGCCGGACCGTCGAAATTGCCCTTCGGCGTATTGACGTTGAGGTTGGCAATGGTGGTCCGCAGGTCGTCGATATTGAGGCCGAGGGCGGCCAGTGCCGTGGGATTGGCCTGCACGCGCACCGCCGGGCGGTGGCCGCCGGAGATCGAGACCAGGCCCACACCGTCGATCTGGCTGATCTTCTGTGCCAGCCGCGTCTCGGCCAGATCCTCGATCTGCGTCAGCGCCATGGTGCGGCTGGTCAGCGCCAAAGTGATGATGGGGGCGTCGGCCGGGTTCACCTTGGCGTAGATCGGCGGGGCCGGCAGGTCGGCCGGCAGCAGGTTGCCGGCGGCGTTGATGGCGGCCTGCACTTCCTGCTCGGCCACGTCCAGCGACAGGTCGAGCGTGAACTGCAGGGTGATGACCGAGGCGCCGGCCGAGCTCTGGGATGCCATCTGGTTCAGCCCGGGCATCTCGCCGAACTGGCGTTCCAGCGGCGCGGTCACCGCGCTGGTCATCACCTCCGGGCTGGCGCCCGGGTAGAAGGTCTGCACCTGGATGGTGGGGTAATCCACCTCCGGCAACGCCGAGAGCGGCAGATAGCGGTAGCTGACGAAGCCGAGCAGCAGCAGCGCCAGCATCAGCAGCGTGGTGGCTACCGGCCGCAGGATGAACGGGGCGGACGGATTCATGCTACGGCGCCGCGCCGCCCGCCTGCCGGTGGTGGTGCGGCGCTGCATCCGTGGCGGTGCCGGCCGCGGGCGGGGCGCCGGGCAGCAGCACGCTCGCCCCTTCGCGCAGCCGGTCCGCGCCGTCCACCACCACGGTATCGCCTGCCTGCAGGCCGCTCACGATCTGCGTCTTCTCCGCATCGGCCACGCCGAGCTTGACGGCGCGCACCGTTACCGTGGCGCCCGCGCCCGCGGCCGGCGCGGCGGCGGGCATCTGCACCAGATAGACGAAGCTGCCGGGCGCCCCGGTCTGCAGTGCGGCATTCGGTACCGTCACGGCCTGGCGCACGGTGTTGACGGTCAGGCGCAGATTGACGAACTGGTTGGGGAACAGCTGTGCGGCGGGGTTGGCGAACAACGCGCGCAGCTTCACCGTGCCGGTGGTGGTGTCGATCTGGTTGTCGATCGTCTCCAGCGTGCCGGCGGCCAGGCGCTGCGTGTTGCTGCGGTCGTAGGCTTCGGCCATGAGCTTGATGCCTTGCGCGAGCCGGGCCTGGATGGCCGGCACGTCGTCTTCCGGCAGCGTGAAGATGGCGCTGATCGGGTCGATCTGCGTGACGACGACGAGGCCGTTGGCCAGCGTGGGCGTCACGTAATTGCCGGCATCGACCTGCCGCAGCCCGACGCGGCCATCAACCGGCGCCGTAATCCGGCAGAATGCCAGATTGACGAGCTGCGTCTGCACCATGCCCTGATCGGCCGCTACCGAGCCGATATATTGCTCGACGACGTATTGCTGGTCCTCGGCCTGCTGGCGGCCGATGCTGTCCTGCTTCTGCAGCAGTGCGTAGCGCTTGGCGTCCATCTGCGCCTGGTGCAGCAGGCCCTGGTCGTGCGCCAGCGTGCCGCGCGCCTGCGCCAGCAGCGCCTCGTAGGGCCGCGGGTCGATCTGCGCCAGGAAGTCGCCCTTGTGCACGATCTGGCCCTCGCGGAATCCGACCGTCTGCAGCACGCCGCTAATCTGGCTCTGCACCGTCACGCTCGCCAGCGAGGTGATGGTGCCGAGGCCGGATTTGACCACCGCCATGTCGGCCAGCGCGGCCTGCGCCACGCCCACGGCCTGCGGCGGCACTGCCTGGGCATGGCCGGCGCTTTTGCCGCCGAGGCGCATGACCAGCAGCACGACGCCGCCCAGCACCAGGATCAGCAGCAACCATGGCCAGAAGCCACGCCGGCGGCGCACCGCCGGTGCCGGTGCCGGCTGCGCGCGCGCGGGCGTGACTGAATGCTGGTCGTCCATCAGGCGGTATCCGGGTTGGGAGGCTTGCGCGGACTGGGGCTGCTCGCTTGCGCCAGCAATCCGGCAGGGCGCGCGGACAGGTTGACGATGGCCCGTCCTGGCGAGGGCGGCTAGGCCACACGATGTAAGTCCGTGTAACGTGGATGGGAGATGCCGCCGATGCGCAACCTGCTCGCCTTCACACTGGGCGCCGCCCTGCTCGCGGCCTGCGCCCCCGATCCGTCGCTGCGCAACCGCGACACCACCGATGGCGGCGGCCTGCCGCGCGAGCATCCGCCCGGCGTGGTGGCCGCCTTTCCACCGGCCGACACCAGCGCCACGCCGCTGCGCTGCCTGCCGAACGGGGAGGCGACCGTGTGCTCGCGCCAGCCCTAACTAGCCGGGCCGTCGCCGCGGCGCGGCGCTAGCCATGGACATCGACACGGTCGTGGCCGGCGCCGGCGTCGTCGGCCTGGCCTGCGCCCGCGCTTTGGCCATGGCCGGGCGCAGCGTGCTCATCCTGGAAGCAGCGCCCGCCATCGGCACCGGCATCTCCTCACGCAACAGCGAGGTGATCCATGCCGGGCTGTATTACGCGCCCGGATCGTGGCGGGCGCGGCTGTGCGCGCCCGGGCGCCGCGCGCTGTACGCCTACTGCGCCGCCCACGGCGTGGCGGCGCGGGCCTGCGGCAAGCTGATCGTCGCCACCAGCCAGGCCGAAAGCGCGCAGCTCGACGCCATTGCCGAGCGGGGCGCCGCAAACGGCGTCGAGGGCCTGGCGCGCCTGACGGCGGCCGAAGCGATGGCGCTGGAGCCGGAGCTGGATTGCACCGGCGCGCTGCTGTCGCCCGCCACCGGCATCATCGACAGCCATGGCCTGATGCTGTCGCTGCTCGGCGAGGCGCAGGACCACGGCGCCAGCCTGGCCGTGCACGCGCCGGTGGAGGCCGCCGAAGCCGTGCCGGGTGGCTTCGTGCTGCAGGTGGGCGGGCACGCGCCGACGCGCCTGCGCTGCCGCGTGCTGGTCAACGCCGCCGGGCTGGGCGCCTGCGCGCTGGCCAGCCGCATCGCCGGCCTGGCCGCGCAGCACGTGCCGCGGGCCTATCTGGCCAAGGGCAGCTACTTTGCGCTGTCCGGCCCGGCACCGTTTCGGCACCTGATCTATCCGGTGCCCATTCCGGGCGGCGCCGGCATCCACCTGACGCTCGACCTGGCCGGCCAGGCCCGTTTCGGCCCGGATGTGGAGGCGGTGGACAGGCTCGATTACGCGGTGGACCCCGGCCGCGCCGGGGCGTTCGCGGCCAGCATCCGCCGCTACTGGCCCGGCCTGCCCGCCGAGCGGCTGGTGCCGGCCTATGCCGGCATCAGGCCCAAGATCGTGCCGGCGACCGAGACGCAGGATTTCGTATTGCAGGACGAAGCCGTGCACGGCGTGGCCGGGCTGGTGAACCTGTTCGGCATCGAGAGCCCCGGCCTGACGAGCTGCCTGGCCCTGGCCGAAGCGGTTGCCCAGCGTGCGGCCTGAGGCCCTCGCGCGCCCCGATCCGGACGCCCTGCTGGCCGCCGCCGGCCGCACCGGCAAAGGCCGGCTGAAGGTGTTCCTTGGCGCGGCCCCTGGCGTGGGCAAGACGTGGGAAATGCTGGCCTCGGCGCAGCAGGCCCGCGCGCAGGGGCGCGACGTGCTGATCGGCATCGTCGAGACGCACGGCCGCGCCGGCACGCAGGGCCAGATCGCCGACCTGCCGTTGCTGCCTCGCAGCAGCATCGCCTATCGTGGCCAGGTGCTTGCCGAGTTCGACGTGGATGCGGCGCTGGCCCGCCACCCCGGCCTGCTGCTGGTGGACGAACTGGCGCACACCAACGCGCCCGGCAGCCGCCACAACAAACGGTGGGAGGACGTGGCCGAGCTGCTCGAGGCCGGCATCGACGTCTGGGCGACGCTGAACGTGCAGCACCTCGAAAGCCTTAACGACGACATCGCCCGCATCACCGGCGTGCGGGTGAGCGAGACGCTGCCCGACCGCGTGATGGAGATGGCCGACGAGATCGAGTTCATCGACATCTCGCCGGCCGAGCTGCGCAGCCGCCTCAAGGATGGCCAGATCTACCGGCCCGACGTAGCCGCCCGCGCGCTGGACAGCTTTTTTCGCGAAGGCAATCTGGCGGCGCTGCGCGAGATCGGGCTGCGGCGGGCCGCGCAATACGTGGACCAGGAGGTGCGCCAGTATATGCGCGCCCACGCCGTGGAGGGCATCTGGCCCGCCGGCGACCGCGTGCTGGCGCTGGTTGCCGCGGGCGGCGCGGAGGCAGTGGTGCGACAGGCCAAGCGCCTGGCCGATGCGCTGCACGCCCCTTGGATCGCTTTGCACGTGGAACGGCGCGACAGCCTGGAAGGCCCCCGCCCGGCGCTGGACATGGCCGCCGGGCTGGGCGCCGAGGTGGAAATCCGTGCCGGCGGCGGGCTGGTGGAAACCACGCTGAGCGTGGCACGGGCGCGCAACGCCACGCATCTGGTGATCGGCCGCGGCACGCCCAGCCGGTGGCGCCGGCTGACCGGGCAGACGCTGGCCGGCACGCTGGTGCGCCAGGGGCCGGAGTTCGCGCTGCACGTGGTGCCGGTGGGCGGCCCTGCCGCGGCACCACGCCGTGCCAGCGTATGGCCGAAAGGCTGGCTGCCCTGGGTGGCGAGCACCGGCCTGGTGGGCGCGGTGATCGCCGCCGGCGAATTGCTCGCCCGCTGGGTGGAGCACGAGGCGCTGGGCATGCTGTTCCTGGCCGCCGTCACCGCCGCGGCCACCATCTGGGGCCTGCCGATCGCGCTCTACACAGCCACGCTGAGCTTCCTGTGCTGGAACGTGCTGTTCATCCCGCCGATCGGTCGGCTGAGCATCGCCGAGCCGCGCGACCTGATCGGGCTGCTGGTATTCGCCGGGGTTGCGGCAGCCACCGGCTGGCTGGCGAGCCGGGTGCGGCTGGAAGCCCAAGCGGCGCAAGGCCGGATCGAGAGCCTGCGCCGCATCTCCGCCTTCACGCGCCGGCTGGGCGCGCCGGCGACCGAGCCGGAGCTGCTGGCCGAAATCGCGCGCCTGGCGGGCGACATCGTAACCCCGGCCGTGGTGCTGATCGCCGAGGCCGAGGACCTCAACATCCGCGCCGCCCATCCGGCCACGCTGGACACCATGGACGAGGGCAGCTGGGCCGCCGCCCGCTGGAGTTTTGCGCGGGCCGACCAGGCCGGCCGCGGCACTGCCACCCTGCCGGGCGCCGCCTGGCGCTTTCTGCCGCTGCGCACGGCACGCATGGGCTTCGGCGTGGTCGGTGTGCGGGCGGAAGCCTCGCTGGACCAGCCGCGCCTGCAGGCGCTGCTCGCGCTGGCCGACCAGGCCGCCTCCGCGCTGGAACGCGTGCGCCTGGCCGCCGCCGCGGCCCGCACCCAGGCGCAGGCGGAAACCCAGAAGCTGCGCACCGCCCTGCTCAACAGCCTGGGCCACGATCTGCGCACGCCGCTGACCGGCATACGGGGCGCCGCCGGCGCGCTGCGCACCACCTGGGACACGCTGCCGCCCGCAGCCAGGGCCGACCTGCTGGCCAGCATCGAGCAGGATACCGTCCGCATGACGCGGTTCCTCGCCAACATCACCGAGATGACGCGGGTGGAGACGGGCGAGATCGTGCCGCGCCTGGAAGCCGTGCCGGTGGCCGAGGCGCTGACCGATGCGGCCGGCCGCGTACCGGGGCTCAGCCTGCAGCACGATTTGCCGTCCAGCCTGCCGGCAGTGGCGGCCGACCCGGCGCTGCTGGACCAGGTGCTGATTAACGTGCTGGAGAATGCCGCCAAATACGCGCCGCCGGGTAGCGCCGTGGCCGCCGGCGCCAGCCTGGAGGCCGGGCTCGTCCGTATCGCCATCACCGATGCCGGCCCGGGTATCGCGCCGGCCGACCTGCCGCATGTGTTCGACAGCTTTTATCGCGCCCGGCTGGGCGACCGGACGGTGCCGGGCACCGGGCTGGGGCTGGCCATCGCGCGCGGGCTGGCGGAGGCGATGGGCGGCACCATCGAGGCGATCAGCCCGGCCGCCAGCGGCCAGGCCGACGCGCCGGGCACCACGATCGTGCTGCGCCTGCGGGCCGCCGGGCCATGATGCGCAAGCCGAAAGACCGCGTGCTGGTGCTGCTGGTCGATGATGAACCGCAGATCCACCGCTTCCTGCGCCCAACCCTGGAAGCCGCCGGCTACGATGTGGCCTGGGCGGAGACCGGCGCCGCGGCGCTGCGCCGGGCCGCGGCCGACAAGCCCGGGCTGATCCTGCTGGATCTGGGCCTGCCCGATATCGACGGCCAGGACGTGCTCACCCGCCTGCAGGCGATGGGCGCTGGGCCGGTGCTGGTGCTCTCCGCCCGCGACCGCACGCCGGAGAAAATCCGCGCGCTGGATGCCGGCGCCAGCGACTACGTCGAAAAGCCTTTCGACATGGGCGAGTTGCTGGCGCGCATCCGGGCCGTGCTGCGCCATACCGGCGGTGCCGAGGAGCCACCCGGCCCGATCCGCCTCGCAGGGCTGGAGGTGGATCTGGCGGCCAGGCGGGTGCGGGTCGGCGGCGCGCCGGTCTCGCTGACGCCGCGGGAATACGACTTGCTCGTGCTGCTGGTGCGCAACGCCGACCGGGTGATCACGCACCGCCAGCTGCTGACATCAGTGTGGGGGCCGGCCCATACGGCCGACGTGCAGTACCTACGCGTGTATATCGGGCATTTGCGGCAGAAACTCGGAGCCGCGGGCGGCATGCTGACCACCGAACCGGGCGTCGGCTATCGGCTCACGGCCGGTCCATCCGGTTGCATTCCGGATGCGTAATCGCGAAAACGTCATTTTCACATCGTAAACACCCCTACTGTGTGAAACGTATCACATACGCTCACGACAAATTTAGGTTAAAACATGCTCACCAACGGGCGGCGGGCATTCCAATGGCGTCAACTCAACCAGCACTTGCATCAACAGTCGTCTCTTTCGCGTTGCACGCGGCAAGAGTGGCGGCCCATACGGCGTGCCTGTCGCCGCATGACCGGATGCAGGTCAGCACCTGGCAGGACCGGGCGCGGCTGGCGGGATACGACCGCATGGTGATCCACGCCCGTGACGAGGGCGATGCCAGCGAAGTCGGCAATTTCCTCAGCGTCTATCGGAAGGATCAGGCCTGGTCGCGCTGGGGTTTCGCCCGTTCGGGCGCCCGCGTGCGCGCGTGGTGCTGCCTGACGGGGGCTGATGTGGGGGAGTTCGCCACGTTGGGCGAGGCTTTGCAAACCGTCCTGCTGGATCCGGCGCCGAAGGCCCGGCCGGCCAGCGTCACCAAGCTGATCCCGCTGCGTGCCCGCATGGGCAGCGCCGCCTGATCGGACGAGCTTCGGAAGCAGGCGCTTCCCGAAGCCCGGCCGGATGGCGGCGGGCTGACCGCCCTGCCCGTCAACGGCCGGAACGCGTCGTTCCGCCTCACCTGAACGGGTGAGGCTTCAGGCCGCAACCCGGCGGAACTTGTCGCGCCGGATGCACATGAACCGCCAGGCGCCCCAGGCCGCTGCCGACGACATGCGACCGCGCGGCGGCAGGCCGATCGCCTTGAGGATCATGCCGACGGCCCGCTCCAGATGCTTGAAGCGATACATCGTCATGGCGCGCGACATGTAGCCGGCGATGGCGGTCTCGTGCTGGTAGGCCGCTTCGGGTGCCGCGTTACCGCAATAGAAAGCGTAGGCGAGCTCGTCGTCTTCGCTCTCGCCGATCCGGCTGAGCGCGATGCGCATGCGCTGCAGGATGCCGATGCGCTCGCGCTTCAGATAGCGGCGCATGTGGTCGTAGAACAGCTTGAAATGCCGAAACTCATCGGCCGCAATCAGCCGGCAGATGTGGCGCAGCAGCGGCTCCTCGGTGGTGTCGCCCAGGGCCGAGTAGTAGCTCGACGTCCCGCTCTCCACCATGCAGCGCGCGATCAGCTCGCCGGTGCGCGACCCGCGCACGCTGAGGTCGGCGTCGAGCAGCGGCAGATGGTAGCCCTCCTTGTAGCGCTTGAAGGCATCCTCGAAATCCCAGCTCGGGTCGGCCAGCATCGCCCAGCGGCCCAGCGTGTCGCCGTGCTGCACTTCCTCGACCGACCAGCGGTCGGCTGCGGCGCGGAAATCGGGATCATCCACGAACACGCGGTTGAGGTAGGTGCCGTAATCGATGCCGTTGCGCTCGACCAGCGCCGCGGCCTTGACCAGCGGCACGATCTCGCGGTCCACCTTGGAGGGATCAAAGCAATCCCAGGGGACCTCCTCGATCCGCCAGTGTTTCATCGTAGCACCATCATGGCGCGGCTCTTTTCATGGTATGCGGCTCGGCTGCGATGGACAGCAGGCCGGCGATCGGCGGCCTCCGCGATCGAAGGCGGCCATAACCTGCCACTGCCGGTGCACCTGCGAAAGCCTTGCCGGGCCAGCTGTGGCTGGCCGGTCACAGGCGACGACCGTCCTGCCACTGGACGGCAGCGTCGGTGGGGTCAGCCTCAGGCCGCCTGGGCGAACTGCACGGCGGCGCGGGTGGATTGCAGGCGGTCCAGCGCAGCGTCGCGCGCGTTGATGTCGGCCTTGTCCACGTCGGCCCAGGCCAGCTCTGCCGCTTCCAGCCGGGCGCGCGCATCGGCCGCCGACAATTCGGCCACCGGCGTCGCGTCGTCGGCCAGGATGGTGCAACGCTCCGGCGTGATTTCGGCGAAGCCGCCGCCGACGAACAGCCGGTCGGTGACCGTGCCACCCTCGTGCAGCGCAATCACGCCGCCGCGCAGCAGCACGATCATCGGCGCGTGGTTTTCCATGGCGGCAAGATCGCCCTCGTAGCCGGGCATGACGACCATATCGACGGCGCGGCTGAGGACGAGGCGGGCGGGGCTGACGATTTCGAGTTGGACTGGCATTGAGGTTCCTACGTGCAGCAAGGCTTCTTTTTTGAAAAAAGAAGCAAAAAACTTCTATCTGCGCTGTCGCGGACTCACCGGAGAGATTCGCGACAGCGGCGCAAAAGTCTTTTGCTTCTTTTCTTCAGAAAAGAAGGCCTTGCCTTGCCTTGCTTAAGCGCTGACCTTCATCTTCTCAGCCTTCTCTCGCGCCTCTTCAATGGTCCCCACCATCAGGAAAGCCGCCTCGGGCAGGTCATCATGCTTGCCTTCAACGATCTCCTTAAAGCTGCGCACCGTGTCCTCAATGGCCACGAACTTGCCCTCGAGGCCGGTGAACACGGTGGCCACGTGGAACGGCTGGCTCATGAAGCGCTCGATCTTGCGGGCGCGCGCCACGGTCAGCTTGTCCTCTTCGGACAGCTCATCCATGCCCAGAATGGCAATGATGTCCTGCAGGCTCTTGTAGGTCTGCAGGATGCGTTGCACGTCGCGCGCCACCTGGTAATGCTCCTCGCCGACGATCCGCGGGTCGAGCGAGCGGCTGGTGCTGTCGAGCGGATCGACGGCCGGGTAGATGCCCTTCTCGCTGATCGCGCGGTTCAGCACCGTGGTCGCGTCCAGATGCGCGAAGCTGGTGGCGGGCGCTGGGTCGGTCAGGTCATCGGCCGGCACGTAGATCGCCTGCACCGAGGTGATGGAGCCCTTCTTGGTGCTGGTGATGCGCTCCTGCAGCGCGCCCATGTCGGTGGCGAGCGTCGGCTGGTAGCCCACGGCGGAAGGGATGCGGCCCAGCAGGGCGGAGACTTCGGCGCCGGCCTGGGTGAAACGGAAGATGTTGTCGACGAAGAACAGCACGTCCTGGCCTTCATCATCGCGGAAATACTCGGCCAGCGTCAGGCCGGTCAGGCCCACGCGGGCGCGCGCACCCGGCGGCTCGTTCATCTGGCCGTACACGAGCGCCACCTTGCTGCCCTCGGTCGTGTTGTCGCCCAGCTTGATCACGCCGGCATCGATCATCTCGTGATACAGGTCATTGCCCTCGCGCGTCCGCTCGCCCACACCGGCGAACACCGAGACGCCGCCATGGCCCTTGGCGATGTTGTTGATCAGCTCCTGGATCAGCACGGTCTTGCCGACGCCGGCGCCGCCGAACAGGCCGATCTTGCCGCCCTTCAGATAGGGTGCCAGCAGATCGACCACCTTGATGCCGGTCACCAGCACCTCGACGGCGGCGGCCTGGTCCTCGAAGCTGGGCGCGCTGCGATGGATCGGCATGCGCTGCGTGGCGCCCACCGGGCCGCGCTCGTCGATCGGGTCGCCGATCACATTGAGGATGCGGCCCAGAGTCTGCGGCCCAACGGGCACGCTGATCGGCGCGCCGGTGTCGCTCACTTCCTGGCCGCGCACCATGCCGTCGGTGCTGTCCATGGCGATGCAGCGGACGGTGCGCTCGCCCAGCTCCTGGGCCACTTCCAGCACCAGTTCGCGGTCGCCGATGCGGCTGGTCAGCGCGTTCTGGATGTAGGGCAGGTCGCCCTCGAACTGGACGTCTACCACGGCGCCTAACACCTGGGAGACGCGGCCTACTGAGTTGGTTGCCATGGAAGTTTGCTCCTCGAAAGTAAGGCCAGGGCTCTGCCCTGGACCCGCTGGGGCCAGTCGGCCCCAGGCCCCGGTGGTTAGAGCGCCTCGGCGCCTGAGATGATTTCGATCAGTTCGCGCGTGATGTTGGCCTGGCGCGTGCGGTTGTAGTTCTGCGTCAGGCGGTTGATCATGTCGCCGGCGTTTCTGGTGGCGTTGTCCATGCTCGTCATCTGCGCGCCGTAGAAGCCGGCATTGCTTTCCAACATGGCGCGGTAGATCTGGATGGCGAGGTTCTGCGGCAGCAGGCGCAGCAGGATGGTCTCCTCATCCGGCTCGAATTCATAGACGGCGCGCGCACCCGTGGCGGTATCTTCGGCCTGCTCGGGCAACGGCAGCGGGATGATCTGCATCTCGGTCGGAATCTGCGCGATCACCGAGCGGAAACGGTTGTACACGACGGTGGCGACATCGAATTCGCCGCGCTCGAACATCTCGAACACGCGGTCGGCTACGTCCTTGGCAGCGCTGAACTCGATCGTCTTGCGGCCGCCCAGCGCAAGATCGCCGGCAATGTTCTCGGCAAACTCGCGGCGCAGATAGTCGCGCCCCTTGCGGCCGACCGCCAGGATCTTGACCGTCTTGCCCTCGGCCAGCAGCCGGCGCACCAGGCTGCGCGCCTGGCGGCCGACACCGGAGTTGAACGCGCCGGCCAGGCCGCGATCGGCCGTCATCGCGATCACCAGATGCACCTGGTCGCGCCCGGTGCCCACCAGAAGGCGCGGCGCGCCCGGCGTGCCGGCGACGTTGGCCGCCAGCCGGCCCAGCATGGCGGACATCCGTTCGGCATACGGCCGCGCGGCTTCCGCCGCCGCCTGCGCGCGGCGCAGCTTGCTGGCAGCCACCATCTTCATCGCCGACGTGATCTTCCGCGTGGATTTCACGCTGTTGATGCGGCCGCGCAGATCCTTTAGCGACGCCATGGATCAGGCGTTCGCGAAACGCTTGGTGAAGTCGTCGAGGAACGCCACCAGCTTCGGCTCGACGTCCTTCTTGATCTCGCGCGTGTCGCGGATCGAGCCGATGATCTCGCCCTGCGCGCGCAGTTCGCTCAGCAACTGCTTCTCGAACGCGCCGACACGACCCACGTCGATCTTGTCGAGATAGCCGCGCGTGCCGGCGAAGATCACCACCACCTGATCTTCGACCGGGTAGGGCGTGAACTGCGGCTGCTTGAGCAGCTCGGTCAGCCTTGCGCCGCGTGCCAGCAATTGCTGCGTGGAGGCATCGAGGTCCGAGCTGAACTGCGCGAACGCCGCCATCTCGCGATACTGCGCCAGCTCCAGCTTGATCTTGCCGGCCACCTGCTTCATCGCCTTGATCTGCGCCGACGAGCCCACGCGGCTCACCGACAGGCCGACGTTCACCGCCGGGCGGATGCCGCGGAAGAACAGCTCGGTCTCCAGGAAGATCTGGCCGTCGGTGATGCTGATCACGTTGGTCGGGATGTAGGCCGAAACGTCGCCGGCCTGCGTCTCGATCACCGGCAGCGCGGTCAGCGAGCCGGCGCCATGCGCGTCGCTCATCTTGGCGGCACGCTCCAGCAGGCGGGAGTGCAGGTAGAACACGTCGCCCGGATAGGCCTCGCGGCCCGGCGGGCGGCGCAGCAGCAGCGACATCTGACGGTAGGCCACCGCCTGCTTGGACAGATCGTCGTAGAAAATGACGGCATGCATGCCGCGGTCGCGGAAATACTCGCCCATCGTGCAGCCGGTGTAGGGTGCGAGGAACTGCATCGGCGCCGGGTCGGATGCGGTGGCGGCGACCACGATGGTGTAATCGAGCGCCCCACGCTCCTCGAGCGTGCGCACGATCTGCGCCACGGTGGAGCGCTTCTGGCCAACCGCCACGTAGATGCAGAACAGCTTCTTCTTGGCGTCGTCGCCGGCCGCGTCGTTGGCGGCCTTCTGGTTGAGGATGGTGTCGAGGATCACCGCGGTCTTGCCGGTCTGGCGATCGCCGATGATCAGCTCGCGCTGGCCGCGGCCGACGGGGATCAGCGCGTCGATGCTCTTCAGGCCGGTCTGCATCGGCTCGTGCACCGATTTGCGCGGAATGATGCCGGGCGCCTTGACTTCGACGCGGCTGCGCTCGCTGCCCTGGATGGCGCCCTTGCCGTCGATCGCGTTGCCCAACCCGTCCACCACGCGGCCCAGCAGGCCCATGCCGATCGGCACGTCCACGATGGTGCCGGTGCGGGTGACGGTGTCGCCCTCGCGGATGGTGCGGTCATCGCCGAAGATCACGATGCCGACGTTGTCGGTTTCGAGGTTCAGCGCCATGCCGCGCAGGCCGGCGCCGGGGAACTCCACCATCTCGCCGGCCATGATGTTCTGCAGGCCGAACACGCGCGCAATGCCGTCGCCGACTGAGAGAACCTGGCCGGTCTCCGAGACGTCCGCATCGGTGTCGAAGCTGGCGATCTGCTTCTTGAGGATCTCCGAAACCTCGGCCGGACGGATGTCCATCTTATGCGGCTCCCTTCATGGCGAACTGCAGGCGCTGCAGGCGCTGCTTGATGCTGTTGTCGTAGAGGCGGGCGCCGATCCGGACGACCAGGCCGCCCAGGATGGAGGGGTCCACCTGCTCATCGATATTGACGTTGCCGTAGCCGGCCTCGATCAGCCGGGCCCGCACGGCCTCGCGCTGCGGCAGGCTGAGCCCGTGCGCCGTGGTGACGTGCGCGGTAACCACGCCGCGCTTGCGCGCAACCAGCGCCGAGAAGGCCGAGAGAATGGAGCGGAGCTGCGCCAGCCGGCGATTGGCTGCGACCACGCCCACGAAGCGCTGCATGGTCAGCGAAAAACCCTGGTTGGTCAGCACGGCACGCGCCGCCTCGGTCGCCTGCTTGACATCGATCAGCGGGCTGCCGATCAGTTGGCGGAACTCGGGGCTGCTGTCGATCAGCCGGCCCAGCTCGGCAGCCTGGTCCACCGTCTGGTCCAGCGCGCCCTGCTCGTCGGCCAGGTCATACAGCGCCGCCGCGTAACGGTCGGCCAAGCCGCCGCCCTGAGAGATTGTCGTGCCGCCTGAGGCCACGGGAGAGGCTTCCGATCACAGTGAAAAGGTCCGGTTCGATCCGGCGCCGGGCGAATAGCATGGGGGGTGGGGGGTGGCAACACGAGCCGGCCACGGGCGCGCGGCAGCCTGGTGTCCCCGGCGGGATTCGAACCCACGGCCCCAGGATTAGGAATTCAATGAACCTCGCCGCCGCAAAGTGCCGGATGGCCTCCTTTCGAAGCACTCCAGCCACTTTGCCCCGATCCGCGTGTCGAGTGTGGTCTGTGTTCGCCCCTTACCCCCGCCGATAGCCCTCGATCGCCCCAGGGGAAGAGCGTGGGACGCGTGGCCGACGGCCGACGAGACGGACAATCGGCGGCCAGCAAGCGGCAATCTTCACCGGGCGCAGATTGGCGGGAGGTCGCGCCAAATTGACATGCATGCTCTAGCTCTCGCCAACCTGATCGCTAAGGAGCTCTTTGCCGATCTCGGCTAGGATCTCGGCGACCGTGAATGGCGCGAAGCGTCGGATGTCTCGGAGGAGGACGAGGGCTGCGCCGATCACCGGAGGGCCAGAGACAGCGAGCCGCGCTGAAATTTCTGCGACCGAGGACGGTAGCGTATCCGCGAACTCGGCAATCAGGGTGGCCTCAATTTTCAGCCGCAATGCGGTCTCGCGTTTGTCCTCGTCCGCGGTCGCAATGGTCTTACGCCATGACTCGAGGTGCCGGCGTCTGATTGCAAGCAGATCAAGGCCTGGGTTGCCGATCGCCGCCGCCGCCTCGGCCACGATGGGATCGAAGCGGTGCGCGTTCCATATTAGTTCGATCCGGTTTCGCAGGTCCGTCACTAGCGGCGGACCTGCATCGGGATCGTCGAGCGAGTCGCAGGCCTCAATCGCTCCCTTTAGGACGCCGTCGAGCCTTTTTGCGAGGTAATCGCAGCATCTGGCGAATTCAGCAGCGGCGATCGGGGTGCCCACGCCGCAGGCGGTCCGGAACCAGCTGTGGGCGAACCCACGGGTTCTGTAGTCGCTCGCACTCGTGACATCCAGGTTGTGCGCCACGAACGTCCGCATGTTTCCAACCTCAGTGCGGAGATTTGAATTTGTGCTGAGCGGCGGAAGGGCGATGAGAAAGGCGATGGGGAGCTTAGCCGCCTCGGCGAGTATGACGTAGGCCCAATTCACCAAGCGGTAAAAGGCGAGCTCGTCGCCGAAGTCGGCAGGCAGCGGGACCGATACATCACCGCAGGCGCCCCGCACGTGCATTTCGGTCCGGTGCCGGAGCTGGAGATAGCGATTCGCGAGATCGGCAGGGGTCATCGCCGCGCCCCTGAACGCGTGAGAGGGTCCGCAATTGGCCCGACGTAGTTGAAGGCGACGCCGAAGTCCCGGAGTTCGCGGCCATGGGCCAGGTCCTGGTCGGCGAATTCGCGAACGAGGAGGTTGACGGTGGTATTGAGTTCCCGCGATCCGGACCTTCCAGTCCGTGTCTCCCTTCACGCCCTCTACTCGGCCCCGAAAGCGGAGCGGCAGCCCGTCTGCGCTAGAAGCGACGAGCCTGCGCACGACTCTCGCCCTATCCTCGAATTCGCTGTCGCGTGATAGCGCCCGCCAAATCTCGGAGGATCGCTGAAAGTCTCGGGACATCCAGCCAAGCACAGCCTCAAGATACCTCTCCGAGTTTCGGGCATCGAGCCCAGCGCGTTCGTTGATGCCGGTGACGATCATCAGCAGGTCGCCTATTTGATCCGGCTCCCCAGGAGTAAGGCCGCGCTGAACTCGACAGCAGCCGCTGTCCGGTCGCCTCTGCCCAGCGGAGGCGCAGCAAAAGGCGCGCGCAGCGCGGGTCGTCCGCCGTCTCTCTGTCCCGCCGCCCTGAAATATAGTTGGCCGCTTGCTGTGCGACGGCGCGCGTGGCGGGGGCGTACGGCTCTTCAGCTGTCTCGAGCGACTCCGCCATCCTTCGGGCTATAAGGAACGACGCGGCAGCCGGCGCGACCCCCTCCAATTCCGCCATCGCCTCGGAGAATAGCTGGGCGTTCCCGACCAGGTCACCCGCCTTTCCTTTGCGCTCATAGTAGCGAGCTCGCTGGTCAGCGCCGAGCGTCTCCACGTCGACAAGGTCGAGGCCCGCATAGATATCCGCGATCACCTCGGCCCGTCGCTCCGGAAGCATATCGAGCTCCTCGAGGATGTCGGATGACGTCCAGAGCGCAATGTCCACCGCGTGATAGTCACCTGATAGTGCGATGGCCCGAGAGCTGGCAGTCTTTGCTGCAAGGTAGTCCGCCCAGGCGCCCTCGGTGTCGCGGAGCCGGGACCGCTGAACTGCAAGGTAACCGTAGATCGACGCGCGTTCGGAGGCGAGGCTCTGGCGGGTGCGCTTGCTCGCCTGAAGCGCCCCTGAACCAATTAGTCGAAACGCTTCCTCCACGATCGACCTAGCTTCGTCCAGGATCGCGAGGCGATGATCCTCATCCATCGAATACGCCTGGTATCTTCCGTCCTGCGCCCAAATTGCCTGGCGCCGGAAGATGCACTCGCGGACCATCAGTGGTGCTTCGACAACGCCCCGTTCGGTTCTAAGCCGGGTCAGAGCCTTAGCGAAATCGAGATAGCCATCGCGGTAGGCGTCCTTCCTGGGCCCATGCCGGTCAAGCTTCTGTAGGAGGTCCATAAGGAAGAATCGCTCGGTATCGCGATCCACGCCGGAGGCCTCGACGCCCCCGATCAGCTCGACCAATCGTTGGATCTCAGTGTGCACGTCGCCAAGACGGCCACGGCAGATCAGCTCCGCCTCTAGTTGAAGCCGGGGGGAGATCAGTAGCTCGGCGCCCTCGCGATTCGAACTGTGCCAGCGGAAAATGTCCAAGTCGGCGAAGACGTGGAGGATTTGCTCCAGCTCCAGCGCGCTTGAGTGACGCGTCAGCATGCGCATGAGCAGGTTCAGCGGAACAGGGCAGTTCAGGCGTCCGGGTACCATGACGTAGTCGATGAGACGTCCGGCCGCGTCTAGTCCGAGTGCGGCGGCCGACTCGTCCTCCGCGAACAGGCTAGAGGTCTTTGGGGCGATCCCAACCGCGATCAGGCTTTCCGCAAGCTGTGAGCGTGCAGGCGGCCTCGGCGCACGCATTGCTCTCTGCCGGATGCCCTGCTCGGCCGACCGGGCCTCCGCGTTGACGCGAGACCTAATGTGCTCACGGCCTTGCGCAATCGAGCGGTAGAGCATCGCGAGCGCGTTGCCGTCCTCCGCGCCTTGGTGGCGCAACCCCTGCAACTCGGGCTCGAACCTCGCCAATAACGCGCGGAGATCCGATGTCTCGCTGTCCGACATCGTCGCCGGCGCTTCGACATGCTGCCCGGCGGCGTCCTGCAGATGCTGCTCCACCCGATAGCTCGTGCCGACGATCAGCAATCGGCGGCCCCGGCTCCTGAGGGCAGAAGCGAGCTCCATGTAACGATGAACGGGTTCGTTGGTGTCGCAAAGGAGGACCGTTGCGGTCGCGCCCGCTCGCTCCGACTCCGAGCAGAACACGTCTAAATCCGCATGGGCGGGGACGCGCGTGGTCGCAACGAGGACTGGTAGGCGCAGGCGCAGGCGCAGTTCCCGCGCGAGTCGCGCCAGGGCGACGCTCTTGCCGGTGCCGGACTGGCCATGGACGACGACAACCCCGTCGGAATTGCCTAAGCGCCGCAGGGCCGCTTCGACGACTCTGGCGAGTTTCTGCTCGAATTCCCTGCTGAAGGCGAAGCCGTGCGCGATCCCTTCGACCCGGCCGCGGAACCCGGAGAGATCGCCGTGGAAGCGCCGGAATGCGCTCTCGACGGCACGCGGCTCGATGGGATCGCTGTCACTCGTCCAGCCGTCGTCGACTACCGCCGCCGAGGCCTCAACCCGCAGCCTCACCGCCGGCGTAATGTCCAGAATGCCCGACGCGAGCGAGACCATGCTTGGCTCGTCCGGCGTCGCGGACGCCGAGAAGTGCGTCCACCCTGATCCCGGTCCCGCGATTGCGTTCGCCAAGCTGCCGGGCTCGAGGAGCAGGGAGCCAGCCTTGACCATGTCTGCCGCGAACGCCGAATCCTCAGTCCCGACCGCCCCGAACCAGACGACCCTGCTCCCGGTTCTGTCGGAAAGTGGAGCGAGGAGGTCGTCGACGTCGAGACAGTCGACCACCGGGTCAAAGCCCGCTATGACTACGACACCGCGGGCAGTCGCAGTCTCAGCCATCCGGTTCAGCAGCTCTACCCCGTGGCGTGACATACGGCGCTTGAGGATCGCCACATTGGTCGGGGGCATAGTGTCGGACGCGGTCTCGCCCGCCCTGCCGAGGATGTAGTGGACTGGCGGCCTAGAGCGGCTACGCGGGACGCGTGCGAAAGTGCCAGCTGCCAATACCGCCTCGGGTTGCCGTCCACGCGTCTCTAACCGCCGCGGGAAATTGGGATCGATGGACGATGTGAATACCGCCGCCCAAGGTAGCTCGTACGCTGCAAGCGCCCCCTCCGTGGGTACGGAGCGGCTGAATCGTTCCGCAAGCCAATCCGTGTCTGCCGTGGATAGACCGTTCTTGATCGCCGCGGACCAGCCGGACAGGCCTTGGTCGACTCCTAGCCGCTTCGCTAGGGACGACAGCACAGGGTCGGTTGCTTTGCCCTGGAGGTCGAAGCCCTGCCCCGCGAACAGAACCACGGGTCGTCCCTCCTGGAAGGCTTGATTCAGTATCTCGATTGCTTCGCTCAATACATTGCTTCCATAGCTCCCCGCGCGACCCATGCGGTGAGGTCAGTCATTTCGATCAGGGTGGACCTATAGACGCTCATACGATGCCATGCGACCCCTGCAGGTAGGTGGAACGCTGAGTGAACAGAGGTGCGGCAGCTGGGTGCGGATGCCGCATGGACTGGTGTGAAAACGTTCAGAGGAAGAATCTCAATCTTAGCCGCTCACCCGGCGCCTGGCGGCCGATTATGACGAGATGCCGGCTTGTCAGCTCAATAAAAGGACGGCTAGCTTCGGGATGTTGGCTTCGAGCTTCTCCCTAGCAGCCTCAGGAAGAACCACCCGACGACGCGCGAGAACCCGGTGGCCAGGGTGCGCATCAACGTCTCGCTGGCATTAGGAATGCCTTCGACCAGGTGCGCGACGAGCGGTCCGGCGTGGCCGCTAAATGCTGCCGATCTGGCAGGCGTCCGTCCATTTGGTGAAAACCGTCCACAGCGTGCATCAAAAAGACAGACATGAATCATTTTGACGATCTGCCGAGCCGTAACCGGAGTGACGAAGTGGAAGGGGAGGCGATCATCGCCTTCGAGAGGAGGCTTTCCGAGAGCCGAGTCTTTATTCCTCAAGGCTCAGATCGCCATGACTACGGGACAGACTATCAAATCGAGGTGGCGGATCAGGGCCACGCCACTAATGTCAGGGTCCATGTCCAGCTTAAGGGCACAGAGCGGCCACTAAACGCTGACGGCTCGCTGAGTGTTGAGGTGCGCCGCACCAATCTGAACTACCTCCTGATGCAGCCCTACAGCTTCTACGCCTGCTATCATCTGCCGACCGCGTCGCTGCGCATCTGCCCCGTTTCCAGTGTCCTTCGCCAATATGAGCATGGCGGGCGACCATGGATGGAGCAACAGACCCTAACGGTCACCTTCACCGAGGAAATGACCACCAAGCGATTGCAGCAGGTAGCGGCGCTCGCGCGGGCCGGCGCCGCCTCGTCGCGCGATCGTCGGATCGAGCAAACCGCCGCCGGCCCGGCGGACCTGCCCAAAGCGATCTTGGAGGCTGTCCCCGAAATCCACGTTCCGGAAGACCTCGAGCAGGCCAGCAAAATGCTGGAGCAGCTCTACCGGAAAGATGCCGACGATGTAATCAGCGCCGGGTTCGAGCGGTTCGCGGCGGTGCTCGGCGCGGACAGCGACATGATGGGCATCGCGTTCATGTCCGAGGTTAACCTCGGCATGGCTGGCAGAAGTCGCCACCCGGACAGGATCGACGGCGCCATCGGCTTTTTCAGATCAAAACTCGACGGGAGCCGCATTCAGAACGGGTCTCTTCGCTACAACATCGGCAACGCGTTCTCGGCGCTCAACAACGAGGACGAGGCGAAGCTCGCCTACCAAGCTGCACTAGCGGACCCCGCGCTCGCCGCGGACGCCGGGTTGGCGGCGCAGGTCCACAAGAATCTCGGGACCAGTTTCGAGCGATTGGGCGAGCCGGATCGGGCCGTCGAGCACTACCGCGAGGCGCTGCGGTTGAGCCCAAACCTCGCCGAGGCCCACAACGCGATGGGCAACCACTATGTCCGCATCGGTCGCTACGAGGACGCCCTGGGCCACTTCGACCAGATCGTTTTCGTGGATCGCAATCAGGGCAGGGCGACCAAGGTCTCCGGTTGGCGGGCGAACGTGCTGTTCAACCTCGGTGATGGCCAATCGGCCTTTAGGGAAATCAACAGCCTGATGAGCCATGCGGACCGCGAGGTCTGGATCGGGCCATGGTGCGCCCGGCTTGTGTCGAGCTTCGGCCGCACAACCGTGGACAACGCCGTGCAGGCGCGCGCTTTCTGGCTGCGATACATCCAGATCTACCCCGACCACTCGCCGGCCCGGCGGGAGGTCCTGATGAGCGCGTTCTACCTTCGGGGGCAGGGGCACGACCTCGAACAGACCTATGACGAGTTCAGGCAAGAATTTGATTGCCACATGACCCATGTGGATGCGGATGACGCGGCCCTGCCTTGGGATCGTCTCGGCCATTGGGCTCAGGATGACGGAGATTGGGCTGAGGCGGAGCGCTGTTTCCGCAAAGCATACTACCTTGAGGCGGGCCACTACGGCTATTGTCTTGGGACCGCGCTCAATTTCCAAGGCCGTTTCGAGGAGAGCTTGCCGCTCCTCTTGGAGCAGGCCCAGACAATCCAACCCGACGCCATGAGCTGGTTTCAGGTGGCTGTGGCTTATTCGAGTCTGGGGCGCGTGGCCGAGGCGATCGGTGCCTATGAAAGGGCTCTGGCTCTCGATCCAGAGTATGCCACCTCGATGTTCAACCTAGGAGGTGTTCACTGGAACAATGGTGATCGAGAGAAGGCAGCCGAAATTTGGTCGGCTGCCTGTCAACGTTTTCCGGACAACGAGCTTGTCGATCAGGTGAAAGTTCTTATCCACTAAGGCAAGAGTGGAGCGGATTACCGAGCGCCGCAGGTGTTCGCCGACATCCAACCTTAGGAACGCCTTCAATGCCGGGCACAATTCGGCCGACGTGGCCGATCTGTTGCAGGAATATGAGGCCAAGATCGGCGCCCTGAAGCGAATGATGGGCCGACAAGCGCTCGAGATCGAGCTTTCAAAGGGGGCTATGAAACATGGTCCCCGGCCGACAAGCGAGAGCACCTCCATCGTCACCGGCCCCGTGGGATCTCCGTCAGTCAAGGTTGCGAGCTGATGGGCCTGTCGCGATCCACCTTCTACGATATGGCCTCGGCCGCGCTGAAGGATGGCGAGTTCCTAGCCCGGATCGGGGCGATCCACGACGAGTTCGAGTGCTACGGCTACCGCCGCGTGGGTGCGGCACTGCGCCACCAGGGCATCGAGGTAAACAACAAGAGGCTGCGACGTCTGATGCGCAAGCACGGTATGCAGCCCAAGCGGCGCCGGCGTTATGTCGTCACGACCGATAGCGATCATGCCAGCCCAATCTTTCGAGATCTGGCCACGGATGTCATTGCCGATCGACCTAACCAGCTGTGGGTCGCCGACCTGACCTACGTCGCCATTCCAGATGGCTTCGTCTACCTGGCCGCCATCCTCGATGCCGGGTCGCGCAAGGTGGTCGGCTACGCGATCAGCCGGTCGATGGACGCGCGCACGCTGTCGCGGCGCTGAAGGCGGCGGTCAGAAGCCGCAACCCGGGCCTGCAGGGTGCATTCACCATTCGGATCGTGGCTCGCAACACGCGTCGGAAACCTACCGTGAGCTGCTGACGGTCACGGCTTGGTCGGATCAATGAGCCGGCGCGGCAACCCCTGCGACAACGCCAAAGCAGAAAGCTTCATGAACGTTGAAGGTAGAAGCCGTCTGCCTGGCTGCGTACGAGACGTCAACCCCGACCTTACGCGCTTCATCGACGAGATCTACATCGAGATCACATTCCGCCTTGGGCCCTAACCGGTCCGCGCATACAACAGGCACTCAAGCCCACATAAGGCTCTCCATCCTCACCGGGGAGGATGGAGAGCTTCGGCGGTGTTCAGGGCGGCTCACACCCGATCGCCCCCGTAGGCCCCAAGTCGGCACCGTTCGTGAACAATACATCGTAGCAGCGACACCGCGGTCCTCATGGGAGGCGAGCCCCGGTGCGTAAAACGCGAGTATCACCATGACCTCTGAACTTGGCCAGAATGCGCCGCCAGATTGTCGGAGGGCGCGCGCCTCGTCGCACGGCGCCCTTCAGCCCCTACAGGCACCTATTTCGCACATTAACCTCCCGTCACGTCCGATAACCGATCAGGTGGCCAGCCTTGCGTCTACGGTGTCCGAGTTCCCGCCCGCCGCTAACGCCTTGCTGGACCGCCTCGAGGTAACCGCACAGCTATGCGTCGGGTCGCCCGCCACGGAGGCTTTGCGATTGCGTGCTTGGGAGGCGCTGGCGTCGTCGCCCCTTCTGCACCGGTCGGGCGCCGTGTCCTTCGCCTGGCGGTGCCCCCGGTCCGGGGCGGACCTCACGCTGGGGGGTAGGTTGATGCGGGCAGCCTCCGGCACCTCGTGCCTGGCAACCTCCGGCAGCGTGCTAAGGCTCAATCCGCTTTCCTACCTCCGGAGCCAGGTCGACCACGACGGCGCCCGCAGCCTCGACGGGGGGGACAACTTGGTAGGGCCCGCGGACGCGGACAGGCGCCATTTGCTGGGCCTTCAGCTGCTCACGGTTGGAGGCCTTGTGGATAGCTTTGTGGCCGCTTGCTCGGAGGCCGCGGGCGAGCGACTTGTGCCCCGGCTGTTTGTTCGCTCGGCGGAGCTGTGCAGGGACGTGCTTGCCGAGGACGCGCCCGCGCTGGCGAGGGCGATCGCTGGTGCCGCGGGCCCCTGGTTCGCCGACAGCAAGGCGACCTGGCGGGCTGGGGACCGGGAGGTCGGGTTCGAGGGCAACTTGGCGACGGCCACGTGGCGGAACGGCCGGACCGACGCGGTTGCGCGCCACAAGTTTTACGCCAAGACCAACTCCCTGCTGCGGCACGAGCTGTCGCTGGACGGCGGCGCGGCAGTTGCGCTGTTCGGGTGGGACGGGGCTCCCCTGGGCGCAGCGGGCTCCGGGCGGGAGCTGTGCGACCGGCTCGGCCACCTCGCGATGAGGGCCCAGCCGGTCCTGGACGACATGGCGGCCTGGTCGCGCGGGTTCTCGGCACCCCCCTGCGGAAGCCTTCAGCTGATGGCCGCGCTCGCCCCCCTCCTAAGGCTTTCGGCGCCCCCGCCCCGCCGCCGCTCCGGAGGCCGCCCCCTCAGCCGAACCCTCCAGCACGGGCGCGCGGCACTGGCAGCTCTGCTCTCGGCGGGCCGGTTTGACGCATCTAGCGTCCCGACGGACAGCCACGTGCGGAAGACCCTGCGGCAGCTGGCGACGGAGGGAGTGCTTGTGCACGAGCCGCGCAGTCGGGCACCAATCTTCGCGCTTTGCCAAGGGCTGCTCGGCGCGCGCCTGCCTGTCGCGCAGGCTCTGGGGCTGTAGCTGGAGCATCCGACGGCGCCCGGGGAGCATGGCCGCCCGTTATAACGCGGTGGAAGGTGCCGCAGGGTTGGGCCCGGTTGAGTTGGGTGAGGTTGCGTCGCGCACGCCGTCGCGATCGCGGGCGGCAGGCAAGGTGATGTATAGATGAGGTGCGGCTCTGAAGGGTGCGCCGGGGTTACGTGCCCCGGCGCCGATTTGCTGAGTTGTATCCAGTCTTAACTACTCTTCCTACAAACTGGCCGGCACGCCGGTTGCCCGGCGAAGCTTGATGCCCCGGTATTGCGGCACCCCGCCGTGGGCCTTGGTCGCTTCCTGCGTCACGCCGTGGATTTCCCACAAGGCTTCCGCAATCCTATGGCCAAGGCTGCCGGGGGACACGTGGCTGATGTCCCCGCCGCGCCGCCTCGCGAAGTCGCGTGCCGCCTCGAACAGTTCCCGGTTCAGCACTTTCGGCTGTTCGCGGTCCACCTTGTCGACCTCACTAGCCACGAACTCTCGGACCACGTCGCTCCGCATGCCCCGCATCAGGGCGAACAGGCGGTCGTGCTCCGGGGGTTTCGGGAAGTAGCCACGCGCCAGGGCCCTGCTGGCGCCCTCGGCGAGCCAGTTGATGATCCCCGGCATCTCCGCCCTGACCTGGTCGCGGAAGCCCGGGATCACATCTCGCTGGGACAAAGTGTTCGGGCACTCGAACAGCCGCATGCGGCGGTCAAAGGCCCCGGTCTTGTCCGTTAGCTGCGGCAGGTCGTTGCCGGCACCGAAGTGCCAAGCGGTCGGCCGCATGGAGAAGGGCTTCTCGTATATGCGGCGCACCGTGATCTCCTCGCAGCTGAGGATCGCCTTGAACCTCGGGCCGCCGAAGGCGCTGCCCGGATCCAATTCGGACACGATGTTGACCGGTTTCCCGACGAGTTCGGCCGCCATGTAGGGTTTCTCCATGTCACACGGCTGAACCGAAGCGACGCTGTCGGGCGGAAACAGCGACCTCATGGTCTCAAGCAGGCTGGACTTGCCCGAGTTCGGAGGCCCGAAGAGGCCGATCATGCGGCAGCCGTTGTCCACGGATAGCGAGAGGCCGAAGACCGCGGCCCCGCACATCTCCTTAAGCGCCTCCCTAGACGCCGCGTCCGGCATCGTGCGGCTGAGCCCCGCCAGGAAGGTGGGGCACGTCGCCTCGCTATCGTAGCCGAACGAGAGCTTGAACCTGGCCCGGTGGTCGGGACCGTGCTCGAGCAACTCGTAACTGCCATCCGGGCTTATCTTGAGAAAGCCATTCTCAAGGTTCAGAGCTACCGGCGAACGGGCAAAGAATCCATCGTCGGTAAGCTGGCGTTTGAGCCTCTGCAGCAGGTCCTTGCAGAAGGCGGCGCGCTTCAGCTCGGGATGGCTTTCGAAGGCGGCACCGACGAAATCCATCACTTCGAAATCGGGCACCGTGTTGTAGAAACCCGTTTCCGAAGTGTAGCTGTAGAAGCTGCCATCGGTGTACAACAGTGAAACCTGCTCCCGCTGGATGTACTCGCTTATCGCCTCAGCCATTTGGCTGGACGTCCTGAGAAGCTGCCCCTCGAACGCGCATTGCTGGTCGTAATGAAGCGAGGCGAGGGTTCGCTGCTCCATTCCGCTAGCGTCGGTGAGGGTCTCGAGGAGGACGGCCGCGTCGCCTTTGGACAGGTGCACCGTCTCCGCAAGAAGCTTCTTTACTGCGGGCAGATCGCCTTGAGCGATGCTGCACACAGCCTCGAGGGCTTCGTCTAGAGTCCTGCTGGCAGGGAGAAGCTCAACAGCTTGCTCCACATCGTCAGACCTAGTCGTCATTAGACCTCCTGAATACACAAGCATGCGCACGCGACGCTTCGCCGCGCGGCAGGTCCGCTTGTGTTTGTTGGTTGATCGTGGCGCTACTTGGCACAAGCTCCCTTGCGGGGGCCCGCGTACTAGCGCCTCACAACCCAGCAAATCGGATTCACCACTTCAAAGAGCACCGTAGACGGACCGCTTCCGCCTACGAACCGGGCTGCGCGCTCGCACTGAATGTGTGCCGTCCGAAGAGCGCCGCGTCGGCAGGCGCTCAGTTACGACTTGGATCGCGTGCATTCAAGTCGGAAATAACGGTAAAATGAAAATTTTACAATGAGACCGCAGACGGAGAAACGTAGCCATTCCATCACCTGCGTTTGCGTAATCGGTTTCTGCCGAAATTAACTTCGGTAGTCGGTACTGCTGCAACAAGTTTGCTGAATTTGACCGCCGCTTGGACACCAATAACGGCCGACTAGGCATCATCCCCACCAAACAGTTCATCAGAGCGCCGCGTGAACAGCGCTCCAGCGCAGAACTTGGAGGGTGACCTTGTTGACAATCCGCCGTGTAACTAAACCGACCGTGCCATCGGCGCAGATCGCCTCCTCGCCGCGAGCTTCCGACCCGGGCGGCCACGCCAAAGCCGGCGCCGTCGGCGATAAGCTGCTAACGCCACACGAAGCAGCGGAACGACTGCGTGTGACCGCACGGGTTCTCGAGCGCTGGCGCTCCACCGGCGAGGGGCCCCAGTTCGTGCGGTTGAGCCGCAAATCAATCCGTTACCGCGACGAAGACTTGACAGCGTTCGTCGCGGCCGGCGTGCGCTCAAATACAGTCGAGCAGTAGCAAGCCAGAGGAACCTGGCGCGCCGGATGAGCAACTCAAACGAATGTCATGCCGGCGCCCAATCCCGGGCCAAACGGCGCGCCTGTCCGTCCACACGGCCGGCGCCACTCTCCGGAGCCGACCATGCCCAACGAACCCGAAGCCGGAGAGCCGTTTGCGGCGCTGCTGGACCGCTACCGAACTTACAAAGACGAGCCGCTTGAGGTGCACCACGTTCGCTTAGCGGAAGCGATACAGGGCGGCGATGACCCCCTCCGTTTTGTTGATTACTTGCGGGGGCTCGGCCGCCCGGTGCACCGTCTGGACGACCTCCTGACGATAAATGACGACCTCGACGAGGAGGAGCTGCATGCGTTCCGCGTGCAGGAGGGCGTCGCCGTGAGCGTCGCTTCTGACGGCGCGTGGGCCCTGTACACGGCCTGACTAATACCGCCGCGGCTGCGCGGTCAGATAATCTTATGTCGCATCGATGATCCGCCAACGTCCTGCCGACAAGGCAGCGATGCGGGCTGCCGTTGTGCGTCCGAAAGGAACCGACCTTGAAAGCTATTCTGTCGCTAGTCCGCACCGCGTCCGTGGTGAAGGCCATCATCGTCCGCCTCGAGCTGGTCTTCCGGTGAGCTTGGGGAGGTAGCGGGCCATGAAAGCCACGATCACCAAGACGCTGCTGCAGAACCTTCCTATCCCAGCAGTAGGCACGACCAAGCTGCGCGTGTTCGACGATCGCTTGCCTGGCTTCATCGCCGAGCGGCGTTCGACCGGCGTGACGTTCTATCTTCGTTACGCCGACGTTCGCCGACGCACGCGGGAGGTCAAGCTGGGGCGCTTAGGAGACGTCACCGTCGACCAAGCCCGCAAGGCCGCCGAGAGGATCAAGGCGGAAGTAAGCTTGGGCGGCGACCCACTGGCGGAGCGTGACCGCCGACGCGCGGTGCCAACGGTTGAGGCGTTCTTCCGAGAGCGGTATCTGCCGGACTGCCAGCAGCGACTGCTAAGCCACGGCTGCGTGGAGCGCACGTTCCGCCGGCGCATTCTGCCCGCCTTCGGAAGTAAGGCGTTGGACGAGGTAACGCCGTCGGACGTGTCCGCACTGCGCAAGAGACTGGTGGATGCGGGGCTGAAGCCGGCGACCGTAAACAGGCACTTGGCCTACACGCGGGCCATGTTCAACGCTGCGATCCGGTGGCAGCTGATCGAGGGGCGCAATCCGGCCGCCAACCCGGGCATGATGCGGGAAGAGCGGCGCGACCGCTTTCTCAATCCGGTCCAAACCCGGGCGCTGCTGTCCGCCTTGGAGCTTGCGAACGGGCGCACGGCCGCAGCGGCGCTTGTGCTTCTGGCGCTTACCGGCGCCCGGAAGCAGGAGGTGCTGAAGGCTCGGTGGGAGCAGGTCGACCTGGGGCATGGTGCCTTGACAGTCCCCCGGGCGAAGTCGGGCAAGCCCAGGCTGGTCCCGCTCAGCCCGCTGGCGGTGGCGCTCGTGCGTGGGCAGTTGGCCGTGCGCAATGGTGACTGCCCCTGGGTGTTCCCAAGCCCAACTGACGCCACACGGCCCATCGGCAACATCCGGCGCACGTGGGTGGCTGCTAAGCGGACGGCGGGGCTGCCGGCGGACCTGCGGGTGCACGACTTGCGGCACAGCTTCGCCTCGGTCCTGGCCAACCAGGGCGTCCCGCTGTTCGAGATCGGCGCGGTGCTGGGCCACACGCAGCTCTCGACCACGACGCGCTACGCCCATCACGCGCCCGGGCGGCTTGTTGCGACGGCAACGATGGCTGCCACCGCGTGGGATTTGATCTCCGGGACGGGATAAGGATGCGGGAAGGCCCACCCGCCTTCCCGCATCCTTCCGACTCACACAAGCAACATCGCGCCGCGGCGCCGGAAGGAGAGACACTCGTGCAAAGAGAGCTAATCGAGGTGACTGTCAGCGGACCTAAAGCCGCTGCTGCGGCCGATGCCATCGCGCTGGGATTGATGACGGCCGGCGCGCAAGTCCGTTGTCCCGGCCGGCGGGCTGTCATGCCGTCGTCAACAAGTTCTGTCTTGGACGTCGGTGTGGTGGTCCGTGTAGTGAGCGCAACGCTGCAGGAGAGCAAAACAGCAACGGGAACTGCAACGATCAGCTCGACGAGCGCGACGAAGGCTGTCGTCGGCGGCATCCTGCTCCTGGCCCTGTTGGGTGCTGAGGTGCGACTGCACTTCGGTGTCCGCTGGGATACCTTCGTCACGCTAGCCGGCGTGTGGGTGTTTTGGCGTGTCTGTCTGCGCGCCGACTAGGCTGTGAGGGCTTTTGCAGGGGCGGGTAGCTCGGCCAGACGGGCCGGGTTTACCGCGCCCAAGCATGCTTTCAATCGCCTCGACTATGGCCCGCTCGCCTGACCTTCCGGTTGCTGCAACGTGGGCCTTGAATGCCACGTATAGGTCCAGCGGGAGATAGGCGCCGACCCTTCTGCCGCCGGTAGTATCGCGCACGCGGATGGCGGGCTCCGGCGGCGGCACCGCCTCACCCGGGCGGCACAGGATCGCCCGCTTCAATAGCCTGCCCTCCCCATCTGAGTGCAGGGCGCCCGGGATGGGCGATCCAAGCCTTCTCGTGACGGGCTCTGCTCCAGCGCCGCTCGGACATGCCGCCAGGCGTCCCGCGCCTCCCTGGCGGCCGCCCCTGCGGGCTGGATCTCCAGGGCGGTCTGGCCGGTGATCGACGCTTCAGCGATCACCACGCGGTGGTGCAGGACGGGGCCAAGGGCGATGTTGCGCTCGCGCAAGTCGAAGATGGCCCGCCCGGCGATACGGCTTCGGAAAATCGCGCCGTTCAGGACGACGCAAGATGGCACTCCGGTCTGCTCCGCCATGTCGACGGTCTTCTCGATTGCTTCCAGGTCTAGGGCGCCGGGGCCAGTCGGGATCAGGACGAGGTCGGTAAGCCCGATCGCTTCGCGGTGAAGGGGCGAATAGCTGGGCGGACAGTCGAGGATCAGCAGGTCGCACTCGCCGTTCCGCAGCGTGCTCACGATGTAGTCCAGGTTGTGCCGGCCGCGTTGGACGAGTGCGGGAGCGTCCCTGCGGGCCCGCCTGTTCCACCACTCGCTGAACGAGCCCTGTGGGTCGAGATCCATCACAGCGACGTTCAACGGCCGGTCCGGGTCTAGGCTTGCTGCAACGGCCAGGGCGGCAGCAATCGAAGTTTTTCCGACACCGCCTTTGGCGGCGGCGACGGCGATGATGTTCATGACGGCCTCCTGGGTTTGTCCGAGCGGCTCGGGCCAATGCTTGGTCGATCGCTCAATCAAATGTTCGCGCCGTCGCGCCGTCGCGCCGTCGCACGGGCATGAAAAACCGCGCGCAACGACGGTTTTGCGCCAATCTCGGCCGTTCAACTCACTAAATCCAACTTCCAAAAGCGGACATTCCAGCGGCTAGGGCGGTGGCACATCAGCGCCAGTACCAGCCTCTCCGAGACAGCGATGCGCGCGTCCACAGCTTCCCGGGTGCTCCCGCTAGGCGAACTTGAAACGACGGATTATCCTCATGGTCATGGCGGTCCCACATCCCCAACGGTATTTCCGGTGCTTCATATCAGCACCATACGGCATGGACTTAGGCGTGTTGCCCATCCTATTAGGCGAGCGGCAAATCGCGTGGAATTGGTCGGATGACACGCCTGTTGGGACACGTTACGCGCCGACGATACAACGCTGTGACTTCGTAATTGCCGTCCTGGATGGATCACAGAGCGATCAGCGAGTGCTCTACGAGGTTGGGCTCGCAGAAGGATTGGGAAAGCCTGTTTTTAACATCGCTACAAGTAAGCGTGTTGGCAGGGTCGCTCGATCGCTGTTCGCTTTCCTGGACGTGAAGCTCAGCGAGCGGGCTGCGTTAGCCTTTAATCTGGACGCATTTCTGTCAACGCCACATGAAACGATCTTTAAGAGAGAGCGCCCGTCGGTATCCCCGAAATCTATTGAGCCGAAAGAGCCTGCGGCGTCTGTGCAGCTTTTTCACTCACAACTGGAAGCTCGGGTTTACGCGACCATTACGGAGATTGGGGGCAGCGCGATTGCCGGTCCGGAAAACGAAGGTTCGCGCATCCGACCTGATGTCCTTATGTGGCTCGGGTCGCAGGACTCAGAGCTATTCGATCCGGCGGTCATCGAAATCAAGACCCGGCTTGATACATCGAGTGCTAAGCGTGCTGAGCAACAACTGCTGGAATTCATGCAAGCAGCTGGCGTTGGCTGTGGCTTTCTTCTCACGGAGCAAGAGCCGCCACGGAAGCGCCACCCATTGTCGCCTTACATCTTTTGGCTTTCTGTCGACCAGTTTATTGCCCTCGCAAAAGATGGAAATTTGGGACGCCATGTACGGAGTTTGCGCAACCGTGCCGCTCATGGGGCGGCGTAAGTGGTCGCAATCGTCCAGCAAGAGATTATCGATCATCTTGCCGCTGGTGACTCCGGAACCACGTATCAGAAGGGTCAGGCCCTTGAAGACGCCGTTGAGCAGACGATGTGTCGGATTGACGGCGTGGGGCTGATAGATCGCAATATTGAAGACCTGCCGGGGTCGCTCGAGATCGACCTGATCCTTTATAATCACCAGGTGAAAGGAACAGGACTTCCTTTTTTTCCTCCCTTGCTGATTGTCGAATGTAAAAATTGGGTGGCTCCCGTTAACACTGCCACCCTGCGTGCGTTCACCTCCAAAATTCACAAGATGAGGTTGAAGTTTGGGCTGCTTGTTGCCGCGAGTGGCATAACAGGCGACGCAGCTGACGTGACCGCAGCGCATGCGCACCTGCGCGACGTTTTTAACCGAGATGATGAAATCATTCTCGTGATAACGCGCGCGGAGTTATGCGGTGTCGCATCGACAGAGGAGTTGGGTACGCTTCTTCGAAAAAAATACGGCCGTTTCATTATGGGCATGGCCTCGTTCTAGTAAACATGGCTCTGATCGAAATCGGCGTGCGTCTTACAACCACGAGAACGAACATCTGCCTTTCCGGTCTGGGTCTGGAAAAGCCGCCTGTCTGCTTTCGGCCAACTTCAGCCAAGACTCAACAACCGGCTCTGCCCAAACGTGAGCTGGAACTTGCCGCTGGCGTGGCAACGCGGCCCGAAACAGCGCCCGAAGCCGCAGCCATCTCATCCCTGCGCTCCTCCCAGAGGAGGGGCGACTGGAACAACCCAGGCAGGAAAGTGCGAAAATGACAGCAAACCTTAACGCCGCGGGGGAGTTGACCCGCGTCGCCTTCCTCAATTGCTTCGACGCAAGCCTCTTCGTGGCGGAGGTGGAACTCACGGACGACGATCGCCGGCAGCTGGACTCGGTCCTGGCGTGGCTGCAGGAAGCGGGCATCCTGCTGCTGCCCAGCCAGGATCAGGCGTTGGCGAGGATGGGCGCCAACGACGTGGTGGAGCACCTCCGGGCCACGGTGGGCGACCAGATTGTCGAAGCCGCGCTCGGGGCGGACCCGGATCGGCTCGCCGGCGACGCCCCAGCGCCCTCGGCCGTGCTGCCGATCTGGCCGTTCGAGGCCGAGGGGAACGATCCGGCGGACCGCGACGTGCTGCTGGCGTCCGGGCGCCTTTGGGGGGCGGACGTGCTGCTCGAGGCGCTGCGGGTGGAGGACCCGGACAGCCCGGAGCCGGTGCGCGAGGTTCGCTCCCGCTTCGACCGCTGGACCAAGGCGGCGGGGGGATCAAGGCTGCGCGCTGTCATTCACCCGCCGGGGGAGAAGGGCTGCTACTTCCTAGTGGGCATCGCGGCGCCGATGTGAACGACTGGAGGAAGGCGCGCGCCTTCCTCCAGCCGACACCGTTTCAGCAGCTGTTAACCGGCGTCTCCGATCAGCGCCCCCCACTACCCGAGCTCGGGGCGACGCTGGGGAAGCGTCTTCTGGTGGACGGGTTTGAATGCATCTGGGCCGACGACCGAGCCGTTCTCGTAATGCTTCACACTTCGTGTCATGCTATGCCCCAAAGGCACGCTCCGCGGTGGAGTGACCGTCATCGCCCTGCAGTGAGCATGTCGCCGTTCCCCGAGGCCCGCGCCCGCCATCGCATTGACGAGCAGCTAACGGCTGCCGGCTGGCTGATCCAGGATCGTGCCGACCTGAACCGCCTCGCAGCGGTCGGGGTCGCCGTTCGGGAATACCCGCTGGCAAACGGGCCGTGCGATTACCTGCTTCTCGTCGGCGGCAGGGCCTGCGGCGTGATAGAGGCCAAGGCCGCCGGGACAACGCTGTCCGGAGTGGCCGAACAGGCGTCCGGTTATCAGGCGGATGTGCCCGGCGCCCTCGCCTCGTGGGGCGATCCGCTGCGGTTCGACTATGAAGCGACGGGCGAAGAGACGCTGTTTAGCGATCGGGCGGACCCGCAGCGGCGATCACGGCGCCTGTTCGGTTTTCATCGTCCTAAAACCCTACTCGCTTGGCTGCGGGCCCAATCGTCACTGCGCAACCGGCTCCAAACTCTTCCAGCCCTGGACCCTGCCGGCCTGCGCGCCTGCCAGGTGGAGGCAATCCAGGGCATCGAGGCGTCGCTGAAGGCTGACCGCCCACGGGCGCTCGTGCAGATGGCTACCGGCGCCGGCAAGACCTTCACGGCCGCCACCCTCAGTTACCGCTTGCTGGCCCATGCGGACGCCAGCCGCATCCTGTTCCTGGTGGACCGCAACAACCTCGGCCGGCAGACTCTGAAAGAATTCCAGCAATATCGCCCGCCGGGCACCGGCCGGCTGTTCACGGAGCTTTACAACGTCCAGCGGCTTGGGCCCGCCGGGCTGGACGCGTCCGCGAAGGTGGTCATCTCCACCATCCAGCGCGTGTTCGCCCAGCTGACCGGCGCCGAACTGGATGAGGCGGACGAGGAGGAAAGCAGCTTCGAGCACTGGCAGGCGCCGCCGAAGGAGGTCGCCTACAGCGCAGCGCTGCCGCTGGAAGCCTTTGACATCATCATCGTGGACGAGTGCCACCGCTCGATTTACGGCTCCTGGCGCCAGCTGCTGGATTATTTCGACGCGCACGTGATCGGCCTGACCGCAACGCCAACGCTTCAGACAATGGGATTCTTCGGCGAGAACCTCGTGGCCGAGTACCCTTACGAGCGATCCGTTGTGGACCGCGTAAACGTGCCCTTCGAGGTGTTCCGCATCCGCACGCAGATCGGCGAGCATGGCGGGCGCGTGGAGAAGGGCTACACGCTGCCCGTGCGGGACAAGCGGACGCGGGCGCAGGTATGGCGGCAGCTGGATGACGACCTCGTCTACAACAAGGCGGCCCTCGACCAGTCAGTGGTGGCCCGCAACCAGATACGCACGGTGCTGGAGACGTTCCGCGATACGCTGCCGACCGAGTTGTTTCCGGGCCGCACCGAGGTGCCGAAGACGCTGATCTTCGCAAAGGACGACCATCATGCCGAGGAAATCGTCACCATCGCCCGCGAGGTGTTCGGCCGCGGCAACGACTTCGCCAAGAAGATCACTTACCGGGTTGGCGCCAAATTCGCGGAAGACCTGATCAGCCAGTTCCGTAACAGCTTCAACCCGCGCATTGCCGTCACCGTGGACATGATCGCCACCGGCACGGACGTGAAAGCGATCGAGGCGCTGATCTTCCTGCGAGACGTGCGCAGCAGCACCTATTTCGAGCAGATGCGCGGGCGCGGCGTGCGGTCCATTCCGGCAGAGGACCTGCAGAAGGTGACGCCGGATGCGACCCTGAAAGACCGTTTCGTGCTGGTGGATGCGGTGGGCGTGGTGGACAGCCTGAAGCGGGTTGCGACCCCGCTGGATCGCAACCGCCAGATCGGGTTCGAAAAGCTTCTGGAACAGGTGGCCAGCGGACGGTCGGACGAAGATGCGGTGGCCACCCTGGCCGCGCGCCTGTCCGCGCTGGACCGCCGCATGGACGATGCCGCGCGGGCCCAGGTGACCGCAGTCGCGGGCATGCCGCCTGCGGCACTGGCAGGCCTGCTGGTGGACGCGATCGACAACGATCGGCTGGAACAGGAAGCCGACCGGCTTCACCCCCCGCAGGCGACCGAGGCGCAGCGCGAAGGCGTGGCCGCCACTATCCGGGAAGCGGCGCTGCGGCCCTTCAACGATCCGGCGCTGCGGCGCGTGCTGATCGAGATGAAGGCGCGGGCGGAGATCGTGATCGACGATATCACCCGCGACGTCGTCATCTCCTCCGCCTACGATCCGAAGGCGGCCGAGAAAATGACAGGCGATTTCCGCCGGTTCCTGGACGAGAACCGGGATCGCCTGGCCGCCCTGACCCTGCTCTATCAACGGCCCGCTTCAGGGCAGCGCCTGACCTACGCCAACCTGGAGGAGTTGCGCGATGCGCTGCTGGCGCCGCCTTGGCTGCTGCAGCCGCTGGCGCTGTGGAGCGCTTACCGGCGGCTCATGGGGGACCGGGTGCGCGGCAATCCGGCAAAGACGCTGACGGACATCGTCTCGCTGGTCCGCTTCGCTGTCGGCGCCGACGAGACGCTGGCGCCGTTCTCCACCACTGTGCAGCAGCGCTACAACCTCTGGCTGGGCCGGGAGAAGAACGCGGGCCGCGTGTATGGGCCGGAGGCGCTGGGCTGGCTGGAGGCCATTCGCGAATACCTGGCGGCCAATGTGGAGATGAGCCTGCGCGACGTGCAGGAGCAGTTTTCGGCCCGCGGCGGAGTGCTGGCGGCGCGGCGTGTTTTCGGCGCAGACAGGCTGGCGCCATTGCTGGATGAGATGATTCAGGCGTTGGTCGCCTGACGCGGGGAAGAATGTCGAATAGGAAGCGGGCTGCTGCCCAAACCGGCGATGTAGCCGGACCTTGGGTGCTGCCGGATCGTTGGCGGTGGGTTCCTCTCACCGAGGTGGTTGAAATCCACGACCACCTCAGGCGACCCATCAATAGAACTGATCGGGCGCAGCGGCGCACGGCGAATGCGACACCATACCCGTATTACGGTGCGACCGGTCTCGTCGACTACATCGATGGTTATCTAGCCGACGGGAACTACATACTCCTTGGTGAGGACGGTGCCCCATTCCTCGATCCAGCCGCGCGCAAGGCCTATTCGGTGAGCGGAAAGTTCTGGGTTAACAACCACGCTCACGTTCTGAAGCCGCGCACGGCGATGCGGCAGGACCTAACGTGCCTGTGGCTCAATACTCTCAACTATGAGCCGTACGTTCGGGGAACGACACGACTTAAGCTGACTCAGGCGGACATGGTCACGATCCCGGTGCCGCTTCCGCCGCCTGATCAACAGGACGTCCTTGCCACCAAGCTCAACGATGTTCTGAGTGATTTCGACGACGGCGAGACGGCGTTGGCGCGGGCGCGGGCGGACCTGGAGGTGTATCGGCGCTCGCTGCTGAAGGCGGCGGTGACGGGCGAACTGACAGCAGACTGGCGCGCAGCCAACCCACCGCAGGAAAGCGGCGCCGACCTCCTCGCCCGCATCCTCGCTGATCGTCGCATGAGCCGGCAGGCCGATCCCAAAAGCGGAAGTAAGCCTTACGTTGAGCCGCTACCTATAGACCCCAATAAACTTCCACGACTCCCTAGCACTTGGTCTTGGACGTCACTCGACGCCGTAATCGCAGGCGGTATCCAGAATGGTCTTTACCTTCCGCAATCGTCCTATGGAAATGGGTGGCCGATCCTCCGCATCGACGATTTTCAGTCAGGCGTCGCTCGCGGCTCTAGTGTATTGCGACAGGTGTCGGCCTCGCCAGAAATGAAAGCCTCATACTCTCTTGACCTCGGCGATGTGGTGATAAACCGGGTGAACAGCCCGTCTCACCTTGGGAAATCCTTTTTGGTCAGACAGCTTCACCTTCCCGCTTTGTTTGAAAGCAACATGATGCGGCTGCGGCCCACTTCACGGCTGCTTGGCGACTATCTGGAGCTAGTCCTCACGTCGCCGCACGGCCGCGCGTTCTTGTGCCAGAACGCCAAAATGGCGGTCAATCAGGCTAGCATAAATCAGGGCGACGTCAGGGCAGTCCCTGTACCGTTGCCACCGCTCGATGAGCAGATCGCGGTGGTTCGAGGCGTTAGGGACTTCCTGACCGTCATGCATGAAATGGAGCTCGATGCGTATACGACGTCATACGGCTTATTGAAGCAATCTATCCTCGCCGCCGCCTTCCGTGGAGAGCTCCTGTGAACGAGCAAGCCCTTGTTGGGAAAGTTTGGAACTACGCGCACGTGCTGCGTGACGATGGCGTCTCCTTCGGCGACTATCTCGGCCAGATCAGCTTCCTGCTCTTTCTGAAGATGGATGACGAGCGAACGCAATTCCTGGGTGAGCCGTCCGCTCTTCCAGACGAGTGCCGCTGGCAGGCGCTGCGCACCCTCTCCGGGGAGGCGCTGGAACGGCGCTACAAGAAGACGCTTGCGGACCTGTCACGGCGTGACGACATCGTCGGCACCCTGTTCCTGAAGGCAGAGGGGAAGATCAACGACCCCGCCAAGCTGCAGCGCCTTGTCTCTATGATCGACGGCGAGACCTGGCTGGGGCTGGACGTGGACGTGAAGGGTACGATTTACGAAGGGCTGCTGGAACGCAACGCAGGCGAGGTGAAGAGCGGCGCCGGCCAGTATTTCACGCCGCGCCCGCTGATCCAGGTGATCGTCCAGCTGATCGACCCCGAGCCGGACGAAACAGTGCACGATTGCGCAGTCGGCACAGGAGGGTTTCCCCTGGCCGCCTACGAGCACCAGCGGCGAAAACCCGCCGCCCAGGATCGCGAAGTCGCCCGTCGACTTCGCGAAGAGATGATTTCGGGCACCGACATTGTGCCGGACGTGGTGCGCCTATGCGCAATGAACTTCTACCTGCACGGCATCGGCGGCGCCCAAAGCCCGGTGATGCTGAAAGATGCACTGCTGGCCGATGATGGCCGCCGTTACAAGGTGGTGGTCACCAACCCGCCTTTCGGCAAGCGGCAATCCTTCCGCATCGTGCGCGAGGATGGCGGCATCGACAGCGAGCGCCAGGACTATGTGCGCGAGGACTTCACCGTTACCACGGGCAACAAGCAGCTCAACTTTCTGCAACACATCATGAGCATCCTGGCGCCGCGCGGCCGCGCGGCCGTGGTGCTGCCGGACAACGTGCTCTTCGACGGCGGCGGCGAGACGCTCCGAAAACGCCTTCTGAAGGAGTTCGACTTCCATACCCTACTGCGCCTGCCCACCGGCATCTTCTACAGCCAAGGCGTGAAGGCGAACGTGCTGTTTTTCGACCGCGCCCCGGCCGGCGACCGCATCGCAACGGAAGCGCTGTGGGTGTACGATTTCCGCACCAACATGAACTTCACCCTGCGCGAACGTCCGCTCCGCCGCCCCGACCTTGCTCCGTTCGTGGAAGCATTCGGCGCCTGGCGCAACCGCCAGGCCCGAACGGAAAGCGAGCGCTTTCACCGCTTCAGCTACGCCGAGCTCGCCAGGCGCGACAAGGTCAACCTGGACATCACCTGGCTGAAGGACGCGTCGGCCACCGACCCCGACAGCCTGCCACCCCCCGCGGAAGTCGCCGCCGAAATCGTCGTCAGCTTGGAGCTGGCCTTGGAGAAGTTCCGCAGCGTTGCAGCCCGGCTGGGCGCCGCGATCTGACGGCGCGCTGAAGCGCGGCCTGGTGGCGATGGCGTCCCTGGCGGCTAGGAGGTTTTCATTGGCAAACAAATTCAACCGTTGCATTCCCGAAGCCGGGCTTAAACTGCTTCAAGCGCGACCGGAGTGGTGGACGGAACTGCTTGCCTACCGATTCCAGGACGCTGCCGGAATGCAGCAGCCGCTGTATCTGGCGGTTAGGAATGGCTACATGAACGCCTACGTCGAGGGGCAGTCGGTATTAAGGATCGCCTTCGACAAATCCTCGAAGCCCACACGGCTGAAGGGAAAGGTGCACCACAAGTATGTCCGGGACGATGTCGAAGACCAAGTCTACTTGGAATTCGACGGACACACCTATTTCTACAGAGGCAAGCCACTGGTCACGGATACGGAAGCGACAACGCTGGCGGCGAGGGTTAAGCGGGCCCGCGGATATACAAGCGCGGAAAAGCGGGGTGTCGCGGTCATCGTCGGGCGGCATTCGAACGTCATCGATGTCGAAATGGGGCTGCCGGCGAACGCGAGCGTCTCGCCAGACGCCCGCCCGAACGCGCCGCGGATGGACACCGTCACCCTCGAGGAGGACGGCGCCGGCGCAAAACTCGTCTTTTACGAGGCGAAGCTGTCTTCCAACTCGGAACTCCGGGCCCAAAACTTCCAGCCGCGGGTGTTGAAGCAGCTCCAGCGCTACGTGGATTGGATGAACAGCCCGGACCGGGCGGACGAGGTCGTCAGTGCCTACCGCCGCGCGTGTCAAATCCAAGTGCAGATCCACGCCATGAGGGGGCCAGGCAGCGCCAGCCCGCTCCACCCGCTCGTCGAACGGGCAGCGCACGACAGTTCGTCACTGAGCATCGATAGAAACCCCCGTCTGGTCGTATTCGGCTACTCAACTGAAGCGAAGGGGGCCTCGTGGAAGCCGCACGAAGAGGCGCTGCTTAGCACCGGACTCAAGTTGATTATGGCGCCGACTCCCGAGGAAATTGTCCTGAGCTAAGCGATGGCGTTTCAAACGATGCCTATCGGGCATCGTCGCCTTGTCTGAACGTAAAATCACCTGGGACCTCAGCGCTTGCTAGCGGCGGCCAGAAAGCTGCCGATCACGCGCCAGTCGGCGAGCTGCTGCTCCCATGGACGGTTCGCCAAACCAAGCCCGCTGCAGTGCCCGACGGCGAACAGACCGAACCCCGATGGCGCACTCCACGGCCGGCCGGCCGCCTCCTTGATCCCGCCGGGCAGGCCAATGCCCGGAAAGAGCTCCTGGACCGCCCGCCAGGCGGGGGCTCCCATCGCGACGACGGCCCGCGGCTGTAAATGGTTCAGCAGCGGCGCGAGGTGATTGCGGGCGCAGTTGCGAGCCCACCCTGCCTTGATCGAGCCCGACATCCCGCCCGGCTTCAGGCACAGAACCGAGTTTGTCAGGTAGACGGGCGCCACCGGGTCGCGAACTGGGGGCTCCCCGGCGGTGATCCCGGCCGCACCCAAGAGCGCGCGCAGGTTGCGGTTCGTCGGACTCGACGGGTCGTCCCGCGCGCGGTTCCGCTCGAAATACTCCACGCCCGAAAAGTCCTGGCCGACCACGACCAGCGTCGGGCGCTGGTGGCCGAGCCACTGCGACCAGTGGCTCACGACGTCGGGGTCGAAGTCGAAAGAGCTGCCGTTGCGCAGCTGCGCCGCGCTGCCGTCGATGCACAGGCGGCAGTTCTTGCGCGCCCGTACCAGCTCTCCGTAGCTCATCAAGCGCCGTCCCTCGCCAGTCTCGCGTCGCCCAAGACGCGCGTGACGCACCGGACCACAGGTCCCTCCCACAGGGCAACTGCAGGCGAAAGGTGGGAATGGCATGGGAAGCACGGGCGGCCGAGGCTGCTCACAGCCGTAAGGTGTTAAAATTATAGTGTCCCCGGCGGGATTCGAACCCACGGCCCCAGGATTAGGAATCCTGTGCTCTATCCTGCTGAGCTACGGAGACGCCGGTTCTGCATAGCCGAAGCCGATCGCCGCGTCAGCATCCGGGTGGTGCGGCCCGTGCATCCGGGCGCGCCAGCCCCATGTGGCGCACGAGACCACGACGAGAAGGCCAAGCATGACCGATTCCGCGGCGCTGCATCGCGCCATCCTGACCCTGGACAGCCATATCGACATTCCCTGGCCGCATGCGCAGGACCCGTTCGGGCCCACCCAGCGCCACGTGGACCTGCCAAAGATGCAGGCCGGCGGGCTCGATGCCGGTTGCTTTGTGGCCTTCGTGCCGCAGAGCGCGCGCACGCCGGCGCAGACCGACGAGGCCTGGGCGCGTGCGGTGGCCATGCTGGAGACGATCCGCGGCATGGGCGCCACCCGGCTCGGCCTGACGGCCCGGGTGTGCAGCACGGCCGATGCTATCGAGGCGGCGCATGCCGACGGCGTGCTGGCCGTGGTGCCGGCCGTCGAGAACGGGCATGCGATCGGCGAGGATCTGGGCCGGCTGGCACAGCTCCGCACGCTGGGCGTGGCCTACATCACGCTCACCCATAACGGCCACAACCTGCTGGCCGACAGCGCCAATCCGCGGCGCGACCTGGGCGATGCCGAAACGCTGCATGGCGGCCTCTCGCCGCTGGGCCACGCGGCGGTGGCCGAGATGAACCGGCTGGGCATCGTGGTCGATGTCTCTCACCTCTCGCGCCAATCCATGCTGCAGGCGGTCCAGCACTCACGCAGCCCGGTTGTGGCCACCCATTCCTGCGCGGCCGCCCTCTGCCCGCATCCGCGCAACCTGGACGACATGCAGCTCGACGCGCTGCGCGACACCGAGGGGCTGATCCAGATCACCGCCATGCCGCCCTTTCTGCGGGCCAAAGGCCGGGCGGACGACACGAAGGTCGCCGATTTCTGCGACCATATCGATTACGTGGTGCGCCGCATCGGGCTGGCGCATTGCGGCATCAGCTCGGATTTCGACGGCGGCGGCGCCATCCGCGGCTGGGAAGATGCGAGCCAGAGCGGCAACATCACCGCCGAACTGGTCAGCCGGGGCTACGGCCACAGCGAGATCGCTGCCCTGTGGGGCGGCAACTTCCTGCGCGTGCTGCGCGCCGCCGAGGCTGTGGCGGCGCAGCCTGGCTAGAAGCGGATCGTTTCCGACTGCACGGCAAAGCTGCAGGCCGCGCGCTGGCGCAGTGCGTTGAGCGTGGCGCCCACCGCATCCTGCAGCTGCTCGAGCAGCAGGCTAGCCTGGTCGATGTCGAGTTCGGAGATGATGGTGCGGTCCGCCGTATCGTGGATCAGGACGACCCGGTCGGACATGGTGCGTGCTTGCAGGGTGCTCATGTCCACACTCTCCGGTATCGCCGCCGTTGGGCGCCACGAAATTGTGATCGCCAGCGCAGAGTAGCGCGGCAAGTGTGGCCAAATTGCAAAGATTGCGAAGGTGAAACGTATGGTCGCGAGAAACGTCGCTGATTTCCCACGCCCACCGGCTGTCGAGCAGGTGGAAGCGCGCGTGCAGGTTGTGCTCGGCGGCATCGTCATCGCCGAAACCCGGCACGCCTGGCGCGTGCTTGAGACGACGCACCCGCCCACCTACTATCTGCCGCAAGCCGATTTCCTGCCCGGTACGCTCAGCCTGCGTGCGCGGACCAGCTTCTGTGAGTGGAAAGGCGCGGCACGCTACCTCAGCGTTTCGGCCGGCGGCCGAGTCGAGCACGATGCGGGCTGGACCTATCCGGACCCCAGCCCGGCCTACGCGATGCTGCGCGATCACGTGGCGCTCTATGCCGGCCGCATGGATGCGTGCCTGGTGGGCGAGGAGCGCGTGACGCCGCAGCCGGGCGGCTTCTATGGCGGCTGGATCACCGCCGAGTTCGTGGGCCCGTTCAAGGGCGCACCCGGCACCGAGTTCTGGTAGACGGACCGCGCCCTAGCCGGGTGCGGGGAACGCCACCACGCCTGCATGGCCTTGCCCATCCACCGCGCGCACGCCGAACAGCCAGCTATCCTTGGAGAACGGCACGGTCACCGAGGTGGCGGCGTGCACGTCGGTCACGCTGGTCCAGTCCGGCTCCGTCGTCAGCCGCCGCACCACCTCGTAGCGCGCGGCGCCGGCTACCGGGCTCCAGGAGAGCGTCGTGTCGTTGGTGAGCGCGCGCGTGGCGATGGTGGCGTGGGTGGGGCGGCCCGGGCCCTGCGCGAGGGCGGCCAGCACGGCGACGTTGTAGCGCGTGACGCGGGCCAGATAGTCGAAATCCATGAACCGCTGCAGATCACCATACTGCACGCCGCCTTCGACGCGCACGTTCTGGTGCTGGTGGGCGAAGGTCTCCACCGGCTCGGTGAAGCGCAAGGCGGCGAACCCCACCTTGTTGAAGGATTCGTGGTCGCCGCCGCGCAGGAAGCGGTCGGCGCGGAAGATGAGCTGGCCGTCCAGCCCCGGCACGTAGGCATTGCCCACGCCATGCGCGAAGCGCGCCAGCTCGCGCGACGGCGAGTCGCTCTCGTTGCCGAGCACATCGACGCGGACCGGATCGGCGCCGGCCGGCAGCGCCTCGGAGAAGATGCGCAGCGTGCCGGGCTGCCTGCCATCCGCGCCGGCCGAAGCGCCGACGATGTCGTTGTTGAGGTCGCCTTGCACGTCCACGCCGGCGGCGCGCAGCGCCTGCGCGTGGTGGGCGGAGCCGAGCAGGCCCTGCTCCTCGGCATCGTACACGGCGAAGATGATGGTGGCGCGCGGGTGGGTGGGGGCCAGTATGCGGGCGGCTTCCAGCACGGCAGCAGTGCCCGAGCCGTTATCGTCGGCCCCCGGTGCATCGGCCACACCGTCGGCATTGTCGGAATTGCGGGAATCGTAGTGGCTGCTGATGACGTAGGTGCGCCCCTCCGCCTCCTCGCCGCGCAGCGTGGCGATCACGCTGGAGATCTCCACATCACGCGGGATGCGCTTGCCGTCGGCGTGCTGGGTGTAGCTGTCGAGCGCCACGCTCATGCGGCCGCCCGTGGACGCAGCGATCGCGCCGAACTGGGCTGCCAGCCAGGCCCGCGCGGCGAACACGCCGCGGCCGGGCGGTGCGTGTTCCGAGAAGGTGTTGCGCGTGCCGAAGCCCACGAGCTGCGTGTCGGTAGCGCGCAGCCGGTCTGGCGAGACCTGCGCCAGCAGGCTGGCGATCGCCGGATCCGGCGTCGGCGCGGCAGCGCCTAGCAGGCAGGCTGCCAAGGGGAGCAGGAGGAGGCGCATGGGACGGACTCCGGCAGGCGGGCGCGAAAGAAGGCCAGGGGCTCTGCCCCTGGACCCCGTTGGGGTTTGAAACCCCAAACCCCCAATCATTCTAAGTCAAGGATTTCAAAGGCTCGCCTTTGATGGGGTCAAGGGGCAAAGCCCCTTGCCTTGCGACGCTCCTATCCGGTCGCCTTAGTAACGATACAGATCGTGCTTGAACGGCCCGTTCACGCCCGGCAGGTCCAGATACTCCGCCTGCTTGGGCGACAGCTTGGTCAGCTTGGCGCCCACCTTGGCCAGATGCAGCGCCGCCACCTTCTCGTCGAGGTGCTTGGGCAGCGTGTACACCTTGTTCTTCTCGTATTGCCCCGGCTTGGCTTGCCACAGCTCCAGCTGAGCCAGCACCTGGTTGGTGAAGCTGGCCGACATCACGAAGCTCGGGTGCCCGGTGGCGTTGCCCAGGTTCACCAGGCGGCCCTCGCTCAGCACGATCAGCCGCTTGCCGTCCGGGAACACCACCTCGTCTACCTGCGGCTTGACGTTCTCCCAGCGGTAGTTGCGCAGGCTCTCGATCTGGATCTCGCTGTCGAAATGGCCGATGTTGCACACGATGGCGCGGTGCTTCATGGCGCGCATGTGGTCCGCCGTGATCACGTCCACGTTGCCGGTGGCGGTCACGAAGATGTCGCCGCGCGGGGCGGCGTCGTCCATGGTGTCCACCTCGTAGCCTTCCATCGCCGCCTGCAGCGCGCAGATCGGATCGATCTCGGTCACCACCACGCGGCAGCCGGCGTTGCGCAGGCTGGCCGCCGAGCCCTTGCCCACGTCACCGAAGCCGGCCACGACGGCGATCTTGCCGGCCATCATCACGTCGGTGCCGCGGCGGATGCCGTCCACCAGGCTCTCGCGGCAGCCGTACAGATTGTCGAACTTGGACTTGGTCACGCTGTCGTTCACGTTGATCGCCGGGGTCAGCAGCTTGCCGGCCTTCACCATCTCCCACAGGCGATGCACGCCGGTGGTGGTCTCCTCGGAGATGCCGCGCACGTCGGCGAGCAGCTCGGGGTAGCTGTTGTGCATGAGCAGCGTCAGGTCGCCGCCGTCATCGAGGATCATGTTCGGCGTCCAGCCACCCGGGCCGCGCACCGTCTGCTCGATGCACCAGTTGAACTCGTCTTCCGACAGGCCCTTCCAGGCGAAAACCGGCACCCCGGCTGCCGCCACGGCGGCGGCCGCATGGTCCTGCGTGGAGAAGATGTTGCAGGAGGACCAGCGCACGGTGGCGCCCAGCGCGGTCAGCGTCTCGATCAGCACGGCGGTCTGGATCGTCATGTGAAGGCAGCCGGCGATGCGCGCGCCGGCCAGCGGCTTGGTCGCGCCATATTCCTCGCGCAGCGCCATTAGCCCGGGCATCTCGTCCTCGGCCATCGAGATCTCCTTGCGGCCCCATTCGGCCAGGGAGAAGTCGCGGACCTTGAAGTCCTCGGTCGCCACGTTGGTATCCGGCATGTCTGTGTGCTCCTGCGCTTGGCTCCTATGAGCAAACGAGGCGCGCGATTGCAAGCATTGCCGGGCCGGGAGCTGGCCTGGCCCGGCTAGCCCTTGTGCGGCACCGGCAGCGGCACGTAGCGGATGCCGTCAGTGCCCTGCACCAGCAGCAGCACCGATTTCTTGCTGCCGCTGCGCGCCTCGTCCAGCTTGCGGCGCATGTCCGCCGGGCTCTCCACCGGGCTCTGCGCCACCTGCACCACCACGTCGCCCGCCTTCAGGCCGAATCCGGCCGCGGTGCCGTCCGGCGCCACATCGGTGATCACGATGCCCTTCTGCTGCGCGTCGATCTTGTAGCGCTGCCGGGTGGCATCGGTCAGCGGCGCCACCTTCATGCCAAAGCCGGCAAACTCGACCGATGGATTGGCGGCCGGCTTATGCGGGGTGTCGCCGGCACTGGCCGCCTTGTCGTCGGCCGGCATCTCGGCCACCGTCACCTGCACCGTCAACCGCTTGCCGGCGCGGAAGATGTCCACCGGCACCTGCTTGTCGATCGGCGTCTCGGAGACGACGCGCGGCAGCGTCTTGCTCTCCTTGAGCGGCTGGTTGTTGAAGCTCAGGATCACGTCGCCGTTCTGCAGATGGGCGTGGTCCGCCGGGCCGTCATGGCTGACGCCGGCCACCAGCGCGCCCTGCCCGCCGCCGCCGGGCTGATGCAGGCCCAGGCTGTCGGCGATGTCGGGCGTCACCTGCTGGATGCGCACGCCGAGCCAGCCGCGGCGGGCATGGCCGTAGCGCCGCAGCTGATCGACCACGTTGCGCGCCTCATCGGACGGGATGGAGAAGCCCACGCCCACCGAGCCGCCGGATTCCGAGTAGATGGCCGTGTTGATGCCGATCACCTCGCCGGCCATGTTGAATAGCGGGCCGCCGGAATTGCCCTTGTTGATGGCCGCATCGGTCTGGATGAAGTCGTCATACGGGCCCTGCTGGATATCGCGGCCGCGCGCACTGACGATGCCGGCCGTCACCGAGCCGCCCAATCCGAACGGGTTGCCGATGGCCAGCACCCAGTCGCCGACGCGGCTGGCATCGCTGTCGCCGAACGGCACGGTCGGCAGCGTGTGGTCGGGGTGCACCTGCAGCACGGCCAGGTCGTTGCGGTCGTCGTGGCCGATCAGCGTCGCCTTCAGCGTGGTGTTGTCCTGCAGGATGACGCTGATCTCGTCGGCACCTTCGATAACGTGGTTGTTGGTGACGATGATGCCCGAGCCGTCGATGATGAAGCCCGAGCCCAGCGATTGCAGCCGGTGCGGGTGGCCGCCATGCGGCGAGGGCGCCTGGTCGGGCGCGCCATCGGGCGCGTCCTCGCCCGGGTCGCCATTCTCCTCGCCGCCGGGCGGCGGGCCGCCATGGCCGCGCCCGTGGCGGTCCATGAAATCCTTGAAGAACTGCTCGAACGGCGAGCCGGGCGGGAACACCGGCATCTCCGGTCCCTTGTCGCTCGCCGCCGTCTGCACGTTCTGGGTGGAGCTGATGTTGACCACCGCCGGCAGCAGCCGCTCGGCCAGATCGGCGAAGCTGTCGGGCGCGCCGTGCGCCCGGGCACTCAGCGGCAGCCCCGCCGACAGGCCGAGAGCGGTGGCAAGGGCCAGGGTGAAATGAGGGCGCATGACGACGGGAGTCCTTCTGACCAGCCAGTGTGGGGCCGGCCTGCTTGAACGAGCAAGTGGCCCTTCCGGCGGGCAAGAAAACCCCGGCGCGCTTACCGCCCCGGCCAGCGCGGCCGATCAGGAAGCCGGCGCGCCCAAAGCGTGAACCACGGCCGTACTGCTCCTGGCGAACACCGCATCCGGCACGAAAAAATCGGCGACCAGCGGGGCGACCGGATCGGTGCTGTAGACGCCCAGGTCGGTCACGCCCTCGGCCAGCAGCACCTCTTCGTCGATGAAGAACTGGCCGGTGCAAGCGCGCGCGTCGCGGCACAGGATGGCGTGCGCCGCGTCGGCCATGATCTCCGGCCGGCGGCTGCTCTGGGCCATGGCGTCGCCGCCCAGCACGTTGCGTACCGCCGCGGTATCGATCGCCGTCAGCGGCCACAGCGCGTTCACCGCGATGCCGTCGGGCGCGAACTCGGCGGCCATGCCCAGCGTGCACAGGCTCATGCCGTATTTGGCGATGCTGTAGGCCACGTGGGGGCCGAACCATTTCGGCTGCAGATCCAGCGGCGGCGACAGCGTCAGGATATGCGGGTTGGCCGCGCGGCGGAGATGCGGGATGGCCGCCCGGCTGACCATGAAGGTGCCGCGCGTGTTGATCGCCTGCATCAGATCGTAGCGCTTCATGTCGGTGGCCAGCGTGCCCGTCAGCGCGATCGCGCTGGCATTGTTGACCACGATGTCGATGCCGCCGAACGCCGCCACGGTGGCCGTAATGGCCGCGTCCACCTGGTCTTCGAAACGGATGTCGCACAGGATCGGCAGCGCGGCACCGCCTGCGGCGCGGATCGCCTAGGCCGCGGTGTGGATGGTCCCGGGCAGCTTGGGGTTGGGCGCCCCGGTTTTCGCGGCGATCGCCACGTTGGCGCCGTCTCGCGCGGCCCGCTCGGCGATAGCCAGGCCGATGCCGCGGGATCCGCCGCTGATGAACAGCGTCTTGCCGGCCAGGCTCATGATGGGCTCCCCACTATGCTGCCGCACGCTCGCGCCGGCCGCCGCCAATGGCAAGCCGGCCGGCCGCGTGCGGCGCCGGGGCCGGTTTTTTCGGCAGACCCGCCTGCCTCACCTTGCGCCGCGCCGCCTTGGATGGTCAGACGGCGCTCACACCCGAAGGGCAGCGCGCTACATGTCCGATACGACCCTGCAGGCGCGCGCTCCCAACACGGCCAGCGTGCGCCGCCTGCCGAACGGCTTCGACCTGGCCGCCCTGCTGTTCATTGCCGCGGCCCTGATCGCGGTAGCCCAGGCCGCGCGCCACACCTTCGCGCCGCTCGAAGTGCCCCAAACGACTGCCATCCAGCTCGACCCCGCCTACCTGCCCGGTTACGCGCTGCGCACGGTGATGCGGATGTTCGCGGCGCTCGCCTGCTCGCTGCTGTTCACCTTCACCTACGCCACGTTCGCCGCCAAAAGCCGGCGGGCCGGGCTGGTGCTGGTGCCCATCCTCGACATCCTGCAGAGCCTGCCGATTTTCGGTTTCCTCACCTTCACCGTCACCTTCTTCCTCGGCCTGTTCCCCGGGCAGGTGATCGGCGCCGAGCTCGCCGTCATCTTCGTCATCTTCACCAGCCAGGCCTGGAACATGGCGTTCAGCATGTACCAGTCGCTGCGCACCATCCCGAGCGATCTGGACGAGGCGACGCGCGGCTTCGGGCTGTCGCCCTGGCAGCGTTTCTGGCGGCTGGAAGTGCCGTTCGCGACCCCCGGGCTGGTGTGGAACATGATGATGTCGATGTCCGGCGGCTGGTTCAGCCTGGTCGCCTCCGAAGCGGTGACGGTGGGCAACACCAGCTTCCAGCTGCCCGGCATCGGCAGCTACATCGCGCTGGCCCTGGTCTCGAAGAACATCCACGCCGTGCTCTACGCCATCGGCGCCATGCTGCTGGTGATCCTGCTGTACGATCAGCTGCTGTTCCGCCCGCTGGTGGCCTGGAGTGGCAAGTTCCGGTTCGAGACGACGCAGATCGACCAGGGGCGCGACCCGTGGATGCTGGCCATGCTGCGGCGGACGCGGGTGCTGCGCCGTGCGGGCGACGCGATGGGCGCGCTGTTCTTCGCCGTCAGCGGCCTGCGCCTGGCCCCACGCCGGCCGGCCCGGGCGCGGCGTGAACGCGTATCCACCCGCGTCACCGACGCGGCACTGTTCGGCGCGCTGGGCGCGGTGGTGGCGTGGGCCGCGTGGCGGATCTTCACCTTCTGCGTGGCCGGCCACCTCACGCTGGCCGATCTGGGCACCGTCGTCGTGCTGGGCCTCTACACGCTGGTCCGCGTCATCGTGCTGATGAGCCTGGCGACCCTTGTCTGGGTGCCGCTGGGCGTGCTGATCGGCCTCTCGCCCCGTTGGTCGCGCCTGTTGGGGGGTGCCGCACAGTTCCTGGCCGCCTTCCCCGCCAATCTGTTCTACCCGATCTTCGTCGTGGTGATCGTGCGCCACGCGCTCAACCCGGACATCTGGCTCACCCCACTGATCATCCTGGGCACCCAGTGGTACATCGCCTTCAACGTGATCGCCGGCGCGGCCGCCTACCCCGGTGATCTGCAGGAGGTCGCCAAGAACTTCCGCGTCGGCGGCGTGCTGTGGTGGCGGCGCGTCATCCTGCCCGGCATCTTCCCGTATTTCGTCACCGGCGCCATCACTGCCTCAGGCGGTTGCTGGAACGCCTCGCTGCTGGCCGAAGTGGCCACCTGGGGCGACGTGACCCTGCGCGCCCACGGGTTGGGCGCCTACATCCAGGAAGCGACGTTCCGCGGCGACACGGCGCGGGTGCTGCTGGGCATGGTGGTGATGGCGGGCTTCGTGCTGACGTTCAACCGGCTGGTCTGGCGGCCGATGTATGCGTATTCATCGAAACGGCTGAAGATGTAGGCCTGAAGCCGATCCTCTCGCCTGGACGCACCGGCCGCATTTTGCATCGACAGACGGGAAGGCCGATCACCATGGACGCCCTGACGGAGAACCTTCTCGAAGTCCGCAACTGCAAGCAGGCCTACCACAAGGATGCCAGCAGCGACTTCGTGGTGCTCGACAACGTGGACGTCACGATCGCCACGGGTGAGATCGTGGGCCTGCTCGGCCGTTCCGGATCGGGCAAATCCACCCTGCTGCGCATCGTCGCCGGCCTGCTCAAGCCCACATCCGGCGACGTGATCTGGCGCGGCGCCCGCCTGACCGGCCCGGCCGAGGGCGTGGCCATGGTGTTTCAGAGTTTCGCGCTGTTTCCGTGGCTGACCGTGCAGGAAAACGTGGAGCTGGGGCTCGAAGCGCAGGGCGTAGCGCGGGCGGAGCGCTCCAAGCGCGCCGAGGCGGCGATCGATCTGATCGGGCTGGGCGGCTACGAGGACGCCTACCCCAAGGAGATGTCCGGCGGCATGCGCCAACGCGTGGGGCTGGCACGCGCGCTGGTGGTGCACCCCGACCTGCTGCTGATGGACGAGCCGTTCTCGGCGCTGGACGTGCTGACGGCCGAGACGCTGCGCACCGACCTCATCGATTTGTGGATGGAGAACAAGCTGCCGGTGCGCTCCATCCTGATGGTGACGCACAACATCGAGGAGGCGGTGCTGATGTGCGACCGCATCCTGGTGTTCTCGGCCAACCCCGGCCGCGTGGCCCAGCAGCTGCAGGTGCCGTTCCCGCATCCGCGCAACCGGCACGATGCGGCATTCCGCAAATTCGTGGACGACATCTACGCGCTGATGACGCGGCGCGCGACCAGCGTGCCCGCGCCGGCCGCCGGCGAGGCCGCCGCCGCACCGGTGGCCGATGCCGTGCACGCGCTGCATCCGGTGAACATCAACCTGATGGCCGGCCTGATCGAGACGCTGGCCGGCGAGCCCTATCGCGGCCGGGCCGACCTGCCGCCGCTGGCCGCGGCACTGCAACTCGAAATCGACGAGCTGCTGCCGTTGGGCGAGACGCTGGCGCTGCTGTATTTCGCCGAGCTCGAAGAAGGCGACATCAAGCTGACCGAGCAGGGCCGGCGCTTCGCCAATGCCGATACCGACGAGCGCAAGGTGCTGTTCGCCACCACGCTGCGCGCGCATGTCAAGCTGGCGGCCACCATCCGCGGCGTGCTGGACGAACGCTGGAACCACCGCGCCAGCGCGGTGCGGTTCCGCGACGAGCTGGAAGACCACATGTCGCCGGCCTATGCCGAAGACACGCTGCGGGCGGTGATCGGCTGGGGCCGCTTCGCCGAGCTGTTCAATTACGACGAGGAAGCCGACCAGTTCTTTCTCGACACCGACGCCTAGCGGCCGCGCGTCAGGCGGCGGCCAGCGCCTCGGCATCCTCGCTTACGAACGCCTCGCTGCCTTCCAGCAGCACCGCGGTGGCCACCGCGTGGCAGCGCGGCCCGAAGCCGCCGCCGGGCTGGGCCACCTGCCAGCCGCCGGCCGGATGGCGCAGCACCGTCATCGGCAGCTGGCGAACCTTGGCGGCATGCGACAGCGTGGCCACGATCCGCCCTGGTGCTGCGCCCTGAATGCAGATGATTTCCATGATGCCCTCCTGCTCTGGTGGGCGAATTGTGCTCACGGACAGGTTACCTCGAAGCTAACGATCGTCTATATACGTCCGTATGAAAGCCACCGTGCGCGCGCGGCTGCTGCGGCTGGCGGCGCTTCTTCTGCTGCCGGGGCTGGCCATCTCCACCCTGCTCACCTGGCAGGTCTTCGTCACCGCACATGCCGGCGCCCAGGCTGCCCTGCGCGAGGCGGCACGCGGGCTCGACGAGCTGGTGGACCGCGAGTTCGTGCAGGCCGAAGTTCTGCTGCGCACGTTGGCCGCCACCCAGGAACTGCAGCGCGGCGACATGCAGGCGTTCGACAGCCTGGCGCGTGCCACCGCCGTGCTCGGCGGCGCCGTGGTGCTCTCCGACGAGACGGGGCAGGAGCAGCTCGATACCGGCTACCCGGTGGGTGCGCGGCTGCCGCTGCAGCTGCCCGCCGCCGATTGGCAGGCCCAGGCGGCCGACAGCCCGACGATCCTGCCTTTGGCGCGGCGGCCCGGCGGCATGCTGGCCATGCAGGTCGTGCTGCCGATCAGCACCGCCGGGCGGCATGTCTACGACCTGGCCCTCGTTGTCCCGGCCAGCTCGCTGCAGGCGATTCTGACGCGCCAGAAGCTGCCCGCCGGCTGGGTCGCCAGCATCCTCGACCGCACCGACCGGCTGGCCGCCCGCTCGGCCGAACCCGCACGATATGTGGGCAGCGTGGCCGACGCGGCCATGCGCGCAGCCCTTGCCGCCGGCCACGAGGGTGCGATGGACGGCACCGCGGTCGATGGCACGCGGGTGGTGCTCGCGTTCAGCCGCTCGCCGCGTTCGGGCTGGGCGGCGGTGGTGACGGCCCCCCGCGCCCAGGTGGCGCAGGCGGGCCTGCAATCGACCACCCTGCTGGTGCTGCTGGGCAGCGCCGCCATCATGGCCGGCGTGCTGGGCGCGCTGCGCGTGGCCCGCCGCATCGCCAAGCCGGTCGAAGCCCTCGCCCAGGCGGCGCGCCGGCTGGGCGAAGGCAGCGGCTGGGTGCCGACGGCCTATGGCCTGACCGAGACCGACGCGGTGGCGCGCGCCATGGCGGTGGCCGCGCAGTCGCTGCACGACCGGCAGGATGCGTTGGGCAAGCTGAACGCCAGCCTGACGCAGCGGGTGGCCGCCCGTACCAACGAGCTGGCCGACGCCAACGAGGCGCTCGATCAGCAGCGCCGCAGCCTTGCGGCCATTCTCGACGAACTGCCCGCCGGCGTGCTCGTGCACGCCCCGGACCGCACGATGCTGCTGATGAACCTCGAAGCCCGCAAGCTGCTGAGCCATGGCAAGAAAGACCTGGCCGCGATGCGCTGGCCGGTGATCCGGCAGGGCGGCACGGTGCTCAGCCGCGAGCAGACGCCGACTGCGCTGGCCTGCGCCGGCATCAGCACCGAACGCGCGCTGCTCACCGTCATCTGCCAGGGCAGCCGGGCGATCGAGCTGGAAGTCAGCGCCAGCCCGCTGCGCGATGCGGAGGGCCGCATCACCGCCGCCGTCACCATCCTGCAGGACGTCACCGCGCGGCTGGAAGCCGAGGAGGCGCGCCGCCGCTCGCAGCGGCTGGAAGCGGTGGGCCAGCTGACCGGCGGCGTGGCGCACGAGTTCAACAACCTGCTTCTGGCGGTCAGCGGCTGCCTGGAATTGCTGGCCAAGCCGGTGGCCACCCTGGCCGATCCGCGCGCGACCAACCTGTTGGCCAACGCCACGCGCGCCGCCGGCCGCGGCAGCCGGCTGACCACCCAGCTGCTGGCATTCGCTCGCCGGCAGACGCTGCAGATGGAGGCGTTGGACCTCAACACGCTGGTCGCCGGCATGCAGGAGCTGCTCGAGGGCACGCTCGGCCGCACCGTGCAGGTGATCGTCGTGCCCGAAGCCAGCGCCTGGCGCGCCTGGGCCGATTCCGCGCAGGTGGAACTCATGCTGCTGAATCTCGCGATCAACGCGCGCGACGCCATGGTGGGTGGCGGCACGCTGACCATTCGCACCGCCTGCCTGCGCACCGGCGCGCCGGGCCGCGCGGAAGACCCGCCAGCGGGCGAGCACGCGGTGCTGCAGGTTTCCGACACCGGGCACGGCATGTCGGCCCACGTGCTGGCCCGCGCCTTCGAGCCGTTCTTTACCACCAAGGATGTCGGCCGCGGCTCCGGGCTGGGCCTGCCGCAGGTGCTCGGCGTGGCGCAGCAGATGGGCGGCGGCGTGCGCATCGACAGCGAGGAGGGCGTCGGCACCACCATCAGCGTGTTCCTGCCGCGCGCGCCCGAGCAGGCGCCGGCCAGGCCGGGCGCGCCGCCCGAACTGGCCCTGCGGCGGGCGCTGGACGGTGCGCGCATCCTGCTCGTGGATGACGATATCGATGTCCGCATCGTCACCTGCGCCATCCTCGAGGAACTCGGCGCGCAGGTGACGCAGGCCGATAGCGGTGCCGCCGCCCTGCTGGCCCTGCGCACCGGGCGGGTGGACCTGGTGCTGGCCGATCTGACCATGCCGCGCATGACCGGGGTGGAGCTGGCCGCCGAGGTGGCCGGCCTGGCGCCCGGCCTGCCGGTGGTTCTGATGACCGGCTACGGGCCCGGCGCGCTGGCGATCGGGCCGAACATCCGCGCCACGCTGCAGAAGCCGTTCCGGGCCGAGACGCTGGCGCTCGCCTTGGCCGGCGCGCTGGGCCTCCCCGCCTAGAACCCGTCCGGGCGGGGGCACTGCCGCGGGCGCATGGGGGACAGGGGCTTGCCTCCCGGCGCTCACTCGGCCTTAACCGCGCCAATTCAGGAGCCAATACCCTGCCGCACCCTGCCGCCATCGAAATCGTCGTCCTCGATCCCCGTCTCGCCGAGTGGGGTTTGCCGCGCTACCACTCCGCCTTGGCGGCAGGCATCGACCTGCATGCCTGCCTCGACGCGCCGCTCGCGCTGGAGCCGCAATCGCCGCCCGTGCTGATCTCCACCGGCTTCGCCATATCGATGGCCGATGCCGGCATGGCGGCGCTGATCGTGCCGCGCTCGGGCCTGGGCCACCGCCAGGGCCTCGTCATCGGCAACCTCGTCGGCGTCATCGATGCCGATTACACCGGGCCCATCATGGTCAGCGCCTGGAACCGCAGCGCCGCAGGCACGCCGCCAGTGGTGATCGCGGCCGGCGACCGTATCGCGCAGATGATCTTCGTGCCGATTCTGCGGCCGGCCTTCGCGGTGGTGGACGCGTTCTCGCAGACGACCGCGCGCGGGGCCGCCGGCTTTGGCTCCACTGGCTGAAACCCCGGCGCGCCACGCCGGCATCGCCGCCGCCGTGGTGCGTGCGGCGCTGCTGCTGGCGGGGCTCGTGGCGCTCGGCGTGGCGGGGCGCGCGCTGGCGCCGGGCCTGCTGGCGCATGCCGAACCCACGCTGCGCGGCGCCGCCACCCTGGTGGCGGCCGGCGCCGCGCTGAGTGCCGCCGGCGTGCCGCGCCAGTTGGTGGCCTTTGCGGGCGGCTACGCGTTCGGGCTGTGGCGCGGCGGGGCGCTGGCTTTGCTGGCGCAGATGCTGGGCTGTGCCGCCGACTTCTGGTTTGCGCGCCTGGCCGGCCGCTTCTGGGCGACGCGGCGCGTGGCCGGCCGCCGCTCGGCGGGGCTCAACCGGCTGCTGGCCGCCCGGCCGTTCGCCACCGCCCTCACGCTGCGGCTGCTGCCGGTGGGCAACAATCTGCTGCTCAACCTGCTGGCCGGCGCCTCGGCTATTCCAGCGCGGCCGTTCCTGGCCGCCACCCTGATCGGCTACGTGCCGCAGACGGCGGTGTTCGCGCTCGCCGGCAGCGGCGTGCAGGTGGATCGCACGGTCCAGCTCGGCCTGGCCGCCGCGCTGTTCGCCCTATCGGCGGCGCTGGGTCTGGCGCTGCTGCGCGCCGGCGGCCTGGCGGTGCTGCGGGATGGCGGCGGCATGCCGGCCGGCCCCGCCGAGGCGCCTCGCCATACCCCGCCGGAGCCGCCGCCATCGACGCGCTGACCGGGGCACCGCGCCTGCACGATCTGGCGCCGCTGGCCGCACTGGCCGTGGTGGCACTGGCCCTGGCACTCGCCGGACGGCGCATCGCCGGCGCCCGCGCCACGCCGGAGATCGCGCTGGTGGCGGGCTGGGGCGCTTTCTGCCTGTTCATGACCGCCTGGGCCACGCTGCTGCCGCTGTCGTTGCGGCTGGGCTTCGGCGTGTTCGCCGTGCTGGCCGCCACCGGCCCGCGCCAGTCCGGCCAAGCCGGCGGGCTGCTCCGCACGGCCCTGCTCAGCCTGCCGCTGTGGCTGGTGCTGGCACCGGCGCGGCCGAGCCAGGTGGATACCTGGCTGAACCTGCTGCCGAACCTGGCTTACCTGGTCGATCACGCGGCACTGCCGCACGATGGCGGGCCGCCCAGCTGGTCGTTCCTGCCGGCAGCACCCTACAACACGCAATTCGTGGGCTTTGCCGTCAGCCTGCTGTGCCGCGGTCTGGTGCCCAACGCGCTCAGCCTGTTCAACGCTTTGCTGCTATGTGCCGCCGGGCTTGGCCTGGCCCGCGTGCTCGCACCGCTGCCCGGCCGCCCGGCCTGGTGGGCCTGCGCGCTGGGGCTGCTGCTGGCCATGCCGCTCAACCCGGGCTTCGTGCCGCGCGTGTTCCTGGCCAGCTACGGCGAGGCGCCGTTGGCCGTGACCCTGCTGTTCGCCACCGTGCTGGGCGCCGAGCTGTTCGCCGCGCAACGGACCGGCAGCCCGTGGCGCGCCACCCTGCTCGGCCTGGCCTGCGTGCTCGCCGCCCTGGTGGAGATCAAGCAATCGGCACTCGGGCTGCTGCTGCCTTACGCCGCCACGCTGCTGGCCCTGGGTCTGGCTGCGCCGGGCATGGCGCGCCGGCGCTGGGCTTTATCGGTCGCTGCTGCCGTGGCACCGGCGCTGGCACTGTATCTGCTTTGGCGCTGGTACGTGCTCGGCCATTTTGCCGTAGGCGAGCTGAAGATGCTGCCGCTGGCCGAGTGGCATTTGGCGTTGCTGCCGCAGATCCTGGCCGGCATCGCCTGGGCCGCCTTCCAGAAGGCCACGTATTTCGCGGCCGTGGCCCTGCTGCCCTGGGCTGCGCTGCGCGAGGCGCGGCGGCGGCCCTGGCAGCACGCCGCCATCGTGCTGGCGCTGGCGACCGGGCTGGTCGCCGGGTTCGCCGGCTTCCTGCTGTTCACCTATGTCGCCCACTTCCCCGCGTTCTGGGCGGTCAACGCGCACTCCTTCTTCCGCTACATGTCGCAGCTCTCGCTCGTGGTGATGCTGGGGCTGGCCGTCTGGCTACGGCCGGCAGCTTGCGGCTGGCTGGCGAGGCGATCGGCCGCCTGGCGCGGGCGTGCCGCGGCCGCCTGCGTGTGCCTGGCCGTGGTGCTGCCGCTGGCCGGCCTGCGCCTGCTGCGGTTCGACCGGGACGTGCCGCAGCCGCTGCTCTGGACGATGGCCCGCGCGGCAGCCCCCCTGCTGCCCGAGGGCGCGCGGGTAGCCCTGCTGCTGCCCGGCGACGATGACGACGCGGTGGGCAGCCTGCTGCGCGGCGTGCTGCTATTCACCGCCCCGCGCCACGCCCGGCTGGAATTCCGCACCGAACCGGCCGCCACTCCGGCCGCGCTGGAGGAAGCGCGCGCCGCCGGCTTCCCCGACGCGCTGGTCACCTGCGCGCCCGACGGCCTGGCCGGCATCCCGCCCGGCCAGGGCGGGCTTCTGCGCTACGCGGGCGGACGCTGGGCGGCGCTGACCACATGGACGCTGCCGGCAGGGCTAAACGGGCAGCGGTTCTCGGCCATGCTGCCGCACACGCCGCTCTGCGGGCGCTGAGCCCGCGGGGCCAACACTACGCGTCGTAGCTGACCAGCACCTCCGCCGGCACGCCGAGCCGCGCCCGGCCGCCCAGGAAGGTCAGCTCGATCAGCGCCGCCGCCGCCGGCACCTCGGCGCCCATCTGCCGCAGCAGCGCGATGCCGGCTGCCATGGTGCCGCCGGTGGCCAGCAGGTCGTCAACCACCACCACGCGCTGCCCCGGGGCCACGGCGTCGGCCTGCATCTCGATGCGGTCGGTGCCGTATTCCAACGCGTAATCCAGCCCGACGGTGGCGCCCGGCAGCTTGCGCGGCTTACGGATCATCACGAAGCCGCAGCCCAGCTTCAGCGCCAGCGGTGCTGCCAGCAGAAAGCCGCGGGATTCGATGCCGGCCAGCAGGTCCGGCCGGTATGGGCCCACGCGGCTGGCGAGCCGGCCCATCGCCACCTGCCAGGCATCGGGGTGCCGCAGCAGGGTGGAAATGTCGTAGAACAGGATCCCCGGCTTGGGGAAATCGGGGACTGAGCGGATGTGGTCCTTGAGATCCATGCGGCGGCCCTTGGCAGGAGGAGCGCTGGCCTGCACGCCGGCTGCGCACCGGCGGGCGCCGGCCGGGCCTTCTGCGGCAAAGAACGGTCTTGCTCAATCCCGGCCGAGCCCCTACCGCCGGAACATGCCGCGCACCCCGATCGCCACCGTCGCCATTGTACTTGTCGTTCTGGCCTGGCTAGCCGGGGCCGCCGTGCTGGCCGATCACGTGCGGCCGCTGCACTGGGCCATCCAGGCCATCTACTACCCCATCGCCGGCTTTGCGTGGGTGGTGCCGGTGCGCTGGCTGATGCTGTGGGGGGCGCATCGGCGCTAGGCGTCGCCGCCGGCGGGCGCGCCCGATCTTCCTTGACTCACTGCGGGGCGGCACCTAGAAACCTGCCTCTTCCGAGCGCTCGGCCGATGGCCCGGCGCACCGGATCGAGACATCGCGAACCGTGAGATAGACCCGACGACATGGCGAATACCAATTCCGCGCGCAAGCGCATCCGGCAGAACATCGTGCGCACGGCGCGCAACACCGCACGCAAGTCCCGCATGCGCACCTTCGTCAAGAAGGTCGAAGCCGCCATCGCCGGTGGCGACCAGGATGCCGCCCGCGCTGCGTTGCGGGAGGCGCAGCCGGAGATGCAGCGTGCAGCCGGCAAGGGCGTGATCCATAAGAACACGATCGCCCGCAAGCTGTCGCGCATGAGCGCTCGGATCCGGCAGATCGCGCCGGCCACGCCGGTCGCCTGACGACCGGCTGAGGCGCATTGAGACGGCCGCACGCGCCAGCGCGCGTCGACCAGCCGCCGCCAACCCGGCCGCGGCATGAAGCGGTGGCCTCCCGGGGGCAGAAACCCGGGCAACCGCATTTAAGTATTGTTTTCTGTCAATACTTGAACCTGAAGTTTTCTACAGATTCCGGTTGCCTCGTTGGGCGTTCTGACCTAAGTTTTGTAGGCCGGATCGCCCGGGGGATTACTACAAACGAGGGTGCGGCAGGAGCTGGTGGTCAACACCAGAATGCCGGGGCGCGTCCGGTTGGCTGTCTGAACACAGGCATGTGGGGAAGCGTCACCTTGAGCTCGGGCACACCGCGAACCGCTACGCTTGCCGCCAGGCCGAGCGGCACGAGCCTGACCGCGCACAAGCTGGCCGGTGCCGGCACGGAATGCGCCACACCAGCCGGCGTTGCAGCGCAATGGGCCAGGGTGCGCAACCGGTTGCAGGCTGAGGTCGGCGAAGTCGAATACCGCAGCTGGTTCCGCCAGATGACGCTGGGCGGGCTGGACGGCGACGAGGTGACCATGCGCCTGCCCTCCCGTTTCCTGCGGGACTGGGTACGCAGCAATTACGGCGAGAAGATCACTCTGCTCTGGCAGCAGGAAAATCCGGCCGTGCGCCGCGTGGACATCCGGCTGGAAGACGGCGCCGAACCCGGGCTGGCGGAAAGCCTGGCCACACCGCTGGCACCGCCGCCGGCCGCCCGCGCCGCGCCGCCGCCCACGCGCCAGGCCGCCACCGTGGGCCGCCTCGTGGAAGACCTGTCGGCACCGCTCGACCCCAGCTTCACCTTCGACACCTTCGTCGTCGGCAAACCCAATGAATTCGCCCATGCCTGCGCCCGCCGCGTGGCCGAAAAGCCGGGCAGCAAGGAGTTTAACCCGCTGTTCCTGTATGGCGGCGTGGGTTTGGGCAAGACGCACCTGATGCACGCCATCGGCGTGGAGATGAGCCGCCAGCATACGGCGCCGAAAACGGTCGCCTACATGTCGGCCGAAAAGTTCATGTATCGCTTCATCGCCGCCCTGCGCTCGCAGCAGACGATCGAGTTCAAGGACCATCTGCGCTCGGTCGACGTGCTGATGATCGACGACCTGCAATTCCTCATCGGCAAGGACAACACGCAGGAAGAGTTCTTCCACACCTTCAACGCGCTGGTCGATGCCGGCAAGCAGATCGTCGTCAGCGCCGACAAATCGCCGTCCGATCTCTCCGGCCTGGAAGACCGCCTGCGCACACGCCTGGGCTGCGGCATGGTGGCCGACCTGCACGCCACCACCTTCGAGCTGCGCATCAGCATCCTGCAAGCCAAGGCCGCCCGCGCCAGCGCCTCGGTGCCCGATGCGGTGCTCGAATTTCTCGCCCGCAAGATCACTTCCAACGTGCGCGAGCTCGAAGGCTCGCTGAACCGCCTGATCGCCCATGCCGGCCTCTTCGACCGCCCGATCACGCTGGAGACGACGCAGGAGCTGCTGCGCGACATCCTCAACAACCCGAAGAACAACAAGGTGACGATCGGCGAAATCCAGCGCCGCGTGGCCGAACGCTACAACATGCGCCCGGGCGACATGGTGAGCGCCCGCCGCGCCCGCGCCGTGGCCCGCCCGCGCCAGGTGGCGATGTTCCTGGCCAAGCAGCTGACGGGCAGCTCGCTGCCGGAAATCGGCAAGAAGTTCGGCAACCGCGACCACACGACGGTGATGCATGCCTGCGCGCGCATTACCGAGTTGATGCAGAGCGACAGCGTGTTGGCGGAGGATGTGGATTTATTGCGGAAGCTTTTGGAGAGTTGAAGGCAAGCGCTTCTTTTTTGAAAAAAAGAAGCAAAAAACTTTTGCTTCGGCTGTCGCGGCCAGGCTGGAGGGCGGCTCGTGGTGTCATCGGGATGTCTGGGCCGCTTCGCTCACCTTAGTGTCGGCAGGTCGGCGAGACTTATGGCCGGGCTCCGTTTCAGGTAGCTCGCTAGTGCTGACCATGGAATGACGTATGTTCGCCCGCTGGTGGCGTAGTCGCCGCAGCCCAATAGCGGGACGACAATCCCCAAGCCCTGCCTAACAGGGCGCCAAGCGTCGCTGGCCGCAAAATCAATGTCGCATCTCTTGGAGGCCGGATTGCCATATTCGTCGCGGGCCGTTCCGAACGAGCTCTGCAGGGCCGTCGCAAGCACCGCAGGAGGCACCTTGAAAAGATCCGCGGGCACAAAGAAAACGGTGCAGACGGCGTAGGAACAGATAGGTCTGTCGTTGCGGATCGCCGTGGGCCGCACCATGCTTATAATCATAAATATCCCAGGCATACGCGATCGCCTCCGGCGTCACCTGTAGATCGTCGATCGTCTCGGTCACATCGTCGTTGATGCCGCGCTCGTCGTCGGTCGGAGCCACGGCCGGGCAGCCAGTCGGACCACAAGAGGCTCCGATCTGGGCGACATTGAAGGCAATCGTGCTTGCGTCCGTCGGATGTGCAATGAGCAACACCTCGCGCGTCGCACTGTTCACCACCAGGCCAAGATCCAGCCCATAGCGGGAGGTAGAGTCCAGCGTCTCGGCATACTCATGCGGGTCGTTGGCGGGCGCTCCGCTCCATTGTGACGCGCGCGCAACATCCTCGCTCGGAATGACGTAGAACGTCAGACCGCCGACCTGACGCGGCAGCGTGGTCAGCTGAGCGATGCGGGCCGTGTAACGTGCTCGAAGGAATGCGACGGGAGACTGCGCCGCCGCAGTCTGCACGACAGGTGGCACTGGCAGACGTGCCAGCAGGAACCGTGTTGTGCGGATCCAGAGACGTTCGCTAGCCCGCAGCACCTAGTTCCGGTCGACAACCGGCTTTTGGCGAACAGAGACGTTACGTCCCGCGACACGTGATCTTGTCAAACACCGACAACGAAGCCAATTTCGATAGTATAAAGTCGCACCTTGATGCCTGGAGTTTCCGGGGCAACAATGTGGGCAAGGCCAGGCGGCCCGGCTGATAGCGGAGCATCGCGATGGCAAACTGGACGGACGAGCAACTGGACTGGCCGGACTCGCCGGAGCTGACGCGCAAGGTGGACATGGACAGGCTGCCGGAACACGTGCGGCAGGCGATAATAACCCGTCGGGCAAGCCTGGCAGCGGAAAAGGCGGAGCGCTCCGCAAGGCGTGGGATGCGGCTGGCGACGGAATAGACGGGGGCCGCCGCCTGTACGTCGGCGCTCGCGGCCGCCATGCGCCGCTCAAATATATCCGCAAGCGTGTCCTCCAAGTGCCGAAGCACAGGGTCTGCGCAAACCATCACCGCCAGGCCACCAGGCGCATGCGAATGTCAAAGCTCGCCCCCCAAGCCCCCGAAAAAGGCGTCACCGCCAGAAAAGCCCGCGACAGCACAAGCAAAAGTTTTTTGCTTCTTTTTTGCAAAAAAGAAGGCCTTTCTTCCCTCACCTACCCCTCCCGAAATTCCCCAACCGAAAACCCCTGCGCAAACAACAAAGCCCGCAAATCCGCAAAATCCACCCGATTGGCCATTTCGGCCGCCACCACCGGCTTGGCGCGAAACGCCACGCCCAGGCCGGCATGGCGCAGCATGGCCAGGTCGTTCGCCCCGTCGCCCACCGCCAGGCTTGCCTCCGGCCCCAGGCCTGCCGCGGCCAGCAGCGTGCGCATCGTCGCCAGCTTGGCATCGCGGTCCAGGATCGGCTCGGCCACGGCGCCCGTCAGCTGCGCGCCATCGTCGCACAGCACGTTGGCGCGGTGGTGGTCGAAGCCGCACAGCGCCGCCACGCGCTGGGTGAAGAAGGTGAACCCGCCGGAGACGAGGGCGGTTGTGGCGCCGAAGGCGCGCATGGTGGCCACCAGCGTAGTCGCACCCGGGGTGAGCTGCACGCCGGACCAGGTTGCGTCCAGCGCGCTGAGCGGCAGGCCGCGCAGCAGGGCCACCCGCGCGCGCAGGGCCTCGCGGAAATCGACCTGACCGTTCATGCTGGCGCGCGTGATCTCCGCCACGCGCTCCCCCAGCCCGGCATATGCCGCCAGTTCGTCCAGCGTTTCGCCGGTCACGATGGTGCTGTCCATATCGGCCACCAGCAGGCCGCGCCGGCGGCCCGTAGCGGGGCCGAGCAGCACGTCGATCGGCAGCCCGTCGAGCGCGGTCCGCGCCGCCGGCAACGTGTCAGGGCCCACGCCGCCGATGTCGGCTGCCTCGCCGGGCGAGAGGATGACCGGGGCCTCGCCGCCGCCTACGGCCTGGAGCACGCGGGCGATGATGGCCGGCGTCAGCACGGTGGCTTGCCGGTCGGCAACCAGGGTCAGCACAGAGTTCATGGGTAGGCCTTCCGGGGCGCCGGCGGCCCGTCCGGCCCCAGGGTGGAGCGGCGGGTGAACGGCGGCAAGCGGGCGCTGATCGTTGCCGGCCCCACCTGCAGCGGCAAGTCGGCGCTGGCGACCGCTTTGGCACAGCGTATGGGCGGCACGGTGATCAACGCCGATTCCATGCAGGTGTATGCCGAGCTGCACGTGCTGACGGCGCGCCCCGGCGCGGCCGAGATGGGCGGCATGCCGCACGCGCTGTATGGCGTGCGGCCGGCCGCCGAGCCCGGCACGGCGGCGTGGTGGTGCAATGCGGCGCTGGCCGCGATGGAGGCGGCGCATGCTGCCGGCCGGGTGCCGATCCTGTGTGGCGGCACGGGCCTGTATCTGGGTGCATTGACGCAGGGCCTGGCCGACATCCCGGACCCTGGCCCCGCCGCGCGGGCCGAGGCGCGGGCTTTGCTGGCGGCCGAGGGCGCCGCCGCGCTGCATGCCCGCTTGGCGGCGCATGACCCGCAGAGCGCCGCCGCGCTGCGCCCGACCGACGGGCAGCGCCTGGCGCGCGCGTGGGAGGTTTGGGCCGGCACCGGCACCGGCCTGGCTGCGTGGCAGGCGCGGCAGGTGCCGCCAGCCCGCGATTGGGCGTTCGGCGCCATCATCCTCGATCCGCCGCGCCCCGCCCTGCGAGCCGCCATCGCCACGCGGTTCGCCGCCATGCTGCAGGCCGGCGCGCTGGACGAAGCGCGCGCCTTGGTGGCGCTCGGGCTGGACCCTGCACTGCCGGCCATGCGCGCGCATGGCGTGCCGGAACTTGCGGCCTATCTGCGCGGCGAGATCGGCCTTGCCGACGCCGAGCGCAGGGCCGTGCTCGCCACCGGGCAGTACACGAAACGCCAGGCAACCTGGTTCCGCCACCGCCCGGTGCTTCCGGCCGGCGCCACGGCCGCCATGCTGCCGCGAATGTTCATTGCGCGAGAAACCAATAATGCGCAACTAAATGAACTCCAGCAACAGATCAGCGACAGCTTCGTGCGCCGACCGGTTGACGCAACGCAACATACGTCCTAGGCTCGCCGCATGAACGTGATGACGCACCCGGCCGTCGGGGCCAGCCATGCCAGCGCCTCGGGCGCGGAAATTCTGCTGCGCTGCCTGCGCGAGCAGGGTGTGGACACGATCTTCGGCTATCCCGGCGGCGCCGTGCTGCCGATCTACGATGCGCTGTTCCAGCAGGACGCCATCCGCCACATCCTCGTGCGCCACGAGCAGGCGGCGGTGCACGCGGCGGAGGGCTATGCGCGCAGCACCGGGCGCGTCGGCGTCGTGCTCGTCACCAGCGGCCCGGGTGCCACCAACGCGGTCACCGGCCTGCTGGATGCGCTGATGGACAGCATCCCGCTGGTCTGCCTCACCGGCCAGGTGCCCACCCACCTGATCGGCAACGATGCGTTCCAGGAAGCCGACACCACCGGCATCACGCGGCCGGCCACCAAGCACAACTACCTCGTCAAGCGCAGCGAAGATCTGGCGCGTACGGTGCACGATGCCTTCTACGTGGCGCGCCATGGCCGGCCCGGCCCGGTGGTGGTCGATCTGCCGAAGGACATCCTGATCGCCCCGGCCGAGTATGCGCGCGCGCCCGAGACGCCGCATCGCAGCTACCGGCCCGTCACCCGGCCCGATCCGGCCGCCATCCGCGCGGCCGTGCGCGCGCTGAAGGCGGCGCGCCGCCCTGTGCTCTACGCCGGTGGCGGCGTCATCAACGCCGGGCCAGAAGCCGCAAGTCTGCTGGCCGAGCTGGTGCGGCGCGCCAATGCGCCGATCACCCTCACGCTGATGGGGCTGGGCGCGTTCCCGGCCTCCGATCCGCATTCCCTCGGCATGCTGGGCATGCACGGCGCCTACGAGGCCAACATGGCCATGCATGGCTGCGACGTGCTGTGCGCCATCGGTGCCCGTTTCGACGACCGGGTGACCGGGCGGCTGGCTGCCTTCAGCCCGGGCAGCCTGAAAATCCATGCCGACATCGATCCGTCGAACATCAACAAGAACGTGGCCGTCGATATCCCCATCGTCGGCGATGCGGTGCTGGTGCTGCGCGCCATGCTGGAAGCGTGGGATGCCGAACCGGTGCGCCAGGACCCGGCCGCGTTGGCCGCCTGGTGGCAGACCATCGCCGGCTGGCGCGCCGTGCGCAGCCTGGCCTTCGAGCAGGACCGCGCGCCCGGCGCCGTCATCAAGCCGCAATACGCCATCGCGCGGCTGCACGATCTCTGCAAGCTCTCCGGCCGTGACACCTTTGTCTCCACCGAAGTGGGCCAGCACCAGATGTGGGCGGCACAGCACTTCCATTTCGATCGCCCGAACCGCTGGATGACCAGCGGCGGGCTCGGCACAATGGGCTACGGGCTGCCGGCCGCCGCCGGCGTGCAGGTGGCGCACCCGGACGCGCTGGTGATCGACATTGCCGGCGAAGCGAGCATCCTGATGAACATCCAGGAGCTGGGCACGCTGGCGCAGTACCGCCTGCCGGTGAAGATCTTCATCCTCAACAACGAATACATGGGCATGGTGCGGCAGTGGCAGGAACTGCTGCACGGCGCCCGCTACTCGGAAAGCTACAGCGCGGCACTGCCGGATTTCGTGCGCCTGGCCGAAAGCTTCCATGCCACCGGCCTGCGCGCCAGCACCTATGGCGAGCTGGACGGCGTGATCGCGCAGATGCTCGCCACCCCCGGCCCGGTGATCGCCGATATCCGCGTCGATCCGGCGGAGAATTGCTACCCGATGATCCCCTCGGGCGCCGCGCATAACGAGATGATCCTCGGCCCCGAACACGCCGGCCGCACCGCCAGCATCACCGACGAAGGCATGATGCTGGTCTGATGCCCGAGCCGAGCGAGCGCATGCGTACCGCCACCATCTCGGTGCTGGTCGATAACGAATCCGGCGTGCTGGCGCGCGTGATCGGGCTGTTCTCCGGCCGCGGCTATAATATCGACAGCCTGACGGTGGCGGCCGTGGACGACGCGCGCACGCGCAGCCGCATCAATGTGGTCACCTCGGGCACCGAGATGGTGATCGCGCAGATCAAGGCGCAGCTCGACCGGCTGGTCCCGGTCTATCGCGTGGCCGACCTCACGCATGACGGCCCGCATGTCGCGCGCGAAATGGCGCTGATCAAGGTCGTCGCCGGCGGCGAAGCACGTTCGGAATCGCTGCGCATCGCCGACGCTTTCCGCGCCCGCATCGTGGACACCACGACGCAAAGCTTCGTCTTCGAGATGACCGGCTCGATCGAGAAGATCGATGCGTTCATCGACCTGATGCGGCCGCTGGGGCTCGCCGAAGTCTCGCGCACCGGCATCGCTGCCATCGCGCGCGGCACGGGCGTACTGTGACCCGGTGCAAGCGCCGCGCCCTGCGTGACGGCCAGGGCCAGGGTCGCGCATAACACTGCCGGCCGCCGCCTGCATACAGAAGGACCCAGACAGCATGCGCGTTTATTACGACCGTGACGCCGATGCCAATTTGATCAAGGCGCGCAAGGTCGCCGTCATCGGCTATGGCAGCCAGGGCCACGCCCATGCGCTGAACCTGCACGATAGCGGGGTGGCCGATGTCGCAGTCGGCCTGCGGCCCGGCTCGGCCGGCACGGCCAAGGCGCAAGCCGCCGGGCTGCGCGTCATGGGCCCGTCCGAAGCCGCCGCCTGGGCCGATGTCGTGATGGTGCTCACGCCCGACGAGGGCCAGGGCGACCTGTATCGCGAGCATCTGAGCGGCAACATGCGCGAGGGCACGGCGCTGGCCTTCGCGCACGGCCTGAACATCCACTTCAACCTGATCGAGCCGCGGCCCGACATCGATGTGTTCATGATCGCCCCCAAGGGCCCGGGCCACACCGTGCGATCCGAATACCAGCGTGGCGGCGGCGTGCCGTGCCTGGTGGCCGTCCACCAGAACCCGTCGGGCAACGCGCTGGAGATCGCGCTCAGCTACGCCAGCGCCATCGGCGGCGGCCGGGCCGGCGTGATCGAGACCACGTTCAAGGAGGAGTGCGAAACCGACCTGTTCGGCGAGCAGGCCGTGCTGTGCGGCGGCCTGGTCGAGCTGATCCGCGCCGGCTTCGAGACGCTGACCGAGGCGGGCTACGCGCCCGAGATGGCCTATTTCGAGTGCCTGCACGAGGTCAAGCTGATCGTGGACCTGATCTACGAGGGCGGCATCGCCAACATGAACTACTCGATCAGCAACACCGCCGAGTACGGCGCCTACGTGACTGGACCGCGCATCATCACCGCCGAGACGAAGGCGACCATGAAGCGCGTGCTCGACGACATCCAGTCCGGCCGCTTCACCCGCGACTGGATCCTGGAGAACAAGGTGAACCAGGCCAGCTTCCGCGCCACGCGGCGCCGCGCCGCCGACCACCCGATCGAGCGCGTGGGCGAGCGGCTGCGGGCCATGATGCCGTGGATCGGCAAGAACGCCCTGGTTGACCGGGCGAAGAACTAGGCGTGGACAATGGCGTGGGGTTGGTGCTTGCATCGCAATGCTTCGTGGCACATCGGCCACTGCCCTGCGCCAGCACCCATCATTACCAAAAAACAAGCTGACGCCCCGGGCGTTTCGTGGCCAAAGGAACACGCGTTTCACACATGCTGCTACGGTGTCGTGTATGGCCGACGCGTCCCAACCCACCCTTAGACACATATACGGAGACCCCATGAAGCTCCCCCTGATGAGCGCCGCCGTCGTCGCCACCGCCCTGATCGCCGCCCCGGTGTTCGCGCAGACCTCCACCACCGCCCCGGCCACCACGGCCCCGGCCACCGCGCCGGCAACCCCGGACGCCACTGCCACCACCCCGGCTCCGGACGCCTCGACCACGGCGCCGACCACCACCAAGACCCACCACCGCCACCACGCGTCGCACCATCGTTCGTCGCATCACCACAGCCACAAGGCTGCCAGCAGCGACACGACCGCGGCTCCGGACGCCTCCGCGCCCGCGCCGACCGCCGACGCGCCGAAGTAAGCTGCCACGACTCAGCCCCCGGCCAGCTGGCCGGGGGCTGAAGCCGCCTTGCCCCGCCGGAACCCGCAGGGCTATGCTGACTGCATGACCGCCACGGCCCCCTTCCGCGCGACCTTCGGGCACTCCGCCCGGTCCGGCGCTGCCCTGGCCCTCCCGATCGTCCGACTTATCGCGCCCTGAACGCGTCCGTTCAGGGCCAAACGGCTTTGCGCCGGCCATAGGATCGATCAGCCGAGGAGCACGCCATGCCCATCGACCATCCGAGTTTCGGCCGTCTCGACGACGACCGCGTCATCATCTTCGACACCACGCTGCGCGATGGCGAGCAATCGCCGGGCTTCTCGATGAACCTGACCGAGAAGCTCCGGCTGGCCCATGCGCTGGCCGAACTGGGCGTCGACGTGATCGAGGCCGGCTTTCCGATCGCCTCGCCGGGCGACTACGAAAGCGTCGAGGCGATCGCGCGCGATGTGCGTGGGCCGGTGATCTGCGGCCTGGCCCGCTCGGCCCCGGCCGATATCCTGCGCGCCGCCGAAGCCGTCCGCGGCGCCGAACGCCCGCGCATCCACACCTTCATCAGCACCAGCCCGCTGCACATGAAGTTCAAGCTGCGCATGGAGCCCGAGGCGGTGCTCGACGCAGTCACCGCCAGCGTTACGCTGGCCCGCAACCATACCGCCGACGTCGAGTGGTCGGCCGAGGATGGCAGCCGCACCGAGCCCGATTTCCTGGCGCGCTGCGTGGAAGCCGCGATCGCGGCCGGCGCCACCACGATCAACATTCCCGATACCGTCGGCTACGCCACGCCCGAGGACCTGACACGCATCTTTACCGATCTGCGCGCCCGCGTGCCGGGTGCCGAGCGCGTGATCTTCAGCGCGCATAACCATAACGACCTCGGCCTGGCCGTCGCCAATACGCTGGCCGCCTTGCGCGCCGGCGCGCGCCAGGTGGAATGCACCATCAACGGCATCGGCGAGCGCGCCGGCAATGCGGCGCTCGAGGAAATCACCATGGCGCTGCGCACGCGCCAGGATGCGCTGCCGCTGCGCACCGGCATCGCCAGCGAACATATCCTGCGCACCTCGCGCCTGCTCTCCACGATCACCGGCTTCGACGTGCAGCCCAACAAGGCCATCGTCGGGCGCAATGCCTTTGCGCATGAAAGCGGCATCCACCAGGACGGCATGCTGAAGAACGCGCAGACCTACGAGATCATGACGCCGGAAAGCGTGGGCTGGACCAAGACCAACCTAGTCATGGGCAAGCATTCCGGCCGCGCCGCCTTCCGCGACAAGCTCGCCTCGCTCGGCTACGCCGGCGTGGGCGACAACGTGCTCAACGACGCGTTCCGCCGCTTCAAGGACATCGCCGACCGCAAGAAGCTGGTTTACGACGAAGATATCGTGGCCCTGGTCGACGACGAGGTGGGCCGCGACCACACCCGCATCCGCTTCGTGGCGCTGGACGTCCACGCCGGCTCACGCGGCCCAGCACGGGCCGAGCTGACGCTGGAGGTGGACGGCGCGGCGGCCACGCAGGCCGAGACCGGCGACGGCCCTGTGGACGCCACCTTCCGGGCCATCCGCGCGATCTTCCCGCACGAGGCGACGCTGGTGCTGTTCTCCGTCGGCGCCGTCACCGAGGGCACCGATGCGCAGGCCAAGACCACGGTCCGCCTCAGCGAAAACGGCAAGATGGTCGATGGCCAGGGTGCCGACACCGACACCATCGTAGCCTCTGCACGCGCGTATGTGCATGCGCTGAATAAGCTGATGGTCAAGCGGCTGCGCACCGAGCCGGCGCCGCTCGTCGCCTAGCCGGCAGGCGGGCTTGCGCGCCGGTCGGGCCAAGGTGTCTGCCGGCGCCCATCGCCGGCAGACACGCGCGGATCAGTAGCCGTTATAGCCGGGCGGCGGCGGCGGCGGCGGCGGGTAGCCCGGCTGGCCGTAGCCCTGCTGGTATTGCGGCTGCTGCTGGTATTGCGGCTGCTGATAGTAGCCGGGCGGCGGCGGGGTGGGGGTAGTCGCTACGCCGGCGCCCGCGCCTAGCACGCCACCGGCCAGCGCACCCACGATGGCGCCGCGGCCGCCACCGGCAATGGCGCCAATGCCGGCGCCGGTCGCGGCACCGATCCCCGCCCCGCCCAGCGCGCGCTGGTTGGGATCATACGGGTTGGTGCATCCAGCCAGGCCGATCAGGCCGGCCAGACCGAGCACGCCGATTGTCTTGCGCATGGTATTGCTTCTCCTAGAAAGTTCTAGCGGCCGGGTGCCGTAACCGCACCCGTGGCCGCTCCGGCCACGCCGCCCAGCACCGCACCGGTGGCCGGGCTGCCGCCGATCAGCGCGCCGCCCAGCGCACCCGCACCTGCCCCGATGCCCGCGCCCGTCAAGGCGCGCGTGCCAGGGTCGCGGCCACACCCGGCAAGTCCGGCCGCCAGCAGGGTCGAAAGGGCGATCATACGCAGCATGTGTGTCCCCCGGTTCTATGGCCCAACGCGCCGCGCCGCATGATGTGGCGCCGATTACAATACGAAATGCCGCAGCGCCGCCAGGGTTGCCCGGCCGTGGGCACGGGGCTAAACCCCGCCCCTTGTCGAAAGCCGGTCCGCGCCCGCGCACAAGGGCGGCCCGGCATCTGGGGAGCAATCCCCGGCGGGGATGATGGGCATCAACCGTCAACGTGCTGGCGCATGATGGCGCTGCCTCGTCTTACTGTAGGGTCAACCGCATGTTCAGCCGCCTGCTAGGTCTCATGTCCGCCGACATGGCCATCGACCTCGGCACCGCCAACACGCTGGTCTATGTGAAGGGCCGCGGCATCGTGCTGGCCGAGCCGAGCGTGGTGGCCATCGCCGACGTGCGGGGCAAGAAGCAGGTTCTGGCCGTGGGCGAGGAGGCCAAGCAGATGCTGGGCCGCACGCCCGGCAACATCAGCGCCATCAGGCCGATGCGGGACGGCGTGATCGCCGATTTCGAAGTGGCCGAGGAGATGATCAAGCACTTCATCCGCAAGGTGCATAACCGCCGCAGCTTTGCCTCGCCCATCATCATCGTCTGCGTGCCTTCCGGCTCCACCGCCGTCGAACGCCGCGCCATCCAGGAATCTGCCGAGTCCGCCGGCGCCCGCCGCGTGCTGCTGATCGAGGAGCCGATGGCGGCCGCCATCGGCGCCGGCCTGCCCGTCACCGAGCCCTCGGGCAGCATGATCGTCGATATCGGCGGCGGCACCACCGAGGTCGCCGTCATCTCGCTGGGCGGCATCGTCTATGCCCGCAGCGTGCGCGTGGGCGGCGATAAGATGGACGAGGCGATCACCAGCTACATCCGCCGTAACCACAATCTGCTGATCGGCGAAAGCTCGGCCGAGCGCATCAAGATCGGCCTGGGCGCCGCCCGCCCTGCCGAAAACGGCGACGAGGGGCCGTGGCAGGAGGTGCGCGGGCGCGACATGATCAACGGCGTGCCGCGCGAGGTGCTGGTCAGCCAGGCGCAGATCGCCGAAAGCCTAGCCGAACCGGTGTTCCAGATCGTCGAAGCCGTGAAGGTGGCGCTGGAAAACACGCCGCCGGAGCTGGCAGCCGATATCGTGGACAAGGGCATCGTGCTGACCGGCGGCGGCGCGCTGCTCAACCGGTTGGACCAGGTGCTGCGCGAGGCGACTGGCCTGCCGGTGGTGGTGGCCGAAGAGCCGCTCTCCTGCGTGGTGCTGGGCACCGGGCGAGCGCTGGAGGAGCTGAAGCGGCTGCGGAATGTGCTGACGACGATGTATTAGGGAAGGAAGCAGTCCTTTTTTGAAAAAAAGGACCAAAGAAACTTTTGCTTCCTTGCGGGCCCGACGGTGCGCGCTGGTTCTGCCGGCGGGCCGATTGCACGACCAGTGCGCCACTGGATGCAGGCGTGGTCGCAAAAGTTTTTTGGTTCTTTTTTTCAAAAAAGAACCGCTTCCTTCCCCCCTCGTGTAAACCACCCAGACACACTGAGGCCGGCAGCGTTGATCAGGCTCTCCATCCAGGCCCGCCAGGCGCTGGCCCGCCTCACCCTCCCGGTTCTCATCCTCGCGGCGATGGCCCTCATGCTGCTGGGCCGCGCCACGCCACTGGTGCCCGAACGGGCCCGCATCAGCGTCTCCGATGCGCTGGCGCCGATCTATGCCCTGGTCGATGCCCCCCTGCATGCGCTTCGCGCCGGCGCCCGCACCGTCCGCGAGATGGTGCTGCTGCGCGCCGAGAACGTGCGCCTACGCACCGAGAATGAGCGCCTGCGCCACTGGTACGACGTGGCCATGGCGCTGGATGCCGAGAACGCCACGCTGAAGGACAACCTGCACTGGGTGCCCGACCCCGCGCTCAGCTACGTCACCGCCCGCGTGGTGGCCGATGCCGGCGGCGTGTATGCGCGCTCGGTGCTGCTGTCCGTCGGGCCGCATAGCGATATCCGCCGCGGCGAAGTGGCGCTGGATGCCAACGGGCTGGCCGGGCGCGTGACCGAGGTGGGCACCCGCAGCGCGCGCGTGCTGCTGATCACCGACATGAACAGCCGCATCCCGGTCCTGCTGGAACACTCGCGCGCGCGTGCCATCCTGGCCGGCGCCAACGCGCCTAACCCGCGCCTGCGCTACCTGCAGGATGGCATCCATCCGCAGGAAGGCGAGCGCGTCGTCACCTCGGCCGAGGCCGGCGCGTTCCCGGCCGGTTTGCTGATCGGCACCGTGCATTACGGCGCCGGCGACCGGCTGGAGGTGACGCCGGCGGCCGATCTCGGCCGGCTCGAAATGGTGCGCATCTTCGATTACGGGCTGGGCGGCGTGGTGCCGCCCGAAGCGCCCGGCCGCGCCGTCACCCCGTAACCTACGGCCCCGCGATGGACAGATCTCCGGGCGTCCGCCCCCGCCCCGGCCTCTGGCACGGGCTCGATACCGCATCGCGCCACGCTCTGCCGGGCGTGCAGACGGTTGCCGTGCTGCTGCTGCTGGCCGCACCGTTCGGCATCCCCGCCCAGGCGCAGCTGCAGCCCGCCTGGGCGCAGGCCTGCGTGTTCTTCTGGTCGCTCTACCGCCCCGCCGCGATGCCGGCGCCGCTTGTGTTCGCCATCGGCCTGCTGCTGGATCTGCTGGCGCAGGGCCCGGTCGGCATCGAAGTGCTCGTGCTGCTGTTGGTGCACGCCGTGGCGTTGCGCTCCCGCCGCTCGCTTACCCGCAGCGGCTTTCCCATGGTGTGGCTCACCTTCATCGGCGTGGCGTTCGGCGCGGCGTTGCTGGAATACCTGCTGGTGATGCTGCTCACCTGGCGGGCGCTGCCGACGGCACCCGGCGCGGTGGAGTTCGGCATTGCCGCCGGAAGCTACCCGCTGCTGGCGCCCTATCTGATCCGCCTGCATCGCGGCCTGGCGGCCCCGGAGCGCGCGATATGAAGCAGGAAGGCACCCGCAACGGCGTTTTCACCCGCCGCGCGCTGCTGCTGATGGCCGGGCAGACCGCCGCGCTTTCCGCGCTGGCCGTCAAGCTGTATCGCGTCCAGGTCGAGCAGGGCGCCAAATACGCCACCCTGGCGGAGAGCAACCGCGTCAGCGCCCGCCTGATCGCCCCGCCGCGCGGCCGCATCGTCGACCGTTTCGGCCAGGTGCTCGCCGGCAACGCGCTGAACTGGCGCGCTTTGCTGATGGCCGAGGAGACGACCGACGTGGCCGCCACCCTGGCCCGGTTCGATGCGCTGGTGCCGCTGGAGGATCACGACCGCGCCCGTATTGCCCGCGAGCTGAAGCACAACCGCCGCTTCATCCCGGTCACCGTGCGCGAGTTCCTCGATTGGGACCAGATGGCGCGCATCGAGGTGAACGCGCCGGATCTGCCGGGCGTATTCGTCGATGTCGGCACCACCCGCCACTACCCGTTCGGCCCCGACCTGGCCCACATCGTGGGCTACGTGGCCCCGCCAAGCGAGGCCGATCTGGGCGACGATCCGGTGCTGGCGCTGCCGGGCGTGCGCGTGGGCCGCGCCGGCGTGGAGATGGCCCACGAGGAGGAGCTGCGCGGCGATGCCGGCGAGGTGCAGATGGAGGTCAATGCGGTCGGCCGCATCATCCGCGAGCTGGACCGCACCGACGGCACCCCCGGCGACGAGCTAGGCCTGACCATCGACATCGACCTGCAGCGCACCATCCTGGCCCGGCTGGGCGACAAGGCGGCCAGTGCCGTGGTGATGGACTGCACCAACGGCGAAGTGCTGGCGATGACGACCACGCCCAGCTTCGACCCGGCGCTGTTCGATAGCGGGCTGACGCAGAAGCAGTGGATCGAATGGACGAGCGACCGCAAGACGCCGCTGATCAACAAGGCGACCGCCGGCGTCTATCCGCCCGGCTCCACCTTCAAGATGGCCGTGGGCCTGGCCGGTCTGCGCGCCGGCACCATCACGCAGAACGACCGCATCAGCTGCCCCGGTTACATCGATCTGGGCGACACGCGCTTCCATTGCTGGCGCAAGCACGGCCACGGTGCGCTGGATCTGCATGGCGCGCTGAAGCACAGCTGTGACGTGTTCTTCTACGAGGTGGCCCGGCGCACCGGCATCGATGCGCTGGCGCAGACCGCCAATGATTTCACCTTCGGCGTGGACCCCGGCATCGATCTGCCGGGCGCCCGCAAGGGCTTGATGCCCACCACCGCCTGGCGCCGCCGCCACGGCCACCGATGGACCGTCGGCGACACCATCGGCTGCGGCATCGGCCAAGGCTTCGTGCTGGCCACACCCTTGCAGCTCGCCACCTATTGCAGCCGCATCGCCACCGGCCGCGCCGTGGTCCCCCATGTTACCCGTCGCATCGCCGGAGCGCTGCAGGGCGGTGCCAAGGCCGAAGACGCGCCGATGCTCGACATCCCCGAAGACCATCTGGCGGCGGTGCGCGCCGGCATGTTCGCCGTCGTCAACGAGGCCGGCGGCACCGCGCCGCATGCCCGGCTGGGACTGCCGGGCATGCAACTTGCCGGCAAGACAGGGTCCAGCCAGGTGCGCCGCGTCAGCCGCTGGGCGCGCGAGCACGGGCACTTCAACTCGGCCAGCCTGCCGTGGGAGTTCCGCCCGCATGCGCTGTTCATCTGCTTCGCCCCGGTCGATGCGCCGCGCTACGCCGTGGCCGTGGTGGTGGAGCACGGCAATGCCGGCGCCGACGTGGCGGCACCGCTGGCGCGCGACATCATGCGCGACACGATCCTGCGCGACCCCGCCCGCCGCAGCGTGGCGCCCGGCCAGGTGGCGTCCGGCTGATCCGGCCGGCGGCCGGCAGCCTCGTCTTGTTTCCGTTTCCCGACCGCCGACCTATGGGGCACGATGAACCCTGCCAGCCGCCTACCCAAGCGATGAACCACATGCCCCCAGGCGCCGGGCTGATGGCCGAGCGCGAGGTCAATCGGGCAATCGGCGAGCTGCGCCGCGGCGTGGCCGTCATCCTCGACCGGATGGATGCCGGCCGGCTCGCGGTGCTGTCGGCCGAGACGGCGACGCCCGCCACGTTGGCGGAGTTCCTCGCCGCCTCGGATGGCGAGGCCACGCTGCTGCTGGCCGCCGCCCGCGCCATGGCGCTGGGCCTGCTGGCCGGCGGACAGGCCCGGCCGCAGGCGGTGATCGGCGTGCCGGTGGATGCCGCCCGGCTGGACGTGCTCACCTTGCGCGGCCTGGCCGATCCCACGGCGCCGCAGCCCGGCGTCTTGCCGCCGCCCGGAGCACCCTGGCCGGGCGCGCAGCCGCAGGCGGCCATCAACCTCGCCAAGCTCGCGAGCCTGCTGCCTGCCGTGCTGACGGCGCGGGCCCGGCCGGTCACGCCCACCCTGCTCGGCGTCGGCGCCGGCGCGGTGCTGGCCTATCCCGCCGCGGCCGCCGCCCAGCTCGGCCGCGCCTCGGATGCCCGCATGCCGCTGGAGGAAGCCGAGGACGTGCGGGTGATCGCCTTCCGCCCGCCCGATGGCGGCGTGGAGCATCTGGCCATCCTGGTCGGCCGTCCGGAGGAAGCTGCGGTGCCGCTGGTGCGCATCCACTCCGAATGCTTCACCGGCGACATCCTGGGCAGCCGCCGCTGCGATTGCGGCCCGCAGCTGCACCAGGCGATCCGCCGCATGGGGGCGGAGGGCGCCGGCGTGGTGCTGTATATGGCGCAGGAGGGCCGCGGCATCGGCCTGGTCAACAAGCTGCGCGCCTACACCCTGCAGGATGGCGGGCTGGATACGCTGGATGCCAACCATGCGCTGGGCTACGGCGCCGACGAACGCAGCTTCGCGCCGGCCGCCGCCATGCTGCGCCAGCTCGGCATCGCGCGCGTGCGGCTGCTGACCAACAACCCGGCCAAGGTCGCCGGCCTGGCGGCGCACGGTATCGAGGTCGCGGGCCGGCTGAGCCACGCCATCGCCGCCAATGGCGAGAACGACGCCTATCTGGCGACCAAGGCGCGCCGCTTCGGCCACCTGCTGGAATGAGCACGGCCGTGCTGCACGCCGACGGCACGCTGCAGCTGGGCCGCCAGCGATGGCGCGCCGCCTGGGGCCGCGCCGGCATCACTCGGCACAAGCAGGAAGGGGACGAGGCCACGCCCGCCGGCCTGCTGCCGCTGCGCCGCATCCTCTACCGCGCCGACCGCATCGCCCGCCCGGCCGCCGCGGTGCCGGCCGAACCGATCGCGCCGGAGGACGGCTGGTGCGACTACCCTGCCGACCGCGCCTATAACCGGCCGGTCCGGCTACCCTACCCGGCCCGTCACGAGGCGCTGTGGCGCACGGACGGGCTGTACGACGTCATCGGCGTCCTCGGCTGGAACGACGCGCCGGTGCAGCGCCGGGCCGGCTCGGCCATCTTCCTGCATGTGGCCACGCCCGATTACGCACCGACGCAGGGCTGCATCGCGCTGCATCTGCCGGATCTGCTGGCGCTGCTGCGCTCGGGCCTCACGGGCATCGAGGTTGCCTCCTAGTAGCCCAGTGCCGCGTAGATGCGTCGGGCCGCCGGCCAGGCTTGCGCGATCGGTCCGCGCCAGGCGACGAACGCCCAGGCGCCGCCGGCCCACAGCGCCAGGCTCCCGGCCCAGGCCGCGGCCAGCAGCGCGCTCCCACGGCGCTCCTCAGGTTCAGGCGATGGCGCGAACGAGACTGGGCCGGGCCCGTCATCGGCGACCACCATCGGGGCCTGCGGCGGTGGCACGCGGATCGGCGAGGGCGCCGCGCCGCCCTCCGGCTGCGGCTCGAAATCGGTGGCGCATTTGACGCAGCGCACCGCGCGGGCCGCGTCCAGGGCGGCGGCAGGCACCTCGTAGGCGGCCTGGCAGGTGGGGCAGACGATGCGCATTGGCTCGTCGCATCCTGGAATGGCGCGCCCGGCTTGGCAATCACGCGTGCCACGCTGCACAACATGGCGCAGGCGAGCGAGGCGCATGTGGACGAACCGGACGGCATGGCGAGGCTGGAGGAGGTGGAGCTGCGCTACGGCGCCGGCCCCGCCGTGCTGTCCGGGCTGAGCCTGGCGCTGCCCGCCGGGTCGTTCCACTGGCTGCGCGGCGCTTCGGGCGCGGGCAAGACCAGCCTGCTGCGCCTGCTGAGCCTGGCCATGCGCCCCACCGCCGGCCGCCTGTGGCTGCTCGGCACGCCCATCCATGCCACGCCGCGGGCAGGGCTGCCGGCGTTGCGGCAGCGCATCGGCATGGTGTTCCAGGAATTCCGGCTGCTGCCGCATCTCTCGGCGTTCGACAACGTGGCCCTGCCGCTGCGGCTGGCCGGCCGGGCCGCACCGCAGATCCGCGAGGACGTGGCCGAAATGCTGCGCTGGGTGGGCCTGCACGAGCGCGCGGAATCGCTGCCCGAGATGCTCTCGGGCGGCGAGCAGCAGCGCGTGGCCATCGCGCGCGCCGTGATCGCGCGCCCGGCGCTGCTGTTGGCCGACGAGCCCACCGGCAACCTCGACGATATCCAGGCCGGCCGCCTGATGCAGCTGCTGGCCGAGCTCAACCGTCTCGGCACCACGGTGGTCGTCGCCACCCACCAATCCAGCCTCGCCGCGCGCCACGCAGCGCCGGAACTCGTGCTGGAAGGCGGCCGGCTCTGCGTCGGCGCCCCGGCGTGATGGCGGCCCTGTCCGGGCGCGGCGCCGGCGAACTCGGCCTGCTGGCGGCGATGCCGCGGAGGCTGCTGCCGCTGCTGGCCGGCTGCATGGTGTTCCTCGCCTGCCTGGCACTGGCCGGCAGCCTTGCCGCCGGGCGCGTTGCGGGGCGCTGGCAGGGCGCCAGCCGGGTCGCCATCCTGCAGGTGCCCGATCCCGAGGTAAAGCTGGGTGGCAGCACGCGGGCCGGCATTGCCGCCGGCCTGCTGGGCGCCGATGCACGCCGCCTGCCCGCGAGCGAGGTTGCGACCCTGCTGCGCCCCTGGCTGGGCGCCGATGCGCTGGCCCTGGCCCTGCCGCTGCCCGCCGTATTCACCCTGGCCGCACCGCTGCCGCCGGAGCGCGCGGCCAGCCTGGCCAGCAGCGTTCCGGGCGCGGTGGTCACCCGCGACAGCGCCTGGCAGGCAAGCGTGGCCGGGCTGGCCGTCGCGCTGCGGCGGGGTGCCACGACAACATTGCTGGTGGCGGCCGGTGCGGCGGCCGGCGCGGTGGCGCTCGCCGCCCATGCCGGGCTGGCGGCCAGCCGCAGCTCGGCCGAGATCGTGCACGGCCTTGGCGCCACCGACGCCAGGCTCGCCGGGGAATGCGCCGCCTGCCTGGCCGGCCTGACGCTGCGCGGCGCCCTGCTCGGCCTGCTTCCCGGTACCCTGGCCGTGGTGGCGCTCGCCCGCGCCACCGGGGCCGCCGCGGCGGCGGACGGCGCGGCCCCGGCCAGCCTGTCCTGGGCCGCTACCCTGGCCGGCGTGCCCGCGGCGCTGTGGATCGGCTTGGCCATACTGCCGGCCGCGGCGGCCCTGATCGGCTGGTGCACCGCGCAGGTCAGCGTGCGCGCCTGGCTGGCCCGCCTGCCATGAAGCACCACCGCACCACCGCCCTGCTCGCCTGGCCGGCCGCCGCCCTGGCCGCCGCGTGGCTGGCCGGCTTTGCATGGTTCGTGCACGGCGCGGCGCGCCCCGCAGCGCCGGTAGCCGCGGCGGACGGCATCGTCGTGCTCACCGGCGGGGCCGACCGGATCGTGACCGGGGTGCGCCTGCTGCAGCACGATAGCGGCCGCGTGCTGCTGATTTCCGGCGTGGGGCACGGGGCCGATCTGGCGGCCTTGCTGCGCGGCACCGGCATCGATCCCGCGCCGCTGGCCGCCCGCATCACGCTGGGCCGTGCCGCCACCAGCACCGCCGGCAACGCCGACGAGGCGGAAGCCTGGGTGCGGGCGCAGAAGCTGCACTCGCTGCTGGTGGTCACCGCCAGCTACCACATGCCCCGCGCCCTGATCGAGCTGGGGCACAACCTGCCGGACGTGCGGCTGACTGCGGTGCCGGTCACCCCCCCGGCGCTGCGCCATGGCGGGCTGTCCACGTTGCGGCTGCTGGCGGCCGAATACACCAAGTGGCTGGCCGCCGAACTCTGGCGCGGCCGCTTCCGCGCCGAGGCAGGCGGCGCATGATCCGGTGGCTGCGCGCGGCTGTGTTCGCCGTCTGGTATTACGGCATCACCACGCTGTTCTGCCTGATGGGCGTGCCGGTTCGCATGTTCGCCCGCCACCACGCGCTGTGGATCGCGCGCAGCTGGGTGCGCACGGTGTTCGTCGGGCTCTACCCGATCATCGGCATCCGCCTGGTCGTCACCGGCCTGGATCGGCTGCCCGCCACCGGCGCGGCGCTGGTCGCCTGCCAGCATCAATCCGAGTTCGACACGCTCGTCTGGCTCTACCTCGCCAAGCGGCCCAGCTACGTGATGAAGCAGGAGCTGCTGCGTATCCCGCTCTTCGGCGGGCTGCTGGTGCCGGCCGGTATGATCCCGGTGGACCGCCAGGGCGGCGCCGCCTCCATGCGCCGCCTGCTGCAGGATACGGCGGCGGCCGCACGCGCCGGGCGGCAGATCGTCATCTTCCCGGAAGGCACCCGCCTGCCGCCCGGCGAACGGCGCGACCTGCAGCCCGGCATCGCCGCCATCGCCGCGCGCACCGGCCTGCCGGTGTTCCCGGTGGCCACCGATTCGGGCCATATCTGGACCCGCAACCCGCTGCGGCGGGCCGGCGGCGTGTTGCACGTGACGATCGGGCCGCCCATCCCGGCCGGCACACCCCGCGCCCGGCTGCTGCACGAGATCGAGGCGTTCTGGCGCGAGTGCGAAGCACGGGGTTTCGAGCCTGTGGACAATCCTGTGGACGACCCCTCGCCGGCGGCCCCGCCAGCCAGCCCTCCACCCCCCTAAGCGCTTCCAAATCCACGCTTTTGCCCCGGCCATGCCCGCCAGCCCTTCGGCACGGCGACCCGGCCTCGGCGTGGATGAACCAGCTAGGCGCTTGTAATTACCGCTGAATTTTCTGTGTTGTGAAGCCGTGTCCGGATATGGCCTGTTTTCACCGTCACAGACTTGCAACTGCATGCGTTTGCATGGCGGCCGGTGTGGATGAATCGTTGCCCGTGGGCGCCGGGCCACACCCTGCGCCGCTGCGGCCGCCTCTCAAAAACAGCTTTCGTCAAGGATTACTCATGCAGCTGAATCGCGGCGACGCGCCGAGTTTGGCCTACCGCCTCACCCCAGGCCGGCAACCTACGCTGGTATTCCTGCCGGGGTTCATGAGCGACATGACCGGCGAGAAAGCCGTCATGCTGGCGGCCCACGCGGCAAGCCTTGGCCACGCCTGCCTGCTGCTGGATTATTCCGGCCACGGCGCCAGCGGCGGCGATTTCGAGGCCGGCAGCATCGGGGCCTGGACGGAGGACGCACTCGCGCTGATCGACACGCTGACCGAGGGCAGACTGGTGCTGGTCGGCTCCTCGATGGGCGGCTGGATCGCGCTGCTCGTGGCGCGCGCCCGGCCGGATCGCGTGGCCGGGCTGGTGGGCATCGCCGCCGCGCCGGATTTTACCGAGACGCTGATGTGGGAAACGATGGCGCCGGCCACGCGCGCGCGGCTGCTGGCGGAAGGCCGGCTGGTGGTGCCCAGCGCCTATGGCGGCGAGCAGGTGATCACGCTCGGGCTGATCGAGGATGGGCGGCGCCACCTGCTGCTCGGCGGGCCCATCCCCATCACCTGTCCCGTGCGCCTGCTGCACGGCCAGGCCGATCCGGACGTGCCGTGGCAGACCGCACTGCGCCTGGCCGCGTGCCTGGAGAGCACCGACGTGCAGGTCACCTTCGTCAAGGATGGCGGCCATCGGCTGTCGCGCGCCGCGGACCTGGCGCTGCTACGGAGCGTCGTCGGCGGCCTGCTCGTGGGCCAGGATGGCGGCTAGCCCCTCGCGATAACTCGGGTAGCGCCAGCGCAGGCCCAGCGCCGCCTGCGTGGCCGCGCTGCTGACGCGCCGGTTTTCCGCCCAGAAGCTGCGCGCCATCTCGCTCATGGTGGCCATCGCCTCGGCCAGCGGCACGGCGGGTGGCGGTGGGATGCCGAGCAGCCGGGCGGCCGCCTCGGTCACCACGGCGCTTTCGGCCGGCTCATCATCGGAGAAATTCAGCACCCGCGTGCCCTGCGGCGGGCGCGCCATGGCGGCCATCAGCCCGGCGGCGATGTCCTCCACATGGGTGCGCCCGAACGCGTGGCCGGGTGCGATCACCCGCCGTGCCTGCCCGGCCCGCAGATCGTCGAAAGCCGAGCGGCCGGGCCCGTAGATGCCGGCCAGCCGGCACAGATCCAACGGCCGGCCACACGCGGCCTCGCGCCACGCATTCTCGGCCGCAAGCCGCCGCTGGGAGCGGGGCGCGCCTGGCGCGGGCTCGGTCGCCTCGTCCACCCACCCGCCGCCGCGATCGCCATAGACGCCGGTGGTGGACAGGTAGCCGATCCAGGCCAGATGCGACGCGGCCGCGATCGCTGGTGCGTAGCGCGCGAGCACCGGATCCTCTCCCTCGCGCGGCGGCGCGGTGGCCAGCAGATGCGTGGCCCAGGCCAGCTCCGGCCCGGCCGCTTCGAACGCAACCATGCGCAGGCCGGGCAGCGTGGCGGGCGTGGCGGCGGGCTGCGAGCGTGTCGTGGCCGCCACCTGCCAGCCGGCGGCGCAGGCATGCCGTGCGGCAGCCGCGCCACAATAGCCCAGGCCAAAGATCAGTAACCGCACACTCGCCCCCTCGCCAACTTTCCGCGGCACCTGCCGCACCCTACATTGCCGGCCATGAGCTTACGCGTGGCCCCCGCCGGCGTCGCCGCCCTCCTGGCCGCCGCGCTCCTCCGCGTGCCGCCGGCTTCTGCCCAGGCCGCACCCAGCGTGCCCGCCGCACAGCCCGCGCCCATCGCGCCCGACGCGGCGGCCGAGAATGCGCCGGCCGCGGCGGGCGACGCCGACAGCACGCTGCCGATCCCGCCCGTGCCGCCGCGCATCGCCGAGGGCGCGCCCTACGAGGCCTGTCTGGACATGCTGGCCAGCGATCCATCCGGGGCCGACGCCATGGCCACCACGCAGCCGGCCGCCGCCACCCTGTCGGCCGAGGGTGCGGCCCATTGCCATGCCCTGGCGCAGGTCGAACTCGGCAACACCGAGGCCGGCGCTGCCCTGCTGGACAGGCTGGCGGCGGCCAGCACCGCACAGCCGGCGTTCCGCGCGGCGGTGTTCGCCCAGGCCGGCCAGGCCTGGACGATGGCCGGGCGCGCCGACCAGGCCTACGACTCCGCCGGCCGCGCTTTGGCCTTGTCGCCGGACGACCCGGACCTGCTGATCAGCCACGCCATCGCCGCCCTGGCCCTGCAGCGCGCCGCCCAGGCCGAAGCCGACCTGACCCACGCGCTGGCGCTCGACCCCAAGCGCGCCGACGCGCTGGTGCTGCGCGGCACCGCCCGCCGCATCCTCGGCCGCCTGCCCGAAGCCCGCGCCGACATCGATGCCGCCGCCACGCTTGACCCGGACAATGCCGATCTGCTGCTGGAGCGCGGCATCATTCGCCAGCGCACCGGCGACCTGGCCGGTGCCCGCTCCGACTGGCAGCGCACCGCGGAGCTGGCGCCCGACACCGCCACCGGCGACCTGGCGCAGCAGAACCTGGCCTTGCTGCAGGCCGGCCCGCCGCAGTAGCGCGCGACCGCGGATTGCCTCGCATCCAGGCCAGCCATACACACCGCCGATGGACGACCCTGCCCCCACGCTGCCGATCCTGGTGGCCCCGCACAAATCGCTGAAAACCAAGGCACGACCCATTCGGCCCGAGGACATGGACCGCGTGCGCCTGCTGGTGCCGCGCATGTTCGACGCGATGTACAAGGCCCCGGGCATCGGCCTGGCCGCGCCGCAGGTCGATGTCGGCCTGCGCCTGGCGGTGATCGACCTGATGCCCGACGACACCCGCGCGCCGATCGTGCTCATCAACCCGGAAATTCTGCGCGTCAGCGAAGACTGGGCGGTGCGCGAGGAAGGCTGCCTGTCGATCCCGAATCAATATGCGGAAATCTCCCGCCCGGCGCAGGTGCGCGTCGGCTACAGCGACCTGGACGGCAAGCGGCGGGAGATCGATGCCGAAGGCCTCATGGCCGCCTGCCTGCAGCACGAGATCGATCACCTCGACGGCGTATTGTTCACCGACCACCTCTCCGTGCTGAAGCGCAACATGCTGATGCGCAAGCTGGCCAAGGAGCAGAAGCTGGCGCGCGGCCCGTGAGGCTGGCCTTCATGGGCAGCCCGGACTTCGCCGTGCCCGCCCTGCATGCGCTGCACGCTGCCGGCCACCAGATCGCCGCGGTGTATTGCCAGCCGCCGCGGCCGGCGCATCGCGGCCAGGCGCTCACGCGTTGCGCGGTGCAGGCGGCGGCCGAGGCGATGGGCCTGCCGGTGCGCACGCCCGCGCGGCTGCGGCGCGATACCGAAGCCCATGCCGCCTTCGCCGCGCTCGGCCTGGATGCCGCCATAGTGGCGGCCTACGGGCTGATCCTGCCTGAAGCGATGCTCGCGGCCCCCCGCCTCGGCTGCCTCAACATCCACGCGAGCCTGCTGCCGCGCTGGCGCGGCGCGGCGCCGATCCATGCCGCCCTGCTGGCGGGCGACGCGGAAACCGGCATCACCATCATGCAGATGGATGCGGGGCTGGATACCGGGGCGATGCTGCTGCGCCAGGCCGCCCCAATCGGCCCGCGCGCCACCACGCCGGAGCTGCTGGCCACCCTGGCCGGGCTCGGCGCCGAGCTGATCGTGCGCGCCTTGGCCGAGCAGCCGCCAGCGGTGCCGCAGCCCGAGGCGGGCGCCACCTATGCGGCCAAGCTGTCGCGCGCCGATGGCAAGCTGGATTTCACCCGCGATGCCGCAACGCTGGACCGCCAGGTGCGCGCGCTGACGCCATGGCCCGGCACCTTCGCCCCGCTCGGTGACGAGGTGCTGAAGGTGCTGCAGGCCGAACCGGCGGCGGGCGAAGGGCCGCCCGGCCGCGTGCTGGGCAGCGATTTCACCGTGGCCTGCGGTGGCGGCGGCGCGCTGCGCCTGCTGCGCGTGCAGCGCGCCGGCCGGCCGGCCACGCCCGGGCCCGATTGCCTGCGCGGCCTGCCCGACTGGCGCACGCTGGCGCTGGCGTGACCCGCTGGGCGCTGCAGCTCGAATACGACGGCACGCGCTATCTCGGCTGGCAGCGGCAGGCGGACGGCGCCACCGTGCAATCCGTGCTGGAGGCGGCGATCGGCACATTGGCGGACGGCCCGGTGGCCACCGTGGCGGCCGGCCGCACCGATTCCGGCGTGCACGCCGAGGGCCAGGTGGTGCATATGGACCTGGCGCGCGCCATCGGCCCCGAACAGCTGTTGGCCGCGCTGAACTATCACCTCAAGCCGCACCCCATCTGCGTGCTGCAGGCCGCCATCGTGGCGCCGGACTGGAGCGCCCGCTTCGCCGCGACCGGCCGGGCGTATCGCTACGTCATCCTCAACCGCCCGGCGCGTGCCGCCCTGCTGGCGCACCGCGCCTGGCACCTGCCGCGCACGCTGGATACCGGCGCGATGCAGGCGGGCGCCGACCTGCTGCTCGGGCGGCACGATTTCACCTCGTTCCGCGCCGCCGCGTGCCAGGCGTCCTCGCCGCTGCGCACGCTGGACCGGCTGAGCATCACCCGTCGCGGCGAACTGGTGGAGGTGATCGCCGAGGCGCGCAGCTTCCTGCATCACCAGGTGCGCAACATGGTGGGCACGCTGCGGCTGGTGGGCGAGGGGCGCTGGAAGCCGGCCGACATCGGCACGGCGCTTGCCGCCAGGAACCGTGCCGCCGCCGGCCCGACCGCACCGCCGGACGGCCTCTATCTCACCTATGTCCGCTACCCGGCCGACCCGTTCGCCCCGCTCCCGGCAACCTTGCCCGGCGCATCCCGTTGTGCGGCGAGACAGCCCGCGCCCGACACTGGCAGCGGCGCATAGACACATCCGCTTCGGAGACCCATCCCATGCGCATCACCCTGTTGGCCTCGGCGACCCTGTTCGGCCTCGGCCTCATGCAGCCCTCGCTCCGCCCAGACCGCCCCGGCCGCCACCCCGGACCAGACGGCCCCCGCCCCGGCCGATGCGACGGCGGCTGCGGCCGGCGATGCTGCGGCCACCGGGATGCCCGGCCCGGCTGCCGACCACCCCTCGCCGCCCCGTCACCACCGCCGCCACATGACGGCCACGCCGGCCGGCGAGCCCACCACCTTCGCGCACGAGCCCGGCACCGGGCAGAGCGGCCCGGCCTCGACCAAGGCCAGCAACATCGATGGTTCGGACAGCCGTTCGGCCATCGCACCGCACCTGCCCGCGCCGCGCGGCGGCAACAATGCCGGGCCGTGGAACTACCTGCGCGATGCCGACCGTGCGCTGGGCGCCCACAAGACCGGCGAGGCGCAGCAGGCGCTGGAAATGGCCGAGACGCGGCTGCTCGACCGCAGCACCCCGGCCAACGCCGCCAACCAGCCGGACCAGGGCCCTGTCGTGCAGCAGGTAAGCCAGGCCCGCCAGGCGCTGGGCCATGGCGACATCAGCGGCGCGCGCGCCGCCATCCGCACCGCGCTGCAGAGCGCGCCCGGCGGCGGCATGGCGCCGGTAAGCGGTGCAGCGCGTGGCCCCGGCATGCAGGATGGCACGGAGGATCGCATGGAGTTCGGCGGCCAGGGCGGCATGGCGTCGTCCTCGATGCCTGGCATGGGCGGCGCTCCGGCCGTCAACAGCCCCGGTGGTGCGCCCAACGGCAACGGCACGCCCACCAGTGCCATGATGGCGCCCAGCGGGGCCGGCCCGGCGCCGGGTGCCTCCGCCGGCGCCCGCGTCGGCGGCGGCCCGGCCGGCACCGGGACCACCGACAGCGCCGGCGGCGCCAAGTAGGACGCGCGCGGCCGGGCGCGCCACGCAGCCCTGCCGTGCGGCCCGCCGATGCACGCGGTTTTTTCTCGCATCGGCCGGATGGACCGCCTATCTGTCCGCCCAGACGGCTCGGTTAGGGTCTGACACCTCGTCAGGCCCTTTTCGTTTGCGCCGCACCTGAAATCCTAGCTGCAAAGTGCCCCATGGACATCCGCAACATCGCCATCATCGCCCACGTGGACCACGGCAAGACCACGCTGGTGGACCAGTTGCTGAAGCAGTCGGGCGCCTATCGCGAGCACCAGGCCATGGTCGAGCGGGCACTGGACCGCAACGACCTGGAGAAGGAACGCGGCATCACCATCCTGGCCAAATGCGCCAGCGTGGTGTGGCACGAGACGCGTATCAACATCGTGGACACACCCGGCCACGCCGATTTCGGCGGCGAGGTGGAGCGCATCCTCAACATGGTGGACGGCGCCATCGTGCTGGTGGATGCCGCCGAAGGCGTGCTGCCGCAGACCAAGTTCGTCGTCGGTAAGGCGCTGCAACGCGGCCTCAAGCCGATCGTGGTCGTCAACAAGATCGACCGCCAGGACGCGCGCGCCGACGAGGTGCACACCGAAGTGTTCGACCTGTTCGCCGCGCTGGGTGCGACTGACGAGCAGCTCGACTTCCCGATGCTGTACGCCAGCGGCCGGCAGGGCTGGGCGGACGTGGAGCTGAACGGCCCGCGCAAGGATCTCAGCGCGCTGTTCGACCTGGTGCTCAGCCACGTGAAGGCGCCGGCGCTGGACCCCGAGGCGCCCTTCGCCATGGTCGCCTCGATCCTGGAATACGACCAGTTCCTCGGCCGCGTGCTGACCGGGCGCGTGGAACAGGGCCGCGCCAAGCTGAACATGCAGGTGAAGGTGCTGCGCCAGGATGGCAGCACGGTGGAGACCGGCCGGCTGACCAAGCTGCTGGGCTTCCGCGGCCTGGACCGCGTGACCGTCGAAGAAGCCGAGGCCGGCGACATCGTGGCGGTGGCCGGGCTGACCGATGCCACCATCCCCGACAGCATCGGCGCGCCGGAACTGACCGAGCCGCTGCACGCCATCCCGGTGGACCCGCCGACGCTGGCCATGACCTTCCGCGTCAATGACGGTCCGCTCGGCGGCAAGGAAGGCAAGAAGGTCACCAGCCGGCAGATCCGCGACCGGCTGTACCGCGAGGCCGAGGGCAACGTCGCCATCAAGGTGAGCGACAGCAACGAGGCCGACGCCTTCGAAGTGGCCGGACGTGGCGAGCTGCAGCTGGGCGTGCTGATCGAGACGATGCGCCGCGAAGGCTTCGAACTGTCGATCGGCCGCCCGCGCGTGCTGACGCAGATCAACCCGGAGACCAAGGAGCGCGAGGAGCCGTTCGAGGAAGTGCTCGTCGACGTGGACGAGCCGTATTCCGGCGCGGTGGTGGAAAAGCTGAGCCGGCGCAAGGGCCAGATGCAGGACATGCGGCCCAGCGGCGGCGGCAAGGTGCGGCTGACCTTCATCATGCCCAGCCGCGGCCTGATCGGCTATCACGGCGAGTTCCTGACCGACACGCGCGGCACCGGCATCATGAACCGCCTGTTCGCCGGCTATCGCCCCTGGGCCGGCACCATCGAAGGCCGCCGCAACGGCTCGCTGATCAGCAGCGAAGCCGGCCATGCCGTGCAATATGCGCTGTGGTATCTGCAGGAGCGCGGCACGCTGTTCGTCAATCCCGGCGAGGCTGTCTATGTCGGCATGATCCTGGGCGAGCATTCGCGTGAGAGCGACCTCGACATCAACCCGATCAAGGAAAAGAAGCTCACCAACATCCGTGCCGCCGGCAAGGACGAGGCGATGCTGCTGATCCCGCCGCGCCGCCTGAACCTGGAACAGTCGATCGCCTATATCGAAGACGACGAGCTGGTCGAGGTGACGCCGTCGGCCGTGCGCATCCGCAAGAAGTACCTCGATCCCAACGAGCGCAAGCGCAACGAGAAGAAGTCGGACTCGGCAGCGGCGTAACGCGTGCCGGGCAGGCGTTGGGCCGGTGTGCCCGACGCCGGCCGCCGCCTGTGAGAGGTGTTCGTTCTGCAGTGAGCAACCAACAGAAAAGCCTCATGCAGCGCCTCTACCGCACCGATGTGTGGCAGGGCTTCACACCCACCCACGCCGATGCCGTGCAAGGCTGGAACGGCGATCATCCCTCACTGGCTAAATTGGCGGCCGGCAGCGCCACCAAAACCGTCATCGACGTCGGTGTCTGGAAGGGCCAATCGACGATTACGATGGCCCGGGCCATGAAAAAGGCCGCGATCGACGGTGTGGTGATCGCCGTCGATACGTTCCTGGGCTCGCCGGAACATTGGGACAGCCATCCCGATCTCTATGAACGGCATCATGGGATGCCGAACCTGTATGCCACCTTCCTGTCCAACGTGATCAACGCGCGACTGACCGACTACGTCGTGCCGCTACCGCAGACCTCGACCACCGCGGTGACCGTTCTGCGACGTGCCGGCGTGCTCGCGCAGGTGATTCATGTGGATGCAGCGCACGAATATCGCGAAGTCATCAACGATGCCCAGGATTACTGGCCGGTCCTGGCGCCGGGTGGGTACCTGGTCGGCGACGATTACCATCCGAACTGGCCAGGCGTGATCAAAGCAGCGCATGAGTTTGCGGCGTTGAAAGACCTCGAATTGACGGTCGATGGCCCGAAATGGTGGGTGCGCAAGCCGCTTTAGCCCGCGGTGCCGGATATTAAATGAAGTAAGCGCTCGGCGCTGCCCCCGCCCAACCGGCAATGATCCCCTTGCCGCTGGCCGGCCTTGCATTCGCGCTCTCTACTTGACCGTCGGTATGGGCAGCGCGACGACGTGAAACGTCCCGTTCAAGCCGTAGAGTGCGGGCAATACGTTCGGCGGAATTTGCCTGTCGGGTACCGGCGGCGGTACGAAGATCACCACCGCGCCCTTCGACGCCAGTCGGATCGGTGCGGCGGCCTGGCCATAATGCAGTCGCAAGCCGCTGCCCACCACGGCGCCGTCCGCCTGGGCAAACAGGAACGCCTCTTGCGGCCCCACGCGCAAGCCGGCCCGCAGGCCGGTGCCCAGATGCTCATATTCACTGTCGGCCAGCGTCCGCAGCGTGCGGCCAGCCACATCGAGCAGTGTGACGACCGGCTTGCTGACGATGCCGCCTGTATCGAGGCTTTCGAATGTCAGGGCGTAGGTGCCCTCCGTACGCGGAAGCGCGAACGCCGCGTAGGTCGTGGCAGGATGCGAACGGTCGTCCGGCTGCACGCAGGGGCTTCGTTCATCGAGCTCGACCGCGGCGCCGCGCAGCGAGTTGAACGGCACCGGGACGGCGTGCGTGAGGTCAGGGGCGGCGCCGCAGACGCGGTCGCCCAGCGACAGGAGCGGCGGCCGCAGCGCAGGGCCGCAGGCTGACAGCCCCGCCATGGCCAGCGATGCGGCCAGCAGGCGCACCCCGCCTCTGCAAACCCGGCCTATGCGAGCCTCCGGTCAACCACGTCGGCGGCGTAGCTGAACGCCTGCTTCATAGCCACGACGGCGCCGTCAGGATCGCTCCTGACATCGCCGAACGTCCTGAAGGCCGCAGTCGGTGCCTCGGTCGGCGTTTCTGGGTCTGCCTGGATTCCCAGATTCAGCAGCGCGTCCTGCATCAGCACGGATTTGTCGGGCGCGATCAGGCGCACTTTCAAACCCACTGCCGGCCGGTAAGGCGAAGCGTCGCTGTCGTCGTAAGCGACCAGGCCGTAGGTCGTCACGACCACGTCCAGCAAGGCGCCGCTATCGGGGAACGCTGGATAGGCGGGCAGGAAGTCATGGCGGCGATGGTCGGCCGCGATCGACGACGATGCCAATCGTCGGGTCGCGAGTTGCTGCGCGAGTTGCGCGTTGAAATAGGCTTCGCCGTCGAAGCCCTTCGCCGCGAAGATCTCGACAAGCGCGTCCTGCCGGTGGCTCATGGTGGTGGCGGTGGCGACGGCGCCGATCAGACCGAACACGCCCGGCAGCTTCGTGGCGACGCCGTTCAGCACCGCCACGCCCGGCTGGTTGGGGAACCCCGGCGTGGGCAGAGCGAGGTTGTGCACCGAGGCCATCGCCTGGCGATCGAGCGGAATCGGTTTGGCGGCACAGCCTGCCATCGTAGCCGCCGCGCCCAGGACGAACATGCGCCGACGGATCAGTGGACTCTCATACATGTTCGAAGCCGGCCTTCCATGCGTCAGGGAGCGACCCGGCCGTATCGCCCGGTTTCGTTACGCTAGAGCCTAGCTTCTTCAGAACGTGAACGCAACCATCAACGCCGGACGATCGCGCGGCCTGCCTTGCACACGCCGTTCAACCGTTAGGCACCGCGATGCGCTAGACTGCGCACGGCCATGTCGAACCCCTCCCCCAGCCCCGCCGTGCAAGCGGCCCTGATCCGCCAGCTGCCGGAATCGCTGGTGAACCGCATCGCCGCCGGCGAGGTGATCGAGCGGCCGGCTGCCGCGGTGAAGGAGCTGGTGGAGAACGCGCTCGATGCCGGTGCGGGCCGCATCGCGGTGGCGCTGACCGGTGGTGGCATCGAGCGAATCGAGGTTCGCGACGACGGCGCCGGCATGGCTCCGGACTGCCTGGCGCTGGCGGTGCGGCGGCACTGCACGAGCAAGCTGCCCGAGGGCGACCTGGTGCGCATCGCCACGCTCGGTTTCCGCGGCGAGGCGCTGCCCAGCATCGGCGCGGTGGCCCGGCTATCCATCACCACGCGCCCGCCGGGCGCCGCTTCGGCCCATCGCATTACCGTCTGCGGCGGCGTGGTGGGTGAGGTGGCACCCTCGGCCGGCCCGGCGGGCACCCGCGTGGTGGTGGAGGATCTGTTCTTCGCCACGCCCGCCCGGCGCAAATTCCTGCGCGCGCCGCGCACCGAGGCGGACCATGCCGAAGCCGCACTGGCCCGGCTGGCATTGGCGGCACCGGCCACCGCCTTCCACCTCACCATCGAGGGCCGCACGGTGTGGGACCTGCCCGCCCAGAGCCGGGCCGCGCGGGTGGCCGCCCTGCTCGGCCAGGATGCGGCGGCGTGCCTGCTCACGCTCGAGGCGGTGCGCGACGGCATGGCGCTGTCCGGCTTCGCCTGCGCGCCGCTGGTCAGCCGGGCCACGCCGTCGGGGCAATCGCTGGTGGTCAACGGCAGGCCGGTCACCGATCCGGTGCTGCGGGTGGCGGTGCGTGTGGCCTATCGCGACGTGCTAGCCGCCGGCCGCCACGGCCTGGTGGCGCTGTGGCTGGAGGTGCCGCCGGACGCGCTCGACGTGAACGTGCATCCGGCCAAGACCGAGCTGCGCTTCCGCCACGCCGACGCCGTGCGCGGCCTGGTGATCGGCACGCTGCAACGCGCGCTCGCCGCCGGCGCCGGCGGCCACGCGCCCCGCCCGGCGCTCCGCCTGGCCGCCACCGCGCCCGCCGCCGCCGGCTGGGCCAATCAGGAGGGCGTGCGGCAGATGGGCTTTGCCGAGGCGCAGCACGCGCTGGGCCAGCCCACCGCGCGCGCTTTGCCCGCGCCGCCTCTGCCCGATGCCGCCGCCTATCCGCTCGGCGCGCCGGTCGCCCAGGTGCTCGACACCTATGTGATCGCCGCGACGGCCGACCACGCGGTAATCCTGGTGGACCAGCACGCCGCCCACGAGCGCCTGATGCACGAGGCAATCCGCACCCAGATGGCGGCCGGCGGCGTGCGCAGCCAGCCGCTGCTGCTGCCGGCCGTGGTCGATCTGCCGCCGGCGCAGGCCGCCGCCCTGGAGGCAGAGGCGCCGCTGCTGGCGTCGCTGGGGCTCGAGCTGGAGGGGTTCGGCCCCGGTGCCGTGCTGGTGCGCGCCTTGCCGGCGGCGCTGGGCGCACCCGATCCGCAGGCGCTGGTGCGCGATATCGCCGACGAGCTGGCCCAATCCGGCCACAGCACCAGCCTGGACCAGCGGCTCGATGCGGTGGTCGCCCGCCTGGCCTGCCACGGCAGCATCCGGGCCGGGCGCCGCCTTGGCCTGGCCGAGATGGACGCGTTGCTGCGCCAGATGGAGGCGACCCCGCGGGCAGCGACGTGCAGCCACGGCCGCCCCACCTTCCTCCGCCTCACCCGGGCCGAGATCGAGCGGCTGTTCGGGCGGACCTAGGCCGGCCGCAGCCGGTCGGGGCAGCTTGGCAGCGCGCATTTCGCCTGATGACCTTACCCGCTCAAGGTAATCTGATAACCAGCGGTTGAACGAACCCGTCAGCCAATAGCGACTAACTTACGCGTAATCATTTCGCTTGCGCCCAAGAGTTCCTCACAATAACGTGACAAGCATATCACGTTACGGTGAGTGAATTTCATGGTTCGTCAATTAGCGCTTGCTGCCGCCTTCGTCGCCGGCGTGTCCTCCCCGGCTCTGGCCGGGGACACGACGCAGAATTTCCTGTGGTCCGCCAATTTCCCGCTCACCAACCCGTTGCCAGTGATCGCCGCCGCCCAGCCGGGCGACGGCCTGGCGCTGGCGCCCGGCGCCACCAACGCGTTTTCGCTGCGCATGGGCTGGGGCGTGGCCGGCGCCAACATGACAACCGGACAGTCGATCCGCGACACCTTCTTCATGACCTATCTCGCCGGTGACCTGTTCAGCGCTGTCGGCGAGCCGATGGATACCGGCCAGAGCGGCCAGGCGCCGTTTTACGCCGTCGCGCGCCACTACAATGTCGGCGACCCGAACGACCTGCACCAGATGCGGCGGAACGGCATGGCGCTGCGCGCCATCTGCTCGAACAACCACACCGATTGCAGCCAGGGCCACGTCTATGGCGGCATGGTGCGCCTGCCCTTCGAGATCCGCCCGGGCATGACGATCAAGGTGCGCTACCGCAGCCCCACTGGCCCGTACTCCTGGGCGCCCATCTGGCTGTTCTCCGGCTCGCAGATCTCGCCCGGCCCCGGTGGCAATCCGTGGAACAACTACGGCGGCGATTTCTCCCTGGTGCGCTCGCCGGTGGGCGGCCAGACCTTCGAGATCGATGCCAACGACAACTATCCGCGCTGGAACGACAGCGTTTCGGTGCCGACCGGTCATCAGCTCGACTTCCTGACGCCCGACATCTACGGCGTCGCCTGGAACACCCCGCCGCACCAGACCTACGGTGCCGCGACCGGCGGCTTCAGCTACTACCCCGATGCCGGCCCGCCGCTGGAAGCGGTGCCGAACAACCTCTCGGTCGGTTTCCACGATCTGGTGCTGTCGTGGGATGCCGCCGCCAAGACGATCTACGAGTTCGTCGATGGCCGGCTCGTGGTCGCCTCCTACATGGAATACGACCAGGCGCCGACCTATTTCGACGGCGTGTCGGGCACCACCAAGGTGCAGGCCATGCACCTGATCATCGGCAACCAGGCGATCCCGCAATGGCTGGCCGGTGCGTCCAACACCAAGGAAAACGACGGCATCCCCGATGGCTGGACCATCGTCGTCCAGGAAATCACGGCCTGGAACGGCCTGATCGCCAATCCGAACAACCACAAGCCCAACTGAACCGCGCAAAGCTGGCGGAGCGCGGCCCCGGTGCGCAGGCACCGGGGCCGTGCGCGTCAGTATGGTGGGCCACACTCCAGCTTCGATGGCCCGCAGTGCCGCGGCCGGCGGGCAGCGACCGGCCTTAGACCAGCAGGCGCGGCAGCATCGCGTCCAGCCGGCGCCGCCCGGCGGCCGTCGCCACCAGATGCGTCGCATCCTGCACCAGGTAGCCGGCCTCCACGCAGGCGGCGAGCATCGCCGGATCCAGCGCCTCGCCCAGCGCCAGCCCGGTCCGCCGGGCGAACACCGCGCCATCCACCCCTTCGGTCAGCCGCAACCCCATCAGCAGCGCCTCGCGCGCCCGGTCGCGTGGCGCCACGTGCTCCTCGGCGGTGCTGCCATGCCCATCCTGCTCCACCCGCGCGGCCCACACTTCCGGCGCACGGTGCCGCCGGGTAGCGATCACGCTGCCATCCAGCCGCAGCCGGCCATGCGCGCCCGGCCCGATGCCCGCGTAATCGCCGTAGCGCCAGTAGGCCAGATTGTGTCGGCTCTCCGCCCCGGGCCGCGCGTAGTTGGAAACCTCGTAGGCCGCGAGCCCGTGCCGCGCCGCCGCCGCCGCGGTTGCGTCGTATAGCGCCTCGGCCAGATCATCGTCCGGCAGCACCAGCTCGCCGCGCCGGTGCGCGCCCTCATAGGCAGTCCCCGGCTCGATGGTGAGCTGGTAGAGCGAGAGGTGGTCGGCCGCCAGCGCCAGCGCGCGGTCGAGCTCGGCCTGCCAGGCGGCCAGGCTCTGCCCCGGCCGGGCATAGATCATGTCGAACGACAGGCGGGGGAACGTGGCGCGCGCGTGCTCCAAAGCCGCCATCGCCTGCGCCGCGTCGTGCGCCCGGCCCAGCCCGGCCAGCGCCGCATCGTCGAGCGCCTGCACGCCGAGCGACAGCCGCCCCACCCCGGCCTGGCGGAACGCCGACAGCTTGGCCGCCTCAACGCTGGTCGGGTTGGCCTCCAGCGTGATCTCGATATCGTCGGCGGCATCGAACAGCTGGCATGCGTCCCCGATCAGCGCGGCCACCGTCTCGGGCGCCATCAGGCTGGGCGTGCCGCCGCCGAAAAAGATCGAGGCCAGCTTGCGGCGCCCCAGCCGTGCGGCCTCCCACGCCAGCTCGGCCCGTAATGCGGCGGCGAAGCGCGCCTGCGGCAGGGTGTCGCGCACGTGGCTGTTGAAGTCGCAATACGGGCATTTCTGCAGGCAGAACGGCCAGTGGATGTAGAGCGCGAGCGGTTCCATCGCCGGCATATGAGGCAGCCGGGCCCGCGCCGCACCGGCCAAGGCGGAGAAACCTACCGCCCGCCTACTTGGCCGAGTGCAGCAAATCCACGTCGGGCGCGGGCAGCGTGTCGGCATAGGCGTGCCCGGTCCACACCCAGCGGTCCTTGCCGTGCACCAGCAGGTCGTACATGCCGCGATGGGACCGGCGGGACACCTTGATCGGCCCGCTGATCGAATCCAGCACCTTCGTCCAGCCGGCGCCGTTCTTCACGTAGGCCGAGGTGGAACACCCGGCCGAGCCGCAGAAATCGGCCGATTGCACCTGCACAAACAGGGCCGGGGCGCCCGGCTTCACGCTCAGCCGGGCCGAACCCACCAGCATCACCGGCGGGTCGCCCGCGCTGCGCGACTGCTTAAGGTCGGCGGCCACCAGCTGTGTCGCCGTCGTTTCTAGCGCGCTGCCCGGCTGGGTGGTGAGCGTGATGGTGGCATCCGTGCTGGCCGGGTGGTGCCCCGCCGCGGCAGCCGCGCCAGCGGCCAGCAGCCCTGCAAGCGCGCCGGCACGCCAGATATTACGCATGCCGCTCGTATCCCTCGGACCGCATGGCGATCTCCTCCAGCCTTGTCTCGTTGCGTTTGACGAAGCGCAGCACCCATACCACCACGCCCACGGTGAGCACGGCGAGTGCCACCTGCAGCTTGCCCGACAGCCGGCTCGCCGCATCGCCCAGCGCGTAGGCGAACAGCCCGTGCGCGCAGGGCCAGGCGATGCCGCCAGCCACCGTCCAGCCCAGGAACGGGGCCCAGCGCATGGCGCTCGCCCCAGCGAGCAGGGCGCTGAAGCTGCGCAGCACGCTTACGAAGCGGCAGAAGAACACCACCTTGCCGCCGTGCTGGCGGAACAGATAGCGGCCCAGCGCGAGGCGCCGCGCCGTCAGCCCCACCCGCCAGCCATACCGCGCCAGCACCGGCGCGCCGATCTGCCGGCCCAGCGTGAAGCCCACGATATTGCCCAGGATGGCGCCCAGCGTGGCCGCGGCGATCACCATGGCAATGTTGAGGTGCCCGGTGGTGCTCGCATACATGGCGGCGCCGAAGAACACCGTCTCGCCCGGGAACAGCAGGCCGGCGCATTCCACCGCCAGCGCGAGCGTAATGACGCCGTAGCCGTACTGCTGCAACAAATGGTCAACGAAGTGCATCATCCGCGCCGGACCGTAGCCCGGCCCGGGCGGCAACGGAAGGTGAGCGCCGGCCGCCTCAGGCGATCCGGTACAGGGTCACCGTGCGCTGCAGGTGATCCTCCAGCTCCAGGCTGGTCGGCACCACCGCGCGCGCCAATTCGACCAGCCCGTCGGCCGGCAGGTAGGCCCGGCCGGGATCGGCAATCCAGACCTCGGCGCCGGAGGCGGCCATGCGGCGCAGCCAGGGCAGAATGTGACGCGTCATAGGACCCTCGTAGCACACATCGCCGCACACGATCAGATCCCACCGGCAGTCCGCCCCCACCAGATCGCCGGCCAGCGCCCGCACCGCCAGCCCGTTGCCGGCCGCGTTCAGGCCGATGGCGGCCACTGCCAGCGGATCGATCTCGGCGGCTTCCACCAGCGCCGCCCCGGCCTGGCTGGCGGCCAGCGCCGCCAGGCCGCAGCCCGCGGCGAAATCCAGCACCCGCCGGCCGGCGGCCAGCGCCGGGCTGTCCAGCAGGGTGCGCGCCAGCACCTGCGCGCCGGGCCAGGCGAAGGCCCAGAAGGGCGGCGCAATGTTGCGCTCGGCCAGCCAATCCTCCGTGGCCTGCCAGATCGGCGTGATCTCGGTCGCCAAATGCAGCGCGAACTCGGGCACCAGCGGCGCACGCGCCAGCCGGGTGTTGGCGCGGATGAACGCCTCAGGCGACAGCACGCCCCCGCTCCCCCGTCACAGCCGCCCCGCCGCGATGGCCAGCAGCACCGCAGCCCCGGTCGCCCGGTTCAGCTTGAACAGGCCGAGGCAGGTGCGCGGGTCGTGGATGTCGAGCCGGCTCACCTGCCACCCCAGCAGCAGGATCGGCGCCGCCAGCGCCAGCGGGTACGCCCAGCCGAGCCCGCCCAGGGCGCCGGCAGCCGCCAGGCACAGCACCATGCCGCCATAAGCGACCCCCACGAAGCGCCGCGGCATATGGGCGAACCGGCGCGACGTGCTGCGGACGCCCACCACCGCGTCATCCTCCATGTCCTGAAAGCCGTAGATCGTGTCGAAGCCGAGATCCCACAGGATGGCCGCCGCGTAGATCGCGGCGCAGATATCGTCCACCCGGCCGGAAGCGGCGGCATACCCCACCGGCGCGCCCACGCCGAAGGTGAAACCCATCACCAGCTGCGGCCACCAGGTCGCGCGCTTGGCCAGCGGATACAGGCCCACCAACAGCAGCGAGGCCGCCCCCATCACCTGCGCCGTGCGGTTCAGTTGCAGCAGCACCAGCAGGCCGATCGCCAGCAGCCCGATCAGGAAGCCCGCCGCATGCCGCAGCCGCAGCGCACCGCTGGCCAGCGGCCGGCCCGCGGTGCGGCTGACCCGCGCATCGAGGTCGCGGTCCCACATGTCGTTGACCACGCAGCCGGCGCCGCGCATGACGGCGGCACCCGCCGCGAACAGCAGCAGCAGCCGCATGGTGGGCCAGAACGGGGCCCGCGCCAGCACGATGCCCCAGGCACCTGGCAGGAACAGCAGCCAGATGCCGGTCGGGCGGTCCAGCCGGGCCAGCAGCACGTAGGGGCGGGCACGGGGCGGCAGGCGCGCCACCCAGCCATCGGCGGCGATATCGGTGTGGGGCACACTCTGCGGTTCGGGCGGCACCGCCCCTATGTGCAAGCCGGTAACGGAGGGGTCAATGCAGCGCCTGTTCATCGAAGCGGCCCTGGTCGCCGGGGCCGAGATCGCACCCAGCGAGGCGCAGGCGCATTATCTGGGCAACGTGCTGCGGCTAGGCCCCGGCGCGCCGGTGGCGGTGTTCAACGGCCAGCATGGCGAGTGGCTGACGCGGCTGGGCACGCTGCGCCGCGGCCGCGCTATCCTGGTGGCCGAACGCGCGCTGCGGCCGCAACGGCCCACGCCCGAACTGCATCTGGCCTTCGCCGCACTGAAGCGCGATGCCGTGGACCTGCTGGTGCGGCAGGCCACCGAGCTGGGGGTCACCGTGCTGCACCCGCTCACCACCATCCGCACCAACGCCGCGCGCATCAACGAGGACCGGCTGGCCGCCATCGCCCGCGAGGCGGCCGAGCAATGCGAGCGCCTGGACCTGCCCGTGCTCCATCCGCTGACCGAGCTGCCCGCCTTCCTCGATGCCTGGCCGCCCGCCCGCCCGCTGGCCGCCGCGATCGAGCGCCGGCGCGAGCCGGAGACGCAAGGCGCTTGCCCCTGCGCGCTGCTGATCGGCCCGGAAGGGGGCTTCGCGGCCCCCGAACTGGACGCGCTGCAGCGCGCGCCCTTCGTGGCGCCCCTGCATCTCGGCCCGCTGATCCTGCGCGCCGAGACGGCGGCGATCGCCGGCCTGGCCCTCTTGCAGGCGCAACGCTGGTCAACCAAGTGAGCCCGACCGAAACGGCCCTACCGCCGCCCCCTCTGCCCAGCGACGCCCAGGAGCCACATGTCCAACCCCGGTGAGGAAGACGCGACCCCGATCGGGCACGTGCGTGAGCTGGCCGCCTATCTCGCCCATGGCTGCAAGCCGGCCAGCGCCTTCCGCATCGGCACCGAGCACGAGAAGTTCGGCTACCGCCTGCCCGACCGGCCCGGCGCCTTCGGCCCGCCCGCCTACGAACCCGATGGCATCCACGCCATGCTGGCCGGCATCGCCGCCCGTGGCTGGGAGGAGATCCGCGACCAGGGCCAGCTGATCGGCCTGCGCGGCCATGGCGAGAACGTCTCGCTGGAACCGGGCGGCCAGTTCGAACTTTCCGGCGCGCCGCTGGCCACCCTGCACGAGACGCGCGACGAGCTCGCCCGCCACTTCGCCGACGTGCGCGCCGTGGGCGAGCCGCTGGGCATCGGCTTCGCGCCGCTGGGCTTCCACCCCACCGCGCGGCGGGCCGACATGCCGTTCATGCCGAAATCGCGCTACGCGATCATGCGCCGCTACATGCCGCTGGTCGGCAGCCTCGGCCTGGACATGATGCTGCGCACCTGCACCGTGCAGGTGAACCTCGATTTCGCCAGCGAGGCCGACATGGTGCGCAAGCTGCGGGTGGGGCTGCTGCTGCAGCCGGTCGCCACCGCGCTGTTCGCCAACTCGCCCTTCACCGAGGGCCGTCCGAACGGCTTCCAGTCCGCACGCGCCAACGTCTGGACCGACACCGACCCCGACCGCACCGGCATCCAGCCGGTGTTCTTCGAGGACGGGTTCGGCTTCGAGCGCTATGCCGAGTGGCTGCTGGACGTGCCGATGTATTTCGTGGCGCGCGAGGGCCGGCTGATCGACGTCGCCGGCGCCAGCTTCCGCGATTTCATGGCCGGCCGCATCGAGGCGCTGCACGGCATCGTCGCCACGCTGGGCGATTTCGCCGATCATTTCACCACCGTGTTCACCGAGGTGCGGCTCAAGCGCTTCCTCGAAATGCGCGGTGCCGATGCCGGCACGCCGGCGATGATGCTCGCGCAATCGGCCTTCTGGGTCGGGCTGCTCTACGACGACGCCGCATTGCAAGCCGCCGTGCAGCTCGTCGGCGGCTACGATTGGCGCACGCTGGCGGCCATCCGCTCCGAGGTTCCCCGCCAGGGCCTGGGCGCGCGGCTGGGCAGCGGCACGGTGCGCGACCTGGCGCGGATCAGCCTAGCCATCGCCCGTGACGGCCTGCGGGCCCGCGGCCATGGCGAGGAGGCCTATCTGGACCCGCTCGACGCCATCGTCGCCGGCGCGCCGAATCAGGCGGAACATTGGCTGGAACGCTACCATGGTGCCTGGGGCGGCGACGCGACGCGGATCTTCGGCGAGGCGCGGGTCTAGCGCCGCGGCAGCCAGGCGCGGCGCGTGACGCGCTTCGGCCTGGAGATCCGCGCGGCTCAGCCGGCCGACGCGCCCGCGGTGGCCGAATTGCTGGCGCTGGCCGGCCACACCGTGCCCGCGGCGACGCTGGCCTTGCGCCTGGCCGCCATACGCCAGGGCGCCGGCACGGCCCTGTTGGCCCTGGAATGGGGGCCGCCCAGCGGCATCATCGTGGTGGACTGGCGTCCGACTCTGCTGGCCGACGATCTGGCGGCGCGGATCACCACGCTGCTCGTAGCGCCCGCCGAGCGCCGCCGGGGCATCGGCCGCCTGCTGGTCAAAGCGGGCGCCCAGGCCGCACGGCTGGCCGGCGGCGGCACGCTTGCCGTGACACCCGGGGCCGATTCGGCCGAAGGGGCTGCGTTCCTGCTGGCCACCGGCTTCGAGCAGCGGGGCGCGCTGCTGCTGCGCGGCCTGCGCAAACACGCGGCGCCCTGATCCGGCAAGGCCAGGCGACCCAAAGCCGCGCTGGCGGCCAACTAAAGCGGCTAGCTGGCGCCCGGCCATCGGTTATGCACAGAGTAGTTTGTTGCGCGCAGAGTTCAGAGCAAGACTAACCTGTCGCCAACCGACGCTCCTGGAAACGTTAAAGCCAACAGTTGCGATTAAACTAGCGGTTGTTACTACTAATCTTTTCGGCTTTCTCCATTTTAGTCTTGCAACCGCAGCGTGCCTGACGCATATTGTATTCAGTCGAGCATGTCGCACGACCAATCAGCAGGAGATGTCGCCATGGCCAACCGTCCGCACGCTTCCGTTCTCAGCCGCATCACGCTGGCCCTGGCCGCGATCGTCGTCGTTTCCGCATCGTTCTCCTCCCAGTCTAAGGCGGCTGTCGTGGCCTCGGGTTCCGCCGCTGCCGGCCAGTTCAGCTCCGCGCGCGTGACCGATGTCAGCTTCGATGGCGGCCCGACGGTCGTGCACCACTACCCCTGATTGCCGGCAATACCTCCACGATAAAATGTAGAGATATTGCGAGCAGACTGATCAATCGCAGGCCGTTGCTGTATCCGGCACAGCCGTCACGCACACGTCGGGGTTGTTTTTTAACTCTAGGCGAGTAGCGTGCGGTTGTCCGGACCCGCAACGAAGTGGGTTCGCGTCTGAAAGCCGCGAATCCAGACATGGCCTCCAGCAGCGCCGCCCGATGGTTTCGATCCTGCGGCATGCTTCTCGTGGCGACGTTGACGGCTCTGCTGGCCAGCGTGCCGGCCAGGGCCGAACGGTCCACTTTCCAGGTCTATGACGCCAACCAGGGGCTCGCGAGCCTCGGCGGCTCCTGCATGCTGCAGGATCCGGCCGGCTATATCCTGGTCTGCACCGAGCACGGCGTGTTCGCCTATGACGGGCGGCGCTTCTTCAATCTCGGGCCCGCGCAGGGCCTGCGCCAGGGCGGGTTCGTCTACAACATCGCGCTCACCGCCCAGGGCCGCATCGCGCTCAGCTACGCCGACGAGGTGCTCGTCTCCGCACCCTCGGCCGGCGCCCTGCGCTCGCCGGAAACCCTGTCGTTCCAGGCCGTCCGCCATCCCGGATTGTCGTTCTACGACGAAAGCCCGCGCCGCCTGGCACCCTGGCAGGATGGCCTGGTCGTTCTGATCGGCGATACAACCTGGCGGGTCAGGCTGCCGGCAGGCGGCCCGCCCGTGCTGCAGGCGATGGCCTACACCCCGAAGGAGGCCGCCCTGCTGCGGGGCGCACGCGCCGTCCTCTCGGTAAGCGGCCATCTGTGGGAAACGTTCGCCGATAACCGGCTTTGCGCTGCCGACCCCGGCTTCGTGCGCTGCTACGGCGCAGCCGAGGGCCTGCGCGACGGCCCGTGGTCGGACCTGATGGCCGGGCCCGGCAAGCAGGTCTTCGCCCGCTCGCTGAACGCGGTGGCCACGTTCGATGCCGCGGCGGGACGCTGGACGGTGACCAACCTGCCCGACCAGGGCGGCCGCTATCTCAACTACAAGACGAAACTCGGCCTGTTCAGGACGCCGGACGGCACGCTGGCCACGCAGACGGACCACGGGCTGGCATTTCTGCGCCACGACGGCTGGCGCAACTTCACGGTGGCCGACGGCGCGCCCTCGGGCGTGATCGTGAGTGCGATCACCGACACCACAGGGCAGCTCTGGTTCCAGATCTTCGGGCGCGGCCTGGTACGCTGGCTCGGCTACGGCCATTGGGAGACGGTGCAGAAAGCCGACGGGCTGTCGGAGGGCGTGCCGTGGCAGAGCGCACGCGCGCCGGGCGGGCCCCTCTGGGTCGCAACCGACACCGGGGTGGACGAGATCACCGCCGGCGGCGGCGCGCTGCGGGTGACGCGCGTGTTGCCCGGCGCCGCTTTCGCGCTGGCTATGGGCCCGCGCGGCCGGCTGTGGCGCAGCTATGGCGATAGCGGCGCCCTCGTGGTCGATCCCGCAACCGGCCGCGCGGCGGTGCTCGACGTGCCGCCGGTCAACGTGATCCTGGCAGCGCCCGACGACGTGATGTGGATCGGCACGCTCGGCGGGTTGTTCAGGGTCGCCGACCATGACGGCGCGCCGTTGCGGCCGCAGCTCGAAGGCGGCCCGCACGTGCCCGTCACGAGCGCCGTCGCGGACGGCACCGGGCGCATCTACTACATCGCCAGCGGGCACCTGCGCTGCCGCCGGCCGGACGGCACCGACGACGCGGTACAGGGCACCTGGCCCGGCGGCGGTTTCGAGCCCCTGGCGCTCGCCATGGGCGGTGCGCACGATATCTGGGTGGGCGGCGCGGGCGGCCTCTACCGGCTCGTCATGGCCGGCGGGCGCATCGCCTCCTTCGAGCTGATCCCGACCGCCGACACCCGCACCAACAGCATCGCCGCCATCATGGTGGACCATCGGGGCTGGGTCTGGGCGGGCACAGCGCTGGGCGTCTCGGTGTTCGATGGCCAGCGCTGGGTGACCGTCGATGCCGATGCCGGCCTCGCCTCGGACGACGTGGACCAGCTCGGCATCCGCGAGGATCCGGACGGCTCGGTATGGATCGTCACCAGCCAGGGCCTCTCCCATCTGCTCGATCCCGCCTGGCTGTTCGAGGATCACCCGCTTACCGCCTTCATAAGCAGCGAGGAGGTGGGCGGCCGGCCCGTACTGGGGCGCGCGCTGCCCTACACCGAAGACGCGATGACGCTGCAATTCGGCACCGCCAATTACGGCTCCGAACACTCGGTGAGCTTCCGCTACCGGCTGTCCGGCGTCGATGCGGACTGGGCCGTCTCGCCCTCCGGCCTGGTGCGCTACGCCTTCGTGCCGCCCGGCCGCCATGTGCTCGAGGTGGTCGCCTACGACCAGCTGACCCACCGCGCCTCGCCGCCGGCCACGCTGGCGATGGAGGTGGGCTACCCCTGGTGGCGCCGCTGGTGGTCCGAGGCGCTGTGGATGCTCTGCGCGGCCGGCCTCGTCTACGGCATCCTGCGGCTGCGTTTTGCCGCCATGGTGGCGCGCCAGGCCAAATTGCGCCGGCTGGTCGATACCGCGACCGCGCAGCTGCAATACCAGGCGGCCCATGACAGCCTGACCGGCCTGCTCAACCGATCGGCCATCGAGAAGCGGCTGGCCTCCAAGCTCTCGGAGGCGACCGTGGACCAGATCCTGGTGGCCTTGATCGACATCGACCATTTCAAGAGCGTCAACGACGAGTACGGCCATCTCGGCGGCGACGACGTGCTGCGCCGCATCGGCACGCTGGTGAGCGGGCTGATGCGCGACAATGAATGGGCGGGGCGCTACGGCGGCGAGGAAATCCTGCTCGTGCTCGAAGATAGCGACCGAAGCGGCGTGGACCGCGTGCTGGGCCTGCATGCCGCCATCCGCAGTGCCAGCACCCGCACGGCGGCCGGCCATACCATCCATATCACCTGCTCGATCGGCCTGGCCTGCGCCGTGCGCGGCGACGATTGGGAATCGCTGATCGGCCGGGCCGACGACGCGCTGTACGAAGCCAAGGCCTCCGGCCGCGACAAGGTGGTCGAAAGCCGCCAGCGCGGCGGCGGCCGGCCCACCGATCCGGATGGCCGCCGCCACCCCGACCGGCGCACCCGCACGAGCGTGGCCGCCTTCGGGCTGGAAAGCCGGGCGCGCTCCTCGGCGCTGACCATGGATCTGCGCAACGTCGATCCGGACCGCGAGATGGAGCTGTTCTACCAGCCGATCGTCAACATCCAGCGCGGCGGCGCCGCCCACGATCCCAGCGCCGCGCAGGTGGTGGGCTACGAGGCGCTGCTGCGCTGGAACCACCCCACGCGCGGCCTCATCATGCCGCAGGAATTCGTGCGGCTGTCGGAGGATAACGGCTCGATCGACCGCCTGGGCGCCTGGATCCTCAAGCGCGCCTGCACCGACGCCGCACGCTGGCCGAGCGGGCTGGCGGTGGCCATCAACGTCTCGCCCATGCAGTTCCGCTCCGGCGAGCTGATCGAACGGGTGCGCGACGCTCTGGAGGAAAGCGGCATCCAGGCCGGCCGGGTGGAGCTGGAGGTGACCGAGACCACCATGCTGCTCGACGACGACTCCGCCCTGTTCACGCTGCGACAGCTGCGCGCGCTGGGCGTCAAGATCGCGCTGGATGATTTCGGCACCGGCTTCTCGTCCATGAGCTACCTGCGCTGGTTCCCGTTCGACCGTATCAAGATCGACCGCTCGTTCGTGGCCGACATCTGCCAGCACGAAGCCGCCGCCACCATCACGCGCTCCATCCTGGCACTGGGCCGCAGCCTGAACATGCCGGTGACGGCCGAGGGTGTGGAGACGCCCGAGCAGGTGGCGATGTTGCGGGCGGAAGGCTGCACGCACGCCCAGGGTTACCTGTTCGGCCGGCCCGAGCCCAAGGCCAAGGTGCATTTCGCGGTATCGGCGGGCGATTAGGGCGGCGGGCGCCACGCCCTAACGCGGCAGGAACGCCGCCTTGCGCCGGGCGAAATCCACCGACACGCTGCTGAACAGCCGCAGCACGTCCATGCCCAGCAGCATGGCCGGCCTGTCGCGCAGGCCGAACAGCCGGAACGTCTCCAGATCGGCATAGGCCACCGGCACATCGTGCAGTTCGAAGCCGCCGAGCTTGATCGCCTCGATCGTGTTGCTGCGCGACGGCGTGCTGCCGCCGGTGACACCGATCACGTCGTTGTCGGGCGGGCGGCGGGCCGCCGCGGCACTCATCAGGTGCTGCAGCGCGCTGTTGCCCAGCGTGTTCTGCGCGCCGGTATCGAGGATGACGCAGATGCGCTGGCCGTCGGCCTCGGCATTGACGAGCACGAGCTGGCCGAATTTGCTGCGCCCATACACCACGATCGTGCCCGGCTCATCGTCGCCGGCCGATGCCGCGGTCATGAAGGTGTGCGCGCGGAAATCCATCGTCACCCGCTGGTCGCGCAGGCTGTCGATGCCGAGCAGGCCGGCGGCACCCAGATTGGCCTCTTCCAGCAGCGGCGCCTGCAGCCCGGGCAGCTCGCGCCCGCCGACGGCCAGGCGGTCCAGCAGCACGGTTGGCACTTCGGCCACGCCGGCGATGTCGTGCAGCCGCACCGGGCGGCCGCTGGGCAGCCGCAGCAGCCGTGCCAACGCGCTGGAGATCACCGTGCGGTCGGCGCCGGTGTCGACCACGAAGCGGAACGGGCCCTGGCCGTTGACCATCACCGGCACCGTCACCCGCGCCACCGCATCCTGCGCGGCGTTCACCAGAGTGGGCGTGGCGGGTGCCGCAACCGGATCGGCGGCGAGCGACGGGGCGGGCGCGGGCAGCGCGGCGGCGCGCAGGCCGGCCGGCGTGCCGGCGAGCAGGGCCGCCATCAGCGCCGCGGGAACAGCTCTCATCGCCCGATCCTCCCGGCGCCGATGATGGACCGCCGGCCCGCACAAGGCGAGAAGTTTCAGGCCTGCAACGGCAGCCCGCCCGTCGCCAGCCTGACGGCGCGCGTCAGCCCGCAGGCGGCCCAGCCGGCGCCCTCCAGCGTAGCCCCCGCACCGGTGCGCATCACCACCCCGTCCTGGCCCGCTGGCGTGCCGGCCAGGGTGGCCGCCACCCGCGCCACCTGGGCCGCCACCGGCAAAGCCGGATCGTGCCACTGCACATGCGGCAGGCAGGCATGCAGCTCGGGCAGCAGCAGGGCGTAATGCGTGCAGCCGAGTGCTACGGCATCGAGCAGCGGCGCGTCGCGCAGGCTGCCCAGCTCGGCCCGGACCGCGTCCATCGCCACGGCATGCCCGGCAAAGCGGGCTTCGGCCAGCGCCGCCAGCCCTGCCGCGCCCTGCACCACCACGCGGCAATCCGGCGCAACCCTGGCGGCCAGCGCCTGCAGATAGGGGCCGCGCACCGTCGCCGGCGTCGCCAGCACGCCCACCACGCGGCTGCGGCTGGCGGCGGCTGCACTTTTCAACGGCGGCACGCAGCCCACGAACGGCACGGCATAAGCCGCGCGCAAGGCGGCCAGGGCCACGGTGCTGGCGGTGTTGCAGGCGATCACCACCAGATCGGGCTGCAGCGCGGCCAGCCCGGCGCCCACCACGGCCAGCACGCGCGCCACAAGATCGGCATCGCTGCGGCCGCCATAGGGAAAGCCGGCATCGTCCATGAGGTAGCTCAGGGCCACGCCGGGCAGCGTGCGCCGCACTGCGGCGGCCACGCCCAGCCCGCCGATCCCCGAATCGAATACCAGCACCCGCATGCGCGCGGCGTGCCCCGGCGAGCGCTGCCGGGTCAACCGGCTTGAACAGGCCGGCAGCGCGCGGCTATCACTCCGGCATGAACGACGACCTGCCCGACCGACTGGCCACCAACCCGAAAAGCCCGTTCCACAATGCCGCACTGCTGGAGCGCGGCGTCGGCATCCGGTTCAACGGCGCCGAGAAGACGAACGTGGACGAGTATTGCGTGAGCGAAGGCTGGATCCGGGTGGCGGTGGGCAAGACGACCGACCGCACCGGCGCGCCGCTGACCATCAAGCTGCAGGGCGCCGTGGAGCCCTATCTGCGCGAGGCGGCGACCTAGACGCAAGCGATGAGCACGCCCAGGGCTCCGCGCCAGGCGCGCTCTGCCGCATGACGGGATTCATCCGCGTCATCGACCTCGAGACGACCGGCAACAGCTTCACCGATGGCGGCGTCGTCGAGCTGGGCTGGCAGGATGTAGGGCTGCAAGGCGGGCTGATCGGCACGCCGGGCGCCATGCTGATCGACCCGGGGCGGCCGATCTCTCCGACCACCTCGGCCATCCACCATATCATCGACGAGGACGTGGCCGGCGCACCGCCCTGGCTGCAGGCCGCCCCGCCGATCCTGCAGCCAGGCGGCGGGCTGGTGGCGCTGGCCGCCCACCGCAGCGCCTTCGAGGAGCGCTGGTGCACGCCGGCGCTGAGCGGCCGGGCGCGCTGGATCTGCACCTATAAATGCGCGCTGCGCCTGTTCCCCGATGCGCCCACCCATTCCAACCAGGGCCTGCGCTACTGGCGCCGGCCGCACGGGCTGGATCGCGCCACCGGCCTGCCCGCCCACCGCGCCGGGCCCGATGCTTACGTTACGGCGCATCATTTGCGCGACATGCTGGCGATGGCGAGCGTGGCGCAATTGCTGGCCTGGAGCGCCGAGCCGGCCCTGCTGGTGCGCGTGCCGTTCGGCCCCGGCCGCGGCCGCGCCTGGGCCGAGCTGGAGGATGCCGCGCTGGACCGGTTCCTGGCCGGCGAGAGCGGCGGCAACCAGGATGTGCTGTTCACCGCCCGCACCGAGCGGGCGCGGCGCGTTGGCGTCATCGTCAACCAGCCGGCCCAGGGAGGCCTGGGGCTGTAGCGCCGGTCGGGCGTCGGCCCGGCCTCACACGGCGACTTCAACCATCACCGGCACGTGATCGCTCGTCTGCGGCCAATCCCGCGCATCCGCCAGCACCTCATAGCGCCGCAGCGCGCCGGCCAGGTCGCGGCTTACCCACACATGGTCCAGCCGGCGGCCGCGATTGGATTTGCGCCAATCCTGATTGCGGTAGGACCACCAGGTGTACAGCTTCTCGTCGGCCGGCACGAAGTGGCGCAGCGCATCGTGGAAGCCGGCGGCCAGCCAGTCCTGCAGGGCTGCCACCTCCACTGGCGTGTGGCTGACCACGCCCAGCAGCTGCTTGTGGCTCCACACATCATGTTCGAGCGGCGCGATGTTGAGGTCGCCTACCAGCACGGTGCGCGGGGCCACGCCGCGGGCGGCGAACCAGCGCGTGGCCTCGGCCACGAAATCCAGCTTATGGGCGAATTTCGGGTTCAGCGCGCGGTCGGGGATGTCGCCGCCCGCCGGCACGTAGAAATTATGCACCTGTACCGGGCCGCCCGGCGCCTGCACGCTCACATGCAGATGCCGGCAATCGCCGCGGGCGCACCAATCCGGGCCATCCTGCAGGGTCAGAGGGTGGCGCGAGAGCACGGCCACGCCGTTATAGCCCTTCATGCCGCGGCGCAGGTGATGCGGGTAGCCGAGGGCAGCGGGCGCGTCCTCGGGGAACAGCGCATCGGGCACCTTGGTCTCCTGCAGGCAGATCACGTCGGGGTCCTGCGCCGCGATCAGGCGATCGAGCAGGCCGAGCCGCAGGCGGAGCGAGTTGATGTTCCAGGTGACGATGCGCATGGCCCCGGTTGGCGCAGTGCGGCAGCCGGCGCAAGGCAGGCGCCGCCCTAACCGCGTCTTTACGGCTGGCGCGCAGGATAGAGCCGGTGGGCAGAACCCACCCGAGAGGACCCGCACGCTTGCCTGTTGCCGCGCCTGCTTTGGACGACCAGCACTGGCAACCCGCCACCTTGCGGGAGCGCGGGGTCGCTGTGCCGTTCACCAGCCCGATGCTGGCCGGGGCGCGGGTGCGCCTGCTGGAACGGCGGCACGATCTCGTGCTGCCGCACCCTGGCGGCGGCCGTGGCGTCTATGTGCTGGCCCTGACCTCGCTGCGGGAGTTCTGCGCGCCCACGCTGCACGATCTGCGCCTGGCCGAGCTGGTGGCCGCGGCCCCGGCGCTGTCGCCGGCCAGCGTGCGCCAGGCGGCGCGCGCGGTTGCGGCCGAGGGCCTGGCGGGGCGGCCGGCCCGCGCGGCTGCCGCAGTTGCCGAAGCGGCCCAGGCGGCCACGACGGCGGCTTTCGAGACGCTGCTGCTGGCCGCCCTGTGCCAAAGCTCGGGCGCGGTGGGGCAGGATGGCGATCCGGCGCAGCGCACCCGTGCGGCCCTGCACCAGATGGCGCAGCGCATCGGGCGCGCGCCGGATGCGGTCCGGTCCGACATCGCGCGGCTGGCGGCCGGGCTTGCCGAAGCGGGGCTCGATCTCCCCGCTTTGCCCGGCGCGCTGCCGGCGCCAGGGCGCTGCCGCCGGCTGCTGGCCGCGCTGGGTACGATGGCGGCCGACATCCGCGCGGCGGCGGATGCGGGGGGCGGGCAGGAGGCTGACAGTCAGGTGGCCGATGCTGCCGAGGCGATGCAGCAAGCCGGCCGGCTGGTGCTGGAAGCGGCGCAGCGCCCGCTGGCCGAGCCGGCGGCGCTGCTGGCGTGCTGGGCAACCACGCCGGATGCGATCGCCGCCCGTATCAGCCGGCCGGACTGGCTGCTGGATGGCTGGGAGCCGATATGCCTGTTGTGGCGCGTGACCGAAGGCGGCCAACGCGCCGGCGCGCTGGCCGAGGCGGCGCTGATGCTGCCGCCGATACCGCCCGAGCTGGATGCCTGGTTCGCCACCGCGCCGGCCTTGCAGGCACGCCTGCGGGCGCGCGCCGCGGCGGGCGCCCTGCCACGGGCCGGCGGCCGGGTGCCCAGCCAGGCCGTGGCCCTCACGGAGCGCAACGAGCACATGCGCGCGCTGGCCGCATGAACGCGCTCACACCCCAGGCCGCGACGCCGGCGCAGGGGCTGCGCGACGTGCGCCGCGGTGTGGCCGAGGCCGCCGACACCCACGTGCTGCAGGTGGTGCGCATGGTGGATGCGCTGGAGGAGCGCGGCGCCATCGACGAGGTTCTGGCCCCCGTGCGGCCCCGCCTGCGCGCGATCCAACCGGCACGCCCGCTGCGGTTCGCGCGGCTGCTGTTCCTGCCGGCCGATCCGTTGATCGTGGCACCCCTGGCCTGGCGGCCGGGCACGCCGTCCATCCCGCGCACCGCCGTGCCGGTGCTGGCGGAGGCGGTGCGCGGCCTGCTGCGGGCGCAACCGGCCGGCGCCGCTACGCTGGCGGCGGTGGACGGCCTGATCAAGGGCGCGACCACGGCGCAGGCGAGCGTGGTGCGCCAGGCCGGCGCGCTGCTCTGGCCGCACGCCGCCAGCCTGCTCGCGGCGGCCGCGGCGCAGCCTTTGCCGGAAGCCTGGGCGCAAGGCTGGGCGGCATGCAGCCTGCCCGGCCACGAGCTGGCACCGCTGGCCCGTGCGCTGGCCGGCGTGCTGGGCACGGCGTTGCCGTTGCACAATCACGACCATTCCGGGCTCAGGCTGGCGGATGCCGCTTTGGCCGAGCTGCTGGCAGGCGGCCAGCCTCTCGGGCGGCGCGCGCTGGAAATGGTGCTGACCCTGCTCGTGATCCGGGTGCCGGAGGCCAGTGCATCGCTGCTGGCCACCGCGCAGCACAACAGCCAGCTGCGCAAGCTGGCCGAAGCCGCCGGGGAGAGCGCGCTGACCTGGCTGGAGGCCGAGACGGGCGCGCAGGTCGATACCGTGCCGCCCGGTGCCGCCGCCGAGCTGAACCGCCAGGCCAGCCTGCTGGAAACGCTGGCCGGCCAGCTGACCGACGCGCCGCAGCGCCGCCGGCTGGGCCAGGCGCGGGCAAGCCTGCTGGCCGGATCGCTGCACCGGTTCGAAACCGCGCTGCACGACAAGCTGGCCACGCCCTTGGCCGCGCTGCCGGCCGAGGCCCACGCCCGCGACGCGGCGCTGGACGCGATGGAGGCGCAGGCCCGCACGCTACGGGCTTTCGAGGTGGAAGCCCGCCGGCTCGGCGGCGGCGCCAAATTCGACGGCTTCATCCAGCAGATCGAGCGCGCGACGCGCGACGCGGCGGGGCTGTCGCCGATGGACAGAGCGCGCCTGGCCGAAATCATCGCCGGGCCTGACGCCGCCCTGCGCATGCTGGCCGTGGGATGATCGCGCGGCACCCACCGCGCAGGCGGCGGTCGCTAGATCACGTAATCCAGCGGCGGCATGGATTGATCCATCGTCAGCGCCGGCAGATTGGTATGGCGCGGGCCCACCGGGCGCGCCGGGTTGCCCACCACGGTGGTGTAGGGCTGCACGGTCTCCAGCACGATGCTGCCGGCGCCGATCTTGGCACCCTCGCCCACCGTGATGCCGCCCAGCACCTTCGCACCGGCACCGATCAGCACGCCGCGCCTTATCTTCGGGTGGCGGTCGCCCGTCGTCTTGCCGGTGCCGCCCAGGGTCACGCCCTGCAGCATCGATACGTCGTCACCGATCACCGCCGTCTCGCCCACCACCAGGCCGGTGCCGTGGTCCAGAAGCAGGCCCTGGCCGAGCAGGGCGGCGGGGTGGATGTCCACCGCGAACGTCTCCGAACTGCGGCTTTGCAGGTGGAACGCCAGATGCAGGCGGCCGCGCCCGAACAGCCAGTGGCCGAAGCGATAGGCCTGCAGCGCGTGATAGCCCTTGAAGAACAGGAACGGGGTCAGCAGGTCCGGGCAGGCCGGATCGCGGTCACGCACGGCGGTCAGGTCGGCCAACGCCGCGGCCTCGATGGTCGGATCGGCAGAGAGCGCTTCGCACAGCATGCCCTCCAGCGTGTCGATGCTGATGGCGTAGTCCGACAGCTTGCGCGCCAGGCGATGGGCCAACGCATCGGCGAAGCTCGCGTGCTGCAGCACCGTGTCGCGGATGCCGTCGGCCATGACCCGGTCGTGCTCGATGGCGGCCACGGCCTCCTCGCGCACCATGTGCCAGAGCTGGCGCGCTTCGGTGGTGGCGATGCGCTCGCCGCAGAGGCCAAGGCCGGCCATGTTGCGTGTCCTCGAGTGTGACTGGATCGATGTAGGGCGCGGACGCTCGGAAGGAAGGCCGCGCGCGTTTTTGCCGTCGGACCCGCCGACCGCCTAGCCCTGCCCCAGCCCCATCGCCTGTCGCATGAAGGCGCGCTTGAGCCCCGGCATACGGTGCACCGCCGCGATGCCCACGTCGCGCGCCACACGCACCAGCGGGTTGTCGGTGCTGAACAGCCGGTCCAGCCCGTCGGTGGCGACCAGCATCGAGAGGTTGTCCACCCGCCGGGTGCGCTGGTAGCGCGCCAGCAGGTCCGCCCCGCCCACATCGGCGCCGGCGGCATGCGCGTCGATCACCAGGCGGGCCATCGCGATGGCGTCCCGCAGGCCCAGATTCAGCCCCTGGCCGGCGATCGGATGGATGCCGTGCGCCGCATCGCCCACCACGGCCAGGCGCTGCCCGGTGACGCGGTGCACGTACATCGCCGATAGCGGATAGAGCCAGCGGCGGCCCACCAGCCGGATCGCCCCGAGATGGCTGCCCAGGCGGGTCTGCACCTCGGCGGCAAACGCATCGTCATCGAGCGCCATCAGGCGAGGTGCCATCGACGCGCGCTCCGTCCATACGATGGCCGAGATATTGGGGCCGGCCTCGCTGCCGGCCATCGGCAACTGGGCGAACGGACCGGCGGGGAGGAAATGCTCCAGCGCGGTGTTGTGGTGCGGCCGCTCATGGGCGATGGCGCAGACGATGCCGGCCTGCGGGTAGGACCACCGCGCCGCTGCGAGCCCGGCTTGGCGGCGCAGCGGCGAGTCGCGGCCCTCGGCGGCGATCACCAGCCGGGCCTGCAGGCGCGTGCCGTCGTCCAGCGTGATCGTAGCGGCTTCCGCCGTGCGGCTCACCTGCGCCAGAGCGGGAGCGTGCAGGGCGAGCGGTGCGGCATGCAGGCAGGCGTTCAGCGCCACGCGCATGTTGCGCGCCTCCACCATCCAGCCCAGCGCCATAGGCCCGTCCGGCGCCTGCCGCAGCTCGGTCGCATCGAAATGCAGGAACAGCGGCGAGGCACGGCGGCCCGGCTTGCCGTCCGAAACTCGGATCTGCTCGATCGGCCCAGGGGGCGCGGGCAGTGCGTCCCAGATGCCCGCCTCCTCCAGCAGCGCGCGGCTTCCGGCGGCGATGGCGTAAGCGCGGCCGTCGAAGCTCGGATGCTCCATCGGTGGCAGGGCGGCACGGTCGACCACGGCGACGGACAGGCCGGCGCGGGCCAGGCGGCAGGCCAGCGCGCCGCCGACCGGGCCAGCGCCCACAACGCAAACGTCCAGCATCAGGCGCTTCCTTCGACGGGTATGCCCAAAACATAGGCGGTTGTGGCGAAGGCGTCAGGGGTGGGCGCGTCCGCGCTCCCCGGCGCGGCCCTCGGTGCGGCAGCGGCACGGTTCTTGAAAGGTGTTTGCCCGACCATGGGGCACAGGCGCGCCAGGTGAGGAGGATGCCGCGATGAAGATGGTGATGGCGATCATCAAACCGTTCAAGCTGGACGATGTGCGCGAGGCCCTGACGCCGTTGGGCGTGCAGGGCCTGACGGTAACCGAGGTAAAGGGGTTCGGCCGCCAGAAGGGCCAGACCGAGATCTACCGCGGCGCGGAATACCACGTGAGCTTCCTGCCCAAGGTGAAAATCGAGGTGGCGGTCGCCTCCGAGATGGTGGACGGCGTGGTGGACGCGGTGATGCGCGCTGCCCAGACCGGCAAGATCGGCGACGGCAAGATCTTCGTCATGGATATCGGCCGCGCCGTGCGCATCCGCACCGGCGAGCTGGACGGAGCGGCACTGTGAGCGCGCGCCGCATGATGGCCCGCTGGCGCGCCTGCCTGGCGGCCGCGCTGGTGGCCGCCCCGCTGGCTTTCGCCGGCGCGGCACTGGCGCAGACCGCAGCGCCGGCCCCGGCCCCGGCGGCAAGCCCCGCCCCGGCCGCCGCCTCCGCCCCGCCCTCGGCCGCTTCCCAGGCGCCTGCTGCAACACCGGCTGCGGCCGCCAAGCCGCCGGCCTACGACCATGGCGACACTGCCTGGATGCTGACCAGCACCGCACTTGTGCTGATGATGACCATCCCCGGCCTGGCGCTGTTCTATGCCGGCATGGTGCGCCGCAAGAACATCCTGGCCACCGTCATGCAGAGCTTCGCCATCTGCTGCCTGGTGACCATCGTGTGGACGGTGTGCGGCTACAGCCTGGCCTTCACCAACGGGCCGCCCGGGCCGATGATGGCCTATGTCGGCGATTTCTCGCGCGTGATGCTGCACGGCATCGCCGACAGTTTCAGCAAGCAGGACGATACCGGCTTCATCCTGGGCGCCGGCGTGCCGGGCATCACGCCCGCGCCCTACGCCATCCCCGAGACCGTCTACATGATGTTCCAGATGACGTTCGCCATCATCACGCCGGCGCTGATCGCCGGCGCGTTCGCCGAGCGCATGAAGTTCTCCGCCATGTGCATCTTCATGGTCGGCTGGTCGATCTTCTCCTACAGCCTGATCGCGCATTGGGTGTGGGCGCCCACCGGCTGGCTCAGCACGCTAGGCACGCTGGATTATGCCGGCGGCACCGTGGTGCATATCAACGCCGGCATCGCCGGGCTGATGTGCTGCCTGGTGATGGGCCGCCGGCGCGGCTACGGGCACGACAACATGAGCCCGCACAACCTCACCTACGCGGTGATCGGTGCCTCGCTGCTGTGGGTGGGCTGGTTCGGCTTCAACGCCGGCTCGGCGGTGGGCGCCACCGGCCGCGCCGGCATGGCCATGGCGGTCACCCAGATCGCCACGGCGGCCGCGGCACTGGCGTGGATGTTCGCCGAATGGATGCTGAAGGGCAAACCCTCCGTGCTGGGCATCATCTCCGGTGCGGTCGCCGGGCTGGTCGCCATCACGCCGGCCAGCGGCTTCGTGCTGCCGGGGGCCGCCATCGTCATCGGGGTTGCCGCCGGCGCTATCTGCTTCCTCTCGGCCACCTACCTCAAACACGCGCTGGGCTATGACGACAGCCTCGACACGTTCGGCGTGCACGGCATCGGCGGCATCGTCGGCGCCCTGCTCACCGGCGTGTTCGCCTCGGCCACCATCGGCGGCACCGATGGTTCGCTGGCGCAATTCATCATCCAGTGCAAGGCGGTCGGCGTCACCCTGGTGTGGAGCAGCTTCGTCAGCCTGGTGCTCCTCTACGGCCTGAAGTTCACCATCGGCCTCACCGTGGATGCCGAGCAGGAGATGGAGGGGCTCGACACCGTGCTGCACGGCGAAAGCGCCGCCTGAGACCGGCGCGGAGGAAACAGTCGTCAGTCGCCGCAAAGCCCACTAGGCTTGCCTTACGACTGGCGACTGAGGGCTGACCGCGCACCATGAGCATCACCAAGAAGAAGGTCCTCGTCACCGGCGGCGCCGGGTTCGTGGGTTCGCATTTGTGCGAGCGGCTGCTGGGCGACGGGCACAGCGTGTTGTGCGTGGACAATTACTTCACCGGATCGAAGGACAATATCGGACACCTGCTGGGCGATCCGAATTTCGAGGCGATGCGCCACGACATCACCTTCCCGCTCTATGTCGAGGTGGACGAGATTTACAACCTCGCCTGCCCGGCCAGCCCGATCCACTACCAGTTCGACCCCGTGCAGACGACCAAGACCAGCGTGGTGGGTGCGATCAACATGCTGGGCCTGGCCAAGCGCACCCGGGCAAAGGTGTTCCAGGCCAGCACCAGCGAAGTGTACGGCGACCCGACCGTGAGCCCGCAGCCGGAGACCTACCGCGGCAACGTCAATCCGCTGGGCCCGCGCGCCTGCTACGACGAGGGCAAGCGCTGCGCCGAGACGCTGTTCTTCGACTACCACCGCCAGCACCGCACACGCGTTAAAGTCGTGCGCATCTTCAACACGTACGGCCCGCGCATGCACCCGCAGGATGGCCGCGTGGTCAGCAACTTCATCATCCAGGCGCTGACCGGCCGCGACATCACGCTGTATGGCGACGGGCTGCAGACGCGCGCCTTCTGCTACGTGGACGACCTGATCGAGGGTTTTGTGCGCATGATGGCCACGCCCGATGCGGTGACCGGCCCGATCAATTTGGGCAACCCGCACGAGATCACCGTGCGCGAGCTGGCCGAGCGCATCATTGCAATGACGGGGGCGGCGTCCAAGCTCGTCCACGTGCCGCTGCCGCAGGACGATCCGTTGCAGCGTTGCCCCGACATCGCGCTGGCGCGCCAGACGCTGGATTGGCAGCCGAACGTCGCGTTGGAACAGGGGCTGGGCCGGACGATCGCCTATTTTGAGCGGCTGCTGAGCCTCGACGCCAGGCAGAAGCAGACGGCCTTGTCCGACAGCCTGGGCTAGCGCGTCGGCGGTCAGTCCTGCCCGGGATCGGCCTGCAGACCGGCCGCGGTAATGCCGGCGATGGCGGCGGCCTCGTCGTTGTCGCCCACATCGCCGCTGATGCCCACGGCGCCGATCACCGCGCCGGCCGCGTCGCGGATCAGCACGCCGCCGGGGCCGGCCACCAGGCCGCCGTGGATCACCGTGCTCAGCGAGGCGAAGAAGCTCGGCATGTCGCGCGCCCGCTTGGCCAGCGTGCGCGAGCCCAGGCCCATGGCGAGCGCGCCATGCGCCTTGCCATGTGCGATGTCGTAGCGGCCGAGGCTGGCGCCGTCTTCGGCGGCGCAGGCCTTGGGCGCGGCGCGGGCATCCAGCACCAGAACCAGCAGCGGCAACAGCCCGGCCCGCCTTCCGTGCGCCAGGGCGCCGGCGACGATGGCCTGCGCCTGCTCCAGGGTGATCTCGGTCATGCAGTGCTCCTAGGCGGGTGAGGATGCGGCGGCCGCCGGGCGGCGGCTCAGTCGTGCAGCACCCGGTCCGGGCGCATCGGCCGTGGCCGGGGCAGCGGCACCACCGGACCGTGCAACGCCGATCCACGGCCGGAGAGCGACGGGTTGGTCATGAAATACTCGTGCGCGGAAACCGGCTTGTTGCCGGGCGGCACGCGGTTCCACTCGCCGGAAGGCTTCAGCTCCCACGATTGCAGCGTGTCCTTCAGGTTCACCACCATGATCTGGTCGAGCACCTGGGCATGCACCGTGGCATTGCGGATCGGCACCAGCGTTTCCACGCGCCAATCCATGTTGCGCTCCATCCAGTCCGCACTGCTGATGAACACCAGCGCGTGGCGGCTCGGCAGGCGGTGGCCGTGGCCGAACACGCAGATGCGGCCGTGTTCGAGGAAGCGGCCGACGATGGATTTGACGCGGATGTTCTCCGATAGCCCGGGCACGCCGGGGCGCAGGCAGCAGATGCCGCGCACGACGGCCATCACGTGCACGCCGGCGGTGGAGGCCTCGTAGAGTTTGTCGATCAGGCGCGGATCGACCAGGCTGTTCAGTTTCAGCCACACGCTGGCCGGCTTGCCTTCGCGCGCCAGCGCGATCTCGGCGTCGATCAGCGTGGTCAGCGTGCTGCGCAGCGTCAGCGGTGCGAAGGCCAGCGCGTCCATCTGCTCGGGCTGCGCGTACCCCGTCATGTAGTTGAACAGCCGCATCGCGTCGCGCGTCAGATCCGGGTCGGCGGTGAAGAAGCTGAGATCGGTGTAGATTCGCGCGGTGATCGGGTGATAATTGCCGGTGCCGAAATGCGCGTAGCTGCGCATGGAATTGGCCTCGCGCCGCACCACCAGGCTGATCTTGGCGTGCGTCTTCAGCTCGGCGAAACCGAACACCACCTGCACGCCGGCCGCCTCCAGCGCGCGCGCGAGGCGGATGTTGGCCTCCTCGTCGAACCGCGCGCGCAACTCCACCATCGCGGTCACCGATTTGCCGGATTCCGCAGCCTCGATCAGCGCTTTGACGATCGGGCTGTCGCGGCTGGTGCGGTACAGCGTCTGCTTGATCGCCACCACGCTCGGGTCATCGGCCGCCTGGCGCAGGAACTGCACCACCACGTCGAAACTCTCGAATGGGTGGTGCACGATGATGTCCTTGGCGCGGATCGCCGCGAAGCAGTCGCCGCCGAAATCGCGGATGCGCTCGGGGAAGCGCGGCGTTGTCGGCGTAAACAGCAGTTCCGGCCGGTCGTCCACGATCAGCTGGCGCAAATCGACCACGCCGAGCAGGCCCTGCTGCACGCTGATCTCGTCGTGATCGGCATCCAGGCTGTCGCCCACCAGGCGCACCAGCGGTTCGGGCATGCCCGGATCGACGGCGAGGTGGATGACCGTGCCGCGCCGCCGGCGCTTCAGCGCGGTCTCGTACATGCGCACGAGGTCCTCGGCTTCCTCCTCGAACTCGATGTCGGTGTCGCGGATCAGCCGGAACAGGCCCTGGCCCACGATGTCGAACCCGGGGAACACGCGCTGCAGGAACAGGCCGACCACGTGTTCGAGCATGACGAAGCGGATCGCTTCGGCCGCACCCGGCGCGGCCGGCAGGCGGATGAAGCGGTCCACCTGGCCGGGCAGCGGGATCAAGCCGCGCATGTGGTGGCCGCCATGCGGGTTGGGGTTGGCGGCATCCTCCTCACGCTGCAGCTGCAGCGCCATCACCAGGCCCATGTTCGGGATGAAGGGGAACGGGTGCGCCGGGTCGATGGCCAGCGGCGTCAGCACCGGAAACACCCGCTCCATGAACCAGGTGTCGAGCCAGTGCCGCTCGTCGTCGCTCAGTGCCGCCACTTCGCACACCTCGATGCCGGCCTGGGCGAGGCCGGCGCGCAGTTCCAGCCACACGCGCTGCTGGCGGGCGAGCAACGTGCGCGCGCGCTCGCGCACGGCCGCCAGCTGCTGGACGGGCGTGCGCCCGTCGGGCGACGGCTTGGTCAGCCCCGAGCGCGTCTGACCGATCAGCCCGGCGATGCGGACGGAGAAGAACTCGTCGAGATTGGCGGCCGAGATGCTGACGAAGCGCAGGCGTTCGAGCAGCGGATGGCGGGTGTTCTCCGCCTCCTCGACGACGCGGTTGTTGAAATCGAGCCAGCTCAGCTCGCGATTGATGAAGCGCTCGGGGCTGTCGGCGGTGATGTCCGGCTTGGGCACGGCGCGGAGGTGGGGAGCGGCTTGGGGACGGGGCATGTGCGAACATACTAGGCGATGCCGCGCCGTGTGGGAAAAAGAACCGTGACGCCGTTACGGCAGCAATCCGTCCGCGTCGGCCTCCAGCACATCGGCGGCGATCGCCCGCGTCACCCGCCTGCCGTGCGCGAGTGAGGCGCGGTCCAGCCGGGCCACCGCTTCGCGCAAGGCTGCGCCGTGCCGCGGCAGGCGGGCCAGCAGCCAATCCTGCACGTTGGCCTCCACGCGCAGCTGGCGCTCGGCCAGCAGGGTGGCCAGCATGGCAGCCAGCAGCGCGTCGTCGGGCAGGCGCAGGGCCACCGCCGTCGTCGCACGCAGGCGGCTCGCCAGGTCGGCCAGCCCGGCCGGCCAGGCTGCCGGCGGCGTGCGGCCGGCCAGCAGCACCGGCAGGCGGGCTTCGGCGGCCGCGTTCAGCAGATGCAGCAGCGCCTCCGCCTCGGGTGCGGCATCCGCGTCGTCGATCGCGATGGCGCCGGTGTCGGGCAGGTCCACCAGCGCGCGGATCGCCTCGCCGGGCAGCAGGATGCCGCCGCTGCGCTGGGCGAACACGTGCAGCAGATGCGTCTTGCCCGAACCGGCCGGGCCGAACAGCGCCAGGCGGCCGGCCGGCCATAGCGACGGCTCGTCCAGCCAGGTGCAGGCATCCGCGTTGGCCGCGCCCTGCACGAAGGTCGCGGTTTCCAGATGGGAGCGCACGCCGAACGGCAGTGCGAGCTGGCGCGTCACGGCGGCGCGCTGGGCGGCGGATCGAGGTAGAGGGGGCTGGCGAGATAGCGGCGCAGCCAGAATCGCGTCAGCACGCCCACCGTGGCCGCCACCGGCACGGCAAGCATCACGCCGAGAAAACCGAAGGCCGCCCCACCGGCGAACAGCGCGAAGATCACCCAGGCGGCCGGCAGCTCCACCCGGTCGCCCAGGAAACGTGGATAGATCACGTAGCCTTCCAGCACCTGCCCCACCACGAACACCGCCGCCACCCGGGCCACGCCCTGCCAGGTGGGGAACTGCGCAAACGCCAGCCCGATCGAGGCGACCGCGCCGGCGATGGTGCCGACATATGGGATGAAGCTGAGGAAGCCGGCCGCGAGCCCCACCACCAGGCCCAGCTCGAGCCCCATCGCCGAGAGGCCCAGCGCGTAGAACAGCGCCAAAATCATGCAGCACATCGCCTGGCCGCGCACCCAGGCCGACAGGATGCGGTCCACCTCGCGCGCCTGCGCCCGCAGCACGCCCTGGTAGCGGCGCGGCAGCCAGCCATCGACGAGCGCGATCACGTGCGGCCAGTCGCGCAGCAAATAGAACGCCACCACCGGGGTGACCAGCACGAGCGATAGCACGTTGAACAGCGCGTAGCCGCCGCCCACCAGGCGGCTGACGGCGCCGGCGAGAAACGTCATCATGGCACCCGCCTGGCCGCTGACCAGCTCGGAGAGCTTCGCATCCACGTAATCGGGCCCCAGGCTCTGCTGTGCGCGCGCGATCAGGCGGCCGGCGAACGCGCTCAGCCCGCGCGCGTAATCCGGCAGATGGCCCACCAGCAGGCCGAGCTGGTGGATGATGATCGGGTAGAGCAGCAGCACAAAGGCCAGCACGCTGACGATCAGCCCGACGACCAGCAGCAAGCTGGCCGTGCCGCGCGGCAGGCCTAGCCGGCCGATGCGGGCGCGCGACAGGCGGGTGCAGAGCGGATCGAGCACGTAGGCGGCGCCGCAGGCGGCCACGAACGGCAGCAGGATACTGGCGAACAGGGCCAGCGCCAGCCACAGCGCCACCAACACGCCGGCCAGCAGCGCCAGCCGCTGCATGCGCGTGGCGCCGGTCCGCGGCAACGCCAGCCCGGCCCGCGGATCGTGGTTCATGCGCCCCGCGCCGTGCGATACACGTAGGCGCCGCCCGACAGCAGCGTGCTACCCGTCACCAGCGTCACCATCGCCTGGCGCAGCGGCACGGCATCCACGCCCAGCGAGTTCGAGCCCCAGCACCACCGCGACGAGGCCGATCTGCAGCGTGGTGTTCAGCTTGCTGATCATCAGCGGCTCGATGGCGATCGGGTGGCTGGTCAGCCACAGCAGCACCACGCCGCCCACGATCACCACGTCGCGGAACACCACCAGGATGGCCAGCCAATCCGGCAATTGCGCGGTGGCGGCCAGGGTGACGAACATGCCCACCATCAGAGTCTTGTCGGCCAACGGATCGAGCACCGCACCCAGCGCGGTGCCGCCGCTGCGGCGCGCCAGCCAGCCATCGATGCCGTCGGAAATACCGGCCAGCACGAACAGCGCGAAGGCGGCGCCGAACTGCCGATGCAGTGCGAGCCAAATGGTGGCCGGCACCACGCACAGGCGCGCGAAGCTGATGACGTTGGGCAGGGTCAGGATCGCGTTGCGCGGCGTGCGGACTGTCCCGGTGTCAGGCAAGGCGCATGTTCCCCATGGCGCCATTCTAGCCTATCCAGCCGCAGTTGCGAGCACGAAGCGTCTGCCTCGTGCCATCAGAGGAGCGTGCAAGCCGTGGTGACCTACCGTGAGGCCGGCGTGGACATCGAGGCCGGCGATGCCCTGGTGGACGCGATCGGCCCGGCGGCGGCCGCCACCGCCCGCCCCGGCGTGCTGGGCGGGCTGGGCGGCTTCGGGGCGCTGTTCGATCTGCGCGCCGCGGGCTTCACCGACCCGGTGCTGGTCAGCTGCACCGATGGGGTGGGCACAAAGCTGATGGTGGCCATCGAAAGCGGGCTGCACGACCGCGTGGGCATCGACCTGGTGGCGATGTGCGTGAACGATCTGGTGGTGCAGGGCGCCGAGCCGCTGTTCTTTCTGGATTATTTCGCCACCGGCAAGCTGGCCGTAGACGACGCCGCCCGCGTGGTGCGCGGCATCGCCGAAGGCTGCCGCCTGTCGGGCTGCGCGCTGGTGGGCGGCGAGACGGCCGAAATGCCGGGCATGTACGCCAGCGGCCATTACGACCTGGCCGGCTTCGCCGTGGGCGCCGCCGAACGCGGCCATCTGCTGCCCGGCACGGTGCGGCCCGGCGACACGCTGCTGGGTCTGCCCTCGAGCGGCGTGCACTCCAACGGCTTCTCGCTGGTGCGCCGCATCTGCGGCATCGCGCGGCTGGGCTGGGCAGACCCGGCGCCCTGGTCCGCTGGCGAGACGACGGCCGCCGCCCTGATGACGCCGACGCGGCTGTATGTGCGACAGGTGCTGGCCCTGCACCGGGCCGGCCTGCTGTCGGCGGCCGCCCACATCACCGGCGGCGGCCTGCCCGGCAACGTGCCCCGCGCGCTGCCGGCCGGCACCGTGGCCGTGATCGACCGGCCATGGCCGGTGCCGCCCGTGTTCGCCTGGCTGGCCCGCGACGGCCGCGTGGCGCAGGACGAGATGCTGCGCGTGTTCAACTGCGGCATCGGCATGGTGCTGGCCGTGGCCGACCCGCAGGCGGCACAGGCGGCGCTGGCCGAACTGGGCGAGACCGCTTTCCCGATCGGCCATGTCGAAGCCGGCGAGGGTGCCGCCAGCGTGCGCGTCAGCCTGCCGGCCGGCTGGCCCGGGTGACCGCGCGGCTGCCCACCGGCATCCTGATCAGCGGGCGCGGCAGCAACATGACGGCCCTGATCGAAGCGGCGGCCGACCCCGGCTACCCCGCCACGATCTGCGTGGTGATCAGCAACAACCCCGACGCCCCCGGCCTGGCCACAGCCCGCGGCGCCGGCATTCCCGCGCTGGCCATCGACCACCACCCCTTCCGCGCCGACCGTGCCGCCCACGAACGCGCTCTGGACGCCGCCCTACGCGCCCATGGCGCACAAGCCGTGTGCCTTGCCGGCTACATGCGCCTGCTCACCCCCTATCTGGTGGGGCGCTGGGCCGGGCGGATGCTCAACATCCACCCCAGCCTGCTGCCGGCTCTGCCGGGCCTGCACACCCACGCCCGTGCGCTGGCCGCCGGGCTGGCCGAGCATGGCTGCACCGTGCATCTGGTGACCGAGGGGATGGATGAGGGCCCGGTGCTGGCGCAGGCGCGTGTGCCGGTGCTGCCGGGCGACGATGCGGCAACGCTGGAGGCGCGTGTGCTGGCGGCGGAGCATGGGTTGTATCCGCGGGCTTTGGCGGATTTTGCCAGGAAGGAAGGCCTTCTTTTCTGAAGAAAAGAAGCAAAAGACTTTTATCTGTGCTGTCGCGTTCCGGGCGTTGCGCATCCGCGATATGGCCAACCACGCGCGCGCATCCAGCCTGACGGCGACAGCAACAACCAAAAGTCTTTTGCTTCTTTTCTTCAGAAAAGAAGGCCTTGCCTAAACTACGCAGCCCCTCACAGCCAACGGACCCACCCATGAAAAACCCGCTGATGCGACGGCTGCTGGCCGGCCGGCTGCCGGAAACCGCGCAGGTGAGTGCGCTGCTGGCCCGCGTACTGCCGGGCAAAGCACCGGCAACCGCCCCGAAGCCGCCGGCGGGCGGCACGGTATCCACCGGCCTCTACACCGGGCCCGCCGGCTCGCGTCCCTGGCGGCTGTTCGTGCCCGGCCGGCTGCCGCCGCGGCCGGCGTTGCTGGTGATGCTGCATGGCTGCACGCAATCAGCGGAGGATTTCGCCGCCGGCACGCGGATGGACCGGCTGGCCGACCATGCCGGCCTGCTCGTGCTCTATCCCGAGCAGGTGGCGGCGGCGAACCCGCAGCGCTGCTGGAACTGGTTCAACGCCGCCGAACAGCAGGGCGCCACCGGCGAGGCCGCGCTGCTCGCCGGCATGGTGCGCGACACCCTGCAAACGCACGGTGCGGACCCGGCCCGGGTGTTCGTGGCGGGCCTGTCGGCGGGCGGCGCGCAGGCCGTAAATCTGGCGTGCCGGTTCCCCGAGCTGTTCGCCGCGATCGGCGTGCATTCCGGCCTGGCCAGCGGTGCGGCGTCCGACCTGCGCGGTGCGATGATGGCGATGTCGGCCGGCCGCCCCGGCCAGGGCGGGCACGCGATCCGCACGTTCATCGTGCACGGCGACCGCGACACCACCGTGAATCCGCGCAATGCCGGGTTCGTGGCCGACCAGATGGCCGGCCCCGCATCCGGCCGCGGCAGCCAGCGCACGATGGAGGCCCAGTCGCCGGGCGGGCTCGCCTACACGCGGCTGATCCGCAGCGATGCCGCCGGTCGGCCGATGCTGGAGCGCTGGACGGTGCACGGGCTGGGCCATGCGTGGTCGGGCGGCAGCGCCGCGGGCAGCTACACCGATCCGGCGGGGCCGGACGCCTCGATGGGCATGCTGGAGTTCTTTCTGCGGTGATGCCGCGCGCGATCGTCTAGGCGACGATCCGGCCGCCCGGCATGGGCCCGGGCACGCCGGTAGTGCCGGGGTAGCTCAGCGGGAAGCCGAGCTGCACCCGCGCGGCCAGGAAGGCGAAGCACTGCGCCTCCAGCGCGTCACCGTCCCAGCCCACGGCTTCCACCGGTTCGGCACCCGGCAGCGCGGCCATAATGGCCGGGTTGTGGCGGCCGCCGCCGGCTACCAGCACGCGGGCGGGCGGCGCCGGCACCCGCGCCAGCGCGACCGCGCGCGCGGTGAAGGCGGCCAGCGTGGCCGCGCCATCTTCGGTGGACAGGCCCGCCACCGCATCCAGCGCGTGCGCGAAATGCTGGCGGTCCAGCGATTTTGGCGGCGGCAGCGCGAAGAACGGATCGGCCAGCAGGCGGGCCAGGATCGCCTCGTCCGGCGTGCCGGCAGCCGCCATGCGGCCATCTTCGTCCATCACCTGGCCGGTGCGCACCAGCATCCAGTCGTCCAGCAGCGCATTGCCCGGCCCGGTGTCGCAGGCCAGCAGCGTGCCGTCGGCGCCGATATACGTCACGTTGGCCACGCCGCCGATGTTGACGACCAGCAGCGGGCGCGCGAGCCCGTCGGCCATGGCGGCGTGGAAGGCCGGCGCCAGCGGCGCGCCCTGGCCGCCAGCCGCCACGTCGGCCAGCCGGAAATCGCAGGCCACCGGTAGGCCGGTCAGGCGCGCCAGCAGCGCCGGGTCGCCGATCTGGCGCGTCAGGCCGCGCTCCGGCGCGTGCAGGATGGTCTGGCCGTGGAAGCCGATCAGCGCGGCCGCGCAGCCGAGTTCGGCCACGGCCTGGGCGTGCACCATGGTCAGCTTGGCAGCCGCTTCGGCCACCGCTGCCTCCGGCGCGGCATCGCCGGCGGCGATCAGCTCGCGCAGCAGTGCGCGCAGCGGCGGCGCGTAGGGCACGGTCAGCGCCGGCCCGCGCGCCTGCACGGCCACGCCATCCGTCTCGATGAATGCGGCATCGACGCCGTCCAGCGACGTTCCGCTCATCAGCCCGATCACCCGCATTCCTGGCTCCCCAACGCGGCCGGCCGCCCACGCGCCTTGCGTTGGCGCCGCACCTCGGTGACACCGCAACCATGAACTCGTTCCTGCAGGAAGCCCAAGCCCGCGGCTTCATTCACCAATGCACCGATGCCGAGGCGCTTGGCGCCGCACTCGATGCCGGCCCGGTCAGCCTCTACACCGGCTACGATTGCACGGCCGACAGCCTGCATGTGGGCAGCCTGGTCACCATCATGCTCATGCGCCTGGCGCAACGGCACGGCCACCGGCCGGTGGTGCTGCTGGGCGGCGGCACCACGCGCATCGGCGATCCGTCCGGCAAGGACGAAAGCCGGCAGATGCTCGACGATGCGGCGATCGCCGCCAACATGGCCGGCATCGCGGCCAATTTCGCGCCGTATCTGCGTTTCGGTAGCGGCGCCGCGGACGCGATCATGGCCAACAACGCCGACTGGCTGGACGGGCTCGGCTATATCGGCCTGCTGCGCGAAATCGGCCCGCATTTCACCATCAACCGCATGCTGACCATGGACAGCGTGCGGCTGCGGCTGGAGCGCGAGCAGCCGCTGACTTTCCTCGAATTCAACTACATGATTCTGCAGAGCTACGATTTCGCCGAGCTGCATCGCCGGCACGGCGTGGCGCTGCAGATGGGCGGATCGGACCAGTGGGGCAACATCGTGGGCGGCGTGGAGCTGGTGCGCCGCACCCGGGGCGCGCAGGTGTTCGGGCTGACCGTGCCGCTGCTGACCACGGCATCGGGCGCCAAGATGGGCAAGAGCGCGCGCGGCGCGGTGTGGCTGAGCGCCGCCCGGCTGAGCCCGTACGATTTCTGGCAATACTGGCGCAACACCGAGGATGCCGATGTCGGCCGCTTCCTGCGCCTGTTCACCGAGCTGCCCCTCGGTGACATCGCGCGGCTGGAAGCGCTGGGCGGTGCCGAGATCAACGAGGCGAAGAAGGTTCTGGCCGGCGCGGTGACTGCCCTGCTGCACGGCCAGGCCGCCGCCGATGCCGCGGCCGAGACAGCGCGGGTGACGTTTGAGCAGGGTGGTGCCGCCGAGGACCTGCCGGTGCACCTGGTCACCGCTGACGACCTGGCGGCCGGCATTCCGATCTGGCGCCTGCTCGCGCAATCCGGCCTGGCGGCCAGCAATGGCGAGGCGCGCCGGCTGATCCGCGGCGGCGGCGCACGGCTGGACGATACGGTGGTGGCCGATGAGGGCCGGCTGCTGGGCGCCGCCGATCTGGCGTCCGGTCAGGTGAAGCTGTCGGCAGGGCGCAAGCAGCACCGGCTGGTGCGGATGGCTGGCCCAATCACGAATAGTTGACCTACACGCGACTGTACGCCATACGCAGGCTGGTCTCGCACCCGCGCCTGGAGTGACCTGCCATGCCGATCGTCAACGGACGGGCTGCAAGCCAAAAGGGGCACACCCGCCGCCTGCTCGGCGCGGCTTCATTATGCGCGCTGGCCGTCGCCTGTTCCGGCCTGGCAAGTTCGGCTCTGCTGGTGACCGACACCACCGCCACACTGGCCGGCCAGGGCAGCTGCAGCAACGACAGCGCCGCCAACCCCTGCACGGCCTGGTTCCAATACTGGCAGGATAATGCCGCAACCCTGGTGCAGACGCCGATTCAGCAGGGCCGACTGGCGTTCACCGGCTCGGCGATCCAGCAGGCGATCAGCGGCCTGCAACCGGGCGGCATCTACCATTACCAGCTCTGCGGTTACGGCGATTCGAACCTGGCGCAGCCGGGCCTGTGCACCGGGCAGGATGGCGGCAACCTGATCACCAGGCCCGGCGCCGTCCCCGCCTTCGCGGGCCCGGCGGGCACCGTCGCCACCAGCGATCTCAGCGCCGTCAGCACGTTCGTCACCGCCAACCCAGCCGCCATCCTGCCGCTCGGCGCCACCGTCGATCTCGGGCGCGTGGCGACCGCGGTCGACGTTTCGGACTACACCGCAGCTTCCAGCGCGAGCAGGGCCGTCTCGCGTGATGCCGGCATCAGCGTCGCCACCGCCACGCCCGGTGTCAGCCTGTGGCTGTTCGGCGATACCGGTTACGCCTGCAAACCCTCGCAGGCCGGGCCCGATTGCAACTTTGCCGCCGGCGCCACCGCCGCCATCGGTGCCGCCACCCCCGGCCACGCGCCGCGCAACCTGACCGAGCTGGCCCCGGCTGCCGTGGCGCCGGCTGCGGCCATCGCCGACCCCGGCCATCCCGCCAGCTTCTTTCCGGTGCCGACCGGGCTGCAATACACGTTGCCGGTGGCCGGGGTGGCCACCGCCGTGGATTGCGCACCCGCCTCGATCGCCGGCGCCGTCAGCGGCGCCACGCTCACCGTCACCACGCTGGGCTCGGGCGTCGTCCAGATCGGCGAGACGCTGACCGGCAGCGGCGTGCTGCCAGCCACCACCATCACCGGGCAGACGGCCGGCCCGCGCGGTGGGCTGGGCACCTACACCGTCAGCCCGGCGCAGAGCGTGCCGCCGGAGCCGCTGCTCGCCTCGTTCGGCACCGGCAGCTACACCGCCACCTGGCCGCATGGCGGCGCGCTGATGCCGGGCTCGACCAAGCTGCTGCTGGCCCATGCCGACGTTTGCGTCAGCGGGCAGACCAGCTTCGTCAGCCAGCGCATGCACCTCGTGGAATACGATCCGGCCAGCAACACACTGTCGAACGACACAACGCCGTTCGTGGCCAACCCGCTGATCGGCGGGCTACCGCCGCGGGAGCTGATGTCCTCGCCGGTGTTCGGCGCCGACGGCTATCTGTATCTGTATTCGTTCACCAACGTCTGCATGGGCAACCCCGGCTGCAAGCAGACGCCGATCTACCCCAATGCAGTCTACGCCGCCCGAGTCAGCGCCGATCCGCTCAGCATGAAATGGAAGAGTGCCGCCAATTACGAATGGTGGTGCGGCACGGCGTCACCCTGTCCTGCCGGCCCGTCCGGCACGCCGGGATGGACCGCGGTCGAGGCCGATGCGCGCTCCGTCGTGCAGTTTCCGGTGGTGACGCGCAACGGGCTGCGCACGACGCAGGGCCCGTTTGGCGGCATCAGCGTGGGCCGCTACACGGTGGGCACGGCGCAGAAATACGTGGTGACCGCGCAGACGCCGCCGCCGGTCGCCGGCCAGCCCACCGAATTCATGGTGTTCGAGGCGACCACGCCCTACGGTCCCTTCACCTTCGCCCGTGCCGGCGCCGTGCCCGATGCGTGCCGGGCGCTCACCATGTGCTACGCGGTGTTCGGCCATCCCGAGCTCAGCAACAGCCAGCAGCTCGTATTCTCGTGGTTCAGCACCGACGACCGGCTGGACGGCTTTGCCCATCCGCTGGTGGGCCACGTGCGGCTGGGCGCCATCGACTGGTAGCCGCACGTGCCATCTTGCGGCGCGCTGCCTTTGCCTGACAGCATGGCCCCCGAAAGCGGGGCTGGTGTGGACGGAGGCTGCCCGTGACGCGAGGTTCGGTTGCCGGCCCAGCACACCGGATGGCGGCGCTGCTGCTGCTTGGCGCGCTGGCGGCCTGCGGCGGCGGCGGCGGCGGCGGACGCCAGCCAGTGTCAAGCACCGCGGGCATGCCGCCCAATTACGCGCCGCCCGGGCCGCCCAGCGATCCGTGGGGGCCCTATATCAGCCAGGCCGCGCATCGGTTCGACGTGCCGCAGCCCTGGATACGCACCGTCATCCGGCAGGAGAGCGGCGGCCACCAATACATGCGCGGCCAGCCCGTCACCTCGGATGCGGGTGCGATGGGGCTGATGCAGCTGATGCCGGCCACCTACGGCGAACTGGCCGCCCGGTTCGGGCTGGGCCCCGACCCCTACGACCCGCACGACAACATCATGGCCGGCACCGGCTACATCCGCGACCTGTACGGCCAGTTCGGCTCGCCTGCTTTCCTGGCCGCCTACAATGCCGGGCCGCACCGGCTGCAAGCCTATCTGGCCGGACATGGCAGCCTGCCCAACGAGACGGTGAACTACCTCGCTTCGGCCGCGCCCGGGCTGGGCAACGAACGGCCGACGAGCGGGCCGCTGGCGACGTTCGCGGATGCCGGCAGGCTGCCCGCTCCGGCGCCGCTGCATGACTACGTGCGCGCACCGGGCGCGCAATGCTGGCAGGATCCGGATGCCGCCTACGATCCCACCGCGCCGTGCCGGTCGGCGCCGCCGGTGCGCGTGGCCGCCGCGATCCCGGCCGTGCGCACCGCCGCGCGCACGGTGCTGGCCACGCGCGGGCCGTGCTGGCAGGATCCGAATGCCGCCTACGATCCGGACGCGCCGTGCCGGGCTGCGCCCCCGGTGCAGGTGGCGGCAGCCATCCCGGCCGCGCGCTACGCCGCCGTGGCATCGCCCGCCCCGTGGTCGCCGCCGCCCGCCCCGGTGCAGGCCGCCCTTCGCGCAGCGCCGGCCTATCGCGGGCCGTGCTGGCAGGATCCGAACGCGGCGTACGACCCGGCCGCGCCGTGCCGGCGGGCGCCGGCGGCCCGCGCCATCGCCCAGGCACCGGCGCCCTACCGCTTTCCCGGCAATCTGCAGATCGCCCGCGCGCAGGTTGCTTCGGCCCAGGGCGCGCCGATCCGCCGCGCCATGGCCACCGGGCGCTGGGCTATTCAGGTGGGCGCGTTCGCCACGCCGGCCCAGGCGCGCCGCACCGCGGAAAGCGTGCGTTCGCTGGCACCTGCCCAGCTCGGCGGCGCGCAGGCGGTGCTGGGCACCACGGCGCCGTTCGGCGGCCAGGTGATGTATCGGGCGCGGCTACTGGGCCTTTCGGCGGAGAACGCCTCGGCGGCGTGCCGGGATTTGCGCGCGCAGTCGCAGGCCTGCACGCCCATCGCACCCGGCGGCTAGCAGTCGCGCGTGCGCCGCCACCCGCCGGCCTCGATTGCCGCTCCCTGCCGGCGCGGCTAGGCTGCCGCTACCCAGCGAGGATGATGAGACTTGATGCCAATCACCGGTTCACGCGCCGCCCTGCTTGCGGCCGGCCTGCTGCTCGCCACCCCGCTCGCGGCCGCCGAGCCGCCCGCCAAGCCGGATAAGGCCGACAAGGCCGACCGCGACGACGCCGGCAAGCCGCTGTTCAAGCCGGAGACCAAGACGAGCGACGGTACGGTGACGGTGGGCGGGCGCCCGATCGCCTACCAGGCGGTCGCCGGCACGCTGGTGGTGCACCCGAAGGGTTGGGACGACGCGGCCAAGGCCGGCAAGGACGATGATTCCGACGACCACAATCCCACCGCCGAGGCCTCGATGTTCTACGTGGCCTATTTCGCCCACGGCGCGCCGGTGGAAGGCAGGCCGGTAACGTTCTTCTTCAATGGCGGCCCGGGCTCGTCGAGCGTATGGCTCCACATGGGCGCCTTCGGGCCGCGCCGCGTCGTCACGCTGGATGACAGCCACACGCCGGCCGCTCCCTACCAGATCGTCAACAACGACCAGAGCCTGCTGGACGCCACCGACATAGTGTTCGTCGATGCGCCGGGTACCGGATTCAGCAGGATTGCCGGCCACGACAAGGAAAAGGCGTTCTACGGCATCGATGCCGACGCGCATGCGTTCAGCGAGTTCATCACCACGTTCCTCTCGCGCTACAACCGCTGGAACTCGCCGAAATACCTGTTCGGTGAAAGCTACGGCACCACACGTTCGGCCGTGGTCAGCAACATGCTGCAATCCGAATACAGCGTAGACCTGAACGGCGTCATTCTGCTCAGCCAGATCCTCAGCTTCGCACAGAGCGTGGATGGGCCGGAGACCAATCCTGGCGTCGATACCGCCTATGCGCTGGCGCTGCCCACCTATGCGGCGACGGCCAACTATCACCACAAACTGGGCAAGCCGCCGGCCAATCTGCCGGCCTTCCTCGGTGAGGTGGAGCGTTTCGCCATGGGCGACTACACGTTGGCGCTGGCGGCCGGCAGCACGCTCGACCCTGCCAAGCGCAGCGCGATCATAGCCAAGCTGCACGATTATACCGGCCTGCCGGCCGCCTATATCGCCAAGGCCAATCTGCGCATCACCGGCGGCGAGTTCGAAAAGACGCTGCAGGACGATACCGGCACCACCACCGGCCGGCTGGATACGCGGTTCTCCGGCCCCAGCATGGACCCGCTGAGCAAGGAAGCCGATTACGACCCGCAATCGGCCGCCATCAGCAGCGCCTATGTCAGCAGCTTCAACGATTACGCGCGCCGCGTGCTGCATTTCGGCGAAGGCGTGGCCTACAAGCCCGAAATCGACGTGTTCCGCTGGTGGGACATGCAGCACCAGCCGCCGGGCAGCAACGAGAAGCTGCCGCAGAGCGCCAACGTGATGCCCGATCTGGCCGCCGCCATGAAGACCAACCCGAACCTGCGCGTGCAGCTCAACGGCGGCTACTACGACCTGGCGACGCCGTTCTACGAAGGCATCTACGAGATGCAGCATCTGCCGATCCCGGATAAGCTGCAGGCCAATATCGACTACAAGCAGTACAAGTCGGGCCACATGGTGTACGCGCATCAGAGCGCGTTGCAGCAGCTTCACGACAATGTGGCAGGCTTCATCGCGCACACGCGCGGCCGCTAGGCGGCAATCGCGGCAGGAGTGTTGCCGCGAAGTCTCAGTAGCCGGCCGGCCGCCGATCGGGGCGGGTTGCGTGTTCCTGCGCCCGCCCGATCGGCCTATCATGCCGCTACCGGACCGAACTGTAAGGCTGACCGCCGATGACGATGCGCCGTGGCCGCTGCAACAACCTTGGGCTGTGCGACAACGCCGTGCGCCAGCGCACTATCGAGGTGGCGGAGAACGAGCCGTTCGTCTGCCCGAAATGCGGCACCGAGCTCGTCTCGATCACCGATCGGCCGAGCACGCGCAAGGCCTCCAGCCTGGCGCTGCCGATGGCGGCGATCGCGCTGGCGCTGGCCGGGGTCGGCTACAAGGTGTGGGATATGTATGGCCACCCCGCACCCGCCGCGGTGCAGGAAGATGCCCCGGCGCCGGCCGGCACCGCGGCCACGCCGGCTCCGGCCGCATCGGTGCCCGTGCCCGACGCTGCCGCGCCGGCGTCTCCCCCCGCCACCGCCGTGCCGCCGGCCCAAGCGGCCCCCGAACCGGCCGCGCCTGCCGCTGTCGTGCCCGCACCCGCGGCCGACACGCCGCCGGCCCCCGCCAGCGCGGCACCGCCCACCCCCGCGCCCGCAGCTCCCGCGCCGGGGAGCGCCAGCCCTGCCGCGCCACCCAAGCAGCCCGACGCCACCCCGGCTCCCTCCAGCGAGCCGGCCAGCGTAGCACCGGCGCCGGCGCTCCCCGTCGTCACCCCGGCCCCGGTCCAGGGTGCCGCCATCGCCACGCCACCGCCGCCGGCGCCCGAGGCGGTGCCGGCGCCCGCCGCACCCGCACCCGCAGCGTCCGACGCGGCAGCGCGCGTGCGTGCCTTCCTGGGCAGCGCCGTGCGCGTGCCGGTCACGCTCACCTTCCGCTCCAGCGTCGTCACCCTGGGCGGCCGCGCCGACCACGATCTCGAACGGGCCATCGCCTATCTGCGGCAGCACCACGCCACCGGCGACCGCGTCTATCTCGCCGGCTTCACCGACAACCAGGGCGACGCCGCCTCCAACGCGGCAGTGGCGCAGAAGCGCGTGGCCGCCGTGGCCGCCGCATTGGCGCAGGCCGGCATCGCGCCCGGCCACGTGGCGAGCTTCGGTTCGGACCTGCCGGTCGCCGACAATGCCACGGTTACTGGGCGCGACAGGAACCGCCGTGTGGAGATCTACCTCGCACCCTGAGGCCCGGCCGGCACCGCGTTCAGAAGTGCTGCGTGATCCCGGCCAGCAGCGTGCGCCGCAGGCCGAATTGCGGCGCACCCACGCCCACCCCGGTGCCGTCGCGGATCTCGTATTTGCGGTCGAGCAGGTTGATCACGTCGAAGCGCAATTCCACGCCGCCCAGGAACAGCTTGCGCAAGTTCTCGCTGGCCGAGAGGTTGATGGCGTAATAGCCCGGCAGCGCGCGGCCGTTCGGAATGCCGTTGCTGGCGCGCAGGCCGCTGCCGGTAACCAGATCGGCCGAGAAGCGCGCCGGCATGTCGGTGCCCCGCCACGCGCTGAACGCCACCCCGCCTGATCCCGTGAACCGCGCATCGTGGTCGAGGTGGATGAAATGGTGCGCGCTGTAATCCAGCGTGGCGGCTGGGAAGTTGAACTGCGCTGATTCGATGCCGCGCCCGATCGCGCGGCTGACGGCGAGGTTGGCGTACACCGACCACGGGCCACGCTCGTAGCTGGAGGCGAACTCCACGCCGCCCACCTGGCCGGTGCGGTAGTTGAACACGGTCAGGATGATCGGCGCGCCGAACTGGCCCTCGTCGATCAGGTTGCGCGCGGATTTGAAGTAGCCGTCCACCGCCACGTGCAGGCCGGGCAGCAAGGTGTGGTCGATGCCGGCATCGTAGTAGTTGTCGTGCTCGGCGCGCACCGCATCGTCGCGGCATTGCGGCGCGGTGCCGATCGGGCAGGCGCTGGCCCCGCTGGTGCCGTTGAATTGCGCCACCACCGTGGGCGGGATCAGCTCGAACGGCGGCGGCGTGAAGTAATGCGCGTAGCCCGCATGCAGCGCGGTATCCGGCCGTGCCTGCCAGACGATGTTGATGCGCGGCGAGACCTGGTTCTCGTGCGTGTACTCGTCCACCAGGTCGAAACGCCCGCCGTAATTCAGCGTCACCGTCGGCAACAGCTTCCACGCATCCTGCACGTACAGCCCATACACGCCGCCGGTCCGGCCCGAACCGCTGGCCAGCGTGCTGGGCAGCGGCGACGTTTGCCTGCCCGCTGCATCGAGGAAAAACACGTTGCTGGACGTGACTGAGGCCAGGCGCTCGCCGGTGATCTGAAATCCGGCGCGGATCGTGTGCGCCGCATTGACGGCCCAGGTCGCATCCGTCTGCGTGCCGCTGGACCACACCGACTTGGCGGCCGTCTGCGCCAGGCCGGTGAACAGCAGGTCGCCGATCGGGTCGGGCGTGAAATACAGGCTGCTGTAGCGGGAAAACAGCGAGGCCTGCACATCGAGGTTGCCGTAATGCTTCTGCAGCGAGAGGATGCCGAAATCGGTGATCTCGCGCTGATGCTCGGTCAGGCTCGCGCTGTCGATGTGGCTGACGCCGCCGACATCGAGCCCCAGCCCCGGCACCTGGCCGGGGTTGTTGGGTATCTGGAACTGCGCGCTGGACACGCCGGCCAGCAGGCTGACACGGGCCTCGTCGTTCGGCGTGTACGTCAGATGCGCCAGGCCGTGATACTGGTTGCTGAGGTCGTGCGTGGGATTGAACGAGCTGGTCGGGTTTTCGATGCCCACGCGCGTGTGCAGCAGGTCGCCGGTCACGAACAGATCCCAGTCGCCGCGATGGCCGCCGAACGAGGCGCTGGGCTGGAAATTATCGCGCGAGCCGCCGTAGATTGAGATGGCACCGCCAGGATCGGTGAGCCCCGTTTTCGTGGCGATGTCGATCACGGCTGCCTGCAGCACGCCGTACTGGGCCGGCAGCGATCCGGTGATCAGGGCAATGCTGTGGGCGAAGCGGGTTTCCAGCGACTGGCCGAACACCGCCACGCCTTCGGGCAGCTCCACGCCGTCCAGCCGGTACTGCACCTCATTGTGGTCGCCGCGGACATGGATCTGGCCGTAGCTGTCTTCCGATACGCCGGGCGCCTGCAGCAGCACCGTGCTGAGCGGCGCGTTGGAGCCCTGGGTGATGTCGCCTAGCGCCTTGGCACCGAACTCGTACACGGTGGCGCCCAGCGCCGGCTGCAGCTTGCTGCGCGCCTGGCTCAGCCGGCGCGCCCGCACCACGATCTGCTCCACGCCGCCATCTTCGGGTGCGGCGGCGGCCGGCGCCGCATCGGCCGTCAGGCGCACGGCCGGCACCTGCTGGGCATGCAGGCCGGCCGGCAGGCCGATCAGGGCGGCGGCGCCGAGGCGGCCATATCGGCTGAGTGGCAAAAGCGCGGTCTTTCTCGTCGAGCGATGATACATTATCACATACGCAGCGGTGCCGGCGCCGTCAAACGGATGCGCGCCCGGCGCCGGTGGCCTATGCTGCTGGCTGCAATGGGAGCGCGCGATGGCGGTGCTGACACAGGAGGCGATCGAGGGGCATCTGGAAGCCGCCGCGCGTGCCTGTGCGGACCAGGGCGCGCAACTTACCGAGCTGCGTCGCGCCGTGCTGAGCCTGGTGCTGCAGGCCGAACGGCCGCTGACCGCCTACCAGCTGCTCGAGCGCCTGCGCACCACGCGGCACAAGGCGGTGCCGCCCACCATCTACCGCGCTCTCGATTTCCTGCTGCAGACCGGGCTGATCCACAAGCTGGAGCGGCTGGGCGCCTTCGTGCCCTGCGGCGCCGGCCATCACGAACACGCGGCGCAATTCCTGATCTGCCGCCTGTGCCGGCAAGTCACCGAGCTGGAGGACAACCCGGCCAGCATCGCGCTCGACAGCGCGGCGCGCGCGGCGGGCTTCGTGCCGTCGAGCATGGTGGTGGAGATCGAGGGCCTCTGCGGCGCCTGCGCGGCGGCCTAGCGCGGCGGCCGGATGGGGAAGCGCGCCGTCGGGCCGAAGGACGGCAAACCGGCCGTTGCGTGGCCAGACGGCGCGGAAAATGCCCGCCACCGGACTCGAACCGGTACGCCCGAAAGCTGCGGATTTTAAGTCCGCTGCGTCTACCATTCCGCCAGGCGGGCACTGGCCGCCTGCCGGCTCTCGGCAGGCGCGCGAGCCCGCACCCTGCCCTGCCCGCCGGACGCTGACAATTCGCGGACGCCACCCGGGCACGATGGCGACGCAACGCCACCTCCGTTACAGCTGGCAGCCAATGTACCGCGCGCCAGCCATGATCCGGGCCGCCCTGCCGCCGCGGCGCCGCCGTGTGCCGTGGCGGCTGCTGCGCTGGGGGGTGATCGGCATCGTGTGGGCCGCCCTGCTGGCCGGCGCCGTGGTGCTGTGGTTCGCGCGCGACCTGCCGCAGCCGCAGGATGCGCTCGATGCCGTGCGCCGCCCCAGCCTGGTGCTGCAGGATCGCGGGGGCGCCACGCTGGCCACCTATGGCGATGTGGTGGGTGAGGCGCTGCGGCTGCCGCAACTGCCGCGCTTCCTGCCGGAAGCCGCCGTGGCGGTGGAGGATCGTCGGTTCTGGACGCATGGCGGGCTGGACTGGTGGGGCATGGCGCGCGCGCTCACGGTCGATCTGCGCGCCGGCCGCGTGGTGCAGGGCGGCTCGACAATCACCCAGCAGGTGGCCAAAACGCTGTTCCTCAGCAACGCCCGTACCGCGCGGCGCAAGGTGCAGGAATTGCTGCTGACGCTGTGGCTGGAACGGCATTTCACGAAGACCGAGATTCTCGAGATCTGGCTCAACCGCGTCTATCTGGGCTCCGGCGCCTGGGGCGTGGATGCCGCCGCGCATATCTATTTCGGCGTCTCCGCACGGCGCCTGCAGCTCTGGCAGGCCGCCATCATCGCCGGGCTGCCGCGGGCGCCCTCGCGCTTCAACCCGCGCGCCGATCCGCAGGCCGCCGCCGCTCGCGGGCGCGAGGTGCTGGCCGCCATGGTGGAGACCGGGGCCATCACCGCGTCGCAATCGGCGGCAGCCGCGGCGGCCATGCATTTCGCCTCGCGCGGGCCCGGCGGCGGCTGGTTCGCCGATTGGGCGGCCGGGCAGAGCCAGGCGCTGGTGCCGCCGGGGGCCGATGCCGTGCTGCGTGCCACGCTGGATCGCGCCACGCAGGCCCGTGCGGAGGCGCGGCTGGCCGCTCTTCTGGACGGGCCGGGCCGCCGCGCCAACGCCACACAGGGCGCGGTCGTGGTGCTGGATGCCGCTACCGGCGCGGTACGCGCGCTGGTGGGCGGCCGCAGCTACGAGGCCGGCGCCTACGACCGCGCCACCGCGGCGCGCCGCCAGCCGGGCTCGGCGTTCAAGCCGTTCGTCTGGCTGGCGGCGCTGGAGCATGGCAGCCAGCCGGACGATACCGTGCTGGACGGCCCGCTGCGCATCGGCGATTGGAGCCCGCAGGATTTCGAGCCCGGCTGGCGCGGCGCGGTGACGCTGGAACAGGCGCTGGCGCTGAGCCTCAACACCGCCGCCGTCCGGCTGGAAATGCTCGCCGGCGGCCCGCAGGCGGTGGCCGACGTGGCGCATCGGCTGGGCGTGGCCGACCGCCTGCCCGACGTGCCCGCGCTGGCGCTGGGCACCGGCGAGGTGGGCCTGCTGGAGATGACGGCCGCCTACGCCGCCTTCGCCAATGGCGGCCGCCGCGTGAGCCCGCACGGCATCGAGGCCGCCACGGTGGACCATGTGCGCACGGCCGTGCCCGCGCCCGAGGCGCCGCAGGTGATCAGCCCGGAACGCGCGGCGATGATGCTGCGCATGATGACGGCCGTGGTACGCGAGGGCACCGGGCGCGGGGCCGCCATCGCCGGCCGCGCGGTGGCCGGCAAGACGGGCACCACGCAGGACAATCGCGACGCCTGGTTCATCGGCTTCGTGGACCAGCAGGTGATCGGCGTATGGATCGGCAACGACGACGGCGCGCCGATGCGTGGCGTGATGGGCGGCGGCCTGCCCGCCACGCTATTCCGGCAGGTGGCCGGCCGCTAGAAGCCGCCGCTACTGCAGCCCGAACACCTTCACCGTCCTGTAGGCCGGCGCATACACCCGCCCGTTGGCCTCCAGCGGCGCCACGAACGAGTTCTGGTTGCTGGTGTTCGACCAGGTGCCGGCATTGGCGCTGAAGATCGGCGCGCCGAGCTTGTCGGCGTCGTAGGCTTCCAGCGCCATCGGAGCCGAGCGGCGCACCATCCACACGATGCCGGTGCCGGGCGCCGCGCCGTTGGAGCTGACCAGCGGCGTGGTGCCGCCATAGCCGCCGCTGGTGGTGCCCGCCACGGTCTGCGTCAGCGCCGGCGTGCCGGTGGTGGCCACCGCATAGGCGCGCAGCACATCGTGGTCGATCTGGTAGTACACGGTCGGGCCATGGACGGGGCTGCCGTAATAGGCCGGGCCGCCCCAGGTGCCGTTGCCGCCGACCGATTGTGCCTGCAGCACGCCCGAATCGTTGGGCAGCTCGCCGCCCAGCTTCTGCTGGTTCAGCAGATACAGGATCGCCGACTTGCCCATCGCCACGGCCAGCGGCGGCACCGTCTGGTTGGCCACCGGCGGGATCAGCATCACGCCCCCGGAGCCGAAATCGGTATCGTTGTTGTTGAGGGTGTTGAAGCTGGCGGGCGTGAACTTGCCCGACACACGCTGCAGGCCTGCCGGCAGGCGCAGCACGCTCTCGCCCCAGTCGCCGGCGCCGCGGGTGAAATTACCATTGCCGGTGACGACGAAAACATTGCCCGTGGGATCGATGGCGGGCGCATAGCCAGTCATCCAGATGCTGGCCAGCTCGGTGCCGCCCGGGGTGTTGATGGTGTGGAACGCCTTCTGCAACGTCAGCGTGGCGTCGTAACGCAACAGCCAGCCGGTGATGCCGCCGGCATTGTTGTCGCAATGCGAGCCGATGCCGACATACAACGCGCCGTTATTGTAGGCGAGCCCGGTGCGGCTCCACTGGTTCTGCGGATCGAACGCCACAGCCGAGCCGTCCGACAGCGTGGCGGTGGGCGCGATTTCCACCGGCGTACGCGCATCGGCACCGGTGCCCAGGTTGAGCGCGTGCAGGGTGGTGTGGAAGGCCAGCGAGGATGGCTCGGTGGCGGCAACCACGTAGATCAGCGCAGGGCCCTTGGCCGGGCGCACGATCACCGGCGTGCTCGATATGCCGTATTCCGGCACCACGTCGCTGCAGCCGACATCGTTGGAGGATTGCGCCACGCCCAGGCTCACCCGCCACAGCACGGCGTAGGTCTGCGCGTCGTAGGCATAGACGGTGTCGTGGCCGGTCGCCACGATCAGCACGTCGTGCTTGCTGCCATCCGGCATGGTGTAGCCGGAGACCAGCAGCGGCTGCGCCAGCACGTTTCCATCGACCGCCAATGTGGTGAGCAGGCCGAAATGCCCCGACGCCACGCTGGCCGGCGTCAAATCCGTCTCGGTCTGGTTCCAGCCAGTGCGGCCGTTATCGCCATGGTACGTCAGCACGTCGGTCGGCGTGCCGCCATAGACGCGCGCCAGGCCGGCGGCCGCATTCGCCATCGGGCCGGTGTCGGGCAGGGTGCTTGCCGGCGCCACATGCGGGGCGCGATGGGCCGCCAGGCGCTGCGGCCGGCCATTCTGCGGCGCGGCCTGCGCCGCGGCCGCCAGAGCGAGGGCGCACGTGCCGAGCGCCACGCTGCGAAGCCTGCCGGTATGCGTCATCGGGCAATCCTTTGGGAGGGGTTCGGCAGGCCTGTGCAACCGCAGGCCGTGGCATGCAGCCTGCGCACGGTTCGGCGGCGAGTCAATCACACAACCGTGACGATCGGGCGGCAAGCGAAGCGCGGAATGTGCCGGCAAGGTGTCTTGCGTTCCTGCCGCCTTGCTGGTTTGCCGGCCGCCTCGGCCCATGCTCTCGCGATGGCGGCCGAGCCTGGCAGGGTGACGATGTCGAAGATCCTCTATTTCCTCGCGGCCTTCGCTCATACCGGGCTGTCTGTGTTCGGCATCCGCAGCAGCTACGAGCAGCCGGCCTACACCGTGCTGCAATCGCCCGCACCCGGCGTGGAAGTGCGCGCCTACGCCCCGCGCACCGTAGTGCAGACCGAGATTGCGGGCGGCGACGAAGGCCAGGCGTTCGGGCGGCTGTTCCGCTACATCACCGGGGCGAACGCCGGCGCGCATCGCATGGCGATGACGGTGCCGGTGGAGCAGGCCGACGCGCCGCCACCGCGCCTGCTGCCGATGACGCTGCCGGTGGAGACCGGCGCCGCCGACGCCGGCAATGGCGCGCCGGTAATGCGCTTCTTCCTGCCGCACGCCATTGCAGCAGCCGGCGCGCCCGCGCCCACCGAAGCGCATGTGCATATCGTAACGTTGCCGGCGGCCACGCTGGGCGTGATTGCGTTTTCCGGCACCGCTACCGAGGCGGCGCGTGCCGCCGCGCTGGGCCGGCTGCGCGCCGCGCTGGGCAAGGCCGGCTATGCGCCAGAAGGCGAGCCGTCGTTCCTCTCCTACGACCCGCCGTTCAGCATCCCTTTTCTGCGGCATAACGAGCTGGCGCTGGCCGTGCAGGCGCCGGCCGCGCCGCACTGAGCAGGGCGAAGCGCCCGACGAGCAGCACGGCGACGACGGCCAGCCCCGCGCACAGCCCCCACCACAGGCCGATGGCGCCCAGCCCACCACTAAAAGCCAGCACCCAGCCTGCCGGAAAGCCGATGCCCCAATAGCCCAGCGTAGCCAGCAGCATGGGCAGCCGCACATCCTGCACGCCACGCAACGCGCCGCTGGCGGCCACCTGCGCGCCGTCGAACAGCTGGAACACGCCGGCCACCCGCAGCAGCGTGGTGGCCAGCGCGATGGTGGCCGCGGTCGCCGCCGAGGGCACCAGATAGAGGCCCACGATGGCGTGCGGTGCCGCGCTGAGCACCGCGGCACTGCTCGCCATGAAGCCGACCGCCAGCGCGATAGCGGCCAGGCCGGCCCGGCGCGCGGCGGGCAGGTTGCCGGCGCCGTGCGCGGTCGCTACCCGCACGTTGGCGGCCTGGCTGATCGCCAGCGGCACCATGAAGGTTACGCTGGCCACGCTGAGGGCCACCATGTGCGCCGCCAGCACCATCGGGCCGAGGGCGGCAGCCAGCATGCCGGTGGCGAGGAACAGCCCGGCTTCCACGGCCACCGTGGCCGATACCGGCAGGCCGATCGCGAGCAGCGCGCGCAGCACGGCGGGGCTGGGGCGCGACAGGCGCACGAAGCCGCGAAATCGGCGGCTGTGCAGCACGGCCAGCATGCTGACGGCCACCACGCTAAGCGTGACCACGATGGCCGCCGCCGACCCCGCCACGCCGAAGCCGGGCAGGCCGAAGCCGCCGCCGATCAGCAGGCGGGTGGCGCCCGCATGCAGCACCACGCCGGCCGGCAGCACCCACAGCAGCACGCGCTGCAGGCCAATCGCGGGCAGGAACTGGCGCATCATGCCCACGCCCACCACGCCGGCCGGCACCGCCCAGCGCAGGATGTGCAGGTAGGCCGCCACGTCGGCTGCCAGATCGGGCGCCTGCCCCATGGCACGCCAGGCGGCAGCCGGCAGGCTGAGGATACCGACCATCGGCACGGCGAGCAGCACGGCCAGCAGCACACCGGACCAGTACAGCCCCGGCACCTCGGCGGCGCGCCCGGCGCCCAGCCGGTTGGCGGCCAGCACGCCCACGCCGCTCAGCACGCCCTGCAGCACCAGCAGCAGCGTGATGAACACGTTGGTGGAAAACGCGCCGGCGGCCAGCGCGCGGTCGCCCAGCCCGCCCAGCATCAGCGTGCTGATCGTGCCCATGCCGATTTCCGACAGCAACGCCGCGGCGATCGGCGCCGCAATTGCCGCGGTCTGGCTCAGATGGTGGCGGTAGCGGCCGGCGGTGGCCGCGTCCGGCGATGATGGCGCGGCCTGCATGCAGCGGCTTGTGTCAGCCGCTGGGGGCCCCGGCAACCCGGCTGGGGGCAGCCGCGCCGCCCCGGTCGCGAAAGTTTATGCGTCCTTTTGCACGGCGGGGCGCTTGCTTCCTGCGCTGCCGCCCAAGGTGACACCCATGCTCCAGACCCTGCCGCCCAACGTTCCCGTGCCCACCCGCCTGCGCACACAGGCCGAGGCCTTCCTGGTGCTGCGCCGCAACCCGCTGGAGCTGTGGGGCGCGCTGGCCTACGAAAAGGATATCCTGCCCGGGCGCTTCCTGGGCCGCGAGCAGCTGATGCTCAACGCGCCCGAGGCGATCCGCCACGTGCTGGTCACCAACGCCGACAACTACCGGCGCAACCCGGCCACCAGGCGCGTGCTGCAGCCGGTGCTGGGCGCCGGGCTATTCCTGGCCGAGGGCGAAGCCTGGCGCCACCAGCGGCGCACCATCGCGCCGGCGCTGGCGCCGCGCACCATGCCGATCCTGGCGCATCACGTGGTCGCCGCCAGCGCCGCCAAGGAAGCCGAGCTGGCGGGGCTGACGCACCGGCCGCTCGAGTTGCTGCCGCATCTGCAGCATCTGGCGCTGGCCATCGCCGGGCAGTCCATGTTCTCGCTGGAAATGAGCGGTTTCGCCAACGAGCTGCGGCGCCTGCTGCAGAGCTACGGCCTGCGCTACGCCCAGCCAGGCATCCTCGACCTGATGCTGCCCGAACGCGTGCCGTCGCTGGTTGATCGCGGCCGCGCCGCCTTCCGCGTGGAGTGGCTGGCCTTTCTCGACCGGCTGATCGCCGTGCGCCGCGGCGTGGCCGCGCAGGACGAGCGGCCGCGCGACCTGTTCGACCTGCTCTCGGCCGCGCGCGACCCGGAGACCGGGGCCGGCTTCGGCGATGCGCAGCTGCGTGACGAGGTTTCCACCATGATCCTGGCCGGGCACGAGACGACGGCGGTGACGCTGTTCTGGTCGCTGTACCTGGCGGCCCTGTACCCCGCCCAGCAGGCGGCGCTGGCCGCCGAGGCCGATGGCGTGGAGCTGGAGGCCGATGCCGCCGCCGCCGCCCTGGGCCACATGCCGCAGGTGCGCGCGCATGTGGACGAGGCGCTGCGGCTGTATCCGCCCGCCTTCCTGCTGGTGCGCCAGGCCCAGCAGGCCGACACCATCCTGGGCCATCCGGTAGCGCCCGGCACCACGATCACCATCTCCCCCTGGGTGCTGCACCGCCACCGCGCGCGCTGGCGCGAGCCCGATGCCTTCGATCCCGGGCGGTTCCTGCCCGGCGCGGCCCCGCCGGAGCGCTACGCCTACATGCCGTTCGGCGCCGGCCCGCGCATCTGCGTCGGCGCGCAGTTTGCGCTCACCGAAGCGACGCTGGTGCTGGCACGGCTGCTCAAGCGGTTCCGGGTCACGCTATCGGGCTCGGGCGCCGTGGTGCCGCGCGGCATCGTCACCACCCAGCCGGACCGGCCGGTGCGCTTCGTGCTCGAAGCGCGCTGAGGGGGCGCGCGGCACTCACACCTCCACGCGGGCCTTCCGGCTGCGGGGCTTCTTCGCCGGTCCGCCCACCGGATGCGCGTCGGCCACCACCCAGGCCGGCGCATGGTCGCTGGCGCCCTCCGCCCCGCGCACCTCGCGATCGACGCCGGCCTCCAGCAGGCGCATCGACGGGCTCAGCAGAAGATGGTCCAGCCGCATGCCGGCGTCGCGCGGCCAGTGGTCGCGGAAATAATCCCAGAAGGTGAACATCGGCGCATCCGGATGCAGCGCGCGCAGCGCGTCGGTCCAGCCTTGCGCGACCAGGCGCGCGTAGGCGGCGCGGCTTTGCGGCTGCAGCAGCGCGTTGCGCTTCCACGATCGCGAGGAATAGATGTCCGCCTCGGTGGGTACCACGTTGTAGTCGCCGGCCAGCACCACGGGCAGCCCCGATGCGAGCAAGCCGGCAGCATGGGCCTGCAATCTTTCAAACCAGGCGAGCTTGTAGGCAAATTTCGGCCCCGGCCACGGATTGCCGTTGGGCAGATACAGGCAGCCGATCAGCACGCCCTGCACGGCAGCCTCGATATAGCGCGCCTGGGTGTCGGCCTCGTCGCCCGGCAGGCTCCGGCGGGTGGCCACCGGCTCGGCGCCGCGCGCCAGGATAGCCACGCCGTTCCAGCTGCGCTGCCCCTGCCACACGGCGTGATAGCCGGCTGCGCGCAGGGTGGCGGCGGGGAATGCGCTATTCTCGGCTTTCAGCTCCTGCAGGCACACCGCATCGGGCCGGCTGGCATCCAGCCAGTCGAGCAGGTTTGGCAGGCGCCTGTTGATGCCGTTGACGTTGAATGTTGCGATCTTCACGGCCGCGCCTGAACGTCCCTGCGAAACACGGGCGCGATCCCGGCCCGCGCCGCGCCTAGGCCGCCATGCTCAGCGCGTAGCGCCGGCAGTGCTGCAGGTAGGCCGCCTCGTGCAACGACACCAGCTCCACCACGCTGTTCCACAACCATCCCGGCGCATCCAGCGTGCGGGCGCGATCGCCGTGCAGCGCCTTGAACCAGTCGTGGCGCTGCGCGTCGCTCATCTGGCCCGCATGCGCGCGGCCGACGACGGAAGCCAGATAGCCGGCCATGTCGGTGGCCTGGTCGCGCGTCAGATTCTCCAGTTCCAGCTTGAGATCCTGCGGCAGCAGCTCGCGCACGAACACCGCGTTGCCCAGCAGGCGGGCGGCACGCATGCGGCCGCCCAGCGCCGGGGACAGCGCGCGCGCCCCGGCCACCACGCGGGCCGCATTGTCGCGCGGCATCTCGGCATCCGGCGCGCGCGGGGCGGCGGCGGCAATGGCCTCCTTGATGTCCATCAGGCAGTGGCGTTCGGATTTGCCGGTGCCCACGGCCACCAGCACGGCATAGCGCTGCCGGCCCAACGAGCTGCAGCCTTTGCGCCAATACGCCGCATCCAGCACGCGCACCGGCGCGCCGTCCTCGCGGCCGCGCAGCAGGGTCGCCAGGTTGCGCAGTTCCGGCGCCTCGAACAGCGCCTCGATGGCGGCGCGTTCCTCCGGCGTCAGCACCCAGAAGCGCCGTCCGATGGGGATGCTGGGCTCGGTGCCCTCGATCCGCTCGTCGGCCAGGTGCTTCCACGACCGGCTGGCCGCCTGGCGCATCAGCGTGCGCACCAGCTTGGGCATGCCCGCCGGCTCGGCATGCCGCGTCTCGAACGCGGCCTCGTAGCCGGCCACCATGTGTTCGAGGATGTGGGCCGTCGTGATGCCCGGCAGGTCGGAGCCGCGCGCCGCCATGGCCAGCGACAATGCCAGCCGGATCAGATCATGCGCCGGGTTGCCGATGACGGTCTGGTCAAGGTCGCGGATCTGCACCTCCACCGCGCCATCGGCGCTGGCGACAGGCCCCAGATTGCCGACGTGGCAATCGCCGCAGATCCACACCGGCGGGCCCTGCGGCAAAGAGAGCGTGCTGGCGCCCAGCCATTCGTAGAATTGCGCGGTGCTGCCGCGCACGTAGGCATGCGCACTGGCCGCCATTTTGGTATGGCGTTCGGCGGTGAGAACGGCCATGCGGTCGGCAGGGCCGATATGCTTGCTTGCGGTCATTCGCACATCAACGTTTCTTCGTCCTCCGGTTGCGTGGTGCTTATGCGCCCTCCGGTTGCGTGGCGGCCCGCCCTCCGGTGTAGGTTGGCGACCATGCCCGTCCGCCCCATCCGCCTGCACGCGTTCGAGATGGCCTGCGTGGGCCATATCCAGCAGGGGCTGTGGCGCCACCCGCGCGACCGCGCCACCGACTACACGCGGCTGGACCACTGGACCGGCCTGGCCCGCACGCTGGAACGCGGGCTGTTCGACGGCCTGTTCCTGGCCGACGTGCTGGGCGTGTACGACGTGTTCGGGGGCAACGCCGATGCGGCGCTGCGGGCCGGCGTGCAGGTACCCAATCTCGATCCCATGCTGCTGATCCCGGCCATGGCGCAGGCGACGCGCCATCTGGGCTTTGCCGTCACCGCCAACACGGCGGCTTCCCACCCCTTCGTGTTCGCGCGCCAGATGAGCACGCTTGACCACCTCACCGATGGCCGGATCGGCTGGAACGTGGTGACCGGCTACCTGGATTCCGCGGCCCGCGCGTTGGGGCTAGCCGCCCAGGCCGCGCATGACAGCCGCTACGACGCTGCCGACGCGGTGATGGCCGGGCTGGACAAGCTCTGGCGCCAAAGCTGGGCCGATGGCGCCGTGCTGGCCGACCGCGCGGCCGGCGCCTACGCCGACCCGGCGCGCATCCACGCCGTCTCCCATGCGGGGCAAGGCTGGCGCAGCGAGGCCGTGCATCTCTGCGCCCCCTCGCCGCAGCGCGGCCCGGTCATCTACCAGGCCGGCGCCTCGGCACGCGGGCTGGCCTTCGCCGCCGAACATGCCGAATGCGTGTTCGTCAACGCCACCACGCCCGCCCAGGTGGCCCGCCTGGTGGCCGAGCTGCGCGCGGCTGCCGCCGCACGTGGCCGGCGCCTGCAGGTGTTCGCCGGCATGACGGCGGTGCTGGGCAACACCCCGGCCGAGGCGGAGGATCGCTGTGCGGAATACGAGCGTTTCGCCGATGCCGAGGCGGCGATGGTGCAATCGGCCGGCTCGATGGGCGTGGATTTCGCGGCCCTGGCCGAAGACGAGCCGATCCGCATGACCGGCACGCAGGCGGTGGTCTCCAACCTCGCGGCACTGACCGCCGGGCCGGTGCTGACCAAGGCGGGCTTCCGCGCCAGGCTGCGCCTGGGCGGCCGGCAGGCGCCGGTAGTGGGCTCGGCAGCGCAGGTGGCCGACACCATGCAGGATTGGATGGCGCAGGCCGATCTGGATGGCTTCGTGCTGGCGCGCACCGTTACCCCGGAATGCTTCACCACCGTGGTCGATCTGCTGGTGCCCGAACTGCAGCGCCGCGGCGCCTACAAAACGGCGTATGCAGCCGGCACGCTGCGGGAAAAACTGTCGGCCTGACACCAGCGCAGAGGACCCCATGACAGAGCAGCCGCCACCCCCGGCCATCGTCGCGGCACGGGCCCCGCTGCGCACGAAGCCCGGCAGCTACCCCGAGCCGTTCGCCTCGCGCATGGGCCAGCGCAGCAAGCGGCCGCTGGGCGATTTGTTCGGGTTGCGCGCTTTCGGCGTGAATCTCACGCGCTTGGCGCCGGGCGCGCAATCGGCGCTCCACCACGTCCACTCCCGGCAGGACGAGTTCGTCTATGTGCTCGAAGGCGAATTGACCCTGTTCACGGATGCCGGCAGCACTATCCTGCATGCCGGCATGGCGGCCGGGTTCGCGGCCGGCGGCACGGCGCACCACCTCGAAAACCGCTCCGCGGCCGACGCGGTGTTCCTCGAAATCGGCGACCGCGCACCCGACGATACGGTGCGCTATCCGGACGACGACCTGCTCGCCGTGCGTGGCGAGGACGGCGCCTGGCGCGCCGCCCACAAGAACGGCGAACCCTACTGAGCGAGCGGGGCCGCAGCGCCCGGCGCCGCGGCGAACCCCTTTGCTTCTTTTCGCAAAACCGGGCTTTCTTGGCCCACACCGTCCAGGACGACCGAGCAATGCGAAAGGGTGCAACCCTCCTCTGGGCGCTGGTGGCCATTCTCGGCGCCGCCAGCCTGGCCGTGCTGGCCAGCAGCCGCGGCGAGGCGGTCAACGCCATCTGGCTCGTCACCGCCGCCTTGTGCACCTACACGCTGGCCTACCGCTTCTACAGCCTGTTCATCGCCCGCCGCGTGCTGCAGCTCGACCCCGCACGGCCCACGCCGGCGCAGTTGCGCAACGATGGGCTGGATTACGTGCCGACCAACCGGTACGTGCTGTTCGGCCACCATTTCGCGGCCATCGCCGGTGCGGGCCCGCTGGTGGGCCCGGTGCTCGCCGCCCAGATGGGCTTCCTGCCGGGCACGCTGTGGATCCTGGTGGGCGTGGTGTTCGCCGGCGCGGTGCAGGACATGATGATCCTGTTCCTCTCCACCCGGCGCGACGGGCGTTCGCTGGGCGACATGATCCGCACCGAGATGGGCCCGGCCGCCGGCCTGCTGGCCAGCATCGGCATCCTGGCGATCATGGTGATCCTTCTGGCGGTGCTGGGGCTGGTGGTGGTCAAGGCGCTGGCCGGCTCGCCCTGGGGCAGCTTCACCGTGTTCGCCACCATCCCGATCGCGCTGCTGATGGGGCTGTACGGCCGCTTCGCGCGGCCCGGGCGCGTGCTGGAAATGAGCATCATCGGCTTCGTGCTGCTGATGGGCTCGCTCTGGCTGGGCGGCGTGGTGGCGGCCGATCCGGTGTGGGCGGCGCGGTTCACCTTCAGCGGCACGGCCTGGGCGTTCATGCTGATGGGCTACGGCTTCGTGGCCAGCGTGCTGCCGGTGTGGATGATCCTCGCCCCGCGCGACTACCTCAGCACCTTCCTCAAGATCGGCACCATCTGCGCGCTGGCGCTGGGCATCGCCGTGGTGCTGCCGGAGCTGCGCATGCCGGCCGTCAGCCGGTTCATCGACGGCACCGGCCCCGTCTTCGCCGGCAGCGTGTTCCCGTTCCTGTTCATCACCATCGCCTGCGGCAGCGTCAGCGGCTTCCACGCGCTGGTGGCCAGCGGCACCACGCCGAAGATGATCGAGAACGAGGTGCAGATCCGCATGATCGGCTACGGCGCCATGCTGGCCGAAAGCATGGTGGCCATCATGGCGCTGATCGCGGCCTGCGTGCTCGAGCCCGGCGCCTATTTCGCCATGAACGCGCCGGCCGCCCTGGTGGGCACCACGCCCGATGCCGCGGCGGCGGCCATCACCGGCTGGGGCTTCCCCATCTCCGGCGCGGCCCTGGTGGCGCTGGCGCATGACGTGGGCGAGCGCACCATCCTGGCCCGCGCGGGCGGCGCACCCACGCTGGCGGTGGGCATGTCGCGCATCCTGTCGGGCGCACTGGGCGGGCGCGGGCTGATGGCGTTCTGGTACCATTTCGCCATCCTGTTCGAGGCGCTGTTCATCCTGACCACGATCGACGCCGGCACGCGCGTGGCGCGCTTCATGATCCAGGACCTGGCCGGCATGGCCGTGCCCGCCTGGCGGCGGACCGAGAGCTGGGCCGGCAACGCCGCAGCCACCGCGCTGGCCGTGAGCGGCTGGGGCTACTTCCTGTATCAGGGCGTGATCGATCCGCTGGGCGGCATCAACACGCTGTGGCCGCTCTTCGGCATCTCCAACCAGATGCTGGCCGCCATCGCACTCACCTTCGCCACCGTGGTGCTGTTCAAGATGAAGCGGCAGGCCACGGCTGCGGTGGCCGCGGTGCCGGCAGCGTGGCTGGTCATCTGCACGCTCACCGCAGGCTGGGAGAAGGTGGCCTCGCCCGTCCCGGCCATCGGCTTCCTGTCCCACGCCGCCAAATTCTCCGCCGCCCTGGCCGATGGCCGCGTGCTGGCGCCGGCCAAAAGCGTGGCCGACATGCGGCAGGTGCTGGCCAACGACTACATCGACACGGCCCTGACCACGCTGTTCATGGCCGTCGTCGTGCTGATGCTGGGCGCCGGGCTGCTGTGCAGCGCGCGGGCGCTGCGCGCCACCGCCGTCAGCAGCCGGGAGGGCCGCGATGATCTGCCGCTGCTTCGGCCTCAGGCTTGATCTCTCGGCCGCCCGCGCCGCGCTCGAGACGGTGGCGGGTGCGCCGGATTACGACCGCTACGTGGCCCACGCGGCGCGCACGCATCCGGGCGAGGAGATCCTGACACGCGAGGCCTTCTTCCGCGCCCGGCAGGCGGCGCGCTTCGGCGCCGGCGGCGGGCTGCGCTGCTGCTGAGGTGCCGCGCTGGGCGGCTCAGGTCTCCTGCAGCGCCGTCTTGAGCAGGCTGCAGCCGGCGATCCGCCAGCTGCCGTCCGGCTGGCGCTCCAGCGTATAGACGGCGGTGACCAGCGCGCCGTCGGGGCCGACCACGTCCACCCGTTGCGTCAGCCCACCTTCGGCATCCGACAGCGCGCCGAAGCTGAACGAGCGGGGGTGATAGACCTGCGGATAGGCCTGCCGCACGGCATCGATGAAATGCGCGCTGTCGCCGAACTTGCGCTGGATTCCCGGCGAGGCGAGCGCGAAGGCGGCGGCCCCGTCGCCCGAACGGAACGCCTCGATCTGCGCGGTGATCACCCGGTCGATCGCGACGCTGTCGGCCGGCGGCGCATCGGCAGCGGCGGCGGCGCTGAGGGCGGCGGCCTGGGCCATGCACAGCGCGAGCGCGGCGGCAGCGATGGTCTGGCGCATGGCGGGCTCCGATGGAGGCGGGAGCGCCACTGTGCACGCGCGCCCCGGGCGGTGCCAGCCGGATTTTGCTGCCAAGCCGGACGCGGCCGTTTGCTGGCGGCCCAGCCGGATGACAGGATGGCCCGATGACGCCCGAGTCCTCTCCCCCTCGCGCGCTCTGGCTGATGGGCGCGTTCGGCTTCCTCAGCGGCCTGCCGCTGTCGCTGACGGCGTTCACGCTCCAGCTCTGGCTCACCACCTTCGGCATTTCGGTGCACACGATCGGCATGAGCGCCATGCTGGGGCTGCCCTACACGCTGAAATTCCTTTGGTCCGGCTTCTTCGACCGCATGCCGCCGGGCCGGCTGGCGGCGCTGGGCCGGCGCCGCGGCTGGCTGGTGCTGACGCAGCCGCTGCTGGCCGCCGCCGCCGCTGCCATGGCGCTCAGCGATCCGGCCCACAGCCCGGCGCGCACCATCCTGGCCGGGCTGGCACTGGCATTCCTCTCCGCCAGCCAGGACATCCTGATCGATGCCTGGCGCATCGAGACCTTCCCGGAGCGGCTGCAGGGCACGGCGCTGGCCACCTATGTGTGGGGCTATCGCGGCGCCATGCTCACTTCCACCTCCGGCGCGCTGTGGCTTTCCAGCGTGGTGGGCTGGCGCGCGGCGCTGCTGGCGCTGGCCGGGCTGCTCGCCGCCGGGCTGGCCGTGACACTGCTGGCCCCCGAGCGGCCGGGCCGCATCGTGGCGGCACGGCTGCCGGGCTGGCGTGCGAGCGTGGAGGCAGCCTTCCTGGCGCCGCTGCGCGATTTCCTGACGCGGCCAGGCGCGGTCGCGGTGCTGGCCTTCGTCATCCTGTTCCGGCTCGGCAAGGTGTTCGCCGACGGCCAGGCGGCGGCGTTCTACCGCTACGCCGTGCACTTCTCCACCGTGGCGATCGCCGACGCCAATCTGTACGGCTGGGGCGGCACGCTGGCCGGCGCGGCCGCGGGCGCGTGGCTGGTGTTGCGGCTCGGCACGCTGCGCGCGCTGCTGCTGACGGGCGGGCTGCAGGCGCTCTCGCTCGGCCTGTATCTGATGCTGCTGGCAACCGGCCCCAGCCAAGTGGCGCTGACCGCCAAGATCCTGCTGGAGAACGCCGCCGGGCGCGGCCGCCGACATGGCGTTCCTCACCTACGTCTCCGCCCTGTGCTCGCGCGCCTACACCGCCACGCAGTACGCGCTGCTGTCGTCCTTGGCGGCGCTGGCCTTCCACACGCTGGGCGGGCTGTCGGGCTTCGCCGCCGAAGCGGCGGGCTACCGGCTGTTCTACGCGGCGGCCATGCTGGCCAGCCTGCCTGCCCTGCTGCTGCTGTTGCCGATCCGCCGCACTGCGCAGACGGCGCGCGCCTGAGGGCGTAGCCGCCGCCGGCAGTGCAGGCCGGCAAACCCGGCGGCATGCCGTGAACCCACGGCGCTGACGGATCCTGCTGCTGTGATCACGTTCTTGCGATAGCGTTTCGTTCGAACGAGGCCGTTCGAGGCCACATCTCCACCGCCTGCCACGCTGGAACAAACATGGGTCGGCAGCCAGTCGTGGCCATGTGCTGTGGCCGAACAGTCGCAACCCTGTGCCGCCGGCGCACACCGAGGCAAGCACAAAATTATCGTTACGATTCAGAATAGTGCTGCGTTGCACTGCACTACCTGCCGCGCCGTCGTTTACGGCTTTTTTACAGTGCGGCCGCGGCCGGGCGTTACACGCGCCAAAAAGTTTTGCTTGCCAAGGTGGCCGCCTGTAGTCTCAATGCATGCACCACATCACAGACCCGCGATCCCGGCATAGGCCCGGGAACCGGGTCGAGCACGGAGACCGGATGCGCGCACCGCGCCTGACCACCGCCCTGATCCTCGGCCTGTCGCTCGCCACCGGCGCAGGCGCGGCCAAAGCGGGCCAGGCGCCCAGCGTGCACGATGCGGCCACCAGCTACACGGAAAGCGGCGAGGCGAGCTGGTACGGCCCGCGCCACGAAGGCCTGCGCACCACCAGCGGCGAACGCTTCGACAGCAGCAAAATGACCGCCGCCCATGCCAGCCTGCCGCTCGGCAGCTACGTGCGCGTCACCGATACCAGCTCGGGCCGCTCCATCGTGGTGCGCGTCAACGACCGCGAGCCGCCGCATGGCGTGCGCTGCATCGACCTCTCGCGTGCCGCGGCGGAAAAACTGGGTTTCGCGTCTCGCGGCGTGGCCGACGTAACACTGGCGCAGATCAGCGCTGAGGAAGCCCAGGAGCTGGCCGAAGCGCCGGATGGGTCATTGCCGGTGGAGGGCGCGACCCCTACTGCGCCACGTGGTCGGCGACATACGCACCGCGCGCACCGATAGGCTTTTCGGCGCCCGAGGTGCTGTCGCGCGTCGTCTGCAGTTCCAGCTCGGCGTTCAGCTCGGCGCCCACCAGCACCGCCAGCGCGCTGACGTAGAACCACATCATCACGCCCACCACGGCGCCCAGCGGGCCGTAGGTGCTGTCGTAGCTGGCCAGATGCTGCACGTAGTAGCTGAACAACAGGCTGGCGAGCAGCCACAGCACGGTGGCCACCAGCGAGCCCGGCGTGACCCAGTGCCAGGACGGCGCGCGGCGCGACGGGCCGAACCGGTACAGCAGCGACAGTGCCAGCAGCACGAAGATTACCATCGCCGCCAGGCTGGTCAGCCGCGCCACGGTAACGCCGTAGGTGGAGATGCCGAAGAAGCCGATGAAGGCGGGCAGCAGCACCAGCAGCGCCAGGCCGATCACCGCGGCCAGGATGCCGCCCAGCGTCATGCCCAATGCGGTCAGCTGGAAGCGCAGGAAGCTGCGCTGCTCGCGCTCCTCGTAAGCCAGGTTGAGCGCGCCGAGGATGGATTTGGTGCCGGTCGACGCCGACCACAAAGCGATCATGATGCTGAGCAGAAGGCTGAACGTCAGCGTGCCGGCGGGCTTGCTGACCAGCAGCTGCACGCGGTCGGCAATCAGGTGGAAGGCGCTGGGCGGCAGCACATCCTGCAGCACCGCCATCTGTGGGCCCACCGTCGCCGGATCGAAGGCCAGGCCGTAGATCGACACCAGCATGGAAATGGCGGGAAACAGCGCCAGCGTGGCGTAGAACGCGCAGCCCGCCGCGCACAGCGAAATACGATCGGTAATCACCTCGCGCCCGGTGCGTGCGATCACCCGGCGCCAGCCGGCCCACGGAATATCGAGCGGCCGGTGGGCCAGCCGGCCAAGCCGTTCCGCATTGGGGTTGCGCGCGATGGCCGCGGCCGAGATCATGTCGCCGCGCGTGCGCAGCACCGGCCCGGGCGGGGCGGCATCCTCCGGCTCTGGGGGGGCGGTTTCCATGAGCGGGCGTAACGTGGCCCGTTGCGACTCGGTTGCCTGGGCCGCTAAAGCAGGTCAGGCCGCCAGCGGGCTTTGGCCGACGATCGCCGCGCCGTCCGGCAGCCGGGCTGCCTTGCACCAGGAGTCGCCGTGACGCCCAAGATCGACCGCTTCCTGCAAACCGAGCAGCCCGCGACGCCCTGCCTGGTGATGGACCTGGACCGCGTGGAGGAAAACTTCGCCGCCATGCGCCGCGCCTTCCCCGACGCGCATATCTACTACGCCGTCAAAGCAAATCCGGCCGCCCCGGTGCTTCGCCGGCTGGCCGGTCTGGGCAGCTGCTTCGATGCGGCGAGCTGGGAGGAGATCTCCCTGTGCCTGGCCGCCGGCGTGTCGGCCGACCGCATCTCGTTCGGCAACACCATCAAAAAGGCGAGCGCCATCCGCCGCGCTTACGCGGCCGGCATCAACCTGTTCGTGTTCGACAGCGCCGCCGAGCTCGAAAAGCTGGCCGAGCACGCCCCGGGGGCGCGCGTGTTCTGCCGCCTCGCCGTGGGCACCGCCGGCTCCACCTTCCCGCTGACGCGCAAGTTCGGCACCGGCATGGATGCGGCCGCCGCCCTGCTGGTGCAGGCGCGCGACCTGGGGCTCGAGCCCTACGGCCTGTCGTTCCACGTCGGCAGCCAGCAGATCCGGCCCGAGGCGCACGAGGCGGCGATCGGCATGGTCGCCATGCTGTTCGACGAGCTCGACCGCCACGGCATCAAGCTGCGCATGATCAATCTGGGCGGCGGCTTTCCCACCCGCTACGGCGAGGACATCCCCGCCATCGGCGTGTTCGCCAGCGGCATCGGCCGCGCGCTCAGCTTCCATTTCGGCAATGCGCAGCCGCAGGTGCTGCTGGAGCCGGGGCGCTACATGGTGGGCGATGCGGCGCTGGTCAGCACCGAAGTGGTGCTCGTCAGCCAGCGCGCGCCGGCCGAAGAGGCGCGCTGGGTGTATCTCGACATCGGCAAGTTCGGCGGCCTGTCGGAGACGGAGGGCGAGGCCACGCGCTACGTCATGCGTACCCCGCATGATGGTGGCGAGGACGGCCCCACGGTGATCGCCGGCCCCACCTGCGACAGCGCCGACATCCTCTATGAAAAGCAGCCCTACCGCCTGCCGCTGGCCCTGCGCGCCGGCGACCGCATCGAGATCCTGGCGACCGGCGCCTATGTAACGACCTATGCCACCACCGGATTCAACGGCTTTGCGCCGCTGGCGGAGCACTACATCTAGCCGGCCTATTGAAGCTCGACGGCCAGCGCGGTCGCCTCGCCGCCGCCGATGCACAGCGAAGCGACGCCCCGCCGCGCACCCTGCGCCCGCATGGCGGCCAGCAGCGTGACGATGATGCGCGCGCCCGAAGCGCCGATGGGGTGGCCCAGCGCGCATGCCCCGCCGTTCACGTTCACCCGCTCGGCACCCAGATCCATCGCCCGCATCGCCGCCATCGTGACCACGGCAAACGCCTCGTTGATCTCGAACATATCCACGTCGTTACGGGCCCAGCCCACACGCTCGAGCAGCTTGGTCATCGCCCCGATCGGCGCGGTGGTGAACGCGGCCGGCGCCTGGGCGTGGCTGGCGTGGCCCAGGATCGTGGCCAGCGGCGCGATGCCGCGCGCCTCGGCGTCCGAGCGGCGCATCAGCACCAGCGCGGCCGCGCCATCGGAGATCGAGCTGGAATTGGCCGCCGTCACCGTGCCGTCCGGTCGGAAGGCGGGCTTCAGGGTCGGGATCTTCTCGGGCCGCGCCTTGGCGGGCGTTTCGTCCTCGGCCAGCGCCACCTTGCCGGGAACCGCCACGATCTCGCCGGCAAAACGCCCCCCGGCGGTGGCGGCGCGCGCGCGCTCCAGCGAGCGGAGTGCGAATTCATCCTGCGCGGCGCGGGTGAATTGCAGCGCCTCGGCGGTATCCTCGGCAAAGCTGCCCATCAGGCGGCCGCGTTCGTAGGCGTCTTCCAGCCCGTCGAGGAACATATGGTCGAGCACCTGGCCGTGGCCCAGCCGGTAGCCGCCACGCGCGCGGTCCAGCAGATACGGCGCGCGGCTCATGCTTTCCATGCCGCCCGCCACCATGATGTCGGCCCCACCTGAAGCGATCTGGTCATGCGCCAGCATCACCGCCTTCATGCCGCTGCCGCACATCTTGTTCACCGTGGTGGCCGGCACCGCCTCGCCCAGCCCGCCGGCAAACGAGGCCTGCCGCGCCGGCGCCTGGCCGAGGCCCGCGGGCAACACGCAGCCCATCACCACTTCGGAAACGTCAGTGGGCGGCACATTTGAGTCGGCGAGTGCCGCGGCAATCGCCATGCCGCCGAGCTCGGGCGCCGTGTGCGTGCTGAGCGCGCCCTGGAAGGCGCCCATTGGCGTGCGGCGGGCGGCTACGATGACGATCGGGTCTTGGAGCATGGTGAGATCCTTGAAGGAAGCAGTCCTTTTTTGAAAAAAAGGACCAAAAAACTTTTGCACCTGGGCCGTACTGTTCCGGTGAGCGCGCGACAGCGGAGTCAAAGTTTTTTGCTTCTTTTTTTCAAAAAAGAAGCCTTACTTTCTTCAGGCAATAACTCCCGTGTCGCGCAACGTCGAGATCCGCGCAGCATCATAACCAATCCGCTCCAGCACAACATCGGTCGCAGTGCCGCCCGCCATCGCCGGCACGCGGGCCGGCGTAGCGCCCATGCGGGGGGCCGGCGCCGGCTGCAGCACGCCGCCCGCCTGCACGAAGGTGGCGCGCGCCGCGTTGTGCGGATGGTGCGGCGCTTCGGCCAATGACAGCACTGGCGCCACGCACGCATCCGTGCCGTCGAACAGCGCGCACCATTCGTCGCGCGTGCGGGTGACGAAGATGGCGGCACAGCGGGCCTTTAGATCCGGCCAAGCGGCCGGGTTCATCTGCGCGTCGAACGCCTCGTCGTCCAGCCCGGCCACGCGGCGTAGTTCGGTGTAGAATTGCGGCTCGATCGCGCCCACGGCGAGGTGCTTGCCGTCGGCCGTCTCGTACGTGTCGTAGAAATGCGCGCCGGTATCGAGCATGTTGACGCCGCGCCGATCCTGCCAGAAGCCCGCAGCGGCGAAGCTCCACATCATGCTCATCAGCAAGGCCGCGCCATCTACCATGGCGCAGTCGATCACCTGGCCGGCGCCGGTGCGGGCGGCCGAGAGCAGCCCGGCCAGCATGCCGAACGCCAGCAGCATGCCGCCGCCGCCGAAATCGCCGACCAGGTTGATCGGCGGAGTGGGTTTCTCGCCGGCGCGGCCGAACGCGTGCAGCGCGCCGGCGAGCGCGATGTAGTCGATATCGTGCCCGGCGGCCTGCGCCCACGGGCCGGTCTGCCCCCAGCCGGTCATGCGGCCGAACACCAGCCGCGGGTTGTCGGCCAGCAGCACATCCGGCCCCAGCCCCAGCCGCTCCATCACGCCAGGGCGAAAGCCCTCGATCAACCCGTCGGCCGTGCGGGCGAGATCGCGCAGGATGGCGATGCCTTCGGGCCGTTTCAGATCGATCGCCACATCGGTGCGGTTGCGCAGCAGCACGTCCTGCGCCGCAGGCACCAGGCTGCGCGCGCCCGGCCGGTCCACGCGGATGACGGCGGCACCATGGTCGGCCAGCATCATGCCGGCGAAGGGGGCGGGGCCGATGCCGGCTAGCTCGATGATCGTCAGGCCGGCTAGGGCGCCTGTCATTGGAAGAAAGGCTTTCTTTTTTGCAAAAAAGAAACAAAAAACTCTTGTTCGGCTGTCGCGGTTCTATCCGGCAGCGCGCGCCACGAGAGCAAAAGTTTTTTGCTTCTTTTTTTCAAAAAAGAAGGCCTTCCTTACTTAGATATATCGACCCCAGTCACCCGATCCCCCACCGCAATATCCAGCTTCGCCGTAATCCCCCCCTGCAGCTCCAACGTCGCCCGCACCGGCCCGCCGGAGGAGATGTTGGCCAGGCTTTCCGGCACGGTATTTTCGGCAATGTGCGTAATGGTGCCGTCCGGCGCGATGAACAGCATGTCTTCCGGCACCGGGCAGTTCTTCATCCACATCGGCACTTCACGCGTCGCATGCCAATCGAAGAACATGCCGTGATCGGCGGGAATGTTGGTGCGGAACATTTCGCCCACTTCCTGCTCCTGCGGCGTGGTGGCCATCTCCACGGTGAAGGCATGCCGGGCGCCGGATTTGGTGACGATGGTCAGCGTGCGCGTGGGCAGCGTCTGTTGCGGGCCGGTGGGCTCGGCCTGCGCCGCGCCGCCCGCCAGCAGGCCGGCCAGCAATGCCGCGGCCATGATCGTGCGCATCGTCAGTTCTCCAGGGCCAGGGCGGCCAGCGCCGCTATTGCGGGGCGCACAATCCCCTCGCGCGGCGCGTCTTGCAAGGTGGTGAACCAGTGCTCCGGCGGGTTGCGGCCGGCGGCGCGGTTGTAGCGCAGCGGCCGCAGGATCGCCTCGGCTTCGGGCGGCAGGCGCGGCGGGATCGGCAGGCCGCGCAGCGTGGCCCACACGCCGGCCCAGCAGCGCGCCGTGCTCCAGGGATTGTAGCCGCCGCCGCCGGTCACGATCAGCCGCTGCGCCAGCACGGCCAGCGCGCGCACCACGGCCCAGTGCGCGTTGTTGGACAGGGCCAGCCGGCTGAGCGGGTCCTCCTCCAGGGCGTCGGCCCCGCATTGCAGGAAGATCGCCTGTGGCCGGAAGCCGGCGATCAATGGCAGGATTGCCTCCTGCATCAGCACGCGCATCTCGGTGTCGTTCAGCCCGGCCGGCACCGGGAAGTTGCGCGCTGCCCCGCCGGCGCGGTCATGCGCGGCACCGGTGCGCGGCCAGCGCCCGTCCTCGTGCACGCTGAGCGTCAGCACCCGCGGATCGTCGGCAAAGGCGTCCTGCACGCCGTCGCCGTGATGGGCGTCGATGTCAAGATAGACGACGCGGTCCAGCCCGCCATCCAGCCAGGCGAGAATGCCCAGCACGGGATCGTTGAGGTAGCAGAAGCCGGATGCGCGGGCCGGTCGGCCGTGATGGGTGCCGCCCCCGGGGCAGTAGATGACCCCGCCATCCTGCGTCAGCCGCGCGGCCAGCAGCACACCGCCCGCGGAGGTCATCGGGCGGCGGTAGATCTCGGGGTAGATCGGGTTGCCTTCGGCGCCGATGCGATACAGCGCGCGGTCGGCGTCGCTGACGCTCTGCGTGGCCTCGGCGCGCTGCAGGGCCGCAACATAGCCGGCATCGTGGAAGCGGCACACCTGGGCCGGTGTCGCCATGGGGGCAGGCAGGTAATCCGTATCCGCCAGCCAGCCGAGCGCGCGGCAGAGGTCGGTGACGGTGGACACCCGGGGAACGGCCAGGGGATGGCTGGAACCGTAGGTGGAATGACGGTAGATTTCGCTGCCGATGAAAAGCGCCAACACGGATCCCCGTCGAACAGGCAGGCACGGCTTGCGACGGGCAGCCGCCCGGCCGCCGCCTTCGCCGCATCGCGTTCTGTGCCGCCCATATGGACCGCGATCATGCGCCTGCTAACCCAGATCGTGTTCGGCAGCGGCGGCAACAGCGCGCCGCACCAGATCGCCGGCTTCGCGGCACCCGAGCAGGGCTTCACCTGGACCTTGGGCGCCGGCGCGGAGCTGGAACTGACGGTGCCGCCGGCTGACGGCGACATCCTGCTGGAGATCGCCTGCAACCCGTTCACCCAGCTGGGCGTGCTGCCGGCCCAGCGCCTGCGCGTGCTGGCGGGCGCCACGCTGCTGGAAGACGAGGCGATCCGGGGCGAGGGCACGCTGGGCTACGTGCTGCCGCGCCACGCCGTGCCGGGCAATGGGCGGCTGCGCCTGAGCCTGCGCACGCCGGATGCCGCGAGCCCGGCCCAACTCGGCACGGGCACGGATGCGCGCCCGCTCGGCTTCATGCTGCGCGCCATCCGCCTGCAGGCCATCGCCCCGTTCGGCCGGGCCAGCGCCACCGCGCTGCCGCCGATGGCGCTGCCGGCCGGCGATGCCGCCATCGAGGCGGCCCTGCAGGCGGCCACCGGCCTGGATCGCCGTGGCTTGGCGCTGCGGTTCGAAAGCCTGGGCCATAATTGCGAGTTCGGCCTGGTGCAGCGGCATTTAGGCGCCGAGCCGCTGAGCCTGCTGCGTTTCGCCGGCGTGAGCCTGGATGTGCTGCTCGCGGGCCTGCCCGCCGCGTTTGCGGGCATCGGCGCGGACCCCGACGTGCGGCTGTTCACCGCGGCCGGCGGGCGGCAGGAGTTTCTGGTGCAGGACACCGCCTACCGCATCAGCATGCACACGCACCGCACGCCGGAGGAGATGACGGCGCAGCAGGTGCGCACCGAACAGATCCGACACCTGGCGTTCCTGCAGCGCCAGTTCACGACGTGGCTGCGCACCGGCGAGCGCATCTTCGTCTATCAGCGCACCGGCCAGATCACCCAGTCCCAGGCGCGCCCGCTGCTGGCACGGCTGCGCAGTTTCGGCCCCGGCGCATTGCTGTACGTCGATCAGTCCCGCCACATGCCGTCCGGCGCGGTGGAGCAGTTGGGGCACGGCCTGTTCCACGGCGTGCTGGACCATCTGGCGCCGGCCGAGGATGCCGGCCTTTCGGATCTGCCAGGCTGGATCAGCCTGCTTGCCAATACGCATCGCCTATGGGCGCAGGCCGGCCGCGTGGATGGCTGAAGCCGCCGCGCCGCGCTGGTCCGGCGCACCGGCGCAGATCGTGTTCGAGGACGCGCATTTGCGGGTGATGTTCAAGCCGGGCGGATCGGACATGCTGCTGGTCACCTTCGGCGGCGCCGTCGACATGGCATCCGGCACGCGTTTCTTTGCCGACAAGCTCGTGGGCAAGTACGGCATCAACTGCCTGGGCTTCATGGCGCACGCGCCCAACTGGTATCCATCGGCCAGCCTGCAGGCAGCAGCGCGCGCGGTGGCCTTTACGCTGTCGGCCTTTCCCATCCGCCTGGGCTACGGCAGTTCGATGGGTGCTTACGCCGCCATCAAGCATTCGGCGCTGCTGCGGCTGACGCATGTGATGGCGTATTGCCCGCAATGGTCGATCGACCCTGCCGAGTGCGGCACGCAGGAGAGCGGCTACTGTGATTTCTTCCAGCCGGAGATGGCGGGCATGGCCGTCCGCACCGCGGACATGCACGGCCGGATCACCATTTTCTACGATCCGGCGCATGGCTTCGACGCCTTTCACTACCGCATGCTGCGCGCGGCGGCGGCGGGCGCCACTCACTGCCGCGTGCAGGCGTGCCTTCTGCCCTATGTTGGCCACCATCTGGCACCGGTGCTGGCCGGGTCGGACCGCACGGTTTCGATGTTTGCCGCGTGCTACCACGACGATAGGGCGGCGCTGGTGCGGATCACCGCGGCGGCGCGGCGGGCCAGCGCGGTCAGGCGCCGTAACCTGCTGAGCGCGGCGGCGGTCCGCCACCCCGTGCTGACGCTGCGGGCGCTGGCCCAACTCGTCAGGCAGGGCCAGGCATCCTTGCCGGACGGCGCACGCTGCCTGATCCCGCTATACGGCGCGTTGCACGCCCGCGGCGGGGCGGCGCTGGCCGCCGAGCTGGTGGCGCTGCTGCTGCCGACGATCTCCGCGCTACGCCGGCAGCTGCTGGCCGCGGCCGATGGCGTTGAAGCGATGCCGCTAATGCGCACCGCGCATGGCACGGTGCTGTGCTACAGCGCGCTTGGGGGCTGCCTGATACACGGTGAATGGCCGCAGCTTCGGGCCAATCACCCGGGCGCACGACCGGTGTTCGTGCATGACGGCAGGCTTGCCGCGCGCGTCGGTGGCGCCACGCGGTTCTGCCAATCCATCGACGAGCACGCGACGGAGCTGGTAGCCGCACCAGACCCGGGCTGCTTTAAGGCCCGCCCGGCCGGGGACGGCGCAACCTGCCTGGCTGCCGCGGACCGGTTTGCATCCGCCGCGCCGGGCGGCACCGTCGCGCGCGGCGCGACCGAGGTGCTGCCCTGGGAGCGTTTCGTCGTGGAGAGCTGCCTGGCCAATTGACCCGACCGGGGTGGTTAACGCCCCGTCGAGATACGCTCGACCAGCTCGCGTACGCTGGGAACGTAGCCGTTTGAATAGAACGGGTCGTTGCCGAAGCGGAACGCGTTATGCCCAGCGAACATCAGGTTGTGGTCCAGCGCATGCTGGCTGTCGCGGTCATGCGCGATGTCCTGCAGCGTCTTCTGGATGCAGAAGCTCCGCGGATCGGCCTTCTTGCCGTTGCTGAACTCCGGCGCTTCCTGGCTCCAGTTCGAAAAGCGGCAGGTGGACAGGCAGCCCATGCAGGCGACCTGGTCGGCCACGATCTGCTCGGCCTGGGCGGGTTCGACGAAGATCAGCGTGGTGTCGGGCGTGCGCATGGCCTCGGTGTAGCCCTCGGCCTCCCAGCCGCGCACGCGCGCCAGGTCGCCGGCGGTGAGATACACCGGGCGCTTGCGCGGGCCCACGCCGTAGGTGGCCACGTGCTCGCCCACCGGCTCGGCGGAATAGGCCACCTGGCGGTCGCTGCGGCCGCGCAGATCCTGGATGAAGGCGTTGTTCACGGCGCTGGAGTAGAAGCCGGTGGGGCTGAACCTGTTGAGGAACACGTCGCCGGGCTTGAGAGTCAGCAGGCGCTGCTTCCAGCCGGGGCTGATCGGGCTTTCCTGCGTCAGCAGCGGGCGAGTGCCGAACTGGAAGGCGATCGGGCCCAATTCGGGGTTGTCGATCCAGTCCTGCCACTCCTCCAGCCACCACACGCCGCCGGCCATGATGATGGGCGTCTGGTCCAGGCCGAAGGTGCGCATCAGCTTGCGTAGCGCCAGCACGCGGGGGAACGGGTCTTCCGGCTTTTCCGGATGCTCGCCGTTGGATAGTCCGTTATGGCCGCCGGCCAGCCACGGATCCTCGTAGACGACGCCGCCGAGCAGGGCGGCCGCCTTGGAATAGGCGCGCTTCCACAGCGCGTTGAATGCGCGGGAGGAGGACACGATCGGGTAGTAGTGCACGCCGAACCGTGCCGCGATGTCGGACAGGCGATACGGCATGCCGGCGCCGCAGGTTATGCCGTGGATCAGGCCGCGCGCGCCTTCCAGCACGCCGGTGATCACCCGTTCGGCGCCGCCCATCTCCCACAGCAGGTTGGCATGAACGCGGCCCCGGCCTCCCGAAACCTCGTGCGCCTGGCGTGCCTGGGTGATGCCGCCTTCGATGGCAAACGCCACCAGCTCCTCGTGCCGGTCACGCCGCGTGCGGCCGTGATAGACGGGGGGCACGGGATAGCCTTCCGCATCGAAGCTGTCGGGGTTGACGGCACTGAACGTGCCGGCCCCGCCGGTGGCCGCCCAGGCGCCGCAGGTGAGGCCGTTGGACACGGCCACGCCCTTGCCGCCTTCGACCAGAGGCAGGACGTCTATGCCGCCCATGCGGATCGCGTTCAGGGCTTTCATCGTGGTCTGTCCTCGGAGGAAGGAAGGCCTTCTTTTTTGAGAAAAAGAAGCAAAAAACTTTTGTCCCGTTCGACCCGGCAACGCGCACGCTTGGCGGTGAAAACGCGACAGCGGAGCAAAAGTCTTTTGCTTCTTTTCTTCAGAAAAGAAGGCCTTGCCCTGCCTACTCCGCCGCCTCGTCCCGCCGGCCGCCCTTGGCCCCAACCTTCTCAGAAATGTCTTCGCCGGTCGCTTGGTCAACCACCCGCATCGACAGTTTTACCTTGCCGCGATCATCGAAGCCCAGGCACTTCACCCGCACCGCATCGCCGACATTGACCACGTCGGACGTCTTGTTCACGCGCCCCGTCGTCAGCTCGCTGATATGGACCAGCCCGTCGCGGCTGCCGAGGAAGTTGACGAACGCGCCGAAATCGGCCGTTTTCACCACCTTGCCCGTGTAGATTGCGCCCACTTCCGGCTCGGCCACGATGCCGCGGATCCAGTTGATCGCCTTCTGCGCGGCCTCCTCGGTGGTTGCCGCGATCTTGATGGTGCCGTCGTCGTCGATGTCGATCTTGGCACCCGTCTGCTCGACGATCTCGCGGATCACCTTGCCGCCGGTGCCGATCACTTCGCGGATCTTCTCCTTCGGCACATTGATCACCGTGATGCGCGGCGCGGTGCTGGCGACCCCGGTGCGCGCGCCCGTCAGCGCCTTGGCCATCTCGCCAAGGATGTGCAGGCGGCCGTCCTTGGCCTGGTCCAGTGCGATGCGCATGATATCCGGCGTAATGGACGTGATCTTGATGTCCATCTGCAGGCTGGTGATGCCGTGCTCGGTGCCGGCCACCTTGAAATCCATGTCGCCGAGATGGTCCTCGTCGCCCAGGATGTCGGACAGCACGGCAAAGCCGCGGTCTTCCTTGATCAGGCCCATGGCGATGCCGGCCACCGGACGCTTCAGCGGCACGCCGCCATCCATCATGGCCAGCGAGCTGCCGCACACGGTCGCCATCGAGGAGCTGCCGTTGCTCTCGAGGATCTCGCTGACGATACGCAGCGTGTAGGGGAAATCGTCCTTGGCCGGCAGCAGCGGATGGATGGCGCGCCAGGCGAGCTTGCCATGGCCGATCTCGCGGCGGCCCGGACTGCCCATGCGGCCGGCTTCACCCACGCTGAAGGGGGGGAAGTTGTAGTGCAGCATGAAGTTTTCCTTGTACTCGCCTTCCAAGGAATCCATGAACTGCTCGTCCTGCCCGGTGCCGAGCGTGACCACGCACAGCGCCTGCGTCTCGCCGCGGGTGAACAGCGCGCTGCCATGCGCGCGCGGCAGAACGCCCACTTCGGCGACGATCTGGCGCACCGTCTTGGTGTCGCGGCCATCGATGCGCAGGCCGGTATCCAGGATGGCGTTGCGCACGATGTCGGCTTCGAGGTCCTTCAGCATCGGCTTTGCGGCAGCCGCATCCAGGCCCTCTTCGGTCAGCTTGGCGGTCACGGCCTTCTTGGCCGCGCCCACCTTCTCATAACGCTGCTGCTTGACGCGCTCCTGATAGGCCTCGGCCAGAGCGGCGCGGCCCAGCGCATCGATGCGCTGCTTCAGCGTCACCTCGGCCTCGCTCGGCTCGGCCAGCGTCCACGGCTCCTTGGCCGCGTGCTCGGCCAGCTCGATGATCGCCTGCAGCACCGGCTGGAAGGCCGCATGGCCGAAATTGACGGCCCCGAGCATCACGTCCTCGGGCAGTTCCTTCGCCTCGGACTCGACCATCAGCACGCCCTCGGCCGTGCCGGCCAGCACCAGGTCGAGCGTGGCACCCTCCATCTGCGCGACGGTGGGGTTCAGGATATACTCGCCGTTCTCGTAGCCGACGCGCGCCGCGCCCACCGGGCCGAAGAACGGAATGCCGGACAGGGTCAGCGCGGCCGAGCAGCCGACCAGCGCCACGATGTCGGGATCGTTCTCCATATCGTGGCTCAGCACGGTGGCGACCACCTGAACTTCGTTGCGGAAGTTCTGCGGGAAGAGCGGGCGCAGCGGGCGGTCGATCAGGCGGCTGACCAGCGTCTCGTTCTCGCTGGGGCGGCCTTCACGCTTGAAGAAGCCGCCGGGAATGCGGCCGGCAGCGTAGGCCTTCTCCTGGTAGTTGACGGTCAGCGGGAAGAAATCCTGGCCGGGCTTGACCGACTTGGCGCCGACGGCAGTGCACAGCACGATGGTGTCGCCGTAGCTGACCAGCACGGCGCCATCGGCCTGGCGGGCCATCTTGCCGGTTTCCAGGACCAGCTTGCGGCCGCCCCAGTCGAGTTCTTTGCGGAAGTGATTGAACATGCGTTTTCGTCCTTCTGTTGAGTGGAAGGGTGCGGAAGCGCCTCGGACTGCATGGATGGTGGGAAATCCATGTGGCCGGAAGCGCTCGGTGAGCACCCCTCGGGGAAAAAATCAAGGCTGGGGCGCTGCCCCAGACCCTGCCAAGGGCCAGTCGGCCCTTGGAACCCTGTTAGCGGCGGAGTTTCAGGCGGCTGATAAGGCCTTCGTAGCGGGACTGGTCTTTGCGCTTGAGGTAGTCCAGCAGCCTGCGGCGGCGGCCTACGAGCATGAGCAGCCCGCGGCGCGAGTGGAAATCCTTCGCGTGCGTCTTGAGATGTTCCGTCAGGTTGACGATCCGCTCGCTGAGCAGGGCCACCTGGACTTCCGGGCTGCCGGTATCGGCGGCCTGGGCTTGATATTCGCCGATGAGCGCCGTGCGGCGCTCTGCTGTGATCGACATCGATGATACTCCGAAAAAAGGTTGGCAGGGGCGCCCGGGCGATTGCCCGATCACGCGTCCCTCCGCCATGGCGCGCCAGGAATGCCGCCATACGGGCGCAGGCTGATGCCTGGTCCGACGGGCTGCATGGCCCTGCCTGCTTGCCTTGGCCGGTGCCGGGATGTCGGCCAGCACGGTCGGGGCGGACAGTCGGGGTCCGGAGAGGATCGCGCGGTATCGGACGGCGGCGCGGGTTTGTCCAGCAAAATCAGGCCGGGTGGGGAGGCCCGTCCCGGCTCACAGGATACGCTCCGGCCGCAGCCAGCCATCCTCCAGCCGGCACAGCCCCACGACGCGCCCATCGCTCATGGCGCGCGCCAGGCCGCCGGCCGGGTTGGCGTCCGGCGGAATGCGGCCCATCAGCGTCACCAGGCTGATCGGCTGGCCCTGCGTCAGCTGCAGCGTCTCCTCCTCGGTCATCGCAAAGGCGGGGATGTCGGCCAGCGCCGTCAGCACGGGCAGCAGCAGCGCCGCGGGGGAACGGCCGCCCTCCTCGGACGGCATGGCGGCCTCCAGCGTGATCGCGGCGCGCTCGAGGAACGGGCCCACGCGCAGCCGCCGCAACGCCGCGATGTGGCCCACCGCGCCGCAGGCCACGGCCAAGTCGCGCGCCAGGCTGCGCATGTATACGCCCTTGCCGGATTGCACCTCGAAGATCGCGCTGTCGGCGTCGGGCCGCTCGACCAGTTCGAAGCGGTCCACCCGGGCCGGGCGAGCCTCCAGCACCGGGGCGCGGCCCTCGCGCGCCATGTCGTAGGCGCGCTCGCCGGCCACCTTGATGGCCGAGTACACCGGCGGGATCTGCATGATGTCGCCGATGAAGCCGGGCAGCGCCGCCCGCAGCGCCTCGTCGGTCGGCCGGGCGGCGCTTTCGGCCACCACGGCGCCGTCGGCATCGTCGGTATCGCGCGCCTCGCCGAGGCGCAGCGTGAAGCGGTAGATCTTGGTGCTGTCCATCACGTAGGGCACGGTCTTGGTGGCACTGCCGAAAGCGATCGGCAGCACGCCGGTGGCCAGCGGATCCAGCGTGCCGCCATGGCCGGCCTTCTGCGCGTCGAAGCCGCGCCGCACGCGGTTGACCACGTCGGTGCTGGTCATCTGCGGCGGCTTGTCGATGATCAGCCACCCGTCGAGCGGGCGGCCGCGCTTGCGTCGCATGGGGCAGGGTTCCGGTGGAAAGGGGCGGTATCTCCCGGATTGGGCGGGCGGGGTCAATGACCGGGCCGCGCCGCCTGCCTTGCCTTCGCGGCCGCAACGCCCGATATTGAGTGCGGGAGGTCGGCGGCGGACGGGCGCCCTGCCAACCCGGTCAGGTCCGGAAGGAAGCAGCCGCAGTGGGTCAACGCACGGGTCGTTTGTTGGCCTCCCACCTGAACTAGCCGCATCGCGGCCGAGGGGCCCGCCAGCGCGCATGTCGGACGATGTGGACCAGGATCTGTTGCCGGCGCCGCCGCCGGACGGGCCTGGCCTGTTCGGCGATCCGCCGCCCCGCCCATCTGCCCAGGCCGTCGCGGCCACCGAGCCCGCCGCGGCCACACCCTACCGCGTGCTGGCGCGCAAATACCGCCCGGCAACGTTCGACGACCTGATCGGCCAGGACGCCATGGTGCGCGTCCTGCGCAGCGCCTTCGCGCTCGGCCGCATCGCGCACGCCTTCATGCTCACCGGCGTGCGCGGCGTGGGCAAAACCACCACTGCCCGCATCATCGCGCGCGCGCTCAACTGCGTGGGGCCGGACGGCACCGGCGGCCCCACGCCGGACCCGTGCGGCGTGTGCGACAATTGCCGCGCGATCCTGGCCGACCGGCACCCCGACGTGGTCGAGATGGACGCCGCCTCGCGCACCGGCGTGGACGACGTGCGTGAGATCATCGATGCCACGCGCTTCCGGCCGATGCAGGCGCGCACGAAGGTGTTCATCATCGACGAGGTGCACATGCTCTCGCGCAACGCGTTCAACGCGTTGCTGAAGACGCTCGAAGAGCCGCCGCCGCACGTGAAGTTCGTCTTTGCCACCACCGAAATCCGCAAGGTACCGGTGACCGTGCTGTCGCGCTGCCAGCGTTTCGACCTGCGGCGCATCCCGGTGGCGCTGCTGACCGAACTGTACGGCCGCGTCGCCGCCGCCGAGGCCGTGGCGCTGGAACCCGAAGCGCTGGCCGCCATCGCGCGTGCCGCCGACGGCTCGGTACGCGACGGGCTGAGCCTGCTCGACCAGGCGATCGCGCAGGGGCCGGACACGGACGGACAGGTGAGCGCCGGCGCCGTGGCGCGCATGCTGGGCGTGGCCGACCGCGGCGTGATCTTCGATCTGATGGAAGCCGTCATGGCCGGCCGCGCCGCCGATGCGCTGGCCATCACCGACACCGCCTACAGCCTCGGCGTGGATTTGGGCGTGCTGCTGGGCGACCTGCTGGAGCTGACGCACACGCTCAGCCGGCTGCGCAGCCTGCCGGCGCTGCGCCGCGCGCAGGAACTGCCAGAGGCCGAGCGCGTGCGCGGCGGCGCGCTGGCCGATGCGCTGCCCATTCCGGTGCTGGCGCGCGCCTGGCAGATGCTGCTGAAAGGCTGCGCCGAGGTGGAGGCGGCGCCCGATCGCCGGGCAGCGGCCGAGATGGTGCTGATCCGCCTGTGCCACGTCGCCGATCTGCCGCCCCCGGGCGACCTGGTGCGCCGGCTGACCGCCCAGGCTAGCGGCCCGGCGGCACTTTCGGCGCCATCCCACAGCGGGCCGGCACCGACCGCACTGGCCCAAGCGTCCACCGCGTTCGATGACGGCGGCGGCGTGCGCGCCATGGGCGGCGGCGCCGCTTTGGCCCAGGCGGCGACCATTCCGGATGCGGCACCCGGCCCTGCTGCGGCCGCGCCGGCCGCGCCCCGCCTGGCCTCGTTCCGCGACGTGCTGGCGCTGGCCGCGGCCGAGCGCGAGGTGGTGCTGCACGGACATTTGCTGCACTCGGTGCATCTGGTGCGCTGGGCGCCGCCGGTGATCGAATTGCGGCCGCACGCCGACGCGCCGCGCGACCTGGCGGCCAGGCTGGGCGCGCTGCTGCTGCGCGCCACCGCCACCCGCTGGACCGTGGTGCTCGCCACCCAGGGCGGCGCGCCGACATTGGCCGACCAGGGCAGCGCCGCCGACCAGGCGCGGCGCGACACCGCCGGCGAGCATCCGCTGGTGCGCGCGATCATGGAGGCCTTCCCCGGCGCGCGCATCCAGGCCGTCAACGATCCGGCGGCCGATGCCTACGGCCTGCCGGCGCAGGTGATGCTGGGCGCAGCCGATGCGCCGGGCTACACCGCCGATGACGAGCTGGTGGAGCCGGCCGACCTGATGGACGCGCCGATCGGCATGGAAGACCGGTTCCTGGTGGAAACGCAGCGATGAACGGGAGTGCCGGACGGTGAAGAACATTGCAGGGCTGATGAAGCAGGCCTCTCAGATGCAGGCCAAGATGGCCGAGATGCAGGCCCGGGTGGACGCGATGGAGGTGTCGGGCGAGGCGGGCGCCGGCATGGTGGCAGTGACGCTGGCCGGCAAGGGCGAGATGCGCCGCATCAAGCTCGACCCCAAGCTGGTGGACCCCGGCGAAATCGAGATGCTGGAAGACCTGATCGTCTCGGCCCACGCCGATGCCCGCCGCAAGCTCGATGCGCTGATGGCCGAGGAGATGAGCAAGGTGACGGGCGGGCTGGAGTTGCCGGCGGGCCTGAAGCTGCCGTTCTAGGCGGCGTGGCGAGCCGGCACGTGGCGGCCCTGACGCGCGCTGCGCCCTGAATGGGCGGCCCCGAACTCGACGCGCTGATCCAGATGGTCGCGCGCCTGCCCGGGCTCGGCCAGCGCAGCGCCCGCCGCCTCGTGCTCAAGCTGCTGCAAGCGCCGGAAACGCGCATGCTGCCGCTGGCCGCCGCTTTGGCCGCCACCGCGCGCGCCATCAAGCCGTGCAGCCAATGCGGCAACCTCGACAGCATGGATCCGTGCAGCATCTGTGCGAACCCCGAGCGGGACCGCAGCATGATCTGCGTGGTGGAAACGGTGGGCGATCTGTGGGCGCTGGAGCGCGCGCGCGTGCATGCCGGGCTGTACCACGTGCTGGGGGGCACGCTCTCGGCGCTGTCGGGCACCGGGCCGGATGATCTGAACGTGGCGCCGCTGCTCGCCCGCCTGGCCGAAAGCAATGTGGGCGAGGTCATCCTGGCCCTCAGCGCCACGGTGGACGGTGCCGCCACCGCGCACTGGCTGTCGGACCGGCTGGCGGCCAGCAGGGTGCGCATCACCCGCGTGGCGCAGGGCGTGCCGATCGGCGGCGCGCTGGACGTGCTCGACGACGGCACGCTGGCAACCGCGCTGCGCGCCCGGCGCTGAATCGGCGGGCCGCACGCCCCGGGGCGGTCTCGAAGGAGTGGCGGCCGTGATCCACCTGTCGGCAGGCGACCTGCGCCTGGTGCTCGACCCCGATACCGGCGGCGCCATTGCCAGCCTGAGCTGGCGCGGCACCGACGCGCTGCGGCCGGTGGCCAATCCGCGCCTGCACGCCCAGCACGGCCGGGCGGTCGCGGCCTATCCGCTGATCCCGTTCGCCAACCGGATCGCCGGCAGCCGCTTCGGCTTTGCGGGCGAGGACTACCATCTCGCACCGAATTTCGGCGACGAGCCGACAGTGATCCACGGCAATGCCTGGATGCATCCGTGGAACACGCTGGAGAGCGGCGAAGGCCGCGCCCGGCTGGCGCTCGATTTTGCGCCGGCCGGCGCGCTGGCCCGGCAATGGCCGTTCGCCTACCGCGCCGAACAGGCCTTCGAGCTCTCGGCCGACCGGCTGCTGATCCGCCTGGCGGTGCAGAACCGCGATACCCGACCCTTCCCGGCCGGCATAGGTCTGCACCCCTACGTGGCGCGCACGCCCCAGGCGGCTTTGCGCTTCGAGGCCGACACGATCTGGACATCGGGCCCGGACGGGCTGCCGGCGGCGCGCGAGGCGGTGCATGGCGCGGCCGAATTCGCCGCCGGGCGCACGCTGGGTGCGGCCGTGATCGACAGCTGCTACGCGGGCTGGGGCGGCGTGGCGACCATGGCGCTGCCGGAGAGCGGCATCGAGATCAGCGTGTCGGCCGGGCCGCCTCTGGATCACCTGCAGCTCTACACGCCGGCCGGGCGCGATTTCATCGGGCTCGAACCGGTCAGCAACATGCCCGATGCGGTCAATCGCATGGACGCGGTGGCCGACCATGGGCTAGTCGTGCTGCCGCCGGGGGCCACGCTCGCCGCCCAGGTCACCATCGGCCTGCGCCCGCTCGGCGGCTGATGCCGCCCGGCCCGATCATCAGAGGCCCATTCCCATGCAAGACCGCGGCTGCGTCCTCGTCACCGGCGGCTCCGGCTACATCGCCGGCTTCTGCATCGCGCAGTTGCTGGCCGAAGGCTGGCAGGTGCGCGCCACCCTGCGCAGCCTGGGCAAGGAGGCGGCCGTGCGCGCCGCGCTGGCCGCGGTTATTCCGCCGGACGCGAAGCTCACCTTCGTCGCCGCCGACCTGAACGCCGATGCCGGCTGGGCGGAGGCGGTGGCCGGCTGCGCCATCGTGCTGCATGTCGCCTCGCCACTGCCCACCGGGGTGATCAGGAACGACGACGAGCTCGTGCGCCCGGCGCGCGACGGTGCCCTGCGCGTGCTGCGCGCGGCGGCCGCCGCGGGCGTGCAACGCGTGGTGCTGACGGCGTCCACCGCGGCTATCAGCTACGGGCGGGGCAGCCGCGATGTGGCCTGGACCGAGGCCGACTGGAGCGATGCGGATAATCGGGCCGACACCTCGGCCTACGAGCGCAGCAAGACGCTGGCCGAACGCGCCGCCTGGGATTGGGCCGCCCAAGGCCAGCCCACCGAGCTGGTGACCATCTGCCCCGGGGCGGTGCTCGGGCCCGTGCTGGGCGCCGATTTCTCGCCGTCGCTGGAGATCGTCAAGAAGCTGCTGGACGGCGCCATGCCCGGCCTGCCGCGCTTCGGCTTTCCGCTGGTGGACGTGCGCGACGTGGCCGATCTGCACCTGCGCGCCATGGTGGCGCCCCAGGCGGCCGGCCAGCGCTACATCGCCGCCGGGCCGTTCTACTGGATGGGCGACGTGGCCGCCGTGCTGCAGGCGCGCGTGCCCGCCCTGGCGCGGCGCGTGCCGCGGCGGCGGCTGCCCGACTTCATCGTCAGGCTGGCAGCGCTGGCCGATCCGCTGGTGGCGCGCACCCTGTTCGAACTGGGCAAGCACCGGCCGGTGGACGCCACCAAGGCGCACACCCAGCTGGGCTGGGCGCCGCGGCCGGTGCCCGACACCATCGCCGACACCGCCAACAGCCTGCACGCAGCCGGCCTGCTGAAAGCCTGAACGCGCGGCCAGGGCGGCAAAACCATTCGCCGCGCCCATGCGTTCGCGCAGCGCCACGCAGGAGAGCCGCCATGACGACCATGCCGAAAAAGGGCGACCACGTGACCTGGGGCACCGCCCAGGGCAAGACCGACGGCACCGTCGAGAAGATCGTGACCTCCACCACCAAGGTGAAGGGCCACACCGCCAAGGCGACCAAGGAGCATCCGGAGGTGCTGGTCAAAAGCAGCAAATCCGGCAAGCAGGCGGTGCACAAGCCGGACGAGCTGAAGAAGGCCTGAGCGATGAAGGTCAGGCGGGTTGTCGATGTGGCGGTGACCGCCCTGGTGCTCGATGCCGGGGCCAGCGCGCTGACGGCTATCCGCCGCAGGCTGCCGGGCGCGCGCGCGGACGGCTCGGCCGCCCCGGCCGGCCACGCGGCCCAGGCCGGCGCCGATGCCGGCGCCCTGGCCGACAAGCCCAGCGACATTCCGGCGCGCGGCTGGAAGCAGATCCTCAAGCGCGTGTTGACCCAGATCGGCGAGGACCGGGTGCTCGCCGAGGCGGCCAGCGTCACCTATTACGCGCTGCTCGCCTTCTTCCCGGCTTTGGCCGCCCTGATCTCGATCTACGGCCTGGTGGCCGACCCGGCCACCATCGGCAAGAACCTCAACGCCCTCAGCGGCGTGGTGCCGGGCGGCGGCATGCAGATCATCAACGACCAGGTGCATGCGCTGACCTCGTCGCCGGCCAAGGCGCTGGGCTTCGGCGCCATCGTCGGGCTGCTCACGTCGTTGTGGAGTGCCAATGCCGGCATCAAGTCGCTGTTCGACGCGCTGAACGCCGTCTACGAGGAGCGCGAGACCCGCAGCTTCTTCCACCGTACCTGGCTGTCGCTGGCCTTCACCGCCGGCGCGCTGATATTCGTGGTGCTGGCCATGACGGTGGTGATCGCCGTGCCGGCCATCCTGAATTACGTGGGGCTGGGCCCGATCGCCGCCACGCTGCTGGATCTGGGCCGCTGGCCGCTGATGCTGGCCGCGCTGATGCTGTTCCTGGCACTGGTGTATCGCTACGGGCCGAGCCGGGCGAAGGCGAAATGGCGGTGGATCAGCTGGGGGAGCGCGTTCGCCGGCATCCTGTTCATCCTCGCCTCGGCCGCGTTCTCCTATTACGCCGCCAATTTCGGCAACTATAATAAAACCTATGGCTCGCTGGGCGCCGTGGTCGGCTTCATGACGTGGATCTGGATCTCCACCAGCATCGTGCTGGTGGGCGCCGAGCTGAACGCGGAGATGGAGCACCAGACGGCGCAGGACAGCACGGTGGGTCCGGGCAAGCCGATGGGTGCGCGCGGCGCCACCCGGGCCGACAAGGTCGCGGCAAGCTGAGCGGCGCGGCGCGCTCTGCAATTCATCATCCGGGGTGCGTGGTTTGACGGGTATTTACGACTTCGCGGCGGCCTCGCTGGCCGGGCAGGACACCGAACTCTCGGCGTTCCGCGGCAAGGTGCTGCTGATCGTCAACACGGCCAGCAAATGCGGCTTCACCCCGCAATATGAGGGGCTGGAAGCGTTGCAGGCCACCTATGGCGCGCGCGGCTTCAGCGTGCTGGGCTTCCCCTGCGACCAGTTCGGCCATCAGGAGCCGGGCGACGCGGCCGAGATCGCCGCCTTCTGCAAGCTCCGCTACGAGGTGAGCTTTCCGATGTTTGCCAAGGTGGCTGTGAACGGCGCCCAGGCCCACCCGCTCTGGGCGTGGCTGAAGGCGGAGAAGGGCGGCGTGCTGGGCAGCGCCATCAAGTGGAACTTCACCAAGTTCCTGGTGGGCAAGGATGGCAGCGTGCTGGGCCGGTTCGGGCCGACCACCAAGCCCGAGGCGCTGGCGCCCAAGATCGAGGCCGCGCTAGCCGCCTGAGGCACGCCGATGACGACGCTCACGGTCGATCTGGACGCCATCGCGGCGAACTGGCGCTGGTTGGCCGCCCGCCATGCCGGCGCCACCGCGGCCGTGGTGAAGGCCGATGCCTACGGGCTGGGCGCCGCGCGCGTGGCACCGGCGCTGCTGGCCGCCGGCGCGCGGCACTTCTTCGTGGCCTACCCGCAGGAGGGTGCGGCCCTGCGCCCGCTGCTGGGGGGCGCCATGATCGCCATCCTGAACGGTTTCCTGCCGGCTCATGCCGCGCTGTATGCGGAGCACGGCCTCGCGCCGGTGCTGGGCAACCTTGCCGAAATCGACGGCTACGGGCGCGAGGCTGCCCGCCAGGGCCGCCGCCTGCCGGCGCTGATCCACATCGACACCGGCATGAACCGGCTGGGGCTCGCGCCCGATGATGTGGCGCTTCTGGTCAGCCGGCCGGCGCTGCTGGACGGCATCGACGTGGCGTTCGTCATGACGCACCTGGTCAGCGCCGAACTCCCCCATGATCCGCGCAACGCGGCGCAGGCCGCCCGCCTGGCCGCCGAGCAGGCGTTCCTGCCCGCGGTGCCGCGCAGCCTCGCCAACTCCTCGGGCCTGCTGCTGGGGCCCGCGTTCGCCTCCGCCCTGGCGCGGCCGGGTGCGGCGCTCTACGGCGTCAATCCCACGCCGGGGCAGGCCAATCCGATGCGCCCGGTCATGCGGCTGAGCGCGCCCGTGCTGCAGCTGCGCCAGGTGCAGCCTGGCGAGGCGGTGGGCTACAACGCCACCTGGATCGCGCGGCGCCCGACCGTGGTGGCCACCGTGGCGGCGGGCTATGCGGACGGCTACCACCGCGCACTCTCCAACCGTGCGCAGGCCAGCTACACCCGGCCCGGCTTTGACGCTGCCCGGCTTCCGCTGATAGGGCGTGTCTCCATGGACCTGGCCACCTTCGATGCGACCGACTGCCCCAGCCTGCGCCAGGGCGACATGCTGGAGCTGATCGGGCCCGCCGTGCCGCCCGACGCGGTGGCGGCCTGGGCAGGCACCAACGGCTACGAGGTGCTGACGTCGCTCAAGCCGCGCAACGGCCGGATCTACGCGGCCCTGTGATGGTCCAGGCCAGCTTGCGGGCGCGGCGCGGCGCGCGCACATGGCGCGGCCGGACATCCGCGCCTGCCGCCACCCCCTCGACGCGCGCCCGGCCTTGAACCTCCTCGGCTCCATCGGCCGCAGCACGATCGGGCTGCTGGGTGCGGCAGGCCAGCTCGTGCTGTTCGGCCTGTCGGGCCTGTCGCACCTCGTGCGCCCGCCTTTCTATGGCCGCCTGTTCTGGCGCAGCTTCATCGATTTTGCGTATTTCAGCCTGCCGGTGGTCGCGCTGACGGCGGTGTTCTCCGGCATGGTGATCGCGCTGCAATCCTACACCGGCTTCTCGCGCTACGGGGCCACCAGTGCGATCGCCAACATCGTGCTGATCTCGGTGGTGCGCGAGCTGGCGCCGGTGCTGGCCGGGCTGATGGTGGCCGGCCGCGTGGGTGCGGCGATGGCGGCGGAACTGGGCACCATGCGCGTCACCGACCAGATCGACGCGCTGCGCACGCTGGGCACCGACCCGATGAAATACCTGATCGCCCCCCGCCTGCTGGCCGGGTTGCTCGCATTGCCGCTGCTGGTGCTGGTGGCCGACGTGCTGGGCGTGGCCGGCGGCTTCCTGGTGGCCACCGCCAAGCTGGGCTTCGACGCGCACAGCTACATCACCAACACGGTCAATTTCCTCGCGGTCAGCGATGTCACGCTCAGCCTGGTCAAGGCGGCGGTCTTCGGCATCATCGTCAGCCTGATGGGCTGCTACTACGGCTATAACAGCCGCGGCGGTGCCCAGGGCGTGGGTGCGGCCACCACCTCGGCGGTGGTCTCGGCCAGCATCCTCATCCTGGCGTTCGACTACGTGCTGACCGAATTGTTCTTCTCGCGATGAGCGCTCCGGAGAGCCTGCCGGACGGGCGCCCCAAGATCCGCATCCGCGGCCTGCGCAAGGCATTCGGCGGCAAGCAGGTGCTCGACGGCATCGACCTCGACGTGGCCCAAGGCACCTCGATGGTGGTGATCGGCGGCTCCGGCTCGGGCAAATCCGTGCTGCTGAAATGTATCCTCGGCCTGATCGAGCCCGATGCCGGCAGCATCGAGATCGACGGGCAGGACCTGACCCGGCTCGACCGCGGCGCGCGCGACGGGCTGCGCGCGCAGATCGGCATGCTGTTCCAGAACGGCGCGCTGTTCGACAGCCTGGCGGTTTGGGAGAACGTGGCTTTTGGCCTGCTGGCCCAGGGGCGCACCACGCGCGCCGAGGCGCGGGCCCGCGCGGCCGACATGCTGGGCCAGGTGGGGCTCGACCCCGCCGTGGGCGCGCTGTTCCCGGCCGAGCTCTCCGGCGGCATGCAGAAGCGGGTGGGGCTGGCGCGCGCCATCGCCGGCGGCGGCCGTATCCTGTTCTTCGACGAGCCGACCACCGGGCTGGACCCGATCATGGGCGCCATCATCGACGGCCTGATCGTCGATTGCGTGCGCCGCCTGGGCAGCACCGCCATCGCCATCACCCACGACATGGCCAGTGCGGCGCGCATCGGCGACCAGGCCGCCATGCTGTTCCGTGGCAAGCTGGTCTGGCAAGGTGCCGCCGCCCACCTGCTCGACAGTGGCAATGCGCTGGTGGACCAGTTCACGCATGGCCGCCGCGAGGGGCCGATCACGATGGAGCTGCGCGGCTAGCATGGGCCGGCCCAGCATGGAGAACGTCCGATGCGCCCAACCCTGATCGCGTCCGCCATCCTGCTCGGCGGCATGGCCATCCAGCCGCCGGCTTGGGCGCAGACGCCGCCGCCTTCCGGCACGCAAGGCAGCAGCGCGCCGGGCAATGCAGCCGGCGGCAGCGGCGACGGGGCGGAGCAGGTGGTGGGCCTGTTCAGTGCCACCTGCCTGAATTTCGCCGGCGACGTGGCCGCGCTCCGCGCCTTCCTGGCCGAGCAGCACGCGCCGCGCATGCCCAAGCAGGCCGAAACCGCGTTCCTCACCGGCCGCCAGGGCCAGGTGTTCGATGTCAGCTACCAGACCACCAAGCTGGCACTGGTTTCGCTCGACAGCGGCGGCTGCGAGGCGGTGGCCGAACACGCCGATGGCGGCCGCGTGCTCAGCGTGCTGGCCCAGGCCGCACGCGAGAACCAGGTGCCGCTGACGCCGATGCCGGCGCCGGCCAAGGCGCGCCCCGGCGTGCAGCAGACCGCCTACGCCCTCACTCTGGCCGGGCGGCCGATGCACATCCTGGTCTCCACCGAGGCGCCGGCGCCCGAGGCGGTGCTGACGCTGGTGCCGGGCTGACCATGCAGATCCGGCTGGCCTGCACCGGCTTCGCGCGATCGCTGCGCTTCTATACCGACGTGCTGGGCTTCACGACCATGCGCTACGAGCCGGAGCTGCGCCGTGCCGAGCTGGAGCGCGACGGCGTGGCCATCGAGATCACCGAAGGTGTCGCCCCCGGGCCGGATGCGCCCGCCTATCCGTTCGGCCGCGGTGTCACGCTGGTCGTATGGACCCAGGATGCCGAGGCGGTGCTCAGCGGCGTGGAAGCCTATGGCGCGCGCCTGCACCATCCCATGGCCGAAAGCTGGCGTGAGGAGGACGGGCTGCGGGTGGGCCACGCCGGCTTCGAGGTGCTCGATCCGGACGGCTACTGCCTGCGGTTCTGCCAGGCGCTGCCGCCGGCCGGGCGGTGAGGCGGCCGAGGCCCCGCCATGGCTAGGGCCGCCAGCCTGTTCGTCTGTTCGGCCTGCGGCAGCGCCCACCCGAAATGGTCCGGCAAGTGCGAGGCCTGCGGCGAGTGGAACACCATCGTCGAGGAGCGCGTCGAGCCGCGCCCCGGGCCGGCGCGCAAGCCGGGCGGCAAGGTGGCCTTCGTGGGCCTCGACGGCCAGGTGGAGCCGCCGCCGCGCCTGCTCACCGGCATCGGCGAGTTGGACCGCGTGCTGGGCGGCGGGCTGGTCGCCGCCAGCGCAATCCTGGTGGGCGGCGACCCGGGCATCGGCAAATCCACGCTGATGCTGCAGGCCGCCGCCAGCCTCAGCCGCGCCGGCAGCCGCGTGCTCTACATCTCCGGCGAAGAAGCGATCGACCAGATCCGCCTGCGCGCCCGCCGCCTGGGCCTGGACTCGGCCCCTTTGGGGCTGGCCGCCACCATCAACGTGCGCGACATCGCCGGTGCGCTGGAGGGCGAGCGCGACCTGGCCATGGTGGTGATCGAACTCGATCCAGACGATGTGGCTGGACAGCGTGGAAAGCGCGCCCGGCACCGTCACCCAGGTGCGCTCGGCCGGCTTCGAACTGATCCGCCTGGCCAAGCAGCGCGGCTTCAGCCTGATCCTGGTGGGCCACGTGACCAAGGAGGGCACGCTCGCCGGCCCCCGCGTGCTCGAGCACATGGTGGACGCCGTGCTGCATTTCGAAGGCGACCGCGGCCACCAGTTCCGCATCCTGCGCGGCACGAAAAACCGCTTCGGCGCGACCGATGAGATCGGCGTGTTCGAGATGACGGACCGCGGCCTGGCCGAGGTGGCCAATCCCAGCGCGCTGTTCCTGGCCGAACGCCGCGGCCACATCGCCGGCAGCGCGGTATTCGCCGGGCTGGAAGGCACGCGCCCGGTGCTGCTGGAAGTGCAGGCGCTGCTGGCGCCCAATGCCGGCGGCACGCCGCGCCGCTCCGTAGTGGGTTGGGATGGCGGCCGGCTGTCGATGCTGCTGGCCGTGCTGGAAACGCGCTGCGGCCTCAAGCTGGCGGGCTCGGACGTGTTCCTCAACGTGGCCGGCGGCCTGCGCATCACCGAGCCGGCCGCCGACCTGGCCGTCGCCGCCGCCCTCGCCTCGGCAGCCACCAACCAGCCGACCCACGCCGGCACCGTCTATTTCGGCGAGGTGGGCCTCTCGGGCGAGGTGCGCCAGGTGGCCCAGGCGGATGCGCGGCTGAAGGAGGCCGCCAAACTGGGCTTCGAACGCGCCGTGCTGCCCCGCCGCGTAGCCCGCGGCGGCAAATCGGCCGCCGGCGACGGCATGCAGATCGACGAGATCGGGCATCTGGGCGATCTGGTGGAGCAGTTCGCGGTGGCGACCGGGTAGCGCGGCTGCCGAATTCGTTGCGCGTTGCGCCATCGGTGAAACGATCACCCTGATGGCTGGAACGGGAGCCGATCGTGGAAAAAGTGCTTGGCCTGGGTGAGTTCTCCTTCGAGGCGCGCGACCCCAAGGCGCTCGCGCGCTGGTACGACGAGCATCTCGGCGTGGGCAAGGTGCCCACCAGCTAGGGCCAGGGGCCATGGGTGCAGCAGCGCGGGCCAACGGCGTTCGCGCCGTTCCCGGTCGGCGCGGCGATGCTGGCCGGCAAGAGCTACGCGCTGAACTTCCGCGGCCGACCTGGACGCGATGGTGGCCCAGCCGCGCGGTGCCGGCATCGCGGCGGAGGTGGATCCCGAAACCTACCCCAACGGCCGCTTCGCCTCGCTCTCCAACCCGGAGGGCAATCCCATCCAACTGTGGCAGGACACCCGGCCGTAGCTTACGCCAGCGCGGTGCTCAGCCGGTGCAACGCACGTTCGAGCACCGCGGGCGATTGCGCGAAGCAGAGCCGCAAATGGCCCTCGCCGCCGGCGCCGAACGCACAGCCCGGGGCCACCGCCACGCCGTGCTCGGCTACCAGCCGCATCGCCAGTCCCAGGCTGTCATCCAGCCCGTCCACGCCCAGGAAGGCATAGAAGGCGCCCGGCGGCGGCGCCCAGCGCACCCGGGGCAGGCTGGCCAGGGCGGCTTCCGTCATCGCCCGCCCGGTGGCGCAGTAGGCGCGGAAATCGGCCACGAACGCCGTGTCGGCCAGGGCCGCCAGGGCGGCGGCCTGCACGAAGCCGGCCACGCCGGAATGGGTGATCTCAACCAGCTCGGAAAAGCCGTCGCGCGACTGGGCCGGCACGATCAGCCAGCCGATGCGGAAGCCGGTCATCGCCCACGCCTTGGAAAAGCTGCCCACGACCAGCACGCGGTCCTCCGGCGTGCAGATATCCAGGATCGATGGCGCGCGCGGGCCGTCATATACGAGGCGGTTGTACACCTCGTCGGCGATCAGCCAGGTGCCTGTGGCGCGGCAGATATCGAGCACGGCGCGCAGTTCGCCGGCCTCGGCCGTCCAGCCGGTGGGGTTGCTGGGGCTGTTCACCCACAATGCGCGCGCGCCGGCCAGCCGGGCCGCCAGCCGATCCAGATCCAGCCGGAAGCCGCCGGCCTGGGTCGCGTCCAACGGAAACTCCTCCACCAATGCGCCGCGCATGCGCGCCGCATTGGCCGAGTTGGGCCAGGCCGGCGTCAGATGCACCAGCCGGTCGCCGGGCTTGAGCACCGCCGACATCGCCACATGCACCGCGGCCATGCCGCTTCCAGTTACCTGCACGCGGCCTTCGTCCACGGGCAACGCGTGCTCGGCGCTCAGATGCGCGGCCAGAGCGTGGCGCAACGCGGGCAGGCCGCGCACATCGGTGTAGCGCGTCTGGCCCTCGGCCATGGCGCGGGCCAGCGCCGCATGCGCCACCGCCGGCGCGGCCACGTCGCTCTCGCCGAAGCACAGGAAATCGGTGTCCGGGCGGGCAAAGGCGGCCCGCGATACGGTGATGATGTGGGAGCCGTTGGCGGCCGCGAGGTCCATGCTGGGCTATCCGGTAGAGTGATTGCGCGCTGGCGGCTGGCGCAGCAGGAACAGCGCCTGCTCGCCGAACAGATTGGCCAGCCACAGCGACTTGCGCCAGGGCGCCGTTCGGCCCGCCTCGTCGATCGCCAGCCACTGCTCTACGGCGTAACCCTCCTGCGCGCACAACTCGCGGAAATCGAGGATCGTGCACGGATGGATGTTGGGCGTCTCGTACCACATCCGGCTCCAGGTCGGCGTGACGGGCATGCGGCCGGTGCGCAGCAATTGCAGGCGCACCTGCCAGTGGCCGAAATTGGGGAAGCTCACCAGCGCGCGCGTGCCGATGCGCAGCATCTGCTGCAGCACCTCGCGCGGCCGCTCGACGGCCTGCAGCGTGCGCGTCAGCACCACGTAGTCGAACGCGTTGTCGGGATATTGGGCGAGGTCGGCATCGGCATCGCCCTGCATCACCGGCAGGCCGTGCGCCACCGCGCGCGTCACCTCCGCCATGTCGATCTCCAGGCCGCGCGCATCGCAGTTGCGGGTGCGGAACAGGTGCTCGATCAGGGTGCCGTCGCCGCTGCCGATATCGAGCACTCGGGTGCCCGGTTCTATGAGGCTGGCGATGAGGGCTAGGTCTACGCGCATCAGGAAGGAAGGCCTTCTTTTCTGAAGAAAAGAAGCAAAAGACTTTTGCTCCCACGCTGGCCCTTCCAGCACGCGCCAGGTAGCAAAAGTTTTTTGGTTCTTTTTTTCAAAAAAGAACCGCTTTCTTGCCTACCCAACGCGCGCATGCTCCGCACACCCCGCCAGAAACCCCGCAATCGTGCGATGGAAATCCGGCTCGTCCAGCAGGAACGCGTCGTGCCCACGATCCGTCGCGATCTCCACGAAACTCACGTTCGCCGCTGCGCGGTTCAGCGCGCGGGCCATCGCGCGCGATTGCGCGGTGGGGAACAGCCAGTCAGACGTGAAGCTCACCAGGCAGAACCGCGTGCGCGTGCCGGCGAAGGCGGCCGACAGATCGCCGTCGTGCTCGGCCGCGAGGTCGAACCAGTCCATCGCGCGCGTCACGGTCAGGTATGAGTTCGCATCGAACCGCCGCACGAAGCTGCTGCCCTGGTGGCGCAGATAGCTTTCCACCTCGAACACGTCGCCGAACACGCTGGCGGCGTCGGCGGCCGCGATGGGTGCCGCGGCATCGCGCCTTGTCTTGCGGCCGAACTTGCGTGTCAGCGCCTCTTCGGAAAGGTAGGTGATGTGCGCCATCATGCGCGCCACGGCCAGGCCGCGCGCCGGCACGCGGCCCTCCGCCCAATAGCGGCCACCGCAGAAATCCGGGTCGGCGGCAATGGCCTGGCGGCTCACCTCGTTGAAGGCGATGTTCTGCGCGGAATGATACGCGGCCGTGGCGATCGGGATCGCGGCGAACACGCGGTCGGGGAAGGTGGCGGCCCATTGCAGCACCTGCATGCCGCCCATCGAGCCGCCGACCACCGCGAACAGCCGCTCGACGCCCAGCCGCGCCATGAGCATCTGCTGCGCGCGCACCATGTCGCGCAGCGTCACTGGCGGAAAATCGGTGCCCCACACCGTGCCGTCGGCGCGCAGGCTGCGCGGGCCGGTGCTGCCCATGCAGCCGCCCAGCACGTTGCTGCACACCACGAAGAAGCGGTCGGTATCGATCGGCAGGCCCGGCCCCACCAGGCTATCCCACCAGCCCGGCTTGCCGGTGACGGGGTGCGGCTCGGCTACATACTGGTCGCCGGTCAGCGCATGGCAGATCAGGATGGCGTTGGAAGCGGCGGCGTTCAGCGTGCCGTAGGTGCGATAGGCCAGGCGCAGCTCGCCCAGCGCCTGGCCGCAATCGAGCATGAGGCCGCCGGCAAAGGTCGCGTGCTGGTGGGCGGCTTCCGGCAGGGCGGGCGCGGTGTCCATCGGAAAAGCTGCATAGGCGGGCGGGCGCGGGTGCACAAGAAAGCGAGGCACATGCAAGCCGCGCTACATCTTCATGCCGGGGTCCATGTCCATGTCCATGTCCATCGCCGGGCGCGTCAGTGGCAGCGGCGCCGCCGCGACCGGGCCGATCTGCGCCCGCAACGCCGCCGCGTTCGGGCCCGCCTGCCGCAGCCAGCCATTCGCATCGATCAGCACGGCGCCTGCCCCGGGCGCGGCGATCGCGTAGGCGCCCGCCGCCTCGGCTACGGCTGACCGGCAGGCCGTATCGCCCGCCAGCCCGACCATGCGCACGCCCGGCATCGCATCGGCCGCGGTCGGCGCACCCAGCACCAGCAGCACCGGCGCGCCCCGCAGCGCGGACAGGCTGCGGACGCTGCCGCACTCCAGCGGCAGGTCGGGCGCCTGCATCTGCGTGCCCCAGCGGCCGGCCGCATCCAGCGTGCGGCCGCCATTATGGGCGCGCACATAGTCGATCAGCGCCCAGCGGTCGCTGTCGGCGAGGGCGGGAAAACCAGGCATTGCCGGCTTGCCGTCCGGTGCGGCAATGCCGTGGGTCAGCCACCAGAACATTTCGCCGTCGCTGTGCATCCACAGATGCGGCGCATTCAGGTTCTCCGGCGGCACGGCCAGGGCATGCGCGGCCGGGCCGTCGCCGCCACCGCCGGCACCGTGGCACACCGCGCAATGGGCGGAGTACAGCCGCGATCCGGCCACGATGGCGGTGGCCGAAAAGCCGGTGGGCGAGGCGTAGAAGGCGGTGGGCACCGCCGGCACCGCCAGAGGTGCCAGATGCGGAACGCAGGCGGCCATCAGCAGCAGCGCGCCGCCGGCGGCGGCCAGGGCGGGCCAGCGGCGGCGGCGCAGCAGCACGGCGGCGGCCAGCAGCGCCAGGCCGGCTGCCAGGCCGGCGGTGGCCCAGCCTACCTCGCGAGCGATGTCGCCATCGGCGCGCACCGCTTCCAGGCTGGGCAGCCAGCCGAACGGCCACACGGGCTGGACGTGCATGGCGGGCTGCAATTCGGTCAGCACGGCGGCCGCCGCCAGCACAGCCAGGCCCAGTGCGACTTCCAGCATGATGGCGGCCCGCAGCCGGCCGATCGCGGCCGCGCCTTGCCCCAGCCTCGGCGTCAGCCCGATGCGGTTGCGCGCGGCCAGCGCGATCAGCACGGCGAACAGCACGATCTTGAGGCAGGCCATCCAGCCATAGGCGGTGCCCACCAGCCCGGGCACATTCACCACCAGCAGGCGCGCCTGCACGGTGGCGGTGGCGAGCAGGGCGGCCACGCAGGCGATGCCAAGGCGGGAGAACCGGCGTGCCGCTGCGGCGGCCATGGCGGGCGATGCGGTCCGCAGCACCAGCAGCAGCGCCGGCAGCCCGCCCAGCCACAGCCCGGCCGCCAGCAGATGCACCGCCGAGGCGGCCAGCAGCCAGCCCAAGCCGTCCATCGCCATGGCATGGCTGTGCCCGGCCTGCAGCAGCAGCGCGGTCACGCCAAGCAAGGCGGCCAGCCGGAAGCGATGGGCGGCCAGGGCCGCGCCGGCGGCGGTCAGCAGCACCAGCCGGCCGGCCAGCAGGTGGCCGAAGCGCGTGGCCGAGAGCACCGACCCCACATCGCCGGGCGAGAGCCCGCCCGCCATGTCGCGCGTCTGCGCCAGCAGCCAGGCCAGCGCGCCCGCCAGGGCCAGGGCGACCGCGGCCAGGCCCAGCCGGCGCAGCGCCGCCTGCGGCGCGCCGGGCGGGCGGATCGCCGCCGCATAGACGAGGCTGCCCGCGGCGGCCACCAGGCCGACCACGGAGAGCAGGCGGAAGCTTGCCAGAAGCAGCCCGCCTTCGAGATCGAAAGGCGGGATCACTTGGCGACGGTGAAGCGGTAGGACCCCTGGGTGCGATGCGTATCCACCGAGACGGCCTGCCAGGTAACGGTGTAGGTGCCGGCCGCCAGCGCGCCCACCGGCACCAGCAGGCGCGCGGGATCGGCCGGATCGGCATGCGGCGCGCCGCCGGCCACCGAGGCGCCGGCTGCATCGGTGACGGTCACCTTGCTGAACCGCGGCTCGATCGCCTCGTCGAAGCGTAGTTGTAGCTCCGCCGGCGCGGCGGCCACCGTGCTGCCCACCGGCGGCACCGCCTGGTCGAGCTGCGCGTGCGCCAGGGCGGCGCCGGGCAACAGGCAGAGCAGAACGAGCGTTCTCATGGCGCCTCCCCGGCGATGCTGCCTACCAGTCGGCAATCGGCCTGCCCAGCGAGTTGGGCAGCAGATCGTCGAGGAAAAGGTGGAGCTGCAGGATGACGCCGACATTGCTGCCGGCCGCCTTGTTGCCCGGTATCAGCGCTTCCAGCCCCACCTGGTAGGCGCGGCCGAGCCAGATCGCGCCCGGCGCCACCGTGAACTGCGCCGGCTGGTTGCCGGGCGAGGCGGCGGGCGACGACCACGCTACTTCGACCAGCGGCACCAGATGGCGGAAGAACGGCGCCATGCCGGTGTCGCGCACCTGCGACTGCAGATAGGGGATGCTGTACTGCAGCGAGAAGCCGCCGGACCAGCGGTTGGCGTAACCGTTATTGAACTGCGTAACCGCGGCCGCCCCCGCGCCGATGGTGGTGAGCGAGGCCGGGGGTGGCGGGGCGACAGATTTCAGCTCGCGGTCGGCCACGCTGTAGCTCAGCTCGCCCGTCACCGCGAAGGGCCGCAGCGCCTGCACCGGCAGGTCGCCCAAACCCTTGCCGAGATAGATCGTGGGGGCCGTGGCGCCATATTCGGCAGCGCCGACATGCGCGGTGCCGGTGTGGCCGAAAGTCCGGATCACACCCAGCGAGACGATCAGCTCGTGCGGTGCATCGACCAGCACGGTGCCCTTGCCGGTGACCACGAGGTTCTGCCAGCCGGTGCGCGTCTTGTCGTGTTCGGTGTGCGCCACCGTGAAGCTGTCGTTCAGCACGAAGCCGATGTTGCGTGTGATGCGCTTGTCGTATTCGAGGCCGAGATTGACAGTCTCCACCGGGCCCGGCCCGCCCTGGGCGCCGCTGCGCTGCTCGTTGAACTGCGGCAGCGTCGCCTCGTCGGCCACGCCGGGATCATCCAGCGTGAGGGTGACGGGGAACACACGCGCACCCGCGATGGCGTGCGCCAGCGCGGCTTGCGGCGCGGCACATAGCAGCGCGGCGGCGCAGGCGGAGCGGGGCAAGGCAACGGACATCTCCGGCTGATCCTGGCGGTGGCGTGCGGACCTGGCCGCGTGCCGCAACTTAGGGCGCCGATGGCAGCCTGCGAAGGCCGGGCCGGGCTGTCATGCCTCGCCGCCGGCCATCGAGAGCCGGCGGTGGAGGCGGCGGCCCGGCCCGCTACCCTCAGTAGACGGCGCAGCGCGCCGGGTGCAGGCCGCCATACGGGCCCACATAGCCGGGGCGACAGGCGGCGACGCAGCCGCCCAGGCTGATTGCGGTGCCCAGCAGAATCACGGTGGCCAGAAAACGGCGCATGGTCGGTATCCCTGTTCTCGTTGCACGGGCCTCATACGCGGCGGATGTGACGCCTTCAGGGCAGGCCCGCAACGGAATGCAACAGTTTGGCGCCCGCCCGCCGCTGGGCTACACCGCGCTCCCACCGATGCCGAGAGCCACCATGCGCCTGCTCGCCTGCCTTGTTGCCTGCCTGGCGCTGACCGGCGCGCGCCCTGCGGCGGCGCATGCGATCCTGATCGACAGCACGCCGGCGCCGCTGGGCCACGTGCCAGCCGGCCACCTCGCGCTCGTGCTGCGCTACAACAGCCGCATCGATGCCGGGCGTTCCAAGCTGGTGCTGCATGCAGGGCCCACCGAAACGCGACTGACACTGGCCGCCGGCCCGCGGCCGGACGTGCTACAGGCCGGGCTGGATCTCGCACCCGGCGACTACGTGCTGGCCTGGCAGGTGCTGGCCACCGACGGGCATATCACCCGCGGCCGGGTGCCCTTCACCGTAGATGCGGCGGGCGGCCACTGAGGTGAACCGCCTGGTCGACCTGATCGGCTATCTCGGCATCCTGCTGCACGGGCTGGTGATCGTCAGCCAGTCCATGGCGCTCGGCGGTATGCTGTTCCTGGTACTGCTGGCCCGCCCCTTCGCTGCCCAGCTCGGGCCGGCGGTGGTGGCCCGCACGGCCGCCATCGCCGCCTGGAGTGCGGCTGCCCTGGTGGGCGTGGAAGCGATCAATGTCGGGCTGCAGACCGCCGTGCTGGTATCCACCGTGGAGCTACCGATCGGCAATGTGCTCGCCGCCAATTTCGCGGTGGCCGGCATCGTCAAGGCTGCCGCGGCCGCCGGCCTCGCGCTGCTGCTGTGGCGCGGAGCTGCCGCACCGTGGCTGCTGGGCGCCGGCGCCGTGGAACTGGCGGCCGCCACGCTGACCACCCACGCCGCCGCGCGGCTGGACAACAATGTGCTGCTGCTGGGCGTCGAAGCGCTGCACCAGCTCGGCGCGGCCATCTGGATCGGCGGCATTCCCTGCTTCGTCATGGCGCTGGCCCGCCTGCACGATGGCGGCGCGCTGCGCCTGGTGGGCGCCCGCTTCTCCCGCCTGTCGATGGCGGGCGTCGCCTGCATCCTGGCCAGCGGGCTGACCATGAGCGTGTTCTACATCGGCAGCTGGGCCGGGCTGTACGGCACCGCCTATGGCGTGATGGTGGGCGCCAAGATCGGCATGTTCGCCATGCTGCTCGGCCTCGGCGCGGCGAACTTCCTGGTGACCGAACGCCTGCGGCGCGACCCCACTACGCCCGTGCTGCGCCTGCGCCGCTTTGCCGAGGTGGAGATCGGCATCGGCTTTACCGTGTTCTTCGCCGCCGCCTCGCTGACCTCGGTGCCGCCGGCGATCGATCTGACCACCGACCGCGCCACCTGGCACGAGATCGTGGCGCGCGACCTCTCGCCGCGCCTGCCCACGCTGGTCTCGCCCGACCACGCCCGGCTGGGCATCCCCGCGCTGCAGGCGCAGCTGGACGCCGAAGCGCGGGCCCGCGCCGCCGAGCCGCGCGCGGCCTTCGTGGAGGGCAGCGGCGAGCTGCCGCCGCGCAACGCCGACGATATCGCCTGGTCGGAATACAACCACCATTGGGCCGGGCTGTTCGTGCTGGCCATCGGCCTGCTGGCGCTGCTGAACCAGGCCGGCGTGCGCTGGGCGCGGCACTGGCCGCTGGTGTTCCTCGGCCTCTCCGCCTTCCTGTTCCTGCGATCCGACCCCGAAGTATGGCCGCTGGGCGATATCGGGCTGATCGAATCGCTGCGCGACGCCGAAGTGGTGCAGCACCGGCTGTTCGCGCTGCTGCCGCTGCTGTTCGGCGCCTTCGAATGGTGCGTGCGCACCGGGCGGCTGCGCAGCCGGGCCGCTGCCCAGGTGTTTCCGCTGGTATGCGCCGGCGGTGGCGCGCTGCTGCTGACCCACAACCATACGATCGCCAACGTGAAGGACGCGCTGCTGATCGAATTCACCCACACGCCGCTGGCACTGGCCTCGATTGCCGCCGGCTGGGCGCGGTGGCTGGAGCTGCGGCTGCCGGCCGGGCGCACGGCGCGGGTGGCGGGGTGGGTGTGGCCGTGGTGTTTTGTTGCGATCGGGTTGTTGTTGGTGTTTTATCGGGAGGCGTAGGAAAGGAAGGCCTTCTTTTTTAAAAAAAAGAAGCAAAAAACTTTTGCTCCCACGCTGGCCCGCCGGTGCGGCCCGGCCCTGCCAACGCGCACGGCTGCAGCACCGCCCCGGCCTGTGCCGCGGGCAATAAGACAAAAGTTTTTTGGTTCTTTTTTTCAAAAAAGAACCCTTCCTTCCCTTCGGAGACCACAATGCGCGCGCTCCTCCTCCTCGCCCTCCTCTGCACCACCGCCCACGCCCAAACCCTACCCAGCGAAACGCCCGCGCATTTCACGCCAGTGACGGCATCGTTCGACTACGAACGCCGCGACGTGATGATCCCCATGCGCGACGGCGTGCATCTGCATACCGTGATCCTGGTGCCGCGCGCCGCGCATCACGCGCCCATGCTGCTGACGCGCACGCCGTATAACGCCACGGAGCTGACCAGCTACAACCATAGCAGCCACCTGCTCGCCAGCCTGGACGGGTACGACAACGCGGACGACGCGATCGTCGATGCCGGCTACATCCGCGTGGTGCAGGACGTACGCGGCAAGTACAAATCCGAAGGTGATTACGTAATGAATCGGCCGCTGATCGGCCCGCTCAACGACACCAAGGTGGATCACTCGACCGACACTTACGACACGATCGAATGGCTCGTGCACAACGTTCCGGAGAGCAACGGCCGGGTCGGCGCCATCGGTATTTCGTATGACGGCTTCACCACGCTGATGAGCCTGGTTCATCCGCATCCGGCGCTGAAGGTGGCGGTGCCAATGAACCCGATGGTGGATGGCTGGATCGGCGATGACTGGTTCCACCACGGCGCGTTCCGCATGCTGGGCAGCCTCAACTACGTCTATGAGCAGGAAGCCACGCGCGCCAACGACGAGAAATGGTGGACCGACCATTACGACGATTACGACACCGCGCTGGAAGCCGGCTCAGCCGGTGCGCTGGCCGCCAGCCATGGCGAGGACCAGCTGGGTTTCTACCGCAAGCTGACGCAGCACACGAGCTACGACGATTTCTGGAAACAGCAGGCGATGGACAGGATCCTCGCCCAGCAGCCGATCACCGTGCCGACCATGCTGGTGCACAGCCTGTGGGATCAGGAGGACATCTACGGCGCTCCGGCCGTTTACAAAGCGCTGCACGCGCGCGACGATGCGGCGGGCAAGCTGTTCCTGGTCATGGGCCCCTGGCATCATGGGCAGTCGATTGATGCGGACCCGATGCTGGGCGAGATCGGCTTCTGCGCCGATACCGGGCTGTATTTCCGCCAGCACATCCTGCGGCCGTTCCTCGACCATTATCTCAGGGACGACGCGCCGCCGATGGATGTGGCGGCGGTGAATGCGTTCGAGAGCGGCACCAACCGCTGGCTGCGCCTGGCGGCCTGGCCGCAGGGCTGCGAGGCGGCTTGCACCATCACGCCGATGGCGATGCACCTGCTGCCCGGCGGCCATCTCTCGCCCGATGCGGGCGCGGCCGACGCTGCCTCCAGCTACGTGTCGGATCCGGCGCATCCGGTGCCGTTCATCCAGCGGCCGATCCATCTGCTGGCCGATGGCGAGGCCGATGCCTGGCGCAATTGGCTGGCCAGCGACCAGCGCGAGGCGAGCACCCGGCCGGACGTGCTGACGTTTACGACCGACCGCCTGACCGCGCCGGTGAAGATCGCCGGCACGCCGATCGCCAAGCTGGTGGCCAGCACCACCGGCACGGACGCCGATTTCGTGGTGAAGGTGATCGACGTCTATCCCGACGTGATGGCGCAGACGCCGCGCCTGGGTGGCTACCAACTGATGGTATCGGCCGACATCCTGCGCGGCCGCTTCCGCCACGCGTTGGACCACGCCGAGGCGATCCCGGCGAACGAAAAGCAGGAGTACGATTTCCCTCTGCCCAACGCCAACCATGTGTTCCTGCCGGGCCATCGCATCATGGTGCAGGTGCAGTCCACCTGGTTTCCGCTGTACGACCGCAACCCGCAGACCTTCGTGGACAACATCTTCTTCGCCAAACCGGCCGACTACCAGCCGGCGACGGTGAAGGTGTTTGGCGCCAGCACGGTGGAGCTGCCGGTGAGCAAGCCGTAGCCGGCAGCCGCATGCCGCACGCCGAACTTCTGCAGGCGATCCGCGAGGGGCGGGTGGAGGCGGCAGCCGCCCTGCTGGCCGCCGAGCCGACGCTGTGCGCCTTCGACGACGAGCCGAGCGCGCTGATGGCCGCGCTCTATCACCGACAGCCGGATCTGGCCGGCCAGATCGCGGCGCGCCGGCAATACATCACCGTGTTCGAGGCGGCGGCTTTGGGCAGCACGCGCACGCTGACCGGCATCGTGGAGGCCTTGCCGGTCGCCGCACGCGCCGTTGCCGAGGACGGCTTCACGGCGCTGCACCTCGCCTGCTTCTTCGGCCAGGCCGAGGCGGCCCATATCCTGCTGGCTGCCGGCGCCGATGCCGACGCGGTGGCCAGCAACGGCTCGCTGCTGCGGCCGCTGCACAGCGCCGCGGCCCAGGGCAGCACGGCGATCTGCGGCCGCCTGCTCGAGGCCGGCGCCGATCCGAACGCCACCCAGCAGAGCGGCCTGACCGCGCTGCATGCGGCCGCCTTGCGCGGCAACCTGCCACTGGCGCGGCTGCTGATCGAGCACGGCGCCCGCGTGGACGCCGCCGCCGATGACGGCCGCACCGCGGCCTCGATCGCGGTGGAGGCCGGACACACGGCGTTTGCTCAGGCGCTGGAGGAGCCACCTTCCAGCACCTAGAGACGGGACTGGCGGTTTAGAGGCGCTGACAGTATAGACAGTGGGTGTCTAATCAGTCTAACTCGCCGAGGCGTGCCGATGTTTTGGAGCGTGTGATGCGGGCCGGGCTGGTCCAGTTCGCCCGCCACGGGCTGGCGCGCACCAGCATGGGCGACATTGCCCGCGAGGCCGGCCTGTCGCGGCCCTGGCTGTACTTGCATTACGAGGGCAAGCCGGCGCTCCTCGCCGCGGTGGCCGACGATTTTGTTGCCACCACGATGGCCGCCGCTACCGCAGCCTGGGCCGACACGCCGGGCAAGCTCCGCGACCGGCTGGCGGCCACCCTGCTCGCCAAGGAGATGCCGCTGTTCCGGCTATACGCGGCGCCGCATGGCGCCCAGCTGCTGGCCGCAACGGGGCCGGAAGGCAGCCGCGCCAGCCGGCTCGATGCGCATGTCGCCTCCATGCTCGGCAAGGCGCTCGTAGCGGCCGGCTTCGGCTGCGCTCCCTATGGCGGGCCGGCGGCTTTCGCGCGGACGCTCGGCCTGCTGGCAGGCGGCCTCAAGCACACCGCCGCCGACGAGGCGGCGCTGACGGCAGCCGTGAAGGACCTTGCCCGGATGGCGTTCTTAGCGGCTAAGCGCGGCTAGCGCGCCGGCCGCCCTTGCGCGGTGCTGGCCCGCACGGCCAGAACCGCGGCATGCGCCTGCATCTGCACCTGCTGTTCGTCGCTGGCCTGGCCGCCATCTCGGCGCTGATCGTGCGCGTGATGATCCGGGTGGGCACGCTGGATCACCCGGGGGAGCGCAGTTCGCATGCGCGGCCCACGCCCAAGGGGGGCGGCGTGGGCATCGTGGCCGCCTTCGTGGTGGGGCTGCTGGTGCTGCATGCCGGCGGCGCGCGGGCGCTGACGACGGATGCGCGGTTCGCGGGCCTGCTCGCGGCCTCGCTCAGCATCGCGGCCGTCTCCTACAGCGACGACGTGCGGAGCTGGTCGTTCAAGGTGAAGCTTGCCGCCCAAATGGCCGCGGCCGGGCTGGCCATTGCCTGCGGGTTGCGGCTGCGGGTGCTGCATTTGCCGTTCGTGGGCGCGGTGCAGACCGGTATCTGGGGCTTGCCGCTGACCGCGGCCTGGGTTCTGCTCGCCACCAACGCGATGAACTTCATCGACGGGCTGAACGGGCTGGCCAGCGGCACCGCGGCGATCGCCTGCCTGGTTCTGGCCGGCATCGCACTGCACCAAGGCGACGGCTTCATCTATGCCGCCTCGCTCGCGCTGGCCGCGGGCATCCTCGGCTTTCTGCCGTTCAACTACCCCCGCGCGCGCATCTTTATGGGCGATGTGGGCAGCCAGTTCTGCGGTTTCGTGCTGGCCATGCTGGGCGTGCTCGCCGCAGGGTTGGGGCCGCAGACCGTATCCGTGCTGCTGGTGCCGATGATGCTCGCCGGCGTGCTGTTCGACGTGGCGTTCACCCTGGTGCGCCGCGCGCTGACGGGCGAGCGGATCACCCAGGCGCATCGCGGCCACCTCTATCAGGTGGCGCATCGTTGCGGCATGCCGGCCTGGCAGGTGACGCTGGTCTATTGGGCCATGGCCGCCTGGGGCGGTGCCTGCGCGCTGTGGTTCCAAGGCGCGCCGGCGCAGTGGCCGGTCCTGCTCGCCGCCGTGGCATTACCGCAGGCCGCGTGGATCACCCTGGTCGCGCTCAGGGCGCGGCGTGTAGGCCTGCGCTGGTAGCCCCGAACCGTATGGCCCGGGGCTGACCGATCAATCAGCCGTGGCTGGCGCGGCTGCGGCGTTCTTCGGCGGCGGTGCTCGTCTTGCGCGACGGGCTGGTCGCCTCGTTCATGATGGAGCGCAGATCCCGCAGGAAGGCGGCACCCTTCAGCGTGCGCTGCACGAGCACGCTGCGACGGTCCATCGGGTCCACCTTCCGGCGGGCCAGATCCAGCTCGCCCAGCCGGTCCAGCGCGCGGGTGATCGCCGGCTTGGAGACGTTGAGATCGGCCGCCAGGCCGCGCACGGTGTGCGCGCCGTCCTGCAGGTAGCAGGTCAGAAATACGCCGAGCTGACGGGCCGACAGATCGGGGCCGTCACGGCGCACCAGCGCTACGATGGTGTCGCGCAGGATGCCGACCATCTGGTCGGACTGTTGGGAAGCAGCCATTGTCGTGTTCCTTTCATTCCAGGTGCAAAATGCGCTGTGCGCCAGCCTGGATCGTCGTTACCGGTCGTGGTTCAAATCGAATGATCGCGTTCGTAAGCTATCGAAACAAAGAAAGTTCTAAAGCTTCTGCTGTGAATCAATTTGGATTTCGTGACTGAAACTTCAACATGAACTAAAATCAACCTGTCTGCTGACCATAGCGGGCAACAAACCTGGTGACACCGTCGAACGCCGCCCGCATCGCTTGAACCTCTCCACCGGCCGGTCGTCCGGGCCGTTCAGCGTCGTTCCAAGCGTAAACATCGAAATGGGCCCATCGCGTTCCCGCGGACACGAAACGTTGAAGGAACAATGCCGCCACGATCGCTCCTGCTTGCGCCTTCTCCGAAACGTTATTCAGATCGCCCGCGCCTGTATCAAGCCAAGAATTGTAACCATCCCAGAGCGGAAGCCGCCACACAGGATCGTGTACCGCAACGCTGCTTTCCGCAAACAGACTTGCCACGCCATCATCGTTGGTGAACATCGCCGGCAGGTCGGGCCCCAGCGCCACACGGGCGGCACCTGTCAGCGTCGCGAAATCGAGCAGCAGGTCGGGTGCCGCCTCGCATGCATCGGTCAGCAGGTCGCACAGCACCAGCCGGCCTTCGGCATCGGTGTTGCCGATCTCGACGGCCAGGCCGGCCCGGGTGCGCAGCACGTCGCCCGGCCGCATGGACGATCCGGAAATCATGTTCTCTACACAGCCAAGTCGCACATCCAGCCGGATCGGCAGACCCGCCTCGATGATCATGCAGGCCAGGCCGAGCGCCACCGCCGCGCCGCCCATATCCTTCTTCATCCGTAACATCCCGGCGGATGGTTTGATGTCGTAACCTCCGCTGTCGAAGCACACGCCCTTGCCGCACAACGAGACCAGCGGCGCCGCCTCGGTCGCACCCGGGCCGCGCCATTGCGCCATCACCACGCAGGGCAGCCGCGCCGCGCCGGCACCCACGGCGTGCAGTGCCGGGAAGCCCGCGGCCAGCTCGGTACCCTCGATCACGACTGCGTGTGCACCCCTTCGCTGCAGCGCCGCGACAGCAGTTTGAGCGAGTTCGGCCGGGCCGAGCAGGTTAGCCGGCATGTTGATCAGGTCGCGCCCCAGCCACACCGCGCGCAGTGCCGCGAGCACGCTGCCGAACTCCGCGGGCGCCACCAGCCGCGGCAGCACGCGGTCGGCCGGGCGCCTCAGCGCATCGAACCGGTAGGCCCCCAGGCCCCAGCCGAGGGTGGCGGCCGCCCTATCGTCGATCCCGTCGGCGAACGCCCACAGGCCTGGGGGCAAGGCTGCCGGCAGATCGCCGAACACATGCGGGCCGCGCGCCTGCCCCAGCCCGAGCAGCGCGCCGGCCGGTTGGCCCGCGCCGGGCAGCAGCAACATCTGCCCGGCCGCGCCAGTAAAGCCGCAGGCAGCGGCGTAGGCGCCGGCATCCGCGCCCGGCCGCACGCCGGTGATCGGCAAAGCGGGGCCCGCATCGGCAAAACAACTCAGTTCACGTTCCATCACGCGCGGCATCCCCCTGCGTGCGGCGGCTTGCATTCGCCTGCCCCACATCAAATCATCTAGCGATGTCTGGCGCGTTCCATCGAGTCGGCAAGGACATGTTCGCGCCCAGGGTGCGCGCGGTGCTGGGCCCCACAAATACCGGCAAGACGCATCTGGCGATCACCCGCCTGCTGGGTCACAGCTCCGGCATCATCGGCTTCCCGCTGCGCCTGCTCGCCCGCGAGAATTACGACCGCATGGTGGCCGCCAAAGGTGCGGCCAGCGTGGCGCTGATCACCGGCGAGGAGAAGATCGTGCCCGTCGGCGCGCGCTGGTTCGCCTGCACGGTGGAAGCCATGCCGCTGGACCGCCGTGTGGAGTTCGTGGCCGTTGACGAGATCCAGCTCTGCGCCGACCCCGACCGCGGCCACGTGTTCACCGAGCGCCTGCTGCACGCGCGCGGCCTGGTGGAAACGATGTTCCTGGGTGCCGAGACCATCCGCCCGCTGCTGCAGCGCCTGGTGCCGCAGGCCGAGGTGGAGACGCGGCCGCGCCTCTCCCAGCTCACCTATGCCGGGCCGATGAAGCTGGTGAAGCTGCCGCCGCGCAGCGCCATCGTGGCGTTCAGCGCGTCCGAGGTCTATGCCATCGCCGAGCTGATCCGCCGGCGGCGCGGCGGCTGCGCCGTGGTCATGGGCCGCCTCTCGCCCCGCACGCGCAACGCCCAGGTGGCGTTGTACCAGGACCGCGAGGTGGATTTCCTGGTGGCCACCGACGCCATCGGCATGGGGCTGAACATGGACGTGAACCATGTCGCCTTCGCCGGGCTGCAGAAATTCGACGGCCACCGCCCCCGCCGCCTGACCGCCCCCGAAGTGGCCCAGATCGGCGGCCGTGCCGGTCGCGGCATGCGCGACGGCACGTTTGGCACCACCGGCTCCTGCCCCGACATTCCGGAGGATATCGTGCAGGCCGTCGAAGGCCACGTCTTCGACCCGCTCGAAAGCCTGTTCTGGCGCAATGCGGACCTCGATTTCAGCCATATCGACCGCCTGCTCGACAGCCTGACCGCAGCGCCGCCGATCCCGGGCCTGGTGCGCGGCAACGATGCCAGCGACCTCGAAACCCTGGCCGCCCTGGCGCGCGACCCCGCCGTGCGCAGCCTGGCGCATGGCCGCCGCCAGCTGCGCCTGCTGTGGGATGCCTGCCAGGTGCCGGATTTCCGCAAGATCACCGACGACAGCCACATCCGCCTGTGCACCCGCATCTACGGCCACCTGGCGCGCGGCCAGCGCCTGCCTGCCGATTGGCTCGAACAGCAATTCGGCGCCCTTTCCGGAACCGAGGGCGATATCGACACGCTGATGGCGCGGCTGTCGGGCGTGCGCGTGTGGTCGTTCATCGCGGCGCGGGCCGACTGGGTGCCGGATGCCGAGACCTGGCAGGCCCGCGCGCGCGACATCGAGAACAAGCTGTCCGACGTGCTGCACGAGCGCCTGACGGCCCGCTTCGTGGACCGCCGCGCCGCCCACCTCATGCGCCGGCTGGAAGAGGCCGAGGGCGGCGAGGAGCTCGTCTCGGCGGTGACGGCGCGCGGCGAGGTGGTGGTCGAGGGCCATTCCGTGGGCCATGTCGCCGGCTTCGCCTTCATCCCCGACCCGGTGGCCGAGGGGCCGGAGAAGCGGCTGGTGCTGCGCGCCGCCCGCCGTTCGCTATGCCAGGAGATGCCGCGGCGCGTCGGTCTGCTGGAAACCGCGGGCGACGACGCCTTCGCGCTGCAGCCCGACCACGTGATCACCTGGGGCGCGGCGCCGGTGGCCCGCCTGCGCCCGGGCGCCAGCCTGACGCGGCCGGCGGCCGAGATCATGCTGAGCGAGTTCCTCGATGGGCCACAGCGCGAACGCATCCGCCTGCGCCTGCAGGCCTGGGTGGATGGCCTGATCGCGCGCGAGCTGGCGCCGCTGTTCGCCGCGATCGCGCGCGCGGCGGGGGATGGCGAGCTGCGCGGCCCGCTGCACCGCCTGACGGAAGCCGGCGGCGTGGTGGTGGGCGCCACCGAAGCCGACATCACGCCACCAATCCGCGCGCGGCTGAAAGCCGGCGGCGTGCGCGCCGGGCGCTTCGCCCTGTATGTGCCCGATCTGCTGAAGCCGCGCGCGGCCGCCTTGCGGGCGCAGCTTTGGGCGGTCCGCGCCAGGGTGCCCACGCCGGCGCTGCCCGCGCCCGGCCTGGTGTCGATCCCGCCGCCCGAGGCGAACCACGCCGCCTTCCTCGCTTTGCTCGGCTGGGTGCCGGCCGGCCCGGTGCTGCTGCGGCTCGACATGGCCGAGCGGGTGGCGGCCGAGCTCGCCTGGTCCACCCGCGGCAAGCCGGCGCCGGTGCCGCAGGAGATCGGCCACCGGCTCGGGCTACGTGCCGAAGTGCTGCCCGCGGTGCTGCGCGGGCTGGGGCTGCGCATCCTGCCGCCGCCGGCCTTGGCCGCGGCGGTGTATGGCCCGCCGCCGCCGCCGATGGTGGCCCAGCCGCGGCGCCGGCTGATCGAGGCGGCGGCCCCGGTGCTGCGGCCGGATTCGCCTTTTGCCGCCCTGGCCGCGCTGCGCAAGTGAGCGGGGCTGCCGGTTGATCGCACAGCGGCTGGACAAATGGCTGTGGTGCGCCCGCTTCGCCTCCACCCGCGCCGCCTGCGCCGAAATGGCCGCCGGCGGGTTGCTGCGCATCAACCGCCAGCCTACCGACAAGCCGCATGCCAAGGTGCGGGTGGGCGACATCCTGACGCTGCCGCTCTACCGCGGCGTGCGGGTGATCGAGGTGCTGGGGTTGACGGAACGCCGCGGTCCCGCACCTGAGGCACAGCTGCTCTACCGCACGCTCAGCGAAGGTCAGCCCTGACGCCCAAGCGCTTGCGCGCCTTGTCCTCACACGCCATATCGCGCGCCTAGCGAGCCGCACCAGGAGACGCCGATGACCTACGTGGTCACCGAGAACTGCATCAAGTGTAAATACATGGATTGCGTGGAAGTATGTCCTGTGGACTGCTTCTATGTCGGCGAAAACATGCTCGTCATCAATCCCGACGAGTGCATCGATTGCGGCGTGTGCGAGCCGGAATGCCCGGCCGAAGCCATCGTGCCCGACAGCGACGACAAGGCGGCACCCTGGGCGGAACGCAACCGGAGTTTCTCGGTGAGCTGGCCCAACATCACGCGCAAAGGCCAGGCACCGGCCGATGCCGATGAGTGGAAGGACAAGCCCGGCAAGGAGGCGATGTTCTCGGCCGAACCAGGCACGCCTTAATGCCGGCACGATCAGGTGAGATTACCTAACCGTGCTCCTGATAGCCTTATAAGTCCGCGGATTACGTCCGGATCAGCCGCCGCCAGCTGGTGCCACGCCACTGGCCGTGGCTGCCGGCGGGGTTGCTGGCGCCTGCTTCACCCACCCCGTGCCGCCATCCACCGCAGCCGCGTGGAAATCCGCGTAGCCCTGCCGCAGCAGCGCCTGCGGCTTGGTCAGCAGGCTCACGCTATTCACCGTCACGCTTTGCACATACAGGTTCCGGTCCTGGCCGGCCCCGGCATAGGCGTCGTTAAGATAGTTGACCCGCACGGTGTGGGCCACGCCGGCGCCGCCCCAATTGCCGGTGAAGTTGAGCGTCTGGGCCGGGCTGCCATCGTTGGGTGCGGTAACGGTCGTCGTGCCCATCACCTTGCCGTCGATGCTGATCTCGGCCTGCGCGTCGCCCTGCCAGCTGTCTTCCGTCAGGCTCAGGCTCACCGTATCGGCCTGCTGCGGCGCGGTGCCCAGCGTGTAGGTGCCGCGGGTCAGCATGGCGCTGGCACCCTGCAGGGCTGCCACGCCGTTGTAGCTGACGTCATCGACGTAGAAATCGACCGGATCCTTGGTGGTGCTGCCGATCGCGCCGTTGAGAAAAGCCAGCGACACGGTGTGGGCAGCAGGGCCGAACGTGCCTGCCACGGCGATCGTCTGCGTCTGCCCGTACGCGTGCAGCGCGGAGGCCACCTGCACCCCGCCCTGCGGCACGCCGTCCACGGCAACGGTGAAGCGCGCGCCGTCCGGCTTGGGCACGTTGCTCACGTCCAGCGTGAACACGTCTGGCCCGGTGCCGATGGTGATCGGCTGCACGGCCTTGCCGGTGAAGCCGAAGCTCTGCGGCCCCGAGGCCAGCAGGGTGAGCGCGGCGCCGTGCACGGTGACGCCGTTCAGCGTTGCCCCGGTGACATACAGGTTGCGGTCGCCACTGCCGTCGCTGAAGTCATTGAGGAAATTCACGGTCAGCGTGTGCTTGCCGGTGCCGAAATTGCCGCGGATGGGAAAACCCTGCGATTGCTTGCTGCCGTGATCCGCGCGCGCGGTGAAGATGCCACGGCGCTGCACGCCGTCCACGCTGACGGTGAACTGGGCATCGCCCTGATAGGCATCTTCGGAGACCTGCAGCATCAGCGTATCGAGCCCGGAGCCGACTGAAGCGGGCTGGCGCAGGCTCGCCTGGTCCAGCACCGGCGTGGTGTCCACGCCGTCGGGCGAGGATATCGGCTCCTGGCTGACCGCGGGCACCGAAGGGTCGTTCGAGAACGCCCGGATGTAGTCGATGCTGTAGCTCGACGTGGCGCCCGCATCCGGCGTGCCCGGCCAACTGCCCGGGCCACCCACGGCGAGGTTGGCGATCATGTACATCTGCAGGCCGACCATCGAGGGCGGCACCGTATGCGGCCAGCCGACGAGCTGCCCATCGAACACGTACTGGATGGAGTTGGCCGTCCAGAGAAAGCCGTAGCGGTGGTAGCCATGCGTGAGATCGACGCCGGTATTGCTGAAGCCGCCGCTGCTGTCCGTCGGTGTGGTCGTGTGGGTCCAGTACTCGGTCGTGGTCCCCGTGTTGTTGGGCTGCTCGAGGATGTCGATTTCCGGATAGTAGGCCGTGGGCAGCAGCCAGAATGCCGGCCAGAAGCCCTTGGCCGACGGGGTGGCGGCGCGCACCTCGAAATAGCCGCCGCTCTGCGAGAACGTCCGCGACGTCTCCAGCAGGCCGGAGCTGTAGGGCTGGTTGCCGGTGTAGAGCGGCCGCGCGCTGATCACCAGGGCGCCGTTGACGAACGAGAACGGATTGGCGGGATTGGCGGGATCGTAGCCGGTGTAATTCTCGGCCTCGTTGTTGTTGTACAGGCAGGTGTCGCCGTTCTGGAACGTGTTGGTGAACTGCGACATGTCGGCCGGCGACGTCATCTCCGCATCGAACGTCAGGTGATAACCGAGCAGGGACAAAGCCGAGAGTGCGAGGACCGAAGCCATGATGATACGCCAGTCTGGAGGGGGCCGATAACCACGGTTACGGGCGGTAGGCAAACCGGTTGCGCGCCGTTTGGCGGCCAGCTCCTGGCGGTTCGCGTGCGTCAGCGAAACATCGCGATATAATCACAATCTTTACGCAGTCCGGCGCCGTCCGTTGCAGCTATCAAATGGCTGAGAGCCCGCCAACCGGCCTGGCGCGCGGCATCGGCGATCGGTCGCGCATGGCCGCCTTTGCTTTTGAGCCTGACGGCAGCGGCAAAACGTGGTATGGTGTCCTATCGGACTGGAACGCGGGTTTCGGTCCTAAGCCGCCCAGGCGGCCACAGCGCTTCGGCGGAACATACGCATGCATGCGGCGCGGCACCGCTCCGGCTTCGGCCGGGCGCGGGTGCCGTTGGCGATGCAGCCAACAGGAGTTGCCCAGACAAGTGCCCACCAAGTCCGCTGCCGCCAAAAAGACCACCGCGCCCGCCCCCGTCGCCGCCAAGGCCGTCGAGCCCCCCGAGGCGACGCCGCCGGCCGCGGCGCCGCCGGCCGAGATCCTGCCTTCGGCCGCCGAGGATGCCGCTGCGGCCGCGATCGCGCTCGCCGACCGGGTGCCCGCGCTGAAGGAGCAGCCCGAGGAGGAGGAAGAGGAAGAAGAGGTTCCCGCCTCGCCGCGTGGCCGCGCCAACGATGGCTCGCCCGGCCACATGCTGGGCCGTAGCCAGGCCATTGCACCGGGCGGCCGGGTGATGCCGCCGCCGCGCGCCATGGCCAAGGCCGAGATCTTCGAGGAGGGCGACCACGTCGTCTATCCGACGCATGGCGTGGGCAAGGTGGAGCGGATCGCGACCGAGGAGATCGCCGGCCACAAGCTGGAGCTGATCCACATCACCTTCGAAGAGAACCGCATGACGCTGCGCGTGCCGGTGGCCAAGGCCCGCACCGCCGGGCTGCGCAAGCTGGCCACCCGCAAGATGTTCGACGAGGCGCTGGCCGTGCTGCGCGGCCGGGCGCGCATCAAGCGCACCATGTGGTCGCGCCGCGCCCAGGAATACGAGGCGAAGATCAACTCGGGCGACCCGCTGGCCATCGCCGAAGTGGTGCGCGACTTGCACCGCAATGCTGGCCAGCCGGATCAAAGCTTCTCGGAACGCCAGATCTACGAAGCGGCGATGGATCGCCTGGCTGCCGAGCTCGGCGCGCTGGACCGCATCGACAAGGCGGCCGCGGCGACCAAGCTGGCAGAGTTCCTCAAGACGGTAACCTAGCCGCAAAGTCCGGAACGCACCGATCCTGGCCGGCACGCGCCGGCCAGGATCGGCACCGCCTCAGTTGCTGCGACGGTTGCCGGTCAGCTGCAGCAGCAGCATGAACAGGTTGATGAAGTTCAGATACAGGCTCAGCGCGTCGTAAACGCTGCGCTTGGCCGCACCCTCGCTGCCATCGGCATAGGCGAACTGCGCGTAGCTGATCTTGATGCGCTGCGTGTCGTAGGCGGTGAGCCCGGTGAACACGATCACGCCGCCGATGCTGACCATCCACTGTAGCCCGCTGCTTTGGACGAAACTGTTCACCACGCTCGCGATGATGATGCCGAACAGGCCCATGAACAGGAAGCTACCCAGCTTGGTCAGGTCCGCCTTAGTCGTGTAGCCGTAGATCGACAGGCCAGCGAACATCGCCGAGGTCACGAAGAACGTCCGCGCGATGCTCTCGTCGGCATAGAGCAGGAAGATGCTCGTCAGGCTGGCGCCCATCGCTACGCAGAACGCCCAGTAGAGCGCCTGCACGGTGGCGCGGCTCATCCGGTTCACGCCGAAGCTCAGCACCAGCACGAAGGCCAGCGGCGCGAACATCGACAGGCTGCCGATGCCGGTCGGTGCCACGCGCACGCCGTATTCGGTGACTACGTTGCGGTAGAACACCGCCTGCAGCGCCGGCGTGTTGCTGATTCCGTAGGCCACGATGCCCGTCACCAGCAGGCCCGAAGCCATCCAGTTATAGACGCGCCGCATATAGGCGCGCAGCCCGGCATCGATCTCGGCCGCGCCGGCCACGCCCACCGGGCGGGTGAAACTCCTGCTGTCTGGCGTGTAAGCCATGGTCTGTTTTCCTTGGGAAACCTGCGGCAGCCCGCATATCGGACCGCGCCGTCGTAGAGGTCAATCTGGCAAGCCTGGCCCGGCGTTCAAGCGGCGGGACCGGGCACGGCAGGGCGCGCGCCGCCGAGATAATCTACCATCGCCGGCGAACCTTCTACCACGCCTGCGTTAGGGCCGCATGGGCAACCAGCTGAACATCAAAAGCGAGGCCGGCTATCGCCTGGCGACGGCGCTGTCCGACCTCACCGGCGAGAGCCTGACGTTGGCCGTGACCGAGGCGCTGCGCGAACGGCTCGAGCGCGAGCAGCGCCTGCGCGACCGTGCCGCCCGCCTGTCGCGCCTGGCCACGCTGGCCGCCGAGATCCGCGCCAGCCTTCGGCTGCAGCCGGGCGCCGGCCATGCCGCCCTGTATGACGAGTCGGGGCGGCCGCGTTAGCGCCCGATGATCGTGGATACCTCCGCCCTGCTTTGCGTGCTGCTCGACGAGCCGCAGGCCGCCAGCGTGCTCGAAGCGCTGGTCGATGCCCGCGCGCCAAGGCTGTCGGCCGCCAACTGGCTGGAACTGTCGATGATCGTCGAAGACCATGGCGGCCGCCTGGCCAGCCTGCGGCTCGACGAGTTCATCCGCACGGCCGGCATCGAGATCACGCCGGTCAGCGTGGAGCAGGCCGCCGCCGCACGCACCGCCTGGCGGCATTTCGGCCGGCATCGCGGCCCGGCACGGCTGGATTTCGGCGACTGCTTCGCCTACGCCCTCGCCAAGACGACCGGCGAGAAGCTGCTCTTCACCGGCGAGGATTTCGCACGCACCGACGTCGATCCGGCGCTGCCGGTGGCGGCGGGCCGGCATTGAGGACGAGCTGACACCGATGCCGGAACTGTTCCTCGAGCTGTTCAGCGAAGAAATCCCCGCGCGCATGCAGGCCACCGGCGCCGAGACGCTGCGCCGCGCGGTGACCGAGGCGCTGGCCGAGCTCTCCCCGCAGGCCATCCGCCTGTTCTGGGGCCCGCGCCGCCTGGCGCTGGCCGCCAGCGTGGCGGCGGGCACCACCGCCTCGGCCAGCACGGAACGCGGGCCGCGCATCGGGGCGCCGGAGCAGGCGCTGGCCGGCTTCCTGCGCAAGCACGGCGCCGCGCGGGATGCGCTGCGCGAGGAGGGCGGCTTCTGGGTGCTGGACCGCGCGCAGCCCGCGGTTGACGCCGCCGAGCTGGTGGCCGCCGCCCTGCCCGGCGTGCTACGCCGCTTCGCCTGGCCGAAATCGATGCGCTGGGGTGCAGGCAGCGCGTTCACCTGGGTGCGGCCGCTGCGCCGCATCACCTGCCTGCTGGATGGCACGGTGGTGGGCTTCACGCTCGCTGCCCCCGGCGATGACGGGCACGGGCTGGAGGCCGCCAACCTGACCGAGGGTCATCGCGCTTCCGGCGCCGCCCCGGTTGCCGTCAGCGGCCTGGCCGACTGGCAGGCCAAACTGGCTTCCCGTCAGGTTGTGGCCGATGCCGGCGCGCGCACGACGATCATCCGCGAAGAGCTGGCCGCGCTGGCCGCCGCACGCGGCCTGGCGATCGTGGAAGATGCCGGACTGCTCGAGGAAGTCGCGGGCCTGGTCGAATGGCCGGTGCCGCTGCTGGGCCGCATCGATGCCGTGTTCATGGACCTGCCGCCCGAGGTGATGCAGGTCTCCATGCGTGTGAACCAGCGCTATTTCGCCACCCGCACCGCTTCTGGGGCGCCGGCGCCGTGGTTCGCCTTCGCGGCCAATTTGGCGGCACCAGATGGCGGCGCCGCCATCGTCGCCGGCAACGAGCGCGTGCTGCGCGCCCGCTTCGCCGATGCGCGGCATTTCTGGGATATCGACCGCCGCACCAGGCTGGCGGACCGGGTTGGGGCGCTGGACGGCATCGTGTTCCAGGCCGAGCTGGGCACCCAGGGTGCCCGCGTGGAGCGCATCGTGCGCCTGGCGGCCGCCATCGCACCGCTGGTGGGCGCCGATCCTGCTTTGGCCACCCGCGCGGCACTGCTGGCCAAGGCCGACCTGACCACCGGCATGGTGGGCGAGTTCCCCGAATTGCAGGGCGTCATGGGCGGCTACTACGCCGCGCAGGACGGCGAGGACCCGCGCGTGGCCGTGGCCGTGCGCGACCATTACGCCCCGCGCGGTGCCGGCGATGCGGCGCCCACCGAACCGGTGAGCGTGGCCGTGGCGCTGGCCGACAAGATCGATCAACTGGCAAGCTTCTTCTCCATCGGCCAGCGGCCGAGCGGCTCCGGCGACCCGTACGCGCTGCGCCGCGCGGCTCTCGGCGTGATCCGCATCATCCGCGAGGCCGGCCTGCGGCTGCGCCTGGCCGACCTGCTGGCCCAGGCGCCGCCGGCAGTCGCCGCCGAGGTGGCCGCCTTCATCATGGAACGGCTGCGCGTGCAGCTGCGCGCCGAAGGAGCGCGGCACGACGTGCTTGCCGCCGTGTTCGCCGCCGCCGCCGACGACGATCTGGTGCGCGCCTTGGCCCGCACCGACGCGCTGGCCGCCCTTTTGGGCACCGAGGACGGCGCCAACCTGCTGGCCGCCTACCGGCGCGCGGCGAACATCCTGCGCATCGAGGACAAGCGCGACGGCCCGCATGAAGGCGCGGTGGATGAAATGCGCCTGGTGGCCGCCGAGGAACAGGAGCTGTACGCGGCCTTGCAGGAAGGCGGGCAGGCCGCGGCAATGCTGCAAGCCGAGGACTACCAGGCCGCAACCGCGATGCTCGCCAGATTGCGGGCGCCGCTCGACAAGTTCTTCGACAAGGTCACCGTCAACGCAACGGCAGACGATCTCCGAAAAAACAGACTGCACCTGCTGCAAGCAGTGCGCAGCCTGCTGAACAAGGTGGCGGATTTCTCCGTCATAGAAACCGAAAACAGATGACGGGGGGTCTGGGGGGGATGGCACATCTCCCCTAGCCTTGCCCTTTGGGGAGAACAGCAATGACGCAATGGGTGTACAGCTTCGGCGCCGGCCACAACGAAGGCCGCGCCGACATGCGCAACCTGCTGGGCGGCAAGGGCGCCAACCTGGCCGAGATGGCCAGCATCGGCCTGCCGGTGCCGCCGGGCTTCACCATCACCACCGAGCTGTGCACCGAATTCTACCGCAACGACCGCACCTACCCGGCCGATCTGGACGGCCAGATCCGCGCGGCACTGGCGCGCATCGAACAGGCGGTCGGCCGCTCGTTCGGCGACAAGGCGGCGCCGCTGCTCGTCTCGGTGCGCTCGGGCGCCCGCGTCTCGATGCCGGGCATGATGGATACGGTGCTGAACCTCGGCCTGAACGACGAGACGGTGCTGGGCCTGGCCGCCACCAGCGGCGACGAGCGCTTCGCCTGGGACAGCTTCCGCCGCTTCATCCAGATGTTCGGCAGCGTGGTGCTGGGCGTGGACCACCATCGCTTCGAGGAAATCATCGAGACCGCCAAGCTGGATAGCGGCGTGGTGGAAGACACCGCGCTGAGCCCGGCCGACTGGCAGCGCGTGGTGGAAGACTACAAGCGACTGGTGCTCGAGGAGACGGGCAAGCCGTTCCCGATGGCGCCCACCGACCAGCTCTGGGCGGCGATCGGCGCGGTGTTCGGCAGCTGGATGAACCCGCGCGCCAATACCTATCGCCGGCTGCACGACATTCCGGCCGATTGGGGCACCGCGGTGAACGTGCAGGCGATGGTGTTCGGCAACATGGGTGCGGACTGCGCCACCGGCGTGTGCTTTACGCGCGATCCCAGCACCGGCGAGAACATCTTCTACGGCGAGTTCCTGGTCAACGCGCAGGGCGAGGACGTCGTCGCCGGTATCCGCACGCCGCAGCCGCTCTCCAAGGCCGCAGCCAAGCCCGGCGAAGTCTCGATGGAAGACGCGCTGCCCGAAGCGTACGCCGAGCTCTGCCGCGTGCGCGAGACGCTGGAGCGGCACTACCACGACATGCAGGACATCGAGTTCACCGTGCAGCAGAACCGGCTGTACATGCTGCAGACGCGCACCGGCAAACGCACGGCGGCGGCCAGCCTGCGCATCGCGGTGGACATGGCGCAAGGCGGGCTGATCACTCAGCAGGAGGCGGTGATGCGGGTGAACGCGCAGGCGCTCGACCAGCTGCTGCACCCCACGCTCGATCCCAACGCCGCGCGCACGCTGTTCAGCCGCGGCCTGCCGGCCAGCCCCGGTGCCGCCTCCGGTGCGGTGGTGTTCAGCGCCGACGATGCCGAGATGCGCGCCGCCAAGGGCGAGTCCGTGATCCTGGTGCGGATCGAGACCAGCCCGGAGGACATCCACGGCATGCACGCCGCCCGCGGCATCCTCACCACGCGCGGCGGCATGACGAGCCATGCCGCCGTGGTGGCGCGCGGCATGGGGCGGGCCTGCGTGGCCGGCGCCGGCGGCGTCAGCGTCGATTACGGCGCGCGCACGCTCTCGGCCGGCGGTGTCACCATCCGCGGCGGCGAGACGGTGACGATCGACGGCGCCACCGGCGAGATCTTCGTGGGCCAGGTGGCCACGGTGGAGCCGACGCTGTCGGGCGATTTCGAGGTGCTGATGGGCTGGGCGGACCAGCACCGCCGGCTGCGCATCCGCACCAATGCGGAGACACCGCTGGATGCCGAAACCGCGCGCCGCTTCGGCGCCGAAGGCATCGGCCTATGCCGCACCGAGCACATGTTCTTCGCGCCCGAGCGCATCGGCGCCGTGCGGCAGATGATCATGGCGCATGACGAGGCCGGGCGGCGCCTGGCGCTCGACAAGCTGCTGCCGTTCCAGCGGCAGGATTTCATCGAGCTGTTCCGCATCATGGCCGGCCTGCCGGTGACGATCCGCCTGCTCGATCCGCCGCTGCACGAATTCCTGCCGCATGGCGACCAGGAGATCGCCGACCTGGCTCACGCGCTGGGCCAGGATGCCGACCAGATGCGGCGGCGCGCGGCCGAGCTGGCCGAGGCCAACCCGATGCTCGGCCACCGTGGCTGCCGCCTCGGCATCTCGTATCCCGAAATCTACGAGATGCAAGCCCGCGCGATCTTCGAGGCGGCGCTGCACATCGCCGAGGAGACCGGCGCACCGGTGGTGCCGGAAATCATGATCCCGCTGGTGGGCACGCGGCGCGAGCTGGAGATCACCCGCGCGCAGGTCGAGCACGTGGCGCGCGACGTGCTCGCGCGCGCCGGCAAGACACTCGACTACTCGGTGGGCACGATGATCGAGCTGCCGCGCGCGGCACTGACCGCCGACCGCATCGCCGAAGTGGCCGATTTCTTCAGCTTCGGCACCAACGACCTGACGCAGACCACCTTCGGCCTGTCGCGCGACGACGCCGGCAAGTTCCTGCCGCATTACGTCGAAGCCGGCATCCTGCCCAAGGATCCGTTCGTGTCGATCGACATCGACGGCGTCGGCGCCCTGGTGCGCATCGCCACCGAGCGCGGGCGCGCCACCAAGCCGGGCCTCAAGCTCGGCATCTGCGGCGAGCATGGCGGCGACCCGGCGAGCATCGCCTTCTGCGAGGAGATCGGGCTCGATTACGTCAGCTGCTCGCCCTACCGCGTGCCGGTGGCGCGCCTGGCCGCCGCCCAGGCCGCCCTGGGCGTGGCCGCCGACCGCACGGCCTGACACAGGAGACGGAGCCCATGTACACCACCCTCGCCACCGCCGTGTCGGACCGCGTGCTGACCATCACGCTGAACCGCCCGGATCAGCTCAACGCGTTCACCGTCACTATGGCCAACGAGCTGATCGCCGCGTTCGAGGCGGCGAGCCTGAACGATGCGGTGGGCGCCATCGTGCTGACCGGCGCCGGCCGCGCGTTCTGTGCCGGCATGGACCTCGCGGTCGATGGCCCCAACGTGTTCGGCCTGGACGAAAGCCTGTCGCCGACGCTGGAGGACATGGAGGACCGGCTGGACGATGCCGGCATGATCGCCGGCGTGCGCGACACCGGCGGCCGCGTTACGCTGGCGATCTTCGCCTGCCGCAAGCCGGTGATCGCGGCCATCAACGGCGCCGCGGTTGGCGTGGGCGCCACGATGACGCTGGCGGCGGATTTCCGCATGGCCTCCGAACGCGCGCGCATCGGCTTCGTGTTCGGCCGGCTCGGCATCGTGCCGGAAGCCTGTTCGAGCTGGTTCCTGCCGCGCCTGGTCGGCATGCAGCAGGCGCTGGAGTGGTGCTACACGGCCGACATCTTCGATGCCGCCGAGGGCCTGCGCGGCGGGCTGCTGCGCTCGGTCCATCCGCCGGAAACGCTGCTGGCGGAAGCGCAGGCCTTCGCCGCGCGGCTGATCGCCAAGCGCTCGCCGGTGGCCGTGGCGTTCACCCGGCAGATGCTGTGGCGCAACGCCGCCCGCGCCCACCCGGTGGAGGCGCACAAGGTGGATTCACTGGCGATGTTCTATGCCAGCCAGGCGGACGGCAAAGAGGGCGTGCGGGCGTTCCAGGAAAAGCGCGATGCCGTTTTCGCCGGCCGCGCCTCCCACATGCCGGCCTTCTTCGAGGACTGGGCCGAGTAGCGCCGCCTTATCCGGCCGGCCGCCGGCCCACGCTGCCCAGCGCCACGGCCAGCCGGCCGGCATCCAGCCGCCAATCCGGCCCGGGCCCGCACGGTTCGGGCGGCGACTCGGCCAACCGGCGCAACCCGGCGGCCACCGCTTCGGCATCCACCGCGCACAGCAGCGCTGCCGGGCAGCCCTCCAGCTGCTCGGCGAGGCCGCCCACGCGGGTGGAGACGATCCAGCGCCCCGCCGCCAGCCCGGCCGCCGCCACGCCGCTCTGGCTCGCCTCGCGGTGGGTCAGCACCACGGCATCCGACCAGGCGATCAGCGCGCCCACCTCTTCCTCCGGCACCCAGCGGTTTTCCACGCTGACGCCGGGCAGGCCGCGCAAGGCGGCCAGCGCTGCGCTCTCCGGCCCCTGGCCCACCACGCGCACCTCCACGTCGGGCCGCGGCAGCAGCAGGCCCAGCGCTTCGGCCAGCAGGTCGAGCCCCTTGTACGGCAGCAGGCGGCCGAAGCAGAGCAGCCGCAACTTGCCGCCATGGGCGCGCGGCGGCGGCGGCGATTCGGCCAGGGCATGCGGCGGCAGGCTGGTCTTCAGCACGGTCTTGCCCGCGGTCAGCCCCAGCTCGTCCAACCGGTCGCGCACGTGGTCGGACAGCACCACGATGGCGTCGGCGCGGCGCAGCAGGCCGCGCTGCAGGCTCATCTGCAGCGGATAGCCGTCGCCGGGGTGCAGATCGGCATCGTGCACCACCACGGCATAGGGCACCCCCGCGCGGCGCAGGGCGGCGTGCATCGCCAGATCGAGCGGGCCGGGCATGGCACACAGCGCCACCGTCGGCTGCAGGGCGGCGATGCGGCGGGCCAGCCACGGCACGAAAAGCGGCGCGCGCAGCACGCGCCCGGCATAGCCGGCGATGCTGTCGTAGGTGGGTACCGGCAGCTCGCAGCGTGGTCGGTGCGGGCCGGCCAGGATCTCGGCGCGCATGGCCAGCGACAGCGCCGCGTCGGTGCCCGGCAGGGTGTTGAACAGCGCGGCGAAATCGGCGGCCACGCGCGGGCCGGCACCGAAGCGTCCCCATTGCCACACCAGGATCCTCACGCGGCCTCCGCCAGGCCGATCCGGCGCACAGCCGCCGCCAGCGGTGCTGCACCCAGCCGCCCCTGCGCCGCTGCCCGGCCCGCCGCGCCCAAAAGCGCGCGCCAGGCGGCGTCGTCGGCCAGCCGCACCAAAGCGGCGGCGGCGGCATCCACATCGGCCTCGGCCCAGCGCGCGCCCGGCGCCTCGAACACGCCGCGCGGGTCGCGCGCCGGCACCAGCCGGTAGGGCACCGGCACGCCGCTTGTGGCGTCGATGAAATCGGTGGTGCCGGACCAGTCGGTGGCCACCACCGGGCGGCCCAGCAGCATGGCCTCGGCCGGCACCAGGCCGAACCCCTCGCTGCGATGCAGGCTGAGCACGATGTCGGCGCAGCGCGTCAGCGCGTGGCTGTCGGCGGCCGGCAGCAGCCGCGTTTCCAGCCGCATGTTGGCCGCACCGGCGATGGCCGCCTGCAGCCGCCGCAGATCATCGGGTGCGGCATCGGCGTGCACCACCTTGAGCACGAGCAGCCGGTCCGGCCGCGCGCCGAAGGCCCGGCGGAAGGCGGCGATGGCGGCTTCGGGGTTCTTGCGCGCGTAGCTGGAGGCCAGGCTGAACGACACCAGCACCACCACGGCCCCCTCGGGCAGCCCGAAATCGGCGCGCGTCAGCGCCGAGGGCACGGGCGGGCAGGCAGCGACCGGGTGCGGCACCACGTGCACGCGGCCCGGTGCCAGAGCTTCGAGCGCGGCCGCGGTGAAGCGCGAGGGCACCCAGATCTCGTGGACGAAGCCGGCGCCGTGCCGCCAGGCAGCGGGCACCGCGTCCAGCTCCCACGCCCAGTAGCCCACCACGCGCCGACCGCGCAGCAGCCCGCGCGGCAGGGCCAGCAGGGCGGCCGGCAGCATCGGCGCGTTGACGTGCATCACCAGGGCGGCGCCCGGCGGCGGCATCGCCTGGGGCGGCGGGCCGGCCAGCATGTCGCATTCGACCGCCCAATGCGCGACGCCGAGCTGGCCCAAGGCGGCCCGCATCAGCCGTGCGCCCTCGCCCAGGCCGGAGGCGCGGCCCAGCTCGCCCACCACCGCGATGCCGCCGCGCACCGGGGGTGGCCGCCGGTCGGGCCGCGGCGCCAGCAGGGCCGAGGCCGCGGCCAGAGCGCGCCGCCGCGGGCCCTGCGGCAGGGCCCGCCAGGCGCGATGCAGGGGGTGAAGGGGCATCGGTGCGGTTGTCTTTGATACCTGACCGGTTCGCGACGGGATCGGAGGCTGGACCACGCGCCATCCGCTCGGTTGCGGGCTGGCGCGCCCCGTATAGACTGCCCGTGCATGGCCGGGACAGGGGGAGGGGTGACGCGGGAATTGGCCATTCGCCTGCAAGCGGATACGTTGCCCAGCTGGCATGTCGCCATCGCACCGCCCGATCTCGCAATCTGGCGCGACGGCAATACCGGCGTGCCCGGCTTCTGGCGGTTCGAGGCGCCCGCGCCCGGCCCGCATGTCATGCTGGTGGCACTCGTGCACGGCAACGAGATCGCCGGCGCGGTGGCGCTGGATCAGCTGCTGCGCGCGCCGCCTTGCCTGCTATGCGGCCGGCTGACCGTGGGCTTCGCCAATCTCGACGCCTATGCCCGCTTCGATGCGGCGCAGCCCACCACCTCGCGCTACGTGGACGAGGACATGAACCGGCTGTGGGACGCTGCCGTGCTGGACGGCCCGCGCCACTCGCTGGAACTGGCGCGCGCGCGGCTGATGCGGCCGCTGATCGAGACGGCCGACATCCTGCTGGATCTGCATTCCATGCTGTGGCCCTCCGAGCCGCTGATCCTGAGCGGCCCCACCGCGCGCGGCCGGGCGCTGGCCTGCCGAATCGGTGCGCCGGCCATGGTGGTGGCCGATCACGGCCATGCCAGCGGCCGCCGGCTGATCGATTACGCGCCCTTCGTGGCCGCCGGGGGCGCGCGCACGGCGGTGCTGGTCGAAGCCGGGCAGCACTGGCAGGTTGGCACGGTCGCCGCCATGCAGGGCGCCATCGCCGGCGTGCTGGCCGCCGCCGGGCTGATAGCGGCGCCAGTGCAGCGTGCGGGCCCGCCCCGCCTGGCCGAAGTGACGCAAGCGGTCACCGCGTGCTCGGGCGGCTTCACCTTCACCCAGCCCTATCGCGGCGGCGACGTGGTGGCGCGCCGCCACACGCTGATCGCCATGGACGGCGACACCGAAGTGCGCACGCCCTATGACGACTGCCTTCTGGTGATGCCGAGCCTGCGGCCCAGCCGGGGGCACACCGCGGTGCGGCTGGCGCGCTTTACGTGAGGCCGCGGCAGCGCCCCGCCGGCATCACGCGTAAAAACCCTGTCCCAGCCCGAAATCGCACCGGCGCGCCGCGCGCCCGCGGCGCTGCCGGGCTTCCGTATCCGAAGGACCGCTGGCCTTAGTGCGCATCCTGTTCATCACCGCCACCCGCCTGGGCGATGCCGTGCTCTCCACCGGGTTGCTGCAGCATCTGGCGCACACCTACCCCAAGGCGCGCTTCACCGTGGCCTGCGGCCCGGTGGCCGCCGGCGTGTTCGCACGCTTTCCGTTGCTGGAGCGGCTGATCGTGGTCGAAAAGCGCCCGGCCGACCTGCACTGGCTGGCGCTGTGGAGCCGGGTAGCGTGGCATCGCTGGGATCTGGTGGTGGATCTGCGCGGCTCGGCGCTGAGCCTGACGGTGCTGGCCCGCCGGCGGGCGATCATGCGGGGCGGGCGGCGGGCCGGCCACCGCATCGGCCACATCGCCGGGGCACTCGGCCTGGGCAAGCCGCCGCTGCCGGTCGCCTGGACCGCACCGGCGGACCGCGAGCGCGCCGACATCCTGCTCGCCCCCGGCAGCCCGGTGATCGGGCTGGGGCCCACCGCCAATTGGGGCGGCAAGGTGTGGGCGGCCGAACGCTTCGTGGCCCTGGCCGGCGCCCTGGCCGAGCGGCTGCCGGGTGTGCGCTTTGCGGTGTTCGGCGGCCCCGGCGTGGCCGAGCGCGCCGCGGCCTCCCGCGTGATCGCCGAGCTGTCGGGCTCGATCGACCTGGTGGGCAACCTGACGCTGCCGCAGGCGGCCGCCTGCCTCGCACGCTGCGTGCTGTTCGTGGGCAACGATTCCGGCCTGACGCATCTGGCCGCCGCGGCCGGCGCGGCCACGCTGGGCCTGTTCGGGCCCACCTCGGCGGAGGAATACGCGCCGCTGGGCCGCTGCACCGCCGTGGTGCTGGCCGATGGCCCGGCGGGACAGTCCAGCATGGACCGGCTGCCGGTCGAAGCCGCGCTGTGGGCCGCGCTGGACCTGCTCGAACGCGACAACCGCCTGCCGGCGCGGCTGCCGGTATGAGGCGGGCCTGCCGGGCCGCGCCGGGCCGCGCCGGATGAGGGTGGCGCAGATCATGGCCGGCGCGCCCGAAGGTGGTGCCGAATTGTTCTACGAGCGGCTCTGCGCCGCCCAGGCCCGCGCCGGTGACGGCGTGCTGCCGGTGATCCGCCACGATGCGGCACGCGCGGCACGGCTGCGCGCCGCGGGGCTGGACCCGGTGCAGATGGGCTTCGGCGGCCTGGCCGACCGATGGACGCGCCCGCTGCTCGCCCGCCGGCTGCGCCGCTGGGCGCCGCGCGTGGCGGTCGCCTGGATGGGCCGGGCCGCCCGCCACGCGCCATCCGGCCCGTGGGTGCTGGTGGGCCGGCTGGGCGGCTATTACGATCTGCGCCAGTTCGCCCGCTGCGACTATCTGGTGGGCAACACGCAGGGCATGGTGGCCTGGATCTGCGGCCAGGGCTACTCACCGGACCGCGTGCACCATCTGCCGAACTTCGCGCCCGATCTGGGTGGCGCCGCGCCGGCCGCGCTGCCGGTGCCGCCCGGCGCGCCGGTGGTGCTGGCGATGGGCCGCCTGCACCGCAACAAAGGGTTCGACGTGCTGATCGCCGCCATCAGCCGGCTGCCCGGCGTGCACGCCGTGCTGGCCGGCGAGGGCCCGGAGCGCGCCGCCCTCGAGCGCCTGGCCGCCCATGCCGGGGTGGCCGCCCGCGTGCATTTCCTGGGCTGGCGGCAGGACACGGCCGCGCTGCTGGCCGCCAGCACCCTGCTCGCCTGCCCCAGCCGTAGCGAGCCGCTGGGCAATGTGGTGCTCGAAGCGTTCTCCGCCGGCCGGCCGGTGGTGGCGTCGATGGCCGATGGCCCGCGCGAGCTGATCGACAGCGGCCGCACCGGCGTTCTGGTGGCCGGCGAAAGCGCCATCGCGCTGGCCGCCGGCATCGAGAGCGTGCTTGCCGCACCGGCGCGCGCCGCCGCCATGGCGCAGGCCGCGCGCGCGCGCTTCAAGGCGGTGCACGCCGAAGCGCCGGTGCTGGCACGCTGGCGGGCGTTCCTGGCTGGCGTGGAGAAGGCCTGATGTGCGGCATCGCCGGCCTGGCGCTCGCACCCGGCGCCGCGCCGCCCGACCCCGCGGTGCTCACCGCCCTGGCGCGCGGCATCGCCCATCGCGGCCCCGATGGCGGCGGCCAGGCCGTGCTGGGCCACGCGGCACTGGGCCAGACGGCGCTGGTACATGCGCGGCTGGCCATCATCGACCTGCCGGGCGGCGCCCAGCCGCTTCACGATGGGCCGGCCGCCCTGATCGCCAATGGCGAGATCTACAACTACCGCGAACTGCGCGCGGCCATGCCCGACAAGGCGTTCGCCACCCACAGCGACTGCGAGCCGCCGCTGCATCTGTTCCGCGCCGACCCGGACGGCTACGCGGCGCCGTTGCGCGGCATGTTCGCCATCGCCATCGCCGATGGCGCCGCGGGCACGCTGACGCTGAGCCGCGATCCGTTCGGCATCAAGCCGCTGTACTGGACGCCGTGCCCCGGCGGCATCGCGTTCGCCTCCGAGTCGCAGGCGCTGCTGGGCGCCGGGCTGGCCGCGCGTGCGGTGCGCCCCGCGGCGCGCGCCGAGCTGCTGCAGATGCAGTTCACCACCGGCGCGGAGACCATCTTCCCCGGCATCTGCCGCGTGCTGCCCGGCGAGACGCTGCGCATCGCCGGTGGCCGCGTGGTGCAGCGCAGCCGGGTGGCCGCCCTGCCCGCCGGCCCGCCCGAGGCGATCGGCGAGGCCGAGGCGCTGGCCCGGCTGGATCGCGCGCTGACCGAGAGCGTCGATCTGCATCAGCGCAGCGACGTGCCGTACGGCCTGTTCCTCTCCGGCGGCATCGACAGCGCCGCCATCCTGGCCACCATGGCCCGGCTGGCGAGCCGCCCCGTGCTGGCCTTCACCGCCGGTTTCGACGTGCCCGGTGCGGCCGACGAGCGGCAGCACGCCGCCGCCATGGCCCGCGCCGTGGGCGCCTGGCACGACACCATCGAGATCACGCGCGCCATGGCCTGGCGGCATCTGCCGCAGATCGTCGCCGCCATGGACGACCCGGCCGCCGACTACGCCATCATCCCGACCTGGTTCCTGGCCCGCCATGCGCGCGAGCACGTCAAGGTGGTGCTGTCGGGCGAGGGCGGGGACGAGATGTTCGGCGGCTACGGCCGCTACCGCAGCGCCATGCGTCCGGCCTGGCTGGGCGGCCGGGCGATGCGCCGCCGCGGCACGTTCGACGGGCTGGGCGTGCTGCGCGAGCGGCCCACCGCCTGGCGCGACGGCCTGCTGGCAACCGAGGCGCTGGCCGGGGCCGGCGGCCGCACCCGCCTGCAGGCCGCCCAGGCCAGCGACGCCGACCACTGGCTGCCGGCCGACCTGCTGACCAAGCTGGACCGCTGCCTGATGGCGCATGGCGTGGAAGGCCGCACGCCGTTCCTCGACCCCGGCATCGCCGCCGCCGCGTTCCGCCTGCCGGACGCGCTGAAGGTGCGGGACCGCCGCGGCAAATACCTGCTGCGGCGCTGGCTGGAAGGCGCGCTGCCGGCTTCGCGCCCCTTCGCGCCCAAGCAGGGCTTCACCGTGCCTATCGGCGCCTGGATCGCGGCCGACGGCGCCCGGCTGGGCCGTGCCGTGGCGCGGCAGGCCGGGGTCGCCGCCATCGCCGAGCCCGCGCGCGTGGAAGCGCTGTTCCGGGCGGCGGCCGGCAAGCGCGAAGGCATGGCCGCCTGGATGCTGCTGTTCTACGCGTTGTGGCACCGCGCCCACATCGAAGCCGCACCCTGCGAGGGCAGCATCGAGGAGGTGCTGGGCTGACGCGGGCGGCCGCGCTTGCGCCCTGCCCGGCCCCGCCCCATACTCTAACCCGATCCGGGGCATCTGGTGAGGCACAATGGGTAACGTGGCGTTCCTGGACGAGTTGTCCACCGATAGCGGCGCCATCGCCGCCGACCGGCTCAGCGCGCTGCTGCACATCACGCGGACCGAACTGGCCGCAGCCCTCGGCCTGTCGCGCGATGCGGTGTCCAAAACCGCGCGGGCCGGCTCGCCGGCCACCCAGGCGCGGCTGCGCGACATGGTGGAGATCATCAACCGGGTGCGCGGCTGGGCGGGATCGCCGCAGCAGGCCTTTGCCTGGTATCGCTCCCAGCCGCTGCCCTCGTTCGGCGACCAGACCGCCGAGGCCCTGGTCAAGGAAGGCCGTGCCGAAGCCGTCAAGCGCCATCTCGATCGGATCGCGGTGGGCGGCTACGCTTGAGGCTGACGGGCCTCGTCTACCGGGCCCATCATCCGCGCTGGTCCTTCGCCCCCGAATCCGGTGACGGCGCCGCCCGCCACGGCGGCCGGTTCAACCCCGTGGGCCTGCCCGCCCTCTACACCGCCCGCCGGCTGGAAACCGCCTGGCTCGAAGCCCAGCAGGGTTTTGCGTTCAAGGCGCAGCCGCTCACGATCTGCGCCTATCGCGTGGATTGCGCCGAGATCGCCGACCTGACCGCGCCCGCAGGCCGGGCGGCGCACAAGACGAGCCTGACCGACCTGGCCTGCGCCTGGGAGGATCTGGCCCTGCAAGGCCGCGTGCCGCCGAGCTGGCAGCTCGCCCGCCGACTGATGGCCGAGGGCGTGGCCGGCATCATGGTGCCCAGCTTCGCCCCGGGCGCCGGCCCGGCCGACCGCAACGTGGTGTTCTGGCGCTGGTCGCACGCGCCACCCTGCCAGGTGGCGGTGATCGACGACGAAGGGCGCCTGGTGCAGGAAGGGAGCGCCGCCGGCCCGTAGCCGCGCGGCGCCCGCGCTCACTTGCGGTCGGTGAAGCCCCGCCCCTCGGCGGCCAGCTTGGCCAGCATGTCGGCCGGGCGGAAATCGGCTTCCGACAGCGACTGGTAGGCCCGCAGCCGCTCGGCCACATGCGCCAGCCCTACCGTATCGCCATAGAACATCGGCCCGCCGCGATAGGCCGGCCAGCCATAGCCGGTCAGCCAGACCATATCGATGTCGGATGCCCGATACGCCTTGCCTTCCTCGAGGATGCGCGCGCCCTCGTTGATCATGGTATAGATGCAGCGCTCCAGGATCTCCTGGTCGTCGATCTTGCGGCGGGTGATCTGCCGCTCGACGGATTGGCGCAGCACCAGCTCTTCGACGACCGGCGAGGGCGTGTGCTCGCGCTTGTCGTTGTAGTCGTAGAAACCCGATTTCGTCTTCTGGCCGCGGCGGTCACGCTCGCAAAGCTGGTCGCGCAGCGTGATGCCTTTCGACGTCTCGGCCGACCAGCCGATGTCGAGCCCCGCCAGATCGGCCATCTGGAACGGACCCATCGGGAAGCCAAAATCGTAGATCACGCGGTCCACGTCCCACGGCATCGCGCCTTCCAGGATCAGCTTGTTGGCCTCGCGCTGCCGCGGCTCGAGCATGCGGTTGCCGATGAAGCCGTGGCATACGCCGGCGACCACGGCCACCTTGCCGATCTTGCGGCTGAGCTGCATCACCGTCTCGAGCACGTCGGGCGCCGTCTTGGCACCATTCACCACTTCGAGCAGCCGCATCACGTTGGCCGGCGAGAAGAAATGCATGCCGCACACATCCTGCGGGCGCTGCGTGCTGGCGGCGATCTCGTCCACGTTGAGATAGCTCGTGTTGCTCGCCAGGATCGCGCCCTGTTTGACGATGCGGTCCAGCTTGCCGAAGATCTCGCGCTTGACGTCCATGTTCTCGAACACGGCCTCGATCACCAGGTCGCAATCGGCCAGATCCTCCAGCCGCATGCTGGCGGTGAGCAGGCCCATGTTGCGCTCCACCTGCTCCTGCGTCAGCCGGCCCTTCTTGGCGGTGTTCTCGTAATTGCCGCGCATGATGCCGACGCCGCGCTCCAGCGCCTTTTCGTTGGCCTCCACGATCGTCACCGCGAAACCGGCGGAGAGGAAGTTCATCGAAATGCCGCCGCCCATGGTGCCGGCGCCGATCACGCCGACCTTGCGGATCGGCCGCACCGCGGTGCCCTTCGGCAGGCCGGGAATCTTCTGCGCCTCGCGCTCGGCGAAGAACAAGTATTGCTGCGCGCGCGACTGCGTGCCGGTCATCAGCTCCATGAACAGGCGCCGCTCGGTCTGCTCGCCCTCGTCGAATGGCTGGCTGACCGCCGCCTCGATGCACTGGATGTTCTTCTCCGGCGCATCGAAGCCGCGAAACTTCTTGGCGTTGGCCTTGCGGAAAGCCTCGAACAGGCCGGGCTCGGCATGGGCCTGCATGTCGCGCACGCGGCGCAGGGGTTTGCCTTCGGCGGCGGTGCGGCGGGCGTAATCCACGGCGAAGGCCAGCAGGCCGTCCTCCGGCGCCAGCGCGTCCACCAGCCCCTTCTCGGCGGCCTGCTTGGCGCCGATCGGCGTGCCGCTGGTCACCATCTCGAGTGCCTGCGCGGCGCCCACCACGCGCGGCAGGCGCTGCGTGCCGCCGGCGCCGGGCAGCAGGCCGAGCTTGACCTCCGGCAGGCCGAGCTTCGCGCTGGGCACGGCCACGCGGTAATGGCAGCCGAGCGCCACCTCCAACCCGCCGCCCAGCGCGGTGCCGTGGATGGCGGCCACCACCGGCTTCGGGCAGGCCTCGATCGCCTTGATCACGGCGTGCAGCGAGGGCTCGACCATCGGCTTGCCGAACTCGGTGATGTCGGCCCCGGCGATGAACGTCCGTCCCGCACAGGCCAGCACGACGGCTTTGACCGAGCCATCGGCGCCGGCCGTCTCGATGCCCTTCAGGATACCGGCGCGCACCGCGGCCGAGAGCGCGTTCACCGGCGGCGAGTTCACGGTTAGCACGGCGACGCCGTCCTGGATGGCGAGGTCGGTCACGGCGGTGGTCTCGGACATGAGTTATGGCTCCCTTGGCCGGCTTTTTTGGTGGGGTCGGCGAGGCAAGGCAAGCAGTCCTTTTTTGAAAAAAAGGACCAAAAAACTTTTATCCCGCTTCGGCGCGACAGCCGGACAGAAGTTTTTTGCTTCTTTTTTGCAAAAAAGAAGGCCTTACCTCGCTTTTCCCCAAGGCGCCGCCTGCTCCAGCTGCGCCGCCAGCCGCAGCAGCAGCCCCTCGCTGCTATGCGCGCCCACGAACTGCACGCCCACCGGCAGCGCCACCCCGCCCGGCTCGGCCGGCGCCGTGTGCAGCGGCACCGACATGCTGGGCGTGAACGTCAGGTTGGACAGCTGGGTGAACGGCGTGCGCGCCAGGCTTTCGCGCACCATCTGGTCCAGCATGCCCAGCTTGAGCATCAGCCGGCCGCCGCGCAGCGCCCGGATGGCGGCAGCCAGGCGCAGCTGTGCCGGCGGCGTGTCCAGCTCGCCGATGCGCGCCGGCGGGGCGGCCACGGTCGGCGTCATCCACAGATCGTAGCGCTGGTGGAAGGCGCCCAGCGCGCGGGCGAAGCCGTTCCACTGCAAATGCGCGCCCACGTATTCGCCGGCCGAGAGCGTGCGGCCCAGCATGGCGAGCAGCGCGGTTTCCGGCTCGAACGCGCTATCCGGCGCGCCGCTGGCGGCCAGCTCGGCAGCCACCTGGCCGAGATAGAGCTTGATGTAGCAGGCCGCCACCGCGCCCCCGTCCACCTCCGGGGCGGCTTCCTCCACCTGGTGGCCCAGGCTTTCCAGCAGCCGGGCGGCGGCGTGCACGGCATCGATGCAGGCCTGATCCACTTTGGTGCCCAGCGGCGAGGCGACCGAGAAGCCGATGCGCAGGCGGCCGGGCGGGATCTCCGTCTCGGCGGCGTAGGGCCGTTCGGGCGGCGCGGCCGTCCACGGGTCGCCCGGCTCGGGGCCGCACAGCACATCCATCATGCGGGCGGTATCGCGCACGCTGCGCGTCAGCACGCCATTGGCCGAGGCACCCTCCCACACCATGCCCTGCGAGGGCCCCCAGCTCACCCGGCCGGTGCCGGGCTTCAGCCCGAACAGCCCGCAGAAGCTGGCCGGTATGCGGATCGAGCCGCCGCCATCGTTGGCGCCGGCCATCGCCACCAGCCCGCCCGCCACCGCGGCCGCCGAACCGCCGGAGGAGCCGCCGGCGGTGCGCGCCGGATCGTAGGGGTTGCGCGTGGGGCCCCACAGCTTGCTCTCGCTCACCGCCTTCAGCCCCAGCTCCGGCGTGGCGGTGCGGCCGAAGATCACCAGCCCGGCGGCCAGGCAGCGGCGGGTGTAGGCGCTGTGCTCGGCAGGCCGGCGGTTGCGGAACGGTGCCGCGGCCGCAGTGGCCGGCTGGCCCGCATATTCCTGCCCGATATCCTTCAGCAGGAACGGCACGCCGGCGAACGGGCCGGCGAGCGGGCCACGCACCTGCGCGCGCGCGGCATCGTCGAAGCGGATCGGCACGGCGTTCAGCGTGGCCGCACTGGCATCGGTGCGGGCGATCGCCGCTTCCAGCAGCTCGGCGGCGCTCGCCTGGCCGGTGGCGACCAGTTCGGCCAGGCCGGTGGCATCCAGATCGTCATGCATCGCTGCTCATCCCCGGCGGATGGCCGCCCTGGGCGGAGCGTGGCATCGCCCGCCGGATCGGCGCAAGGGCGGCCGGCGCGGCCCAGTCCGCCCCGCCGGTATGCGACCACACCACCGCCTGCCGCACCCGGCTGAACAGCACGCTGCGGGGCACGCAGAAGGCGCCGTCGGCCGAGAGCAGCACGCCGGGCACCGCGGCGGCGGCGCCCGGGGCCCATACGCGGGCCAGCCGCACACCGGCGGCATGAGCGGTGGCGAGCGCCTGGTCCTGCGCCCAATCGGCCGGATGGCTCACCAGGATCAGCTCCACCTCGTCGGCGCGCAGGGAGGCGGCCAGGCCGGGCAGCGCGGGCAGCTCCCGCAGGCATACCGGGCACCAATGCGCCCACAGCTTGAGCAGCGTGGCCGGCGCGCCGAGTGCGCCCACCCGGACGATGCGCTGCTGCGCGTCCTGCAAGGCGATGTCGGCCCAGCCATCCCCAGCAGCGGCGTGGGCAAAGGCGGGCAGGGCAGCGGCGGCGGCGGCCAGCATGGCGCGGCGGGTCACGAGCGGGGCTGGCATCGATGCGGTCCTAACGTTTCGGCAACGCCAGTCTCGGGGAAAGCGATTACGAGCGGGTGAAGAGACAGGCGCGCGGCGCTGCGGCGCCGACCCCTGCGGCTTGCCCGTGGACCTGCCGGCGTGCCTAAGCTGCGGCAAGCACAAGAGGAGGACAGCGTGGAAGACATCGTCATCGTATCGGCGGCCCGCACCCCGGTGGGCAGCTTCAACGGCGCGTTCGCCACCGTCGCCGCCACCGATTTGGGCGCCACCGCCGTGCGTGCGGCGCTGCAGCGTGCCGGCGTAGAGCCGGCCGAGATCGACGAGGTGATCCTGGGCCACGTGCTGGCCGCCGCCCAAGGGCAGAACCCGGCCCGCCAGGCCGCCCGCGCCGCCGGCGTACCCGATGAGAAGACCGCCTTCGGCATCAACCAGGTCTGCGGCTCCGGCCTGCGCGCCGTGGCGCTGGCGGCCCAGCAGATCCGCACCGGCGAGAGTGCCGTGGTGGCCGCCGGCGGCATGGAAAGCATGAGCCTGTCCGCCCACGCGGCCTATCTGCGCGCCGGCACCAAGATGGGCGCGCTGGACCTGACCGACACCATGCTGAAGGACGGGCTGTGGGACGCCTTTCACGGCTACCACATGGGTGTGACGGCCGAGAACGTGGCGCAGAAATACCAGATCACCCGCGAGATGCAGGATACGTTCGCCGTCGCCTCGCAGAACAAGGCCTCCGCCGCGAGCAAGGGCGGACGGTTCGCCGACGAGATCGCGCCGGTGACGGTAAAGGGCCGCAAGGGCGACACCGTGGTCGATACCGACGAATATATCCGCCACGACAGCGACATGGCCGCGATGGCCAAGCTGAAGCCAGCCTTCAGCAAGGAAGGCACGGTGACGGCCGGCAACGCCAGCGGCATCAATGACGGTGCCGCCGCCCTGGTGCTGATGAGCGCCAGCCGAGGCGAAGCGCCGTGGCCTGACCCCGCTGGCGCGCATCGCGAGCTTCGCCACGGCCGGCGTGGACCCGGCGGTGATGGGCACGGGCCCGATCCCGTCCAGCCGCCGCGCGCTGCAGCGGGCCGGCTGGTCGGTGGGCGACCTGGACCTGATCGAAGCCAACGAGGCGTTCGCCGCTCAGGCCTGCGCGGTGAACAAGGATATGGGCTGGGATACCGACCGGGTGAACGTGAATGGCGGCGCCATCGCGCTGGGCCACCCGATCGGCGCCTCCGGCGCGCGCGTGCTGGTGACGCTGCTGCACGAGATGGGCCGCCGGGATGCCAAGAAGGGCCTGGCGACATTGTGCATCGGCGGCGGCATGGGCGTGGCGATGTGCCTGGAGCGCTAGCCCCGCGCGCGGTTTAGACAGCCGGCGCTGCGGGCTGCAGTGCCAGGTACTCCCACACGATGGTGGCGGCGGCCAGCGCGGTGATCTCGCTGACGTCGTAGGCCGGCGCCACCTCGACGATGTCCATGCCGGCCCAGGCGATACCGCCCAGCCGGCGCAGGATCGCCTGCACCTGCCAGGAGGCCAGGCCGCCCATCTCCGGCGTGCCGGTGCCGGGCGCGAAGGCCGGGTCGAGCGCATCGATGTCGAAGCTGAGATAGGCGGGGGCCTCGCCCACCACGGCCAGGATGCGCGCCGCGGTGGCCGCGGCACCTGCCTCGTGCACCTGCTCGGCGGTCAGGATCGTCACCCCGTGGCCCACCGTCCAATCCCACACCGAACGCTGCACCGGCGAGCGGATGCCCACCTGCACCGTGCGCGCCGGATCGATCAGGCCCTCGTTGATGGCGTGGTAGAATGGCGAGCCGTGGCCATAGGCCTGGCCGAAGCTGTCGGGCCAGGTATCCACATGCGCGTCGAAATGCACGAGTGCCAACGGCGCGCCGCGCCGGCCCGCCAGCGCGCGCAGCAGCGGCAGGGTGATGCCGTGCTCGCCGCCCAGCGCGATCAGGTGCGTCGTGGCATGCGCCTGCTGCTCGATCAGCGCCAGGCTGGCCGTGATGTCGCCCAGCGCAATGGCAAAATCGCCGATATCGGCCACCGGCAGGCTAAGCGGATCGCGCCACACGCCCGGATGTTCGCCATCCACCAGCATGCGGCTGGCATGGCGGATGGCGTGCGGGCCGAAGCGGGCGCCGCTGCGATTGGTGGTGCCCACATCCAGCGGAATGCCGGCGATCTGCAGCCGCGCCTCGGCCGGCGGGCGCGCCAGGCCCATGAAGGCGTGCGGGGTGGCGAAGGTTGGGATTCCGGTCATGGCCGTCAGTGCAGCATTGTCAGATAGGTGACCAGCAGCGTGTAGCCGCTGATGCCTAGCAGGCCGTGCGCCCCGATCAGCACGGGCGTCACCGGCCGGCGGCGCAGCTGCTGGGCGAGAATCGCCAGACCCATCAGCGCCGCCCCGGCGATCAGCGCGCCGGAGAAGCGGCCGAAGCTGCCGGCGCCCATGCGTATGGCGTGCGCGCTCAGCGGGCCGGCGCGCAACGCCAGCACCAGCACGGCCAGGCCGGCCAGGCCGGCCGCACCATGCGCCAGCCCCTTCCAGTGCACGCCGAGCGGCAGCGAGTCCTCCAGCATGAGCACCTGCGCGCCTAGCCAGCCGCCGGCCAGCACGGCCAGGCCCAGCACGGCAATGGCGATCAGCAGCACGGGCGCGGGCGGCAGGGCAAAGCGGGGTGGATGGCTGGCATGGGCAGGGGCGCTTCCGGAAGCGGTGAGATGATGCGGCAGCCGCGGAGGCGACGGCGGCGGGCCCCGCGCGTGCCCGCCATCGCCTAACACGGCGCCGCTGCGGGCACCAACAGGCGCGGCGCCGGGCGCGAGCCGTTCGGGCCAGGCCGCACGCCGGCCCGGCCACGACCATTCCGCCACACCTGGGCACGCAGATCGCAGCGGGGCGGCCCGGCCGGCATTGCGGCCTTGCCGGGCACGGAACGGCTTCGTATCGTCGGCACACGCGCACCGTGCCCGCTCGGCCCACGGCTGGCCGCTGACAGGATATCATGGCCTACACGCTCGGACGCTGCACCAACGTCGACTACTGCTCGCTGGCTTCCGCGAAGCGCGATATCGAGGTGCCGATCGGGGAGGAGTTCGTCTGCCCGGAATGCGCGCGGCCGCTGCGCACGCCGCCGACCCGCGAGCCTTCGGGCGGGCTGAACCTGGCCGTGGCCGGCGGCGTCGCCGCGCTGGTGCTGATCTGCGGCGGCGTCTATGCCGGCTACCGCCTCTCCCGGGGCCAGGCGCCAGCGGCCGTGGCACCCGCGGCCGTGGCGCCTGCCGCGGTGGCGCCTGCCGCGCCCAAACCGGCGCAGGCCACACCGGCCGCGCCCCCGGCCGCCCAGCCCGCGCCGGCACGCCCGCTGGCGCCGGCCACGCCCGAACAGGCCATGCTGCTGCGGCTGAATGGCACGGCCACGCTCGGCGCCACGGCTGCGCCGCGCCTGGCCGCCGCCTACCTGGCCACGCTGGGCGATACCGATGTGCGGATGCAGCCGGGCCGCGCCGGCGAAACTCTCGTCAGCGGCCAGCGCCTCGGCCGGCCGGAGACCATCTCCATCACCATCCAGCCCGGCGAGCCGGGCGATGAAGCCGGTCTGGCGGCGCTGGGCGCCGGCACCGCCGACCTGGCCATGACCGATCGCCGCATCGGCCGGCCGGAACTGGACCGGCTGCGCGGCATGGGCGACCTCTCGGCACCCGCCAGCGAGCATGCCGTCGGGCTGGAGGGTGAGGCGGTGATCGTCAACCCGCGCAACCCGGTCAGCGCGCTGAGCCTGCCGCAACTGCGCGCGATCCTGGGCGGCACGTTGCCGAGCTGGCAGCGCCTGGGCGCCACCGGCCCCATCCATGTGATCGCCGAAGCCGGCGAGCCGGATGCCGCCGGGCTGCCGGAAGCAGCGGCCGGGTTGCGCCGGGTGCGCGGTGCGGCTTCCGCCGTACTGGACGACCCGCAAGCCATCGCCGTCGTGCCGCTGTCGCATGTCGGTCGCGTCAAGGTCCTGGCCATCGCGGCCCTGGGCGCCGCGCCGGCCATGCCGGTTCCGGCCGATATCGCCAATGGCAGCTATCCGCTGGCCCGACGGCTCTATCTCTACGCGCCGGCCGGCGGCAGCAATCCGTTCCCGGCCCGCTTCGCCGCCTTCGCGGTGTCGCCGGAAGGCCAGGCCGCCATCGCCCAGGCGGGCCTGGTGCCGCTCAGCGTGGCACCGACCGCCCCCGTCGCCCCGCTCACGCCGAAGGAGCGCTATCGCAAGCTCGTCACCGGCGCCACGCGCCTGACGGCCGACCTGCATTTCGAGCCGAACTCCAACAAGCTGGACCTGCACAGCTCGCGCGAGGTGGACCGGGTGTGGAACTCCATGATGTCGGACCACACGCCCTCGGACCACCTGATCCTGATCGGGTTCGCCGACAACCAGGGCACGCCGGAGAAGAACCTCTCGCTCTCCCAGCAGCGCGCCAAGGCGGTGGCCGAGGTGTTCGCACGCCGCGGCCTGCCGCCCGGCCAGGTGGTAGCGTTCGGGTCCGACCTGCCGGTTGCCGATAACGCGGCCGAGGAAGGCCGCCAGCGGAACCGGCGCGTCGAGGTGTTCCTGCGCCCCTGAGGCTAAGCCGGCGCCGGCCTAGCCGAGATCCAGCGCCGCCCCGCCCTCGGCCCGCTGCGCGGCGCGGTAGCCCGGCCGTTGCGTCAGGGCGTGGAAATAGGTGGCCATCGTGTCGGGCACCTGCTCGGCCAGGCCGAGCGCCATGGCCAGCTGCACGGCATAGCCCAGCGAGATGTCGGCCGCGGTGAACCGGCCGGCACAGGCGTGCTCGGCACCCATCCACGCCGCGGCGGCCTTCAGCCGCACCGCGAACCAGCGCGTGTAATCCGCCACGGCTTGCGGCAGGCGGCGCTCCTCCGGCTCCAACCGCCCGTAACGCAGTACGATGGTCTGCGGAAACGTCAGCGTGGCCTCGCCCATCACCAGAAAATTCAGGTAGGCGGCGTAGTCCGGCGCATCCGGCGCCACGGCCAGCGCACCCGCGCCGTAACGTGTCGCTAAATAGTGCAGGATGGCGGCCGACTCCGTCATCCGGCTCTCGCCATCGATCAGCAGCGGCACCGTGCCCAGCGGGTTGAGCTCCAGATAGCCAGGCTGGCGGAAGCGCGGCGGGAACTCCACCAGGTGCAGCGTGTAGGCCAGCTGCAGCTCCTCGAGCGCCCACAAGGCGCGGAACGAACGCGCGCCCACGGAGTGATAGAGCTGGATCGCGCCAGCACCCGCCCCGGATGCGCTCGCCACGGCCGCCGGCCTACCGGCCGCCCGCGGAAGGCAGCACGCCCAGATGCTTGGCGATGATCCCCAGCATCACCTCGTCGGCGCCCCCGCCGATGCTCGCCAGACGGCCGTCGCGGAACATGCGCGCGATAGGCGATTCCTCCATGTAGCCCATGCCGCCCCAATATTGCAGGCAGCTATCGGCCACCTCGCGCTGCAACCGCCCGCCTTTCAGCTTTGCCATGCTCGCGAGCTTGGTGCAGTCGCCGCCATCCACATGCGTCTCGATCGACTGCCAGGTGAGCGCGCGCAGCGCCTCCGTCTCAGCCGAGAGCTCGCACAGCCGGAAATAAACCGCCTGGTTGTCGAGTATGGCGCGGCCGAACGCGCGGCGCTCGCGCGTGTAGGCAATGGTGCTGGCAATGGCGCGCTCGCAAAACACGGTCGAGCCCAGGGCGGCATACAGCCGTTCCTCTTGGAACTGCATCATCTGATAGGTGAAGCCCTGGCCTTCCTGCCCGATCAGGTTGCGGGCCGGTACACGCACATCCTCGAAATGCAGCAGCGCGGTGTCGGACGCATGCATGCCCAGCTTGCGCAATTTGCGGCCGACGCTGACGCCGCGCACGCGCTTGCCGTCCTCGCGCAACGGCACCACGATCAGCGACTTGTTGCGATGCGGCGCACCCTCGCCGGTGTTGACCAGCATGCACATCCAGTCGGCCTGCGTGCCGTTGGTGATCCACATCTTCGATCCGTTGATGATGTAGTCGTCGCCATCGCGCACCGCGCGGCTGCGGATGGCGGCCACATCGGATCCCGCCTCGGGCTCGCTGACGCCGATACAGGCCACCATCTCGCCCGCAATCGCCGGCCGCAAATATTCGCGCCGCAACTCCGCCGTGCCGAACCGCCCCAAAGCGGGCGTTGCCATGTCGGTCTGCACGCCGATCGCCATCGGAATGCCGCCGCAATCGATGGCGCCCGTCGCCTCGTTCAGCACCGCGGCATAGGAATAATCGAGCCCCTGGCCGCCATCCTCCTCCGGCTTGTTGACGCCGAGCAGGCCGAGCTGGCCCATTTTGCGGAACACCTCGTGGGCGGGGAAGATCTCCTCGCGTTCCCACTGATCGACATGCGGGTTGATCTCGGTCTGCACGAAGCGTGTGGCGGTGGTGCGGAGGTGTTCGTGCTCGGGGGTTAGGCGCATGGGGGCTCCGGGTGGGGAGGAAGGAAGCAGTCCTTTTTTGAAAAAAAGGACCAAAAAACTTTTGTTCTGTTCGCTAGAGTTGGCGCCGAGGCTCGTTGTCGGGCGCATGGCGTTATCCAGCTTGGGCGCGACAGCAACAAACTATTCTACTGCTGTCACGCCCAAGCCCGGCAGACATCCATGACCGATCACAAGCCTGGATGCCGACCCCAGCGAACAGAACAAAAGTTTTTTGGTTCTTTTTTTCAAAAAAGAACCGCTTCCTTCCTCAAGCCGCCTTCGCCGGATAAAACCGCCCCCCCGAAGAAGCCATCTCCCGCAACATCTTAGGCGGCGCAAACCGCGCGCCGAACTTGCGTGTCAGCGCGTCGCACTCGGCCACGAACTGCGCGGCACCGATGCCGTCGATCATGCTGAGCGGCCCGCCCGTCCAGGGTGCGAAGCCCCACCCCAGGATCGCGCCAACGTCGGCTTCGCGCGCGCTGGTAACTACGTTTTCTTCCATGCAGCGCGCCGCTTCGATGGCTTGCCGATACAGCAGCCGCTGGCGGATTTCGGCCACCAGCGCCGGGTCGGCATCGGTGCGCGAGACGGGGGCGAGGTCGGCCAGGCCGTGCCACAGGCGTTTGGTGCCGTCGGCGGCGTAATCGTAGAAGCCTTTGGCGTTCTTGCGGCCGTAGCGGCCCAGCTCGGTCACCATCGTGGCGATGATCGGGTCGCTGGCGGTGGGCACGAAGGCGGCGCCCAGATCCTTCTGCGTTTGCGTGCGCACTTTCAGCGAGAGGTCGAGTGCCACGTCGTCGTGCATTTCCAGCGGGCCGCGCGGCATGCCGGTGGCGCGGCCGACATTGTCGATGATGGCGGGTGCGATGCCGTCGGTCAGCAGCTCCATGCCTTCCTGGATGAAGGTGGCGAAGCAGCGCGAGGTGTAGAAGCCGCGGCTGTCGTTGACCACGATCGGCGTCTTGCGGATGCGCAGCACGTAATCGACCGCGGCGGCCAGCGTTTCCTGGCTGGTGCGTTCGCCCATGATGATTTCCACCAGGCCCATGCGATCCACCGGCGAGAAGAAGTGGATGCCGATGAAGCGTTCCGGCCGCGCGCTGGCTTCGGCCAGGCCGGTGATCGGCAAGGTGGATGTGTTGGAGCCGAAGATCGCGGTCTCGGCCAGATGCGCCTCGGCCTTGCGGGTGATTTCCGCCTTCAGTCCGCGCTCCTCGAACACGGCTTCGACGACGAGGTCGCTGCCCGCCACCTGGGCGTAATCCGTGGTGGGTGTGATGAGCGCGAGTGTTGCGTCCGCCTTCGCCTGCGTCATCTTGCCGCGCTTGACGGATTTGGCGAGCAGCGTGCGGCTGTAATCGCGGCCCTTGTCGGCGGCCTCCTGGCTCACGTCGATCAGCACCGTCTCGATGCCGGCCAGCGCCTGCACGTAGGCGATGCCGGCGCCCATCATGCCGGCGCCGAGCACGGCCACTTTCCGCGGCGCGAATTTGGCGTCGATCTTGGGCCGGGCAGCGCCCTTGCCGAGCGCGTCCATCGAGCCGAACAGCGTGCGCACCATGCCGCGCGCCTGCGGCGTGAGCAGGGTGCGCGCGAAATAGCGGCTTTCGATGCGCAGCCCGGCATCGATGGGCACCTGCAGGCCTTCATAGACGCAGCGCATGATGTTGATCTGCGCGGGGTAGTTGCCGAAGCTCTGCTTGCGCAGCATGGCGTTGCCCATGACGAACACCTGCGCGGTGGCCGGGTGATAGGGCCCGCCGCCGGGGATCTTGAACTCCTTCTTGTCCCACGGCGCCACGGGATCGCCGCCGCCGGCCACCCAGGCCGTGGCGGCGGCGACCACCTGGTCGGCCGGCACAATCTGGTGGACCATGCCCATGGCCAGCGCCTCGGCCGGGCTGGCGCTCTTGCCTTCCAGCATCATCGGCAGCGCCTTCATGATGCCCACCAGGCGCGGCAGGCGCTGCGTGCCGCCGCCGCCGGGCAGCAGGCCCACCTTGGCTTCCGGCAGGCCAAGCTGGATGCGGTCGTTATCGGCCACCACGCGGTGGTGGCAGGCCAGTGCCAGCTCCAGCCCGCCGCCCAGCGCCAGGCCGGTCAGCGCCGCGGCCACCGGCTTGCCGCAGGTCTCGAGGCTGCGGAACAGGCGGTTGATGGCGAACACCGTCTCGTACACCGCCGCGCGTTCCGCGTCGGTGCCGGCCGCACCGGCATCCATGCTGCCCAGCTCGCCGAGATCGGCGCCGGCGCAGAAGCCGCTGGCCTTGCCCGAGGTGATCACGGCACCCTTGATGGCGGCGTCCGTGCGCAGGCGCTCGACGATCTCGCCCAGCTCGCGCAGCACCTCGGCCGTCAGCGTGTTCATCGATCGGCCGGGCACGTCGAAAGTGACCAGGGCCACGCCCGCTGCATCGGTGGTCAGGGTGAAGTTGTTCATCAGACGCGCTCGATGACGGTGGCGGTGCCCATGCCGGCGCCGACGCAGAGGGTGACCAGCGCGGTTTCCTTGCCGCTGCGCTCCAGCTCGTCCAGCACGGTGCCCAGGATCATTGCCCCGGTGGCACCCAGCGGGTGGCCCATGGCGATGGCGCCGCCATTCACGTTGATCTTGTCGTGCGGGATGTCCAGCGCCTGCATCATGCGCAGCACCACGCTGGCGAACGCTTCGTTCAGCTCGTAGAGGTCGATGTCGCCCACTTCCATGCCGAGCCGGGCCAGCAGCTTCTGCGTCACCAGCGCGGGGCCGGTCAGCATGATGGAGGGCTCCGAGCCGATCGAGGCCATGCCGCGCACGCGGGCGCGCGGCTTCAGCCCCATCGCCTCGCCCATCTCCTTGGTGCCGAACAGCACGCCGGCGGCGCCATCCACGATGCCGGAGGAATTGCCGGCGTGGTGGACGTGGTTCACGCGTTCCACCTGCGGGTAGCGCTGGATGGCGACGCTGTCGAACGCCATCTCGCCCACCGCGGCGAAGGCCGGGTTCAGGCTGGCGAGCGACTGCATGGTGGCCTCGGGCCGCATGTGCTCGTCGCGCGCCAGGATCGGCAGGCCGAGCTGGTCGCGCACGGCCACCACCGAGCGGGCGAAGCGGCCTTCCGCCCAGGCATGGGCGGCGCGCTTCTGGCTTTCCACCGCGTAGGCATCCACGTCGTCGCGCGAGAAGCCGTGCAGCGTGGCGATCAGATCGGCGCCGATGCCCTGCGGGGTGAAATAGGTTTTGAACGCGCTGTCCGGGTCCAGCGGCCAGGCGCCGCCATCCGAGCCCATCGGCACGCGGCTCATGCTCTCCACGCCGCCGCCGATGGCCATCTCCGCCTCGCCGGTCATCACCTTGGCGGCCGCCATGTTGCAGGCTTCCAGCCCGCTGGCGCAGAAGCGGTTGATCTGCACGCCGGCGGTGGTCTGGGCGTAATCGGCGTTCAGCACCGCGGTGCGCGCGATGTCGCTGCCCTGCTCGCCCACCGGCGCCACGCAGCCCAGCACCACGTCGTCCACGTGGCTGGTATCGAGCTGGTTGCGGTCGCGCAGCGCCTGCAGCACCTGGGTGGCCAGCGACAGGGCGGTGATCTCGTGCAGCGCGCCGTCTTTCTTGCCGCGGCCCCGGGGCGTGCGGACGGCGTCGAAGATGTAGGCGTCGGGCATGCGGGCGCTCCTGCGGGTGAGTTAATCGATCATTTAACGAGCGGCCGCGCAAGCCGCGCGGCCCGGCTCAGGGCCAGCGCGCTTCCGGCGGCAGGCTCATCAGGATAGCTTCCACGTTGCCGCCGGTTTTCAGCCCGAAGGTGGTGCCGCGGTCGTGCAGCAGGTTGAACTCCACGTAGCGGCCGCGGCGCACCAGCTGGTGGTGGCGGTCCTCGGCCGTCCAGGGCCGGGCGGCGCGGCGGCGCACGATGGTGGGGTAGGCGACCAGGAAGGCGGCGCCGACGTCACGCGTGAAGGCGAAATCGGCCGCCGCGTCGCCGGTATCGAGCCGGTCGTAGAAGATGCCGCCCACGCCGCGCGGCTCGCCCCGGTGCGGCAGGAAGAAGTACTCGTCGCACCATGCCTTGAACTTCGGGTAGTAGGCCGGGTCGTGCGCATCGCAGGCCTGGCGGTAGGCGGCGTGGAACAAAGCGGCGTCCTCGGCCGTCTCGGCGCTGCCCGGGAACATCGGCGTCAGGTCGCCGCCGCCGCCGAACCAGCCCTTCGTCGTCACCAGCATGCGGGTGTTCATGTGCACCGCCGGCACGTGCGGGTTCTGCGGGTGGGCCACCAGGCTGATGCCGGTGGCGTAGAAGCGCGGGTCTTCGGAAGCGCCGGGGATCTGCGCGCGGAACTCGGGCGAGAAGGTGCCCTCCACGGTGGAGATGTTGACGCCGACCTTTTCGAACACCCGGCCGTGCATCAGGCTGATCACCCCGCCGCCGCCATGGCTGCCATCCTCGGTAGGCCGCGCCCAAGGCCGGCGTTCGAACCGGCCGGCCGGCCGCTCGCCCAGCTTCCCGCCATCCTGCTCGTCCTCGATCGCCTCCAGTGCCGCGCAGATCCTGTCGCGCAGCGTCTCGAACCAGGCGCGCACGGCGGGCTTGAGCGCTGCGTGGGGCGGCGGGCTGGCGAGGTCGGTCTGCATCGTGCCATCCTAGCGGCCGACGGCGCCCGCAGCCACACCGGCCCGGCCGGCCCGACGGCAGAATCTCGCCGGCGGAGCGGGGCGCAGTGATTGCAGCCCGGCCAAGTCACCCTTATTACACAGGGCAACGGGCAGGGGCTGCGCACCTGCCAACCCCGACGGCTCACCCGAGGACGCAAAACCATGGCCGGCCTGCACAAGAGCGACTTCCAGAACCCGGTGCTCAACTGGGTGGATACGCGCTTGCCGATCCTGACGCTGATGACGAAGGAATACGGCAGCTTCCCCACGCCGAAGAACTTCAACTATTTCTGGAATTTCGGCGCGCTCGCCGTGGTCAACCTGATGGTGATGATCGCCAGCGGCATCTTCCTGTCGATGAACTACAATGCCAGCACCGCCGGCGCGTTCGACAGCGTCGAGCGCATCATGCGCGACGTGAATTACGGCTGGCTGCTCCGCTACGTTCACATGAACGGCGCCAGCATGTTCTTCATCATCATCTACATCCACATCTTCCGCGGCATGTACTACGGCAGCTACAAGGCGCCGCGCGAGCTGCTGTGGATGACGGGTGTCACACTCTTCCTGCTGCTGATGGCGACCGCCTTCATGGGCTACGTGCTGCCCTGGGGGCAGATGAGCTACTGGGGTGCGACCGTCATCACCAACCTGTTCAGCGCCATACCGGTGGTGGGCAACTGGATCGTCACGCTGCTCTGGGGCGGCTTCTCGGTCGATAACCCGACGCTGAACCGCTTCTTCAGCCTGCACTATCTGCTGCCGTTCGTGATCACCGGCGTGGTGTTCCTCCACGTGGTCGCCCTGCACATCACCGGCTCGAACAACCCGCTCGGCATCGACCCCAAGAGCGAGCAGGACACGCTGCCCTTCCACCCGTACTACACCGCCAAGGACAGTGTCGGCATGGCCGTCTACTTCCTGGTGTTCGCCACCATCGTGTTCTTCATCCCGAACCTGTTCGGCGAGGCGGACAACTACATCCCCGCCAACCCGCTGCAGACGCCGAACGCTATCGTGCCCGAGTGGTACTTCCTGCCGTTCTACGCCATCCTGCGCTCGGTGCCCGACAAGCTGTTCGGCGTGCTGGCGATGTTCGGCTCCATCCTGGTGTGGTTCGCGCTGCCCTGGCTCGACACCTCGCCGGTGCGCAGCGCCCGCTTCCGTCCGATGTATCGCTGGTCGCTGCGCATGGTGGTGGTCTGCATGCTGGCGCTGGGCTATGTCGGCTCGCAGCATCCGCAGGGCTGGGTCGTGGCTCTCGGCCGCGTCGCCACCTTCCTGTATTTCCTGCACTTCCTGGTGCTGGTGCCGCTGTTCGGCTTCATCGAGCGGCCGCTGCCGCTGCCCGAGAGCATCAGCAAGCCGGTGCTGCGCCGCCTGGCCGGTGGTGGCCGCCTTCCCTCCGGTGCCGCCGCCAAGCCGATGGAAAAGATCTGATGCGCCGTCTCGCTTTTGCCGCCCTCGGCACGCTCCTGCTCACCGGCACCGCCTACGCCGCCGGCGAGGAGGAGCTGCCGCCCTTCCCCAAGGTGGCCTGGAGCTTCGCCGGGCCGTTCGGCACGTTCGACCGCGCCTCGGCGCAGCGCGGCTTCCAGGTGTGGAACGAGGTGTGTTCCACCTGCCATTCCATGAAGCTGATGAGCTACCGCAACCTGGCCGGCATCGGCCTGACCGATCCGCAGATCCACGCTGTGGCGGCCAGCAAGACGGTGCCCGGCGAGCTCAACGACCAGGGCGAGCCGACCACGCGCCCGGGCCTGCCCAGCGACCATTTCGCCTCGCCCTACCCGAACGAGAAGGCCTCGCGCGCTGCCAATAACGGCGCCTACCCGCCCGACCACTCGCTGATCGTCAACGCACGCGCGCATGGTGCGAACTACGTCAACGCGCTGCTGCTCGGCTACACCGACCCGCCGCCCGGCGTGAAGGTCCCCGACGGGCTGTATTACAACAAATGGTTCGTCGGCCATCAGATCCACATGCCGGCGCCGCTGCAGGACAACTCGGTCACCTACACCGACGGCACCAAGGCGACGCTGGCGCAAGAATCCAAGGACGTCACCACCTTCCTCTATTACGCTTCCAACCCGCATATGGAGGAGCGCAAGCACCTCGGGGTGAAGATGGTGGGCTTCTTCGCCCTGATGGCCGGGCTGAGCTACGCCGTGAAGAAGCGCGTGTGGTCCGACGTCCACAAGAGCAGCGACGACGAGAAGCATTGAGGATCGCGACGGACCACCCGACCGGGGCCGCGGCGTGATCAAGGTCGGCGTCATCGGCGGCTCCGGGCTGTACGACATCGAGGGTCTGACCGACCGCGAATGGCGCGACGCGGTCACACCCTGGGGCCAGGCGTCCGACGCGCTGCTGCACGGCACGCTGGACGGCACGCCCTGCGTGTTCCTGCCGCGCCACGGCCGCGGCCATCGCCTCTCGCCCAGCCATCTCGACTACCGGGCCAATATCGATGCGCTGAAGCGCGCCGGCTGCACGCACGTGATCTCGCTGTCGGCGGTGGGCAGCCTGCAGGAGAGCCTGCCGCCCGGCCATTTCGTCATCGTGGACCAGTTCATCGACCGCAGCTTCGCGCGCGAGAAATCGTTCTTCGGCCAGGGCTGCGTCGCCCATGTCAGCATGGCCCACCCGGTCTGCCCCCGCCTGGCCGGCGTGCTGCACGAAGCCGCGCTCGGCCTGGCGCTGCCCGTCACGCAGGGCGGCACCTATCTGGTGATGGAAGGTCCGCAATTCTCAACCAAGGCGGAAAGCGAGCTGTATCGCAGCTGGGGCTGCGCGGTGATCGGCATGACGAACATGCCGGAAGCCAAGCTCGCCCGTGAAGCCGAGATGCACTACGCCACCGTGGCGATGGTGACCGATTACGATTGCTGGCACGAGACCCACGCCCACGTGACGGTGGACGCCGTGGTGGCCGTGATGAGTGCCAACGCCCAACACGCCCGCGCGCTGATCCGCCGCGCCATCCCGCTGCTCGCCGCCGCCGATGCGGGCTGCGCCGTCGGCTGCGACCACGCGCTGGACCACGCGCTGATCACCGCCCCGGCCGCGCGCGATCCCGCGCTGATGGCCAAGCTGGATGCGGTGGCCGGGCGAGTGCTCTAGGCCGGACTGCGCCGCGGGGCTGAGGCACCGTCGCCCGGGTAACCGGCTGGCAATACCCGGCCTGCTACACCGGTGCCATGCGGCTCAAAATCTACCGCGCACCCAGCATGGCCGAGGCCATGGCCCAGCTTCGCGCCGAACTCGGCCCGGAGGCGCTGATCCTGTCCACCAAAAGGGTGGCCGGCGGTGTCGAACTGACCGCCGCACTCGAACAGGATGAAGAACGGCCTGCCCCCGTCGCGACCATCGCGTGCGCACCGCCGGCGGCCGGCGTGTTCAACGCTGCGTATCACGCCACACCCGCGCATCTGGCGCGCCTTCTCGCCGGGCCGGATCTGGTGGCACTTCTGGCCGCCACCTTTCGCTTCGGCACCCTGCCGTTGGCGCCGGCGCCGCTGCTGTTCGCCGGCACGCCCGGCGCCGGCAAAACGCTCTCGGTGGCGCGCCTGGCCACCCGCCTGGTGCTCGCCGGCACGCCGCCCTGCGTCATCACCGCCGATGGCCGCCGCGCCGGCGGCGCAGAGGAACTCGCCGCCTACACGCGCCTGCTCGGCATCACCCTGCTGGCCGCCAGCACGCCCGCCACCCTGGCCCGCGCTTTGGCCGAAGCGCCGGCGGGCGCACCCGTCCTGATCGACACGGCCGGCATCGACCCCTTCCTGCCGGCCGAGACCGCGGCGCTGGCCGCCCTGATCGAGGCCGCGGCCGCCGCGCCCGTGCTCGTCATGCAGGCCGGCGCGCATCCGGAGGAGGCGGCCGAACAGGCGGCCGCCTTCGCAGCCCTCGGCATCGACCGCGTGCTGCCGACGCGGCTGGACATCGCCCGTCGCCTCGGCTGCGTGCTGGCCGTGGCCGACCCGCAAGGGCCGGCCCTCATGCTCACCGAAGCCGGTTTCGGCACCGGCGCGACCGACGGCCTGGCGCTGCTCTCGCCCGAACGGCTCGCCGCGCGGCTGCTCGCCGCGCCCCCGGCCGCCCTGCACCGCCGTCCCGTCTTCCCCTCCGCGCGCGCGCACGCCGCCGAAGCCTGGAACCTGCAGCCCCATGGATAGTCTTCCCGCACCGGCCATGGTGGCCGCCGCCGCCGCCGCCCAGCGCCGCATCGCCGTCGCCTCGGGCAAAGGCGGCGTCGGCAAAACCTGGCTGGCCGTCACCCTCGCCCATGCGCTGGCCCAGCAGGGCGACAGCGTGCTGCTGTTCGACGGTGATTTCGGCCTGGCCAATATCGACGTGCAGCTCGGCCTGTGCCCGCGCCAGGATCTGGCGGGTTTCCTCTCCGGCCGGCTGCAGATGCATCAGGCGGTCTGCCGCGTGGCGGCCACCGGCTACGATGTGCTGCCCGGCCGCTCCGGCTCCGGCGCGCTGGCCACGCTGCCCCCCGCCACGCTGGAATGGATGCTCGCCAACCTGGCCGCCCAGCCTCAGGCCACGTTGCTGCTCGATCTCGGCGCCGGGCTGGATGCCGCCACCCGCCATCTGGCCGCCTGGGCGCACACGCTGCTGATCGTCGCCACCGACGAGCCCACCTCGCTCACCGATGCCTACGCTGTCCTCAAGCTGCACGCCGCCGACCGCGAGGCCGCCGGCCTGCCGGCCGATGCCCGCATCGTCGTCAACCAGGCGGCAACCACCGCCAGCGGCCAGCGCACCTACGCCACGCTGGCCCGCGCCAGCGCCCAGTTCCTCGGCAGCACGCCGGCGCTGGCCGGCATCATCCGGCGCGACGACCGCGTGCGCGACGCGATCCGCCGGCAGATGCCGCTGCTGACCCGCCACCCGGCCTGTCCGGCGGCCCAGGATGTTTGCGCGCTGGCGGCTAGTCTGTAGGCCAGGGGCTCTGCCCCTGGACCCCGTTGGGGTTTGAAACCCCAAACCCCCCCTTGCCTTCAGGCCTCCAGCGGCGCGCGGTTGCCCACCATGGCGAGCAGCTCGCGCCGCGTCGTCGGGTCGTCGCGGAAGGCGCCCAGCATGCGGCTGGTCACCATGCTGACGCCGGTTTTGTGCACGCCGCGCGTCGTCATGCACTCATGTGCCGCCTCGATGATCACGGCCGTGCCCTTGGGCGCCAGCACGTCGTTGATGGTGTTGCAGATCTGCGCGGTGAGCTTTTCCTGAATCTGCAGGCGATGCGCGTAGGCGTCCACCACGCGGGCCAGCTTGCTGATGCCCACCACGCGCCGGTGCGGCAGGTAGGCGACGTGGGCGCGGCCGATGATCGGCACCATGTGGTGCTCGCAATGGCTCTCCAGCCGGATGTCGCGCAGCAGCACGATCTCGTCGTAGCCCTCCACCTCCTCGAAGGTGCGCTCCAGCATGGCCACCGGGTCTTCGCCGTAGCCCTTGAAGAACTCCAGATACGATTTGGCGACCCGCTTGGGCGTGTCGCGCAGCCCCTCGCGCGCAGGGTCGTCGCCGGCCCAGCGGATCAGGGTCTGGATGGCGGCTTCCGCCTCCTCGCGCGAGGGACGGGTATCGTCGGTCACTGCTGATGTCCTTGCACTGGGATCGCTCACTTGGGTGTGAAGACCCGGCAGGCAAGCCGGCCCTCGCCGCCGGGCCGGGCCCCGCCGCGGGCGGCGGCTAATGCAGTCGCCTGTCCTGGTGCGGTGAGTCCAGGCTGAAGGCGGGGATCGCCACGTCGAACGGTTCGCCGCCGCCCAGCTGCGCCACCGCCGGGCCGGCGCCATGCGCCACCATGTGATACCAGCCTACCATGAAGCCGGAGGGCGTCTCCAGCGGCGTGCCGGAGGTGTATTCGAACGCCTCGCCGGGCTCGAGCACGGGCTGCTCGCCCACCACGCCCTCACCCTCCACGCGGAACATGCGGCCGCGGCCGTCGGTGATCTCCCAGGTGCGGCGCAGCAGCTGCACCGTCTCCTGGCTGCGGTTCTCGATGGTGACCCGGTAGGCCCACACGTAGCGCGCGGCTTCCGGGGCCGACTGGTCTTCCAGGAAGAAGGCGCTCACCCGCACGTTGATGCCGTGCGTGAGCAGGGCGTATTCGCGCGGGCCGCTCATTCGGCCGCCTCCCGCAGAGCGGCGGCCTGCAGGGCGGCGGCGATATCGTCGCGCAGGTCGGCCAAATCCTCCAGCCCCACCGACAGGCGCACCACGCCGTCGGTGATGCCCAGCCGCGCGCGTTCGGCCGCGCCGATGCGCATGTGCGTGGTGGTGGCCGGGTGGGTGACCATGCTGCGCGCGTCGCCGAGATTGTTGCTGATGGCGACGAGCCTCAGGGCGTTGCAGAAGCGGAAGGCGGCTGCCTTGCCGCCGGCCAGCTCGAAGCTCACCAGCGTGCCGCCACCGCTCATCTGCCGCATGGCGAGCGCGTGCTGCGGATGGTCCGCCCGGCCGGGGTACCACACGCGCGCGACGGCCGGGCTGTCGGCCAGCAGATCGGCGAGTGCCGCCGCGGCCTGGCAGCCGGCAGCCACGCGCAGGCTCAGCGTCTCCAGCCCCTTCAGCAGAGTCCAGGCGTTGAACGGCGAGAGCGAGGGGCCGGTATTGCGGATGAAGGGCTGCAGGCTGTCCTCGATCCAGGCGCGGCTGCCCAGCACGGCGCCGCCCAGCACGCGGCCCTGCCCGTCGATATGCTTGGTCGCCGAATACACCACCACGTCGGCGCCCAGTTCCAGCGGGCGCTGCAGCAGCGGTGTGGCGAACACGTTGTCCACCACCACGATCGCGCCCGCCGCATGCGCCAGTTCGGCGACAGCGGCGAGGTCCACGATGTCGAGCATGGGATTGCTGGGCGTCTCGATCAGCACCAGCCGGGTGGGCTGGGAGAGCGCCGTGCGCCAGGCTGCGAGGTCGCCGGCATCGACGAATTCGTAGGTCATGCCCATTCGCGGCAGCAGGGTGGAGACGATCCAGTGGCAGCTGCCGAACAGCGCGCGGCTGGCCACCACCCGGTCCCCGGCGCGCAGATGGCACAGCATGGCGGCGTTGACGGCGGCCATGCCGGTGGCGGTGGCGCGGCACGCCTCGGCACCTTCCAGCAGCGCCATCCGGTCCTCGAACGCGGCCACCGTCGGGTTGCCGAAGCGGGAATACTGGTAGTGCGTGGCAGTGCCGGCGAAGGTCGCCTCGGCCTGCTCGGCGTCGACGTAGACGAAGCCCGAGGTGAGGAAGACCGCCTCGCTGGTCTCGCCATACGGCGTGCGGGCGGTGGCACCGTGGATCAGGGTGGTGGCAAGGCGGTAGGTCATGGCCGGACGGTTCCTGCTGCAATGCGCCCGGCCTGTGGCGGCCGGCAGCCGCCAGCAGCGTCACCGGGCCGCTTTAGCGCGCTTGTTTAACCTCGCCGCAAGCTGGCCGGACAAATCGCGAGGACTCTGTGGGGACTCATCGTGGCGTCGGTGCGGGCCGGAAGCAAGGCCTGGCTGCACGGCGCGGGCGCGGCCTCGGGCGCACGGCACGGCGATCTTTCCTTACGGCCGGCGCCCGGCTATGTCTGTGCCGCCGCGGGTGTAGTTCAATGGCAGAACGGCAGCTTCCCAAGCTGCATACGAGGGTTCGATTCCCTTCACCCGCTCCACGCGGCTCGCGTGGCCGGCTCAGGCCGCCGGCATGCGCCGCCGCAATTCCTCCCGCTTGCCGATCCACGCCGCCGTGCCGGGCAGCAGGTCGATCGCCTGACCGAAATAGTGGATGGCGGCTGCCACGTGGTTGCGCTTGTCCAGCATGTAGGCCAGGGCGGCCACCATGTGCGGGTGGTCCGGCCGCAGCGCCACCGCGGTGGCGGCATGGGCGATGGCCGAATCAGGCAGGTTCAGGCGGCCGTCGATCAGCGCGGCTTTGATGTGGTATTCCGGGTCCATCGGCCGCTGCGCCAGCGCCGCCGTAATGAAGTGCCGCGCCCAGCCGAGATGGTTCGCGGCCAGGCAGCGCACGGCCATGTTGAAGGCGTAGCTGGGCGTGGCGCGCAGGGCGCGGCTGAGCTCGCGCTGCGTCATCGCCGCTTCGTCACCCATGATCAGCCCCGTCATCAGCGGTTTCAGCAAGCCGGCCTGCAGCAGCGGCGGCCCGGCGGGATGGCCACAATAGTTTACGTCCACCTGGCGGAACTGGCCGGGCGGGATCAGCGCCCGGTAGCGCTCCACGTGCATGGCATCGTCATCGTGCGGGTCCGATACCAGAACGTAGCGGCAATCCGGCGCCACTGTGGCAGCCTCGAAGGTGCGCATCGGCGTGGTGATGAACGCCACCCAGCGCCGGTCCCAAGGTGCGGCGGCATCGAATTGCGGCGAGATTGCCAAAGCGAGGTCGGCGCGCAGGTTTTTGGCGAACATCAGGGCCGCATAGCCGCCCATGCTGCTGCCGTAAGTGACGCGGCGCGTGCCGGGCGGCATCTGCGCGTCGAGGAACGCGGCCGCCTCGGCCAGTGCCGCCTCTGGCAGGTCCTGGTACCAGCGATCCACGTCGCAGGTGAAGGCGAGCACGTCGAACCCGGCGGCTTGCAGGAAGGCATCGCCGAAACCCGCGCCGCCCAGCCGGCGCCAGCCGCTCTCGGTGAAGGTGATCGCGATTTGAGTGGCGGGCACCGGCCCGGCCGGCCGGTATTCCACCACGTAATGCGGCGCGCTGAACACGGTGCAGGGCCCGGCTGGCAGCGGCGGACCCGCGGCGGCGGCGCCGCCCGGCGCGAACGCGCGGGTGGCGGTGGCAAGCGCACGGCGCAGCAGGTTGGGCGGCTGCATGCTAGGGGGGCGCGCTCTCGAAATAGGCCGTGCCCGTGCCGTAGCCGTAGGCACGCATCATCGGCCCGCAGCGCCGTTCAAACGCCTCCAGCCAAGGCGCCGGCCAACCCATGGAGTCCAGGCTCAGCGGATCGGCCGCATCGCCGGCCGTCTGCTCGGGCCGCTCGACGGTGAATTGCTGGGCCAGGCGCGTGCGCTGCACGGCGGTCAGATCGAGCAAAGCGCCGATCTCGGCGGCGGCCTGCTCCGGCGCGCCGAGCAGGGTGATCTGGTCGAGCTCGATCGCGCGGTCGCCCAACCCGTCGCGCACGCTCAGCCAGGCTTCCATGCTGGCGGCCCACTCCTCGCAGTTGCGGGCGAAATCGTAGCCGAATTTGCGCAGGCGTGAGGCGATGTTGTCGATCGCGCGGCGGCGCATGAAGATGAAGCGGGCGCCCGGCCAGATGCGGGCGAAGCGCGGCGCCAAATGAATCATGTCGGTGTTGGGCGTCTTGTCCAGCCACAGCCCGCCGGGGAAGGTGGCGCGGGCGGCCTGCATGGCGATGCTGTCGATGCCGCCATTGGCGAAGTCGCGGTCGATGCGCGCGGCCATGGTCGGCCGTTCGCCCGACCAGTCCTGGCCCTTGGCGGCGTAGAACCGGTCGCTGGCCACCGCCAGATGCGCCAGCAGGTCGAAGAAATGCCCCTCGCCGAAGCCGCGATACGGCGTGGCCGACAGCAGGCCCTGCGCCACGGCGCTGGTGCCCGAGCGGGCGCTGCCCAGGATGAACACCGGCCGGTGATCGGGGTCCGCGAGCGGGCCCGGCCAGGTGATCCGCGGCAGCGGCGCCGGCGGCGTGGCGGGCGGCGGCTTGCGGCGCACCGGCGGCAGCTCGCTCTCCGGCACCCCGGCGATGCGGGCGCGCAGCGTGCCGGGCGCGGCGTCGCCCTCGGCGGGATCGACCGACACCACAAAGCCGTGGTCGCCGCCGCCGATGCCGGCGGCTTCCAGATCGGCCCGGTAGAAATCCGCCGTGCCGCTGCCCACCACACGGCCGTCGCGCGTCACCTCGACCACCAGATGCGCGTCGGGCTGCGCGCGGTCCCACGCCCAGCCGCGTACCTGGCGGGCGCTGACCAGCCCCACGAACCCCTCGATCATCCGGCGCTGCCGGCCAGCAGGGGCACGGCGCCCGGCCCGCCATGCCGCCCGGCGGCCACGGCGTAGGCGGCCAGATGCGCGTCGAGCATGGCGTCGGGTCCCGGCGGCCGGCCCAGCGTGGCGGCCAGTTCGCCCAGCGTCTCCGGCCGGGCGGCCAGCGCGGCCAGCATGGCGGCGAGGCTTTCCGGGCGCCCGGTCTCGAAATGCAGCCCGTCGATCCCGGGGCGCACCTTCTCGGCCATGCCGCCGATATCCGAGCAGATCACCGGCCGGCCGGCCGCGAACGCCTCCTGGATCACCACCGGCGAGTTCTCCCACCACACCGAAGGCACCACCACGGCGTCCACCTGGCGCATCAGCGTGCGCACCTGGGCGTTCTCGTACGGGCCATGATAGGTCACCGCCGGGCCCGCCCCGGCCAGGGCCACGCGCACCGCTTCCTGAAACTCGGCCGGCTGGTTGCTGGCATCGCCATGGATCTCCACGCTGGCGCGCGCCCCGCCGGCCTGCAGCAGGCGCGCCGCCTCGATCAGCACGTCGATGCCCTTCAGCGGCGAGAGCTGGCCGAAGAAGCCGAAGCGCACGGGCCGCCCGCCGGCAATGGCCGGAAACGGCGCGGCCCCGCTGCCGGCATCGTCGGCCGGGGCGGCGGGCGGCATGTTCTCGAGCACCACGATGCGGTCCTCCGGCAGGCCCCAGGCGGCATAGCGCGCGGCCAGAAAGGCGCTGGGTGCCAGGAACAGGTCGATATCGGCCAGATGGGCCTGGATGTAGCGCCGGCGCAGGAAGAAATCCGCCGGGCTATGCGCCGGGAAGCAGCCGGCACATTCGGCGGGCCCGGAGCGCGCGCACAGGCGATGGCCGCCCGTCTTCACCATCTGGCCGTGGTTGTTACAAATACCGAGATATTCGTGCAGGCTGAGCACGATCCGGGTGGCCGGGCTGGCGCGCTTGATGATGCCGAAAGCCTCCACGCCGAAGCGCAGGTAATGATGCGCGTGCACGATGTCGGGCCGCAATTCGGCGACCAGCGCGGCCAGGGCCGGCGGGAAGTTCGGGTCGCGGTTGGCGAACTTGAAATAGTCGAACGGGGCGGCGGGCGCGTAGAGGTATTCGCGGGGCCCGTAAGGCTGGCTGAGGGCCGCGCCCAGCCGGCCCTCCCCGCGCGGGCCGCCACAGCCCAGGAACCAGGCCGCCCCGCCGCGCGCGCGCAGGCCGGCGAACATGGCGTAGGCCGAAATCTCGCCGCCGCCATGGCTGAGCCTGGGGTGGGCATGCGCCATCACCAGCACGCTGGGCATGCGCGCCGGCGGGCGGGCGGCCGGGGCGGGTGGCCTTGCTTTGGCGCGCATCATCCCGCCGCCACCTGGCCGGGCTGCGGCCAGCGGGATTGGAAACGCCAGGCATTGTACAGCGTCAGGTTCAGCCGTGCCTGGGCGTGCTGACCGCCCTGGGACTGGCGTTCCAGGTGATAGAGCCGGGCGCGGCGGTCCACCACGCAGGAGAGCCCGGCTTCCTGCACCTTGCAGCACAGATCCGCATCTTCGAAATCGCCGATCACGTAGCCCTCGTCGAAGCCGCCGAGGCGGCGCGCCAGTTCCGTGCGCATCACCATGCAGGCACCCGTGACGGCCTGGACGGGCACCACGCAAGGCGCGCCTTCGGGCAGGCGCCCCTTGTTGGGGTGACGGGGAAACCGCCATCCGCCGAATTCGGCCAGCGTCTCGTAGGCGCAGCCCTCGTGCTGCACGGTGCCGTCCTCGAACAATAGCAGCGCGCCGACGATGCCGATCGCGGCATCGGCCGCGGCGGTGGCCAGCATGCTGTCGAGCCAATCCGGCGCCAGCGGGAACACGTCGGAATTGAGGAAGCACACGTAGGGGGCGGTGGCGTGCGCCAGGCCGATATTGTTGGCCGGCGCATAGCCCATGTTGCGGTCCGGGCAGACCAGGCGGAACGGCCGCCCGAAGCGGGCCAGGCAGGCGGCCGCCAGCGCCTCGGCGGCGCGCAGGCGCGGCGGGTCGTCCAGCACGTAGATCAGCTCGTACTCGGCCGGCAGCGTGCGCGCGAAATCGGCGAGCTGGTATTCCATGAAGTCGATGCGCCCATAGAGCGGCACGACGATGCTGCAGGCCGGGGCTGCCGGCGGCGTGCCGAAGGCCAGCTCGCGCACCTGCGGCGGCGGCGCCAGGCGGAAGGCGTTCATCGCGGCTACCGCCGGGCCGGCCACGCGGTCGAAGCCGGCCACCATCTCCTGGTAGCGCAGGTCGAACACGCTGAGCACCTCGCGGATCGCCGTCAGCCCGGGGCTGCGCACCGGCGGCAGCCGCTTGAAGCCCACGGCGCCGGACAGCGTCTCGATCTCATAGACATAGGGCTCGCCCAGTGCCGCCAGGCCGGGCAGGAACGCCATGAATCCGCAGCGCTCCGGGATGTCGGGGTGCGCGCGGGCCAGGCTCTCGCGCGCATCGGGCCGCGCGATGGCGATCGCCTGGTCGAGATCGAGGCGCACGCGCCGCCCGCCGCTGCGCACATGGATGGCGGCGACCTGACGGAACGGATCGGCGAACCAGCCGCGCACCACCAGGCCGCCCGGCGGGCACAGGATGGCGGCGTCGGTTTCGATGAACACCGGGCAAGGCAGGGCGGCCAGCGTGTCCTCGCCCTTGAACACCGGGCGGGCGAACAGCGCCAGCAGTGCGGTGCGCTGCGCCGAGCGCGGCGCCTGGCCAAGTTGCAGCCGCACCCGCGCCACCGCATCGGCTTCGGACAGGCGCAGCAATTGCGGCGTCGGCGTCAGCCGCACCGCCCGGCCGGGCGCGCGCAGATGCAGGGCGCGCAGCTCGCCGCCGGGCGAAGCCTCGCCCTCGGGCAGGAACAGCACGAAGCCGGTGCCGAACGCCCGCACGTCCTCACGCGGGAACAGGCCGAGCAGCGCCGCGCCGGAGCAGCTGGCATCGCTCAGCTCCAGCGTCGCCTCGGGCGCGTCTGCGGCCTCGCCCCAGCTCAGGGCGAGCCAGCCCCCGAGCAGCCAGCCACCGAGCTTGGGGCAAGGCGAGAGAAAATCCACCGATCCGGGACGGGTGGGCAACGGCTTGGCGGCGGCCAGCGCGGCAGGTTTGGGTTCCAGCGTGGGCGGCATCCGCCACGACATCCTTTTCCGGTTGGGGGCGCGGCGGCCACGCCGCGAGCCCGCCCGTATGTAGCAACGCGCGGAGGCGCGGGCAAAGAAGCGGCGCCCTGCACCCCTTGGTGTGCCCCCGCCGCCCCGCTAGGCTGGCGCGGCGCGGCGCCCTGGCCGCGGCGACGAGGAAAGCCATCGTGACGACCGCCCCCGACCCGCGCGTGACCGTGGGCCAAGCCAGTTTCGCCAACGATGCCCGGCTGTGCCTGATCGCCGGGCCGTGTCAGGTGGAAAGTGCCGCCCACGCCCGCGAATGCGCCCAGGCGCTGGCCGAAATCACCGGGCGGCTGGGCGTGGGGTTCGTCTTCAAGAGCAGCTACGACAAGGCCAACCGCACCAGTGCGGCCGGCGCCCGCGGCGTGGGCATGGAAGCCGCGCTGCAGATCTTCGCCGATATCCGCGCCGAATTCGGCGTGCCGGTGCTGACCGACGTGCACGAGCGCGAGCATTGCGCCCCGGTGGCCGAGGTGGCCGACGTGCTGCAAATTCCCGCCTTCCTGTGCCGGCAGACCGACCTGATCGTGGCTGCCGCCCGCACCGGCCGCGTGGTCAACGTGAAGAAAGGCCAGTTCCTCGCGCCATGGGACATGCGGCACGTGATCGACAAGGTCACCGGGGCGGGCAATCCCCGCGTACTGGTCACCGAGCGCGGCGCATCTTTCGGCTACAACACGCTGGTGTCGGATTTCCGCGCACTGCCGATCATGGCGGCGATGGGCGCGCCGGTGATCTTCGATGCCACCCATTCGGTGCAGCAGCCGGGCGGCCAGGGCGCCTCCTCCGGCGGCCAGCGCGAGTTCGTGGCCGTGCTGGCGCGTGCCGCGGTAGCCGTGGGCGTGGCCGGCCTGTTCATCGAGGCGCATCCGGACCCGGACCGCGCGCCGTCGGACGGCCCCAACATGATTGCGCTGCGCGACATGGAGCCGTTGCTGGCCGAGCTGCTGGCCTATGACGATGTGAGGAAAGCCGGCCGGTGACGCGGCTAACTCGGCCATGACGCTCGTGCTGATCCCGGCCCGGCTGGCGGCCACGCGGCTGCCCGGCAAGCCGCTGCTCGATATCGGCGGCGAACCGATGATCGTGCATGTGTGGCGGCGCGCCAGCGAGGCGGCACTCGGCCGCGTGGTGGTGGCCACCGGGGACGCCGCCATCGCCGCGGCAATTACGCGCGCCGGCGGCGAGGCGGTGCTGACGCGCGGCGACCATGCCTCCGGCAGCGACCGTATCGCCGAGGCGCTGCAGACCGTCGATCCGCAGGGCGACCACACGGTGATCGTCAACCTGCAGGGCGACCTGCCCACCGTGGCGCCGCAGGCGGTGCGCGCGGCCGCCGCCCTATTGGAGGATGGCGCGGTGGATATCGGCACCGCCGTGGCCATCGCCGGGCCGCACGAGGCGGCAGCCGACAGCGTGGTGAAGATGGTGGGCACGCAGACCGCACCCGGCCGCTTCCGCGCGCTGTATTTCACCCGCGCCTGCGCCCCCTGGGGCGAGGGCCCGCTCTACCACCATATCGGCCTGTATGCCTGGCGGCGCGCGGCGCTGGAGCGCTTCGTGCGGCTGCCGCCCTCGCAGCTGGAATTGCGCGAGAAGTTGGAGCAGCTGCGCGCGCTGGAAGCCGGGATGCGGGTGGATGCCGCTTTGGTCGATGACGTGCCGCTGGGCGTGGATACCGCGGCCGACCTGGAACAGGCGCGCGCGCTGTTGGCGCGCTAGGGTGCGGCGGCCTTGGCAGCCACCAGCCGGGCCAGGTCGCCCACATTGCGCACGTCGTCGATCTCGGGGCCGTCCAGCGCGATGCCGTACGCGTCTTCCAGCGCCACGATAATCTCGACGTATTTGAACGAATCCCATCCGGCCAGCGTCTGCGACGTGGCGGCCGCATCCACCGCCATATCCGGCTTGCGGAAGGTGGCGCGCAGGATGGCCGTCAACGTGTGCATCACCTGATCGAAATCGGGGTTCATGGCAGCAGCTTCTGCAGGAGGGATGCGGCGGCGGCGCGGTCGATCTTGTCGTTCTCGTTGCGGGGCAGAGCGGCCACGCTGCGATAGAGTTCCGGGATGGCGTAGGGTTCCAGCACGGCGGCCAAAGCGGTGCGCAGGGCCGGCTCGTCGATCGGCTCCGCGGTCTCGATCAGGGCGGCCAGCACGCCTGAATGCTGCAGCACGCACACGCTGGGCCAGCCTGCGGCGATGATGGCGGCGGCCACCTCGTCGAGCTCCACGCGGTAGCCGCGCTGCTTCACCTGCGTGTCGATCCGCCGCTCGAAGAACAGCGCGCCGCCGCGGCGCACGGCCCAATCGCCGGTGTGGAAGCCGCGTTCCGGTTGGCCCGGGCCTACGGCGCGGAAGGCCTGGGTGGTGCGCACCGGGTCGTTCCAGTAACCCAGCGCCAGCTGCGGGCCGGTGATCACCATCTCGCCCTCGTCGGCGTGCGGGCCGCCGGTCAGGTGGATGTCCGTGCCGGGGATCGGCGGCCCGATGGCGGTGTTGCTGCCCATGCAGGCCTGGGCGAAATCGTCGCGCGTCATGCGCATCCGGGTCACCGTCACGGTCGCCTCGGTCGGGCCATAGGCGTTCTGCACCACCGCATCCGGGCAGGCGGCGAACAGCGCGTCGAGCTGCGGCGCCAGCAGCTTTTCGCCGGCCAGGGTGAACAGGCGCACGCCGCCCAGATTGGCGGCCGTCAGCTGCCGCGCCGAGCGCATCAGGTCGATCACGCTGGGCACCGATGACCACACGGTGATGCCGGTGCGCGCGATGGCGCGGGCCGGCAGCAGGCGGTCGCCGGGCGATTGCAGCGGCACCAGCGTGGCGCCGGCGCACAGCGCGCCGAAGATGTCGAGGATGCTGACGTCGAAGGCGAGGTTGTTGAACTGGCTGACCACATCGCTGCGCCGCACGCTGTCGGAAGCCGCGATCCAGGCGGTGTAATGGTCGAGCGCCGTGCGCGGAATGACGACGCCCTTGGGCGTGCCGGTGGAGCCGCTGGTGAAGATGACATAGGCGATGGCGTGGCGGCTGCCGCGCCCGGCCAGCCCCGGCGTCGGCGAATGCTCGGCGGGATCGACGATCAGCGCGCCGGGTGCGGCTGCGGCCAGCGCGGTGGCCAGCGCGCGCGGCGCCACGATCGCGTCGGGCTGCAGCAGGCTGGCGATGCGCAGCTGCTTGGCCAGTGGCGAGGCCTCGTTGAGCGGCACGTGAAATCCGCCGGCCAGGCCGGCCGCCATGATGGCGGCGCAGGCATCCGGCCCGCGCGGCAGGGCCACCAGCACCTTCGGCCCGGCCGCCTCCTGCAGCCGGGCGGCGAGGCGGCGGACGCGATCTTCCAATGCGGCGTAGCTGGTATCCGGCGCCACCGCGCATTTGCCGGGATCGGCGGCGGCCGCGTGCAGGAAGAGGTCGATGGCGTCGGCGGGCATGGCCTATAGGACCACCCGTGTGCGGCGGCGGCGCGGCCGCGCGCTACTGTCGGCTACCGTCACGAACACTGCGCACCCCTCCGAGGACCCCAGGCATGGACGCCCATACCAGCATACAGCGCACGATCGAGCTCGAGCGCCAGGGCCTTGACGCGCTCGCCGCCGCGCTGCCGGGCGGGCTCGCCGATGCGTTCGGCCGCGCCGCCCAGGTGATCGGCGCGGCCAGCGGCACGGTGATCGTCAGCGGCATGGGCAAATCGGGCCATGTCGGCCGCAAGATCGCCGCCACGCTGGCCTCCACCGGCACGCCCGCCCATTTCGTGCACCCTGCGGAAGCCAGCCACGGCGACCTCGGCGTGATCCGGGAAAACGACGTGGTGCTGGCGCTGTCGTGGTCCGGCGAGACGGCCGAGCTGGCCGACATCGTGGCCTATACGCGCCGCTTTACCGTGCCGCTGGTGGCCATCACCTCGCGCGCGCACAGCGCGCTGGGGGCGGCGGCCGATGTGTGCCTGGCGCTGCCAGTCAGCCAGGAAGCCTGCCCGAACGGCCTGGCGCCCACCACCTCGACCACCATGCAGATGGTGGCCGGCGACGCGCTGGCGGTGCTGCTGCTGGAACAGCGCGGCTTCTCGGCACGCGATTTCGGGCTGTTCCACCCCGGCGGCAAACTGGGCGCGCAGCTGGTGCAGCTGAGCGCGCTGATGCATCGCGGCGATGCGCTGCCGCTGATCGGCGAGGCGGCCAGCCTGGCCGAGGGCATCGTGGAGATGACCTCCAAACGCTTCGGCATTGCCGGCGTGGTGGATGGCACCGGGGCGCTGGTGGGCGCACTCACCGACGGCGATCTGCGCCGGGCGTTCCGCGGCGGCTTTGTGGACCGCCCGGTGCGCGACGCGATGGGCCGGCAACCCTACACCCTGCCGCCCGACGCGCTCGCCGCCGTGGCGCTGGCGCTGATGAAGGAGGCGCGCATCACCTGCGTGTTCGTGGTGCAGGATGGCCGGCCGGTGGGGCTGGTGCACATCCACGATCTGCTGCGAGCGGGCAGCGCCTGACGCAGCCCGCTCACCGCGCGCCCACCCAGGCCGCGGCCGTGGTGCCGACGGCGCGCAGCACCCCCTCGCGCTGCGCGTCATCGGCCCCCGGCGCCTCATAGAACGCAGCCGCGATCAGCGGCGCCAAGCCGCCCGGCGGTTGCAGGATCGCGATATCGTTGGCCTGCGCACCGCACGTGCCGGTCTTGTCGCCCACGGCCCAGGATGCGGGCACCCCGGCCCGGATCCGGTGCAGCCCGGTGGTGGTGCCGGCCAGCCAGGCAGCGAGCTGCAGGCGGGAGGCGGCGCCCAGGCCGGGGCCGAGCAGCAGGTGGCGCCAGGTGCTGGCGATGGCACGCGGCGTGGTGGTGTCGAGCACGCCGTGGCGCTCGTTCAGCGCCGGCTCGGTGCGGTCGAGCCGGGTAACGCCGTCGCCGGTGGCGCGGATGATGGCGGTGAGCCCGGCCGGCCCGCCGAGGGCTGCCAGCAGCAGGTTGGCGGCGGTGTTGTCGCTGAGCGTGATCGCCGCCTGGCAGAGCGCGCCCACCGTCATCGCGCCGTGCACCAGAGCGGCCTGCGTTGCGGCGGAATGCGGCAGGATGTCGGCCGCCGTGTAGCCGATGCGGCGGTCCAGCCGCTCGATGCCGGTCTCCACCCGCGCCAGCATGGCGGCGGCGGCCAGCAGCTTGAAGGTGCTGCATTGGAGGAAACGTTCGTCGGCGCGGCAGGACAGCAGGGCGCCGGTGCCGGTATCGAGGATGACGGCGCCCAGCCGGCCGCCGGCACGGCGCTCGATGGCCGCCAGCGGGTCGGCGGCGCGCGCGGTGCGCGGCGCCAGGGCGGCGGCCAACGCCGGGATGGCGGCCAGGGCAGCGCGGCGTGTGGGCAGGCCGGCGCCGGTCATCGGCCGGGTAGCCCACGGCCCTTGCCGATCACCGCAGTGCCGAAGCGGGCGCGCAGGCCGTCGATCGCAGTCTGGCGGGCGCGGCGGCGTGTGGCGTCCGGGTCCGCCAGGTCGCCGGCATCCGCGCTGGCCAGCGGCGCCAGGCCGGCAGCGCCGATGCCGATCAGGCGGAAGGCGGTGCCGTCCGCCTCGCGTGTCAGAAGCGCGCTGGCCGCGGCGAACAGCGTGTCCGGCAGCGCCGTTGGCTGGGCAAGGCGCTGGGTGCGGGTGCGCGAGGCGAAGCGCGCCGTCTTGAGCTTGAGCACGACGCCAGCCGCCGCGCAGTCGGCCTGGCGCAGCCGGTCGGCCAGGCGCTCGGCCAGCCGCCACAGATGCGCTTCCAGATCGGCGCGCGCTGTCAGATCCTGCGCGAAGGTAGTCTCCGCACTGATCGATTTCGCCGCGCTGACCGGGTTGACGCTGCGGGAATCCAGCCCGCGGGCGCGGGCGGCCAGGCTCGGCCCCTCGTCGCCCAGCATCTGCCGCGCCTCGCGGTCACTCAGCGCCTGCAGCTGGCCCACGCGTAATAGCCCAAGCGCGGCCAGCCGCCGCTCCTGCGCCGGGCCGATGCCGGGCAGGATGCCGACCGGCTCGGGCGCCAGCACGGCGGCGGCCTCGCGGCCCAGCACCACGAAGCCGCGCGGCTTGTCGCGGCCGGCGGCCAGCTTGGCCAGCAGTCGGTTGCCCGCCAGGCCGATGCTGATTGTGATGCCGAACCGCGCTTCGACGGCACCGGCCAGGCGCGCCAGCACGGCGGCCGGCGGCGCGCCGTGCAGCGACTGGGTGCCCGCCAAGTCCAGCGCCGCCTCGTCAATGGAGAGCGGCTGCACCAGCGGCGTCAGCCCGCGCATCAGCGTGCGCAGGCCGCGCGCCACTTCGGCATAGGCCGCCATGTCCGGCTTGAGGACCACCGCATCGGGGCACAGTTTGCGGGCGCGGAACATCGGCATGGCGCTGTGCACGCCCGACAGGCGGGCGATGTAGCAGGCGGTGGTGACCACCCCGCGCGCCCCGCCACCGATGATCAGCGGGCGTAGGGCGAGCTCCGGGTGGCGGGCCTTTTCCACGCTGGCGTAGAAGGCGTCGCAGTCGATATGGGCCACCGTGAGTGCGAACAGCTCGGCATGGCGCACAATGCGCACCGAACCGCATTTGCCGCACGGCATGGTTGCGCCCTGCAGGCCACAATCGCGGCACAGGCTGTCCAGACGCGTGCTCCCGTGTTGATCCGCCGGCAGGCGGCGTGCATTGGAAAGGCCGGTAGGCAGGATAACAGGGATGGGCACGCTTCACATCGGCAACCGGCGATACTCGTCGTGGTCCATGCGCGGCTGGCTGGCGGTGATGCTGGCCGGGCTCGATGTGGAGGTGGTGGTGCTGCCGCTGGCCGGCGGCACCACACCGGCAGTGCAGGCCGCCACCCCCGCCGGGCTGGTGCCGTATCTGGAGCACGAGGGTGCGCGGGTGTGGGAAAGCCTGGCGATCTGCGAATACTGCGCCGAGTTCGCCCCCGGCCTTTGGCCGGATGGCCGCGTGGCGCGCGCCCAGGCGCGCTCGGTGGCCGCCGAGATGCATGCCGGCTTCCCCGCGCTGCGGCTGGCCATGCCGATGAATCTGGGCCGGCCGGACTACGCCGGGCTGGGCCAGACCGAGGCGAGCCTGGCCGACGTGGCCCGCGTGGACGCGCTGTGGCGCCAGACGCGCGCCGAGTTCGGCGGCCGCGGGCCGTTCCTGTTCGGCGCGGAGCTGGGCGCCGCCGATGCGATGTTCGCGCCCGTGGTGGCCCGGCTGCTGACCTACGCGCCGCCGCTTTCGGAGGTGGCGCGAGCCTACTGCACCGCCGTGCGCGCCCATCCGCTGGTGGCGCGCTGGTATGACGATGCGGCCGCCGAGCCCGACGCCTGGCGGCTCGCGCACTACGAGTCCCTGCGGGCTTAGGGGGTTTGGGGTTTCAAACCCCAACGGGGTCCAGGGGCAGAGCCCCTGGCCTTCCCCCCGCGCTGGTTGCCACCGTCCTGCCGCCCCGCGAGGGCTTCGGGCCGCAGGCGGTGGGCGCCATCGGCCTGCTGGTGCACCGGCTAGGCGCGCCGGAGGAGGTGGTGGTGGGCCAGGCCAGCCGCTTGCCGGTGTTCCCCGGGCGGCGCTTCGTGCCGGCCGCGCGCGTGGCCTGGCCGCCCTTCGGGCGGGCGGAACGCTACATGGCCGGCGTGGTGCGCACGCTGCTTCAGCTGCGCCCCGGCGTGATCGAGGTGCACAACCGCGCCAACCTGGCCCTGCGCGTGGCCCACGCCCTGCCGCAAGCCCGCGTGGTGCTGGTGCTGCACAACGATCCGCTGGGCATGCGCGGTGCGCGCACGGCCGCCGAGCGCACGGCGCTGCTGGCCCGCGTGCGGGTGCTGTGCGTGTCGGCTTACCTGGCCAGCCGCTTCATGGAAGGCGGCGTGGCCGGCAGCCCGCCCGCCGTGCTGCCCAACGCGATCGACGTGGCGGCACTGCCGCCGCGCCTGCCGGCCGCCGGGCGGGAGCGCACGATCCTGTTCGTCGGCCGCGTGGTGGCCGACAAGGGTGCCGACGCCTTCGTGCGCGCCTGCGCCGCGGTGCTGCCCGGCCTGCCCGGCTGGCGCGCGGCGATGATCGGCGCGGACCGGTTCTGGGCCGACAGCGCGGCGACACCGTTCCAGCGTGCGCTGGCCCCGGCGGCGGCGGCGGCCGGCGTGGCCCAGATCGGCTACCAGCCGCACGCAGCCGTGCTGGAGGCGATGGCGCGCGCGGCGATCGTGGTGGTGCCGAGCCGCTGGGCCGAGCCGTTCGGGCTGACGGCGCTGGAGGCCATGGCGAGCGGCGCGGCGCTGGTGTGCAGCGGCACGGGCGGGCTGCGCGAGGTGACCGGCCCGGCGGCGCTGTATGCCGGCGCGGACGAGCCCGGCGCGCTGGAGGCGGCCATTGCACGGCTGGCCGGGGATGCCGAACTGAGGATACGGCTGGCCGAAGCCGGCCTGCGGCGCGCGGCGTGCTTCGACGTGGTCGCCGCACGCCAGCGCCGGCGGCAGGCGCTGCTGGCCTAAAGCCTCCACTACCGAACACCGAATGTCTTCCGGAGAACACCCGATGCCGTCCGACACCCGTATTCCCGTCACCGTGCTCACCGGCTTTCTCGGCGCTGGCAAGACCACGCTGCTGAACCGCATCCTCACGCAGCAGCACGGCCGCAAATATGCCGTGGTGATCAACGAATTCGGCGAACTCGGCGTGGATAACGACCTGGTGGTGGATGCCGACGAGGAAGTGTTCGAGATGAACAACGGCTGCATCTGCTGCACCGTGCGCGGCGACCTGATCCGCATCGTGGGCGGGCTGATGCGGCGCGCCACCAAGTTCGACGGCATCATCATCGAGACCACCGGCATGGCCAACCCGGCGCCGGTGGCCCAGACGTTCTTCGTGGACGAAGGCGTGCGCGCCAAGGCGCGGCTGGATGCCATCGTGACGGTGGTGGATGCCAAGAACCTGCCGGCGCGGCTGGACGACAGCGCCGAGGCGGCAGCGCAGATCGCGTTCGCCGACGTGATCGTGCTCAACAAGCTCGATCTGGTCTCGGCCGCCGAGCTGGACGGCGTGGAAGCGCGCATCCGCGCCATCAACCGCTTCGCGCGCATCCACCGCGCCACGCGCAGTGACGTGGCGGTGACCGACATCCTCGACATCGGCGCGTTCGATCTGTCGCGCATCCTCGATGTCGATCCGGCCTTCCTGGAAGCCGAGTTGCACAGCCACAGCGAGGGCGTGAACAGCGTCAGCTTCGAAGTGTCGCGCGATATCGATCCGCATAAATTCCAGCAATGGATGGGCACGCTGCTGCAGGAGCAAGGGCAGGACCTGCTGCGTACCAAGGGCATCCTCGCCTATCCCGGTGAAGCGCGGCGCTTCGCGTTCCAGGCAGTGCACATGATCGCGGACGGCGATTTCATCGGCCCGTGGCCGGAGGGCGCGCCGCGGCGATCCAAGCTCGTGTTCATCGGGCGCAACCTCAATCGGCCGCAACTGCGCCGCGGCTTCGAGGCGTGTCAGGTGGCGGCGTGAGCGCGACGGCGCCCGGGCTGCTGCCGGCGGGGCGCGGCAACGCGCACGCGCTCGGCGCTTTCGTGGTGGGCGCGGCGTTCGACCGCGCCGGCACGCAGGCCGCCTTCGCGCTCGGCGACGGCACACTGCGCGTCGCGGCGATCGGCAGCGCCGATCCTTGGGCCAGCACCGCCGCGCATGATGGCGCCGCGATGGCGGTGGCGGCCGATGCCGGGCCCACCGGGTTTGTCAGCGGCGGCGATGACGGGCGGCTGGTGCGCGTGGGAAGCGACGGCACGGTGAGCGAACTGGCCGCGTTCGGCGGCAAGTGGGTGGAGCAGGTCGCCACGTATTGGAACGGCAAGGCCGGCGTGGTGGCCTGCGCGGCGGGCAAGCTGGTGACGCTGTTCGCCGCCGACGGCACCCGGCTGCGCACGCTGGAGCACCCCTCCACGGTAACCGGCCTGGCGTTCGACAGCCGCGGCAAGCGCGTGGCCGCCTCGCATTACAACGGCGCATCGTTATGGTTCGTCAACAGCACCGCCGAGGCGCGCCGGCTGGCGTGGAAAGGCAGCCACACCGCAGTGGCCCTGCACCCGGGTGCCGAGGCGGTGGTGAGTGCGATGCAGGAAAACGCGCTGCATGGCTGGCGCCTGCCCGATGCGCACGACATGCGGATGAGCGGCTACCCGACCCGGCCGGAAACGCTGGGCTTCACCGCCAGCGGCAAGTGGCTGGCCAGCTCCGGCGCCGAGGCCATCGTGCTGTGGCCGTTCTTCGGCGGCGGCCCGATGGGCAAGCCGCCGCTGGAGCTGGCCGGGCGCGAGGGGATCGTGTGCACCCGGGTCGCCTGCCACCCGAGCCAGGATGTGGTGGCCGCCGGCTATGCGGACGGCACCGTGCTGCTGGCCGAGATCGCCACGCGCCGCGTGCTGCCGGTCGCCAGCGGCGGCCATGGCCCGATCAGCGCGCTGGCCTGGGCGCCGGCCGGCGGCTGGCTGGGCTTCGGGACGGAAGAGGGGTTCGCCGGCCTGATCGACCTCACCGCCGCGCGCTAGATCATGGGCCTCCCCGATCGGCGCACCGGCCAGTGTCCAGCCCGCCGTCGTGCTGCGTGACCACCTGCAGCGAGATCGTCGTCGCCCGCTGATCCCAGGACTCTTCTAGGCCGCGCGCACGCCTGCAACGAAGCTGACGACCGCCTCGGTCAACTGATCAGCCTGTTGTGAAAGGCTGCTGGATGCCCCGAGTACCTGGCCTGCCGCGGCGCCGGTGTCGTTGGCAGCCTGGCTGACGCCGGCGATGATTGCCGTCACGTCCTGCGTACTGGCGGCAGTCTGCTGCACATTCCGGGCGATCTCGGCCGTGGCCGCCCCTTGCTCCTCGACGGCGGCGGCGATGTTGGAGGCAATCACGTTGACCTCCTCGATCGTCGAACCGATGGCGCTGATCGCCTGCACGGCCTCGTCGGTGGCATCCTGGATCTGCCTGATCTGGGCGCCGATCTCCTCGGTGGCCTTCGCGGTCTGCCCCGCCAGGCTTTTGACCTCGCTGGCGACCACGGCGAAGCCTTTGCCGGCATCACCCGCGCGCGCAGCCTCGATCGTGGCATTGAGCGCCAGCAGGTTGGTCTGTGCCGCGATGCCGGTGATGAGCTGCACCACGTCGCCGATCTTCTGCGCGCCGGCCGCCAGTGCCCGCACGATCGTGTCCGTCCGGCGGGCGTCATCGACGGCCCTGCCGGTGATCCTGGCGGAGTGGGCCACTTGACGGCTGATCTCGTGGATCGAAGCCGTCAGTTCCTCGGCGGCAGCGGCCACCGTCTGCACACCGGCGCTCGCCTCCTCGGCGGCACCGGCGACGGTCGCGGCCTGCTGATTGGTCTGGCTGGCCGTGGCCGACATCGATTGTGCGGTCGTCTGCAGTTCCGTCGCATCCGACGACAGCAGTGCCACCAGGCTGCCGACCTTCGCTTCGAACGCGTCGGCGGTCTGGTTCATCGCGATCTTCTGCGCGGCGGCGGCGGAATTCACGATCCTACGGGCCTCCGTCATGTCCATCGCCACTTTCATGACGCTGACGGGCTTGCCGGTGCGGCTCAGGATCGGGCTGTACCGGGCCTGCAGCCATATCTCGCGGCCGCCTTTGCCAAAGCGGCGGAACTCTGCCGCCTGAGGCTCGCCGCGTTGCAGCGCCTGCCAGAAACATTCGTATTCCGGTGTTCCGCGCACGCCTGGTTCGCAGAACATGCTGTGATGCTTGCCGCGCACTTCGTCGAGCGTGTAGCCGACCGCGGCCAGAAAGATGCTGTTGGCGGTGATGATGCTGCCGTCCAACTCGAACTCGATGGCCGCCAGCGAGGCGTCGATCGCCCCCAGCTTGGCTGCCAAGCTGTGACGGGTGGGTGATGCACGAAAACCGAACATTGACGTTCCCGGTTGTTGTTAGGCTGAACATCGGCGCGTGATGCAGCCAATCGATGATGTACCGGCACGAAGAGAATAAAAGATAAAAGCCGCGCATCGCGCTGAGCGTGGTCCGGGAGTTTACAGTCGGCCGCTGCCACTCGGAGCCTGACGCCCGCCGGCTTGCGGCGGCGCGGCCTCAGCGCGCCAGCATCGCGCCGAGCTGCGTGCCGCCGAAGATGTGCACGTGGAAATGCGGCACCTCCTGATGTGCGTGGTGGCCCATATTGGCCAGGATGCGATAGCCCGGCGCTTCCAGCCCCAGCTGCCGCGCCACCAGCGCCACGGCGCGGAAGAAGCCGGCCACCGTCTCCGGTGGTGCCGTGGTGGCGAAATCGGCCAGCGAGACGTGCTGCGTGCGCGGGATCACCAGCACATGCACGGGCGCCTGCGGGTTGATGTCGTGGAAGGCCAGCGCGTACTCATCCTCGTACACGCGGCGGGCCGGGATCTCGCCGCGCAGGATGCGGGCGAAGATATTCTGGTCGTCATAGGGGCTGAGGCCGTGGACGGGCATGATGCGGGCTCCTGACGCGCGCTGGCAGCGTTGGTTAAACCGCGCGGGCCACCCTTGCCAATTGCCCCGGGGGCGGGCCGCCTGCACCATGGCGGGCAGCATGGGGGGCGCGTCGATGCGGCAATGGGTGCAAGGGCTTCACTGGGCCGGGCTGATGGCGGCGCTGAGCCTGGCGGGCTGCGACCGCGAGTCGCCCTTGCGTCCGACAGCCAAGGGCGTGCGGCAGGCTTCCGTGGCGTTCGCGCCCGCGCCGCCGCAGCCGGCCGGCATGCATCTGGCCTTCGTGCACGCCATCGGGCTGCAGGTGGCCGCCGGCGCGCTGCCCGCGCATTTCGCCGCCGCGCGCGACCGCTGCGTGGGCACGCCGGCGCTGCATTGCCTGCTGCTGGCCGCCTCCCTCGATACGCCCGGCAGCGCGCAGGACGGGCCCGGCCTGTCCTCGGCCCACCTGCAGCTGCGCCTGCCGCACGATCAGGTGGCGCCGTTCGCCAACGCGCTGACGGCGCCGCTGCCGGGCGAGCGCGCGGGCAGCGTGCAGGTGCTCCGCCAATCCGTCACCGCCGAGGATCTGGGCCGGCCGATCCAGGATGCCGCCCAGCGCATCGCGCAGCTGACGGATTACCTGGCCAGCCTGAAGACGCTCGGCAGCCGGCTGACCATCAGCGTCAGCGACCTCGTCAAGATCGCCAGCGAGACGGCGCAGGCGCAGACGCAGATGGAGGAGATCCAGGCGCAGGCACGCGACCTGGCGCTGCGCGTCGATACCGAGGAGCTCGACATCGACATGATGCCGCTGGCCGCAGCCGTGCAGCCCGCCGATCCGATCGCCGGCGTGCTGGACGGGGCTCGGGCCAGCCTGCGCGCCAATGCGGCCGAGGCGCTGCGCACCGCCATCGCGGCGCTGGCCTGGACGCCGCTGGCCGTGCTCGGCCTGCTGGCGCTGTGGATCATCCGCGCCATCGTGGCGCCGCGCCGCGCCCGGCCCTGAGGCCGCGCGGCCGCCCGGCTTACGCCCGCCTGGCGCGCTGGCTCTCGGTTTTCAGCTGGCCGCACGCCGCCAGGATGTCCTGCCCGCGCGGCGTGCGGATCGGGGCTGCGAAGCCGGCCTCGGTGACGATCCGCGCGAAGCGGTGCAGCGCGTTGCCGCTGCTGGCCTCGTAGGCGCTGCCGGGCCAGGGGTTGAACGGGATCAGGTTCACCTTGGCCGGAATGCCGGCAATCAGCCGCACCAACTCGCGCGCCTCGGCCTCACTGTCGTTGATGCCGCGCAGCATGACGTATTCGAAGGTGATGCGCCGCGCGTTGGTCGCACCTGGGTAGCGGCGGCAGGCATCCAGCAGCTCGGCGATCGGGTATTTGCGGTTCAGCGGCACCAGCTCGTCGCGCAAATCGTCGCGCACCGCGTGCAGCGAGACGGCGAGGTTGACGCCGAGTTCGGCGCCGGCGCGGTCCATCATCGGCACCACGCCGCTGGTCGAGAGCGTGATGCGCCGGCGCGACAGGCCAATGCCCTCGCCGTCCATGACGATGCGCATGGCAGCAGCAACGTTCTCGTAATTGTACAGCGGCTCACCCATGCCCATCAGCACGATCGTGCTGAGCAGGCGCGGCGTCTCGCCCTGCGGGCTTGGCCACTCGCCGTAGCTGTCGCGCGCGGCCATGAACTGGCCCACGATCTCGGCGGGGCCGAGATTGCGCACCAGAGTCTGCGTGCCGGTATGGCAGAAGCGGCAGGAGAGCGTGCAGCCGATCTGGCTGCTGATGCACACCGCGCCGCGATCCTGCTGCTGGTCGGGGATATAGACGGTCTCGGCCTCCTGGCCGTCGCGGAAGCGGAACAGGAATTTGCGCGTGGCATCCGTGCTGGTCTGCACCGTGGTCGCCGTCGGCCGGCCGATCACGAAGCGTTCGGCCAAACGCTGCTGCAGCGGCCGCGCGATGGACGACATGGCGGCGAAATCAGTCACGCCCTGGTGGTAGATCCAATGCCAGAGCTGCTTGACGCGGAAAGGCTTCTCGCCCACGGCGGCGATCTCGTCGGCAAGCTCGGCGCGCGACAGGCCGACCAGATCGCGCCTGCCATCGGGCAGCACGTGCGGCGGCGGGCTGAACAAGGCGGATTTGGCCAGGATGCGGGTGCGTTCGGCCTCGGTCAGCTCGGCGGTGCGCGGCGGCAGGGCGTTCATGGCGGGCATGCCTTGGCCATCGCGGCGAGCGCATCGGTAAATCCGCGCAGGCTGAACCGGTCGGTGGCAATCACGTTGTGCGGCCCCGGCAGGCGGGCCGAAACGCTGGCCTCGTGGGAAAAGGTGGCGATGGCCGCAGCGTTGTCGCGCGCGAAGGCGGATCGGTTGGCGATGTAGAACAGCAGCCGCGTGGCGCCGGCCTGCAGCTGCGCGTCCTCGTGCCCGGCCAGCTCGAAGCCGGCGCTGATGGCGACCACGTCGTGGCTGCGCGGCCGGCGCGTGACACTCAGCACCACGTCGCCGCGGCCCGGTATGTGCTGGGCGGCCGCCTCGGCGCGGGTGAACACGAAGCAGGTGATGGCACTGCCCTCGGCATGGGTGGCCGCCTGCCACTGGCCGAACTTGCCGGCAGCGTGCGGGGCGGCTGCGGCGGCAAGCGTCGGCAGGCCGAGGAGGAGGGCGGGCAGGACAGCGCGCATGGCCGCACAGATACGGTGTGGGCGGCGGGAAAGGAAGGAACGCCCGCGCATACGAGCCCCGGCGCCAGCCGGCAGGCCGCTACTCCAACCAGTCCGGCCGCGTCTGGCGGAACACCGGCGCGCCATGGCCGGCGGGCGGCGCCGCCGGGGCCGCGCCGCCGCTGGCCACCGGCCGCTCGGCGAAGCGCCCGTGCTGGATCAGCCGGTCGTACAGCACCAGGGCGCCGGCCACCGAAAGGTTGAGCGCGAAGCGCGTGGGGATGCGCACCACGTGGCTGCAGCGCGCCAGCATGGCGGGCGACAGGCCCGCGCGTTCGGGGCCCAGCACATAGGCGCAGCGCAGCGGATGGCGGAAGCTCGGCAGGTCCGGCGCATCGTCCAGCAGCTCGACGCCGACGAGGGCGCAGCCGCCGGGCAGGCTCATCTGGTCCAGCGCCGCCCAGCGATAGAACGGCACGTGCGCCGGCGTGTCGGCGGTATCGGACTGCCGGCCGGCGCGTGCATCCCACCCGGCGCCCACCGAAAAGCAGAACGCGGCGCCGAAGGCGTGCGCCGTGCGCAGCAGCGCGCCGATATTGGCCGATTTGGAGACGCCCTCGGCGCCGATGCCGAAGTAGCCACGGGATTGTGGGGGCTGCATCAGGCGCTCATACGCCCTCCATGCCCGACCGCACAGACGACCTGCTCGCCGCGCAATACGAGGCGCTGCCCTACCCGGCGCGCGACCCGCGGGCCGAAACCCGGCATCTGTGGATCGGCAGCCCGAGCCATCTGCGCGAGATCGACCATTGGCTGTTCGGCCGGGCGCGCCCGCTGCGCGCGCTGTTCGCCGGCGGCGGCACCGGCGACGGCACCATCATGCTGGCCCAGCAGCTGGCGTGGGACGGTCGCGGCGGCCACGTGACCTGGCTGGACCGCAGCAGCGCGGCACGGCGGATCGCCGAGGGCCGCGCTGCCGCCCGCGGCCTGGATGTCAGCTTCGAGAGCCGGTCCATCCTCGACCTGCCCGGCTCCGGGCTGGGGCCGTTCGACTACATCGATTGCTGCGGCGTGCTGCACCATCTGCCCGACCCGGCGGCGGGCCTGCGCGCGCTGCTGAACGTGCTGGCGCCCGATGGCGGGCTGGGGCTGATGGTGTATGCGCCGCATGGCCGCACCGGCGTGTACATGGTGCAGGATGCGCTGGCCCGGCTGGCCCCGGCCGGCGAACCCGTGGCCGCCCGGGTGGATGTGGCGCGCCGCGTGCTGCGGCACCTGCCGGCGACCAACTGGCTGGCGCAGAACCCGAACTTCACCGACCACCACAGCGGCGGCGATGCCGGGCTGTACGACCTGCTGCTGAACCCGCGCGACCGCGCCTTCACCATCGGCGCCTTCGCCGCCCTGCTGCACGATGCCGGGCTCAAAATTGCTTGCCTGATCGAGCCCGCGGCCTACGACCCGGCGCTGCTGCTGCCCGATCCGCGGCTGCGCGCGCGGGTGGCCGCGATGGCACCGCTGGAACGTGCGGAAGTGGCCGAGGCGCTGGCCGGCAACATGCCCACCCACATCGCCTACTGCGTGCGCGCCGATGTGGCGCTGCCGGCGCGCGACCACCGCGACCCGGCCTGCGTGCCGATCGCGCGCGAGACGACGATGGAGGCCTTCGCCCAGCGCATCCGCCCCGACGGCACGCTGCCGGCGCAGTTCGGCGCGCTCACGCTGGCCCTTCCGTTGCCACGCCTGGCCGCCGCCATCCTGCGGCGCGTGGACGGCGTGCGCACGCTGGCCGACATCGCCGAACCCTTCCCCGCGCCGGCTTTCGACCGCGCCTGGGACGAGACCTACCGTGCGCTGAACAGCCTGAACCGGCTGTTGCTGAAGGGCTGAGACGGCGCGGTTCTCCGGCCGCCGGAGAGCCGCGCGGCCCGGGCATGCGAAGCGTGCCCGTGCCGCGCGGCTCCCGCTCGAGGCTTACAGATTGAGCAGCTTGGTCAGCGTCGCGACCTCGTTGGGGTGGATTTCGACCCAGCGTGTGTCGGGGCGCTGCCACGCGCTCTTATAGGCGGCCAGCACACCGAAGGCGGAGATGTTGCTGTGATAGGCGACCAACTGCCCGGCAAAGGCCTTCGCAGTATCGGCGCAGGCCTGGATTTCCGCGCGGGGCACACCGTTGTCGATCGACTGGTCGAACGGCACGAACTGGCCGCCGTTGCGGGCGGCTGCGGCAATCATGCCGTCCACCAGCCGCGTGTAGAACGCACCGCCATCCGAGCTCTGGCCGACACCGGTCTTGGTCGGGTGCCACACCAGGGCTGTCAGGTAGCGGCCGTGGAGCGGTCCGGCTGTCAATTGCGCGGCATAGGTTGCGAAGGTGGCGACAATGGCGTCGTCGTTCACGCCCAGCGCGGCCCAGAAGGCAGCCTGCTGCGCCGGCGACGCGCCGAAATTACCCGGGACCACCTGCTCGGGGTCGTAATAAGCCGGCGTGGTCAGCGCGGCGCTGCCGCCGTTGAGGCGCGCGATGTGGCCGTTGGCAGTCAGCCACGCAACGATGCGCGTCCATTTATCGACCATCCAAGGAACCAGCTTCGGATCGTTGATGACGGGCACGGCGGTTTGCACTGCGGACCGCCCGTCGTAGGAGACCATCAGGCGCTCCGTGGCGAACGGATAGGTCTTGTTCAGCGACAGGCCGGAGGCCGTCATGTTGATCTGCAGCGCGAAATTCGCCGGGACCTTGCTGATGACGTATTCAATCTCCGAAAAGTCGTTGGCGTCGATCCGGTCGGGAGAGACGTTGAAGCTGACGCCGGTGAGAAGCTTGTTGTTGGCCAGGCAGGCCAGGAAATCCGCGATGTGGCCCGTCGTGTTGGTCTGGAACCAGACGAAATTGGCCCGCGTGGGCTGCTGCGCGGCCGCGGCGCCAGTGCCAGCCAGGCCGAACGCGGTGGCACCGGCGCCAAGCCCGATCAGGGCGGTACGTCGTGAGATATTCATGAGTATATTCCTGCTGATACTTGAAATTCGACCGAACGCACATCGACCGGCACTCCTCCCCAGAAGGCGGGAAAGCAATGAACGCATACACAGCCAATGTCGGTAAAACGACGGCCAGTATCGAAGTCGATGCGATTGGAATGTGAAGGATAACGGCGCTGCATTGCCGGCCCGCCAGGAACGATGTCCGACGGCAATAGAGCTGTTACAGCAACCGTTGATATTGGCCGGTAGCAATCTTTCCGAACGTGAACGGGTCGTCGATTTAGATACTTGTTCGAAGGCCGGCTTCGGCAGCTCGCCCCCTTTTTGTCTCTGTCATCAGCTGCCGCGAGCGGGTCATAACTGCTCGATCACGGAAGCGTCAACCCAACGCGCCTGATAAAACCGCAAGTTTTTCGCAGGGGCTCGGTGGCCGGCCATCTTTGTAGATGGGCGCTGCATGATCACCGGGCAGCGCAGGCGCCGCTGTGCGCATCATGCGCGTTGCGTGGGCAGCCGAAAAAACGGTGATGTCTCCGTTGTTTAGTGCACCACCGGCGCGCCGGGCTCGCTGTCCAGCACACCCACGCCGGGCAGGTCGGCGGGCGCGCTCGGCTGCCCCGGGGCGGGCCAGTCGGCCGGGCGGCTGGCGGCCGTCGGCGGCGAGTTGGGCGGCAGCCGGGTGTCGATGACGATCAGCAGGCGGCCAGCCAACGGGCTCGGCGTGCGGTCCGGGGCCAGCAGCGCGCTGTAGCGCCCGTCATGGGCCGCCGCGCGCTCGATGTCGGCATCCAGCACGCCGTGGCGATCGAGGAAGCGGTTCATGCTGGAGGAGACGCGCACGCAGCCTTCCGAGGCGGGGCGGCCGAGCCGGCCTTCCAGCAGCTTGGGGTCGGTCGCGTGCATCTGCAGCCGGATGTCGCCGCCGGCAAAATCGTTGTGCCAGCCCTTCAGCGCCCAGTGCCAGCCGAAATCCCACACCCGCATGCCGGCCAGGCCCAGGCCGCGCACGTGGTGTTCGTTGTAGGTGCCCAGCGCGCGGAAATCGAGAATGGCGTCGGTGTGGGGGAACACGCCGATCGGCGTGATGTAATAGTCTTTGCGCCCCGCCTGCCCGGTCGAGACATGCGCGGCACCGATCATCTGCCAGCCTTCCGACGGCCCCGGCCGGGCCAGCATGATCGATAGCGTCTCGACCGCCGGGTTGCGGTCCACCACGGCCACGAACTGCGGCGCGTCGATCCGCTGATCGGCCAGGCGGAGCATGGCGGCCGCGCGCCAGGCGGTGTTGGCGGCCCGCGTGCGGCCTGCCGGCAGCAGGTTGCGCACCTCGGCCTGCATCTGCACCCGCAAGGCCTCGGCCGCAGCCGCCACATTGATCGGCGGGGCCGGCGCATCGGCCGGCGCCGGCGGTGGCGGGCTGGCCGGGTGCGGCGCCAGTGCGGTGATCATGGCGGCAAAACGGTCGTCGGCCGGGGCAGCCGGCGTGCCGGGCGGTGGCCGCAGGCGCGGCAAGGCCGGCGCGGCAGTGGCATCGGGCGGCGACGGCTCAATGGGCGGCGGCGTGGCGCCGGCGGGCGGGCTCAGCAGGCAGGCAAGAACCAGCAGCATGCTCCAACGAACCGGCACTTCGTCTTCCCCGCCATCAGGCCACGCCGGATACGGCGGCACACACCCTGGTAGCGCAACTAGGGTGTGCTGGAAACCTGCGCCGCGGCCCAGGCACGGGCCCGGCTGGCGCCGGACCCGCCGCAGAGGTCAGCGCGACTTCTTGTAGAGCTTGGTTGCGACCTCGAACATCTCCTGCGGCGCGTAATCGGGCGCGAACGCCCCGTAATTGCCCGCCATGTCGGAAATCTTGCCGCCATCGGGGTGGCCGTCCACCACCTCCAGCTCGCCCGGCGGATCGCCCGGCAGCGCCATCTCGCCATTGCCCCAGATACCGCTCATTTCCTTGTAGTCGTCCGGGCTGAAGCGATACAGCCGGCGATGGCTGCCCTCGTCGAGATATTGCTGACACTCGGGGATGTTGCTCAGATTGATGTTCGGCGTGGGCAGCATCTTTTCGATTTCCACGCCGGTGATCTTTTTGATCGCCAGCGCATACGCATGCGCGTGCACCGAGCCGCGCACCAGCAGATAGCCGCACACCGCGCGGCTGGTCGGGTCCGACACCGTTTCGTACACGCGCAGCTTGTGGATGCGTGCGCCGCATTCCAGGTGGAAATTGTGCAGCAGGTCGATGATCACGTTACCCGTCGTGGTCACGAAATCCATGTTCCACGAGGCGCCGTTCGAATTCATCGGCATGGCGCCGCCGCCATTGGACAGGAACGAGGCGGCCAGCCGAATGTCCTGCATCGCCTCGAACGGCGACTTGGAGATATCGATATCCTCGGTCTGGTCGCCGGGGCCATTGTTGAGCATGGCAACGCCGTTGCTGACCAGCTCGACATGGCCCAGCTCCTCGGCGGTGATGCTGGCGACCAGGCTGTAGAATGGCCGCAGCTTGCTCTTACTGCGGAAGTTGAAGCTCTGGAACATGTAGTTGCCGAGCGTGGACATCTCGCCATACTTGCCGCCCAGCAATTCCTGCAACGCGGCCGCCGCGTTCGGATCGGGCTTCTTGGGTTCCGGCAGTTCGGCCTGTAATTTGTCGATGCGCATGAACATGGGCGCTGCTCCTCAAATCCGGCCGTCCGTACGGGCCGCAGATGCAACGCCAGCCCTGCGCGGCGTTGCCCGCGACAGCGAAAGGTTGAACGGCCTAGTGCAGGGCCTTGCGGCCCAGGGCCAGCAGCTGGTTGTCGGTCACGGCCGAGAGATCGGCCGTCGTCTCATGCATGCGCTGCGCCGTCTCGCTGTGCTTGGCACGGATGTGCTCGGCCAGATGGTGCCCGGCATTGCTGTGGCCGGTGCCGTGGCCCACGATCACGAACCGCCCGGCACCCGCCAGCTCGGCGGCGATCTGCTCGTAGAAGGCCGCATCCTCCGGCGCGCGCTGGCCCTGCTCGCTATCCTGGTTCTTGTGCGTCAGGTGGTGCCGGAAATGGTGCGGGTCGTGCGGCTTGATCGTATGTTCCGAAGGCTCCTGCGCACCGACTTCGATGCGGAAGATTCGCGCCTGGTGGTGCTCGATGGCGACGATCATGGTGGGTGCGTTGGCGTCTGGCATGTTGGGTGCTCCTTGCGCCAGGGAACGAGGCCCGGGTGGTGGGGGTTCCGGAAGGGCAGCAAGGCTTCTTTTTTGAAAAAAAGAAGCAAAAAACTTTTGGCTTGGCTGTCGCGCCGTCACTTGGAGGCTTGCGCGGTGGCGGCTTGCCTATTTTGGCCGTGTCGCGAACAATCCCGTTGCTTCCATCGTCATCACCGGCTCGCCATCCTGGTTGCGCAGCACGTAGCGCCGCAGTGCGGAACCCATCTCCGGCCGGCTGCGGGACGGGCGCACCTCCGTCGTCTCGGCTTCCAGCGTCAGCGCGTCGCCGGGATAGACCGGCTTGAGCCAGCGTATGGCGTCGATCCCCGGCGAGCCGAGCGACTGGATCTGCCGCTCCTGCATCTCGTCAACCATCAGCCGCATGGTCAGCGCGCACGTCATCCAGCCGCTGATCGACAGCTTCTTGAAAAACGGGTGCGCCGCCGCCGCAGCGTCGTCCAGGTGGAACGGTTGCGGATCGTACTTACGGGCGAAATCCATCGCCTCCTCACGCGAGACGTGGATGGGGCCGAGGGTCGCGCGGTCACCTTCGTGCATGTCTTCGAGGTAGATCATGCCGGCGAGACTGCCCAAGCGTTGGGCGGACCGCAAGGTTAGGTCAATCGGGCTCCGGTTACGGCATGCCGGCGGGCGAGACGGGCGCGAGCGCGGTGCCGCCCAGCACCAGGGTGGCCGATTTCTGGCCGGCATTGACCGCCTGCAGCAGGCGCAGATTCATCAGTTCGGGATTGCCGCGCAGCAGCCGCGCGGCGTTGGCCAGTGCGCGCAGGGATGCGTGCTCGCCGCGCACGCTCCAGCCCCGCCTCGCCCTCGCGCCGCGCGCGCTCCACATCGGTGGAGGGGAAGGAAGAAAGCAGTCCTTTTTTAGAAAAAAGGACCAAAAAATTTCTGCTTCACCGCTTGCGTCAGCATGGTGGCTCCGTTGGACTCACCCGACTAGCAGAACTACGGCGCGACAGCACAAACAAAAGTTTTTTGCCTCTTTTTTTCAAAAAAGAGGCCTTCCCTCACTTAGGAATCATCCAGCTCAAAGCATATTGCTGCACCAAAACCAGCCCGCCCAGCATCAACGTCAGCACCACGCTGTGCCCGAACGTGCGCGCGAACACCACGCCCTCCTGGCCCTTCAGATCAGTCACCGACACACCCGTGGCGATGTTCTGCGGTGAGATCATCTTGCCCATCACGCCGCCGGAGGAGTTGGTAGCCGCAATCAGCACCGGGTTGAGCCCGAGCTGGTTGGCGGCCACCACCTGCAGATTGCCGAACAGCGCGTTGCCCGATGTGTCGCTGCCCGAGAGGAACACCGCCACCCAACCCAGGAAGGGCGAGAGCAGCGGGAACAGCAGGCCCGATTTCGAGACGCCCAGGCCGAGCGTGTACGTCATGCCGGAATAGTTCATCAGGTAGGCGAGCCCGATGATCAGCGCCACCGTCAGGATGGCGATGCGGCTCTGCCGCCAGGTGGCCACAGCGGCGCGCAGCACACCGGCCGGGCCGATGCCCACCACGGCGGCGGTGATCAGCGCGGCCAGCAGGATGGCGGTGCCCGAAGCCAGCGGCTGGAACACGTATTTCGCGGCGTATGGCTTGTCGTGATACAGCGTGATCAGCACCTGGTTGTGCAGTCCCGGCCATTCCAGCGTCTGCGCGCCGAGCGCGGCCACCTTGAAATGCGTCCAGACGATGACGGTGACGCTGACGACCACCCAGGGCAGCCAGCCTTGCCAGGCCGGCACGGCGCGCGCGGCGGTGCCGGGTGCCGACGCCGGCCGCTTGCCGATGGCGAAGGCCGGGTCGGTGGCCGGCCGCCACACGCGCAGGAAGCTCAGCGTCACGGCCAGGGCGATCAGCGACGAGAACACGTCGGTGAGCGCGTAATCGAGGTAGTTGGAGCTGACGAACTGCCCCGCGGCGAAGCTGCCGCCGGCCACCAGCAGCACCGGCCACAGCGCCCGCACGCTGCGCCAGCCGCCGTACAGCGCCATCACGTAGAACGGCAGGATCATCGCCATCACCGGCAGTTGCCGGCCCACCATGGCGCCGAGTGTTACGGGCGACAGCCCGGTCACCTGGCCCAGCACGGTGATCGGCGCCCCCAGCGCGCCGAACGCCACCGGCGCGGTGTTGAAGATCAGCGTGAAGGTCAGCGCCTCGAGCGCCGGGAAGCCCACCAGGATGAGCAGCGCGCTGGTGATGGCCACCGGCGTGCCGAAGCCGGAGATGCCTTCCAGCAGGCAGCCGAAGCAGAAGCCGATCACCACCAGCACGATCCGCCTGTCATCGGGCAGGTTACCGATGATCCAGTCGCGGAATGCATCGAACCGGCCGGAGGCGACGGCGATGTTGTACAGCAGCAGCGCGTTGAACACGATCCACATCACCGGCCACAGCGCGAAGGTGGCGCCGGCGGCGACCGCGCTGGCGGCGATGGCGGGCGGCAGCTGCCAGGCGGTGAGCGCGATGGCGAAGGCCACCACCAGCCCGGCCAGCGAGGCCTGCCAGGCCGGCCGGCGTGCCACGCCGAGCAGCAGCAGCACGGTGATGATCGGCAGGGCCGCCAAGGCGAAGGAGAGCGGCAGGCTGCCGCCGACGGGCGTGAGGAGCTGGTGGAACATCGATTCGTCCTGGACGGTCTTTGCCGCCAAGAAGGGCCTGCTTTTGCGAAAAACAGAAGCGAAAAACGCTCGGCCTGCGTAACGCCTGTCTCTAGGCGGTGATCAGCACCGCCCGGAAATCGTTCACGTTGGTGCCGGTGGGGCCGGTGTGCAGCAGATCGTCCAGCCCTGCGAAGAAGCCGTGGGAGTTGCAGGCAGCGAGCATGGCGGCGCCGTCCAGCCCGGCGGCAGCCGCGCGGGCCAGGGTGGCGGGGCCCAGCCAGGCGCCGGCATTGTCCTCGGTGCCGTCGATGCCGTCCGTGTCGGCGGCCAGCGCGTGGATGCGCGGATGGCCGCCCAGCGCCAAAGCGAGCGCCAGCAGGAAATGCGTGTTGCGGCCGCCGCGCCCGGGCCCGCGCACCCGTACCGTGGTCTCGCCGCCCGAGAGCAGCACGCAGGGGCCGGGCTGCTGCGCCGCCTGCAGCGCGCGCGCGGCCATGGTGCGGCCCAGTTCGGCGGCGTCACCCTCCAGCGCGTCGCCCAGCAGCACGGGCGCGATACCGGCCGCGCGCGCGGCATCGGCGGCGGCGGCCAGGCTGTCGCGCGCGCTGCCCACCACGTGCACCGCGTTGCGCGCGAAAGCCGGATCGCCGGCCAGCGGTGCCGCGCCGGCCGGATCGTGCAGCGCGCGCAGCACGGCGGCGGGTGCCGCGATGCCCCAGCGCGCCAGCACCGCCAGCGCGTCGGCCTGGGTGGTGGTGCCGGGCACGGTGGGGCCGGAGGCCACCACCGCAGGGTCGTCGCCCGGCACGTCGGAGATCACGAGCGTGACCACCCGCGCCGGTGCGGCCGCCAGCGCCAGCCGGCCGCCTTTGATCGCCGAGAGCTGCCGGCGCACGCAGTTCATCGCGCCGATCGGCACGCCGCTGCGCAGCAGGGCGCGTGCCACCGCCTGTTCATCGGCGAGCGACACGCCGGGCGCGGGCAGCCCCAGCAGCGCCGAGCCGCCGCCGGAGATCAGCGCCAGCACCAGATCTTCGGCGCCAAGCCCTGCCACCAGCGCCAGCATGCGGCTGGCCGCCGCCGCACCGGCCGCATCGGGCACCGGATGGGCCGCCTCGATCACCCCGATGCGCGCCAGCCTGCCGGCGCCGTGCCCGTAGCGGGTAACGACTACGCCATCGAGCGGCGCGTCGGCCGGCCAGTGCCGCTCGGTGGCCTGCGCCATGAAGGCGGCCGCCTTGCCGGCGCCCACCACAACGGTGCGACCGGCCGGCGGTGGCGGCAGATGCGGCGGCACGCAGATCGCCGGCGCCGCCCGCTGCAGCGCCGCATCGAACAGCGTGGTTAGGAACCGGCGTTCGTGCATGCGGCCAAGCTATAGCCTGCGCCGCTGCGTGCCAGAAAGGGCGGCCGGCAGAGTTTCGGCGGGCGGGCGCAAGCATAGAAGAGTGCAAGCGCGTCATCGAACAGACATACGCCTGCGCCGCCGCAATTTCGTTGCAATTTGGCGGGTCGTGCGGTTAGCGTGCGCCGGTCTTCGTCAGTCAATCATCGCGGCGGCACCCAGTGCCGGCCGCCGTGTTGCACACCTTGCCCGTCATGCCACCAACTCGCCGGGTTACGGCAGGTGTCCTGGCGCCATGACCCAGCCGGACTGTCACCCGCATCCCGCCCCCAACCGCCCATCGATGAGGTCATTCATGCGTGCGCTTGCAACGATCCTGGTTCTCGCTTCGGCAGCACTGCAGCCCGCCAACGGCCACGTGCTGACCAACGGGCGCGTGACGCTGACCATCAGCGATCCGTCCACCGGCTTTTCCGGCAGGGACGGCGATCGCGTGGACGGCGCAAGCTGGATCGACAGCGCGGGGCAACCCACCCCCAACCTCGTCTCCAACGCCGTACGCGGCCCCTTCGACTGCGGCGATCCAGGCGAGTATTGGGGCCAGGCGCTGGGGTATCCGAACGAACTGGCCGCACCCATGCTGGTGCGCGGCGGCGAGACCTCGGTTTACCACCCGAACGGCACCGCGCGCGCGCTGATCACCACGCATGTGGCCGGATGCGGCGGCGCGGCGGCGGCAGCGCCGGCCTCCACCAGCTACATTCTCAACACCGCCACCGGCACGATCAACAGCGTCAAGATCGTGCGCAGTTTCGGCTTCGGCGCGGGCACGCCGGCCTTCGCCAATACCGGCCTGCGTCCCTACATGCCCCGTCTGCCGCTCAGCCTCTATCCCGCGGTCCTGCTGCCGAACGCGGCCGGCACGGTGATGCGCTACGATGCGCGCGCTTGCGGCAATGGCTGCGCGGTCACCGATTGGAACGGGCGCTGGCTGGCCGACGATACGGGCCACGGCAGCGGAGTCATGCTCATCCGCTCCACGAGCTCGACTGCTCCCGCACAGGCGGTGATCGACAACGATTATTTCTCGGCATCCAACGTCAGCTCGATCGTCCTGCTGCAGCCGCAAGGCGGATGGACGGCGCCGGTGACGGAAGTGGAATATCTGTGCTTCTACGACGCCCGCAGCTGGACGCCGCGCGACCGGGCGAATGGCGCACTGCCGGCCGGCTGCCGCGTGCAATAGGCCCTGGCCGGCTCAGATGCCGGCAAACCATCCGAAGCCGAGTTTCTCCCAATAGCCGGGCTGGTAGGTGTTGGTCACCTCCAGCGCGGTGATCCATTTTGGATTCTTGTAGCCCAGCTTGGTCGCCATGCGCAGCCGCAGCGGAAAGCCGAACGGATCGGCCAGCACGTCGCCCGCGTAGCGCGTCGCCAGCAGGGTCTGCGGATGCAGCGCGGTCGCCATGTCGATGCTGCTCGGGTAGTCGTCGGCCGTGCGGAACGACACGTAGCGCGCCGACAGATCCGCGTCGACGCGCTGCAGGAACGTGCGCAATGGAACGCCGGACCATTGCCCGATGTAATCCCAGCCTTCCACGCAAACGTGGCGGATGATCATGTCGCGCTGCGGCAATGCGGCGATCTGCTGCGTCGTCCACGGCCGCTTGTCCGCGATCCGCCCCGCCAACTCCAGCCGCCACGTGGCGCCATCCACCGGGCGGACCTTGCTCACGTCGTAATACGCGTTGAACTTGGGCGGCTTGAGCACCATGGATGCCGGATAGGTCGGCGCCAGGCGGTTCGGATCGAACAGCAGCGCCTGGATATCGTCGTTGAAACCCGAAATCGCGCGCAGCGCCCGGCCCACGGCCGAGGACGAGCTCGGGTCGCAACCCGTCAGCATGGTCAGCGCACCGAGCGAGAGGCCGCCGCGCAGCAGGCCGCGCCGCTCGATGCCGCGCACCAGCGCGCGGTGGTCCGCGAGCACGGCCGGGTCGGGCAGCTCGGCGGGGCGGAACGGCGATCTCATGGCGCGGCATCCTGCCGCAGCCGCGGGCCGCCGGTCAGCATGGCCCACAGCGTGCTGGGCACCAGCAGCGAGAGCGCCACGTGCACCGCCAGGAAGCCGACGATGACGGCCATGCCGGCAAAATGAATGATCCGCGCCGCCTGGAACCCGCCCATCAGCGACACCAGCCAGGAAAACTGCACCGGCTTCCAGATCGCCATGCCGGTAACCACCTGCGAGATGCCGGCGACGATCACCACGATGTAGAGGATCTTCTGCACCGCGTTGTAGGTCGTCAGGTCGTCATGGGCCACGTGCAGATGCAGCGTGTCGCGCACCGTCTGCACCACATCTCGCGCACGGATCGGCAGCAGGCGTTCGCGCAGCCGGCCGGTCGCCACGCCGTAGATCAGATAGGCGAGCCCGTTGGCCGCGAGCAGCCACATGCCGGCGAAATGCCACAGCAGGCTCGTCGCCGCCCAATCGCCCAGCCGCACATAGCTGGGGAAGGCGAAGCCGCGCAGGATCACGTCGTCGTTGTAGATGCCCCAACCCGAAGTGATCATCACGACCATCACCGCAGCGTTGACCCAGTGCATCACGCGGACAGGCCAGGGATGAAGCTTGCGGGCAGTGCTCATGCTTGCGTGTTCGTTGCGCGTGAACACAGGGTAACAGGCGGCTCGGCGTTTTCATGCAAAAAACGGCAGCCCGTCACCTTCACCGACCGTTTCCTGGATTCCTGCGCGCCAGCAGCGGACGGGATGAAACAACCGGGCCCGGTCGGCCGAACAGGCAGCGGGGCCCCGATCTTGGGAGGAGGAACCATGCGCACCGCACCGCTTCTGCTGGCCTGCCTGCTCACCGCTGCCGCGGGCGCCCAGCGCTTTCCGCAACCGGTGCGCGTGGGCGATCTGCTGCACCGCGCCGTGCTGCGCCCGGTGGCCAGCCAGGATGTGCTAGGCCATGTGCGGCAAGTGGTTCGCATCGCCGACGGCACGCTGGAGATCGTGGTGCAGTACGGCGGCCTGGCGGGCATCGGCGGCCGGCCGATCGCGGTGCCGGCCGACGCGATGGCGCTGGTGGGCGACGTGCTGGAAGTGATCGACCTGAAACCCGCGCAGCTGGACGCGCTGCCGACGTTTCAGCCGGGGCAGGCTGCGCCGGTGCCGGCGAGCGAGACCGTGCGTATCGGGTTGGCGGGGCCGGCGCATTGAGTGAGGGAAGCAAGGCCAGCAGTCCTTTTTTGAAAAAAAGGACCAAAAAACTTTTGTCTTGTTCGCTGCCATTGCGGCGCGTGGTCGCCGGCGAGCGCCGCGACAGCGGAGTCAAAGTCTTTTGCTTCTTTTCTTCAGAAAAGAAGGCCTTACCTACCTCCCAGCCGCCAACAGGAGCCCAGCAAGCGTGACCGGCCGAGGATGCGCGATCGCCGTGATGGCCAAGGCGCCGCGGCCGGGCCGGTGCAAGACGCGCCTGTGTCCGCCGCTCAGCCACGAACAGGCCTGCGCGCTCAGCCGCGCCTTCCTCGCCGACATCACCGCCAATCTGTTCGCCGCTTCGCGCCACGCGCCGATCACCCCGGTGGTGGCCTACGCCCCGGCCGGTGAGGAGGCGTTGTTTGAGGGCGTGCTGGCGCCGGGCACGCGGCTGCTGCTCGCCGATGGCAGCGGCGCCATGCCGGACGGGGTGGAGGGCTTCGGCCGCTGCCTGCTGGCTACGGTGCGCGCTCTGCTCGACGAGGGTTTCGACAGCGTGTGCGTGCTCAATGCCGACAGCCCCACTCTGCCCACCGCCACGCTGGTGCAGGCCGCCACGCTGCTCGCCCAACCACAGGCCGGCGCGGTGCTGGGCGCGGCCGATGATGGCGGCTACTACCTGCTCGGCCTGCGCGCCGCCCACGCACCCCTGTTCACGGACATCGCCTGGAGCACCGGCGCGGTCGCGGAGCAGACGCGGCAGCGGGCGCGGGATGCCGGGCTGGCCATTGCCGAGCTGCCGCCCTGGTACGACGTGGATGACGAAGCCGCCCTGCACCGCCTGTTGGCCGAGACCGGTGGCCGGGGGGCGGGTGCATATGCAGCCCCAGCCACCACATCCTGCCTCGGCCGCATCGGCGTGGCCGATCAGCTACGCCGCACGCCGCACATTTTGAGCGCCATACCGGAGGCCCTGCCGTGACCGAGATGCTCGACGAGACGCTGCCCGGGCTGCGCACCGAAGCCGGCACCGCCGATCCGCGGCGCTATTTCGAACAGGTGGCGCCGCAGCGCGGCCGGCAGGCGGCCGCACCGCCGCTCTGCGTGTACCTGGAAGTCACCAACCGATGTAACCTGCTCTGCGAAACCTGCCCGCGCACCTTCGAGGCGCTGGAGCCGCCGGCAGACATGGATTGGGACCTGTTCACCAGCATCGTGGACCAGCTGCCCGGCCTGAAGCGCGCGGTGCTGCACGGCGTGGGCGAGCCGATGCTGGTGCGCGCGCTGCCGGACATGATCCGCTACCTGAAAGCGCGCGACGTGCACGTGCTGTTCAACACCAACGGCACGCTGCTGCGCGAGAAGCGCTTCCGCGAGCTGATCGATGCCGGGCTCGACGAGCTGCGCGTGTCGTTGGATGCCGCCGACGCCGCCACCTATGCCGAAGTGCGCGGCAAGCCGTTCTTCGACCGCATCGTGCGCGACGTGCGCCTGATGCGCGACTACCAGCAGCGCGTGGGTGCCACCAAGCCGGTCGTCTCGCTGTGGCTGACCGGGCTGAAGGAGACGGTGCAGCAGCTGCCCGATTTCGTGCGCCTGGCCGCCAGTATGGGTGTGGCCGAAGTGCACCTGCAGCGCCTGGTGTTCGACGAGGCCGGGTTCGGCATGGCGCGCGCCGATAACAGCCTGTTCGAGCAGACCCAGGCCGAGGAGATGGCCGCCATCGAAGCCGCCGTTGCCCTGGGCCGCGAGATGGGCGTCATGCTGGACGCCTCTGGCGCCACCGAGCCGGGGCTGAGCCTGCAGAAGCAGGGCGAGCAGCCCTGGGCCACCTGTCGCCGGCCGTGGAGCCTGATGTATTTCACCGCCCATGGCCGCGCGCTGCCCTGCTGCATCGCGCCGTTCTCCGCCCGCGGCTACGAAACCTACACGCTGGGCGACGCCAAAACGCAGTCGCTCGCCGACATGTGGAATGGCGGGCTGTACCAGGATTTCCGCGAGCGCCTGCTGGGTGCCACGCCGCCGGCGCCCTGCGCCAATTGCGGGCTGCGCTGGAGCCTGTAGGCCGGGCGGCTTCGCCGGCCGCCGCGCTGGCCCATACGGTGCGCCAGCGGCCGGCCGCCTGCCTGGCCGCGCTGGGCCTGGTGCTGGCCGCCCTCGTGCTCGCCGCCCCGCTGCTGCACCAGCCGGGCTCCATCTGGGCCGGCACGCTGCTGCGCAAGAACCTGGTGCTCGGCCTGCTGGGGGCCGCCATCTGCGCTTATCTCACCGCGGTCGCTTTCGTGCTGCGCGTGGCGCTGCCGCGGCACCTCACCTGGGGGATCGCCGGCCTGGCGCTGGCCGTGCGGCTGGCCCTGGTGCCCAGCGCGCCGTTCATGTCCAGCGACGTCTATCGCTACGTGTGGGACGGGCGGGTGCAGGCGGCGGGGCTGAACCCGTACGAATACGTGGCCAACGACCCGGCGCTGGCCCGGCTGCGCGATACCGCGATCTACCCCAACATCAACCGGCTGGATTACGCCCACACCATCTACCCGCCGGCGGCCCAGCTGCTGTTCTGGGCCGCCAGTGCCACCGGCGGCTCCGTGGCGGCCACCAAGCTCGCGCTGCTGCTGGCCGAAGCGGCGGGGATTGCCGCGTTGTGGCGGGTGCTGGTGCTGGCCGGCCTGCCCAGCGCACGGCTGCTGATCTATGCCTGGAACCCGCTGGCGATATGGAGTTTCGCCGCCGACGGCCATGTGGACGCTGCCGCGGTCGGGCTGCTGGGCCTGGCCCTGCTGGCGCGCGCGGCGGGCCGCCAGGGGCTCACCGGCGCGCTGCTGGGCGGCGCCGTGCTGGTGAAATTCCTGCCCGTGGTGGTGGCGCCCGCGCTCTGGCGGCGCTGGGGCTGGCGGCTGCCGGCGGCCTGCGCCCTCACGATGGCGGCGCTGTACGGGCTCTACTGGCGCGCTGGCTGGCAGCTGCTGGGCTTCCTGCCGGCCTATACGCGGGAGGAAGGCATGGCGCAGGGCAGCGGCTTCTGGCCGCTGGCGGTGCTTGGCCGCCTGGTGCCCCTGCCGCACGCCGCCGGCACGCTTTACGTGGCGGCCTGCGCCGCCGCACTCGCTGGCCTGGCGCTGTGGATGGCCCTGCGCCAGCGCGTGGCAACCGGGCCGGCCGAAATCGTGCGCGTGGCCGGCAATGCCGGCCTGCTGGCCACCCTCACCATGCTGGCGATGGGGCCGCACTACCCGTGGTATTACCCGTGGATCGGCCTGTTCGCCGCCGTGGCACCCTGGCGCAGCACGATCTGCCTCTCCTGCGTTTCGCTGCTGCTGTATGCTGATCCGTATCATGCCACGCTGCTGTTTCCGTCTTTGGTGTTCGTGCCGACGCTGATCCTGGCCGCGGCCGATTGGCGGCGCGGGCCGCTCCGTGGGGTGCCGCATGCCGCCTGAGGCGCCGCGAATCGTCGCCGTGATCCCGGTGCTCAACGAGCAGGGCGCCATCGGCCCCACGCTGGCGCGCCTGCCGGCGGGCATCGACCACGCCATCGTCGTCGATGGCGGCAGCACCGACGGCACGGTGGCCGAAGCGCGCGCGCACGGGGCCGAGGTGCTGGCCGAACCGCGCCGCGGCTACGGCCGCGCCTGCCTCTCCGGCGCCGAACGCGCCTATGCGCTGGGCGCCGAGTTCGTGCTGTTCCTGGACGGCGACGGTGCGGACGCCGTCGAGGAGGCCGGCCAATTGCTTGCCCCGTTGCTGGATGGCAGCGCCGGCTTCACCATCGCCACCCGCGCCGGCGGGCAGCGCCAGCCCGGCAGCATGGGCGCCCACCAGCTCGCCGCCGGCTGGCTGATCGGCGGCGCGCTGGGGCTGCTCTGCGGCCAGCGCTACACCGACATGGCCGCCTTCCGCGCCCTGCGCACCGCCGACCTGCTCGCCCTCGGCATGACCGAGATGACCTATGGCTGGAACCTGGAGATGCAGATGAAGGCGCCGCGCGCCGGGCTGCGGGTGCGCGAGGTGAAGCTGCCGTATTTCGTCCGCGTGGCCGGGCAATCGAAGGTGGCCGGCAGCTGGCGCGGCAGCTGGCGCGCCGGCACGCGCATCCTGGCCACCCTCGCGCGGCACGCGCGGAAATCGTAATGGGGCGCGGCACGCGCGGAAATCGTAAGGGGGCGCGGCACGCCAGAAGCCCCTGAGGGCTCGCTTCGTTTCCTATCCTGTGCCGCTTCCTGCTACCTCCGTTGCGGCATGACCACGCTCCTCCTCCTGGCCGTCATCGTTCTGCTGGCACTGCTCAACGGCATCTTCGCCATGGGCGAGATGGCGCTCGTCTCGGCCCGCCGCGCCCGGCTGAGCGTGCTGGAAGGCAAGCGCGTGCACGGCGCCCGCGTGGCGCGCGAGCTGGCCGACGATCCCCAGCGCTTCCTGCCCACCGTACAGGTGGGCGTGACCCTGGTGGGCATCCTGTCAGGCACCTTCGGCGGTGCCCGGCTGGCCAGCACGCTGGCCCCCAGCATCGCGCGCATCCCCTTCCTGGCCCAAGCCGCCACCGGAGTGGCACTGGCGCTGACCGTGCTGGGCATCACCTTCATCACCCTGGTGCTGGGCGAGCTGGTGCCGAAACGCCTGGCGCTGCGCTCGCCCGAACGCATCGCAGCCCGGCTGGCGCCCTCGGTGGCCCTGCTGGCACGCATCAGCGGCCCGCTGGTCTGGCTGCTCGGCCGCTCGTCCGACCTCGTGCTGCGCCTGGTCAGCAGCGGCGAGGCGGCGCGCGAGGACGAGACCGAAGACGAGCTGCGCGCGCTGCTGGCCGAAGGCACCCAGGCCGGCGTGCTGGAAACAGGCGAACGCGACATGATCGAGCGCGTGCTGCGCCTGGCCGACAAGCCTGTGCGCGCCATCATGACACCGCGCACCGAGCTGGTGTGGATCGACCGCACCGACCCGCCGCGCGAAATCGCCGACACGCTGAAAACCGCCCCGCACAGCCGCTTCGTGGTGTGCGACGGCCGCATCGACAACGTGGTGGGCGTGGTGCAGGCCAAAGACATCCTGGACCGTATCCTGGACGGCAAAGACCTCTCGATCGCCGCCGCCCTGCGCCAGCCGATGGTGGTGCCCGACACCATCAGCGCACTGGATGCACTCGAACGCCTGAAAAGCGACGCGCTGGGCCTGGCGCTGGTGATGGACGAATACGGCAGCTTCGAAGGCGTGGTGACGGCGGCCGACGTGCTGGAAGCCATCATCGGCGACCTGGCCGAACCCGGCTACGGCACCCCCAGCCAGGCCGCCCAGCAGATCGGCGGCGAAATGATGATGGACGGCATGACGCCGGTGGACGAACTCAAGGCCCGCCTGCTGCTGCCCGACCTGCCGGCCGAAGGCAGCTACCACACGCTGGCCGGCCTGGTGCTGGCCCTGCTGCGCCGCGTGCCGCAAGCCGGCGACCGCATCGTGTTCGGCGGTTGGTTGTTCGAGGTGCTGGAAATGGACGGGCGCCGCGTGGTGAAGGTGCGGGCTAGCCGGGAGAAATTGGCTGAGGCTTAGGTTGCGGGAACAGTGCGAAAGAAAAGCTGTTCTTTTTCGAGAAAAAGAACCAAAAAGCTTTTGCATACGCTGTCGCGCCATAGCGATCAGCACCACGGCAGTTGGACAGACGCTTTGGCACGCTTACGAGCTGCAGGAGTGCGGTCCGGCTGTGCGCTGGGGACGTTGCGAGGCGCATCGATCCAAAACGCAGAGCTTCGGTAGAGTCTCAGCACTTACTGAGCGGTGCTTGGCGACAAGCACTTACCCTGGCTGCGTCAAAGCGCAATCTTTCCTTGTGCTGAAGCGGATGATCAGTTTCGCACCAGTACCTTGCCTCCATCACACAAGCAGCAGCCGACATGATCGGCGAAGCCAAGCTTCGCGAGAGCGCATCGCTTGAAGGGCCTTTCAGAGATCGGCCCAGCGTGTCCGACAGGCAAACTGCCTCGCCTCCAAGCGCACTTAGCCCAACAAACTCTCCAAGCAGCCGAAGCCTATGCCGACAATCCCGCGACAGCCGAATAAAAGTCTTTTGATTCTTTTCTTCAGAAAAGAAGACCCTTCTGCCTCTTCCCCACCACCACACACTCCGCCTGCGGCCTGCAAAGATCAGCCACCTTGCCCAGCACCGAGCCCAGCAGCATCAGCCCCGCCATCGGCACCGCCGTGCCGTCAGTCAGCCACCCCACCAGAAACCCGCTGCTGGCGCCGATAAAAAACTGCATGGTGCCCAGCAACGCCGAGGCGCTGCCGGCATGCGCGCCGTGGCGGCGCAGTGCGCCCACCGTGGCAGTGGGGAACAGGAAGCCGGTCATCGCCTGCGTCAGCGCCAGGCAGGCGGCCAGCGCCAGCGCCGGCGCGTTCAGCACGGCCAGCAGCAGCACGCAGCTGCTCAGCGCCAGGTGCAGCGTGCTGGCCCGGCGCAGCGTGCCGTCCAGATCGAAGCGGGCCAGCACGCGCATGTTGAGTTGGGAGGCGGCGATGTAGCTGCCGGCCACGCAGCCGAACACGACGGCGAATTGGCCCGGCCGCAGGCCGTAATGCTCGATGAACACGGTGGGCGTGCCGCCGAGATAGGCGAACAGCGCAAACGCGTAAAAGGCGATCATCAGCGCGTGCGTGGTGAAGCCGCGCTCGGCGAGGATGTGGCCGTAGCGCGCCAGCATCTGCGCCGGCCGGATGGCCACGCGGTTGCCGCGCGCCTGGGTGTTGGGCAGCCGCAGGGCGGCGGCGAGCAGCGCCAGCAGGCCGTAGCCCGCGTTGATCCAGAAGATGCTGCGCCAATCGGCCCATTGCAGCACCAGCCCGCCCAGGCTGGGCGCCAGGATGGGGGCGGCACCCAGCACCAGGATCAGGCGCGACAGCAGGCGCGCCGCGTCGTGCCCCTCGCTCACGTCGCGCACGATGGCGCGCGGGATCACCATGCTGGCCGAGGCGCCGAAGGCGGCCACGAACCGCCAGGCGGAGAGCACGGCGATGCCGGGCGCCAGCGCGCAGCCGACCGAGCCAAGCGTATAGACGAGCGTGCCCGCCAGCAGCGGCGTGCGCCGGCCGAACCGGTCGGCCAGTGCGCCCTGCACCAGCTGGCCCAGCGAGAGGCCCAGGATCCAGGTGCCCAGCGTCTCCTGCGCGCTGCCCGATACGGCGTGCAGGCTCGCCTCGATGGCGGGGAAGGCCGGCAGGTACATGTCGGTGGAGAGCGGGCCCACGGCCTGCAGGAAGCCGAGCAGGATGGGCAGCCATCCCGGGATGGCGCCGCCGGGTTTCCACATGCGCGCTAGCCCTGCCGCGCCAGCGGCGGCACGAACAGCGCGGCGGTGTCCCACGGGAACAGGATCCACGTCTCCTGCGCCACCTCGGCCACAAAGCTGTCGATCGCCGGGCGGCCCGCCGGCTTGGCGTACAGGCAGGCGAAATGCGCGTGCGGCAGCAGGCCGCGCACCAGCCGCGCGGTTACGCCGCTATCGACTAGGTCGTCGATCACCAGGAAGCCGCTGCCGTCGCCGGCGGCCGCCGGTGGCTTGAGCAGCTCCGGCGCCCCCTGGGTGCCCGCCTCGCCGGCGTAGCTGGCCACCGAGACGGTTTCGATCAGCCGGCATTCCAGCTCGCGCGCCACGATCGCCGCGGGGATCAGTCCGCCGCGGGCGATGGCCACGATGCCGCGGAACGGCGCGCGCGGCATCAGGGCGGCGGCCAGCGCACGGGCGTCGCGGTGCAGCTGGTCCCAGGTGACGGTGGCGTAGGTTACGGACAATGCGGGGCTTTCGGAGGGCGCAGGCGGCCCTGCGGCAGCGGCAGGGGGCGTTAGAACAGGCGGCCGCCGTCGGCGAGTTTGAAGTCCGGCTTGATCAGCACGACCTCACCGTTCTCGTCGGGCAGGCCCAGCGTCAGCACCTCGCTCACCGCCGGCCCGATCTGCCGCGGCGGCAGGTTCACCACCGCGATCACCTGGCGCCCGATCAGCTGGTCGGTGCGGTAATGCACGGTGATCTGCGCGCTGGACTGCCGGATCCCCAGCTCCGGCCCGAAATCGATCCATAGCCGGAACGCCGGCTTGCGCGCTTCCGGGAAGGGCCGCGCATCGGTGATGGTGCCCACGCGAATGTCCAGCCGGTCGAAATCTGCGATGTCTGCCATGCCGCCGATGTAGGCGTTCGCGCGGCGGCGGGGAAGCTTGACGTGCGGCCGCCTTGCTCCCGATGGTGGCCCATGAGCTCTGTCCTGATTGCCGAGATCCTGCGCGGCGACCGCGTCGAATCGCGCCACACCGGCGCTTTCGTGGTGGCCGATGCGGCGGGCGGCATCGTGCTCTCCGGCGGCGACCCGCAGCGCGCCATCTTCCCGCGCTCGGCGATCAAGGCGTTGCAGGCGATCCCGCTGCTGGTGTCGGGCGCCGCCGACCGGTTCGGGCTGGACGAGGCGGCGCTGGCGCTGGCCTGTTCCAGCCATGCCGGCGCGCCCGAGCACGTGGCGACCGCCAGCGCCATGCTGGCCGCCTGCGGGCGCGATGCCGGCTGCCTGGAATGCGGCGCGCAATGGCCGGCCAGCGCCAGCGCCGCGCGCGCGCTGGCCGCTTCGGGCCAGGTGGCCGGCGCCATCCACAACAACTGCTCGGGCAAGCACGCGGGCTTCATCTGCACGGCCGTGGCCGGCGGGCAGGATAGCGCGGGCTACGTCGCACCCGATCACCCGGTGATGCGGGCCGTCACTGCAGCGGTGGCCGCCATCACCGGCGTGCCGTTGCAGCGGCAATCGCCGGCTACCGACGGCTGCTCCATTCCCGCCTACGAGATGAAGCTGGCGGCGCTGGCGGCCGGCTTCGCGCGGTTCGGCAGCGGCACTGCCCTGCCGGCGGGGTTCGGCGCGGCCGCCGCGCGCCTGCGCCAGGCGGTGGCCCGCCACCCCACGCTGGTGGCCGGCGCCGGGCGGTTCGATACGCAGATCGCCGCGGCGCTGGGCGGGAAGGCCTTCGTCAAGGTAGGTGCCGAAGGCGTCTATTGCGGTGCGCTGCCGGAGCTGGGCCTGGGCTTCGCGCTGAAATGCGATGACGGCGCCACCCGCGCCGCCGAGGCCGCCACCGCCGCCCTGCTGCGCTATTACCTGGGGCCCAGCGCGCTGCTGGACGGCCTGGCCGCCCCCGTGCTGACGAACTGGAACGGCCTGGCGGTCGGCAGCGTGCGCGCCTGCCTGAAACTGGCGCGGGGAGCCCCCGGCAGCCCGGTTTCGGCGGGCTGACAGGATCGCCATCCTGGGCCATGATGGCCCTTGCTGCCGCCGCAATCCGGAGCATATCGCGTGCGTTCCATCCCAGCCCTGAAGGGGCCCACACCGTGAAAAGGCCGACCCTGGCGCGTCCCCCCGCCGGCCCCGAATTGGCTCTGGTGCCTCGCGTGTTCGCCGTGCTCGCGGCCATCTGGCTGGTCACCGCCGTTGCGCTCGCCTCCTTGTTGCCGGCCGACATCTCGCTGTTCCAGACCATCCACCAGATGCACGCGGTTGATCCCGCCCACCTGCAGCACCGGGTCACCGGCCTGTTCGGCCACACGATCTGGTCCTCGGTCGCCTACCCCGTGCTGATCCGGCCGGTGTGGCTGCTGCCGGTGGCGCTGGGGCTGATCTGTGCCGGCGGCGCCATCACCGCGATGAACCGCGCCGCGCCGCGCACCACCCGCCGCCGGAGCTGATCCCACGCGGCGGCCGCGCCGGCCGCCATGCCCGGCCGAGGACAGCGAACCGATGCCCGTTTGCATCGTTTACCCCACGCGAATGCCGACGCTGCCGATGGCCGGGCCGGCACGCCAGCGACGGGGCGGCGCCTGGCCGTTCAGCGTTGACCGGGATAGTTAGATTGCCGATGACGTGAGGCTGCGCCCACGCGCTGCCCCGGGCCGGCACGAAAAGGACCGACTGCACGATCGCCGCACCCATCCGGCCAGCCGCATCCTGCCTTGCGGCGACCGAAGGGCCTCTCCCCCGACCATCTCCCCCTTGCACCGGAGCGCGCCGCGCCGCGGCGTTCCGCCCAGTCTCCTGGACCGGACCGCCGCGCCCGCACGCCAGCAGGAACACCGCCATGACCCAAGCCCCGACCGCCACCACGCCGTTCCCCCCGCTGCCGAAATCGCCGACCGGCATCACCGGCCTGGACGACCTGACCTCCGGGGGGCTGCCCACCGGCCGGCCGACCCTGCTGTGCGGTGCCGCGGGCTGCGGCAAGACGCTGTTCGCGCTCACCTTTCTTGTGAACGGCGCCACGATCTATAACGAGCCCGGCGTGTTCATGAGCTTCGAGGAGCGCGCCGAGGACCTGGTCGCCAACGTCGCCTCGCTCGGCTACGACCTGGCCGGCCTGGTCGCCGAGCGGCGCATCGTCATCGACTACGTGCGCGTGGAGCGCGCCGAGATCGAGGAGAGCGGCGAGTACGACCTCGAAGGCTTGTTCGTCCGCCTGGGCCACGCGATCGACACGGTGGGCGCCAAGCGCGTGGTGCTGGATACCATCGAGGCGCTGTTTTCGGGCCTGGCCGACACCGCGGTGCTGCGCGCCGAACTGCGCCGGCTGTTCGCCTGGCTGAAGGACCGGGGTGTGACGGCCATCATCACCGGCGAGCGCGGCGACGGCCAGCTGACCCGCTACGGCATCGAGGAATACGTCTCGGACTGCGTCATCCTGCTCGATAACCGGGTGATCGACCAGGTGACCACCCGCCGGTTGCGGGTGGTGAAATACCGCGGCTCGGTGCACGGCACCAACGAGTATCCGTTCCTGATCGATGCCCAGGGCATCCACGCCATGCCGATCACCTCGGCCGGCCTGGCGCACAGCATCTCAGACGAACCGGTCTCGACCGGCGTGCCGGGGCTGGACGCCATGCTCGGCATCGGCGGCTATTTCCGCGGCTCCAGCGTGCTCATCTCGGGCCAGGCGGGCACCGGCAAATCGACCTTCGCCACCGCCTTCGTGGCCGCCGCCTGCGACCGCGGCGAGCGGTGCCTGTACTGCGCGTTCGAGGAGTCGCCCGACCAGGTGGAGCGCAACATGCGCTCGGTCGGCATCGATCTGCGGCGCCACCGGCAATCCGGCCTGCTGCGCTTCGAGGCCACCCGCCCGAGCGTGTACGGCTTCGAGATGCACTTGGCGCGGATCTATCGCCTGACCGAGGAGTTCCGGCCGGCCTTCCTCGTGGTGGACCCGATCTCGGCATTCCGCGGACCGTCGATGGAGATCCACGCCACGCTCGTCAGGCTCGCCGACCTGTGCAAGTCGCAGGGGATCACCGCGCTGTTCACCAGCCTGACCGGCTTCGGCGACGTGATGGACGAAAGCGAGCGCGGCATCTCGTCGCTGATGGACACCTGGATCTCGCTGCGCAACACGGAGGCCAATGGTGAGCTCGACCGCGTGCTCCATCTGCTGAAATCGCGCGGCATGAGCCATTCCAAGCAGCTGCGCGAGTACCGGCTGACCGACCAGGGGATCGTGCTGGTGGATGCCTATGTCGGGCCATCCGGCGTGCTCACCGGCACGGCACGGCTGGCGCAGGAAGCGCGCGAGCGCGATGCCACCCTTTCGCGCCGGCAGCAGACCGAACGCCTGCGCCGCGAGATCGCGCGCAAGCGCGCCGCGGTGGAACGCGAGGTCGAGGCCATGCGCGCCGCCATCGAGGTCGAGGAGGCCGAGATCGCCACGCTCGCCGCGCAGGAGGAGGCGCGCGAGACCGCCATCGGCCAGGACAGGGTGGACATGGCATCCCGCCGCGGAGCCGTGCCGTGAGCGGCGAGACGGACCGGCCGGCCGCGGCCGACGCTGCCGCCGAGGATCTGCCGCCGGGCGATCACCGCCTGCGCCTGTACGTGGCCGGGCAGACGCGCAAATCCCAGGCCGCGATCGCCAACCTGCGGCGCATCTGCGAGGAGCACCTGGCCGGCCGCTACACCATCGAGGTGATCGATCTGCTGGTGACGCCGCAACTGGCCGCCGGCGACCAGATCGTGGCCCTGCCGACACTGGTGCGCCACCTGCCGCAGCCGCTCAAGCGCATCATAGGCAACCTCTCCGACGAGGAACGTGTTCTCGTCGGGCTGGACCTGAGACCGGAAAAGAAGGGCACCCCGTGAACGAAGCCGCTGGCGCGCCGGCCGACGACGACAAGCCATACCGGCTGCGGCTGTTCGTGACCGGCACCACGCCCCGCTCCTCGCGTGCCATCGAGAACATGCACCGCATCTGCGAGGAGAAGCTGCACGGCCGCTACACGCTCGAGGTCATCGACGTCTACAAGAACCCTGAGGCCACCAAGTCGCTGCAGATCATCGCCACGCCGACGCTGGTGAAGATGCTGCCCGAGCCGCTGCGCCGGATCATCGGCGACCTGTCCGACGAGGAAAGGGTGCTGGCCGGACTCGACGTCTGGCAGCCCACCCCCACGGCATGAACCGATCGGCCAAGGCACGGCGCGAGGAGGTGGCCGGCCTCGCGGAGGCGGAGCTGCGCGCCCGGCTGCTGGAGGCCGAGGAGACGCTGGACGCCATACGCTTCGGCGAGGTGGACGCCGTCGTGGTCGGCGGGCCGCAGGGCCAGCAGGTGTATACGCTCACCAACGCCGACCGGCCGTACCGGGCGCTGGTCGAGAAGATGCAGGAGGGCGCGTTCACGCTGAGCGCGGAGGGCCTCATCGTTTACGCCAACGACCGGCTTTCGGACATGCTGGGGCTGGCCCCCGACACCCTGGCGGCCAGCCCGGCCACGCGCATGTTCGATGCGGCCAACGCCGCCGCCTTCGTGGCCATGCTCGACCGCCTGCCTACCGCAGGCGGGCTGGGCGGCGGCGACCTGTTCCTGGCCGCTGCCTCCGGCGCCGCGGTGCCGGTCCATGTCTCGCTCACCGAGTTGCCGGTCGAGCACGAGGAGCCGCGGCTGGTCTGCGGCGTGGTGACCGACCTGACCGGGCCGCGCCGGCGCAGCGACGAGATGGCGGCGGCCAACGCCCGGCTCGCCTCCGAAATCGAGGAGCGGCGGCGCGCCGAGGACACGCTGCAGCTCGCACTCTCGGCGGCTGGGATGGGCAGCTGGCACCTGGACCTGGCGACGGGGCAGATTGAGCGCTCGCCGCGGCATGACGAGATCCTCGGCTACCCGGACGGCGCGCCGGCGTGGACGCTGCAGATCGCGTTCGACCATTTCGTGGCCGACGACCAGGACGCCGTCCGCGCGGCGTACGAAGCAGCCAGGAAAAGCGGCAAGATCGATTTCGAGAAGCGCATTCGCCGGGCCAGCGACGGCCTCGAGCGCTGGATCCACGTCGAGGGCCACACCTATGTCGAGGGCGGCCGCGCGGTGCGCATCGCCGGCGTGGTGGCCGACGTCACCGATCGCCGCCTGCTCGACGAGCAGCTGCGCCAGTCGCAGAAGATGGAGGCGGTGGGCCAGCTCACCGGCGGCCTGGCGCACGATTTCAACAACCTGCTGACAGGCATCTCGGGCAGCCTGGAATTGCTGCAATCGCGCGCCGCCCAGGGCCGCTATGCCGATATCGACCGCTATCTGGCGGCCGCCAGCGGCGCCTGCAAGCGCGCCGCCGCCCTCACTCACCGCCTGCTCGCCTTCTCCCGCCAGCAGACGCTGGAGCCCAAGCCCACCGACCTGAACCGGCTGGTGGCCGGCATGGAGGAGCTGGTGCGCCGGACCATCGGGCCCGAGATCGCGCTCGAATTCATCGCGTCGGGCGGCTTGTGGAGCACGTTCGTCGACCAGAACCAGCTCGAGAACGCGCTGCTGAACCTCGTCAACAACGCGCGCGACGCCATGCCGGCGGGTGGCCGGCTGACGGTGGAGACGGCGAATAAATGGCTCGACGAGCGCAGCGGGCGCGAGCGCGACCTGCCGGCCGGGCAATACGTGACGCTGTGCGTCAGCGACACCGGCACCGGCATGCCGCAGAGCGTGATCGAACGCGCCTTCGACCCGTTCTTCACCACCAAGCCGCTCGGCCAGGGCACCGGGCTGGGCCTGTCGATGACCTACGGCTTCGCGCGCCAGTCGGGCGGGCAGGTGCGGATCTATTCCGAGCTGGGCCACGGCACCACGATGTGCATCTACCTGCCGCGCCACATGGGCCAGGAACACGAGCGCCACGAACCCGCCGAGGAGGCCGCGGGCGCGCGGGCGCACGAGGGCGAAGCCGTGCTGGTGGTCGATGACGAACCCACCATCCGCATGCTGGTGGCCGAGATCCTCGAAGACTCAGGCTATCTCGCCCTGGAGGCCTCGGACGGCGCGGCGGCGGTGAAAATCCTGCAATCGCCGGCACGGATCGACCTGCTGATCACCGATGTGGGCCTGCCCGGCGGCATGAGCGGCCGGCATGTCGCAGAGGCTGGCCGCCAGCTGCGCCCGGGCCTCAAAGTGCTGTTCATCACCGGCTACGCCGAAAACGCCGTGCTCAACCACGGCCACCTCGAACCCGGCATGCAGGTGGCAACCAAACCGTTCTCCATCAGCGGCCTGGCACGGCGGATCAGGGAGTTGCTGTCGGCCTGAGGCGGGGGGGGGGGATTGGACCGCCCCACCCTACAAAATCACCCGCGCAGCCCCTCGCGCGCCTGCGTCGCCAGCACGTCCACGCGCTCGTTCATCGGCTCGCCGGCGTGGCCGCGTACCCACAGCCATTCGACCTGATGCGGCTTGGCGGCATCCAGCAGGCGGCGCCACAGATCCATGTTGGCTACCGGGTCGCCCGAGGCCGTGCGCCAGTTCTTGCGCACCCAGCCGGTGTGCCAGCGGGTGATGCCGTTGCGCACGTATTCGCTGTCGGTGCGCAGGATCACGGTGCACGGGCGAGTCAGCGCCTCCAGCGCGTGGGCGGCGGCCGTCAGTTCCATGCGATTGTTGGTGGTGGCGGGCTCGGCGCCCGACAGCACGCGTTCGCGGCCGCGAAACAGCAGGATGGCGCCCCAGCCGCCCGGGCCTGGGTTGGGCTTGCAGCCGCCATCGGTCCAGATCTGCACCGCCTCGGTGGTGCCGGGCTCGGGCTGTTCAAATTCCGTAGTCATGGGCGTCCTTGGCGGCGAGGTGGAAGCGCAGCCGGCGCAGATACTCCAGCGGGCTCTTGCGCACCACCAGCGCGCCCGGCGGGGTGTTCACCCAGTCGAACAGCCGCGTCAGTAGAAAGCGCAACGCCGCGCCCTGCGCCAGCACGGGCAGAGCTTCCTGCTCGGCCGGCTCCAGCGGCCGCACCGCCGCGTAGCCGCGCAGCAGGGCCCGCCCGCGCGTCACGTTGAAGCTGTAATCCGCCTCGAAGCACCAGGCGTTCAGGCACACCGCGATGTCGTAGGCCAACAGGTCGGTGCAGGCGAAATAGAAGTCGATCAGGCCGGAGAGGTCGCCGCCCAGGAAGAACACGTTGTCGGGGAACAAATCCGCGTGGATGTGGCCGGGAGGCAGGCCGCGCGGCCAGGCGGCCAGGATGCGCGCGGTGGCCGCGTCCAGCTCGGCGCCGAGACCCGGGGCCACTGCATCGGCACCGTCGCGGCAGCGTTCCAGCAGCGGCGGCCAGGCCGCCGGGCCCAGCGCGTTGGCCCGCCGCGGCGCATAGCCCGCGCCGGCCAGATGCAGCCGCGCCAATGCGGCGCCGAGCTGCGCACAATGCGCCTGCTGCACGCGCCGCGGCCACACACCGGGCAGGAAGGTGGTGATCGCCGCATGACGGCCGCACAGCATGCGCAGCGCCTGCCCGTCGCGCCCGGCCACCGGCAGCGGGCAGGTAATGGCATGGGCGGCCAGATGCTGCATCAGGCCCAAGAACCAGGGCAGGTCCGCCGGGTCCACCCGCCGCTCGTACAGCGTCAAGATGAAATCGCCCTGCGTGGTGCGCAGCGAAAAATTGCTGTTCTCCACCCCCTCGGCAATGCCGCGGAACGCCACCAGCCCGCCGAGGTCGTACTCGGTCAGGAACTGGGTGAGAGCCTCGTCGGAGACGTCCGTATAAACCGCCACACAGGCGTGCTTAATTACCGGCTCCAGCATGAGCAACCTGACCCGAGCCTTGGGCCGCTGGGACCTGGCGGCGCTGACCATCAACGGCACCATAGCCGCCGGCATACTGGGCCTGCCGGGCCGCGTGTATGCGCTGGTCGGGCCCTACAGCGTGCTCGCCTGCCTGGCGGGCGGGGTGCTGATGGGGCTGGTGGCCGCCTGCTACGCCGAATGCGCCAGCCGCTACCAGGGCACCGGCGGCAGCATCCTGTATGCCCAGGCCGCGTTCGGCCACGCTGCCGGCTTCGCAGCCGGCTGGCTGGCCGTCGTCACCCGGCTGCTCGCCTACGCGTCCATCGGCAACCTCGCCGTGGGCTACGCCGCCGCCCTGCTGCCCTGGCTGGACCGGCCGGCCGGCCGGGTGATCAGCCTTACGGTGCTCACCTGGGGGTTGGGCGGCGTGATCGCGACGGGTGTCGGCCTGTCGGCCCGCGCCAATGCGGCCTTCACCCTGGCCAAGCTGGCGCTGCTCGGCGGCTTCGTGGCGGTCGGGGTTGTCGCGTTGCGGCCGCTTCACCTGCCGGCGCTGCCCGCCGCGCCGCCGGCGGCCCACTGGGCACCCAGCATCGTGCTGCTGCTGTTCGGGCTGGCCGGCATGGAATCCACCGTGGTGAACGGCGGCGAGATGCGCGACCCGCGGCGCGACGTGCCGTTCGGCCTCGGCATGGGCCTGCTGGCCGTGGTGGCACTCTACGCGGCCATCCTGCTGGTGTGCGCCGGGCTGGTCCCGCAGCTGGCCACCTCGCAGCGGCCGTTTTTCGACGGCATGGTGGCCGCGCTGGGAACGGCGGCGGGGCGGGTGGTGGCGGCCGGCGCCGTGGTGATCATGGCCGGCACGCTGTTCGCCATCCTGTTCACCGGCCCCCGCCTGGTGTTCGCCCTGGCGCAGGGCGGCCACTTGCCGGCACGGCTGGCCCGCATCCACCCACGCTCCGGCACGCCGCTGCCGGCCGTGCTGCTGCACACGGCGCTGGCCTGGGCGCTGGCGGTAGCCAGCAGCTTCCTCGGCGCACTGACCGCGAGCACGCTGACCCGGCTGATGCTCTATGCGCTGACCGCCGCCAGCCTGGTGGCGATGCGGCGGCGCGGCCTGTCGGAGCAGCCGGCGCCGCTATTGTTGCCGGGCGGACTGTGGGGGGGAGTGGGGGCCACAATGCTGTGCGTGTGGTTGATGAGCCAGGTGGATCGGGCGGCGTGGGTGGCCACGCTGTGGTGTTTGGTGGTGGGCTTGGGGGTGTTCTTGGTGGGGCAGAGGAAGGCAAGCGGTCCTTTTTTGTAAAAAAGGACCAAAAAACTTTTGTTGGTGCTGTCGCGCCCAGGCTGCCTGCACTCAGTCTGGCTTGCCGCATTTACGCGCGATCAGACCATCCAGGACCTGGTCGCGTGCCGCGAAGGCCCGCAACTCTCTCTGTTCGGAGCCGGACAGGTTCAGGAACAGCGGGCTGATCAGCAACAGCCCGACATCGTTGCCCAGATCGTTGCGTTGTTCGCCGGCCAGGTCCCGGGCGCGCGCGGCGTTGACGTCTTTTTCGGCATGCAAATGGGTGCAGCTCAGCTGGTCGTCGTAAGCATTGGTGGCGGCCACCGGGCGGCTGACCCGGCCGCCACAGCCTGCCAAAAGCGTCAGCATGGCGAGCGCGAGCAGACGATTGGGCTTGGCGGCAACGAACATGACCTTGTATCTCCCTTCCGTAACGATTTCAGAAGGCATGGGCGGGCATGGCCAGGCAAGTGTTTCGAGTCCTCGCGGTTGTGGCGCTGACGGCGGGCGGGTTGGGCGGATGTGCCTCGGGCGCGCGGTCTGGCGCGATGACGGCGTAGCTGGATCCGCAGCACATCATCGGCGAGGGATCGCCGCTGTTCAAAGCCGTGGCGGTAGCGCCTGTCGGTGGCGGGGAGGAGACCAATGCGCTGCTGCAATCGAAAATATCCAACGCGGCGTTCCAGACGGCGCTCGAGCAGTCACTGGCGCTGAACGCCATGCTGGCGACGGCGAACGCGCATTACACGGTTGCGGCCAGCCTGGAAAAGCTGAAGCAGCCTTTCGCCGGTTTCGACATGACCGTGACGTCTGTCGTGCACTACGTGGTAACGCCGGCCGGCGGCGGTGCGCCGGTGTTCGACGAGACGATCAGCACGCCCTACACGGCCAATTTCAGCGACGCCTTCGTGGGCGTGGAGCGGCTGCGCCTGGCCAACGAGGGCGCCGTGCGCGCCAGTATCGCGGCGTTCATCACCAAGCTGGTGGCCACCGTGCCCGGAGCCCGGCCAGTCAGCTGAACCAAGAAGCGCCTGCTGTCTCTCTCAAACAGAAGCGGAAATTACCACCGTAAAGCCCGCCAGAAGTCGCGCATGGTGCAAACCGTGGGCGCGACAGCGCTGCAAAAGTTTTTTGCTTCTTTTTTGCAAAAAAGAAGGCCTTCCCTAAGCCAACGGATACGGCAGCTTGAAGATCACGTCCTCGGTCGTCACCTGCCGCTCCTCGATGGCGAGCGTAAAGCGCTGCGCCAGTTCGGCCAGCACCTCCTGCACCAGGCTTTCGGGGGCCGAAGCGCCGGCGGTGATGCCCACCGTGCCCACGCCCTCCATCACCGCGAAATCCATTTCGGCCACCTTGGGCACCAGGATGGCGCGCCCGGCGCCGGCCCGTTCGGCCACCTCGCGCAGGCGCTGGCTGTTGCTGCTGTTGGGGCTGCCGATCACGATCAGCAGGTCGCAGCCCTGCGCGATCGCCTTCACCGCGGCCTGGCGGTTGGTGGTGGCGTAGCAGATGTCCTCGCGCTTGGGCCCTTCGATGGCCGGGAAGCGCCGGCGCAGGATCTCCACGATCTCGGCGGTGTCGTCCACGCTCAGCGTCGTCTGCGTGATGAAGGCGAGCTTGGCCACGTCGGCCGGCGCCACCGCGGCCGCCTCGCTGGCATTCTGCACCAGGGTGACCGCGCCGGGCGGCAGCTGGCCCATGGTGCCCACCACCTCAGGGTGGCCGGCATGGCCGATCATCAGGATGTGGCGCGCCTCGGAGAAATGCCGTTCGGCCTCGCGGTGCACCTTGCTCACCAGCGGGCAGGTCGCGTCGAGATAGGCGAGGTTGCGGCGCTGCGCCTCCTCGGGCACCGATTTCGGCACGCCGTGGGCGGAGAACACCACGTGCGCGTTCTCGGGCACCTCGTCGAGCTCTTCGACGAAGATGGCGCCCTGCGCCTCGAGCGCCTCGACCACGGTGCGGTTATGGACGATCTCGTGGCGCACGTACACCGGCGCCCCGAAGCGACGCAGCGCCTCTTCGACCACGCGGATGGCACGGTCCACGCCGGCGCAGAAGCCGCGCGGGCCGGCGAGCACCACGCGCAACGGGCGCAGCGCGGGCGCCTGCCCGTTGCCCGAAGCGGGCAGGCGGGCGAGCAGGTCGGTCGGGCTGTCTGGCATCGTGAGGCTGTCCCCGGAAGGTGGCACTGCCGCGCAATATGGCGATGGCGGGGTGCTGGTGCAAAGGTGGGCGTGCTGTGGCAAAGCAGCCCGGCCGCCCGAAGCCGCCGGGCCGCCGCGGAGACCCCCCATGCGCCCGACCACCCGCCTTGCTCCCGCCCGCTTCGCCCGCACCCGCCTAGCTGCCGCGCTGATCGTGCTGGCACTCGCCGCCTGCCAGGCCGACCCCAACGAGGAGGCGGTGCAGTGCCCCAAACCCTATCTGCTGCCCGATGCCGCCCGCCTGGCCCGCTTTGACGGACGCGGCACCGACCTGTCCGACCTCGTGCTCAGCGCCAGGCTGACCGACGTGCAGGGCGCCTGCTCGGGCAAGCTGGGCACACGGGCCGAGGGCGTGCACGTGCACGCGGTGATGGTCGTCACCCGCGGCCCGGCGGCTTCCGGCAACACGGCCGACATCCCCTACAAGCTCGGGGTGATGCGCAACAACCAGATCATCAGCGAGCAGGCCTTCGTGCAGCACGTCACCTTCCCCTCCAACGTGGAAACGCTGCAGGTGACAGGGCAGGAAATCCCGCTGACGTTGACCACCGGCAAGGACCTGACCGGGCAGAACTACCATCTGTATTTCTGGCTGGATCTGAGCCCGGCCGAACTCGCCGCCAACCGCCGCGGCGGCTGAGCCCTAGCGGACCTGGCCGCTGCCCACGACCTGGTAGCGAAAGCAGGTGAGCTGTTCGGGCCCCACCGGCCCGCGCGCCTGCACGCGCCCGGTGGCGATGCCGATCTCCGCGCCGAAGCCGAACTCGCCGCCGTCGCAGAACTGCGTGGACGCGTTCCATAGCGTGACCGCGCTGTCCACCGAATCGAGGAAGCGGCGCGCGGCCTCGCCATCCTGCGTCACGATCGCATCGGTATGCGCGCTGCCATGCGCTTCGATATGGGCGATCGCGGCATCCAGCCCGTCCACCACGGCCACCGAGAGCACGCTATCGAGCCATTCGGTGTCGAAATCGCCGGGAGCTGCGGGCGGCAGGCCGGGCACGATGGCGCGGGCCCGTTCGTCAGCCCGGAAGCTGCAGCCCAGTGCCCGCAGGTCGGCCACCAGCAGCCCCAGCAGCGCAGGCGCGATGGCCGCGTCGATCAGCAGCGTTTCGGTGGCGCCGCAGATGCCGGTGCGGCGCATCTTGGCGTTGGCCAGGATGCGCCGCGCCATCGCCGGATCGGCGGCGGCGTGCACGTAGGTGTGGCAAAGCCCGTCGGCATGGGCCAGCACCGGCACCCGCGCCTCGGCCTGCACGCGGCGTCACCAGCCCGCGGCCGCCGCGCGGGATGATGAGGTCGATCAGCCCGGAGGCACCCAGCATGGCGGCCACGAAGTCGCGGTCCCGCCCCGGCGCGGTCTGCACGCAGGCGGCGGGCAGCCCGGCTGCCCCTAGCCCCTCGGCGATGGCGGCGTGGATGGCGCCGGCGCTGGCAAAGCTGTCCGAGCCGCCGCGCAGGATCACCGCATTGCCCGATTTCAGGCAGATGCCGGCGGCGTCGGCACCCACGTTGGGGCGGCTTTCGTAGATCATGCCGATCACCCCGATCGGCGCCGGCACCCGGCGGAACACCAGGCCGTTCGGCTGCGTCCAGGATGCCAGCGTGCGGCCCAGCGGGTCGGGCAGGGCGGCGACCTGCTCCAGCCCGGCCGCCATCGCCTCGATCCGCCCGGGCGAGAGGGCCAGCCGGTCGCGGAAGGCCGGGCCGGCCGTGCAGGCGGCCAGATCGGCCTGGTTGGCCGAAGCGATGGCGCCGGCCCGGCGGCGCAGGGCGTGGGCGGCCGCGCGCAGCGCCGCGTCGCGCTGCGCTGGCGGGCGCGCGGGCCAGCACGCGCGCGGCGGCACGCGCCGCCCGGCCGGCCGACTGCATTGCCGTCTCAGCGAGTGGCTGGCTGTCCATCACTGGCATCGTAACGGCCGCCGCACCACCTTGGCAAAGCCGTGCCTCGGCACGGCCCGCAACCACATGGATCATCGCGCATGAACAAGCATTTCACCCTGCCCGCGCTCAGCGCCGCCGCCCTGCTGCTGCCATCCTGCGCGCAGATCCTGCAGGCCGCCGCCCCGCCCGTCATCCACGACCCGTCCAAGGTGCCGGCCGGCACCTACACGGTCGATCCCGCGCACACGCAGATCCTGTTCAGCGTGCTGCACATGGGCTTCACCAATTATTACGGCAATTTCTCCGGCGCCAGCGGCAGCCTCTCCGTGGCACCCAAGAAGCCGGCCTCGATGGCGGTCAACATCAGCGTGCCCACCGCCAGCATATCCACCACCGTGCCCAAGCTGACCGAGGAGCTGAAGGGCGGCAACTGGCTCGATGTCGCGCGCTTCCCCACCATGGTGTTCCGCTCGCAGACGGTGACGCAGACCGGCCCGACCACGGCCGACATCGCCGGCACGCTCACGCTGCACGGCCTGACCAAGCCGCTGACGCTGCACGCGACCTTCGTGGGCGGCGGCATGAACATGCTGGACCACAAGCAGACCGTGGGCTTCCAGCTGACCGGCACCGTCAAGCGCAGCGAGTTCGACGTGAGCAACTACGTGCCGCTGATCAGCGACGACGTGCCGCTGACGATCGCCGCTGCGTTCGAGAAATCATAGCGTCGCCCAAAAAGTATTGGGGGTTTGGGGTTTCAAACCCCAACGGGGTCCAGGGGCAGAGCCCCTGGCCTCGCCCACCAATCACACAGCAACGCGCATGCCGTCATAAGCCACCTCCCAGCCCGCCGCCTCCACGGCGCGGCGCTCGGGCGAGCCCTCGATCAGCATCGGATTGGTGTTGTTGATGTGCAGGAACACGCGCCGTCCACCCTGACCGGCCAAGGCGGCCAGCGTGCCGTCCTCGCCCGATACCGGCATGTGCCCCATGCGCCGGCCTGTCTTGCGGCCCAGCCCGGCGGCGATCATCTCGTCGTCGCGAAACAGCGTGCCGTCGAAAAACAGCACATGCGCGCCGGCCAGGCTGGCGCGCACCGCCGGCGTGATCTGGGCGCAGGCCGGTGCGACCACCACGCAGCGCCCGCCCGCCTCCAGCCGCACGGCGTAGGTGGTGGCCGGCTGGGCCAGGGCCGCGCTGCGGTCCTCCTGATACAGCGGCACCTTGCCCGGCATCTCCAGCAGGGTCAGCGCCAGGCCCAGATCGGTGGGCACGGGCATGCCGGGCGCGATGGCCACGCGCTCCACCAGGCCAGGGTCCAGCGAGGCGAAGATCGGGTTCTCCGCCATCACGCGCAGGATCGGGGCCGGTGCCCAGACGCACAGGCGCTGCTGCTCGCGCAGCACCAGCAGCCCGGCCATGCCGTCCACGTCGGCACTCACCAGCACCACCCCGGCCAGCGGCGAGTGCCGCGGGCCGAGCGGTGCCAGCGCATCCGCGGCCAGGATCTGCTGGCGCAGATCGGGCGAGGCGCCCACCACCAGCCAGCGTGCCCCATCGGCCGAGACGGCCACCGCCGCCTGCGTGCGCGGCAGCGCCCGCGGGTCGCCGGCACGGGCCAGGGCGCATTGCGCGCAGGCGCAGTTCCATTGCGGAAAGCCGCCGCCGGCGGCCGAACCCAGAACGAGGCATTGCATGGGCCCACACAAGCATCTCCGGGCCAAAAGGCGAACCCGCATCACGCCCGCCGGCTTGCGTGACATTACCGCGACACGGCGCTACACACCCCCGGATTCCAGGGGGCTCGCATGAAGATTGTCGCGTGTAACAGCAATCGGCCGCTTGCCGAGGCCGTCGCACGCAACCTCAACTTGCCGCTCACCCGCGCCTCGGTGCGGCGCTTCGCCGACATGGAGGTGTTCGTCGAGATCCAGGAGAACGTCCGCGGCGAGGACGTGTTCGTGATCCAGAGCACCAGCTATCCGGCCAACGACAACCTGATGGAGCTGCTGATCATGCTGGACGCGCTGCGCCGCAGCTCGGCCCGGCGGGTGACGGCGGTGATCCCGTATTTCGGCTACGCCCGGCAGGACCGTAAATCGGCGCCGCGCACGCCGATCAGCGCCAAGCTGGTGGCCAACCTGATCACCGAAGCCGGCGCCAACCGCGTGCTCACGCTCGATCTGCATGCCGGCCAGATCCAGGGCTTCTTCGATATCCCGCTCGACAATCTGTATGCAGCCCCGCTGTTCATGGCCGATATCCGGGCGCGCACCGAAGGGCGCGACATCATGATCGTCTCGCCCGACGTGGGCGGCGTGGTGCGCGCCCGCGCGCTGGCCACGCGGCTGAACTGCGACCTCGCCATCATCGACAAGCGACGCGAACGCGCCGGCGTCTCCGAAGTGATGAACGTGATCGGCGACGTAGCCGACCGGCACTGCATCCTGCTCGACGACATCTGCGATTCCGGCGGCACGCTGTGCAGCGCCGCCGATGCGCTGTGCCAGGAAGGCGCCAGCTCGGTGAGCGTGTACGTGACGCATGGCGTGCTCTCCGGCGGCGCCGTGGCGCGCATCGCGGCCAGCCCGATCGAGATGATGACGATTACCGACAGCATCGTGGCGACCGATGCGGTGCGCCAATCGCCCAATCTGCGCGAGGCGACGATCGCGCCGCTGCTGGCCGCGGCCATCCACCGCATCGCCGACGAGAGCTCGGTGAGTTCGCTGTTCGATTGATGCCCGAACTGCATCCGCAAACGTTCCTGTATCTGCGCCATGGCGAGACCGACTGGAACGCCCAGGGCCGCACCCAGGGCCGCACCGAGGTTCCGCTGAACGCCGCCGGCCTGGCGCAGGCCGGCCACGGCGGCCCGCGCGCTGGCCGGCGCCGGTGTCGCCCGCATCGTCGCCTCTCCGCTCGGCCGCGCCCGGCAGACCGCCGCCGTGGTCGCCGCCGCGCTGCAGCTGGACGTGACCTACGACCCGGATCTGCAGGAGGCCAATTTCGGCGCCGAGGAAGGCCGGCCCATGGGGCACTGGTACGACGATTGGGTGACCGGTGCGATGACGCCGCAAGGCGGCGAACCGTTTGCCGCGCTGCAGGCGCGCGTGGTGCCGGCGATCAACCGTGCACTGGCCGGGGACGGCCTGCTGCTGATCGTGGCGCATGGCGCGCTGTTCCGGGCGGTGCGCGCGGCCATGGGCCTGTCTGCCCTGGTACGCGCCGAGAACGGCGTGGCCATGCGCTGCGAGCCGGGTAAGCCCTGGCGCATCTCGCCGGTGGAAGGCCCTACTTCACCCGCGTGAAGTTCCCCAGCAGGCAGGTGGTGCGAAAGGTGTTCAGCCGGATCGTCACCTGGTTGGAGCACAGCTCCTCGGTCGAGGGATCCGTCGGCTGGTAGGTGAAGCCGTCCGGCTCGGATTTCAGGCCGAAGCAGCGCGAGGGCAGCACGTTCTTCCATAGCTGGTGGTCGCGCAGGTGGAACAGGATGGTGGTGTCGTCCACCCGGTCGGTCGAAACGATGGTGGGCGCGCGGATGCACATGTCGTTGGGCGCCGGCTGGGCGGGCGCGGGCTGGCCGAAAGCCGGGCTGGCCAGCGCCAGGGCCAGCAGCGCGGCCGTCAAGGATGGCGCAAATCTCACATTGGATCGGCTGGCCGGCATGGTCCGCACTCCTTCTCGCCCATCGTCAAACGCGCCGGCGCTCCGCGGTTCAGCCGCGCTTGCGCCCGCGCTTCATCTTCGCCGGATCGTAGCCGCCGCCGCCCGGGCCCAGCGGCTCCGGCGTGCGGTCGCGCTTGCTCTTGAAAGCGGCCGAAACCGGCGGCGGCGGCAGGCCCAGATCGAGCGCCTCCAGCCGCTTGATCTCGTCGCGCAGCCGCCCGGCTTCCTCGAACTCCAGATCGGCGGCGGCCGCGCGCATGCGCTTCTCCAGCTCGGCAATCGAGGATTTCAGGTCGCGGCCGACCATGTTGGTAACCGCGCTGTCCTTGATCGGCGTCACCGTCACGTAATCCTGCTCGAACACCGAGCTCAGCGCCTCGCCAATGTGGCTGCGCACCGATTGCGGCGTGATGCCGTTGGCGGCATTCCAGGCCGATTGCTTGGCGCGCCTGCGCTCCGTCTCCTCGATGGCGTAGCGCAGGCTTTCCGTCATCACGTCGGCATACAGGATCACCCGGCCATCCACGTTGCGCGCGGCCCGGCCGATCGTCTGCACCAGGGAAGTTTTTGAGCGCAGGAAACCTTCCTTATCGGCATCCAGGATGGCGACCAGCGCGCATTCGGGAATGTCGAGCCCCTCGCGCAGCAGGTTGATGCCCACCAGAACGTCATAGACGCCCAGCCGCAGGTCGCGGATGATCTCGATGCGCTCGAGCGTATCCACGTCGGAATGCAGATAGCGCACCTTCACGCCGGCCTCGGTCAGGTACTCCGTCAGATCCTCGCTCATGCGCTTGGTCAGCGTGGTCACCAGCACGCGCGCGCCGCGCTGCACCGTGGCACGGATCTCGGCCAGCAGATCGTCCACCTGGCGTTCCACCGGGCGTATCTCGCACACCGGATCGATCAGCCCGGTTGGGCGGATCACCTGTTCGGCGAACGTGCCGCCGGTGCGCTCCATCTCCCAAGGCCCGGGCGTAGCGCTGACGAACACGGTCTGCGGCCGTAGCGACTCCCATTCGGTAAATTTCAGCGGCCGGTTGTCGATGCAGGAGGGCAGGCGGAAGCCGAATTCCGCCAGCACCGATTTGCGCGCGTAGTCGCCGCGCTCCATGCCGCCGATCTGCGGCACCGTCACGTGGCTCTCGTCGATGATCAGCAGCGCGTTCTCGGGCAGATATTCGAACAAGGTCGGCGGCGGCTCACCCTGCTTGCGGCCCGAAAGATAGCGCGAGTAGTTCTCGATGCTCTTGCAGGAACCTGTGGTTTCCATCATTTCGAGATCGAACGTGCAGCGCTGCTGTAGCCGTTCGGCTTCCAGCAGCCGCCCGTTGGCCACCAGCTCGTCGAGACGCGCTTTGAGTTCTTCCTTGATGCCGACGATCGCCTGGTTCAGCGTCGGCCGCGGCGTCACGTAATGGCTATTGGCGTAGATGTGCACTTCGTTCAGCGTGCCGGTCCGCTCGCCGGTCAGCGGATCGAATTCCTCCAGCCGCTCGATCTCGTCGCCGAACAGCACCACGCGCCAGGCGCGATCTTCGAACTGCGCGGGATGCACGTCCACGTTCTCGCCGCGCAGGCGGAAGCTGCCGCGCTGGAACGCCACGTCGTTGCGCCGATACTGCAACTCCACCAGCGCCTTGGCCAGCGTATCGCGGTCGATCTTGCCGCCCACCTCAAGCTTCACCACCATGCGTGAATACGTCTCGACCGAGCCGATACCGTAGATGCACGATACCGACGCCACGATGATGACGTCGTTGCGCTCCAGCAGCGCCTGCGTCGCAGCGTGGCGCATGCGATCGATCTGTTCATTGATCTGGCTGTCTTTTTCGATATACGTGTCGGTGCGCGGCACGTAGGCTTCGGGCTGATAGTAATCGTAGTAGCTGACGAAATACTCCACCGCGTTGTCGGGGAAAAAGCCTTTCATCTCGGCATATAGCTGCGCCGCCAGCGTCTTGTTGGGCGCAAGCACCAGGGCGGGGCGCTGCACCGCCTCGATCACCTTGGCCATGGTGAACGTCTTGCCCGAGCCGGTGACGCCCAGCAGCACCTGATCCTGCTCGGCGCCGGTGATGCCGGCCACCAGCTCGCCGATTGCCGTCGGCTGGTCGCCGGCCGGCTGATACTCCGACTGCACGCGGAACCGGTTGGTAGCCGGCTTGGCCGGCTGGCGCTGCGGGATGAACTTGACGGGCGCGGGCCGCGCCATGGTCTGCGACATAAGGTGGGCTCCTGTGCCCCCAAGATGGGCGCACGCGGGGCCGAGCGAAAGACGCCGCCGGCGGCTGCCTCAGCCCGGCCTGATCTGCGCCTGCAACGCGGCCGCCACCTCGGCCATCACCGGCGCCCACTCGGTGGGCCGCGCCTGGCGGAACAGCCGCAGCGTTGGATACCACGGGCTGTCGGCGCGCCCCAGCAGCCAGCGCCAATCCGCCGGCTCGGGCACCAGCACCCAGGCCGGCACGCCCAGCGCGCCGGCCAGATGCACCACGGCGGTATCCACCGCGATCACCAGATCCAGGTTGCGCATCACCGCCCCGGTCTCGGCGAGATCGGCCAGCTCCGGCGAGAGGTCCACGAAAGCCGGGTGCGCGGCCGCGCAGGCCCGGTCCTCCTCAGGAAACGGCTTCTGCAGGCCGAAGAAATCCACCCCGGGCACCGCCAGGATCGGCGCCAGCGCGGCCATGCGCAGCGAGCGCCGGAGATTGTTGGGGTGGGTGGGCCGGCCGGACCACGCCAGGCCCACGCGGGGCCGGCGCTGCGGCCGCAGTTGCGCCAGCCGCGCGCCCCAGAACGCCACGCGATCCTCGGCCGCATGCAGATAGGGCACCGGCGCCGGGATGGTGGACAGCTCGGTGCCGAAGATCTGCGGCAGGCTAGACAGCAGCACATAGGCATCGTGCGGCGGCGCCTCGGCCCAGGTGGCGAAACACACATCGATATCGGGGTGGCGGCCCAGCAGCGCGGTCACCTCCGGCCCCCAGCCGACCGCCAGCCGCGGCACGCGCTGCTTCACCCAGGGGATGTAGCGAGCGAACTGGATCATGTCGCCGAAGCCCTGATCGGCCACCAGCAGCAGCGTGCCGCCGGGCAGCGCCATGCCGTTCCACTGCGCGGCGCTCATCTTCGGCAGCGTGCCGCGCGCCTGATCCAGCTTGTTGCGCCAGGCATATTCCATCCAGCCAGGTGCGTATTCGCCCTGGCTCAGCAGCAGCTCGCCCAATCCCATATGCGCCGCCGGGTTTTCCGGCTCGCGGCCCATCGCCTCGCGATAGCGCAACGAGGCCAGATCGCGCTCGCCCCGCGTCAGATGCGTCAGCGCCAGCTCCACGCGGTGCGCGGCCGTCTCCGGGCTGGTGCGGATGGCTTCCAGGCCGGCGGCGAGCGCCTCGTCCAGCATGTTCTTGCCCCGGTAGAGGGCGCACAGATTGAGGTGCCAGTTGGCCACGCCAGGGTTCTTGGCCGAAAGCAGCGCGCAGCAGCTCGATGGCTTCGTCCGCCCGGCCTTCCTGGCCCAGTATGCCGCCCAGCAGGCCCAGCGCGCCCGGCAGGTCGGGTGTTACCGCCAGCAGGTCGCGGCAGATGCCGATCGCCTCGTTGATCCGCCGCAGCTTGGCGGCGTTCAGCGCACGAGTCAGCGCCTGGTCGGGGGTCTCGTGCGGCACGGTTTCGGACATGCCCGTGTATCGCCGGGCCCGCGGCGGCATGGCAAGCAGCCCCGGCCATCCCGCACCGCTGGAGGCCGAACTTTGCCTCCACCTTGCGCGCTGTCGCACCGTCCGCGGCCATGCCGCAGGCGCCATTGGGGGAGCCTGCCTTGCATCACCTGCCGCTCTACGCGCTCCTGGTCGTCGCTGCGCTGATCGCCGGGGCGCAGAACGCGCTGGCCGGCGGCGGTTCGTTCGTCACCTTTCCGGCCTTGCTGCTGTTCGGCATGGGCGCGCGCGCGGCCAACATCACCTCCACGGTCGCGCTGTTCCCCGGCCAGCTCGCCACTGGCTGGACCGGCCGCAGCCACGTCTCGGGCGCGGAAGGGCTGAGCGTGCGGGCGCTGGTGGCGCTCAGCCTGGTGGGCGGCGGGCTGGGCGCGGTGCTGCTGCTGGCCACGCCGGAAAACTTCTTCGACCGGCTGGTGCCGTTCCTGGTGCTGTTCGCCACTGCCGTGTTCGCCTGGGGCAGCTTCGCACGCCGCAATGCCGAGGGCGGCCGCCACCTGCCGCCGCGCTGGGCGGGCGCCGCGCAGTTCGGCATCGCCATCTATGGCGGCTATTTCGGCGGCGGCATCGGCATGCTGATGCTGGCCGCCCTCACCTTGGCGGGGCTGGGCCTGCGCCAGGCCGGGGCCACGAAGAACGTGCTGGCTGGCGTGATGAACGCCTCGGCGGTGGCGATCTTCGCGCTCAGCAAGGACGTGCACTGGGGCGCGGCGGTGGCCGTGGCGATCGGCGCCCTGGCCGGCGGTCAGGTGGGCGCGTGGATGATGCTGCGGGTGGACGAGCGCAAACTGCGCGTGGCCGTGGTGGCCATCGGCGTGGGGCTGACGGTGGCATTGTTCGTGCGGGCGTACGGCTGACGGCCCGGGGCGCCGGCCGCTAGGGGATCAGCACCGTGCTGCCCGTTGTGGTGCGGGCTTCCAGCGCCGCATGGGCCACGGCCGCATCCTGCAACGGGAAACTCTGGTTGACGGCGGCGCGCACGGCGCCGCTGGCAATCACCGCGAACAGATCCGCCGACATGCGCTGCAGCTCCGCGGGGCGCGAGACATAGGTGGAGAGCGTGGGCCGCGTGAGGAACAGGCTGCCCTTGGCGGCCAGTATGCTCGGATCCACCGGCGGCACCGGGCCGGAGGAGGAGCCGTACGTGACCATCAGGCCGAGCGGTGCCAGGCAATCCAGGCTGGCCTGGAAGGTATCCTTGCCGACGCTGTCATAGACAACGGGTACCATCGCACCCCCGGTGATGCGCTTGACCTCGGCGGCCAGGCCCTGGTGGCCAATCACCACATGCGCCGCGCCGTTCTGCCGCGCCAGCTCCGCCTTAGCCTCGGTGGAGACAACGCCGATCACCCGCACGCCCAGGTGGCGCGCCCATTGGCATAGCAGCAGCCCCACGCCGCCGGCCGCCGCATGCACCACGACGGTGTCGCCGGCGCTGACGCGGTAGGTGCTGTGCAGCAAATAATGCACGGTCAGGCCCTGCAGCATCACCGATGCGGCAGTGGGAAAGTCCATCACCTCAGGCAGCTGCACCAGCCGGTCCGCCGGCACCACGCGGTTGCTGGCGTACGCGCCCAACGCGCCGGCATAGGCCACGCGGTCACCCACGGCCAGGCCCTGCACGCCCTGGCCCAGGGCGGTGACGATGCCCGCACCCTCCTGGCCGATGACGGCGGGGAAGCCCGGCACCTTGTAGTGGCCGGTGCGGAAATAGACGTCGATGTAGTTCAGCCCGATGGCCTTCTGCGCAAGCAGCACCTCGCCCGGCCCCGGCTCGGGCAGCGGCACATCCTCCCACCGCAACATCTCGGGCCCGCCATAGGCGTGGATACGGACAGCCTTGCTCATCGGACCTCCAGGCGCCCATCCTGCGGCGGGGCACCCTGCTCAAGCGTCAATAGCCACGTTTTGGTTTGCATTCCATCGCCGCCGGAATAGCCGCCCGGGCCGTTGGTGCCGACCACGCGATGGCAGGGAATGAGGATGGGCAGCGGATTGGCGCCGTTCGCCCCGCCCACCGAGCGCGCCGAGCCGCCGGCCTGCAACGCAATGGCGGCGTAGGAGGCCGTCTGTCCATAGGGAATGCGCTGCAGCGCCTCCCATACACGCTGGCGGTAGGGGCTGCCCTGCGGCGCCAAGGGCAGGTCGAACTGGCACAGCGCGCCATCGAAATAGGCCTGCAGCTGATCGCGGCCGCGGAGCAGCAACGGCGTTTCGGCCTGGTCGCGCCCGAAACCCCAATCAAGGGCCACGATGGCGCCGTCCTCCTCAGACAAGGTCAACGCGCCGAGGGGCGTGTGGAACGAGAGCTGCGGCATGCGCCATGACTAGCCCCGCTGCCCGGCCGGCGCCAGGGGTGGCGCGCCTTGCGATGGACGGCGTCGGCCACCACGTCCCGAGGCATGGATACAGGCGAGCCGGCGCTGGGCGCTGCGCGTGGCGGGGCGATCGCGAACGGCGTGGCGAGGGCGCGGCCGTGAGCGGCACGCCCACGCCGGGCAGCGCTACGGACACCATCTTCGCCCTGGCCAGCGGCGCCGGCCGCGCCGCCATTGCAGTGGTTCGCCTGTCGGGCCGGCAGACTGCCACCATCGTCGGGCATCTGTGCACCCTGCCACCCCCCCGCCAAGCCGCTTTGCGCAAGCTGCGCGGCATGGACGGTGCGATCCTGGACCACGCGCTGGTGCTGTGGCTGCCCGGCCCCGGCAGCTACACCGGCGAGGACTCGGCGGAGCTGCATCTGCATGGTGGCCGGGCTGTGCTGCAGGCCGTCACCGGCGCCCTGCTCGCAGCCGGCGCGAGGCCAGCCGATGCCGGCGAGTTCACGCGACGCGCCTACCTGGCCGGCCGCATGAGCCTGCTGGAAGCCGAGGCTGTGGCCGACCTCAGCGTTGCCGATACGGAATCGCAACGGAAGCAGGCGCTTCGGCAACTGGGCGGCAGCGCCAGCGCGGCCGTGGCAGGCTGGACCGACCGCCTGACGCACTGCCTGGCGTGGCAGGAAGCGCTGATCGACTTTCCCGAGGAGGCCGGCGCCGCTGATGCCGGTTTGGAAGTTCAGCTGCGCGGCCTGCTGACAGAGCTCGAGGCGCAAAGCGCTGCGGCCACCATCGGTGAGCGAGTCCGCCACGGGCTGGAATTCGTCATCGCCGGGCCGCCGAATGCCGGCAAATCCTCACTGTTCAACACCTTGGCGGGTCGGGACGCGGCCATCGTATCGCCGGTGGCCGGCACGACTCGTGATACGCTGGAGGTGCTGCTCGAATTGGGTGGCGTGGCCGTCACCCTGGTCGATACGGCGGGCTTGCGCGACAGCGAGGACGGCATCGAGGCCGAAGGCGTGCGGCGCGCTTTGCATCGGGCTCGCGCGGCCGACCTGGTTCTCCACGTAACCGCGTGCGACGCCCCGCTCGCAAGCACCCCCGATCTGCCGGGCGAGATCTTGCAGATCGGCAGCAAATGCGATCTCGCGCCACCCCGTCGCGGCCAGCACGGCGTCAGTGTAACTACGGGTGAGGGACTGGACGCCCTGGTCGCCCAGATGGCCGAGCGTGCGCGCCGGCTCACCGCCAGTGCCGCCGACCCGCTGCTGAGCCGGGCGCGCCACTGCGCCGCTATTCGAGACGCCGCGGCGCACACCCGCGCGGCCCTCAGTGCGCCAGAGGTGGAGTTGCGCGCCGAAGAGCTGCGGCTGGCCCGCGCGGCCCTCGGTCGTCTGACAGGCACGCTGGATACCGAAGCTTTGCTGGACGTGGTATTCGGCGCCTTCTGCATCGGCAAGTGACGTGATGTCTCCTCAACATTTCGACGTCGTCGTCGTCGGCGGCGGGCACGCTGGGACCGAAGCAGCCGCTGCGGCGGCCCGAATGGGCGCGGCAACGGTTCTGGTCACCCAACGGCTCGACACGATCGGCGCGCTCTCCTGCAATCCGTCGATCGGTGGCATTGGCAAGGGTCATCTGGTGCGTGAGATCGACGCGCTGGACGGCATCATGGGCCGCGCGGCAGACCAGGCCGGCATCCATTTCAAGCTGTTGAACCGTAGCAAAGGGCCGGCTGTGCGCGGCCTGCGGGCGCAGGTGGATCGGCGGCTCTACAGGCTGGCGGTGCAGGCTGCCGTGGGCGCGCTCGACAGCCTGACGCTGCTGGAAGGCGAAGTCTTCGACCTGATCCAGCAAGCTGGCCGGGTGTGCGGCGTGGTTCTGCAAGACGGGCGTGCGCTCCAGGCCGGCGCCGTCGTGATCACCACCGGCACGTTCCTGCGCGGCGTCACGCATATCGGCCACCAACAGACCAAGGCGGGGCGGGTGGGGGAGGCTCCGTCCACCAGGCTCGCGGAGTGCTTCGCGCATCTCGGGCTGCCATTGGGCCGCCTCAAGACCGGCACACCACCTCGCCTGGCGCGGGACAGCATCGACTGGTGCAGCTTGCCGGCCGATTGGGGCGACGTCGATCCTGACAGCTTCAGCTTTCTGCCCACCGAAGCGCGTGCGCCGCAGATCGACTGCCGGGTGACAGGAACGACGACGGCGACGCACGATCTAGTTCGCGCCAATCTGGCGCAGTCGGCCATCTACGGCGGCGGCATTACCGGCCCGGGGCCGCGCTATTGCCCCTCGATCGAAGACAAGGTGGTGCGGTTCGCGGACCGGGAACGGCACCAGATCTTCCTCGAGCCGGAAGGCCTGCCGGGTAGCGCCGATGGCGAAGTGATTTATCCGAACGGCATTTCCACCAGCCTGCCGACCAATGTGCAGCAAGCGTTGCTGGCAACCATTCCTGGGCTCGAGCACGCCCGCATCGTTCGTCTGGGATATGCTGTCGAGTATGATTTCGTTCAGCCGACGGCACTCACGCGGGGGCTGGAGGTGAAGAGCGCGCCGGGGCTGTTCCTTGCAGGCCAGATCAACGGCACGACCGGCTACGAGGAAGCTGCGGCACAGGGCATTTTGGCCGGGATCAACGCTGCGCGCTGTTCAGCCGGCACAGGAAGCCTAATGACCGACCGCAGCTCGAGCTATATCGGGGTCATGGTTGATGACCTCACGCGTCATGGAGTGAGTGAACCGTACCGTATGTTTACGTCGCGTGCCGAGTATCGGCTGCTACTGCGGTGTGACAACGCCGATTTGCGGCTGACACCGGTCGGCATTGAGGCCGGCTGCGTCAGCCAGCCCAGGCGTGCGGCGTTTGAGGCGTTCGCGACGGAACTCTCCGGTGCGGAAGCCGCGGCGGCAGCAGATACGCGAACGCCCGCTCAGCTGGCGGGGCTGGGGTTGAGCGTTCGCCAGGATGGCGCGCCCAAGACGATCTACCATGCACTCGTGAATAGTGCCGAAGGCGAGCGGATCGAGGCAGCCTTCCCATGGTTTAGAAGTTTGAGCCGCCGAACGCAGGAGCAGCTAAGGATCACCGCGTCTTACACAGGCTACATCGCCAGGCAGGAAGCGGAGATCCGCCATCTGCGCGCGACGCAGGCTGCGCCGATCCCCGCGAACATCGATTATAGCCGCGTGCAGGGATTAGGCACCGAGGCCATCGAACGCCTCGCGGCAGCGCGGCCGACGACAGTAGCCGATCTGGAGCGTGTGCCCGGCATAACTGCGGCGGCTACGATGCTGGTGCTGGCTCACGCCCGCGCTGGCTGAGCAGCAGTGTTTCACGTGAAACAGTCAGCGCCGAGTGTTTCACGTGAAACACAGGAGCGGCTCGCCACCTACGAGCGGCTGCTGCTCGAGTGGAACCCGCGCATTAACCTGATAGCGCGGTCCAGCACGGCGTCTGTCGGCTCGCGCCATTTCGATGACTCCTTGCAGCTTCTGCCATTCTTTGCTCACGACTCGGCGGCCGCGATTGATGTCGGGTCCGGCGGCGGCTTTCCGGGCTTGGTTCTCTGCATTGCGACCGGAATCCCTTTCACCCTGATCGAAGCCGACATCCGCAAAGCGGCCTTTCTGCGCGAAGTCGCGCGCATGACAGAAGCGCCGGCTAGGATCGTCAGCCAACGCGCCGAAGCCGTCACAGGGCTGGCTGCGCCAATCGTCACGGCCCGGGCGCTGGCGCCGTTGCCGCAGCTTCTGGCGCTCTGCCATCCGCTACTCTCCCCGGGTGGCACCATGCTGCTCCTGAAAGGTGCCGGCGTAGAAGCCGAAATCACCGCTGCCCTGCGCAATTGGACCATGCGCATCGAGCGGCATATAAGCAGCACAAGCGAGGGCGGCGTGATCCTGCGCATCAGCGAGGTGGAGCGTGTCCGCACATAACCCCAAGCCGGCCCGCATTACGGCCATCGCCAACCAGAAAGGCGGCGTCGGCAAGACCACTACGGCCATTAACCTCGCTACCGCTCTGGCCACGCACGGCAAGCGCGTTCTCCTGGTCGATCTCGACCCGCAAGGCAATGCTTCGACCGGCCTTGGTGTGGACCGTCGCGCCCGTGGCGCCGGTACCTACGCCATGCTGCTGGATGGCCGCCCAGTCGCATCGATCGCGCAGCAGACCCTCGTCGCGGGCTTGCAGGTGATTTCCGCCGACCCTGACCTGGCCGGCGCCGAAGTCGAGCTGGTGCCGATGCCACGTCGCGAGTTCCGGCTCAGGGAGGCGCTACAGGATGCCGCCGGGTTCGATCATGTCATCATCGATTGCCCGCCCAGCCTGAGCCTGCTGACGCTGAACGGCTTGGTCGCCGCCTCCTCCGTCATCGTGCCGCTGCAATGCGAGTTCTTCGCGTTGGAGGGCATAAGCCAGCTCGTGCAGACGATCGAGCGGGTCAAACGCAGCCTCAATCCTGCTTTGCGCCTCGAAGGCATCGTGCTGACCATGTTCGATCGCCGCAACAACCTCTCCGACCTGGTCGCCGCGGACGCGCGCAGCTTCTTTGGCGACCGCGTCTATGCGACGATGATCCCGCGGAACGTCCGCATCTCCGAAGCGCCAAGCCATGGAAAACCGGTCTTGATCTACGACAAGAGCTCCGCGGGAGCGATCGCCTACACCAATCTGGCGCTGGAAATGCTCGGCCGCGAACAGGAAGCTGCCGCATGAGCGTCAATCCGCGTCTCGGCCGCGGCCTCGCAGCCCTGATGGGCGACGCGCCAGAGGCTCCGCCCGCAGCGGCGGCGGCTATCCGCAGCATGCCTGTCGATCGCCTGGAGCCCGGTCCATTCCAGCCGCGCACAAGCTTCGATCCGGCATCGCTGGCCGAGCTGGTGGGCTCGATCCAGGCTCGCGGTATCCTGCAGCCGCTGCTGGCGCGCCCACATCCTGAGCGTGCCGACCACTTTCAGATCATCGCCGGCGAACGGCGCTGGCGGGCGGCGCAGCAGGCGGGGCTGCACGAAGTGCCCGTATTGCTGCGCGACCTCTCCGATGCCGATGCGATGGCGGCGTCGCTGGTGGAAAACCTTCAGCGCCAGGATCTCAACCCCATCGAGGAGGGCGAGGGCTTTCGTCGCCTCATCGAGGAGTTCGGTCTGACGCAGGAGCAGCTGGGTGCCGCCGTCAGCAAGTCGCGCAGCCATGTCGCCAACGCGATGCGCCTGCTCGGCCTGCCCGCATCGGTGCGGGCCAGCGTGCAGGATGGCACTTTGTCGGCCGGGCACGCACGGGCGCTGCTGGCCCACCCCGATCCGGCAGGCGCGGCGCAGCTGGTGATCGCGCGCGGGCTGAATGTGCGCCAAACCGAGGCCCTGGCCAGCACCCGCGCAACCGCACCAGCGCCCGCCTCAGCCAAAGACCGCGCGCCCGATCCGGAAACGGAGGCGCTGCAGCGCGACCTCTCCGAGCGCCTGGGCCTGGCCGTCCAGATTGCGTTTGACGGCCGCGGCGGGGCGGTGACGATCCGCTACCGCAGCCTGGAGCAGCTCGACGGGCTGATTGCGCTTCTCAACCCCGGCTGATCAGCGCGCCCGGCTTTTTTGTCGCATCTGAGCGTGGCGCGCGAGGCTGGCGACGTAACGCCGCGCCAGCAGTTCGCCCCGGCTGCCCGTCCGTTTGCACGCCAGCTCGGCCTCCCGCGCCTCGTCGACTGCTCGCAGCAACGCATCGGACGGCCACAGCGCCAGGCAGGCGGCCATCGCCGATTGAGCGCGGAAGAACACCGGCGGGCGCATGGCGCGCATCGCTTCGGCCGCGCCGAGCCCGCCTTCCATGCGCAGCCGCGCCTGGTGCAGCCGCTGGAGCAGCCCCAGCGCCACGCGCAGCACGCCCACCCCGGCAAGCCCGTCCGCGATCGCTGCCTCAACCAGGGCATCGGCAGCCGCCAAGTCACCACCCATGGCCGCCAACACACCTTCATCGGCGCTGCCGGCAGCGTGGGCGCCCAGGCAGGCTTGGGCCGCCGCAAGGTCGATGGTGCCTGCCGCACCCGCGAACAGCGCCAGTTTCTCGATCTCACTGCGCGTTACCGCGCGGTCACCACCGAGATGCTGCGACAACCACGCCAGACCGTCGGGCTCGATCTCGACCTTATGGTCAGCGAGCCCCGACCTGATCAGGTCGGCGAGCCCGCGTCCCTCGTCGGGGTAGCAGGCGATGGCCGCCGCATCCGGGGCGGCCTCGGCAAAGCTGCGCAGCTTGCCGCGGCCTAGCCCTGCGGCTTCGAGGATGAGCAACGCGCCGCCGGGGCCGCGTAACGCCTGCTGCGCCGACGCCAGTGCGGCTTCGGTGGCATCGCGCACCACGATCACCCGGCGGCCGCCGATCATCGACAGCGCCGCCATCTCGGCCGCCATCGCGCCCCAGCTCTCCCGCATCAGCTCGACGCAAAGGAACGGGTCGTCGAGACTGCCCGCCACTTGCCGTGTCAACGTCTGCGAGCGTTCGCGGATCTGCCCGGCATCGTCGCCATAAAGCAGCACCAGCCGGGCGGCCCCAGGGTTGCGCAGGAAAGCGGCCACCTGCCGCGGATCGACCTTCATGCTGGGTGGCCCTGGTCGAGCGGGCGCTAGCCCGGATGCTGGTCGAAATACACGCTCATCGCCATTACGATCTGGTCGGCCAGCGACTGGGCCAGCCGGTGCTGGGCCGCATCCTCCTGCAGATCGGCATAGAAGAACTGCTCGTCGATGATGTTGTAGCCGTCCAGGCTGCGCACGCTGCCACCGGCAAGCCGCACGGCCGGGTTGTCGGCCAGGCGCAGGCTCCAGGTCGCAATGCCGATGTCGCGGTTGCGCGTGGTCGAGTTGTCGGCCTGCAAGCCGAGCCCCTGCACGGCTTCGCGGTAGCTGACGCCGAGCACGAAGCGCTTCGGCACGTCCGCCGTGCTGCCCTCCAGCCGCGCCTGCAACGCCTGGCGCAGCAGCTGGCCGGAGCGATCGGGGATGATGTCCACATACACAGCGGCCAGAGCCGGTGTGCTGCCCTGATGGGCGCCATACACCGGATGAAAGCCGCAGCCGGCTGTCAGCAGAACCAGGCCGAGCAGTGCCATCCGGCGGGCGATCATGGTGCGACCACGAAGTTGACGATACGACCCGGCACGTAGATCCGCTTGACGACACGCTGGCCCGACAGCAGCCGCGCGACATTGGGCTCGGCTTCCGCTGCGGCGATCACCGCCTCAGCTACGGCCTCCGGCGCCACCTCGATCGTGCCGCGCAGCTTGCCCATAACCTGAACGGCAATCACCACCGTCTGAGCGGCCACCAGCGCCGGATCGGCAGCGGGCCAGGGCTGCGTTGCCAGCAGGCCGGTATGGCCGAGCAGGGCGTAGAGCTCCTCGGCCAGATGCGGCATCATCGGGGCAATCAGCCGTGCGGCCATCTCCACCGCCTCGCGTCGCGCATGGGCCATGGCCGGGTCCGCCTCGGCGCGGTCGGCATCGGCGATGGCGCCCGCCAGTTCGTATAACCGGGCCACGGCGACGTTGAACGCAAAATCCTCTAGCGCCTGCGTCACGCTGGCGATCGTGCGGTGGGTGGCCCGCCGCAGCGCGAGTGAGGCCGCGCTGCCTTCGGCTGCGGGCGGAGCGAAGCCGGCACTGGCTTCGGCCAGACGGTAAAGCCGCTGGACAAAACGGTAGGCGCCGACCACGCCGGATTCCGTCCACTCGATGTCGCGCTCGGGCGGATTGTCGGAGAGGATGAACCACCGGGCCGTATCGGCTCCGTAACGATCGATGATGGCGCCCGGATCGACCGTGTTGCGGCGCGACTTGCTCATCGCTTCCACCCGGCCGACGGTCACCGGCGCCTCGCTGCCCCGTTCGAGCACGGTACCGTCGCGCGTGAACGTCTCCTCGGGATACAGCCACCGCCCGTCCTGGCTGCGGTAGCTCTCATGCGTCACCATGCCCTGAGTGAACAGGCCGGCAAACGGCTCGGCCATGGCCACCATGCCGGTCGCTTGCATGGCGCGCGTCATGAAGCGGGCATAGAGCAGATGCAGGATCGCGTGCTCGATACCGCCGATATACTGGTCCACCGGCAGCCACCCATCGGCGGCCGGGCGCGCCACGGGCTGGGCGGCTTGCGGGCTGCAGAAGCGGGCGAAATACCACGAGCTATCCACGAAGGTGTCGCAGGTATCGGTCTCGCGCAGCGCGGCCGCGCCGCAGGCCGGGCAGGCCACGTGCTTCCAGCTCGGGTGGTGGTCCAGCGGGTTGCCAGGGCGGTCGAAGCGCACGTCCTCGGGCAGGCGCAGCGGCAGTGCCGCGTCGGGCACCGGCACGATGCCGCAAGCGTCGCAATGGATCACCGGGATCGGGCAGCCCCAGTACCGCTGGCGGCTCACGCCCCAGTCGCGCAGGCGCCAGTTCACCACGCTTTCGCCCCAGCCGGCCGCGGCCAGCGCATCGATGGCGGCGCGCTTGGCCGCCTCGATCGGCAGGCCGTCGAGGAAGCCCGAATTGGCAATCAGGCCGGGTCCGTCATAGGCGCGGTCGGCGACCGCGAAGCCGACAGCCTCCTCGCCTTCCGGCAGCACCACCGGCACCACGTCCAGCCCGTATTTGCGGGCGAAATCCAGGTCGCGCTGGTCGTGCGCCGGGCAGCCGAAGATGGCGCCCGTGCCGTATTCCATCAGCACGAAATTAGCGATCCATACCGGGAACGTCCGGTCCGGCAGGAACGGATGGGCCACGCGCAGGCCGGTGTCGCAACCGCGCTTCTCGGCCTGCTCCACAGCCACTTCGCTAGTGCCCATGGCCCGGCATTCGGCGACGAAGGCGGCGGCTGCCGGGTCGCGCGCAGCGGCGGCGGCGGCCAGCGGGTGTTCGGCAGCGACCGCCACGAACGACATGCCGAACAGCGTGTCCGGCCGTGTCGTGAATACTTCCACCTCGGCCAGATCCGCGATCGGCTGCACAATCGGAAAGCGCACGCGCGCGCCTTCGCTGCGGCCGATCCACTTGGCCTGCATCACCCGCACGCGTTCGGGCCAACGCTCCAGCGTGTCCAGCGCCGCCAGCAGATCGGGGGCGAAGCGGGTGATCCGGAAGAACCACTGCGACAGCTTCTTCTTCTCGACCAGTGCGCCGGAACGCCAGCCGCGGCCGTCGATCACCTGCTCGTTGGCCAGCACGGTGCCGTCCACCGGATCCCAGTTGACGAAGGATTCCCGGCGTTCAACGAGCCCGGCCTGCAGCATGGCCAGGAACAGCCGCTGCTGCTGGCCGTAATACTCAGGCTCGCAGGTGGCGAACTCGCGTGCCCAGTCGATGGACAGGCCCATGCGCCGCAGCTCGGCCCGCATGGCGGCGATGTTCGCGCGCGTCCATTCGCCCGGGTGCACGCCGCGTTCGCGCGCTGCGTTCTCGGCCGGCAGGCCGAACGCGTCCCACCCCATCGGGTGCAGCACCTGATAGCCGCGCGCGCGCTTGTAGCGCGCCACCACATCGCCGAGCGTGTAGTTGCGCACGTGGCCCATGTGGATCTTGCCGCTGGGATAAGGAAACATCTCCAGCACGTAGTATTTGGGCGCACCCGGAAGCGGCACGTCCTGCACGTGGAAGCAGCCTGCGGCTTCCCACGCCGCCTGCCATTTCGGCTCGGCGGCGGCAAAATCGTAGGTGACGGGCGGGCTGGCCTCGTTCATGCCGGCTAGCTCGTGCCGGAAGCCCGCAGCGCGCGGGCGCGGGCCAGGATCTTGCCTTCGATGTCGGTGGCGGTGTTCGGGTTCACCGGCGCGTCGCGCCACTCGCCGCCGTCGCGCACCTGGCGGAAGATCGTCACGTGCACGCCGTCGGCGCGCAGCTGGCGGCCGAGCACGTAGGCGGTGGCCTTGAACCGCTCGGCGCCGGCCGCCGAAGGCGAGAACCAGTCCGTCACGATCACGCCGCCGAACGGATCGGTCGAGGCGAACGGCATGAACTGCAGCGTCTCCAGCGCGCCGCGCCAGAGATACTTGTTCACCTGCAGCGCGGCATCCGCCTCGGTCTGGCCGTTGGCCTTGCTCTGGCCCGGCACCAGCGTGGGCGGCGTCAGCCCGTTCGGGTCGGCCAGCGTGGCGGCCAGCGGCTTGGCGCTGCCGTCCTGCCCGCCGCAGCCGGCCAGCCACAGCGCGGGCAGCGCAACCAGAAAGGGGGCGAGGGCAGAAAGCCTGAGCTGGGCCATGTTATCCTGATGATCACAAGCCGGCGCGATCGCCAGCACGGCCCTTCCTACCGCCTGAGGCCCGGCCCGCCAAGCACGGCTTGACCGGGCGGCTGGGCACCACCAGCCTGCCGCCATGGACATCCCCGATCCGGACCGCGCCGCCATTGCCGCCCGGCTGGACGGCGTACGCGGCCGCATCGCGGCTGCCTGTGCCGCCACCGGCCGGCGTGCCGAGGAGGTGACGCTGGTCGCCGTCTCGAAAACCCACCCGGCCGCGCTGGTGGAAGCGGCCCTGGCGCACGGCCAATGCGTGTTCGGTGAGAACCGCGTGCAGGAGGCCGCGGCCAAGTTCGCTCCCCTGCGCGCCGCCCACCCGGCCTTGCGCCTGCATCTGATCGGCGCGCTGCAGACCAACAAGGCCGAAGAGGCGGTGCGCCATGCCGATGTCATCGAAAGCCTGGACCGCCCGCGCCTGGCCGACGCCATCGAGACAGCCGCCGCGCGCACCGGCCGCCTGCCCAACCTGCTGATCCAGGTGAATGTGGGCGGCGAGGCGCAGAAGGCGGGCGTGGCCATGGACGCGGCGCCGGCCTTCATCGCCGCCTGCCAGGCCCGCTTCGGCGCGGCGCTGCTGGGCCTGATGTGCATCCCGCCGGCCGATGCCGATCCAATCCCTCATTTCCAGGCCCTGGCGCGTCTGGGCGCTGCATCCGGCCTGGCGGTGCTCTCCATGGGCATGTCGGGCGATTTCGAGGCCGCTATCGCCTGCGGAGCCACGCATGTGCGGGTCGGCAGCGCGCTGTTCGGCGCGCGCTAGCAGGCCGATCGCCCGGCCCGCCCAGTATCGGGACAGAAATGGGCGCGCAGTAACGGCCGGTTATTTGCACTGCACCATCCATCGGCGTAGATCGCGCGCGATGGACCAGCTTACCCATGCCGACTCAGCCAAGCTGCAGCGCGGCATACCCAGGATCGGGGCGCTCATCGGCGTGCTCGGCGTGGTGTACGGCGATATCGGCACCAGCCCGCTCTACGCCTTCCAGGCCACGCTGGCGCTGTTCGACAAGCACAAGATTGCCGACGGCGAGATCATCGGCTGCCTATCGCTGATCTTCTGGTCGTTGATCCTGATCGTGACGATCAAATACGTGCTGCTGGTGATGCGCGCCGATAACCGCGGCGAAGGCGGCATCCTGGCCCTGATGGCGCTGGCCCAGCGCGTGGTGAGCAACCCGCGGCTGCACCGGGCCGTCGCACTGATCGGCATCGGCGGCGCCTGCCTGTTCTTCGGCGACGGTGTGATCACGCCGGCCATCTCCGTGCTCTCTGCGGTGGAAGGCCTCGAAGTCACCATCCCGCAGGCGCAAAGCGTGGTGATCCCGGTCTCGGTGGTCATCATCATCGCGCTGTTCGCGGTGCAGTCCCGCGGCACCGGGCTGGTGGGGCGCATCTTCGGGCCGATCATGGTGGTGTGGTTCCTCACCATCGGCGTGCTAGGCGCGCTGGAAGTGGCGCGCCACCCCTTCGTGCTGGAAGCGCTGGCGCCGCAGCACGGCATCATCTTCTGCGCCCATCACGGCTGGCTCGCCTTTGTCGCCCTGGGCGCCGTGGTGCTGTCGGTAACCGGTGCGGAGGCGCTGTACGCCGATATGGGCCATTTCGGCGCCCGGCCGATCCGCTATGCCTGGCTGTTCCTGGTGCTGCCCTGCCTGGTGCTCAACTATTTCGGCCAGGGTGCGCTGGTGATCACGAACCGCGCCGCGGCCGCCAACCCGTTCTTCCTGCTGGGCCCGGAATGGCTGCGCCTGCCGATGGTGGCGCTGGCCACCATGGCGACGGTGATCGCCAGCCAGGCGCTGATCTCGGGCGCCTATTCCATCGCCCGGCAATGCATGCAGCTGGGCTTCCTGCCGCGGTTGACCGTGCTGCACACCAGCACCACCGAGGAGGGGCAGATCTACGTGCCCCAGGTGAACAACGCGCTGATGCTGGGCGTGCTGATCCTGGTGCTGGCCTTCCGCAGCAGCACCGCGCTCGCCTCGGCCTACGGCATCGCGGTGACCGGCACATTCCTGTGCACCTGCTTTCTGGCCACCATCGTGTTCCGCCGCCAGTTCGGCTGGTCGCGCGGGGTGGCCGTGCTGGTGTGGGGCGGGTTCTTCCTGATCGACGGCGTGTTCTTCGCCGCCAACACGCTCAAGGTGTTCGAGGGCGGCTGGGTGCCGCTGGTGCTCGGCCTGGCTTTGATGGCGATGATGACAACGTGGAAGCAGGGCCGCGACCTGATGCTGAACCGCTGGAAGCAGGACAGCCTGCCGCTGGCCAGCTTCCTCGCCCGGCTGCCACAATCGCGCACCGTACGCGTGCCCGGCATGGCCGTGTTCCTGACCGGCAACCCCGATTACGTGCCCGCCGCCCTGCTGCATAACCTCAAGCACAACAAGGTGCTGCACGAGCGGGTGCTGTTCGTCACCGTCAACACGCTCGACATTCCCGAAGCCGGCCCCGACCGCCGCACCGAAGTGGCCGAGCTGGCGCCCGGCATCCATCGCGTGCGCCTCAGCTACGGCTTCATGGAAAGCCCCAACGTGCCGCGCGCACTGGAGGATCTGGGCCGCAGCGGCGTGCCGTACGACCCGATGCAAGTGAGCTACTTCCTAGGCCGCGAGGTGCTGGTGCGCGCCATGGCGCCCAAGCTCTCGCTGTGGCGGCTGTGGCTGTTCCTGCTGATGGCCCGCAATGCGGTGCCGGCAACGGAGTTCTTCCGCATCCCCAGCGACCGCGTGGTCGAGCTGGGCGTGCGGGTCGCGATCTAGCCTGCGGGCTGGGCCGGCGCCCAAACCTGCTGGCAGGCGAACGGCAGCTGCATCCGATGCGATCGACCCAGCGGCCGCCGCAAGGCTCTCAGCCGTGAACGGGAGCCTGCGCCGCGCCGGGTATCCAAGCTAGGCGAAGCGCGGCAGGCGCTGGCCCGGCAGGAGGTCGTACGGCGCCTGCCATCCCGGCAGCGCCGCGATCCGCCCCAGCCATGCGTGAATGGCCGGATGGCTGGCGGCGAGATCGCAGCCTGTCTCGTCGGACGGGTAGGAGATATAGGCGCACATCGACAAATCGGCGATCGTGGCATGATCGGCCGCCACGAACGGGCGGCCTGCCAAGAGCTGGTTCAGGATGCCGAGGAAGTCGTCCACGCGTCCGCGCAGAAAGGCGAGCACGGCAGGATCGGCGTTGCGCGAGAATGTACGCAGGAACCGGTACGTCGCCATGAACCCCGAAAGCTTCCGGTTGTCCCAGAACAGCCAGCGCAGCACCTCGAAACGTTCGGCCGCCTCGGCCCCGGCGAACCGGCCATGCCTGTCGGCCAGGCGCAGCAGGATAGGGCCCGTCTGCGTCAGGCCGATGCCGTCCTCCTCGAGCACGGGGATCTCCCCCATCGGGTTCACGGTCCGCCGCCACTCAGCCGTCCAGGTCACCCGTGCTGCAAAATCGGTCCAGACCGGCTCGAAGGCCTGTCCGCACAGCGTGAGCATGAGTGCCAGCTTGTAGCTGTTACCGGATTCCGGAAAGTCGTGAGGCGGTACCGCGTCATCTGTTCCGCCCGGCGATGAGATCGTAGTTGCGCCGGAACAGCGCCACGGCAGCCTCTGCGCCGAGGCGGTCCACACTGGCCATCGTCCATCCGCGCGCCCAGGGAAATGGCCGGCCAAGCCCCTCTGCCACCAGCTGCGCGCCGAGCTCGGGCGGGGTGGCGAGGTGGATGGAGCCGTCGAGATGGATGTGGCCGAGCTCGTCCTGGCCGACATAGAAGTCGATGCCGTCCACGCGCTGGGGATCGTGGAGATGCCAGTGCGTCGTGGCCTCCACCTCCGGCCAGGCAGCGATGGCACCGGCAACCGCCGCCAGCGTGCCGTCCAGCCTGGGCGGCGGGGCCAGCGGGCCTTTGGCGGCGCGGGGCAGCGTGAAGAGCGCCTGATCGTTCATGGGATTCTCCTCTGCAGAAGCCTTGTGGAGCCGGTCACGCCGATGCCCGCGCTGGCGCAGTGTAGTCCATCGCGCGCAGATCCTCGATCAAGCCCGGCCCGCTGGGCGTCCAGCCCAGGCGTTCGCGCGTCCACGCGCTGGAGGCCGGCATGTCGAGACCCGCGAAGGCGGCAAACCAGCCGAAATGCGCGGCCGCCTCGTCGCCGGGGAGTGATCTGACGGGCACGCCGAGGCCGGCGCCGACCACCTCGGCAACCTCGCGCACCGACACGCCCTCTTCATCGACCGCATGCCAGCGTGCGCCTGCGTAATGGTGCTCCAGGGCCAGCCTGTAGAGCCGTGCCACGTCGCTGACATGGGCCGCCGACCAGCGATTTGTGCCGTCGCCCACATAGGCCGACAGGCCAGTGGCGCGCGCCATCTCGATCGCCGGCGTGATCAGTCCCTGCTTAACCGTATCATGCACCTGCGGCAGCCGCACGATAGCGACCGAGACCCCGCGCTGGGCTATCGCCTCGCCGGTCAGCTCGGAGAGCCGTCGCGGATTGAAATTGTCGCGGTCGAAGACATCCTCGACGGCCAGTTCGCCCGGCCCCGGGCTGCCCATGCCGATGCCGGAGGTGATGATCAGCGGGCGGTCGGAGCCGGCGAGTGCCGCGCCCATCGCCTCGATGGCGCGGCGATCCTTGTCGCAATTCTCGACGAAGCGCGAGAAATCATGGTCGAACGCCGTGTGGATCACCGCATCGGCCCGCGCCGCGCCGGCCGCCAGGCTGTCCGGATCCTCCAGCGTGCCGCGATGCACCTCGGCGCCGGCTTGCTCCAGCCAGCGCGCGCCGGCATCCGAGCGGGTCAGCCCCAGAACCTGGTGGCCGGCATCGATCAGCTCGGCGACCACGCGGGAGCCGATGAAGCCGTTGGCACCGGTCAGGAAAACGCGCATGTGGACGCTCCGATTGTTGTGGCGAGCACCATATCGGCCTAATGATGTCGTGTTAAATGGGTGAGTTTATCCTAGTATAATCGCCAACAGGATCGGCATGACGACGGACACCACCAGGCTCGGCACCTATCTGCGCGACCGCCGCACGCGGCTCGATCCGGCGGCCCTCGGTTTCCCCACCGGCCGCCGGCGCACCCCCGGGCTGCGCCGCGAGGAGGTGGCCCAGCGCGCCAACATCAGCCCGACCTGGTACACCTGGCTGGAGCAGGGCCGCGGCGGCGCACCGTCGGCCGACGTGCTCGACCGGATCGCCGCCGGCCTGATGCTGACCGAGCCGGAGCGCGAGCACCTGTTCATCCTGGGCCTCGGCCGCGCGCCCGACATCAGCTACCGGCCGTTCGAGGGCGTGACGTTGCGGCTGCAGCGCGTGCTGGATGCACTGGCGGTCAGCCCGGCGATCATCAAGACGGCAACGTGGGACGTGGTCGCCTGGAACCGCGCCGCCGCCATGCTGCTCACCGACTATGCGAAGCTGCCCCGCGAGCAGCGCAATATCCTGCGGCTGATCTTCGGCAATCCGGGTGTGCGCGCCGCCCAGGAGGATTGGCTGAGCGTCGCGCGTTACGTGGTGGCCGCCTTCCGCGCCGATGCCACACGCGCGGGCGCCAGTGCGGAGATCACTCAGCTCGTGGACGAGCTTTCCTGCAGCAGTCCGGAATTCGCCAAGTTGTGGCGCGCCAACGACGTCATTGCCCAAAGCGAGGGCCTCAAGCGCCTGCACCATGCGGAACTCGGCCTGCTGGAGCTGGAGTTTTCCGCCTTCGCCGTGGATGGCAGGCCGGAGCTGGGCATGATCGTCTATAATCCCGCCAACGACGAGGTGGCTGGCCGGATCGAAGCGTATCTGGCAGGGCACCCGGACGAAACCGGCCGCGGGCGGCCTTCTACGAAGCGGCTTGTGGCTGCAGCAGCCGACTGAGCACGAAGCGCTCGATCGCGCTGCAGTTCGGCTCGCCGATCATCCGGGGCCGCGGCAGGTCCACCGCCATATCCAGTGCGATGCCGCCGTCTTCGATCAGCAGGATGCGGTCGGCCAGCAGCACGGCTTCCGTCACGTCGTGGGTGACGAGGACGGCCGTAAAGGCGTGTTGTTGCCATAGCTCGGCAATCAGGCCCTGCATCTCCAGGCGGGTGAGCGCGTCCAGCGCGCCGAGCGGCTCGTCCAGCAGGACCAGGCGGGGGCTGGCGGCCAGCACGCGGGCAAGGGCCACACGCTGGCGTTGGCCGCCGGAGAGGATGCGCGGCCAGTCCTTCGCGCGGTCAGCCAGGCCAACCGCTTCCAGCGCGGCATCCACGCGCGCGGCGGCCTGGCTGGGCAGGCCCAGTGCCACGTTCTGCCGCACGGTGCGCCACGGCAGCAGCCGGCCGTCCTGGAACATCATGCGCAGATCGGCGGCCGATCGTGCCGGATTGCCGCCGTCGATGCTCGTCCGTCCGGCAGAGGGCTGCTCCAGCCCGGCCATGATGCGCAGCAACGTGCTTTTGCCGGTGCCGCTGCGGCCGACGATGGCGACGAACTGGCCCGAACCGATGGTGAGGGTGACGTCGCGCAGAACCTGACGGCCTTCGAAACTGCGCGACACGCTGCATAACTCGACCGGCACGCCGCCGCGCCGGGCGGACATGCGGTCGCGCACCTCCATGGTGGCGGCGCGGGGCCAGTCCGCGGTCATGCCCGGCCGAACGACGGATGCCATGCCAGCGTGCTCCGTTCCACGGCGCGCGCGGCCATGTCGATGAGCTTGCCGAGCGCTGCGTAGATGAGGATGCCGAGGAGGACCACGTCGGTCTGCATGAATTCGCGCGCATTCATCGTCATGAACCCGATGCCCGAATTGCCCGCGATCGTCTCGGCGACGATCAAGGTGAGCCACATGATGCCGAGCGCGTAACGCAGGCCGACGAGGATGCTGGGCATGGCGCCGGGCAGGATAACGGTGCGGAAGAGCGCGCCGCCGCGCAGGCCCTGGATGCGCGCCATTTCCAGCAGGCCCGTGTCGATGGTGCGGATGCCGTGATAGGTGTTGTAGTAGATCGGGAAAAACACGCCGACGGCGACCAGGAACAGCTTGGCGCCCTCGCCGATGCCGAACCAGACGATCACGAGCGGGATCAGTGCCAGATGCGGCACCATCCGCGCCATCTGCAGAGTTCCGTCCAGCAGGCCTTCCGCCAGCCGGCTGACACCGGCGGCCAGGCCGAGGATGAAGCCGATGGAGCCGCCCACCGCGAGACCGGCCGCGGCTCGCGCGGCGGAGATCCCGGCATCGTGCAGCAGCTCGCCCGAGCGCAGCATCGCCAGGCCGGCGGCGAGCACGGCATGCGGCGGCGGCAGCTTGCGCGCGGGCAGCAGGCCGCTGGAGCTGCCTGCCTCCCAGGCCACCAGCAGAAGCGCCGGCACCAGGAACGAAAGAACCTGCGGCAGCCGGCGCCCGGCCCCCGGCATCAGGAGGCGGCGCTCATGGCAGGCGCCCTGGGTGCCCGCTCGTTGGCGATGATCTCACCGAACGGCCCGTTCAGCGCCGCGGCGGGGCGCGCGCCGGCGCCGTGGGTGAGCGGCAGGCGGTCGAACAGCAGCTCGGCCACGCGGTAGGCTTCCTCAAGATGCGGGTAGCCGGAGAGGATGAAGTTATCGATGCCGAGGGCGCGGTATTCCAGCAGGCGGGCCGCCACGGTATCGGCGTCGCCGACCAGCGCGGTGCCGGCGCCGCCGCGCACCAGCCCGACGCCGGCCCACAGATCCGGGCTGATCTCCAGCCGATCTCGCCGCCCGCCATGCAGCGCCGCCATGCGCTGCTGGCCCACGCTGTCGTAGCGGTCGAACACTTTCTGCGCGTCGGCGACAACCTTGTCGTCCACGTAGCGGATGAGGTCGTTCGCCGCCTCCCAGGCCTGGGCACGGGTTTCGCGGACGATGATGTGCAGGCGCAGGCCGAATGTGAAGGCGCGGCCGCGTGCGTCGGCGGCGCGCCGGGCGGCTTCCAGCTTGGCGGCGACATCGGCCGGCGGTTCGGCCCAGGTCAGGTACGTGTCGCAATGTTCGGCCGCGACCTCGATGCCGGCGGGCGAGGAGCCGCCGAACCAGAGCGGCGGGTAGGGCTGCTGTAGCGGCGGGAAAGCCAGCCGCGCATCCTCGACATGGATGTGACGGCCTTCGAAACTGACCGTCTCGCCACGCATCATCCGGCGCCAGACTTCGAGGAACTCCGCGGTCAGCACATACCGCTCGTCATGGGCAAGCCACTGGCCGTCGCCTTTCAGCTCGACGGGATCGCCGCCGGTGACGACGTTGATGAGCAACCGGCCATCCGAGGCGCGGTCCAGTGCCGCGGCCATGCGGGCACCCACGGCGGGCGAGACCAGGCCCGGGCGCAGCGCGATCAGGAAGCGGAGCTGGCGCGTGGCCGGGGCCAGCGCGGAACCCACGACCCAGCTGTCTTCGCAGGAACGGCCGGTGGGCAGCAGCATGCCCCAATAGCCGAGCGAGTCGGCCGCCTGCGCCACCTGGCGCAGATAGTCGAGCGTGAGGGCGCGGCCGCCCTCGGTGCTGGCCAGGTAACGGCCGTCGCCATGGGTGGGCAGGAACCAGAGGATCTGCATGCGGGTGTCTCCTGGGCGGGCTGGCCGCCGCGGGGCGCCTGGGGCAGGCCGGCGCATCGGCCGGCCGCATTCGGCAGGGGCTAGAGGCCGGGCTTCAGCCTGGCATCGGCAACGCGCAACGGCGCCGGGATGAGATGCAGGCGGACGAAGGTGTCGGCGATATCCTGCTGGGAGGCGATGATCGGATCGGTGATGGGCTGGACGCCGAAAGCCAGGCGCTCCACCGCCCGGCGAACCGCCGACGGCGCCATGCCCATGGCCGGGGCGAGAAGCCGCACGATCTCGGCATGGTGGGCGGCCGCGTAGGCTTCGGTGCGCGACAGATCGGCCAGCGTGGCGCGGATCACGTCGGCATGGGCTTGGGCATAGTCCTGGGTGGAGAGGAAGAACTCGCGGTTCTCGTCGATGATGCGGCCGTTCTGCACGCCGTCGGCGATCTGCCGCGTCGGCAACGCATCTTCGGCGGCGGCGAGATAGGGATCCCAGATCACCCAGGCGTCCACGGCGTTGTTCTCGAATGCGGGCCGCGCCTCGGAAGGTTTGAGAAACACGCTCTGCACGTCGTTCGGCGTGAGGCCGCCGGCAGCGAGGATACGCACGAGCAGGTTGTGCACGTTGCTGCCGCGATTGAGCGCGATCCGCTTGCCCCGCAGATCGGCAATGCTGTGGATCGGGCTGGCTGCGGGCACGATAAGCGCCTCGCCATGCGGGCTGGGCGGCTCGACACCCACATAGGCAAGCGGAACACCGGCGGCCTGGGCGAATATGGGTGGCGCATCGCCGGCGATGCCGAAATCGATGCTCCCCGCCCCCATGGCTTCCAACAAAGCCGGGCCGCCCAGAAACTCCGTCCAGGTGACATGCACATGCAGCGGGGCCAGCGATCGTTCGAGCGTGCCGCGGGCCTTTTCGACAACGAGCGTGCCGTATTTCTGGTAGCCGACATGGAATTCGAGATCCGCGGCCTGGGCACCGGCGAGGGGAACCAGGACGGCGCAGAGCTGGGCGAGACGGCGATGCAGCACGGCTTTTCCGATCCGCTGGAGATGACGCTGATTGTCTATCGAAGTAGTATGGATTGCAAGCGCGGTGTTCAGATGGCGAAGCTCCAGGCGCCGGCGTGCTCCTGCATGTCGAGCGCGATGCGCCGGGCGAGCAGATCCGCCTGCACCCGGATGTCGGGGACGGCGACGCACTCCCAGAACACGCCCCGAACGACGGGGCCGAGCGCCCAGACACGCTCGGCGACGGTTCCGTCGGCGCGGATGATGGCCAGGTGATCGGTCACGTCGAGCCCCAGCCCTTGCTGGTCCAGCCGGACCAGGCCGGTGGCAATCAGCCGGCGCACCAGCCTGTCCTGGCTCTGGGCGATGGCCTCGCTGCCGCTGGCCATGATCACCCGCTGTGCCCGCAGCGCCATGCGGGTGAAAGCGCGGGCACGGCCCCGGCCGGTGCGGGCGACGATCCGGACGTCCACGTGATCCGCGGCGGCGCGCAGCTCGGCCACGCGCCCGGCAATGACGCTCAGCTGGCCTTCGGATTGCAGGCGCGCGAGGAGCTCGGCATGCGGCGGCGCCATACGGTGACGATGGACATCCCAGTAACGGCGCGCATGGCGCAGGAAGCGGCGGCGCTCGTCTTCGGGGAGCCCCGCCCAGGTGGCGGCGGTAATCGGGCGCACGCTGTCGATGACAGCGCGCCAATCGGCACCCTGTGCGGCGGCGGCACGCAGCTCGGCGCGCAGGCGACGCAGGAGCAGGCGGATCGATCGCTGCTCGGCGCGGGTAAAGGCGGGGGTGGGCCAGGTCGCGCGGCCGGCGGCGTGGCTGGCGGGCAGCAGGCCGTTGCGGGAGAGTGCGACGATGGGGGCTTTGAACCCCTGGCGGTGCAGGCCCACGACCAGATCGACCATGGTAAGGCCCGTGCCGACAACCAGCACCGGTCCGTCCGGCTCGAGGCCGCGCCAGGTGCGCGCGCTCCACGGGTTGCGGCAGATCCGGGCAGACTCGTCTTCTGCCGGCAGCAGGTTACCCATCGCGAGAACGACGCCGGCGACCGGCAGGACGGACCCGTGTTCGCAGACCACATCGTAGCCGCCCGCGCGCCGCGGGAGGATGTCGAGCACGTTGTCGGGCAGCAGGCGAAGCCGCGCCTGTTCGGCCGCCGCGCGCAAGGCGCCGTCCAGCATGGATTGCAGATACCGGCCGTAGAGCCGGCGGGATGCGAAAGTGCCGGCCGCCGTATCGTGGATGTCCTCGGGTGTGGGCTCCGCGGGGATGTAGCGGCGCAGCCAGTCCTCGAAATGGCTTGGCTGCTCCGGCAACGCGCTCATGTTGGCGCTGCGGACGTTGAGCAGGTGCTCGGTGTGCCGCGTGGCGTAGGCGACGCCCTGGGCGAACTGGGGTGCACGCTCGCAGAGCAGCACGGGCTGATCGGCCGGCAGCGCCCGCAGCAGCTGGATGGCGGCGATGGTGCCTGAAAAGCCGGCGCCGACGATTGCAATGGGATGCTTGGACACGAGGGTGGCCTCGGCTGATGGCTGATCCGGACTGACCACCTCATAACCTGTATCATACTTCTTAGGTAGGAATAAAACGAGGGCGCGGCTTTGGACGGCCTGGCCGCGATCGCGTAAAGCGGGCCATGCTGACCAGTCGGGCCAAATACGCGCTTCGCGCCAGTGTCGTCCTCGCCGAACGCCAGCCTCACTCCGTATGGACGTCGGCTGCTGATCTGGCGGAAGCGGCCGAAGTGCCGCGCAAATTCCTCGAAGCGATCCTGACGCAGCTGCGCGAGGCGGGGCTGCTGGAAAGCCGGCGCGGTCCGGCAGGCGGGCACCGGCTGGCGAGCCTGGCTGCGGACATCGCCGTGGCCGACGTGATACGCAGCATCGACGGGCCGCTCGCCATGACGCCGTGTGCCAGTGCCACGGCGTTCAGGGCCTGCGACGACTGCACCGATATCGACACGTGCCGCCTGCGCCACATCATGCGCCGGGCCCGCGACGCGGCCGCCGCCGTGCTGGAGCAGCATTCATTGGCCGATATCCTGGCAACCACTCGGGATACGCGCAGCAACGCGCCGGCACTCACGCCTTCGGGGTGACCGCTCAATGCACTGTGCTCTCGCTGCCGCCTCTGCGGTCGAGCGAGCAGATCCAGCCATGTCGGTGCGATCGGTGGCTTCCCGGGAGACGCGGCAGAAAGTCGTGGGGAGTTGTGGAGCAACGTCGTAAATTCTCGTCCGCCGGCTGATTGGGTTCCGAAGCCAAACGGCTCTGGCTCCGGGTGGCTGTCCGGTGACGGGCGGGTTTGGGTGCCTACTGGATGGACAGGTGCCCCAGGGACGGCACTACAGGCCCTGCTCATGACGGGCCGCACTGGGACGTCCAAGACCCAGCGACGAGAGGGCGCGAGAATGTCAGACCGCTGAGCGGAGAATAACAACGCGATGGAGCATACACAAATCGTGCGACTTGTGGTGGAAGGCGTTGTCTATTACTCCGACAATGATGAGGCAGCCTTTTTTGAGTGGCTAAGCAAAATGAACTGCATTGTTAAAGTTGGCGGGGAATTTCGTGAACTTCACTTGATGGTGCAAATCGACCTAGTCGATCGAAATAATTTGCTGGATATTATTGCTTTGTTCTACCGCTATAAGATGGACATAAAGCAGATTCTAAAACTTGATCGGCCGGAGTTTTCCTCTTGGCTGCATGATGCGCAAACATACTGGTTTGCGGACATGTTCGGGTGACAGCGTGGCGTTGGAAACGCCTCGGTGCCCGTTTGGAACGAGGGTGAATCACTCCAAATCTCGGCGCGTACAACCTGGCGGATCGGACTTTGCACTACACCGAGACAGCGGCAACATCGCGCCCGATCCAGCGGCGGTTTACGGTCCCGGCACGATGGAGGGTATCTATGTCAGCGACGAGATGGACGGCCGGGCTGTGTGCGCTGGCGCTGGCGGCACCGGCCGGTGCGCAGGATGTGCCGGCACGGCCGGCGGTGCCGCGCTACGACCATATCTTCCTCATCGTGGAGGAGAACCAGGGCCTGGCCGACATACTGGGCAAGCCTTTCACGCCGCGGCTGACCGCGCTGGCCAAGCAATACGGGCTGGCCACGCAGTACTACGCCGTGGTGCACCCCAGCGAAGCCAACTACATCGCCATGCTCGGCGGCGACACGTTCGGCATCCACGATGACGATGCGTATTATTGCAAGCCGAACATGGCAGATCCGGCCTGCAAGGGATCGGATGCGCCGGGTTTCGTCGATCATACGGTGAATGCGCCCAGCCTGGCCGACCAGCTCACCGCGCAGCATCTCAGCTGGAAGGGCTATTTCGAAAGCCTGCCCGCGCCGGGTGCGATGGATGTGGTCTGGCCCAAGGCCGGCAATGCCGAGCATTTGCCGGTGGCCCTCTATGCGTCCAAGCACTCCGGCTTCAACGCGTTTGCGTCGGCGCAGCACGATCCGCTGCGCACGCAGCACATCGTCAATTTCGAGGTGCTCGAGCAGGATCTGGCCCTCGATGCGATGCCGTCCTTCGCGCTGATCGTGCCGAATCAGTGCAACGAGATGCATGGCGTAAAAGGCGAGAACGTGCCTGCCAACTGCACGAAGGAAAACGAACAGGGCCGCATCACCCGTGGCGACACCTATGCCGGCGCGCTGGTCGATCGCATCATGCACAGCCCGGTCTGGACGGCAGCCGGCAACACCGCGATGGTCGTCACGTTCGACGAGGCCAGCCACCAAATCTATCCCGGCGACGCGCTGGGCTGTTGCGGGTGGGAGCCGGGCAGCGCGGCCAATTTCGGCGGCGGCCGCATCGCCACGATCGTAATCGCCAATCATGGGCCGCGCGGCGTGCAGGACGCCACGCCCTACAACCACTACTCGCTGCTGCGCACGATGGAAGATGCGTTCGGCATTGCCGAGCATCTGCGCCATGCCGGCGACACGGCGAAGGGCGTGGTGAGCATGCAACCCCTCTTCGCCGTCGCGCGGTAGCCCGGCGCTGGGGCCGTCCGACGCCTCGGACAGCACGTCACGGGTTTTGCCTAGCGCGCCACCAGCGCGAACACGCGGTGTTCCACCGAAAGCAGCGGGCCGGGGAACTGGCGGGCCAGCATGCGGCCCAGCGAGCCGTCGAAGCGGTCCAGCTCCAGGCGGTCCAGCGACGGCGCGCCGCCCTGGCTGGCCCGCACCCGGCCGCGCCAGGCCAGTGGCGTGTAGGCCAGGGTGGCGGTGTAGCCGAACACGTCCCAGGCGCGGAACCCGGCGGCCACCAGATCGTCGGTCCAATCCGGATAGACGAAGCTGGACGGCTCGTTCGAGCCCGGGCCGTAGCGCCGCATCAGCCGCAACGTGGCGGCGGCCACGCTGCCGGGGGTGGGCAGCCAATCCAGATGCGCGATCAGCAGCCGTCCGGCCGGGCGCAGCACCCGCCGCGCCTCGCGCGCCGCGGCCAGGCGGTCGAACAGATGCCAGCTGGTGGCGCAGGCCACCACGTCGTAGCTGGCTTCCGGCAGATGCGTGGCTTCGGCCCGCTGCCGGATGTAGGTGGGCCGCACCACCTCGCCGGCATTGGCCGCCTCGGCCACCGCCAGCAGGCGGGCGGAGAAATCCAGCCCCGTCACCAGGCAGCCGCGGCGGGCGAACTCGCGCGCCTGCAGCCCTGTGCCGGTGCCCAGATCGAGCAGGCGCTGGCCGGGCAGCCCCACCCCCAAAGCGTGCAGGCGGCGGAAGAATTCCTGCGGAAAGCCCTGGCGGTAGGCGCCGTAATCCTCGGCGGCCGCGCCGTAGTCGATGGGGGTGTCGTAGGGTCTCGACATGATGGTGAGCAAGCGGCTGTTCTACGGCGGAAACACCAGGAAACCGTCAACGCCGCCCTCGGCGGCCGACGGCTTCCCGGGCTGCTTCAGGCCGCCAGTCGCTGCTCCACCTCGTCGGGCGCCATGCGTACCAGCGCCTCGTAATCGTCGAGCAGCGTCTTGGTGATCTGCCCGGGCGTGAACAGCTGCGTGCCGATCTGGCGCACCGCCGTCACCTCGGCGGCGGTGCCGGCCAGGAACACCTCGCTCACCTGCGCCAGCTCGGCCGGCTGCATGGCGCGCTCGATCACCGGGATCTGCCGGCGGCGCGCCAGCCCCATGACCGCGCGGCGGGTGATGCCGTCCAGGAAGCAGTCGGGCGTCGGCGTGTGCAGCTTGCCGTCGATGACGAAGAACGCGTTGGCGCCGGTCGCCTCGGCCAGCTGGCCGCGGTAATCCAGCATCATCGCGTCGGCACAGCCCTCGGACTCGGCCTTATGCTTGGCCAGCGTGCCGGTCATGTAGTTGCCGGTGGCCTTGCTGGCGGTGGGCGCCGTGCGCGGGTCGGGCCGCAGCCATTCGGCCCAGGAGAGCTTGATGCCGGCCATGCGGTCGCCGGTGAAATATTGCGGCCACACCCAGCAGGCGATCGCCAGGTGGATCTTGGTGTTCTGCGCCGACACCGACAGCTGCTCGCTGCCGCGCCAGGCGAGCGGGCGCAGGTAGCCCTCGGTGAGGCCGTTGGCGGCCAGCGTGTCGCGGCAGGCCTGGTCGATCTGCTCGGCGGTGTAGGGGATCTCGAAGCCGAGGATGCGGCCGGAGCGGAGCAGCCGCTCGGTATGCTCGCGCAGGCGGAAGATGTGGCCGGCATAGGCGCGCTCGCCTTCGAAGACGCCGCTGCCGTAATGCAGGCCGTGGCTGAGCACGTGCAGCTTGGCCTCGCGCCACGGCACCATCGCGCCGTCGTACCAGATCATGCCGTCGCGGTCGTCGAATGGGATCAGCGCCATGGGTCCACCAGTCTCGCGAAAGAATATTGCTGTGCCATCCAAGCCCATCCGTGGCTAAAAGATAAGGCAGGGAGACTGTCTTAGGAGCAGGGGAGCCATGCCGCCGATGCCGGCCAAGCCGCAGGATGCGGGCAGCGCGCTGCTGTTCCTGCGTGAGGAGCAGCTGCGCCTGGCGCAGGACATGCTGTTCCTCGCCTGGCGCGACCTGGCTGCCAGTGCCGACGCGCCGTTGGAGCAGGCCGGGCTCGGCCGCGCCCACCACCGCGCCCTGCATTTCATCGCGCGCAGCCCGGGGATCACGGTCAGCGGGCTGCTGGCCGTGCTGGGCATCACCAAGCAGAGCCTGGCGCGCGTGCTGACGGTGCTGCAGGCGCGCGGGCTGGTGAGCCTGCAGACCGGCCGGGCCGACCGCCGGCAGCGCCTGCTGCGGCTGACGCAGGCCGGCGAGGCTCTGGAGCGCGCCGTGTTTGAATGCCAGCGCGAACGGCTGCTGGCGGCCTACCGCGCCGCGGGCGGGCCGGCGGTGGAGGGCTTCCGCCAGGTGCTGGCCGGGCTGATCGGCCGCGACGGGCAGGCCTGGCTGGACCGCGCGGCCCGCTTGCCCGCCGCCGGCCGCGCGCCGCCGGGCACGGCGCAGAAGCCCGGTTGAGCGCGCTGCCCTGCTGCCCCTAAGGTAGGCGCGATGTCCGACGACCCCGCAGAGGCCCACGTGCTCGTCGTTGATGACGATGCCCGGCTGCGCACCCTGCTCGGCCGCTATCTGGCCGAGAACGGCTTTCGCGTCAGCACGGCCACCAATGCCGCCGATGCGCGTGACAAGATGCGCTGGCTGGCGCCGGACGCGCTGGTGCTGGACGTGATGATGCCGGGCGAGACGGGCCTGGCGCTCACCGCCTCGTTGCGGGCCGAGCGCGCCGGCGTGCCGATCCTGCTGCTGACCGCCCGCGGCGCGCCGGAAGACCGCATCGCCGGCTTCGAGAGCGGCGCGGACGACTATCTCGGCAAGCCGTTCGAGCCGCGCGAGCTGGTGCTGCGGTTGCGCGCCATGCTGCGCCGCTCCGCCGGCCCGCCCGCCGAAGTGCCGGCCGGCCCGCTGCGCCTGGGCCCGCTCAGCTTCGACCCGGCGCGTGCCGAGCTGAGCGGGCCGGAGGGGCCGATGCACCTGACCGGCGGCGAGAGCGCCCTGCTGGCGGCGCTGGCCGCACGGCCCAACGAGGTGTTCTCGCGCGAGGATATCGCCGCCGCGCTGAGCATGGACGAGACCGGCGAGCGCGCGATCGACGTGCAGGTGACGCGGCTGCGGCGCAAGATCGAGGCGGACCCGCGCGAGCCGCGCTTCCTGCACACGGTGCGCGGCCGCGGCTACGTGCTGAAGCCGGGCGTGTGACGATGGCGGGGCAAGCGCCGTGACGTGGGAGCGGCCCGCCCGCAAGCTGCTGCCCCGCAGCCTGCTGGGCCGCTCGCTGCTGATCATCCTGATCCCGCTGGTGGTGGTGCAGGCGGTGGCCCTGCTGATCTTCTACGGTAGCCACCTCAACCTGATCTCGCGCCGGCTGTCGGGGGCCGTGGCCGGCGAGATCGCGCAGACCACGCGCCTGCTGGCCACCGCGCCCAGCCCGGCCGCGAGAGCCTGGATCCTGCAGCAGGGCCTGGAGGATTTCGATTTGCACATGCAGCTGCGCCCGCACCAGCGCGTGGCCGAAGGCGCCAAGCGGGTGAACGTGCTGGGCCCGATGGACGACGATCTGGCCGAGGCGCTGCAGCAGCGCGTGCGCCTGCCCTTCGCGATGGACTGGACGCACGACCCGGCCTCCGTGCTGATCGACGTGCAGATGGCGGACGGCGTGCTGCACGTGGAAGCGCCGCGCAAGCGGCTCTACACCAGCATGATCTACGTCTACGTCCTCTGGCTGGGCGGCAGCTCGGTGCTGCTGTTCGGCATCGCGGCGCTGTTCATGCGCAACCAGGTGCGCGCCATCCGCCGCCTGGCCGCGGCGGCCGAGGATTTCGGCCTGGGGCGCGACACCGGCGCCATCCGGCCGGAGGGTGCCACCGAGGTACGCAAGGCGGCCACCGCCTTCAACCGCATGCAGGAGCGCATCCGCCGCTTCCTCACCCAGCGTACGGAAATGCTGGCCGGCGTCAGCCACGATCTGCGCACGCCGCTCACGCGCCTGCGCCTGGCGCTCGCCATGCTGCCGGCCGAGGGCGCGCTGGGGGCCGACGCCGCCGAGATGACGGCCGACGTGGAGGAGATGGAGCGCATGATCGGCGGCTACCTGGCTTTCGCGCGCGGCGAGCAGGCTGAGCAGGCGCAGCCGGTGGACTTGCCCGAAATGCTGGAGGACGTGGCTGCCAGCGCGCGGCGCGCGGGGGCCGCCATCGCCGTGGACGCGCCCGGCCCGCTGCGCGTGCATCTGCGCCCCGACGCGCTGCGCCGCGCGCTGACCAACCTGGTGGACAATGCGCGCCGCCATGCCGGCCAGATCGTGCTCTCGGCCAGCACGCAGGGCCGCTCGGCGCAGGTGATGGTCGATGATGACGGGCCGGGCATCCCGGCGGCGCGGCGCGAAAGCGTGTTCCGGCCGTTCGAAAGCGGGGCCGCGGGCGGCACCGGGCTGGGGCTGACCATCGCGCGTGACATCGTGCGCGCCCATGGCGGCGACATCACGCTGGAAGACAGCCCGATGGGCGGCCTGCGCGCCCGCGTGCGCCTGCCGGTGTAACGCGCGGGCCGCACCGGATTCGCGCGCCGGGCCGGTTGACTTGGGGGCCGCGGTGGCCCTACCTCCGCCTCCGCCGGCGGATGGCGACGTAGCTCAGCGGTAGAGCAGGGGAATCATAATCCCTTGGTCGGGTGTTCAAGTCACCCCGTCGCTACCATCCCACGCGGCCGGGCAAGGCGCTGCCGGCAGGCGGGCGTGGGTCATCCCCACCGCCAGGATCACGCCGGTGGCCAGCAGCCCCGGCACGCCGGTTTCCGGATTCAGCAGGTCGGCCCACACCACGCCGGCCAGGGCCAGCAGCACCACCACCGGCCCCAGCGGGAACAGCGGCGCGCGGGCGCGCGTGGCGGCCGTGCTGCCGGTGCGCCGGCCGACGATGGCCGCCAGGCACAGTGTCGCGTAAGTGGCAACGTTGCCGTTGGCCAGGATGGTGACCAGCAGGCCGGCCGGCAGCAGACAGCACAGGAAGCCGGCCGCACCCACCGCCAGCGTGGCGCCGTAGGGCGAGCCGAACCGCGGATGGATGCGGGCCAGGATGCGCCCGGGCCCGGCGGGCCAGCTGCCGTCACGCACGCTGGCGTAGAGCTGCCGCCCGGCGCTGAGGATGATGGCGATCATCGTGTTGAAGATGGCCGCGGCCACGGCCAGGCTGATGATGCGGCCGAGCACGGCGCCGCCGGTGCGGCGGATAAAATCGGGGATCGGCGCCGGCGCGCCGGCCAGGCGGGCCAGGTCGGCGCTGCCCGCCACGATGGCGGCCAGCGGCAGCAGTTCGGCTACCGCAGCGATCCCCAGCGACCAGTACACGATGGAGGCCACGCTGCGCTGCGCGTCGCGGATCTCCTCGCCGAAAAAGATCACCGAGCCATAGCCGTTGAAGGCGTAGATGCCGGCGGCCGCCCCGATGCCGAGCACGGCAAACGGCACCCCCACCAGATGGCCATCGGCCAGCATCACCGGATGCAACAGCGCGTGCACGCCAGCGGCATGGGCGTGCAGCGCGCCCAGCACAGCGACGACGGCGAGGCTCGCCAGCTCGCACCCCAGCAGCACGCCCGTCACCCAGGCGTTCAGCCGGATGCTGAGCACGGCAATGCCGGTCACCACAGCTACCAGCACCAGGGCCGTGGGCAGCGCCGGCAGGCCGGGCAGCACCGCGCGCAGATAGCCGGCGGTGCCCAGCGCCGACAGCGAAGTGGCCAGGCACAGCCCGCAAAGGTTGATCCACAGCATGGCGAAGGCCGCGCTGCGCCCCAGCACGCGGCCGGCGATGGTGTATTCGCCGCCGGCATCCGGCATGGCCGAGCCCACTTCGGCATAAACCGAGGCCATCGCCACGCCGAGCACCACGGCGGCGGCGAAGCACAGCACCACGCCGCTGCCGACGATGCGGATGACGTCGGAAGCGACCACGAACACGCCGATGCTGGGCGAGAGGCCGGCCAGGGTGACGAGCAGCCCGTCGAAGCTGCTCATGGTGCGCCGTAGCCGCGAGGGTTCGACCATGGCGCTACGCTAATGCGTGCGCTCGCAGGACTGCAACGAAGGCAAGGGGCGTTGCCCCTTGACCCCATCAAAGGCGAGCCTTTGAAATCCTTGGCTAGCAATTGGGGGCTTGGGGTTTCAAACCCCAACGGGGTCCAGGGGCAGAGCCCCTGGCCTTCCCTCGCAGCCCCCGGAGATTCGCCCGTGCCCGCCGACCAACCCACCGCCAGCATAGCCGATCGCCTCATCGTGGCCCTAGACGTCGCCACCATCGAGGAGGCGCACGCGCTGGTGGCGGCCCTCGACGGCACCGTGAGCTTCTTCAAGATCGGCATGTGGCTGTTCTTCCAGCCCGGCTGCGACCGGCTGATCGACGCGCTGGTGGCCGCCGGCAAGCGCGTGTTCCTCGACTACAAGATGTACGACATCGGCGAGACGGTGCGGCGCGGCGTGGCGGCGGCGGCCGGGCGGGGCATCAGCTTCGTCACCGTGCATGGCGACCGCGATATCATCGAGGCGGCGGTGGCAGGGCGTGGCGCGTCGGCCTTGCAGGTGCTGGCGATCACCGTGCTGACCAGCCTGGACGACGCGGCGCTCGCCGGCATGGGCTACCGGCTGTCGGCCGCCGAGCTGATCGCGCTGCGGGTGCGCACGGCGATCGAGTGCGGCTGCGACGGCGTGATCGCCTCGGCGCATGACGACCCCGACCGGCTGCGGCGGGAGGCCGGCCAGGCCGGGGCAGACCGGCTGCTGTTCGTCACACCCGGCGTGCGGCTGGCCGATGGCGACACGCACGACCATCGCCGCAGCGCCGATCCGGCGACGGCGATCGCCACCGGTGCGGATTATCTGGTGGTGGGGCGGCCGATTTTGGCCGCCGCCGACCGACCCGCGGCGGCGCGGCGCATCATCGCGGAGATGGTGCGTGGGTCGGAGGCAGTGAAGGCAAGGGGCGTTGCCCCTTGACCCCATCAAAGGCGAGCCTTTGAAATCCTAATGGGGGTTTGGGGTTTCAAACCCCAACGGGGTCCAGGGGCAGAGCCCCTGGCCTAAGCGGCGGCCACACCCTTGCTGGTGCTGTACTCGAAATGCAGCGCCTCACCCGGCCGAGCAATCGGGTGAATGGCATGGGCCGCCATCGCCGCCTCGGAAAACCCCTGCAGAATCAGCTTCAGCTTGCCGGGGTAGGCCGCCACGTCCCCGATGGCGAAGATGCCGGGCACCGACGTCTCGCACGTGGCGGGCGTGACGCTGACGTGGCTGCGGTCCAGATCGAGCCCCCAGCCGGCGATCGGGCCCAGATCCATCGACAGGCCGAAGAAGGCCAGCAGCCGGTCGGCTTCGATGCGGCGGGTGGCGCCGTCCAGATCGGCCAGCTCGACGGCTTCCAGCGCGCCTTCGGTGCCGTGCAGGGCGGCCAGCTGGTAGGGGATCACCAGCTCGATCTCGCCGCGTGCGGCGGCGGCCTCCAGCTGCGCGGTGGTTTCGGGCGAGGCGCGGAACTTGGGGCGGCGGTGCACCACGTACACCTTGGCCGCGACGTCTTTCAGCTGCAGCGCCCAATCCACCGCCGAGTCGCCGCCGCCGGCAATCATGACGGTGCGGCCGCGGAAATCCTCGCGCCGGCGCACGTAATACTGCACGGCGCCGGTGCCCTCGTAGACATCCAGCCCGGCGAGCGGCGGCCGGTTGGGGCCGAACGCGCCGGCGCCGGCGGCGATCACCACGGCGCGCGCGCGCACCTCGTCGCCACGGTCGGTACGCAGCGTGAAATCGCCCGGCGAGCCGGTGAGTGCTTCCACGCGGCGGCCGAGCAGGCGGCCCGGCGCGAAGGGCGCGATCTGCGCTTCCAGCTGGCTGATGAGCGCGCCGGCCTCGATGGCGGGGTGGGCCGGGATGTCGAAGATCGGCTTTTCGGGATACAGCGCGGCGCACTGGCCGCCCACCTCGTCCAGCGCGTCGATCAGCACGGAGCCGAGCTTGAGCATGCCGCATTCGAAGGCGGCGAACAGGCCAACCGGCCCGGCCCCGATGATGGCGACGTCTGTCTGTGTCATGCTGGCAGGTGTACCGGATCGGTTGCTTCCGGCAAGGGATGTGTGGTGGCCCAGGGTTATGAACAGGCGGAGCTACGACCAGGCCGGGGTGGAGCAGGCGGCGGCGGTGCTGGCGGCCCGGCTGCGCCCGGGGGACGCGGTGCTGCTGAGCGGCCCGCTGGGCGCGGGCAAGAGCGTGTTCGCCCGCGCCTTGCTGCGCGCCGCCTGCGGCGATCCGGCGATGGAGGTGCCCAGCCCCAGCTACACGCTGGTGCAGAGCTACCCGGCGGCCGGCCTGGTGCTGCACCATTACGATCTGTGGCGGCTGGACGGGCCGGATGGCCTCGCCGAGCTGGGATGGGACGATGCGCGTGCCGACGTGGTGCTGGTGGAATGGCCGGAGCGGCTGGGCGCGCTGCGCCCGGCGCCGGCCATCGAGGTGCGGATCGCGCCAGCCGGCGATGGGCTGCGATGGCTGAGCGTCGCCGAGCCGGCCTTGGGCGCGGAGAGCGGTCGTGAGGGCCATGGTGCTGGCCGCCGGGCTGGGCACCCGCATGCGCCCGCTGACGGCGGCGATACCGAAGCCGTTGCTGCGCCTCGGCGGCCGCACCCTGCTGGATCACGCGCTGGACCGGCTGGCCGAAGCCGGCGTCACGCAGGTGGTGGTCAACGCACATTGGCAGGCCGATCGCCTGGCCGCGCATCTGGCCGCGCGCCCGCAGCCGCCGGCCACCACGCTGCGCCGCGAGGCGGATCTGCTCGACACCGGTGGCGCGGTGGCAGCGGCGGTGGCGGATAGCCTGCTCGGGGCTGACGGCGCGCCGTTCTACATCGTCAACGGCGACAGCGTGTGGCTGGACGGCCCGGTGCCGGCGCTGGCGCGGCTGGCCGGCGCGCTGGCGGACGGCGTGGATGCGGCCATCCTGGTGGCGCGCACCGCACGCACCCTGGCCGATACCGGCTTCGGCGACTTCTTCGTCGATCCCTGGGGCGTGCCGCGGCGGCGCCGCCAAAGCGAGGTGGCACCTTACGTGTTCGCCGGCATCACCCTCGCCCGCCCGGCGCTGTTCGCCGGCTGGCCGGGCGGCGCCGCATCGATGAATTCGGCATGGGATGCCGCGATGGCGGCCGGGCGCCTGGTGGCGGTGGTGCATGACGGGATCTGGTTCCACCTCAGCCGGCCGGCCGACCTGGCGGCCGCCGAGCGCGCTCTGATGGCGGTGCCCGCGTGAGCGGCGCCTTGCGGCTGCGGCCGGCGCTGGCCAGCATCCCGCCCAACGTGTCGTTCCTCGATGCGCTGGCCGGCTGGTGGCTGGGGCGCGCCGGCACCGATCCGCTGGAGGCGGCCCACGGTATCTTCCTGGTGCCGACGCGGCGTGCGGCGCGCGGGCTGGCCGAAGCGTTCCTGCGCGCCAGCGGCGGGCGGCCGCTGCTGGCGCCGCGCATCCTGCCGCTGGGCGGGCTGGACGAGCAGGCGCTGGCGATGGCCGGCGCGCTGTCCATTCCGCCCGCCGTGCCGCCGGCGCAGCGCCTGGCGGTGCTCAGCCGACTTCATCCTGGCCATGGACGGCGCCAACGGCGCGCCGCGCGAGGCCGATCGCGCCTGGGTGCTGGCCGGCGAGCTGGCCCGCCTGCTGGACGAGGCCGCTCGCGCCGAGATCGACCTGGCCGCTGCCCTGCCCGGCGCGGTGGCCGAGAGACTTCGCCGGCCATTGGCAGGTGACGCTGCAGTTCCTCGGCATCGTCACGCGCACATGGCCGGCGTGGCTGGCCGAACAGGGACTGACCGACGTAGCGGCCCGGCAGGGCCGACTGCTTGACGCCCAGACGGCCGCCTGGCGCGCCGCCCCGCCGGAGTTGCCGGTGATCGCCGCGGGCACCACCGGCGCCATCCCCGCCGTGGCACGGCTGCTGCGGCTGGTGGCGCATCTGCCGGCCGGGCTTGGTGGTGCTGCCCGGGCTGGATCGCGCGCTGGATGAGGCGAGCTGGGACGCGCTGGAGGATAGCCACCCGCAGGCCAGCCTGCGCGCGCTGCTGGCCGCGTTGCAGGTGCGGCGGGAGGACGTGCAGGACTGGGCCGAGATGGCGCCCGCCGCGACCCCGGTCTGCCCCGAAGGCCGGGTGGCCACCTGGCGCACGGCGCTGCTGCCGGCCGTGTCGCTGTCGGCCTGGCAGGACGGGAAGGTGCCCGAGACCGGCGGGCTGGAACTGCTGGAAGCCGCCGACCAGCAGGAGGAGGCGCTGGCGATCGCTCTGGTGCTGCGCGAGGCGCTGGCGGAGCCGGGCGCGCGCGCGGCGCTGGTGACGCCTGACCGCCAGCTCGCCGTGCGGGTGGCCGCCGAGCTGCTGCGCTTCGGCGTGGTGGCCGATGACAGTGCCGGCGAGCCATTGGCCGAAACGCCGGCGGCGGTGTTCCTGCGCCTGCTGGCCGGCGCGGTGGCCGAGGATCTGCGCCCGGTGCCGCTGCTGGCCCTGCTGAAGCACCCGCTGTGTGCCGCCGGGCTGGCGCCGGCCGCATGCCGGCAGGCGGCCCGTCAGCTGGAGCGCGATTGCCTGCGCGGCGCCCGGCCCGGCCCGGGCTTGGCGGGCCTGCGTGCCCGCGGCGGGCACGAGGGCTTCCTCGGCCGGCTGGCCGGCTGCCTGGCGCCGCTGCTCGGCCTGAGGGACGCGCCTGCCATTCCGCCGGACGCGGCGCTGACCGCGCTGCTGCAGAGTGCCGAGGCGCTGGCCGCCAGCGACACGGCGCAGCGGCCCGGCGCGGCTGTGGGAAGGCGAGGATGGCGAGGCGCTGGCCCAGCATCTGACCGGGCTGCAGGCCGCGCTGCCGATGCTGCCGCCGCAGCGCCCGCGCGCGCTGCCGGCCTTTCTGGAAGCGGCGCTGCAGGGTGTGGCCGTGCGCAGCCGCCGCAGCCTGCGCGGCCGCGAGGGCGCCGAGCACCCGCGCGTGTTCATCTGGGGCCTGCTGGAAGCGCGGCTGCAGACCGCCGAGACGATGGTGCTCGGCGGCCTGACCGAGGGCGTGTGGCCGGGCGTGGCCGAACTCCGGGCCGTGGATGAACCGGCCAATGCGCGCCGCCGTGGGCCTGCCCTCGCCGGAGGAACAGACCGGCCTGTCGGCGCATGATTTCGTCATGGCGAGCTGTGCCGCGCCGCGCGTGGTGCTGTCGGCACCGCGCCGGCGGGAAGGCGCGCCGGCGGTGCCCGCCCGCTGGCTGGTGCGGCTGGCCGCCCTGCTCGGCCCGGCGGCAGCGTTGCCGCGCCATCCCGCCGCCGCCTGGGTTTACGCGCTGGACCGCCCGGCCGGCCCGCCGGTGCCGGTGGCGCCCCCTGCCCCCGCACCCGCCGTGGCGCTGCGGCCGCGCAAGCTGAGCGTGACCGAAATCGAGACCTGGCTGCGCGACCCTTACGCCATCTACGCCCGGCACGTGCTGCGCCTGCGCCCGATCGATCCGCTGGAGCAGTCGGCCGACGCCGCCGATTACGGCGCCATCGTGCATGCCGGGCTGGCCGCCTTCTTCGCGCGCACCGGCCTCGCCTGGCCGGCCGATGCGGAACGCCAGATGCTGGCCGCGATGGATGCGGCCCTGGCCGAAGCCGGCATGCGGCCGGCGCTGGCCGCCTGGTGGCGCCCGCGCCTGCACCGCATCGCCACCTGGGCCGCCGGCGCCGAAGCCGCCCGCCGGGCCGTGCTGCCGCCGCAGGCCGTGGTTGCCGAACGCCAGGGCAGCTGGGTGTTCGCCGCACCCGCCGGCCCGTTCACGCTGGTGGGCCGCGCCGACCGGCTGGAACGCCGGGCCGATGGCAGCATCGCCATCCTGGATTACAAGACCGGCCAGCCCCCCACGGCACGCCAGGTAGAGGAGGGCCGCGCGCCGCAGCTGCCGCTGGAAGCAGCGATGGCGGCGGCGGGCGCCTTCGGCGAGGACGTGGCCGGGCCGGCCGGGGAGCTGGTGTACTGGCACATTTCGGGCGGCTTCGAGCCGGGCCGCGCGCTGACGCTGTTCGCCGGGAGCAGCGAGCGCCTTGCGGCGGTGGCCGATCTCGCCTGCTCCAGCCTGCAGGCCTTGGTGGCCGGGTTCGACGATCCCGGCCGGGCCTATCTGTCGCAGCCGGCACCGGGGGCCGCACCGCGGTTTTCCAATTACGCGCGGCTGGCCCGGGTGGCCGAATGGGCGGTAGCCGACGATGGCGAGCCGCAGGGCGAAGGCTGAGCGCCTTGCCTGCGTCGCGATGCAGCGCGGCATCCGCGGCGGCCCCGGCGCGATAAGGCTGGGCCACCACCAAAGGATGCACGCATGAACGCGCCCGACGATCACCGCAGGCTGGGCCGCCTGGCCGGCCGCGTCGCCGTGGTTACCGGGGCCGCGCGCGGCATTGGCCGGGCCAGCGCCGTGGCCATGGCGCGCGAGGGTGCCGACATCGTGGGCATCGACCGGAGCGGCCCGGTCAGCGCCACGCTCGACGTGGCGCCGGCGAGCCCGGCCGAGCTGGAGGAGACCGGGCGGCTGGTGCGCGCGGCCGGGCAGGAATGGTTGGGCATCGAGGCCGATCAGCGCGACCTGGCCGCCTTGCGCCGCGCCGCCGAGCAGGTGCGCAGCGAGTTCGGCGGCATGGACATCCTGTTCGCCAATGCCGGCATCCAGGGCTTCCGCCCGCTACTGGAGATGGAGGATGCCGACTGGCACGACCAGATCGACGTGAATCTGACCGGCACGGCCAACACGCTGCGCGCCTTTGCGCCCCTGCTGGTGGCGCGCAAGGCCGGCCGCATCATCCTCACCAGCAGCACGCAGGGGCGCCACGGCACCAAAAACGGCAGCGCCTACTCGGCCAGCAAATGGGGCATCATCGGGCTGATGAAGTCGGCGGCGCTCGAGCTCGGCGCCCACAACATCACGGTGAACGCCCTGGTGCCGGGCCTGGTGGATACGCCACTGACCCGCCACGAGGAACGCTACATGCAGGCGCTGCAGGATGCCGGACAGACACCGACCGGCGAGCTTGCTGCCGACGAGCAGGCCGCGGCCGCCGCGCAGGCGCGCAAGACGCCGTTGGGCGTACCCTGGATCGACGCCGACGACATCGCCCCGGCGGTGGTGTTCCTGGCGTCGGACGAGGCGCGCATGATCAGCGGCGCCACGCTGGACGTGACAGGCGGCGACAGCGCGCATTACACGTGACCGCCGCTTGCGCGGCCCCCACCAGCAGGACCCAGGGCCGATGAACCGACGCATGCTGTGCCTGACGCTGCTGGCCGCTGCCGTGCTGCGCCCCGCCTGGGGCCAGACTCGCGCTGCCGTGCTGACGGATGCCGATCGCGCCACGCTGCAGGAGGTCTCGCGCACGCTGAATGCGCTGCGGGCGCTGAAGGCGCGCTTCCTGCAGGTGGGGCCGGATGGTGCGGCCACCCAGGGCACGCTGTGGCTGGAGCGGCCCGGCCGCATGCGCTTCCAGTACGACAAGCCGAGCCCGCTGCTGCTGGTGGCCAGCGGTGGCACGGTGGTGTTCCACGACGCTCAGCTTGACCAAACCACCACGATCCCGGTGGGCCAGACGCCGCTCGGCCTGCTGCTGGCCGACACGATCAGCCTTTCGGGCGACGTGACGGTGACCGGCTTCGAGCGCCCGCCCGGCCAATTGCTGATCACCCTGGTGCGCACAAAAACACCCGGCGACGGCAGCCTGACGCTGGCCTTCAATGCGATACCGCTGGCCCTGGTCGGCTGGTCGGTGATCGACGCGCAGGGCCGCGAGACGCATCTGCGCCTGTCCGACGTCAGGCCCGGCGGGCCGTACGATCCTGCGCTGTTCGTCTTCAAGGACCCTGACGCCGAGCGTTGAGCCACCAGGGGCGCCGCATCACATTTTGTCGCACGATGGCAACGCGCCGGTCATGATGGCGCGTTACGCTGGCATCATGAAGCACCATCCCCGACTGCCTACCGTCTGTGCCGCGCTCGCCGTCGCCGCCGGTTTCGGCCTCGCCGCCGCCCCGGCCCATGCCTGGGTGAGCGGCGGTATTGTCATCGGCCTGCCGCCGGTCGTGGTGGCACCGCCGCCGGTGGCCTACCCGCCGCCGTATTATCCGCCGCCCGCTTACTATCCGCCGCCGGCCTACTACGCACCGCCGACCTATTATGCACCGCCGGCTGCCCCGGCCCCGCAGATGTCGCGGGCCGACGTGCCTTATGGCGCCACCTGCTACGCCGGGGTCTATACCTGCGCGGCGCCGGCGCAGACGCCGGTGGGCAGCGGCTGCTCCTGCCCCGGCCTCGGCGCGCCGTCCTTCGGCAGCGTGCAGTAGCGGGTCAGGCCTCCGGCACCGCCAGCGACATCGGCGCCACGCCCTTGCGGTCGCGGCGCTGGTGCCAGGCTTCCATCAGCTGCAGCACGGTGGCCGCCGTCTCCTCGATGGAACGGCGGGTGACGTCGATCACCGGCCAGCCGCGGCGCACGCACAGGCGGCGCGCCCACAGCAGCTCGGCGCGCACCGTCTCCAGATCCACGTAGTCGCCGCTATCCTGCTTGATATGCACCGTGCCCGGCCCCTGGGCGATCAGCTTGAGGCGATGGCGGCGGATCTCGATCAGCGACTGCGCATCCAGCGTTAGCCCGATCACCGGGCCGTTGGGCGCCTCCAGCCCCGGCGGCTCGGCCAGGCCCGGCACCAGCGGCACGTTGGCCGCCTTCACGCCACGGTTGGCGAGATAGAAGCTGGTGGGCGTCTTCGAACTGCGCGAGACGCCGACGAGGATGACGTCGGCTTCCGCGATGCCGGCCTGCGCCTGGCCGTCATCATGGGCGAGCACGAAATGGATGGCGTCGATCCGGCGGAAATAATCGGCATCGAGCACGTATTGCCGCCCGGGCTTGGCCGTCGCCTGGCTGCCGATCTGGTCGGCCAGCATGGCCAGCACGGGGTCGAGCACGTTGACGACGGTGAGACCCAGCCGGCCGCACGTATCTTCCAGATCGTGGCGCAGCGCACGGTCCACCACGGTGGAGAGCACCGGGCCGGGTTCGGCCTCGATACCTTCCAGCACGCGGTGCAGCTGGAAGCGCGTCCGGATAAGGCTCCAGCGATGATAGATGATCTGCACCTGGTCGAACTGGCTGACCGTGGCGCGCGCGATGGAGTTCAGCGTCTCGCCGGTGGCATCCGAGACCAGATGGAGGTTGATGCGGTCCTGCGCCATGCGCTGAGGATAGCGGGGATAACCGGCCCGCGCACGGCCCGTCTGCGGGTGGCCGAAGAAAGCCGGGGATAGAGTGACCCGGCGGCGGGCGCGCGGATTGTTCACGGCGCTGTGAGGCGTGGTTGGGGACGAGGCGCGAGGATCGTTCAGAGTCAGCGCGTTGGCCGGTGCTGCCGCTGTGCATGGTTGGGGGTGGCGCCGCGGGACAGGTGGGTACCCCGTTATCCACACCCCCATCTGTCACCTCCATTTACTCTTAAGCCTTCTTAGAGTTTAGGAAGGGTGGATTGACGAACGGGATGCCGATGACAGCCAAGCCCATCCTGCGTGTTCTGGCAGGCGACGATGTGTGGCCGCCGCCGGTGTGGCTGATGCGGCAGGCCGGGCGCTACCTGCCGGAATACCGCGCCATCAAGGAGAGCTCGGGCGGCTTCATCGCGCGCTGCATGGACCCGGATCTGGCCACCGAGATCACGCTGCAGCCGATCCGCCGCTTCGGCATGGATGCGGCCATCCTGTTCAGCGACATCCTGATCCTGCCCTGGGCGCTGGGGCAGGATGTGAGCTTCCGCGACGGCGTGGGCCCGGTGCTGGTGCCGGTCCGCGATACGGCCGGCGTGGATGCGCTGGAAGCCGGCCGCGTGCCGGTGGCCACCGCGCCGGTGCTGGAGACGATCGGGCGGCTGCGGCAGGCCTTGCCGCCCGAATGCACGCTGATCGGCTTCTGCGGCGCGCCGTTCACGGTGGCCTGCTACATGGTCGAAGGCGGCGGCTCGCGCGACTTCGCCGAGACGCGCGCCATGGCCTACGGCAACCCGGCGCTGTTCGACCGGCTGATGGCGCTGCTGGTGCGCACCACCACCGACTACCTCTCCGCCCAGATCACCGCCGGGGCCGAGGCGGTGATGCTGTTCGACACCTGGGCGGGCATGCTCTCGCCCAGCCAGTTCCTGCGCCATGTGGTGGCCCCGGCGGCCGCCATCGTCGAAGCGCTGAACGCGCGCCACCCCGGCGTGCCGGTGATCGGCTTTCCGCGCCTGGCCGGCATGTATGTCGGCAAATATGTCGAACGCACGGGTGTGGATTGCGTGGCGCTGGATACCGGCACCGATCCCGGGCGGGCGGCTGCCACCGTGCCGGAAGGCGTGGCGATCCAGGGCAATCTGGACCCGATCGCGCTGCTGGCGGGCGGCGACGCCATGCGGCGGGAAATCGCATCCATCATGGATGCGCTTCGCGGACGACCCCACATCTTCAATCTGGGCCACGGCATCCTGCCGCAGACGGACCCGGAGCATGTGGCGGAGTTGGTGCGATACTTACGCAGTCGTTGACGGAGCGGCCCGCTGCCCCCCAGGCGGCGCGGCGCAAACTGGCCGTGGTGCTGTTCAATCTGGGCGGGCCCGATAGCCCGGCGGCCATCAAGCCGTTCCTGCTGAACCTGTTCAGCGACCCGGCGATCCTGCGCGTGCCGTTTTTCGTGCGGCCGCTGCTGGCCCGGCTGATCGCCACGCTGCGGGTGAAGCCGGCCACCGAGAACTACGCGATCCTGGGCGGCAAGTCGCCGCTGCTGGAGCTGACGCAGGAGCAGGCGCGCGCGCTGGAAGCCGCGTTGGACGCGCCGGACACCGAGGCGCGCTGCTTCGTGGCCATGCGCTACTGGCATCCGTTCAGCCTGCGCACGGCGGCCGAGGTGCGCGACTGGGGCGCCGACGAGGTGTTCCTGCTGCCGCTGTATCCGCATTTTTCCACCACCACGACCGGCAGCTCGCTCTCGGCCTGGCGCGATGCTGCAGCGCGCGTGGGCCTGGCCCGGCCGGTGACCACGTTATGCTGCTGGTTTGCCGAAGGCGGCTACGTGGAGGCCACGGCGGCGATCCTGCGGGCCAGCCTGGCGCGGGCCCGCGCGGAGGCGACCGCACCGCTGCGGGTGCTGTTCTCGGCGCACGGCCTGCCCGAGACGATCGTGGCCCGCGGCGACCCTTACCAGTTCCAGATCGAGAGCACGGTCGGCGCGGTGGTCGAACGCCTGGCCGAGCCGGAGCTGGATTGGCAGGTGTGCTACCAGTCGCGCGCCACGCCGCAGAAATGGCTCGAGCCTTCGACCGAGACCGCCATCGAGCGTGCGGCGGCCGACAAGGTGGCCGTGCTGGTGGTGCCGATCGCCTTTGTCTCCGAACATTCCGAGACGCTGGTGGAGCTCGACGTTGAATATCGCGAGCTGGCCGAAAAGCAGGGCGTGCCCGGCTATTTCCGCGCGCCGGCGCAGAACAGCGATCCGGGGTTCATCGGCGCGCTGGCTGCGGCCGTGCGCACCGCGCGGGCCCGCGGCACGGGCACGTGCAGCTTCGCCGGCGGCCGCGCCTGCCCGGCCGTGCATGCCGATTGCCCGATGCGGCTGGCCGCCTGATGCGGCGTGGCGGGCTGGTCATCCTCGATTGCGACGGCGTGCTGATCGATAGCGAGCCGGTGGCGCAACGGCTGCTGGCCGACGAGGCGACGGCCCTGGGCTGGCCGATGCAGCCGGAAGAGGCGCGGCGCTTCACCGGGCTCACCTGGTCGGCGATCCGGCCGATCTACGAGGCGGCGACCGGCCGCACGCTGGACCCGGCCTGGCCGGCGCTGCTGCAGGCCCGGCTGATCGCCCGCATGGCCGACGGCGTGCCGGCGATGCCCGGCGCCCGCGACCTGCTCGACGCGCTGGGTGCGATGGGGCTGGACTGGTGCGTGGCGTCGAACTCCTCGCACGAGGAAATGGCGGCGAAGTTTGCCCATACCGGGCTATCGGCTTACATGGCCGGGCGCACGCATAGCGCGCGCGACGTGGCACGCGGCAAGCCGGCGCCCGATCTGTTCCTGGCCGCCGCCGCCGCGCACAATGCGGCACCCGCCGATTGCCTGGTGGTGGAAGACAGCGCGCCGGGCATCGCGGCGGCCCAGGCGGCCGGCATGCGCGTGGTGGCCTTCGCCCCTGATGGCCTGCCCGCCGGGCTCGCAGCCGCGCCCGATCACGTGGTGGCCACGCTGGGTGCGCTGCCGGCCCTGCTGCGCGCCGTGCTGCTGGACCGCGCGGCGTGAGCGTTCCGGCTTTCGCCTATCTTTATCCGTGGACCAAGGCGCTGCACATCATCGCGCTGATCGCCTGGATGGCGGGTATGCTCTATCTGCCGCGCCTGTTCGTCTATCATTGCGACGTGGCGCCGGGCAGCCAGGCCAGCGAGCTGTTCAAGGTGATGGAGCGCCGGCTCTACAAGCTGATCATGACGCCGGCGATGCTCGCGACCTTCACCTTCGGCATCATCCTGGCGCTCACGCCCGGCCTGGTCGATTGGCACGCGGCCTGGTTTCCCATCAAGCTGGTGGCCGTGCTGGGGCTGGGCGGCGTGCACGGTGCGATGAACAAGTGGCGCAAGGGCTTCCTGGAAGACCGCAATATGAAGCCGCAGCGATTCTACCGCATCGCCAACGAGGTGCCGACGGTGCTGATGCTGGTGGCCGTGGTGATGGTGGTGGTGCAGCCCTTCTAGGCCGGCCGCCGCCACCTTGCTTTGCCCGGCGTAACATGGCATGTTCCCATGTAGGCGCCGCTCGCGTGCCCACGGCTCCCCAGGCACGGCCAGGGAACCCCACTTCCCCGCAAAGCTCCCCACCACGCTCCAGCGCGTGGCCGGCTCATTCCCTATTCTTGAGGCATCAATGCACCTCGCAGAACTCAAGGCCAAGTCACCGGCCGACCTGCTGAGCTTCGCCGAATCGCTGAACATCGAAAACGCATCCAGCCTGCGCAAGCAGGACATGATGTTCACCATCCTGAAGAACTTGGCCGATAGCGACCAGGCGATCTACGGCGACGGCACGCTGGAAATCCTGCCGGACGGCTTCGGCTTCCTGCGCAGCCCGCAAAGCAACTTCCTGCCCGGGCCGGACGACATCTATGTCAGCCCCAACCAGGTGCGCCGCTACGGCCTGCGCAACGGTGATACGGTAGACGGACAGATCCGCGCGCCCAAGGACGGCGAGCGCTACTTCGCGCTGCTCAAGCCGGACAACGTGAATTTCGAAGATCCCGACGCGGTCAAGCACCGCATCAATTTCGACAATCTGACGCCGCTCTATCCGGACCGCCGGCTGAAGATGGAAATGGACCTGCCGGTCAGCACGGTGAAGGGCGCGCAGCGCGACAATACGCCGCGGGTGATCGACCTGGTGGCGCCGATCGGCATGGGCCAGCGCGCGCTGATCGTGGCACCGCCGCGCACCGGCAAGACGGTGATGCTGCAGAGCATCGCGACGGCCATTTCCACCAACCACCCCGAAGTGTTCCTCATCGTATTGCTGATCGACGAGCGGCCCGAGGAAGTGACCGACATGGCGCGCACCGTGAAAGGTGAAGTCGTCGCCAGCACCTTCGACGAGATGGCCACCCGCCACGTGCAGGTGACCGAGATGGTGCTCGAGAAGGCCAAGCGGCTGGTAGAGCACAAGCGCGACGTGGTGATCCTGCTCGACAGCATCACGCGCCTGGCGCGCGCCTACAACACGGTGGTGCCGTCATCGGGCAAGGTGCTGACCGGCGGCGTGGACGCCAACGCGCTGCAGCGGCCCAAGCGCTTCTTCGGCGCCGCGCGCAACATCGAGGAAGGCGGCTCGCTGACCATCATCGCCACCGCGCTGATCGATACCGGCAGCCGGATGGACGAGGTGATCTTCGAGGAGTTCAAGGGCACCGGCAATTCCGAGATCATCCTGGACCGCAAGCTGTCGGACAAGCGCACCTTCCCGGCCATCGACATCACCAAGAGCGGCACCCGCAAGGAAGAGCTGCTGGTGGATAAGGGAACGCTGTCGAAAATGTGGGTGCTGCGCCGCATCCTCAATCCGATGGGCGCCAGCGACGGTATGGATTTCCTGCTCGACAAGCTGAAATACAGCAAGTCCAACCAGGATTTCTTTGACGCCATGAACACCTGAGGCGCAGAACCGGGCTCGGCACGAACGAGGGGATGGGCATGGTGCGGTGGTGGTGCGTTCTGGCGCTGCTCGCCGCGGTTCTGCCCCCGGGCCCTGCCGCCGCGCGCAAGCCGCCGGTGGCCGCCAAGGCCGCGCCGCCTAACGCGTTCGCCGATGCCGTGGTGGTGCCGTGGTCGTTGGCACCGCCAATGGGCGCTACCGAAGCCCGGCTGGGCCTGCGGGCCGAACGCGACGACAGCGACACACCGCCGGGCACCGAGCAGATCATCGTGTTCGGGCGACGGCTGGCGCCGACCGGTTCGATCGAGACCCGGCGCGATGCGCCCGGCGCTGAAGCCTGGCAGTCCGAGGCAGCGCAACCCATGGTGCCCGGCATGGGCGACACCTGCACCTACAAATCGGGTTGCTTCGACAAGGGACAGACCGGGCTGTTCACCAGCGTGCCGGCGCTGTTCGGCCGCTGACGCCGCGTGGCTCGCCTCAGGGCAGCAGCAGCCGGGCCAGCACTTCGAATTCGGCCACGCTCAGCGTCTCGGCACGCCGCTGCGGCTCGATGCCGGCGCGCTCCAGCAACGCCTCGCCGCCCAATGCCTTGAGCGAGCCGCGCAGCATCTTGCGGCGCTGGCCGAAAGCTGCCGCGGTCAGCCGCTCCATGGTCGCGAACAGGGCCGGCTCCGGCTGGGCCGCACGCGGCACGAAGCCGACCACGGCGGAGACAACTTTGGGCGGCGGCGTGAACGCCTCGCGCGGGATGCGCATCAGGAACTCCGTCTCGCAGACCCATTGCGCCAGCACCGCCAGCCTGCCGTACGCCTCGGTATCCGGTGCCGCGGCGATGCGCTCGGCCACTTCCAGCTGGAACATCAGCGTGAGCCGTTCCCACTGCGCCGCCTGGCGCAGCCAGCCGATCAGCAGCGGTGTGGCCACGTTATACGGCAGATTGGCCACGATCTGCCGTGGCGCCGCCACCAGGGTCGTGAGGTCGGTGGCCAACGCGTCGGCTTCGACCAGCTCCAGCCTGCCTTCGCTCAGCCCGGCCAGCGCGCGGATCGCCTGGGCGGCACGCTCGTCGATCTCCACGGCGACGATCCCGGCCGCCGGGGTCGCGAGCAATGCGCGGGTGAGGCCGCCGGGGCCGGGGCCCACTTCGATGACGTGTCGGCCCGTCAGGTCGCCGGCCTGGCGAGCGATTTTGGCGGTGAGGTTTTCGTCCAGCAGGAAGTGCTGGCCGAGTTTGCGGCGGGCGTCGAGGCGGTAGTCGCCGATGACTTGGCGGAGGGGGGGGAGGGTCAAGGGAAGGCCTTCTTTTCTGAAGAAAAGAAGCAAAAGACTTTTGCGTGTTTGGGCGCGCTTTGAGGCATCCTCATAGGATGAAGCGGCTTAGGTCGCCTCTGGCGGCTAGGGGGGCTACTTTGGCTGTTACGTAGGCGGCGTCGACTTCGATGGCATCGCCGGCGCGGTCGGAGGCGGTGAAGCTTATTTCTTCGAGCAGCTTTTCCAGCACGGTGGCCAGGCGTCTGGCGCCGATGTTTTCCACGCGGTCGTTGATGTCGGCGGCGAGATCCGCCAGCGCGTCGATCGCATCCTCGGCAAAGTTGAGCGTCACGCCCTCGGTCAGCATCAGGGCTGCGTATTGCTGCAGCAGATTATGTTCCGGTTCCGTCAGGATGCGGCGCAGATCGGCCCGCGTCAGCGGCGCCAGCTCCACGCGGATCGGCAGGCGGCCCTGCAATTCGGGCAGCAGGTCGGCCGGCTTGGCGAGGTGGAAGGCGCCGGATGCGATGAACAGGATGTGGTCGGTTCGCACCGGGCCGTATTTGGTGGAAACCGTGGTGCCCTCGATCAGCGGCAGCAGGTCGCGCTGCACGCCTTCGCGTGAGACGTCGCCGCCGCGAAAGCCGCCTTCGCTGCTGCGCGCGCACACCTTGTCGATCTCGTCAAGAAACACGATGCCGTTGTTCTCGGCGTGCTCCACGGCATCTTTGGCAAGCCGTTCGCTGTCGACGAGCTTGTCGGCCTCCTCGCGCACCAGCACCGGACGCGCATCGGCCACCTTCATGCGCTTCTGCACCTGCTTACCGCCCATGAAGCCGCGCATCATCTCGCTCAAATTGATCATCTGGCCGGGCGGCATGCCCGGTATGTCCATCTGGCCCATGCCCTGGCCGCTCTCGGCCATGGTGATTTCGACCTCTTTGTCCTCCATCTCGCCCTGCTGCAGCATGCGGCGGAATTTGGACTTGGTATCGGCGCTGGCCGTAGCCCCCACCAGCGCATCGACCAGCCTGGCCTCGGCGGCCTGCGCCGCGCGGTCGGCCACCTCGCGGCGGCTCGTCTCGCGCAGCATGTTCAGGCTGATCTCGACCAGGTCTCGCACGATGCTGTCCACGTCGCGGCCGACATAGCCCACTTCGGTGAACTTGGTGGCCTCCACCTTCAGGAACGGCGCCTGCGCCAAGCGGGCGAGGCGGCGTGCGATCTCCGTCTTGCCGCAGCCGGTGGGGCCGATCATCAGGATGTTCTTCGGCACCACTTCGTCGCGCACGCCATCGGGCAGTTGCGCGCGGCGCCAGCGGTTGCGCAGCGCGATGGCGACGGCGCGCTTGGCGTCGGCTTGGCCCACGATGAAGCGGTCTAGCTCGCTGACGATTTCTCGTGGGGTGAAGTCTGGCATGGGTGGTCCTTGTAGGAAGGAAGGCCCTCTTTTTTGAAAAAAAGAGGCAAAAAACTTTTGTCCGGCTGTCGCGGACTCACCAGAATAAAAGTTTTTTGGTCCTTTTTTTTAAGAAAGGACTGCTTTCTTACAGCGTTTCCAGAACCAAAGAACGGTTCGTGTAAACACAGATATCCGCCGCAATCCCCATAGCCCGCCGCGCGATCGCCTCGGAATCCAGCCCCTCCACCCCGATCAGCGCGCGCGCCGCCGCCAGCGCGTAGTTGCCGCCCGAGCCGATGGCGATCACCCCATCTTCCGGCTCCAGCACGTCGCCGTTGCCGGTCAGCGTGTAGCTGTGGGTGGCGTCGGCTACCGCCATCATGGCTTCCAGCCGGCGCAGATAGCGATCGGTGCGCCAGTCCTTGGCCAGTTCCACGCAGGCGCGTTCGAGCTGGCCGGGAAAGCGTTCCAGCTTGGCTTCCAGGCGCTCGAGCAGGGTGAAAGCGTCGGCTGTTGCGCCGGCAAAGCCGGTGAGCACGCTGAGGTCGGCGCCGATGCGCCGCACCTTGCGCGCGTTTCCCTTCACCACCGTCTGCCCCATGGTCACCTGGCCGTCGCCGGCCATGGTGACGCGGCCGCCGTGGCGCACGCAGAGGATGGTGGTGCCGTGCCAGCCGACCGGATCGTGCGCGGGTTGCATCATGGCCGCGCTACTTAAACCCTCGGCGCGCGGTTACAAGCAGAGGTGACGTGGCCGGCGGCTCAGGCCGTCAGCGCTGGCCGGCGCACGCCCGGCATTTCGCGCAGCAGTCGCGCCACATCCCGCGAGGCGACCGGCTCGGCATAGTAATAGCCCTGGCCGAAGCGGCAGCCCAGCGCTGCCACGCGTGCCTCGGTTTCGACACTCTCCACGCCTTCGGCCACCATCGGGATGCCCAGGCTGGCACCCAGCGCCAGCATGGCGCGCACACAGGCTTCGGCCCGCGGATCGTGGGCGATATCCTGGACGAAGCTGCGGTCGATCTTGATGCGGTCGAAGGGCAGTTCGCGCAAATGGAAGAAATTGCTGTAACCGATGCCGAAATCGTCCAGCACCACACGGGTGCCGCGCAGCTGCAGCAGGGCGATCACCTCGCGCGCCACGTCGATATCCTCGATCAGCGCGCTTTCGGTCACCTCGATTTCCAGCCGCTCGGGGTCGAGCATGCCTTCCGGCCAGAGCGGCGGGTTGCGGATCATGCCGATCAGCTCGCGCAGCTGGCCGGGCGAGACGTTGAAGGCGAAATATAGCCAGGTCGGCCAGTCCCGGGCGTCGGCGATGACGCGGCGCATCAGGCTTTGGGTGATCTGGCCCGTCATGTTCATCGCCTCGGCCACGGGGATGAACAGGTCCGGCGGCAGCAGGCCGCGCGTGGGGTGCTGCCAGCGCGCCAGCACTTCGAGCCCGACCAGCCGGCCCTGCGCCAGATCGATGATCGGCTGGTAGAACGGCACCACCTGGCCGGCGGCGATGCCGGCGCGCAGTTCCTCGGCCATGGCGGCGCGCAGGCGCTGGGCGTCGTCGCGGTCCGGATCGAAGAAGCGCCAGCTGGCGCCGCCGGCTTCCTTTACGTGATCCAGCGCGGCGCCGGCGGCGCGCAGGGCGTCGTCCGCATCGGCGGCCTGGCCGGGCAGCAGCACCACGCCCAGGCTGGCGGTGCAGGAGAGCGTTCCCACACCCAGACTGTAGGGCGCCATGATGCTGCGCAGCACGCCCAGCGCCAGCGCCTCCACCCCGTCCAGCCCGGTATAGGCGGGTGCCAGCAGGGCGAAGCGATCGCCATCCAGCCGCGCCACCCAAGCCGGGTCGGGCGAGAGGGCGCGCAGGCGGGCGGCCGTCTCGGTCAGAACCACGTCGCCGGCGCGCAGGCCGTGCAGGCTGTTCAGCGTCGAAAAATCGTCGATATCGATCAGCAGCAGTGCCAGTGGCTGGCCGGTGCCCAGCATGCGGCCGAGATCTTCCAGGAAGGCCGGGCGGCTGGCAATCTGGGTCAGCTGGTCTCGCCGCGCGGCACGGAACTGCTCCAGCCCGGCCGGCAGCGCGGCACGCCGGCCAGCCCGCTTGCGGGCCCAGAGCAGCGCCGCCGCGGCCCAGCCGGCGCAGGCGATGGCGAGCGTCAGCAGCGGGGCGGGACTGATGATAGCCCAGGCAGGCATGGTGGCTCCGTAAAATACCGCGTGTCGGCAACCTGGCCGACCCTAACCGGCAAACCCTCACCGACCCTAAACAGCAGATTCAAATTTAAGACACCGCAAACTCTAGAATGAGACGGTGCCTTACGCAATGCGACGGGCCGCCCAGGGATTTTGCGGAGACTTCACCCGATCCGGCGATGCGCTAGACAGGCCCCATCGCCATCTTGGCCGCAGACAGGAGTTTCCATGCAGAACCGGACTGTGGCCGCCATCTGGGCGGTCGGGCTTGCGCTCGCGCTGCTGATCTATGCCGTGGGCCCCGACGACGCGCTGGCGACGCTGTTCGACTGGGCCGATGCGGCCGGTGCCCTTCTCCAGCACGCCATCGCCACGCTGGGGGGCCGCGCGTTCGATATCCTGCGTGCCCTGGCCATCGCGTGCTTCGTCATCTTCTTCGCGCTTTGCACCATTGCGGCGGGCCGGGGGCGGCCGGCGCCTTGGCTGATGCTGAGCGTGACCGTGCTGTTCCTGCTGCTGGTGTGGCACCAGGGGCGCGCGGCCACCGGGCACTGGACGCTGGCCTTCGTGCTGACCGCGGCCGCTGCGCTGAACATGACGCGGCGTCTGGGCTAGGGCCGTCCGCCTCAGCGCAGCGTGGCGAAGAACGCCTTGAGCAGGGCGCCGCATTCCTGCTCGCGCATGCCGCCGACCACTTCGGGCACATGCAGGCAGCCCGGGGCAGCGAACACGCGGGCGCCATGCTCCACGCCGCCGCCCTTGGGATCGTAGGCGCCGAACACCACGCGGCGCACGCGGAACAGCACGGCGGCGGCGGCACACAGCGCGCAGGGTTCCAGCGTCACCCACAGATCGCAGCCGGGCAGGCGGGCGGTGCCCAGCCGTGCCGCAGCCGCGCGCAGGGCCAGCAGCTCGGCATGCGCGGTGGGGTCGCGCCCGGCTTCCACCTGGTTGCCGGCGCAGGCCAGCAGCGTGCCGTCCGGGGCCAGCACCACGGCGCCCACCGGCACCTCGCCACGCGCCGCCGCCGCGCGGGCCGCTTCCAGCGCGTGCTGCATGGGCCCGCGCAGGCCAGACCCGTCGGCTTTATCGCTGTCCAGACTCACGCCATCCCGGTACGACTATCGCCATGACATCTCTCCGCAAGCCGATCGTGGGCATCACGCTGGATGCCGAACCGCCCGGCGGCTACTCGGTCTATCCCTGGTACGCGCTGCGCACCAACTACGCCGGGGCCATCGCCGCTGCCGGCGGGGTGCCGATTGCCCTGCCGCATCATGCCGAACTGGCACCGGCCATGCTGGACGCCATCGCCGCACTGGTGGTGACCGGCGGCGCATTCGACATCGATCCCGGGCTGTATGGCGCGGCCGGCACGCACCCCACCGTCAGGCTGAAGGAAGGCCGCACCGCGGCCGAACGCGCGCTGCTGGACGGCGCGCTGGCGCGCGACATGCCGGTGCTGGGCATTTGCGGCGGCGAGCAGCTGCTGGCGGTGGCCTTGGGCGGCACGCTGATCCAGCACATTCCCGACGAAGTGCCGGGCGCGCTGGCGCATGAACAGCCCAACCCGCGCGATCAGCCGGGCCACACCGTGGCGGTGGCACCGGGCACGCTGCTGCACCGGATCGTCGGGGCGGCCAGCATGGCGGTCAACTCCTCGCACCACCAGGCGGTGCTGTCGCCCGGGGCGCAGGCGGTGGCGTGCGCGGAGGCACCCGACGGCGTGATCGAGGCGATCGAGGACCCGCAGCGGCGGTTCTGCCTGGGCGTGCAGTGGCACCCCGAATTCCTGATCGATCCAGGCGACGCGCTGATCTTCGCCGCCTTTGTGGCGGCCGCGCAGCGATGACCGAAGAACCCGACCTGCCAGACGCCGACGCGGCCGGCGGGCGTGACGGCGATCGCATCGCCAAGTGGCTGGCACGCGCCGGCGTCGCCAGCCGGCGGGAGGCCGAGCGGCTGATCGGCGCCGGCCGCGTGCAGCTGAACGGCGCGGCGGTGACGCACCCGGCCACCTTCGTGGGCCCCGGCGACATCGTGCAGGTGGGCGGCGTGGTGGTGGACGCGCCGGCCCGCGCGCGGCTGTGGCGTTACCACAAGCCCGACGGGCTGATGACCACGCACAAGGACCCCGAAGGCCGGCCCACCGTGTTCCAGAAGATGCCGGCCACCATGCCGCGCGTGGTCAGCGTGGGCCGGCTGGATTTGAACAGCGAGGGCCTGCTGCTGCTGACCAATGACGGCGCACTGGCGCGGCAGCTGGAACTGCCCGGCAATGGCTGGATCCGCCGCTACCGCGTGCGCGTGCACGGCGACATCGAGCCACAACGCCTGGCCGACCTGGCACGCGGCCTGGTGATCGACGGCGTGCGCTACGCCGGCATCGAAGCCGGGCTGGACAGCCGCAAAGGCACCAACGCCTGGCTGACCGTGTCGCTGCGCGAAGGCCGCAACCGCGAGATCCGGCGGGTGATGGGGCATCTGAATTTGAGCGTTACGCGGCTGATCCGGATCGCGTACGGGCCGTTTCAGCTGGGTAATCTGGAGCGGGGGGAGGTGGCGGAGGTGCCGCAGAAGGTGTTGCGGGAGCAGTTGCCGGGGTAGGGCGGAAGGTTGGAACGGCAGGCCATCCTTTCCGTTAAAAACAAGCGAGAAACTTGATAGTGGCACAGTCTTACTGAAGGCAGTTGGTCTCGACCACAATCACACGGATGACGTCTCGTCTTTATCAGATTTTACACGCCAGCCCCGCACCTGAGGCGGGCGTCTCGAACACCTTCTTGGGCTGGAGGACAAGATGAAGATCTTGAAGATATGTGAAGCAGCGCAGGCTGCCCGATGAGCAAGGTTACGCTTCTCGGAGTGATCGTCGATGATCCCGACCCAGTATTCACTTGGATAACCGAGCACCTCGCCGAATGGGTGGTCAGGAAGATGGCCTACAAGACGGTAATAGGTTGGCCCGTAAAATCGCGTTGGATGGTGAGGAGGCCACGACTGCTTTCCTTGCGCGATGGTCGGACGACCTTTGGCAAACTCAGGCCCCGAGTCGCCTCGCAGCGTGGAGAGCCCGCCGAGTTGGTCCAGATCAGAAGGAACAATGCAAACAGTTCTTCCACTGACACGGTACCGAATGACTTGGCGTTGCGGTGGGTGCTCGTTGGATCGATACACGCTGGTTCGAACCGGTATCGCTGATTGCAGTCGAAGGCAGACGTCGTGAAAAATCGTGGATGTGAGACTCTAGACGTATGAGCAATATGTCTACCGCGCATGTCGTTGCCGTCGCGAGAAATAACGAACACCGTTTCTCGAAAACTGGCGTGGATGAAATTCGCGTCGTTGCGGGACTGGGTGTAGAGGACGATGCACACCAGGGTATCACCGTTAAACACCGCTCGCGCGTGACAAAAGATCCGACTCAACCCAATCTGCGCCAAGTTCACTTGATCCACGCCGAGCTGCTTGATGAACTCCGTGGCAAGGGCTTCACGGTCGGTCCCGCGGATTTGGGTGAGAATGTAACAACGCGTGGCATCGACCTGCTTGGTCTACCCAGAGGAACGCTGCTGCTGATTGGCGAAAACGTTGTTCTGGAAATCACCGGATTGCGAAACCCGTGCATTCAGATCGAGCGCTTCCAACCAGGTCTGCTGGCTGCTGTGCTCGACCGTAGTCCAGATGGAAGGCTGATTCGCAAAGCCGGTGTTATGGCCGTCGTTCGTGTCGGCGGGCAGATAAGAGTTGGTGATGCGGTCAACAACCACGCCCCGCAAGGACCGCACCTTTCGCTGGAGCCAGTCTAGGCAGGACAGGCCTCCCTGCGCCAGTAGACGAGAAACCACGCACGCTGCCGAACGCAGCCGCGTCAGCCAGTCCAAAAGTTTTTTGCCTCTTTTTTGCAAAAAAGAGGGCCTTGCCTTGACTATCCTACCCCCGCCCGCAAATCCCCCAACACAGCCGTCAAATCCCCCATCCCAAACGGCTTCGGCAAAAACCGGATATCCGCCGCCTGCAACGATTGCCGCAGCGTCGCATCCGCGTAGCCGCTCATCAGCACCGCCGGCAGGCCGGGCTGGGCCTGGCGGAGCGCGCGCACGAGGGCCGGGCCGTCCATGCCGGGCATCACCACGTCGGATACTACGCAGCCGAGCGCCTGAGCGAGGCCGCCGGCTTCGACCAAGTCCAGCGCATCTTCGGCCGAGGCGGCGGCGACTACCTGCCAGCCGGCGCGCAGCAGCACGCGTTCGGCGAGTTTGCGCACGGGGGCTTCGTCATCGACCAGCAGGAGCGTGCGGCTGCGGGCGGCGGGCTGCGGCTTGGGCGCGGGCGTGCTGGCGGGATCGACGTGCCAGCCGGCGGCTGCTTCGTGGCGCGGCAGCAGGATTTCGAAGCGCGTGCCTTGGCCGGGTGTGCTGTGCACGGCCATGTAGCCGCCCGATTGGCGCACGATGCCGTGCACGGTGGACAGGCCGAGGCCGGTGCCGCCGGCCTCGCGCCGCGTGGTGAAGAACGGCTCGAAGATGCGCGGCAGGATGTCGGCCGGGATGCCGTCCCCGGTGTCGGCGACGCTGAGGCTGGCGTAGCGGCCGGGCGGCACGGTCTCGCCGCCGAAGCGTGTGGCTTCCAGCCGCAGGGCGTGGCCGGTGCTGATGGTGAGCTGGCCGCCGGCCCGCATGGCGTGGCCCGCATTGACGGCGAGGTTGACCAGCACCTGGTCGAGCTGCGTGGGATCGATGCGGATCTGGCGGCCCGGTTCCTCGAGCGCGAGTTCGAGTTTCACGCCGGCGCCGAGCAGGCGGCCGAGCAGGGCCGCGGTGGCGCGCACGGCCTCGTTCAGCGCGATGACGCGCGGCTGCAGCGTCTGCTGGCGGCTGAAGGCGAGCAGATGGCGCACCAGGGCGGCGCCGCGTTCGGCGCTGGCGCGCACCATGTCGAGGTCGGCCGCATCGTCCAGCCGGCCGGCGGCGCGGGCCTGCAGGTCTTCGGTGGCGCCGATGATGGCGGTCAGCAGGTTGTTGAAATCGTGGGCGATGCCGCCGGCCAGTTCGCCCACCGCCTGCAGGCGCTGGGCCTGGCCGAGCTGCTCCTCCAGATCGCATTCGCGGGTGATGTCGGCCACGCGCAGCAGCGCGCCCGAGGGGGCGAGCGGCAGCAGCGACAGGCGCAGCGCGCGCCGGGCGCCATCCTGCTGACGCACGATGGTGATCTGTTCCTGACGGCCGGCGCGCAGCTTGGATTGCAGGGCGGCCGCCTCGCGGGGCAGCACGTCCCAGGCGAGGTCGCCTTCCTTGGCGCCGGCCAGCACGGCCAGGCGGGCATTGGCGCGCAGGATGCGGCCGTCCGGCTGCAGGGCGGCAACGCCATCCGCCTCGTCGAGGAAGACGGCTTCGGCGATGGCGGCGTCGCGGGCGGTGCGGCCGAGCCTCACGGCCGGCCGGGCCTGCGGCGGGTGGCGGTGCCTGTCATAGCCGTCCGCTGCGGTTCTGCAGCCGCCAGACGAACGCGATCACCTCAGCCACCGCCTTGAAATGCTCCGCCGGAATTTCCGTGTCGATCTCGACACGGAAGAGTGCACGCGCGAGGGGCGGGTTGGCAACCAGGGGCACGCGGTGTTCGCGCGCCATGGCACGGATGCGCGCGGCCACCTCGTCGGCGCCCTTGGCCACCAGCCGCGGCGCGCCCTGGCTGCCGCGGTCGTAGGCCAGGGCCACGGCGTAGTGCGTGGGGTTGGTGATCACCACCGAGGCGGTGGGGATCGCCTGCATCATGCGCTGGCGGGCGCGGGCGCGACCGAGCTGGCGCAGGCGCTGCTTGACCTGCGGGTTGCCCTCGCTCTCCTTGTGCTCGTCGCGCAGCTCCTGGAACGTCATGCCCATCTCGCGGCGATGGCGCATCCATTCCCAGGCGTAATCGGCGCCCGCGATCAGCGCTTGGCCGCCGAGCAGCTGCAGCACCAGGCCGCGCGCGTGGTGAGCCACGAGCAACAGCAGCGTGGCCGGGGCCGCACCCGGCAGCGCCGGCAGATCGGGCATGATGCGGCGGAGTGCGATCAGCAGGCACGCACCCAGCACGCCGAGCTTGGCAAGCGATTTGACCATCTGCACCAGCGTCTGCGGCCCCAGCAGGCGCTTGATGCCGGCGAGCGGGCTGATGCGGGACAGGTCGGGCATCAGGGCAGCGCCGCGGAACAGGAAGCCGGTCTGCAGCAGCGTGGCGGCCGTGTAGCCGCCCAGCGCGGCCAGAGCGGGCGGGGCCAGGCCCAGCAGCACGGCGTGGCCGGCCCGCGCGAAGGTGGGCGCGCCCTCGTAGCGCGCAGCCTGCAGGCTGGCCGCCATCCAGTGCGCCACCTGGCCGGCATCGGCCTGCCAGGCCAGCACCGCCAGTCCGGCACCGACGCTGGCCAGCATGCAGGCCTCGCGCGATACGGCGGTGCGGCCTTCCTCGCGCGCTTTTTCCAGCCGGCGTTGGGATGGCGCCTCGGTTTTTTCTTCCGACACCGCTCAGCCGCCCGGCAGCGCGAGGAAGCCCTCGTGGGCGGCTTGCATCCACACGCGCAGGATCGGCGCGCCCAGCAGGGCAAGCAGCAGCAGGCCGCCCAGCACTTGGCCGGGCAGGGCAGCGAAATACACCTGGATCTGCGGCACCAGGCGGGCCAGCAGGCCGAGTGCCGTCTGCCAGATCAGCGAGATCAGCACGAAGGGCGCCGCCAGGCGCAGTGCCAGTGCGAAGCTGCCGGCGGCCGCGCGCACGGCCACCTGTGCGAGGTCGTCGGCCGCGATGGCGCCGCCGGCGGGGAAGACGGCGTAGCTGTTGGCCAGCGCGCCCAGCGGCAGCGCGTACAGCCCGGTGGAAAGGATGAGCACCGGGGCCAGCAGGTTGAACAGCCGGCCGATCGCGGCCGATTGCGCGCCCAGCATGGGATCGGGCTGCAGCACGCTGGACAGGCCGGTGGCCAGCGAGATGATCTGGCCCGCCGCCGGCAGCGCCAGGGCCAGCAGCCGCGCCAGCCAGCCGAGCAGGCCGCCGGCCAGCAGCTCGGCGGCCACCATGCCGACCAGGCGCAGGATGCTCGCCGGCTCGGCCGGCATCAGCGGCGCCAGCGCGGGCGTCAGCAGCACGGCGATGCCGATCGCGAGCCCCGCGCGCAGGATGGCCGGCGGCTCCTCCTCCCCCAGGCCGGGCAGCAGCATGATGGCGGCCGCGCACCGGCACAGCACCAGCATGAACGCAAACGCGAGCGGCGCCAGTCCGGCCACGCCGGCCGCCGGGTCCATGCGCTACTGCCCGCCGATGGCGACGATCCTGTCGGCCATCTCGTGCGTGAAATCGGCGAGCACGTGGAACAGGAACGGGCCGGCCAGCCAGGCCGAAGCGCCGGTGGCGATCAGCTTGGGCAGGAACGAGACTGTGCTGTCGCTGATCTGCGTGACCGCCTGCAGCACGGCGGTGATCAGGCCGGCGGCCAGCGAGGCGAGCAGCACCGGCGCGCACATCTTCAGCGTGGCCAGCATGCCGGTGTGCAGGATCGCGGCGACGTCGAGCTCTTGCACGTGGATCCTTCCGGGCGCGCGGTGCGCGCTAGATCGGCATCTTGATGATGTCCTGGTACGCCTGCAGCACCCGGTCGCGCACGGCCACCGTGGTTTGCAGCGCCAGTTCGGCGCGCGATACGGCGGTGACGACCTGGGTAAGGTCGCCGCCGGTGCCGTTGACTGCGGCCGTCGCCTGCGCTTCGGCCTGCTGGCCGGTCTGCACCGCGCTGCCCAGCGCGCGCGACAGCAGGCCGGCGAAATCGCCGCCGCCGCCCGCGGGCGCCTGCATGCCGGCATCGATGCCCTGATAGGCGGAGAGCGCCTGCTGGGCGACGTGCAGGATCGGCAGCGCGCTCATTTCAGCAGATCGATGACGCGCGTCAGCATCGAGCGCGATGCCTGCATGACGTTGAGGTTGGCGCTATACGAGCGCTCGGCCTCGCGCATATCCATCATCTCGACGAAGCTGTTCACGTTCGGCGTGCGCACGTAGCCGCCGGCGTCGGCTGCGGGGTTCGAGGGATCGTATTTCTGCGGGAACGCGCTGCGGTCGGGCACGATGGCGCGCACCGTTACGCGTTCGGCGCCCAGCGCCTGGTCCATGACGTTGGCGAACACGGTGGTTTTGCGCTGGTACGGCGTGGCCCCGGGGAAAGATCCTGTGCTGTCCTGGTTGGCGAGGTTTTCGGCGATGACGCGCAGCCGCTTTGTCTGCGCGTCCATGCCGGCGGCGGAGATGGAGAGCGCCTGGGCGAGATCCATGATTCAGCGTGCCTTTCCGCAAAGCTCAGCCATGGCCCAGCGCCGTCATGAACATGCCCATGTAGCTCTTCCACAGATTGCCGGCGGCGGCCTGCGCGGCTTCGTCGTCGGCCACCTTGGTCAGCTGGTCTTCCAGCTGCACGGCATTACCGTCCGGCGCGCGTTCGCCTTCGGCAGCGGCGTGCGTGCCGGCTTGCTGCGTGTAGCCGGCGAGATGCAACGGGCTGGTGCGGGCCGGCGCCAGGCTGTCGTTGAGGGCCGCGGCGAAGGGCGGCAGGTCGCGTGCCCGGTAGGCGGGCGTATCCGCATTGGCGATGTTCTGCGCCAGCACGCGCTGGCGCGCATCCACCCAGTTGAGCTTGCGCTCCAACACATCGAACAGGGCAGGCTGGGTGACACCGTTACTCATGCCGGCAGGGTGGCGCAGGAACGTTGCAGGACAGTTAACGGCGCAAGCGCGGCGCCCGGCACGAACCGCGGCGCAGCCTTTACGCTCCGGTAACCAAGCCTGGCTAACATGATCGTATGCCGCAACAATCTTCTCCGCGTCCCCTGGAACGGCCGCAGCGCCTGGCGGTATTGGCGGCGCGGCTGCAGCACACGATCGGCATCGCCCGCGCGCTGGCGCAGAACGGCCGCGCCGTGGATCTCACCGGGCTGGACGACGGCATCGGGATGCTGTGCGCGCAGATCCTCGATCTGCCGTTGCAGGACGGCAGGCGCCTGCTGCCGCTGCTGGCCGACGTGCTGGCCCAGGTTGATGGGCTGACGGCGGCGCTGCGGGCCGTGGCGGACGCGCCGGAGGCGCTGTGCTGACGGGCGGGATGGCCGGCCAGGCGGTGCTCGGCCTGCTGGCGCTGGGCGCCGTCGTGCTGCTGATCCTGGGCGCCGCGCGGGTGGCGCGCGCCGTGCCGGCCCTGCGCGTGCCGGGCCAGGCTGCCGGCGCCGTGGCGCTGCGCTCCACGCTGGCGCTGGATCGCGGGCGGCGGCTGCATCTGGTGGAGGCTGCCGGCCGGGAGGTGCTTCTGCTAACGGGGGGCGCGACCGATTGCCTGCTCATCCTGCCCCCGCCGCCATGATTCGGCGCGTGGCGCTGGCGCTGCTGTGCCTGCTGTGCCTGCTGCCGGGGGTGGCCGCCGCGCAATCGGTGGCCATCGATCTGGGCCATGCGGGCGATGCCGGTGCCACCGGGCGGCTGGTGCAGATCACCGCGCTGTTCACCGTGCTGTCGCTGGCGCCCAGCCTGCTGGTGATGGTCACCGCGTTCACCCGCATCGTGGTCGTGCTGTCGCTGCTGCGCGGTGCGCTGGGGGCGCAGGGCACGCCGCCCAACATCGTGCTGATCGGGCTGGCGCTGTTCCTGACCCTGTTCGTCATGCAGCCGACGCTGGATGCGGCCTGGGTGCACGCCATCGAGCCGATGCAGGCGGGCAGCATCGGCCAGATGGAAGGGTTGCGGCTGGCGGCCGAGCCGTTCCGCCATTTCATGGCCGCCAATCTGCGCCCGCCCGATCTGGCGCTGTTCGAGCAGATCGGCCACCTGCCGCCGGCGCCCGATGCCGAGCACGCCGCCTGGCGCGCGCTGATCCCGGCCTTCCTGGTGGGCGAGCTGCGCCGGGCTTTCGAGATGGGGTTCCTGCTCTATCTGCCGTTCACCATCATCGATCTCGTGGTCTCCAGCGTGCTGATGTCCTTGGGCATGATGATGCTGCCGCCGAGCGGCATCAGCCTGCCGTTCAAGCTGATCTTCTTCGTGATGGTGGATGGCTGGCGCCTGGTGGCCGGCAGCCTGACGCAGAGTTTTGCGCTGGGCTGACAACCTGCCGCCGGCCAGGCGCGTTCAACGCTCCATCAAGGGAGACCGACGTTGAAGCAGCCCCATAGCGAGGACGCGCTGGACCATACCGACGGCCAGCAGGATACCGGCAACCATGTGGCGCCGGGCACGCAGCATCACTCGCCGGGCGGCCAGCGGCCGGGTGCCGAAAATGTGGAGCCGGTGACCAACATCGAAAAAGGCACCGACGTAGACAAGCTGGCCGACCTCGAGGACAACCTCGACAATTCCGTCAGCGTGAACGGGCCCACCGAGCGGGTCGCCGAGCGCGACGAACACGGCAGGATGTAGCCACTGCGGCCAAGGCGCCGGTACCGCAAGGCCCGACGCTTTCGCGTTCGGCCCTGCGCAGGCTGGTTTTGCCGCCGGGGCACAACCACCTGCCAAAGATCATGGTGCGGCCGAGAAGACTCGAACTTCCACAGGGTTTCCCCCACAAGCACCTCAAGCTTGCGCGTCTACCATTTCGCCACGGCCGCACGGCAGGACGCAGCCTTTAGCCCATGGTGACCCTGGCATCAACTGCACCGGAGTGGCGTGTGACACCCGGGCGCGTAGGCTACGAGGACGCGGTCGGCGCGATGCAGGCGCGGGTAGCGGCGATCCGCGCAGGCGAGGCCGGCGAGCAGGTGTGGCTGCTGGAACACCCGCCGCTCTACACCGCCGGCACCTCGGCCAAGCCCGAGGATCTGGCGGCACCCGACCGGTTCCCGACCTTTGCCGCCGGGCGCGGCGGCCAATGGACGTATCACGGTCCTGGGCAGCTGATCGCCTATGTGATGCTGGATCTGGCGCGGCCGCATGGCGGCGTGCCGGCGCGCGACACGCATGCCTATGTGGCGGCGCTGGAGGCCTGGCTGATCGCCACGCTCGCGCAGTTCGGCGTGGCGGGCGAGCGGCGGCCGGACCGGGTGGGCGTGTGGGTGGCCGACAAGCACACGGGCGCCGAGGCGAAGGTGGCGGCGATCGGCGTGCGGGTGACGCGCTGGGTGAGTTGGCACGGCATCGCACTGAACGTGTGCCCGACACTGGACCATTTCAGCGGCATCGTGCCGTGCGGCATCCGCGACCATGGCGTGACCAGCCTGCACGCGCTGGGCGTGCCGGCAACGATGGACGAGGCGCGCGCGGCGTTGCGCGCGGCGTGGGGGAAGGTGTTCGGCTGAGCGGGGTTGCCGAACGGCGCCCCCTCTCCCACCTGCGCTGGACGGCCGGCACGACGCGTTCGTGCAAGGCGGTGCCGCGCGTGGCGCACTCACAAGGCAGCGGAGCCAGCAAGCATGGCTGATTCAGACACCATCGTCCGCGGACAGACGGCTTTGCGCACCGAGCGGCCGAAGCTGCACAAGGTGATCCTGATCAACGACGATTTCACGCCGCGCGGCTTCGTGGTGCGCGTGTTGCGCGCGGAATTCGGCATGCGCGAGGAAAAAGCGGCGCAGGTGATGAGCACGGCGCACAAGAAAGGTGCGTGCGTGGTGGCCGTGTTCACGCGCGAGGTAGCCGAGACCAAGGCGACCAACGCGATCGACCTGGCGCGCAAGGAAGGCCACCCGCTGATGTTCACCACCGAGCCGGAAGCCTGAGCCGCCGCCTGCGGAAGCGGCCTAGCCGACCTTCTTGCGGCCCGAGAAGTTGGTGATCACCTCGTGCACGCCGCCGGCGGCTTCGTCGGCCACCACGCCGGCCACATCGCCCCAATAACGGTCCAGCGTGCCGTGCGGGATGTCGTGGCCCTGGGCCACGTCGCCGGCGGTGCGGCCGGCGCGGTCGGCCACCAGCCAGTGGATTTCCACCTGCTGCGCGCCGCCCGGCTCGTCGGTGATCTTCACCGTGCCGCGCAGCAGGAAATCGGCCCCGGCAGCGCGGTCCACCAGCAGGTCACCGGTTTCCGGAATGCGGGCGCGCATGGCACGGGCCAGCGCACGGTCGCCATCGCCGGGCGCACCGGTGACGCCACTGAAGAAGATGCGCGCGGGGCGATTGTACAGGCTGTTCGGGTCGCTCTGCTTGATGGTGGCATCCACCGCGCGCAGCATGGCGAGCACTTGCGGCGCCGCCTCGATGGCCGATTGCCGCAGCTGGTCCGGCGCGGCCTGCGCCCACAGCGCGGCCGGCACGGCATGGCCGGCCACGTCGCCGCGGCTGGCGCCTTTAGGGTCGAGCAGGGTGTAGCTGGGCACCACCGCGTTGCCGTGCAGGCTGGCCGACAGGCGCAGCACCCATTCGCCGGGGCGGTCGGCGGTGGCAAAGGCGGGAATCTCACGCTCGACGAGCGCATCGGCCATGTCGTGCGCCCACAGCGCCGCATCCTGCGCGGGCAGCAGGCCCTGCTGCGGCGTGGGCACATCCAGGCGCGGCGGCGGCGGCACGGAAAGCTGCAGCGCGTTGCGGCCGGGATTGCCGGCGAAGGGGCGCGGCAGGTCGCCGCAGCCCGAGCACAGCAACGCCAGCATGAGGCAGAGGGGCGCTGCCCCGCCGGTCCGATGCGCCGTCCACGCCATGCCCACGCCCCCGCTCACGCCACCACCACCGATATCTGATGGCCGATCACGCCCCCGCCGGCCAGCGTGCGGCGCCGGTGGCTGAAGAACGCGCTTTCCTGGGCGAACGTATCGACCCCCAACGCGGTCGCTGCCACGCCGGCGGCCAGCAGCCTGGCCAGGCAGAAGCCGGCCAGATCGAATTGCCAATGCCCGGGGCGCGTGCCCGGCGCCAGATGCGCGGCGCCGGCCGGGCCGAGCTGGGCGCGCATATCCTCGCCCACCTCGTAGCTGGCCTGGGCGATGCAGGGGCCGATGACGGCGGTGATGCGGTCAGGTTGGGCGCCGAGGCGGCGCATGGCGGCGATGGTGGCTTCCAGCACGCCGGCGGCCGCCCCGCGCCAGCCGGCATGGGCCGCCGCGGCCACACCGGCGGCCGCATCGTGGAACAGCACCGGCGCGCAATCGGCGGTGATCACGCCCAGCGCGATGCCGGGCTGCGCGGTGGCCAGCGCATCGGCCCGCGGGCCGGCGCCCGGCGGCCAGGGGGTCGTCACCACCGCCACCTCGGTACCGTGCACCTGGGTGGCGCCGAGCAGGTGCCCGTCAGCCACGCCCATCCTGGCGGCCACGCGGGCGCGGTTCTGCGCCACCAGCGCCGGGTCGTCGCCGCCGGAGAGCGCGCAGTTCAGGCTGGCGTAGCCGCCCTGCGAGACCCCGCCGCGGCGCGTGAAAAAGCCGTGCGTGGCCGACAGCGAAGGGTGGGTGAGCGGCTCGGTCATGCGGAAAATCCAGGCGGTTCGGGCAGGGCAGGATGGGCGAGGCACACCGCCTTGAACAGCGCGCCCATGCGGGCCGGCGCAGCCAGGCGTTCGGCTGCCGCCTGCAGCTCGGCCGCCCGGGCGGGGTGGCGGGTGGCCAAAGCGCGGGTGCGCGCCGCCAGTCCGAGGCGGGCGAGAAAGATGCCCTGCGCCACCGGCCCCCACACGGCGGCCCCGGCCGCCTGGCCGGCCTGTGCCACGGCAGCGAAATCCACATGCGCGGTCAGGTCCGCCTGGCCGGGCAGGGCCAGCGGATCGGCCGGCCGGCCCTGGTGCAGCGCCTGCAGGCTGTCGCCGGGCAGCGTGTGCGCGGTGCCGTAATCCAATATCAGCGCGGCGCCGCCATCCTGGGCCAGGCGCGCGGCTAGCGCCGCCACCCAGGCCAGCCCGGCCTCGCCGCGTTCCACCACGCTGCCCGGCGCCAGTGCGGCCGGAGCGCCCGGCGGGGCGGCGCTGGGCAGGGCCAGCAACGCGCCATCCTGCACGTGCCGCTCCGCCCAGCCGCCGGCGGTGCGCTCGAACTGCCGGATCGGCAGGGCGTCGAGGAACTCGTTGGCGAGCACGATCGCGGGCCCGCGCGGCACCGTGGCCAGCGCGTCGTGCCAGGTGGCGTCGGGCACCGCGCTGGCCTGGGCGGCGCGCAGGCGTGGCGAGGTTTCCACGAACTGCACCCGGCAGGCGGCGCGGCAGGCCGGGGCCACGCGGGCCAGCACGCGCAGCGCGTCGGCCATCAGCGTGCCGCGGCCGGGGCCGGCCTCGACGAGGCTGAACGGCGCCGGCGCGCCCATGACCTGCCACACGATGGCCGCCCAGGCGCCGATCAGCTCGCCGAACATCTGGCTGATCTCGGGCGCGGTGGTGAAATCGGCGAACGGGTCATGGCTGGCGTAATAGGCGGCATTGGCGCGCGCCATGAACGCGTCCAGGCGCTCCGGCACGATGCGGCCTAGAGCGGCGCCGGCGGCCGCAGCCGGGCGGCCACGATCAGCCCCAGCCCCGCCAGGATCATCGGGAAGGAGAGCATCTGCCCCATGGTCGCACCCTCCCACAGATAGCCGAGGAAATCGTCCGGCTGGCGGAACAGCTCGCCCACGCTGCGGGCGATGCCGTAGCCGATCAGGAAGATGCCGGTGAGCGTGCCGAACCGCGCCCGCAGGCTGGCGCTCTGCGAGCACGCCCACACCACGAGGAACAGCAGCAACCCCTCCATCAGCGCCTGGTAGATCTGGCTGGGATGGCGCGGAATGCCGTCCTCGGTGCGCGGGAACACCATGCGCCAGGGCAGCCAGTCCGGCGCCGGCCGGCCCCACAGCTCGCCGTTGATGAAGTTGGCGATGCGGCCGAGCCCGAGGCCGATGGGCGTGACGATGGCCATGCGGTCGGCGAAGCCCAGGATGGGAATGGCGTTGCGCCGGCAGAACAGCACGATGGCGATGACGACGCCGAGCATGCCGCCGTGGAAGCTCATGCCGCCGGTCCACACCGCGAGGATATCGAGCGGGTGCTGCAGGTATTTGCCGGGCTGGTAGAACAGGCAGTAGCCGAGCCGGCCGCCCAGCACGACGCCGAGCGTCGCCCAGGTGAGGAAATCGTCGGTCTGCTCGACGGTGGCGACCGCCGGCGGGCGGCGCACCAACCGGCGCATCACCTGCCAGCCGGTGACCAGCCCGGTGATGTAGGCCAGGGCATACCAGCGGATCTGCAACGGACCCAGATGCAGCAGCACCGGGTCGAATTGCGGGAATTGCAGCGGCGCGCTCATCGATAGGGGTTCGCCTGGCTGAGGTAATCCTGCACGTAGCGGGCGACGCCGTCTTCCAGCGGGGTGAAGGCGGCGGTGTAGCCGGCGGCGCGCAGCCTGTCGGTGCGGGCGCAGGTATAGGATTGGTATTGCGGCACCAGGGCCGCCGGCATGTCGATGAACTCCACCCGGCAGGCGCGGTGGCTGGCCTGGGCCACGGCATGCGCCAGATCGAGATAGGTGCGGCCGATGCCGGTGCCGACATTGAACAGGCCGCTGACGCCGGGCGTGTCGAGCAGCCACAGCATCACGTCCACGCAGTCGCCGACCCAGATGAAGTCGCGCGCCTGGGCGCCGTCGGGCAGGCTGGGCTGGTGGCTGCGGAACAGCGTGGCCGGCCGGCCGGCGGCCAGCTCGTCGTGCTTGACCTTCACCACCGAGACCATGCCGCCTTTGTGGTATTCGTTGGGGCCGTACACGTTGAAGAACTTCAGGCCGGCCCATTGCGGCGGCGCCGGCTGGCCGGCCCGCAGCATGGCCATCACCCGCAGGTCGAACACGTGCTTGGACCAGCCGTACAGGTTGAGCGGCTGCAGGGCGGCCAGGCTGGCCGGATCGTCGTCGAAGCCGGCGGCACCGTCGCCATAGGTGGCGGCCGACGAGGCATAGAAGAACCGCACGCCGTGCCGGGCGCACCACGACCACAGCTTGAGGCTGAGCTCCACGTTGGTGGCCCAGACCTCGTCGCCGTCGGTGGCCATGGTGCCGCTGATGGCGCCCATGTGGAAGATCGCCTGCAAAGGCGGTGCCTCGGCGAGGAAGGCGTCCAGCGCCGCGGGGGGCACGATGCGCACCGGCGGGTGGCGGGCGATGTTGCGCCACTTGCCCTGGCTGCCCAGGCGGTCGCTGATGACCGTGGCGATACCGCGATCGTGAAGTTTTGCTTGCAGCGTGCTGCCGATGAAGCCGGCGCCGCCGGTGACCAGGATCATGCGGCGGCTTTATAGGCGGCTGGCCGGGTGATACAAACCGGCCACCCTGAGTGCGAGGATCTGCCATGGCCGAGCGGCCCCGTTTCATTGAAGACCTGGCCGGCGTGGCCGGCGGCGCGCTGTCGGCCCTGGCCGGGCTGCGCGAGGAGACCGAGGCGATGGTGCGCGCGCGGGTGGACGAGACGATCCGCCGGCTCGAGCTGGTGCGGCGCGAGGAACTCGACGCAGTGGCCGAGCTGGCCGCCCGCGCACGCGCCGGGCAGGAGGCCGCCGAGACGCGGGTGGCGGCGCTGGAAGCCCGGCTGAGCGCGCTGGAAAGCCGCTAGGCGCCTTCGGCGCGCCCACGACGGCAATCTTGCTGCGCTGCACAGTCATTATTTGCATTCACCCCGGCGCACGGCCCAGTCTCCCCTGTCTAGCGTTCAGCAAGGGAGCTTATCGCCATGACCGTCGCGGCCATCCTGCGCGACAAGGGGAGCGAGATCGTCAGCGTGGCGCCGACGGCCCTGATCGCCGACGTGACGAAGCTGCTGGCCGAACGCCGCATCGGCGCCGTGCTGGTGCGCGATGCCGGGGGCAGCCTGCTGGGCATCCTCAGCGAGCGCGACATCATCCGCTGCCTGGCCCGCCGCGGTGCGGGCAGCCTGGAGATGACGGCCGCGCAGCTGATGACCAGCCAGTTGCACACCGTGCCGCCGGCCACCGAAACCGGCGAGGTACTGTCGCTGATGACGGCCAACCGCATCCGCCATTTGCCGGTGCTGGATGGTGAGCGGCTGGTGGGGCTGGTGAGCATCGGCGACGTCGTCAAAGCGCAGCTCGATTGCCAGGCGCAGGAGGTGGACAGCCTGCGCGCCTACGTGTCCGGATCCGCCTAGAAGCAGCGCACGGCGACGTTGCCGCTGCCGGCGCGCCTCGTTAGGCTGGCGCAACACCGGGGGGAGCCGATCGCATGCGAGAACGCCTGATGCGCCGACCGGGCTGGCTGGCCGACTTCCAGGTGTTCATCATGCGGGGCAACGTCGTTGACCTCGCGGTGGGTATCGTCATCGGGGCCGCGTTTACAGGCATCGTGCAGAGCCTGGTGCGGGACGTGTTCAATCCGCTGATCGGGCTGGTGACCGGCGGCGTCGATTTCTCCGACCGCTTCATCACCATCAAGGGCCCGTCGGCGCCGACCATCGCAGCGGCCAAGGCGGCCGGCGCGGTGACCGTCAATTACGGCCTGTTCCTGAACGCCGTGATCCAGTTCCTCATCGTGGGCTTCGTGGTGTTCTGGCTGGTGCGTGCCCTGCAGCGCTTCATGCGCAAGCAGGAGGCGGCACCGGCGCCGCCGCCGCCGAGCGAGATCCTGCTGGCCGAGATCCGCGACCTGCTCAGGGCGCGGCCGCTGGGGGCCGATCCGGCCCCGCCGCTCAGCTAGTCAGCCGCGCGATCGCGGCGGCGCCGTCGCCCCAGGCAGCCGGGCCTTCCAGCGTGCCGCGCAGGCGGCCATCGGCGCCGATGACGAGGGTGGTGGGGAAGCCCGCGACGCCGAACGCATGCACCGCGTCGCTGCCCGGATCGACCAGCAGCGTGAGGTGGGCGAGGTGGTGGGCGGCGGCGAACGGGCGCACCGCGTCGGCCCCGCCGCGATCGGCCGAGACGGCCAGCACGTGCACGCTGCCCGCTTCCGCCAGCCGGTCCAGCTCCGGCAGTTCGGCCACGCAGGGAATGCACCAGGTAGCCCAGAAATTCAGCACCACCGGCTTGCCCGCGTAATCGGCCAGCGTGGTGCGCGTGCCGTCCAGCCTGGTAAGTGCGGCGGCAGGCAGCACGGTCGGCGGCTTGGCCGGCACGATGTCGGAGAGCGGCCGCAGATCGACCTGCGGCTCGGCGGCGCCGGCGCGTTTGCCGCCCAGGCTGGCGGCAGATACCGTGGCGGCCGTCAGCAGCATGCGGCGTGTCAGCACCCTATGTCCTCCGAGCCGTCCCAGCCATCACCGCAGGCCAACGCCCAATGGGGCGGCCGTTTCGCAGCCGCACCCGCCGAGATCATGCAGCGCATCAACGCCTCGATCGGGTTCGACCACGTCCTGTGGCGGCAGGATATCGCCGGCTCGCGCGCCCATGCCGCCATGCTTGCGCATGTGGGGATCATCTCGGCAGCCGACCAGGGCGCCATCGATGCGGGGCTGGGCGCGATCGCGGCCGAGATCGAGGCCGGCACGTTCGTGTTCGACGCGGCGCTGGAAGACATCCACATGGCCATCGAGGCGCGGCTGGCCGAGCGCGTAGGTGATGCCGGGCGCCGGCTGCACACCGCGCGCAGCCGCAACGACCAGGTGGCCACCGATCTGCGCCTGTGGGTGCGCGATGCGATCGACGGGCTGGATGCGCAATTGGCCGCCGTGATGCGCGCGTTGGCCACGCGCGCGGCCGAGCATGCAGGCACGGTGATGCCCGGCTTCACGCATCTGCAGACCGCCCAGCCGGTGACGCTGGGCCACCATCTGCTCGCCTATGTGGAAATGTTGGCGCGCGACCGCGGGCGGCTGGCCGATGCGCGCGCGCGGCTGAACCGCTGCCCGCTGGGCGCCGCCGCGCTGGCCGGCACCAGCTACCCGATCGACCGCGCGATGACGGCCGCCGCACTCGGCTTCGACGCGCCCACCGACAACTCGCTGGATTCGGTCAGCGACCGGGATTTCGCGCTGGAATACCTCGCCGCACTCGCGATCTGCGCCATGCACCTCTCGCGCTTCGCCGAGGAGGTGATCATCTGGACCAGCGCGCCGTACGGCTTCGTGCGGCTGTCGGATGCGTTTTCCACCGGCAGCTCCATCATGCCGCAGAAGCGCAACCCGGATGCCGCCGAGCTGGTGCGCGCCAAGACCGGGCGGATCACCGGCGCGCTGGTGGCGCTGCTGACGGTGATGAAGGGCCTGCCGCTGGCCTATGCCAAGGACATGCAGGAGGACAAGGAGCCGGTGTTCGACGCGACCGCAGCGCTCGCCTTGTCGCTGGCGGCCGTGGGCGGCATTGTCGCCGACATGCAGCCCGATGAAGCGCGGCTGCGGGCGGTGGCCGGTGCCGGCCATGCCACGGCGACGGATCTGGCCGATTGGCTGGTGCGGGTGGCGGGCCTGCCGTTCCGCACGGCGCATCACGTGACGGGGCGGCTGGTGGCGCGGGCGGAGCGCAGGGGAGTGGAGCTGGTGGATCTGAGCCTGGACGAGATGCGGGCCGAGGCGCCGTCGATGACGGCTTCGGTGTACGACGTGCTGGGCGTGGATGCCTCTGTGGCCAGCCGCACCAGCCATGGCGGCACCGCGCCGGCCAACGTGGCCGCCCAGGCCGCCGCCTGGCTGGCGCGGCTGACGGCCGTCGTGCTGGCGGTGAGCCTGGCAGGCTGCGGCAAGGTGGGCGCGCCCAGCCAGCCCGGGCCGGCCGACCAGATCACCTACCCGCGCAGCTACCCCACCCACTAGCCGGGCCGCCCGATCGCCGCCGTTCGCGCTTGCCTGTTGGCGCGATTCAGCGCCAAGGCTAGATTGCCCCGCAGCCCGCCGCCCGAGTCGCGGCCCACCCGGGGACTCCACCAATGAAGCTCAAGGCCGACCGCGCCACGCTGCTGAAGGCGCTGGCCCATATCCAGAGCGTCGCCGAGAAGCGCAACACGATCCCCATCCTCGCCAACGTGCTGATCGCGGTGCGTGACGGGCGGCTGAGCCTGACGGCCACCGACATGGAAATCGCCGTGGTCGAAGACGTGGCGGCCACCACCACGCGCAACGGTGCCACGACGGCGCCGGCGGCCACGCTGTACGACATCGTGCGCAAGCTGCCCGACGGCGCCGAGGTGGAGCTCGACCACCCTGGCGGCGACGCCCAGCTGGCGCTGCGGGCCGGGCGCTTCGCTACCTCGCTGGTGGCCCTGCCGGTAGAGGATTTTCCGGCAATGACGGCCGGCCAACTGCCGCATCGTTTCCATCTGCCGGCGCTGGTGCTGCGCGGGCTGATCGACCGCACGCGGTTTGCCATCAGCACCGAGGAGACGCGCTATTACCTCAACGGCATCTACCTGCATGCCGTCGAGAGCAACGGCCACAAGCGGCTGCGCGCGGTGGCGACGGACGGCCACCGCCTGGCGCGGGTGGAGGAGGATCTGCCGGAGGGCGCCGGATCGATGCCCGGCGTGATCGTGCCGCGCAAGACGGTGGCCGAGTTGCGCAAGCTGCTCGACGAGGAAAGCGGCAGCGTGGAGATCGGGCTGTCGGACACGCGCATCCAGTTCACCGTCGGTGCGATCACGCTGACCAGCAAGCTGATCGACGGCACCTTCCCCGAATACGACCGCGTGATCCCGCGCGACAACGACAAGATTATGCGCGTAGGCAAGAAGGACTTCGCCGAGGCGGTGGCGCGTGTGGCGGCCATCAGCAGCGAGCGTTCGCGCCCGGTGAAGCTGGCGTTGCAGAAGGACGTACTGACGCTCTCGGCCGCCAGCCCGGAACAGGGCACGGCCGTGGAAGAGCTGGACGGCGACCGCGTGCAGTATTCCGCCGGCGCCCTCGAGATCGGCTTCCAGGCGCGCTACCTGAACGACATCACCGACCAGATCACCGACCAGGTGGAGTTCCGCTTCGCCGATGGCTCGGCGCCGACCATCGTGTGCGATGCGGCCGACGAGTCGGCGTTGTACGTGCTGATGCCGATGCGGGTGTAGCGACAGCCCGCGCCATCCGGCGACGCTGAAGCGGAAGTGAACGCCAAGCTGAAACTTCGGGCTTAGGGTGTTCGTAGTCCGAAGGCTGTCAGAAGGAGGCTACAATGGCGCAAATGTTCGACTGGATTTTCTTCGCCATCATGCTGCTGCCGACCGGCTTCCTGGTCATGGACTGGATGAAGAACCGCTAGGCGCCACGCACGCCGCACGCGCCGCTTGCCGACGCGCGCGGCCGTGTGATCCTCTGCGCCTAGGGCAGGGCTGTCCGCCCGAACGCTAGGAGGCTGGGGCATGCGGTCGGAAATCATCGGCAACACCTTGCCCGTGCTTGAACTCTGGCTGTCGCAGGGCGAGGGGATCGTTGCCGAAACCGGGCAGCTCAGCTGGATGAGCGGCGGCATCGAGCTGCACACGACGACGAATACTGCCGGCAGCAGCGGATTTCTCGGCGCCATCGGCCGCGCGTTCTCCGGCGGCGGCCTGTTCATGACCGAATATACCGCGCCGTATCAGCCCGGCACGGTGGCGTTCGCCGCGAAGATCCCTGGGCGCATCATCGAGCTCTCGGTGCGGGCCGGGCAGAGCTACATGATGCACAAGCATGGCTTCGTGTGCGCGACGCAGGGTGCGCAGCTGGGCACCGGCTTCCAGCAGAACCTCGGCGGCGGGCTGTTCGGCGGTAACGGCTTCCTGCTGCAACGCCTGTCGGGCGTGTGCACCGCCTGGGTGGAGCTGGGCGGCGAGGTGGTCGAGAAAATGCTGGCCCCGGGCGAGGTGCTGCGCGTGCATCCAGGCCATGTCGGCATGTTCGAGGACCGGGTGGGCTTCGGGGTGACGATGATGCGCGGCGTGCGCAACATCTTCTTCGGCGGCGACGGGCTGTTCCTGGCCGAGCTGACCGGGCCGGGGCGGGTGTGGCTGCAGACGCTGACGCTGCCGAACCTGGCGCATGCCCTGGCACCGTATCTGGGCGACGACGCGGAGCGGTCGGTGGGGCAGACGGCCGAATTGGGTGTGGCCGGCGCGGTGCTGCGGAGTTTTCTCTCGCGCTAGACCGCCGCCGCGCGTCGGCCCCGTCAGAAGCGGTCCTTCGCCGCGCGGATCTCGCCCAGACGCTCGGCCGTCGATGCGCGCAGGAACGGGTTTGCCGCCAGCTCGTCGGCCAGCCGGGAGGGCAGCGTGGCGATGCCGGCGGCGCGCAGGCGGTCCACCTCGGCAGCGCGGGCCTGCAGTGCCGCGTTCTGCGGCTCGACGGTGAGGGCGAAGCGGGCGTTGCTCTGCGTGTATTCGTGGCCGCAGCACACCAGCGCGTCGCCGGGCAGGGCGGCCAGCTTCTGTAGAGAGGCGAACATTTCGGCCGGCGTGCCCTCCAGCAGCTTGCCGCAGCCCAGCGAGAACAGCGTGTCGCCGCACAGCAGCACGGCGCCGTCGGCGATGAAGAAGGTGATGTGGCCGCGCGTGTGGCCTGGCGTGTCGATCACCGCGGCGCCGGCTGCGCCGAACGGCGCCGTGTCGCCCTCCTGCACGGCGGTGTCGAGCTTGGGCAGACGGTGCGCGTCGGCGGCGGCCCCCACCACGTGGGCGCCGTAGCGGGCGCGCACCGCATCGGTGCCGGCGACGTGGTCGGGGTGGTGGTGGGTAAGCAGGATGGTGTCGAGCCGGCCGAAGCTGGCATCGATGGCGGCGATCACCGCATCGGCATCGGCCGGATCGACGATGCCGACCGCGCCGGTGGCGCCGTCGTGCAACAGCCAGGCGTAATTGTCGGTGAACATCGGCACGGCCTGGACTGTTACGGTCATGGTCACCACTTTCTGCACAGATCTCGGCCCGGCACTGGGCGCACCAGGGGCGATCATGACAACGCCGGCCCATCCCGACGGTTACACGGCCGCTGCGTTCTACGGGAGGCCGGCCGGGCAGGTTGCGGCCGCTTCACTGCGTCAGCGCCTGCGCGCGTTGTGGCCGGACCTGAGCGGGCAGGCGGTGCTGGGCATCGGCTATCCCGCGCCGTTTCTGAGCTGCTGGGACCGGCAGGCCTATCGTTGCGTGAACGCCACCACCTTCCACCATGCGCCGCCGCCGCCCGGCGCGTGTGCCACGGATGCCACGCGGCTGCCCTTCCCCGATCTCGTGTTCGACCGCGTGCTGATCATCCATGGCGTGGAACCCGTGGGCCAGGATGGGCGGCTGCTGCGCGAGGTGTGGCGCGTGCTGAAGGATGACGGGCGGATCGTGGTGGTGGCACCCAACCGCATGGGGTTGTGGGCGCATGTGGACAGCACGCCGTTCGGCCAGGGCCAGCCCTACAGCCAGGGGCAGATCGACCGGCTGCTGGCCAGCAACATGTTCCGGCCGGAACGGCGCGACGTGGCGCTGTTCACACCGCCGACCGGCTGGCGGCCCGTGCTGGGGCTGAGCCGGGTGTGGGAGGCGATCGGCCGTGCGGTGTTCTGGGACCTGGCCGGGGTGACGCTGACCGAGGCGGTGAAGGACAATTATGCCGGCCTGCCGCTGTTCGCGCCGGCCAAGCGGCGGGTGGTGCTCTCGGAAGCCGGCTGACGGGCGGGGGCAGGATTTTCTGGCGCGGAACGATCGCGCTGCCTTGCGCCGCGTGCCGCCGCAAGCTACCACGCGCAGCTGCGCTGGCACCCCTGGAGGCCGGCGTTTTCGCAGTTGGAGCTTCTCATGGCTAATTTTGTGACCATCGAGGCCGAGGCGCGTGCGCGAGCCGGTAAGGGGGCGGCGCGTGCGACCCGGAGGGCAGGCCGTGTGCCTGCCGTGATTTACGGTGCCAAGCAGGCGCCGACTCTGATCTCGCTCGAGCCGAAGGCGGTGCTGAGCGAGCTCAAGCGCGGCGGCTGGCGCTCGCGCCTGTTCGACCTGCGGGTGGGTGGGGTGAGCGAGCGCGCGCTGATGCGCGACGTGCAGTTCCACCCGGTGACGGACGTTGCCGAGCACGTGGATTTCCAGCGCCTGGCGCCGGGCGAGCAGATCCGCGTCAGCGTCGCCGTGCACTACACCAACGAGGCGACCAGCCCCGGCCTGAAGAAGGGCGGCGTGCTGAACGTGGTGCGCCATACGGTGGAAGTGTGGGCCGATCCGGAGAACGTGCCGGCCTTCTTCGAAGCCGATCTCGGCGCGCTGGACATCAACGACAACATCCGCTGGCACGATCTGCAGGGCGTGGGCGAGAACCGGCCCACCATCGCCGAGCGTGACTTCGTGGTGGCCACGGTAGCACCGCCGACGCGTTCGGCCGAGGCGGCCGAGCCGGCGGCAGCAGCCGCGGCACCGGCGCCCGCCAAGGGCAAGGCCCCGGCCAAGGCTGCCGCTGCGGCACCGGCCGCCAAGGCCGCTGCCAAGCCGGCCGCGAAGAAGAAGTAAGGACAGCGGCCCTGCCCCGGCGGCCGCCTGGGCCGGTGGGGCAGGGCCGCTTGTCCGGCACGGGCCTGCCGGCCGCCGGATCCGTCGCGCGATGAGATTGTGGGTGGGCCTGGGCAATCCCGAGCCGGGGATGGCGCGGCAACGCCATAATATCGGCTTCATGGCGCTGGACCGCATCGCCGCCCTGCACCGTTTCACCCCCTGGCGGCAGCGCTTCCGCGGCCTGGTGGCCGAGGGCAGCATCGGCGGCGAGAAGGTAATCGGCCTCAAACCGCTCACCTACATGAACGACAGCGGCGCCAGCGTGCAGGCGGCCGCCGCCTTCTTCAAGCTGGAGCCGGATGCCATCACCGCCTTCCACGACGAGCTGGACCTGATCCCGGGCAAGCTGCGCATCAAGCGCGGCGGCGGGGCGGCGGGGCATAACGGCCTGCGCAGCATGGATCGCTGCCTCGGCTCGCCGGAATACTGGCGTGTGCGGCTGGGCATCGGCCACCCCGGCGACAAGGCGCGCGTGCTGGGCTGGGTGCTGGGCGATTTCGCCAAATCGGATGCCGTCTGGCTAGGGCGGCTGCTCGATGCAGTGGCCGAGACGGCGCCGCTGCTGGCCGGCGGCAGGCCGGACGAGTTCGCCTCGCGTGTTTCAATGCTTTCCGGAGAGCCGTGATGGGTTTCAACTGCGGCATCGTGGGCCTGCCCAATGTGGGCAAATCGACCCTGTTCAACGCGCTGACTGCCACTGCGGCGGCACAGGCGGCCAACTACCCGTTCTGCACGATCGAGCCGAATGTGGGCCGCGTGGCGGTGCCCGATCCGCGGCTGGGCACGCTCGCCGAGATCGGCCGCTCGGCCAAGATCGTGCCGACCAGCCTGGAATTCGTCGATATCGCCGGGCTGGTGCGCGGCGCCAGCCGGGGCGAGGGGCTGGGCAACAAGTTCCTCGGCAACATCCGCGAGGTGGATGCCATCATCCATGTGCTGCGCTGCTTCGAAGACCCCGACGTGACGCATGTGGAAGGCAGCATCGACCCGGTGCGCGACGCCGAGACGATCGAGACCGAGCTGATGCTGGCCGATCTCGACAGCCTGGAGAAGCGCGTGGTCCCGCTGCAGAAAAAGGCGCGCGGCAACGACCGTGAGGCAGCCGCCACTGTGGCGTTGATGGAGCCGATCATCACCGCCCTGCAGGCCGGCAGGCCGGCCCGCACCGCAATTCCGCCCGGCGAGGCGCTGGCGGTGAGCCGGCTGCAGCTGATGACCAGCAAGCCGGTGCTGTACGTGTGCAACGTCGAGGAGGGCGCAGCCGCCACGGGCAATGCACAATCCGAGCGCGTGGCGGCCCTGGCGCGGTCCGAAGGGGCGGCCTGCGTCGTCGTCTCGGCCGCCATCGAGGCCGAGGTGAGCACGCTGCCCGAGACCGACCGCGGCGAGTTCCTGGCCGGGCTGGGGCTGGCCGATAGCGGCCTGGACCGGGTGATCGGCGCCGGCTACGGCCTGCTGGGCCTGATCACCTACTTCACCGTGGGCCCGAAGGAGACGCGGGCCTGGACCATTCCCGTGGGCACCAAGGCGCCGCAAGCGGCGGCCGTGATCCACAACGATTTCGAGCGCGGCTTCATCGCCTGCGAGACCATCGCCTACGAGGATTACGTGGCGCTGCGCGGCGAGGGCGGCGCCAAGGAAGCCGGCAAGATGCGGGTGGAGGGGCGGGACTACGTGGTGAAGGACGGCGACGTGCTGCTGTTCCGCTTCAACGTGTAGCCGGGCACGCGCCTTCTAGCGGTGGATCAAGGTGCCGGGCCCGGCTTCGGTGAACAGCTCCAGCAGCACGGCGTGCGGGATGCGGCCGTCCAGGATCACGCAGCCTTTGGCGCCCTGTTCGAGCGCTTCGAAGCAGTTCTCCACCTTGGGGATCATGCCGCCATGGATAACGCCGGCCTGGATCAGGGCGCGCGCTTCGGCCACCGACATCTCCGCGATCAGCTTGCCTTCGGCGTCGAGCACGCCCGGCACGTCGGTTAGCATCAGCAGCCGGGTGGCGTGCAGCGCGCCGGCGATGGCGCCCGCCGCATCGTCGGCGTTGATGTTGTAGGTCTGCCCGTCCGCGCCCAATCCCACCGGGGCCACCACCGGGATCAGGCCGGAACCGGTGAGCGCGTGGATCACGCGCACGTCCACATGCTCCGGCTCGCCCACGAACCCCAGATCGAGCACGTGCTCGATATGGCTGTCGGGGTCGATCACCGTGCGCGTCATCTTGCGGGCGCGCAGCAGGCCGCCATCCTTACCCGATATGCCCACCGCCAGCGCGCCGGCGCGGTTGATCAGCTCGGTGACGTGTTTGTTGACGGTGCCGGACAGCACCATCTCCACGATCTCGACCATGGCGGCATCGGTGACGCGCAGGCCGTCGATGAACTCGCTCTTGATGGCCAGGCGTTGCAGCATGGCGTTGATCTGCGGCCCGCCGCCATGAACCACCACCGGATTGACGCCGACCTGCTTGAGCAAAGCGATGTCGCGCCCGAAATCGGCGGCCAGCGCCGCGTCGCCCATCGCGTGGCCGCCATACTTCACCACGATGGTGGCACCGGCGTAGCGCCGCAGGAATGGCAGGGCCTGCGCCAGGATGGCAGCCTGTTCGGTAGCGCGGCGCAGGGCTTCGGGGGGATGCGACATGGCGTGGGGGTTAGGCGGTGACGGCGGAGCGTGGCAAGCGCTTCCTGCCGCGCCCGCCGTGCCGAGCCGCTAGCGGCGAAGCGCCGCCACCAGTTCGGGCTTGCGCATGCGGCTGCGCCCGGCGATGCCGGCTTTGGCTGCGCGCTCCCGCAGGGCGGCCACCGTCAGGCCGTCGAGCTCGGCATGGGCTTCGGGGCCGCGGTCATGCGCGGTTTTGGCGGCGATAGCCTTGGGCTGGGCCGAGTACTGCTTGCCGCGTTTGGTGTCGGCGCGCTTCTTGGCCGAGCTCTGCCGGTATTCGCTGTCGCTGAGATGGTCGATGGCTTTTTCCGGCAGGTACCGTTCGCCGGTTTCACCCGACGCCTTGCCGGATTTCGTGCGCCAGTGCTCCTCGGTCCATTGGTGCAGGTGATTGTCTTCGGTTTTCTCACCTTTGTAGCCGCCGCCCTCGGCCTTGTAGTCGTGCACCGCCAACTGCGCCTTGCGCGCGGACCACTGGCCGGGCTTGCCGCCTTTGTCGCCTTCGGTCACTTCGTGCTTCACCTTGTCCCACAGTTCGGGGTCGGTTTTCTCGGCCGTGCCTGCCATCGTCTCTGCTCCCTGGGCGTGTGCAGGCCGCAACACCACACTCTCCCAGCCTGTTCCCGCGCAGGCTCAGGCAATTGGCACGGTACACGTGAAATCGATGTCGAACGGCTGATCCAGCAGCTGCACGTCGCCATGCGTCAGCGTGATATGCCAGCGCCCCGGCATCAGCCGCGCCGGATCGGCGAATGTCCATCCGTAGAAATGCGGCTGCCCGGCCTGCAGCACGGACGGCGTGTGATCGGCATCCTGCGGCGCGCCCGCGAGGTTCGGCATGGCCGGATGAAGGATGGCCACGTCCACCGGCAGCGCGTCGGTGCCGTAGCCGGGCGAGAGCAGGAAGCGCACGCCGAAGCTGGAGTGCAGCCTGGCGCAGATATGCGTGGTGCGCTGCAGCAGCGTGGGCGTGCCGCCAACCGAGCGCACGCCGGCCGTGGTGGACGGGTCGGCGCGATCGCGGTCGCCGTTGATGCGGTAGAGCCCGGGGTCCTGCGCGGTGACCAGCGGCTGCGCGTGGGCTGGGCTGGCGAGAAGGAAGGAAGGAAGCAGTCCTTTTTTGAAAAAAAGGACCAAAAAACTTTTGCTCCTTAAGCGCGGCACGCCTCTGAACGTCTTGGGCGCGACAGCGAGAGCAAAAGTTTTTTGCTTCTTTTTTTCAAAAAAGAAGGCCTTTCCTTCCCTCACACCGTCTCCTCGACCCGCCCATTGATCGACAACCCCTCCATCCCCGCCGACACGCGCACAACCTCGCCCTCGTGCACGCTGCCTTCCAGCAGCAGGCTCGCCAGCGGGTTCTGCAGGCTGCGCTGGATCACGCGCTTCAGCGGCCTGGCGCCGTACACCGGGTCGTAGCCCTCGTTGGCGAGCCAGTCCTGCGCGCTCTGGTCGAGCTCGAGCGTGATCTTGCGCTCGCTGAGCAGGTGCCGCAGGCGGGCGAGCTGGATATCGACGATCACGCCCATGTCGGCGCGCGCCAGGCGGCGGAACGGTGACGATCTCGTCGAGCCGGTTGAGGAACTCGGGGCGGAAATGCTCGCGCACCACGCGCATCACCTGGGCATGCGCCATGGCCATCGGCTCGTCATCCGGCTGGGCGGCGAGGATGTCGCTGCCGAGGTTGGAGGTGAGCACGATGATGGTGTTGCGGAAATCCGCCGTGCGGCCCTGCCCGTCGGTCAGCCGCCCGTCGTCGAGCACCTGCAGCAGAACGTTGAAGACGTCCTCGTGGGCTTTCTCCACCTCGTCGAACAGGATCACCTGGTACGGGCGGCGGCGGACGGCTTCGGTCAGCACGCCGCCTTCCTCGTAGCCCACATAGCCGGGCGGCGCGCCGATCAGGCGGGCGACGGCGTGCTTCTCCATGAACTCGCTCATGTCGATGCGCAGCAGCGCGCGCTCGTCGTCGAACAGGAACTCGGCCAGCGCCTTGGTCAGCTCGGTTTTGCCCACGCCGGTGGGGCCGAGGAAGAGGAAGCTGCCGATCGGGCGGTTCGGGTCGCCCAGGCCGGCGCGGGCGCGGCGCACCGCGTTGCTGACGTGGCGCAGCGCATCTTCCTGGCCCACCACGCGGCGGCGCAGCTCGTCTTCCATGCGCAGCAGCTTGGCGCGCTCGCCTTCCAGCATGCGGTCCACCGGCACGCCGGTCCAGCGGCTGACCACGCCGGCGATCTGCTCGGCGGTGACGGCTTCGTTGACCAGCTTGCCCTCGGCCTGGCTGCCCTCGATCTGCCGCTGCAGATCGGGGATGACGCCGTAGAGCAGTTCGGAGGCGCGGGCGAGCTGGCCGTTGCGCTGCGCGATTTCGACTTCGCTGCGGGCCTGGTCGAGCCGTTCCTTCAGCTTCTGGTTGCCCGCCACCTTCTCGGTTTCGGACTTCCAGGCGGCCGTCATCGCCGTCGAGCGCTCCTCGATCTCGGCCAGTTCGCGCTGCAGACGTTCGAGCCGGTCGCGGGAGGCGGCATCGTCCTCGCGCTTGAGCGCTTCGCGTTCGATCTTGAGCTGGATCAGCCGGCGGTCCAGCTCGTCGAGCTCTTCCGGCTTGGAATCCACCTCCATGCGCAGCCGGCTCGCGGCTTCGTCCATCAGGTCGATCGCCTTGTCGGGCAGGAAGCGGTCGGTGATGTAGCGGTTGCTGAGCGTGGCGGCGGCGACCAACGCGCCGTCGGTGATGCGCACGCCGTGGTGCAGCTCGTATTTTTCCTTGATGCCGCGCAGGATGCTCACGGTGTCTTCCACCGAGGGCTCGCCCACGAATACCGGCTGGAAGCGCCGGGCCAGGGCCGCATCTTTTTCCACGTGCTTGCGGTATTCGCTTAGCGTGGTGGCGCCGATGCAGTGCAGCGCGCCGCGGGCGAGTTCGGGCTTAAGCAGGTTGGACGCATCCATCGCGCCATCGGCGCGGCCAGCGCCCACCAGCGTGTGCATCTCGTCGATGAACAGGATCACCTGGCCCTCGGCGGATTCGATCTCCTTCAGCACGGATTTCAGCCGTTCCTCGAATTCGCCGCGGTATTTCGCACCGGCGACCAGCCCGCCCATGTCGAGCGAGAGGACGCGCTTGTTCTTCAGCGCCTCGGGCACGTCACCGCGCACGATGCGCAAGGCGAGGCCTTCGACGATGGCCGTCTTGCCAACGCCGGGCTCGCCGATCAGCACCGGATTGTTCTTGGTGCGGCGGGCCAGCACCTGGATGGTGCGGCGGATCTCCTCGTCGCGGCCGATCACCGGGTCGAGCTTCTGGCTGCGCGCCTGTTCGGTGACGTCCTTGGTGTATTTCTTCAGCGCGTCGAAGCCGCTTTCGGCATTCGCACTCGTCACCTTGCGGCCGCGGCGGATGTCGGCCAGCGCGCGTTCGATGGTCTGCGGGTTGGCGCCGGCGGCGCGCAGTGCGCGGCCCGATGCGGTGTCGCTGCTGGCGAGTGCGGCGAGCACGCGGTCCTGCGCCACGAATTCGTCGCCGGCCTGGGTGGCCTGGCTTTGCGCCGCGTCGAGCACGCGCACCAGCTCGGGCGTAGCCTGCGGCTGATCCTGGCCGCCGCCCTGCACGCGCGGGATGCGCGCCAACTCGGCATCGTTGGCGGTGCGCACGCGTGCAGGGTCGCCGCCGGCTGCGCGGATCAGCCCGCTGGCGGCCCCTTCCTCGTCATCCAGCAGCGCCTTGAGCAGGTGCTCCGGTGTCAGCCGCTGGTGGTAGTCGCGAATGGCGATGGTTTGCGCAGCCTGCAGGAATCCCCGCGTGCGCTCGGTGAGTTTCTCGATGTCCATATCCGTGTGTCCCTATCAGGCGACAATGTGGGCGCCCCTGGAAGGCGGCGTTGTGCGAGATTTGGGAGCGCGGCGCAGGCGGCTCAAGGATGGGCAGCGGTTTTGCCGGCAGACCGGCCATGCGGCGTTCGCCGGGGATCGGCCGGCATCGGCCTGCGCCGTCAGGCGTGGCCGGCCGTGCCGGAAAGCAGCATCGGGTTCACCTTGAGGATGCCCATTGCGCGGCGCCACTTCGTCTCGTGGTCGCCGTCGAACAGGATATCCACGCTGGCGGGGGCGGACAGCCAGGCGTTCTCGCCCATCTCTCGGTCGAGCTGGCCCGGCCCCCAGCCGGCATAGCCAAGCGCCAGCAGCCCGCGCTCCGGCCCGCCGCCATCGGCGATGGATTTCAGCACGTCGAGGCTGGCGGTCAGCGCGATCTGCGGGTCCACCAGCAGGCTGCCGTCGCCGGTCCAGTCGGTGGTGTGCAGCACGAAGCCGCGCGCCGCATCCATCGGGCCGCCGCGGAACAGGTCGATGGCGCGCACGGGCGGCTTGGGGGTGACGTCGAGCTGTTCGAGCAGGTCGCCGAAGCTGGGGCTGGCGAGCGGACGGTTCAGCACGATGCCCATGGCACCTTCCGGCGTGTGGGCGCACACGTAGATCACCGCCTGAGCGAAGTGCGGCGTGCTCATGCCCGGCATGGCGATGAGCAGCTGCCCGGTGAGCAGGCCTTCGCCCGGCTCGGCATCGGCCATGATATCGTCGGCCGTGACGGGTGCTACCTTGCGCCTGGCCATGGAATACGCGGTCCTCGTCCTCGGTTCGGCTATTGCACATGGGACGCGGCAAGCGGCCCGCCAGCCGTCCCCGGTGACAGAGCGTAACCGAGTGGCTAGAGGTTCCGGGCAAAACCTGCGCGGAGCCCACCACGATGATCAAGCAAGGCGACACCCTTCCGAGCATGAAGCTGATGCAGGCCACGCCGGAGGGCCCGCGCGAGCTCTCGACCGAGGATCTGTTCCGCGGCAAGCGCGTGGTGCTGTTCGCCGTGCCGGGCGCCTTCACACCGACCTGCTCGGCGCGGCATCTGCCGGGCTTCAACGAGAACCTGGCCGCGTTCCAGGCCAAGGGCATCGACACGGTGGCGTGCCTGGCCGTCAACGACGCCTTCGTGATGGGCGCCTGGGCAAAAACCCAGGAGATCCGGCCCGAGATCGTGATGCTCGCGGACGGTTCGGCGCAGTTCACCCAGGCGCTGGGGCTGGAGCTGGACCTGGTGGCGCGCGGCATGGGCGTGCGCAGCCAGCGTTTCGCGCTGGTGGCTGACGACATGAAGGTGACGCATCTGGCCATCGAGCAGCCGGGCGATTTCGACGTGAGCCGCGCCGAGGCGGTGCTGGCCAGCTTGTAGGCGCCACAACCCTGAATAGAAAAACTTGCCGTTGTTCCCGCGGCGTTCCCTTCACAGGCAGAGTTCTTTCCGCAATGTAACCTGAGGTTGTCCCGACATCGGCATCATGCACGCGGCGGGAGGCGAGCGGAGGTGCCGGTGGAACAGGGCTGGGTCTATGTGCTGGTGAACTCGTCGATGCCGGGCGTCGTCAAGGTGGGCCGCACGGCACGGCGGCCGCTGGACCGCGCCGCCGAGCTCTCAGGGCTGACCGCGGTGCCGGTGCCCTTCGTGGTGGCCTACGAGCAGGCGTTTGCCGATTGCCATGAAGCCGAGCGGGCCATCCACGCGCGGCTGGATGCGGCCGGGCTGCGGCTGGTGGGCAACCGCGAGTTCTTTCGCGGCGCCGCTTCCGACATCATCCGGGTGGTCGTCGAGATTGCGACCGGCGAGGCCGGGCCGGCCGTGCCGCTGCCGGGCGAGACGGCGGCGGCGCTGATGGCGGCCGGCGACCGCGCGCTGGCCGGATTGGGCGACGCGCTGCAGGATACCGCCGAGGCGGTGCGCTGCTACAAGCTGGCCGCCGCACGCGGCGCTCCCGAGGCGCATCAGCGGCTGGGCCGCATCTACGTGGCGCTGTATGCGGCGCGCGGCGGATCCGCCCATCGCCGGCGCGCGCTGGCACAGCTGAAGGAGGGCGTGCGGCGCGGCGACGTGCAGTGCTACGGCGAGATGGCTGAGCTGTTCGCGCTCGACGGACACGCCATGAACGTGGCCAAGCTCTGGTCGCTGTATTTCCGCTCCGGCCAGCCGGACGGCAGTGCGCGGGCCGCCGAGGCGTGCTGCCGCTACATCGCGCACTGCCTGTCGCTCGGCACGGCGCCCGACCACCTGCCGGCGCTGCGCAGGGGGGCCGGCGCGATGCTGGAGGCGCTGCTGGCCGAGATGGACCGGGTGCGCGGCGAGCCCGAGGCGCGGCGGCGCGTGGCGGTGGTGCTGCGGTGGGTGTACGCCCAGTTGGTGGACCGGCCGGAGCCGGTGCGCCAGGGCCGCGCGCTGGTGTTCGGCAGGCGGCGTGGCGCATCGGCACTGGCGCACGCCGCGGGCTAGCGCCGGCCGGCCGGCGTTGTGCCCGCAAAGTGTTTCGCCCGCGGCCCGGGATACTTGCCGGAAATGACCGCGTGCCCGGCAGCGATCGCCTGAACGGCACAATTTGGCGACCCTGCGTTGTGCAACCCCCCGACCGGCTCTAGCTGACAAGAGAACGGGGCCCAGAACCCCCAGCGAAGGACGGCGCCGATGGATGTTGAGCCCGCGACGATGGACGTGCTGCAGGAGCCGAAGCTGCGGCTGCAACCGGCCCCGGTGACGCTCGACGACCGCTACGCCCGCTTCGACGGCCGGGTGTTCCTGACCGGCATTCAGGCGCTGGTGCGCCTGCCGCTGCTGCAGCGCCGGCGCGATCGCGCAGCCGGGCTGAACACGGCGGGCTTCATCAGCGGTTATCGCGGCAGCCCGCTTGGTGGCTACGACCTGGCGCTGTGGAGCGCCAAGAAGCATCTCGACGCGCACGACATCGTCTTCCAGCCCGGCATCAACGAGGATTTGGCCGCTACCGCCGTGTGGGGCAGCCAGCAGGTCGGCCTGCTGCCCGGCGCGCGGCATGATGGCGTGTTCGGCCTGTGGTACGGCAAGGGCCCGGGCGTGGACCGTTCGGCGGACGTGCTGAAGCATGCGAGCTATGCCGGCACCCCGGCGCTGGGCGGTGCGATCGCGCTGTGCGGCGATGATCACGGCGCACGCTCCTCCACGCTGGCCCATCAGAGCGACCTGGCGCTGATCCATTTCGGCATGCCGGTGCTCAACCCGAGCACGGTGGAGGAGCTGGTGAGCTTCGGCCTGTCGGCCTGGGCGATCAGCCGTTACAGCGGCTGCTGGATGGGCATGAAGGCGCTGACCGACACGGTGGAGGGCGGCGCCTCCATCCCGGCCGACATGGATACGCTGCCCTTCGTGCTGCCCACGGATTTCGAGATGCCGCCGGGCGGGCTCAATCTGCGCGCCCGCCAGGGCAGCGCGCTGGACATCGAGGCGCGGCATTTCGAGCAGCGCCATCCGGCCGCCCAGGCCTGGGTGCGTGCCAACAACCTGGACCGTGTGGCGTGGGGCAGTGCGCGGCGTAACCGGCTGGGGCTGGTGAGCACGGGCAAGGCCTATCTGGACGTGATCGAGGCGCTGCGCGGCCTCGGGCTGGACGAGGCGCGCTGCACCAGCCTCGGCATCGCGGTGTACAAGGTGGGCATGGTGTGGCCGCTCGAGCCGCAGCGCCTGCGCGCCTTTGCCGGGACGTGCGACGAGATTTTCGTGATCGAGGAGAAGCACCCGATCATCGAGGACCAGATTTCGACCATCCTGTACAACCAGCCGGCGGATCTGCGCCCGCGGCTGACCGGCAAGCTGGACGAGCAGACGCGGCCGCTGCTGCGCGAGGTGGGCGAGCTGGACCCCGACCTGCTGCTGCACGTGATCGCCGGCCGCCTGCGCGGCCGCATCGAGGACGACGCGCTGCGCGCGCGCTTCGACAGCATCAAGCCGCTGCAGACCGGCATCCCGACCATCTCGTTCGGCACGCAGGATCTGCTGCGGCCGCCGAGCTTCTGTGCCGGCTGCCCGCACAACACATCGACGGTGATTCCCGAAGGCTCGGTCGCCAGCGCCGGCATCGGCTGCCACATCATGGCGGCCAACATGCCGGAGCGGAACACCATGGGCGCCACGCACATGGGCGGCGAGGGTGCGCAGTGGATCGGCCAGGCGCCGTTCACCACCACGCCGCACATCTTCCAGAATTTGGGCGACGGCACCTACTTCCACTCCGGCCTGCTGGCGGTGCGGGCGGCCATCGCGGCCAAGTCGCGCATCACCTACAAGATCCTGCTCAACGGCGCGATCGCGATGACCGGCGGGCAGACGGTTGAGGGCGAGCAGTTCGCCGGCCAGATCACCGGCCCGCATGTGGCCGCCCAGCTGACGGCCGAGGGCTGCGAGCGCGTGGCGCTGGTCAGCGACGACGTGAGCCGCCACAACCGGGCGGATTATCCGCCGGCAGTGACGTTCCATCCGCGTGAGGATCTGGACGCCGTGCAGCGCGAACTGCGCGAATTCGACGGCGTCAGTGCCATCATCTACGAGCAGGCCTGTGCCACCGAGAGCCGCCGCATGCGCAAGCGCGGCACGCTGGCCGATCCGAACGAGCGGCTGTTCATCCACCCCGAGGTTTGCGAGGGGTGCGGCGATTGCGGCGTGCAGTCCAACTGCATCGCCATCGAGCCGCTGGAGACCGCACTGGGCCGCAAGCGCCGCATCAACCAGACGGTGTGCAACAAGGATTTCTCCTGCGCAAAGGGGCTGTGCCCCAGCTTCATTACCGTGGTGGGCGGCAAGGTGCGTGCGCGGCCCGAGGGCGAGGACGGTGCCGATCCGCTGGCGCCCCCCTCCCTGCAAGGCGAGCAGGCGCTGATCGCCGGCCTGCCGGAGCCCGAGCTGCCGCGCATCGGCGAGGTGTACAACATGCTGCTGGCCGGCATTGGCGGGCAGGGCGTGGTGACCGTCGCGGCGCTGCTCGGCATGGCGGCGCATCTGCAGGGGCTGCTGCTGACCGTGCTGGACAATTCCGGTCTGGCGCAGCGCAACGGCTCGGTGACCAGCCATCTGCGGCTGGGCGACGGCGCCGAGCGCCACTCGCCGCGTATCCCCAATGGCGACGTGGATCTGGTGATCGGCGCCGACCCGATGGTGGTGGCGATCCCCGAGACGCTGGCCAAGCTCGGCCATGGCCGCAGCGCGGTGCTGCTGAACCGCTTCGTCTCGCCGAACGCCAGCTTCGCGCGCAATGCCGACCTGGATCTGAGCTTCGATCCGCTGCTGGCGCGGGTGATGCCGCGCGCCGATCAGGAGCGGGTGATGAGCATCGATGCCACGCGCATCGCCCAGGTGATGCTGGGCAATGCGGTGGGGGCCAATCTGTTCCTGGTGGGCTATGCCTGGCAGCGCGGGCTGATCCCGCTGCGCGCCGAGCACATCATGCGCGCCATCGAGCTGAACCGCACCGAGATCGCGATGAACAAGCGGGCCTTCGGGCTGGGCCGCATCGCCGCGGCACGCCCCGATCTGGCCGCCGCCTGGCTGCGCGGCCACGAAGAGGTGCGTATCCCCGACACGCTGGGCGATTTGCTGGCCGACCGCATGCCGCGGCTGCGCGCCTGGGGCGGCGACGCGCATGCCAACCGCTACCGTGCGCTGGTGGCGCGCGTGGAGGCGGCCGAAGCCAAGCTGCCGGGCGCCGACGGCCGGCTGTCGCGCGCGGTGGCGCAGGTTGCGGCCAAGCTGATGAGCTACAAGGACGAGTACGAGGTGGGCCGGCTGATGAGCGATCCGGCCACGTTGCAGCGCCTGCGCGAGAACTTCGAAGGCGATTTCGAGGTGGTGTACAATCTGGCACCGCCGCTGTTCAGCAAGCGCGATGCGCGCACCGGCCGCCCGGCCAAGCGGCGCTTCGGCGCCAGCATGGGCCGGGGCTTCGCCGTGCTGGCGCGCCTGCGCGGCCTGCGCGGCACGCCGCTGGACGTGTTCGGCTACGGCGCGCACCGGCGCATGGAGCGGCGGCTGATCGCCGACTACGTGGCTCTGGTGGACCGGGTGCTTGGCCGGCTGGAGGCGGGGAATGTGGCGGCCGCCGAGGCGGTGCTGCGGGCGCACGACCAGGTACGCGGGTTTGACGTGGTGAAGGAAGCCTCGCTGGCGCGCGTCGAGGCGGCGCTGCCGGGCTTGCTGGCGGCGTTCGAGAAGGGCGGCTCGTAGCGGCCGGAATGGAAGCGGCATTGCGGGTCGGGTGGCGGAGCCCGGCCGGCAGTGCGCGCGTCTGTTTCGTGCCCGGGATGATTGCGCGGGGATCGCACCGGTTAACGAACGGACTCGAAAGCGTGCGCGCTTAACCAAGTTTTAGACGCGCCCTGACATCCTGGTTGCAGGTTCAACCAGGAGCGCCCCCCATGTTCGCCACCGATCCCGCCGGCCACCACCTTGCCATCATGCCCACCGTGCCGACGGCCGCGGGCGGCAGCTTCGTCAATTTCGAGGGTGACAGCGTCTCGGGCACCATCAGCATCACCGCCCATACCTGGACCGACGATGCGAGCGGCCTGTTTCATACCGCGACGGACCTGAACGCCGAGTGGACCGGCTTCTACCAGCAGATGATCGAGGGCCATGGCGCCTCGATGACGCCCGAGCAGCGGCTGGAAGCCCAGGGGCAGGCGATCTTCCTCAATACCGGGCTGGGCAAGCTGCCGATGGCGCAGCAGGGGGTGATCCGCGAGGACGTGCAGCGCGAGATCGACGTGTTGGGCGCGGCCCAGCGGATCGAGCAGGCGCAGGGCAGCGCCGGCCCGGCGGCGCCGTTTACCGAGCAGAGCTACTATCAGCTGGCGCGCACCATCCAGGCCAACCCGCAGCTGGAGGAACTGGCCGTGCAGGGCCACGGCCTGAACCACCCGCCGCTGGCCCGCTATGCCGGCTACACCAACGACGCGCAGAACAACGTGGACAAGACCACCACCTATGTCGGCCGCGGCCCGGACCATGGCGAGAACGCCATCGCCGGCTTCATGGACGATGCGATCATGTCGCACGCGTGCTTTCCGGTGGTGATGCGCAACGGCCACCTGATCCAGCTGAACCAGAACGGGCAGCGCGAGCAGAGCCTGGCGGCGCAGGTGAACGTGCTGAACATGACCATGTTCGGCAAGCTGCTGAACGCCAGCGACTTCAAGAGCTGACGGCGGCTCGGGAGCAGGGCGGGTTCGGGGGCTTGCCCCGGCCTGCCCGCCTAGCGGGAGGGGTCGATGAGCACCTTGCGGCCGGTCGCCTTGGCCGCGTAGCCGCGCACGGTCTCCGGACGCAGGGCGTCGGCCAGCGAGATCGTGTCGGTGTAGTGGCTGGCGAAGGTGGTGGTGAGCTCGCGCAGCACGCGCGCCTGCAGCCGGGCCGCATCGGCCGCACCGATCTTTATCAGGAACGGCGTGACCAGGAAGCCGGTGACTGCCCAGGACAGGCCGAAGCCGCGGTCCAGCACGGTGGGCCCGGTGTCGAGCATGCCGTAGATGTACACCTGCTTGAAGGTGGATGAGCCGTAGCGGCTGTAGGCAGTGGCCTTGCGGTTGGCCGCCGCCTCCATCGCGTGCAGGATGGTGTTGGCCAGCGTGCCGCCGCCGATGGCGTCGAAGGCGATGGTGGCACCCGTCTCGGCGAGGGCTTCTTCCAGCGTGGCGGCGAAATCCGGCTGCGTGCTGTCGAGCACGAAGCGGGCGCCGAGGTCGCGCAGGATCTGCGCCTGGGCGGGGCTGCGCACGATGTTGACCAGCGGCACGCCGTCGGCCAGGCAGATGCGGTTGAGCATCTGGCCGAGATTGGAGGCGGCCGCCGTGTGGACCAGCGCGCTGTGGCCCTCCCGGCGCATGGTCTCGACCATTGCCAGCGCGGTGAGCGGGTTGACGAATATCGCGGCACCATCGGCCGGTGCCGTGCCTTCCGGCAGTTCCACACAGGACCGCGCCGGCAGCCGGGCGTATTGCGCGTAGGTGGCGCCACTGCGCAGCGCCACGATGCGGCCCAGCAGATGCTGCGCCTGTGCGCCGGCGGCGACCACGAGCCCGGCGCCCTCGTTGCCCACGGGCAGCGACTGGCCCAGCCTGGCGCGGACCAGCTTCAGCGCGGCGGGCGGCACGCTGGCGGTCAGCACCGGGCGGCCGGGCGAGCCGCTGTCCTGCAGGGTGGAGAGATCAGCCGGGCCCAGCAGCAGCCCGAGATCGGACGGATTGACCGGGGCCGCCTGGATCTGCACCAGCACGTCCTCCGGCCCGGGATCGGTCAGCGTGACCTCGTCCAGGCTGAGCCGAAGCGTGCCCTCTTCGGTGATCAGCGAGCGCAGTTCCAGGCCTTGGCGGGACATGGGCAGGGCCTTTGCAGGTGAGGGGCGAGCCGCCGCAGGCTACTTCGGCGAGAGGACCATGACCATCTGGCGCATTTCCATGCGCGGCATCTGCTCCACCTTGGTCGCCAGCTCCAGATCGGCGCGGATGCGCTCAAGCACCTTCACCCCGATATCCTGGTGGGCCATTTCACGGCCGCGGAAGCGCAGCGTCACCTTCACCTTGTCGCCTTCTTCGATGAAGCTTTTCATCGAGCGCAGCTTCACCTGGTAGTCGTTCTCGTCGATGTTCGGACGAACCTTGACTTCCTTGATTTCGATGACGCGCTGCTTCTTCTTGGCCTCGTTCTTCTTCTTCTGCAGTTCGTATTTGTATTTGCCGAAATCGAGGATCTTGCACACCGGCGGATCGGCGTTCGGGCTGATCTCCAGCAGGTCCAGCCCCACGGCGTAGGCGCGCAGCAGCGCGTCGCGGGCGCTCATCACCCCCTGCATCTCGCCGTCCTGGTCGATCAGGCGCACCTGCGGCACGCGAATGTCTTCGTTTACACGGGGGCCGTCGCGGGAAGGGGCGGCGGGCATGGGGCCTCGGGCTATTGGTACTCTCCTGTAGAGGTGGCGGGCGGGCAGGCGCGTGTTGTGGCGCCATTAGGCTATGTAATCAAGAACCAAGGCTGAACGAGGGGGGCAGCAGCTTTGGGCGTTGGCATGCAGGCGACCGTTGCTTTGGCGGACGACCTGGCGCCAGGATGCCGGGTGCGGCTACCGCACGCGCAGCATGGGAGGCCAGCATGGAAGCCGCGGCAGCGCCCGAGCGACCGACGACGGGCATCACGCCGTTCCTGACGATCCAAGACGGGCGCGCTACCGAGGCGGTGGCGTTCTACACCCGCGCCTTTGCCGGCGTGCCGGTGGAGCGAAATGCGACGCCGGACGGGCGGCTGATGCAGGCCTCGCTGAAGGTAAACGGCGGCTGGGTGATGCTGTCGGACTCCTTCGCCGAGCCGGGGGCTGCCGCCGGCCCGCAGGGCGGTATGGTGCTGCATCTGCAGGTGGAGGATGCCGATGCCTGGTTCGGGCGGGCGATCGCAGCCGGCTGCACGGTGGTCGTGCCGCTGGCCGACCAGTTCTGGGGCGACCGCTACGGCCAGCTGCGCGACCCGTTCGGGCATGGCTGGTCGATCGGCAGCCCGCTGCGGCGGTAGCGGGCCGCCGCCGGGGTTCAGGCGGCCGGTTCGGCCGCCCGCTCGGCGCGCAGCCGGCGGATATCGGGCGCCTCGGCCTCCTGCTGCAGCATCGCTACTGCGTCCTCCAACCCCAGCATCTCCTGCGTCTCGCTGCCCAGGCGGCGTAGCGCCACGCTGCGCTGCTCGGCCTCGCGCCGTCCCACCACGGCCAGCACCGGCACGTGGGCCAGGCTGTGCTCGCGCACCTTGGCGTTGATCTTCTCGTTGCGCGTGTCGGCCCGCGCGGCCAGGCCGGCGGCGCGCAGCGCGGCGGCCACCTCCTCGGCATAGTCGCCGGCATCCGAGACGATGCTGGCCACCACTACCTGCACCGGCGCGAGCCAGAGCGGGAAGCGGCCGGCATATTGTTCGATGAGGATACCCAGGAAACGCTCGAAGCTGCCCAGGATCGCGCGGTGCAGCATCACCGGGCGATGGCGCGCGCTGTCCTCGCCCACGTATTCCGCGTCCAGCCGTTCGGGCAGCACGTAATCGACCTGCAGCGTGCCGCATTGCCAGTCGCGCCCGATGGCGTCGCGCAGCACGAATTCCAGCTTCGGGCCGTAGAACGCACCCTCGCCCGGGTTGAGCTCGTATTCCACGCCGGCCAGGGCGCAGGCTTCGCGCAAGGCGGCCTCGGCGCGGTCCCAGGTATCGTCGGCGCCGGCGCGCGATGTGGGGCGGTCGGCGAACTTGATGCGGAAATCGGGGAAGCCGAGATCCTCATACACCGAGCGCAGCAGGGCCACGAAGCGCGCGGTCTCGGCCGGCACCTGCGCTTCGGTGCAGAAGATGTGCGCATCGTCCTGCGTGAAGCCGCGCACGCGCATGATGCCGTGCAGCGCGCCCGAAGGTTCGTAGCGGTGGCAGGCGCCGAATTCAGCCATGCGCCACGGCAGCTCGCGGTAGCTGCGCAGGCCGTGGCGGAAGATCTGCACGTGGCACGGGCAGTTCATCGGTTTGAGCGCCAGGCTTTTGTCCTCGTCCTCCACCTGGGCGATGAACATGTGCTCGCGGTAGCTGTCCCAATGGCCCGAGCGCTCCCACAGCACGCGGTCCACCAGCTGCGGCGTGCGCACCTCCTCGTAGCCGCCGGCCGTCTGCCGGCGGCGCATGTAATCCTCCAGCGTGCGGTACAGCCGCCAGCCTTTCGGGTGCCAGAAGATGCTGCCGACCGCTTCCTCCTGGATGTGAAACAGATCCATCTCGCGGCCGATGCGGCGATGGTCGCGGCGTTCGGCCTCCTCGAGCTGGTGCAGATGCGCGTCGAGCTCGGCTCGGTCGCGCCAGGCGGTGCCGTAGATGCGCGTCAGCATGGCGTTGCGGTGATCGCCGCGCCAATAGGCGCCGGCCACCTTCATCAGCTTGAACGCGGTGCCGACATCCCCGGTGTCGCGCATGTGCGGGCCGCGGCAGAGGTCGAGCCAGTCGCCCTGGCGGTAGATGGTGATCGTCTCGCTGGCCGGCAGGTCGCGGATCAGCTCGGCTTTGTAACGTTCGCCGCGCGCCTCGAAAAAGGCGATGGCCTCGTGGCGGTCCCACTCTTCGCGGACGAACGGCGCGCGGGCGGCGACGATCTCGCGCATGCGAGCCTCGATGGCGGGAAAATCCTCCGGGCGGAACGGCTCGTTGCGCGCGAAATCGTAATAGAAGCCGTTCTCGATCGCCGGGCCGATGGTGACCTGGGTGCCGGGATGCAGCGACTGCACCGCCTCGGCCAGCACGTGCGCCACGTCGTGGCGGATCAGGCCCAGCGCATCGGGATCGCGACGGGTGACGAACACCACGCTGGCATCCGCGGCGATGCTGCGCGACAGGTCGGTGAGCTTGCCGTCCACCTTCATCGCGAGCGCGGCCTTGGCCAGGCCAGGGCCGATGGAGGCCGCGATCGCGGTGCCCGTCACCGCGCCCTCGAAGCGGCGGACGGAGCCGTCGGGCAGGGTGATGTCGGGCATGGTCGGGCGGGCTCCGGGCGGGATGGGCGCCTGTATGGCCGTGGAGCGCGGCCCAAGGCAAGGCAGGCGCGGGCGGCCGGCGATGCCTGCTTGCCGGGCGGCGGCGCGCGGAGGATGGTGCGGCCATCTCGCGGGAGACCACGCCATGAGGATGTCCATCGCCCTAGCCTGCGCCGCTTTGGCCACTTCCAGCCTGCCGGCGCGCGCCGCCGTGCCGGAATATGACAGCCGCGCATTGGCCGCACCCGGCCGCCCGGCTGCCGATACCGCGCGCGATGCGGCGCGCCACACGCTGGCGCTGCTGGTGTTCTCCGGCGCCAAGCCGGGCGACCGGGTGGCCGATTTCGTGCCCGGCAGCGGCTTCTTCACGCGGCTGTTCAGCCAGGTGGTGGGCGCCAAGGGCCATGTTTATGCCATCACCCCGGCCGAGCTGGCCGCTGCCAAGCCCGCTTTGGCGGCCGGTGTGGCGGCGCTGGCGGCCGAGCCCGCCTACGCCAACGTGACGGCGGTGGTGGAGCCCACGGCGCAGACTGGCGCCAAGGCGCTGGCCGAAGGGCCGCTCGACCTGGTGTGGACCAGCGACAACTACCACGATCTGTACGGCTTCTTCGGCGCGGCCAAGGCGGCGGCGGCGGACGCGGCGATCTTCCGCGCGCTCAAGCCCGGCGGCGTGTTCGTGGTGATCGACCACGTGGCCCTGCCCGGCACCAGCAGCACGGCGCCGGGCCGTCTGCATCGCATCGACCCCGAGACGGTGAAGGCGCAGGTGCTGGCCGCCGGCTTCGTGCTGGACACCACTACAGACGTGCTGGCCAACCCCGCCGACCCGCATACCGCCCGCGTGTTCGACCCCGCCATCAAGGGCCGCACCGACCAGTTCGCCTTCCGGTTCCGCAAGCCGGCCAAGTAGGGCCGTGCCTGCGGACGATGCGGCGGCGCTGGCGGCCGAGCTGGCGGCGCTGCGGCTCTGGCTGAGCGGCGCCGCCCTGCCGCTGTGGCTCGAACACGGCATCGACCGGGCGCGCGGCGGATTCTTCGAGGCGCTGGACCTGCACACCTATCGCTGTGCCGCGCCGTTCCGCCGCCTGCGCGTGGTGGCACGGCAGATCGTCGTGTTCTCCCAGGCGCACGCGCTGGGGCTGGCGGGCGCCGCCGACGCGGTGGCGCTGGGCCTGGCCTTCCTTGAGCGCCACGCCGCCCAGGACGACGGCGGCTACGCCTGGCGCTTCGATCTGGCGCACCGGCCCATCGACCTGACGCGCGACCTGTACGACCATGCCTTCGTCCTGCTGGCCCTGGCCTCGGCCGCGCCCCTGGCCGGCCCGGCCGTGCTGCGCCCGCGTGCCCTGGCGTTGCTGGAATGGCTGGACTCGGCCTTTGCCCACCCCTTGGGCGGCTACCAGGAAAGCCTGCCGCCGGCGCTGCCGCGGCGGCAGAATCCGCACATGCACCTGCTCGAAGCGCTGCTGGCCGCCGGCGCCGCGTTCGGCGAGCCGGTGTTCCTGGCCCGTGCGCAGGCGCTGGTGGATCTATTCGCCACCCGGCTGTTCGACCACGAGACGGGCGCGCTGCCCGAGTTCTTCGACGACACGCTGGCGCCCCTGCGGCAGGACGGCCGCTTTCTGGTCGAGCCCGGCCACCATTGCGAGTGGGTGTGGCTGCTGGCCCAGGCCCGCACGCTGGGGCTGGTGGTGCCGGACGACCTGCCCGCCCGCCTGCTGGCGTTCACCGACCGCCATGCGGCCCACCCCGGCCACGGTGCACTGATGGACGGGCTGGGCAGCGACGGCGCGGTGCGCGATGCCGGCGCCCGGCTATGGCCACAGACGGAGCGGCTGCGGGCGGCCTTCGTGCGGGCCGACGGCTCGTTGGCCCACCGGCTGGCGGCGGTGCGCGGGCTGGCGGCTTATCTGCGGCCGGATGGGCTGTGGCACGAGCGGCGGGGGGCGGATGGGGTGCTGTCGGGGGAGGCGGCGCCGGCTAGCTCTTTGTACCATTTGACGGGGGCTATTTTGGCGGTGGCTTAGGGAAGCAAGGCCTTCTTTTTCGAGAAAAAGAAGCAAAAAGCTTTTGCTACTTTCGCTTGGAGTGCGGTGCGTACGTTGCTTGCTCCGGATGCGGTTCCGGTTAGGTGTAGAACCAGTCTTCCAGGTCGCGGAATATCTGTTGGATGCGCGATGTGGCTGCGACGTCCAGATCGGTGCGGTAGGTGAAGGGCTCGCCGGCGGCGATGCCGCCGTGGCGCGTGTTCTCGTAGCGGAGGTTGCGCAGCACCATGTAGGTCGGATCGAAGGCGTGCCCGACATGGGCGTATAGCCGCTCGCAGCTGCGCCTTGCATCCAGGCACAGATCCTCCAGCCGGATGACGCAGAGGCGCGGATCGGCTGCCTGCACGGCCTGGCTGTACTGCGCGTAGAGCACCTGCAGATAGCCCAGCTTGTCGGGCGCATAGGCGTCGAACCACGCCTCGTAGGCCGGACGGCCGGCGCGGCACCAATCCGAGTGGACGATGGCGCGCGGGTCCTTGAACACCAGGAATATTGGCGCCGTCACCTTGGCCATGCAGGTGGAGAGTTCCGCCAGGTAGCGCGGCGTCTTGTCGAAGATCGTGTGCGTGCCTGGCTGCAATATGGTGGCGCAGGAGTGCAGGCGCGCATAGAAGGCCGCGAAATCGTCCGTGTCGCAGCAATAATGCAGGGCCGCCTCGCCAATGCCCCAGCCCCATTGCGTGATCTCGGCGTGCACACAGAGCGCGGGAAAGGTGCGTGGTGTGTCCGCCAGCAGAACGCCGACCTCGAAGCCGGCATCGACGCCCGGCAGCTGTCGCAGCAGGTCGGAGACGAGCGTGGTGCCGCTGTGCTCCGGCCCGCAGATGATGAAGCCGAGCATGATTGCCTCAGGTTGATTGCAAACAAGCAAGGCCAGGGGCGCTGCCCCTGGACCCCGTTGGGGTTTGAAACCCCAAACCCCCACTAGGATTTCAAAGGCTAGCCTTTGATGGGGTCAAGGGGCAAAGCCCCTTGCCTTGCCTTCATCCCCCTGCAGCCGCCTAAACCGAAAAGTATTTGGCCGCCGGGTTCACCACCACGATCGCGCTCGTGCTCTGCTCGGGGTGCAGCTGCAACTCGTCGCTCAGCGACACGCCGATGCGTTCGGCACCCAGCAGCGCCAGCAGCTTGTCCTGGTCCTCGACACGCGGGCAGGCGGGATAGCCGAACGAGTAGCGCGAGCCGCGATAGTTCTGGCCCAGCATGCGTTCGATGTCGCGGTCGTCTTCGGCGGCGAACCCCAGCTCGGCGCGGATACGCTTGTGCACGTATTCGGCCATCGCCTCGGCCATCTCCACGCTGAGCCCGTGCAGATAGAGGTAGTCCTGGTAACGATTGTCCTCGAACCACAGGCGCGCCGTGTCGCTAGCGGCCTGGCCGACGGTGACGACCTGCAGGCCGATCACGTCGCGCTCCGCTTCGTCGATGTCGCGGAAGAAATCGGCGATGCATTCGCCGTCGTCCCTGGGCTGGCGCGGCAGGTTGAAGCGCGCCACTTCCGTAGTGCCGTCCTGCTCGAACACCACTAGATCGTTGCCCTGGCCTGCGGCTTTCCAATAGCCGTAGATCGCCTGCGGCCGCAGGATCGCCTCGGCCTCGCAGGTGGCGAGCATGCGCTTCATGATCGGGCGCAGCTCCTGCTTGGCCCAGCCGAGGAAGTCGTCGAGGTTCTTGCCCTGCTTCCTGAAGCCCCACTGGAATTGATACAGACTGCGTTCATTGAGGAACGGCACGACGGCCTTGGCCGGCGCTTCGACGATCCGGGCCCCCCAGAAGGGCGGCTCGGCCACCGGCACATCCTGCGTCAGCCGCCTGCGGCGCGCCTGCACCTGCGCCACGTCGATCGGCCGCCAGGCACGCTCGTCGGCCTGGCCCAGGCTACGCTTGGTATTGCGCGCCTTGCCGCTGCGCTTGGCCTGCAAGGCGGAGAGGTAGTCGTCGAAGCCGTTGCCGGTGACGCGGTCCATCAGGTGCAGGCCGTCGAACGCGTCGCGCGCATAGGCAACGCGGCCGCTGGCATAGGCGGCGACGCAATCGTCCTCCACGTAGTTGCGCGTCAGTGCGGCACCGCCGAGCAGCACGGGAATTTCGAGGCCCTGGCGGCTCATCTCCTCGAGGTTCTCGCGCATGATGACGGTTGATTTCACCAGCAGGCCGCTCATGCCGATGGCGTGCGCGCGGTGTTCGCGGGCAGCCTCCACCATGTCGGCCAGCTTCACCTTGATGCCGAGATTGACCACGCGGTAGCCGTTATTGGTCAGGATGATATCGACCAGGTTCTTGCCGATATCGTGCACGTCGCCCTTCACGGTGGCCAGCACGATGGTGCCTTTCTCCTGTCCGGCCACGCGCTCCATCAGCGGTTCCAGATAGGCTACTGCGGCCTTCATCGTCTCGGCCGATTGCAGCACGAAGGGCAGCTGCATCTTGCCGGCGCCGAACAGCTCGCCCACGATCTTCATACCGCCGAGCAGGATGTCGTTGATGATGGCCAGCGGTTTGTGCGCGACGAGCGCGGTATCCAGCTCGGCTTCCAGGCCCTTGCGGTCGCCATCCACGATGCGGTCGCGCAGGCGGCCCTCCACCGTCTCGCTCACCGCGCGCTTGGTGGTCTCGGCCAGCTTGCGGTCGGCGAAGATCGCCAGCATGCGCTGCAGCGGATCGTAACCCTCGCGGCGACGGTCGAAGATCAGGTCCTCGGCGACCTCCACCTCCTCGGCGGCGATCAGGTGCAGCGGGCGGATCTTGCTGACATGCACGATGGCGCCCGTCATGCCGGCGCGCACGGCGTGATCGAGGAACACGCTGTTCAGCACGGCGCGCGCCGCCGGGTTGAGGCCGAAGCTGACGTTGGACAGGCCGAGGATGATCTGGATGTCGGGGAAGCGCTCGCGGATCATGCGGATGCCGTCCAGCGTCCAGGCGGCCAGCTTGCGGTCGTCCTCGCTGCCGGTGGCCACCGTGAAGGTCAGCGGGTCGATCAGCAGGTCGCTCTGCGGCAGGCCATACGTGTCGCAGGCGAACGCCACGAGCCGCTCGGCGATGCGCAATTTGTCTTCGGCGGTCTTGGCCATGCCGACTTCGTCGATGGTGAGCGCGATCACCGCGGCGCCGAATTTTTTCGCCAGGCGAAGCCGGTCGGCCGCCGCACCCTCGCCGTCCTCGAAATTGATCGAGTTGATGATCGGCTTGCCGCCATGCAGCTTCAGCGCGCTTTCGATCACCGGCGTTTCGGTGCTGTCGATCACCAGCGGCACGTTCACCGAATTGGTGAAGCGACGGATCACCTCATCCATCTCGCGCTTCTCGTCGCGGCCGACAAAGGCGGTGCAGACATCGAGCGAGTTGCTGCCTTCGGCGGCCTGTTCGCGGGCCACGCTGACGCAGCCGTCCCAGTCGCCGGCTTCCTGCAGCTCGCGCCATTTCTTGCTGCCGTTGGCGTTGCAGCGCTCGCCGATGGAGAAGAAGCTGTTGTCCTGGCGCAAAGGTGTGGCGCTGTACAGGCTGGCCACGCTCGGCACCCAATACGATGTGCGCGTGGCCGGCACCGGCCGGAAGCCTTCGCCGCGACGCCGCAGCATGGCGTCCAGCGCCTCGATATGCGGCACGTCGGTGCCGCAGCAGCCGCCGATCAGGTTCAGCCCGTCTTCGGCCACGAAGCGTTCCATCCAGCTGGCCATCTCGGCGGCACCCAGCGGGTAGCGCGTGGCGCCATCGACCAGTTCGGGCAGGCCGGCGTTAGGCTGCACGCTGATCAGGCCGGGCCAGTTGGCCGCCAGCCAGCGCACGTGCTCGGCCATCTCCTGCGGACCGGTGGCGCAGTTCAGCCCGATCAGCGGCACGTCCAGCGCGTGCACGACGGTGGCGGCGGCCGCGATATCGGGGCCCACCAGCAGCGTGCCGGTTGTCTCCACCGTCACCTGCACGAAGATCGGCGTGTCGCGCCCGGCTTCGGCGCGCGCGGCCTTGGCACCGTTCACCGCGGCCTTGATCTGCAGCGTGTCCTGGCAGGTCTCGATGAGAAAGGCGTCCACGCCGCCATCGACCAGGCCGCGGCACTGTTCGGTCAGGCCCGCTTCCAGCGTGTCGTAATCGATGTTGCCCAGGCTCGGCAGCTTGGTGCCCGGGCCCACGCCGCCCAGCACCCAGCGGTGCCGGCCGTCGCTGAAGCCGTCGGCTGCCTCGCGTGCCAGCTCGGCGGCAACGCGGTTGATCTCGCGCGCGCGGGCCTCCAGCCCGAACTCGCCCAGCGTGATCGGGCTGGCGCCGAAGGTGTTGGTCTCCACCATGTCGGCGCCGGCGGCGAAGTAGCCGTGGGCAATCTCGCGCACCAGATCGGGGCGCGAGAGGTTGAGCACGTCGGTGCAGTTCTCCTGGCCCCAGTAATCGCGGTCGGTGTCGAGATCCATCGACTGCACGCGGCTGCCCGTGCCGCCGTCGCAGAGCAGGACCTGGGCGCGGAGGGCGTCGAGCAGATGGGGTCGGGTCACGTTACATCCTCGGTCATGAGTGCAGGGGTCAGGACGGGCGCGGAGCCCTGCCAGATGCGCACGCGCAGCGCCGCGTTGCCGGGCGCCTCGACGCTGACGGGCGGGTAGGCCAGCAGGTGCGCCTGGTCCAGCAGGCCGGCCATCTGCGCGTCGAAGAACCCGGCGTTGCGATGGCCCATCTGGGTGAGCAGCGCGTGCTGCGTGTGCGGGGCCAGATCGACCACCACGAGGCGGCCGCCGGGCGCCAGCACGCGCCGCGCTTCGGCAACGGCCTGGGCAGGATCCTCGGCGTAATGCAGCACCATCTGCAGCACGACCAGATCGAAGCCGTCATCGGGCAGCGGCAGCGCATACATGTCGGCCAGGCGCACGCCGCAATGCGCGTAATCGGCGCCGGCCAGGCGCACGCGGGCCAGTGCGAGCATGGTGCGGCTGGCATCCACGCCGAGGCCGCTGCTGATGCGCGGTGCCAGCAACTCCAGCAGGCGGCCGGTGCCGGTGCCCACATCCAGCACGCGGCCCAGCCCGCCGGCCGGCAGCAGCTCGAGCAGCCGGGCTTCGACGGCATCGGCGGGCAGGGCCAGGGCGCGCATCTCGTCCCAATCGGCACCCTGGCGGCGGAACTTGTCGGAGGCCGCGCGCGCGCGTTCGGCCAGCACGCGGGCGGCGCCGCGCCGGTCGGCTGCCAGCAGCGGATCGCCGGCTGGGATGCGGCGCAGGATGTCGCGCGCCAGCCCGCCGGCTTCGCCCTGGGCCAGGGTGAACCAGGCGTTCACCCCCTCGCGCGAGCGCTGCAGGAACCCCGCCTCGCACAGCAGGCGCAGATGGCGCGACAGGCGCGGCTGGCTCTGGCCCAGGATATCGCAGAAATCGGTGACGCAGAACGCGCCGGCGGCGGCCAATGCCAGCAGGCGCAGCCGGGTCGGGTCGGCCGCGGCGCCGATCAGGGTGAGAAGCTGCTCCATCGCCTTGCATAAATATATAAGCCTAGCTTTATATCAACGCATGGCCGAGCAGGATATGCGCATTCCCGTGGTGTTCGCGCCGGTGCAGGCCGGCCCGGGCGACGTGTTGCTGGTGGAGGGCGAGGCGTTCACGGCGGCCGCGGCACATGCACCCGGCTGCGCCTGCTGCGGCGCGCGCAGCCAGGCCGGGCGGGCGCTGGCCGGGCTGCTGCACGATCGCGCGCGCGGTCGGACGGCGTATTTCAGCCGCGTGGTGGCTGTCTGTTCGTCCGAAGCGGGCCGGCTGGCGGTGCAGGCGGCGCTGGCCGGCGATCCGGTGGCGAGCGCCTGTTTCAGGGAAGCGGGCGCACCGGCCTAGACCGGGCTGGCATCCTGCGGCGGCGGCGATGCGGCGGGATCGGCCGCAGGTGGCCGCGCGGGCACGTCGGAATCCGCCAGCCCGAGCGGGCGCTGCATGATCACCACATCGAGCCAGCGGCCGAACTTCACGCCGCAGGAGCGCAGCACGCCGGCGCGCTGGAAGCCAAGGCTGGCATGCACGCCGATGGAGCCGGTGTTGTCGCTGTCGCCGATCAGGGCCAGCATCTGGCGATAGCCGCGCGCTTCGGCCAGCTGCAGCAGTGCTGCAACCAGGCTTTTGCCTACGCCCATGCCGCGCACGTCGTCGCGCACGTACACGCTGTCTTCCACCGTCCAGGCGTAGGCGCTGCGCTGCCGGAACGGGGCGTAGTAGCCGAAGCCGAGCACCCCGGTGGCGTCGCGCACCACCAGCCAGTCATGCCCGGCCGCCAGCCCCGCGCAGCGCCTCGCGGTCATCTGCTCGATGCTGGGCGGCACCTCCTCGAACGTGCCGGTGCCCGCCAGCACGTGGTGGGCGTAGATCGCCGCCACCTCCGCCATGTCCGCATCCTGGGCCACTTCTACCTGCAATCGCCATCTCCTCGCCGCGCTGATGTAACGGCACGCAGGTGGAACAGGCCAGCGCGGGCGGCAAAAATTATGCCCCTCTGAAGGAACTCGTGTTAATGAAGCCCCGACCGGGGCGCCGCTATGGTGTGCCCGGGCCTGCGCGCGCGGCTCGTCACGAGGCTGCCGGCCAGCCCAGTTGTCAGAGGGACCGATGACCGAGACCAGCCTGAACACCGACGGCGAGCCGCTGCAGATCGAGGCGGATGCCCCCGAGGCGCTGACGCCCACCGAGCTGCGCCTGCGCGCCGTGGTTGCCGCTGCCCGCTTCCACGGCATCGACCTCGACATGGGCGATTTCCGCGGCCCGGCGAGCGAGCCGTATCCCTCGCCGGCTTCGCTGGTCAGCTGGCTGCGCGAGCAGGGGCTGGTGGCGCGTGCCATGCGCCTGGCGTGGCGCAACCTGTTCCGCTTCAAGGATGCGGCGCCGGTCGTGCTGCTGCTCAAGGACGGCACGGCTGGCCTCGTGGTCGGTGCCGATACGCAGCGCGATGTGGTGTGGCTGAAGAGCCCGACCGCGCGCGACGCCGAGCCGCCGGTGGCCGTCGATCGGCTGCGGCTGGAGCAGGCCTGGGGCGGCGACGTCATCCTGATCAAGCGGCCGTATGGCCAGGCGGAGGGCGAGGCGCCGTTCACGCTCGGCTGGATTTTTGGCAAGGTGCTGGAGGAAAAGCGTTTCCTGACGCAGATCGGCTACGCCTCGATCGTGCTGTCGGCGCTGACGATCATCCCCGCTTTGATGGTGATGGCCACTATCGACCGCGTGCTGGAATACAACTCGCTGCCCACCTTCACGCTGCTGGTCAGCCTGATGGGCGTGATGATGTTCTTCGAGATGGTGCTGGGCTGGGCACGGCGCGAGCTGATCCTGGTGCTGTCGGCCAGGCTCGACGTGAAGCTTAATCTGCATGTGTTCGGCCGGCTGCTGTCGCTGCCGCTCGATTATTTCGAGCGGAGCCAGGCCGGTGAGACGATTTCGCGCCTGCGCGAAGTGTTCCGCGTGCGCGAGTTCCTGACCGGCAAGCTGCTGTTCACCTTCTTGGACGGCTTCACGCTCGTGGTGATGGTGCCGTTCATGTTCTACATGGAACCGACGCTCGCCTGGGTGTCGATCGCCATCGCCGGGCTGATCGCGCTGATCATCATGGTGTTCCTGCGCCCGGTGGGCAGCCTGATCGCGCTGGCGATCCAGGCCGAGCACAAGAAGAGCGCCGTGATGTCGGAGACGGTGTACGGCATCCGGACCGTCAAGTCGTTGGCGTTGGAGCCGCAGCAGAAGGTGACGTGGGACGAGCGCGTGGCCGATGCCGGCCGCTGGCGCTTGGCGGCAGGTCGGCTGGGCAACTGGCCGCAGACGCTGATCGACCCGCTGCAGACCTTCATGTCGCGCGGCGTGGTGCTGTTCGGCGCCTACCTGGCGCTGCAGAACGACACCACCATCGATCGCGGCGGGCTGATCGCGTTCATGATCCTCTCGGGCCGGGTGGCCCAGCCGCTGATCGGCTTCGCGCGGCTGATGGAGGATTTCCACGAGGTGCGCACCGCGGTGGGCCAGATCGCCAAGGTGCTGAACAACCCGACCGAGACCCGCGCGCAGAACGACGGCATGCGGCCGAAATTCGAAGGCCAGGTGACGTTCGAGGACGTGACCTTCACCTATCCGCTCGGCCAGCGCCCGGCGCTGAACAAGATCAACTTCTCCATCCCGCCGGGCACCATGCTGGGCCTGGTCGGCCGTTCCGGCTCGGGTAAATCGACCATCACGCGGCTGCTGCAGGGCATCAACCGCGAATACACGGGTGCCGTGCGCATCGATGGGGCGGAGCTGCGCGAGATCAACCTCAGCCATCTGCGCCGCAGCTTCGGCGTGGTGCTGCAGGACAACTTCCTGTTCCGCGGCACCATCCGCGACAACATCACGGCGGGCCGCGCCGGCCTGACGCTGGAGGACGCGGTGCGGGCGGCGCGGCTGGCGGGCGCCGAAGAGTTCATCGAGCGCATGCCCCAGGGCTACGACACCTGGATCGAGGAAGGCTCGGCCAACATCTCCGGCGGCCAGCGGCAGCGCCTGGCCATCGCCCGCGCGCTGATCACCAACCCGCGCATCATGATCCTCGACGAGGCGACCAGCGCGCTGGACCCCGAGAGCGAGGCGCTGGTCAACGCCAACCTGACGCGCATCGGCAAGGGCCGCACGATGGTCATCGTGTCGCACCGTCTGTCCAGCCTGGTGAACTGCGACCTGATCATGGTGCTCGACCGCGGCGCCGTGGTGGACGTGGCGCCGCACGACGTGCTGCTGGACCGCTGCTCGGTCTATCGCACGTTGTGGAACCAGCAGAACCGCCATATCGACCCGGTCCGCGCGGCCGCCGCCCTGGCGCAGGGAGAATAGAGAATGTCCGTCACCACGACCCCGACCCGCCCGGCCGCCGACCCCGCCGGTGGCGGCCCCGGCCGCCGCGGCTGGCTCTCCTTCGGGCGGCCCACGGCGGTGCGCGACGGCACGCCGGTGGAGATGCTGGAGTTCTATTCGCCGTCCACGGCCCTGTCGAACGTGCCGGCCAAGCCGGCCGCCCGCAGCACGGTGCTGCTGATCGGCACCATGGTCGCCATCATCTTCATCCTGTTCGGCATCCTGCATATCGACCGTACCGTGGTGGCCACCGGCAAGGTCATTTCGATGACCAACGAGGACGTGGTGCAGCCGCTCAACACCTCGATGGTCAAGACCATCGCGGTGGCCGTGGGCGACGTGGTGCATAAGGGGCAGCTGCTGGCGCAGCTCGATCCCACGTTCACCGCCGCCGACAACACCGCAGCCCTCGACCAGGTGGACCGCTACGCGAGCGAGATCGACCGGCTGACGGCCGAGAACCGGCAGGTCGCCTATCACCCGCGCGCGCTGACCCCGGGCGCGCTGGTGCAGGAGGGCATCTTCGCCCAGCGTGCATCGGCCCGCGAGGCGGAGCTGCGCTACTACCAGGGGCAGATCGACGCCCAGCGCGCGCTGCAGGCCCAGGCCGACGCAAACATCCGCCAGTATGCCAAGGAGACCGGCGTGGCGGTGGATGTGGAAAAGATGCGCACGCAGCTGGAGCATGACCAGGTCGGCAGCCGGATCGACACGCTCTCGGCCACCAACGCCCGGCTGGAAGCCGAGCGGCAGGTGCTGAGCAGCGTGCAGCAATCCGAGAATGCCCGGCACAATGCCGCGGCCCTGAAGGGTCAGCTCGACAACTACAACCAGCAATGGTTTGCCGATGTGTCGCAGACGATCACCACGGACGCCGTCCAGCTTGCCACCTACCGCGACCAGCTGGAGCACGCGGCGTTGAACAACAAGCTGATCGATTTGCGTGCGCCCGAGGACGCGACCGTGCTGTCGGTGGCTGCCGTGGCGCCGGGGACCGTGCTGCAGGCCGGCCAGTCGTTCTTCACCCTGGTGCCGTTGAACGCGCCGCTGGAGATCGATGCGCAGGCCACCGGCAACGAGGCCGGCTTCGTCACCCCCGGCCAGCCGGTGACGGTGAAGTTCCAGACCTTCCCGTCCACCGAGTTCGGTGACGGCAGCGGCTCGGTGCGCCTCATCAGCTCGGACAGTTTTCTGACCAACAGCCAGAACAGCACGCCCGGCGGCAGCGCCGGCACCGCCCCCAACTCGGTGTTCACCGGCCAGACGCCCAACAGCGCGTATTTCTACGACGTGCGGGTCACGCTCGACCGGCTGTCGCTGCGGCACGTGCCGCGCGACATGCGGATCGTGCCGGGCATGCCCGTGGAGGCCGACATCAAGGTGGGCGAGCGGACGGTGTGGCAATATCTGATCGAGCGCGTGCTGCCGATCGTGCAGGATGGCATGCGCGAGCCGAGCTAGGCTTGCGCGCTGCCATCGTATGAGACTGGGCGTGCGTTCGTCTAAATTGCAACAGCGCAATGAATTCAGGCCGGTGCAGCCGCGCCGGCCGGGGTGCTGCTTCCTTTTCCGGAAGCCCACGAGTAACCTTTTCGTGGTAACCAGGCTGGCTGCCCACCTGGTAGTGCAGGACCGACCCACCGTATGCTGACGCTCATCGACCGGATCGTCTCGGCAGGATCGCCCGCTGCGGCGCTCAAGCGCGCCATTCAGCTCGACGAAAGCGGGCATCCGCGCCGCTCCTTCGCCCTGTTCAGCAAGTCGGCCCGCGCCGGATTGCCCGAGGCGCAGTTCTGGGTCGGCCGTGCCTACCTCAAGGGCGCCGGCGTTCCGGTGAGCCGCCGCGATGGCGCGGCCTGGCTGGAGCGTGCGGCGCAGGCCGGCTGGGTGGAAGCACAGACCTTGCTGGCCACGCTGTATCTGTACGGGCTGGCGGGGAAAGGCAGCAAGGCCGCCCCCGGCAGCCCGCTTTTCATCCGTGGCGTGACCCCGACCGCCGACGAGCCGGATTTTCCGGCGGCCCTGCGTTGGGCCCGGCGGGGTGCCGAGGGCGGCTCGCCGGAAGCCCAGGCTCTGCTGGGCTACATCCTGACTTCCGGGCCCGACGATCTGCGCAACCTGGAAGAAGCCGACCAGTGGTATGAGCGCTCGGCCGCGGCGAATTGCCCGCAGGGCCATCTCGGCCGCGGCCTGTCGCTGTTGCGCAGCGCCACCGACCATGACGGCCACGCCACGGCGGCGATCTCGCTGAAGAAAGCCGCCGATGCCGGCCTGCCGACCGCGCTGTACCTGCTCGGCGTGATGCACGAGCGCGGCTCGGGCATGCCGGCGAGCATCGAGACAGCCGCTTCGTATTACAAGCAATCGGCCGAGAAGAACGTGCGCAGCGGCCAGGCGCGTTGGGGCCTGGCGTTGCTGGAGGGGCGCGGCGTGCCGCGCAATCCGGTCGAAGGGGAGTCGTGGCTGCGGCGCGCGGCCAATGCCGGCGACCGCGAGGCCGCCGCCCTGGTGGGCGACATCTATGCCCGTGGCGGCGACCTGCCGCCGAACTACGCCGAAGCGGCGATCTGGTACAACCGCGCAGCCGAAGCCGGGCATGCCGCGGCCGCCCGCGCGCTGGGGCTGCTGTTCCTGACCGGGGCCGGCGTGCATCGCGATCCGGAAGAGGCAGGCCGCTGGTTCCGCCGCGCCGCCGAGGGCGGTGACCGTCAGGCGCAGGCCGATCTGGCGAACCTGCTGCTCTCGGGCAGCGGTTCGGACGAGGACGGCCAGCGCACGCGCGAGCTGTTCGAGCAGGCCGCCGGCTCGGGCGACCTCGTCGCCGCCTTCAACCTGGGCGTCTGCCTGGCCGAGGGCGTGGGCGTGGAGCGTGACGACCGCCGCGCCATCCTGTGGCTGCGCCGCGCCGCCGACGGCGTGGTCAATGCGCAGTACTGGTATGGCCGCATGCTGGCTGAAGGCCGGGGCGTGGAGGCTGATCCCACCGAGGGCCGCCTCTGGATCGCGCGCGCCGCCAGCTCGGGCATGCTGGACGCCGAGGTCGCGCTGGCGGAGATGTCGTTGAACGGCACCGGCGGCCCGCAGGACCACGACGAGTCGCTGCGGCTGTTCCGCAAAGCGGGCGAGCAGGGCCATGTGGGCGCGATGTTTGCCGTCGGCGCCATGCTGGGCGGTGGCCACGACGTGCCGGAAGACCGCGCCGAGAGCCGCCGCTGGTATCGAATGGCGGCCGAAAAGGGCCACTCCCACGCGCAGATGATGCTGGGCCGCTTCCTTGCCCGCGGCCTGGGCGGCGACGAGGATTCGCGCGAGGCACGGATCTGGCTCGAGCGCGCGCGGGCGAGCGGCGTCGAGGAAGCCGCCTATGATCTCGAGCGGCTGACGCCAGAGCTGCGGCCCGCACTGCCCTAGCGCGTACGCCCGTTGATGGTGGCCATGCACGCGGGCCAGCCCCGACCGAGGCCGCTCGCCTGCCCCGCCCGGCGGGCCTGGCCGGCGTGAAGTATCGCGCCGACGTGAGGCCGCCGAAGCGCCGGGCCAAGCCCGTGCTGGATCAGGCGCCTTCGCGCGCCAGGGCGGAGGATGCGTGGCGGCGCGGCGAGGCCGGCGATAGTGCCTGGCTGGAGCGGGCGCATCGTCTGGCGCCATCCGACCAGAATCTACGGTTCGCGCTGGCGATGCGGCGGCTGCGCACCGGCAATGCCGCCGGTGCCGTGCCGCTGTTTGCCGACATGGCGGAGCGTTTCGGGGTGCGGGAGTGCTGGGCCGGCCTGGCGGCCGCGCATCTCGCGCTGGGGCAGGCGGCAGAAGCGCGCCAGGCGTTGCAGGCGGCGCTCTCCGGCTTCGAGACCGATGCGGGCCTGGCCGCGCTGGCGGGGCAGGGCGCCGGCCCGGCCGGCTGGTGCGGCTTGCGAACGGATGGCGTGGTGCTGATCGGCGGGCAGGGGCCGCCGGTTCGCCTGGTGCTGGACGGCGTGCAGCTGGCCGAGGTGGCCAGCGCCCAGCCCTTCGTGCTGCCGGCCGCGGCGCGGCAAGGTTCCGTGCTGTGCGTCGAGCGCGAGGGCCACGGGCTGCTCGGCAGCCCGATCGACCTTGCAGCCCTGCGGCGCCTGGAAGGCTTCGTCGAGCGGGACGGCAACCGTGTGACCGGCTTCGCCTGGCACCCCGGCGCGCCCGAGCGGCCCCCGCGTTTGCGCGTGCTGAGCGCGGAAGGCGCCGAGCTGCAGCTGTTCGTGGCCACGGCGTGGTGCGACGACGTGGAGGGCTCCGCGCCGCTGTTTCGCCCGCGTGCGTTCGCCTGCGAGGCGCCGGCGGGGCTGACCGTGCATGTGGTGGGCGAGGACGGGCGCGACCTGCTGGGCAGCCCGCTGGCGCCGGTGACGCCGGACGGGCCGCCGATCCTGCCCGCCGCCCCGGCGGTGGCGCGGGCGGATGCGGCGTTGCCGGTTTGCGTGATCGTGCCCGTCTATCGCGGCGAGCGCGTGACGCTGGACTGCCTCGCCGCCGTGCTGGCCACGCTGGCGCCGCCGCATCGCCTGGTGGTGGTCGATGATGCCTCGCCGGAGCCGGCGCTGGTTGCCGCCCTTGAGCAGCTTGCCGCGGCCGGCCGGCTGACGCTGCTGCGCACCCGGGCAGGTGCGCGGGGCTTCCCGGCGGCGGCCAATACCGGGCTGCGCGCGGCCGGGGGCGACCACGCCATCCTGCTGAACAGCGACACGCTGGTCGCGCCGGGCTGGCTGGAGGGGCTGCGGGATGCCGCGTGCAGCGCGCCGGATATCGGCACCGCCACGCCGCTCTCCAACGAGGCCACCATCTTCAGCTACCCCGAGCCTGGCGGCGGCAACCCGGCGCCGGGGCTGGAGGAGACCGTAGCGCTGGCGGCGCTGGCCGCGCGCGCCAATGCCGGCCGGCTGGTGGACGTGCCGACGGCGCATGGCTTCTGCATGTTCATCCGCGCCGATTGCCTGGCGGCCACGGGGCTGCTGGACCAGCAGAGCTTCGCCCAGGGCTACGGCGAGGAGAACGATTTTACCGAGCGGGCCTCGGCGCTCGGCTGGCGGCATGTGGCGGTGCCTGCGGTTTACGTAGCCCATCGGGGCAGCGTGTCGTTCGGTGCGGCGCGGGAGCATCTGCTGGCGCGCAACCTGCGGGTGCTGGGGGCGCGCTATCCCACCTACCGGGCCAGGGTGGCGGATTTCGTGGCCGCCGATCTGCTGGCGCCGGCGCGGCGGCGGCTGGACGAGGCACGCTGGCTGGGCCGCCCCGCAGGCGCGGGCGGCAGCGTGCTGCTGATCACCCACAGCCTGGGCGGCGGTACTGCCCGCATCGTGGCCGAGCGCGCGGCCGCCGTGCAGCAGGCGGGCCACGTGCCGGTGGTGCTGAGCGCGGCCGACGGCCTGTGCGCCGTAGGCGACCCCGATGGCGGCTTCCCCAATCTAGCCTACGCCCTGCCACGCGAGTTCGGCCGGCTGGCGCGGCTGCTGGCCGCCGGCCGGCCGGTGCGGGCCGAGCTGCATCACCTGCTCGGCCACGATCACAGCGTGCTGCGGCTTCTGGCCACGCTGGGCGTTGCCTACGATGTTTGGGTGCACGATTACGCCTGGTTCTGCGCCCGATTGTCCTTCGTCACCGGCGAGGGCCGGTTCTGCGGCGAGGCCGAACCGCGCATTTGCGAGACGTGCCTCGCGCAATGGGGCCGCGGCATCGACGATTCGGTGGCGCCGGCCAGCCTGCGGCGGCGCAGCGCCACCGATTTCCGGCGTGCGGCCTCCGTGGTCGTGCCCTCGCAGGATGTGGCCAGCCGGGTGGTGCGCCATGTGCCGGGGCTGGTGCCGCGCGTGCTGCCGTGGGAGGCCGACCCGCCTTTCGCGGCGCCGCGCGTTCTGCCGCAGGCCGGCGGGCTGCTGGTGGCCGTGGTGGGGGCGATCGGCATGGAGAAAGGGTTCGCGGTGCTGCTCGCCTGTGCACAGGATGCCGCGGCGCGCGCGCTTGACCTCTCGTTTACGGTGATCGGCTACACGGTGGATGACGACGCCCTGCTGGCCACCGGCCGGGCGTTCATCACCGGCGAGTTCACCCGGGCCGAGGCGGCCGGGCTGATCGCCGCGCAGGGGGCGCATATGGCATTTCTGCCGTCGGTCTGGCCGGAAACGTGGTGCTACGCCTTGTCGGACGCTTGGGCGGCCGGCCTGTCGGTGGCCGCCTTCGATATCGGTACGCCGGCGGCGCGGATCCGCGCGGCGGGCCGTGGCTGGGTGCTGCCGCTGGGGCTGCCGCCGCCCCGGCTGAACGACCTGTTTCTGCGGCTGGCCGCGCCACCTTCCGGCGCGCCCGACACGGCCGGGGTTTTTTGACACTCGCTGCCAAACAAGCCTTCCTTCCCGCCGCCACTCGCCGGATAACCACCCCGCCGCCCCCAGCCGGAGCTCGATGACCCAACGTGAGTGACCAGAAGAACCAAAACGCGCCGAAGCTGGTGACCGAGCTGAAGGTGTCGGCCAATCTGATGACCCTGGATGCCGGCCTGTTCTGCATCTTCAACACGCCCGGCAGCGCCGTGCCCGATGCTGCCACCGGCCTGCCCGGCGTGCGCGTGTCGCTGCCGCCCGGCCCCGCCTTCCGGCCCGAGGCGGTAACGATTACGGCGTTCCGCGACGATGGCTGGCTGGGCGGCTGGAACGGTGCGGCGCTGGTGCGGGTGACGCGCGGGCCGGCGCAGATTTTGGTGACCAGTTACCAGGCGCCCAACTCGACGGCAGATGCGCCCAAGCTGCAGATTTTGCGGCTGGCCGATAGCGGCGCCCTGCCGCAGCTCGGGGGCCAGCCCGCCGCGCCGCAGCCGCCCCGCCCCGCGGTGGCGGGCCCGGCCCCAGCCGCCGCCAGCCATCCGCCGGCCGCCCAGGCCGCCGCTGCGGCACCGATGTCGCGCCCGGCCGGGCCCGGTTCGGCCGCCTTGCCGCAGAACACGCCGGCCGGTGCCGCACAATCGGATGCGGAGGCCGCGCGCTCGGCTGAAGTGGTGGCCCATGTGCAGAACCGCGGCGACGTGGTGACAAAGCTGGGCGAATGGATGGGCCAGCCGGACAGCAAGGCCTGGATCGAGGGGTTTGCCGTCTCGCCTAAAGGCGCGGTGGGGCCGGCCGACATCGAATATCAGGCGGTGCTCGGCCGGGGCTGGCTGAGCCCCTGGGCCGAGGGCGGCCAGTATTGCGGCAGCCGGGGCATGAGCCTGCCGATCCTGGGCCTGCGCATGCGCCTGCGCGGCGAGGCGGCCGAGCGGTTCGACTGCGTGGTGGAGGCCAGCTTCGTCGATGGCACCAAGGTGGGGCCGCTGGACAATGGCGAGCCGTGCCAGGCGGAAAGCATGTCGCCGCTGGAGGCGTTCAACATCAGGCTGGTGGCGCGCGGCGCGGCCGAGGCGCCGGGTGCGGCGGCTGCCAGGCCGGCGGACGGCAAGGCGACGAAGGCGCCAGCAGCCAAGCCGGCGAGGGGTGTGGCGGCCCAGGCGCAGCCAGCGGCCCCGCCGGACAAGGCAGTGCGGCCCGCCCAGCCTGCGGCGTCGAAGACCGGGTCGCCGAAGCCTGGGAATTCGCCGAAGCCTGGGCCCGCGAAGCCTGGACCCGCCGCCAAAGCGCCGCCCGCTGGCCAGCCGGCCAAGCCGGGCCGCGGCAAGCGTTGAGCAGGGCGGCGGCAGCAGCGGGCACACGGGGCAGGCGCGTTGGACTTGGGCGGCGCCGGCCGTTGAGATATCTGTTCATCCACCAGAACTATCCGGCGCAGTTCCTGCACCTGCTGCGCCATCTGGCGGCGCAGAACCGGCACGAGCTGCTGTTCATCACCGAAGCGCAGCGCAACCAGCTCGCCGGGGTGCGCAAGGTGGTGCGGCCGCTGCCGCGCCTGCCAGCGGCCGATTGGCACCCGATGGCGCGCGATTTCGAGCTGGCGCTGTGCCGGGCGGATATCGTGGCGCGCACCGCGGAGAATCTGCGCGGGCTCGGCTTCACGCCGGACATCATCATCGGCCACCATGGCTGGGGCGAGATGCTGCATGTGGGCGACGTGTGGCCCGACGTGCCGATGCTCGGTTACCAGGAATTCTATTACAACCTGCACGGTTACGATGTGGGGTTCGATCCCGAGTTCCCGCCGGTGGAGGATATGGCGGCGCGCATCCGCGCCAAGAACGCCGTCAACCTGCTGACCCTGGCCGGGCCGGGGCTGGGGCAGACGCCGACCGCCTTCCAGCACAGCACCTACCCTGCCTGGGCGCAGGAACGGATCAGCGTGCTGCCGGAAGGCGTGAACCTCGATGTGTGCAAGCCCGATCCCGAGCTGCGCCGCCGCGTGGTGACCCTGGGCGGCTACCGCATCAAGCCGACCGAGAAGCTGATCACCTACGTGGTGCGCGACCTCGAGCCGTATCGCGGCTTCCACGTATTCATGCGCAGCCTGCCGCGGGTGCTGGATGCCAGGCCGGATGCCCGCGTGATCCTGGTGGGCGGCGATGGCGTCAGCTATGGCGCGCGACCGCAGAAAGGCACCTGGCGGGAGCAGATGCAGGACGAGCTGGCGGGCCGGCTGGACCTGAGCCGCGTGCATTTCGCCGGTCGCGTGCCCTACGAGACCTACGTCAAGCTGCTGCAGCGCTCCGATGCGCATGTCTATCTCACCTACCCGTTCGTCGCCTCCTGGTCGCTGCGGGAGGCGCTGGCGGCCGGCTGCGCCATCGTGGCCAGCGACACCGCGCCGGTGCGGGAGTTCGTGACCGACCGGGTGAACGGCCGGCTGGTGGCGTTCCTGCAGCCTGACAGCATCGCCGATGGCGTGCTGGAGATGCTGGAGGACACGCGGATGGCGGCCCGCCTGCGCCGCGGCGCGCGGGCCTGGGCCGAGGCGAATCTGGACATGGGCACCTACATCGCGGGCTACGAAAAGCTGATCGCGCGGGTGCTGGAGCGCTAAGCTCGGCCTGTTCGGCCAGGCCGCGATGCCGGCTGTCGCCGAGCCGGACTACGCCAGTGTTCGTGCCATCACGTGGTCGTCGAAAGTAGCGGTGCCGACCTGAAAGACCCGCTTGTCGATGACGGTAAAACCCTGCCGGTCGTAGAAGGCGATGGCGGGCGCATTCAGCTTCAGCACGCCCAGGACGAGCTGGCGGGCGCTGCGGCGGCGTGCTTCGGCCACGGCGCAGCCCATCAGCGCGCCACCGATTCCGGCACCGTGATAGCGCGACAGCACGTAGATGCGCTGCACTTCGAGGTCGTCGGGATGCGGATTGTCGGGCAGCGTGGCCGGGGTGAGCACGAGATAGCCGACCAGCGCGTCGCGTTGGGTGAAGGCGACCCAGATGGCGCATTCCGGGTCGGCGAGCCAGGCGGCGTAGACCGCTGCGGCGTGTCGGTTGGCGCAATGCTGCACGATGTCCGGGCCGTCCACGAGCTCGGCATAGGTCTCCAGCATGGTCGCCGACCCGAGCAGGGACAGGGCGGCGGCGTCCCGCGGACCAGCACGACGCAGCTCTGGCATCGGCATCATCGGAGGTCGGCTGCGCTTATGCGGCGCGGGCCTGGGCTGATTTCTTGGGTGCCACGGCTGCCGGTTCGGGGGCGGCGACGGTGAACAGCGTGATGCCGGAGACCGGCGCCGGGCCTTGCGCCGCGAAACGGCAATCGCGGTGCAGCAGCAGCAGGCGGTCGGGGCCGAAACTGTATTCGATGGCGCCGGATTGCGGCTCGGCGATCGTCTCGCCTTGCGCGCGTCCGTCCAGATGCGAGCGCTCCTCGAGGCGGATGCGAACGCGGTCCTGGCTCCACAACGCGGCAACCGGGGCGCCTGCGCTGCGCAACAGGGCGGGCTTTGCCGTCAGGTCCGAAATGGCCGCGATGCTGGAGCGCACGATGTTGGGCTCGCCGAGCATGAACAGGCCCAGCAGGTCGCTTGCCACGCCTTCGGGGGTTGGCGCCGCGGGTGCGCCGGCAGGTGCGGCGCCGCGTTTGGCGGCGCGCAGGCCGCGCTCATAAGCGCCGGCGGACTGGATGGATTTGAGGAAATCGTATTCGGGCTGCTCCAGCATGCCCTTGTCCAGCATCCACGAGACACCGGCGGGCGGGATGGGGCCCAGATCGGGCGCCGAGGATGCTGCGGCGTCGTCGTCGCCGGAGACCCGGCTGGCGGGCTGCAGCAGGGCCATGTCGGAGAATTGCATGCGGACGATGACGGCGCTCGCACTCTCGCCCTCGGCCAGCTTGATCGGGAAATCGTAGCCGCAATAGCCGTCGCCCAGCTTGGCATCCAGCAGATCCTGGCGGAAGCGCTCCACCTTGCCAGCGCCGACACAGCGTGTGCCGACGAAGGCGAGCACCGTGTTGTCGCGCAGCGGAGTGGTGGCGGAATACAGCCATCCGGCAACCCGGGTACGCTGTGCAACTTCGATGGCACCTCTGATCATGATGTCCCTCGATCTTAACGTGTGCGTTATCACCGCCCCTGGCCGCGGGGGCAAGCGCTTCACGGTGGCATTAACAAAACTTACATGCGAATGATTCCGCGCAGCATCGTTTCGCGCATGAGGCCGATAGACCAGCCGCGCCCTATCATCCGGCCTTGCGGGCGAGGATGAGCTGGCTCTTGGGTGCGAAATCATCCAGCGTGCGCTTGATCTTTGCGCCGTCTTTCGTCTGCAGCAGCGCGATCCAGGTCTGCGCCCACAGATCCAGCGCCGGATGCCGCTGGCCCAGATCGATGTCGCAACTCCAGAACATCGCCCACCAGATCGCCCAGTAGAAACCGTACGTGTGCAGCCGTTCGAGGCTGAGGCCCTGGTTCATCAGCAACTGCGCGAATTCGGTGCGTTCCAGCACGCGCACATGGTTCGGGACTTCGAAATAGGCGGGTGGCGCCAATTGCTTTTGCAGGCTCTCCATCACCGGATCGGGTACCGAGATCAGATAGCGCGCGCCGGGCGCGCCCACGCGCACCAGCTCGGCCACGAACGCCTCGGCATCGGGCACGTGCTCGATCACTTCCGTGCAGATCACCACGGTTGCGAAGCCGTCCGGCAGCGGGATGGGGTCGCAGGTGCTCACGATCGGCGTCACCTCGCGGGCGCGGCTTTGCCGGGCGCGGCGTTCGGTCTCGGCCACCCGGCCGGCGTCAAGGTCGGCAAACGCCACGTGTGCACCCTGCTGGCCGGCGAAATAGATGTTGCCGCCGTCGCCGCAGCCGACGTCGAGCACCACGTCTTCGGCGCGGATGGGAAAGCCCTCGATCAGCTCGCCGGTATCGTTGCGGAACCAGCCGCCGGCATCGGCGTCGATCAGCCCGACGCGGTCGGGGTCCTGGCCGCCGGAGAAATCGACGATGCCGTCCACATCCGGCTTGGCTTCGGTGGCCGGGGCGCGGGCTGGGCGGAAGCGCTGTGTGAGGGCGGCTATGGTCTTCGACATGGGACGGCCTCGCCGTTGAGGGGGTAAGCAGACGGGCTGCGCGACAGGAGCGTGGCGCGGTTCCCCCAGTGTGACGCGCCGCGGCTGAAAAGGCGACGTGCCGCGTGTGCCGGCGCTGCGCGCCTTGGGGGCAGCCTAGGGGAGTTTGCGCGCGATGATCAGCTGGCTCTTCGGCGTCGTGGCGTCCAGCGCCGCCTTGATCTTCTCGCCATCCGGGCTGTTGAGGATGGCGATCCAGGCGCGCGACCAGTGGACCAGCGCCGGGTGTTCGCGGCCGAGCCCTGCGGCCTCGCAGCTCCAGTAGAACGCCCACCAGACCGACCAGAAGAAGCCGTAGCCCTGGATCTTGTCGATCAGCAGGCCCTGACCCAGCAGCAGCCGGGTGAAGTCGTCGCGCCCGAACACGCGCAGGTGGTTGGGGGCGCGGAAGAAGCTTGGATCGGCCAGCTTGCGCTGCACGGCCTCGCTGACCGGATCGGGCACCGAGATCAGGTAGCGGGCACCCGGGGCGCCGACGCGCACCAGCTCGGCGACCAGGCGAGTGGGATCAGGCACGTGCTCGAGCACCTCGGTGCAGATGACCACGGTGGCGAAGCCGTCGGGCAGCGGGATGGGGTCGCAGTCGCTGACGATGGGCTGCACGTCGCGGGCGCGGCTGGAGCGGGCGCGCTTCTCCGTCTCGGCGACCCTGGCCGCCTCGATATCGGTGAAGGCCACGTGGGCGCCCTGCTGGCCGCAGAAATAGACGTTGCCGCCGTCGCCGCAGCCCACGTCCAGCACCGTGTCGGTGCTGCGGATCGGGAAGCCGGCGATCAGCTCGCCGGTCTCGTTGCGGAACCAGCCACCGGCTACGGCATCAATCAGGCCGACCAGTTGCCAGTCGGGTGCGGAAAGCTCGGTGACGGTCGAGACGCCGGAGGCGGCGAAGGTGTCGGGTTCGGGCAATGCAGGTGTTCCGGGACTGAGGGAGCGATGCGGCTCAGCTGGACAGCGCGTCCTGAATGGCGAGACGCAGGCGGCTGAGCACAATCTCTGCGCTGCAATGACGCTGCAGGCTGGCGGTTGCAGCCAGACTCATCGCATCGTAGCGCGCCGGATCGGTATGCGCATCCCGGAAACTTTGCAGATAGGCGCGATCGAGGCTGGCCGCATCGATGCGGCGCCGGCAGGCGCGCACCGCACGGCGCGGATCCTGCGGCCAGAAGGTCGGCTCGGCGCTGCTGGCCACCAGGTAGGCGCAATCGGCGGTGATGTAATCCGCCATGCCGGTATGCGGCGGTGCGATGGCCGGCTTGCCGGCCGACATGAACTCCATCAGCGGCAGGCACTGGCCTTCGCCATGCGCGCTGTTGACCACGTAGGAGGTGACGCGGACCATGTCGCGATAGGCGTCGTCGTCGAGGAAGCCGTGGATCAGCACCACCCGGCAGGCGAACGGCGCCAGGCGGGAGAGCAGGCGCAGGATCAGGGCCAGGCCCTGGGTGCCGTCGTGGTGGGTGAGCTTGAGCAGCAGGGTGGCGCCGGGCTGCTCGGCGAAGCTGCGGCAGAAGCATGCCACCATGTCCGGCCAGTTCTTGCGCCCGTCTTCGGGGTTGAACACCGAAGTATAGACCACGCCGTCGAGCGCGATCGCCCGGCCGCCGGGGTGGCGCTGGCGTTCGACGAGCACCTCGGCCGGCCAGTCATGCGCCGGGTCGAGCCTGGCCCAGTCGATCTCCCGGCTGTCGAGCACGGTGCCGGCGACGCGCAGCGTGGCGCCCTGCAGCCAGGCGCGGTGGTGGCTGGCTGCGGCGAAGCGGTCCCACACCGGCGAGGGGATGCTGACGGCGGGGAAGTCCGCGCCGAGCGCCTGGTGGACGGTGGCGACCGTGTTTTCGGAATGCACGATGGCGCGGCCGAGCCGGCGCAGCGCCCACACCCAGTTGTTGCGGCGCTCGCTGTCCCAGACCTCGTTGGGCAGCGTGTCGAACTCCCAGGCGAACACCGGGATGGTGGGGCAGGCGAGGCCGATTTCGGTGCGATGCGGCGGCGAGAAGCTGAGGAAGACGCAATCCTCGCCCAGCGCGCGGGCGTTGCGCCAAATCGGATCGACGTCGGTGGCCGGGCAGGCGACCGGGATCACCACGCCCAGCCGTTCCAGCATGGGGCGGAATTCCCGCAGCACGAAATAGTAGCTGTATTCGGCGCGGCCGAGCTGGGTGCCGATATTGGCAGCCGTGGTCTCCGAATGGACCAGGAGGATCATGCCCGCGCTCCGGACGCGGCCAGGCCCAGAAAGGCCGTCAGCGCCTGGGCGCCCTGTTGCCGGCGTTCGGCCATGTGGCGGGCGGCGTGGCGCTGCATGTCGGCATAGGCCGGGGTCTGAGCCACCGCAAAGGCCTGCCGGTAGGCCGCGCACAGGCTGTCCCAGTCCAGCCGGTGCGAGTGGGTGAGCAGGCGCTCGCGCGGATCGTTGGTCCAGTAATCGTGCGCGAGGGAGGAGGCGACGATGAAGGCGCAGCTGGCGTCGGCCACGTCGGCCAGCGCGCTGTGGGCGGGGGTGACGGCGGGGCGGCCGCGGGCGAGGAAGCCGATCATCGGCAGCGGGGCGGCTTCGGCATGGCTGGCGCAGACGTAGTAGGTGCAGGCATCGGTGAGCGCGTCGGCCTCGGCCGGCGGCAGTGCGGCATCCATCAGGACGACGCGGCAGCGGAACGGCAGCAGGCGGCGCAGGTAGCCGGCCAGCGCCTCCCGCGTGCCGGCATCGATGCCGGCCGAGCGCAGCAGCAATGTGGCACCGGGTTCGTCGCGGAACGCCCAGACGAAGGCGGAGATCGCATCCGACCAGCTCCTGTCCCACATGCCGTGCACGGCGGCGAACACGGTGCCCGACAGCACCAGGCTCTGCGGCGGCCAGGGCTCGGCGGGGGTGCCGCCGCCCGGCGGGGGCAGCGCCGGATGGGGGCGGGGCTGCCGGGTGCCGCGCTGCAGGGCCAGATGGCCGGCGCGCGCCAGGCCGCGCGCGGCCAGGGCGCCGGCACGGGTGACGGGCCCGGGCATCAGATCCTGCACGGCGTCGCGATACCAGTTGCGCGCATGCAGCCGCGTGGTGCCCAGCCGGTAGCGCAGCGTCTTGCGCCAGGGCGGCGGCGCGCGGAACAGCACCTCCTCGCCGGGCGTGGCGGCCACCGCGTCGGCCAGGTCGTCATCGGCGTTGAAGGCCACCACCGGCGGGCGATGGTCTGACCAGGTGGCGGTATCGAGCAGGGGATAGCTGCCCAGCGCGGCCTGGCCGGCAGCGGCGGGGCTGGGCGTGCCGGCGGCCGGGCTGCGCGGCGGCGGCACGATGGCGCAGACCGGGAAATTGGCGCCCATCACCGCGCCGACGGCGGCAGCGGCGCTGCTGGACAGGCAGATGGCGCGGCCGTGCTCGGCGAGCTTGCCGCGCCAATCGAGGCCGGGCGCGGCCGGGATGCTGCTCAGGCCCCAGCCGAACACCGGGATGGTGGGGCAGGACGGCACGGCGAAGCACTGGTCGGGCAGCGCGAAGCAGAGATGCACGGAGGCCTGGCCGCGACCGGCGGCCAGTGCGGCCGCCTTGGCCTCGTTCGGCCCCGAGACCACCGTGACGCTGCCGCCTGCCGCTTCGGCGATGCCGGTGCAGAGCGGCAGGAAAGCCTGCAGCACGGCTTCGGGGCCTGATTCGGGTCCGCCGTTGCCGAAACTGGCGCCGGGCTCGGCCTGGCCGGTCGACAATACAAAATGCAACGTTCGGCCGTTCCCTCGGGACAGAGCGCCTCGTGCGCTCTTCCGGGCACGCGGTGGACCTGCCTAGCAGTCAACGCCCTGGCCAGAAAGCCCCTGGAACAGGGTATTCCAGGCCTGGCCCACGGTGGCGGGACGGAACCTGGCCAGCACGCGTTCGCTGCGCGCCCGTAACTGCATGGCCAGCTCGGCGTGGCCCGGCCGGCTGGTCAGGCGTTCGATGCCGGTGGCGATCGCATCGGTGTCGTAAGGATCGACATAGATGGCGGCGTCGCCGAAGATCCAGCGGAATACCGGCAGGTCCGAGACGACGCAGGGCGCGCCGGCCTGCATGGCTTCCAGCGGCGAGTAGCCGAAGCCTTCGTTGAAGGAGGGAAACGCGAAGCAGGCGGCCTGGCGCATCAGCGCCTGCAGCTCCTCCTGCGGCAGGTTCTGCAGGTGCAGGATGCGGCCGCTTTCCACGCCGGGGCGCATTTCGGAGAGCACGCTTTCTTCCCGCCAGCCGGCGCCGCCGACGATGATGAGGCGCAGAGCAGGGTCGCTGCGGGCGATCACCCGCTCCCAGCCGCGGATCAGGCCGGGGAAGTTCTTGCGCGGCTCCAGCGTGGAGACCGACAGCACGTAGCGCATGGCGGCGTCGGGCGGCGCCCAGCCGCGGGGGGCGCTGGCGATCTCGCTGCCGCCATCCTGGCGGCCGAGCGCGCGGAAGGTGACGTGGCGGCGGATGACGGCGGCCACATCGATGCCGCCGGCGGCCGCATCGGCCGGGGCGACCGCGCAGGGGATGACCACGGCCCGCTCGGCCCGCCTGGCATCGAGGCTGACGAGGCTCTCCAGGCTCTGCGGCGAATTGCAGACGAACACCGCATCGGGCGCGCAGGCGCGCACCAGGCGGGAATGGGCCAGTGCCACCTTCCAACCGACCACGGTATCGGTGTCGGTAACAGGCACCGCATCGTGGAAGCGCACCACCTGGCGCACGCCGGCGGGCAGGCGCACCGGGCGCGGCATGCAGAACAGCACCGCATCGAAGCCGCCGGCGGCCAGCCGTTTGCGCAGCGGCACCGGCGGGTGGGCGCACAGATCGATGATGGAGCTGACCGAGAGGTCGGTGGCGAGGAAGTTCTGCGCCAGCACGCGGGCGCGCTGGTCGGGGGCCAGGGTTTTGGCAAACAGCACGCGCCACAGTGCGTTGAGCTGCCCGCGATCGTGCATGGGCAGCAACTGGTGGCGGGTACGCAGCACCTGGCGCAAGGTTTGCGCGCGCTGCAGCAGGCTGAACGGGAAGGACCGGCGCTCTGGCCGCTCCCAGTTGCGTTCCATCCAGTGCAGCACGGCGGCGGTCAGTGCCGCGGCATCGGCGCGGCCGGGCCGCACGTGCGGCAGATCGTGCCGGCCGGTGGGCATCAGCAGGCCCGAGACTTCCACCGCCGGCAGATCGCACAGCATGGCGAAGATCAGGCGCAGATCCTGGGCCACGCCGACATAGCCGTCGGCCGCGTGGCTGAGATCGACCAGGACGCGGGTAGAGACGGCGCGGCTCATGCAGGGCGTGCCCTGGCCGGGCTGGCCCGGATCGGGTTGCAGCGTGGGGCCGGCCGCAGCAGGGTGGCGCGTCAGGAGCAGGGTGCGTTCCGCATCAGTGAGGGCGCCGGCGGGCTTGGCGCGTGGCCCGCGCGGATCGCTGACGACAAACTGCCCCGCGGCCACCTGTGGTTGCAAGCCGCCTCACCGGGAGTGAGCCTTGGGACGTGAGCCCAGGCTTGCGGCTGAAGACGGCCCGGGCGCGCAGGCGAGCATGCTAAAGGGCGCCGCCGCGCCGGCCGGCGCTGGCGGCGAGGCGCAGACGTAGGGCGTTGAGCTTGATGAAGCCCTGCGCGTCGGCCTGGTCGTAGGCGCCCTGGTCGTCCTCGAAGGTGACGGTGCGGGCCGAGTACAGGCTGTTGGCGCTGTCGCGGCCGGCGACCATGACGTTGCCCTTGTAGAGGAGCAGCCGCACCTGGCCGGTGACGCTGGCCTGGCTGGTGTCGATGAGCGCCTGCAGCATGCGCCGCTCGGGCGAGAACCAGAGGCCGTTATAGATCAGCGCGGCGTAGCGCGGCATCAGGCTGTCTTTGAGGTGGGCGGCCTCGCGGTCCAGCGTGATGGATTCGATGGCGCGGTGCGCGGCCAGCAGGATGGTGCCGCCGGGTGTCTCGTAGATGCCGCGCGACTTCATGCCGACGAAGCGGTTCTCCACCAGATCGAGCCGGCCGACGCCGTTGGCGTGGCCGAGCGCGTTCAGGCGCGCCAGCAGGGGGGCTGGGGATAGGCGGGCGCCGTCGATGGCCACCGGGTCGCCGCGCTCGAAATCGATCGCCACCGCGGTGGGCGTGTCGGGCGCCGCAAGCGGGCTGATGGTGCGCTGGAACACCATCTCGTCGGGCGGCAGAGCGGGGTCTTCGAGGATCTTGCCCTCGCTGGACGAGTGCAGGAGGTTGGCGTCCACCGAAAACGGCGCCTCGCCGCGCTTGTCGCGGGTGACGGGGATCTGGTGGGTGTCGGCGAATTCCAGCAGGCGGGTGCGGCTGGTCAGGTCCCATTCGCGCCAGGGGGCGATGACGCGCACGTCCGGGTTGAGCGCGTAGTAGGCGAGCTCGAAGCGCACCTGGTCGTTGCCCTTGCCGGTGGCGCCGTGGGCCACCGCATCGGCGCCGGTGGCGGCGGCGATCTCGATCTGGCGCTGGGCGATCAGCGGGCGGGCGATCGCCGTGCCCAGCAGATACTGGCCCTCGTAGAGCGTGTTGGCGCGGAACATCGGGAAGACGAAGTCGGCGACGAAGGTGTGGCGGAGGTCCTCGATGAAGATCTCGCGCACGCCGGCCTGCTCGGCTTTGCGGCGGACGGAGGCCAGCTCGGCACCATCATCCTCGGGCGACTGGCCGAGATCGGCGGTGAAGGTGACCACCTCGCAGCCATAGGTGGTCTGCAGCCAGCGGAGGATGACGCTGGTGTCGAGCCCGCCCGAATAGGCCAGGACGACTTTCTTGATGCCGGTCTGCTTCACGGCCGGGGCTGTAGCGGGCGGGCCCGAACGAGGCAAGCGCGCGGGCGGGCGGGGCTTCGGCGTGCCAACGCCCTGGGCGGGCTGCTAGCGCTCCGGCTCGTCGCCTTCCGGTTCGACTTCGAGATCGGTGCCCAGCGCGTCGTCCTCGTCGTCGTCGAGGTCGGCGGTGTCTTCCAGCACGCCCTCTTCGGCCTCCTCGCCCTCCGCCGCCTCGGGATCGGCCTCGGCCTCTTCGGTGGCGGCCGCTTTTTTCGGCTTGCGCAGATCCACCACGTTGCCGCTGCGCCGCACGCGCGGCTGTTCCGGTGGCTGTTCGGTGCCGCATTTCGGGCAGACGGCCGGGGCGCGGCCCAGATCGTAGAACCGCGCGCCGCATGAGACGCAGATACGCTTCAATCCGAGTTCAGGCTTGGGCATGAGCGACCCTTGGGCTTCGAGGAAAACGCGTCGTCCGAAGGGCGGGGGCCATGCCATGCGGGCAGGGACCATGTCAAACGGTGCGGCACGGCCACGGTGCGGACAATCGTCGCATACCATCGAATTGATTCGTGACAGCAACCGTTAACTTTGTTACGAGACCGACGCGGCCACGGGCGCGGCGTGGTTGATGCGCGGTTCATGGAACGCGCAGGCCGGCGGGATGCCGCACAGGACGATCGGCAAGGCGGTTGCGGCCGTCAAACTCAAGGGGCGCCTGCATGACAACCTTCACGTGGTCCACCGGGAGCGGAAGCTGGGGCGTGGCCGCCAATTGGGGGCCGAACGGCGAGCCCACGGACCTCGATACCGTGGTGATCAACACGCCGGGCATCACCGTTTCGGTGGGCGCCGGGGTGGCGGCTGCGGCTTATACGCTGACGACGAGCAATGCGGCGTTCAGCCTGTCGGGCGGTTCGCTGGTGACCGAGCATCTGGCGACGTTCGGCGGTGCGTTTTCGCAGACCAGCGGCACTTACACGGTCGGCGGCATGGGGGCGGTGTTCAACGGCACGGCCAATCTGACCGGCGGTGTTACGGACGTGACCACCGGCGCGCTGGTGCTCAACCAGAACAGCAATCTGTCCGGCACGCTGGTGGGCAACGGCGTGCTCGATTTCAACGGCGGCGCCAGCTACATCGGCGCCGGTTTCTCGTGCAGGCTCAGCGCGATCCTGATCGGCAACGGCGCGCGCGTCGGCTTCACCACCGATTTCGCCTACACGCACAGCCTGACGGTGAGCAACGGCGTGCTCGACCTGTTCGGCCACAAGCTGATCGATTACGACCACATGGCGTTCACCGGCGTGGTGGGTTTCGGCAGCGTGGCCGTGGTGGGCACGCTGACCCTGGGCTCGGCGGCAGGCGTGGCGACGCTGGACAACGGCCTGAACGTTACGGTTTCCGGCACGCTGATCCAGTCCAACAACATCAATTTGGGCGCGAGCAATTCCGGCGCCAAGATCGGCATCACCAAGCTCGGCCATTACAACATCAACGGCAATTGGAACGCCGCCGATCCATCGTCGGTCGGCAGCATCGCCAATGCGGGCGTGCTGGCCAAGACCGGTGGCGGCAAGCTTTCGCAGCTCTTCGCCTCGGTGAGCAGCACCGGCACGCTGAGCGCCGGCATCGGCGAATTGCAGCTGGCGGGGCTGGTGAACGCGGTTTCGGGCACGGTGAGCGGGGCGGGCACGCTGGGCATCGCCGGCGGGCAGACCACGCTGGCGCCGCGCACCATTCTGAGCGTTGCGTCGCTGCACCAGCAATCGGGCATTCTGGTGCTCAACGCCGCGCAGGCCTATGCCGGCGCGTGGAGCATGTCGGGCGGCGTGCTCAACCTCAACAGCACCACCGCCGTGCTGACGCTGAGCGGCCGGGCGAGTTTCGATGCCGGCACGATCACCGGCTATGGCGGCACGCTGGCGCTGTCGGGCAGTTCGGAGCTGGGCAACGTGACGATCGGGGGGCCCAACACGGTGGCCCTGAGCGGCACGCTGAACCAGACCGGCACCATCAATTTCGGCCAGTCCTCGAACCCGACCGTCAACATCGCGGCCAAGGCAGCCTGGCTGCTGCACGCCGATTCGAGCATCCTCGGGGCGTATGGGCTGATCAACAATGCCGGCGTGTTCGACGACCGCAGCGGCAGCGGCACGGCGACGGTGCAGGCCGAGTTCGTCAATACGGGGACGCTGATCGCCGATAGCAGCCTGATGCTGCAGAACAACTGCGTGTTGGGCGGCACGCTGACCGGCCGCGGGCTGCTGGATCTGGCGGGCAACACGATATTGCAGGCCGGCACCAGCATTACCGTCGCGGCGCTCGATGTCTCGTCCAGCACCGCAATCGCCGGCAACCTCGCTGATGCGGGCATCTTCACGCAATATGCCGGCAGCCTCGATACCGGCACCTCGACGCTGGCGCTGAGCGGCACCGTATCGCTCGATGGCGGCGTGCTGACGGGGAGCGGCGTGCTGGCCAGCGCAGGGCAGACGCAGATCGGCGCCTACACGGTTTCCGGCGGCGCGGTTCTGCTGATCGAGGGCGCGGCCGACCAGGTGGCGTATGTGGGGTTGGGCAACGGGGCCGGTGCCGGCACGCTTTCGGTGGCGGCAGGCGGGGTGCTGACCGTGCAGGACGATGTCGGCATGGTGGGCAGCGGCACGCTGCTGATTGCCGGCGCGGTGCGTGAAGACGGCACCGGGGCGACCTCGATCGCCGGCACGCTGGGCCTGCTGGCCGGTGGCGTGCTGACGGCCAACGACCAAGTGCTGCAGCTGACCGGCGGCGGCACATTGGCCGGGCAGCTTGCGGGCACCGGCGTGATCGACATGGCGGCCGGCACGTTCGCGCTGGCCAGCGGCCTGTCGGCCGTCTCGGCCGGGCTGGAACTCAGCACCGGGGCGGTGCTGCAGCTGACCGCCAACCAGACCTATGGCGGCGATTTCACCACATTGGGCCAGGCCACGATGCAGCTTGGCGGCGATACGCTGAGCCTGACCGGGACGGCGGTGCTGCGCGACGGCGCCGTTCTGACCGGCGGCGGCACGCTGGCGGCATCGGGCAGCACAACGCTGGGCGCGGTGAACGTGACCGGCAACGCGGTGCTGGCGGTGGGCGGTGCCACGCAGCAGCTCGGCAGCGTCGTTGTGGGCGATCCCACCGGGGCGGCCAGTGCGGCGGCGTATGTGGTCGGCGGCACCGACACGCTGGCGGCCGGTGCTTCGGTGCTCGGCAATGGCACGTTGAGCGTTACCGGCACGCTGGTGGCCGGCAGCAACGGGCTGAGCCAGATCACGTCCACCATCGTCGATACCGGCGTGATCGCGGCCAATCTGGGCACGCTGCAGATCCTGGGCACGGTGACGGCCGGCAGCACCGGCGTGTTCACCATCGGCGCGGCCGGGGTGCTCGATTTTGCCGCCACCAGCGCCATCGGGCTGAACACCGGCGTGGTGTTCACCGGCGCCGGCTCCTTGCACATCGACGACCTCAAGACATTCAGCGCGACGATCGAGTCGTTCGCCACCAACGACACGATCCAGCTCTCCGGGCTGAATGCGGCTTCGCTGACCGGCACCTACACCAATGCCGGCCACATGAATCTGCTGGTCAGCGACGGATCGAACCAGATCGTGCTCGCCTTTTCGCAGGCGCAGACGCTGAGCACGCTGACCTTCGGCGCCGGCGCCAACGGCGTGGCCACCATCACCCATCACTGAGCGCACGCGGCGTCCGGTTTCAAAGACAGTCGAGGATCGAAGCAATGGCGACAGTGAGCTGGACCGCGACGACCAACGGTAGCTGGTCCAATGCCGCCAATTGGAGCGTCGCCACGGGGCCGCTGGCGGGCGACAGCGTGGTGATCAACGGCGCGGCGGGCCCGCTGATGGTCACCTATAATAGCGGGCCGCTGACCATCCTCTCGCTGGGCACCACCAATACCACGTTCGACATGGCGGGCGGCGCGCTGCATGTGACCGGCGGCTACAGCCTGTCGGGCTCGCTGGTGCAGACCGGCGGGCTGTTGCAGCTCGATGCGGGGTCGTCCGGCAACATCGTCAACGCGGGCACCTCGCTGTCGGGCGGCACGCTGGCGGTGCAGGGCGGGGCGGTATTTGCGGGCAATCTGTTCAACCAGACCGGTGGCACGGTGCTGATCACCCGCGGCGCGCTGAGCGACCAGGAATCGTTCAGCACGCTGTCGGGCACCATGGCGGGCAGCGGCGAGCTGATCCTGGGCGGCGCCAGCACCACGCTGGCCGCGGGCTTCGTGCTGGCCACCGGCTCGGTGGCGATCGGCAATGGTGCGACCGTCTATCTCAACGAGAACCTCACCTACGGCCACGCCTTCACGCTGGCGCAGGCCGGCACGCTGAACCTGGGCACCAGCACGCTGACGCTGACCGGGCTGGCCGCGCTGGATGGCACCATCGCCAATTCCGTGCTCGACCTGACGGGTGCAGCGCATGTGAGCCAGCTGACGCTGGAGAACGGCACGCTGATGTCGGTGAGCGGCACGACGACTCAGACCGGGAACGTCAATCTCGGCCAGACCGGCACCGGGACGATCAGCGTGGCTGCCGGCGGCATGCTGCGGCTGGCCGGCAACACGGCGATCACCAATGCCGACCAGGGCGGCGTGCTGCTCAATGCCGGCACGCTGATCAAGACCGGCGGCAACCAGGTGACCGGCACGGCCACGATCTCGGCCTCCATCGTCAATTCCGGCACCATCGACTCGGCGGTCGGCACGCTGGCCTTCAACGGGCCGAGCAACGGCTCGACCAGCTCGCTGGGCGGCACGCTGACCGGTGCCGGCACGATTGCGCTCGACGCCGGCAATTTCGCTATCGCCAGCCCGTCTTTCGACCTGGCTGTGGCGCATCTGGTGCTGGCGCAGAGCGCCAACGTGACGCTGACCAGCAGCGCGCTGAGCTATGGCGGCGCCTTCGCCCAGACCGGCGGCACGCTGGTGGTGGGCAGCCCGGGCGCGCAGGCGGCGAGCACGCTGACGCTGGCCGGGCCGGTTTCGCTGGATGGCGGGCTGCTGAAAGGCACCGGCACCGTGCTGTTCAGCGGCGCGGTGCATCTGGGTGCGGGCGAATCGCTGGAGGGCAATCTGAACCTGGAATTCGGCAGCCCTGCCGCGCCCAGCACGGTGCAGACGGTAACGCAGACCGGCACGATGTTCCTTGGCAACGAGCAGGACGCGATCACCACAGCGACGCTGACAGCCGGCGAGAGCTGGCTGCTGGAGGGCAACGCCACCATCGACGGCGTGAACGGCACGATCCTCAACAGGGGGCTGTTCGAGAAGCTGAGCGGCGGCGGCACCAGCACGGTGCAGAACAATTTCGACAATGCCGGCACGCTGACCGTCAACACCGGCGTGCTGAACCTCAGCGGCGGCGGCGTGCTGGGCGGCGTGGTGAACGGGGCCGCCGCGCTCGATATCTCGGGCAACCTGGCCTTTGCCAACAGCCTGGCTTTGAGCGTGGGTGAGCTGATCCTCGATGGCGGGCAGATCGCGCTCCAGGGCAACCTCGCTTATGCGCATGACTGGTCGCAGGAGGCCGGCACGCTGTCGCTGGGCGGCAACACGCTGACGCTGGGTGCGGGCAGCATCGGCTCGTTCGGCTCGGGCGCCATCGTGGGTACGGGTGCGGTGGTGATCAACGGTGCGGCGACGTTGGGCCAGGGCCCGGTGCCGGTGCAGACGTTGGGGCTGCTGCAGGGCGCGCAGCTGGTGCTGAACGGCGCCACCGAGCAGGCCGGCACGCTGACCCTGACCGGCGGCTCGGCCGCGCCCACGCTGACTGTGGGCAGCACGGGCGTCTATACGCTCGATACCGGGGCCGATATTGGTGCGCCGAATTCCAGCGTGGTGGGCACCGTGACCGTGGCCGGCACGCTGCAAGCTTCAGGCGCCGGCACGTCGATCATCACCGCGGCGGTGGTCGATACCGGCACCATCAAGGTGTCCAACGGCGATCTCGGCTTCATCGGGCCGCTCACCGGCGCCGGGGTGGTCGATATTTCCAACGGCGGCACGCTGGAGCTCAACAGCAGTGCGTTCGAGAACACCTCCATCGTGTTCGGCACGGCGGGCGGCGTGCTGAGCCTGGCCCATCCGGGCAGCTTTGCCAGCATCATCGGCGGGTTTTCGAGCGGCGACGTGATCGAGCTGCAGGGCTTTGCCTTCGCCAATCTGACACCCGTCATCAACGGCAGCACCGTCACCCTGACCGAGGCCAGCGGGCAGTCGGCCACGCTGACGTTCAGCACGGCGCAGACGCTGTCCACGCTGACGATCGGCGAGGGGCCGCATGGCGGGCTGGCGCTGATCCACCACTAGGCGCCTGGGAGTGCGCCGCGCCTTCCTTCACCTGTCAGCGCATGCTAACGCCCCCGGGCCATGGTTCTCCCGCTGATCGCCGTCTTCAACGGCCCCAACCTCAATCTGCTCGGTTCGCGTGAACCGGCGCTGTACGGTGCCGCGACGCTCGACGATCTGGAGGCGCTCTGCGCCGAGACGGCCGAGGCGCTGGATCTGTCGATCGACTTCCGGCAGACCAACCACGAGGGCGAACTGATCACCTGGGTGCAGGAGTGCCGCACCAAGGCGCGGGGCATCGTGATCAACCCGGGCGGCTACAGCCATACCTCGGTGGCGCTGATGGATGCGCTGCTGGCCGTCGAACTGCCCGCCGTCGAGGTTCACCTGACAAACATCCACGCCCGCGAGGAATTCCGCCGCACGTCGCTGATCTCGCGCGCCGTGCAGGGCGTGATCTGCGGGCTGGGCATACGCGGCTATGGCCTGGCGCTGACCGCGCTTGCCGAAATGCTGCTGGACGAGGACGCATGAGCAATCTTCCCGTGGACGCCGAAGCCATCCGCGCACTGGCCGACATCCTGCTGCAGACCGGGCTGACCGAGATCGAGATCGCCGAGGGCGACAGCCGCATTCGCGTCAAGCGCGCGCCGGCGGTGGTGCAATCCTCCGTGGCCACGCATGCGGCGCCGCCGGCTTCCGGCGTGACGGCGGCCGCGCCGCCCGCCGATCCGCTGGATTTCGCCAAGCATCCGGGTGCGGTGAAGAGCCCGATGGTGGGTGTGGCCTATCTGGCACCCGAGCCGGGCGCGCCCAATTTCGTCACCCCGGGCCAGGCGGTGGCGGCCGGGCAGACGCTGCTGCTGATTGAGGCCATGAAGACGTTCAACCAGATCAAGGCACCGCGGGCGGGCACGCTGACGCGGATCCTGATCACGCCCGGCGTGCCGGTGGAGTATGACGAAGTGCTGATGGTCATCGAATAGGCATGGCGGCTTCCGTGTCCGGGCCCGGCCTGTTCAACAAGGTGCTGATCGCCAACCGCGGCGAGATTGCGCTGCGCGTGCAGCGTGCCTGCCGCGAGCTGGGCATCCGCACGGTGGCGGTGCATTCCACGGCCGATTCGGAAGCCATGCATGTGCGCCTGTCCGACGAGAGCGTCTGCATCGGGCCGCCGGCGGCGCGCGAAAGCTACCTCAACATGGCGGCGATCCTGTCGGCCGCGAGCGTGACCGGGGCGGACGCCATCCATCCCGGTTACGGGTTCCTCTCGGAGAACGCGGCGTTTGCCGAGATGGTGGAGGATCACGGGCTGACCTTCATCGGGCCGCGCAGCGCGCATATCCGCATGATGGGCGACAAGATCACCGCGCGCACTGCCATGGCGGGGCTGGGCGTGCCGCTGGTGCCGGGCTCGGCGGGCGCGCTGCCGGACCTGGAGGCGGCGCGCCTGGTGGCGGCCAGCGTGGGCTATCCGGTGCTGATCAAGGCCACGGCCGGCGGCGGTGGCCGCGGCATGAAGGTGGCGCAGACCGAGGACGAGCTGGAGGAAGCCTGGCGCATCGCCCGCACCGAGGCGCGCGCGGCGTTCGGGAACGACGAGGTGTATCTGGAAAAATACCTCGACCGCCCGCGGCATATCGAACTGCAGATCATGGCCGATGCGCATGGCAACGTGGTGCATTTCGGCGAGCGCGACTGCAGCCTGCAGCGCCGCCATCAGAAGCTGCTCGAAGAGGCGGGCAGCCCGGTGCTGAGCGCGGCCGAGCGGGACGCCATCGGCGCGGTGGCGACGGCGGCGCTGGCCAAGCTCGGCTACCGCAATGCCGGCACGCTGGAGTTCCTCTACCAGGACGGCCAGTTCGCCTTCATCGAGATGAACACCCGGCTGCAGGTGGAGCATCCGGTGACCGAGATGGTGTGCAACGTGGATCTGGTGCGCGAGCAGATCCGCATCGCGGCCGGCCAGCCCCTGGGCTACACGCAGGCCGACGTGCAGTTTGCCGGCCATGCGATCGAATGCCGGGTGAATGCCGAGGACCCGGTGACGTTCATGCCCACGCCGGGCAAGGTGCTGGCCTTCCATGCACCGGGCGGGCTCGGGGTGCGGGTCGATTCGGCGCTGTACGCCGGCTACGTCGTGCCGCCTTATTACGACAGCCTGATCGCCAAGCTGATCGTGCACGCGCCGACGCGGCCCGAGGCGATCGCGCGGTTGCGGCGCGCGCTGGACGAGTTCGCCGTGCTGGGCTTGAAGACGACGCTGCCGCTACACCAGCGCATCATCGAGCAGCCGGAGTTCCAGGCGGGCGATTATACGATCCATTGGCTGGAGCAGTTCGTCGAGCGCGGCCTTGGGTCGGCATAGACGATTTCTTTCCAAGTGAACCTTGTTAACTGAACGCCGGTAACGTATATCCGGGATGTCGCTTCATCCTGGAGAACCGCCGTGTTCCAGTCCCACATCGCCTGCCCCGCCGCCGCCCCTCGCCTCGGTGGCTTTTCCTTCGGCCCGATCGACGCTGCGCTGATCGGCCGCCGGCTGCTGCCCCTGCTGACGGTGGCGGCGCTGGCCGGTGTTGTTGCCGGCCGGCCGGCCGAGCTGGCTGGGCCGTCGGCGCCGGCGATGAGCGTGCTGCAGGCAGCCACACCGCAGGCGCTGGGCGATGCGGCCGAGACGCTGCGGGCCGCATTGCTGCGCACGCCTGGCGTGGGTGCGGTGGCCTTCGACGGGTTGCGCCAACAGGGTGTGGCTGTGGCCTATGCGCCGCGGCGGCTTGCCGGCTTCGGCATCACGCCGGCCCAGCTGGCGGCCGCCTTGCCGGTCGATGGCGCGGCAAGCCGGCCCGGCTATCTGATGCTGCGGGCCGAAGACGGGCCCGCGAGCCTGCAGGACGCGGCCGCGTTGCCGGTGCGGGCAGCCGGGCGGGTGTATCGCCTCGGCGATGTGGCTTTGGTGGCGCGGGCGCCGCTCGCCATGCCGATTGCGACCATGCACGTAGGCGGCCGGCCGGCTGTGCGCGTGACGGCGATGGCCACGCGCTAGGTGCTGTGTTGAGCGAAACGGACTTGGCCATCACGGGCGGCAGGGTAGCCCTGCCGCCCGTGGTGGCGTGACCGGTCAGGCGCTGACGCTGACGGCTGGTCCCTCGCCAAAGCCGTTGAAGCCGGTGCGCAGGCAGGCGCCGTAGGCACCCAGCTGCGAGAGCTCGATCCAGTCGCCTTCGGCGACGTCATCGGGCAGCACAAAGGGGCCGGCCATGACGTCGTTGCTGTCGCAGGTGGGGCCGAAGAAGGTGAAGTGGCCTTCGGGCGCCGCCGAGGCGCGCAGCAGGCGGGACGGGTAGCGGAAGCCGGGCGGGCCGGCATCGGACAGGCTGCCGAACACGCCGTCGTTGATATACAGCGCGTTGCCGCGGCGGAGCTGGACCTGCACCACGATGGACGCACCGTTGGCCACCAAAGCGCGGCCGGGTTCGGCCCAGAGTGCGAGGTGCGGGAGGTCCAGCGCCTGCGTGCTGGCTTCGATTTCGGCGAAGAACGCGCCCAGCGGGGGCGGCACCTGGTCCGGGTAGGCCGCCGGGAAGCCGCCGCCGACATCGAGCACGTCAACGGTGACGCCCGACGCGCGGATGATCTCGCCGGCGAGTTGGATGGCGCGGCGCCAGGCCAGCGGGTCCAGGCATTGCGAGCCGACATGGAAGCTGACGCCGAGCGTGCGGGCCTGCGGGCGGGCGGCGCGGAGCAGCGCCACCGCCTCGACCGGCCAGGCGCCGAACTTGCCGGACAGGTCGCATTTGGCGGGACCGGCGGGCAGCGCCAGGCGCACGACCAGGCCGAGATCGGTCGGCTGGCCGGTTTCCTGCAGGATCTTGGCGAGTTCGGTGGCGCTATCGAGGACGAAGTTGCGCACGCCGTGGGTGGCGTAGGCCTGGGCGATGGCGCGGCGGGACTTGACCGGGTGCATGAAATGGATGTCGGCGTGGGGGAACAGGCCGCGGACGAGTTCGACTTCGGGCAGCGATGCACAGTCGAAATGGCGCACGCCGCCATCCCACAGGGCCTGCAGCACGGCGGGATCGTGGTTGCACTTGACGGCATACATGGTGATGCCGGGAAAGCCGGTGGTGAACGTTGCGGCGTTGTCGCGCAGCGCCGCCTCGTTGAGGCAGGTCAGCGGCACTTCGGGGCGGAGGACGGCGACGAGGTCGTCGACGCTGGGCAGGGTGGCGGGAACGCAGGCGCGGAGCTTGCTCATGACACAGGGCTTTCAGGCAGACGGCGGCCGCCCGGTTGGAGCCGGGCGGGCAGGAAGGCAGCTCAGTCGGAATCGTTACGGCCGGGGTTCGCCCGGCCTACGGACTGAGAATGTCCTGTGCGGTGTGCCTGTGCGGGCATCGCGCGACGTGTGTGAAAGCAAACATATCCGTATCCCTCAAAGCGTCCGGCTCTTGTGGCCGGCTCTGCGACAAAGGACGCGTTACGTCGTTGCTTGTGCATCCCTCGGGAAGCTCGCGGCACGTGCGGATTGCGTCAGCGACGGCTGCATGTGCGCTGCCGGGAGGCGGGTTATAAGCGGCCATGCGGCGCTGGCGCATGTCTATCCTGCAGGGCTGCCCTGCAGTTTCGCTGGCAGTTTTTAACCGTGGCTAGATGATGTGTTGTTGCGTGAGAGAAGCGATCTCGTCGGCCGATAGGGCCAGGCGTTCGGCCAGTATTTCGGCCGTGTGCTCGCCCAGGCCGGGCGGTGGGTTGCGGTAGCTGACCGGGGTTTCGGAGAGGCGGATCGGGTTGGCGACGAGCGAGAGTTCGGTGCCGCTGCCATGTGTCATGCCGATGCGGGTGCCGCGGGCCTGCACCTGCGGATCTGCGAACACGCCGGCGAGGGTGTTGATGGGGCCGCAGGGGATGTTGGCGGCTTCGAGCTGGGCGATCCAGGAGGCGGTCGGGCGGGTGCGGGTGATGGCGGCGATGGCGGCCACCAATGCCGTGCGGTTGCCGACGCGGGCGGCGTTGGTGGCCGTTTCGGCACTCTGCGCCCATTCGGGGTGGCCCAGGGCGGCCGCGAGGGCGGCGAACTGGCGGTCGTTGCCGATGGCGATGATGACGTGGCCGTCGGCAGTGGGGAAATCCTGGTAGGGCACGATGTTGGGGTGTGCGTTGCCCATGCGGCCGGGCGGCGTGCCGGAGACCAGATAGTTCATCGTCTGGTTGGCGAGACAGGCGACCTGGACGTCCAGCAGCGCCAGGTCGATGTGTTGGCCCTGGCCGGTGCGGTCGCGATGGGCCAGGGCGGCGAGGATGGCGGTGGTGGCGTAGAGGCCGGTCAGCACGTCGGTGAGGGCCACGCCCACTTTCTGCGGGCCGCCGCCCGGCTCGCCATCGGGGCGGCCGGTGACGCTCATCAGGCCGCCGAGGCCCTGCATGAGGAAATCGTAGCCGGGGCGATGGGCGTAGGGGCCGGTCTGGCCGAAGCCGGTGATCGAGCAGGTGATCAGGGCGGGGTGATCGGCCGCCAGGCTGGCGTGATCGAGCCCGTACTGGGCGAGGCCGCCGACCTTGAAATTCTCAATGACCACGTCGGAGCCGGCAGCCAGGCGGCGGACCAGATCCTGGCCGGCGGGCTGGGTAAGATCGATGGCGATGGAGCGTTTGTTGCGGTTGGCGCAGAGGAAGTAGGCGGCGTCGGTTGTGCCCGGCAGGTTGGGCGGGCCCCAAGCGCGGGTGTCGTCGCCGGTGCCGGGGCGTTCCACCTTCAGCACGTCGGCACCGAGATCGCCGAGCAGCTGGCTGGCCCAGGGGCCCGCCAGGACGCGGCTGAGATCGAGGACGCGGAGGTGCGAGAGGGCGCCCGGCTGGGGCGTGGGATCGGTCATGGACGCTTCTACCCCCGAAGCGCGCGGGCGGGCGAGGCGCTGCTTGACAGGGCAGGCCGATCGTTGCGACACCAAGCTGATAGCGGGCTGGATGGGACGGCGAACATGCATGTTGGTAGAGCGCTGCGGGTGGCTGTCGCCTTTGGCCTCCTGGCGCTGCCCGCTTCGGGCGCGGTGGCGCATACGGTGACCAGCTTTTCGTCGGCCACGCACTACCACGCGGCGCCGCAGCATTATCGGGGGCATGTGAACGTGGTGGTGGGCGGTGCCGTGCCGCTGGCGCCGGGGCAGATCGCCGCGGCCAGCACCGGTGCGTATGGCCGGTCCGAAATCACGGTGTACGCGGTGCCCAGCGATGCGGCGCGCTACGAGGCCGCGTTCGGGCGGCCGCTGCCGCTGCGCCACGGCACGCTGGTGTTGCCGCCGGCAACGGCGCGGGGCGACTTCACCTATATCTGGGCGACGCCGTCGGGCGGCTGAGCCGGCTTCAGGGGATCTTGCGCGTGGACGGGCCGGGCGGCAGCACTTTGCGGGCCGCTTTTTCGGCGATGCCGGAGATGCCTTCGCGGCGTTCCAGCTCGGACCAGACTTCGGATGGGTGGATTTTGGCCGACACCCAGAGGACCAGCAGGTGGTAGAGCACGTCGGCTGATTCGGCGACCAGGGCCTCGCTGTTGCCGGCGACGGCCTCGATCAGGCATTCGACCGCTTCCTCGCCGAACTTCTGCGCCACTTTGGCGGTGCCGCGCGAGAGCAGGCGGGCCGAGTGGCTGAGGGCGGGATCGGCATCCCGCCGCGCCAGGACCACCTCCCACAGCCGATCCAGCACGGCGGGCGAGGTTCCGGTGGATGCGGGCGGGGCGCGGTGGCTGGCGGGCTTGCTGGGTTTGACGGCCTTTTTCGCCACGCGGTTGCATCTCCTGTCGCACGGTGGCGGGTGGAATGGATTGCCACGCCACGGGGGCGCGCCGCAATGCGGCGCTGGCGGCTGATCCGCCCGGCCGGGCCTAATCGCCCATTTCAGAGACGGACGGGCAGGCCGGCTTCGGCCAAGGCATGCTTCACCTGGGCTACGGTGAGGGTGCCGAAGTGGAAGATGCTGGCGGCGAGCAGGCCGGAGGCGCCGGCGCGGGCGCCTTCGACCAGGTGTGCGGCGGTGCCGACGCCGCCCGAGGCGACGATGGGCAGGTTAATGGCGGCACAGACGGCGCGCAGCAGGTCGGTATCGAAGCCGGAGGCGGTGCCGTCGCGGTCCATGCTGGTGAGCAGGATTTCGCCGGCGCCCAACGATTCGAGGCGCTGGCACCAGGCGACGGCATCGAGGCCGGTGGCGGTGCGGCCGCCATGGGAGAACACCTCCCATCGGCCGGGCGCGGTGGCCCGGGCATCGACGGCGGCGACCACGCATTGGCTGCCGAAGCGGTTGGCGGCTTCGGCGATCAGCTCGGGGCGGGCGATGGCGGCCGAGTTGATGCCGCATTTGTCGGCGCCGGCCAGCAGGAGGCGGCGCATGTCGTTGGTGCTGCGGATGCCGCCGCCGACGGTGAGGGGCAGGAAGATGGCGGCCGCCGTACGGGAAACGATGTCGAGGATGGTGTCGCGGTTTTCGTGGCTGGCGGTGATGTCGAGGAAGGTGAGTTCGTCGGCGCCGGCGGCATCGTAGATGGCGGCCTGTTCCACCGGATCGCCGGCATCGCGCAAGGCGAGGAAGTTCACGCCTTTGACGACGCGGCCATTGGCGACGTCGAGGCAGGGGATGATGCGGAGTTTGAGCATGCGGAGAGTGTGCTTGGTGTGGGGCCGGGGCGGAAGGGCGGAGGCTTGCCCTAGGCGGCTACATGTAGCGGCTCCACAATCGTGCGACGCGCTCGTTCAGGCGTTCGTGCATGGACCGGGACTGCCACGCCTCCAGCGTGATGAGTTCGGCGCCTGACATCCAATCGCGCAACATCGTCTCGACGGCGTCCGCGGTGTTGTGGCCCAGTACCGATCGCGTCCACCTCGTTGTTGTAGACGAAGCTGCGGCGGTCCAGGTTGGAGGAGCCGATCGCAGTCCAGACGCCGTCGATGGTTGCGACTTTGGCGTGCAGCATTCCGTTGGTGATCTCGTGGATGCGCACGCCGCGCCGCAGCAGCGGGCCGTATAGCGCGCGGGCGGCGTGGACGCAGCTTGGCAGGTCGCTGTAGCCTGGAAGGATCAGATCAACCGTGACGCCGCGCGACGCGGCCTGCGCGAGCAGATGCCACTGGGCCATGGTCGGCACGAAATAGCCTGTGGCGAGCAGTACCCGGCTGCGTGCGGCCGCAAGCGCCGCCTTCAGCGATTCGAAGTAGAGTTGCCGGCGTGCGCGTGGCGCGCTGCCGTCCACGCGCACGATTTCACCGGGCCTGGGCTGCGCTTCGGGCGGCGCGGCTGGAACCTGCGCCGGCAGCGCGATGTGCGGACCGCCCTGCTTGTGCCAGCTGTGGAAAAACAGCTTGACGATCTCCGGCAAGGGCGAGCCCTCGATCCGCACCGTCGCGTCGTACCAGAACGCTTTGCTGGGATCGGGCGGCGCGCCTGCCTCTCGTGGGTTCAGATACGCCCGGGTGAGATTGACGCCGCCCAGGAAGGCGAGCCGCTGATCGACGATCAGGATTTTCCGGTGATCGCGATCATTGAGTTGGAGCGGATTGAACCGGCGGCGGAACGGGTTGAGCGGACGATATTCGAGGAGCTCGGCGCGGGCGGAACGCAGGCGATCGAAGTCGCTGTCCGGCGTGTTTTGGCAGCCGGCCGCGTCATAGCTCAATGCCAGGCGGACGCCCTGGGCGAGCTTTTCGCAGAGCACGTCCAGCAGATGTCGGCCGTGCCATTCGACGTTCTCGAATTCGTAGTATTCCATGAGGAGGGTAGTGCGCGCGCTTTCGATCGCAGCGAAGATTGCGTCGAATGTTTCTGCGCCGCCGGGCAGGAGGGTGACGAACGCGCCAGGGTGGAGTGGACAGTCGGAGACCGGGCCGTGCGTGGCGATATGACGCGTGAACGCCTCGTCAGCTGCGACGTGTCCGTCGTCTCCATCTGCCATGGTCATGCCGCGTCGCCCCAGGGGAGCTTCGTAACGTTGGGGCGTCGGGCATCGTTCCGGATCGCCCGGGTCGAGCCGATCGCGGCGGGCTTCAGTGCCGCGCTCTCGTTGCCGCGGTGATCCGGGGGGGTGTCAGCGCGGCGGGGTGGTGAGTTGATCGACGGCGTCCTTGGCGGCACGCAGGCTGACGTGCAGCAGGTCCCGTGTCAGCGCGATGGCCTCGATGGCTCGGCCGGATGCGGCGAGGTGCGCTATCCGCAGCTGATCGGCTTTGGGCAAGTCACGCAGTATCGGCGGCCAATCGCCGGTGATCTCGATGCCTACCAGCGTCGTTTTCCTGGTGGAAAGGTGGGCACGGGAGACGAGTGCACCGACAAGGGCCATGCTGAGTGCTGAGCCGAAGACAATGTGGCCGCTGCGGATCAGCTCCAGCGAGCAGCCGAAGATCATCAGGCAGAGGGCGATGTTCCAGAGAAGGTTTGGCGCTCGGCTCCAACTCATTTGGAAGCACCCCGAAATGAACATGCCGCAGAGAGACTAGCGAGCGTTAGCCCCACTCGTCCAGCATGCAGCGCGCCTCTCCAGCACATCCCGCGACAGCCGCCCAAAAGTTTTTTGCTCCTTTTTTGCAAAAAAGAAGCCCTTGCCTTGCCCCTACTCCCCCAAGCTCCGGCTCAACGTAGGCGGCAACACCGAACGCGCGTCAGACTGTCCGTGCGATGCGGCCGCCAGCATGTAGTCGCGGGTCAAGGGCGCAGCGGCCTGGTTGCGGGTGAGTTGGAGCTGCCAGACCATGTGGTTGAGGTGGCGGAAGCTGAATTCGCTGCCGGCGAGGTAGAGTTCGAAGAGGCGGCAGAAGCGTTCGTCGTAGAGGGCGGCGATGGCGTCGCGGTTGGCATCGAAGCGGCGGCGCCAGTGGCGGATGGTGTGCGCGTAGTGCAGGCGCAGGATTTCGACGTCGGTGGCGACCAGGCGTTGTTGTTCGACGGCGCGAAAGACTTCGGACAGAGCAGGCGAGTAGCCGCCGGGGAAGATGTGGCGGGTGATCCAGGGATTGGTGACCGAGGGGCCATCGCTGCGGCCGATGGCGTGGATCAGGGCGATGCCGTCGGGTGCCAGGAGCTGGCGCAGGGTGCGGAAGTAGCGCGCGTAGTGGGTGATGCCGACATGTTCGAACATGCCGATCGAGACGATGCGGTCGAACGGGCCCTGGATGGTGCGGTAATCCTGCAATTCGAAGGTGACGCGGTGGCTGAGGCCGGCGGCTTCGGCGCGGGCGCGGGCGGCTGCGAGCTGTTCGGCTGAAAGCGTGATGCCGGTGACGCGGGCGCCGTAGTCCTGCGCGAGGGTGATGGCCATGCCGCCCCAGCCTGAGCCGATGTCGAGCACGTGCAGATCGGGCCGGGTGAGGCAGAGTTTTTGTGCGATGTGGCGCTTCTTGGCGGCCTGGGCTTCCTCGAGCGTTTCGGTGCCGGTGGCGAAGTAGGCGCAGGAGTAGTTACGGTCGCGGTCGAGAAAGAGCGAGTAGAGGCGTCCGTTGAGATCGTAATGATGGGCGACGTTGCGGCGGGCACGGGGGATGGGGTTGTATTGAGCGGCGTGGCGGAGCGTGCGCGCGATATGGCGGCGGAGCGTGAGGCCGGGGTGTTGGCCGCCATTGGCGAGGTTGGCGAAGAGCAGGTCGAGGATGTCTTCGAGCTTGCAGTCGAGCGGGACGAGGTGGCCGGCGACATAGGCTTCGCCGAACACCAAAGCGGGGTTCAGCAGCAGGCCGCGCACGGTGGCCCAGTTGGTGAGCGTGGCGCCGGCGACCGGGGCGCCGGGTGCGGGGGGCGGGCCGTAGGTGGCCAGGGTGCCGTCCGGGTAGCGGACGGTGAGGTGCCCGGTGCGGACGAAGCGGACGAGGATAGCGTGGATCAGGGCGCGCATCGAGGGTTGCCCCTGGCTGAGTGTGCCTTGCTTAGCGCGGGTGCGCGGATTCGGAAACCGGGCGTGCGGTTCCGCATGACGGGCGGCGGCGTTGCGGCTAGCTTGGACCGGGGGCGGAACGGAGTGGAATGCGGGTGGATGCGGCGCGCTATGGCTGGCCGGATATCGCCTATCTGCTGAGGCGCAGATGGGCGCGGATGCTTGTGGTGGGCGGGCTGGTGTTTGCCGCCGGGGCGCTGGGTGTGTTGTGGCGGCCGCCTTGTTTTACGGCGGCGATGCGGCTGGTGGTGGTGCCGGCGGGCGGGCCCGATGACGGGCGGGCGGCGCGCAACCAGGCCGAGCTGCTGCGCGACCCGGGGCTGGTTGGCGCGCAGGTGGCTGCGCTGGACGCGCTGGCGCGGCAAGTGCCGCCGGACTGGCGGGTGCGGCTGGGATTGCGGACGCCGCCGGCGGAGGGCGAGGCGTTGGCGCGGCAGGTGAGTGCGGCGCTGCGCGTGGCGGCGATGGGCGATACGGATGTGGTGACGCTGGCGCTGCGCTGGCCGGACAGGCGTTTTGCCGCGGCCGCGCTGGAGCTGGTCGTGCGTTCGTATCGGCAGCAGGCGGCTGCCGCGACGGCGGCGCGCGCGCGACTGGTGGCGGCGCAGGGTGAGCTCGAGACGGCGCAGGTGCGGCTGGCGGCGGCCGGGGTGCCCGGGCCGGCCGATGAGCTTGCCGCGCCCGAGGGCGCCCGGCAGCGGGAGGAGGCGCGGGGACAGGCTGCGCGGGAGCAGGCGGATGCCGCGCGGCTGGAGCGTGCGCTGGCGCAGCGTCGGTTGGACGGGCTGGAGGCGTCGTTCAAGGCGGGCGGCTGGGTGGATGTGGGCGACGGCGACGAGCACGCGGCCGGTGCGCCGGTGGCGGGCGGGTTTGCGGCGTTGCTGGAGCGGCGGCAGGTGCTGTTGGCGGCGGGCAAGGCCGACAGTGCGGCGCTGCGGGCGCTGGACCGGGAGGTGGCGCGGGTGCGCCAGCAGAATTTCGACGCGGCGCGGCAGGCGCTGGTGGGCCGGATGGCGTCGCTGGACGACCGGCTGGGTGTGCTGACCGCGACGATGGCGGATGCGGAGGATCGGCTGCGGGCGCTGGACCGGCGGAGTGCGGCGGCGGCCGCGCGGGCCGAGGCGCTGCGGGCAGCGGCGCGGGATGTGGCCGGCGCGCGGCTCGCGGTGGCGCGGGCGCAGGGGGAGGCTGAGTCGGGGTGGCATGCGGCCGGCGTGGCCCAGGTGGTGAGCGACGCCCGGGCGACGGCGGATGAAGATGGGCCTGGGCTGGGCGTGCTGCTGGGCGCCGTGGCCGCGGTGGCCGGGGTGGCGGCCCTGTCGAGTGCGGCATGGGCGGAGGCGCGCCGCGTGACGCTGGACCGTCCGGCCGACATCCTGCGCAAGCTGGATTTGGAGGTGCTGGCGCAGCTGGGCGACGCGCGGCCGGTCGGGCTGCGGTGAGGCGGGTGGCGGCATCGGCCGAGGCAGTGGCCGGCGGCTCTCCGGTGGCGCTGCTGCCCGGAGAGCTGCCGGCTTTGGCCGTGCCTGGCCTTCTCGATGGCGGCGTGGCGTCGAGCGTGGACCAGGCGGCGATGCGCACGGTGGCGATCCGGGCGATGGCGGCCGGGGCGGGCGGGCTGACCTCGGTGGGAGTGGCGGGGCTGCGGCATGGCGATGGTGCGACGACGGTGGCGCGCGCGCTGGCCGTGTGCCTGGCCGAGAGCTTCGGCCGGCGGGTGGTGCTGGTGGAGGCCAACCAGCGGACGGCCTGTTTCCGGCGCGTGTTCGGGCTGCCGGACGGGCCAGGGCTGGCCGATGTGCTGGCGCGCCGCGTGTCGTTAGGCGGGGCGGTGCAGGTGGCGGGCGAGCATGCGCGGGTGCTGGTGCTGCCGGCCTCGGTGCGTGACGTGGCGGTGTTCGGGGCGGCAGAGTTGCGGGGGCTTATGGGCGTGCTGCTGGACCATGCCGATGCGGCTGTGGTGGATCTGGCGCCGGTGCTGCCGTATCGCGACACGAGCGCGGTGTGCGCCGGGGTGGATGGCGTGGCGCTGGTGGTGCGGGCCGGGAGTGCTGCGGCCGATGGGCGGCGCGGGGTGGCGATGATGCGCGAGGCCGGGGCGGCGATGCTGGGCGCGGTGCTCAATCGCGGACCTGGGCCGAGGTGAGCGGGCTGGGCAGGTGCCCGGCGGTGCTGCCGCGGCATGACCGGGTTGCCGGCGGCCAAGGGATGACGGAAGCGGGCCGGTGCGGGGTGGAGGGTTGGCGATGACGATCACGATCACGGCTTTCGAACGGTCGCCCGATGGGGGTGCGGGGCTGGCGCGCGATATGCGGGTGCGGTGGGCGTTGGAGGAGGTGGGCCAGCCTTATCTGGTCCGCCGTGTCTCGTTCGCCGGGCTGCAGGAACCTGCCCACCTTGCGCTCAATCCGTTCGGGCAGATTCCGACATTCGAGGAGGACGGGCTGGTTCTGTTCGAGACCGGCGCGATCGTGCTGCATGTGGCGCAGCGTTTCGGAGGGCTGCTGCCCGAAGACGCCGACGCGCGGGCGCGCGCGGTGGCGTGGATGTTCGCTGCGCTTAACACGGTCGAGCCGCCGGTGCTGGAGCTTGCGACGGCCAGGCTGCTGGAGGGTGATGCACCCTGGTCGGCGGAGCGCATGCCTTTGATGGCTGATCGCGTGCGCCACCGGTTGGGGCAGCTGTCGCGCGTTCTGGGCAGCGCCGCCTGGCTCGATGGCGGTTTCAGCGCGGGCGATCTGATGATGGTGTCGGTGCTGCTGCGGTTGCGGCGGTCGGGGTTGCTGGACGAGGCCCCGCTTCTGGCCGCGTATGTGGCGCGGGGCGAGGCGCGCCCGGCTTACCGGAGGGCCTTCGAGGCGCAGCGGGCTGCGTGGTTGGCAGCGTAGCGGTCGTTTGAAGCCCGCGGGGACGGGCACCGGATCAGGGTGGTGTTCCCTGATCCGGTGATGTTTCAGGCGACGTCCGGCTGGTCCTGTTCGCCGAAGACCATGGCGGGTTCGAGGGCGGCTTCCTCTTCCTCGGCGGCCTGGCCGACGGCTTCGCCGCGCGCCTGGCGGTCGGCTTCTTCGGTGCTGCGGGCGACGTTGGCGACGATGTCGATCAGGACCTCAGGGTGCAGGCTGACCTGGACCTTGGTGAGGCCGAGCGTCTTGATCGGCTGGTTGAGGATGACCTGCGAGCGGTTGATGGTCAGGCCGCTGGCCGAGCAGGCGTCGGCGATGTCGCGGTTGCTGACGCTGCCGTAGAGGCCGCCGGATTCACCGGCCTGGCGGATGATGACCACCTTGAGGCCGCCGACGCGTTCGGCGAGGCGTTCGGCCTCCTCGCGGCGCTTGAGGTTCTGGGCTTCGAGCTGGGCGCGCTGGGACTCGAACTGAGCCAGGTTGGCCTTGTTGGCGCGGATGGCGCGCTTGCCCGGCAGCAGGAAGTTGCGGGCGTAGCCTGGCTTGACGCGCACGAGGTCGCCCATTTGGCCGAGCTTTTCGACGCGCTGGAGGAGGATGAGTTCGACTTGGGCCATGATGCTTCCCGCTTACGCGACGATGTAGGGGAGGAGGGCCAGGAAGCGGGCGCGCTTGATGGCTTGGGCCAGCTCGCGCTGCTTTTTGGCCGAGACGGCGGTGATGCGGCTGGGGACGATCTTGCCGCGCTCGCTGAGGAAGCGGCTGAGCAGGCGGACGTCCTTGTAGTCGATCTTCGGCGCGTTGGGGCCGCTGAACGGGCAGCTCTTGCGGCGGCGGAAGAAGGGGCGGCGGGCGCCCACGGCGGCGCGGCGGGCGGCGACGTTGACTTCGCCGGTATCCTGGGTGCGGTCGGACATGGCGGCTTACTCCTCGCCGGGTTCGTTGAGATCGCGGGCGCGGAATTCCTCGCGGTCGTCGTAGCCGCGCTTGCGGCCGGATTCGAAGCGGCCGGCGGGCTTGGGACCGCGGAAGCTGCGCTCGCGGTCGTCGGATTTGCGCGCAAGGATGGCTGAGGGATTCTCGTCAATTTCGTCGACGCGGATCGTCATGAAACGCAGGATGTCTTCGTTCAGGCCGAGCTGGCGCTCGATTTCCTTGACCGATGCCGGCGGAGCGTTGAGGCCCAGCAGCATGTAGTGGCCCTTGCGGTTCTTCTTGATGCGGTAGGAGAGGGAGCGCAGGCCCCAGTATTCGCGCTTCTGGACCGCACCGCCTTCAGCTTCGAGCTGGGCGGCGATGGTGTCGGCGACTGTTTCGACCTGCTGCTGCGTGACGTCGTTCCGCGCGATGAGCACGGTTTCATAGAGTGGCATGATTGGTCCCTATGGCTGGTGGCCCGGAGATGGGCATAGCCGCAGCGTTGCCGCGCTGTGGCAGGGGAGGCCCGTATAGGCGGGCGGGGGCGGGCGGGCAACAGCTTGTTTTGCGGGGCGGCTGCGCCCGCTTGCTAGAGGTCGCGTCCTCTGACGGAGGGTTTCAGTTCCGGCAGGCTGTCGAGGGCGGCGCGGACCGGGGTGTAGAAGGCGACGTCCTCGGCGATCATGCTGTCGAAGTGGGCGCGGTCGGCGGCGGGCAGGGTTTCGAGCTTGAGGTGCGGGACCGATACGTTGGCGGGCGGCTCGGCCTCCACGTCCCAGGTGTATTTGGTCCAGTTCGGGTAGCGGGAGAGATCGGCCAGTTCGATGTCCTGCAGCCTGGCGGCCTGGATGGCGCCGCGGGCGGTGCCGTCGGCCAGAGCGTGGCAGATCGGGTTGCGCAGTGGCGAGGCGCGGAGGATTTCGAGCGCGATACGCTGGCGGCCGGCCTGGTCGGCGCCGGCGGGGGCGGGCAGGCGGGCGCGCCAGGCGGCGATCGCCGGGCTATCCTGCGATGCGGGCTGCATGAGCGCGTCGAGTGTGGCGTTGACGCTGCTGAGGACGAGGCTGGCCGGCTCGCGCAGGATGGTGAACAGGCGGTCGCCGGCGCGGCGGGCCGGTGGGTTCGGCGTGCATTGCAGGCCGGATGCGGCGAACGGGCCCGTTGGTGCTGCCCCGCCCGGTGGCGCATCGGGGGCTGCGGCCTGGACGAACGGTGCCAGCGAGGGTTGGACCATCATGATGGTTTTGGTGAGGGTGAAGCGGCCGAGGAGGCTGCCGAGCGCCGGGATGAAGCGGTTGTGGTCGCGCGGGATCCAGGCGGTCAGGTGATCGGGGACGACCGGGTGCATGGCGCTGGCCATAGCGAGGAAGTGGGCGCCGGCGCAGTTTGGGATGCGGACGAAGCAGAGGCGTTGGCGCTCCGGATAGGCGTCGCAGATGCGGCGGAGCAGGCTGGCGCGGGATTCGGCGCCGGTGAGCAGGGCTTGAAGGTGTGGTTGGGCCTTGTACGGGATCGGCAGGGATTCGAGCTCGGCGGCGGTGGGCCAGCGGTTGAGGGTGATGAAGGTGAGGGCACGGGGCTCGGCGGCGCGGAGGTCGGTGGCCTGGTAGAGGCTGGTGAGCGTGGCCTGGTCACCGAGGGCCACCAGGATTTCGAACAGGTCGCGCGGGCGGGTGGGGAGGGGGCGCCGGGTCGGCACCAGGCGTTTGTCGTCCGGGCGGGTGAGGCCGCTGCCGATGAGGCTCTCGATCATGGAGGACATCGGCTTGCTCCTGGACGGGCGGTGGCATTTGACAGGGTTGGGGTCGGGGGCGATACGCCCGGCAGGTTTGTGGGTGGGGCGTTGATGTCTGTCACTGCTTTTATCTTTCCTGGCCAGGGCAGCCAATCGGTCGGCATGGGGCGCGACCTGGCGGCGGCGTTCGCGGCGGCGCGCGAGGTGTTCGGCGAGGTGGATGACGTGCTGGGGCAGAAGCTCTCCAAGCTGATGTTCGAGGGGCCGGCCGAGGCGCTGACGCTGACGGAGAATGCGCAGCCGGCGCTGATGGCGCTGAGCGTGGCCGTGGTGCGCGTGCTGGCGGCCGAGGGCGGCGTGCAAGTGAGCGAGCGGGCGGCGCTGGTGGCGGGCCACTCGCTGGGGGAATACAGCGCGCTGGCGGCGAGCGGGGCGGTGTCGCTGGGCGATGTGGCGCGCCTGCTGCGGTTGCGCGGGCAGGCGATGCAGGCGGCGGCGGCACCGGGGATTGGTGCGATGGCGGCGTTGCTGGGCGTGGAGATGGGCCAGGCGGCCGCCTTGTGCCGCGAGGCCGAGCCGTGGCGCCCGGACGGCGCCACCGCGGAAGTGCGGCAGGTGGTGCAGGTGGCCAACGATAACGGGGGCGGGCAGGTGGTTATCTCCGGCCACCAGGAGGCGGTGGGGCGGGCGATCGAGCTGGCGCGGGCGCAGGGGGTGAAGCGCGCCATGCTGTTGCCGGTATCGGCACCGTTCCATTGCGCGCTGATGGCGCCGGCTGCCGAGGCGATGGAGGCGGCGCTGGCGGAGGTGGCGTTGACGGCGCCGGCGGTGCCGCTGGTGGCCAACGTGACGGCGGCCAAGGTGAGCGATCCCGACGAGATACGGCGCTTGCTGGTGGCGCAGGTGACCGGCACGGTGCGGTGGCGGGAGAGCATGCTGGCGTGTACCGCCATGGGTGTGGAGCGGTTCGTGGAGCTGGGCGCGGGCAAGGTGCTGGCCGGGCTGAGCAAGCGCATCGTGCCGGATGCGGTGGCGCTTTCGGCAGGGACTCCCGGCGAGATCGAGGCGTTGCTCAAGGTGCTTTAGCGTCTCGTTTGCGCGCTGCCTTGCGGCGGCGGCGGGGTTTCCGACCAGGCGCTACGTTGCTTTCGGTGAAGCAGTAACAAGGAGCACTCTGGTGTTCGAGCTGACAGGCCGCACGGCGCTGGTTACCGGCGCATCCGGCGGCATTGGTGCCGCCATTGCGCGGGCGTTGCATAAGCAGGGGGCGGCCGTGGTGCTGTCGGGCACGCGGGTGGCGGCGCTGGAGGCGCTGGCTGCCACTTTGGGCGAGCGTGCGCATGTGTGTGCGGCCGATCTGCGCGAGGCCGGCGCGGCCGACGCGCTGGTGGCCGCGGCTGAGCAGGCGGCGGGTCCGTTGGGCATACTGGTGAACAATGCCGGTTTTACCCGCGACATGCTGGCGCTGCGGATGAAGGACGAGGATTGGGCCGGCGTGCTCGACGTGGATCTGGGGGCGCCGTTCCGGCTGTGCCGGGCGGTGCTGCGCGGCATGCTCAAGCGGCGGGCCGGGCGGATCATCCAGATTTCCAGCGTGGTGGGCCATACCGGCAATCCGGGGCAGGCCAATTATGCGGCGGCGAAGGCCGGCCTGGCGGGGATGAGCAAGGCCCTGGCGCAGGAGGTGGGAAGCCGGGGGGTGACGGTGAACCTGGTGGCGCCGGGCTTTGTGGAGACGGCGATGACGGATGGGCTGGCCGACGCGCAGCGGACGCGGCTGATCGACGCGATACCGCTGGGGCGCATGGGGCGGCCGGAGGATGTGGCCGCCGCCGTGGTTTATCTGGCGTCCGACGAGGCCGGTTGGGTGACTGGTTCGACCGTGCATGTGAACGGCGGAATGGCGATGATCTGAGCCGACGGGCCGGCCGCGCGGGACCGCCAGGCGACTGACTTGGAACGGTCTTGTGCGGCTTTGCGGGGCCAGGGGAGACGTGCTAAGCGCGCAGAAGCTGTGGCGGGGTGCATGCCCGGCCTGCTTGGTGTGCGCCGCGGCTCGATGGCGGCTTTCTTTCTACAGTTAACGCAGACAAAGGTCAGACACGATGAGTGAAATTGCCGACAAGGTTAAGAAGATCGTAGTCGAGCACCTCGGCGTTGAGGAAAGCAAGGTAACCCCCGAGGCTTCGTTCATCGATGATTTGGGTGCCGACAGCCTGGATACGGTGGAGCTGGTGATGGCGTTCGAGGAGGCGTTCGGCGTCGAGATCCCTGAGGATGCCGCCGAGAAGATCAGCACCGTGAAGGATGCGATCGATTACATCGAGAAGCAGAAGGCAGCCTGAGGCAAAGGCGCTGGCTATGAGCTACGCTGACCGCCGTGTGGTTGTGACCGGCATGGGCATTGCGTCGCCCCTGGGTGTCGGCGTGGAGCATGTCTGGAAGCGGCTCATTGCCGGCGAGTCAGGGATCGGGGCTATCCAGTCGTTCGACGTGACCGATCTGGCGGCCAAGATCGCAGGCCAGGTGCCGACCGGGACGCGGGCGGATGGCGGGCTGACGCTGAGCGAGTGGATCCCGGTAAAGGATCAGAAGAAGATGGATCGGTTCATCCATCTGGCGCTGGTGGCAGCGACCGAGGCGGTTGAGGATTCCGGCTGGTTGCCGGAGGACGAGCCGGGGCGCGAGGCGACCGGGGTGATGATCGGCTCGGGCATTGGCGGGCTGCAGACCATCTTCGAGGCGAGCAAGATGGTGCTCGAAGGCAAGGTGAAGCGGCTCTCGCCGTTCTTTATCCCTTCGGCGCTGATCAACCTGGCTTCCGGGCATCTGTCGATCAAATACGGCTACAAGGGACCGAACCATTCTGCGGTGACGGCGTGCGCCACGGGCGTGCATGCGATCGGCGATGCCATGCGGCTGATCAAGCTGGGCGATGCCGATGTGATGGTGGCCGGCGGTGCCGAGGCTGCGGTGTGCGAGCTGGGCATTGGCGGGTTCGCGGCCAGCCGGGCGCTGTCGACGGCGTTCAATGACGAGCCGCAGCGGGCTTCGCGGCCTTGGGATCGCGATCGCGACGGGTTCGTCATGGGCGAGGGCGCGGGCGTTGTGGTGCTCGAGGAGCTCGAGCATGCGCGCGCGCGCGGGGCCAAGATCTACGGCGAGGTTGTGGGCTACGGGCTGTCGGGCGATGCGCATCATATTACGGCGCCGGCGGACGGGCATGAGGGCGCGTATCGCGCGATGCGGGCGGCGTTCAAGAATGGCGGGATCGCACCTTCCGACGTGCAGTATGTGAACGCGCACGGCACCTCCACGCCGATGGGTGACGATCTGGAGCTGGCGGCGGTCGAGCGCTTCTTTGGCGACGACGCGCGTGGGCTGGCGATGTCGTCCACCAAATCGGCGACGGGGCATCTGTTGGGTGCTGCCGGTGCTGTGGAATCGATCTTCTCGCTGCTGGCGATCCGCGACGGGGTGGCGCCGCCGACGCTGAACCTGGAGCATCCCAGCCAGGAGAGCGTGATCGATCGGGTGGCTTTGGCAACGCAGGAGCGCACAATCGATTGCGTGCTGTCGAACAGCTTCGGGTTTGGCGGCACGAACGCGAGCGTGATTTTCCGGCGCCTCTGAGCCGCGGGCTGGCGGGCGGCTTTGCCGTGGGCCGGTTGTAGATGAGGCGGGTACGGGCCGGGTTGCTGGCCGGGGTGGCTTTGGTGGCCTGTGGCGCAGCTGTGGGCTATGGTGGGTTTCGGGCCTATACGGCGGCGGGACCGGCGGTGCAGGCAAGCGATGTGACGGTCCCCCGGGGCTCGTTTGCTGCGGTGGCGCAGCGATTGCACGCGGCCGGCGTGGTGCGGAGTGCCTGGGCTCTGCGTGGGTTTGAGTTGGCGACGCGCTGGCAGGGCGCTGTGCGGGCTGCGGAGTATTCGTTTCCTGCTGGCGCCAGCGTGCAGACGGTGCTGCTGATCCTGCGCCATGGCCGGCCGGTGCAACACCTGGTGACGGTGCCGGAGGGTGTGACTGCGGCGCGCGTGGGACGGATCCTGGCCGATGCCGGGGGGCTGAGCGGCGCGATCGTGGTGCCCGATGAGGGCGGCTTTTTGCCGGAGAGTTATGCGTTTGAGCAAGGCGCCAGCGAAGAGGCGTTGCTGAGGCGCGGCCGGGCTTCGATGCAGGATCTGGTTGGGCGCCAATGGGCGTCTCGCACGCCAGGCTTGCCGTTACGATCAGCGCGCGACCTGCTGGTGTTGGCGAGTCTTGTGGAGCGCGAGACGCATTTGGCGGCCGAGCGTGGGCTGGTGGCTGGCGTGTTCGTTAACCGGCTGCGCTTGGGTATGCGCTTGCAGGCGGATTCGTCGGTTGAGTACGGCGCCAGCGGCGGGATCGGCGAGCTGGGGCATGGCTTGCGGCGCGATGAGCTCGACGCGGCGGGGCCTTACAACACCTATGCACGGCCAGGGCTGCCGGCGGGGCCGATCTGCAATCCGGGTGCGGCTGCGTTGGCGGCGGCGGCGCATCCTGCGGCTACCGACGCGCTGTATTTCGTGGCGGACGGGTCGGGTGGGCATGTGTTTGCGCGCGCGCTTGATGAGCATGCGGCCAACGTTGCGCGATATCGTCGTTTGGGCCGGTAGAAGCGGGGCTGTTGCGGACTGGGCGAGCGAGCAAGAAAAAGGGGGCTAGCCTTTCGGCTAGCCCCCTTTTTGGAGTGTGCGGTGTTAGCTGCCGGTGTGGCCGACGATGTGACCGGTGAGGCTGCTGATGCCGACGAAGGTGACCGTGGTCTTATCGGACAGCGTGACCGTGAGGTCCGGCGTGCCGTTGATGTTGCCGACCATGGCGGCGTTGAGGTCTGCGGTGACCTGGGCGGCCGTCTCGCCGAGGAAGTTGACGGAGTCGTTGCCGGCAGCGAAATCGAAGATGGTGATGTGCGCGTTGGGGCCGCCATCGGCGATACCGAACTCGTTGACACCCTTGCCGCCGACCAGGACCTCGTTGGCGCCGCCGATGGTGGGGCCGCCCACGGAAGCGGAGCCGCCGGTCTGGAAGTAGTTGTTACCGGTGGTGCTGCCGACGAACGTGCTGGTGGAGCCGGCGACCGTGGAGCCGAAGAAAGCGACGTTGCCGGTTGCGTTGGCTGCGTTCAGCGTCTCGTTGCCGTCGCCGGCGACGAAGAAGGCGCTGCTGGTGGACACGCTGTCGGCGAACACGACGTTGTCGCCGCCGGCGAGGAAGCCGGTGGTGGTGCCCGTGCTGCCGACGAGGGTGTCGGACACTACTGACGTGGTGCTGGCACCGTGCAGGCCGATGAAGGTGAGCGGGCCGCTGCCGCCGAAGACGGTGTTACCGCCGACGCTGTCGAAGATGTAAGTGTGGCCAGCGCCACCCGAGATGAGGTCGCCAGCCGCGCCGGTGGACGTTGCGTTGTCGCCGATGACGACGTTCAGCGTGGAGTTCGCGTTGGTGTTGTTGGCACCGTCGATCGTCTGGCCGTTCGTGCCGGTGACGACGTCGTCGTAGACGCCGTTCGCGTTCACGATGGCATGGCCGTCGCCGAGATAGACGTTGCCGCCCGGAGGCGCGCCGATGGAGGCGACCGTGTCGTTCAGGTTGATGGTGGTGTGGCCCGACCCGCTGAACACTGTGCTGTAGCCAGCGCCGGTGTTGATGGTGTCGGACCCATTGCCGCCGGTGATGGTGTCACCGGTGGCGCCTGCAACGGTGCTGCCGTTATAGGTGTTCGTGCCGTCGATGAAGGTGACGATGTTGTTGCTGCCGCCCGCATCGTAGGTGGCAACGCCGGTGGCCAGGACCGTGTCGGCCCCTGCCGTCGATCCGGTGACCGTGGTGGGCGCGCCGACGTCGACCAGGGTGTGCTGACCGCCATAGGCGAGCGCGTAGTTGGTGGTGCTGCTGTTCGAGAAGATCTCGTTCAGCACCGAACCAACCGAGGTCTGTACGACGCCCGGGTTGGAGAGGATGTTGATCGTCTGGCCCGTGGCCCCGAGAACCTGGTTCTGGAACTGGGTTGCGTAGTTACTGGCGCTGGTGCCGGTAATCTTGAAGATGAGGGGTGCGGCAGAGTTGCCGCCCGGAATTGATACGGTCGTTGACATAGTAACCTACCCCACCCTGAAGATCAGTCGTCGATGATGCTGCGCCGCACTAAAAATGCCCGGCTTGGGGCCACGTCTATCAAAAACGGGGCGCGGCAACAACCACGAAATGACTGTTGGACAATGTTTTTTTCCGGTTGTGCAAAGGAGGTTGAGTGGCGTTGCAGAATTCACGCAGAGGTTGCGATTGGCGGTGTCGCGGCGCAAGGGCAAGCGGTGTAGCTGCCTCGGTCGGTGTGGGGCAGACTGCAGGGGTCGGGCTGAAATGGACGAAGTGAGCATTTCGGGTGCCGCGCGGCGGGGGGTTTGCCTGGTGATCGCCGCGCCCTCCGGAGCCGGCAAGAGCTCGATCGTGCGGGCGTTGCTGGCGCGTGACCCGAGCCTGCGCGCTTCGGTGAGCGTGACGACCCGGGCGCCGCGGCCGGGGGAAGTGGAGGGGCGAGACTACAGCTTCATCACCATGGATCGTTTCGCCGCAATGGCCGCTTCGGGCGCGCTGCTGGAGCATGCCATCGTTTTCGGGCGCGGATATGGGACGCCGCTGGCGGCGGTGCAGGGCCACCTCGAGGCCGGGCGCGATGTTCTGCTCGACATCGACTGGCAGGGATGGCGGCAGTTGCGGGCGGCGTTGCCGGGCGATGCGGTGGGGGTGTTCGTGCTGCCGCCGTCATTGGCTGCGCTGGAGGCGCGGCTGCGGGGACGGGGCAGCGATGCGCCGGCCGAGGTGGCGCGGCGGATGGCGGCGGCGCGCGACGAGATGGTGCACTGGTCGGAGTTTGACCACGTGGTGGTCAATGAGGTGTTCGCGGCCTGTGTGGAGACGGTGGCCTCTATAATAGTGGCGGCGCGCTGCGCGGTGGGGCGCAGCACAGGGGCGGCGCGGCTGGTGACGGGCATGCTGGGGGATCCGCCAGCCTAGCGGTGGCGGGCCAGTTTGTGGGCGGTGCGCAGGATGAAGGTGCGGTCTTCCGGGTCGCAGGAGCGGTAGAGGCGGAGCATGGCGAGCTCGTCGCCGGTGGCGGGTTCGGTGGGGCTGCTGCCTTGGAGCAGGTGCTCGATCGAGGCGTCCAGCGCTTCGGCGATGCGGGTGATGTTGCCGCTGAGCTGCCCGGCGCGATCGGTTTCCCATTGTGCGACGGCGCTGCGGCTGACGCCGCAGGCGGTGGCGAGTTCGTCCTGGGTAAGGCCGCGGGCGCGGCGGAGGGCGCGGATGCGGGCGCCGACGGAGAGCGGGTCTTCGTGCATGCGGTAGGTTTACGCTAGAGATGCTAACAAAACCAGATAACGACGTTGACAAAGTTGTGTCAGTGATCCTAACGTTCTGTTAGTGAACGGGAGGAAGAGCGTGCGGGCGCATGTGCATTGGACGCCGGAGCTGGATGATCGGCTGCGAGGTTTGCGGACGGCCAACATGACGTGGGACGCCATCGCGCTCGCGATGGGGCTGGGGCGGAACACGGTTTTGGAGCGCGGCCGCAAGATCGGTGCGCGGCGGCTGCGGCTCTGCGTGCCGGTAGCGGCCGAGGAGGCGCGGGACAGGCCGGCCCGCCAGGCCGGGCATCCGGAGACCTGGGGCTTGCTGACGGCAGGGACCTTGCTCGAGGGCGAGGCTTATCCCTATCCGGTTTTTCTTTAAGGAACAAAGCATGAACATATACGATTGGGCGCATGAGGGCCTGATGGACGAAGCGCCGGCGGGGCGGTCGCGGCCGGTGGACGCGGCGTTCATCATCGCGCGGCTGGAGGAGGCGGGGGCGACGCTGCTGGCGCTGCCGAGCAGCGGCTATTCGACGCGGCTGAAGGTGAGCCACCTCGACGTGATGCAGGAGGTTTGCGAGGCGGCGGGGGATGCGGAGGGGCCGATCCGGCCGCCGGTGCCCTCCGCTTCGAGGATCACCCGTATGGACGAGGCTTTGGGATGGATCGTGCTGATCCCGCGTGACCGCACGGTGCTGCGCCGGATCGTGGGCGCGCGCAGCCTGGTCAGTCCGGTGACGGAGCGGCACCTGTTTTCCTGGCGCCGGCTGGGGGGTGTGATGGGGGCTGACCATAAGGCGGTGCAGCGCTGGCACGCCCAGGGGATTGCCATGCTTGTGGCTGCGGTGGGTGCGTTGCAGATGCGGGATGAGGCCGGCGCGGCGCGGTGACGTGCGGCTAGTCGTCGGTGAGCGCCAGGTTGAGTGCGTAGCGGCATCGGGGTGTGACGAGCGTGCCGGTGATCTGCGTGCCGGCGAGTTGCCCGGCGAAGGTGAGGCGGTAGGGGTGCTTGTCCGCGCCGGTGAGGGTTGTGCTGGCCGACAGTTCGCTGCCGGCCAGCATGCCTTGCAGCGTGAGTGTGCCGTCGTTGGGTGCGAGCACGATGGAGGTGCCGCGGCGGGTGAGGGTGGCGTGGCTGGCTGGGTCGCAGGCGCCGGCGATGGGGCGCTGCGGGCCGGCATAGGTTCGGGTTTCCGCCAGGCCGGTGCAGGCGGCCAGCACGAGGAGCGCGGGGAGGGTGCGGTGCATGCCGCCTGTGTAGCATTGCTGGCCGTGATCCGGGCCAGTCTAACCGCTGCGTCGGCGATTGGAGTTATTTTGCGGAGCGCGCGTTTTTATGGTTGCCCAGAACGCCCAACTTTAGGTATATTTTCATTAACGATGGCGGTTTGAGCGGACGAGCGGCTCGCTGCAGCGTTTCATTCTCTTCTAGTGCACACAGACATGGCCGGTTCGCCATCGCGTTGAGCTAGGTGGAAAGTCTTATGCGGGTTGGGAGGGCTCATGGCTGAGGACGCTACCTCTCCGTTGGACGTGTTGCTGCAGGCGATGCGGTTGCGATGGCAGGCGGGTGCGGTTGATGAGGCGGTGGCGCTGGCCAAGGCGGCCGCGCCGTATGTGCATGCCAAGCCGACGGGCGGCCGGGGGGCGGCTTCGTTCGGCAAGATGGGGGATGACGAGCTGGATGAGCTGTGCGCAGCCGCTCTCTACAGAGCGCCGGATACGGGGGGGTATTCGGGAGAGTTCTTGAAGGCTGGTGCAACGTGGCGCTGGTGCCCTCCGGCCAGTTGCCGGCGCGACACCATCTGCGGGTGATCCGGGCACTCGAGGAAGTGGAGCGCGGCAAGACGCGGCGGTTGATGCTGCTGCTGCCGCCCGGTTCGGCGAAGAGCACTTATGCGAGCCGCTTCTTCCCGGCGTGGTGGATTGCGCGCCAGCCGCAGAGCTCGGTGATCATGGCGTGCCATACGGCGCGGCTGGCCGAGCATTTCGGGCGGAGCGTGCGGGGGTTGCTCGACGAGCATTGCGGCCGGCTTGGGCTGCAGCTGCGCACCGATGCGCGGGCGGCGGGGCGTTTCGTGACGGACCGGGGCGGCGAATTTTTCGGCATCGGCGTGCATGGCGCGGTGACGGGGCGCCGCGCCGATCTGGCGGTGATCGACGATCCGGTGCGCAGCTTTGCGGATGCGGAGAGTTTTTCGGCGCGTGAGCATCTGTGGGATTGGTTCCGTTCCGAACTGGTGACGCGGATGAAGCCGCAGGGGCGGATGGTGTTGGTGATGACGCGCTGGCACGTGGACGACCTGGCCGGGCGGCTGATGCAGCAGGGCGGGTGGGCGACAATCCGGCTGCCCGCCTTGGCCGAGCCTTTCGACCAGATGGGGCGCGACCCGGGTGCGGCGCTGTGGCCGGAATGGGAGGACCGGGCGGCCATCGAGGCCAAGCGGGCGATGCTGGGCGAGCGGCAGTTCGCCGCCCTGTTCCAGCAGGCGCCGCTGCGGGAAGGCGGGCAGGTTTTCGACGTGCGCGGCATGCGCAGCGTGGATGGTGTGCCCGAGGGTGTGGCGGTGCGGGCTTGGGATCTTGCCGGATCTTCCGACAGCTCGGGCGATCCGGACTGGACGGTTGGCGTGCGGTTGGTGCGCGACCCGACCAATGCGGTGTTTATCGACGACGTTGTACGGTTTCGGGCGGCATCGGGCGACGTGGCAACGCGCATTCGTGCGGTGGCTGCTTCCGACGGGACGGCGGTGACGGTCGGCTTGCCGCAGGATCCGGGGCAGGCGGGCAAGAGCCAGGTGATGTTCCTGACGCAGACGCTGGCCGGTTTTCGTGTGATTGCCACACCGGAGACCGGATCGAAGACGTTGCGGGCTTCGCCGATTGCCGCACAGATCGGCAACGGGACCGTGGCGATGCGCCGGGCAGCTTGGAATGCGGTGTTCCTGGATGAGCTGGCGAGTTTTCCCAACGGCCGCAAGGATGACCAGGTGGACGCGCTGGCGCGGGCGTTCGCGATGCTGCTGGGCATCGGCGGGCCGGCGCGGTTTGCCAGCACGTCATTCCTGTCGCGTTAGGCATAGTCGAGGAGGTTGGGAGTGTACCGCACGATTTGCGATCTGATGCCGGCCGACGGGGATTATTCCGAGCGGACGCGGCAGCTCAATTTGATGCAGAAGCTGCTGGACGGCAGTTTTTACGACGCGCTGCCGTATGAGTTTCACGAGGAGCGTTCCGCGGCGGGTGAGTATATTCCGTTGCGGTTGCGGCGCCCATCGGTGCGGTACGGGTTGGTGCGGCTGGTTGTCGAGGACAGTGTGGCGCTGTTGTTCAGCGAGGGCCATTTTCCGGCTTTCGAATTGCCCGATCCGCTGGTGCGTGAGGTGCTGGCATCGGTGGTGCGCGATGTTCGGCTGAACGCGGTGATGGTGGAAGCGGGGCTACGGGGTGCGATCGGCTCGGTGGCGCTGCTGTTGCGGGTGCTGCGCGGGCGGATCTTCGTCGATGTGATGGAGACGCCTTACCTGTGGCCGGAATGGGCGGCGGATGCGCCGGATATGCTGAGCCGCGTGACCGAGCGCTACAAGGTGAGCGGTGCCGATCTGGCCGCACAGGGATTTACCGTGCCCGATATCGGCGCGGCCTATTGGTTTAGGCGGGTTTGGGACGATCAGTTCGAGCGTTGGTATGAGCCGCAGCTGGTGGGCTCGGCCGGGCCGCCAGTGCCGGATGATGCGCGGACGGTGCGGCATGGGCTCGGTTTTGTGCCGGTGGTCTGGATCAAGAACTTGCCTGGCGGAAGCGGGGTGGATGGTGCGTGTACGTTCCGCAGTGCGGTCGATACCGGGATCGAGATCGATTACCAGCTGAGCCAGGCGGGGCGGGGGTTGAAATATAGCAGCGACCCGACCTTGCTGATCCGCGAGCCCGCGGGAATGGATGGCACCATGGTGCGGGGCGCCGCCAATGCGCTGGTGGTGAGCGAGAAGGGTGATGCCAAGCTGCTCGAGATTGGCGGCACGGCGAGCCAGGCCGTGATCGACTATGTGCGCATTTTGCGGGATCTGGCGCTGGAATGTTTGCACGGTAATCGTGCGGAGGCCAACCGGCTGACGGCACCGGCGAGCGGCCGGGCATTGCAGCTGATGAACCAGGGTTTGCTGTGGCTCGCCGACAATCTGCGCGTGAGTTACGGCGAGGGTGCGTTGGTGGCGCTGGCGCGCATGATCCTGGCCGCCAGCCAGGTTTATGCGTTGCGGGTGGAGGGCCGCGTGCTGCCGCCATTGCCGGTGACGGCACCGATCAGCCTGCGCTGGCCGGATTGGTATCCCGATGATGCGCTGGACGCGCAGCGAACGGCCGAGACGTTGATTGCGCTGGTGGCTGCCGGCCAGATGTCTCGCGAGACGGCGATGCGGGTGCTTTCCGCCGATTACGATATCGAGGATGTGGCTGCCGAACTGGCGCGCATCGAAGCCGAGCAAGCAGGGCTAAGGAGGTAGGATGAGCGAAGCCGAATCGGGCGATGGCGCCGACGACGGAGCGTTCCGGGCGTTGAAGCTGCACGCCGAGACGCTGGAGCGGCAATTGCACGAGGCTGAGACGCGCTCGGCGGTGCAGCTGCGGCAAGCCGAACTGCGGGCCGAGGCCGTGCGGGCCGGTATCGTCGATATCGATGGGTTGCGGCTGCTGGACGGCGAGACGTGGTCACCGGCCAGGGATGCGGCACCGGTGGCTGCCAGCGAGGTGATCGGCAAGCTGCGGCGCGATAAGCCTTGGCTGTTCGGCGCGAGCCATTCGAGCAGTGCTGGTGCGGCACCGGTGGCGGCGCCGGTGCGCCGGCGGCTGGCGACGGACATGAGCCTTGAGGAATGGCGTGCTGCGCGGGCGGATTTGCTGCGGCGGCGATGAGGCAGGCTTGAGGCACGATTTTCTGACGTAACACAGGGGGCATGGCCCCCTTTTTCTTTGGGGATACGCATGGGCATTTCCAACTTTCCGGCCGCGCTGCAGCCGATCATCCAGCAGGGTTTTCTGGAGCGCGAGTTTCAGCAGGCGATGCGCTCGCGGATCGGCTATCGGGCCTGCGCCGACCGGGAGGATTTCTCCGTGGGCATCGGCGAGACGCTGACCAAGACCCGCGCCGGGCTGCGCCCTGCGGTGACGCTGCCGATTGCCGCCTCGGCCAACACGAATCTCGATAACGGGCTGACGCCGGGTACGTGGAACGTGGAGCAGTTCACGCTTACGCTGAACCACTATGCGGCGACGATGGATCTGAACATGGTCACCAGTCGCGTGGCGATTGCCAGCCAGTTCTTGCAGAACGCCTATGTGAATGGCGAGCAGGCAGCGCGCAGCCTGGACGATTTGGCGCGCAACGCGCTGTTTGCGGCGTATTTCAGCGGTAACACCCGGGTGCGGCTGACATTGGCGAGCGCCGGACCGCAAGTGGCGGTGGACGACATTCGCGGCTTCCAGACCGCCTTCGTGAACGGGCTGCAGCAGAGCGTCAGTTCGGGCAACCCGCTTTCGGTGACGATCGGCGCCAATGTGTATACGCTGGTGGGCGTTGGGCCGGACGCGACCAACATGACGACGACGCCGGGTGGGCAGAGTGGGACGTTGACCCTGTCGGGCAATGTGAGTGTTGCTGACGGCACGTTGGGCAGCACTGTGCAGGCCGCCACGGGTGCGTTGATCTTGCGGCCGGGCGCACGGACCAATACCGGGCTGCTGACGGTTGGTGACACCCTGTCGATGACCAACATCCTCGATGCCGTGGCGGGGCTGCGGGTGAATGCCGTGCCGGACATTGACGGGGCGTATAACTGCTACCTCGACCCCATCAGTGCGCGGCAATTGTTTGCCGACCAGGATTTCCAGCGCCTGTTCATCGGCTCGACGTCGGCCAACGAGATCTTCCGGCCGGGCCAGGGCGTCGTGAACGAGTTCCTGGGGCTGCGGTTCGTGCTGACGACCGAATCGTTCCTGCAGCCGCATCCGACGATTGCGGGCGGCATCGTTCGCCGGCCGATCGTTTGCGGGCAGGGTGCGCTAATCGAGGGTGATTTCGCCGGTATGGCCGCCGACGACGTGGCGCCAAAAGACGCCATCGTGTCGCTGGTGGACGGCGTGTGCATGGTGACACGCGAGCCGATCGACCGGTTGCAGCAGATCATCGCGCAGTCCTGGTATTGGATCGGCGGTTTTTGTGCGCCGACGGACACTACGACGAACAGCCTGACGGTGCCGACGTCGACCAACGCGAATTTCAAGCGTGCGGTGATGATCGAGCACATGGGCTGACGCCGGCGGCCGGGCTGTTGCGGTGCTGACCTGGCCGGCCTTGTGCCGGGGCGGAGGGGATGGATGCTGACCGATCAGCAGAAGACCGATGTGCGACGGTTCTGTGGCTACCCTGCATATGGCGCTTCGCCGGCCGGCAACAACGGCTGGAGATTTTACACTGCCTACGGGTTGCTGGAATACCGGATGAACAATCTGTCGGCGGCGGAGATCGCGGTGGTGGCCGGCTATCTTTCGACATTGGGCCAGCTCGAGGCGGCGGTGCCGGGATCGAGCGCGAACCTGGACACCGACGCCGCGGCGAGCTGGCGGCATAACCGCGACGAGGTGGCGCATCGCTCGCAGTTGTTCGACGGCTGGTGCCGGCGACTTTGCGGGTTTTTCGGGGTGACGCCCGGAGATGCGCTGGGGCGTGCTGGCGTGAGTTGGATGGTTTGATGGATGCCGAAAGGCTGCGGGATCGTGTGGCCAAGGGCATGGGTGTAGCCGCTCGCAAGACGGGGCGGTTGTTCAAGGTGTTTCGCCCGACGGCAGTCGGTGATCCGCTGGACGTGCATCACCGCATTCTGGACCTGAACGCGACGTTCGTGGCGGCGGGTTCAAGTGGCGATCCGGCGATTTGGCATGGTGTGTTCGACAGCAGCTACACCGTACCGGGCGACATTCTGGTTGGCGGGCAGATGACGTTTTTCATCGGCAGCCAGTTGCCGGGAGCCCCGGTGCAATGCGTGCTGACGAACCGGCGGGTGAGCGTGGTGCGGCCGATGGCCGCACAGCAGACCGGTTATAGCGGGATCTTTGCCACCTCGGCCGAGGCGCTGCTCGCTGGCTGGCCTGCGCGCTTCAAGGCGGTGGGTGATGCGGGCGATACGGGAAAGGCTGGCCATAGTCGGCTTGGCGGCTGGATGGTCTCGTTGCCGGCGTTGCCGGTGGCGCCGCAAGTTGATGACTTGATCACGGACGATCTCGGCGGGGCCTATCTCGTGGGCAGTGCGGAGCAGAACGTGCTCGGCTGGCGCTTGCTGGTTCGACAGACTGGCGCGTGAGGCGCTGCGCGGGCGTAGCACACCGTGGAGGGTTTGACGTTTGGCCGATCTATCCGACGTCGAGGCGGCGCTCGTGAGCGCCGTCATGGCCGCGCTGTATTCCGCCGACGTGGGAGCGTTGAGCGTGACCGGGCAGCCGGTGCGGGTTTATCGAGGGTGGCCGGTTACGGGCGGGCTCGATCGGGACCTGGCGGCGGGGATAGTCAACGTCAGTGTTTTCGCGGTGCCCGGCGCTACCCGCAACACGACCCGGTGGGGACCAGTGACGCACACGGTTCCGGGACAAGCGACCATGCGTGCCACGGTGTCGGGCAATGCCGTGCGTTTCGACGGGGTGGGTGGCGTCGGCCAGGTCGTTGGGCTCCTCGTCGACGGGCAGCCTTTTATGCGGCGGGGGCAGGCCAACGACACGCCCGCATTGATTGCCGCGATGATGGCCGAGAGCGTGCGTTCGCAGCGGGCCTGCTGGCTTTCGGGCGTGACCATCAGCGTGCCTGGTGCACGATCCATCGTAGCGCGGACGGTGGCGGATGGGGGCGTGCTGACCGAGTGGGCCCGCCAGGAGCAGGGTTTTCGCGTGAGCGCGTGGTGCCCGGATCCGGCGACACGCGATTTGGTGTGCAGCCGGATTGGCCAGGCGATGGCGACAAACGCTTTCCTGACCCTTGCGGATGGGACGGCCGGACGGATCCGGTATCGCTCTACGACCAGCGTGGACGACGCGCAGAGCGCGCAGCTGTATCGGCGCGACCTGCTCTATGACGTCGAGTATGCGACGAGTGTGCAGACGGTGGCACCGAGCATGCTGTTCGGCGACGTGCATTTGTCGGACGCCGATCATTACGGATGAGGGAGGTGTGCATGACGCGTGTGCTGCTGGTTGTGCGGCCCTTCGGGCCCTATGCGCTGGGTGACCTGATCGTGGCCAAGCGCGATATGCGCGAGATCATGGCCGGTGCGCATGTGGGTGATGTGGTTCAGGTTGCGGTCCCTCTGGCCGCGAACGACAAGCGGGAGGAGACCTGAAGCATGAACATTTTTCAGCAGGGGTCGTTGAATACCACGTCGCTGGTGGTTCCGGATCTGTATGTCCAGGTAGTGGCGCCGCAGAACCTGGTGCTGAACGGTGTGCCGACGAACGTTCTCGGCGTGGTGGGATCGGCGGCATGGGGTCCAGTGAACCAGCCTGTGGCCGTCAGCACGATGGCGGATTATTCTGCGGCATTCGGGCCTGTGATGGCACGCAAATACGACATGGGCACGTCGGTGGCCACAGCCGTGCAGCAGGGCGCCTCGGATTTCCGGTGCGTGCGCGTCAGCGACGGGACGGATAGCGCCGCCAGCTTCGCGGTGGCCGCGGCGGGTGGAAGTTACGCCGTGCTGGTGAGCGCGCGCTATTCGGGATCTCTCGGCAACACGGTGAGCGTCACCCTGGCGGCGGGCGCAGTGCCCGGGCAGTGGCAGTTGACGGTGGCGATGCCGGGGCAGGTTCCCGAGATCTACCGCAACCTGTCGGGGGCGAATCCTGCCGCCTTCTGGCAGACACTGGTGAGCGCGGTGAACACCGGCAACGGACCGTTGCGCGGACCATCGCAGATCCTGGTGGCCTCGCTGGGTACGGCTGTAGCGAGTGCGCCGGTGGCGTTCGGGCCGCAGGTGCTGGCCGGAGGGAGCGACGGCGCGGCCGGTGTGACTGCGGCGATGGTGGTGGGGCAGGACAGCGTGCCGCGCACCGGCATGTATGCCCTCCGTTCGCAGGGCTGTGCCATTGGCGTTCTGGCTGACGTGGATGATGCGACGCAGTGGACGACGCAGGCGGCCTTCGGCCTGTCGGAAGGCGTGTATATGATCCTGACCGGGCCGCTGGGGCAGAGCATCGGCCCGGCGGTAACGTTGAAGCAGCAGGCGGGCCTGGATGCTTTCGCGGCCAAGCTGATGTTTGGTGATTGGGTTTTCTGGAATGATCAGACGAATGGCGTCACGCGCCTGGTCTCGCCGCAAGGCTTCGTGGCCGGTCGCCTGGCCAATCTTTCGCCCGAGCAGTCCAGCTTGAACAAGCCGCTGTACAGCGTGATCGGGACGCAGCGGACGGGTGTGCCCGGCAGCCGGCAGAGTGCGACCTACAGCGATGCCGAGCTGGCAGTTCTGTTTGCGAACGGCATCGACGTGATCGCAAATCCGCAGCCGGGCGGCGCCTATTGGGGCGTTCGGTGTGGGCACAACACATCCTCCAACCCGGCCACCAGCGGCGACAATTACACGCGCCTGACCAACTACGTGGCGGCGACGCTGGCGGCGGGCATGGGGCAGTTCGTGGGGCAGGTGATCGATGCCGGGCTGTTCCGGCAGGTGCGATCGACGCAGCTGAGTTTTCTGCAGGCGCTGTTTGCGCAGGGAATTTTGGGCAGCGTGGACGGGTCGGCGCCGTTTACGGTGATCTGCGACGCCAGCAACAATCCGCCGAGCCGCATCGCCCTTGGTTTCGTGCAGAGCGATGCGCAGGTGCAGTTCCAGAGCATCAACGAGAAGTTCGTCGTCAATGTCGAGGGCGGGCAGACGGTGGCTATTCAGCGGCAGGTTCTGCCGGGCGGCATCGCCTGACAGCGCCGAGGCGCGGGCACGCGTCGTTCTTGGATTTCGCCGTAGCCTGGGGAGCAGAGCATGCCGATTAACGCGTTTTCGATTGGACGAGATTGCCAGCTGGTGCTGATGGGGCCCCAGGGACGTGTGGACCTGACCTACGTGACCGGGTTCGAGAGCCGGCAGATGACGCAGTCTGTCCGGCTTGACCGGCTGGATGGCGTGCCGATGGGTGCCGAGTTGCCGAAAGGCTGGGAGGGCAGCTTCGAGATCGAGCGCGGGACCAGCGCGGTGGATGATTTTATCGCGGCTTCCGAGCAGGCGTTTCTGAGCCAGGGATCGTTGCCGGCGGGCGCGATCTACCAATACGTGACTGAAGTGGATGGTTCGACGTCCACCTACCAATACAGTGCGGTGGTGTTCAAGCTGGTGAATGCCGGAACCTGGAAAGGTGACTCGACTGTCAAGCAGAAGCTGGAGTTCTTTGCGACGCAGCGGCAGCGTATGTGATGGTGACGCCGAGTGGGCAGATCATTGCTGCGGCGGCGAGCACGTTCATCGTGCACGATGCGGATGGACATGAGCTCGTTTTGAAGAAGCTGACGGCACTGGACAGGTTGCGGCTGTTCAAGGCGATCGGGCCGGTGCTGTCGCAGAACAATGCCTATCTTGGGATGGCGATGTTGGCGGCCTGCGTTGTGGCCATTGACACGGTGCCCGTGCCGCCGCCGGTGACCGAGGGGCAGGTTGAGGCGCTGGTTGGGCGGCTGGGTGATAGTGGGATTGCCGCGGTTGCCGCGGCGCTGAGCACTTCGACCGAACCGGTGTTGAGGAGTGCCGAGCAGGGAAACTGAGTGGGCACCCCGATCTTGTCGATTGCCTGTACCTGGTTCGGAACGGGGTGCCGTTTGACGTAGCGTTCAGCTTGCCTGTTGACGAGCGGCTGGCGTGGGTCGTGGCGCTGGGCCGTCTGGATGGCCTCGATTACGACTGGGAGGCGCAGCGGTGGAAGAAGGGCTGAATGACGCGCTGCTTGATGTGGGCGAGCTGCTGGCGGAGGCGTTGCACGCGGGGCTTTCGGCAGGTGGTCTTACGACGGATCTGATGGTGCGCGGGGGCGAGGGGCGGGTGAGCGTCGTGAGCCGGAGCGCCGACGTGTGGCGGGCGGAGACGGGCAGCGCGGGGCTGGCGCCCAGCGCTCCGCTGGCCGGTGTGGTCCGTTCGCGTGCAGGCGACGTGGTGGCGCGGTTGCGGGACCGGTTGGCGGAGGTGCTGCGGTGAGCGAGGCGTTCGAGATTGGCGTGACTTTGGCGTTGAGCGATGGCGTCTCGCAGGGGATCGCACAGGCCCGGCGCGAAATGATGCTGTTGCAGGATGTGCTGAAATCCGGCGGCATTTCCATGGCGGCGTTAAGGGCTGCATCGGGCATGGCGGCGCCGGCTGGTAAGCCTGCCGTGCGGCGGGACGGCAAGCAGGATGTGCAGCCGGCCGTGCAGCCCGTTGTGGAGCCGGTAGCGGACAGACAGGCCGGGCGGGAGCGTATGGCGGTGGGCAGCCTTTCGCCTGTGGCCAGGGTGGCGACGGCCGCGGTGCCGGCCGAGGCGCGGGATGATGCTCGCCCTCCGCTGGTCCGGCAACCGGCTGTGATGCCGCCGACGGCTGCGGCGCCGGCGGTGGTGGAGCGGCGGAGTGAGCACGAGCCCGCGGGGCGGCCGCGGGTGAGTGACCCGGCGCCGGCCGGTGAGGTCGCGGCGCCTTCGGCACCGGTGATCTACGCGGCTTTGCCGGTGCAAATCGGTAGGCCGGTCGCGGCACCGGCAATTGACGCGGGTGGCGCCGTGCCATCGCGCACTGCCGAGGCACCGCGGGCGGTGCCGGGCAGCGTGGCGGCATCGGCGAGCGCGCCGGCCGCGGCGGCTGGGCCTGGTTGGGGACCTGGCAGTGCGGCGCGCTTGCAGGCGGCGGCCTGGACGGCGCTGGCGGGCGGCGGTGCCCCCGTAGCGGGCCCGAGCCGGGAGGGGCGGCTACCAACGTTCACACAGGCTGCACCGAGCCAGGCGGCGCCTGCGGAGACCGGCGCGGCGCCGGTGGCGGCTGGATCGCCGGTGGCCCCGGCGCCAGCAGGCGGGGCCGAGCGTTCAGCAGCGCCGGCGCCGCCAGCTGCGCCGATGACGCCGGCGGCTGCGGCTGGCCCGACGGAGGGTGACGTGTTCCTCGACGGGCAGCTCGTTGGGCGATGGATATCGCGGTTCCTTTCGCAGCAGGCGGGCCGCGCATCGGCGGGGCCAACCGGGTTCGACCCGCGCCGGGGAAGATTGCTGCCGGGTGCGACTGTGGGGGGATGATGACGCAGCTGACATTGGGTGCCGTGACGCTGGAAAGCTTCGAAGTGCCGTCGAGCATTCGCTTCGGGGGTGAGCAGCGCTGTGCGGTGCATCGTCTGCTGGGCGGCGGGCGTGTGATCGACGCGATGGGCCGCGACGATGCGGCGCTGACGTGGTCGGGCGTGATTTCGGGTGCCGAGGCGAGTGCGCGTGCCCGCTTGCTGGACGCCATGCGCGTGGCTGGCGGCGTGCTGGTCCTCTCCTGGGATGCATTCTGCTATGATGTGGTTGTCGGCAGGCTGGAGCTCGAGTTCTGCAGCCCGTGGTGGATCACCTACGCGATCAAATGCCTGGTTGTGAGCGATCTGGCGCAAGGGTCTGTGCCGTATGTGCCGGACGCACAGGACAGCATCGCTGCTGATCTTGCGGCCGCTTCGGCCGGGGTGGCGAGTGGAAGCCTGCTGATCCCGGCGCCGGGCGTGGCGACATCGCTGCCACCACTCAGTGCAGTGGGCGGGCTGCTCTCGTCCTTCGGCGCGCAGATTGCAACAGCGGAGGGAGGCCTCGATGCGGCGGATCTGCCCGACATTGTCAGCGCGGCAGGTCAACTCGCGGCCGTGACCGCCGCGCGCGGCTTTGTGGGCCGGGCTTTCGCCAATCTGGCGGAGGCAGTGGCGTGATGCAGAGCGTGACGGTTGCAGGTGGCACGCTGTTCGAGGTTGCTGCCCAATATCTTCTGGACGCCACGCAGTGGAGCCGCATTGCGGATCTCAACCAGATTAGCGATCCGTGGTTGGACGGTCTAACGACCTTGCGGCTTCCCCCATTGAGCGCTGCCCGCGGAGGTTGGAATGGCGGGCCGTGACGTACGCAGTCCGCAAGTTGTGGTGCTCGTCAACGGCGCCCCTGTCGGGGGCATCATCGATGTTGAGGTGTCCTCCAACAATCATCTGGCAGCCAACAGGTATCGTTTGTCGGCGTCGCTTGCTGCAACCGGTTACGATGTGTGGGCGGCAGCCAGTCTGACCGTTGAGGTGCAGATTGGTTTGGGAGGTGAGTTTCGGAGCCTGACCATCGGGGATGTGGACCGGCTCGATTTCGACATTGGGCGGAACGAGGTGCATGTCGATGGGCGCGACCTGACGTCTCGACTGATTGAAGCGCGCACGCAGGAGAGCTTCGAAAACCAGACATCAAGCGCGGTTGCGACGCTGCTGGCGACGCGGCATGGGCTGATACCGTTCGTGAGCGTGACACCGCGCCTGATTGGCCGCGATTACCAGAACAGCTACTCGCGGCTGACGCTTGATCAGCACTCGCGGGCGACGACCGAGTGGGATCTGCTGGTAAGGCTGGCCGAAGAGGACGGCTTCGATGTGTGGGTGGAGGGGCAGGCGCTGTATTACGCGCCGGCCCAGCAGGCCGGCGACGTGCTTATGATGACGCCGAGCGATTGCCTGTCTCTCCGGCTTGAACGTCTTCCACCGTTGAGCAGTGGCCTGACCGTAACCGTCAAGAGTTGGGACGGGCGAGGGCAGCGACGCATCCTGGAGAGCGCGCAGAGTGCTGCTACCAGCGGAGCGTCACGGAAGTACTCCGTTGTGCAGCCTAACCTATCTTCGACGGATGCGCGTGCGCTGGCGGCGCGGCTGCTGTCCCAGATGGCGCAGCACGAGCGCAGTGTGGCGATCGACATGCCGGGCGATCTGACGACGCGACCGCGCGGGATACTCGAGCTGGCCGAGACGAACACGGATTTCGACGGCGTTTGGCTGATTACCGGTGTCGAGCGCCGGATTTCGTCGGAGCGGGGGTTTGAACAGACTTTGGAAGCAAGGTTGCCGCCATGGACGGTTTTTTAAACCACCTTAAATCCCAGGCTGCACAGATGGATCAGGGTTGGGCGCAGCCGCGCCTGGCTGTGGTGACCTCAGTGGATCCGGCGACGCTGACAGTTCGGGTGACGGTGCAGCCCGAAGGTGTGCTGTCCGGCTGGCTGCCGGTGGCCTCTGCATGGATCGGGGCTGGTTGGGGGCTCGCCTGCCCGCCTTCGCCCGGTGATCAGGTGATCGTCATCTGGCAGGAGGGCGATGCCGAGCAGGGCATCGTTCTGGGGCGGCTGTGGTCGAGCAGCACCGCGCCGCCGCAGGCGCCAGTTGGTGCGTTCTGGCTGGTTCATCAATCCGGCAGCTTTCTTAAGCTGCAGAATGATGGGTCGATCGAGAGTTCGGGTACCCGATGGTCGCATACCGGCGACCTGCACGTGAGCGGCGAGGTTGTCGATCGGCAAGGGGCGTTGAGTGCCTTGCGGGCCCATTACAATGCCCACGTTCATCCACCTGCGGCGGCCGGACCTGTTCCAATGGACTGAGGAGATCGCATGGCCGACGCAGCCCTTCTGTGGAACGAGGATATCGGGTCCGGTAATACGGGTGATATTGCTCTGGCGACTGGGACGATGCTGGGTCAGCAACGCGTTCTGCGTCGGCTGCTGACCAATCCAGGCGATTACGTGTGGCACCCAGATTATGGCGCTGGGCTGGCCCGCTTTATTGGAAAGCCTTGCGACGCCGCCTCCGTCCGATCGGCTATCAGAAGCCAGATATTCGAGGAGGCCTGTGTTGCGCGCCAGCCCGAGCCGGTGATCGACGTGCGGGCGGGCCCGGACGGATATGTGTATGTGCAGATCCGCTACATCGACGCGACGAATGGCGAAACTCAGCTTCTGTCGTTCAACCTAGGAGGCTGACGTGAACTTGCCCGTGCAGAAGTTCTCGACGCTCGTGGAAAGCATGGCCGCTGGTGTGCAGGGTGGCGCCGCCCAGCTTGTCGATCTGTCGGTCGGCAGTGTGCTGCGGGCTTTGCTGGAAGCTTGCGCTGCGGCCGCATTGTGGCTGCAATGGCTGGTTTTGCAGGTGCTGTCGATGACGCGCGCCGCGACCAGCAATGGCGGTGATCTGGATAGCTGGATGGCGGATTTCGGCTTGGCTCGGCTTTCCGGATCGGCCAGCGTCGGGGCTCTTACGTTCTCGCGCTACACGGCCGGTATTGCGGCTACGGTGCCGGTTGGAACGACGGTGACAACGGCGGACGGCACACAAAGCTTTGCCGTGGTGCAGGACGCTACGGACCCAGCGTGGAACGGCCAGGGTTATACGGTTCCACCGCTGAGCGCCAGTATAACGGTGCCTGCGCAAGCGACGTTGCCCGGCAGCGCCGGCGATGTGCAGCCTGGGGCTATCAGCGTGCTCTCGTCGGCGTTGCCGGGGATCGATAGCGTGGTGAACAGCGCTGCCTTCCTGAGCGGATTGGATCGGGAGAGCGACATCGCGTTGCGCGCTCGCTTTCAGATCTACATCAACAGCCGTTCACTCGCGACCAAGGGGGCGATTGCCTTTGCGGTGAGTTCTCTACGGCAGGGTTTGCGCTTTGTCGTTCTTGAGAACCAGGACATGTTGGGTAACCCGCTTCTTGGCCATTTCTGGGTTGTGGTGGACGACGGCTCCGGCTTTTTGCCGAGTGCCTTGCTGGCTGAGGTGAGTGCCGCGGTGGAGGCGGTTCGGCCGATCGGTGCGACATACGCGGTGACGGCGCCGAGCCCGCAGGGGGTGGCCATTCAGTTGGTTGTGGCGACGTCGAATGCACAGACGAAGCCGGCGGTGCTGGCCAGTGTTCAGGCTGCCATCACACAGTGGGTTTCGGCGTTGCCGATAGCTGCAACGCTTGCGGTCTCGAAGCTGGAGGCGATTGCTCATGGAGTCGATGCATCGGTCGTAAGCGTGACATCGGCGACGATCAACGGTGCGACAGCCGATGTGCGGGCTTCGGCGAGCGGGGTGTTGGTACTCACCAGCGTCAGTGTGAGCTAAATGATCGGCGATGTGGAAGATTTTGTCGGCCGGTTATGGGGCGTGCTGCCGGTTCGCTGGTTCGGCGACAGCGCGCCTGTTGGGAGCGCCGTTCTCGCCGGGTTCGGCACGGCCTGGTCACGCATCTATGACCTGATCGCTTTTGTCCGGGACCAGAGCCGATTACTGACGGCGAGTGGCTCGTTCATCGACATGATCGGTGCCGACTTTTTCGGGGCCGGGCTGCCGCGCCGAGGGAGCGAAGCGGACACTGCGTACACACAGCGGCTGAGTAACGAGCTGCTGCGGGCGCGGACGACACGCGCGGCGCTGCATACCGCGTTGCTGCAGCTTACCGGCCGCGAACCGCATATCTTCGAGCCGGCGCGGCCGGCGGACACTGGCGGCTATGCGGTGGGTGGCGTGGGATACGGTGTGGGCGGGGCACTCGGAAGTCTGCAGCTTTCCTACCAGTGCTTGGTCGGGGTGCAACGGCCGCTCGGGGCGGGCATCGCGCAACTAGCCGGCTATCACACGGGCGGTGTGCCGGCCTACGGCAGCCTTGCCCTGGTGATAGCGCCGGTATCCGATACCGAGATCTATGCTTGCGTTGCGGCGGTGATGCCGGCCGGCTACTCGGCCTGGGTGCAGATCCAGGCGTAATTCGCCGATTTCCGGCATTCGAATACATACGGGGAGGGATTTCGCATGGATCGTCAGATCGTGTATGCGGGAAGCATTCCGCTCGACACTGACCTGTTGAGTGTTCAGCGCAATACGATGACTGCCATCGGCTACCTGGCGCAAACGGTGCTCGGCACATCGATGATCGCCGAAGGGCTGGCATGTTTGCCCACGAGCCCTGCCTCGCTGTCGGTGAATGTCGGACCTGGCAGCTTGACACAATTGGGTGCGGTGGATGCGACGCCGTTCGGCGCACTTCCCGCACAGGCCGGTCAGTCGCTCGTTCGCATGGGCATCAATACCGGCAGTACGAGCTTTGCGCTTACGCCGCCGGCGGCATCGGGGCAGGTTATTACCTACCTTGTGGAAGCCACGCTGGCCGAGACTGACGGTGGGCAGGTTGTGCTGCCGTATTACAATGCGTCCAATCCAAGCCAACCGTTTAGCGGCCCGGCGAATAGTGGCGGGGCACAGATGACCGTGCGCCGGCAGGTGGTGCAGCTGGCCGTCAAGCCGGGGCCGGCCGTAGCAGCTGGCGGGCAGAGCCTGCCGGCCGTCGATGCGGGTTGGGTCGGGTTGTACACGGTGACTGTAGCGTCGGGTCAGCAGGCGATTACGGCCGGCAATATCGGCACGCTGCCGACAGCGCCTTTTCTGACCTGCAAGCTACCGCAGCTCACGCCGGGGACGCATAATCTTGCTGTGTTTCAGCCGACGACGCAGGGCTCGTGGACGGTTCCAGCTGGCGTAAGCGTGTTGCGGCTGCGTGTTTGGGGCGGCGGCGGTGCGGGCGGCAATGGGTTTGGTGGCGCGGGGGGTGGTGGCGCCGGTGGTGGCTATGCCGAGGGTTATGTCGGTGTGACTGCCGGGCAGACCTTCGCCGTTACCGTCGGCAACGGAGGGGCGGGTGCCGGGACGAATGGCGGCAGCTCAAGCTTCGGCAACTTGGCGTCGGCGAGCGGGGGCTCGGCCGGCGCTAGCGGCTCACCCAATGGAGGGGGTGCCGGCGGCACGGTGGTTGGTGCCGGTTTCGGGCTGAACTTGTCGGTGCCGGGCGGAGCGGGGGGCGATGCCGTCAACCTCGGCAGCAACTGGCTGAGTGGCACCGGTGGTGGCGGGTTCGGCAGCGCTGGAGCGCTGCCCGCGAACGGCGCCTCCGGTGCGCTGCTGATCGGCCGCAACGGGGCGGGACCCGGCAGTGGCGCGTCGGGCGGTGTGGGAAGCGGCACGGGCGGCCAGGGTGGTCCGGGTCTCGTGCTCGTCGAATGGTGACGGCTTCGCATCTGGGCGCGCTTGCCGTTACGTTTGTCGATGGAGAGTAGCCGATGGGCACACCCGCTCAGTTCGTTTGGCAGACCAGCACTGCGCGCGTGGTGATAGTGGACGGTTTCGGACCGTATCCGCGAGGAACGTGGCAGACGGCGCCGACGCCGTTGACCTGGCCGATCAAAGATCCTGGTGACACGCTCGACTATGTTGTCGATTTCGGCCGAGCTCTTGCGGGTGATCCTGGCGATGGCGTGATCACGCTCGATGTTGCCATCACTCCCGCCAATGCCGGCGATCTCAAGCTCGCGCAATCCCGGGCAGACGGCAATCAGGTCATTCTTTGGCTTACGGGGGGGCTGGCGGGGTTGACCTACGCGGTGACGGTGGTGGTCGGCACGCAAGGTGGCCGCTCGATATCCCGCACGATCGGCTTGACGGTTTTGACACTGTCGGTTCCTGCGCCGTTCGGCAGCGACATCACCGACCAGGCGGGTGTGCCCCTGACTGATCAAGGCGGGCTCCCTCTGATCGCCGATTGACGACACGTGCGGGCCGCTGCGGCCGGCGCGATGCCTTGAAGTCTGACAATGAGCGCGCGATGGCGCTCCCTTGGTGAGGTTTGCATGCCCACGATTCCGCAACTGCCGAATGCTGTGCCCGCCGGGGCGCAGGACGAGATCCCGATCAGCCAGGGGGGCGTGACGCGCGCGGTGACGGTAGCCGAACTTCTGAGCGGCACGCAGATGGCGCTGGAAGTGCCCAGCCCCAGTATTCTGGGCCGTGCGTCACTCGGGCCGGGCGCGCCTGAGTCTTTGACCTTGGGGCTTGGCCTCAATATCCAGAATGCCGCGTTGGCTGCCAACGGCTCCGACCATGCAGGCTTTGTTCAGGCCACGACCTTCGGGCCGACGGATGAGGCGATCATCAACGCCGCCGGTGTGCCGAAACGGCTGCCATTGGCTGGCTTTCGTGCGTTGTTCAGCGCGGGGGCCAACGTTACGGTCGATACCGCAGGGGTGATCGCGGCATCGACCGATCCGTCCGTGTCGGGCAGCCTCACGACGCTGTCGCAGACCATCTCGGCTGCTCAGGCCAGCATTTCCGTCCTTGGATCGAAAATACCGCCGGGCGGGTTCGCAGCATTGAACAGTGCCGGGCAGATGGTATCGCCCGTCGCTGGTGACGTGGGACAAGCGACTTTTATGGCGGGCTCGGGTGGCGCCGTTCGCAGCTTGGCGGGCCGGGCGAGCGATCAGGTGAACGTGCTGGATTTCGGTGCGCAACGTGGCGGCCCGGACTGCACTGCGGCGTTCACCGCTGCACTTGCCCAACTGCCGGCGAGCGGTGGCGACCTCTTTATTCCCGCCGGCGATTATTGGCTATCGGGTTCCCTCGCGATCACCGGCAAGGTCGTGGCCATTCGCGGCGCGGGACGCGGGCTGACGCGGTTACATCTCCAGCATACAGGGGTTGGCTTCGACATCTCGCCGGGCAATGTCCTGAGCAAGGTCATCATCGAGAAGTTTTCCTTGTTTGCGGAAAGCCAGGCCGGGCAGACGGCAGCGGGCATCAGGATCACCTACCCGCCGACGGCGTCGCTGGGCTACGTGTCTTCGAGTATTCAGGAGATCGAGTTTTTTGGCTATCCGAACGGGGCCAATGGGGCAGCGCCGTTCCCGCAGACTTTTCTGCGCGGACTGGTGCTCAATGGCTGCTGGAGCACGCAGGTCAGCAACATTTCCTGGTTCGGGCCGCCGGCGGCAGCCGGCGCGACGAGCTCTGCCGTGGTTGAAATCAACAGCTCGGTTGACACGCGGCTGCACGGGATACAGGCCTATTACGGACATGCCGTGGTGCTGCAGACAGGGTATTGCGAAGGCGTGTATCTGAGCAGCCCGACGGTGGTCGGTGCCGATTTTCTCATGGCGCAGACCGACGAGACGAAATGGGCGGGTTACGCCGTCGGCAGGCCGATGCTGCTGGGGTTGTGGGTGGCGCAAGGCGAGGTCAATACGAGTCTCGGGACCGTGCGGCTGGCCAACGTCACGGACGGTTTTTTCGCAGGCCTCGATATCACCCGTGATACAGGCCCGGCTAGCGCGCAGACATTGTTTGACCTGACGAACGTGTCGAACTTCCATGTGACCGGGTGCAATTTCGTCGGGGGCCCGAATAGCGGCACGCCGGCCGATGTGGCATTCAGCTTCACGAGCACGTCAAACTCGTCCAGCAATGTGATCGACGGCTGCCACTTTGAAGACATGGCGACGGTGATCCAGATCAATGGATCCAACGGGACGGTGGGGCTGACGACCTATGGCCTGCATCTTGGCAACGTGCCGCTATCTTCAGCGATCATCGACGCGACGCCGGCGGATTCGGGCAATTACCTGTCGTTCCTGACGCCCTCTTCGCCCAACGTGCCGGCGGGCTGGGGTAGCTCCAAGGACCATGTGTTCGCCAATCAGACGGGGTCGGTCCTTTTTCGTATCAGCAACGTCGCTGGTGCTGCGAACTTCCTTCGGTCGCAGGCTGCGACGAGCTCGAACCCGCCAACGCTCTGCTTCGACGGATCGGATGGGACCGTCAACGGCGTTATTCAGACCAAGGGTGGCAGCCTGTTCATCAACGCGGCCGGCGGAGCCGGCGGCGGTGGCAACATGGTCAGCCTGATGAACAGCGCGGGCGCGGTGAACTGGCCCGTGCTCTCCAACGCGACGGCGGGCAATCTGAGCCTGTTGGGCACGAATGCCGGCGGGCTCGGGATTCAGCCGAAGGGGGCGTTGTGGCTCTCGCCGAGCAGCGGCCTGTTTGCGCCGGGCCTGCCGACGGTGCGCCCGGCTGCCGGATCCGGGCAGGTATGGAACAATGGCGGCGTGCTTAGCGTCGCCTGAGGAGGCGTGATGGCACAAAGCGAGATGCATCTGCTGTTTCAGCAGATGGGCGAGGTGCTGAACAGCGTCCGCGGCCTGCACGACACGATCGGTAATCGGCAAGGTCAGGCGGAACAGCTGCACGAGCTGGTTCGTACGGATTTGGCCACGCTGCGGCGGGACCAGCGCGAACTCGAAGAGAAGTTCGAGTGCATCGTTCTGATTGTTCAGCACGAGGTGGAATCCCTGCGATCGGGAACGGCGGAGCATGGACAGTCGATCGGCGAGATGATCGAGGCAATCGATGCGCTGCGGCGGCCGATTGCCGAAATCCTGGGCCTGAAGTCGCGCGTGGCCGGGCTGGTATTCGGCGCTGGCATCATCGGCAGTGCGGCACTCTGGCTCGTGGAGCCGGTGTACGGCTGGTTCGTGAATACAGTTTTCCTGAAGCGGTGAGATTGGCCTGCTGGTCGATCACATTGGAAGATCATAGGCGGAGACAAGTCATGCGATGGTTGCTAGCACTCGGCGTGCCTCTCGCGATGCTGGCGGCGCCGGCTGCGGCGGGTAGCTCTTACGTGCTGCCGGACGGCACTAATCGAGCGCCGGCGATGACCCTGCATTGTGTGACACCGGGCGGCAGCGCTGTGGTGTGCGGAACGCCGGCGAACCCATTGGTGGTGACAGCGCCTGCCGGTGCTGCGTCGTCAGCGAACCAAGCCCTGCAGCTTGGCGCCGAGCAGGCTTCGGCCTCGGCCATCGGCGGCGTCGGTGACCTGGCCTACGCGGGCGGGGCGGGGTCGATGGTGTCGGTTTTGAAGGCGCTCTGGGCGGCTGCTTCCACCGGTATACCTGCTTTGCCGGCAGGCGGGCTGCTGACCTCACGAACGTTGAACGTGCCGGCAGCCACGAGCACGCTGCTGTTCCCGGCCAATGCCGGGCGGCGCTATCTGTCGTTTCAGGTGCCGCTGGGCAATGCGGTGTGGATCAACCTCGTGGGTGGGTCCGCTGTCCCGAATGGGCCGGATTGCGCTTATTTCGCCGCGGGCAGCTTTTACGAAAGCGGGCCGTTCATCAACAGGGGCGCCATCACCGTCTACACCCCTGTTGCGGTGAACTTCTCGGCGTGGGAGGGCTAATGTTGAACCCGCAATTTCGCCTTTCGCTTCTCATTGTTTGTGCACTGTCGATCAGTATCGATGTGCAAGCGGGTGTGGTGACGCCGCCGAAATCGCTGCGGGCGTTGGCCGGCCGCCAGGTTTGGGTGCCGATCTGCTCGCGCCGCGGCGTGAACGGTTCCAGCGCCTGGTTTGACAATACCAATGTGTCGGTGATGGACCAAGTCGCTTGTGTGTCGCCTGCCTATGGCAGCGTGACGGCGGTCAAGCTTGTCTATGCAGCCTTCGATATGCCGCAGCAGGGTGAGACGGACCGGCCTGTTGTAGCTTCGGGTACAGCGGCGGTTTATGTGCCGTCCGCCAATGCGAACGTGGTGCTCGCCAATGGCGCGGTGGCTTCCGGCGCGTCGGTTCTCACCTTTGGCGCCAGCACGCTGGGTGCGAACGGGATCAGCGTGGGCCAGACCGTCAGCAGCAGCGGCGGCGGAATTGCTGCGAACACTTACGTTGTCTCCGTCGCAAACAGCTTCAACGCAGGCGCCGGCAATGTGCCGACGTCCACGGCCGTGACTTTGAGCAACCCGGTAACGGCGACGACGGCGGCCGGTCAGCCGATCAGCTTTGCGGGTTCGTTCATCCCGGCGAAGTTCGGCGGTCGGCGGCAGTTCACGCTGGAGCCGGCGCATGACGTGGTCACTTCGGATCCGATCGGGGTCGAGCTGCTGGCCGGGACGACATTTTACGTGCGGAGTTTCGCGACGATGTCGGCTGCAGGTTTGCAGCTGATGGACTATCCCGGAAGCGGATCGCGCATGACAAACGAGTTTGACAGCCGCGGGGCGGCCGTGGCGGATCAGACTATGGTGCCGTTGGCGCTTTCCAATACGGGCGGCGGCTATTGGTGCCCTGTGGCGGTGCTTGGCCTGGTGACCTTGCCGCCCGGCCAGCCCAGTCCGGGATCAGCGTTGATCCTGGGCGACAGCATCGCGGCCGGGACGGGCGATACCGCCGACGCATTGGGGTTGCAGGGCTACATACAGCGAAGCCTCGAGAACAACATGGGGTTCATCACCGCGGCGCGCGGTTCGACGACTGCATTCTCGGTGGTCGCGCATGGGGACGGGCAGTATGCCCTATCCGTTGATACCGGCATCACCGACGTTTTGCTGGAAGATGGCCGCAACGATGTGGCGAGTTTCCAAGAGACTGATGCGCAGCTTGAGACCTACATATCGGCTATTGCGGTGCGCTATAATGCGGCCGGCAAACGTGTGTGGTGCTTCACGGTGCCGCCGACGACGCAGAGCAATGACGGTTGGACGAGTCTCGCTAATCAAAGCTGGACGGTGGCGGTTGCCAATACGGGGGCAGCTGCGGCATCGGCCGGCACGACTGTCGTCAATATGGCGACGGCGGCGAATATAGCAGTGGGCCAGGCCGTCGCGGGTGCGGGGATCGGGGCGGGGACCACGGTTTCGGCGGTCAGCGGAAACGCGCTGACCCTGTCGTCCGCTCTGGTGGGCGCGCTTCCGGCAGGCAGCAAGCTGAGCTTCGGTTCGGCGGCAAGTACGGCCGCCACAGCAGAGGTGTACCGGCGTTCATTCAATGCGTATCTGCGCCAGAACGCACAGGCGTTGGGGTGCAGCGGTGTCATCGACGCGGACAGCGTGTTTGCCGATCAAGGTGGATCCGGCAAGTGGCGTGTGGATCTCGGGCCTGCGAGTGCGGACGGCGTGCATCCGTCGGCGGCGTTGCATCAGGCCGCTGTAGCTGCGGGCCTGATACGGCCGGCGATGTTTCAGGCGCCGTGATCGCCGGCGCCGGAGTGTGAGACGGGCGAGCGATGCGGGGCCGCGCATCGCTCCTGACTGATCGTTCATAGGGGGTGGAATGGAACAACTGCGCACTTGGTTGCGGCAGCCGACGACGGTTGCCGGGATTTCAGCGGTGATTGCAACGATCAGTGCGCTGGTCCTGCAACAGCTCACCTGGCCTCAGGCCATACCAGTTCTGGTCGGGAGCGCGGTTTCGATGCTGCTTCCCGATAACAGCACGGCGCGCGCGCAAGCACAGCAGATAGCGGGCGAACTTGTCGCCCAGATCACGACAGTCAAGGAGACGACACGATGAATGCAGGTAAGTGGATCGTGCGCATGGTTGCGGCATCGTGTCTGTTGGGCGCAGCGGCTTGCACCGCCACCAGGCCGCAGGTGACGGCGGACCTGAACGCCGGGCTGGAGGTGGCGGCAGCCCTGGAAGGCGCCTATGCGGCGCGGCCTTCGGCTGATCCCAAGGTGGTGGTGGAGCTCACGCGGCTGATGGCGGCCGCGCAGGCGGCGGTCGCCTCGTGGGAAGCGTCGAGCAGCCCGGCCGAGGAGAGGGCGGCCGCCGCGGCCATCTCGGCCCTGGTCGCCTACGAGGCCTCGGCCGGGCTGGCCGCCTGAGGGGAGGTCGGCTGCCGGGCTGGGTGCTCCTGCCCGGCAGTTGACGCAGGATGCCAGGCGCGTGACCCTTTCCGCTGGATCGGGGGCGCTATGGCAGCAGATATGGTCAAGCATCAGCGGCGCGTGGTCGCGGCCTGCTATTTGGGGTGGACGCTCGACGCGTTCGACTTCTTCATCATGGTGTTCGTCTTCGGCGATGTCGCGCGCGCATTCGGCATCGGCGAGACGTCGGTCACCTTCGCTGTCACGCTCACTTTGGCGACGCGAGCGTTGGGGGCCTTGCTGTTCGGCCGGATCGCCGACCGCTTCGGCCGCCGCCCGGCGCTCATGGCCAGCATCCTTGGCTTCTCCCTGCTCGGCTTCTGCACCGGGCTTGCTCCGAACGCGACCGTATTCTTTATCCTCCGAGCTTTGTTCGGGTTGGCCATGGGCGGCGAGTGGGGCGTGGGCGCATCGCTAACGATGGAAAGCATCCCGGCTTCCTGGCGCGGCCCCGTCAGCGGGCTTCTGCAGGCCGGCTATCCGAGCGGCTATCTGCTCGCCTCGCTACTGTATTTGGCTTACCCCTGGCTGCACTGGCGCGGAATGTTCATGGCCGGAGCGCTGCCGGCGCTGCTCGTCCTCTATATCCGTAGCAACGTGCCCGAAAGCCCGGACTGGGTGGCGCGCGTCCGTGCCGCGCCGCGAGAGGGACTGGCGAGCGTGGTGCGGCGCCATTTGCCGCTGACGATCTACGCCGCATGCCTGATGGCGTGCTTCAACTTCTTCAGCCACGGCACGCAGGACATCTATCCGCGCTACCTGCAGCGCCAGCACCACATCACCGGCGTGCACCTGACCACAATCGTGGTCATCTACAATATCGGCGCCATGGTCGGCGGCATCCTGTTCGGGTCGCTGTCGCAGCGCATCGGCCGCAGGCGCGCTATCGCGCTGGCGGCGGCGCTGTCGTTGCCGGTGCTGCCGCTCTGGGCATTCTCAAGTCAGCCGCTGTGGATCGGTGTCGGGGCGTTCCTGATGCAGGTTTGTGTGCAGGGCGCCTGGGGTGTGGTGCCCGTGCACCTGAACGAGCTCTCGCCGGCGCCGATCCGCGGCACGTTCCCTGGGCTGACCTATCAGCTCGGCAATTTTCTCGCCGCCCTCAACCTGCCGCTGCAGAGCGGCATCGCCGATGCCATGGGCCATGATTACCGCTGGCCGCTGGCGGGCGTGGCTGGCACAGCGGCCGTGCTGATCATCGTGTTGATGGCGTTCGGCCGTGAGGCGAAAGACGTGCGCATGGGCGCGTTTGGGAGCGCGGACGCTCCGGACGGCGCGGTCGGTGTCGGTGGCGGCTCCGCCCGAACTTGAGGCCGGTCGGGCTTACTGGCTGGCCCAGACGATCCGATGCATCCAGGCCACCTCTCTGAGCTCGAAGACGTAGTCTGGATGCTCCGGGTTCAAGCTTCGCAATTCGATGCGCCGTGCCGATTGCCGCACGAGCTGCTTGGCCATCGCCTCGCCGCGCATGGTGCGCACCACGACGCGATCGCCGCGCCGGATCGGCGCCGAGGGCGAGACAACCACCATGTCGCCATCACGGAACACCGGCTCCATCGAGTCGCCAGCGATTTCCAAAGCATAGGCATGCGGGTCGCCGACCTCGGGGATGCTTACTTCGTCCCAGCCGGCACCGGCGGGAAATCCGCCGTCGTCGAAATATCCGTCTCCGCCAGCCTGCGCCATGCCGATCAGCGGGATCCGTCGTGGCCCGGTTCGGCCCGAGGCGATGGTCCGCTGCCCGGCAACCAGGTGTGAAAACATCTCCAGGCTGGCGCCGGTCGCGTCCAGCACCTTGGCCAGGCTCTCGGTTCCCGGCCAGCGCGCCCGGCCATCCGGCATGATGCGCTTCGACGGATTGAACGTTGTGGGGTCCAGCCCCGCCCGACGCGCAAGGCCGGACGCGGACATGCCGTGCTCGGCAGCAAGCGTGTCGAGTGCGCGCCAGACATCCTCGTGTTTCATAGCTTGAGATCATGACGGATAAAAATCCTGAAAACAATAGGAATAAAGCCAATTGCGCTTGCATGCGCTTCTCGGCCCGTCTAGGTTGTTCTCGTTATGTTCTACACAGCCCCAAGTTGGTTTTTGGCTTCTTGGACGAGCAGCATTGCGTGGGGCTGCATCGGTCGCCTGTCTTTTCGTCCGCTCGCATCCGCTCGAATAATAGGAAAACTTACCTTGACGCACACGGCTGCGCGCTCTTAACCTTCTCGCTGTCCCGCTCGCCTGTTTCAGCGCCGTCCAGTCCGCCCCGACAGCGGCTGTTCTCTTTTGAAAGAAACGCCTGATGGCCTTCTCGCTCCGTAACCTGTCCGTCCTGGCCTACGCCAACGGTTTCACCCTGTGGCTCTACAAGACCGGAGCCGATGACCAGGCCGGCGTTGCCCAGCCGGGCTTTTTCGACGATGCCGGCGACATGCTGGCCGGCGGCGACATGCTGATGGTTTCCGCGCGGGACGGCGGCCGAATGTTCTGCGTCTGTGCCGATTCGGCCGGTGTCCATACGGCACCCATGATGTGACCCAGCCAGCCAGATTGCGCCGTAGTTGACGTGGCTGCGTGGCCTTCTTCACTGTCCGCCGATTCCGCCCGGCCGACGCCACGCATGGACCCAGCACAAGGCTTTGGACATCTCCCGCGACCTGCCTCTCGACCAGATTCTGCGCGGCGACTGTGTGGAGATGATGCGCATGCTCCCCGCCGCATCGGTGCACTGCGTCTTCGCCGATCCGCCCTACAACCTGCAGCTCCGGGGTGAGCTGCGGCGGCCTGACGACAGCCTGGTGGACGGGGTGGACGACGATTGGGACAAGTTCAACGATTTCGCCGCTTACGACGCGTTCACCCGCCAGTGGCTGACCGAGGTGCACAGGCTGCTCCGCAAGGACGGCACGCTCTGGGTCATCGGCAGCTATCACAACATCTTCCGCATCGGCGCCATCCTGCAGGATCTCGGCTTCTGGATCCTCAACGACGTGATCTGGCGCAAGTCGAACCCGATGCCGAACTTCCGTGGCCGGCGTTTCACCAACGCCCACGAGACACTGATCTGGGCAGCGCGGGGGCAGGATAGCCGCTACCGGTTCAATTACGCCGCTATGAAGGCGCTGAACGACGATCTGCAGATGCGAAGCGACTGGCTCATTCCGCTGTGCACGGGCGAGGAGCGGCTGCGCAATGCCCACGGGCTGAAGCTGCACCCCACGCAGAAGCCCGAAGCCCTGCTGCATCGCATCCTGCTGGCCAGCACCATGACGGGTGACGTGATACTGGACCCGTTCCTGGGCAGCGGCACCTCGGCCGCCGTGGCCAAGCGTCTGCACCGCCATTTTGTCGGCATCGAGCGCCATCCGGCCTATGTCGAAGCCGCCTGGGGCCGCATTCGCCGGCAGAAAGCGGCGGCCCCCGACGCAATGGAGGCGACCCCGTCGCGGCGGGATGCACCACGCATCGCCTTCGGCAGCCTGGTCGAGCGCGCGCTGATCACGCCCGGCACCACCCTGACCGACCGGCAACGCCGGGTAGCGGCGACCGTGATGGCCGACGGCACACTCACCTGCGGCCCCCATCGCGGCTCCATCCACCAGGTGGGCGCAGCGGTACAGAATGCGCCGAGCTGTAACGGGTGGTTGTTCTGGCACATGGAGCGCGACGGCGGGCTGGTGATGATTGACGTGCTGCGGAACGTGTAGGTAGAGCAGACACACACTCTCTTCGGGGGCGGAACGAGGGATCGCGTGGTCCTCGCCCGCGGGGGCGGTCAGTTCATACCGAGGTCTCATATGGCGTTTCCGATCCGCGGCAGCACGACGGTTATCACGGGCGCAGCCAGCGGCATCGGCGCTGCGTTGGCCGCCAACCTTGCCGCGCGCGGCGCCAACCTGGCGCTGGCCGACCGCAACGAAGCCGGGCTCGCAGTGGTGGCCGAGGCGGCCCGTGCGCGCGGCGTGCGGGTCAGCACCCATGTGCTTGATGTGGCCGACCGTGCGGCGCTCGAGGCACTGCCCGATTCCGTGCTTGCCGTTCACGAGCGGGTCACCATCCTGGTCAACAACGCTGGTGTGGCGCTGGCGGGCGACTTTGCCGATGTGACGCTGCCCGATTTCGAGTGGCTGTTCGACATCAATTTCTGGGCGCCTGTGCGGCTGACCAAGGCGTTCATGTACGCGCTGGCCCGCGAGCCGGCGGCCCACATCGTCAACGTTTCCAGCCTGTTCGGCATCATCGCGCCGCCGGGCCAGGCTGCCTATTGCGCGGCGAAGTTTGCACTGCGCGGCTTCTCGGAATCGCTGCGCCACGAGCTTGACGGCAGCAGCGTCTCACTCACCGTCGTCCATCCCGGTGGCATCCGCACCGAAATCGCCAACAGCGCGCGCATCCCGCAGGGCATCGACCCGGTTGAGGCGCGTGCGCAGATGCAGGAGTTCAACAAGCTCCTGCGCACCGCGCCCGAAGACGCTGCCGAGCAGATTGCGCGCGCCATCGAGACACGGGCCAAGCGCCTGCTGATCGGCAGCGACGCCCGCATGGCCGAGCGCCTGCAACGGCTGTTTCCCGTCACCTACTGGAAATACATTCAGCGCCAGACCGGGACGGTCGCCAGTCCCAAATCCGCTTCGAAGGGCGCCTGATCATGGCCAGTCTGCAAGCCCACATGCTAGATCTGATTATCCGCGCGCAGATCAAGCGGAAGATGGTCGGCGTCACCGATGTGGCCTATGTCCGCCGCACGCTCGAGGGCGGCTCGTTGCCGCCGCCCAAGGGCGTGACGTTCACGCCCGGCACGGTCGGTGGCATTGCCGGCGAGTGGGCCCGGGCCGGCGACGCCGCGGGGCCGGCCACGCTGCTCTACCTGCACGGCGGCGGCTACTTCGCCTGTTCGCCGCGCACCCACCGCCCCATCACCGGCGCCTACGCCAAGCTGGGCTTCAACGTTTTTGTGCCGGATTACCGGCTGGCGCCCGAACATCCGTTCCCCGCCGCCATCGAGGACGCCGAAGCCGCATGGCACGGCCTGATCGGCGAAGGCCATACGGCCGCCCAGCTCACTGTCTCGGGCAATTCCGCCGGGGGCGGCCTCAGCCTGGCGCTGATGCTCACGCTGCGTGACAAGCACCAGGAACTGCCCGCCGCGGCCGCGCTGTTCTCCCCCTGGACCGATCTGGCGGGCACCGGCGCCTCGGTCCTCGGCAATGCCAAGCGGGATGCAATGTTCTGGGCACCTGGCCTGGTCCAGGGCGGGCGAACCTATCTGGGCAGCGCATCGGCGGAAAACCCTCTCGCCTCGCCGCATTACGCCGATCTGGCGGGCCTGCCGCCATTGCTGATCCATGCGGGCGACCGCGAGATCCTGCGCGACGACAGTGTCCGCCTCGCCGAACATGCGCGCGAGGCCGGGGTGACCACGGAGTTGAAGGTCTGGCCGGTCGTTCCGCATGTCTGGCAGCTGGCGCAGTTCGTGCCGGAAGCCCGGCAATCGATGGCCGCCGCCGCCGCGTTCCTTAAGCAGCACATCACTGCCGGCTAGGCTCAGTCCGCCTCTGCCGGCCGGGGCAGCAGCCCGGCGAGAAGGCCCAGGGCCGGCAGGAACGCACACAGCTGAAAGACCAGGGCGATGCTGGTGCGGTCGGCCAGCATGCCCAGCGCCGCGGCCCCGAGCCCGCCCAGGCCGAATGCCAGACCGAACATGAGGCCTGACACGGTGCCGACCCGGCCCGGCATCAGCTCCTGCGCATAGACCACCAGGGCCGGGAACGCGCTGGCCAACAGCAACCCGATCGGCACCGTCAGCAGCACCGTCGCGGTCAGCCCCACATAGGGCAGCGCCAGCGTGAACGGCAGAACGCCGACGATCGATACCCAGATGATCCGCTTACGGCCGATCCTGTCGCCGATGGGGCCGCCCAGGAACGTGCCGGCAGCGAACGCGCCGAGGAACAGAAACAGGCAGAGCTGGGCGTGGTGCTGGTCCACGCCAAAGCGCTGCATCAGGAAGAACTGGTAATAGTTCGCCATGCTGGCCGTGTAGAAGAACTTCGACAGCATCAGTGCCACCAGGATCGCCATCGCACCGGCGACCCGCCGGCGATCCAGGCCGGCGGCTTGCGGCGCCGCGCGTTCCTGCCGGGCGCCGATGCGCCGGCTATACCAGCCGCTCACACCGGCCAGCAGCACGATGCCGGCCAGCGCCGCCAGGCCGAACCAGGCGATCAGCCCCTGGCCGCCTTTGTGCGATCCGTGCGGCGCGATCACGAAAGCCGCCAGCAACGGGCCGAGTGCCGAGCCGGCATTGCCGCCCACCTGGAACACGGATTGCGCCATGCCGTGCCGGCCGCCGGACGCCAACCGCGCGACGCGCGAACTTTCCGGATGGAACACCGACGATCCCACGCCCACGCAGGCGACGGCGATCAGCACCGCCGGGTAGCTCTCCGCCCGGCTCAGCAGCAGCAGGCCGGCCAGGGTGGACGCCATGCCGAATGGCAGCGAGTAGGGCATCGGCCGGCGATCGGTGAATGTGCCAACCACCGGCTGCAGCACGGAGGCCGTGAGCTGGTTGACCAGGGTGATGCCGCCGATCTGCCCGAAGCTCAGTCCCAGGCGTCCCTTCAACACCGGATAGATCGCCGGCACGAGGGACTGCATCAGATCGTTGAGCAGATGGGACATGCTGATGGCCAGCAGCACGGCCATCACCGCTCCGCTCGCCGCTTTGGCCGTGGTTCTGGGCGCGGGCGCCGTCGTCGTGTCAGCAATCAGGCTCATGCCGGGTCCCCGCCTCTCATCACTGCCGCGCTCGCAGCCTTCATGTAGGCGGGCTGCCGCTGCACCGCAGCAAACCCGGCAGTGGGCCAGGGTTGCGCCCGCCGCACGACAGGTGGAAAGACCACGTTGCCGCCGCGTTGCTGAACGGCTGGCAAAGGAGTGGGCGCATGGCGAACGATTGGGCGCGCAAAGTAGGGCAGATGCTGCGGCAGGTCCGCCCCGGCCTCAGCGCGCTCGTCACCAGCCGGCTCGACCTGCCCCGTAGCGGGCTGACAATCACCAGCCCGGCTTTCGAGGATGGCGGCACGATCCCCGACCGTTACACCCAGGATGGCGAAGCCCTGTTTCCCCCGTTGGAATGGCACGGCGCGCCCGCGGGCACCCGGTCGCTGGCGCTGATCGTCGAAGATGCCGATGCCCCGTTCCCGCGGCCCCTGGTGCATGCCGTGCTGCACTCCATTCCGGTCACCCTGTCCGGGATCCAGGAGGGTGGCCTCGGCATGAAGCAGACGCGGGTCTCGCCGCTGGGCTTCAAGGTCGGCCGCAACTCCATGGCCCGGCCGGGCTGGATGGCGCCCTCGCCGGTACCCGGCCACGGCCCGCACCGCTACGCGTTCCAGCTCTTCGCGGTGGACGTGATGCCGAACTTCACCAGTCCACCCGGCCGCGGGCACCTTTTGCGCACCCTTAAGGGCAATTTGCTCGGTGCCGCCCGGGTGATCGGCACCTATCAGAGGCTGTGATCCGGCCGCCGGATCGACTGCGCCAAAGAACCACTTCCTTGCTTCGGCCGGTTGACCTATACACGCCCCCTTCGCGCACCCGGTCGGCATCGGGCGCGCCATCCGTTTTGAGTAGGGCCCAGGCGCATGAAATCCGGCATCCACCCCGACTACCACGACATCAACATCATCATGACGGACGGGACCACCTACACGACCCGTTCCACCATGGGCAAAGCCGGCGACACCCTGCGCCTTGACATCGACCCCAAGAGCCACCCCGCCTGGACGGGCGTGCAGCGGATGATGGACACCGGTGGGCAGGTAGCCAAGTTCAACAAGAAGTTCGCTGGCCTGGGCGTCAAGAAAACCGATTGAGCCGGCATGGCGGGGCTTGAACCCGCCGAGCCTCCTGCTTAATTTCTGCATCGTCCGGGGCGCCCAATAGGGGCCTCGGGGCGTGACAGGGCCGGCACCATCCGGTGCGGCCCAGCCAACAGCAACCTTGCTGATGCAGGAGGTTTGACACCATGACGTACGATTTCGCTCCCCTTTTCCGCACCGCGATCGGTTTCGACCGGCTCGCGCGCCTGGCCGACAGCGCAGCCGAGGCTGCCTCCACCCAGGCCTACCCGCCCTACAACATCGAAAAGACGGGCGACGACAGCTACCGCCTGACCCTGGCGATCGCTGGCTTTGGTCCCGAGAACATCGAGATCGTGGTCAAGGACAACACCCTGTTCGTCAGCGGCCGCCTGGCTGATGAAGCGAACAAGGCTGAGCTCCTGCATCGCGGCATTGCCGGCCGCGCTTTCGAGCGCCGGTTCGTGCTGGCCGACCACATCGTTGTGGACGGCGCCGATCTGCAGCACGGCCTGTTGCATGTCGGCCTCAAGCGCGTGGTGCCGGAGGCGCTGAAGCCCCGTCGTATCACGATCGGCACCGGCCAGCCGGCCATCGCTGGCCAGCAGGCCAACGACGACCGCACCGTTCTCGAGCACAAGGCGGCCTGAGCCGCGTCGAGAAGGCCCGGGCAGCGATGCCCGGGCCGTTGCCGCTACAATTGTCGGAAGAAACTATCGGCGTGCCCGCGTGCCCCTTCCTTGCTGGCGATCGCCGCTTCGGCCCTGGCGATCTCCGCCTGCAACTCGCCGATATAGCCGCGCAGATCAGCAACGCTGAGCACATCGAGCGCTTTCTGTTCCACCCGCTTCGGCGTTACGCTTTCTTCGTCTTGCATCGCCTCACCATCTTGACCCACCGCGGCCTCGCGGCCCATATCCGAGCAACGTTGCCGATTTGAAGGCGCACCCCTGCCGGGGCCATCGTAGAGTAACATGACGGTGAGACTTGGCAGGCGCACCGCCGCTGCGCCGAAGGATACACCCCATGACACTCCCATTGATGCCAAAAGCCACCGCCGTCTGGCTGATTGACAAAACGGCGCTGACCTTCACGCAGATCGCCGATTTCTGTGGCATGCACCCGCTCGAAATCCAGGCGATCGCCGACGGCGAAGTAGCGCAGGGCATCAACGGCTACGATCCGGTCGCCAACAGCCAGGTCACCGCCGAAGAGATCGCCCGTTGCGAGGCCGACCCGGAAGGCCGGCTCAAGATGAGCCCGGTGACGACGCACACGCCCAAAAAGCAGAAAGGCGCGCGTTATACGCCGGTGGCCAAGCGTAACGACCGGCCCGATGGCATCGCCTTCGTGCTCCGCCACTACCCGCAGCTTTCCGAAGCGCAGGTCATTAAGCTGCTCGGCACCACTAAGGAGACGATCCAGAAGGTGCGCGACCGCCAGCATTGGAACAGCCCAAACATCAAGCCGCGCGACCCGGTGATCCTGGGCCTGTGCACGCAGACCGACCTGAACACGATGGTTGCTGCCGCCAATGAGCGTCTCGCCCGCGAAGGCAAGACGCCGCCACCGTTGCCGCAAATCGAAACCGACGAGGCGGCCTGAAGCCCGGCGGCGGCCACTCGTCACGCGCAGCAATGCCGGGCGCGTGACGAGTGGGCGCAGGGTGTTGGCTAGAAGCTGCGCAGCTTCTCCATCTCCTCTTTCAAGCGCAATTTCTCTACCTTGAGCCGGGACAACTCGGCCCCGTCGGGTCGCGGTCGATGATCCTCTTCCTGTATCTTCATGTCCAAGCTGGCGTGACGATTGCTCAGGCTCTCGATACGGGCTTGCAGGCTCATGTTGCCTCCGCTCTGAAGATCGCATCCGCCATCACCGGATGCCCTCAAACGGTAATACATCGCCGAACCTAAACACCACCCAAATGCGCGTGCGCCCGGTCACGTCCCGCACCATGCGGCAATCCGCTTTTTGTTGGCAAAAAGACGAAATGCTCCGCCGCAAGCCGACAATCCGGCCGACAGCCGTGTTAAGCACCCACAATGCTTAACGACCGCGATTCCCTGCTGCGCAAGCTCCACGAGCTACGCAGCGAGCACCGGGACCTCGACACCGTCATCGCCCGCCTCGTGCCTCAGCCGCTCGACCAGTTGCAGGTGCAGCGCCTGAAGAAGCGCAAGCTGCTGCTGAAAGACGAGATCGCCTGGCTGGAAAGCCATCTCATCCCGGACAACATCGCCTGATGCAGCCCGCAGCCTTGGTCCGCGTCGGCATCATCATGGGCAGCCAGTCGGATTGGGCCACCCTGCGCCATGCCGCCGACACGCTGACGGCGCTCGATGTCGCGCACGAAACCCGCATCGTCTCCGCCCATCGCACGCCGGATCGCCTGGCCGACTACGCCCGCACGGCGCGCGCGCGGGGATTGCAGGTGATCATCGCCGGTGCTGGCGGGGCCGCCCACCTGCCCGGCATGTGCGCGGCTTGGACGCCGCTGCCCGTGCTGGGCGTCCCCGTGCAAAGCCAGGCGCTGTCCGGGCTGGATAGCCTTCTCTCCATCGCGCAGATGCCGGCCGGCATCCCTGTGGGAACGCTGGCCATCGGGCGCGCCGGTGCCGTCAATGCCGGCCTGCTCGCCGCCGCCATCCTCTCGCTCGCCGATCCGGCTCTGGCCGAGCGCCTGGATGCCCATCGCACGGCCCAGACCGAGGCGGTCGCATCGGTGCCCAGCGAGCCATGACAACTGCACCCACCGCCGCAGCGCTGCCGCCGGGTGCCACGATCGGCATCGTCGGTGGCGGGCAGCTCGGCCGCATGTCGGCCATGGCCGCCGCCCGGCTCGGCTATCGCTGCCACATCCTCACGCCGGAAGCCGACAGCCCCGCCGCCCAGGTCTCAGCCGGCATCACGCTGGGCTCGTACGACGACCCAACCGCCCTGCGCGCCTTTGCGGGCGCCGTCGATGTGATCACCTTCGAGTTCGAGAACGTCAGCGCCGCGGGCCTCGATCTGCTGGCCGGGCTGCGCCCCGTCCATCCGGCGCCGGCCATCCTCCGCCTCACCCAGGAACGGGTCACCGAGAAAAGCTTCATCAACGGTGCCGGCTGCCCGACCGGCGCCTGGTTGCCGGTCAACAGCCTGGCCGAGCTGGAAGCCGGCCTGGTCACGCTCGGCCTGCCCGCCGTTCTGAAGACGACGCGGCTCGGCTATGACGGCCGCGGCCAGGCCGTGCTGCGCACCGTCGACGATGGCCGCGCCGCCTTCGCCAGCCTGTCGCCGGCGCCGTTCATCCTGGAAGCTTTCATCGATTTCGCCTGCGAGATCAGCGTCGTTGTCGCCCGCGGCCAGGACGGCTCCGTCGCCGCCTTCGATGCGGTCGAGAACCGCCACCGCGACCACATCCTGGATCTCACCCTGGCGCCCGCCCAGATCACCCCTGAGATCGCCGCGATTGCGTCCGACATCGCGCTCGACATCGCCTTCAACATCGGCCTGGTCGGCGTGCTTGCCATCGAGATGTTCGTCGACCGCGACGGCCGCGTGCTGGTCAACGAGCTTGCGCCGCGCCCGCACAATTCCGGCCATTGGACGATCGACGCCTGCCCCGTCAGCCAATTCGAGATGCACATCCGCGCGGTGGCCGGCCTGCCCATCCCCCCGGCGATCCGCCACTCGGATGCCGTGATGAAAAACCTGGTCGGCCCGGAGCTGGCGGCACTGTGGCCGCAGATCCTCGCCACACCAGGGCTGATCCCGCATCTCTATGGCAAAAGCGAAGCCCGGCCCGGCCGCAAGATGGGCCACGCCACGCGGCTTTTCCCGCTTGGCGCCTTGCCCGGCGCGTTCGGCGTCCAAGCAGCCCTCGGCGTGCTGGCCAGCACAGGCGAGGCGGACGGCCATTAGCTGGCGCGCCGGCTAGCCGTCCACCTTGAACTTAAACCGGCACCAGCGCGCAGCAGCGCAGCGCCAGCATTCCGGCCGCCGCGCCTTGCACACGTAGCGCCCGTGCAGGATCAGCCAGTGATGCGCGTCCCGCAGCATCGCCGGCGGGATGCGCGCCACCAGCGCATCTTCCACCGCCCGCACCGTCTTGCCCGGGGCAATGCCGGTGCGGTTGCCGAGCCGGAACACGTGCGTGTCCACCGCCATCGTCGCCTCGCCGAACGCCACGTTCAGCACCACGTTCGCTGTCTTGCGCCCGACGCCGGGCAGCGCCTCCAGCGCCGCCCTGTCATGCGGCACCTGGCCCGCGTGCTCGGCCACCAGGATTCCCGACAGCGCCACCACGTTGCGGGCCTTGCCCTGCCACAGCCCGATCGTGCGGATATGCTGGGCCACGCCCTCCACGCCCAGTCGCACCATCGCCGCCGGATCCGGCGCCGCGGCGAACAGCCCCACGGTTGCCTTGTTGACCGAAGCGTCGGTCGCCTGGGCCGACAGCACCACGGCCACCAGCAGCGTGTAGGGGTCGGTGAAGGCCAGCTCGGTCTGCGCATCCGGCCGGCTGGCGGCGATGGCTTGCAGGAACGGTGCAACGTCGGCGCGCGGCATGCGCGTGGCAGGGCGAGGAGAGTCGGGGCGAGGAGAGGCAGGGCGGGGCAAAGCGGCCATGCCGATCTTCTCGGCCGGCACGGCACAGCCGGCAAGCCGCCCTACCAAGTGCCGCGCGCCCTCTTATCTGCAGGCGATGTCATACGCGCCCGAGCAGATCGTCTTCGAAGCCGAGGTGGTGCCCTACCGCAGCCTCTCGCCGCGCGGCCTGCGTCGGCTGCTCGGCGGCATCGCGGCCGTCAGCCTGTGCACCACCACGGTGTTCTGGTGGCTGGGCGCCTGGCCGATCGCCGGCTTCAATGGGGGCGAGATCCTCATCGCCCTTGTCCTGATCCGCACCCATGCGCGATCGATGCGCCAGCGCGAGCTGCTGCTCCTCAGTGACCAGTCGCTGCGCATTTTGAAGACCGACGCCGCGGGCCGCGCCAGCGAGCGCAGCCTATCACCGGGCTGGCTCAACGTCCGGCTGCAGGAACGGCCGGGCCGCGTGCCGGGGCTCTACCTCTCCTCGCGCGGCCAGCAGGTCGAAGTCGCCGCAGCCTTGGGCGAGCCGGAGAAGCGGGATCTGGCCGAAGCGCTGTCGGACGCCGTCCACCGCCTGCGCAGCCCGGTCTTCGATAACCCGCAGCTCCGCGCCGAACCGGGGTAGCGTCACACCGGCAGGTCGGCCGGCCCCATGGACTTGATCAGGTCGAACACCCGCTTGCGCACCGAAACGTCGGTGATGCGGTAATACGCGCGCACCAGTTCCAGCGTCTCGCGCTTGGCCAGCGGATCGTCGGCCGGCCCCCCGAACTCGCTGCGCTCGGCGAAGCCGGCCACGTTGGTGGCACCGCTGCCCGCACCTGTCGCGTCCGGCATATCGTCGAAGAAAAAGCTGATCGGCACGTCCAGCACGCGCGAGAGATCATAAAGACGCGAGGCACCCACGCGATTGACGCCGCGCTCGTATTTCTGGACTTGCTGGAATGTGAGCCCGAGCGCTTCCCCGAGCCGTTCCTGCGACATGCCCATCAAGGTCCGTCGGAGACGGATGCGCGAGCCGACGTGAACGTCGATGGGGCTCGGCCGACTTTCGCCAGCGTCACTTGCAGAACCTTCGAATGCAGCCGCGCTTCGGGACATCCAGACAACTCTCTCGCTACCATGACCAGACTGCCTGGCATCGGCATGCATCTACCGATACAACCCCAAATTGTCAACCAAGCTTTCGCATTTCAGATTACTCTTCCACTTTTTTATACTTTGAGACCGTTCTGTAACGTTGTCCCAGAAGTCCGATCGTTGCGAAGGCGCAAGCCAGCAAGCCCGGCGCCCATAATCCCAATCGCCCGGCCCAAGTCGGCGGCAACACGCCAGGCACCCCGGCCACCAGCACGCCACGCTGGTTCAGATCCAGGCTGTCCAGCACCCGCCCGTGCGCGTCGATGACGGCGGATATGCCGGTATTGGCCGCACGTAGCATCGGCAACCCTTCCTCGACGGTCCGCATCCGCGCGGCCGCCAGATGCTGCCGCGGCCCGGCCGAGTCGCCGAACCATGCATCGTTGGTGATGTTGACCAGCAGCGAGGGGCGGTCGCCGGCCTGCACCACCTGGGCCGGAAAGATCGCCTCGTAGCAGATCAGCGGCCCGATCGCCGGCAGGCCGGGCAGGTGCAGCGTGCGCAGGCCGGGCCCGGCCACGAAGCCCTGCTCGCCCAGAATGAAGTGCGCGTAGATTGGAAAGTATTCGCCGAACGGCACCAGATGCGCCTTGTCGTATACCCCGGCCACGCTGCCATCAGGCGCGATCGCCGCCAGGCTGTTATGCGCAACTTCGGCGCTTTCGAACCGCTCCGTGCCGGCAATCGTCATGCGCGCCGGCCGGGCAGCGTCCGCGATTGCCAGGCGGGCACCCTCGTCGCGCGTCAGCTCGAACGGGCTGGCCGTCTCCGGCCAGATCACCACGCTCGGCCCCGGCCCGGCCCGGCGCACGCCCTCTCGAGTCAACGCCAGATAACGGTCGAACACCTGGCCGGCCCAAGCGCGTTCCGTCCCATGGTCGCGGTGGTCCTGTTCGGAGATGTTGCCCTGCGCGATCACCGCCGTCAGGCCGGTCGCCGGCGCGCTCACCTGCAGCCGCAGCCAGCCGGCCAGGGCCCAGGCCAGCAGCAACCCGATCCCGCCCAGCCGCCCCGCGCGCCCCAGCGTCATGCTGCCTGCTACCAACAGCGTGCCCAGCGTCAGGCCGCCGATGCCCACCCAGGCGGCCGGCTGCATGAACACCAGCCCCAGCGTGCCCGGCATCTCCCACGCGCTGCCCAGCAGGTTCCAGGGGAACCCGCTCATGACGAACTCGCGCGCGATATCGCCCAGCACCCACAATCCGGCCAGCACGCATAGCCGCGGCCATCCCGCCGGCACGTGCCACGCCAGCGCGCAGGGCACCGCGATGAACAGGGCCAGCACGCCCGACAGCAGCGGCACCACGATCGGCACCGCCCACCAGAACTGGGCCGCCATCACCAGCACGGCGAACGTCACCCAGTACAGTCCGGCCATGCTGAGCGCGAAGCCGAAGGCCAGCCCCCGCAGGCCAGCATCCAGGGCGGTGGGTGCCGCCCCGATCAGTGCCAGCAGGCCGGGAATAGCCACCAGCAGCAGCGGCACCAGGGTCAATGGCGGCAGCGCGCCGGCGGCGATCACGCCCAGCAGGCCGGCCGCGGCAAACGCGCGCCAGCCCTGGCGCCATGCAAGCATCAACGGGTCGGGTCCTTCATTCAAACGGCGCAGCCCGCCTTGCCGCTTCCACGGCGCGTCGGTGGCGGCAGGGCGGTCCGGGTCGCGCGGTAGGCGCTGTCTGGCGGCGGCCGCGTCGTCCCTAATCGAGGGCATCCCGCAGCTGCCGCTCGTAATGGCGGTAGTATTTGTCGGTCACCAGATCCGTCTTCACCACGATGGCCACGTCGGTGGTGTTGAACTGATGATCGATCACCGCGCCATCGCCGATGAAGCAGCCGAGCCGCAGATAGCCCTTGATCAGCGGCGGCAGGCTGGCCAGCGCCCGCTTGTTGTCCACCTCGTCGGGGTCCATCCGGCGCATCTCAACGTAGCGGTCGGCCAGCGCCCGCGGCCGCAGCGCCGGCGGTGCCAGGTGATTATAGTACAAATAGGTCAGCTCCGCCGCCCATTCGTCGGGGTCGGTCGAAGGCAGGCTGGCGCAGCCGAACATCATGTCGATTTGATGGCGGAACACATAGGCCGCGATGCCGCGCCACAGCAGCTGCATCACCGCGCGGCTGCGATAGCCGATTTCCACGCAGGAACGGCCCAGCTCCAGCAGCTTGCCTTGAAAGCCGATCAGCGGCGAAATGTCGTATTCGTCATCCGAGTAGAACCGCCCGATACGCTCGGCGGCGCTCTGCGTCATCAGCCGGTAGGTGCCCACCACGCCCTCCGGCCCCGGCCCGATGGCATGGTCCACCACCAGCATATGGTCGGCCACAGCGTCGAACGCGTCCACGTCGCGGCGCGAAGCGCGCGCGGCCTCCGAAGGCTCGGCCCGCATCTCCTCATAGAACACCCGCCAGCGCAGCGCCTGGGCCGCGTCGATCTCGGCCGTGGTCGCCGCGATGCGCACGCCCAGATGCCCGGCCCGCAGCTCGCCGAAGCCGCGATCGTCATCGGGCCCCAGCGGCGGGCCCTGCCGCTTCAGCCCGCCGGTCGGGATCGGCGCCATCTTCGTCTCAGCCGTCATCCTGCTGCTCCGTTCGGCCGCGGTGCGGCCTCTGCGTCGGCTTCGGCGCTGGCCGGGGCCGCGGATGCACTCTCCTGCATCCCGGCGCGGCGGCCGTAGATCTCGAGCCGGGTGGAGACCAGGTCGAACCCGAGCCCGCCGGCGATCTGCTCCATCAGGCGCTCATGCTCGCCGCCCTCGAACTCGATCACGCGTCCGGTGTCAATGTCGATCAGGTGATAATGGCGTCCATGCTCGGTCGGCTCGTAGCGGGCCCGACCGCCGCCGAAATCCCGCCGCTCCAGAATCCCGCGCTCCTCGAGCAGCCGCACGGTGCGATAGACGGTGGCAATGGAAATGCGGCCGTCCGACGCCGATGCGCGCCGGTATAGCTCCTCGACATCCGGATGGTCCTCGGCATCGGAGAGCACGCGCGCAATGACCCGGCGCTGGCCGGTCATTTTCAGCCCCTGCTCCACGCAGATGCGCTCGATGCGCGACGTCATCCGGCCTCCGATCTCAGGATGGCGTAGCGGATCGCAGGCCCGGTTGTCGATGCGAGGAATGGCCCCCGCGCGCCTCGCGCCGATGGGGCAGGGCGGGAAGCGGGCTCGCCCGGCCCACGCTGGCCAGGCGAGCCCGTTATTTCGGGGTTAAGGCCGGGAGCGCCGCAGCCCCGCACCGGCGGCGCGGAACAGCACGCGCAGCAGGCCGGTCTGCGCCACCATGCGGGTGGCCGGCGCCAGCAGCGCGGCCATCGTCAGGCTGGCACGCGCCTGCTCGATGCTCTGGTCGCGCACCCGGCGGGCTTCCACAATCACCGGATCGTTCACCTTCCCGGCCGCCAGCACGCCGAACACGCCGGCGATCACCAGATCGACTGCCGCCACGATCGCCACGGCGACCACCGGCGAGAGCTGGGCATACTGGATCAGCGCCAGCGCCCCGATCACGTGCAACAGCGCCAGCAGGCACAGCGCGAACACCGCCGCCACCGCGCCGTAGATCGCCCGGCGCACCACACTGGTAACGATACGCTTGACCAGCAGCATTTCCGCCTGGGCGGCGACGCGGGCAAGGCGGACGGTCCGCATGATCGGTCGCCCTTACTTGGTGATTCGGCCGAACAGGAAGCCGACGGCAGCGGCCACGCCGATGGCGATCAGCGGCTGGTCGCGCACGCGGTCCGAAACCGCCTCGGCCTGGTCCTCGGTGTAGGCGCGGGCACGGTCGGCCGCAGCCTGGGCGCGCTTGCTCGCGTCGTTGAAGGCCGGCGTCACGCGCTCTTCCATCAGCTCGTTCACCTGGGCGCGCAGATTGCGCAGCTCGTCGCGGGCATTGTCGGTCATGGCCATGGCAGGCTCCTCGGTCTGGTTGGCGGGGTCGCCGATGTCGTTGCGGACACCGCAGGCCCAAGCAACGCCACCTTTCGGGGCCGGTTGCCATGCGGTATCACGAACCGGCGGGGGATGGCGGCATGCACGCGGCGGCGCTGAAGATGTCAGGGCTGACGGGCGGCGGCCTCGACGGCCTTACGCTCAGCCCGGCGCCGGGCGCCCTCACTGCCGTGCTGGCGCCCGCCGGCGCCGGCAAAACCGCGTTGCTGCAAGCGCTGGCCGGGTTCTCCCGCATCCGCGGCACCGTCGAACTCGACGGGCACGACATCGCGCGCCTGCCGGCCTGGCGGCGCGGCTTCGGTGTGGTGTCGGCCAACGACGCCCTGCTGCCGCATTTCAGCTTGGCCGACAACGTGGCCTATCCGCTGCGCCTGCGCGGCCTGAGCCCGGCTGCGCGCCTGCCATTGGTGGCCGAGGCGCTGCATCTCGTGCAGCTCGCCGGCGCCGGCGGGCTGCTGCCGCATCAGGCCACCGCCGCGCAGCGCCAGCGCGCGATGCTGGCGCGCGCCACGGTGTTCGCACCGCGCGTGCTCCTGCTCGACGAGCCGTTCTCCGCCCAGGACCCGCCGGAAGCCGCCGCCCTGGCCGTCAGCCTGCGCCGCATCCACGCCTTGCTCGGCACCACCACCACGCTGCTCGCCACCACGCACGGCGCCCAAGCGCTGGCTGTGGCCGACCGCATCGCCGTGCTGCGCGGCGGCGCCGTCGAGCAGCACGGCACGCCGGAGGAGGTGTTCGACCGTCCGCGCAACGCCTACGTGGCGGCGCTGCTGGGCGAGACGAACCATCTGGCCGGCACCGTCGAGGCCACCGACGACGATTGGGCGCGCATCCGGCTCGCCTGCGGCCCGACCGTCGAAGCACTGCCGGGCCGCACGCTGCAGCCCGGCGATCCCTGCATCGTCAGCATCAGGCCGGAGCGCATCGCGGTGGCCGCCGCCAGCGCCGCGGAAATGGGCGAGGGCGCGCTCGATGCCACGCTGATCGAGGCGCAGTTCGAGGGCGCCAGCTACCGGCTGCGCCTGCTGATCGGCTCCGGCGCCGAGCTGGTGGTGCGCCGCGCCGCCGCCGCCGGGCTGCGCGGCCTCGCCGCCGGCGCCCGGGTGGCACTTGCCTGGCAAAGCGGCCACGCCTTCGCCTTCCGGCAGGACAGTGCCGCCTGAACCGCCTTTGGGAACGCACCGCGTTCCGGCCTAGGCTCGCATCATGCGCCTGTTCCGACTTTTCCTGATCCTCGCCCTTTCGGTCGCCGGCGCGCTCGCCATCGCGCTGTGGCTCACCTTGCCGCCCAGCAGCGACAGCCGCGCCATCGCCGGCCTGCACGCGCCGGTGGAGGTCACGCTGGATGGCTGGGGCATTCCGCGCATCCATGCCGGCAGCGAGGCCGATGCCGCCGCCGCTCTGGGCTACCTGCATGCACGCGACCGCATGTTCCAGATGGAGCTGACCCGCCGCGCCGCCTCCGGCCGGCTGGCCGAGATCGCCGGCCCGCGCGCCGTGCGGGTGGACCGGCTGGCGCGCATCTTCGGCGAACGCCAGCACGCCGAGCGCAGCTACGCCGCCCTGCCGCCCGATCTGCAGGCCGTGCTGGTGGCCTACGCGGCCGGCGTGAATGCCTGGATCGCCCAGCGCGGCCGGCTCGCCGCCCCCGAATTCCTGCTGCTGGGCGCGCCCGAGCCATGGCGCCCCTCCGACTGCCTGCTCTGGAGCGAGACCGTCTCGCTCTGGCTTGGCGACAATTACCGCACCGAGCTGGGCCGTGCGGCGATGGCTGGCCACGTGTCCCCCGCGCGCATCGGCGAGCTGTGGCCACCCACCGACGGCACGGCCCCGCCAGATGGCGCGCCCCCGCCGCCCCCGGTGCGCCAAGGCCTCCTCGACAGCCTGCCGGCCTTTCCCGCGCCGTTCACCCTGCCCGGCGAGGCCTCCAACGCCTGGGCAGTGGACGGCCGCCACTCGGCCACGGGCGCGCCGCTGCTGGCCGGCGACCCGCATTTGCAGCTTGGCTTTCCCGCCCTGTGGTATCTGGCGCGGATCGAAACCCCGCGCGGCGTGCTGGTGGGCGCCACCGCCCCTGGCGTGCCGTTTCTGGTGATCGGCCGCAACAGCCATATCGGCTGGAGCTTCACCACCACCGGAATCGACACGCAGGACGTCTTCATCGAGCGTGTGCTGCCCGACGGCCGCTATGCCGCGCCCGGCGGCCCGCTTGCCTTCACCGTGCGCGACGAAATCATCCACGTCCGCGGCGCCGCCGACGTGCATCTGCGGGTCCGCAGCACGCGCCACGGCCCGGTGATCAGCGACGATGGCGGCCCCAGTTCGGCCAACGGTCCGGTGATGGCCGTGCAAATGGCGCAGTTCGCGCTGTCCAGCCCCGCGCCCGGCCTGTTCGCGCTCAACCACGCCGCCAGCGTCGCCGAGGCCGGCCGGGCCGCTGCCATCATGACCGCGCCGATGCAGAACCTCACCGTCGCCGGACCGGACGGCATCGGCCTATTCACCACCGGCCAGGTGCCGGTGCGCCGCGCCGGCGACGGCAGCGCCCCGGTGGCCGGCGATGACGGCGCGCATGACTGGCTGGGCTTCGTCGGCGGCGAGCGCCTGCCGCATGTCGTCAACCCGGCCAGCGGTACGGTGGAGAACGCCAACGAGCGCACCGCGCCGGCCAGTTTTCCGGTGTTTCTCGGCCGCGACTTCCCGGCACCGCTGCGCGCCCGGCGCATTCACGCCTGGCTGGCGTCCAAGCCGGTCTTCTCGGCCGATGACTTCGAGGCGATGCAGCGCGACCCCGTCAGCGTGCTCGCCACCGACATGCTGGGGCCGCTGCGCGCGCTGCCGCCCCAGCCCGGCGTCGCAGGCCAGGCGCAGGCCCTGCTGGCCGGCTGGGACGGCACGATGGACAAGGCCCGGCCGGAACCGCTGATCTTCAATGCCACCGTGCAGCTGTTCGTCGCGCAGGTGATCGCCGCCAACCACGTGGCCGAAACCGATCTGGGTCCGTGGAACGGCTTTGCGGACTGGCTGGTCACCCCGGCGGGCGGCGTGTGGTGCGGCGGCGATTGCCGGCCGGCGCTGGGCCGCGCGCTGCACGATGCCACGGCCCAGCTCGCCACACGCTACAGCGCCGACCCCGCCACCTGGCGCTGGGGCGCCGCCCACCAGGCGCGCTTCGCCCACCCCCTGCTGGGCGAGCTGCCGCTGGTGGGCGCGCTGGCGGCCCGCAGCGTGGCCATCGACGGCGACGACAGCACGCTCTGGCGCGGCGGCAGCGGCGTGCTGGGCGATTTCGCGGCCCGCCACGGCGCCGCCTACCGGGGTATCTACGATGTGGCCGAGCTGGACCGCAGCCGCTTCGTGGTCACGCCCGGCCAGTCCGGTAACCTGCTCAGCCGCCATGCCTTCGATATGCTGCCGCTCTGGGCCGCGGGCCGCACGATCACGATCCCCGCCAGCCCGGCGCAGGTCAGCGCCACATTGCACCTGCAACCCGCCGGCCTTGCAGCGCCGCCGCCCCATGCAAAGTGATGCTTCCCAGCGATCGCGTTTGCCCTGCATGATGCGGACGCAGTAGGATTTACGGCTGGCTGGAGCGACGAAGAACCCGGATGACCTACAAGCCGCCGCGCCGCCCGCAATTCTTCTACACAACCGCGCCGCTGCCCTGCCCCTACGTGCAGGGCCGCACGGAGCGCAAGGTGGTCACCGAGATCACCGGACCCGACGCCGACTCGCTGCACGACCGCCTCTCGCGCGCCGGCTTCCGCCGCAGCCACAACATCGCCTACGCCCCGGTCTGCCCCAATTGCTCGGCCTGCGTGCCGATCCGCATCGACACCGCCCTGTTCGAGCCCGACCGCGGCCTGCGCCGGGTCGCCCGCGCCAACGAGGCGACCGAAGGTTTCGAGGTGCCGGCGCGCGCCACCGCCGAGCAGTTCGCCCTGTTCCAGCGCTACCAGCAGAACCGCCACAGCGACGGCGACATGGCGACGATGAGTTTCTACGACTACCGCGCGATGGTGGAGGACACGCCCATCGAGACGATGGTGGTCGAGTTCCGCGATGCCGAAGACCGCCTGGTGGGCGCCTGCCTCGCCGACCGGCTGGGAGACGGCCTCTCGGCGGTCTACAGCTTCTTCGCCCCCGAACTCGCCCGGCGCTCGCTCGGCACGTTCGCGATCCTTTGGCTGGTGGAACGCGCCCGCCAGCTGGGCCTGCCCTATGTCTATCTCGGCTACTGGGTGCCTGAGAGCCGGAAGATGGCCTACAAGGTGCGCTTCCGCCCCTGCGAAATCCTGGCCGGCGGCAGCTGGCGCATGTTGACGGACGCGGATCTAGGCAGCAGCGAAGCCAGGGTCGGAACCCTGCTGGTGCCCGAAAGCGTCAGCTAACCACCTCTCAATACCGCTCGCCAAAATCGTTCATTGCGGCCATCGCCGTGCGCAGCGCCAACGCCTCCGCCTCGGGCAGCAGATCGAACCGCAGCAGCAGCCCGATCAGCACCAGCGCCACGTTGAACTTGAACGCATCCGTCTCGCGAAGCGCCGCGGTCACGCGCGCCACCGGCCACAGCTCGAACCCCGCCACCTCGCCATCCGCCGGCGCCGGCCGCACATCCTCGGGCAACCACAGATCGTAGCAATGCAGCCGGTCGCGGCGCAGGCCTTCGGGCCGCAACGTCGCGTAGCCGAGCGTGCCCACCGGTGCCGCGCCCGCCACCACGGAGGCAGCCAGCCCGGCCTCCTCGGCGCCCTCCTTGCACAGCGTCTCCGCCGCGCCCGATCCGGCGGCGATGCCGCCTGCAAACAGATGGTCGAGCTTGCCCGGATCCATCAGCCGGTCGGCCGCGCGCCTTGCCACCCACAGGTGCAGCCCGTCCGCCCGGCGCACCAGCCCGTTCACGTGCACGCCCTCGGCGCGGATCCCCAGCCAGGGCAGCGCCCCGCGATCCACCGTGGCCAGCACGGCGCCCCCGGGCACCGCCCGCACGTCGAACGCCTCGCCCCGCCAGCCGAACGCGCCCGCATCGGCGGCCGCGCGCGCCAACCCCGGCAGCCGCGCCGGCTCGGCCAGCACGACGGCTCCGTCGGCCTGCGCGCAGTCCAGCCGCAGCAGCCGCTCCACGGCGGCATCCTCCACCCAGCCGACCTGATCGCGGCCGAGCCGGAACGCCAGCCGCCCGCCGGGCAGGCTGACATTCCGCACGGCGTGCAGATGCCGCAGCAGGGTGGCGTCCATGAGGCTCCTTGGCGGGGTGAAGGCGGCAGCGGGCAGGGCTTCTGCGAAAAAAGACGCCGCCGGTTCCTTCCTATCATCCCCGCACCGCGCCACATGCGCCTCCATGCGCGTCATGTCGTCCAATCGCCTCTCTCTGCCCGGCCAATCCCGCAGCACGGCGGAAACCGTCCGCTCCCTCATCGGCTATCTCTGGCCCAAGGGCGACCCGCGGGCGCGGCTCCGCGTCGTGCTCTCCATGTCCTTCCTGGTGCTGGCCAAGGTCGCCAACGTCTACGTGCCGGTGTTCTACGCCCGCGCCGTCGATGCGCTGTCGCATCGCGGCGGCACCGCCCAGCTGCTCGCCATCCCGGTGGGCCTCATCGTCGGCTACGGCCTGGTGCGCCTCGCCTCGGCCGGCTTCGGCGAGCTGCGCGATGCGGTGTTCGCCGCTGTGCAGCAGCGCACGGTGCGCCGCGTGGCGCTGGAGACATTCCAGCACATGCACCGGCTCAGCCTGCGCTTCCACCTGGACCGCCAGACCGGCGGCGTCTCGCGCGCCATCGAGCGCGGCAGCGCCGGCATCGAGCAGGTGCTGCGCCTGGCCGTCTTCAACATCGTGCCGACGATGATCGAGCTGGTGCTGGTCACTACCATCATGTGGCGCATCTTCGACTGGCGGTTCGCGCTGATCACCTTCGGCGCGGTGGCCGCCTACATTGCGTTCACCCTGGCGTTTGCCAGCTGGCGCGTGCGCTTCCGCCGCTCGATGAACGAGAGCGACAGCGCCGCCCAGTCCAAGGCGGTGGACAGCCTGCTGAACTACGAGACGGTGAAGTATTTCGGCAACGAGGCGCACGAGGCGCGCCGCTTCGATGGCGCGCTGGCCGGCTACGAAAAAGCGGCGGTCAAAAGCCAGGTCACGCTGAACATGCTCAACCTCGGCCAGGCCGCGATCATCGCTGGCGGGCTCACCGCCATCATGCTGATGGCCGCGCACGGCGTGGTCACCGGGCAGATGAGCGTCGGTAAATTCGTGCTCGCCAACACCTACCTGGCCCAGCTCTACACCCCGCTGAGCTTCCTGGGCTTCGCCTACAACACCATCCAGCAAGGGCTGGTGGACATGGAGCAGATGTTCCGCCTGCTCGGTGTGGACGAAGAAGTGCAGGACAGCGCCGGCGCCGTGCAGCTGGCCGGCCACCTCTCCGAGGGCGATCCGTGCTCCGTCACCTTCGAGGACGTGCAGTTCGGCTACACGCCCGCCCGCGAGATCCTCAAGGGCGTCAGCTTCACCGTGCCGGCCGGGCGCAAGATCGCCGTGGTCGGCCCTACCGGCGCCGGCAAATCCACCATCAGCCGCCTGCTGTTCCGCTTCTACGACGTCACCGGCGGCGCCGTGCTGATCGATGGGCGCGACGTGCGCGACTACACCCAGGCCTCGCTGCGGGCCGCGATCGGCGTGGTGCCGCAGGATACCGTGCTGTTCAACGACACCATCCGCTACAACATCGCCTACGGCCGCCCGAACGCCACGCAGGCCGAGATCGAGCACGCCGCCCGCGTGGCGCAGGTGCATGATTTCGTGCTGCGCATGCCCGATGGCTACGACACGCGGGTGGGCGAACGCGGCCTCAAGCTGTCCGGCGGCGAAAAGCAGCGCGTGGCCATCGCCCGCACGGTGCTGAAGGACCCGCGCATCCTGATCCTCGACGAGGCCACCAGCGCGCTCGACAGCCGCACCGAGCGCGACATCGATGCGGCCCTCCGCGCCGTCTCCGGCGGCCGCACCACGCTGGTGATCGCCCACCGGCTGAGCACGGTGGTCGATGCCGACGAGATCATCGTGCTGGTGGACGGCCAGATCGCCGAACGCGGCTCGCACCGCGAGCTGCTGGACCAGAACGGTGTGTTCGCCCGCATGTGGGAACTGCAGGCCCAGCAGGCCGAACCGGAAGCGGCCGAAGCCCAGCTCGAAGCTGATCTCGCCGCGCGGTAGGGCCCGCGACGGCCTTCCCGGCGCGAAAGTTTTTCGCCGCCGACCGTAAAATCAGCGCCCGCTTCCCATATCCCGCGCAGAGGTGAACCACATGCACGGACAACTGGATCTGGCCCAGGACGAGGCCCTCACCAACGAGCTGAGCCAGGCCGGCGAGGCGGTGGACCGCGCGATCGGCGGCATGCTCGCACGCGGCCTGAGCCCGGTCGCCGCCGCCTCCGCACTGCTGGGCGGCGCACTTTGTCTGATGTCGAAAACCATGGGGGACGAGGCGGTGCTGCAATTACTGCACAACGCCGCCGCCGGCGTGCGCGCCGGCGATCTCAGGCGCTAGGCCGTGCCGATCCACTGGCCGGAGCGCTACGCCACCGACCGCGTCGCCGCCCATGTCAGCAACGAGATCTCCATCGCCGCCCCGCCCGCCATTGTGTGGCGCCACCTGATCCGTGCGGCGGCCTGGCCCGACTGGTATCCGAACGCCTCCAAGGTGCGCATCGCGGGCGGGGCCGACACGCTGGCCCCGGGCATCCATTTCACCTGGCGCACCTTCGGCGTCGCCGTCCGCTCCACCGTGCAGGAATTCGTCGAGGGCGAGCGCATCGCCTGGGACGGCAGCGGGCTGGGGCTGGACGTCTACCACGCCTGGCTGATCGAGCATCGGCCCACCGGTTGCTGGGTGCTGACCGAGGAAAACCAGAACGGCCTGGCCGCGCGCCTGCAGGCCCGGCTGATGCCCCGTCGCATGTATGACGGCCACCAGCTCTGGCTGCGCCAGCTCAAGGCCCGCGCCGAAGCCGCGCAACCCGCGGCCTAGGCTGCGTTCTGTCAGGCACTCCAGAAGGGAACGCACCATGTCAGGCCAGCAAGGCACCGACGAAGTCGACACCGGCAAGCACGAGGCCGCCCGCCAGCAGGCCGAACACGCCGAACAGGGCGGTGACCGCGCCGCCGAGATGCTCGACGAGGCCACGCGCACCGACCCGGACGCGCTGGCCACCGCGCTGGCCGAAGACGGCCCGGTCTTCGCCGGAGACGAAGGCACTGCCAGCGACGAAGAAGTCGCCGCCATCAGCCGCACGGTGGGCGTGGGCGCCGACGCCCCCTCACACGCCGGCATCACCGGCTCGGGGAGCGGCGCCGACGCCATGGAGTGATCCCGGGCTGCGGAAGGCAAGGGGCTTTGCCCCTTGACCCCACCAAAGGCGAGCCTTTGGAATCGTGATGGTAAAGGCCGCATTGCAGTAACCGTCCGCATCACGGACGGTAGATCGCCTTGGTCTGCTTGCCTCTTGATAAACTTAGACCTCGATTAATCATACTTGCCAGAAGTTATAAGATTTTCCGGCCAAAGTTTTCGTTCGTAGCTGAGCCACCGGCTCAGCCATGGCTTCCGGAGGTCCTGACTTAGAGGATTGGGGTTTTGGGGTCTCAGACCCCAACGGGGTCCAGGGGCAGAGCCCCTGGCCTTCCTGCGCAACCCGTCGAAAGCCTCAGCCCGCCGACTCCCTGATCCGGTCCAGCATCTCCCCAGCTGCGGCCAGCCGCTCGCTCGCAGTCGTCGTGTGCACCCGCAGCAACAGCCGGGCATCCTTGCGCTCCAGCCCCGCCACCGCGCCCGGCTCGCCGCGCATCTCGGCGGCCACCGCGGCCGGGCCGGCTTCCAGCCGCGCCACGCCCAGCTCCCGACAGGCGGCCCGCAGGCCGGCCACGGCCACCAGATTGGCCAGGGGCTCGGGGAGCGGGCCAAAGCGGTCCTCCAACTCCTCGGTCAGCTCGGCGGCATCCGGGCTGTGGCCCAATCGCACATGCAACGCGATCCGCGCGGCGGTATCGGGCATGTAGTCGGGCGGGATGAACGCCGGCAGATCGAGGGCCAACACCGGCCGCCACTCGTCGGCATCCTCGCCGCGCAGCCGCGCCATCGCCTGTGCCAGCTTGTGGCGCGCGAGCTCGGTGCCCAGCAGCTTGGCGTGCCCGGCCTGGTCGTCGCCCAGCAGGTCGCCGGCACCGCGCTGGTCCAAATCGGCCGCCGCTATAGCGAAACCGGCGCCCAGCCCGTCATGCGCGGCCAGCGCCGCCAACCGCCGCACGGCGCCCGGGCCGGGCGGTGCCGCCGGATCGGTGAACAGCCACGCCATGCCGCGCGCGCGGGCACGGCCCACCCGCCCGCGCAGCTGGTGCAGCTGCGCCAGGCCGAAATGGTCCGCGTGCCACACCAAAATCGTGTTGGCGCGCGGTATGTCCAAACCGGCCTCGATGATGTCGGTCGAAAGCAGCACATCGCCGTGGCCGTCGGCGAAGCCAACCAGCACGCTGTCCAGCGCATCGGGCTTCATCTTGCCATGCAGCACCACCACCGACAGTTCCGGCACCAGCGCGCCCAGCCGGGCCGCCAGCCGATCGAGGTCCTCGATGCGCGGGCACACGCAGAAGCTCTGGCCGCCGCGGGCGTGCTCGCGCAGCAGGGCGGTGCGCACCAGCGCCTCATCCTCTGGCACCACCGTGGTGCGCACCGGCTGGCGTCGCGCCGGCGGCGTGGTCAGCACCGAGATAGTCTGCAGCCCGGCCAGCGCGCCCTGCAACGTGCGCGGAATGGGCGTGGCGGTCAGCGTCAGCGCGTGCACGCCCTCCTGCAGCCGCGCCAGCGCCGCCTTGGCCTTGGTGCCGAAGCGCTGCTCCTCGTCGATGATCACCAGCGCCAGGTCGGCAAAGGCGACCGTCTCGGCGGCGAGCGCCTGCGTGCCGATCACCACGCGCAACGTGCCATCGGCCAGGCGCCCACGCAGGCTGCGCGCCTCGGCCGCCCCCGTCAGGCGCGACAGGGCGGCCACCTCGATCCCGAGCGCCGCGAACCGGCGCCGGAAGCTCGTCAGATGCTGGCGCACCAGCACGGTGGTGGGCGCCAGAATGGCCACCTGCCGGCCGCTCAGCGCGGCGGCCGCCGCGGCGCGCAAGGCCGCCTCGGTCTTGCCGAAACCCACGTCGCCGCAGAGCAGCCGGTTCATCGGATGCGGCGTGGCCAGGTCGGCGGCAATCTCGTCGAACGCCGCCTGCTGGTCCGGTGTGGGCGTGAAGGCGAAACCCGCCACGAAGCGGTCCATCGCCCGCTTGGGCGGCCGCAGCGCCGGCGCGCTCACGCCGGCGCGCGCGGTGGCCTGCGCCACCAGCGTGCGCGCCGTCTCCTCCGTGCTGGCCAGCACCGCATCGCGCCGCCGCAACCAGCTGCCGCCATCGGCGCGGTCCAGCGTCACGCCCTCGGTGCCTGAACCGTAGCGCCACACGCGGTCCGTCTCGGCGCAATCAACCAGCTTGCGGGCGCCGCCGGCAAAGCCCAGCACCAGATGGTCGGCCGGATGGGCGGTCGTCACCGTCTCCAGCCCGTCCAGCCGCGCCATGCCGTAATCCATGTGGATCACCGCATCGCCGGGGCGCAGCGCCACGTCGAACAGGCCCTCGTGGCTGGCCCGCCCATGCCGGGGCGGCAGCACGTCCGATGCCGCCAGCACCGTGGCCGCCGCGCCCGCGAAGCCGCGCGCCACCCCGGCCGGCAGCACGCCGACGCTGCCGGCCGGCAGTGCCGCCAAAGCGGCATAGCCTGCGCAGGCCGGCCCCGCTTGGCCCAACGCGCGCGCCAGGCGCTGGCCCGAGAGGCCGATGCGCTGCCCGGCAGCCGACTGCGCGGCAACATACGCCCGCGCGACGCCCACGGGATTGCGTTGGCTGCGGAAAGCCGGCAGCGCGTCGGCATCCGGCCAGTCGATCGTCTCGGCACGCTGCGTGGCCGCCTGCCAGGCTGCCTCATCCAGATACAGGCCTTCGGCGGGCAGGGCGCCCCCGGTGGCGCGGCACAATGCCACCCGCGTGGCACGCGCCTCGGCAAGCTGCGCCAGGTGGTCGCCCACCCGCTCGCCGGCCTGCGGGTCCAGCAGCACGCTCGCCGCGGGCAGCAGTTCGAACACGCTCACCAACGGGCCGGCCAGCGTCGGCAACGCATGCTCCAGGCCGGGCGTGCGCGCCTGCTCATCAGCAACCTCCGGCCACACCACTTCGGAAGCCGGGCCGACCGCCTGCTGATCCACCTGGCCGGCGCTGCGCTGGGTGCCCGGGTCGAAGCGATCGATTTCGATGATCCTGGCCGCCGCGCCTTCGCCCTCGAAGCGTATGCGCAGCGCGGCGCCTCCATCCGCCGGCACCACGTCCACCACGCTGGCCTGACACGCCATGTCGCCCGGCTGGTCGGCCTCGTCGGCCAGCACATAGCCCAGCCGCGCCAGCCGCGCGCACAGCGCCTCGGTCCCGCAAACCTGCGAGGTGGCCACCTCGACGGTATGGTGCGCCGGCGGCGGCAGGCGCTGCACGGCCGCCTCGGGCGAGGCGATCACCAAAAGCGTAGAGCCATCGGCCATCGCCTGCAGCGCGCGCATGCGCTGCCCCATCACCGCGCGCGAGGGACTAGCCCGGTCGTAGGCGAGGCAATCCCAGCCGGGCAGCAGCACCGGCCCGAGCTCGGGCACCAGGGCGGCCGCGGAAGCCGCCAGCCTTGCTGCCTGAGCCTCGCTACGGGCCACCAGCAGCAGGCAGGCGGCCCCGCGCGCCGGCAGGCCGGCCAGCCCCGCATCCTCGCTGCCGTGCACGCCGCCATGCCCGTCCTGTTCTGCCACGCCTGCGCCCCCGTCCGGCGCCGGGAATGTCCGGCGCCAGCGCGCACCAACGGCGGCGGGCCCGGCCGGTTCGCGGCCGGCTGCTGCAACCCGCAAGCCGCATGGCGCGCTTGGGCAGCATGACCGACGCCCCCGGCCTGGACCGCTTCATCGCAGCGCAGGCGCCCTTATGGCTCCAGGTGACGGCCGAGCTGCGCGCCGGCCGCAAGCAGACGCATTGGATGTGGTTCGTCTTCCCGCAGCTCGCGGGCCTGGGCCAAAGCGCCACTGCTCGGCACTACGGGATCGCCGATCTCGCCGAGGCGCAGGCCTACCTGGCCCACACCCTGCTCGGCCCCCGGCTGCTGGAGGCAACACGGCTGGTCAACGCCCATGCCGGCCGCACCGCGCTGGCCATCTTCGGGACGCCGGACGACCTGAAATTCCGTTCCTGCGCCACGCTGTTCGCGCGTGCCGGCGGCGGGCGGGACTTCACCCAGGCGCTCGCGAGCTTCTACGGCGGCCAGGAGGATGCCGCGACTTTGCGCCTGCTGACGGCGTGAACCCCGCCTCGGTTAGCCCGCCACCTCGGCCAGCACCGGTGCCGCCACCACCGCCTCGGCCTTGATCGCCTCCACCCGCCGTTCGACCTGCTCGACGATGTGGTCGATCATGCTCGCCCCCTCCACCGTGTGGTCCTGCCGGCCCGCGGCATAGACCATGTGCCGCCCGTTGCCGCCGCCGGTCACGCCCAAATCGGTCATCAGCGCCTCGCCCGGCCCGTTCACCACGCAGCCGATGATCGACAGCGTCACCGGCGTTTCGATATGCGCCAGCCGCTCTTCCAGGGTCGCCACCGTGCGGATCACGTCGAAGCCCTGCCGTGCGCAAGAGGGGCAGGAGATGATCTTGACCCCGCGATGGCGGATGCCGAGCGATTTGAGGATGTCCCAGCCCACATGCACCTCCTCGGCCGGCTCGGCCGAAAGGCTGACGCGCAGCGTGTCGCCGATGCCCGCCCACAGCAGGTTGCCCAGCCCGATGGCGGACTTCACCGTGCCGGCGCGCTTGCCGCCGGCCTCGGTGATGCCGATGTGCAGCGGGTGGTCGCACACTTCGGCCAGCTGCGTGTAGGCCGCCACGGCCAGGAACACGTCGGACGCCTTCACGCTGATCTTGAACTCGTGGAAATCGTGGTCCTGCAGGATCTTGGCGTGTTCCAGCGCCGATTCCACCAGCGCGTCGGGGTTCGGCTCGCCGTATTTCTCCAGCAGATGCCGCTCCAGCGATCCGGCATTCACGCCGATGCGCATGGAACAATTGTAGTCGCGCGCCGCCTTGATCACGTCGCGCACGCGCTCGGCGCTGCCGATGTTGCCCGGGTTGATGCGCAGGCAGGCGGCCCCGGCCTTGGCCGCTTCGATCGCGCGTTTGTAGTGGAAGTGGATGTCGGCAACGATCGGCACGTTCACCTCGCGCACGATCTCGGCCAGTGCCGCGGTGCTCTCCACATCGGGGCAGGACACCCGCACGATATCGACGCCGGCGATCTCCGACAGCCGGATTTGCGCAATGGTGGCCGCCGCATCCGAGGTGAGCGTATTGGTCATCGTCTGCACGCTGACCGGCGCATCGCCGCCTACCGCCACGCGCCCCACGTGGATCTGGCGGGACTTGCGGCGGTCGATTTTCTGATACGGACGATAGTTCATGGCGGCTGGGTTCCCGGGCGTGGCGCGGCAGGCTCGGGCGTGGATATAGGGTTGGGGGTAGGCCGGGTCAAAGACGTGGCCGCGAAGCCACACGCCCGGCAGGCTGCCCGCCGTGTGCCCCTCATTACCCGCACCGAACGGTCCGCGGCTGTCCGAACCGTCCGCGTAACGGCGGGTTAACCGGTCTGCGCCACCATCCGCGCACATTCAGGATGGCGCGCATGGCACTCCCCGACCAGACCAACATCGTCATCTGCACGCCCTGCTACGGCGGCATGGTCACCCAGGGCTACATGCTGTCGGTCACCAACCTGATGATGCAGGGCATCCAGTCCGGCTTCGGCGTCACCGTCGATCTGCTGGGCTACGATTCGCTGGTCACCCGCAGCCGCAACACGCTGGTCGCCCGCTTCATGGACCGCCCGGCCGCCACGCATCTGCTGTTCGTGGACGCCGACATCACCTTCCAACCCTCGCAGGTGATGCGCATGGCCGGCCTGTGCCAAGACGTGGTGGCCGGCATGTATCCGCTGAAAACCCGCTGCTGGTCGGCCGAGGCGGTGGCGCGCGTGCAGCAGGGCGAGGGGCCGGAGACGGCGCCCCTGCGCTATGTCGGCCTGCCGAGCCAGGGTGCGGCGGCCCGCGCGCAGGATGGGTTCGTCACTGCGGAGTACGCCGGCACCGGCTTCATGATGCTCCGCCGCGCGGCACTCGCGCGCATGATGGCCGCCTACCCCGAGCTGCACTTCACCGCCGCGCACGACCGCGCCACGCAGGACCCGAGCCCCTACCAGTTCGCCCTGTTCGACTGCATGATCGAGCCGGAAACGCGGCACTACCTCAGCGAAGACTACACCTTCTGCCGGCGCTGGCGGGCCCAGGGCGGCGAAATCTGGCTCGATACGCAGGGTGCGCTGATCCACACCGGCGGGCACGATTTCGTGGGCCTGCCGGCGCTGCGCTATCCGATGGCTGCCTGAAGGCAAGGGGCTTTGCCCCTTAACCCCATCAAAGGCGAGCCTTTGAAATCCTTGACTAAGAAAGATTGGGGGTTTGGGGTCTCAGACCCCAACGGGGTCCAGGGGCAGAGCCCCTGGCCTTTCTTCCGCCTACCCCGCTTTCTTGGAGGCCTGCGGCGGATATTGCAAAATCAGCGTGTGCGACGAGTACGAAATCCACAGATGCACGGTCTGCAGGAAATCCGCGCCCAGCAGCATCTCGACCTCGTCGTCCGCAGCATCGTCGAGCACGTCCAGCCGCATGTTGCTGAATTCGAGGTCGCCGATCGTCACCGGCTCGATCGCATGGCGGACGGCACGCACCGCACGCGGGCCGATGCCATTCACCGTCAGCACCGGTTCGGCAGTCAGCGCCGCCGGGTGCAGGCCCAGCCGGTCGGCGGCGCCCCGGAAGATCGCGGAGTGATACGCGCCGGTATCGATGGCGGCGATCACCGTCTGGCTGCCGACCTGGACGGTGATCCGCGGCCGCGGATCTTCGCCGGTCGGGCGCAGCGGAATTGGATAGAGCGGCTGTGCCAGGAAGGCGGCCGGCGCGCTGCAATCGCCGCGCGGGCGATACAGCATGATCTTGCTTTCGATCACGTCGAGATCGACGTCGAACTTGGCAATCAGGTCCAGGCTCAGCAGCCCATCGATCGGCGGATGCATGAAATCGCTGACGGCGATATCCATGTCGCGGGCATGCAGGCCGCCGATGTCCATCGTGTGCGCCTTCATCACCAGCGCAGCGCGAGCGCCGCCAATGCCACCCGCCAGGATCGGCTGCGATGAGCCTTCCTCGCGGTGGATCACCCGCAAGCCCACCCGCGTGGCCGCCGCCTGGGTCACCAGGCTGATCGCCGCACCGGTGTCGAAGATCATCTCGGCTTGTTGACCGTTCATCGTGATCGGCACGAGCAGGTCGGACCCGAGCTGACGTACCGGCAGCGTGGAGACGAGATTCATCTCACAGGCGCGCGCCGGGGCACCAAGGCTCAAGGCAAGGCCGAGAACGCAAACGAGCAGCCGCATCGGTCGCAAACCTCGCCAAAGACAACGCAGCGACCATCTTATTGCGCGGTAAAAACGAAAGCAATCGCGTCCGCTCCGGCAACGATCCGCGCGCCGGCGCTACTCCAGCGGCAACGGCGAGCACGCCACGGAAGCGGCCCGCGCCAGCACCACCATGCGCCGCGCCGCCACGCCGGCGCCGGCCATCTCGCCGGCCACATGCGCCAGCAACGGGCTGGACAGCAGGGCGTGGGTAGCGGTGTTGACCACCACTTCGGTGCCCACCACCGCGCCGGCCGAGAGCGCCGTGCGGCGCAGCAGGCCCAGTGTCGCCAGCCAGCCAGGGCGCAGCCCATGCAGGGCGGCCACCTGCCGCACCAGCCGCAGGCCGCGCCAGGCCACAAACAGTGCCGCCAGCGCGGGCGAGGGCATGGCGGCCACGCCGGCCAAGGACTGCAAGGCCGCTGTCCGCCCCAGCGCCTCGGCCTGCACGCGCAGCGCCGCCGCTGGCCCGGTGCGCAGCAGCGCCAGGATGGCGTCCGGATCGTTCACCGCATCGATGGCCGGCAGCAGGGCAGGGCCATCCGGCAAAGCGCGCAGCCAGATGCGCGCCGCCCGCGCGCGCACCACCGCATCGTCACCGGCCAGGTCGGCGCGCAGCCGGTCCACCGCGCGCAGGCCCGCCAGGGCCGCGCCCTCGCGCCAGAAGCCCACGCCGATCATGCCCAGCCCGGTCGCCGCTACGCCGGCCGCGGCGCCGCCCATGAAAGCGTTGCGGGCGAAGGTCTCGGCCACCAGCGTGCCCGCTTCCAGCACGACGGTGCCCAGCACCAGCACGCCGGCGCCGCCCAGCACCAGCGCCGGCATCGCCCAGGGCCGCCGCGCCGGGCCCGCCGCTTCGGCCATCACCAGCGCGCCTTCCAGGCGGCCGGCCGGCAGCTCCTCGGTCTCGATGCGCGGCGCGGGCGGGCGAAGCTCGTTCACAGCACGTCCTCCAGCAGAAACGCCAGCAGCGCATCCAGGCCCAGATTGGGCACACCCAGCCGGCCGCCCTCGGGCAGGCGCATCGGCTCGAATTGCGGCAGCGCCAGGAACGGATGCGCCCAGAACTCGGCATCCGGCGGCCGGTCCGGCACCTCGCCGGGGTAGGAGCGCGTCATCACCTGCTGGCCGAGCACGCGGCCACGCACCGCACTCACCGGCCGTCCCTCCAGCGTCCAGACGAAATCTTCCGTGCAGCGGACGGAGGCGACGGCGAAATGCCCGCTGCGCACGCCGCCGGCCTGCTGCGGCGTCAGCGCCTGCATCAGTGCCGCTAAATTGCCGCGCTGGCGTTGCGCCACGTGATCCGCCTTGGTGGCCGCGAACGCCACCCGGCTGATGATGCGCGGCGGCAGGCGCAGGCCGGCCAGGGCGCCCAGCGCATCGGTCCAGGAGAACTGCCAGCGCAGCGAACCGGCCGCGGCACCCAGTGCCGCCCGCATGTCGGCGAACGCCGCCGGCCCGGCATGCAGCGCGCTCAGCACGTCGGCCAACACCACCAGCCGGTCCACGCTGGCGAATAACGGCGAGGTCAGCTCGCGCCGCACCGCGTCCAGATAGGCGCCGTAGCGCTCGGCCAGCAGCGCCACCAGCCCGCCTTGGCCGGTGGCGGGGAAGAACGACAGCCAGGGCGCTTCCGGCCCGGGCGCCGGCATCAGGTGCCGGCCGGGCTGCAGGAACGACAGCCCCGCCGCACGCAGCTCGCCCAGCATGGTGCGGTAGAGCCGGCTGCCTGCATGCGCCAGCGCCTCGTCGGCCGCCGCCCGTGGTGGCAACGCCCGGGCGAAAGCCAGGAACGGGCCCGTCATGCCGGCCAGGTCGGGCGCCTGCAGGCGCTGCAGCGTGGCGGCCGACCACGCGGCGTAGCTCTGCGCCAGCATCGGCAGGTCGATCAGCCACTCCCCGGGGTAGTCGAGGAACTCCAGCCGGATCTGGCGCGGCGGCAGCGCCGTGCGGGGCCGGGCGATGGTCAGCGCCAGCAGGGCCACGGCGTCTGTCCGCTCCGGCCAGGCCGGCGGGTCGGCGGCCAGCCGGGCCAAATGGCGCGCCTGATCGAAGCGCGGCACGGCGCTGGCGCCCAGCGCTGCGGGCGCCCAGCGCCGCGCCATCAGGTTGGCCGCCACCGAGGTCAGGAACGCCGTCTTGCCCGCCCGCGACAGGCCGGTGACGCCCACGCGCAGCGTGGTAGTGCCGAACGGCCAGGCCTGCGCGCCGGCCGTGGCAAGCTGCTGCAGCCCGCCGCCCAGCTCGCCCAGCAGGTTCACCGCCGTTCGATCAGCTCGATCTTGTAGCCGTCCGGGTCCTCGACAAAGGCGATCACGGTGGTGCCGTGCTGCACCGGCCCCGCCTCGCGCACCACGCGCCCGCCGCCGGCGCGGATCGCCGCGCAGGCGACCGCTGCATCGGGCACGCCCACAGCCAGGTGGCCGAACGCGCTGCCGAGCTCGTAGCGCCCCTGCTGGTCCCAATTATAGGTCAGCTCGAGCTCGGCTTGGCCCTCGGCATTGCTGGCGAAACCCATGAAGGCGAGCGTGTATCGCCCGGCCGGCACCTCATGGCGCCGCAGTTCCTTCATGCCCAGCAGGTTCTTGTAGAACGCGATGCTGGCATCGAGGTCGGTGACGCGGAGCATGGTGTGCAGGAAGCTGCTCATCTGGTTCATCCCGGGAAAGGCCAGGCGGCGCTGGCGGCGGAGGCGGATATTTGTCTCACCTCAGCAGCCAAGCCAACAGCGCCTCCCACAGGGCTGCCTTGGCGCCCAGCCCGGCCACCATGCCCACGTGGCCGGCCGGCGGCCGCACCACGGTGGCCCCCGCGCGCGCCAGCGCCAGTGCGCTGCGCGGCGGCACGATGCGGTCGCGCTCCGGCACCGCGATGAAACAAGGCAGATCCGGCACGGCCACCGGCAGCCCGGCCACCCGCCACGCGCCGGCGGCAGGGCTGTTGGCGCCATACCAGCCGCCGATCACCTCGCGCGCCACCGGGGCTGCCAGCGGCACGCCGTCAGCCAGCCAGTCCTCCATGGCCACGAACAGGCGGGCGCGGGGGCTATCCTGCGCCTGCGCGCCGAAACTGCGATACTTGGCCGCCACGCTGCCCGGTTCGACCAGGCTGAACAGCGCCTGCAGCACGTCGGTGGGCAGCGTGCCGGTGGCCAGCGCTGGTTCCAGCAACGGCAGCGCGGCCGCCAGGCGGCGGGCCTGGTCGGCCTGCTCGGCCCAGAAATCCCACGGCGTGGCCAGCAGCACCAGGCGCTCCACCTGCGCCGGCCGGCGGGCGGCGGCGGCCAGCGCCATCAGCCCGCCCATACAGTAGCCGGCCAGCGTCAGGGGGCCGTCCACCGCCGCCATCGCGCGTTCCAGCCGTCCCGCGATGTAGTCGGTCAGCGTGAAGCCGCGGGCCGCCTCGTCCGGCCAGCCCCAGTCCAACAGCAGCGGGCGCACGCCGCCGGCGGCCAGGAAGCGCATCATCGAATGGTCGCGGTCCAGGTCCAGCACGTAGGCCCGGTTGATCAGGCTGGGGACGAACAGCACGCAGGGTGCGCCGGGCGGCCCGTAATCGAGCAGCCGGCTGCCGCCCTCGGCCCACAGCACCGGCGGATCGGCCAGACGCCGCACGTGCGGGTGGGCGCGGTAGGCGGCGATGCCCGCCAGCAGCGCCGTGTCAGGCCGGGCCGGCGGGGTCCAGCTCGGCCAGCCGGCGTTCCAGCTCCGCCACGCGCTGTTCCAGCCCTCTTCTGTGCTCGGCAGCCCCGCCAGCAGCAGGTGCAGCAGCAACGGCCGCGGCCCACGGCGGCGGTGCGGCCCAGGCGCGTCCGGCCGCGTCAACGCCATGCCGCATCGCCTGGCCCAGCTCCGGATCCTCGGCCAGCGCCCGCAATTCGCTGCGCCAGATCACCTCCCAATGCCCGAGCCATTCCGCCTGCGCCGTCATCGATCCCCATCACCCGAGCCTTCGCGCTTGCCGGCCCAAACGCGCCTGCGCCGCGGTTTGGTGCAGTGAAGCACCGCATGGTAGCGTCCCAGCCCTGCCAGGAGAACCCGATGACCCAGATCGAAGGCCCCCCCCAGGCCGGCGACGAGACGCCCGCCCGCCCGCCCGTCGTGGTCAAGAAATACGCCAACCGCCGGCTCTACAACACAGAGAGCTCCAGCTACATCACGCTCGACAACCTGGCCGACATGGTGCGCGTGGGGCGTGACTTCGTGGTGTACGACGCGCGCAGCGGCGACGACATCACCCGCGGCGTGCTGACGCAGATTATCGTCGAGGAGGAGAGCAAGGGTCGCGCCCTGCTGCCCACCACCTTCCTGCGCCAGCTCATCGGCTTCTACGGCGACAGCCTGGGCGGCATCGTGCCGCGCTACCTGGAACACACGATGGGCGCCATCGCCCGCCAGCAGGAGCAGATGCGCGAGGCGATGACCCAGACGATGGGCAACCTGCTGCCGCCCGGGCTCGAGGAAATGCGCCGCCAGAACATCGCCATGATGGAGCGCGCCATGGGCCTGTTCAGCCCGTTCTACCGCCCGCCGGGCAGCGATGCCGCCGAGCCGGCGACGGCCGAAGCCGCCGCACCGTCCGAGGTGGACGGCCGTATCGAGGCGCTGCAGCGCGAGGTGGAGCACCTCCGCCACATGCTGGCCAAGCAGGCCGAAGCCGCACCCGCGCCTGCGCCCTCACCCGGCCTCGCCCGTCCGCGCCGCAAGCCCGAGGACGCCGGCCCGGCCTGACGCGGCACCAGGTCAGATGCACTGATCCGACCGGTCGGAATGGTGGTGAAGGCAGCGCCAGCATTCCTCTTTCGCATCGATCGCCGCCGAGACGATTTTGATACGAAACAAAACTTACGCTGTCGCGGCCGTTGCGCTATGCTGCCTCACGCGGCCGGCCTGACACGGCGGCCGCAAACGCACACCAGGCGCGCGCAGAACATCGCCGATGTCTGCCGTTCCGCTGGGGGTTCTTGATGGACGACGCCGAGACAACCGGCCGCGATGCAGGCGCCGAGCCAGGCACCGTCAGGCCAAGCCCGCGCGCCAACAATGCCGATCGCCACGTCGGCGCCCGCATCCGCGAACGCCGCGTGATGCTGGGCCTGTCGCAGCAGCAGCTGGCCGTCATGATCGGCGTCACCTACCAGCAGGCGCATAAATACGAGCGCGGCCTGAACCGCATTTCCGCTGGCCGGCTGTACGACATCGCCGGCGTGCTCAGCGTGCCGATCTCGTGGTTCTTCGAAGGCATGCAGGACGACACGGCTTCGGCCGAAATGACGCCGCGTCAGCGCATGTGCCTGGAGCTCGCGCGCAACTTCGCCATGATCGACAACCTCAAGCACCAGGAAGCGCTCAGCCAGATGGCGCGCGCGCTGGCCCAGGCCGAGGCTGCCGGCAACAGCTAGGCGGCGGATTGCGCGCCGCTCAGGGCCGGCCCGTCCGATGATAGGGGTGCCCGGCCAGGATCGACTGCGCACGGTACAGCTGCTCGGCCAGCATCACGCGCACCAGCATATGCGGCCAGGTCAGCGGCCCCAGCGACAGGCCGGCATCCGCACGGTCCAGCACGGCGCGTGTCAGCCCCTCGGCACCGCCGATGACGAACACCAGCGGGCCCGTCGCCAGCCAGCCCTCCAGCCGCCGCGCCAGGCCAGCGCTGGTGATGGCGGGCGCATCCATGTCGAGCACCACGGTGTAGGCGGCGGCGGGCAGGGCTGCGATCAGCGCTTCACCTTCGCGCCGCTTCACCTCGGCCGGCGCGCCATGCCCGTCGGCGATCTCGGTCAGTGTCAGAGAGGGCCGTAGCCGCTGCGCGTAGCGGGCGAACAGCTCGGCCTCCGGCCCCGCCCGCAACTTGCCGACCGCGATCAGCCGCATGGCGCCGAACCGGACAGCAGCGGCCGCGCGGGCAGCGCCGCGCCGAACCCGGCCGCCGCCCGGTCCCTCATCGCCGCCCGGCGCTACCCGCTCTGCGCAGCCGGCTCATCGAACTCGGCGCCCCACATCTTCTCCAGCGCGTACAGCGCGCGCGCATCCGGCTTGAACAGATGGATCACCACGTCGCCGGCGTCGATCAGCACCCAGTCCGATCCGCCGGTGCCCTCGATCCGCACGCGCTTGACGCCCGCCTCGCCCAGCCGGTCCTCCAGATGCGTGGCCATCGCCGTGATCTGGCGATCGGCCAAGCCGGTGGCGATCACCATGCGGTCGGCGAACGAGGCGCGGCCCGCGAGATCGATGGCCACCACGTCCTCGGCCTTGTCGGCCTCGAGGCTTTCGACGATCACCGCCTGCAGGCGCGCCAGCATGGCCGCATCGGCCGGCACATCGCGCCCCACTTTCGCCTGCCCGGCCTTCGGCCCGGCGGCCACCGCCTTCTTGCGCGGCGTGCCCGGCGTGCGAGCGGCTTCCTTCAGGGCGGCGGAAACGGTCGGCGCGCGGCGCTTGGGTTCTTTGGCCCCCGGGGCTGCGGGCGAGGTGGGCTTTCTGGCGATCGGTCTTCTCCCATGGCGGCGCCGCGCAATGCGGTGGCCGATAGACTGTTCTGCCGCCCGCCCAGAACCAGCCAGGCCGGTGCGGCCAGCGTGGCCAGAAGCGGGCCCTGGCGGGCACAGCGCCGTGCCGGTGCCAGGCGCCGCGCGGCATGCGAGGCAAGGGCTGCGCGAGTGTAGGTGGGGCGCGGCAGGACTGCCAGCGGAACCGTGCGCGCAATGGCCGTCCAGCCACGCCAGCGCGGCAACTGTGTCAGATTGTCCGCACCCATCAGCCACACGAACCGCACGCGCGGAAACAGCCGGCGCAGCGCGCGCAGCGTATCGAGCGTGTAGCGCGTGTGCAGATGGCGCTCGATGTCGGTGGCCACGATGCGCCTGCCGTCGGCAATGCGGCGGGCCGAGGCGAGCCGGGCAGCCAGCGGCGCCATGCCGGCCCGGGGTTTGAGCGGGTTGCCGGGCGAGACGAGCAGCCAGACCTGGCCCAGCCGCAGCGCGCGCAGCGCCAGCCGTGCCACATGCAGGTGGCCGGCATGGGCCGGATTGAAGCTGCCGCCCAGCAGGCCCACGGCCATGCGGCGGCCATCTCCGTAACGCGGCAGGTTTGCGTGGCCCATCGGCGCCAACCTAGCTACTTTCCCGCCCATGCGCTCCCTGATCCTGCATATCGGCCTGTCCAAGACGGGCAGCAGTTCCATCCAGCGTGTTCTGGCCGAACAGCGCCCCGCCTTGCGCGCGCAGGGTGTCTACCTGCCCAGCAGCCCGGGTCATGCCAACCACGCCCTATTGGCGGCAGCCCTGGTGGACGACCCGAAAATACTGTGGGGCTACCACCCTGGCACCTGGGAGGGGATGGCGCCGGCCGCCCGCATCGCGCGTTTCCGCGACGAGTTCGCGGCCGAAATGGCGAGCCTGCCGGACGACGTGACGCGCGCAATCATCACCGCCGAACAGCTCGGTGGCGTGCTGCGCAGCGACGCCGAGCTCGCCAGGCTGGCCGAGCTGCTGGGCCGCCATTTCGATCCGATCACCGTCGTGGTCTATCTGCGCCGGCAGGATCAGCACGCCGCCAGCGCCTATACCGAGTGGCTGCGCGGCGGCGTGCTGCGGCCGCCGGCGCTGCCGGCCGGCGGTCCAGCGCAGCTTCCCGAATATCATTACGGCGCCCTGCTCGATCGCTGGGCCCGCGCCTTCGGCGATGCGGCGATCCGCCCCCGCATCTTTGCCCGCGACAAGCTGCTGGACGGCGATGTGATTGCCGACTTCCTGGCGGTGGCCGGCATCACGCTGGAAGTGGCTGCCGAGGACGGCAAGCGCCAGAGCAACCCGAGCATCAGCGCCGCCGCCCAAGCCTTGCTGCTAGCCGCCGGCCGGCACATGGAAGCACGCGCCGGCGGCACGATCTGGCGCGACAGCCCCGCCTGGCGCCACCTTGCCACTTCAGTCACCAACGCCATGCCAGGGCGCGGCTGGCGGCCTACCCAGGCCGAGGCGCGCGCCTTTATGGCCAGGTTCGAGGCCACCAACGCCCATGCCTGCGCCCGCTTCTTCCCCGGCCAGGCGACCCTGTTCGACAGTCGGTTCGACGACCTGCCCGCCCAACCCGAGGCACTGCCGGAAGGCGCCGTGCTGGATGCCGCGCTCGCCGCCCTGCTGCACGAGATGCAGGCCAGCACGCAGCGGATCGCCGCGGCCGCAATGGCCGAGTACCGCCTGGGCCGTCGCCTGGCCGACCGTGCCATCATGCGCAACTGCCTGGTGCGGGCGGTGAAGTTCGCACCCGACCTGCTTGTCCCGCGGCTACGGCTTGCGGAGTTCTTCATCGAAGACGGCGATTTCCGCCAGGCGCGGCAGCACGCCGAAGCCGCGCTGCGGATTGCGCCGGACGATGCGGCAGCGCAGCGGGTCGGGCGGCAGAGTGCGCGCTGAACGCTGCGCCACTTGGCCGAGGCCGGCCGACTACCGATAGTTGCCCATGACGCTGCCGGCCCATCTCGCGCAAGCCTACCGCGCCAGCCTCTACACCGTGGCGGGCTGCGCCTTCGCTGTCGGCCGCCGGTCCGGCGCGCTGGACGGCGTGCTGGCCGGAATGGGCGTCCGCCAGGCCGTGCTGATCACCGCGTGCAACCCGGCAAGCCGCCGCATGCCGCCGGGTTGGAACGCGCGGCGCATGGCGGCGCTCCGCCACCGGCTCGGCCGCCTGCCGGCATTGCCCGCCAGCAGCGGCCAGGGGGCCTGGGCCGAAGACCAGCTGCTGGTGGCCGGCGACCGTCGCCGGCTGGCGGTGCTCGGCCGCCTGTTCGGCCAGGCGGCCCTGCTCGCCGTCCAGCGCGGCCGCGGCGTGCGGCTGTTGCCGCTGATCTGAAGCCCGCCGGCCGGCCGGCGCACGGGCCCGGCGGGCCTCACGCGCCCTGGCGGACCGGCGGATCCTGATCCTGCCGCGTCTCGGCCAACCGCAGCGAAGCCCGCTCGACCGTGCGCACCATCACCTCGCCGGCCCGCCGCACATGCGGCTCCTGATGCGTCAGCAGGCGATCGGCGACGAGCAGCGCCGGCGAGAGGATGCCGCGTATGTCGTGCCGCAACGACACCAGATGGGCTCGCAGCTCGGCCAGCTGCACCTGGGCGGCGGCCGCCTCATCCAGTTGCGCCCGCAGCGTGGCGGCCGCGGTTCGCAGCGCCGCCACGCGGGCGGTCAGCACAGCCAGTCCGGCCAGAGCGGCCAAGGCGATGCCGCCCAGCAGCCACGCAACAACAGTGATCATGAGGGCTCGAACGATCTAACTTCCGAACGGTTTTCCGCCCCGGCGCACGCATCGTCATCCGCAGCCGCCACGTCGGCGCCAGCCCGCGGCGTCCAGCCGCTATTTGACGCAGCCAGGCGCAGGCATTTATAAGCCGGGCCTCAACGGGGCTGCCAGCGCCCCGCGCAAGCCGTTGGAGTGCCATCGTGAAGCGTACGTATCAACCGTCCAAGCTCGTCCGCAAGCGCCGGCATGGGTTCCGCGCCCGTATGGAGACGGTGGGTGGCCGCAAGGTGATCGCCAACCGCCGCTCCAAGGGCCGCAAGAAGCTTTCAGCTTAGCCCAATGGCGGCCGGGGCGCGCCCGCCGCGCCTGAAGCGCCGCGCCGAGTTCCTGCGCGTGGCGTCCAAGGGCCGCAAGGCGCCCACGCCCGGGCTGGTGCTGCAGGCTATGCTGCGGCACGACGACGCGCCGGTGCGCCTGGGCTTCACCGTTACCAAGAAAGTGGGCAACGCCGTGATCCGCAACCGCACGCGCCGCCGCCTGCGGGAAGCCGCCCGGCTGCTCCTCGCCGAGCAGCCCGCGGCAGGCGCCGATCTCGTCCTTGTCGGCCGCGACACCACGCGCCAGCGCCCGTTCACGCTGCTGATCGACGATCTGCGCCGCAGCCTGGTCAAGCTCAGCGTGCCGCTCGCGGCCAAGCCAGGATGAGCGCCGGCGCCCTCCTTGCCCTGGCGGTGCGCGGCTACCAGCTGGTGCTGCGGCCGCTCTTCCCGCCGGCCTGCCGGTTCGAACCGAGCTGCAGCGCCTACGCGATCGAAGCCCTGCGCACGCACGGCGCCATACGCGGACTGGGCCTGGCCGCCTGGCGCGTGCTGCGCTGCAATCCCTGGGGCGGGTGCGGCCCCGATCCGGTGCCCGGTTGCAAACACCGCCACCTGGCAACACTCAAGGCAAGCTGATGGACCAGAAACGCCTGCCGCTGTTCATCGCCCTGTCCGTGGCCATCCTGCTGCTGTTCCAGTATCTGGCGCCGGCGAAAAACCACGCCGAGCTGGCCCGCCAGGCCGCCCAGACCACGCGCACCACGCCCAGCGACCAGACACCGGCCCCCACGCACGATCCCGCGCCGCCCGGCAGCCAGCCCGAACACGTGCCGCCGCCCACCTTGGACCCCGCCAAGGTGCCGCGCCTTGCCATCGAGGCGCCCCGCGTCACCGGCAGCCTGAGCCTGCTCGGCGCCCGGTTGGACGACCTGCGCCTGCGCGGCTACCGCGAGACCATCGACAAGAATTCGCCCCTGGTGCGCGTCCTCGAGCCCGCGTCCGACCCGCAGCCCAGCTATGTCCAGTTCGGCTGGAGCAGCACGAGCCCCGTCAAGCTGCCGGACAGCAATACGGTGTGGAGCGCCGACGGCGGCACCATCGCACCCGGCCACCCGGCCACCATCTCGTGGGACAACGGCGCCGGGCTGACCTTTCACATCACCTTCGCCATCGACGACAACTACGTCTTCAGCGTGCGCCAGAGCGTGCACAACGCGGGCGCCACCACGGTGCCGCTCTGGCCCTGGCAGCGCGTGCGGCGCGACTACCTGCCGCAGACCGCCGGCTACAACGTGTTCGAAGGCCTGCTCGGCATCCAGGACAACCAGCTGCAGGATCTCGCCTACAGCAAGGTCAAGAGCGTGGCCGACAAGGCCGACGGCGTCGGTTACAGCCATGCCGGCACCGGCGGCTGGGCCGGCTTCACCGATAAATACTGGCTGACGGCGCTCATCCCCGACCAGGCCGTGCCGGTAAAGACCGAATGGCGCCACTGGCTCGACAACGGCGCCGACCGCTTCGAGGTGAACTACCTGACTCAGGCGCCGCTGCAGGCCGCCCCCGGCGCCGACGCCAGCTTCGAGAGCCGCACCTTCGCCGGCGCCAAGGAAGTGCACCTGCTGGACCGCTACGAAACACAGGCCCACATCCCGCTTTTCACCTATGCGGTCGATTGGGGCTGGTTCTTCTTCCTCACCAAGCCGTTCTTCTACACCATCGATACCATCTACAAGATCGTCGGCAATTTCGGCGTGGCGATCATGATCTTCACGCTCGGCGTCAAAGCGCTGTTCTACCCGATCGCCGCGCGCTCCTACCGCTCGATGGGCAAGATGCGCCTGCTCGGCCCGAAAATCACGGCCGTGCGCGAACGCTACAAAGACGATCCGGCCAAGCTGCAATCCGAAATGATGGCGGTGTACAAATCGGAAAACGTAAGCCCGGTCAGCGGCTGCGCGCCCATGCTGCTGCAGATCCCGGTGTTCTTCGCGCTGTACAAGGTCATCCTTGTCACCATCGAAATGCGGCAAGCGCCGTTCTTCGGCTGGATCCAGGATCTCTCCTCGGTCGACCCTACCAACATCTTCAACCTGTTCGGCCTCATCCCGATCGATCCCAGCACGATCTCGCCCTACCTGCATCTCGGCATCTGGCCGCTGGTGATGGGCGCCACGATGTACATCCAGCAGAAACTGAACCCGCCACCGCCCGATCCGGCGCAGGCGAAAATGCTGCAGTTCATGCCGCTGATCTTCATGTTCACCATGGGCCGCTTCCCGGCCGGGCTGGTAATCTACTGGTCGTGGAACAACACCCTCACCTTCGCCCAGCAATGGTACATCCAACGCCAAGCCAAACTCACCCCCGACGCGCGCCTGGTCCGGACTTGATCAGGGGTTGGCAAGGCCAGGGGGCGCTGCCCCCTGGACCCAAGCTGGGGACTTGTCCCCAGAACTCCGGTTTCGCCTCGCAGTGCGGGGAGGGGGGCCACACGCATCGTTGCCGCAGTACGTGCGGCCCCCCTCCCCACACTGCGAAACAAACAGGTTCTAAGGACGACTGTCCTTAGCGGGGTCCAGGGGCAGAGCCCCTGGCCTTGCCACCCATGACCACGCCCGAGCAACACGCTGCCGAGCTGGAGGCGGGGCGGTTGTTGTTTGCAGCCGAGTGCCGCTTTTTCTATGCGGCGCAGCGCATCGACCAGTTGCCGGATCCGCGCGGGCCGGAGGTGGCGTTTGCCGGCCGCTCCAATGTCGGCAAGTCGTCGTTGATCAACGCGTTGACGGGTCACAAGGCTTTGGCACGCGCATCCAGCGAGCCGGGGCGCACCAAGCAGCTGAACTTCTTCGATCTGGGTGGCCGCCTGGTTCTGGTGGACATGCCCGGCTACGGCTACGCGCAGGCGGCCAAGGCCGTGAAGGAGGATTGGCAGGGCCTGATGTTCGATTTCCTGCGCGGCCGTGTGGTGTTGCGGCGCGTGGTGCTGCTGCTGGATGCGCGCATCGAGCTCAAGGCGTCCGACCTGGCGGTGATGGATCTGTTCGACCGCGCTGCCGTGGCGTTCCAGCTGGTGCTGACCAAGATCGATGGCTTGAAGCCGGACCGTCTCGCCCGCAAGCGGGCCGAGGTGGAGGCTGCGATGAAGAAGCACGCGGCCGCGTATCCGGAGGTGCTGGCCACCAGTGCGCGCTCCGGCGAGGGGATCGAGGCATTGCGGGCGGGGCTGGCCGGGCTGGCCGACCCAGCGGTGTCGCACGACGGCGTGGGAGCCGTGCCGGTCTGACCGCTTGCCCAGGGGCTGCGACTGGCCGCATAAGCTAGCCTGTCGGTCCGGAGGCGTCATGAGAAGAGTGCGGGCGGCCTGCGTTCTGGCCAGTGCGGCATGGCTTGGCGGCTGCCCGCTTGTGGTGCCGAACGCGAAGATCGCCCCGTATTTGCAAGAGGTGCTCGGCCCTTCCTGGACGATGGTGCCACTGCCCAACACCGCGCTGAAGCCCGGCGCCATCGTGCAGGTGGTCAAAGCTGTAGCACCCCAGGCCGGCGGCGCCATCGATCTGCGGCTGCTCGGCACGCTGGCCGACTGCGCCGTGCCGCCTGCCGCCGCCCTGGTCAGCCAGGCGGGTGTGCCCGGTATGGCGGCGGGCGCCACGGTGGCGGTCGATGCCTCGCTGGGCGCCAGGCTGGCCGGCGTCTCGGCCGAGATTGCGGCCAATGCCGGGGCGAAGACCGCGCTGACCATCACCGAGGCGATGGACAGCACGCTCGATTACATCGTCTTCCAGCGCTGGGCAGCCGACCCGGCCCACGCCGCGGCGCTGCGCCAGGCCTGCGGTCCCATCCTGGCCCAGCCGGGCATCTACGTGGTGCAGGAAGCGTTCGTGGTCTCGGCCGGCAGCTTTACCTTCACCAACAGCGCCGGCGGCAAGATCGCGGTGGTGCCGCCGCCCGGCGTGCCCGTGCAGGCCGGCGTGGACGTGCAGACCGGGCAGAGCGGCGCGCTCACGATCACGCAGCCGATCGTGTTCGCGCTGAAGGTGCTGGCCCCGCTGCCGCAGGGCGGGTTCGAGGTGGCTGCGCTGTCGGCTGCCCCGCACGCGCTGGCCGCCCGGGCCAGGCCGGCGCCCCTGGCGGCGCCCGCGCCGGCACCCCTGATGCTGGGCGGCATCCCGATCCGCGCGGTCAGCCTCTCGCCCTAGCGGCCCGCCTTTGCACCGGCCGCGCATCTCCGGTTAACTCCGGCCCGCAATCCAGGAGCAGCGGGCCAGCCATGAAGCCAATCACACTCGGCATGGGCCTTGCTGTCCTGGCCGGCAGCGCCGCCGTCCAGGCCGGCGCCGAAACCTGCTTCGAGACGTTGGCCGCCACCCGCAACTTCACCCTGGGCCAGCCGCAGCACGCGCTGCCCACCCCGGATGGCCGCAGCGTGCTGTTCCTGCGCAGCGGCCCGCGCGACACGAAACTGGGCCTGTTCGCCTACGACGTGGCCAGCCACGCCGAACGCCCGCTCGCCCAGCCCGCCAGCGCGCCGGAACACCTCAGCACCGAAGAAAAAGCGCGGCGCGAGCGCATGCGCATGACGCTCACCGGCATCACCGATTTCGCCATCAGCGACGACGGCGCCCGCGTGCTGGTGAGCCAGGCCGACGATCTCGCCACAGTGGCGCTACCCTCGGGCGAGACCAAACCGGTGCCGGGCGCCGGATGGATCGGCCCGCATCTCTCGCCAGACGGCAGCGCGGTTGCCGCAGTGCGCGACAACGACGTGCATGTGATCGACCTGGCCAGCGGCGCCGACCGCCAGCTCACCACCGGCGGCACCGACGTGGTGACGCACGGCCTGCCCGATTTCGCCGCCGCTGAGGAGCTGGAGCGCTCGGATGGCCTCTGGTGGTCGCCCGACGGCCGCACGCTCGCCTATGAGGAGGCCGACAGCACGGGGGTGGAGCGCCACTTCATCGCCGACCCCGAGCACCCCTCGGTGCCGCCGGCGGAGTTCCGCTACCCGCGCGCCGGCACCGCCAACGCCCGCACGCGGCTGGGCCTGGTGGCGCGCGAGGGCGGGCCCACACGCTGGGTCGCCTGGGACCACGATGCCTACCCCTATCTGGCCCGCGTGGTGTGGCAGAAGGCCGGCAAGCTCAGCCTGGTGCTGCTGAACCGGGCACAGACCAGCGAGACGGTGCTGGCGGTCGATCCGGCTACGGGACAGACGGCCAGCCTGCTCACCGAGACCGATCCAGCCTGGCTGAACCTCGAAGCCGGGCACGCGATCGGCGTCGGCGGCGGCCACGCGCTGCCGTATTGGCTGGCGGACGGCTCGGGCTTTCTGTGGGCCGCCGAGCGCGGCGCCCACTGGCAGCTCGAACTGCACACGCCGGACGGCAAGCTGGCCCACGCCGTCAGCCCGCCCGACCTGCCCTATGTGGCGTTCAACGATGCCGACCCCGCCAGCGGCACCGTGACGTTCACCGCCGATCCGGACCGCCTGGGCAGCGCGCTGTATCAGGTCAAGCTCGCCGGCGGCCCCGCCACCAAGCTGGCCGCCACCCCCGGCCTGCATGATGCCACCTTCAACGAGCAGGGGCACACCGTGTTGCTGGACCGCGTGGCCGGCGCCGATGGCAGTGCCGCCACCAACATCCTCGGCCATGACGGCGCGCTGCTGGGAACCCTGCCCAGCCGCGCCGAGCAGCCGGCCAGCCTGCCGCACGTAGCCTTCAGCCGCGTGGGCGCCCGCCAGATGGACGCGGCGCTGCTGCTGCCCACGGGGGCCGCGCCCGGCCAGCGCTTCCCGGTGGTGCTGTCGGTCTATGGCGGGCCCACTGTAAAGGTGGTGCTGCGCCCGGCGCGCGAATACCTCGAAAACCAGTGCCTGGCCGACCAGGGCTTCATCGTGGCCAGCATCGACGGCCGCGGCACGCCGGCGCGCGACCATAATTGGGAGCGCGCCACCAAATCCGACTTCATCGACATTCCGCTGCAGGACCAGATCGATGGCCTGCAGGCCCTGGCGCACAGCGTGCCGGCGATGGACATGGCACATGCCGGCATCACCGGCTGGAGCTTCGGCGGCTACTTCACGGCCATGGCCACCACGCGGCGGCCGGACGTGTTCCAGGCCGGCGTAGCCGGCGCCCCGGTGGTGGACTTCGCCGATTACGACACCGCCTACACCGAACGCTATCTCGGCACGCCGCAGGCCGACGCCGAGGCGTATCGCAAGACCAACGTGCTCACCTACGCGGCGAGCCTGGCCCGCCCGCTGCTGATCATGCACGGCCTGACCGACGACAACGTTTATTTCCAGAACACCGTAAAGCTGACGCAGGCGCTGATCGCCGCCGGCAAGCCGTATCAGCTCCTGCTGCTGCCCGGCACGCATCAGCTTCCCGATCCGGTGCTGCGCGCCCGCGTGGACCAGGCGCGCGCCTCGTTCCTGAAGCAGAACCTCAAATAGGAAGCCGCGCCATCGCCCCGGCCGCGCGCCGGGGCGGCCCTGCGCCCGGGCCCGCCGCAGCCTAGGCGTAGCGCTCTACGGCCAGGTCCTCGTATTCGATGTTCGGCCGCTTGCCGCTGATCAGATCGGCCAGCAGCGCGCCGGAGCCGCAGGACATGGTCCAGCCCAGCGTGCCATGGCCGGTGTTGAGCCACAGATTGGCCACCCGCGTCGGGCCGATCACCGGCGGGCCGTCCGGCGTCATCGGGCGCAGCCCGGTCCAGAACTCGGCCTTGCCCATGTCGCCGCCATGCGGAAACAGGTCGTTGACCGAGTGCAGCAGCGTGCGGCGCCGCGGCTCGCGCAGCGTGTTGCTGAAGCCGGCGAGCTCCGCCGTGCCCCCCACCCGGATGCGGTCGCCCAGCCGGGTGATCGCCACCTTGAACGTCTCGTCCATCACCGTGCTCACCGGCGCGCGGGCATCGTCGGCCACCGGCATGGTGATCGAGTAGCCCTTCACCGGATATACCGGCAGGTCGATCCCGGCCTGGCGCAGCAGCGCGGGCGCGTAGCTGCCCAGCGCCACCACGTAGCTGTCGGCGGTCAGCGTGCCGGCATCGGTCACCACGCCGGTAATCCGCCCGGCATCGACCACCAGGCGCTCCACCAGCACGCCGTAGCGGAACACCACGCCGGCGGCAGCCGCCATGGCGGCCAAACGCTGGGTGAACAGGTGGGCGTCGCCGGTCTCATCGCCCGGCAGGCGCAACCCGCCCACGTATTTGTCGGCAACGCCCGCCAGCGCCGGCTCCTGCGCGATGCAGCCGGCCCGGTCCAGGATGGTGTAGGGCACGCCCAGCCGGTCCAGCACCGCGGTGTCGTCGCCCACGTGATCGGCCTGCTTCTGGGTGCGGAACAGCTGCAGCAGCCCGCGCTGCCCATCATCGTAGGTGATGCCCGTCGTGGTGCGCAGGTCGCGCAGCCGATCGCGGCTGTATTCGGCCAGGCGCACCATGCGGCCCTTGTTGCGGGCGTAGGCCTCGGCGTTGCAGTTGGCCAGGAAGCGGCTCACCCAGCCGAGCAGCGCGCGGTCGGGCACCGGCCAGAACACCAGCGGCCGGTGGCGCATCATCATCCACAGGATCGCCTTGCGCGGCGTCTCCGGCGCGGCCCAGGGCGCCGACATGCCCGGCGATACCTGGCCGGCATTGGCGTAGCTCGTCTCAAGCCCCGGGCCGGGCTGACGGTCGATCACCGTCACCTCGTGGCCGGCCTGCACCAGATACCAGGCGGTGGTCACGCCGATGACGCCGCTGCCGAGGACGAGGATCTTCATGGCGCTGACATAGGCAAGGCCAAAGCTTTTACGCCCCGTTGAGGGTTGTGCGCGTGTGCAGGCAGGCCGCCGCCGCCTGCGCGGAACCGGCGGCCGGTGTGGGCCTGGCCCTAGCCGACGATCTCGTCGGGCTTGAAGAAGAACGCGATTTCGGTCGCCGCGTTCTCGGCGCTGTCCGAGCCGTGCACCGAGTTCGCCTCGATGTCCTCGGCGAACTCCTTGCGGATGGTGCCGGCCTCGGCGTTGGCCGGGTTGGTGGCGCCCATGATGCGCCGGTTGGCGGCCACGGCGTCCTCGCCTTCGAGCACCTGGATCACCACCGGGCCGCTCGTCATGAAGGTGACGAGCCCGGCGAAGAAGCCGCGCTCGCGGTGCACGCCGTAGAATTCCTCGGCCTGTGCCTTGGTCATGCGGATGCGACGCTGGGCGACGATGCGCAGCCCGGCATCCTCGAACTTGGCGTTGATCTTGCCGGTGAGGTTACGGCGCGTCGCGTCGGGCTTGATGATGGAGAAGGTGCGTTCGGTAGCCATGGCGGATCGGTCCTTGCGGTTGCGGGCGCCATAGCGGGGTAGGCTTGGCAAGGCAAGGAAGGCCTTCTTTTCTGAAGAAAAGAAGCAAAAGACTTTTGTTCCGTTGTCGCGCCGTTGTCCGGAACCGCGCGCCGTGCCGGGTCGAACGGAGCAAAAGTTTTTTGGTCTTTTTTTCAAAAAAGGACTGCTTGCCTTACTTTCCCCCCCATGAGCCTCCTGACGATAACCGGCCTCACCCTCCGCATGGCCGGCCGCACCCTGATCGACCGTGCCGACCTCGCCATCGATCCCGGCCGCCGCATCGGCCTGGTCGGCCGTAACGGTGCCGGCAAATCCACCCTGCTGCGCGCCATCGCCGGCGAGCTCGGCGCCGATGGCGGCGACATCCATTTTTCCGCCCGCGCCCGCATGGCCCAGGTGCGGCAGACCGCGCCGTCCGGCCCGCAATCGCTGCTGGAAACGGTGCTCGAAGGTGACCCCGAGCGCCTGGCGCTGCTGGGCGAGCTGGAGACCGCCGACCCGGCGCGCCTGGCCGACATCCACGAGCGGCTGCGCACCATCGGCGCCGATGCGGCACCGGCGCGGGCCGCCGCCATCCTCGCCGGGCTGGGCTTCGATGCCGCCGCCCAGGCGCGGCCGGTGGACAGCTTTTCCGGCGGCTGGCGCATGCGCGTGGCCCTGGCCACCGCGCTGTTCGCCGCGCCCGATTTGCTCTTGCTGGACGAGCCGACCAACCACCTCGACCTCGAAGCGACACTGTGGCTTGAGACCTGGCTCGCCCGCTTTCCCGGCGCGGCCCTGGTGGTCAGCCACGATCGCGGGCTGCTGGATCGCGCGGTGGACAGCATCGCGCATCTGGACCGCCAGAAGATCACGCTGACGCCGGGCGGCTACACCGAATTCGTGCGCATCCGCACCGAACAGGCGATGCAGCTGGGCCGCGCGGCCGAGCGTATCGCGGCGCAGCGCGAGCACATGCAGAAATTCGTCGATCGCTTCCGCGCCAGCGCCACCAAGGCGCGGCAGGCCCAGGCGCGCATCAAGGCGCTGGCGCGCCTGCCGGTGATCGAGACGGTGATCGAGGCCGCGCCCACGCGCTTCGCCTTCCCCGAACCGGTGCAGATCGCCCCGCCCGTGCTGGCGCTGGAGCGGGTGAGCGTAGGCTATGACGGCACGCCGGTGCTGCGCTCCCTCTCGCTGAGCATCGGCATGGACGACCGCATCGCGCTGCTGGGCGCCAACGGCAACGGCAAGAGCACGTTTGCCAAGCTGATCGCCGGCCGGCTGGCGCCCATCGCCGGCGACATGCGCCGATCGGGCAAGCTGCGCGTGGGCTACTTCGCCCAGCATCAGGAGGCCGAGCTGGTGGCCACCGACACGCCGGTGGCCCACATGGCGCGCGCGCTGCCGCAGGCCGCGCCGCACCCAGGTGCGCGCCCAGCTCGCGCGCTTCGGCCTGGATGCCGACCGTGCGGAGACGCCGACGCAGAACCTCTCGGGCGGGGAGCGCGCGCGGCTGCTGCTGGCGCTGGCGACGCGCGAGGCGCCGGGCCTGCTGATCCTCGACGAGCCGACCAACCACCTCGACATCGACGCACGCGACGCCCTGGTGCGGGCACTCGGCGAATATGGCGGCGCGGTGCTGCTGATCACCCACGATCCGGATCTGGTGGAACTGGTGGCCGACCGGCTGTGGCTGGTGGGCGACGGCACCGTGACGCCGTATGACGGCGACATGGACGATTACCGCGGGCTGGTGGCCGAGCGCGCGCGGCCGGCGCGGGCGGAAGCCGCACCCACCCGCCGCGACGACCGGCGCGACCGGGCCGAGGCGCGGCAGAACCTGGCCCCGCTGCGCCGCCAGGCACGCGCCGCGGAAGCGGCGATGGCCAAGCTTGCCGCCGAGCGCGCGGCCATCGAAGCCAAGCTCGCCGACCCCGCCTTGTACGCGCCCGGACGCGCCGCCGAGGTGACTGCCGCCAACACTCGCCTGGCCGCCATCGGCCGCGAGACACAGGCCGCCGAGGCCGCGTGGCTGGCCGCCGAGGAAGCACTGGAAGCCTGCGCCTGAACGCGCTCAGCCACCGAAGAAAAGATTACGCGAACGCGATTGGGACGATAACGAATCTAGCTTGTGGCAAAATAATAACGTATGACTCGCGGAAGAGTGATCGGGCGATTGCATCTGCCGGCGAGGATCTCGGGATGAGTGGAACGAAGGGCGCACTGACCCAGATGGACGACGAGGACGAGTTCCTGATCCCCTTCGCGCCGCGCGCCGCGCCCCAGTCCGGGCAGCACGCTTCGGCCTACGTCATGACGGCGCCGGGCATCCCGCTTTCAAGCCTTTCCGCCATGCCGGGGGCCACGGTGTCACTCTCGTCGGACAAGATCCGCACTTCGCCCACGCTGGGCATCGATCACAGCCTGCTCTCCTTCGTCGAAGGCATCGAACTGGGCGGCCGGCCGACGTCCACCCAGGCCGTCACCCAGTCGCTGAACAACCTGCTCCGCCTGCTGCCGGGCGAAGAGGTGATGGTGCAGGAAGAAGGCGCCAACGAGGGCGAGGAGCAGGACATGCTCACGCCGCTGTTGCGCGAGACGTCGAAGCACCTGCGCAGCATCGGCCACGTCAACATCGTCGTCGCCGGCCAGACCGGCGTGGGCAAGAGCAGCCTGGTCAATGCGGTGTTCGGCGAGCAATTCGCCCGCACCGCGGCCGGCGAGCCGGTCACCCAGCGCGCCGAATGGTTCTCGTCCACCAAGATCCCGCTGCGCATCCTCGATACCAAGGGTCTCGAGGTGAAGGACTACGCGGGCACGGTCGCCGATCTGCGCGCCGAGATCGAAGCCTGCCGGACGATGACGGACGCCAAGGACCAGCTGCATATCGGCTGGCTGTGCATCGCGGCCCCGAGCAGCCGCGTGCAGGAAGCCGAGCTGGACGTGCTGCGCGTGCTCAACGCCTACAACATCCCGGCCATCGTCGTGCTGACCAAATACGACGAGGACGAGGAATTCGTCGAAATCGTCGATCAGATCCTCACCAGCCACGGCATCCAGCGCCACGCCATCGTTCCGGTGCGCGCGCTGACCAAGCCGAAGCGCCCTTCATACGGCCTGTCGGACCTGGTGGTCTCCACCTTCCAGGCGCTGCCCACCGCGCATCGCGCTGCCTTCGCCGCCGCGCAGAAGATCAACCTCGACCTCAACAAGAAGACGGCCGACGAATACGTCATGGCCGCCGCCGCCGCGGCTGCCGCGGCCGCCGTGGTGCCGATCCCGCTGGCCGACGCGCTGTCGCTGGCGCCGATCCAGACCGGCATGCTGGTGGGCGTCTCCGGCGCGTTCGGGCTGGAGCTGGACCGCCAGGCGATCCTGCAGCTGCTCACCACCGTGCTCGGCTGCGTGGCGCTCTCGGTCGCCGGCCGCTGGGCCGTCGGCTCGGCACTGAAGCTGATCCCCGGCCCCGGCTCGGTGATCGGCGGCATCCTCAACGCCAGCGTGGCCGGCAGCCTGACGCTGACGCTGGGCCGCATCTACATCGCGTTCCTCACCGCCTTCATCCAGGAAAACGGCCGCGTGCCGCTGGCCGACGAGATCGTGGCAACGTTCCCCACCTATTACCGCACCTACGCCAAGCAGAAGGCCGCGGCGAAGGCGGCCTAAGCGGGCAGGAGCCTCCGGTCTCGCCGGAGGTCAGCGCTACGGCGCCTGCCTCGATGACCGCTAGACGTCGTCGGGCGAGAGGATCCGCACCTCCTCGGCCGCACGCTCGTGCAGGGCAGCCTCGGCTTCCAGCGTCTTGGGAAACCGCGATCGCCGCGCCTGCACCATGGTCTGCTTGGCCTTGGCCGCGTGCCACTGGCTCACCGCCAGGATCGCCGCTTCCCACCCGCGCCGGTATTCGGCCTCGTCAACCATCGTCGCTCGCCCCCTTCACGGCCGCACCCGCCCGGCACGGCGCCGCCGGGCCGGTATCGCAGCGCGCCGCCGCCGCGTCACGCCCACAGCGCGCCGCCGATCACCCCGCCCGGCGGCACACCCGGCGGCACCGCGAACAGCGCGCTGCCGGTGTGGGTGACGAACTGGTTCAGCATGTCGAACTTCGCCATGCGCTCGAAGATGCGGCAGAACTGCGCGCGCGGGTCTTTCTGGTAGGCGATGAACAGCAGCCCGGCATCGTATTCCAGCGCCTGCCGCCAGGGCGGCCAGCGTTCGGCGGTGAAGCTCAGGCCATCGTTGTAGCTGTAGCCGCGGCGAAAGATGCGCGCCTGGCTCACCGCCGCGCTCGCCAGCCGAATATGTGCGTTCTCGGCGATCACGGGGTTGCCGTCCGGGTCGCTGGCCGCGAAATCCGCGCTGTCGTGCTCGCCATGTGCGCCCAGCGGCGCGCCTGCCGCCTTGCTGCGCCCCATCGTCCGCTCCTGGAAACCGGCCGGCGTGCGATCCCAATGCTCCAGCGCGATGCGGATGCGGCGCGCCACCAGGTAGCTGCCGCCCACCATCCAGCCCGGCCCCTCCGCGCCGGCCCACACCACATCGTCCATGTCGGCCGGGCTGTCCGGGCGCGGGTTGTTGCTCCCGTCGCGGAAGCCCATCAGGTTGCGCGGCGTCTGCGCCCCCGCCTGGCCGGGCGCCTGCGGCATGAAGCCGGCCTGCGCCCAGCGCAGCCCGGCCACGCCATCGGCCAGCCGGGCCAGCTGACGGATGGCATGAAAGGCGACCTGCGCATCGTCGGCACAGGCCTGCACGCCGAGGTCGCCGCCGCACCGCGCCGGCTGCAGCTGGTCGCCGGTAAAGCGCGGCAGTTCGGCCAGCGCCGCCGGCCGCCGCGCCGCCAGCCCGAAGCGGTCCTGGCCGTCGCGCATGAACAAAGTGGGGCCAAAGCCGAAGGTGAGCGTCAGCCGCGCCGGCGCCATGCCGGCAACCTCGCCGGAATCGGCCGCGTCCGCCGGCGCGCCGGCCATCAGCCGGGCGGCTGCCGCCGTCCAGCGCGCCATCAGCGCAGCCAGCCCGGCCCGCCCGGTGGCGGTCACGTCGAATGCGGCAAAATAGGTGTGGGCCTGCTGCGGTGTGGCGATGCCGGCCTGGTGCGCGCCATGGAACGCCACCGCCGCGTCTGCCACCGCCGGCACCGCGGCCCGCGCCGGGGCAGGGCGCAGGGCCGTGGCGGCAGCCGCGGCGGCCAGGCCGGCCGAGGCGCCCAGGAAGCTGCGGCGGGCCTGCATCGGGCAGCTCATCGCGCGTGGCCCAGCATCAGCGTGTTCACGTCATCCATCACGTAATAAAAACCCTTGTTGTCGGGCGTCATGGCAATGCCGAACAGATCGCCGTTGCCGGGCGGCGACTGCGCCTGATCGTTGTTGATCCATTGCGCGTAGATCTGCTTGCCGGCCACCGGATCAACCTCCACCAGCCGGCCATCCTTGCCGTTGCACACCAGCAGATGGCCCTGCGGCGTCATCGCCATGGCCAGCGGCCAGGAGAGCAGGCCGCCTTGCGTAACCACGCGCCCGGTGCCGGCGCTGTCGGTGCGCGTGCGCGCCTCCGGGATGGCGGCGATCAGGTTGTCCAGCCCGTCCGTCACATACAGCGTGCCGTCCGGCGCCAGCGCCAGCCCAGTGGGGCCGAGCAGGAAATTGTCGTAATCGGCCCGCTGCGCAAAGCCGCTGGCGACCACGGTGCGCGACGCCACCACCGGTGGGCGGCCGTCCGGGATCGCGAGCTCCAGCCGCAGCACCGTCGATCGGTGCAGCACCACGGGCAGGCCGGTCGCCGGATCGAGCACGTGCGGCGAGGGCAGGCCGAACCCCGCCATGCTGACGAACAGCGTGGCCGCGCCGCCGCGGTCATCGACGGCCATGTTGCCCCATGGGTCGCTGATGGCGGGCCCGGCCCAGGCGGTCACGAACCGACCGGCGCTATCCAGCACGATCAGGCAGCCCTCGCCCCGCGTGGCCGTGGTGCCGTCCCGGCTCGGCGTGCTGCCCACGATCACCCAGCCGGCGCGCAGCACCGCCATCGCCGTCGATAGTCCCACCCCACCCGGGCATTGCGGCAGGGTCTGCGGCAGCCTGGCGAACAGATAGGTCTCGCGCGTGGCCGGCCGGTAGCCGACGATGGTGGTGCCGGTGCCTTGCAGGTTGGAGATGTTGTTGAAGTTGTCCACGAGCACGTCGTCCTTCTGCAGCCGCCCGGCGGAGACGGGCGAGACCACGACCGCGTAGGGGTTGAGGTCGCCGTTTTCCGTCACGGTGGACGTCAGCGTCGCGTGGCGGCGCACCGTCTCCAGAAAACCGGCTGGCTGCGCCCTGGCCGCCGGCACCAGCAGCAGCCACGCGGCGCCCAAGCCTACGGGCAGCCCATTCGGCCTAGAACAGAACATTGGTGCGCATCCCCAGCACGAGTTCGTTGCCGATCCTGCGGGCAGGATCGTTCGGATCGGGCAGGCCGCCGCCGGGGTTGACGACGTATTGCAGGTCCGGCTGCACCTGCCACCAGGGATGCACCTGGATCTGATAGGTCGCCTCCACATACGTCTCGCCCCCACGCCCGCCCGTGCCCGCAAGCCGGCCAGGATGGGCGTAGCCGAAGCCCAGCCCGACCGTGTCGGCGGCGCGGTGGAACGGGTCGTGATAGACAATGCCCCCATCCAGGCTGAGATCGGCCACGCTGCGGTTGGCCTCAGGCGTGCCGACGACGCGGCCGAACAGGCTGACGGCGCGGTTGGGATTGCGCCCATCGCGCCAGATCATCTGGTCGGCGACGGCGTAGAGCGCGTATTCGCCGCCATGCCGCGTGACAGCCGGCCCGGCCGGGCTCGCGCTGTCGAACAGCACGCCCAGCCGGTAAGTGTGGCCGAGCGGCGCGCCCTCGCCCGGCATCACCAGCGCGCCCACGGCGGGGTAGGCGTATTGCACCTCGACCACGCCGAACGTGCCGCCGCGCAGCGGGAACAGCGCGCCGGTGGCGTTGGCCCGCTGCGGGTCGGCGGCGCTGGCGGTCGCCGGATTGCCGTCGAACACGCCGGCCAGCAACGTGAGGGCATTGACCGGGCGCCAGCGCAGCCGCGCGCCGAGATTGGCGAGCGGGTAGGCCGGACCGCCGCCGGGCAGATCCACCGAAGGCACCAGCGGCCAGCCGAAGGCGGTGTTGACGAAGAAGGCGCCGTTCGCGTTCACGATGAACTCCTGGTCCACGCTCTGCTGGCCCAGCTTGATGTCGGCCCGGTCCTCGTCGAGGAATTTCTGGTCGAACCAAGCCTCCCACAGCCGCGTGGCGCGATCCGCTTCGATGCCGCTGGCGGTTTGCAGGCTGGCCAGGTTGTCGGCGCTGAGGTTGCGGCCATGGATCTGCAGCGCACTGACATTCAGCAGGCCGCCATACCAGCCTCCGGCACGCTGCGTGTCGAGCTGCAGGATCGCCTGCGTCAGCCCGTCATAGGTCACACCGCGATGGGTGCCGCCGGTCGCGTTGCCCAGCACCTCGCTGGTTTCCTGGATGGCCAGCGAAACGCCGTAGCGGGCCAAAGCCGGGCGCAGGCCGAACAGGTCGCCCAGCAGAAAATTGGTCCGTTGCAGATCGCCGAGCAGGCCGGCCGTCTCGGCGCCCTGCCCGGCATCCAGGCCCGCTTGGATCGGCGTGGGCAGCGGCGGCGGGGCTGCCCACGCCGATCCGGCCAGCAATACCGGCAGCGCCCAGAAGTTGCGACTAACTCTCATTTGCAAGTTCTAGGCGCGGCAGCCGCGCGCTGTCAACGCGCTCGCTTGACGGCGCCAAGCCCATCAGGGATCAAGACGGATCACCAACGATTCTGGAACGTCGCATGCACATCCCCCTGGTCACCACCGGCTGCGCCGGCCTGCTGGGCCTGATCTTCCTGGTGCTCAGCGCGCGTGTCGTGCAGGGCCGGAATTCGGGCAAGGTGCTGCTGGGCGATGGCGCAGCCGGGGCAGGCGGCAGCGTCAGCCCGCTGCTGGTGGCCATCCGCAGCCATGCCAACTTTGCCGAATACGTGCCGATCTGCCTGATCCTGATCGGCGGGCTGGAGCTGCAGGCGGGGCCCACCGTGCTGGTGAAGGTGCTGGCCGCCGTGCTGGTGCTGGCGCGGCTGGCGCACCCGATCGGCATGGGCATGCCCGGCCCCAACCCGCTGCGCGCGGGCGGCTTCGTCGGCACCATGCTGGTGCTGCTGGTGGCCAGCGTGGCGGCGGTGATCGCGCTGTTCCAGTAGCGCAGGGCCGCCCGGCAGCGCCGGCCTGGATTGGCCTCTCAGCCCTTCCTGGCGTCGTCCTCGCCGCCGTCCGGATGGGCCACCGTCTCGCTGGCGTGGCGCCCGGCATCCGGCCAGCCCTTGCTCTGCTCCTCGGCAGCGCCGGCCGGCACGCCGTTGATCATGCCGGTATCCTTGTCCGTCACCTGATCGCCATCCTGCATCGTCGGTCTCCCTGGCTCGTGCATCGCCAACATGGCGTGCGGCTTCAGGTTGCCTGCAACACGGCCTCGGCCACGCGCCGCGCCTGCGCCTCGCCCAGATCGGGGTGCAGCGGCAGCGCCAGGATGCGGGTGGCCAGGTTTTCGGCCACCGGCAGCGCGCTGCCGCGGTGGTGCGGCGCATAGGCCGGCTGGTGGTGCAGCGGGCGGGGGTAATAGATGGCCGTCGGCACACCGCCCTGTCGCAGGGCAGCCGCCACGCGGTCGCGCGCGGCTTCGTCCTCCAGCAGGATCGAATACACCGCCCAGGCGCTGGTGCTGTCGGGCACCCGGGCCGGCGTGGTCACCCGGCCGGCCAGCGCCGCGTCGTACAGATCGGCCAGGCGCGCGCGGGTGGCCAATTCCTCGTCGAACACGTCCAGCTTGGCCAGCAGGATCGCCGCCTGCAGCGTGTCGAGCCGGCCGTTCATGCCGGTGCGCAGCACCTCGTAGCGCGTGGTGCCTTCGCCATGGGTGCGCAGGCTGCGGAACAGCGCCGCCCGCTCGGCCGAGTCGGTCAGCAGTGCCCCGCCGTCGCCGTAGCCGCCCAGCGGCTTGCTGGGGAAGAAGCTGATGGCGGTGGCGTCGCCCTGGGTGCCCAGCTTGCGGCCCGAGAGGCTTGCGCCGAAGCTCTGGGCGCAATCGTCGAGCAAATAGAGGTCCTCGCGTTCGGCGATCGCGCGCAACGCCGGCCAGGGGGCGGGCTGGCCGAATAGATCCACGCCGACGATGGCGCGCGGCCGCAGCACGCCCTCCGCCCGCACCGAGGCGATGCGCCGGGCGAGGTCGTCCGGGTCGATCTGGAAGGTGCGCGGGTCGGTGTCCACGAATACCGGGGTGGCGCCCAGCACCAGCGGCACCTCGGCGGTGGCGGTGTAGGTGAAGGCGGGCAGGAACACGGCGTGGCCGCGGCCGATGCCCTCCGCCATCATGGCGATCTGCAGCGCATCGGTGCCGGAGCTGACCGCCACGCAATGGGCGGCACCCGCATAGGCGGCAAGCCGGGCTTCCAGCTCGGCCACCTCCGGCCCCAGCACGAACTGGCAATGGGCCAGCACGGCCTCCAGCCGCGCCCGCAGCGCCGGCCCGATCCGGCGCTGCTGCGCCTTGAGGTCGAGGAAGGTGACGGGCTCGGTCATGCGGCGGCTTCCGTGCTGGGGGTGGGCTCGGCGGGAACACGGGTCATCTCGGGCACCAGCGCCGCGATGGCGTCCAGCGCCGGCTGCATAGCGCCGGCATGGCAGAAGGCCGCCATCGCGTCGATGGCGCGGCCGACCGCCACCAGATCCACCGTGCGGGGCACCGCCATCAGCAGGCCGGGATGGGCGGTGGGCACCGGCGGTTCGCTGCCGTGGAACAGCTCCTCGAACAGCTTCTCGCCCGGGCGCAGGCCGGTATAGGCGATCGCCACATCCTGCTCCGGCCGCAGCCCGGCCAGGCGGATCATCTGCCGCGCCAGATCGACGATGCGCACCGGTTCGCCCATGTCGAGCACGAAGATGCCGCCCTCCGGCGTGCCGCCACCCGGATCGGCCGCGTCCTGCATGCCGGCCACGCAGGCCTGCAGCACCAGGCTGACCGCCTCGCGCACCGTCATGAAATAGCGCTGCATGTCCGGGTGCGTCACGGTCAGCGGGCCGCCGCGTTCCAGCTGGCGGCGGAACAGCGGCACCACGCTGCCGGTGCTGCCCAGCACGTTGCCGAAGCGTACAGTCACGCAGCGCAGGCCGGCGCCGTGCTGGCGGGCGGCGATGTCGAGCGCCTGGCAATACATCTCGGCCACCCGCTTGCTGGCCCCCATCAGGCTGCTCGGGTTCACCGCCTTGTCGGTGCTCACCAGCACCAGGGCGGCCGCCCCGCAGGAAGCGGCCGCATCGGCCACGATACGAGTGCCCGCTACGTTGGTCAGCAGGCCTTCCAGCGGGTTGGCTTCCACCATCGGGACGTGCTTCAGCGCGGCGGCGTGGAACACCAAAGCCGGCGCGGCCGCGGCGAATACGGTGCCGATGCGGCCGGCATCGCGCACGTCGGCGATCACCGGCTGGCGCGCCACGCCGGGCGACAGCTCGCCCAACTCCACGTCGATCTGCCACAGCGCGTATTCGCTCTGGTCCAGCAGCACGAGCAGCGACGGGCCGAGGGCTGCCACCTGGCGCGCCAGCTCGCTGCCGATGCTGCCGCCGGCGCCGGTCACCAGCACGCATTTGCCGGCCACCAGCCGCGCCATGCCGGCCAGGTCCAGCCGCACCTGCGGCCGGTTCAGCAGATCCTCGATGGCCACCGGCCGCAGCTCGATGCGCTCGGCGGCCGTCAGTGCCGTGGGGCGCGGCGCACGGCGCACCGGTATGCCGGCCGCCTCGGCGTCGGCGATCAGGGCGGCCAGCGGTGCGCCCAGGAAATCCGGCTCGGTCACCACCAGGCCGGAGGGCGCGCGGCGGGTGCCGGCCAGCCGGGCCAAGATCTCGCGCGTCTGCCCCACCGTGCCCAGGATCGGCAGGTTGTGCATGCGCCGGCCCGCCTGGCGGTCGGCCAGCGCCAGCAGCCCCACCACGCGCAGCCCGGTGGTGGCGTCGGCGGAAGCGGCCCGGATGAACGCGTCGGCGGCATCGCCCGCGCCCACCAGCACCACGCGCTGCAGCGCCGGATCGTCGGAATGCCGCCGCGCCCGGCCGCGATACAGCCGGTAGCCCAGGCGCGGCGCGCCCAGCAGCACCATCAGTGTCATGGCATGGATGATCGGAAAGGTGGTGGTGGGCAGGCGGTAGCCGGTGAGCACCAGCAGCACGGAGAACAGCGCCGAGCAGGCGATGCTGCCGCCCATCACGCCGATCAGGTCGGCCAGGCCCGCGAACCGCCAGTATTGCTGCGACAGGCGGAACGGAAGGCCGCCCAGCAGCAGCGTGATGCCGCCGCCGGCCAGGAACCATAGCGGATGCAGCAGCCCGCCCTGCGGATCGGCGATCCAGCGGGCCAGGGGGGCGCTGGCGGCGGCCAGGCCGCCATCCAGCGCCACGTTGACCAGGATGCGGCTGGCCGATCGCGGAAACAGGTTCACCGGGCCGGGTATAGGCGACCGCCCGGCGTTTGAAAAAAGGAAAGCGTCGGCACGGGCAGCCCGGCGCGGCTCAGGCGATCGTCACCCGCAGGTCCGACAGCCCGTCCACATGCGCGTGCAGCCGCGCGCCGCGCTGCACCGGGCCCACTTTCTCCGGCGTGCCGGTGAAGATCAGGTCGCCCGGCTGCAGCGTCACGTAGGTGGACAGCTCGGCAATGATCTCCGGCACGCTCCAGATCATCTGGCCGAGGTCGCTGCTCTGCCTCACCGCGTCGTCCACCTTCACCCAGATCGCGGCACCGCCGAGCGCGCCGGCCTGTGCCGCGGGTGTCAGCGCGCCGCAGGGCGCCGAATGGTCGAAGCCCTTGGCCATGTCCCACGGCCGGCCGCCCTTCTTCGCCTCGGCCTGCAGATCGCGCCGCGTCATGTCCAGCCCCACCGCGTAGCCGAACACCACGCCTTCGGCCTGATCGGCTGCGATTGCCGTGGCCTCGGCGCCGATCGCCACCACCAGCTCCACCTCGTGCTCGAAGGCGGCGGTGCGCGGCGGGTAGGGCACGCTGCCCCCATCCTGCACGATGGCGTCGGCCGGCTTGCTGAAGAAGAACGGCTTCTGGCGGTCCGGATCGCCGCCCATCTCAAGGGCATGCGCCCGGTAATTCTGGCCGACGCAGTAGATGCGCCGCACTGCGAAATCGGCGCCGCCGTTGACGGGAAGGTGCATGGTTGGAGCCTCGTGCAAGGGAGTTGAGGACGATCCGGCAGCCTCCGCCGGAACAGGCAGCCGCCCGAACCTACATCGGCCTGAGGCGCGCCCCGGTGCGCGCTTGCAGGAACGCGAAATCCACGCCGGCGGCCAGTTCGCGCACCACCAGCTCGGCACCAATATCGATCACCGCCAGCTCGGTATAGATCCGCCGCACCACGCCGGGTGCGGTCAGCGGATAAGTGCAGCGCTCGACGATCCGCGGCTCGCCTTGCTTGGTGGTGTGCTCCATCAGCACCCACACCTGCTTGGCGCCGGCGGCCAGGTCCATCGCACCGCCCACCGCCGGGGCGCGGCTGGGCTCGTCGGTGGTCCAGTTGGCCAGATCGCCCGCGGCCGAGACCTGGAAGGCGCCCAGCAGCGCGTAATCGAGGTGGCCGCCGCGCATCATCATGAAGGCGTCGTTGTGATGGAAGATCGCTGCACCCGGCAGCAGCGTCACCGGCTTCTTGCCGGCGTTGGTCAGGTCCGGATCTTCCTGCCCGGGCGCCGGGGCCGGGCCCACGCCCAGCAGGCCGTTCTCGCTATGCAGCACGATCTCGCGGCCGGGCACCTGGTGGTTGGCCACCAAAGTCGGCAGGCCGATGCCGAGGTTGATGTAGGCGCCTTCCGGAAGGTCCCGCGCGGCGCGGGCGGCGATGCGGTTGCGGGCGTCGAGGTCGCTCATTCCGGGCACTGCCATACACGATCGACGTAGATGCCGGGTGTCACCACGTGCTCGGGGTCGATCGCGCCCAGCTCCACGATATGGCGCACCTGCGCGATGGTGAGCGCCGCGGCCGGCGCCATCACCGGGCCGAAATTGCGCGCCGAGGCGTGGTAGGTGAGGTTGCCCCAGCGGTCGCCGCACTCGCCCTTGATCAGCGCCACGTCGCCGCGCAGCGGGTGTTCCAGCACGTAGGTCTGCCCGTCGATCTCGCGCGTCTCGCGGCCTTCGGCCAGGCGCGTGCCCACGCCGGTGCGCACGTAGAACGCGCCGATGCCGGCCCCGCCCGCCCGGATGCGCTCGCTGAGCGTGCCCTGCGGCACCAGCTCCAGCTCGATCTTGCCGGCCCGCCACATGTCGTCGAACACCATCGAGCCTACCGTGCGCGGAAACGAGCAGACGATGCGCCGCACCCGGCCGAGCTGCATGAGGCCCGAGATACCCCGCGTGCCCACGCCGGCGTTGTTGCTGATGATCACGAGGTCCCGCACGCCGGCTTCCTGGACGCCGTCCAGCAGCGCAAACGGCATGCCGGCCTCGCCGAAGCCGCCGACCAGGATGGTGGCACCATCGCCGATGCCGGCCAGCGCGGCAGCCAGCTCGCCTACTCTTTTGTCGATCAAACCGGCGCGTCTCCCTGGCGGCACCATCGCCCATGCGGGCGGGCTTGCGCAATTGCCGGCCCGCTGGGCAGTCTCCCGCGCAAAACGGCGGGGGCGCGCGCGATGGAACACCGGATCGAGGCCGGGCGGGCAAGCTGGGTGGCCGTCGCCAACGATCCGGCCTGCGACTTCCCGATCCAGAACCTGCCTTTCGGCATCTTCTCCACGCCGGCTGCGCCCGAGCCCCGGGTCGGCGTGGCGATCGGCGACCTGATCGCCGACCTGCCGGCGCTGCACGCGGCCGGGCTGCTGCCCGGCCCCGCCGCAGCCTACGCCGCGCCCAGCCTGAACGCGCTGATGACGCAGGGCCGGCCGGCCTGGCGCCAGCTGCGGGCCAGGCTCGCCGGGCTGCTGGATACCGCCAGCACGCTGCCGGACGCCTTGCGCCGCAGCGCGTTCGTGCCCCAGGCCGGGGCCACGCTGCATCTGCCGGTGGCGGTGGCCAATTACACGGATTTCTACAGCTCCCGCCATCACGCGCAGAACGTGGGCGCCCTGTTCCGCGACCCCGAACGCGCGCTGAACCCGAACTGGCTGGAAATCCCGGTGGGCTACCATGGCCGCGCCTCCTCGGTGGTGGTCAGCGGCACGCCGGTGCGCCGGCCGATGGGCCAGATCAAGCCGCCCGATGCGCCCCGCCCGGAACTGGCCGCCTGCGCGGCGCTGGATTTCGAGCTCGAGCTGGGCGCCGTGGTCGGCGTGCCCACCATGCTGGGCGAGCGCGTGAGCATCGCCGAAGCCGAGGCGCACATCTTCGGCGTGGTGCTGCTGAACGATTGGAGCGCGCGCGACATCCAGCGCTGGGAGGCGCAGCCGCTGGGCCCGTTCAACGCCAAGAACTTCGCCACCTCCATCTCCCCCTGGGTAGTGCCGCTGGATGCGCTCGAGCCGTTCCGCTGCGCGCAGCCCACGCAGGATCCGCCGCCACTCGGCTACTTGGCCCCACCCGGCCCGCAAGGCTTCGCCATCGCGCTGGAAGTGGACCTGCAGCCCGAAGGCGGGCCGCCGCACACCGTGGTGCGCACCGATTTCAGCCACATGTATTGGTCAATGGCGCAGCAGCTCACCCACCATACGGTCGGCGGCTGCAACCTGGCCGTGGGCGACCTGCTCGGCTCGGGCACCATCAGCGGCCCCACGCCGGAATCGTGCGGCTGCCTGCTGGAGCAGACCGCCAATGGCACGCGGCCACTCCCGGGGCTGGCGCGGACCTACCTGCAGGATGGTGACACGGTGACGCTGCGCGGCTATGCGCAGGGCGACGGCTACCGCATCGCCCTGGGCGCGTGCGCCGGGCGTGTGCTGCCCGCGCATTAGCGCGGCGGACCGGCCGCCCTACCTTAGTTTGGAGACTTCCTCATGCGTCATGAAAACCGCGCCGCCGACGCGCTGCGCACCGTCTCCATCGAGCCCGGCTTCTCGCACCACGCCGAAGGCAGCTGCCTGATCCGCATGGGCGGCACCGAAGTGCTGTGCACCGCCAGCGTGGAGCCCAAGGTGCCGCCCTTCATGCGCGGCAAGGGGCTGGGCTGGGTGACGGCGGAGTACGGCATGCTGCCGCGCGCCACCCACACGCGCGGCGACCGCGAGGCGGCACGCGGTAAGCAGAGCGGCCGCACGCAGGAGATCCAGCGGCTGATCGGCCGCAGCCTGCGCGCGGTGACGGACCGCCAGGCGATGGGCGAGCTGACCGTGGCGCTGGATTGCGACGTGCTGAACGCCGATGGCGGCACACGTTGCGCCAGCATCACCGGCGCCTTCGTGGCGCTCACCCTGGCCTTCCGCAAGCTGGTCGATAGCCGGGTGATCGCCGCCGTGCCGCTGCGCGGCCAGGTGGCGGCCGTCTCCTGCGGGCTGGTCGCCGGCGCCGCGCTGCTGGATCTGGACTACGCCGAAGACAGCGGCGCCGAGGCGGACGCCAATTTCGTGCTGACGCAGGACGGCATCGTGGAAATCCAGGGCACCGCCGAGCAGTCGCCGTTCAGCGAGGCGCAGTTCTTGGAGCTGCTCGCCCTGGCCAAGGCCGGCACGGCGCGGCTGTTTGAGGCGCAGCGCCAGGCGCTGGCTTGAGGCGGCTCGAGCCCGGCAGCCGGCTGGTTCTGGCCAGCCACAATGCCGGCAAATTACGCGAGATCGCGGCCCTGGTGACGCCGTACGGCATGACTGCTGTAGGCGCGGCGGCGCTGGGGCTGGAGGAGCCGGAAGAGACCGCGCCCGACTTCACCGGCAACGCCCAGATCAAGGCGCTGGCCGCCGCGCGCGCCACCGGCCTGCCGGCGCTGGCCGACGATTTCGGGCTTCTGCGTGGCGGCCTTGGGCGGCGCGCCCGGTGTGCTCTCCGCCCGCTGGGCCGGCCCGCAGCGCGATTTCGCCGCGGCCATGGCCCGCGTGCAGGAAGCCCGCGCGGGCCTGGCCGATGCACGGGCCTGGTTCGTCTGCGTGCTGTGCCTGGGCTGGCCGGATGGCGAGACGGCCAGCTTCCTCGGCCGCGTGGAAGGCAGCGTCGCCTGGCCGCCGCGGGGCGAGCGCGGCTTCGGCTACGATCCGATGTTCGTCCCGGCCGACTCCGCGCAGACTTATGGCGAGATGGAGCCCGCCGCCAAGCACGCCAGCAGCCACCGTGCGCGCGCGATGGCGCAGCTGGCGGCCGCCTGCCTGCCCGCCGCCGGCTTCTAAGGCAGCCAGGCCGCAGGCGCTACGTGCGCCGGGCGCCGCTGCGGGCCGTGGTGCCTAGGCCAATCTTCTTGGCCAGGCGCGAACGGTGGCTCGCGTAATTGGGCGCGACCATCGGGTAGTCCGCGGCCAGTCCCCACCGCTCCCGATACTGGTCGGGCGTCAGGTCATAGGCGGTTTTCAGGTGGCGCTTGAGCACCTTCAGCTTCTTGCCGTCTTCGAGGCAGACGATGTAGTCGGGAAACACCGATTTCTTCGCCGGCACGGCGGGCTGCCGGCGTTCCGGCGCCTTGGCGGGTGCCGCGACTGCCGGCGTCTCCTGGCCGATATTGCTCAGCGTGCGGAACACGTCGCGGATCAGGCCGGGCAGCTGCCCCGGCTCAATGGCGTTGTTGCCGACATGCGCGCTTACGATCTGTGCCGTCAGCCCGAGCATATCCAGAGACACAGGCGTATCGGCCATGATCGGCGACCCTTCAGTATTGGCGGTTCGAATCCTATAGGAGCGAAGATGACCGCGCCGCAAGTTCCCGCAAGTCTAGCCGCAGACCTGGAAATCGACGTCTCCGCCGAACGCTGCCCCATGACCTTCGTGCGCACCCGCCTGGCGCTCGACCGGCTGCAGGCGGGCCAGAAGCTGGGCGTCACGCTGCGCGGGGCCGAGGCGGCGGCCAACGTGCCGGCCACCGCGCGGGCGCAGGGCCATGCGGTGCTGGATACGGCGGTGCTGCCCGATGGCCGGACGCGCGTGCTGCTTCGCAAAGGCGGCTGAGCCCGGGCCGCCTACTTCTCCAGGCTGCGGCTCAGCACCAGCGCGTCGCTGCCATCGGCGTAGTAACCCTTCCGCCGGCCGATCTGCCGGTAGCCGAGCTGCTGGTACAAGCCGCGAGCGGCAGGGTTTCGGGTGCTCACTTCGAGGAACATGCGCACCGCGCCGCGCAGCCGCGCCTCCTCGCCGGCCCGGGTGAGCAGCGCGGCGCCGAGCCCCTTCTGCCGCTGCTCGGGTACCACGGCCACGGTCAGCACCTCGGCCTCGTCGGCGGCGAGCCGCGCCAGCAGCATGCCGCCCCGCGCATCGATCAGCCCGAACACGCCGGGCTGGCTGAGCTGGCCGGCGATGATGCGCTCGTCCCAGAACTCGTCTTCCGGAAAGGCCCGCGCATGGATGGCCGACAGCGCGGTGGCGTGCAGCGGGCCGGCTTTCTGCAGGGTGCTCACACCGGAGCGCCCCGCAACCCGCCCGCCGGCAGCCTGGCCTCGGCGGCATCGACATACAGCGGCTCGGCCGGGCGCGGTGCCAGCCTGCCGGCCGCGCGCAGCAGGGCCGCGGCCGCCACGTCATGCAGGCGGGGCGTGCGGGCCTCCGTCAGCATCACGTCGCTGCCGCGCGCGGCCAGGGTTGCGGCCACCAGCTTGGCCGCGTTGCCGCACAGCGCGACCGGCTCGGTGCCGGCCGGCAGGCTGTCGGTGGCAAAACCCTCCCAGCCGGCGCCGCGCGCGATGAACACCCGGCCGCGCCGCGCTTCCACCGCGGTCCACAGCACGCGGCCGGCCGGGGCCGCGGGCGCGAAAGCCTCGTCCAGCGACACGCCGACCACGTCGATGCCCAGCGCCAGCCCGATCCCGGCGGCGACCGACAGCCCGGCGCGCAGGCCGGTGAAGCTGCCCGGCCCCACAATGACGGCGACCAGCTCCGGCGGCCCGCCGGCCCGATCGAGCATTTCGGCCACCATAACCGGCAGTGCGGCAGCCAGGCCCATCGCTTCGGCGACCCGGCCCTGCGCCACAGCCACCCCATCGTTGAGCAGCGCCGCCTGCGCGCCGTCATAGGCCGAGGCGATCGCCAGCACGCGCCGCGCCAGCGGGGTCACAGCATCAGGCAGGCATCGGCGAACGCCAGGCGGGGCGAACGGTCGAACATCTTCTGGCCGTCGCCATGGCCCAGATTGACCAGGAAATTCGACCGCCAGCCACTCTCGGCGAAGAAGATGTCATCCAGCCTGGCCCGGTCGAATCCCGACATCGGGCCGCAATCCAGCCCGATCGCGCGCGCGGCCATAATCAGGTAACCGCCCTGCAGCGTGGAGTTGCGGAACGCCGTCTCCTCGGCCAGCGCCTCGTTGCCGGCAAACCAGGCGCGTGCATCGGCGTGCGGAAACAACTCGGGGAGGCGGTCGTAGAAGCGCGGATCCCAGGCCACGATGGCGACCACCGGGGCTGACAGCGTCTTGTCCACATTGCCGGCCGAGAGCGCGGGGCGCAGCCGCTCGCGCGCTTCCGGCGTTCGCAGGAACACGAAGCGCGCCGGCGACCCGTTGGCCGAAGTGGGGCCGAACTTGGTGATCTCGTACAGCCGCTCCAGCTCGGCATCGGTCACCGGGGCGTCGGTCCAGCTGTAATGCGTGCGCGCGTTGCGGAACAGCGCGTCCAGGCCTGCCTCGTCCAGCATGGGCTAGGCGGCCACCTGCTCGACCGAGAGCACCTCGGGCACGTAATGGCGCAGCATGTTCTCGATGCCGTGCTTCAGCGTGGCCGTCGAGGAAGGGCAGCCGCTGCAGGCGCCCTGCATATGCAGCAGCACCACGCCGTCGCGAAAACCGCGGAACACGATGTCGCCGCCATCGCTGGCCACCGCCGGGCGCACCCGCGTGTCGAGCAGTTCCTTGATCTGCTCGACCACTTCGCGATCCTCGGGTGCGATGTCGTCCTCGGGAGCGGCCGCGGTCACGCCGTCGATCACCGGCCGGCCGGCCACGAAATGCTCCATGATGGCGCCCAGCACCTGCGGCCGCAGCGCCTGCCAGTCGCCGCCGCCATCCTTCGTCACGGTGATGAAGTCGCCGCCGAGGAACACGCGTGCCACGCCGGGCAGGGCGAACAGCGCACGCGCCAGCGGGCTGCTGCCGGAGGCGGCCGGATTGGCGAAATCGGCGGTGCCGGCGCCCATCACATCGACCCCCGGCAGAAACTTCAGGGTGGCGGGGTTGGGCGTGCTTTCGGTCTCGATGAACATGAACGATGCTTTCGCGGCTGACTCGGTTTTATGGTGCGGGCCGGTGGGGAAAAGAAGGCGAGCGGCCGTTTTTTTCCGAAACTGCCTGTCTGCTTGCTTGGCGATTGCCACGGGGCCGCCTACCGTCGCCCAAAAGCCGAACGGGAGCACGCCATGGCCTTCAGATCCGCCCTCCTCGCCTCCATCGCCTGCGTCGCCCCGCTTGCCGCCCGGGCACAGGCGCCGATCGCCGTGACGCAGTACGGCACGGTGCAGGGCACCACCGCCGGCAACGTCAACCAGTTCTTCGGCATTCCCTACGCCGCGCCGCCGGTGGGCAATCTGCGCTGGTATCCGCCGCAGCCGCCGGCGCCGTTCGTGGGCACCTACCAGGCCACGCAGTTCAGCTCCTCCTGCCCGCAGGGCACCAGCCAGTTCGGCCGGCCCAGCACCAACGAGGATTGCCTCTACCTCAACGTCTATACCCCCGCGGGCGCCACGGCTGCGTCTAGGCTGCCGGTGATGGTGTGGATCCACGGCGGCGCCTTCATCACCGGGGAAGGCTCCGACTACGACGGCGGGCCGCTGGTGCGGCAGGCCAACGTTGTGGTGGTGACGATCAATTACCGGCTCGGCCTGCTGGGCTTCCTGGCCCATGCGGCGCTGGCCACCTACGACCCGCACGGCAGCAGCGGCAATTACGGCATCCAGGACCAGCAGGCCGCACTCGGCTGGGTGAAGCGCAACATCGCGGGCTTCGGCGGCAACCCGGCCAGCATGACGATCTTCGGCGAGTCCGCCGGCGGCGGCAGCGTCGAGATCCAGATGACCGCGCCGGCGACACCCGCGCTGCATGCCGCCATCATCCAGAGCGGCGCCTACTCGCAGGCGTTGCCGACGCTGGCCGCCGCCGAGGCGAACGGCCTGTCCACGGCCACCAACGCGCTCGGTTGCGGCGGCACCGGTGCACTCACCTATCTCTGCCTGCACGCCAAATCCGCCGCCGACATCGTGGGCGCAGTCAGCCCGCTCACGCTCAGCGTGTCGGCGAACATCGACGGCACCACGCTGGTCGAGGAGCCGGTGCAGGCCTTCGCCCACGGCCATTTCCAGCACGTGCCGCTGATCAACGGCAGCAACCACGACGAGTATCGCCTTTTCGTGGCGCTGGACGATTTCGTGGGCGGCGGCGCGCTGACGCCCACTAGCTACATGAACGCGATCGAGGCGGGCTTCGGCAGCTTCGCGCCCGCCGTGCTCGCCAAATATCCCGTCAGCGCCTACGAAACGCCGGCCTATGCCTGCACTGCCGGCAAGGATTGCGGCGCCAACTACGCCTATGCGGCGCTGGTGACCGACTACACCTTCGCCTGCGGCGCACATCTGCTGTCCAGCCTCGCCGCGCAGTACACCCCGGTGTACAGCTACGAGCTGAACGACGCGCATGCGCCGGACCTGTTCCTGCCGTTCGATCCGAACCTGGCCGATCTGGGCGACAGCCACGCTGCCGACATCCCCTATATCTGGCCGAACATTACCGACCCTCTCCTGGGCTTGGGGCCGGTTACGTTCAGCCTGCCGCAGCAATACCTGGCCAGCTCCATGCGCGCCTACTGGACCAGCCTGGCCCGCTACGGCCGCCCGCTGGCGCCGCGCGCAGGCGTCTGGCAGCCGTATAACGCGCAGGGCCTGACCCTCAGCATGATGTCGCCGGCACCGGCGCTGGAGAGCAATTTCGTCGCCGCGCATAATTGCGCGTTCTGGGCGCCGGTTCTGCTCGGCCAGGCCGGGCTGCCGTCCACCACGCCGTACTAGAGGCACGCGGCAACCAGGCGCCCGGACGCGATCGCCCGGGCGCCTCCCAGATTAGTGGATCGCCAGCAGCTCCACATCGAACATCAGCGTGGCGCCGGGCGGGATAACGCCGCCGGCCCCGCGTGCGCCGTAGCCCTGGTCGGGCGGAATGATCAGCGTGCGCTTGCCGCCGACATGCATGGTGGCAACACCGCTATCCCAGCCCGGGATCACATGGCCCTGGCCCAGCACGAATTCGAACGGCTGGTTGCGATCGCGCGAGCTGTCGAATTTGGCGCCCTTGCCCCCGTTTTCGTAGAGCCAGCCGGTGTAATGCACCTGCACGGTCTGGCCGGGCTTGGGCTCCGGCCCGGTACCTACCGTCTCGTCGTGGTATTGCACGCCCGATTGCATGGTCACGTAATTGTCCGCCGCCATGGCAGGTGTGGTCATCAGGAAGGCTCCTAGTGCTAGGGCTGATTTACGCATTGGTTGGCTCCGGTTTAGCGAGGAAGGAAGGCCTTCTTTTTTGAAAAAAAGAAGCAAAAAACTTTTCTCTGTGCTGTCGCCTGCAGGACGGCCGGTGCGCGCGGCAGGACTGCTTCCTTCCTCAACTCGACACCCGCTCCCGATCCTCGGAATTTACCCCAAGCTGCTTCAGCTTGCGATGCAGTGCCGACCGCTCCATGCCCACGAAGCCTGCGGTGCGCGAAATGTTGCCGCCGAAGCGCAGCAGCTGCGCCTGCAGGTACTGCGTCTCGAACATGTCGCGCGCCTCGCGCAGCGGCAGCGCCATCACGTCGGCCGTCGGATCGAAATTCAGCAGCGCCGGCGCGCCCTGGCCGATCTCCGGCGGCAGCATCTCGGCGCGGATCGGTTCGGCAGCACCGCCCGGCGCCATGATCAGCAGCCAGTCCATCAGATTGCGCAGCTGGCGCACGTTGCCGGGCCAGTCATAAGCCTGCAGCGCGGTGATCGCGTCGGCAGAGAGTTCGCGGCCCGGCAGGCCCGCATTCTCCGCGGCGCGGGTCAGGAAATGGCGGGCCAGTTCGGGAATGTCCTCGCGCCGCTCGCGCAGGCCGGGCAGGCGCATCGGCACCACGGCGAGGCGGTAATACAGATCCTCGCGGAACCGCCCGGCGCCGATCTCGGCCTGCAGGTCGCGGTTGGTGGTGGCCAGCACGCGCACGTCCACCTTCACGCGCGACGAGCCGCCGATGCGCTCGAACGTCTGGTCCTGCAGCGCGCGCACGATCTTGCCCTGGGTCTCCAGCGGCATGTCGCTCACCTCATCGAGCAGCAGCGTGCCACCATGGGCGCGCTCCAGCACGCCGGCGCGGCGGGGCAGGGTGCCGGGATCGTTGCCGGCTTCCACGCCGAACAGCTCCTCCTCGAAACGCGCGGGGTTCAGCGTGGCGCAGTTCAGCGCCACGAACGGGCCTTCGGCACGGCGGGACCGGGCGTGGATGGTGCGGGCGACCACTTCCTTGCCGCTGCCCGCCGCACCGCTGATCAGCACGCGCGAGCCGGTGGGCGCCACGCGTTCGATCTGGCCGCGCACCGCATGGATGGCTGGGCTGCTGCCCGTCACGCTGGCATCCTGGCCGGCGCGCAGCCGCAGCTCGGCGTTTTCCGCGGCCAGGCGTGCCGCTTCCAGCGCGCGCCGGATCACCAGCAGCAGGCGGTCGGACTGGAACGGTTTTTCGATGAAATCATAGGCGCCGTGCTGGATCGCGGTCACCGCCGTCTCGATGTTGCCGTGGCCGGAAATCATCACCGCCGGCACGGCCGGTTCCTCGCGGTGCAGCGCCTTGAGGATGCCCAGCCCGTCCAGCCGCGAGCCCTGCAGCCACACGTCCAGCAGGATCAGCGAGGGGCGGCGCGCGCGGAAGGCGGCGATGGCCGCATCCGAGTTGCCGGCCTGGCGGGTTTCGTAGCCTTCGTCACGCAGCAGCCCGTCGATCAGCAGCCGGATGTCCGGCTCGTCATCGACGATCAGGATTTCATGCGCCATCGCGACCTTTCATCTCGTGAGCCGGTTCCGCCTCGGCCGACGCGGCTGCTGCCGGGGCGGCTGGAAGCGTCAACGCCGCGACAGTGCCATTCGTGGCATCGCCTGTGCCTTGCCGGTCATCCAGTGTGACCGATCCGCCATGGTCCTCCATGATCTTCTTGACGATGGCAAGCCCCAGCCCGGTGCCCTTGGGCTTGTGCGTGACGTAAGGCTCGGTCAGCCGATCACGGTCGAGCTGCGGCAAACCCACCCCGTCATCGGCCACGGCAATGCGTATGCTGCCTTCGCTGCAATGCACCGACACCAGAATGTGTCCGCCCGGCTCGGGCCGCACCCGCATGGCGACGGCATCGGCGGCGTTCTGCAGCAGGTTGGTCAGCGCCTGGCCCAGCAGCCGGCGATCGCAATCGGCCATCGGTCCGCGTTCGGGGATGTCGGTCGCCCAGGTGATCTCCGGATGGGCGCTGCGCTGCAGGATCAGCGCCTCGCGTGCCACGCGGCCCACATCCTCGCGCCGGATCACCGGCAGCGGCATGCGCGCGAAGGCGGAGAACTCGTCCACCATGCGGCCGATATCGCCCACATGGCGCACGATGGTGTCGGCGCATTGCACGAAGGTTTCGGGATCCGACGTGATCTCGCGCGCGAAGCGGCGCTTCAGGCGCTCGGCGGAAAGCTGGATCGGCGTGAGCGGGTTTTTGATTTCGTGGGCGATACGGCGGGCCACGTCGGCCCAGGCGGCCTTGCGCTGGGCCGATTGCAGCTCGGTGATGTCGTCGAAGGTGACGACGAAACCGTGGGTTTGCCGGCCCTTCATCTCCGGCCCGATGCGCACCAGCAGCGTGCGGCGCTGGCGCGGGCCGCCGGCCTGGATCTCGCCGGTCACCGGGCGTTCGGGGCCCGCCATGCATTGGTCGATGCACTGGGCCAGCAGCGGCGCCATCTCCGGCACGTGTTCGGCCAGCTTCTGTCCGGTCAGGCCCACTAGGTCGATGCCCAGCAGCGCGCTGGCCGCCCGGTTGGGCAGCTGCACGCGGCCCTGCCCATCGAGCCCGATCACCCCGGCCGAGACGCCGGAGAGCACCGTCTCGGTGAAACGCCGCCGCTCGTCGATCTGGCTGTAGGCGCTCATCAGCTCGGCCCGTTGGCCGCTGAGCTGGTTGGTCATGCGGTTGAAGGCGCGGCTCAGCCCGGCCAGCTCGTCGTCGCTGGCCACCTCCGGCACGCGCACCGCCAGATCGCCACCGCGCACCCGCTCGGCCGCCTGCATCAGCCAGCCGACCGGGCGGGCGATCTGGTTGGCCAGCACCAGGCCAATGCTGACGGCGGCGGCCAGCACCAGCAGGGCCACCAGCGCGAAGATCAGCGCAAAGGTCACCTGCAGGCCCGCGCGGTTGGCGTCCAGCCGGCCATATTGGGCCACCGCCTCCTCGGTGGAATGCATGTGGGCCAGGATGCGGGGATCGACCGGCCGTTCGATCATCATCATCAGCGGCGGGATGGAGTTGAGTTGGACCAGGGCACGCACCTCGGTATCCGTGCCGTTGCCCAGCACCGGCACCTCGCCCTCGCGCGCGGCGGCCACCGCGCCATCCGGCAGCTTGCCTAGCCCCATGCCCGACATCAGGCCCGAGCTCACCTGCACCTGCCCGGTCTCAGGCACGAAGATCACCACCTCGTCGAGCCCGCGCAGCGCGGTCTGCGCTTCCAGCGTCTGTCGGAAGGCGTCGGGCTGGTCGAACATGGCGCGGCCGGCGCGCTCCAGGTCGGCCTTCATGCCGACGGCATCGGTCTTGATGGTGTCGCGGTGTTCCGAGAGGTAGCCCTGGCTGGCCTGCAGCCCTTCTTCCAGCGCCGTGCGGATGCGGTCGTTGAACCAGAACTGGATGCCAAGCGAGAACCAGGCGGTGGCGAACACGCCCACCAGGATGGTGGGGATGACGGCCACCACGCTGAACAGCAGCACCAGCCGCACATGCAGGCGCGATCCCGCCGAGCCGCGCCGCCGCTCGACCCACACGCGGGTGAGCCGGCCGGCCAGCGAGGCTGCCAGCAGCAGCAGCACCGACAGGTTCGACAGCACCAGCGCGGTGACGAGGTTGGGCCGGATGACAAGCGGGGCGCCGCTCGACATGAAGAAGAAGCTGCCGATACCGAGCGCGGCTGCGGTGGCCGCCAGCGCCAGCGTGGCCAGGCGGCCGAGCAGGATATCGGCGATCCGGCGCAGGCGCGACGGCGGCGGTGCGGAAGCATCCATGGCGCCAGCCTAGGGCATCAGCGGGCCGGCGGAAACGTGGCGCCGGCCGGCGTCACACCATCTCGGTGGCCGCATCCACGCCCAATGCCTGCGCCAGCCGCTCCAGCCGCCGCGTCACCGCCTCGCCGGCGAATACGCCGCCGCCGCGTTCCAGCCGCAGCACCAGCCGCCCCGGCTCGCGCAGCAGCGAGGTGCCGGCCAGCAGCGCCGCCGTGCCGCCCGAGAGCGTGTAGCCCAGGCGCAGCGCCGTCCCCAGAATCTCGGCCCGCCGCAGCGTGGTCATGTCCAGCAGCATGCGCGCGCTGTTGAGATACGGGGTATCCGGTTCGGCCTCGTAACGCAGCGCGATCGCCATCGCCAAAAAGGCGCGGGCGTGATGGTCGAGCGCGATGCCGGGCTGGCGCAGCACGTGGAAGAACGCCTGCTCGGAGCGGTACTCCGGGTGTTCCTGGCTGCCGATGTCGCTCATCCAGCACGCCGCCGCGCAGAGTTGCAGCGTGTCGCCGCTCTCGCCGTCGAACAGCGGCGCGGTCCAGGCCGCCAGCGCCGGGGGCAGGGCGGCATCGCGCCCGTAGCGCTCGGCCAGGTCGCGCGCGGCGGCCATCAGCGGATCCTGCTGGCGCGCCAGCTGGCTGGAGACGTGCTCCATGAACCAGCCTTCGCGCAGCCCGTTGGCGGAAAACACCACGCGGCGCGCATCGGTGGCCCGCAGCAGGCGGCGCAGCACCACGGCGGCATAGGGCATGTCGTCCACGCGGCGGCGGGAGATGCCGGGCAGGCGTTCCAGCGCGCGGCGGCTGGCGCTGCCGATGACGCCGCACAGATCGCGCGCCTCCTCGCGGCCCACGGTGTAGTGGTGCACGATGGCCAGCGGGTAGCCGGTCTGTTCCATGTGGATCCGCGCCAGCGCGCGCCAGGCGCCGCCCACCAGGTACAGGTCGCGCCCGGCGCCGTTCGCCAACCAGCCGACCTGTTCCAGATCGGCCTCGGCGATGGCGCGGGCGCGGATCACGTCGCCGCCGGCCCGGTCCGACAGGCGCAGCACGCCGAGCCGGAGCGTTTGCGCCGCCTGCACGCCGCCGGCTGCCAGATGCACCACCTCCAGCGAGCCGCCGCCGATATCGGCCAGGATGCCGGCGGCACCCGGAATGCCGCAGAGCAGCCCGGCGGCCGACAGCCCGGCCTCTTGCTGGCCGCTCAGCACGCGCAGCGCCACGCCGGGCAGGCTGGCCCGCAGCGCGGCCACGAAGGCGGCGCCGTTGCTGGCGTCGCGCACGGCGGCAGTCGCCAGCACCTCGAACGGTGCGGCACCCATGGCGCGCGCGATGGCCGCGTAGCGGCCCATCACGGTCAGCGCCTGCTCCACACCCTCTTCGTTCAGCCGCCCGCTCTGCTGCAGGCCGCGGCCCAGGCGCAGCACGGCCTTCTCGTTGAAGATGGCGGCCGGATTGCGGCCCGTGCCCTCGAACACCACCAGGCGGACGGAGTTGGAGCCGAGGTCGACGACGGCTGAGCGCAGCATGGGGACCTTCAGCGAGAGCAGGCGGCCCCGCGCGGGGAACCTGCGGCCTTCTTACCCCAAAGCCCAGGCGAGAATAGCCTTCTGCGCGTGCAGCCGGTTTGCCGCCTCGTCGAACACCACCGATTGCGGGCCGTCGAGCACCTCGGCGCTCACTTCCTCGCCCCGATGGGCCGGCAGGCAGTGCATGAAGATCGCGTCCGGCGCGGCCAGCGCCATCAGCGCCGCATCCACCCGGAAGGCGGCAAGCGCCTGGGCGTCGCGCGCCGGATCGTCCGCCATGCTCACCCAGCAATCGGTCACCACGCAGCGCGCGCCGCGCACGGCCTCGGCGGAGTCGCGCAGCACCGTCACGTCGCCGCCGGCGCGCTGTGCCCAGGCCAGAAGGTCGCCGGGAACGTCGCGGCCCGCCGGGCAGGCCAGGCGCAGCGTGAAGCCGAAGCGCACGGCCGCCTGCACCCAGCTGCGCGCCACGTTGTTGCCGTCGCCGCACCAGGCCACCACCTGCCCGGCGATCGGGCCGCGATGCTCCTCGAACGTCATCACGTCGGCCATCAGCTGGCAGGGGTGGCCGGTCTCGGTCAGGCCGTTGATCACCGACACGCTGGCGTGCTGCGCCAGCGCCGCCAGCCGCGCGGCGCTGTCGGTGCGCAGCATGATCACATCGACGTAGCGCGACAGCACGCGCGCCGTATCGGCGATGGTCTCGCCGCGGCCAAGCTGCATGTCGCGGTCGCTCAGCACGGTCACGTGGCCGCCGAGCTGGCGCATGGCGACTTCGAAGCTGACGCGGGTGCGCGTGCTCGGGCGTTCGAACAGCAAAGCCAGCGTCTTGCCCGCGACGTGCGGCGGCGGCGGCGCGCCGGCCTTGAACGCCACGGCGCGATCGAGGATCAGCCGCAGCGCTTCGGTGGAGAAGTCGCCGAGGTCGAGGAAGTGGCGCGGCGTCACCGCCATCCCCTCATTGCGCAGCCGCACTGGCTGGCGCGTGGGCGCGGCGCAGGGCGGCGGCGGCGGCGGCCAGCCGCGCCAGGCCGTCTGCGATGTCGCTTTCGGTCACGATCAGCGGTGGCACCAGGCGCAGCACGTTCTCGCCGGCGGCCACCACCAGCAGGCCCTCGGCCACGCAGGCCTTCTGCACGGCGGCGTTGGGCAGCACGCAATCGAGCCCCAGCATCAGGCCGCGGCCGCGTACGCCGGCGAACACATCCGGCCAGCCGGCCACCAGCCGGGCCAGACCGGCCTGCAGCGTGGCCCCGCGTGCCGCCACGCCGTCCAGGAAGCCGGGCGCCAGCACCACGTCGAGCACCGCGTTGGCGGCCGCCGCGGCCAGCGGGTTGCCGCCGAAAGTGGTGCCGTGGCTGCCGGGTGTGAGGTGGCGGGCGACGGCTTCGCGGGCCAGGATCGCGCCCATCGGAAAGCCGCCGGCAATGCCCTTGGCCGCGGTCAGCACATCGGGCTCCACCCCCTCCTGCATGCAGGCGAACAGGCTGCCGGTGCGGCCCATGCCGCATTGCACCTCGTCGAAGGCCAGCAGCAGGCCCCATTCGTCGCAGGCGGCCCGCAGATCGCGCAGGAAGCCGGCGGGCGGCACGCGCACGCCGCCCTCGCCCTGGATCGGCTCGACCAGGATGCCGGCGGTGTGCGGCGTGATGGCATCGCGCACCGCGTTCATGTTGCCGAACGGCACGTGGTCGAACCCGTCCACCGGCGGGCCGAAGCCGTCGAGGTATTTCGCGTTGCCGGTGGCCGACAGCATGGCCAGCGTGCGGCCGTGAAAAGCGCCGGCAAAGCAGATCATCCGCGTGGCCTGGGGCCGGCCGGTGGCCGCCATGGCGCGGCGGATCATCTTGACGGCGCCTTCGTTGGCCTCGGCACCGGAATTGCAGAAGAACACGCTGTCGGCGAACGTCGCCGCGACGAGCCGCTGCGCCAGGCGCTCGGCCCCGGGCACGCGGTAGAGGTTGGAGACGTGCATCACCCGCCCGGCCTGGGCGGCGATGGCGGCGACCAGATGCGGGTGCCCGTGGCCCAGCGCGCTGGTGGCGATGCCGGCGCCAAAATCGAGGAAGCGGCGGCCATCGGCGGTGACCAGCCAGGCGCCCTGGCCGTGATCGAACGCCAGATCCTCACGCGCATAGGTCGGCATCAGCGCGGAAATCATGCGGGCTCTTTCGTCACGGGCGGTATTATCGGGGCGTGAATTACCACCGGTGATCGCTAGCGGCAGTGCAGCAATGCGCGCATGTTCCGGCCCGTCGGCGCCCCTGTCAATTCGCGCCGCCCTTCCGCCAGAGCCATCACCCATGCCATTGCCGCCCACCCCCGAGCCGCCGGCCGATCCCCCGGCCGAGCGGCGAGCCGAGCCGGCTGCGCCCGGCACCGCCTCCAGCCAGGGCACCCTCGTGCAGGACGACCGCCCGCTGGCGCTGGAAGCCGGGGCGCCGTCGCGGCTGGCGTGGCGCGGCCTGCTGCTGGCGATGAGCGCCGCCGGCGTGGTCGGCGCGCTGCTGCTGTGGGCTTTCGGCCACTCCGCGCTGGCGGCGCGGCTTCTCGCCGGTGACGTACTCCTGATGTTTATCGTTTTGATGGCGTTGTAGTCCGATACGGGGCAGAGTAGGGCTCAGATCAGCCCGCGCCGCATCCCGGCAACCGGAGCACGCCCGATGAACCTTGCCATGCAGGTGGCGCCACTACCGCCGGACGAGCCGGAGCGCCTGGCGGCGCTGGCCGCGATGCATGTGATGGACAGCGGGCCGGACAGCCGGTTCGACAGCTTCGTCCGGCTTGCCGCCAACCTCTACAACGTGCCGATCGCGCTGGTGTCTCTGGTGGACGCCAACCGGCAATGGTTCAAGGCCAGCCACGGGCTCGACGTCCGCCAGACCCCGCGCGACTACGCCTTCTGCAGCCATGCCATCCTCGATCCGGACGAGGTGATGGTCGTCGAGGACGCGGCCACCGATGCGCGCTTCGCCGGCAACCCGCTGGTCACCAACGATCCGGCCATACAATTCTATGCCGGGGCCACGGTCCGCTCGCCCTCGGGCCGCCCGCTGGGCACGCTGTGCGTGATCGACCGTGCGCCGCGCACCATGGATGCCGACGACCGCCTGCGGCTGCAGCAGCTGGCCGCCGGCGTATCAGCCCTGCTGGACCTGCATCGCCACGCCGTCGAGCTGCAGCGCGCCGCCACGCACGACAAGCTGACCGGCCTGGCCAACCGCGCGCTGTTCGATCACCGGCTGGAACTGGCGGTGGCCGACGCGCTGCTCGGCCGGCCCTGCACGCTGCTGCTGCTCGATCTCGACCGCTTCAAGCGCGTCAACGACATGCTGGGCCACATGGCCGGCGACCAGCTGCTGCAGGCAGTGGCCGGCCGGCTGCGCGGCGCGGTGCGCGGCGCCGATCTGGTCGCGCGCTTCGGCGGCGACGAGTTTGCCATCCTGATGGCCGAGCCAGCCGACGAGGCCGCCACCGCCGCCCTGGTGGACCGCATCCTGGCGGCGTTCGAAGCGCCGGTGCTGCTGGATGGCGAGAAGGTGTGGACGCAGACCTCGATCGGCGTGGCGCACTGCCCGCTGGATGCGCAGGGCGCCGGCGACCTGCTGCGCGCCGCCGACCAGGCGTTGTACCAGGCCAAGCGGACCGGCAGCGGGCGGGCCGCGCTGGCCGGCGAACGCCGCGCCGCACCCGCCCCCCGCACGCCCGGGCAGGAGCTGGAGGCCGATCTGCGCGCCGCCCTGCAGGCCGGCGACGTCACCATCGCCTGGCAGCCTTTCGTCTCCACCCGCACCGGCGTGGTGGCCGGGTTCGAGGCGCTCACGCGCTGGCTGCGGCCCGGGCACGGCGCCGTGGAGCCGGCCGTGCTGATCCCGTTCGCCGAGGCGACCGCGCTGATCGCGCCGCTGGATTCGTGGATGCTGCAGGAAGCCTGCCGGCAGGCTGCGCTGTGGCCCAATGCGGCGCAGGTCTCGGTCAACCTCTCGGCCCATTGGTTCGCCGGCGCCGAGGTGGCCGCCGCCAATCTGGTGGCGCTGGTCGCCGAAACGCTGCGCGACACCGGGCTGGCGCCCGGGCGCCTGTGCCTGGAGATTACCGAACGCACGCTGATCAGCGCCAAGGACGTGGCGCGCGACCAGCTCGACGCGCTGCACGCGCTGGGCGTGCAGGTGGCACTCGATGATTTCGGCACCGGCTTCTCTTCGCTGGGTTACCTGCGCGACCTGCCGTTCGACATCATCAAGCTCGACCAGTCCTTCGTCGGTGTGCTGGGCAGCGATGCCCGTGCCGACCAGGTGGCCGGCGCCATCCTGGATCTGGGCCACCGGTTGGGCATGAAGGTGTGCGCCGAGGGCGTGGAGAGCCCGGCGCAGCTGGAATATTTGCGGGCGCATGGCTGCGAGCTGGCGCAGGGCTACCTGATCGGCCGCCCCTGCGCGGTGCCGGCCTTCGGCGTGGTCCAGGCCGCCGCCGCCTGAGGGGGAAGGCCGGATAGGCGCCGGCGCTAAAGCCCGGCTGCCCGCGCGATGATGCCCGTGGTGCTCTCCCCCGCCACTAGGTCGGCCAGCACCACGCGGCCGCCGGCGGCCAGCACGATGTCGGCACCCACCACCTGCGCCACGGTGTAGTCGGCGCCCTTCACCAGCACGTCGGGCACCAGCGCGGTGATCAGCTCCAGCGGCGTGTCTTCTGCGAACCCCACCACGCAATCGACGTAGCGGATCGCCGCCATCACCTGGGCGCGCTGTTTGAGCGTGTTCACCGGCCGGGTGGGGCCCTTCAGGCGCGCCACGCTGGCGTCGGTGTTCAGCGCCACCACCAGGCGGTCGCAGGCCTGTCGGGCGGTGGCGAGCAAGGCCACGTGGCCGGGATGCAGGATGTCGTAGCAGCCATTGGTGAAGCCCACGCGCAGGCCCTGCTCGCGCCAGAGCGCCACCATGCCGAGTGCGGCTTCCAGGCTCTGCAGGCCGGGCGCGCGGGCCCCGGCCAGCCCCTCGGCCTGTGCGGAGAGCTCGTGCAGCACCTCGGCAATGTTGGCTGTGGCCGTGCCCAGCTTGCTGACCACCACGCCGGCCGCCGCGTTGGCCACGTGCATGGCCTGCGCCAGGCTGCGCCCGCTGGCATGGGCCAGCGCCAGCGTGGCGATCACCGTGTCGCCGGCGCCCGATACGTCGAACACTTCGCGCGCCCGCGCCGGCACCGTGGTCACCTCGCCGGAGCGCTCCACCAGGGTCATGCCGCGTTCGGACCGCGTGACCAGGATGGCGTCGGCCTCGCAGGCGGCAAGCAGCGCGCGGGCTGCGCCGGCGATCTCATCCTCGGTGACGAACCGGCCGCGCGCGGCGGCGGCGAATTCCTTGAGATTGGGGGTGATGCAGGTGGCCCCGCGGTAGCGGCTGAAATCGTCGCTTTTCGGATCGACGAACACCGGCACCCCGGCGCGGCGTGCGGCTGCGATCGCCTGGGCCACCACTTCGGGCGCCAGCGCGGATTTGCCGTAATCGGAGAGCACCATCGCCTGGCAACCCGGCAGGCTGGCACTGATGGCTTCGCTCAGCGCCGCCGCCTCCTCCTCGAATAGCGCGGCGCCGCTCTCGTCATCGGCGCGCACCACCTGCTGGCGGCCGGCGATGAAGCGCGTCTTGCAGATCGTCGGCCGCCGCGTGCTGGCCACCAGGGCGGGCGCGATGCCAGGCCGCGCGGCGAGGATCTGGCGTAGCCGCTCGCCCGCCTCGTCCTGCCCGATCAGACCGACCAGCACGGCGCGCGCGCCCAGCGAGGCGACGTTGCAGGCGACGTTCCCCGCCCCGCCCGGCATCTCGCGCGTCTCGCGCAGCCGCAGCACCGGCACGGGTGCCTCGGGCGAGATCCGCTCGATGTCGCCATGCACGAAGCGGTCGAGCATCACGTCGCCCACGCACAGCACCGTCAGACCGCTGAAATCCACATCCACCCCTTCTGCAAGCCGCCGGGCGCGCCGGGCATCGCCGGCCTGTAGAGGGGCTTTGACACTATTTATCAACAGCAAGCGGCAAACGACACCGCGGCGCAGCAAGCGCCTGCGATGCCGATTGATTTTCGGTTCACAAATCGTCAGAACATAAAGACGTGACGGGGGTTACATGACCAGACGGGTAGTCTTCGCCGGGGGTGTACAGGCCCGCGCGCTGGCCAAGGCCTACCGGCTCGACATCGCAGGCGATACCGACGAGGACGTGTTCTTCATCGGCGGCGAGGCGCTGGCCCGCGAGGCCGCCCACCGCGTGATCGCCTCGGCCGATATCGTGGTGACTGACCTGACCGAGGCCGGCGAGACGGTGCCCGACAGCCTGATCTCCGCCAACGCCGAACGCATCGCCGTGCCGGTGGTGCGCGCCGATTTCCTGTGGCCGTTCGCCGGCTCGCCGCACCCGCAGAACCGCGGCACCGACGCGCTGCCCGCCGGCCCCTACCCGGCCGAGTTCGGCGACCTTTTCCTCGACACCATGCTGGCCGACAAGGTCGGCGAGGATGAGGCGGTACGGCGCTATTTGGCGCTCGACATCGCCCACGAGGCCGGGCTGGACGGCCTGCTCACCCAGGCGCTGTCCCATTTGTCGGTGCTCGATGCTCGCTCCGGGTTCGACCTGGCCAGCTACGTCGCCGACGAGTTCCGGGTGCAAAACCTGTTCGCCACCACCGAGCGGCTGCGCCTGCCGCTGTTCCGGCACATCGCGGCTTCGGTGTTCACCCGCATGGGCGTGGCGCGGCTGCGGGCCGAGACGCTGATGGAAGCCCACTTCACGCCGGGCGCCATGCCGATCCATCCCGGCGTGCTGCGGCATTTCGGCATGGCGGCACCGCTGCCGGACCACCGCTACCCTGTGCTGGACGAAGGCGCCTTCACCTTCGAGCAGTATTGCCGGCGCTACATGCGCTACGAGTGGAACGAGCGGCTGCACGCGGCGATGAAGCTCGCCCAGTCCAACCCTGCCGAGGCGATCCCACTGCTGCGCCAGGCACTCGACATCTCGCCCGGCTCGCGCGCCGGGCTGCTGGCGTTGGAAGACGCCGAACGTGCGGTGGCCGAAGCGGCCAAGGTGGCGCCGCTGGTCATCCCCTCCAGCACCGCCATTGCACCCTCGGCCGCGCCCGAGGCGCCGATCTACGCGCCGGTGAGCGCGCCGCTGCCCGACAATCACGCGACCAGCGGGCTGATGCCGGGCAGCCTGCCGGTGCGCAAGGTGCCGGCTGCCCCGGCCGGCGCGGCGGCCCCGGTATTCGCGCCCACCAGCCTGGGCAAGCTGCCCTTCACCTCCGAAGCCGCTGCCGGCAGCCCCGATTCTGCCGGCGAGGCGGATGCGGCAGGGGCCGTGTTCGATCCGGCCAATCCGGACTTCATCATTGCCGGCGGCGATGAGGAGGAAGCCCCGGAGCAGCAGCCTTACGTGGAACTGCCGCAATTCGGCAGCTTCGCCGATCCGCCGGAAGCCCCGGCCGCGCCGGCCGCCCGCGGGCGCTACGTTCCGCTGCCGCCATCCGAGGAGCTGATCGAGGTGCTGCCCCGCATGCTGCCCAACACGCGCGGCCTGGCCGGCACGGTCGATTCACCGTTCTCCGCCATGCCGGAAACCATGCCGCCGCCGCCGCTGCGCCCCGTGTTGCCGCCGGAGCTGCAGCCCGATAACGAGCCGCGCGGCCTGGTCGGGCGGCTGTTCGGGCCGAAATAGCCGGCCGGCACGCGGCAGCGTTCAGGCGTCGGCCCGCACCACGACGCTGCCCGCCATGATGTCGTGCAGGGCCTCGCCGCGCGGCATCCACAGCGAAAGCATGCAGCCGGCGCCGAACGGCAGCACGGAGGCCAGCTTGGCCAGGTTACGCCAGAGCGCCGCGCCGAGCCCGATCGGGCTGCCGTCGCGCCGCCGCACGCAGAGCAGCATCACGACCTTGCCCGGCGTGGCGCCGATGCCGGCTTCAAACGCGGCGTAGTAGAGCAGGGCGGCCAGCGGCCGCAGCATCCAGCCGAACGCGGTCAGGTTGGCGATCTCGATGCCGTCACGCGCGCAGAGCGCGATCATGGCCGATAGCCCTGCGCCGGTGGAGAACCATAGCAGCGCCGCATCGATCAGCGTTGCCGCAAGCCGGGCGCCCGGCCCGGCCTGCACCGCCTGGCGCACCACACCGAAATTTGCAGCATACGACATGCAACTTGCCTAGCATGCCCGCCGTGCCCGCGGCTACTCCGGGCTGCCGGTTCAGCTCCGCTGATCGATCAGTGCGCGCCGCTTGAGGTCCTGCTGCAACTGCCGCGAGGCAAGCTCCACGCGCTGCTCAAGCAACTGGTTGGCGATGTCGTCATGCGTCATCGCCGCCATGTTCTTCTGCTCGCGCTGGCACACCATCACCACCAGGATACCGTCATTGGTCACCAGGGCCTTGCTGGCCTGGCCGGGCTGCAGCGCGCCCAGCAGCTGCTGCATCGGGCCGCTCAGCCGGTCGAGCCGCACCGGGCCGGGATCGGAGGGGCGCTTGCCGCCGGCGGCCGCGTTGGCGGCCTCGATATCGGTGCAGCTATGGGCGGATTTCGACAGTGCCTGGCCGTCGGTCAGCGCCTTGCGCTGCTCGGGCGTCGGGTTGGCCGGATCGAGCGCGCTGCTGAAGGGGTAGAACGCCTGGCGCAGGGTCAGCACGGTGGCCAGGTCCGAACCGACCAGGCGCTTGTCCTGCAGCGTCACCACGTCGTAACCGCCGGCCACGCGCACCGGATTGCTGATGGCGCCCACCGGCATCTGGCTGACCAGGTTGGCCACCGTGGGGTCGAGCTGGTCGGGCCGCACCCAACCTAGCGTGCCGCCTTCCAGCGCCGTCTGGCTCTGGCTGAACTCGGCGGCCACGATGCCGAACGGCGCGCCCGCGTGCAGCTGGGCGATGACGGTGTCGGCGAATTTCTTGGCGTCGCTGAGATGGGCCGGGTCCTCGGCGGCCACGAAGATTTCGCCTAGCCGGTACTGCGGCTTGCCCTGCTCGGCGCGGAACAGCTTTTCCTGCTCGGCGATCTCGCCCGGCGTGATGCGGCCGCGTTCGCTGATCTCCTGGCGCAGCACGCGCGTCCAGCCGAGCTGGGTGCGGATCTGCGCGATCAGCGTGGAGCGCGAGACGCCCTGGCCGGACAGTTTTTCCTGCAATCCGCCGGGCGGCAGGTGGTTGCGCTGTTCGATGTCATGGATCGCGCGCGCGACGTCGGCATCGGGCACGGCGATCTTGCGATGCTGGATTTCCTGCATCTGCAGCCGGTCTTCGATCAGCTGGCGGGTGATCTGCGGCCGCAGCAGCTTCAGCGTCTCCGGCGCGATCGGCTGGCCGGTGGTCAGCGCGAACAGCCGTGCGCGGTTGGTGACGTCGGCGGCGGTGATCACGTCGCCATTGACCACCGCCACGATCCCGTCGGCGGGCTGCGCGGTGGTGGCCGGCTGCGCCGGGTGGGCGGCGGCGGCCGGCGCCGGATGGGCCGGGCTGGCCGGCAGGGCCAAGGCAGGCAGCGCAGGCAATGCGGTGGAGACGAGCAAAGCGAGAAGGAACGGGCGCATCATGTGACCTTTCGGACGGTCAAGGTGGGGGCGGCAGAGCGGATGGCAGCGTGCGGCACGGGCCGGCGGCAGGGCGGGCTGCTAGCCATTGACGCCGAACCCGCCGAGGGATTTCAGCGTGATGGTGAACAGCACAGTGGTATCGCCGTTATCACCGGCGATGGACGTGAAGCGGCGATTGGCGAACACGTCGAAGATCGCGCATTCGTTCTCCCACCGTATGTCGCCGCCTGCGGCCACGAGCCGTCCGGTCTCCACGTTGCGCCGCGCGCTCAGATTGAGCGTGTATTGGCTGAAGCGTGACGAGAACCCGGCCGTGACTTCCTGGCGCGGCGTGAAGATCGAGGTGGCGACAGGGTTGAACAGGCCCGGCGTGAGCGCGAAGGGCAGGTTGAAGTTGTTGATATAGAGCAGGTACGGATTGTCCGAGCTGTAGATATAGCCGAGATCGAACCGGGCGATCGGCAGGCCGAAGGCGGTTATGGCGTCGGCGAAGCGGATGTCGCCATTGGTGTGGTCAACGCGGGTGCGGGCGGTGAACTCAATCAGCGCGTTGGGAACGTAGCTGACGCGGCCGACAATGTCGGAGAGATGGTTGCTGCGTTCGAAGCCGTTGAAGGGCTGGAATTGCGGCGTGAGGTTGTGATCGACATGCTGCTGGTAGGAGGCGCCGACCAGTCCCTCCAGCTTGGCGCCGTCGGCCATCGTCCACGCGCCGCGCAGCGCCGCGTTCACCCGCACGCCGCCATCGTAGCGGTCGTAGCCGTTGAAGCGGTTCAGCTGGAACAGCGTGGCGTCGGTGAACTCGTAATCCAGCGAATCCTCGTTGGGGATGTTGGCGCGCCGGCTGTTGCCGCTCTGCGGCGCGGCGATCACCTGCACGATGGGTTCGATCACCTGATAGCCGCCCTGCGTTCCGGCGGCGCGCACCACCGGCCAGGACAGGCGCAGCGCCACCTGCACCTGGCCGTGCACGCCGCGCGCCACATCGTCGGTCTGGTAGTTCGGCTGGCCGTTCAGCACATTGGCGCTGTAGGCGGCGCCGGCGGCCTGCGCGGTGAACAGCCACTGATCGCCCAGCCGGCCGGCGAAAGGCCGGTCCCATTGCAGCCTGGCGCCCAGCTGCTGATCGTTGGTGCCGACGTCGCGCAGCAGGTTCCAGAACATCGTATCGAAGCTCAGCCGCCCGCCCAGCGCGTCGGGCTGGCCCACGAAGCTGTATTGGTAGCGCGGCAGCACGTAGGGCAGCAGGCTCTGGTTGATGCTGGAATTGAGGCCCTGGTAGCTGCGCACATCCAGCTTGGCGTAGGAGCCGACGCCGAACCCTTCGATGAACAGCTGGCTGGCGAGCACGTTGGCGCCGTAGCCGGGCACCTGGAAATCGCGCAGGTAGCGCACCGAGCTGCCCAGATTCACGTCGAAGCCGTAGCGCCACGTGTCGTTGTAGTCGAACAGACCGTGGCCGAAGAAATAGCCGCCGGTGGTGCCCTGGTCGCGTGCCACGGCGCCATCCAGGCGCAGCGTGCCGAAGTTGAACGCGCGGTTGTACAGCGCCTCGATCTGCGGCCCCTGCAGCGTGCCTGCCGTGCCCGTCAGCGTCAGGTCGGATTGGTCGTCGAGCACTAAATAGTAGGGCTGGCGGATGAACGTGCCGAGATAGTGGTCGCTCACGCCGATGCTGGGTGCCAGCAGGCCGCTCTGCCGCTTCACCGACGGATCGGACTGCGAGAAATACGGCAGATAGAGCACCGGGAAGCCATACACATCGAGCGTGGCATCCTTGTACTCGATGCGCTTGTTCTCGAGGTCCTGCGTCATCTGGAAGGCGCGGATCTGCCACAGCGGTGCCGCGTCGGGATGCTTGGCGCACACGTCGCAGGTGGAATAGACGCCGCGGCTCATGATGTTGAGCTTGCCTTCGGTGCGCCGCGCGCCGTTGGCCGCCAGCTTGGCATTCTGCGCCAGCAGGCCGCGCATCGCCGTCAGCACGCCGTTGCGCATGCCCTGCGTCAGTTCCGCGTAATCGGCGAACAGAACCTGGCCGTCGGGCTCCACGATGACGACGTGGCCGTAGGCAGCCGCGACATTGGTGTTGCGGTCGAAGGTCACGCGGTCGGCGCGCAACACGTGGTCGTTCTGCCACGCCTCGACATGGCCATCGGCGCTCACCAGGCCGTTGGTCTTGTCGTAGGTGACGCTGTCGGCCTGGAAGGTGACGGGCGTGTTGCCCGAGACCGGCTGGTCGTTGAGGTTGACCGACGGGAAATGCTGGGCCGGCGCCCGGTATTGGCCATGGGCGGCCGAGCAGGCCAGCAGCGTCAGGCAGCCGGCCTTGGGCAGGCTCAAGGCGGCCAGTCTTGCGCGCCGGCCCACCTAGCCGTCCTCGAGATGCAGCAGCAGCGATACCGCCAGCAGCGCCCCGGCGCCGGCCGGCGCCCAGGCCGCCAGCACCGCCGGCAGCGCGCCGGACTGGCCGAACTCCTCGGCCACCTTGCTAACCGTGAACAACACGAACCCCGCTGCTACCCCGGACCCCACCATGCGGGCCACGCCGCCGCGCCGTGTCTGGCGCATGGAGAAGCCGGCGGCAACCAGGGCCATGGTGCCACAGAGTAACGGTAGGGCCAGCAGCGACTGGAAATGCAGCCGGTGGCGCACCGAGGAGAAGCCGGCACCTTCCAGCAGCCGGATGAAGCCGGGCAGCGCCCATACCGAGAGTGTTTCGGGCGACTGGAAGCTTTCCTGGACGCGGCGCGCGGTCAGGTCGGTGGGCAGGTTCATCTCGCCCACCGCCACCGGCAGGTGATCCGGCGTGATCGTGCGGGCGCCCGAGATCTGCCAGGCGCGGCTGTGCAGCGTGGCGTGCTGCGCCTCGATCCGGCTCAGCAGGTGATCGGCGGCATCGAGGCGGAAGATGCTGAGGTCGCTGGCCGCGATCACCTTGCCCTGCAGCGACACGTCGCGCGCGTGGATGATCGCCACACCTGCCGGATCGAAGGCGTGGTCGGCCTGGCGCAGCCAGAGCTGGCCGCCGGCGATGGCGAGCGTGCCCCCGGTGTGGCGCAGGTAGATGCTGTCCAGCGCCGCGGCGCGCGCGAACATCACCGAGGAGAGCGGCGAGAGGCCGGCGGTGGCCAGCAGCCCCAAAGCGACCGCGGCGGCCACCGGCAGGCTGAGGAACTGCCAGGCCGAGACGCCCGAAGCGCGGGCCACCACCAGCTCGCTGGAGCGGGTGAGCCGCCAGAAGGCGATGATGCCGCCCAGCAGCACCGCGAAGGGCAGGATCTGCAGCATGTAATAGGGCAGGCGCAGCAGCGCGATGCCCACCACCAGGCCGAAGCCCACATCGGCGCGCTGCGAGGCGCGGCGCAGCAGCTCGATGAAATCGAACAGCATCACCAGCGCCGACAGCGCGGAGAGCATGGCGACCGCCGCCCAGGTGAACTGCCTGGCGATATAGGCCGATAGCGTGAGGGCGAACTTCATGCCGCTCGCGCCGTGGTGGGCGGCCGCCGGCTTGCCGGAAGCTGCACGGGGAAGCGGCGCAGCGCCGGCGCGAACAGCACCCAAGCACAGGCCAGCCCCGGCAGCACCGCCTGGGCCCAGATCAGCGGCACCAGCCTGGGGTGCCGCGTGGCCAGGCTTTGCGCCGTCAGCCCCAGTGCCAGCAGCCCCACCATCGCGAGCACGGCCGCCAGCGGCCGCCAGAGATTGCCGGCCCGGCGAAAGCTGCCGGTGAGCACGCTGACCAGCGCCACCATGGCAAAGCTCAGCGTGGTCAGCGGCTGGCTCAGCCGGCGATGTGCCTCGACGAGGAATTTGCCGGCATCGCCGCGGGCCACCACATCGGGCGCCGGATGGAACAGCTCGCGCAGGCTCAGCTCGCTGTCGTCGCGGGCGCGCAGCGCGTCCTCGCCACGCCCGCTGCTGGCCAAATCCACCGTATCCTCGGCGAAAGTCAGCACGTCCAGCCGGCCGGTCTTGCGGTCGATCTCCTGGCGCGAGCCGTTCTCCAGCAGCACGCGCGGCGTATCGCCCTCGGCCACCAGCCGGCCCGTCTCGGCCAGGATGGTGGCGCGGGAATCGGTCTGCCGGTCGTCCTCCACCATGATGCCGCGCAGCGTGCCGTCGGTGTCGCGCGAGCGCACATAGACGGTGAGCTGGTCCGAGATGGCGGTGAACACGCCCTCCTGCAGCAGGAAGGCCGCCACCTTGTTGCGCAGCTCGAACTGGTACTCCTTGAACGCCGTGTTGCTGGCCGGCACGATCCAGATATTGAGCACCACGCTGGCCGCCATGGCGGTCAGCGCCGCCATCAGCGCCGGCCGCGACAGCGCCCAGGGCGACAGGCCCGCGCCGCGCATCACCGTCAGCTCGCGATCGCCCGACAGGCGCTGATAGACGAACTGTACCACCACGAAGGTGGTGATCGGCAGGATGACGGCCACGAAGCTCGGGATCAGCAGGCCGGTCAGCTGCAGGAACACCCGTAGGCTGAGCCCGCGATTGACCACCAGCTCGACGAAGCGCAGCGACTGGGTGAGCCAGATGAGCGCCACCAGCGCCGTGGTGACGGCGACCAGCGCGGCCAGCAGCTGGCGCAGGATGTAGCGGTCGAGCTGGGTGATCGGGCGGGCCATGCGGGCCCCACCATAGCCAGCCCGCCCGGCCGGCACAAAACGCGCCCTCAGCCGGGCAGGATCTCGACCGTGGCGTGGGAGACGTGCGGGATGGCGAGCAGCAGCGGGCGGTAGAACGCGGCATCGCGCGGCGAGGCGGTGCGCACGGAGACGATGGCGGCCAGGTGGCCGGGGCCCACGCGCCACACATGCAGGTCGGTCACCGCATCGCCCTGTGCGCCGACGATGCGGCCGATGCGTTCGGCCACCTGCCGGTCCGGCATCATGTCCACCAGGATGCTGCCGGCGGCACGCGCCAGGCGGACGGACCAGGCGGCGATCACCGCCGTGCCGGCCAGCCCGGCCACCGGATCGAGCCACAACCAGCCGAACCGCCGCGCCAGCAGCAGGCCCGCGATGACGAGCAGGGTGACGGCGGCATCCGTGGTGACGTGCAGGGTGATCGCCCACATGTTGTTGTCCCGGTACACCGCACCGTGCTTGTCGTCCCGGTGCACGGCGCCATGCGCGTGGCCGTCATGGCCACCGTGGTGCGCGCCATACAGCAGCGCCGCCGAGGCGGCATTCACCGCCAGGCCGAGGCAGGCGATCGGGATGGCCTGCGCGAAATGGATGGGCACCGGGGCGAACAGCCGGCCCAGGGCCTCGGCGCCGATCAGCAGCGCCATGCCGCCCAGCAGCACCGCGCTGGCAAAAGCGGCCAAGTCGCCCAGCTTGCCGGTGCCGAAGGTGAAGCGCGGGTCGCCGGCGTGCCGGCGGGCGGCGCGGTAGGCGAGGGCGGCCAGCAGCATGGCGCCGGCATGCGTGCTCATGTGCAGCCCGTCGGCCACCAGGGCCACGGAGCCGGTAAGCCACCCGCCGGTGATCTCCACCGCCATCATGCAGGCCGACAGCCCGATCACCGCCCGGGTGCGGCGCTCGGCCCGGGCGTGGCCTTGGCCCAGAAAGACGTGGTCGTGCTCCGCGGTGCAGGGCCCGGCGGCATCGGCGGGGGCGGGCCGCCAGCCCGGCTGGGTGTTTGAGAGCATGCGTGCGCGTTCCGGTCGGCCAAGGGATGGCCGGCACGCAAGGCTGCCGGCTGGCCGATGTTATAACATAGCGAACGGCGTGTGAGTTGCGGCTTGCGGGTCAGAGGCGGCCAGGCTGGCGCAGGCGGCAGATCAGCCCGCCATCCTGCCACCAGGCCACGCACTCCGTATGGGTGCGCACCGGCGTGTCGGCCAGGCCGGATGGCCGGTCCGGCAGGGCTTCCGGGTTGGCGAAGCACTCGGCGGTGCCCAGCGTGCGCCTGCAGAACGGCTGCGGCTTCAGCGTGCTGAGCACGACGCGCCCGCCCGGCGCGCAGCCGGCCAGTCCGGCCGCCAAAGCGAGGATGAGCAGGGTTCGCATGCGCCGATGCTTAGGCCGTGCGGGTAAACGCCAGGTTGCGGCGATGGCGCGCCGGGCCGGGGCAGAAGCAGGGGTTTCGCCCCTTGCCGCCCGCCGCTATGGTCCGCCCGCCTGCCGGCCTGTCCGCTTGCCGGACGCACGCCCGCCAGAACGACCGACAAGGACCCGCCCGCGTTGCCCGATATTTTCGATGAAGTGGAGGAGGACCTCCGAGCCGAGCGCGCCCGCGCGTTCGGGCGGCGGTTCGCCGGCGCCGGCATCGCTTCCCTGGTGCTGATCCTGCTGGGCACCGGTGCCGCGGTCTATTGGCAGCAGCGCCGCGCCGGGGCGGCCGATGCGGTGGCCGACCGCTTCATCACTGCGGCGCACCAGGCTGACCACGCGACTGCGGCCAGCGGCGCACCAGATGCGGCCAACGCCACGCCCGCGGCCGAGGCCCTGGCCTCCATCGCGCAAGGCGGGCCGGCCGGCTACCGCGTGCTGGCCCGGCTGCGCCTGGCCGCGCTGCAATGGCAGACCGGCCGGCACCCCGAAGCCCTGGCCACCTGGCAGTCGATCAGCGACGACGCCAGCGTTCCCGACCTGATGCGCGATCTGGCGACCGTGACCAGCGCCCAGCACCAGATCGACAGCGCCGATCCGATCCCGCTGAAGCAGCGCCTGCAGGCGCTGACCGGCCAGGCCAACCCGTGGCGGCCGATGGCCCAGCAGCTGGTGGCCCTGCTGGATGTGCGGATGGGCCAGCCGCGTGAGGCCGCTGCCCTGCTGCAGCACCTGACCACGGATGCGATGACGCCGGAAGACATGCGGCAGATGGCGGCCGACCTGCTGACCACGCTGCCCGCCGATGCCGTCGCCGCCGCCCAGAAACCCGCTCTACCGCCCGCCGCACCCGTGGCGGCCGTGCATGGATGATCCGAATTTGACCCGCTCCGCCGACACGCCCGCTTCTGCGCTGACCCGCCGCAACGCCCTGCTGCTGACGCTGCTGGCGCCCACGCTGGGGGCGTGCAGCTGGTTCGACTGGCTGACCGACGAGGAGAAGAAGGCCGTGCCCGGCAATCGCGAGCCGGTGCTCTCGGCCGTGCGCGGGCTGTCGATCGACTCCGTCGAGCCGGTGATCGTGCCCCCGGCCGTTACCAACCCGGACTGGCTGCAATATGGCGGCTCGGTGACCCATGCCGGCGCCAACTATGCCGGTGGCCTGACCAAGGTGTGGAGCACCAGCATCGGCGAGGGCGGCGCCTATCGCGCGCGGCTGACGGCGCAGCCGCTGGTGGCCGGCAGCCAGGTGTTCACCATGGACACCGATGGCGCGGTGGCCGCGTTCGACCTGGCCACCGGGCACCGCGCCTGGCGCATGCCGACCAAGCCGAAGAAGGCCAAGAACAGCAACCTCGGCGGCGGCATCGCGATCGCCGGCAACCGCCTGTACGCCGTCACCGGCCGCGGCGAGATGCTGGCGCTGCGCCTGGCCGACGGTCATATCGAGTGGCGGGCCGACCTGCATTCGCCCGCCCGCAGCGCGCCGCTGGTCACCGACGGTTCGGTGTTCGTCGTCACCGTGGACCAGCAGCTGCAGGCCTTTGCGCAGGCCGACGGCAAATTTCTGTGGTCCTACCAGGCGACCGCATCCAACACCGGCACCATCGGCCAGGCGGCGCCGGCGGCAGCCGAGGGCGTGCTGGTGGCCGGCTTCGAATCCGGCGACCTGGCGGCGGTGCGCACCGATGGCGGCACGCTGGTGTGGACCGACAATATGGGCGGCATCAAAGGCGCCTCCACCTTGGCCGATTTCGGCTCGGTGCGCGGTGCACCGATCATCGATAACGGCCTCGTCTACGCCATCGGCCTGGGCGGCCTGCTGGCGGCACTCGACGTGCGTTCCGGCCGCCGGGTGTGGCAGCGCGACGTGGCGGGCGCCAACACGCCGTGGATTGCCGGCGATTTCATGTATCTGGTCAGCGGCGAGCAGAAGCTGGCGGCCATCTCCAAGGACGACGGCGCGGTGCACTGGGTCACCGACCTGCCGCGCTTCAAGAACCCCAAGCGCACCAAGGGGTTGATCACCTGGTTCGGCCCTACGCTGGTGGGCGGCAAGCTCGTGGTGGTCAGCGACCACGGCAAGATGGCGGTGGTGGATGCCACCACCGGCAGCCTGGTCACCAGCAGCGAGCTGCCCGACACCGCCTCCACGCCGGCCAGCGTGGCGCAGGGGACCGTGCTGATCCTGACCGATGATGCTACGCTGACCGCGTTCAAATAGGCGGTAGGCCCGTTACGGCGGCAAAGGCCGGCGGCGATCGGGCGATACGGCTTCGGGCCGTATCGCTTGCGCCCCGCCGGCCCGCTTCCGCACTCGCACCGCTCACCTGACGCAGAGGATCAATCGTGCTTCCCACGGTCGTCATCGCCGGCCGGCCCAATGTCGGCAAGTCCACGCTGTTCAACCGCCTCTCCGGCCGGCGCAGCGCCATCGTCTCCGACACGCCGGGCGTCACCCGCGACCGCAAGGATGCCGAGGCGATGCTGCGCGGCCGCAACGTGCGGCTGGTCGATACGGCGGGCCTGGAGGAGAGCGACCCCGAGGCGATCTACGGCCGCATGCGCGCCAGCAGCGAGGCGGCGGTGGGCCAGGCGGATCTGATCGTGTTCGTCATCGACGCGCGCATCGGCATCACGCCGGCCGACGAGCATTTCGCGCGCTGGCTGCGCCGGCAGAACCGCCGCGTGCTGCTGGTGGCCAACAAGGCCGAAGGCCGCTTCGGGCTGGCCAACGCGCTGGAAGCCTACACGCTGGGCCTGGGCGACCCGCTGGCCATCTCCGCCGAGCATAACGAGGGCATCTCGGACCTGATGCGCGAGATTGCCGAGGCGCTGCCGGAGGAGGCCGACGACGACGCGCCGGAAGGCACGCGGCCGCTGAAGCTCGCCATCGTCGGGCGGCCCAACGCCGGCAAATCCACGCTGCTCAACCGCCTGGTGGGCGAGGAGCGGATGATCACCGGGCCGGAACCGGGGCTGACGCGCGATGCCGTGAGCACGGTGCTGCGCGATGCCGATGGCGATATCGAGCTGGTGGACACCGCCGGGCTGCGCCGCCGCGCCCGCATCGAGGAAGCGCTGGAGAAGATGTCGGTGAGCGCCAGCATCGAGGCGCTGAAGATGGCCGAGGTGGTGGCGCTGACCATCGACGCGTCACTCGGGCTGCACGAGCAGGATCTGCAGATCGCCCGGCTGGTGGAGCGCGAGGGGCGCGCCTGCATCGTGGTGCTCAACAAATGGGATGCCGTCGAGGACCGCGACAAGACGCGCCGTGCCATCAGCGACCGGCTGGAATTCAGCATGACCCAGATGCGCGGCATCCCCGTGGTCACGCTCTCAGCGGCCAGCGGCGCCGGGGTGGATAAATTCCTGCCCGCGGTGCGCGCCGCCTCCGCGGTGTGGAACACGCGGGTGGCCACCGGTGCGCTGAACCGCTGGTTCGAGCAGGCGCTGGAACGCCATCCGCCGCCTTTGGTGGAAGGCCGCCGGCTGAAGCTGCGCTACATCACCCAGGCCAAGGCGCGGCCGCCGACCTTCCTGGTGTTCGGCACCCGCGCCGAACAGATGCCCGAAGATTATCATCGTTACCTGGTCAACAGCCTGCGCGAAACATTCGCATTGCCCGGTACGCCGATCCGCGTGCAGGGGCGTGGTACCGTCAATCCGTACACGGACTGAACCGACACGGCTGTATTGCGGAAGCCGCAATCGGCAGCTTGCGGCGCGCTAAATCATAAATCTGTAACACCGATGAGCATACATGGTCGCGTAAGTGCCTGCGCATTCCTCAGAGCGTAGAGCACCGTCCGAACATGAAGCTGTCCATGACCACCGAGAAGGCCCGCCTTCTCTGCACCACGTTGCTGATTCTGGCGCCGATCGGCCTGGCCCGCGCACAGCTCGGGAGCGTTTCGGACGTAACCCCGTCCGCCCAGCAGAAGGGCAAGAAGGCGAAGATCAGCACGCCCGCCGCCAACGCCAGCAACCAGGAGTTGGATGTGCCGGCCGGACGCGCGATGGAGCAGATCATCGTGCTCGGCCAGCGCACGCCGGCCAAGCTGGCCCGCCAGGCGCAGAAAGAGGCGCCGAACCTGATCCTGGTGCAGCCGTATCAGGAGATCCGCAAGCTGCCCGATGTGAGTGCCGCCGAGGCGCTGCGCCGCATTCCCGGCATCTCGCTCGAGACCGACGAGGGCGAAGGTCGCTATGTGAATATCCGCGGCTTCGATGCCGACCTGAACAGCACCACCTTCGGCGGGCTGCGGCTGCCGCCCACCAACAACGCCTCGCCGTTCGGCGGCTACCGCGCTGTCACGCTCGACTCGATTCCGGTGGGCCTGATCGGCGCGCTGACGGTGACCAATTCCAACACGCCGGACATGGATGCCGAAGCCCTGGGCGGCACCATCGAGATCACGCCGAAGACCGTGCCGCCGGGCGACAAGCCGTTCTTCGTGTCGGGCGATATCGGCACCGGTTACGAGCCGCTGCGCAGCAAGGGCATCGCCAACCTCAATCTGACGACCGGCGGCCATTACGGCCCGTTCTCGATCCTGCTGACCGGCAGCTATTACGAGGATAGCCGCGGCATCGACGACGTCGAGCCGAGCTACTTCAACAACTCTTCGCTGCCCTATCAGGCGGTCAACAATATCGGGCAGCGCGATTACGAGCTCAACCGCTGGCGGCATGCCTACGGCATCACGCTGGGCTACGATCCCAATCCCGACAACCACTATTACATCCGCGCCTTCGACGCCGGCTACACGGAGCGCTACGACCGCCAGATCCTCAGCATCTCGCCCGACGGCAATGCGACGCAGAACGCGCGCGGCATCATCACCGACACGCTGAACAACACCGATTGCCCCTCGACCGGCCCGTGTGCCGTCAACGCGAGCGGTGGCCTGGGCAACAGCGTGGCACTGCAGAAGCAGCTGCGCGACGAGAAGGAGACCTCGCTCGACCGCATCGTGACCGCCGGCGGCCGCAACGTGCTCGGCAACGACGACATCCTGGACTACCATGTCGGCTACACGATCGGCACCTATCACAAGCCGTACGACTTCAATTCCACCTTCAGCTACCAGCCGGCGGCGGGCGAGAACGCGGCGATCTCCTACAGCCCGACAGGCCGTGGCAACACGCCGCTCTACAGCATCACCGGTGCCGACTACCTCAATCCCAACCGGTATGTCCTGACGAGCTTTAGCAACAGCCGGGCCGACAATTATGACCGCGAGCAATCCGCCGCCATCAATTACGAGCACAAGCTGAATGTGCTCTCCGGCGACGACGAGTTCGTCAAGTTCGGCCTCAGCGCACGGCTGCGCCACAAGCTGATCACCGCCCAGCCTTTCTCTTATGGCGCGCTGGACCCGACCTCGCTGGCCAGCATCGCCGGCAGCCAGAACGAGACGTATTACAGCGGGCAGTATCAGAACGGCGTCGATATTCCGCAGACCTATCTGCAGAACAGGTACGGCCCGGGCAGCATTGCCGCCGGCGACATGATGCAGGCGCTGCAGCAATTCATCAACGCGCGGGAAAACGTGTTTGCCGGCTATGGCGAATACCACGCGACCTGGGGCCGCGTCGGTCTGCTCGCCGGCGTGCGCGTGGAGCAGACTGCCGACAAGCTTAACGCCTACCAGTTCATCACCCCGCCGGCGACAGCGGCAAATCCTTCGCCCAGCGCCAACCCGAGCCTCAGCACGAAGTCGAACACCTATACGAACGTCTTTCCGAGCATCCAGGGCCGCTACGAGATCCAGCCGGACCTGATCGCGCGCGCCTCGTGGTCCACCACCATCGCACGGCCGGGTTTCAATCAGAACACGCCGGCGCTGACCGTCGATCTGGGGTCGGGCATCGTCGCCTCCGGCAACCCGAACCTGCAGCCGGCCACGTCCAACAGCTTCGATGTCGCCATCGAGAAATATCTGCCCCACGCCGGCATCGTGTCGGTGAGTTTCTTCGACAAGGAAATCCAGAACTACATCGTCAGCCGCACGCTTAACGGCCAGTCGCTGTCGGGCTTCGGCTTTCCCGGCGGACTGAATTTTGGGCGCATCACGACTTACCTGAACGCGCCATCCTCCTACGCCCGCGGCGTGGAATTTAATTACGACCAGCACTTCAATTTCCTGCCCGGCTGGCTTGGGGGGTTCGGCGGCGCCGCCAATTACACTTTCGTGGACTCGCAATTCGAGATCCGGCCAGGCGAATACGCGCCGCTGCCCTCCACATCGCAGCACACCTGGAACCTTGCGCTGTATTACGAGGCTCACGGGTTCAACGCGCGCCTGGCCGCCTATTCGGCCTCGGCCGATCTGTTCTCCATCGGCGGTGACAAAACAGGCGACGTATTCAACGGCACGCGCACGTCGCTCGATTTCGGCAGTTCCTACGCGTTCGCGCCGAACTGGGTGGTGTATTTCAACGCCAAGAACCTGCTGAACACGCCGCACGTGTTCTACCAGTACACCGAGAATCGCCCGATCCAGCGCGAGTTCTACCTGCAGACCTTCCAGCTCGGCGTGCGGTTCGACTACTAGCCCGGCAGGGGGCGGCTCACACCCGCCCCCTTGTCGCGCACGCCGCCTGCGCTAAGGTCTGGTGGATGCTGCAACCCACCCAAGAGACCGCCCTCCTTCGCCAGGCCTGGGCGGACATGCTGCGCATCCGGCGCTTCGAGGAAAAAGCCGGCCAGCTTTACGGCATGGGGCTGATCGGCGGCTTCTGCCACCTCTATATCGGCCAGGAAGCGGTCGTGGTCGGCGTGCAGATGGCGCTGCAGCCCGGTGATCAGGTGATCACCAGCTACCGCGACCACGGCCACATGCTGGCGACCGGCATGGAGCCGCGCGGCGTGATGGCCGAGCTGACGGGCCGGGCCACGGGCTATAGCCGCGGCAAAGGCGGCTCGATGCACATGTTCAGCCGCGAGCGGAACTTCTTCGGCGGCCACGGCATCGTCGGTGCCCAGGTGAGCATCGGCACCGGGCTCGCGTTCAGCAACCGCTATCGCGGCAACAGCGCGGTCGCCGTCGCTTATATGGGCGAGGGCGCCTCCAACCAGGGCCAGGTGTTCGAAAGCTTCAACCTGGCGGCGCTGATGAAGCTGCCCTGCGTCTATGTGATCGAGAACAACCGCTACGGCATGGGCACCAGCGTGGAGCGTGCGTCGGCCTCCCGCGACCTGTCGCAGAACGGCGCGCCATGGGGCATTCCGGGCGTGCAGGTAGACGGCATGGACGTGCTTGCGGTGCACCGGGCGGCCGCTGCGGCGGTGGCGCACTGCCGCGATGGCGGCGGGCCCTATCTGCTGGAGATGAAGACCTACCGCTACCGCGGCCACTCCATGTCGGACCCCGCCAAATACCGCACGCGCGAGGAGGTGGCCGAGATGCGCGAGCACCACGACCCGATTACCGCGGCGCGCGCGGCACTGCTGCAGGCCGGCGTGGCCGAGGCCGAGCTGAAGCAGGCCGAGGACGAGACCCGCGCCATGATCGCCGAGGCGGCGGAGTTCGCCCAGAGCAGCCCCGAGCCCGATCCGGCCGAGCTGTGGACCGACGTGCTGCTCGAGGCCGCCGGGGCATGACGCAGGTGCTGATGCCGGCGCTGTCGCCCACCATGACGGAGGGCAAGCTGGCCCGCTGGCTGAAGAAGATCGGCGACGACGTGCGCGCCGGCGACGTGATCGCCGAGATCGAGACCGACAAGGCGACGATGGAGGTCGAAGCGGCCGATGAGGGCCGGCTGGCCGAGATCCTGGTCAGCGAGGGCACGGACGGCGTGGCGGTGAACACGCCGATCGCCGTGCTGACGGTTGAAGGCGAGGCGCCGGCCGACGCCGCCCCGCCGATCCAGCAGGCCAAGGCTGCCGCTTCGGCAACCGAGCCTGCCGCACCGGCCCCGCTGGCCGCCGCCGGCCCGGAGCGTGATTGGGGGGCGACCAAGCCCACCACGGTGCGCGAGGCGCTGCGCGACGCCATGGCCGCCGAGATGCGCGCGGACGGCGACGTGTTCCTGATGGGCGAGGAAGTCGCGCAATACCAGGGCGCCTACAAGATCAGCCAGGGCCTGCTGGAGGAATTCGGGCCCCGACGCGTGGTGGACACGCCGATTACCGAGCACGGCTTCACCGGCATGGCGGTGGGTGCGGCCATGGCCGGCCTGCGGCCGATCGTCGAGTTCATGACGTTCAACTTCGCCATGCAGGCGATCGACCAGATCATCAATTCGGCGGCCAAGACGCTGTATATGTCCGGCGGCCAGATGGGCTGCCCGATCGTCTTCCGCGGCCCGAATGGTGCCGCCTCCCGCGTGGCGGCACAGCACAGCCAGGATTACGCGAGCTGGTATGCTCATTGCCCCGGGCTGAAAGTGGTGGCGCCGTACTCCTCGGCCGACGCCAAGGGGCTGCTGCGCGCGGCCATACGCGATCCCAATCCGGTGGTGTTCCTGGAGAACGAGATCCTCTACGGGCAGAGCTTCGAATGCCCGGTAGATGGCGACTTCCTGCTGCCGATCGGGCGGGCCAAGATCGAGCGCCCAGGGCGCCACGTCACCATCGTGGCTTACTCCATCATGGTGGGCGTGGCGTTGCGGGCAGCCGAGATGCTGGCCGGGCAGGGGATCGAGGCGGAGGTGATCAACCTGCGCACGCTGCGGCCGCTCGACATCGCCACGGTGGTGGACAGCGTCAAGCGCACCAGCCGGCTGGTCACCGTCGAGGAAGGCTGGCCGTATGCCGGCATCGGCAGCGAGGTGGCCATGCAGGTGATCGAGCAAGCCTTCGACTGGCTGGACGCGCCGCCGGTGCGGGTAACCGGGCTGGACGTGCCGCTGCCCTATGCCGCGAACCTCGAAAAGCTGGCGCTGCCGCAACCGCAATGGGTGGTCGATGCCGTGCGCAAGATCACCTGAATGACGGCGCGCTCTGCCCGCTGATGCGGACACGGCGCGCCGCACCGGCGATCCCGTTCCCGCTCTCCGGGAAGAGAGCCCGTCTTCCCCAAGGATGTCCAAGACGATGCCCACCAACATCCTGATGCCCGCTTTGTCGCCGACGATGACGGAGGGCACGCTCGCGCGCTGGCTGAAGAAGGAAGGTGACGTGATCCGCGCCGGCGACGTGATCGCCGAGATCGAGACCGACAAGGCGACCATGGAGGTCGAGGCGGTGGACGAGGGCGTGCTGGGCAAGATCCTGGTGGCCGACGGCACCGCCGGGGTAAAGGTGAACGACACCATCGCCGTGCTGGAAGATGCGGCCGGCGCCAGCCCGGCACCGGCCGCCAAGCCCGCACCCAGGCAGGAGGCCGGAGAGGTGGCCGCGCCGGTGCAGGCCACCACCGCCCCGCCGGCCGCCACTGCCGCGCCGCCGCCGGCAGCGGCGCCAGCCCCGCTGCCGGCGCACGCTGACGCGGGCGAGCGGGTGGCCGCCTCGCCGCTCGCGCGCCGCATGGCGCAGCAGGCGGGCATCGACCTCGCTTCGCTGAAAGGCAGTGGCCCGAATGGCCGCATCATCCGGGTGGATGTGGAGGCCGCGCGCCCGGGCGCCGCCGCCGCCGCCGCCGCGCCGGCTCAACCGCCACAGGCAGCGCCGCCTGCCGCACCGGCCGCGCCGGCCGCCGCCATCACCGAACCAGGCCGCCTGGCGCCGCTCAGCAACGTCAAGCGCGTCACCGCGCGCCGGCTGACTCAGGCCAAGCAATCGGTGCCGCATTTTTATGTTAGCATCGACGTGGAGATCGATGCGCTGCTGGCCTTGCGCGCGCAGTTGAACGCGTGCTCCCCGCAGGAGGGCGATCAGGCCTACAAGATTTCGGTCAACGACATGGTGATCAAGGCGTGTGCGGCCGCACTGCGCCGCGTGCCGGGCGTCAATGCCAGCTACACCGATGACGGTGTGTTCCACTACGACAACGTCGATATCGCAGTAGCCGTGTCTATTCCGGACGGGCTGATCACGCCGATCATCCGCAAGGCCGACATCAAGGGCGTGGCCGCCATCGCCCGCGAAGGCCGTGCGCTGTTCGAACGTGCCAAACAGGGCAAGCTGAAGCCCGCCGAGTTCCAGGGCGGCACGTTCTCCATTTCCAACATGGGCATGTACGGCGTGCGCGATTTCGCCGCCATCATCAACCCGCCGCAGGCCGCCATTCTCGCGGTTGCCGCCGGCGAGCAGCGTGCGGTGGTGCGCGCCGGCCAGCTTGCGGTGGCTACGGTGATGACGTGCACCATCTCGGTCGATCACCGAGTCATCGACGGCGCGCTCGCCGCGGCATGGCTGGCCGCGTTCAAGGGCCTGATCGAGGCGCCGCTCGGGTTGCTGGTGTGATGCCCGACTTCACGCTGCGGCCTGCCGCGCCCGCCGATTGCGACGCCATCGCGGCACTGGTGCGCGCGCTGGCGGAATACGAGAAACTGGCCGCCGAAGCGCAGGCGGACGGTGCCGATTTCCGCGCGCAACTGTTCGGCGCGCAGCCGGCGGCCCACGCCATGGTTGCCGAACGGGCCGGCACCATCGTCGGTATCGCCATCTGGTTCTACAATTTCAGCACCTTCGTCTGCCGCCGCGGCCTGTACGTGGAGGACGTGTTCGTGCAGCCCGAACATCGCGGCCTGGGCATCGGGCGCGCCTTCTTCGTCGCCATGGCGCAGCGGGCGCTGCAGGAAGGCTGCCAGCGCATGGAATGGTCCGTGCTGGACTGGAACGCCCCTGCGGTCGCCTTCTACCGCGCCATGGGCGCCGTGGGCATGGAGGAGTGGACGGTGCAGCGCCTGACCACGCCGACGATCGAGCGCCTCGCCCATGGCTGATCAGGAGTTCGATCTGGTGGTGGTGGGCGGCGGCCCCGGCGGCTACGTGGCCGCCATCCGCGCCGCCCAGCTCGGCATGCGCGCGGCCCTCGTCGAACGCGAACATCTCGGCGGCATCTGCCTGAATTGGGGATGCATCCCCACCAAGGCGCTGCTGCGCAGTGCCGAGATCAATCATCTGCTGGGCCATCTCGGCGAGTACGGCTTTGCCGCCGACAACATCCGCTACGATCTGCAAGCCGTCGTCAAACGCTCGCGCCGCATCGCCGCGCAGCTCGCCGGCGGCGTGGGCCATCTGCTCAAGAAAAACAAGGTAACCGTGTTCGACGGGCAGGGTGCGCTTGCGGGCGGAAACACGCTGGCGGTCAGCAAGGATGGCGCGGTCACGGTCACGCTCAAGGCACCGCACATCATCCTGGCCACCGGCGCGCGCGCGCGCCAGTTGCCGGGGCTGGAGACCGATGGCGCACTGATCTGGTCCTACAAGGACGCGATGGTGCCCAAGCTGATGCCGCGCCGCCTGCTCGTCGTCGGCTCCGGGGCGATCGGCATCGAGTTCGCCAGCTTCTTCCGTAACATGGGCGCCGAGGTCACCGTGATCGAGGTCGCCGACCGCATCCTGCCGGCCGAGGATGCCGAAATCAGCGCCTTCGCGCAGAAGGCGTTCGAAAAGCAGGGCATGCGCTTCCTGCTCGGCGCGAAGATCGCCTCAGTCGAAAAGGCCGATGACAGCGTGACGGTCAGCGTCGCGGCCGGCGACGGTGCCACGCAGACGATCACCGTCGACCGCGTCATCTCCGCCGTCGGCATCGTCGGCAACACCGAAGGCCTGGGCCTGGAGGGCACGCAGGTGGCGGTCGAGCGCACGCACGTGGTCATCGACGCGTTCTGCCGCACCGGCGAGCCGGGCGTGTACGCGATCGGCGACCTGGCTGGCGCGCCGTGGCTGGCGCACAAGGCCAGCCACGAAGGCGTGGTCTGCGTCGAGGCGATCGCCGGACTCAACCCACACCCGATCGACTGGACCAACATTCCCGGCTGCACGTATTGCCGGCCACAGATCGCATCGGTGGGACTGACCGAAGCACGCGCCGCCGCAGCGGGCCATGAGCTGCGGGTCGGCCGTTTTCCGTTCATCGGCAACGGCAAGGCGATCGCGATGGGCGAGCCCGAAGGCATGGTCAAGGTGATCTTCGAAGCCGGCACCGGTGCCCTGCTCGGCGCGCACATGATCGGCGCCGAAGTCACCGAAATGATCCAGGGCTACGCGATCGCGCGCACGCTGGAGACCACCGAGCAGGAGCTGATCCATACGGTGTTTCCGCACCCCACCGTCAGCGAAACCATGCACGAGGCGGTGCTCGACGCCTACAAGCGCGCCATCCATTTCTGACGGCCGGGAGTACTGCCCCCGGCCGCCCTGTCGCGCCTGCTACTTGGCCAGGCTGCCGACCCAGCGCCCCCATGCCGCGCGCTCGGCCGGCTTGTTGTTCGCCACGAACGAGAACTGGTAGTTCCCCTGCGCGTCGGTGTCCCAGATGTTGACGAACGAGATCGTCACACCCCGCTTGGCCGCATTGCTCAGTACGCCGCCGAGCCAGCGCGGAAAGGTGGGGTCGTCGGAGACATCGTTGCCGGGCTGCGAGTTGCCTGCACCAACCTCGGGGATTGCGAACGGCTTGTGATGCGCCTGGGCGAAGGCGATCAGCCCGGCCAGGCTTTCGCTATGCCCATTGCTGCCGTCCAGCGACCATTGCGTGGCGGCCGGATAGCTCCAGTAATGCGCGCGGTTGCCGGGCTTGGCGATGAAGGCGGCCACGCTGTAATCCTCGTTGCCGCTGACCCAATCATGGTATTGCGCGCCGCTGCCGTCCGAGAACGGATACATGCCGCCGTAGATGTCGGCGCCGATCACGTCCACGCTCTGGTCGCCGGGATACATTGACTTCGTCGCCAGCGCGTTGCTGTAGTTCGTCACACCGGGGTTCCATACCACCACCATGCTCGCGCCCGCGCTGGCGGCCGCCTGATGCAGCACGGCGGCAATATGCCGGAAGGCGGCAACCCAGTCGGCCTGGCTCTGCGCATCGTCGCCGGCATACGTGTCGCCGCCGATGTTCATCTCCCAGCCGACGCGCATCACGAGCTGCTTGAAGCCCGCGCCCACCCAGGACTGCACGACGCCGCGAATCGCATTGTCGTAGCTGCCCGACGCGAATGTCTGGAATTGCTGATCGAAAGACGGCGAGCCGCCGGCCAGCGACGCCATCGGGAAGCCGATCACCGGGATCATGTGCCGCGCAACCGGCGATTGTGCGTTCGACCAGGCCTGCCACGATGCATTGCCGGCCCAGTTCGACACGGGCTGGTATTTGTCGACGTAGACGTCGACCAACGTCGCCGGCGTGCCCATGGCGGACGCGAAGCTCTTGGCATTGGCCTCGAACGTCGCCTCGGCGCCCGCGTCGCTGCCGTTCGGATTGCTGAAGTAGCCGCCAAGCGCAAACGTTGCAGCCTGGGCCGGCAGCATCGCGGCGAGGCACGTCAATGCAGTCGCACCCAGGCTGGTGCGGATCGCGCGCGACAGGCAGTGGGTGGCCGGCGATGCAGCAGAATTCATGTCTGGAAATGCCATCAATCATGTTCCCCGAAGGCCGCCGGCGTAATTTCCGGCTGCCTCTAAGGTCGGGATGGCTACACAGACCCGTGATCGGTTGCAACGTGAACTTCGCGAAATCGTGAGATATCTGTGGATGTAATGTATTCGACCCGTTTCGCGGACGGTGCGCAGCGTGCGTCGATCCGCATTGATCGTTGCGATATCGGCATCTGCATGCGGGTGCGAGCCGCCTTCACGCCGCAGTCCCTTCAGCGTGCCGTGGCACCCGGAACCCACAGCACGTCGCCCGCCGTGTTCAGCCGGCGCCCCAGCACGAACAGCAGATCGCTCATCCGGTTGAGCGCGCGCACGACCTCGCAATTCACCGCCGATTGCGCTGCCAGTTGCACCACGCGGCGTTCGGCGCGGCGCACCACCGTGCGTGCCAGATGCGCGTGTGCGGCGGCGGGTGTGCCACCCGGCAGCACGAAGCTGGTCAGCGGCGGCAGCCCCGCATTCACCAATGCCACCTCCGCATCCATGCGATCGGCCATGGCGGCGCCCACGCGCAGCCGTGTGCCGGCCTCGCCCGGCACGCACAGATCGGCGCCGATATCGAACAGATCGTTCTGCATGCGCGCCAGCATCGCATCGGCCTCGGCATCGTCGCCGGTGTGCAGCCGCAGTATGCCGATCGTGGCATTGGCCTCGTCCACGGTGCCGTAAGCCTCCACCCGCAGATCGGCCTTGTCCACGCGCGTGCCGTCGCCCAGCGAGGTCTGCCCGCCGTCGCCGCCGCGCGTCACCACCCGGTCGATGCGTACCATCATGCCTCTCCTGCAGGAACTACCAGCCGCCCGCTTGCATCCAGCGCCATGCCGAACGCGGCGGCGGCGGCCGGCAGCACGGCGCGCGGCGCGCCATCGGCCACCACGCGGCCTTCGGCCAGCACCAACATGCGGGTGGCGTGCGCGACTGCAAGCTCGATCGCGTGCAGCACGGCCACCACGCAGCGCCCCTCGCGCGCCAGCCGCGCCAGCAGCGCCATCACCGCATGGGCCGCGCGGGGATCGAGGTCGGCCACCGGCTCATCGAGCAGCAGCACCGGCGCGCCGCTGGCGATCGCGCGGGCCAGCATCACGCGGCGCGCCTGCCCGCCGGAGAGCGTGTCGATCCGCTGCGCGGCCAGATGCGCCACGCCGCAATCCGCCATGGCGCGCGCGATGGCGTGGGCATCGGCGTCGCGCCACGGAATGCGGCCCAGCGCCACCAGCTCGGCCACGCTCAGCGCCCAGGCGCAGCGCGCGCCCTGCTCCACATAGGCGACGCGCCTGGCATCGACGCGGCCGCCGGGCAGCAGGCCGGCCAGGGCGCGCAGCAGCGTTGTTTTGCCGGCGCCGTTGGGCCCGCACACGGCCACCAGCTCCCCGGCGCCGGCGTGGAAATCCACGCCCAGCAGCACGGGCCGCTGCCCCAGCGTTACCTGCAGGCCGGCCGCGCCGATCATGCCGCGCGCCGCGCGATGGCCACCAGGAACGGCGCGCCCAGCAGGGCCGTCAGCACGCCCAGCCGCGGCTCGCCCGAAAGCGGCAGCAGCAGCGGCAATGCGCGCGCGAGCACATCGGCCGCCAGCAGCAGCGCCGCCCCGCCGGCCAGGCTGGGCCATAGCAGCGCGCCCGGCCGCGCGCCGAACCACGGGCGCAGCAGATGCGGCACCACCAGGCCCACGAAGCCGATGCCGCCGGCCACCGCGGCGCCGCCGCCCACCGCCAGGCTGACGCCCAGCGCCGCCCACCGGAGCGTGGCCGCCGCCGGCACACCGAGGCTGGCCGCCGTCGCCTCGCCGAGGCTCAGCCCGTCCAGCCGCCGGCCGAGCGTCAGCAGCAACGCGCAGCCCGCTGCGATCACCGGCGCGGCCACGGCCAGATGCAGCAGCGTGCGATCCTCCAGCCCGCCCATGAGCCAGAAGGTGATTTCGGCCAGCGCGAACGGATTGGGCGCCAGCGACAGCGCCAGGGCGATAGCCGCCGAGGCCACCGCCGAGAGGGCCACCCCGGCCAGGATCATCGCCGCGGCCGAAACGCCGCTGCCCAGCGTGCCCAGCAGCACGGCGCAGCCCACGGCAGCCCCCAGCAACGCGCCGGCCGGCAGCGCCAGCGGCCAGGCGGCCGCCAGGCCCCAGTAGAACACCCCCACCGCGCCGAAGGCCGCGCAGCCGCCGATGCCCAGCAGCCCCGGGTCGGCCAGCGGGTTGCGCAGCGCCCCCTGCAGCACGGCGCCCGACAGGCCCAGCCCGCCGCCCACCATTGCGGCCAGCAATGTACGCGGCACCCGGATCTGCCAGAACACCAACGCCCCCGGCGTGCCCAACCCGGCGGCGCCCACCAGCAGCGAGAGGGCCAGCAGCACCAGCACGGCGCCGCACAGCCACCTCATCCGGCGCCCCGCTTCATCGGGCCAGCGCCGTCACCGCGGCCACGCTGTATGGCCCGGCGCAGGCGAGCAGCGGCGGCAGCACCACGCGGCGCGGCAGCCTGGCCACCGCCGGGTTCCAGGCGAGGTCGGTCGCCAACGAGGGGAAGCGCGGCGCCGTCTCGCTCACCAACAGGTCCGGCCGGGCCGCGAGCACCGCCTCGGTGCCCATGCGGCCGCCAGTGCCCACATTGTGCAGCCCCGCCGCCCGCAGCACCGCGTCGCCGAAGCTGCCCGGCCCGGCGGTCCAGCCGCCGGCCTCCCACAGCACGGCCCGGCGGCCGGGCGGCGATGCCGGGCGGATGGCGGCGAGCGCCCGCCACATGCCGCCCACCAATGCGCGCCCGCGGGCGGCAACCCCCAGCAGGCCCGCCACGCTGGCCACCTGCACGCCCACGGCGGCGAAATCCTGCGCCTCGGCCACCTGCACCACACGCACGCCGCGCTGCCGTAGCAGCGCCAGCGTGCCCTGCGCGCCGTATTGCCCGGCCAGCACCAGATCCGGGTGCAGCGCCAGCACCGCCTCGGCATCGGCGCGCACGCTGGGCAGCCTGGCAGCCTCAGCGGCCACGAAGCTCAGCGCCGGGTCGCGCGCCAGCGGCTCCAGGGCGGCCACCTGTTCGGGCGCCAGCAGCACCAGCAGCTGATCGGTGCACAGATTCAGCGAAACGACCTTGGCCTGCGCCACCGGCGCCGCCACCGCGAGCCAGGCCGCCGCTGCCGCCAGCAGGCGGGCCCATTCAGGAGGCAACAGCCGCCCGGCAATCCAGTGCCACCGCGCCCACATGCTTGGCCTTGTGCTCCGGTTCGACGTGGATGTTGACCACCAAATGGCCCATATCAGCCCGCAGCGCCGCCTCGATGGCGTCGCAGATCGCGTGCGAGGCATCCACGCGCATGGCGCCGGGCACCACCAGGTGGAACTGCACGAAAGTGGTCCGCCCCGCCTGGCGGGCCTTGATGTCGTGCGCCTCGATGGCGCCGCCGCCATGGGCGGCCAGCACGGCGGCAATGCGTTCCACCGTGCCATCGGCCGGCGCCGCGTCCATCAGCCCGCCTACCGATTCGCCGATCAGGTGCACGCCCGACCACAGCACGTAGATCGCGGTCGCGGCACCCACCAGCGCATCCAGCCGCAGCACGCCGGTCAGCAGCACCAGCCCCACGCCGGCAATCACGCCGAAGCTGGTGACCACGTCGCCCATCAGGTGGCGCGCATCGCCGCGCAAGGCGGGCGAGCGCGCGCGCCGCGCCGCGCCGAACAGCACCCACGCCCAGGCGGCGTTCACCGCGGTGGCGCCCAGATTCAGCCCCACGCCCAGCCCGGCGGCTGCCAGCACATGCGGATGGTGCCAGGCGCGCCAGGCGTGCTGCAGGATACTGACCGCCGCCACCACGATCAGCACGCCCTCGACCACGGCGGCCACGAACTCCGCCTTGTCGTGGCCGTACGGGTGGTTCTCGTCGGCCGGCTGGTCGGCGAACCGCAGCGCGGCCAGCGCCACCATCGAGGCGGCCACGTTGACCACCGTTTCCAGCGCGTCCGAGTAAAACGCGGCGCTGCCGGTGACGTGCCAGGCCGCCGCCTTGAGGGCCAGCACCAGCAGCCCGACGGCGATGCTGGCGGTGGCGATTCGGGTGACCTGCGTCATACGTCGCATGGTCTAGCAGCAGACGGCCCGGCGGGACACCAATTCAGGGCCGAGCGCGCCGCTCCGGCGGCAGAAAACCCTTCCGCCTGCCCAGGCGCGCAGCTATGATGATGTCGTAACATTCCCGCGGGACCGCAGTGCGACGCCTGGCCTCACGCCTCTTCAGCCCGGACGCCCGCTTCGCCACCCTGGCCCTGCTGACCGCGCTGCCCGTGGTGGTGATAAAATGGCGCGCGCTGGTCATTGCCGGCCGATCGCTGCTGCTGGCCCCCGGCTCCAGCTTCTCGCTGGTCTCGCTCGGCGCGGCCCTGCTGGTGGCCGCCGCCAGCATCGCGCTGCAGCGCTGGGCGCGCGGCCGCCGCCTTTCCTGGCGCCTGCTGCGCCGCGCGCTGTTCCCGCGCTGGCTCACTCATAGCGCGTCGACGCGCACCGATCTCGGCTACCTGCTGCTCAACAATTTGGCCACCGGCGCCATGATCGGCTGGGCGCTGTTCTCGTTCCCGGTGGTCGCGGGCTGGACGCACGCTGCGCTGGTGGCCCGCCTGGGCCCGGCACCGGCGCCGCCGATGGGCCCGCTGGCCACCGATTGCGCGGTCACCGTGTTCATGTTCCTGGCCTACGAGTTCGCCTATTGGCTCGACCATTTCCTCAGCCACAAGGTGCCGCTGCTGTGGGAATTCCACCGCGTGCACCACACTGCCGAGACGCTCTCGCCGCTGACGGTGTTCCGCGTGCACCCGGTGGAGTCGCTGAAATTCTACAACATCGGGGTGCTGGTCATCGCCCCGGCTGGCGCCCTGGCTGCCTATGCGCTCGGGCGGCCGAGCCAGGGCTGGCTGCTGGGCGGCGCCAACGTCATCTTCATCGCGCTGGTCTGCCTGACCGGCCACCTGCAGCACTCGCATGTGTGGATCGCCTTCACCGGTCCGCTCGGCCGCGTGTTCTGCAGCCCGGCCCACCACCAGCTGCACCATTCCGCCAACCCGGAGCATTTCGGCCGCAACCTGGGCAGCGGCCTGGCGGTATTCGATTGGACGTTCGGCACGCTGCTGATGCCCACCCGGCAACGGCAGAAGCTGGTGTTCGGCGTGGAGCCCGGGCAGGCGAGCCCGCACACCATCACCGGCGCGCTGGTGACGCCGTTCACCCGTGCCTGGGGGCTGCGGCCGCGCGCTGCCCCGTTTCCGCCACAACTCGAAACTATACCGCCTGCATGAAGCCGATCGAGCACGCCCTGGTATCGCCCGTCGCACCGCTTCGGCCTGCCGCGCCGCGGCGCGCTGCCCCGGCGCTGGCCTGCCTGCTCGTGCTCGCCGTGGCTGCGTGCGCCACTCAGCCGCCGCCGGGCGTCAGCCCGGATCTGCTGGCCGCGCGCGCCAGCGCCGACCCCGCGCACGCGCTGGACCTCCTGCGCCAGCAGGGCGAACGCTTCGCGCACGTGCCGTTCCTGCCCGGCAACCAGACCAAGCTCCTGATCAACGGCCCGACCGCGTTCGCCGCACTCGCCGAGGCCATTCGCGGCGCGCGCACCCGCATCGACATGGAGACCTACGAGTTCGACAAGCAGGCCGGCGGCCAATTCGCCACGCTGCTGGCCGAGGCGCGGCAGCGCGGCGTCGAGGTCAACCTGATCTACGACGCCTGGGGCAGCAGCGACACGCCGAGTGAAATCTTTACGCAACTGCGCCAGGCCGGCGTGCGCGTGCTGGAATACAACCCCCTCGCGCCCAACAGCCGCGTGCCGATCGACCTGAACGCGCGCGACCACCGCAAGCTGCTCTGCGTGGATGGCGCCCTGGCCATCACCGGCGGCGTCAACATCAGCCGCGTCTATGAAAACGCGCCCACGCCGGCCGCCCGCCAAGCGGCAGCCCGGCCCGATGCGGCGCCCAAGGCCACCACCGACGATCCCAACGACGAAGCCTGGCGCGATACCGACGTGCGAATCGTGGGCCCCGTCACGGCGCAGTTCGAAACCTATTTCATGCAGACCTGGCGCGCCCAGCACGGCCCGCCGCTTGCCCCGCCGCCCGCCGCGCCGGCGCCCGCACCCGGTGGCGTGCTGGTGCAGGCGATCGACGGTGCACCCGACAACGGCAAGCCGCTGATCTACCGCACGCTGCTGGCCGCCATGGCGCTCTCGCAGCATTCCGTCCACCTCACCACCGGCTTCTTCGTCCCCACGCCAGACATGGTACGCGGCCTGCAGGAAGCGGCGCGCCGCGGCGTAGATGTGGACGTGATCGTGCCAGGCCGCAGCACCAGCAGCATGGCGCTCGCCGGCGGCCGCGCCAGCTACCAGGATCTGCTGGATGCCGGCGTGAAGATCCACGAATTCCAGGGCCGCGTCCTGCACGCCAAAACCGCCGTGATCGACGGCGCCTGGACGGCCATCGGCTCGTCCAACCTGGATTGGCGCAGCACCGTCTGGAACAACGAGATCGACGCCATCATCCTCTCGCCGGCCTTCGGCGGCGAGATGGAACAGGTATTCGTGGCCGACATCGCGGTTTCGAAAACAATCGAGCCGGCGCAATGGGCGCGCCGCGGCCTGGCCGAACGCCTGGCCGAACTGCGCGCCCGGATTATGGCCAAGCTGCTGTAGCGCCGCTCAGGGATGCGGCCGGCCGGCATCGGTGGGCTGCATTACCTGGCCGCTGATCGCGTCCTGCCCGGTCTCGGCCTGCCCGCCCAACGTCTTGTAGGCCGTGCCGTCATAGGCGGGCGAAACCGGTGCGTCCGCCGTCACCGGCACGCCGAGCACGCGGCCGGACGGCACTGGCGCGGCGGCCTCCTTGCGCCGGGCCGGGACGGGCGGCGGCGGCAGCGGCGCGATCGTCGTGCGGTTCGGCGGGCCGGCCGGCTGGGCTTGCGCGCTGCCGAGCATTGCGAGGCTGGCGCCGATGATGGTCAGGCGGTTTCGCATGGTTGTTCTCCTGGTCGGGTTTGGCTTGAACGCTTTTGGAGGCAAGGACAGGCTTCTTTTTCGAGAAGAAGCAAAAAGCTTTTGCTTCTGGCGCTTGCGGTGAGGTGCGTGGCGACCATGGGGCTTGATCTTGTTGCGTGCGGGAACGCGCATGGTTTTCGTCAGTAGCTCAACCTGGCCCCCGCCAGGACGCTGGCGCCGGGGGTCTGGTAGCCGGCGACCGGCTCGAAGCGGCTGTTGCCCAGGTTCTTGCCCCAGGCGAACAGCTCCACATGCGGCCCCAGCTTGTAGGTGACGTTGAGATTGACGATCAGCCCCTGCCGGCTGAAGCCGGGTGCGGCTGGAAAGCTGCCGTCATTGTTGATCAGGAAGTCGCGGAAGCTGCCGACATAGGCGATCTCCGGCGCGATGATCAGCGCGGGTATGGGCGCGATGCGCAGATTGGCGCTGCCCTGGTTGTAGGGCCGGCGCAGCAGCAGCGCGCCCGAGCCGTGGTTGCGGGCATCGGTGTAGGTGTAGGTAAGATCGGCCTGCAGCCAATCCTGCACGCGGAACGTGAGCGACGTCTCGACACCCTGCGAACGCGCCTGCTGGATATTCTGCGCGGTGTCGTTGGCGGTGCCCGGAATGGCCGCCAGCATGATCGCGTCCTTGATGTCGTTATGAAAGAAAGTAGCCGACACGCTGGCATGGCCGGGCAGGCCGGGCGGCATGTCGGTGGTCACACCGGCCTCGTAACTCCTGCCGCGTTCGGGCCGCAGCTGCGGATTGCCGAAATAGAAGCTGCCGAAACCGAAATTGTCCGCGCCATAACGGTCGTTCAGCGCCGGTGCGCGGAAGCTGGTGCCGGTGGAGAGCTTGATGTGCGAGAACAGCTCCGGCACATCCAGCACGCCGCCCACGCGCCAGGTGAACGCGCTGCCGGCGATGCTGGTGGCATCCTCACGCAGCTGCCCGGTCAGTGCCAGGCGCGACAGCACCACCGATTGCGCACCGAGATAGCCGGCATTGGATCGGGCATGCGCCTTCACCGCGCCGACGAAACCGGGTGTGCCGAAGAAGAATTCGTTGTTCTTGGAATCCAGCCCGTCGGCCTGGTGCTCGTAGCCGAAGGTGATGGCCGTGGCGGTCAGATGCGGTCGGTCCGCCACGTGAACGGTGTTGTTCCACTGCACATCGGCGCGGCTGCCGTGATAGCGGTCGGTGCCGTTCTCCTGGTTGGGATCGCCGGCACGGAACGCCACCGTGCTCCGGCGATCGTCCTGCACGCCGGTGAGATAGAGGCTGCTGCCCCAGGCGCCGTCGAACAGCTTTGTCGTCACGCCCAATCGCCCGAACAGCGAGGCATCGGTGCCGCCCGCATTGCCGGCATCGAAGCCGGTCTCGTCGAAGCCGTACGTGGCGTCGCGCGCGCGCAGCAGCAGGGAGAAGCGCGTGTCGGGCAGCGGTGTCGCGCCCAGCTCAACCTGCACGTGGCGGCTGCGGTCGCCGTCGGCCTCGCCGGTATAGGCGGCCAAGCGGCGCGGCGTCTGGTCGGCGCCGCGCGTGGAGAAGCCTTCGAGATCGGCCGCGTAATCGTAGATGCCGAGGCCGCCGGCGATGGTGGCCTGCGCCAGGCCCTGGCGGGGCGCCCCGCCGGCCAGCACGAGGTGGCCATGCGCCGCGCCGCGCCCGCGCCGGGTGATCAGGTTGATCACGCCGCCGATCGCCCCCGAGCCATACAGGCTGGACAGCGCGCCGCGCACCACCTCGATGCGCTCGACGTCGTCCAGCGTGTCGATGCCGAAATTGAACGCGCCGCCGGGATCGGAGGGATCGTTGATCGGCACGCCGTCGCGCAGCACCAGCACGTGGTTGGAATTGGTGCCGCGGATGAACACGCTGGTCTGCGATCCCGGCCCGCCCGATTGCGCCACGCGCAGGCCGGGCACGGCCGACAGCGCGTCCACCAGCGAGACGTAGCCGCGCTCCTCAATGGTCTTGCGGTCGATCACGGTGACGCCGGCCGGCAGGTTGACGGCGGCCGTCGGCACGCGCGTGGCCGTCACGCTGATGTTCTCCGGATTGTCCGGGTTGGCCGGCGGCGATGCCGCATTGGGGAAAGGCTGTGCGATCGCCGCACAGGGAAGGGCGGCTACGGCCGCCAACAGCGCCATACGCATGGGTACGGGACTCCACTGGCCGCAACATGCTGTGTTGCGAACCGACACGACGGCGATTGCCGCATGCGGGTCTCTCTCCCACTGCTTCGGTGCACCCCGCCCGACGCGCGCGCGCAGTCTCGACTCCGGCCGGTCTCCTGGCTCGCGGCGCCTGCCCCGCCTTCTCGCCGCGCATGCGGCAATGGCGTGTTGGGGCAGGTGGTAGGGCCGCTTACAGTTGCGGGGGCAGCTACGGTTTCGCACCGTATTCCCGAGCACCGGGGTCTGCGGCCGATCTAGGCAGCGTTGGCGCGGCAAGGCAAGCGGTTCCTGCCTGGCAACAACCCTGCCCTGGTCCGCCGGCGTGCCGCCGCGGAGAAAGCCTTGCGTTCCCCGCCCTGCTTCGGCCATCCCGCCGCATGGAAGACATCCAGGACACCAATTTCAACACCGCGCTCTCGGAGCGCTACCTCGCCTACGCCCTGTCCACCATCACGTCGCGCAGCCTGCCCGATGTGCGCGACGGGCTGAAGCCGGTGCATCGCCGACTGATCTACGCCATGCAGCAGCTGCGCCTGGACCCGTCCAGCGGCTTCAAGAAATGCGCCCGCGTGGTGGGCGACGTGATGGGCAAGTTCCACCCGCACGGCGATGCCAGCATCTACGACGCGCTGGTGCGCCTGGCGCAGGATTTTGCCGTCCGCTACCCGCTGGTCGAAGGCCAGGGCAATTTCGGCAATATCGACGGCGATAACCCGGCCGCCATGCGCTACACCGAAGCGCGGATGACGGCGGTGGCCGCCAGCCTGCTCGCCGGCATCGGCGAGGACACGGTCGATTTCCGCCCGACCTACGATAACGAAGACAGCGAGCCGGTGGTGCTGCCGGCCGCGTTCCCCAATCTGCTGGCCAACGGTGCCGCTGGCATCGCGGTGGGCATGGCCACCTCCATCCCGCCGCACAATGCCGGCGAGGTGTGCGCGGCGGCCATCCACCTGATCGCCGACCCGCAGGCCACCACGGCCGAGCTGCTGGCCCACATGCCGGGCCCGGATTTTCCCACCGGCGGCATCCTCAGCGAGACGCCGGAAGCGCTGCTCGCCGCCTACGAGACCGGCCGCGGCGGCTTCCGCCTGCGCGCCCGCTGGGCCGTCGAGCAGGGCCGCTTCGGCACCTGGACCGTCGTGGTCACCGAGATCCCATACCAGGTGCAGAAATCCCGCCTGATCGAGCAGGTGGCCGCCCTGCTCGAGGAAAAGAAGCTGCCGCTGCTGGCCGATATCCGCGACGAATCCGACGAGCGCATCCGTCTGGTGCTGGAACCCAAATCGCGCGGCACCGAGCCGGAGGTGCTGATGGAGACGCTGTTCCGCGCCACTGCGCTGGAAAGCCGCTTCCCGCTCAACATGAACGTGCTGGCCGCCGACCAGACGCCGCAGGTGATGGGCCTGCGCGGCGTGCTGGCCGCCTGGATCGCGCACCGCCACGAGGTGCTGCAGCGCCGCTCCCGCTACCGCCTGCTGGCAATCCAGCGCCGGCTGGAAATCCTCGACGGGCTGCTGGCGGTCTACCTGAACCTCGACGAGGTGATCCGCATCATCCGCGAGGAGGACGATGCCAAGGCCGGGCTGATGGCCGCCTTCGGGCTGAACGACATCCAGGCCGAGGCGATCCTGAACATGCGCCTGCGCAGCCTGCGCCGGCTCGAGGAGATGGAGATCCGCCGCGAGCACAAGGGGCTCAGCCGCGAGGGCCGCGACCTGGGCGCGCTGCTGGCCGACGAGAAACTGCGCTGGGCGCGCATCACCACCGAGATCGAGGAGACGCGGCGCAGTTTCGGCAGCGGCACGCTGGGCGCGCGCCGCACCGAGCTGGGCGCGGTGGCCGCCCCGGTGGATATCAGCAACATCGTGGTGATCGAGCGCGAACCGATCACCGTGGTGTTGTCCGAGAAAGGCTGGATCCGCGCGCTGCGCGGCCACGTGGCCGATGCCGAGGGCCAGAAGTTCAAGGAGGGCGACAAGCTCCGCCTGCTGCTGCCGTGCCAGACGACCGACCGGCTTGTGCTGCTGGCCGCCGGCGGCCGCGCCTACACGCTGCGCGCGGGCGAGCTGCCGCGCGGCCGCGGCGACGGCCAGGCGATCCGCGTCATGCTGGAACTGGCTGCGCAGGACGTGATCGCGCACGTGTTCGTCTGGTCCGACGCCCATCGCTATTTGCTGGCCAGCAGCGGCGGCCGCGGCTTCGTCATCCCCGCCGAAGACCTGCTCTCGGATCGCCGCGCCGGCAAGCAGGTGCTCAATCTGCGCCCCGGCGAGACGGCCAAGGTGTGCGTGCCGGCCGATGGCGACCACGTGGCCGTGGTGGGCGAGAACCGCAAACTGCTGGTGTTTCCGCTCGATCAGATAGCCGAGCTGTCGCGCGGGCTGGGCGTTACCCTGCAGCGCTACAAGGAAGGCGGGCTGGCCGACGCCAAGGTGTTCCGCCTCGCCCAGGGCCTGACCTGGCGGGCCGGCGAGCGGGTGCGCACGGAGACCAACCTGCGCGAATGGCTGGGCGAACGTGGCCAAGCCGGCAAAATGCCGCCCAACGGCTTCGCGCGTCTGGGAGTGTTCGGCGGCTAGCGCGCGGGCACGGTGGGCAGGAAGCGCTCGATCGTCTGGCACACCACGATGTCGGGCCGGAAGGCTGCCACCCCATCCGCGTCGTGATCCGGGCCCCAGACGAACGCGAAGTCGCGGAAATAGCGGGCGAACCACCAGGATAGCTTCTTGGGCTCGCCGCCGCGCTCGAAGAAGGAGTTGCCGAACGCCATCACCCGCAGCGCCGAGATGCCGCCGGCGTTGTGCCAGCGCCTGCGCATGCCGTTATGGCGGTCGGCCTCTGGCGGGTCGCTGCTCTCGATCAGCTGCAATCCTGCCTCGCCGAGGCGCGGGTCGAGGTGGCCCACCACGCAGCGGCGGTTGAGCAGCGGTATGTGGGAGAAGCGCTCGGCCAGGTCCCCCGGTTCGGTGTCGTCGGCCATGGTGAAGCTGGGCTCCTGCGGCCGCTCCAGGCCGAGCCGGTCGAGCATGGCGCAGAACAGGCGGTAGCAGCCGCTCTCGCTCAGATGCGTGTCGATGGGCGGGAACAGGCCCGGGCGGTCCGGCGCCGCGGCGAACAATGCGTGCACCGGCAGGTAGTGGCCGCGCAGCGCCGGATCGTCCGCGATGCGCGCTTCCAGCGCGCGCAGCGCGCGGGTGGGGGTTCGGATGGGTTGGGTGTAGAGCTCGGGCATCACCGAAAGCTTTTCCGGCACGATAACCTGCAGGTAGGCGTGGCCGCCGGCGCGCGCCTGCGCGGCACGGGCGCGGAATAGCGCCAGCCACGCCGCGCACACGGCGTCGTCCTCGCCGGCGGTCTCCTCCGGGCCGTACTGCGCCAGCACGTTGTTGGTGCCGCCCACCAGCAGAGCGTGCCCGCCATGCGCGATCATCGCCACCCCGTCCAGCGACCGCGTGCCGACCGGTACGGCCACCATGGAGCCCTGGTCCGTCGCCAGCCGGGCGGCCGGGTCGGCGATCGCCTTGGCCGCGCCGCGCAGCACCAGCCGGCTCTCGGGCGCGAGGCGGCTCTGGCCGGCGATGGTCTCGAGGTAGCGGGCCAGCTCCGGGCCATCGAGCTCGGCCTGCAGCTCGGCGCCGTACAGCAGCGCGAGATCACGCACGGCGCTCCTGCCAAGCGGCAGCGCATGGGCCCCGGCATGCAAGGTTACGGCGCCGGCCAGCCAGTCCAGCAGCGGCACCGGGCTGCCGAGCCGCGCCACGAAGCCGGCCAGGTTCGGCTGGCAGTCGCGCAGATCCGGCCGCTGCCGGCGCTCGAAGCTGGCGGCCACCAGCACGCCGCGCAGCCTGGCCTGCAACGGCGCGCCGGCGCGCGGGTCGGCCGGGTCCAGCGCCCAGCCGAAGCAGGTGTCGGGCGCCATCACGCCATCGATGCTGCCGAGCACTGGCCCCCTCGTTGCTGCCCCCCGGCACGTGACATCTTGCCACCCCGCACGGCGTTGCAGCACAGACTAGCCGCATGACGACCGATCAGACCACCGATCAGACTGCCGAGCAGACGACCCGGGCGCGCCAGGCGATCACGCGCGTCCTGCACGGGCGGCTGGAGCGACTGGCCCTCGCACTTGGCGGGCTGCTGATGCTCGCCATCGTGGCCGCCGGCGCGCTGATCGCGCAGCGCACCGGCCGCGATGCCCAGGATGCCGCCCAGGCGCAGGCGCGGCGCGCGATCTCGACGGATTTGATGGATTGCGTGCTGTCGGCCGAAACCGGCCAGCGCGGCTACCTGCTCACCGGAGATGCGGCTTATCTGCCCCCCTACACCGGTGCGGCCAAGCGCGTGCCGGCCCTGCTCGACCGTATGGACGCCGCACTCGCCGGCGAGCCCGCATTGCCCCAGCTGCGGGCCGCCATCACCGACAAATTGGCCGAGCTGGGTGAGACGGTGCGGCTGGAGCAGGCCGGCCGTCACGCCGAGGCGCTGGCCGTGGTGCAGTCCGACCGCGGCCGGCGGGCGATGGAGGCCGCGCGCGGCATCGTCGTCCAGCTCGCGGCCAAGCAGCGCGCCGCCTTGTCGGCGGCACTCGTGCACAGCCGGGCCGGGGCGAAGCTGCTGGTGGCGGTGGATGCGGGCGCGCTGGCGCTGCTGCTGCTGCTGATCGTGTTCGTGACGCGCCGGCTGCGCTCCACGGTCTGGGCCCTGTCGGCCGGGCACCGCGCGCTGCTGGAGGCCAACGCGGCCCTGCAGGCCGGGCAGGACCGGCTGGAAGCCGCCGTCCTCGAACGCACGGCCGACCTCACCAACGCCAACGAGGAGATTCAGCGTTTCGCCTACATCGTCAGCCACGATCTGCGCGCGCCGCTGCTCAACATCATCGGCTTTACCGCCGAGCTGACGGACGCCACCGCGCGGCTGAACCGTTTCGTGACGGAGCATCTCGAGCCCTCCGGCATCGTGGTGCCGCCCGAGGTGCGCGAGGCCAGCCAGGAGGACCTGCCCGAGGCGATCCGCTTCATCCAGACCAGCACGGCCAAGATGGACCGCCTGATCACCGCCATCCTGCGCCTCTCGCGCGAGGGGCGGCGGGCGCTCGCGCCCGAACCGCTCGACATGGGCAGCCTGCTGGCCGGCGTGGCCGACAGCGTGCGCCGGCTGGCCGACGATGCCGGTGCGTCGATCACCCTGGGTGCCACGCCGGGCCTCACCACCGACCGGCTGGCCATCGAACAGGTGTTCTCCAATCTGGTGGAGAACGCGCTGAAATACCTGGCTGCCGGACGACCCGGCCAGGTGACGATCGCCGGCCGGCAGGAGGGCGCATGGGTGCGCTACGACGTGGCCGATAATGGCCGGGGCATCGCCGCGCGCGATCTGGAGCGCATCTTCGAGCTGTTCCGCCGCGCCGGTACGCAGGATATCCCGGGCGAGGGCATCGGGCTCGCCCATGTCAGGGCGCTTGTGCGCCGATTGGGCGGAACGATATCCTGCGAGTCGACACCAGGCGTGGGTTCGACCTTTATCGTGCGGCTGCCGGCCGTGTTGGCCCATACGGGTGAGAGGACAGCATGAATGCGATGCCGGTGACCATCCTGCTGATCGAGGACGACCCGGGCCACGCGCGGTTGATCGAGAAAAACGTGCGCCGCGCCGGCGTGGCCAACGACATCACGCACAAATCCGACGGCACCACGGCACTGGAATACCTGTTCGGGCGCGGCGAGGCGGTGAAGGCCGAGCCCATCCTGGTGCTGCTCGATCTCAATCTGCCCGACATGAGCGGCACCGAGATCCTCGCGCGCATCAAGGCCGACAAGCTGCTCAAACGCACCCCGGTGATCGTGCTGACCACGACGGACGATCGCGGCGAGATCCAGCGCTGCTACGATCTCGGCTGCAACGTGTATATCACCAAGCCGGTCGAGTATGAGGGGTTCGCCAGCGCCATCCGCCAGCTCGGCCTGTTCCTGACCGTCATGCAGATGCCCGAGCCGGCCTGACTGCGCGCATCCCGATCACCCATGAAAGCCGATGGATGACCGACGCGCCAACCCTGCCGCACATCCTCTACATCGACGATGATCCCGGCATCGCGCGGCTGGTGCAGCGCCACCTGCAGCGCACCGGCTTCCGCGTGACGCTGGCCGCCAACGGGGCTGAGGGTTTGGCCCTGGCCGGCAGCGGTGATTTCGATGCCATCGGTCTGGATCACTACATGCCGGGCCAGGACGGGCTGGAGGTGCTCGAGGCGCTGAGCCAGCTGGCGGGGTGCCCGCCGGTGATCTTCGTCACCGGCGCCGAGGAGCCGCGCATCGCGGTGACCGCGCTGAAAAGCGGGGCCGCCGACTACGTGATCAAGGACGTGCACGGCACCTTCATCGAGCTGCTGGGCGCCAGCGTATCCCAGGAGATCACGCGCGCCCGCCTGCAAGCCGAACGCGACCGGGCCGAGCGCGAGGTGCACGCCAGCCGCGACCGGCTGGCCGCGCTGGCCGCGCAGCAGGCGATCCTGCTGCGCGAGGTGAACCACCGTGTCGCCAACTCGCTGCAGCTGATCACCTCGCTGATCGACATGCAGGCCCGCCGCGTGGCCGATCCGGCGGCCCGGCTGCTGCTGCGCCAGGCCGCCGAGCGGGTGGAGGCGGTCACGATGGTGCACCGCCGCCTCTATACCGGCGACGACGTGGAGTTCGTCGAGATGGACGCCTACCTCGCGGGTCTGGTGGACGAGCTGGAGCGTGCGACGCAGGCAGCCGGCGAGGCGGCGCAGCGCAGGATCGCGCTGGCCGCCGAGCCGGTGCGGGTGGAGACGGACAAGGCGGTGCCGATCGGCCTGATCGTCAACGAGCTCGTCACCAACGCGCTGAAATACGCCTACCCGCCGGGCGCACCCGGCCCGGTGCGCGTCGGCCTGCAGCGCTCGGCGGCCGGCCTGCTGCTGACCGTCGAGGATGATGGCATCGGCTATCCGGGCGAGGACACCACGCCCAAGGGCAGCGGGCTCGGCTCGGTGATCGTCAGCAGCATGGCGCAGACGCTGGGCGCCACCGTCGAGCTGGACCGGAGCCACCAGGGCACGCGCTTTCGCGTGGCCCTCGGCATCGCGCCTCAGGGCGGATGATCGCCGACCCCGTTTCCCTGGCGCAGCGCCTGATCCGCTGCCGCTCCGTCACGCCGGCCGATGACGGCGCCCAGGCGGTGCTGGCCGGCATGCTGGAACCGCTGGGCTTCACGGTGACGCATCGTCCGTCGGGCGAAGTGCGTAACCTGTTCGCGCGTGCCGGCAACGGCAGCCCACATGTCTGCCTCGCCGGCCATACCGACGTGGTGCCGCCCGGCCCCGGGTGGCGTCACGATCCGTTCGGGGCCGCCATCCACGATGGCCGGCTGTATGGGCGCGGCGCCTGCGACATGAAGGGCGCGCTGGCCGCCTTCGCGGTGGCGGCCGCGCGGCATCGCGCCGCCGGCCGGCCCGGCTCGGTCAGCCTGCTGATCACCGGCGACGAGGAAGGCCCGGCCACCGACGGCACCATCCGTGTGCTGGAATGGCTGGCCGCGACGGGTGGCCTGCCGGATCTCTGCCTCGTGGGCGAGCCGACCAGTGCGGCGATGCTGGGCGACACCATCAAGATCGGCCGCCGCGGCAGCGTGGGCGCCACTATCACAGTGCCGGGCCGGCAGGGCCACGTGGCCTACCCGCATCTGGCCGACAACCCGATCCACCGGCTGGTGGGCGCCCTGGCCGAGCTGACCGGCCACGTGCTGGACCACGGCACCACTGCCTTCGAGCCGTCCTGCCTGCAGGTCACCTCCATCGATGTCGGCAACCCCGCGGCCAACGTGATCCCCGCCCAGGCGCAGGCGCGGCTTAACATCCGGTTCAACGACCGCCACACCGGCGCCGCGCTCGCCGCCTGGGTGGCCGAAGTTGTGGCGCGCCACTGCCCGGGTGCGCAGGTGGAAGCGCGCATCAGCGGCGAGGCGTTCCTGACCGGCGGCGATCTGGGCCCCCGCCTGGCCGGCTGCGTGGCGCGGATGACGGGCCAGTCGCCCCGGCTGGAGACCGGCGGCGGCACGTCGGATGCGCGCTTCATCGCGGCCTATATGCCGGTGGCCGAGTTCGGCCTGGTGGGCGCCAGCATGCACCAGGCCGACGAGCACGTGCCGGTTGCCGACCTGCTGATGCTGGCCGACATCTACACGGCGATGCTGCAGGAGCTGACCTCATGAGCGGCCGCGCGCCTACCCCGCAAGGCGGCGACAGGCCCAGGCTGAATGGCCGGCTGGGCTTGGGCATGCTGCTGATCGCGACCGGGCGGCCGGCAGGCTTCACCCAGTTCGGCGCCACCGCGCAGGCCTACCTGGCGAGCCTGGCGCCCTGGCTGGCGCTGGCGATCGTGCTGGGCGGCACGCTGGCGGTATCGGGCCGGCCGGGCCTCGGGCTGGCGTTCTTCCTGGTGGCGCTGTGCAACCTGCTGGCCCCGGCGGTGATCGCCGATGCCTTCTGCCGGCTGTGGGACCGCCGCCAGCTTTGGGCGCTGTACGCCAACGTGCTGAATTGCGCGCAATGGGCGTTCCTGGGCGTGCTGGTGCTGCTGCTGCCAGTGGCCACCATGGCGGTCGCGGCCGGGCTCAGTCAGGACGGGGCGGCGCGCCTGCTGCTTGCCGGCCTCGTCGCCTATGGCCTGTGGTTCCACTGGTTCGCGGCACGCCATGCGCTGCAGCTCACCCGCGGCCGGGCCGCGCTGGTGATGCTGGGCGTGGTGTTCGGCACCGCGCTGCTGGTGCAGGCGCCCACGTTGCTGTCGGGTCGCCGCGCTGCCCATGCGCCAGATGCAGCCGGGGCGCCGCACGATGCCGGCAAGCCTGCCACGCCGCCGCAAGCCGCGCATTAACCTCGAAGCGGCGTAGGCACGCCCGCTTTCGTCAAGCGCGGGCACGCGAAATGTGAGACGGCAACCTTGCCCGACGCGGGCCGCTAGGCGGCTGGCACGCTGCCTACGGGCGTGCTCACACCCCCACAGGAGCAGCCGATGCCGCAGTTCGATGCCACCATCAAGCACATCAAGGACGGCGTGAAGAGCATGACCGTAAGCGCCGCGGTCAAGAACATCGAAGGCTGGGAGACCACGCTGGAGAAGCTGGACAGCACCGGCGCCAAGGCGATCATCAAGGACCTCGAGAACCTCAAGAAACACTTGCACGCCGAGTCGCTGGACGGCGAGGCGATCCGCAAGATCGTCGCCAAGCTGGGCAAGGAAACGGTCGCATTGGCCGGCAAGTCCGAGAAGAACGGCGACAAGGTGCGCGCCCTGGGCGAAGCGCTGACGAGCGCCGCCGAGGAAAAGTAGCCGGACCCGTCCGCCAGGGCTGCCGCCTGCGGGCGGCCGCCGTGGCGGGCAGGGGCGCTACCGGTCGGCAGCCGGCCGGCCGGTCAGCGTGCGCCGGCGTCGCCCCAGCCTGCTGCCACCGCGCTGTCCTCAGCCCGCGCCGCCACCCACTCGGCTGCGCCGCCGGCCAAATGCTCCTGCTTCCAGAATGGCGCATCGGTCTTCAGCCGGTCGATCATGTAGCCCGTGGCGTCCAGTGTCGCGCCGCGATGGCGGGCAGCGCTCAGCACCAGCACGATGCCGTCGCCAGGCAGCAGGGTGCCGACCCGGTGGATGACCGTGCAGCCGAGCAGGCCGAAGCGGGCGGCCGCGACCTGCGCGATGGCGGCCACTGCCGGCTGGGTCATCGCCGGGTAGTGCTCCAGCGTCAGCGCGGTGATCGGCCGCTGCTTGGTGCTGCGGACGATGCCCACGAAGCTCGCCAGCGCGCCGGCATCAGGGCATGCCTGCAGCAGCGCCTCGCTCTCCCGCCCCGCGTCGAACGGCTCGGCCTGCACGCGCACGGTGATCATGTCAGCCGCCGGTCACCGGAGGGAAGAACGCGATCTCGTCGCCGGGCTGCACCGCGGTATCGGGCTGCGCGAACACCTGGTTGACCGCCGCGCGCACCAGGCCGGGCTGGGCAAAGGCCTCGGCGTAATGCGGGCCGCGGGCACTGAGCAGCGCGATCAGGGCGCCGACGGTCTGCACCCCCGCGGGCAGCTCCAGCCGCTCCTCGGCCACGCCCGCGCGCTCCCGCATCCAGGCGAAATAGAGAAGGGTGCAGGGCTTGGCCATGGCCGGCAGATAGGGCCGCGCGGCGCTGCGGGAAAGGCCCGGGCGGGCGGCGCCGATTGCCGGCCTCCGCATACCTTGCCGGCGGATTACGGCGTTGCAAGCTTCGGTGGCCGATCGCTACAAGTCCGGATGGTCAGACTGTTCGCCCTGCTCGTGCTGCTGCTGGCCGCCCCTGCCGCTGCGCAGACGATCACCGTCGGCAGCCTCACGCTCAGCCACTGCATCCGGCAATATGACGGTTTCTGCGGCACCCTTCAGCGGCCGCTCGACCCGACGGGGCGGGTGCCTGGCAGCATCGGCATCGGCTTCGAATTCTACCCGCATACCGGCAGCGCCGCGCTGGGCACCATCGTGGCCGAGGAGGGCGGCCCCGGCTACGCCACCACCGGCTCGCGCGACGGCTACGTGCGCCTGTTCACGCCGCTGCGCACCGGGCGCGACATCCTGCTGGTGGACAAGCGCGGCACCGGCCGCTCCGGCGCGATCGACTGCAAGCGACTGCAGCGCGGCCGCGCCCCGGGGCTGGAGGCGGCCCGCGCCTGCGGCCTGCAGCTCGGCCCGCGCGCGTGGCTGTACGGATCGGATGCTGCGGCCGACGACCTGGCGGCGGTGCTGGCCGCCCTGCAGCTCGGGCCGGTGGATTACTACGGCGACAGCTACGGCACGTTCTTCGGCCAGGTGATGGCGGCCCGCCACCCTGAAGCGCTGCGCACCATGGTGCTCGACAGCGCCTATCCCGTGCTGGGCGGCACGCCGTTCTTTGCCAGCGAGATCGAGACCTTCCCGGTGGCGCTGGAACGCGTCTGCGCGCGCTCGGCGCCCTGTGCCGCGCAGCAGCCCAGCATCACGGAGCGGCTGGCGGCGCTGCTGGCCGCCTTGCGCGCTGCCCCGGTCAGCGGCCTGGCACCCGGCGCCAATGGCGAGTGGCGGTCGGTCACGGCCGATCCGGCGGCGCTGTTCCTGGTGGTGTACGAGGCCGGCAACACGCTGACCGCCTACCGCGACCTCGATGCCGCCAGCCGCGCCTACTTCGCGCGCCACGATGCAGTGCCATTGCTGCGCCTGGTGGCCGAGGCGCTGGATGCCAGCGGCGGCGCCGGCCCGGCCAACCAGTTCAGCGTCGGGCTGGCCACCGCGGTGATGTGCCAGGATTATCACACGCTGTTCGACCTGCGGCAGGCCGAGCCGGCCCGGCGCCGCGCATACGCGCGCGCTTTGGCCGAAACCGAAGCCCGCTCGCCCGGACTGTATGCGCCGTTCCTGCTGGCCGATGCGCTGGCCGCGCCCACCGACCCCGAGGCGCTCGACACCTGCGTGGTGTGGCCGGCGCCGCCCGCCGATGCCACGCCCGCCTTTCCGGTGCCCGCGCATGCGGCGTTCCCGAAAATCCCGGTGCTGGTGCTGGCCGGCGAGCTGGATACCGTGACTTCGCCCAAGGAGGCGGCGCAGACGACGGCGCTGTTCCCGGAAGCCTGGTTCGTGGTGGTGCGCAACCGCGGGCACGAGACGGCCATCGGCAATGGCGGCGTGAATGTGCCGCCCGACGGCGCCGACCTGGCGGGCTGCGTGGGCCCGATCGTGCTGCGCTTCGTGGCCAGCGGCGGCGACCCGGGCGATACCGGCTGCGCCCTGCGCACCCGCCCGATCCGCACCGTGCCGGATTTCGCCGCCACCTGGCGCGCGGTGGCCCCGGCCGCCTCCCTGCCCGGCAACGCGGCGGCCGACGACGCCCTGGCCCTGGCTTCGGCCGCAGCCGAGACCGTGGGCGACGCGGTAGCGCGCTACGCGGTCGCCTCCGGCAGCAGCGTGCGCGGCCTGCGCGGCGGCCGGTTCAGCCTTGCCCCGGACGCCTCCGGCATCCGGCTGCATCTGGACCACCTGCGCTGGACGCCGGATCTGGCCGTCAGCGGCGAGGTGGCCTGGAACCAGCTCGATGGCCACATCCGCGCTCAGGTGGCGCTGGCCGCGCCGGGCCACGCCGGCACGCTCACCCTCGCCTGGCAGGACCGCGATACCGACGCCCGCCTGCGCCTGTCCGGCCAGATCGACGGCGTCGCGGTGGAGGCCGAGCGGCTGGCACCCTGAAGGCTGGCGTTTGGTTTGCCTATGCAATGAAAATGTTGCATCGTCGCGCATCATCCGATCCGAGGCGCATCCTGGACGTCATTCGCACACGCAGGCTGGCCGTGACTGTCCGCGGTGCCTGCATCGTCATGCTTGCGGCTTGGCTTCTGCACGCACCCATCGCTGCGGCGCATGCAGCCGTCGCCTGCGGCGACCTTGAGACTGCCGGCGCGAGCCGCTTGATCGCCGCCGTTCAATGGCACAGCGACTACGGTATGGTTCCGCCACGTCTCGGATGCGAGCAGGACCAGCAACAGGCATGTGCGGTTCGAAACACCCTTGTTGCCGACAAGCGCCTTGGCCGCGACCGGCGTCTGATCCTGGTCAATGCGGACCATCTTGCCGGCAGCGGAGCGCATGATGTGCTGACCGTCTATGCGTGCAGGCGCGGCCGCCTGGCGGCGGTGCTGACAGGGGCCTTTGAATACGGCGTCAGACTCGAGCGCGCCGACGAAGATGCCGTCGTGTTCACCGCTGGACTGTGGAGCGCCGACGACCCTCATTGCTGCCCATCGCGGCAGCAGCGGCTGCATTATGGCTGGGACGCGGCTTCGCTTTCGTATCGCCTGGCTCACCGCGACATCCTCTCGACGGCGCGTTAGCCACGCCCCGGCCGCACCCGGGCAACGCGAGGACCATGGCCGCCTGCGAGCGCCGGATCGTCTGCCGGTCGGCGGCTGCCGCGCCCCCGACCGCGCCGCCACCGGCCCGCGCGCCGAAGCTGGCGGACGGCTGGCCGATCGGGTGTGCTGCGCCTATCTGCACGCCCAGCCGGCGCTCGCCACAGATTGCCGGCGTCCGCCGCCCTACAGGACTTTGCCACCATGCGTTACGCCGATCTGGCCCTGCTGATGATCCCCGCCGGGCTGGCGATCGCCTGGCTGTGCGGCGTGCGCGGGCTCAGCCGGCGCGGCACGCTGGCGGTGCTGGGGTTGCTGGCCGTGCTGGGCGGCGCGCTGGTCTGGCTCGGCCATGTGCGCGGCTTCACTGGCAGCTACGTGCCGGCGCATCTCTCGGCGGGCAAGGTCGTGCAGCCGACCGCCCGATGAGCGATTTGGCCAGCCTGCTGGCCGACCCGGCGCTGGTGCCGGTGCTGGCCGCCTTGCCCGGCGCACGCCTGGCCGGCGGCTGCGTGCGCGACACGCTGGCCGGCCGCCCGGTGGCCGATATCGACATCGCCACGCCGGACCCGCCCGACGTGGCAGGGGCCGCGCTGCGCAAGGCCGGCCTGCGCGTGATCCCGACCGGGCTGGCCCACGGCACGCTCACCGCCATCAGCCAGGGCCGCCCGTTCGAGGTGACCACGCTGCGCCGCGACGAGGAGACCGACGGCCGCCACGCCCGCGTCGCCTGGACCAGCGATTTCGAGGAGGACGCGGCGCGGCGGGATTTCACCATCAACGCCATGTCGCTCGACCAGGCCGGGGTGCTGCATGATTATTTCGGCGGCGCCGAGGATCTGGCCGCCGGCCGCGTGCGCTTCGTGGGCGAGGCCGGCCGCCGCATCGCCGAGGACTACCTGCGCATCCTCCGCTTCTTCCGCTTCTATGCTCGCTATGCCGCCGGCCCGCCCGATGCGCAGGCCGCTGCCGCCATCGCTGCGGCCACCGCCGGGCTGGCCAGGCTGTCGGCCGAGCGCGTGTGGCAGGAGCTCAAGCGCATCCTGGCCACCCCCGATCCGGTGCCCGCGGTGGCGCTGATGCAGCGCCTGGGCGTGCTGGAAGCCGTGCTGCCCGAAGCGACCGGGCCGGACCGGCTGGCGCATGCGGTGCGCGCCGGCGCGCCGGCCGATCCGCTGCTGCGCCTGGCGGCACTGGCGCCCGCGCCGGGTGCGCTGGCCAGCCGCCTGCGCCTATCGGCGGCCGAAGCCGCCCGGCTGGCGGCATTGACCAGCGGGCAGGTGCCCAAACCCGGCGACGATGACGACGCGCTGCGCCGCTATCTGGCCGACGATACCGCCGAAATCCTGGCCGGCCGCGTGTGGCTGGCCGGCGGCGACGCAGAGCTGCAGGCCAGGCTGGCCGCGCTGCAGCGCCCGCGCTTTCCGCTGGAAGGCCGCGACGCGCTGGCGCTGGGCGCCCCGCCCGGCCCCGCCGTGGGCGAGGCGCTGCGGCGCACCCGCGCGTGGTGGCTGGAGCAGGGCTGCCGGGCGACGCCGGGAGCCTGCCTGCAGGTGCTCGCGCGCGAGCTGGGCCTGCCGCCGGCCTCCGACAGCCATCGCTAGCCGCCTGTGCGTGCAAAACCGCAGGCTTGCCTTCCTTCCCCCGCCGCTTCCACCTAAACACTGTACAGACATGGACCAGACGATCGACCCCGCCGCGCTGAAAGTCCGCAAGCCACGAGGCCAGGGCGCCTCGCGCCGTGGCGAGATCCTGGCCGCCGCCAAGCATCTGTTCGCCCAGGAGGGTGTCGCGCATGTCACGATGCGGCGGATCGGCGCCGCCGTCGGCGTGTCGCCCACGGCACTCTACATGCATTTCGCCGACAAGGACGCGCTGCTCGCCGCCATCGCCCAGGACACGTTCAGCGAGATCCTCGACCGGCTGGAACAGAGCCAGGCAGCCGGCCTCACGCCCCGTGGCGCCTTCCGCGCCGGGCTGCGCGCCTACATCAATTTCGGCCTCGAACGGCCCGACGAATACCGGCTGACCTTCATGAGCCGCCTGTTCCGCCGCAGCGAGGCGCAGACCTGCGCCGTCGAGATGGCCGACCATTCCTTCGCCATCCTGCAGGACCGGGTGATGGAACTGATGCACGACGGCACCTTCGCCCCGCGCGGCCCGGCCGCCCAGGTCGCCGAGGCGATCTGGGCGATGCTGCACGGCATCACCTCGCTGCTGCTCGATCAGGCCGACAATCTGGAGACGCCACCGGCCGCCCTGATCGATGCGGCGCTCGACCTGCTCGAAGCCGGGCTGGTGGCCGGCCCGGCCAGCTGAGACGGGGCCGGCCTCCAGAACAGGCCGACCTGGGGTTGCTCAGCCCGGCGTCTTGCCGTCGCCCACCGGCTTGAGCTTCTCCTGCACCTGCCTGTCGGCCTCCGAGAGCGGTGCGGCCGGCGGCGCGCCCGGCTCGGCAGCCGGATTCGCCGGGGCGCTACTCTTCTCGCCGCTCACGATTTGGCGTCCGCGGCGGTGTCGTCGTCGCCCATCTCATCGACGAGGTCCTCGACGGCGTGGCTGTCGGTCTTGACGGCTTTTTCAGCCAGCTTGTCGCCGGCCTTCAGATGGCCGTGCGCGTATTCCTCGAGCGCGGCTTCGGCCAGGTCGCGCGCCTTTTCGTAAGGGGCGTCGGTGGGCGGTGTGGTGTCGGCCATGAAGCGGCCTCCTGCGGCTGTGTGGCCGCCTAACGGGGGCTGCCGGGCTGCGGTTGCCGGGCGCGCGGGCAGCACCCCGTTCACAGCTTGCTGCGCTCACGGCTGCCCGCTTGCGGGTAGCCCGGGTTCATCCTCCGGCCATGAAGGCGGCGATGTGCGTGTTCAGGAACGTGGCATCCTCTGGCGAGGCGCCGGCACCGGCGGGATGGCCCCAGAGCGAGGGGATGGGCAGCAGCGTGCAATGGGCGATGAACTTGGCCTCGTAGGCAGCATCCTCCACCGGGAAATACAGGTCGGTCGCCGATGGCATATACAGCACCGGCACCTTGATGGAGCGCAGGGCGGCCTCGATACCGGCCTGGGGCGGGGCGCCCACGTCGTGGTGCTGCCAGCTGCGCATCTGCAGGATCAGGTCGTTGGCGTCGGCGCCGCGGAAGAAGCCGCGCTTGGCGGTGTCGATCGCCTGGGCCAGCGTGGTGCCGGGCGGGTTGTCGCCGCGCCATAGCTCGCGCCGCCACCATTCCTGGGAATACAGCCAGCCGAGCCAGACCAGCGCGGTCGCCTCGATGCCGGCGGTGGGCTCGGCGGTGTAGCGCCCGCCGGCGAAGGCCGGGTCCAGCGTGATGGCGGCGATCTGGCCGTCCAGCCGGACGATGCCGTGGCCGTAGGTGCGCGCCGTGCCCGAGGTGGCGACGATGCGGTCCATGAAATCGGGGTAGCTGACCGCCCATTGGAACGCCTGTTGCGCGCCCATCGAAAAGCCGATGACGGCGCGCAGGTGGCGCACGTGCAACTCTTCGGTCAGCAGCCGGTGCACGGCCTGGACGTTGTCGCGGATGGTGGTGAGCGGGAAATCCGGGCCGTGCAGCGGCGGCGGCGTGTTGCTGGGCGAGGAGGAACGGCCATTGCCGAACATCTCGCTGGTGACCAGGAACAGCTTGGTCGGATCGAGCGCGCGGCCGAGGCCGATCAGCCAATCATAGCCTGTCATGTCGGCCATGTAGTGCGAGGGCAGCAGCACGGCGTTGTCGCCGGCAGCGTTCAGCGTGCCCATGGTGCCGTACACCACCCGCGCCTCGGGCAGCACGGCGCCCTGCTCGGTGCGGAAATCGTGCAGGATGAAGTCGTGGCGGGTCGGGCCGGCCTGCGCCAGTGCCGCATGGGTGGCCAGGAGAGTGACGGCGGCGGCTGCATGTTTCATGCATCCAGCAAAGGCCTTTTCGGCCGCCGGCAGAAGCGGCAATTTTCCTGGGGCCGGCTGCCCGGCCGGGCTTGACCCTGCGCGCCGCCTCAAGCATGTTCCCGGCCTTTCGGGCGCCGGGAAACCTGCGCCCCCTTTGAGGTGCGGTATGGCCAAGTCCAACACGGTGCAGATCCGTCTCGTCTCCAGCGCCGACACCGGCTACTTTTACGTGACGAAGAAGAACGCGCGCACCAAGACCACCAAGATGGAATTCCGGAAGTATGATCCGGTCGCGCGCAAGCACGTCATCTTCAAGGAAGCCAAGATCAAGTAGTCGTCCGGCGCTTCGGCGCCGTCTTGGACGCCCGGCGCTTCGGCGCCGTCTTCGATATGTCACACGGCCCGGCTGCCAGGGCGCGTGCATTTGCCGCGCGCATTGCCTAGAGAAATCGCACGGGCATTGCGAGGTGACACGATGGATGCAGGCGCCGATACGATCGGTTCCACCGGGCAGCTGCGGCAGGATGTCGCCCGCGCCGGGCTGTTCTTCCGCCGCTGGCTGGCCAATCCGCTGCAGATGGGCTCCATCGTCCCCTCCTCGCCAGCTTTGTGCCGGCGCATCGCCGCCCAAACGAAGGCCGCGCCGGACGAGATCGTGCTCGAACTCGGTGCCGGCACCGGCGTGGTCAGCCGCGCGCTGATCGAGGCCGGCCTAGCGCCGGAGCGCCTTTGCGTCGTCGAGATCGTGCCCGCCATGGCCGAGCATCTGCGGGCTGCCCTGCCGGGTGCCCAGATCATCCAGGGCGACGCCCGCCTGCTGCCGCAGCTGATCGCGCCCGCGCTGCACGGGCGGATCGGCACCGTCATCGTCGGCATTCCGTTGGTGCTGCTGCCCCTGGCCGAACAGCGCCGCTTCATCGACGCGATCGAGGCGGTCGCCCCCGGGCGCGGCTTCATCCTGTACAGCTACTGCGTCACCTCGCCGCTGCCGTGGAAGAAGCACGGGCTGCAGCCGCGGCGCGAGGCCTGGACGCCGCTGAACTTCCCGCCCGCCAGCGTCTGGCGCTACACGCCGCAGCCCTAACCCGGGCTTTGCCGCCCGGCGTTCATCGAATGCTTACCGCCTTGCCGGAAACTGAGACTCGTCAAGTTTCGCGAGATCAGTCCCATGCCGCCGGCCATATCCTGTCTCGACGAACACGCGCTTCCGCAACGCCGTCCAGCAGGGGCGAGCCAGCGCCGTGCCGCCGCCGCCGGCACGCATGCCGGCGAGAGCCGCTTGCTGATCGCGCCCCAGCACGGGCTGGCCACGGCCCGGCTATGCGGCGCGCAGGCCTGGGCACGCCCGCCCGGGGCACCGGCCGGCGGCTGGCTGCTGCGGGCCGCCTGCCTGGAGGCGCAAGCGTGGCGGCTGCGGTGCCGCCGCCCGGCGCTGGCCGTAACGGTGGCCCTGCCGCCGCACAGCGCCCATCACGGCACGCTGCTGGCCCAGGCAGAGGCGGCGCTGCGCATTTCCGGCCTGCCCGGCGGGCTGCTGGACGTGGCGTTCGACGAGGCCGACCTGACGGACGCCGGGCCGGACATGCTGCTGCTGACTGCAGCGCTGCGCGATCTGGGCGCCGGGGTGGCGCTCGACAGCCAGGCCTGCGGGGCCAAGGCCCTGCGCACGCTGCGCCGGCTGCCGGTAACCGCCCTGCGCCTGCCGCCCTGGCTGGTGCGCGACGTCGCCAGCAGCGGCCAAGCGCGCACGCTCGCGCATCGCGCCATCCGCGTGGCCCATGCGCTGGGCGCCTCGGCCGTGGCGCTGGGTGTGGACAGCGCCGTGCAGCGTGACATCCTGGCCGATCTGGGCTGCGACGCTGCCCAGGGCAGCCTGTTCGGCACGGTAGCGGCGGCCGATTTCCTGGCGGCACTCGGGGCCTAGCGGCGCTTGCTATCGGGGCGCCCGCCTCATTTTTCATCCCGGGCGCCAATAAAGACGCGCTCGCTTGCGTTACGGTCGTCGGCCCCCCATCGTTCTGTCCACAGCCCGAGGAGCCGAGCATGGACCAGATGGCAGCCACCACGCCGCATACGGAACTCGAATTGCAGGCGGCCCTGGACCGTCAGCGCAACGCCTTCGAGGCCGCCGCCCATCCGAGTGCCGCGCAACGCCAGTCGGCGCTCCGCCGGATCGAGGCGATGATGCGCAGCTACCAAGAGCAGATCGTGACCGCGATCGGGGCCGATTTCGGCAATCGCTCGCGCGTGGAGACGATCATGTCCGAGGTGCTGCCGAGCATCGCCGGGGCGGCACATGCCCGCCGGCACGTCGCCGGCTGGATGCGGCCGCAGCATCGTTCGGTGGCGATGAATTTCAAACCCGGCACCAACCGCATCGAATACCAGCCGCTGGGCGTGGTCGGCATCGTCTCGCCGTGGAACTACCCGATCTTCCTCACCATCGGCCCGCTGATCGACGTGCTGGCGGCCGGCAACCGCGCCATGATCAAGCCGAGCGAGCTGACGCCGGCAACCGGCGCGCTGCTGGCGCGCATGCTGGGCGAGGCGTTCTCGCCTGACGAGGTGCTGGTGGTGCAGGGCGACATGGAGGTCGGCCGCGCCTTCACCCGACTGCCGTTCGACCACCTGATCTTCACCGGATCGACCAGCGTGGGCCGCGAGGTGATGCGCGCGGCGGCCGAGAACTTGGTGCCCGTCACGCTCGAGCTGGGTGGCAAGTCGCCGGTGATCGTGGCCGAGGATGCCAGCGTGGAGCAGGCGGCCAAGTCGATCGCGGTGGGCAAGTTTTTCAACGCCGGGCAGACCTGCATCGCGCCGGATTACGCGCTGGTGCCGAGCGGCCGCGCCGAGGCCTTCGCGCATGGCGTGCTGGAAGCCGCCGAGGCGATGTTCCCGACGCTGAACAACAACCCCGACTACACCGCCATCATCTCCGACCGCCACCATACGCGGCTCGCCGAGCTGGTGGCCGAGGCCGAGGCCGCCGGCGCCACCGTGCTGCGCCATCGCGACACGCCGCGCGGCAACGTGCGGCACTTCCCGCCCACCGTGGTGCTCGATCCGCCGCTGGACGGCAGGCTGATGCGCGACGAGATCTTCGGCCCCGTGCTGCCCGTGGTGCGCACCGCCGGCACCGATGCGGCCATCGCGTTCGTCAACAAGCGGCCGCGCCCGCTGGCGCTGTACGCCTACACCAAGAATGCCGCCACCGAGCGCAAGATTCTCGATCGCACGATCTCCGGCGGCGTCACCCTCAACTCCACGCTGATCCACTGCGCGCAGGAGGATCTGCCTTTTGGCGGCGTGGGGCCGAGCGGCATGGGCGCCTATCACGGCCGCGAAGGCTTCCGCACGTTCAGCCACGCGCGCGGCGTGCACAAGCCGGGCTTCTTCTCCGGCTTCGAGTACCTCAAGCCGCCGCACGGGGCCAAGACGCGGTTCGCGCTCAAGGCGCTGGGGATCGCCGAACCCAAGTAGCTTCCGGCCGCACTCTGTTCGGAGGACGTGCCATGCAATGGCTCAAGGCCAGGTGTTCAGTGGCGGGATGGCTCTGCATTCTGGCCTGCGGGCTGTTATCTGTCCGGCCCGCTGCCGCCGCCGGCTACCTTCAGGCCAGCGTTCCCGATACCGGCAATCCGCCGATCCAGATCGGCATCTGGTATCCCAGCGCGGCCCCGGTGCAGCCGCAGCCTCTGGCGCTGGACACGCAGACCGTTGCCGAGGGGGCCGCTATCAGCGGCCGTGCGCTGCCGCTGATCGTCATGTCGCACGGCCAGGGCGGGGGCTTCGGCAATCATTACGATACGGCCATCGCGCTCGCCGATGCAGGTTTTGTCGCCGTGGCCCTGACGCATACCGGCGACAACTGGCGCGACCAGAGCCGGGTGCTGGCCATCCAGGACCGCAGCCGGCAGCTGCGGGTGGTCACGGACTGGATGCTGGCCACCTGGCCCGACCACGCGCGCCTGGATCCGGCACGGATCGGCGTGTTCGGCTTTTCGGCGGGTGGGTTCACGGCACTCGTAGCGGCCGGCGCCACGCCGGACATGAGCCTGATCGGGCCGCATTGCGCGGCTCATCCGGCGGAGTTCACCTGCGGCCTGGTCGCCCGCAATCAGGCCGGCCAGGGCCAGCGAGCAGCCATACCCGCAAGCGGCTGGGTGCATGATCCGCGCATCCGGGCGGCGGTGGTCGCGGCACCCGCGCTGGGCTTCACCTTCGGACGCGCCGGGCTGGCCGGCGTGAGAGTGCCGGTCCAGCTATGGCGTGCGCAGGACGATCACGTGCTGCCGCAACCATTCTATGCGCAGGCGGTGCGGGACGGGCTGCCTGCTCCGCCCGAATACCACGTGGTGGCGGGTGCCGATCACATGGATTTCCTACCCCCCTGCGGCGCCGCCAAGGCGCGGATGCTGCCCCCGATCTGCACGCCGGCGCCTGGTTTCGACCGCGCTGCGTTCCACCAGGCCTTCGACGCCGCGGTCGTCGGGTTTTTCAGGACGGCATTGCAGAGTGCGAAAGCAGGTGACCCTATTGTCGACAAAGGCTGAAAGGCCTGTGCTCCCGTCGTCGAGACACCGCACGGGCTGATCGCCTACTTCTCCGTCAGCAGCCGCTCTACGATCGGCTTGATCCGCGCCACTTCGCGCGCCACGCCAGCGGCGTTCGGGTGCAAATGGTCGTCCTGCGTCAGCGCGGGCACGCCGGCCACGCCGTCGAGAAAGAAGCGGTCGAACAGCAGGCCGGGGCGCTGACCCAGCCGGGCGAATACGGCGCGGAACTGCGCGCCGTAGGCGGCGCCCAGGTTCGGCGGTGCTTCCATGCCGGTCAGCAGCGTGCGCACGTGGTGGGCGGCCAGCGTGTCCAGGATCGCGGCCAGGTTGGCCTCCATCTGGCCGGGGTCGCTGCCGCGCAGGCCGTCATTGGCGCCCAGCTCCACGATGGCGGCATCCGGGTGGTCGGCCAGCGCCCAGTCGATGCGCGCCCGGCCGCCGGCCGAGGTGTCGCCCGACACGCCGCCGTCGAGGATCTGCACCGCGATGCCGTCCGCGCGCAGGGCGGCGGCGAGCTGGGCCTGGAAGCCGTCCTGCGCCGGCAGGCCGTAGCCGGCGACCAGTGAATCGCCGAACACCAGCAGGCGCACCGGCGGGGCGGCGGCAGCGGGCGCCAGCAGGCCGGCCGCGAAAAGCATCACCGCGGCCTTCGCGCCGCAGCGTGCCGCGCCATATCGGCGTGCAATGGACATGAACATGGCTTCCCCCCGGCCTTTGGTGCGGGCCCGCGATTTGCGCCTGACGGTGGCGGCCAGCGCCGGGCCGGTCAACATCCTCTCCGGCGTGGACCTCGATATCGCGGCCGGCGAGGCAGTGGGGCTGGTGGGGCCGTCCGGCTCGGGCAAAACCAGCCTGCTGATGCTGCTGGCCGGGTTGGAGCGCGCCACCGGCGGCTCGGTGATAGTGGACGGCCACGATCTGACCACCATGGACGAGGACGCGCTGGCCCGGCTGCGCCGCCGCAGCGTGGGCATCGTGTTCCAGTCGTTCCACCTGATCCCGACCATGACCGCGCTGGAGAACGTGGCGCTGCCGCTGGAGTTGGCCGGCGCGGCGCAGGCTGGCGCACGGGCCGAGGAAAGCCTGCGTGCGGTGGGGCTGGGCCACCGGCTGACCCATCTGCCCGGCCAGCTTTCCGGCGGCGAGCAGCAGCGCGTGGCGCTGGCGCGCGCCTTTGCGCCGGAACCCCGCCTGCTGCTGGCCGACGAGCCCACCGGCAACCTGGACGTGGCGACCGGCCGTGCGGTGATGGATCTGCTGTTCGCCGTGCAGGCGCGGCTGGGCACCACGCTGCTGCTAATCACCCACGATCCGGCTTTGGCGGCACGCTGCGGCCGGCAGCTGCACATGCAGGACGGCCGGGTGGCCGAAGCGGCGGCAGCGTGATGCTGGCCTGGCGCCTGGCGCTGCGCGACCTGCGCGGCGGGTTGCGCGGCATGCGGGTGGTGCTCGCCTGCCTGGCGCTGGGCGTGGCCGCCATCGCCGCCGTGGGCAGCCTGCGCGCTGCCCTGGATCGCGGGCTCGCGCATGACGGGGCTGTCCTGCTGGGCGGCGATATCTCCATCGACAGCGGCGCCGAGCCCCTGCCCGCCGCGCTGCGCGCCTGGCTGGAGGCGCGCGGCGGCCGCGTGAGCGCGGTGGTGCTGCTGCGCACCCTGGCCGTAGCACCCTCCGGCGAGCGCGTACTGGTGCAGCTGAAGGCCGTGGACCCGGCCTACCCGCTGCTCGGCACCCCCGTGCTGGACCCGGCGCTGCCGCTGGCAAGCGCGCTGGATGGCGGCGTGGTGGCCGATCCGCTGGTGCTGCAACGGCTGCGGCTGCATGCCGGCGACCGGCTGCGGCTCGGCAATGCCAGCCTCGTGCTGCGCGCCGCGCTGGTCAGCGAGCCGGACCATGCCGCCGGCTTCACCGTGCTGGGGCCGCAGGTGATGATCGCCGCCGCCAGCCTGCCGGCCACCGGTCTGATCCAGCCCGGCTCGCTGCTGACTTACGATTGGCGGGTGCGCCTGCCTGCCGGCGCCGATCCCTCAGCCGCCATCGCTGCCCTGCGCCGCGCCTTTCCCGCCACCGGCTGGCGCATCCGCGATGCCAGCCAGGCGGCCGAGGGCCTGGGCCAGGCCATCCGCCAGACCAGCCTGTTCCTGGTGCTGGTCGGGCTCAGCGCGCTGCTGGTGGGCGGCATCGGTGTGGCGATCGGCGTGCGCGCCTGGCTGGATGGGCGGGCACGCACCATCGCCACGCTGCGCTGCCTGGGCGCCCCGGCACGCCTGGTGGCTGCGATGTTCGGCCTGCAGGTCGGCCTGCTGTGCGGCGCCGGCATCCTCATCGGCGTGGCGGTGGGCGCAGCACTGCCGGCGGGCGCCATCGCGCTGCTGGGCGATCGGTTGCCGTTGCCGGCCGAGGCTGGGCTGTATCCCGGGCCGCTGCTGCTGGCAGCCTTATACGGCGCGCTGACGGCAGCGGCCTTCGCCCTATGGCCGCTGGGGCGCGCCGCCCGCATCCCCGGCGCGGCGCTGTTCAGGGAGGCGGTGCTGCCGACCGGCCGGGCGAGCCGCGGCGTGCTGGCCGCCAACGCCGTGCTGGCGCTGGCGCTGGCCGCGCTGATCGTGGGTGCGGCAGCAGACCGGCGCTTCGCGCTGTGGTTCTGCGCCAGCGCGGCGCTCACGCTGGCGGCGTTCCGGGCCGGGGCGTGGCTGGTGATGCGGGCGGCGCGCGCCCTGCCGGCGCAGCGCCCGGCCTGGCTGCGGCTCGGCTTGGCGAACCTGCACCGGCCGGGTGCCGCCACGCCGCTGCTGCTGACCGCGCTGGGGCTGGGGCTGACCACGCTGGCCACGGTGGCGCTGATCGAGGGCAACATCGAAGGCCAGTTCGCCGGCGCGCTGCCCGCTGCGGCACCCAGCTTTTTCTTCATCGACATCCAGAACGACCAGCTCGACCGCTTCCGCAGCATCGTAGCCGCGCGGCCCGGCGCCAGCGACCTGCGCATCGTGCCCAGCCTGCGCGCCCGCATCGTCGCCCTGCGCGGCGTGCCGGTGGACCAGGCGCATGTGGCGCCCGGCGCGCAATGGGCGCTGCGCGGCGACCGTGGGCTCACCTATGCCGCCGGCGTGCCAGACGGCTCGCGCGTGACGGCGGGCGCCTGGTGGCCGGCCGGCTATGCGGGGCCGCCGCTCGTCTCGCTGGACGAAGGGCTGGCGCATGGCTGGGGGCTGGGCGTGGGCGACATGCTGCGAGTGAACGTGCTGGGGCGCGACATCGATTTTCGCGTGGCCAATCTGCGCGCCATCGACTGGCGGGCGCTGACCATCAACTTCACCCTGGTCGCTGCCCCGGGGCTGCTGGAGCACGCGCCGCAAATGCATATCGCGACCCTGCGCGACCCGGCGGGCCAGGACGCCGCCTTGCTGGCCGCGGTGACCGACGCGCTGCCCAACGTGACCGGCATCCGGGTGGCCGACTTGCTCGAGCGGATCGCGGCGCTGGTCGGCAAGCTGGCCGGCGCGTTGCAGGCGGCCGGCAGCGTCACGCTCGCCTCGGGCGCGCTGGTGCTGGGCGGCGCGGTGGCGGCCGGGCAGCGGCGGCGCATCGCCGACGCGGTGGTGCTGCGCACGCTGGGCGCCACGCGCGGCCAGATCCGCGCCGCCTGGCTGATGGAGTTCGGCGCCGTGGGTGCTGCCGCCGGCCTGCTGGCGGCCGGGCTGGGCACGCTGGCGAGCTGGGCCGTCACGCGCTTCCTGCTGCAGGCGCCGTGGCTGTTCCTGCCGGGCACGCTGGCACTGACCGTGGGCGGCTGCGTGGCCGCGATGCTGGTGCTGGGTTACGCCGGCACCTACGCGGCGCTGCGGGTGCGGCCGGCCGGGCTGCTGCGCAACCAGTAGCCGGGCCGGGTGTTCGCCCGCCAAAACGACGCCCGGCATGGTGGCCGGCGATACTGCAACAATTCGATGCTTCTTTTTGCCCGCAGGCAGGCCATTCTCCCGCCCAACCCCACAGTGCAGGCCGTTGCCGGATGCGTCTGACCGCCATTGCCGTGATCCTCTGCCTTGCCGGCGCCGGCGCCCGCGCCGAGCCGGCCTTGCGCGCCGGCGTGCTGCAGGATGCCGTGCCCTATGTGGTGCCGGACGGGCATGGCGGGCTGACCGGCTTTTCCGTCGAGCTGTTCCGGCTGATCGCCGCGCGCCTGCGCCGGCCCATCGCCTTCGTCACCGTCGCCAGCCCGGCCGATCTGGCCGAGGGGCTGGCGCACCAGGCCTTCGACGTGCTGCCCGGCCCGATCGCCGCCACGCCGGACAATGCCGGCACCATGCTGCTGCTGCAGGGTTATGCCTGGTCCGAATACCAGTTCGGCGTGCGGGCCGGCGACCATCTGGCCGCGCTGGCGGAGTTGCGCGGCCGCCGGCTGGCCGTGCGGGCCGGCAGCCCCTATGCCGAGTGGGCCGCGCGCAACGCCCAGCGCTACGGCTTCAGCGTGGTGCCCGAGATCAGCGGCGCTGCCGCCGCGCAGGCCGTGCTGGACCGCCAGGCGGACGCCAGCTTGAGCGGCAGCCCGTTGCAGGGTTATGCCGCCGCGCAGAACGCGAACTTCATGCCCGCGCTGTCGTTGCCCGAGACCCGGACGCATCAGAGCGCGGCCGTGCGGCGCTCGCACGCCGAACTGCGCGACGAGATGGAGGACGCCCTACGGTGCTTGAAGATGGACGGCACGGTGGCGCGCCTGTCGAAGCAGTGGTTCGCACGCGATCCGCAGGACGAGGATCTGGAGAACCTGGTGGTGCCCGGCTACGGCGTGCCAGGGCTGGCCGGGTATGACCCGAAGCCGCACAAGGCGCGCTGCTGAGGCAGGCCTCGCCTGCCTTTTGCTGGGCGCCTGCGCCACCCAGCCCCGCCCGAAGGCCGGCGCCACCACGCCCGTCGTGCAGTTCCCCAAAAGCCACGGGGCGATGGTCATCGACGGCCACGTGCCGCCCTTCGCCAGCAATGCGTGGGAGCCGTTCGGTCGCGCCGATGCGGTGGCGATCGCGCTGCGGGAATGGCGCCTGTTCGGCCAGCCGGTCGATGACGATCCGCCCGACACCCGGCCGATCCCGCCGCCCGAGCAGAAACCCGAGCGCGAGCCCGGCCTGTGGCAGCGCGTGGGCGAATATTGGTGGATTGGCCAGGCGCCCGGCGAGCGCGAGGCGGCCTGGACCGGCATGCACGATGCCGACGGCACCGTGTTCGAAGCCCGGCGCGATGCCGAGTTCGCCTGGTCGGCCGCCTTCATCTCCTACGTGATGCGCGTGGCCGGCGCCGGTGGCGACTTTCCGTACTCGCCCAACCACGCGACCTACATCAACGCCGCCGCCTCGGGTGCCACCAGCGTGCTGAAAGCCTATGCGCCGCAGGCGCTGGCGCCGGCGCTGGGCGACGTGATCTGCATGGGTCGCGGGCGCTCGGCCGGGTTGCGCTTTGCCGACCTGCCGACGGCGGCCTCGTTCCCCGCGCATTGCGACATCGTGGTGGCGGCAGCCCCCGGGCAGCTCAGCGTGGTGGGCGGCAACGTGGACGATGCGGTGACCATGAAGCACGTGCCGGTATCGGCCACCGGGCTGCTGGCCGGGCCGGACGGCGCCATCCTGGATAGCCGCTACCCTTGGCTGACGGTGCTGCGGGTCAACTACGCGCGCTAGCCCTCGGGCCCCGCCGCGGCTACGGGGTCCAGGGCAGGCCGCGCGCTTTCCAGCCATTCACGGCGCCGCGCTGGCCGCGTCCGTCGGGCGCGCCCTCGAATCCCTCGGCGACGTTGAAACAGGCCGCATAGCCGAGCGCCTCGGCTTCCAAAGCCGCCGACTCGCTGCGCACGCCGCTGCGGCACAAAAAATACAGGCTGTGGCCGGGCTGCAACCCGGCCTGGCTCAGCTGGCTCGCGAAATCCGGGTTGATGCTGCCGGTGGGGAACTGCCAGCTGACCAGCACGGCCCGCTTGCCGGCCGCCGCCAGGTCCGGCAGCCCCACACGCTGCCATTCGGCATCGGTGCGAACATCGACGAGCTGGGCGTTGGGGTCGGCCAGCAAAGCCTCCCAGGCCTCGCGCGGTGTCACGTGCTCCATCGTCTGCTGCCTTGTCGGTCTGTGGGGAGAGATGCCCCCACGGTCAGCGGCACGCAACCGACTGTCCGCGTGCAATCGCTTGCCGCGTGCAACCCGATCGCGCGATAAAACCTGCCGCGGCCGGCATGGTCATAGACTGGCCACGATCTTTTGCGATATCCAGGCTTAATCGTTGCCTCTTCCACTCAACCTCTGGTTCCTCCAGCCTAAGGTAGCAACCATGCCCAACGGGCCTGCATGACTGGCTGCCGATCGTGAGTGGCGGGTTCGACCTGTCGCGCTTTACGCCCCACGGCTTCTGCCTCGCCTGGCAGCCCGGCCTGATCTGGCTGCAGGCGGGATCGGACATCCTGATCGCCGCGGCCTATTTCTCCATTCCGGCCACACTGCTGATCTTCCTGCGGCGGCGGCGCGACCTCGCGTTCAAGCCGGTATTCGCCTTGTTCGCGGCCTTCATCCTGGCCTGCGGCACCACCCATGTGATGGGCACCATCACGCTGTGGGCGCCGTATTATTGGCTCGACGGTGCGATCAAGGCGCTGACGGCCGCGCTGTCGGTGGCCACCGCGATCGCGCTGTGGCCGCTGATCCCCAAGGCGCTGGCGCTGCCCTCGCCCGATGCGCTGCGCGAGGCCAATGCCGCGCTGGCCCATGAGGTGCGCGTAGGCGCCGAGACGGCCGCCCGCCTGCAGGTGAGCGAGGCGCGGCACCAGGCGCAATACAGCCGCACGCCGGCCGCGCTGCATGCGGTCGATTCGCACGGCATGCTGGTCGATGTCAGCGACCGCTGGCTGGACCTGATCGGCTACGAGCGCCACGAGGTGATCGGGCAGCCTATCACCCGATTCTACACGCCCGACACCGCGCAGTCCGCCATGGATCACCTCGCGGCATTGAGTGCCGGCAGCTTCCTGTTGCAGGCCGAACGGCGGATGCAGTGCCGCGACGGGCGGGTGCGCGACGTGGAGCTGGTGCTGGAGGTGGAGCGCGACAGCGGCGGCAGGCTGGACCGCGTGCTGGCCGCCGTCACCGACGTCAGCGCACGCAAGGAGGCGCAGGCGGCGCTACAGGCGGCCGAGGAGCGGCTGCGCCACGCCCAGAAGATGGAGGCGGTGGGTCAGCTGACCGGCGGCATTGCGCATGATTTCAACAATCTGCTGACCACCATCATGGGCAGCCTCGAATTGCTGCAGCACCGCGCGGCGCTGGACGAGCGGGGCGCGCGGCTCGCGGGCAACGCGCTGGACGGCGCGCGCCGGGCGGCGCGGCTGGTCAGCCAGCTCCTCTCCTTCTCGCGCAAGCAGATGCTGGCGCCCGAAAGCCTCGACGTGGGCGAGGTTGCCCACGGCATCCACGAGCTGCTGGACCGCACGCTGGGCGACACCATCCGCCTGGAGATCCGCCGCGAGGAGGGCCAGTGGCGCGCGATGGCCGACCGCAACCAGATCGAGTCGGCCTTGCTCAACCTGGTCATCAACGCGCGCGACGCCATCGAGGGCGACGGGTTGGTGACGATCGAGATCGCCAACCGCACGTTGACCCGCGCCGCCCTGGCGAGCGGCTACTTGTATGACGCGCCGGATCCGCCGCGGGCCGGCGACTACGTGGCGATCTCGGTGGCCGATAACGGGGCCGGCATGACGGCGCAGGTGCGCGACCGGGCGTTCGAGCCGTTCTTTACCACCAAGCCGCAGGGTGCCGGCACCGGGCTCGGGCTCTCACAGCTCTACGGCTTCGTCAGCCAGTCGGGCGGCGCGGTGATGATGCAGAGCGCGGTGGGCAAGGGCACCCGTGTGGAGCTGCTGCTGCCGCGCGGCGCCGACGTGGCCGTGGCGCTGGCCAAGGTATCGTAGGCCCCGCGCGGTCGGCCGCCTGAAGCTGGCATTACCGGGCCGGCCGGGTTTCCGGCATGGCGAGTGCCAGGCCTACGCCGAGTGCACCGGCGCCGGCCAAGGCGAGAAAGGCCGCGATCAGCGAGGCGTCGGCGATCCGGCCGCCGAACAATGTGCTGCAGGCGGCCGCGGCACCCACCGCCAGGCCCAGCACGCCCATGCACAGATTGAAGCGGCCGGCGGGCGCGGCGATGTCGGCGGCCACCAGCGGCATGATGACGCCGAAGGCGGCCCCGCTCACCCCATCGAGCAGCTGGACGCCGATCAGCTGCCAGGCCGGGAAGGTTTGGCCGGCGGCGATCAGCGCCAGCAGCAGCGCGCGGACCGGGAGCGCCAGCATGCCGGCGGCCAGCACCGGCCGGCGGCCCCAATGCTCGGCGGCGCGCCCGGCGGCCGGCGACAGCAGGGCCACCACGATCTGCGGCCCGACGATGCAGGCGCCTATGACGAGCGAGGCGCCGTTGCCCAGCCGCGCCGTGGCAGCGCTGGCGGCCAGCGGCAGCATCGCGGCGTTGGCCAGATGGAACGCCGCGCAGGCCAGGCCGAACCACAGCAGCCGGGGATCGGCCAGCAGCCGCGCCAGTCCGGCCAGCGGCGAGCCGGCGGCGCGCGGCGGCGGCACTGCCGGGGTGGCGATCAGCCGGAGCATCCACAGCCCCGGCAGCGCCATGGCGGCGCCCAGCAGGAACACGGCACGTGCGCCGGCATAGGTGCCCACCAGCGCCATCAGCCCCGCCGCCGTGCCGTTGCCCACGCTGGCGAAGCGGGCGTTGCGGCCGAACCGGCTGCCGGCCGCCCCGCTGCCCGTGCCGGCGAGCCCCAGGCTGATCGCCGCAATCGCCGGACCCAGCATGCAGCTGGCGAAGGCATGGCTGATTTCGGCGGCGAGCACCGGCAGCAGGCTGGGCAGGAAGGCGAGCGTCAGCGCCCCGGCGATGATCGCCACGATGGCCGCGGCCGCCGCCCGCGTCTTGCGGGTGATGGCATCCACCAGCGCGCCGGCCGGCACCTGGGCCACCATGGTGGCGATGTAGCCCACGCTGAGCGCCAGGCCGATATCGCCCTGCGTCCATGCCTGCTGGGTCAGATAGACGGAGACGAAGGGGCCGAAGGCGGTCTGCAGGTTCGCCGTAAAGAAGTTCAGCCAGTCGAGCCCGGCGCCGCTCCGCCGATCCGCCCCCGTCGCCGCGCCCGGCATGCCGGGGCCGACCGGGGCCGCGCCCACGCTAATGGCCCGCGGCCGCGTCCGGCTTGGCGAGCGTGCTGGGCGCGGGTGGCGGTTCGACCACCGTGGCCGGGCGATCCTGGTCGGTGTATTCGGGGGCCGCGGTGATCTGTTCGGAGGTGAGATCGAGCGTGATCGGGGCAGCTTGGCCGTCGGCGCGCACCGGGGGGAAAGCCAGGTCGGACCAGTTGACCGCGATGCGGCGCGTGCCCACGCCCAGGAAGCCGCCGCAATCGAGCACGGCGGCGCGCGGGTTGCTGCCGGCATCGACCAGAACATCGACCACGCGGCCCACGGCGCGGCCATCCGGCCCGAGCACGACGCGGCCCAGGATGCCGCGCGCCGCCACCTTGGCCACCGGTGCGGGCGGCGCGGCTGCGGGTGTGGCGGCCGGCGGCGCCGCTGCGGCGTGGCCGGCGCCCGGCGCGCCGGCAGCCAGCAGCATAACGAGGGTGAGGCGGCGCGCTGTCATGGCCACTATCAGACACTATCCGCCCGGCGGTGGCGAGCAGCTTGCCCGCCCCGGGCCAACAGGAGCACGAGTATGATCGACCCCGGGCGCGTGGCTTTGGTGACGGGGGCCGCGCACGGCATCGGCGCCGCCATCACCGGCCGGCTGGCCGCCGAAGGCTGGCGCGTGGTGGCCGTGGACGCCGACGGGCCCGGCCTGCGCCAGCGCGCCGGCGCCTGGGGCGCGGCGGTGCGGGGCTGCATGGCCGACATCGCCGATCCGGACGCACCCGGCCGCGTGCTGGACAGCGTGGCGGCCGGGGAGGGCCGTCTCGATGGCCTGGTCAGCAACGCCGGCATCATGATCCGCAAGCCGATTGCCGCGCTGAGCCATGCCGAATGGTCGCGGGTGATCGCCACCAATCTGACGGCCGCCTTCCTGCTGGTGCGCGCGGCCGAGGCGCTGCTGCGGGCTTCAGGGGGCGCGGTGGTCACCATCGCATCCACCCGCGCGCATATGTCCGAGCCGGATACCGAAGCCTACGCGGCCAGCAAGGGCGGCCTGGTGGCGCTGACCCATGCGCTCGCCGTCAGCCTGGGGCCGGCGGTGCGGGTGAACGCCGTCAGCCCGGGCTGGATCGACGTGGCCGGCGAGGCGCTGCGGCCGCAGGACCATGCGCAGCACCCCGCAGGCCGGGTAGGCCGGCCGGAGGACGTGGCCTCGCTGGTATCGTGGCTGCTGGCGCCCGAGCAGGGATTCGTCACCGGGGCCGAGTTCGTCATCGACGGCGGGATGACCCGCAAGATGATCTACGAGCCGTAACGCGCGCTACCCCGCGGCGGGTGGGGGTGCCGGCCGCGGGGCGGCGTGGCCGCGCACGATGGGCGGCAGCGGCCCGGCCTTCAGCGCGGCGGCATCCAGCTTGAGATCGCGGCGGACGGCGCCGCTGGGGCCGAGCGTGGCGATGGCGGTGCCGTCCACGTCCAGCTCCGTGCCGCCCGCATTGCCGGTGGTCAGCAGCAGGCCGTCCAGCCCGGCCGGCACCGGCCAGGTCTCGCCGGCATGCATCAGCTTGTTCAGCGCCGGCGCGCCGCCCGGCTGCTTGATGGTGATCCAGGCATCCGCGTTGGCCTTGACCACGATGCGGGTGCCTGGGGCGGTCGCCGCTGGCGGCGCGACGGACACGGCCGCTGGCGGCGCGATGGACCCGGAAGCTGGCGGCGCGGCTGCCCCGATCGCTGGCGAGGGGACTGACCCGGCCGATGCCGGCGCCGTGGCGGCCAAGGCGGGCGGCGGCTGGCCCGGCCGCGCCGGAGCACCGGGGGCGGACGCGGCCGGCACCGCGGCGGCCCGGGCCGGCCCCGGCTGGGCCAGTTGCGCCGGCATGGCAGGCGGTTGCAGCGCGGGCGGCGCGGCGGTGGGCAGGATGGAGGCGACCTGCGGCGAGGGCGCCGGTTTGGCGGCGGCGGGCAGCAGGCGATCGGGGATCGGCGGCACTGTCTGCGCCGGCGTCCGCTGGTGTTCGCTGATGGAATACCAGCCGGCATAGGCGCCCGCCAAAATCACCAGGCCCAGCAGCATCAGCGCGCCGGCCGGCACGCCGCGCTGCGGCACTGGGGCGGGGAAGCTCAGGGCCGGGCGGATGTTGGCTTCGGCCGATTGGGCGCGGAACCGGCTGGCCATCTGCTCGCCCGGCAGGCCCAAAGCCGACGCATAGGCGCGCACGAAGCCGAGCGCGTAAGTGGGCCCGGGCAGGTCGCCGATGCGCCCCGCCTCGATGGCTTCGAGGTAGGGCTGGCGGATGCGCAGGCTCTGCGCCAGCTCGGCCAGCTCCCAGCCGAGGCTCTGCCGCCGGGTGCGCAGCTCGCCGCCGAGCTGGGCGGCGGTGGTCGTCGCGGTGTCGCGTCGGGCTGTGTCAGACATGCGTGCGGTCGGTCCGGAGCGTTGGTCCGTTTCTACAGTCTCGCCGCAGCCTGGGCCAGGGCGCCCCGGCGATCGCCCCGCGGCGCAATACACCCCGCCCGCTGTTGCGATAACCCTGGCGCTGTCGCGTGACGCCGTGGGCGCACACGCCGGCAATCTGATACAGAACGCGCAACGAGTGCGGGAGGGCGGGCGTGGGCAGTCTGGATCCGAACCGGCGCGGGGAGGCGGCGTGATCGCGGCCGTGCTGCTGCTGCTCACCGCGGCCGGCGTGCTGCAGGCGGCCCTGGGCCTGGCCGCCGTGCGCTGGTTTGCCGCCATGCCCCAGGGCATCGCCGCGGCCCTGCCCAAGGTCAGCGTGCTCAAGCCGATTTGCGGTGACGAACCGGGGCTGGAGGCGGCCCTGCTGTCGTTCTGCCAGCAGGACTATCCGGAGTTCCAGATCGTGATCGGCGCGCAGGATCCAGCCGACCCGGCCTTGGCCGTGGCCCGCCGCCTCCAGGCCCGCTTCCCCGGCCGGGTGGAGTTGGTGGTGGACGCCGCCCTGCACGGCCCCAATCGCAAGATCAGCAACCTGATGAACATGCTGCCCGCCGCCCGGCACGACGTGCTGGTGTTCGGCGACAGCGACCTGCATGTGCGGCCGGATTACCTGGCCCATGTGGTGACCACCCTGCTGCGCCCCGGCACCGGGCTGGTCACCGCGATCTGCGGCGGCGAGCCGATGACGCGCGGCCTGGCCGCCGAACTCGGCGCCATGCACATCACCCATTCCTTCCTGCCCGGCACGCTGCTGGGGGCGATGGCCGGGCGGCAGGATTGCCTGGGCACCACCATGGCCATCCGGCGGGCCACGCTGGCGCAGGCCGGCGGGCTGGCCGCCCTGGTGCCGCATCTGGCCGACGACAATCTGCTGGGCCGCCTGGTGCGCCAGCTCGGCCTGGTGGTGCGGCTGGCGCCGATCATGCCGGTGGTGGGTGTGCAGGAGCGCTCGCTGCGCAGCGTGTGGCTGCACGAGCTGCGCTGGGCGCGCACCATCCGCACCGTGGCGCCCGTGGCGCATGCCGGCTCGGTGCTGCAGTTTCCGCTGGCCTGGGCCATGCTGGCGGTGCTGGCCTCGGGCGGCGGCACGGTGGAATGGGCCGCTTTTGGGCTGGCCTGGGTGGTGCGGGCCGGCATTGCCGATGCGGTGGATCACCTGCTGCGCCGACACCGGGCGCGCCGCGCGGCCCGCAGCCGGGCGCTGCTGCTGCCGCTGCGCGACGTGCTGTCCGTGCTCGAGATCGGCGCCAGCTTCCTCGGCGACGCGGTGGTCTGGCGCGGCCACGCCCTGCGGGCAGACCGCCGGGCGCAGTCGCGCGTGGTGGTGCCGGCGGCTGTGGCCTAGGATCGGCAGCGCCCGGCGCCGGGGCTCAGTTCAGCGAAGGCCTGGCCTTCCACACGGGAGATCGGGATGCGCAGAGCCACATTACGGGCAGCCTCGCTGGGGCTGGGCCTGGCGGGGCTCGGCCTGGCCACCGGGCTGATCGGCTGGTTCGGCTTCGGCCGGGTGCTGGGCGCCACGGTATCGGTGGGGGCAGGCGGGTTTGCCGCCGTGTGCGCTTGGCAGATGGTGCTGTTCGGCGTGCTCGGGCTGTGCTGGTACGTGCTGGTGCCGGGCCGGGCGGCGTGGCGGCCGTGGGTGGCGGTGTGGGGCCGCATGGTGCGCGATGCCGCCGGCGGGCTGCTGCCGTTCTCGCTGGTCGGCGGCTTCGTGCTGGGCGCGCGCGCCGTCACCCTGCATGGCGTCGCCTGGCCGCAGGCCACCGCCTCCACCGTGGTGGACCTCACCGCCGAGTTCGTGGCCCAGATCGGCCTGGTGGCGATCGGCCTGGTGCTGCTGTGGGCCCGCCTGCCGGGTGCGGCACTGATCGGCCCGGTGGCGGCAGGGGCCGCGGCGGCCTGCCTGTGCGGCGCCGGCTTCGTGTGGTTGCAGCGCCGCGGCACCGGCCCGCTGCTGGCGCTCAGCCGGCGGGTGACGGGTGGCGCGTTCGGCGGGCTGGACGGCCAGCTGGCCGCCATTCAGGACGGGCTGGCCGCCATCTACGCCCGGCCCGGCCGGGTGGCGCTGTGCACCGGGCTGCACCTGGTCGCCTGGTTCGGCACCGGCATGGCGAGCTGGCTGGCGTTCCGGCTGCTGGGCGCGCATCTGGGTTTCGGCGACGCGCTGGGCATCGAGGCGCTGCTGCACGCGGTGCTGGCCGCCGCCATCCTGGTGCCCGGCTATGCCGGCGTGCAGGAGGCGGCCTACGCTGCGGTGGCGCCGCTGTTCGGGCAGACGGCCGAACTCGCGCTGGCCGTCTCGCTGCTGCGCCGGGCGCGCGACGTGGCGTTGGGCGTGCCGATCCTGCTGGTCTGGCAGATGGCCGAAGCGAGGCGGGCCCGCGCCCTGTTCTGAAGGGCGGCCGCTAGACGTCGAGCCCGTGGTCGCGCGCCCAGGCCGCGATCGGCTCGCGCAGGCTGGCATGCGAGACGGCGGTGCGCTTGAGCGTCTCCATGAAGGCGCGGAACGCGCCGAGGTCCAGCGCGGTCAGCGCCTCCTTCACCGGCAGCAGGCTGCTGGCCGCCATCGACAGGCAATCGACGCCCAGCGCCAGCAGCACGGCCGCGTCCAGCGGGCGCGAGGCCGCCTCGCCGCACAGCGAGAGCGCGGTGCCGGCCTCGGCGGCCGCCAGGCTGACCTGGCGCAGCAGCCGCAGCACCGGCGCGCTGAGGAAATCGTAGCGGTCGGCCAGAGCCGGCGTGCCGCGGTCGGCGGCAAACACGAATTGCAGCAGGTCGTTCGAGCCGATCGAGACGAACTGCGCCTCGGCCATCAGCTCGGGCAGCTGCCACAGCAAGGCCGGTATCTCCAGCATGGTGCCGATGGCCAGCTTGGACGGCGCCGGGCGCACGCGGGCCGCCTCGGCGTAAAGCAAGCCGCGCGCCTGGCGGAACTCGGTCAGGTTGGCCACCATCGGGAACATCACGCTGAGCGGCCGCCCGTTGGCGGCCAGCAGCAGCGCGCGCAGCTGGCGGCGCAGGATGGCGGGACGATCAAGCCCCACGCGCAGGCTGCGCCAGCCCATCGCCGGGTTCTCCTCCTCGGCGCGCGGGCTGTCGGGCAGCAGCTTGTCGCTGCCCAGATCGAGCGTGCGGAAATGCACCGGCCGGTCGCCCGCCACATCCAGCACGCGGCCGTAGATGGCCGTCTGTTCGGCCACATCCGGGATCGAGCCGCGGGCCATCATGGCGATTTCGGTGCGGAACAGGCCGATGCCGTCCGCCCCGGTGGCGGCCAGCTGATCGAGTTCCAGCGCCAAGCCGGCATTCATCATAAGCTTGAACGGCTGGCCATCCTGCGTGCGGGAGGGCGCATCGCGGAGCACCGCCCAGGTGGCGCTGCGGATGGCGCGGGCATGCAGCGCGCGGTCGTAAGCCGCGCGCACGCCCGGCTCGGGGCGCAGGATCAGCGTGCCGCCATCGGCATCGAGCACCGCCTCGTCGCCGGCTTCGGCGGCATCCATGGCGCCGCGCGCGCCGCCGGCGGCCGGCAGGCCCAGCGCGCGCGCCACGATGGCGGCGTGGCCGCCGGCGCTGCCCTCCTCGATCACCACGCCGGCGATGCCGCGCGCATGCCATTCCAGCAATTGCGCCGGCCCCAGGCGGCGCACCAGCAGGATGGCGCCGGCCACCTCCGTGCCGCCATGGCCGGAGCCGTCCAGCGTGGCCAGCAGCCGGCCGGCCAGGTCTTCCAGGTCAGCCAGGCGCTCGCGCAGATAAGGGTCGGCGATGCGGCGCATGCGGGCGCGGAAATCGCTGGCCACGCGGTGCACGGCGGCTTCGGCGGTCAGCCCGCCTTGCACCGCCTCGGCCACGCGGCGCAGCCAGCCGTCGTCGGCGGCTACGGCACGGGTGGCATCGAGAATGTCGCGCGGTGCCGCGCCATCCTCCGCCCCGCCGCGCAGCAGCGTGGGCAGCTGCGCCTCGATCAGCGTGTCGAGCCCCTGGCGCATGCGCCCCAGCGCGGCCTGCAGCCGTGCCAGCTCCACGCCAGGGTCTTCGGCCAGCAGCCGTTCCGGGGCGATGACGCTGCCGTGCAGCAGCACCGGGCCGGACACAATGCCCGGCGACAGCATGGCGGCATCGAACTGCCGCGGCAGGCTGCCGGCAAAGCCTTCGCGGGTGTCGGACCCGCCGGCGGCCAGCAGGTCGGTCAGCAGCATCGCGACCGTTTCCAGCACTTCGGTCTCGATATCGGTGTAGTGGCGCGAGGTGCGGTTCTGCACCACCAGCACGCCCAGCGTGCGGCCGCTGCGGCGCACCGGCACGGCCAGCATCGAGGCGTACGGCTCCTCGCCGGTCTCCGGCCGGTAGGCGAAGGCCGGGTGGTTCTGCGCGTCCGCCAGGTTCAGCGGCGCGCCGGTGGCGGCCACCAGGCCCACGATGCCCTCGCCCACGCGCAGCCGGGTGCGGCCGATGCTGGCCGGGTTCAGCCCCTGGGTCGCCCGCAATTCCAGGATTTCGCCGGCGCGCAGCGCGTAGGCCGAGCACACTTCAGCGACCATCTCGCCGGCCACCAGGCCCACAATATCCTGCAGCTGCACGTTGCCGGCGGCCATGATGCCGCGCAGGCGGCTGAGCAGGCGGCGCCCGGGGGTGATCGGCGCCATGCTAGGGCGGCGCCACGGTGCGGCGGCCGATGCCGCGTGCCGCCGCCCTCAATGCCTGGCTTCGATGGCGGCCACCGCCTGGGCCACCAGTTCGTCGATCACCTCGGCCACCGATTGCTCGCGCGTGACCATGCCCACCGACTGCCCGGCCATCACCGAGCCGCTATCGACGTCGCCGTCCACCACCGCGCGGCGCAGCGCGCCGGCCCAGAAATGCTCGATTTCGAGCTGGGCTTCCTCCTTGGTCAGTTCGCCTGACTGGAAGCGCTGCAGCGCCTGGGCCTGCGCCTCGGCAAAGCGGCGGGTGCCGTCATTGACCAGGCCGCGCACCGGGATGACGGGGAAGCGCGGATCGAGCTGCACGCTGGGCAGCGCGTCGCGCGCGTTGGCGCGGATGAAGGCGCGCTTGAAGTTGGGGTGGGCGACGCTGTCGGTCGCAGCCGCGAAGCGCGTGCCGAGCTGGGCACCGGCAGCGCCCATCTCCAGGTAGGAAAGGATCGCCTCGCCGCGGCCGATGCCGCCGGCCACGAACACCGGCACCTCGCGCACATGCGGCAGGATCTCCTGGGCCAGCACGGTGAGCGAGACCGGGCCGATATGGCCGCCCGCCTCGCTGCCCTCGATCACCAGCGCGTCCGCACCCGTCTTGACGAAGCGGCGCGCCAGCACGAGCGCCGGCGCGAAGCAGACCAGCCGGGCGCCGCCATCCTTCACCGCGCGCACTGCCGGGCCCGACGGGATGCCGCCCGCCAGCACGATATGGGTGACCCCGGCGCGCAGGCAGACGGCGATCAGCTCGCCCAATTGCGGGTGCATGGTGATCAGGTTGACGCCGAACGGCCGGGCCGTGGCGGCCTGGGTGGCGGCAATCTCGGCCTCCAGCAGCGCCGGGCCCATCGAGCCGCAGGCCAGCACGCCGAACCCGCCGGCGTTGCTGATGGCGGCCACGAGCGTGTGCTCGCTGACCCACGACATGGCCCCGCCCATGATGGCCGTGCGGGTGCCCAGGAAGGCGCAGCCGCGCGCCCACAGCCGGTCCAGCCGCGCCTGTGCGTCGATTGCCGGCGCCACGGCGGCGCGTGCGGGCAGCATGGTGCTTTCAGGCATCGAGGCCGTAGGCGGTATGCAGCGCGCGCACGGCGAGCTCGGTGTAATCCTGGGCGATCAGCACGCTCACCTTGATTTCGCTGGTGGAGATGACCTGGATGTTGATGCCGCGCTCGGCCAGCGTGCGGAACATGGTGTTGGCGATGCCGGCATGGCTGCGCATGCCCACGCCCACCACCGAGATCTTCGAGACGTCGCTGTCGGTCAGCACGCTCACGTAGCCGATGCTGTCGCGTTCGCGTTCCAGCAGCGCCTGCACGCGCGGCAGGTCGCCGCGCCCGATAGTGAACGTCATGTCGGTGGAGCCTTCGGCCGAGACGTTCTGCACGATCATGTCCACGTTCACATGCGCGTCCGACAGCGGGCCGAACACGCTGGTAGCCACGCCGGGGCGGTCCGGCACGTGGCGCAGCGTGACCTTGGCCTCGTCGCGCGAGTAGGCGATGCCGGTGACGACTTCCTTTTCCACGATCTCGTCCTCATCGACCAGGAGCGTGCCCTGGTTCTCTGTATCGGGGTCGACGAAGCTGGAGAGGACCTGGACCCGCACCCGCTCCTTCATCGCCAATTCGACGCTGCGGGTCTGCAGGACCTTGGCCCCGACCGAGGCCAGTTCCAGCATCTCCTCGTAGGCGATCCTATCGAGTTTGCGCGCGCGCGGCACCATGCGCGGGTCGGTGGTGTACACGCCATCCACGTCGGTGTAGATGTCGCAGCGATCGGCGCGCAGGGCGGCCGCCAAGGCCACCGCCGAGGTGTCCGAGCCGCCGCGGCCCAGCGTGGCGATGCGCCCGTCCGGCGCGATGCCCTGGAAGCCGGCGACCACGGCCACCTGCCCGCGCTCCATGCGCAGCGCGATCTCGCTGGCCTCAACCGTCTGGATGCGGGCCGCGCCATGCGCGTCGTCGGTGCGCAGCGGGATTTGCCAGCCGGCCCAGCTCCGCGCCTCGATGCCGATGGCCTGCAGGGCGATGGCGAGCAGCCCGCTGGTGACCTGTTCGCCGGTGGCCACCACGGCATCGTATTCGCGCGCATCGTGCAGCGGCGAGAGCGCCTGGCACCAGCCGACGAGCTGGTTTGTCGCACCCGCCATTGCCGAGACCACGACGGCGACCTGGTCGCCCTGCGCCACCTGGCGGGCGACGCGGCCGGCGACATTGCGGATGCGGTCCAGATCGGCGACGGAGGTGCCGCCGAACTTCATCACGATGCGAGCCATTGTGAGGCTTGTGTCTTCCCTGGGCTGGGGAGCGGTGGCGCTGCGGCCGAGTGGCTGGTCTAGTCGCGGCGGGGTGGTATGACAATCGCGCGGCGGGCAAGGCTGGCATCCGCCGGGCGGCATCGGCATTCGGAAGAGCAGGGCATGCGCGACGACGGTTCGGTTTCGGCGGCCGAGATCGCCCGGTTCGGGGCGCTGGCGCCGCAATGGTGGGATGCGCAGGGGCCGATGCGCGAGCTGCACCGGATGAACCCGCTGCGCACCGGCTGGGTGGCGCAGCGCGTGCGGGCGCGGCGGGGCGCCGGCGCGCTGCCGGTGCTCGATCTGGGCTGCGGCGGCGGCATCGCCACCGAGGCCCTGGCCCGCGCCGGCTTCGCCATGGCCGGGGTGGACGGCTCGGCGGACGCCATCGGCGTGGCCCGCGCGCACGCCGAAGCCGCCGGCCTGGCGATCGACTACGCCACCGGCCTCGCCGAGGACGTGCTGCAGGAGGGGAGGCGCTTCGCCGCCGTGGTCGCGCTGGAAATCATCGAGCACGTGCCCGACCAGGCGGCCTTCATGCGCACACTGGCCGGGCTGCTGGACGATGACGGCATGCTGTTCGTCTCGACGCTGAACCGCACCTGGCGGTCATTGGCGGTGGCCAAGATCGGGGCGGAATACATCGCCCGGCTGCTGCCGGCGGGCACGCATGATTGGCGCCGCTTCGTACGGCCGGAGGAGCTGGGCGCGATGGGCCGCGCGGCGGGGCTGCGGCTGGCCGACCTGTCCGGCATGGTGTTCAGCCCGGCCACCGGCACCTGGCAGGCAGGGCGCGATACCGCGATCAACTACATCGCGGCGTTCACCCGGGGCTGAGCTTCTAGCGCTGCAGCGCCGGGGCGGGGTGGGCCAGCCGAACCGGGAGTGAGGCCACCGCCTGCAGCGTGCGGGCCAGCAGCACCAAGACATACGCTGCGGGCGGTATCAGATAGGCCGCCACCATCAGGCCGTCGGGCAGCTGCTCGACCCCGATCGCCACCAGGGTGAGGACGACGTAGTACAGGAAAGCGGCGACAAAGGCCGTCCAGGGCACGACGAAGAAGCTTGCGATGCGGTCGATCATACCCTGCCCCTGCAACTCTGATGCAGTGCAACATGCGCTCCGCAGACCAAATGATAAGCCGGCTTACCGTATCCCTGGGCTGCTTCGGCCGCATGGCCGGGCCGCTTAGCGCAGGTAGTGGCAGTCCGGCCTGGCGCCGCCCGGGGCGGCCGGCCAATGCTGGGTGGAGCCGAGTAGCGGCAGGCCGACATAGCCGCGCAGGCGAAGCACGCCGTCTTCGGGCACCCAGACCTCGGCGCTGTAGATGCGGCCATCCTCCGGGTTCGTGACGGTGCCGTGCCAGCGGCCGTCATCCTGCAGGCGCAGCTGCCGCAGCAGCGTGAAGTGGCAGCGCGGCTTGCCGTCCCAGTCCAGCAGCTGGCCACTGGCCGGCCATTCACGCAGACCGACGATGGTGCCGCACAGCGCGCCGTCGCAGGGGTGCACCTGGACGATGCCGCCGCGATCCTCGGTGAACCAGTAGCCCTCGGGCGAGCCAGCGCGGGCCGGCGCCGCGCAGGCCAGGCCGGCCAAAGCGATGGCGGCCAGGATCCGGGCCGGGCCGCGGCGCTCAGCCATCGGCACGGGGCAGCCAGGGAATGCTGGCGATCTCGATTCCCTCATCGGTGAGCGCCTCGGCCTCGCCGGGCGTGGTCTCGCCGTAGATCGGCCGCGGTGGCTGGCTACCGGCATGCATGGCGCGCGCGGCCTCGGCGAAACGCGGGCCCACGTAGTCGCAGCGCCGTTCCACCTCGTGGCGCATGCGCTGCAGCACGGCGCGCAGCTGGTCGGGCATTGCAGGCGGCGGGGTTGTGGCGGGCAGGCGCGCCGGGCCATCGGGCGGCTCCTGCGCCGGGCGAGCCGGTGCGGCGGCCGCGGGCGGCGGCGCGCCGGTGGACAGGCGCGGCGCCATCATGGCGCGGCCCACCTGCGTGCTGGCGCATGACGGGCAGGCGAGCAGGCCGTCGGCGACCTGCCGATCGAACGCCGCCGAACCGCGGAACCAGCCGTCGAAATCATGCCCGTCGGCGCAGCGGAGGGCGTAGTGGATCATGGCGGGGGGCAACGAGCTTTCCTGCGGTAGGGGATGGGCCGAGCCTACGGGCGGGGCCGCTGTCAGGCCAGCATCGCGTCCAGCTTGCCGGCACGGTCCAGCGCGGCCAGATCGTCGCTGCCGCCCACATGGGTGCCGCCGATGAAGATCTGCGGCACCGAGGTAAGGCCGCCCGAACGGCTGCGCGCCTCGGCCCGCTCGGCCGAGCCGCCGGGTGCCTCGATCTGCTTGAACGCCACGCCCTTCTTGGTCAGCAGCGCCAAGGCGCGGGCGCAGTAGGGGCAGAAGGGCTGCGTGTAGATCTCAATCGTCGTCATCGTCGGCTCCTGGCATCGGGCGCACGGGTTCTGCAACCCGGCTGGCCACCAGCACGTCGACGTTGGCGGCGCCCGCGTCAAGGAGGGCCCGCGTACACGCGCGTGCGGTCGCACCCGAGGTGAGCACGTCGTCGATCAGCAGGATGCGGCGCCCGGCGATGGCGGCGGCACGATGCGGGCGGACGCGGATGGCGCCGAGCAGCAGGGCGGCGCGCTGGGCATGCGTGCGGTCGCGCAGGAAGCGGGTGGCGACGACACGGCTGAGCGCATCGGGCAGCGCCGCCCGGCCGCTGCGCCGCGCCAGCGCCCAGGCGAGCAGGGCGGCCTGGTTGTAGCGCCGGTGCAGCAGGCGCCAGCGGTGCAGCGGCACCGGCACCAGCAGATCGGCCCCTGCCAGCAGCCCGGCGCCGGCCCGCTGCATGTGCAGCGCCAGCGTCTGCGCCAGCTCGGTGCGGTCGGCATGCTTGAAAGGCAGGATCAGCTTCTGCGACGCGGCGTCGTACATGAGCGCGGCGCGCGCGGCACCCCAGGGCGGCGGCGCGGCCGTGCAGGTGGCGCAGACGGCCTGGCCTTGCACCGCGAACGGCAGGCCGCAGCTGTGGCAGAGTGGCGCGGTGACGAAATGCAGGCCGCCGAAGCAGGCCGCGCAGAGCTGGCCCGGTGCGGCGACAGGCTGGTCGCACGCGGCGCAGGTGGGCGGCAGGAGGGTGTCGAGGATGGCGGTGAGCATGGGCGCGCAGCAGGCAATGCCTGCTTTCCTTCAGAATTGCAGCGAAATAGCGCGTGGCCGGCCCGGCACCCCCGATCGCGTGCCCGCGCCATGATGGACGTGTTCGACCGCCGTGCCGTGCGCCTGCACCGCGACCGCGCCGCACCGCTCGTGGGCCGCATCCAGCCGATCCTCGCCGACGTGGCCGAGCGCCTGCTCGACCGTCTGGACGACACCACGCACCGCTTCACCCAGGCGCTCGATGTGGGTGGCCGCGGCGTGGTGGCGCCGCTGCTGCGCGCCCGCGGTATCGACTGCGTCAGCCTGGATACCTCCGCCCGCATGGCCGGCGTTGCCGGCGGGATCGCGGTCGCCGGCGTTCCTCAAAAAGCTGCCGTGGCCGGCGAGGCCGACGCGCTCCCGTTTGCACCCGGTGCGTTCGACCTGGTGGTGGCGAACCTGTCGCTGCACTGGATCAACGACCTGCCCGGCGCACTGATCCAGCTGCGGATGGCGCTGCGCCCGGACGGGCTGCTGCTGGCTAGCCTGCCGGCGCTGGGCACGCTGGATGCCTGGCGCGCTTGCCTGACGCAGGCCGAGGCGATGCTGAGCGGCGGCGCCGCACCGCGCATCTCGCCCTTCCCCGAGCTGGCCGATTGCGCGGCCTTGCTGCAGCGCGCGGGCTTCGCCCTGCCGGTGGCCGATGCCGACGAGCTGGAACTGCTCTACGCCGACCCGTTCGATTTGCCGCGCGACCTGCGAGCTGCCGGCGAGACCAACGCCTCGGCGCTGCGCGACCGCCGCACGCTACCGCGCGACCTGCTGCCCGCCTCGCTGGCCGGCATGCCGGTGCGCGAGGGCCGCATGGCGGTGCGGCTGCGGCTGGCCATGCTGACCGGCTGGGCGCCGGCCGCGAGCCAGCCCCGGCCGCTGCTGCCGGGGACCGGCCAGGTCAGCCTGACGACGGTGTTCGGCACGCCCGACGACCCGTGACGCTGCAAGCCGCCGGCGGCGGCCTCAGCGCGCGACCTGCTCGGCCTGCAGCAGCATGTGGGTGAACGCCCCCGGATCGGTCTCCGGCAGATCGTGATCGGGCAGCGTCTGCCAGGATTGCACGATGATGTCGTCGGGGCGGGTCGCCGGGTCGGCATACAGCGCGCGGAAGCGTTGCAGCCCGTGATCGACCCAGCCGGGGCTGTCGCCATCCTGCGCATCGCCGCCAATGATGAAGCCGGTGCGCACGCCCAGGCCGCGCATGGTGCGCTCGAACAGGCCCAGCATCACGTCGCCGCCCCCCTGCCAGGCGACGTCGGCGTGGAAGAAGGCCAGCTTCGTCCCGGTGAGCTGCGCGAAGCCGCGGGCGAACTCCGCATAGTCGCCCAGCAGCACGCGCGGCGGCATGCGGTTGGCGGTCAGCACCTCGATGTCGCCCACCTTCAGGTTGGGAAAGTAGTGCCGCATCACCGCCACGTTGGCGGCCACGCGCTTGGTGATCTCGCCGATCGGGTAAGTGCAGGTGTTGCGGCCCCAGCTTTTCTCGTGGCCGAACCAGACGGGCTCGTCCATCGCCCAGTAATCCAGCGTCACACCCAGCGCCCGCAGCCGGCGGCCGGCGCGGTCGGCGGCGTTGGGCGCGATGTAGCCCTCGCCGCCGCCGCATTCGCCGCTCACCGTCACCGCGCCCATTTCGATGGCCAGCGCCACGTGATGCGCCCGCAGGCTGGCGGCGACCGTGCGCAGCATGTCGTCGCTGCCGCGCAGCGCCATCTGCATGGAGATCTTGAACACATCCAGCCGGCTATAGGCGCGCGGCCAGGCCGGGTTGGGCGCGAACATGTCCATCCAGTCCATCGGCGCAGTGCGGTGCTTGTCCTCGCGCACCACCGGGTCCTGGCCGCCGAACCAGATCTGGGCGGCCGGCGCCGGCCGTGCGGCGGCCAGGGCAGCCATACACACGGCAAGGCTCAGGCGAAGGCGCATGCGTTCATCCCCATCGTTGCCGGCCCGGCTGCCAGCGCCGCCCTCAGTAATAGCCCCAATGCGGTGGCACCCAGGCACCATAGGGCGTGTAGTGCCCGGGGATGAAGCGGTAGGGCGCCGCATAGACAGGCGGGGCTGCAACGACCACCGGCGGGGCGATCACCACGCCGCCGCCCCATCCCCAACCGCCGCGCCATCCCCAGCCGGCATGCCAACCCCAGCCGCCGTGCCAGCCCCAGCCGCCATGCCAGCCATAGCCGGGATGCGCCCACCAGGCCTGCGCCGGCGACGGCGTCAGCACCGGCGCGGCCACGGCCACCGCCAGCGCGCCACCCAAGGCCAAACGCCTGAAATTCAGCATCACAACCTCCCTTGCGATCATGCCTGGGCAAAGATTGGGGCGCGGCTGTTGCAGCAATGTGAGCGCCATGTTGCTGAACGTTTCAAGCAGATCCGCGATGCAGCGGGGGCTCTTCAGGCCGGCGCGGGCGGGTAGAACGCAGCATAATCGCGCGCATAGAACGCTTCGACCTGCGGGCGGACCGCCGCGATCTCCTCGGCCGGCACCTCGATATCGGCGGTGTACTGCGCTGTCATGAAGCGGCGGCGCGCCAGGGTGGTGCCGACGCGCTCCTCGATGCGGCACAGCAGCTTGTCGCCGAGCCCGTCTTCCAGCCGGAACACCTCGCATCCCGGCACGATGAAATCGGCCTGCGGACGAAGGTGGTTCTCGTACACATACGGGTTGCGGCCGTAGCGGCGCAGCGCGTCGTCGAACCAGTCGGGCAGGGGGATGCGCTCGCCCCCACGCCCGCGCATGCGCATGCGATACTCCGAGACGAGGCGCGCCAGCGGGTGGCGCACCGTGGCGAACACGTAGGCGCAGGCCGCGAGGCGCAGGATGGCCTGCAGCGGTTCGGCGTGCATGTGCTGCGGCGGGCACAGGCGCAGTCTGTTCAGGCTGCCCGGCCCGCCAGTATCGAGGTAGTCGGCCTTAAAGCCGTTGCGCGTGAACAGGCTCTCGACCGAGGTGCCGCCAGTCTTGGGAATATGCACGTAGAGCACGGCGCGGTCTGCGTGGACGAACAGCGGCATTAGCGTGCGCCGGCACGCTGATGCCGCCCGATCGAAGTGTCAGCCGCCATAGTGTCGGTCCTGCATCGCATGGGTGGCCTTGCCGCTGGGAGTGCAACGGTACGCCGCGCCCGCAGCCCCAACAAGGCGCGCCCTTAACGCGCCTGGCGAAGGATGGCATCAGGGCGCCATGAACCAGGTTATCGATGCCCCCAGAACGCTGCGCCAGATGCTGCTGGCGTTCGGGCTGTATGAGGCCGAGGCAGGGCTCGCCTCGATGCTGGCGCGCATCGACTTCGATGGCGTCACGCGCCGGCAGATCTATTTCAGCACGCTGGGCCGCGGCCCGGAGCGCGGTGCGCTCGCGGTGGACGGCGAGAATTTCCGCGCCCGCCACGCCACCACCCAGGCGCTGCAGGGCGACGAGTTCCAGGCGAGGATCCGTGAGAACGTGCTGGCCGCGTTTCCCGAAAAGCGCCGCCTGGTGTTCGTGCACGTGCCCAAATGCGCGGGCTCGGATCTGCTGGTGACGCTGCGCCGGCGCTATCCCTATCTGCACAACCACATCAGCATCCCCGAGATCACCGCCAAGCCCGCGCTGTTCGACTGGCTGCGGCAGCTGGCCATCGGCATTCCGCTGTCGGACGCCATCGCCATCTCCGGCCACGTGCCGCTGCGCTGGTACACCGAACGCGCGTTGATCCGTTTCGAGGACGAGGTGTTCACCTCGCTGCGCCATCCGCGCGACATGATCTACTCCTATGTGTCGTTCATCCTGACCCGCTTCGTGGAGTTCCCCGACGCCCGGCGCACCGACGTGCGCGGCTGGCTGGCCGAGATCGGCATGGACAGGCTCGACCCCGCACCCTCGGCCGCCTACCTCGCCGAACTGGGCGGCAAGCTGCTGCGGGCGCGGCCGCCCAACCTGATCTGCAACTTCCTGGGCAAGGGCACGGCGGCCTCGGCGCTGGATGCCATGGTGGCGACCGACATCGAAGTGACCGACATGGCCCGCTACTCCGCCTGGCGGCGGCAGAAATTCGGCTTCGAGCCGCAGCGGCGGATCAACCCCTCGCGGCCGCTGTTCACGCCCGAGACGGCCAGCGCCGCCGACTGTGCGCTGATCGAGGAGAAGATTGCCGAGGATCTGGTGGTGTACGAGGCGGTGACGGCCAAGCTGGCTGCGCAGGATGGGCTGTCGATCCGCGGACGCGTGCTCGGCTGAGCGCGGGGCCGGCCAGGCTTCAGCCGCCGGCGCGGAACTCCGCGAAACGCTGCTGGGCTTCCGCCGCCGCCGCGTGCGCGCCCAGCTGCTTGAGCGTATCGCGCAGGCTGGCCCAGATCGGGGCGCTCGAGCCGTCGGCCGCGGCGGCCCGGCGCAGCGTGGCCGCAGCGCTCTCCAGGTCACCCCGTTGCCGCAGCAGGCGGCCCAGGCGATGCAGCAGGGCCGGTTTGGGGTCGTGTTCGACGGCCTGGCGCTGCAGCAGCAATGCACCCTCGTGGTCGCCGGCGCGCTCCAGCACCTGGGAGAGCTCCTGCCGGCCCACGGCAGTGCGCGGCGCCTCGATGATCCCCTGCTCCAGCTTGCTGCGCGCTTCCGGCCTGCCTGCCCTGGCGTCCAGCACGCCCTCCTGCAGGGCCGGGCTCCATAGCGCCTGCATGAAGCGCAGCACGTATTCGTCGAAGGTGTAGCCGCCCTCGAACAGGAACGGATACAGCGTCTCCGGCTGAACCCAGCCCAGGCGGAAATGCGCGGCGACCGTCGGGTGGATCGGCGGGTCGCGGGCCACGAGCGGCACCGCGTTCAGATAGGTTTCCACGCGCTCGGCATAGAGCGACGGCCAGCCGATGCGGCGGATCAGCTCGCCGGCGATGTGGCGGGCCAGGCGGATGCCGAAATGGTAGGGCGAGACGAAGAGCGGCTCGCTCGCCAGATGGTCCTCGATTATGGCGGTGCAGCCATAGCCGGTCTCGGCGTCGATCTGCTGCTGGCTCTCCATCGAGAGTTCGTAGAGGCGCTGGACATGGGCCCGCCGCGCCAGATCGTAGTGGCGGTATTGCTCCAGCGCATCGGCGGGGCTGACATCGCGGGTGATGAGCTGGGCGAGGAAGCGGTCGTTGTAGTTGGGCGTGTAGGGCGGGTCGCCGCGGCCGGGCGATGCCCGCAGCGGGTGGCTGCCACCGTGCTTGGGCCAGAGAAACGCGCCGCTCACCATCGGTATCACATGCACGCGGGCAGTGGCCGGCACCCCGCTCAGGTCGAGTGGCGCGGCCCAGGCACTGCGCTGCGCCACCACGATGGTGGCCCGCGCCAGCCCCTGCGCGGCGACTGCCGGTGCGGCCTTGTAGGCATCGATGCAATCCAGCGTGAACGGGATATGCGGGGCCACGAAGCGGCGCAGGATGTGTCCGATCGCATGCACCTGGCAGTTGCCGAAGCAGACGAGATGCGGGGGTGGCGCGGACAAGACGGGTAGCCTTTGCGAGTTGGCGCGGCGGATGGGACCGGACGACCGGCAGCGCGCAGCCTAGATGATGAAGCTCCAGCGCGGGGCATCCTCGCGCAGGCGCGCCACCACGCCGACCGCGGCGTGGCCGGCCTGCACGCGGATGTCGGGCACCGCCACGCACTCCCAGAACACGCCGCGCACGATTGCGCCCAGCGCCCAGATGCGTTCGGCCACGCTGCCATCGGCGCGTATCACGTTCAGGCCCTCGGTCACGTCCAGCCCCAGCCCTTGCGCGTCCACCCGCACCAGGCCGCGATCGAGCAGGCGCTGGACCAGCGGATCCTGCGTGCGGGCCAGCGGTTCCACGCCAGAGGCCATGATCACGCGCTGCACCTCCAGCGTGGCCTCGCCGTCAGCGGCCCGTGGCGGCGTGTAGCGCACGCGCACGCCGTCGGGCGTGCTCTCCATGGCATCGATACGGCCGCTGACGACGCGCAGGTCGCCTTGCGCCTGCAGGCGGGTGAGCAGCTCGGCGTGGGGCGGGGCCAGGCGGTGACGGTGCACGTCCCACACATGGCGGGCGTGGCGCAGGAAGCGCTGGCGTTCGGGCAGCGGCAGGCGGCTCCAAAGGCTGCTGGTGACCGGGCGCATGCTGTCGATCACGGCGCGCCAATCCACGCCGGCTTCGGCAGCGGCATAAACCTCGTCGCGCAGGCGCGCCATCAGCAGCTGCAGCGAGGTTTCCTCGGCCATGGTGAAATGCGGCGTGGGCCAGGGGATCGGCACCGGCGCGTGGCGGGCGGGCACCAGGCCGCCGCGCGAAAGGGCGATGATGCCGCCGGCAAAGCCGCGCTGATGCAGGGCGACGGCCACGTCCGCCATGGTGAGCCCGCTGCCCACCACCAGCACCGGGCGGTCCGGGTGCAGCCTGCGCCACGCTTTCTCGCCCCAGGCGTTGCGGCAGATCGCCGGGTCCTGGCTTTCCTCCGGCGGCAGGCTGCCCAGCGCCAGCACCACCCCGGCAACCGCCACGCGCTGCCCGCCGGCGCACACCAGCTCGTAATCGCCATGCTCGGCGGAAACCACGTCCAGCACGTCGTCCTGCAGCAGGCGGAGCTGGGCGTGGTCGGCCGTCTCGCGCATCGCGTAATCCAGCAGCGAGCGCAGGTATTCGCCGTAGAGGCCGCGCGTAGCGAACAGGCCGGCCGGGGTTTTGTGCAGGCCGGGCAGGCTGCCTGCCTCGGGTGTGCGCCGCTGCAGCCAGGCGTGAAAATGCATCGGCTCGTCGGCCACCGCGCTCATGTTGGAAGCGCGCACGTTCAGCAGGCGGTCGTTGTCGCCGGCGGAGGCGGCACCCCGCTCGCACAGCAGCACGGGCTGGTCGGCCGGCAGGCGGCGCAGCAGCTGCAGGGCGGCGATGGTGCCGGAAAAGCTTGCCCCGATAACGGCGATCGGCCGCTTGCCGGGCGCCTGCGCAGGTTCGGCCACGTCGGAAAGCGCGGGCATCGACATCAGCGCCTCAACGACGCCGCGCGCTTGCGGTCGGGGTGGCCTGGCCGGCTGCGCCGCGCGGGCCTGCCTGTCGTGTGGGCACGATGCCGGCCCGGCCCTGGGTCGTTCTGTTCATGGGTGGCATAGCTTTCGGGGAGGGCAGGCGGCGCTTGGCTATGCGGTGCCGGAAGCCGGCGCGTGGCACGACCGAAACGCTACAGGAGCGGCCGGGTGCTGACCAGCCGGATCGGCCGCCGGTCACGGTTTTTAACAGTCCTGATCAGGGTTCGGCCCGATTGGCGGCGTGCGGTGGCCGAAGCGCCACGCGGCGGCCGGCGCGGCCGAGGCCGGGCGGCCGGGGACTGTGTCAGCTCTCGAGTTCGGCATCCCAGTACAGGTAGTCGCGCCAGCTGGCGTGCAGGTAGTTGGGCGGAAAGGCCCGGCCATTATCCTGCAGCTCCCACGTGGAAGGCTGGCACGGCGTCAGCCGCGGATGCATCTGGCATTCCCGCGGCAGCTTGCTGCCCTTGCGCAGGTTGCAGCAGGCGCAGGCGGTAACGACGTTTTCCCAGGTGGTGCGGCCGCCGCGGCTGCGCGGGATCACGTGGTCGAAGGTGAGATCGTGCGTGGGGAACCGCTCGCCGCAATATTGGCAGCTGAAGGCATCGCGCAGGAACACGTTGAAGCGGGTGAAGGCCGGCTTGCGGGCGCTCGGGATGTAATCCTTCAGCGCGATCACGCTGGGTAGGCGGAAGGCTTGGCTGGGCGAATGCACCTCGAAATCGTATTCCGACAGCACCGACACGCGATCGAGGAACACGGCCTTGACCGCATCCTGCCAGGACCAGACTGACAGGGGGAAATAGGAGAGCGGACGGAAATCCGCGTTGAGGACCAGGGATGGATAGTGCAGGCCGCCGTCCGGCAAAATGCGCTCCTTGCTGGGAGGTGCACATGGGGGCCTGCGGCTGGAAGACGAGTCGCAGGTGAGGGTGCGCCGCCGAGATCGCGTTGGTTATGAACCAGGGGTGCGCCGTGTCGCAAGGCAAGGCGGGCGGTGCCGGATGCGTGTTCATCGCTCTGTCATGGCGGCGGGCCGGTGCTGAGCCCCGGCGTCGTGGTCACCCGCTTCGCGCCCAGCCCGACCGGGCTGCTGCATCGCGGCCACGCGCTGGCGGCGCACACGGCCTGGCGGCGGGCGCGGCAGGCAGGCGGGCGCTTCCTGCTGCGCATCGAGGATATCGACCCCGAGCGCTGCCGGCCGGGCTATGCCGCCGCCATCGAGGCGGATCTGCGCTGGCTGGGGCTCGACTGGGATGGCGAAGTACTGGTGCAGTCCGGCCGGCTGGCGCTGTATGCCGCAGCGCTGGACGGGCTGGCGGCGCGCGGCTTGACCTACCCCTGCTTCTGCAGCCGGGCGACGGTGGCCCGCGAGGCGGCCGGTGCGGCCGGCGCGCCGCACGGGCCCGATCACGCGCCGCTCTACCCGGGCACCTGCCGCGCCCTGCCCGCCGCCACACGGGACAGCCTGCTCGCACAGGGCGCGCCGCACGTGCTGCGGCTGGACATGTCGGCCGCACTGGCCGGCTGCCCCGCGCTGGCGTTTGAGGACGAGGCGCTGGGCAGCGTCGTGGCGCAGCCGGCACGCTTCGGCGATGTCGTGCTGGCACGGCGGGGGCTGCCGGCCAGCTATCATTTGTGCGCGACCTATGACGACGCGGCGCAGGGCGTGACCTTGGTGACGCGTGCGGGGGATCTGCGCGAAGCCACGCACCTGCACCGCCTGCTGCAGCATCTGATGGGCTGGCCCGTGCCGCGCTACGCCTTCCACAGGCTGCTGACCGACGCGGCCGGGCGCCGGCTGGCCAAGCGCGACGGCGCCGCCACGCTGCGTGCGCTGCGGGAGGGCGGGGCCAGCGCCAGGCAGGTGCTCGCCGGCCTGACCGACGGCGGCGGCGCCTGAGTGACGGCCGGGCGTACGCCTGTGACGCGTTCGCCCTTGCTTCATCTTCGCGCGCCAGACTGTGCCACGCCGGCCACGCTATCACGTGGCGCAGGAACTTGCCCCGGCAGCGGGGCATTGAGGGTGTATGGTCGGCAGGGAAGACAGCAGGCGCGCGATGGAACAGGCCCGGGACAGTGCGCAATGGCGGCCGGTGGACATCTGGATCGCCGCCGATCTGGCCGCGCGCTACGACCCGACGCTGGCCGAGCCGCTGCCGCCCGAACTGCTCGCCTTGCTGCGCGACTGAGCGGGCGGGCTAGAGCAGCTCCTCGCTCGCCTCGGCGGCGAACGGATCGGCATCGAAGCCGCGGCGGTCCTGGCGCGCGCGGCGGTCCATCAGGAAGCCATCATCCGGCGCCTCGGCACGCGGTGCCGGCGGCTTGGCGTTGCGCTCGTGATTGAGCCGCGCCTTTTCCGTGCGGAACGTCAGCTGGCGCAGGATGTCGATCATCGCGTCATGTGCCTCGACGGTCATGCGGTCCAGGCTCTGGCCGGCATTGGGCACGCTGACCACCAGTTCGGCTACCGGCAGCATGGAGTTGGTGACGGCGAAGGTGAACTGCGCGCCGCCATGGGTGGGCAGGTCCATGCGCGCGAGCACCAGATTGTAGTTGTTCAGGCCGTCTTTGGGGGCCAGGCGGTCTTCGATTTCGGCCATGCGCCGATTGCTCCGTTCAGGGGTGGCGTGGGTGAAAAGCGGAAGCGGCGTCAGGCCAGCGGTGGGAAGACGACGCCGGTCAGCTGTTCGGACGCCTCCCACAGCCGCAGCCACGCCGCGCGGTCCTGTGCATGGGGCGAGATCTGCGCCAGCGCCGGCTCGCCGCGCACTTCGAGCAGGCCGTCAGGGCCCCAATACTGGCCGCTGACCACGTCCGGCATGGTGGCCGCGTACAGCCCGGGCCGCGCGCCGCGCACCGCATCCTGGCCCAGCACGCCGATGACGAGATTGGCCGCGCGCGCCAGCGGGCCCGGCATCTGCGTGGCCGCGATGAAGCCGGTGGTGGCCACGCCGGGATGGGCCGCAACACTGATCAGGTGGCCGCCGGCCAGGCGGGCGCGGCGGTCCAGCTCGAGCGCGAACATCAGGTTGGCCAGCTTGCTCTGCCCGTAGGCGACGCGGCCATTGTACGGCCGCTCGGTCTGCAGATCGTCGAAATTCATCCTGCCGCGGCGGTGCGCGATGCTGGCGATGGCGACCACGCGGGGCTGTTTGGCGCGCAGCAGCGTGGGGATCAGCAGGCCGGTCAGCGCGAAGGCGCCCAGATGGTTGGTGGCGAACTGGCGCTCGTAGCCGTCCACGCTGACCGCGCGCTGCGATTGCAGGCCCAGCCCGGCATTGTTGATCAGGATGTCGATGCGCGGCAGCGTCTCGGCGCTACGCCCGGCGAACTCGCGCACGGAAGCGAGACTGGCCAGATCGACCGCGCCCACCGTGAGGCGTGCGTCCGGATGGGCGCTGCGGATGCGTGCGGCGCAGGCTTCGCCGCGGGCGGTGTCGCGCACCGCCATGGTCACCTCGGCGCCGTGCGCCGCCAATTGCAGCGCGGCCTCGTAGCCGATGCCGCTGGTGGCCCCCGTCACGATGGCGATCTTGCCGGCAAGCGGCGGAATGTTCAGGGCGGCCATGCGATGCTCCAGGGTTGGGCCCGCTCTAGCACGATGCCGGGCGGGCGGCGGTTTTTTGACGGCTCGGGCCGCTTCAGTGGAACGCCACCAGCTGCCCGATGGGCGCGCCGAGCACGGTGTCGTCGCGCATCACCACCTGCCCGCGCACTACGGTGGCCACCGGCCAGCCCGTCACGCGCTTGCCGGCGAACGGTGTCCAGCCCGCCGGCGTGGCGATCCAGTCGTTCTCGATAGTGCGCGCGTGCGCCATGTCCACCAGGGTGAAATCGGCGTCGTAGCCGGCGGCGATGCGGCCCTTGGTGACCGCGCCGTACACCCGCGCGGGGCCGGCGGCCATCAGATCGACCAGCCGGGCCAGGCTGAGGCGGCCGGCATTGACGTGGTCCAGCATGATCGGCACGGCGGTCTGCACGCCGGTCAGCCCCGCCGCCGTCTCTGGCCAGGGGCGCGCCTTGGCGGCGTGGCTGTGCGGCGCGTGGTCCGAGCCGATCGTGTCCACGCTGCCGTCGCGCACGGCCTCCCATGCGGCATCGTAATGGTGCCGCGTGCGGATCGGCGGGTTCATCACCGCATAGGCGCCCAGCTGGTCGTAGCATTCGGGGCCGATTTGCGTCAGGTGGTTGACCAGGATTTCCGCGGTGGCCAGGTCGCGATGGCCGCGCAGGAACGCGAATTCCTCGGCGGTGGATACGTGCACGATATGCGCCGGCCGGCCGGTCTTGCGCGCCAGCGCCAGGATGCGCCGCGTGCCCAAGGCCGCGCATTCCGGATCGCGCCATTCCATATGCGTGCGATACGGCGCGCCGGTGGCGAACAGGGCGCGGCGGGCCTGCAGGCGGTACTCGTCCTCCGAATGGAAAGCGATGCGGCGGGTGCCGGCGCGCATCACCGCCTCGATGCCGGCATCATCCTCGATCATCAGGTCGCCGGTGGAGCTGCCGGCGAACAGCTTGATGGCGCATACGCCGGCGCCGCGTTCCAGCGTGGCCAGTTCCGGCGTGTTGGCACGGGTGGCGCCGACATAGATGCCGAAATCGCACCAGCTGCGCTGGGGCACGGTGGCCTGCTTCCAGGCGAGCGTTTCGGCAGTGGTGATGGCTGGGCTGGTGTTGGGCATGTCGAACACGGTGGCGATGCCGCCCAGCACGGCGGCGCGGGTGCCGGTGGGAATGCTCTCCACGCTGGCGTCGCCGGGGTCGCGCAGATGCACGTGCGGGTCGATCAGCCCGGGCAGCACGTGCAGGCCGCGCGCCCGCAGCACGGTCTCGGCAGTGTCGCCGGGTGCTGCCGCCAGCGTGGCGATGCGGCCATCGGCGGCGCCGAGATCGGTCATGCGCTCGCCCCAGGGTGTGACCACCGTGCCGCCGCGGATCAGCAGATCGTAGTGCATCGGCGTCCCCCGGAATGCGCGCCGCAGCCGGCGGCGACGCTACTTACTGCGGCGGGCCCGGGGGCGCCAGCATCGCAACTCTGGTCCGCGCGCGATGTTGCCAGAACGCATGGGCCTGTCCCGACGGGCGTGATATGCAGCGCCCCGAACAGGACAGGACCAGCCAACGACGATGGGTGCCTTCAAGGATAACCTCTTCAACGAGCGGCAGAGCGCCTCGGCCAAGGCCAAGCAGGCGCTGCTCGAGAAATTCAAGGCGAAGCCGGCGCCCGACGATCCGGCCGTGCTGGCGCGTGCCGCCGAGCGGCAGGCGATTGCCGAGGCGCGCGAGGTGCGCGCCGCCGAGCGCCGCGCCGCCAAGGAGGCCGAGGCAGCCCGCCTGGCCGCCGAGCAGGCGCAGCGCGACATCGAGGCGCAGGCGCGCGCCGTCGAAGAGGCGCGCATGGCCGCCGAGCAGGCCGCGCGCGACCTGCAGAAAAAGGCCGAGCAGCAGGCCGCGCGCGACGCCCGCTACGCCGCGCGCAAGGCCCGCCGCTAGGCCGCGGCCGGCGCGCAACGATGCGCGCAGGCTTGCCGAAACGACGTCGCCACGCCAAGGAGACACCATGCGCCACATCCTGACCGCCGCCCTGCTGCTCGCCTTGGCATCCTGCGCTCTGATCGGCCCGCGCAGCAGCACGCCATCCTACATCGTGTTCTTCACCGAACGCTCCGCGGCGGTGGAATCCGAGGGTGGCAACGTGATCGCCCAGGCCGCGGTGGCGGCGAACGCGGCGCCGGGCCGGCGCGTGCTGGTGCGCGGCTGGACCGACAGCGCGGGCAGCCGCCCGGACGACCTGGTGCTGTCGCGGCAGCGGGCGCAGAGCGTGGCCGACCGGCTGGTGGCCGACGGCGTGGCGCCGGGGCGGATCACCCGGCAGGGGCGTGGCCAGACCGGCAACGATCCGGGTGTGGAAAGCCGGCGCGTGGAAATCCTGCTGCTCGACTGAGCGCCCGCGGGCCGGGCGGCGCGCTTGGCGCGGCCGCATCGACGCAGCCGGTTCCTTTCGGTAGAATAACCAGGGCGACGCGCGCCGACCCGCGGCCCGCGTGCAGCCCTGCCTGCCTGCCGCCGAACAGGACGCCGTCTTGCGCCACGATTTCCCGCCCGGAACCCCCTGCTACAATTGCGGCGCCGTGCTGCAAGGACGCTGGTGCTTCGCCTGCGGCCAGGCGGCGCACGATTTCCATCGCAACGCCTGGCATCTGGGCGCCGAGGCGGCCGAGGATTTCTTCCACGCCGACGGTAGGTTGTGGCGCACGCTGCGGCGCCTGGTCAGCAACCCCGCCCGGCTGACGCGCGAGTACCTGGCCGGCCGGCGGGCGTCGCAGATGCCGCCGCTGCGGCTGTTCCTGGTGGCGCTGCTGATCCTGTTCCTGATCGGCAACTGGGCGACGCGCGGCGTCTCGCTGCTGCATCTCGAAAACCCGCCGGCCGACGTGCAGGCCGAGATCAACCAGGCGAAGGTGGATCTGGGCCTGCCGGCAGCCTGGAACGCCGCGGCGACCACATGGCTGCGGGGGCATGTGAGCCGCGCCATCGTGCACCCTGACGATCTGGGAACGGCCATGCGCGACCGGGCGGAGACGTTCGCCTTCTTCATGCTGCCGATCTCGGCGCTGATCCTGTCGCTGATCTTCGTGGCACGGCGCGGCGTGGTGCTGTTCGATCACCTGGTGTTCTCGATGCACTCGCTGGCGTTCCAGGGCCTGCTGATCAGCCTGGCCATCCTGGTGCGCGCGCCCTGGCCGCTGGTGGCAGCCCCGGTGCATCTGTTCGCACATCTGCGCGGCGTCTATGGCCTGGGCGTGGCCGGCACGCTGGTGCGCATGGCGGTGCTTTTCGTGGCGACCGCCGTGGCTTTCGCCCTGTTGCTGCTGGGGCTGGTTGTGGCCGGGTTGCAAGGGCTGCGGGCTTAATTGCACCCGCTCGCGGCCGGCGTGAACTGCCGGGCGTCCGTTTCGTTGTGTGAACCTGTCTGGACGCGGGTCCGGCACATCGAGGAGAACCTACCATGTCGCGTATGCTCACCGCCGCCTTCGCCGCCGCCCTGCTGCTTGGCACGGCCACGATGCTCAGCGCGTGCCACACCGTCGCCGGCGCCGGCCAGGACGTGTCGAACGCCGGCAAGGACGTGACCCACGCCGCCGACCAGCACTAAGCGGTTCCTGCAGCGGGCTGGCACGGAGACGCCGGCCCGCGGCCTCGCTGCCTGACGGGCCGCCAGGCCGACGCGCCGGGCGGCCGGGTGTCGCACCCCTGGCTGAGGCGATCCTCAGACCAGGAAGTACCACATCAGGACCAGCAGGATCACCAGTCCCACCACGAAACGCGTGGCGAACCTGGTGGCCGTGGCCCAGAAACTCAGCCGATCGGCCAGGAACCCGTCTTCCGTGCTGGGCGCTGCCGGCCGCTGCTGTATCGTGTCAGCCATCATCCTCATCCCCGATCCATCTGCCGCGATGTCTGCCGCGGGCGCGGCTCAGGCGCAACCTCCCGGGCTGCGCCGCCGCAGCCGGGCCTTACAGGCTGGACGCCACCCATTCCTTGAGCGCGCTCTTCGGCGCAGCGCCTACCTTGGTGGCCGCGGGCTTGCCGTCCTTGAACATGATCAGCATGGGAATGCCGCGCACGCCGTAGCTGTTGGGCGTCTGCGGGTTTTCGTCGATATTCACCTTCACCACCCGCATGCGGCCGGCATATTCGGCGCCGATCTCTTCGAGCGCCGGGGCGATCATCTTGCAGGGGCCGCACCACTCCGCCCAGAAATCGACCAGCACCGGGCCGGATGCCTTGAGCACGTCGGCCTCGAAGGTGTCGTCGGTGGTGGCGTGGGTGTTGGCACTGGTCATTGGCGTCTCCTGGCGTCCGGTATGATGCATCTGGTCGAACGGCGTGGCCGGATCAAGCGCCGGCCGCAGGGGCGGCGCCGGTATGCGCGGCGAGCAGGTCGGCGGGCAGCTCCATCACCGAAGGCTCCTCGGTCCAGATCAGCAGGCAGGTGATCGGGCGGCCGGGATAGAGCTGGGCCAGCACGGCGCGGTAGGCGGCCATCTGGCGCAGGTAGAACACCGGCACCTCTGCCGGGCTGGCCGGTGCCGCGCGGCTGGTCTTGTAGTCGGCGACCCAGATGCGCTCGGGGGTGACGGCCAGCCGGTCCACCTGGCCGCTGACGATGCGGCCACCCACGATGCCGGAAAGCGGCTGTTCCGGCCGGCTGCCGGGGCCGAACAGGGCGGTGATCGAAGGCAGGCGCAGGACGGCGAGCGCCTCGGCGGCCAGCGCGGCCGGCCCGCCGCCATGCCCGGCCGCAGCCGCGTAGGCCAGGGCGGCGGCATCCCATTCTTCTACGGGCAATTCCGGCAGATGCTGCAGCAGCGCGTGGATCGCCAGGCCGCGATTGAACCGGCCCTGCTGCGCGGCCGATGCCAGCGGCGAGCGGGCAGGCGGCACCGGCCCCAGCTCCACCCCTTCGGGCCGGCTCGGCGCCAGCCTGGCGGGCAGCGCCGGTTCGGCCGCCAGCGCGATCGGCCGCCATGCCGGCGCGCTGCCAGCCCAATCCGGCATGGGCTGCGGGCCGGGCGCAGGACGGTGGTGCCCGGCCGCTTGCGTGCCGGGCGGGCCGGCGGCCTCGATGGCGAGCGCGGCCCCTGGCCAGGGGGCGAACGGGATAGAAGCCGCGCCCAGCCCGCGCAGCGCCTCGGCAACCACGTCGTACCAGCAGCCGGCCTGCGCATGCAGCGGCTGCCAGCCGCAGACGAGCAGGCGGTCACGCGCCCGGGTGAGCGCCACGTAGAGCAGCCGGTTGTATTCGCGCGCCCGCGCGGCGGCGCCGGCCTGCCGGATGCGCTCGACGGCGTGGCAGCGCAGCTCCTTGTTGGGTTGCCACAGCGGCAGGTCCACGCCGGTGCCGGGGTCGGTGGCCCAGCACAGGCCCCGGTCGTCGGGCGGCAGGGCCGTGGTGTCGGGCAGGATCACCAGCCGTGATTCGAGCCCCTTGGCGCCATGCACCGTCATGATCCGCACGGCGTCACCGGCCGCCTCGGCCTCGCGCTTCACTTCGGCCGCCGATTGCGCCAGCCAGTGCAGGAAGCCCTGCAGCGAGGGCGGGTGGGCGCCCGCGTAGAGCAGAGCGGCGGCCAGCATCTCGTCCACCGGCTCGGCGGCTTCCGGGCCGAGCCGGGCGAACAGCCGGGCGCGGCCGCCGAGCGGGCCCAGCGCTTCGGACAGCAGCGCGTAAGGCGGCGCGTAATCCACCCGGCTGAGCAGGGCGCTGAAAAAGGCGCTTGCCGCCGCCCAATCGGGCCGTTCGGCGGCGCGGCTGCGCAGCGCATCCCACAACGAACCCTGCCGCGTGGCGGCGAGCTGCATCAGGCTGTCATCCGACAGGCCGCCCAGCGGGCTGACGAGCATTTCGGCCAGCGTCAGATCATCGCCCGGCAGCAGCAAAGCGTGGCAGAGCGCCATCAGATCCTGCACCGCGGCCTGGTCGGTCAGCACCATGCGGTCCAGCCCGGCCACCGGCACGCCGCCGGCCTTCAGCGCCCGTACCAGCGCACGGTCGAAATCGCCGCGCCGGCGCACCAGGATCAGGATCTCGCCGGGGCGCACGGCACCGGAGGCGACCTCGGCGGCGATCCAGCGCGCCAGGTGATTGACGAGCGTCTGCGGCGCCGAATGCTGCGGCTGGTTGGTGTGCGGGATGGTCCAGGGCGCGTGCGCTGCGGGTTCCGGCCGCGGCGTCATCGGCCACAGCTCCACGCGGCCCGGCTGGCCGGCGCGGTGCGGCCGATGGACCAGCGTCTCGCCCGGCGCCACCACGCCGCCCTCCGGCCCCAGCACGGCCGCCACGGCATCGACCAGAGCGAGGACCGGCGGCGTGGAGCGGAACGAGACATCCAGCACCGCCGGCCGCCACGCCAGGCCGGCCTGGCTGACGCGGGTGCCGTAGATGCCCCGCCAGCGGTCGAACTCCTCCGGGTCGGCGCCCTGGAAGGAGTAGATCGACTGCTTGCGGTCACCCACGGCGAAGATCGTGCGGGCCAGGGCGGCGTTGTGGCCGGCCCCGGCCTGCGTGCGTGCGCCCTCGCCGGTGAAGAAGTCGCCGGTCAGCCGGTCGGCGATGTCCCACTGCGCCGGTGCGGTGTCCTGCACCTCGTCGAGCAGCAAATGGTCCAGCCCGCCATCCAGCTTGAACAGCACCCAGGCGGCGCCTTGATCCGCCAGCAGGTTCGTGGTGCGGCCGATCAGGTCGTCGTAGTCGAGCAGCGCGCGGCGATCCTTGGCGCCGGCGTAGCGGGCCAGGATGGGCGCAGCCACACCGAGCAGGGCGGCGCTGGCCTCCGCCAGCCGCAGGGCGCGCAGGCTGTCCTGCATCGCCTCCACCCGCGCCTGTTCGGCGGCGCAGGCCGGGATGATGCTGGGATATTGCGCGGCCAGCCTGGCGTTGCAGAAGCCGCTGAGCGCCGAGGGTTTGCCGTCCTTCTTATAGAAATGGCAGGTCCAGCTGGCCCAATGTTCGGCACGCAGATCGGGCGGCATCGCCAGCCAGGCGAGCATTTCGGCCGTCTTGGTGCGCACGCCGTCGCTGCCGTGGCGCGCGGCCAGCTCCAGTTCGGCGCGCAGCGGTGCCGCATCCGGCCAGCTGACGGCCGCGGCCAAAGCGGCCTCGCGGTCGGCATGCACGGCACCGGCTGCCCGGCCGAGGGCGGCGCGCAAGGCTGCCGGTGGCAGGGCCAGCGCCGGCGCCAGGCGCTGGCGGCGGGCTTCCAGCTGCTCGACAATGGCGGCAAAGCCATCGGCGGTCACCAGCCCCGCCAGCACGGCCAGGCTGGCGGGGTCGCTTTCCGGCAGGGCGGCCTCGCGCGCCTGCTGCAGATCGGCCCGGGCATCGGCCGCCTCGACCAGCTGGAAATGCGGCGAGATATGCGCTTCCAGCGGAAAGCGCTTCAGCAGCGACTGGCAGAATGCGTGGATGGTGCCGATGCGCATGCCGCCCGGCAGATCGAGCACGCGGGCGAACAGGGCGCGCGCCGCGTGCAGATCGGCCGGCCCGGCAGGCATATCGAGATCGCGCAGCGCGGCGGCCAGGTCGGCATCGGGCATCGCCACCCAGCCGCCCAGCCGCGTTTGCAGGCGGATCGCCATCTCGGCGGCCGCCGCCTTGGTGTAGGTGAGGCACAGGATGCGGGCCGGATCGGCCTCCGACAGCATCAGGCGCAGCAGGCGGTCGATCAGCAGCTTGGTCTTGCCGGTGCCGGCATGGGCGGCGACGAAGGCCGAGGCGTGCGGGTCGGAAGCGGCGCGCTGGGCAGTGCTGCTCATGCGCGCGGCGGCTCCGCCGGCTCGGCGAGCGCGTCAGTGTTCCGGCGGCTCGTCCAGCCCGGCCTCGGCATCCGGCTCCTCGTCTGCCTCATCCTCGACGGCGTCGGCCTCCTCGTCGTCGGCATCGGCGTCATCCTCGTCGGTATCGAGCACCGGTGCGGCATCGTCATCCGCATCGCGGGCGGCGGGGGCCGGCGCTTTCATCATGCGATGGCGTGTGGGCGCGCGGCGGATCGACGGCGCGCGCGGCGCTTCCGGCGGCTGTTCGGTTCCGCATTTCGGGCAGACCGGCGGCGTGCGCATCAGATCGTAGAAGCGGGTGGCGCAGGAGACGCAGACGCGCTTGCTGCCCACGGTGGGCAGGCGCACCGCGATGGTTTCGTAGCTCATGGGGCGGCCTGAATGGCCGTTCGGGCGGCGTTAACGCAGGGGCGCTGGATCACCCTCAGCGGGCGCCGCGGGCGATGCGGCCGGCCAGATACTGCGCGTTGCTGACGCCCTCGTAGCTCATCGAGAACGGCCGGCCTTTGGTGCTCTCGACCGGCTCGGCGACCTTCGGCGCCGCCTTGACGCGCTTGCGGGCGGTGGCGGCCTTTGCCGCCTTGGCGGCGGCGGCCAGCGTGGCATCGGCCGCGCGGTCCGTGGCATCGGCGTCCCGGGCCGACCAGGAGCGCACATCCTGCTGCAGCTTGGCGGCGAAACGGTCGGTGTTGATGTCGTCGGCGGGCGCGGTCTCGTCTGTCATCAAGGACACCTTGCATTGTGGGGGCGGTGAGAGGGCGGACGATCGGCCGCGCAGGACGCTTACTTAGGCACGTCCCGCCGTTTTTGTAAGTGAAACCCTGGTGAGGAGGGCCGCGAAACAGGTTGCAAACCAGTCTTTAGTTTTGCTAAATCCGGGTTGTGCCAGATTTGAAGCAGCTTTTTCGGGCGAGTGGGAAGCGGCAACGCGAGATTGCCGAGGCGGTGGGGCGCAGCGAGGGCGCCGTGAGCCAATGGGTAAGCGGCGACCGCGAAATCCCGGCCGAGCTCGTGCTGCGTATCGAGGAGGTGACCGGCATCCCGCGCCATCGCCTGCGGCCCGATCTATGGGAGACCAGAATGCTCAACGCCGATCCCGCCGTGACCGCCCCGGACCTGACCCATCTGCAGCGCCTGGAGGCCGAGGCCATCCACATCATGCGCGAGGTGGCGGCCGAAGCCGAACGGCCGGTGATGCTGTATTCGGTCGGCAAGGACAGCGCGGTGATGCTGCATCTGGCGATGAAGGCGTTTGCGCCCGGCAAGCCGCCATTTCCGCTGCTGCACGTCAATACAACCTGGAAGTTCGGGGGCATGATCGCCTTCCGCGACGAACAGGTGGCCAAATTGGGCCTGACGCTGCACGAGTGGATCAACAAGGACGGCGTGGCGCGGGGCATCAACCCGTTCGATCATGCGGCCTACACCGACATCATGAAGACCGAGGCGCTGAAGGCCGCGCTGGACCACCACGGCTTCGACGTGGCGTTCGGCGGTGCGCGCCGCGACGAGGAGAAGAGCCGCAGCAAGGAGCGCATCTTCTCGTTCCGCTCGGCGCAGCACCGGTGGGACCCGAAGAAGCAGCGGCCGGAACTCTGGCAGCTGTACAACGCCCGCAAGGCGCGCGGCGAGAGCATCCGCGTGTTCCCGCTGAGCAACTGGACCGAGCTGGACATCTGGCAGTACATCCACCTGGAAAATATCCCGATCGTGCCGCTGTATTTTTCCGCCGAGCGCCCGGTGGTGCAGTACAACAACATGACGATCATGGTGGATGACGACCGCATGCGCATCCCCGAGGGCCAGGTGCCGGTGATGAAGAAAATCCGCTTCCGCACGCTGGGCTGCTACCCGCTGACCGGCGCAGTGGAGAGCGAGGCGGCGAGCCTGCCCGAAATCATCCAGGAAATGCTGCTGACGACGACCAGCGAGCGCCAGGGCCGCGCGATCGATCATGACGCAGCAGCGAGCATGGAGAAAAAGAAGCAGGAAGGCTACTTCTGACGGGTGCCAGCCGGGTAGCCTCGCGACAGCGCAGTCAAAAGTCTTTTGCTTCTTTTCTTCAGAAAAGAAGGCCTTTCTCTTTCGGAGTCTCTCCAATGGCCCACGTCTCCGACCTGATCGCCACCGACATCGACGCCTACCTCAAGCAGCATGAAACGAAATCGCTGCTGCGCTTCATCACATGCGGCAGCGTGGATGACGGCAAATCCACCCTGATCGGCCGCCTGCTCTACGACAGCAAGATGATCTTCGAGGATCAGCTCGCCGCCCTGGAGGCCGACTCCAAGAAGATGGGCACGCAAGGCCAGAACATCGATTTTGCGCTGCTGGTCGACGGGCTGGCGGCCGAGCGCGAGCAGGGTATCACCATCGATGTCGCCTATCGCTTCTTTTCGACCGACAAGCGCAAATTCATCGTAGCCGACACGCCGGGCCACGAGCAGTACACGCGTAACATGATCACGGGTGCCAGCACGGCCGACCTGGCGGTGATCCTGATCGACGCCAGGCGCGGCGTGCTGACGCAGACGCGGCGGCATTCGTATCTGGTCTCGTTGATCGGCATCAAGCAGGTGGTGCTGGCGATCAACAAGATGGATCTGGTGAACTACTCGCGCGAGGTGTTCGACCGCATCCTGGGCGACTACACCGCGTTTGCGGCGCAGCTGAATATCGAAAAGATCATCCCGATCCCGATTTCGGCGCTGGCTGGCGACAACATTACCGAGCCCAGCGGCAACACGCCGTGGTATCACGGCCCGACGCTGATGGGGCATCTCGAAACGGTCGAAGTGGCGTCGCTGTCGCGCACGGCGCCGTTCCGGCTGCCGGTGCAGTGGGTGAACCGCCCGAACCTCGATTTCCGTGGCTTTGCCGGCCTGGTCGCGTCGGGCACCGTGCATCCGGGCGATCCGATCAAGGTGATGCCATCCGGGCGGCAGAGCCGGGTGGCGCGCGTGCTGATTGATGGCGATCTGCCTTACGCCACCGCCGGGCAGTCGATCACGGTCACGCTGGAAGACGAGATCGATTGCAGCCGTGGCGACGTGATCTGCACGGCCGAGGCGCCGGCCGAGGTTTCCGACCAGTTCGAGACGACGATCGTGTGGATGGCCGACACGCCGATGCTGCCAGGCCGCAGCTACCTGATGAAGATCGGCACCAAGACGGTGACCGCTTCAATCACCACCCTGAAGCACAAGGTGAACGTGAACACGCTCGAGGAGATGGCCGCGCGCCAGCTCGAGCTGAACGAGATCGGGCTGTGCAATATCAGCCTGGATCAGCCTGTGGCGTTTGATTCGTACAACGAGAACCGTGCGACCGGTGGGTTCATCCTGATCGACCGGCTGAGCAGCGAGACGGTGGCTGCCGGGCTGATCCATTTCGCGCTGCGCCGCGCGCAGAACATCCATTGGCAGGCGGTCGATCTCAGCCGCGCGGCGCGCGCCACGCAGAAGGGCCAGCGCGCTTGCGTGCTGTGGTTCACCGGCCTGTCGGGCGCGGGCAAATCGACGATCGCGAATTTAGTGGAAAAGCGCCTGTTCGCGCTGGGCCGGCATACCACGTTGCTGGACGGCGATAACGTGCGCCACGGCCTCAACCGCGATCTGGGCTTCACCGACACCGATCGCGTGGAGAACATTCGGCGGGTGGGCGAGGTGTCGCGCCTGATGGCCGATGCCGGGCTGATCGTGCTGGTGTCATTCATCTCGCCGTTCCGCTCGGAACGTCAGATGGCGCGCGACCTGATGCCGGATGGCGAGTTCCTGGAGGTATTCATCGACACGCCGCTGGCCGAGGCCGAAAAGCGTGACGTGAAGGGGTTGTACAAGAAGGCGCGGCGCGGCGAAATCAAGCATTTCACCGGCATTTCGAGCCCGTACGAGGCGCCGGAAAATCCGGAGTTGCGGATCGACACGACGCAGCTGAGTGCGGAGGCGGCGGCCGAGGCGATCGTGGCGCAATTGCAGGCGCGCGGCCTGCTGCAGGACTGAGGACATACAATGCCCGACCTGAACGCGCTGCTGGCAGCCGCCATACCGATCGCCGAGGAGGCCGGCCGTGCCACCATGGCGTTCTACGGCCTGTCGGAGTCGATGGCGAAGGCCGATGGCAGTCCGGTGACCGCAGCCGACCAGGCGGCCGAGGACATCATCCTGCCGGCGCTGCGCCACCTCACGCCCGACATCCCGGTCGTCTCCGAGGAGGAGGCCTCCAAGGGCCTCTCGCCCGATGTGACCGCTGAGCGGTTCTGGCTTGTCGATCCGCTCGACGGCACCAAGGAGTTCCTGAGCGGCAACGGCGAATTCACCGTCAACATTGCGCTGATCGAGCACGGCGTGCCGGTGCTCGGCGTCGTGGTGGTGCCGGCGTTGGGCGAGACCTATGCCGGCGCCGGGCCCGGCACGGCAACGCTCACCGATCGTGGCGGCACGCGCACCATCCAGGTGCGGGCGGCGCCGGCCGAGGGGCTTACCGTCGTCGGCTCGCGCAGCCATGGCGACGCGGACGCGATGGAGGCATTCCTTGGTGGGCGCCGCGTGGCGGCATTCCGTGCCGCGGGCAGTTCGCTCAAACTCTGCCTGCTGGCGCGCGGCGAGGCGGATCTGTATCCGCGCCTCGGCACCACGATGGAGTGGGATATTGCGGCCGGCCATGCGGTGCTGCGTGCGGCCGGCGGGCGGTTGGAGCTGCTCGATGGCGGGCGTTTCACGTATGGCAAGCCGGATTACCGCAATGCGCATTTTGCGGCGTATGGCGCCTAGCCGAACGGTGCGCGGCAGCCGATCGACCCGCTTCTACGCGAGCAAATCGATCGCCAGGAGGTAATTGGTTGCCGCGATGAACAGGCGCGCCATTCCGGACCCGCCGAACGCGCAGTTGGAACAGACGGACGGCGTGGGAATATAGCCCAGCGGCGTGCGGTCCGGTGCGATGACGTGGATGCCGTCTTCGGCCGTGGTCCACACCCAGCCGCGCGCGTCGATGGCGAAGCCGTCCGGGTAACCATGGTCGGTGTGGCAGAAGAAGCGCCGGCCCGACAGGGTGGCGTCGGCGGCGACGTCGAAAGCCTGGATTTCGTGCGTCGTGCCGGTCTGCGGCCCGGGTATTTCGTTCAGCGACAGCGCGGTGTCGGAGACGTAGAGCACGCGGCCATCGGGGGAAAAGCCCAGGCCATTAGGCTGCTCGAAATCCGCCATGCGTTGCAAGATGCGGCGAGCAGGATCGAAGCGATAGACGCTGCGATGATCGAGTTCGGGTTCGGCAAGGCTGCCCTGGTTCGGCATCAGCAAACCGAATGTCGGATCGGTAAACCAGATGGCGCCATCGGCAGCCACGGCAACGTCGTTGGGCGAGTTGAGGCGCTTGCCTTCGTAGTGGGTGACGATCGGCTCGGCTTCGCCGCGGCCATTCGACCGGCTGATGCAGCGCCGGCCATGTTCGCAATGTACGAGGTGGCCATCGGCACCCAGCGCGTTGCCGTTCATGAAATACGTGCCGTCGATGGCGACGGTGACCCGGCCATCCTCGGGATGCCATTGCAGCAACCGGCAATTCGGCACGTCCGACCAGTAGAGGCATTGTTCCGCGGGGTGCCAGACGAGGCCTTCGCCGTGCAGCGTGCCTTCGTAGAGGCGGAGCAACGGGGCGTCAGGCGATAGGATCTCCGCCAGACGCGGATCGTCGATCTGCACGCCCTGAAACGGCGCTACCTCGTCCGGCGGTCCTGCCCGGCGCAGCAGGCGGCCGGGGAGCAAGGCTTGGTCTTCGGTCATTGGCGCTGCTCCATTATCTGCAGATCTGCTGCAGGTGCCCGTCCGGATCGGCGATGAGTTTCGCCTGCGCGCCGTGCCAGACGATACGGGTGGCAGCAACGTCGTTGGCCTGCCGCGCCGGACCGGCCTGGCCGCGTGGAGTGCGATAGGCGAGCAATTCGAGATGCGGCGTTCCACGCGGCGGCTGCATCGGGATCACATCAATTTCCACATCCGGCAGGCCGTCGAGCCGTTGCTGCGCCGGCCCTTCGTTGTGCGTGCGCTCACCGGCGGAAAGGCCGCGTGCCTGGTAGAACGCCGCACTCTTCGCGGCGTCCGACACGCTGATTGCCGAGTGGTCGACGCCGAGCCCGATCTGCCCGGCGTGCCTGTGTCGATGCCGCCAGGCTTCCGGCGTTGTCTCAGCGGGAAACTGCAGGAGTTCGAGCGGGTGGCCGTCCGGGTCGCGAAACTTGAAGGCCTGCACGCCGCCCGACGATGCCGGCAGCGTCTGTGGCCCGCCGCGCGAGATCGGTGTCGCGGCCCGCAGGCGTGCGTAAGCGGCAGCCATGTCGTCCGTGACCAGGGCGAAATGCTGGAACCAGAGCGAGGCTGCGTCGCCATCCGCCGGGTAGGCCTGGCCCGCCGGTTCAAAGTGATCGATCCACACGATCTGCTCACCCAGACTGAGCGCCTGCCGCCCGCCGCGGCCGGAGAGGCCGAGGAGCGCCAGCTCGGCAGGATCGATCGATTGCTCGGCCCCGAGCGGTGCGAAGCCCAGCACGTCGCGATAAAAAGCAACGAGGCGTGCGGGATCGGCGGTGACGAGTGCGAACGCAGCGATGGCCTGCAGGGTGGGTTCGCTCATCGCCCTATGCTTCCGCGCATTTGCAGCTCAACTCATGTGGCAAGGTTCGCGTTTCGGATCGACGTGAAGCTGCACCGTCATCAGGACGGCCGGCTGGTCGCCGATCGTGCCGGAGCGATGGCCCTTGCGGCCGTCGTCGCTTGCCTGGCAGCCCTGATCCTCGCCGAACGAAAACTCGCCCGGGCCCTGTTCGATGCGGGTGCCGTCCATGCTCTCGATCCACCAGCGCCCGGACAGCACGACGATCCATTGCGGTGCGGGGTTCTCGTGCCAGTCGCCCACCCAGCCGACCGGCTGGACGGTGACAACCACGGTGGAGGGCGCTGTCGCGTGCTTGTTATTCCATTGCGGATCGGCGCCGCCCACGCCTTTCAACTCGAATTCCGTCAACGTGCACTGCTTCTGGTGGCTGACGCCCTGTTCGTCGGTCCAGAGGTGCCAATACGGCACAAGCGGCTTTGGCCCGCTCGGGCCGCCGGACGCAGTCGTTGCACTCGGATCGCTCATGGTTCGTCTCCAAGGTTCAGGTCGGCGACGCCAATTCTGCGTAGGGATGCGAGGAGCCCAAAGGATCGGCAACGAAAGCGTGCCAGGCGTGCCCGTCCAGACCGACCGTGATAAGCAGGAAGCCGGATGCCAGTGAGAAATTCTTCAGGAAATCCCAAAACAGGTCACGACCTTTACTCTCACCGGCTTTCCAGAAATCGCCGGGCTGCCAGAAGCGCTTGAACAGGATGGCGGTCACGGCGCAGTAGCCGGCCATGATGAAGGCGGCGAGCCGGTCTGCCACGCCCGTCAGGATGCCGATCGGCATGACGAGCTCGACGAACACGCCGACCAGGATCAGCGCAACGGCCACGCGGTGTGACGAGAACACCTGCGACGCCTGTTGCACGGCGCCGCGAAAGTTGAGGATCTTGTCGAGCGCGCTCGCCGGAAAGAACAGGACGACGAGCCCGTAGCGCACGACGAGGATAACGAGGAAAGATGTGGTCATGCTGCGCCAATCTTCAAAGTTTTCCTGCTCCGACCGCCGTACTGACGCGCCCGGGTTGGGTCATCGGCGCCGGGCTGGCGGCTTACCATCGGCCGTCAACCTGCTAGGCGGGTTGCAATGTGATCCGCCACGCGCAACGCGTTCGCGATGATGGTCAGGGTCGGATTGACCGCGCCGATCGAGGGAAAGAAACTGGCATCGGCGACATAGAGGTTATCGACCTCATGCGCCCGGCAATCGACGTTCAACACCGAGGCCGCCGGATCGGTGCCGAAGCGGCATGTGCCGGCTTGGTGGGCGGTGCCGTTGATGGGAATGTTCTTGCCGAGATACAGGCTGCGCTCGAACAGATGCTTGTGCGCACCCATCGGTTCGAGCAGGCCTTCAAGCTTGCCTTTGAGGCGATGTGCTGCCTCCTCGTCGCCCTCGTTGGTGGCTAGGATAACCTTGTTGCCGTCATAGGATATGCGGTTTTCCGGATGCGGCAGATCCTCGCTCTGCAACCAGAAATCGATCGAGTGCCTGGCCATCGTCTCGAACGGCATTTCCGGTGCCCAGGACAGCCATGATGGCAGCGCCTCGCCGCGGATCTGCTCGCCATGCGAAGTCGCGCACATCTGAATCAGACCCATCGGATACTCCCATTCCGGCGCACCGAAATAATAGTCGCTCACCGCCAGCGTCTTCTGGAACACCGTCTCGTTCGGCTCCTTCAGCAGCGCCATCAACACGGACATGTTGTGGCGCATGTAATTGCGGCCGACCTGGTCAGATCCGTTGGCCAATCCGCACGGATGCGCATCGTTGGCAGAGCGCAGCAGGAGGAGCGCCGAGCTGAGTGCCCCACAGGCCACCACGACGATGTCGGCCGAGTACTGCTCCTCCTGCCCGTCCCGGGTGACGTGGACACGGCTGATCGTGCGCCCGGACGCATCGGTTTCGAGCTTGGAGACGTAGGCGCCGGTGAGCAGGGTGAAGTTGGGATATGCGGCAAGCGTCGGATCGACGCAGATCACCTGGGCGTCCGCCTTGGCGTTGATGGCGCAAGGGAAACCGTCGAATGTGTCGCAGCGTATGCACGGGCTAGTTGGCGTGGGTTTGCCGTCGCGTTCGTCCAGCAGGATGCCGAGCGGCAGGTGGAACGGGTGCAATCCTTCACCGGCCAGCCGGTCGCTCAGCTCCTGGATGCGCGGTTCGTGGCTGACGGGCGGATAGGCGTAAGGCTTGCTCGACCACGGCTCGTTGGGATCTTCGCCGCGCTGACCGTGCACGTGGAACAGCGCCTCGGCATCGCAGTAATACGGTTCGAACGCCTCGTAGCCGAGTGGCCACGCCGGCGAGACGCCATGCTGGTGCCGCAGCTCGCCAAAATCGCGCTCGCGCAGGCGAAACAGCGCCGAGCCGTAAACCTTGGAGTTGCCGCCGACATAGTAGTGCAGGGCAGGGCGAAAGGCTTCGCCTTTCCTTCCATACCAGGTGTCGGACGCTTGGTATGCCCCGTCAACAAAAACGGTTTTCGCGTCCCAATTAGCGCGTGAGCGGGGCAGGTAGCCGCCGCGCTCCAGCATAAGGATGCGTTTGCCCGTGGGCGCCAGCCGATGCGCGACCGATCCGCCGCCAGGGCCGCTGCCGATGACGATGACATCATAGTGGTCGGATGACGACATAGGCGGCACTCCAGATGATCCGGTCGGCACGGGTCGGCAGCTTCCAGACAGGGTGGGCTATCCCCCGCCACGATGCAGAACGTGGCCGGACAGACCCAAGGCGGTGTTGACGACAGCGAGGTGGGTGAGCGCCTGCGGGAAATTGCCTGCAAGGTGCTTGGCAGGAACGTTGTACTCTTCCGCGAGCAGGCCGACATCGTTGCACACGGCGAGCACGCGCTCGAACTGCGCGCGCGCTTCCTGATCGCGGCCTTGCAGCGATAGGCAATCGGCCATCCAGCAGGAGCAGGCGAGAAACGCGCCCTCTTCCGGCTTGCCTGGCGTGGCCCGCATGCGCCGCACCAGGCCGCCGTCGGTCAGTTCGCGCCGAATCGTCTCGATCGTGGCGGCCATGCGCGGATCGTTGGCCGGCAGGAAGCCCACCAGCGGCAGCAGCAGCAGGCTGGCGTCGATCTCCTGGCCGCCATAATACTGGGTGAAAGTGCCCAGGCCCTCGTTCCAGCCTTCGCGGCAAACCTCGTCATGGATGGTTTGCCGCAGCGCGCTCAGGCGTTCCACCGTGGCCGCATCCGCGTCGTCGTGCCCTGCGTCGGACTGCAGGAAGCGCAGAACCCGGTCGATGCCCACCCACGCCATTGCGGTGGAGTAGGTGTAGCGCCGCTTCTCACCACGCGACTCCCACACGCCCGAACCCGGCGTGTTCCACACCTGCTCGAGATGTTCGGCGATCTTGCGCTGCGCGGCGCGCTCCTGATGCGTCGCCTCGAGCCCGCCTTTGCGCGCGAGGCTGAGGCAATCCAGCACCTCGCCGAATACATCGATTTGGTGCTGCGTGGACGCGGCGTTGCCGACCCGAACGGGGCTGGCGTGACGATAGCCTGGCAACGTATCGACGGTCCATTCCGACAGATGGCGGGAGCCATCGACGCGATACATGATGCGCATGCGTTCGGGCGAGCCGGCAATGGCGCGCAGCAGCCAATCCCGCCATGCGCCAGCCTCTTCGTGAAAGCCCGCGTTCAGCAGGGCGCCCACCGTGAAGGTGGCATCGCGCAGCCAGCAATACCGGTAATCCCAGTTCATGGCGCCGCCTGGCGCCTCCGGCAGCGACGTAGTGGGTGCGGCAACCAGCCCGCCGCTCGGCCGATAAACCAACGCTTTCAGCGTGATCAGCGATCGCCGGACCGCGGTAGGCCAGTGTGTCTTGCTATCGTCGAACCGGCTGATCCAGTTGCGCCAGTAATTTTGCGTCGCGGTCAGGGCGGCTTCGGCATCGACCGGCGCAGGAATACCCTGCGTCGACGGCCCATGGCTCAGCACGAAGGCCAGCCGCGCTCCATTGGAAACCGTGAAAAACGCCTCTTGGCAGTTCTCGCCGACCTCCACCGGAACCGACGCGCGCAGCACGACGAGGTCCGGCCCGACGCGGGCTACCGCACCATCGACCGTTGCCTCGCACCAGGGCGGCATCGAGCCGTAATCGAACCGCATCCGCAGATCGGAGCGCATGGCAACGCTGCCGCGCAGGCCAACGACGATCCGCACCAGAGAGGAGAACTCCTCGCGCTCCGGCATGAAGTCGATCACGCGTACGGCGCCGTCCCCGGTTTCGAAATCGGTTTCCAGCACCAGCGTGTCCGTCTGATAACGCCGCGTGGTGGCAACCGATACGGCGGCCGGGCAGAGCTGCCAGCGCCCGTGCTCCGGCGTGCCCAGCAAGGCGGCGAAGCAGGAATCGTCGTCGAAACTCGGCCAGCATAGCCAATCTACGGAGCCGTCGCGGCTGATCAGCGCTGCGGTATGCCCGTCGCCCACCAGGGCGTAGTCCTCAATAGGATTGCTCACAACCGCGAACGCCGCATCAGATGTCGAGGCGCTTGGCGAGTTGGTGGACGCCGGCGACGAAGGCGATCGCCGCGGCCGCCCAGAAGGCGGTGCGATGCCGGTCGGTGAACATCTCCCAGCTGCCGCTCTTGGATTGCGCATCGAACCGGCCATGCGCGCCGTAATCGCCCGGCACCGGCTCGAACAGGTTGGCTGGAGGATGCTTGCCCAGCTTCTCGTGCGTCAGCTGGCCGGAATAGCCGGCCTTGGCCAGATAGCGATCGATCAGGCCGGGCGCGATGCGGTTGGCGAGGATCGCCTGCACCGTGGGGTAGCCGACCCACACCTCGCGGCGGCGATGCGTGGCGGCGAAGAATATCGCGCGTGCGGGCACTTCAGGCTGATAGATCGGCGCCACCGGCCGCGCCTTCTCACCCATTTTGTTCATCGCCCAATCGAATTGCGGCGTGTTGACGGCCGGCAGATCGACCATGGTCAGGTGCACGTTTAGCTTATCGTGGATGATCTCGGAGCGCAGGCTGTCGGTAAAACCGCGCACCGCGAACTTGGCGCCGCAATAGATCGATTGCAGCGGCACCGAGCGATAGCCGAGCGCGGAGCCCACGTTGACGATAGTGCCGCGGTTGCGAACGCGCATTCGGCTGAGGGCCGCCATGGTGCCATGCACCTGGCCCAGATAGGTGACGCGGGTGCCACGCTCGAACTCCTCAGCGGTGAGCTTGCTGACCGGGGCGAACACGGTCGCCATCGCAACGTTGACCCATACGTCAATCGGGCCGAGCTCCTCTTCCACTCTAGTCGCGGCGGCCTCGACTGCGTCAGCGTCGGCCACGTCGGTTGGAATGGGCAACGCACGCACGCCGTGTCGGCGTATTTCGGTTGCTGCCTTATCCAGTCGGCCCTTGTCGCGCGACAGCAAGGCCACGTCATAACCCTGGCGGGCAAACTCCTCGACTGTCGCGCGCCCCACGCCGGCGCCCGCGCCCGTGATAACGGCAATCTTCGTCATGAGAACCTCCAAGGCGCGGTCAGTCCCGCAACGAGGACATCCCACAATCGTGTTTAGCGCAAGCGCTTTGCTTTGCTAGAACTCACCCATAGCAACGGACGGCTCTGGCGGCGGTTGTGAACATGCGGAAAATTAATAGGAAACGCGTTTGCAATGCCTGCATTATCGGTCGTGCAAGGTGGGTGTGGGGTGGTAGAGTGAGCGCTCGATTGAGCAATGCACGGATGCGCAAAGCGGAGTGCAGCATTGCTTTGAATGCATCGCTACACGGAACGCAACATGCTGCTGACTGGATTGCAGCTCTGCATCTTATGCTTATCGTTCTGGGCTACGCCGTTTATTTAGCCTGTGGTGTTTAAGCCGTTGCGAACACCGTCCACAGCGCGCGATGCTCCCCGCAATACGGAACGGGCCCGGCTTGCGCTGTCGCAACGCGCGTTGCGCGCGGCCGTCCCGTTGCTCTGTCTTCTTCTGGACGGATGCGACACGCTGGACCGCGGATTCCTCTCGCCGGCCGGACCGGTCGCGCATGCGATCCGGAACGAGTTCCTGTTCGTCTGTCTCGTTATGCTGTTCGTCATTGGCCCGGTGCTTTTGCTCACGCCGCTGATCGCCTGGCATTACCGGCTGTCCAACACACGCAGCGCCTACCGCCCGCAATGGGGTTTCAGCTGGTCGATCGAGGGGCTGATCTGGATCCCGCCGACGGCCATCGTCGTCATTCTGGGAATCCGGCTGTGGGGGAATACGCACCGGCTCGATCCTTACAAGCCGCTCGCAGGTCAGGGGATCGAGGTTCAGGCCGTAGCGCTCGACTGGAAGTGGCTGTTCATCTATCCGGCGGAAGGTGTCGCCACCGTCAATCGCCTGGTCATTCCTGCGGGCAAGCCGGTCCATCTCAGCCTGACCAGCGCCACGGTCATGCAGTCGTTCCTGATGCCGCGTTTGGCCGGGCAGATCTACGCGATGGCGGGCATGCGCACACAGCTGAATTTCGAGGCCGACAAACCAGGCTCCTATTTCGGCGAGAACGTGCAGTTTAACGGCATGGGGTTCCAGAACGAGAAATTTGCCGTGTCCTCGCTGGATGCTGACGGTTTTGCGCGGTGGCTCGGGGACACCAGGGCGCAGCCAAACCGGCTCGATCCGGCGGCCTACGAGGCATTGTCGCGCCGTTCCACCATACCGCAGCCGCTCGCCTTCGGCGCCGTCGATGCGCATCTGTTCGAGCGGATTGTGGCCCAGCAACAGCCAAGTGGTCACACTCTGGCATTGCGCCGGCTGCCGCCGCGCCCTCTGCCGATGGAAGTCAAGCTGCCATGATCGAAACGGGTTTCTGGCACGCCGCGCTCGGCAATCTGAGTTGGGGCGCGCTGCCGTTCGTGCGGGCCTGGCGCGATCCCAGCATCAGCGAGATCATCGGCGCCGGCGCCGGGGCCGTTGTGGTGGTCGGCGCCGTCGCGGCGTTCGCGTTGCTGACGTATCTCAAAGCGTGGCGCTACATGTGGACCGAGTGGTTCACCAGTTTAGACCACAAGAAGATCGGCATCATGTACGTGGCCCTGGCCGGCATCATGCTCGCGCGCGCGTTGATCGAGGCCATGCTGATCCGCACGCAGCAGGCGCTCGCCATCAACGCGCCGGGTATCGTCGAGCCGAACCACTTCGCACAGCTTTTCACGACCCACGGCAGCATCATGATCTTCTTCATGGCGATGCCGTTCCTGACCGGGCTCATGAACTACGTCGTGCCGCTGCAGATCGGCGCCCGCGACATGGCGTTTCCTTATCTGAATTCCGTTGGCCTGTGGCTCAGCATCGGCGGCTCCGCCTTGATGATGGCGTCGCTGGTCATTGGCGAGTTCTCCACCGGGGGGTGGAGCGGCTACCCGCCTTATACCGAGTTGTCGTTCAGTGGCGGCGTGGGGCCGGATTACTGGATCTGGGCAGTCACCCTATCCTTGATCGGCAGCACTACAGTGGGTATCAACGTCGCTTGCACGATCTACAAGATGCGTGCCCCGGGCATGACGTGGATGCGCATGCCGCTCTTCTGCTGGACATCGTTGTGCACCTCCATCCTGATGATCTTCGCCATGCCGGCGCTGACGGTCGCGACGCTGCTGCTCGCCGCAGACCGGTATGCCGGGATGCACTTCTTCACCGACGATCTCGGTGGCAACATGATGAACTATGCCAACCTCTTCTGGCTGTTCGGCCACCCCGAGGTCTACATCGTCGTCCTGCCGGCCTTCGGCGTGTATTCGGAGGTCATCTCCGCCTTCTCCTCGAAGGAGCTCTACGGCTACACGTCGCTGGTCCTCGCCACGGCGGCCATTGCCATCCTGTCGTTCACCGTGTGGCTGCACCATTTCTTCACCATGGGGCAGAATGCGAACATCAACGCCGTGTTCGGTATCGCCACCATGGCTATCGGCGTGCCGACGGGGGTCAAGATCTACGACTGGATCTGGACCATGTTCCGCGGTGAGGTGCGCTTCACCCCGTCGATGATGCTGTCGATCGCATTCATGCTGACGTTCGTGCTCGGCGGTTTCACCGGCATCATTCTGGCCACACCGCCGCTCGATTACATGGTGCACGACACGGTGTTCCTGGTCGCGCATTTCCACAATATGCTGATACCCGGCACGCTCTACGGCATGATTGCGGGCTATATGTTCTGGTTCCCCAAAGCTTTTGGGTTCCGGCTGAACGAGCTTTGGGGCCGAATCTCTGCTGGCTGCTGGATCATCGGTTTCTATATGGCTTTCATGCCGCTCTACGTGCTGGGCGCTGCCGGCATGGCGCGGCGGACGCAGGAGGTGTTCGATCCGGCCTTCCGCCCCTGGCTGCTCATCGCACTGGGCGGCGCACTCATTCTGGGCGCTGCCCTGGCCAGCCTGTTCATCCAGCTCTACATCAGCATCCGCGACCGCAACGAGAACCGCGTGACCGTGGGCGATCCGTGGGATGCGCGTGGCCTGGAATGGTCGATCGCCGCCCCGCCGCCGGAGTGGAATTTCGCGACCATCCCGCATGTCGGCGACCGTGATGCGTTCTACTGGCGCAAGCGAAACAATGGTGCCTACAAGCCCGCCGACCATTACCGCGACATCGAGATGCCGAAGGAATCCGCCTGCGGCGTGATCATCGGCCTGGCGGCCTCGATCAGCTGCTTCGGCCTGATCTGGCGCATCTGGTGGGTGGCCGTGCTGTTCCTCATCGTCACGGTGCTGACCACCATCGCCCGCTCTTTCATGCGCGACGTCACCCGCGTGATCCCCGCCGCAACCGTCGAGGCGGTGGACCGAAGCTGGCTGGCGCAAGCCCATGCCGCACGCCCGGTGCCGCGACAGCTTGAGCAGTCGGCCCGCAATCAGGGGCTTGCAGAATGGATGGCGTAGGGCCGCAACTTCGCCACGCGGGGCTTAACCTATCGGACGATCCGGAAGAGCTGCACGCGCTCGAAAGCGACGTGTTCGGTTTCTGGATCTTCCTGATGAGCGATGCGGTTCTCTTCGCATTGCTGTTCGCGGTTTACGGCACCATGCTCGGCGCCACTGCCGGCGCGCCGGGCCCGGCGCAGGAGTTCAAGATCGGCTCGGCGTTCATCGAAACGCTGTTGCTGCTGACGTCCTCCTTCACCTTCGGCATGGCCTCGCTCGCCCTCAAGCGTGCGCGGCAGCGGACTCTGGTGTTTTGGCTGATCGGCACGCTCGCGCTCGGCCTGGCGTTTCTCGGCATGGAGGGGCACGATTTCGCCACCATGGCGGCCGATCATGCGACGCCCGGCCGCAGCGGCTATCTCTCCGCCTTCTTCGTTCTCGTCGGCATGCACGGGCTGCACGTCACCATCGGCTCGCTCTGGATCATGGTCATGCTGCTGCAGCTGGCCAAGATCGGGCGTGACCGGCAGGTGAAGGTCAACTTCATCCGCCTGAGCCTATTCTGGCATTTCCTCGATGTGATCTGGATCGCCATCTTCTCCATCGTGTATCTGCAGGGAGTAATCCGTTGACATCGCCGCGCCTGGAACGTCGCGAGACGATGACCTACGTGATAGGTTACGCCCTGGCGCTGGTGCTTACCGTGGCGGCTTTCGGCCTCGTCTATCTCGGCCTGCTCGGCGGCCGGCAGGCTTTCTACACGGTGCTGGGTCTCGGCTTGGCGCAGATGCTCGTCCATTTCCGCTGTTTCCTGCATATCGACCTGAAGCGCTCGGCGCGGGCGGATCTAATGCTGCTGGTGTTTTCTACGCTGATCGTGGCGCTCATGGTCGGCGGCACGCTCGTCATCCTCACGAACCTGCAGCACCGCATGATGTAGCGATCCGGCCGTTGCTCGCGAGCGGCGCTCGGACGATCGCCCGGGGCAACCGAAGCCATCAACGCAAGATCCCGCTCGTTCTCTCCCCATGCCTGCGCGCCGTCTCCGGCATGACGAAAAACAGCACGGTCAACGCCACCAGCGCCGCAGCGCCGAATGTCAGGAACGCCGGCGTGTAGCCCAGGTGATCGACGATAAGGCCGGCCGCCAAGCCGCTCAGCGATGCGCCCAGTCCCTGCGCAGTCGCCACGGCGCCCTGCGCCACATTGTAGCGGCCGGTCCCGCGCATGACGTCGGCAATGATCAGCGGCGTGATCGCGCCGAAGATGCCGGCACCAATCCCGTCGAGCAGCTGCACGCCGATCAGCCACGCCGTGCTGTCCGACAATGTGTAGAGCGCTGCCCGCACCGGCAGCACGGCGAAGCCGATCAGCAGGATCGGCTTGCGGCCGAAGCGCTCCGCCGTGCGCCCCACTGCCAGGGCCACCGGCAGCATGATGAGTTGCGCGGCGATGATGCAGGACGACATCATGGCCGTGGCGAGCTTCGGGTGGCTCTGTGCGAGCTTCTGGCCAACGAGCGGCAGCAGCGGCGCGTTGGCGAAATGAAACAGCATGGCGCACACTGCGAACACGACGAGCGGCCGTGACGCCAGCAGCGCGCCGTAGCCGGACGGGCGCTGCCCATCCTGGTCGTTCTGCCCGGCGCCATCCGCGAGCCCGCGGGCGCGATCGTCGTTGATGGCGGCTTGCGGGATCGACAGCATCGCCGCTGCGGCTGCGAGTGCGAAAACCGGCACGAGCAGGAACACGGCGCGCTGCGTCATCAAATAGCCGATGCCGCCGGCGGCAGCCGCAATGGCCACGTTGCCGGCGTGATCGAACGCGGAGTTGCGGCCCATGCGGCGGGCCAGGTGCGTGCGCGCGTAGAGGCCCAGGGTGACGGCCGCCACCGCCGGGCCGAACACGTCGCCCACGACGGCAATCGCCGTGTTGGCCAACATCACCGGCCAGAAGGTGGGGACGGCGAAGATGACCAGGGCGCCCGCCGCTAAAATAACGAGGGCCAGAATCACGGCGCCACGTTTGCGCCGCGTCGCATCGATGGCGGCGCCGGCGGGCGTCTGGGCCGCCAGGCCCAGCAAACCGCTGATCGTCGTCACCCACCCGACTTCCGTCTGGCTCCAGTGCCGCTGGGTGATCAGGAACACGTTGAGGTAGGGCCCGAGCGCGCCGCGTACGTCGGCCAGCAGGAAGTTCACGGCGTCCAGCGATCGCGGATGAAACCCGGCTTGCCGCGCCTGTGCGCTCACGCCCTCATCGGCGCCGCCCACCCTAGAACAGCGCGATCAGGACGATGCCGCCCGTCATCAGCAAGCCGCCCAGAATGCGCCAGACATTCAGGCTGTGCTGCGCAATGCCGAACAGGCCGAAATGGTCCACCGCGAGCGACATGAGGATGTTGGCCGTGATCGTGAGGCCGGCGAACGGGCCGGCGCCGATCTTGTCCACGAACAGCAGGCCGGTGATTACGGCGAACGCGCCGAGCAGCCCGCCCAGCGGCGCCCACCACGGCATGCCGGCGATGCCCTTCATCGAGGGAAGCGGATTGGGCAGGCAGCAGAACAGCACCAGCAGGAACGCCACGACCGGCAGGAACGAGATGGTGCTGGCGAGCCACGGATTATCGAGCGACTTGCGCAGCGCACCGTTCATCGGCGGCCCGCAGGCCTGCAAGGCGCCTGCAATCAGGATGAGCGGATAGAGCCAAGCCGAGCCGATGTTCTGCATGCGTGTTTGCTCCGGGATGGATCAGCCGAACGCGAAAGCGCCGGCCAAAGCGAGAAGAAGTGCCGGGGGCATCACCAGCACGCCTAATTTAAGAAATGCCCACGCGCTCACCCCCAGGCCTTCGCGCCGCAGCGCCGTCAGCCACAGGATCGTCGCCAGCGATCCGGTGACGGACAGGTTTGGCCCGAGATCGACGCCGATCAACACGGCGCTGCGCACGTGAACCGGCACATGCGCCATCTCGACCACGCGCCCGGCAACGAGGCCTGCGGGCAAATTGTTGACCAGGTTGCAACCGACGGCGAGCACGACGCCGGACGCCCAGGCCGCCAGGCTGGCGGAGCGTTGCACCAGCCCCTGCAGAAGCACGGCCAGCATGCGCGTTACGCCGGTTTTCTCCAGTGCTTCCACCAGCACGAAAAGGCCCGCGACAAGCGGCAGCACACCCCAGGAGATTGCCTTGGCAACGTCGGACACGCCGCATCGCGAGCGGGTGAGAACGAGAACAGCCGTGCCCAGGCCGGCCAGGAAAGTCGGCAGGCCAAGCTGGACGCCGTAGCCGGAGGAAATCAGCAGCACGACCGCCGTGGCAAGGATGCCGAACGCCGCCATCTTGCCGGCCGATGAGAGCGCGGCGATTGCAATGTCGTCTGCGATGGACTCTCGCAACTCGCGCCGCTGGCTCCAGCGCAGCGCACCGTAGGTGGCGAGGATGGACAGTGCCGAAGGCAGCGCATAGCGCGGCAGCCATTGCAGCAGCGGCGGCATGTGGCTGCCGTAGATCACCAGATTGGCGGGATTGGAAATCGGCAGCACGAAACTCGCGGCATTGGCGATGAAGGCGCAGATGAACAGATAGGGCAGGGGACTGTCCGCCTTTGCGGTGCGCGCCACGGCGGCTACGGCCGGGGTGAGCACAACGGCCGTCGCGTCGTTTGAAAGGAATACCGTCACGATCGTGCCGACGGCGAAGACGAGGCTGAACAGGCGCGTCGCCGAACCACGCGCCAGCGCGGCGGCGCGCGCGGCCAGCCAATCGAACAGGCCCTCCTGCCGCGCCAGTTCCGAGAGCAGCATCATGCCCGTCAGGAACAAATACACGTCGGTGCCCTTGGCCATGCCGGCGAGCGCGTCGGCCGGGCTGAGCAGGCCGAGTGCGACCAGCAAAGCCGCTCCGCCGACAGCCCAGATATATTCCGGCCAGGCGAAGGGGCGAATGATGACGCCCGCCGTGGCCAGCCCGGCGATGGCCCACACCGTCCAGCGCGAGGCGAGGAGCGTGCTGATCACCATGCCCTCACAGCACCAGCCGGCCACCGGTCCGGGCGCGCGCGCAAGCCTCGCCGCCTCACAGGCAATGCTCCACCAGCAGCGACGGATACCAGAGGCTGCTCCGGCCGGTTGCCGGCCATCGCCAATCCGGATCGCGGTGCAGCCATAACGTCGCTGGGCAACCGAGCGCGCCGGCCAGATGTGCCACCATGGTATCCACCGTGATGATGTGGGCGGCGGCCGCGATCAGGGCGGCGGTCGCCAGCACGTCGGTGTCGCTGTCGCCCGGATTGAGGAAGCGGGCATCCTGCGCCTGGGCGGCCGCAGCGCCGCGTTGCAGGCTGAGGAAGCGCCGGCCGGGTGCCTCGGCCGCTGCCAGCATGCGGGCCAGCGGCACCGAGCGTGCGGGATCCCAGTCGCCGGCCTGCCAGCACAGCGCCCAGGCCCCGCCGGGGCTCGCCAGCCTCGCCGGCGGCACGTGCAGATACGGGACGAGCCGGCCTACCTCCCCGGGCTGCACACGCAGCACCTGGCCCAGATCCATGATTTCCATCGTGCAGGCCGCAGGTGGCAGCGGGCGCGCCGGATCGAAGGCGACCAGCCGGTCGATTGCCGGCCAGTCCGCGAAGAGCGGGCACAAAGCCGGCTGGCATTCCAGCGTCACCCGCGCCGCCCGGGCGCGCAGCGCCGGCAGGAAGCGGGCGAATTGCAGCGTGTCGCCCAGCCCGTGGTAACAGCGGACCAGCACGTCCCGCCCGTCCGGCGCGGTGCCGTCCCACACCCAGCGTTCGTGGTAGGGCAGGCCCGGATCGTCGCAGCCTGCAAGATCGCGCTCGGCCAATATTGCGTCGCCGATCCGCCAGGCCACCTGGAAGTCGCCGGCCTGCATCGCGCGCGTCCAGGCGGCCCCAGGCGAGGCGTCCGGATGGTCCCGCATCGCGGCTCCTGTCATCCTGGGTCGTGCGCGGCCATGCAGGAGAGCAACGTTGCATCCACGATCCCTGTTCCCCCGGCCTTGACCCGCTCGCGCCTCATCCGGCCGCTCTGGGCGTTCATGCACAGCGAGGCGACCAGCGGCTTCCTGCTGGTCGCCGCCTCGGTAGCCGCCCTGATCTGGTCCAACAGCTCGGCCGCGCCGGCCTATACGCGCCTGCTCGAGATCCGGATCGCCGCACGGGGCATCGGCCTGTCGGTGCACGCGGTCATCAATGACGGGCTGATGGCGCTGTTCTTCCTGCTCGCCGGGTTGGAGATCCGTCGGGAGATCGTGCATGGCAGCCTGCGCACGCTGCGGGGCCTGGCAGCACCCGGCATTGCGGCGCTGGGCGGCATGGCGGTGCCGGCGGCAATCTACATCGCGCTCAACCATGCCGACCCGGCCAGCCGGCACGGCTGGGCGGTGCCCGTCGCCACCGACATCGCGTTCTCGCTGGCCGTGCTGCGGCTGCTCGGGCGCGCCCGCGGCGGCTCGGTGCGCATTTTTCTCACCGCGTTGGCCATCCTGGACGACCTGGGTGCGATCGTGGTGATCGCGGTGTTCTACGGCAGCGGCGTCGCATGGCCCATGCTGGCCGGGGCCGGGCTGCTGTGCGCTGCGCTGCTCGGCCTGCGCCGCGCCGGCGTGGCCAGGCTCGCGCCCTATCTGGCCGGCGGGGCCGTGCTGTGGCTGCTCATGTATAACAGCGGCATCCATGCCACTCTGGCTGGCGTGGCGCTCGCCTTTCTGGTGCCCGAGCAGGTCGCGGGCCGGCTGGAACACCGGCTGGCCGGGGTGGTGGGCTACGTGATCCTGCCACTGTTCGGGCTGGCGAACGCCGGGCTGGCGTTCGGTGGGCTGCAGCCGAACATCCTGCTGTCATCCGGCCCGCTCGGCGTGCTGCTCGGCCTGGCTATGGGCAAACAAATTGGCGTGTTCGGCGCTACCCTGCTGGGGCGGCAGCTCGGCCTGCTGCATTTGCCGGCGCAGATGGGCGTGCGGCAGCTCTACGGTGCCGCGCTGCTCTGCGGGATCGGCTTCACCATGAGCCTGTTCATCGGCGACCTCGCCTTCCGCGGCACCGCCCTGCATGACGGCATCAAGCTGGCGGTGTTCTGCGGCTCGCTGCTGTCGGCCTGCATGGGCGTGATCGTGCTGGCCACCGCGCCACGGCGGCCAGGCTAGCGCGTTGCACCCGGGCCACCCGGCCCGGGTGCATCTCACTCAGCCGTGCTTGGTCGTGTGGTGATGGATTTCGCCATCCTTGCCGGTGTATTCACGCGACTTCAGGTCGTTGCCGCCTTCCGAGCTGCCCTTGCTGCCGGAGCCGGACTGCGAGTTGTGCGTGCTCTCGCCTTTGTGCGACCCGCTGCTGCTCGCCTGCGAGCCGCCATGCGAGGCCTCCGACGTGTGGCCCTTGCCGCGCTCCGCGCTCGCCTCGGTCGTGCCCTTGGTCTTGCCGGCTTCGCGGTTCTCTTTCAGCCGGCCGTCATGCTCGGGATCCTTCACGGCGCCCTGCGTGTGCGTATTGCCTTGCGTTGCCATAAGCGTGCCCTTTGCTGATGTTGACGATGCAGCAGAAACGGCGGCGATTGAGAAAAGTGCCCGTGTGGGGCTGACGTTTTATCGTGAACGCCGCGCACCCTTGCCCAATTCGGGCGCAGGTTTCAGCGTCGCCGCAGCACGTAGGCCGCACCATCCCACAACGTGAATGGCCGCGCATTGCAGAGTTCGACCGTCAGGCCACAGCCGGCCAGCAAGCAGGCCGCATCCGCGCCGTAGCTGAGATTGAGGATGACCAGCGCACCGCCCCGGCACAGCAGGCGCGCGGCGGCGTCCAGATGCGCCGCGGCCAGCCCCGCCTGGATGAGGTAGGGGAAGCTGTCCACCGCCAGCACGAGCCCAAAACTCTCCGGCTCCAGATGATCCGGCGCGCTGCCGTCGGTGATCGCAAAGGCGAGACGCGAATCGGCGCCATGCCGCCGCTGCGCCTCGGCCACCATGCCGGGCGAAACGTCGAGCCCCAGCACGCTGCCCACATGCGGCGCCAGGCCGGCGGCGATGCGGCCAATGCCGCAGCCGACATCCAGCACGCGTGTGCCGGCACGGGCCAGGCCGGCCGCCACCAGCCAATCGACGATCTCGGCCGTGGCGCGGGCTGCCAGCCCAGGGTCGTTCAGCGTGTAGGCCGCCACGCTGGCTTCGGGCGCTGCGGCCACCGCGCGGTCGAACATGCGCGCGATGGCGGCGGCATCCTGTTTGCCGGCATGGTCGATGCGCGCAGCTTCCAGCATGGCGGCCACGGCACCCAGATCGGCGTGGTGGCGCGCCGCCAGGGCCGCCAGGGCGGAGCCGGCGGGCAGGCACGCCGCCAGCGCCGCCGGCGAGGCGCCGTCCAGCAGCAGGCGGCTTAGCGCCACCTCGGGCGAGATCAGGCCGGCGGCGCAGGCTTCGATGGCGTTCATGCCGGCAGCAGAGCGAGATCGGCGTTGAACCGGTCCACCGCGCCCCAGGCATATTTGTAGGCCTCGCCGCCACGCAGGAAATGCAGCTCCCGCCGGCCCTCGTGCATGGCGTGCCGCGCCAGCGCGTCCAGCAGCAACGAGCCGGGGCTCAGCGCCGCGAAACCGGCATCGAAGCCGCCGAGATAGAGCAGCAGGCGGTCCGGCCCTGCCAGCAGCGCCAGGCAGGCAGCGGCCGGCGTGCCGCCCACATGCAGCGCGGCCAGCCGCAGCGCACCGGCGGCGAGCAGCGGGCCGGTCGCCGCGTGCAGGCAGGCGCCCACGCGCGGGTCGGCCAGCACGCCGCCCGGCTCCCCCTGGGCCGTCCAGCGCGCGGCGTGCAGGCGGCAGACCGTCTCCAGCATGGGGCGCCAATCGTCGGCGCCGGCCAGGTGCAGCGTCGTGCCGCCGGCGCGCTCCGCCCGGTTGCGGTTCATCCGCAGCTTGCGGTGGGCGGCCGCCGGGATTGCCTCGCGCAGGCGGGCGCCGTGCAGCACCAGCACCGGGCAGGGCGTGCCCTGGCGCCATTGCGCCTGCCAGCCGGGCGGTGCCGCCGCCCGCAGCAGTGGCGAGCCCGGTGGCACATCCGGCCAATCCGCCCGCGCAATCGGACCGGCTTCCTGCAAGGCGGCGGCGAGCAGGCGGCTGGCGGCGTCGGGTGGCGCCTCGGGGGCCAGCAGCACGTCCAGCGTGTCGCTGATGCCGATGCCAATCGGCAGCAGCTTGCCGCCGCCCTCGTCCAGCACATAGGCGGGCAGCAGGCCGGCCAGCGTGTCGCCGTTCCACAGGCAGGCCAGCACCGGGCGCTCGGTGCCGAACTGGGCCCACCAGGCGAGCTGCCAGGCCGGCGACTGGAACGGCGTGGCGGCGGGCGAGCGCTGCCACAGCGCGGCCCAGGCCGGCGTCAGTGCGGCCATGCCGGGGGTATCGGTGACCGTGGTGATGGTGCACGCCGTCATGCGGCACAGGCGGTTGCGGCGGCGAGCCTTTGATACAGCGCGATATAGGCCGCCGCCATGGTGCGTGCGTCGAAGCGGGTGCGGGCCGCCTCCCGGCATGCCTCGCGGTCGATCGTGCCGACTTTCGCCATCGCTGCGGCCATGGCCGCCGGGTCGCGCACCAGGAAGCCGGTGCGACCGTCTTCGACGATCTCCGGCAGCGCGCCGGAAGGGTAGGCGATCACCGGCGTGCCGCAGGCCAGCGCTTCCATCGCCACCAGCGAGCTGGTTTCCGGCGCGGTGCTGGGCACCAGCAGGCACTGCGCCGCGGCCAGCAGCCGGCGCTTGCGGCCGAAGCCGAGCGGGCCGAGAAACCGCCGCGCGCCGTCCAGCAGGGGCGCCACCTGGTGCTCGAAATAATGCTGGTGGTCGGGATAGGGGAACACCGCGCCGCCCAGCAGCAGCGGCGTGCCGGCCAGATGCGCGGCCTGCAGTGCGGCGTGCTGGCCCTTCTCCGCGCACACGCGCCCCAGCATCAGCGCGAAGCCGCGGCGGCCGATGCGCGTGGCCGCCAGGCGCGACACCGGCACGCCGTTGGCTACCGGAGGCAGCCAGTGCGGCGGCGGCGGGGCACCCGGCGGGGCGAGCGCCAGCAGCGCTGCGTGCTGGCTGGCCGATACGCAGTTCAGGTGCAGCCCCGGCCGCGCCGGCAGGGTGCCATACCAGGCGGGCGGCAGATGCAGTGTGGCCAGCACCGGCGGCGTGGCGGTCGGCAGGGTGCGGGCGAAATCCAGCCCGTGCATGTGCACCAGATCCACCGGCGTGGTCGCCAGAACGCGCGCCACCGCCGCCAGCGTGGCCGCCTCGGCGCGGGTGCGCGCAGCCTCGTCGGCGGCCTGGCCGGGCTTGGCGCCGGTGCACACCAGGGTGCCGGCCGCCGTGCCGCCGCAGGCCACCACCAGCGAAAGGTGGCCGGCCTCGGTCAGTGCGGCATCGAGCGTGCTGAGCACCTGTTCGGCGCCGCCTACGGCATCCGGCCCCACCGGCGCCAACGCGTAGGCGACGCTCAGCACGGTGAGCCGGCGCGTCATCCCACCGGGGCCTGCGCCAGGCTGCGCCAGCGCGCGCCGGTCATGCCCCAATCGTGGCGTTCGTAATGCAGCACGCCGGGATGGGGCGGCGCGCTGAAATCGTAGGCGGGCGCCGCCCGGAAAGCCTCGCGCGCGGTGCCGAACGGGGCCAGCGTCGCCTGCTGGGTGGCGAAGCACGCCATCATGGCGCGCTTGGCCTCCTGCTCGCGCGCGTCGAGCATGATCTCCACGGCAGAATCGCCGCCGGGCAGGAACGCGCCAGTCAGCAGCCCGGCGGCGGGATCGGCATGGTAGCCGGCCATCTCCACCCGATCCAACGCCGCGCCGCGCGCCGCGCGCTGCACGGCCCACGCCGTCGCGTCGTGGTCCGGATGGCCGCCCTCGTAGGGGTGGGTGATCGCCACGCGGGTGCCGTGCGTGGCGAAGGCGGCAGCCAGGCGGGCGGCCAATTCCGCCATCGCCGCCGAGGCGCCCTGGTCCGGCAGGTCGAGCGCCACCAGACGCAGCCGCGCCCCGCCGGCCTGCAGGGCGGCGGCCAGTTCGGCGCGGCGCGCGGCGGCGTAGGCGGCGGCGGTGCCGAAGCCGGCCAAGTGCGCGTCCGCCAGGTTGCGCGGAGCGCCGTCGGTCACGTGGATCAGCAGCAGATCGTCGAACAGATGCAGGCTGCCGCCCGCGCCGATCGTCTCGTCGTCAGGATGGGCGGCCACCAGCGCCACCGGCAGGGCGATCCGGCGCCGCTGCGCCAGGCCGTCCAGCACGGTTTGCGCGGGGGTCAGCCGGCGTGCTCCGCCATCGCCAGGGCGGGGGCCTGCGCACGGCCGGGCGCGTAGCGGCGGATCATGGCGGCGCAGAAATCGGCGAATTCGGCCGGGTCCTTTGGCGTTGCGGTGTGGTGCGGCCAGGTGCCGCGATCCTCCGGCGTGAAGCAGAAGGTGACGGTGACCCGGAAGGCTTCCAGCGCGCGCATCTGCCGGTCGAACCAGGCCAGCGCATCGGGCCGGTAGAAATCCGCCCAGCTCAGGCCGGTGCGCAGATAGGTCACGCCCATGTCGCGCATGATGCGCACCGCATCGTCCAGCCGGTGGTCCTGGTAGTGGAACCACTGGCACAGGCCGATTTCCGGCGTGTAGTCGGTGAACTGCTTGGCCGCGATCTTCGGGCGGCCGTGCTCGTCGAGCAGGCCCATGTGGAAGTGGCGGTAATAGCTCGATCCCTCCGCCTCGCGGTGGCGCGTGGTGGCGGGCCAGGCGGCCGGCAGATCGTACAGGCTATACCAGTGGATGCGCGGGGCGCGGCCGATCAGCAGCTCGGCGGTGCGCTTCAGCCCCCAGGCCTGCACCTCCTCGGCGCCGAAGGTGGAAATGCCCACTTCACTGACCCAGACAGGCTTGTCGGTGCAGGCCTGGATGCTGGCGAGCTTGTCGGGCCATTCGGCCAGCATCCAGTTGTTCCAGTCGAGCGGAAATCCGTGCACGGCCACGGCGTCCAGCGCGCCCATCACGCCTTGCGCCTCGAGCACGCGCAGGAAATCCGGGTCGATCGGCGACATGCCGCCCAGCACGCGCGGCAGGCCCGGCGCCTCGGCGGCGATGGCCGCGCCGGCCAGCTTGGTCATGGTCGCGAAAGCCTGCCAGCCGGGATCGTTCTCGATATCCCAATGGCTCTTGTTGTTGGGCTCGTTCCAGATCATTGCCGCCTCGATCATCGGGCGCGCTCCGGATACACCGCGCCGAATTCGGGATCGCTGCGTTCCACGCGGCGCGCGATGAAGATCTCCTCCTCCGGGTGGCTGACGATATCGAACCCGGCGCTGCGCAGCATGGCGGCCGAGGCGGCGCGATTGGGGGCCCACCAATTCGTCTGGTCGTGCGCGTAGCGGTGCTCGATGAAATGCAGCTTGGGATAGCCGGGATCGTGGAAATGCGCCTCGTCCCAGAACTCGTAATCCGGCTGCACCGTCGCGATAGCCGGGCTGCCGCGCTGCATGGACTGGAACACCAGCAGGTCGCGCGCCGCATGCGCGTGGATCAGATCGAGCGCCAGCAGCGGGTGGCGCAGATGGTACAGCACGCCGATGAAGAACACGACGTCGAACTGCTCGCCCAGCGAACCCACGTCGTACACCGAAAGCCGGCGGAACTCGATATCGAGCCCTTCCACCTCGGCGGCGAAGCGCGCCTGGGCGAGGTAGTCTTCATCCACGTCGATGCCCAGCACGCGGGCGGCGCCGCGGCGCTTCATCTCCATGCTGTAGAAGCCGCCATTGCAGCCGATATCGAGCACCGTCTTGCCGGAGAGATCGGCGGGAATGTCATTGGCGAAGCTGCGCCATTTCACGGTGGGGAAGTCGCCGAGAAAATGGTCCGGCGCGGTGCGTACGCCGCGCAGATCGAGGTTGTGGAACCACGGACCCAGTGCTGCGGCACGGGCGCCGATCGCCTCCTGCGTCCACTCGGCCGGCTTGATGTCGTCAGGCATGGTCTTGCATCTCCGGAAATTGCGGCGCGCCGTCGCCGGCCAGCAGGCCGACCGCCTGCCGGTAGCCGTGCAGCGTGCCGACATCGACGTAATGGCGCCCGGCCTTGACGCCGTGCGCCTGCCCGCCCTCCTGCAACCAGGCATTCACCAGCGTGCCCAGATACTCGTCGCTGCAGCCGCGAAGCTGCCACAGTGCGTGCAGTGTGTGCAGCACATGGCCCGGCAGCATGAACGCACCCCAGATCCACGAGGTGCCGGCGCCCGGGCGTTTGACGATGATTTCGCGCACGCGGCCGTCCGCATCCATCACCACGGCATCGAACAATTCGGGGTTGGCCACCGGGAACAGCAGGAAGCTGAAACGGTCGGGCGGCAGCGCCGCCAGCGCATCGGCGGGGAACCAGATCGTGTCCGGCAGGCCGACCACCACCATCTCGTCGGGCGGGATCAGCGGCGTGGCGCGGAAGATGGCATCGCACAGGCCGCGCGCGCTGTCCTGGATCACGTAGGCCAGCGATACGTCGCCGATGCGGCTGCCGAAATAGCTGATGATGTCGTGCTTGGCGGGCGAGATGACGAAGCAGAGCTTGTCCACCCCGGCGCGCGCCATGCGTTCGACCAGGTATTCGCTCACCGCGCGCGGGCGCTCGGTGCCGTCGGCATCGCGCCGGCTGCCGACCGGCAGCAGCTCCTTGGAGAACGCCAGCGGCTGGATGCGCGTGCCGTTGCCGGCAGCCGGGATGATGCCCCACATCGGCCTAGGCCGCGACCGGGCCGAGCGCGTTCTCGCACAGCGCCACCAGGGTGCGCGCGCGATGCGCCGCGGTGTGTTGCGCCAGCACGCGCTCGCGCGCGCGTGCTGCCATCGCGGCCAACGCCTCGGCGGGCGTGTCGATCGCCTCCAGCGCCTCTGCGGTGCTCGCCGCGATCATGATCTCGCGCCCCGGCTCGAAGAAATCGGCCAGGCCCGGCCAGCTGTCGCTGAGAAGGGGCGCCGCACAGCACGCCGCCTCGAACAGCCGGCCGGACGGGCACCAGCCCATCGCCGCCATGGCCGCGCGCGTCACGTTCAGTGTCAGCCGCGAGGAGCCGTAGAAAGCCGGGTGCTCGCGCGGCGGCAGATGACGGACGAAGAAGATATTGGGCGTCCACGGAAAGTCCTGCGGATACTGCGCGCCGCCGATGACGAAGCGATGGCCCGGCCGCGCCTGTGCCGCGCCCACGAACAGGCGCGCCAGCATGTCCTGCCGGTCGGCGGCGTAGGTGCCGAGATAGGAAAGGTCGGCCGCGTAGCGGGGTGCGGTCTGCGCCGGGCGGTAGGTCAGCGGGTCGGCCCAGCCATAAAAAGCCGCGGTGCGCCGCGCGCCCAGCCGGACGGCCAGCGCATCGAGGGCGGCGCCGCCGGTATAACTCAGCACCAGGTCGAAATCGGCCAGCCCGCCAGGCCCGATATAGGAGACTGCGCGGCCGGCCTGCAGGCAATCCAGTGTCACGGGCGTATCGAGGTCGTAGAAGCAGCGCAGCGTGGCCCGGCTCTCGCCTAGCAACGCGGTGGCGGCCACCGCATCCGGGCAGAACGACGTGACGATGGCCACATCCGCCTCGTCGGCCGCCCGCCGCGCTGCCGCCGCCACGCCGGACCAATCGGCGTACAGCACCAGCTCGGCGCGTGGCCCGAGCTCCGTCAGATCGCGGTTCTCGGCGTAGTACGGCACGTCGCGTTCAAAGAACGTCACGCGGTGGCCGGCAGCGCCCAAGGCAGCGATCAGGCCGCGCCACAATGTCGCGTGGCCGTTGCCCCAGGAGGAGCTGACCGACAGGCCGAAGATCACCAGCCGCATCGGGCCGCTCCGCCGTCCGGCCGTGCCGGGTTGGTAAGGCTGCTACACACGCAACCGGGAACGATCGTTCTCGCCGGCCGGTTCCCTGGCGCCGGCGGGCAGCAAGGCCAGCAACCCACCCAGCGAGGGCAGCACGGCATCGCAGCGCGCGCGGTCGCCGGGCGCGGGCGCGATCAGATCCGGCACCATCACCACCATCAGCCCCGCCGCGTGGGCTGCCGCTACCCCGTGCGGCGAGTCTTCCACCGCCAGGCAGTCGCCGGGCGGGGTGCCGAGCCGGGCGGCGGCGGCGATGAAGCTGTCCGGCGCGGGCTTGCCGCGCGCCACGTCGTCGCGCGTAACGACCGTCGCGAACCAGCCGTCGAGCCCGGCCAGGGCCAGGTGGCGGCCAGCCGTGGCCGCGCTGGCTGAGGTTGCCACCGCGGCGGGTATGCTGCGGGCCGCCAGCGTTGCCAGCAGCGGACGCACGCCCGGTTTAAGTTGGATGCCGCCGGCCAGCCCCGCCGATCGCTCGCGGTAATAGGCCGCGATGAAGGCGTCGGCTGTCACCGCCTCCCCCAGCATGGCCGGCAGCAGCGCCCGGCGCGCCGTGGTCGGCAGGCCGACGAGCCTGTCGTAATCGCCGGCGGGCAGATGCAGGCCGAATGTTGCCAGCGTGGCCATGAAGGCGGCGCGATACAGGCGCTCGGTGTCCAGCAGCGTGCCATCCAGGTCGAACACCACGGCGCGGACGGGCCGGGGCAGGGCGCCGGCCGGCGTCAGCGTGGCCGCGCCTGAGCTGGCGTCTATCGGGATGGCGAAGTCGGCTTCGTATCGATCCATCCTGTTTCGCGTCTGTCGCACTGTCTGATGGCAGCGATAGCGGCGGGCAATGGTTCCCGGCCGGTGTCAGTCGCGCGTGGGCGACACGGCCGGTTTGGGCGCGGCGCGGCGGAACGTGTGCTCGGGCGCCGGAAACGCCCGGCTGCGCACGTCGGCGGCATAGGCGGCGGCGGCCCGGCTGATCTCCTCGCCCAAGGCGGCGTAGCGTTTGACGAAGCGCGGCGTGAAATCGTTGAACGTGCCCAGCACGTCGTCGATCACCAGCACCTGGCCGTCGCATTGCGCCGAGGCGCCGATGCCGATGGTGGGGATTGCCAGCGCGTGGGTGATGGCGGCCGCCACCGGCTCCAGCGTGCCTTCCAGCACCACCGCAAACGCGCCGGCATCGGCTACGGCGTGGGCGTCGGCGGTCACGCGGGCCGCCTCGTCCTCGGTGCGGCCGGTGGCGCGGAAGCCGCCGGCTACGTTCACCGATTGCGGCATCAGGCCGACATGGCCGCACACCGGCACGCCGCGTGCGGTCAGGAAAGCGATGGTGGGCGCCATCTCCACGCCGCCTTCCAGCTTAACCGCCGAAGCGCCGGTTTCGGCCAGCACGCGGGCGGCGCTGGCAAAGGCCTGCTGCGGGCTCTGCTGGTAGCTGCCGAACGGCAGATCCACCACGATGCAGGCGCGCCGCGCGCCGCGCACCACGGCGGCGCCATGGGCGATCATGGTTTCCAGGCTGACCGACAGCGTGCTCGGCAGGCCGTAGAGCACCATGCCGAGCGAATCGCCGACCAGCAGCACGTCGCAATGCGGATCCAGGCGCTGCGCCATCGGCGTGGTGTAGGCCGTCAGCCACACTTGCGGCGTGCCCTTCATGCGCCGCAGATCCGGCACGGTGACCGGCTTAGCGGCCGCGCCCGCTGCCTGATGCACGCTCATGCTGCCGCTTCCACGCTGCACGCCCCGATATCGTGCCGGAACACCGCGCCCGCCAGGCCGATGGCCGCCACCCCGGCATAGGCCGCCTGCCGCGCCGCCGCGGCATCCGGCCCGGTGCCGCACACGCTGAGCACCCGGCCGCCGACCGCGACCACCTGACCATCGCGCATCTCCGTGCCGGCGTGGAAGACGGCCGCATGCGGCACGGCAGCGGCAGCGGCCAGGCCGGTGACCGGCGTGCCCTGCACCACGGCACCGGGATAGCCACGCGCGGCCAGCACGACGGCCACGCAGGTGACCCCCGACCATCGTGCCGCGATGCCGGCCAGCCTGCCGTCGCAGGCGGCCAGCAGCGCCTCCAGCAAATCGGTCTGCAGGCGCGGCAGCAGCGCCTGGGTTTCCGGATCGCCCAGCCGCACGTTGTACTCGATCAGCTTCGGCCCGTCGGCCGTCAGCATCAGGCCGGCGAACAGGATGCCGGTGAACGGGGTGCCACGGGCCGCCATGGCGCGCAGAGCCGGGCGCACGAACAGGTTGAGGGCTGCCGCCTGCGCCGCCGCGTCGAAGCCGGGCGGTGGCGAGATGGCGCCCATGCCGCCGGTGTTGGGGCCGCGATCGCCGTCGCCCACCCGCTTATGGTCCTGGGCCGCGCCCAGCAGCATGGCGTGCGTGCCGTCGCACAGGGCGAACAGGCTCACCTCGGGGCCTTCCAGGCACTCCTCAATGACGACGCTGCTGCCCGGCGCGGCCAGCAGGCGGCGCACCGCGTCCGCCGCCTCATCGGTAGTGGCGGCCACCACCACGCCCTTGCCGCCGGCCAGGCCATCCGCCTTCACCACGATAGGCGCGCCCCGGCGCTCGACAAAGGCCAGCGCGGCGGCCGTGTCGTCGAAGCGCTCCCAGCGTGCGGTGGGGATGCCGGCCTCGTCGCACACCGCCTTGGCGAAGGCCTTGCTGCCCTCCAGGGCCGCCGCCGCGGCACTCGGGCCGCAGCAGCGCACGCCCACATGGCCCAGCGCGTCGGCCAGCCCGGCCACCAGCGGCGCTTCGGGCCCCGGCACCACCAGGTCGATGCGTTCGGCCACGGCAAAGGCCACCAGAGCGGGCACATCCAGCGCGCCGATGGCCACGTTCTCGGCCAGCGCGGCGGTGCCGGGGTTGCCCGGGGCCACATACAATTTGCTCAGCAGGGGAGAGGCGCCGATCGACCAGGCGAGCGCGTGCTCCCTGCCGCCCGAGCCTACGATGAGGACGCGCATGCACGTTCCATACGAGGCAAGCCGCCCGCGCTGCAACATGGCGTGCGGCTTGCGGCCGTGCCGGTCAGGGCAGGGCGCCTTTGCTCTGCAGGAACGCGCAGGCGGCGTGGAAGGCCTGGTCGGCGTCCAGATCGGTGGTGTTCAGCACGAAGGCGTCGGCCGCCGGCCGCAGCGGGGCGGCCGCGCGCGAAGCGTCAGCGGCGTCGCGCGCCTCCATATCCTCGCGCACCGTGGGCAGCGGCACGGCCACACCACGCCCTGCCAACTCCAGCCAGCGGCGCCGGGCGCGCGCCTCCACGCTGGCGGTAACGAACAGCTTGGCGGTGGCATCCGGGAAGATGATGGTGCCGATGTCGCGCCCATCGAGCACGGCGCCGTTAACCCGGCCGAAATCACGCTGGAAGGCGAGTAGCGCCGCACGCACCGGCGGCACGGAAGCCACCGCGGCCGCCGCGCGGTCCACCATAGGCGTGCGCAGATCGGTGCGCTCCAGATCGGCCGGCTGCAAGGCGCGGGCGGCGGCTTCGGCGGCGGCCGGGTCGTTGCCGTCGGCACCGCTGTCGAGCAAGCGGCGCGCGGTGGCGCGATACAGCAGCCCGGTATCCAGATAGGGCAGGCCGAGATGGCCGGCCAGGCGGCGGGCCAGCGTGCCCTTGCCGGCGGCAGCCGGGCCGTCGATAGCAACGATGCGCGGGCTCATGGCAGGCGGCCACCCAGGCCGGCCATCAGCGGCAGAAAGCCGGGGAAGCTAGTGTCGATGAAGGCGGTGTCGTCCACCTGTACCGGGGCGCGTGTGGCACAGCCCAGCACCAGCGCGCTCATCGCCAGCCGGTGATCCATGTGCGTGGCCACCAGCCCGCCGCCCGCAGGCGGGCCGCCCTGGCCCTCGATGACGAGATCGTCGCCCTCGATCGCCACGCGCACCCCGTTGCCGGCCAGCAGAGCGGCGGTGGCGGCCAGGCGATCGCTCTCTTTCACCCGCAGCTCGGCCAGGCCGCGCAGGCGGCTGGTGCCGTGGGCGAAGGCACAGGCGACGGCCAGGATGGGGAACTCGTCGATCATGCTGGGCGCCAGTGCCGGGTCGGTGTCGGCGGCGTGCAGCCGGCCGGCCGTGGCGGTCACGTCGCCCACAGTCTCGCCGCCCTCGACGCGTTCGTTGGCGGTGGTCAGCCTCGCCCCCATGGCGCGCAGGGCGGTGAACAGGCCGGTGCGCAGCGGGTTGAGGCCGACGCCGCGCACCGTCACCGACGAGCCTTCGACGAGCAGGGCGGCCACCAGCGGAAAGGCGGCCGAAGACGGGTCGCCGGGCACGCTGAGGTCGGCGGCCAGCAGCTCGGGCTGGCCGACCAGGGTGATGATGCGGCCGGTGCCGTCCTGCTCGACCGTCACGCTGGCGCCGAAATGGCGGAGCATGGCCTCGGTGTGGTCGCGCGTGGGCACAGGCTCCTCGACGCGTGTGATGCCGCGCGCATTCAGGCCGGCGAGCAGGATGGCCGATTTCACCTGCGCGCTGGCGACCGGCATGCGGTAGGCGATGGGCAGCGCCTGGGCGGCACCGGTAATGGCCAGCGGCAGCCGGCCGCCGGCGCGGCCTGCGAATTGCGCGCCGGTCTGGCCCAGCGGCTCGGTGACGCGCGCCATCGGCCGGCGGCGCAGGCTGGCGTCGCCGCTCAGCACGGCGAAGATCGGGTGGCTGGCCAGGATGCCGGCGAGCAGCCGCGCGGCGGTGCCGGAATTGCCCATGTCCAGCACGTCGGCCGGCTCGGCCAGCCCGCCAATGCCGGCGCCGGTGACGCGCCACAGGCCGGGCGCGTCGCGATCGAGGCGCGCGCCGAGTGCCCGCAGGGCGGTGGCGGTACGCAGCACGTCCTCGCCTTCCAGCAGGCCGGTGATGCGGGTTACGCCAATGGCCAGCGCCGCGCAGAGCAGCGCGCGGTGGGAGATGGATTTGTCACCGGGGACGGTGATGACGCCTTGGAGCATGGGGGCGGCGGTAGCACCGGCACGGGAGGCGCGGAAGGCCCTCTTTGCCGCGCCGGCCCGCCGTCAGACGCGCAGATGCTGCGGAATGCTCAGCCCCAACCGGTCCGGCACGTCCCAGATCTCGCGCGCGGTGCGCACCGGAGTGAAGCCGGCGCGCAGGTAGTTGGGCAGGGCACGCGGATGATCGGCCGTGCAGGTGTTCACCGTGAGCGCGCGCGGCTTGTGCGCCCAGGCGGTGGCCATGGCGGCGCGTAGCAACTGCGTGCCCAGCCCGCCACCGATGGCATGCGGCAGCAGGCCAAAATAGCTCAGGTTGACGACATGCGGCGCGCGCGCATCCAGCTCGAAGAAGCCGGCCGGCTCGTTACCCTGATACAGCACGTGGATGGAGACGCCCGGCGAGGTGATCAGCGCGGCCAGTTGCGGCTGCGGCATGGTGCGGCGCAGCCACCAGACGTGCTGCGCGCCGACGCTGTCGTACAAATAGCGGTAGAAGCCCACGGTGGGCTTGTGCACGCGCACGATGCCGGTATGTGGCGGCAGTTCGATCGGGGCTGCGGCCGGCGGCTGTTCCTGCCGCAGGAAGGTGACGAGGACCGCGATGCGCGTGGTCTCCACCGGCGGTTTGCCGGCCCAGAAATCCTGCGATTTCACCGCACAGGCGTCCGGCCCGGTCCCGATCGGGGACGAGGCACCGGAAGGCCGCTCGGTCGCGCGTCACGCATGTTCCACCCAAGGCGCTGCTGTCTTGTTACCCGCAATCTGCCCGCAGGCCGGCTAGTCGTCGAGGAAACTCCGCAGCTTCCGGCTCCGGCTGGGGTGCTTCAGCTTGCGCAGCGCCTTGGCCTCGATCTGCCGGATACGCTCGCGCGTCACGTTGAACTGCTGGCCCACCTCCTCGAGCGTGTGGTCGGTGTTCATGCCGATGCCGAAGCGCATGCGCAGCACGCGCTCCTCGCGCGGCGTCAGGCTGGAGAGAACCCGCGTGGTCGCCTCGCGCAGATTGGCCTGGATGGCGGCGTCCAGCGGGATCACCGCGCCCTTGTCCTCGATGAAGTCACCGAGATGGCTGTCCTCCTCGTCGCCGATCGGCGTCTCCAGACTGATCGGCTCCTTGGCGATCTTGAGCACCTTGCGCACTTTTTCGAGCGGCATGCCGAGCTTCTCGGCCAGCTCCTCGGGCGCCGGCTCGCGGCCGATCTCGTGCAGCATCTGCCGGCTGGTGCGCACCAGCTTGTTAATCGTCTCGATCATGTGCACGGGAATGCGGATGGTGCGCGCCTGGTCGGCGATGCTGCGCGTGATCGCCTGGCGGATCCACCACGTGGCGTAGGTGCTGAACTTGTAGCCGCGGCGATACTCGAACTTATCGACCGCCTTCATCAGGCCGATATTGCCTTCCTGGATCAGGTCGAGGAACTGCAGGCCGCGGTTCGTGTATTTCTTGGCGATCGAGATCACCAGCCGCAAATTGGCCTCGATCATCTCCTTCTTGGCGCGCGCCGAATCGCGCTCGCCGCGGCTGACGGTGGCGTAAACGCGGCGGAACTCGCCGATCGGCAGGCCGGCATCGTTGGCGATGGCGCCGATCTGGCCGCGCACGTCGGCCACCTGGGCGAAATACTTGCTGGCGAACGTCTTCCAGCCGCGGCCGGGCAGGCTGGCCACCGTCTCCATCCAGTTGGGATCGAGCTCGTGGCCGCGATAGCGCGCGAGGAAATCGTCGCGCGCCACCTTGGTGGTTTCGGCAAAGCGCAGCAGCTGGCCTTCCAGCCCGTTCAGCCGCTGCGTCAGCTGCTTGAGCTGGGTGACCAGCTCCTCGATGCGGTTGTTGTGCAGGCGCACCTGCTGCACCCGGCCCACCAGCTCCTCGCGCAGCTTCTCGTAGCTCTTCTCGCTGCGCGCGTTCATCTCCTCGCCGCTGGTCAGCGTATCCAGCCGCTTGGACTGCATCTTCTGCAGCTTCTTGTAGAGGTTCTCGATCTCCTCGAACGTCTCGAGCACCTCCGGCTTCAGCTTCTCCTCCAGCGCCGAGAGCGACAGGCCGGCGCCTTCGCCCTCCTCGCCGTCATCGGGCTCCACCTCCGGCGTCGGCGGCTCGACGAAGGGCGCCGGCTCGCCGCCCTCGGCGGCCGCCGCGGCCGCCGCCGTCTCGGCCGCCTCGGCTTCGACGGCTGCGCCCACGCCCTGCGTCGCCTCGAGGTCCACGATGTCGCGCAGCAGCATGCGGCCGGCCTTCAGCGCCTCGTGCCAGTTGATGATGGCGCGGAACGTCAGCGGGCTTTCGCACAGGCCGCCGATCATCATGTCGCGCCCGGCCTCGATGCGCTTGGCAATCGCGATCTCGCCCTCGCGGGAGAGCAGCTCGACGCTGCCCATCTCGCGCAGATACATGCGGACCGGGTCGTCGGTGCGGCCGAGGCTCTCCTCATCCACATTGCCGCCGGCCTCGGTCTGCCCCTCGCCTTCCTCGCTGCCCTCGGCCTTCTCGGGCTTGGCGGCGGCCTCGCCGTCCTCGTTATCCTCGTTCTCGACCACCTGCACGCCGAGCTCGCTCAGCAGCGACATGATGTCTTCGATCTGCTCGCTGCTCATCTGCTCCTGCGGCAGGGCGGCGTTCAGCTCCTCGAAGGTGATGTAGCCACGCTCCTTGCCCTTCGCGATCAGCCGCTTGAAGGCGGCCGACTGCGTGTCGAGCAGCGAAGTGTCGGCATCGGCTTCCGCGGTCGCCGAATTGCCCGTCGAGGCCTGCTTGGTCGCCATCAGCAATCTCCGTCCAATCTGTCGTCGGTCCCAGGTCGAGCGACCTGCTCTTCATCGGCGTAGGGTCGCGAGACCCGGTCTTCATCGGCGTAGGCGTGGTCAGACCTGGTCTTCATCGGCGTAGGCGTCGTCCTCGGCATCCGGCCCGCCGGATTGCTCGCCCCGCCGCAGCCGGAACGATGCCAGGCACAACGCGTTGAACCGCGCCAGGCACGAGGCATCGTCGGGATCGGCCAGATAGGCGGCACGCGCATCCTCGACCGCCCGGTGCAATCCATCCCGGTGCATCAGGCCATAGAAGTGCCACCACCCTGCCTCGGCTTGCGCAGGCTGCGCGTCGGGCCTGCCACAGGACGGTGTTTCTTCCAGGACGAGCGCCACGGCCGCTGATAATCCGAGGGTGTGCAGGTGGTTGACGAGCCCCGCGGAGTCAAGCGGAGCCGAGTCGCTAAAATCCTGCGCGAAGTAGGCCAGCATGGCGTCGCGCAGCGGTTGCAGGGCGGCGGGCAGGGGAAGGGAGGCGTACGCCTCCTCCAGATCATGGGCCAGGGCCGGGTGATGCAGCAGGATGGCGGTCAGCTTGCGGGCGCGGCTGGCATCGGCCGCCTCGGCCGCCGGCTCCGGCCGGCTTGCCCGCACGGCCGGCTTGGGCGCGCCCCGCCGCGTGGCGGCAAAATAGCGGTCGAGAAGGGCGCGCCGGTATTCGCTGGCCAGGCCGCGATCCTTGATGGTAGCCGCGGCCGCCTCCAGCCGCGCGCGGAAGGCGCTGCGCTGCTCCGGCGTGGCGGCCACGCTGGCGCCGCGCAACAGGTCGAACAGCGCCTCGTTCAGCGGCCGGGCCGCGGCCAGCACCGCGGTGAAGCCGGCCGGCCCGTGCTGGCGCACCAGCGTGTCGGGGTCCTCGCCGGCCGGCAGGGTGGCCAGGCTGATGCTGCGGTCTGCGGCGATGGCCGGCAGCGCCGTCTGCGCCGCGCGCGCCGCCGCCCGCCCGCCGGCCGCATCGCCATCGAAGCACAGCACCGGGGCCGGCGAGAGGCGCCACAGCTCCTCCATCTGCTCGGCCGTCAGCGCGGTGCCCAGCGGCGCCACGGCGGCGCCGAAGCCGGCCTGATGCAGCGCGATCACGTCCATGTAGCCTTCGACCACCACCACAACCTGGCCGCGCCGCGCCGCCTCGCGCGCGAAGTTCAGGCCATACAGCGTGCGGCGCTTGGAAAAGAGCGGGGTCTCCGGCCCGTTGACGTATTTCGGCTGCCCGTCGCCCAGCGTGCGGCCGCCGAAGCTGATCATGCGGCCGGTGCGGTCGCGGATCGGAAACATGATCCGGTTGAAGAACAGCTCGCCGCGGACGGCGCCGTCCTCCCCGGCGCGCAGCAGGCCGGCCTCCAGCAGCTGGGTTTGGGTGACGTCGCCCGGCGCCAGGGCGGCCGCCAGCGCGCCGCGGCCCTCGCCAGCCCAGCCCAGGCCGAAGCGGGCGATGGTATCGTCGGCCAAGCCGCGCTGGCGCAGATAGGCAAGCGCCGCCGCGCCGCCCGGGCCGGCCAAGGCGCGGGCGTAATGCGACTGGGCGGCATCGAGCACGCCGTGCAGGTCCAGGCGCTGGCGCTCGGCCGCCTCGGCACCCGGGCTGGCGCGCGGCACGTCCAGCCCCGCTTCGCCGGCCAGTGACTGCACCGCCTCCATAAAGGCCGAGCCCTGAGTCTGCATGACGAAGCTGATGGCATCGCCATGCGCACCGCAGCCGAAGCAATGGTAGCCGTCCTCGTACACGTAGAAGCTGGGCGTCTTCTCGCCGTGAAACGGGCAGCAGCCCTTCATCTGCCGGCCGGAGCGGGAGAGCTTGACGCGCCGGCTGACCAGGGCGGCCAAAGGCGTGCGGGCGCGCAGCTCCTCCAGGAACGAGTTCGGGCAGCTTCAGGACAGGCGCGCCTTCACCAGCGGCCCGGCGCGGCTCATGTCCAGCGCCGCGCCATGCGCCGCCTTCAGGGCCGCCATCACCCGGCCCATCTCCTTGCCGCTGGTCGCCCCCGTCGCGGCCACCGCTTCGTCCACCGCGGCGATCAGCGCCGCCTCGTCCATCTGCTGCGGCAGGAACGCCTCGATCACGGCGATCTCGGCTTCTTCCTTGGCCGCCAGCTCCGGCCGGTGGCCCTGGGTGTAGAGCTCGGCCGCCTCCCGCCGCTGCTTGACCATGCCGCGCAGCATGGCGGTGATCTCGTCGTCGCTGACGGGGTCGCCGCCGCGGGGGCGGGCGGCGATGTCGGTGTCCTTCAGCTTGGCCATCATCATGCGGATGGTGGACGTGCGGGCGGCGTCGCCGGCGCGCATGGAGGTTTTCATCTCGTCGGTGAAGCGGGTGCGGAGTGTCATCCCGGGGTTATAGCGCGGGGGTTTCGGGCTAGGTAAGGAAGGCCTTCTTTTTTGCAAAAAAGAAGCAAAAAACTCTTTTCCGGCTGTCGCGCGCTAGGCCTGCGCCACCCGTCAGCGAAGCCTTGCCTTTTCTCCTGGAGCCAAATCGATGGAATCACGCAGCACAGCCACCGTCATAGGCGGCTCCGGCTTCCTCGGCCGCTACATCGTCAAGCGCCTGGCCGCTGCCAGCCACGTGGTGCGCGTGGCGGTGCGGGATCCGGAAACCGCCATGTCGCTGCGCCCGATGGGCCGGGTCGGCCAGGTGGTGCCGCTGTACGCCAACATCACGGCTGACGGCACGCTGGCGCGCGCCATCGAGGGTGCCGACATCGTGGTGAACCTCGTGGGCATCCTGGCCGAGCGCCGCGCCGGCGACTTCGCCGCCATCCAGGCCGAGGGTGCGGGACGGGTGGCGCGCCTGGCGGCCGCCGCCGGCGTCAAGCGCCTGGTGCACGTCTCGGCCATCGGCGCCGATGCCGGCAGCCCTTCGGCCTATGCGCGCAGCAAGGCGCAGGGCGAGGCGCTGGTGCGCGAGCATTTCCCCACCGCCACCATCCTGCGGCCCTCGCTGGTGTTCGGGCCGGAGGACCAGTTTTTCAACCGCTTCGCTTCGCTGGCGATGATCAGCCCGATCATGCCGGTGATCGCCGGCGCCAGCCGGTTCCAGCCGGTGTTCGTGGGCGACGTGGCCGATGCAGTGATGGAGGCGGTCAGCCGGCCCGACGCCTGGGGCCAGCTCTACGAACTGGGCGGGCCGCGCGTGATGACGTTCCGCGAAATCCTGGGCTGGATCCTGGCGCAGACCGGCCGCCATCGCCCCCTGGTGAGCATGCCGGATGCCGCGGCGCGGCTGATGGCCCGCATCCCATTCAGCGGGCTGACCACGGACCAGCTGCTGATGCTGCAGCGCGACAACGTCGCCGACCCGGCCAGGCCCGGCCTGGCGGCGCTGGGCGTGCAGGCAACGCCGATCGAGTTGGTGGTGCCGGCTTATCTGGCGCGGTTTCGGAAGGGCGGGCTACGGGCCGGCGAGCCGATGAGCCCGGAACGGCCCTAATCCATCAGCCGGGGATACGCGCCAGGCTGCCGAACCGAGGTAGCAGACGCTTATAGGGCAGGATTGCTGCTGCGTAGGCGATTCGTGTCTCGCGTTTGTGGCTGGCCATGCGTAAAGGTTCACGGAAGAGCCGCAGGTGTTCCGTCCGGGAACGCCACGGTATCCGCCGGACCCCCACCCATGACCGATCGCATGCTGCAATTCACCCATTTGGACCAGCAGCCGCCGGAGAAGCGCGCAGTGGCACTGCGCCAGCAGGATTTCCGCGAGATCTACCGGGATTTCGCCGTTCCGCAGGCGCAGGCCCAATCCAGCCGCTGCAGCCAATGCGGTGTGCCGTTCTGTTCCGTCCATTGCCCGCTGAACAACAACATCCCGGACTGGCTGAAGCTGACCGCCGAGGGGCGGCTGGACGAGGCCTACGAGGTGAGTGCGGCGACCAACAACATGCCGGAGATCTGCGGCCGCATCTGCCCGCAGGACCGGCTGTGCGAGGGCAATTGCGTCATCGAGCGCGGCTTCGAGAGCGTGACCATCGGCGCCGTCGAGCGGTTCGTCACCGACCATGCCTTCGCGCAGGGCTGGGTGAAGCCGGTATCGCCGCGGGTGGAGCTGGCCCAATCGGTGGGCGTGGTGGGCGCCGGGCCGGGCGGCATGGCGGCGGCCGAGGAGCTGCGCCGACGCGGCTACCAGGTGCACGTGTACGATCGGCACGATCGGGTGGGCGGGTTGATGATGTACGGCATCCCCGGCTTCAAGCTGGAAAAAGAGGTGGTGACGCGCCGCTGGCGGCTGCTCGAGCAGGGCGGCATCGTTTTTCACCTCAACATCGAAGTGGGGCGCGACGTGTCGTTTGCCGAGCTGCGCGCCCGGCACGATGCGGTGCTGCTGGCCACCGGCGTGTACCAGGCGCGCGACATCGGCGGGCCGGGCAGCGGCCTGCCGGGGATCGTGCCGGCGCTGGATTTCCTCATCGCGTCCAACCGCAAGGGGCTGGGCGACGCGGTGCCGGCTTTCGACAGCGGCGTGCTGGATGCGCGCGGCAAGCATGTGGTGGTGATCGGCGGCGGCGACACCGCCATGGATTGCGTGCGCACCTCGGTGCGGCAGGGTGCCGCCTCGGTGAGCTGCCTGTATCGGCGCGACCGGGCCAACATGCCCGGCAGCCTGCGCGAGGTGCGCAATGCCGAGGAGGAGGGCGTGCGCTTCGTCTGGCTGTCTGCCCCCGAGGCGTTCCTGGGCGACAACCACGTGAGCGCGGTGCGCGCCGTGAGCATGCGGCTGGGGCTGCCCGATGCCAGCGGCCGGCAATCGGTGGAACTGGTGGATGGCAGCCATTTCAGCCTGCAGGCCGACCTGGTGATCAAGGCGCTGGGCTTCGACCCGGAGGATCTGCCGGGGCTGTGGGGTGCCGACGGGCTTGAGGTGACGAAATGGGGCACGCTGAAGGTGAACCAGACCTCGTTCCAGACCTCGCTGCCCGGCGTGTTCGCGGCCGGCGACATCGTGCGCGGCGCCAGCCTGGTGGTGTGGGCGATCCGCGACGGGCGCGACGCCGCGGCGCGCATCCACGCCTATTTGCAGCCAGCCGCCCGCGCGGCGCTGGCGATCGCGGCGGAGTGACCATGATGCAGCATTATCGCGCCAGGCTGCTGCTGGCCGCCTTCCTTGCTGTGCCGCTGGCTGCGGCATCCGGCCAGGACCGTGCGCCGGCCCCCACTATCGTAGCCGTGCCCACGCCGCAGCGTTTCGAAGCCGCACAGGCCGCGCGCGCAGCAATGGGCGGCGACCGCACCATCGCCAGGATTTTCGACGCGATGCGGACGCGGCTGGTCGCCATCATGGCGCAGAAAGGCCACGTGACGTCCGAGAAGGCGGCCACGATCTGCGACACCATCCTGATGCCGGCCATGAAGGCGCATCTGCCGGAGCTGGGCAACGAGATTGCCAATATCTACGCGCGCGACTTCACCATCGACGAGCTGCACCAGCTGGCGGCGTTCTATGATTCGCCGCTCGGCCAGAAGGTGATCGAGACGCTGCCTGGATTGACGATGGAGATGTCAGCGGCCGGGCACGACTGGGCCGCCCGCGTCGCCCGGCAGGCTATTCAGGAACACCAGCAGGCGCTGCGCGAAAAGGGGATCAGCCTGTGAGCGACTTTGTGGCCGATTGGCACGCCAACGCCGCGCGCCTGGAACACACCTACAGCGCCGCCCAGGAACACGATGCGTGCGGCGTCGGCCTGATCGCGGCGCTCGACGGCAAGCCGCGCCGCGCCGTCGTGCAGGCCGGCATCGATGCGCTGAGCGCGCTGTGGCACCGCGGCGCCGTCGATGCGGACGGCAAGACCGGCGACGGCGCCGGCATCCATATCGAGATCCCGCAGGATTTTTTTGCCGAAGCGATCGAACGCGGCGGCGAGCGCGCGCAGGACGGGCAGATTGCCGTCGGCATGGTGTTCCTGCCGAAAACCGACTTCGCCGCACAGGAGCGCTGCCGGCAGATCACCGAGACGGAGATCCTGCGCTTCGGCTATCAGATCTATGGCTGGCGGCAGGTGCCGATCGACGTCTCCGTGATCGGCGAGAAGGCCAATCTGACCCGGCCGGAAATCGAGCAGATCATGGTGCGCAACACGCCGCGCAGCGCGCCCGAGGCGTTCGAACGCGATCTGTATGTCATCCGCCGTCGCATCGAAAAGGCGGCGATCGCCGCGCAGATCCCTGAGCTGTACATCTGCTCGCTGTCCTGCCGCTCGATCATCTACAAGGGCATGTTCCTCGCCGAGCATCTGGCCGCGTTCTACCCGGACCTCAACGACGCCCGCTTCGTCTCGCGCTTCGCGATCTACCACCAGCGTTATTCCACCAACACCTTCCCCACCTGGAAGCTCGCGCAGCCATTCCGCACGCTGGCGCATAATGGCGAGATCAACACGCTCAGCGGCAACATCAACTGGATGAAGAGCCACGAGACGCGGCTGGCCGCCGGTGCGCTCGATTCCTATATCGACGACATCAAGCCCGTCATCCAGGCCAGCGGCAGCGACACCGCCGTGCTCGACAACGTGTTCGAGCTGCTGATCCACGCCGGCCGCGACGCGCCGATGGCCAAGGCGCTGATGATCCCGGCCAGCATCGGCAACGACGCCACCATGAAGCAGGCGCATGTGGACATGTTCCACTACTGCAACGCGGTGATGGAGCCGTGGGACGGCCCGGTGGCGCTGTGTGCCACCGATGGCGAGTGGGCGATCGCCGGGCTGGACCGCAACGGCCTGCGCCCGCTGCGCTATTCGGTGACCAGCGACGGCATGCTCATCCTGGGTTCGGAAACCGGCATGGTGGAGCTGCAGGAAAGCCAGATCATCGAGAAGGGCCGCATCGGCCCGGGCGAGATGGTGGCCGTGCGCCTGGACGATGGCAGTTTCCTCAAGGACGAAGCCGTCAACGACATGCTGGCCGCCCGCCACCCGTATGGCGCCTGGACCGCGCGCGTCCGCAAGATCGACCACATCGTCAAGACCGACGCGCCCGAGCCCGCCGCCTACCAGGGCGAGGCCCTGCGCCGCCGACAGCTCGCCGTCGGCATGACGCTGGAAGAGCTCGAGACCATCCTGCAGCCGATGGTCGAAGACGCTGTCGAGGCCACCGGCAGCATGGGCGACGACACGCCGATCGCCGTGCTCTCCGAGCAATATCGCGGCCTGCACCATTATTTCCGGCAGAACTTCGCCCAGGTCACCAATCCGCCGATCGACAGCCTGCGCGAGACGCGGGTGATGAGCCTCAAGACGCGGCTCGGCAATCTGGGCAACGTGCTCGACGAGGACAGCAGCCAGTGCGAGTTGCTGCAGCTGGAATCGCCGGTGCTGAGCAACGCCGAGTTCGAGGCGATGCTGGCCATGATGGGCCGCTCGGCCGTAGTGGTGGACTGCACCTTCCCGCTGGAAGACGGCGAGGCGGGGCTGCGCCAGGCGATCCTGCGGGTACGCCAGCTCGCCGAGGACGGCGTACGCGAGGGCTGCACCCATGTCGTGCTGACCGACGAGCACCAGGGCGCCGGCCGCGTGCCGATCCCGATGATCCTGGCCACCGGCGCCGTGCACACGCATCTCGTTGCCTGCAGCCTGCGCACCTTCACAAGCCTGAACGTGCGCGCGGCCGAGTGCATGGACGTGCACAACTTCGCCGTCCTGATCGGCGTGGGTGCCACCACCATCAACGCCTATCTGGCGCAGGAAAGCATCGCCGACCGCCACCGCCGTGGCCTGTTCGGCCAGCTGTCGCTGAAGGAGGCGGTCGGCCGCTACAAGAAGGCGGTGGACAAGGGGCTGCTGAAGACGATGTCCAAGATGGGCATCTCGATCGTCTCGTCGTATCGCGGCGGCTACAATTTCGAGGCGATCGGCCTGTCGCGCGCGCTGGTGGGCGAGTTCTTCCCGGGCATGCAGTCGCGCATTTCCGGCATCGGCCTCTCCGGCATCGCGCGCCGCCTGCTGGCGCTGCATCGCGCGGCCTGGAATGCGGAGTTCGTCACACTGCCGGTGGGCGGGCTGTACAAGCTGCGCCGGCGTGGCGAAACGCACGCCTTTGATGGCGGGCTGATCCACATGCTGCAGAATGCGGTCGCGACTGACAGCTATCAAACCTACCGGCGCTATGCCGAGGGCGTCCGCCGCATGCCTGCCGTGGCGTTGCGCGACCTGCTTGATTTCCGGCGCGAACGCTGCACGCCGATCTCGGTCGATCAGGTGGAAAGCATCACCGAAATCCGCAAGCGCCTGCTCGCACCCGGCATCTCGCTGGGCGCGCTGAGCCCCGAAGCGCACGAGACGCTGTCGATTGCGATGAACCGCATCGGCGCACGTTCGGATTCCGGCGAGGGCGGCGAGGACCCGGCACGGGCCAAGCCGCGCGCCAATGGCGACAACGCCTCTTCGGCCATCAAGCAGATCGCCTCGGGCCGCTTCGGCGTTACCGCCGAATACCTCAATGCCTGCCGCGAAATCGAGATCAAGATGGCGCAGGGCGCCAAGCCGGGCGAGGGCGGGCAGCTGCCGGGCTTCAAGGTGACGTCGCTGATCGCGCGCCTGCGCCACTCCACGCCCGGCGTCACGCTGATCAGCCCGCCGCCGCATCACGACATCTACTCCATCGAAGACCTCGCTCAGCTGATCTACGACCTCAAGCAGATCAACCCGGATGCCACCGTCTGCGTGAAGCTCGTGGCGCGCTCAGGCATCGGCACGATCGCGGCCGGCGTGGCCAAGGCGCGCGCCGACGCCATCCTGATCAGCGGCCATGTCGGCGGCACCGGCGCCAGCCCGCAGACATCGGTGAAATATGCCGGCCTGCCGTGGGAGATGGGCCTGTCGGAAGCCCACCAGGTGCTCATGCTCAACCGCCTGCGCCACCGCGTGAAGCTGCGCGCCGATGGCGGCATCAAGACGGGGCGCGACGTGGTGATCGCGGCCATGCTGGGCGCCGAGGAATTCGGTATCGGCACCGCCTCGCTGGTGGCGATGGGCTGCATCATGGTGCGCCAGTGCCATTCCAACACCTGCCCGGTGGGCGTGTGCACGCAGGACGAGGCGTTGCGCGCCAAGTTCGAGGGCAGCCCCGAAAAAGTCATCAACCTGTTCAGCTTCATCGCCGAGGACGTGCGCAACCTGCTGGCCGAACTGGGCTTCCGCAAGCTCGAGGAGATCATCGGCCGCAGCGATCTGCTGGCTCAGGTCAGCCGTGGTTCGGACCTGCTCGATGATCTCGATCTCAACCCGATCCTCGCCCAGGCCGATGCCGGCCCGCATGCCAAGTTCTGCACGCGGCAAGGCCGCAACGAGGTGCCCGAGACGCTGGACGCGCAGATGATCGCCGACGCGCAGGCGCTGTTCGAACGCGGCGAGAAGATGCAGTTGCAATACTCGGTGCGCAACACGCACCGCGCCGTCGGCACCAAGCTGTCCTCGCGCATCGTGCGCCAGTTCGGCATGACGGGGCTGGCGCCCGGCCACATCACCGCGCGGCTGCGCGGCAGCGCCGGCCAGTCGCTCGGCGCCTTCGCGGTGCAGGGGCTGCGCATCGAGGTGATGGGCGACGCCAACGACTACGTGGCCAAGGGCCTTTCGGGCGCCACGATCATCGTGCGCCCCTCGCCCAGCTCGGCGCTGCTGAGCCAGCATAACACCATCCTCGGCAACACCGTGCTGTATGGCGCCACCTCCGGCCGGCTGTTCGCCGCCGGCCAGGCGGGCGAGCGGTTCGCGGTGCGCAACTCCGGCGCCATCGGCGTGGTCGAAGGCTGCGGCAGCAATGGCTGCGAGTACATGACGGGCGGCACCATCGTCATCCTCGGCGATGTCGGCGACAATTTCGGCGCCGGCTTCACCGGCGGCATGGCCTTCGTCTACGACCCGCACGCCACCTTCGCGCTGCGCGTGAACCCCGATACGCTGCTCTGGCAGCGCCTCGCCTCGGATTACTGGGAGGCGCGGCTGCACGACCTGATCGAAGAACACGCGCGCGAAACCCATAGCCGCTATGCCGCCATGCTGCTGCATGATTGGGAACAGGAACGCGGCCGCTTCTGGCAGGTGGTGCCGCGCGAATACGTGGCCTATCTCGACCATCCGCTGCAGCAGGAGGATCTGCGCCAGGCGGTGGTGGTGTGAGAGGCGAGCGGAAGTGCTGCGCGTGATGCTGCACAAGTTCGCCGTTTGGCGAAAAAAGAAGCCCTTGCGTCCTCTCCCTGCACTGCCCTAACGCACCGCCATGCGCGTCCTCTACCATCTCCCGCTCTCGCCCTTCGCCCGCAAGATCCGCCTGGTGCTCTCCGAGCGCCGGCTGCCGTTCGAGCTGAAGATCGAGCGCGTGTGGGAGCGCCGGCCGGAGTTCCTGGCGATGAACGCCGCCGGCACCGTGCCCGTGCTGGTGGAGGATCACGGCCTGGTCATCCCCGACAGCGGCGTGATCTGCGAATATCTGGAGCAGGCCTACCCCGACACCCCCATGCTGGGCCGCACGCTGGGCGAGGGCGTGGAAATCCGCCGCCTGGTCGCCTGGTTCGACGGCAAGTTCGCCAGCGAAGTGACGCGCAACCTGCTGGGCGAGAAGCAGATGAAGCGCCTGTTCGGCCGCGGCAATCCGGATGTGCAGCTGATCCGCGCCGGCTACACCAATCTGCGCAGCCACCTCGAATATATCGGCTGGCTCGCCGAACAGCGCCGCTGGCTGGCCGGCAACGAGCTGAGCCTGGCCGATTTTGCTGCCGCCGGCCACCTCTCGGCGCTGGATTTCACGGGCGAGGTCGATTGGTCCATCAGCCCGGCGGCGCGCGACTGGTACTCGCGCATGAAGTCGCGGCCGAGCTTCCGGCCGCTGCTGGCCGACCGGGTAGCCGGGGTGGATCCGCCGGTGCACTACGCCGACCTGGATTTCTAGGCCGCCCGCCCGCCGGCCGCGCCTGGCAGAGTGCCGTGCGCCGCGGTTCTGGCCGTCCGAAGCGCCACCGGCTTCCTTTCCCCGCCTGAACAGGGTAGTCAACCCAGCATGTCGGACACCATTTCCGGCCTCTCCTTCGAGGACGCCCTGGCCGAACTGGAGCGCATCGTGCGCGGGCTGGAAGGCGGGCAGCAGAAGCTGGAGGACGCCATCACCTGCTACGAGCGGGGCACCAAGCTGCGCCGCCACTGCGAATCCAAGCTCGCCGAGGCCGAGGCGCGCGTGCAGGCCATCGTCGAACGCTCCGATGGCACGCTGGCGCTGAAGGCTGTCGAATGACCACCGACAGCATGGATGTGGGGCTGCACGGCGCGCCGGACACAGGGCTGATGGCCGCGCTGGCCGACCGCGCGGCCGAGGTGGAAGCCAGCCTGGACGTGCTGCTGCCCCTGGAAGCAGGGCTGGAAGCGCGGCTGATCGAGGCGATGCGCTACGCGGCGCTGGGCGGCGGCAAGCGCCTGCGCGGCTTCCTGGTGATGGAGGTGGCGAGCCTGTTCAAGGTGGCGCCCGCCTGCGCCGCCCGCGTCGCGGCCTCGGTGGAGATGCTGCACGCCTACTCGCTGATCCATGACGACCTGCCGGCGATGGACGACGACGATCTGCGCCGCGGCAAGCCCAGCACCCATCGCGCCTTCGACGAGGCGACCGCCATCCTGGCCGGCGACGCCCTGCAGGCGCGGGCCTTCGAGGTGCTGGCCGAGCCCGACACCCATTCGGACCCCGCGGCGCGTTGCGAGCTGGTATGCGCGCTCGGCCTGGCCGCCGGCGCGCGCGGCATGGCGGGCGGGCAGATGATCGACATGGAGGCCGAAGGCCAGACGCTGAGCATTAGCGAGGTCTCGCGGCTGCATGCGCTGAAAACCGGCCGGCTGATCCAGTATGCCGCCGAAGCCGGGGCCATCCTGGGCCGGGCGCCCTGGCAGGTGCGCACCCAGATCGCCGCCTATGGCCGCGACATCGGCAGCGCCTTCCAGATCGCCGACGACGTGTTGGATGCGGTGGGCAGTGCCGAGCAGATCGGCAAGACCGCCGGCAAGGACCAGGCTGCCGGAAAAGCCACAGTTGTATCAATTTTAGGGGTCGAGCGCGCCGAAGCGCAGGCCCGGATGTTGTGTGAGCAATCGAAGGCCCATCTAGAGCAGTTCGGGCCTGAGGCGGACAGGCTGCGCGCGCTCGCCACCTGGGTCGTGGCCCGCCGCAACTGAACGTTGAGGGAGTTGGAACGTCTATCATGACCGCTGAACCTCGCCTGACCCTTCCCTCCGCCAAGGCCGGTGGCCGCCCCGCCACTCCATTGCTGGACCGGGTGGACACTCCTTCGGACCTGCGCAACCTGTCTGACGAGCAGCTGCATCAGGTGGCCGACGAGCTGCGGGCCGAGACCGTGGATGCCGTCAGCACCACCGGCGGCCATCTCGGCGCCTCGCTGGGCGTGGTGGAACTGACCGTGGCGCTGCACGCCGTGTTCGACGCGCCGACCGACAAGATCATCTGGGACGTCGGCCACCAGGCCTATCCGCACAAGATCCTCACCGGCCGCCGTAGCCGCATCCGCACTTTGCGCCAGGCGCAAGGTCTGTCCGGCTTCACGCGGCGCAGCGAGAGCCCGTACGACCCGTTCGGCGCCGCCCACAGCTCCACCTCCATCTCCGCCGGGCTGGGCTTCGCGGTCGCCAACGAGCTGCAGGGCCACCCCGATCGCCACGTGATCGCGGTGATCGGCGACGGCGCGATGAGCGCGGGCATGGCCTACGAGGCGATGAACAACGCCGGCGCCCGCCGCAGCCGCCTGATCGTGGTGCTGAACGACAACGAGATGTCGATCGCGGCCCCCGTCGGCGCCATGAGCGCCTATCTGTCGCGGCTGATGAGCTCGCGCAGCTTCCTCAACCTGCGCGACGTGGCCGCCCGCATGGCCAAGCACTTCCCGTTCGGCCTGGAAAAGACCGTCAAGCGCGCCGAGGAATACGCGCGGGGCCTGATCACCGGCGGCACGCTGTTCGAGGAGCTGGGCTTCTACTATATCGGCCCGATCGACGGCCATAACATGGACCACCTGCTGCCCGTGCTGCGCAATTTGCGCGATGCCGAGGTGCACGGCCCCATCCTGCTGCACGTGATCACGCAGAAGGGCCACGGCTACGCGCCGGCCGAGGCGACCGCCGACAAGCTGCATGCGGTGGCCAAGTTCAACGTGGTGACGGGCGAGCAGGTGCGCGCCCCGGTGGGCCCGCCCACCTACACCAAGGTGTTCGCCGACGCGCTGGTGGCGGAAGCCGATGCCAACGACAAGGTGGTGGCGATCACCGCCGCCATGCCGTCGGGCACCGGGCTGGACAAGTTCGCCAAGAAATATCCGGCCCGCTTCTTCGATGTCGGCATCGCCGAGCAGCATGCCGTCACCTTCGCCGCCGCCACGGCCGCCGAGGGCATGGTGCCGTTTGCGGCGATCTACTCCACCTTCCTGCAGCGGGCCTACGATCAGGTGGTGCACGACGTGGTGCTGCAGAACCTGCCGGTCCGCTTCGCCATCGACCGTGCGGGGCTGGTCGGCAATGACGGCGCCACCCATGCCGGCAGCTTCGATGTCTCGTTCCTCGGCTGCCTGCCCAACATCGTGCTGATGGCGCCGGCCGACGAGGCCGAGCTGGTCCACATGGTCGCCACCTCGGCCGCCATCGGCGATCGCGCCAGCGCGTTCCGCTACCCGCGCGGCGAGGGCACCGGCGTGGCCCTGCCGGCACGCGGCGAGATCCTGGCCATCGGGCGCGGCCGCATGCTGCGCGAAGGCGGCCGGGTCGCCATCATCAGCCTGGGCACACGGCTGGGCGAGGCGCTACGTGCGGCCGACGCGCTGGCGGCCCGCGGCCTGCCCACCACGGTGGCCGATGCCCGCTTCGCCAAGCCGATCGACACCGCGCTGATCGAGCAGCTCGCCCGCCACCACGAGGTGCTCATCACCATCGAGGAGGCCTCGATCGGCGGCTTCTCGGCCCAGGTCGCGCATCATCTGGCCACCAACGGCCTGCTGGATGGCGGTCTGCGCTTCCGCCCGATGGTGCTGCCGGACCGCTTCATCGACCATGCGAGCCCCGCGGCGCAGATCGCCGAGGCCGGGCTGGATGCGCGCGCCATCGTGGCGACCGTGCTGGGCGCGCTCGGCCGCGACGTGCGCGAAGCGGTGAGCCTGTGAAGGCCCGTCTCGCCACCGCCGCTCTGGTGCTGGCCGCCGGTGCGGCGCTGGCCCAGGGCAGCGACCCGGCCACGCCCATCAAGGCGCTCGATACCGCGCTGCTCGGCCGCCATGAGGGCCGGCAAGCAGCCTTTCCCCACGCGCTACGCGGCGCTGGCGCCGGTGGTGGACCACAGCTTCAACCTGCCGCAGATCCTGCAGACGGTCGTCGGCCTGCGCTGGTCCTCCATCCCCGCCGACCAGCAGCAGCGGCTGCTCGCCATCTTCCGCGCCTACACCATCGCCAGCTACGCCAGCAATTTCGATACCGACTCCGGCGACCGGATCGAGCTGCTGCCCGCGACCCGCAGCGTGGGCGCCGACCGCGTGGTGGAGACGCAGATCGTGCCCACCTCCGGCGAGCCGACGCGGCTCGATTACGTGATGCACCAGGGCCCGGCCGGCTGGCAGGCGATCGACGTGCTGGAACAGGCGAGCATCAGCCAGGTCGCCGTGCAGCGCTCGGATTTCCGCAGCCTGCTGGCCGGCGGCGCCCCCAAGCTGATCGCCAGCCTGCAGGCCAAGATCGACACGATGTCCGGCGGTACCATCAAGCCGTGACCTTCGTTGTGCCTTGCGTGCCGGTTCTGCTGACCGCCGCGATCACCGGCGCCGGTTTCGTGCAGGCCGCCGCGGGCTGGCTGGCGGTGCGCCGCTTCCGGGCCGATGCGCCGCGTGCCGGCGCCCGGCCGCCGATCACCGTGCTCAAGCCGCTGCATGGTGACGAACCGCTGCTCGAACAGGCGCTGGCCAGCTTCTGCGATCAGGATTACCCGGAGTTCCAGATCGTCTTCGGCATCCAGTCGCGCGACGATGCGGCGCGCGAGGTAGTGGCCCGCCTCCGCCACCGCTTTCCCGCGGTCGATATGGAGCTGGTGACGGACGCCACGCCGCACGGCAACAATCGCAAGGTGGCCAACCTCATCAACATGTATCCCTCGGTGCGGCACAACGTGCTGGTGATCGCCGACAGCGACATGCATGTGGGCCGCGGCTACCTCTCCAGCGTGGCCGACGCCTTGGCGGTGCCTGGCACCGGCCTGGTCACCACGCTGTACACCGGCCGCCCGGCCAGTGCCGGGCTCACCGGGCAGCTCGGCGCCGCCTACATCACGCAGAACTTTGCCGCCGGCGCGCTGATGGCGCGCGGCCTCGGCCGGCAGGATTGCATGGGTGCCACCATGGCGCTGACGCGCGAGACGCTGATGCGCATCGGCGGCTTCCCGGCACTCTCCCCTTTCGTGGCCGACGATGCCGTGCTGGGCGCCAAGGTGCGCGCGCTCGGCCAGCGTGTGGCGCTGGCGGCCTGCGTGCCTGCAACCACCGTGGGCGAGACGAGCCTGCCCTCGCTGTTCGCCCACGAACTGCGTTGGGCCCGCACGATCCGCGCCGTCGAGCCGTTGGGCTTTGCCGTCTCCGGCATCCAGTTCCCCGCCTTCTGGGCGCTGCTGACGCTGATCATGTCGGGCGCGGCCGCCTGGGCCGTGGGGCTGTGGCTGGCCGCGATCGCCTGGCGCGGCGTGCTCGGCGGCGCCATCGAGCGCCGCATGGGCGGCACCCGCACGCCGCTCTGGCTGCCTGCCTTGCGTGACGTGCTCTCGATGGCCGTGCTGCTGACCGCCTATATGGGGGCCGACGTCGCATGGCGCGGCCACACCCTGCGCACCGACGCAGACACACGCTTCACATCCGGCCGCGTGCTGCTCGCACCCCGCCGAGGATAGGTTCCGATGATGAAAACCCTCTTCCTGCAGCCCCCGTCCTTCGACGGTTTCGACGGCGGCGCCGGCTCGCGCTACCAGGCCAAGCGCGAGATCAAGAGCTTCTGGTATCCCACCTGGCTGGCGCAACCGGCCGCCCTGGTGCCCGGCAGCACGCTGATCGACAGCCCGCCGGCCCGCATCTCGCTCGAGACGGTGACCGAAGCCGCGCGCGCGCATGATCTGGTGGTGATGCATACCAGCACGCCCAGCTTCGCCTCCGACGTGAAAGTGGCCGCCGCGCTGAAGGCCGCCAAGCCGTCGCTCAAGATCGGCATGGTCGGCGCCAAGGTGGCCGTGCAGCCGCGCGAGAGCATGGAAGCCAGCGCCGGCATCATCGATTTTGTCGCCCGCAACGAGTTCGATTTCACCATCAAGGAGATTGCCGAAGACCGCCCGTGGGCCGGCATCGACGGCATCACCTGGCGCGACGGCAACGGCACGCTGGTTGCCAACAAGGAACGCGCGACGCTGGAGGACATGGACAGCCTGCCCTTCGTCACCGACGTGTACAAGCGCAACCTGCGGATCGAAGACTACTTCATCGGCTACCTGCTGCACCCTTACATCAGCTTCTACACCGGCCGCGGCTGCAAATCGCACTGCACGTTCTGCCTGTGGCCGCAGACCGTCGGCGGCCATCGCTATCGCGTGCGCAGCCCGCAAAACGTGGCCGCCGAAATCGCGCAGTGCATGAAGATGTTCCCGCAGGTGCGCGAGTATTTCTTCGACGACGACACCTTCACCGACGACCTGCCACGCGCCGAGGCGATCGCGCGCGAGCTGGGCAAGTTGGGCGTCACCTGGTCGTGCAACGCCAAAGCCAACGTGCCGCGCGCCACGCTGAAGGTGCTCAAGGATAACGGCCTGCGCCTGCTGCTGGTGGGCTACGAGAGCGGCAACCAGCAGATCCTGTACAACATCAAGAAGGGCATGCGCATCGACGTCGCGCGCCAGTTCACCAAGGATTGCCACGAGCTCGGCATCAAGATCCACGGCACCTTCATCCTGGGCCTGCCGGGCGAAAGCCAGGAGACGATCCAGGAGACGATCCGCTTCGCCACCGACATCAACCCGCACACCATCCAGGTGTCGCTGGCAGCCCCGTATCCCGGCACGTTCCTGTATAAGCAGGCGATGGAAAATGGCTGGCTGGACATAAAGAACGCCGAGCTGATCGACGATCACGGCATCCAGATCGCGCCGCTCACCTACCCGCATCTCGCGCACACGGAAATCTTCGACAACGTCGAGACCTTCTACAAGAAGTTCTATTTCCGCGCGCCGAAGATCGCCTCGATCGTCGGCGAGATGCTGGGCAGCCGTCAGATGATGGTGCGGCGTCTGCGCGAGGGCGTGGAGTTCTTCCAGTTCCTGCGCGAGCGGCACAAGGCCGCCTGATCCGCGGCCGCCGCGCCGCCGGCGACGCGGCAGCGCGGCGGCTGATCACCACCGCCGACGATTTCGGCCTGACCGGCGGCGTCAACGATGCCGTCATCCAGGCCGCCACGCTCGGCATCCTGACCACCGCCAGCCTGATGGTATCGGCGCCGGCTGCACCCGATGCGGTGGCGCGCGCGCGCGGCGTGCCGTCGCTCGCCGTGGGGCTGCATCTCGTCGTCATCGAAGGCACGCCCACGCTGCCGCCGCATATGATTCCGGATATCGTCGGCGCCGACGGCAGGTTTCCGTCCGACCAGCTGCGCCTCGGTGTCGACTACTTCTTCCGTCCCCGCGTGCGGCGTCAGCTTGCCGCGGAAATCCGCGCGCAGTTCGAGGCGTTCCGCGCTACCGGCCTGGTGCTGGATCACGCCAATGCCCACAAGCACATGCATCTGCACCCCACCGTCGGCCGCCTGATGCTGGAGATCGGCCGCGATTACGGTCTGCACGCGATCCGGGTGCCCGCCGAGCACGCCTTTCCCGGCGGGCCGGCGCAGGGCACCGCCGCGAGCATGCTGCGGAGATGGACCGCGCTGCTGCGCCATCAGGCACAGCGCGCCGGCGTGCTGTGCAACGACGCGGTCATCGGCCTCGGCTGGACCGGCCAGATGACCCTGCCGCGCGTGCAGGCGGCATTGGCCGCGCTCGGGCCGGGCCTGTCGGAGATGTATTTCCATCCCGCCGCGCATCGCGACGCGGCGTTGCAGGGGCTGATGCCAGAGTATCGGCACGAGGCCGAACTGGCCGCCCTGCTGGCCGCGCGCATGCCGGAGGGCGTTCGCCTGACGCGCTTCGGCGATGAATACGCACGCTGCGGCGCCTGACCGCAATCGTTCAACTCGCCGCGAGCCAGGGTGGCGTTCTCCGCCGGGCGCGCGTTTTCCCCGCTTCAGCAGAGCGCGGCGTATTTACAACCGACCTGCCGCGCTCATCTCCCCGCAACGAAGCCGCGCCGCCTCGCGCGCCACATCATCAGGATGAGAGATCATGCCAGACACCGGCCTAGATGCAGCAAGCCCCGGCCGCCGTTTAGGCGTGCTGGTGGTGGGCCTCGGTGGCGCCGTCGCCAGCACCGCCGCGGCGGGCATCGAAATGCTGCGCGCCGGGTCCAACGACCTGGCAGGGCTGCCGCTGGCCAACGTCGGCGTCTCCGGCCTCGCACCATACCGCAACCTGCATTTCGCCGGCTGGGATGTGCGGGGCGACGATCTGGCCACCGCGGCGCGCGAGCACCGGGTGCTGGACCGCGACCAGACCGAATTGGTCGAACACCGTCTTGCGGCCATGAAGCCCTGGCCGGCCGCTGGTCGCGGCGATTTCTGCGCCAACATCCACGGCAGCAACATGATCGCCGGCGATCACCGGGCCACGGTGGAGCAGATCCGCAGCGACATCCGCCGCTACAGCGCGGAATCGGGCATCGCCGACCTGGTGATGGTGAACCTGGCCAGCGTGGAGCGGTGGCCGGATCTGGCACTGCCCGTGCTGCAGACGCCTGATGCCTTCGAGCGCGGGCTGGATACCGACGACGGCGCGATCAGCCCGGCCATGCTGTATGCCTACGCCGCCATCACCGAGGGTGTGCCCTACGGCAACTTCACGCCCAGCCTGGCCGCCGACATTCCCGCGCTGACCCGCCTGGCCACCGAGCGCTGCGTGCCGGTGGCCGGCAAGGACGGCAAGACCGGGCAGACCTTCATCAAGACGGTGCTCGCTCCCGCCTTCCGCGCCCGCTCGCTTTATGTGGAAGGCTGGTTCTCCACCAACATCCTCGGCAACCGCGACGGGCTGGCGCTCGACAATGCCGACAGCCTGCAATCCAAGCTGAACACCAAGGGTTCAGTGCTGGACGACATCCTCGGCTATCACGTGGACGATCACCTCGTGAACATCCAGTACTACAAGCCGCGCGGCGACAACAAGGAAGCCTGGGACAACATCGACCTAGTGGGGTTCATGGGCCAGAAGATGCAGATGAAGGTGAACTTCCTCTGCCGCGACAGCATCCTGGCGGCGCCGCTGGTGATCGAGATCGCGCGCGTGCTCGACCTGGCCAAGCAGCGCGGCCGCGGCGGCATCCAGGAGCAGCTCGGCATCTTCTTCAAGGCGCCGATGACGCCGGCCGGCAAGCGCGAGGAGCACGCTTTCGCCGTGCAGGAGCGCAACCTGCTCGAGTGGCTGGCCGCCGCCTGATGGATGGCGGCACGGCCGCCGGCGCGCAGGGCACGGCGCTGCCGGCCTGCGCGATGGCGGCGGCCGAACTGGGCGACCTCAAGCGCATCCGCGATGCACGCGGCGAGCACAGCCTGGCCGTGCGCGGCTTCCGCGCCGCCTGGTCCAGGCTGGTGGGCGGCGAGGATGCGGCCGCGGTGGCCGGCACGGTCGCCGCCGACGCGCTGGCCGCCAGCCGCCTCGGCGGTATCGATGCCGCCGTGCTGGCCGATGCCGGTGTGGGCGATCCGCGCGCCGTGCTGCAGCGCGGCTTCGACGATGCTGCCGGCCTGCTGCCGGCCGCCACGCGCGCGCGCCTGCGGCCGCAGGCGGGCCTGGCGCCAGCCTGGTCGGCGCCGCACTCCGGCACGCTGCCCGCCTTCGTGGCCGCGCTCGCCGCCCAGCCGCGCGCCGGCGCCACCAGCCCGGGCAAGCCGCGCCTGATCCTCGAGCCGCCGGAAAACCATGCCGACCACTGCCTCGTGGTCGCCGTGCTCGGGGTCATGCTGTGCGACAGTTACGACGCCGACCCGGCCACCGTGTTCCTGGCCGGCCTCGCGCACCACCTGCACAATGCGGCGCTGCCCGATAGCGGCTTTGCCGGGGAAATGCTGCTGGGCGATGATCTGGTGCCGGCGATGCAGCGCCTGTTCGCCCGCGAGATCGCCACCTTGCCGGCGGCGCTGGGCGACCAGGTCCGCGCTGCCTTGGCCACCATCCAGGACGCGGATAACCCGGAGGGCCGCGCCTTCCACGCCGCCGATGTGATCGACCGCGTGCTGCAGATGCGCCACTACGAACAGGTCGCCGGCTTCACCGCCCGCTATGCGCTCGACGACCTCGAACTGGTGCATGCCGGGCCGGTGCAGGCCTTCCACCAATCCGTGCTGGCCGAGGCCGGCCTGCCGTGATCCTCCGCAGCCCGCTCACCGGGGCCACGCTGACGCAGCAGGGCCACGCTCTCGTCGCCAGGGGCGAACGCTGGCCGGTTGTGGACGGCATCGCCTTCCTGCGCGCCGGCCGCCGGGCCCTGGCCGATGCCGCGCTGGCCTGCCTCGATGCCGGCGACCGCCAAGGCGCCCTGGTGGCCCTGCTCGGCGATCAGGACGATTGGGCGCCGGCCCCGCCGCCATCCCAGGCGGCCCGCAGCCAGGCCATCCTGCAGCAGCCCGATCTGACGTTCCGCGCCGCGATGGACCTGCTGGCGCTGGGCCCCGTGGCCACCTATTTCGCGCATCGCTGGTCGGATCCGACTTATCTCAGCGGCCTGGCCTTGGCGCAGGCTTACGACGCGACGGGCGCCGGCCCGGTGTTCGAACTGGCCTGCGGTGCCGGCCACTATCTGCGCGCCTTCGGGCCGCGCGCCGCCGGTGGCGACCTGGTGTTCGCCAAGCTCTGGCTGGCGCGCCATTTCGTGGCCCCCGAGGCCGAGCTGGTCTGCTTCGACGCCGCCAAACCCTGGCCGCTGGCGGACGCGGCGGTGGCCACCGTGTTCTGCCACGACGCGTTCTATTTCCTGCCCGACAAACCCTTCGTCGCGGCCGAGATGCAGCGGGTGGGCCGGCGCATCCTGGTCGGCCACGCGCATAACGCGCTGGTGGACAACCTCTCCGCGGGCAAGCCGCTGACGCCGGAAGGCTATGCCGCCCTGTTCCCCGGCTGCGACCTGATCGACGACACCGAGCTGACCGCCGCGCTGATGGCCGCGCGCGCGCCGCGTCCGGGCCCGCCGGCCGCCATGGCGCAGGCCGCCGCGGTGGCACTCGCCTGGGGCGCCGGCACGCCCGGCTGCGCGCGCGGCAGCCTCACCGCGCCGCCGGCCGGCACCACGTTGCGCCGCAACCCGCTATATCGCGATGGCCGCATCTGCTGGCCGTCCGATCGCTACGCACGCGAATACAGCCCGCTCGCCACCTACCCCGAGACCTGCGACGCACCCAGCACGGCGATCGCCGGCCAGGACAGCGCCACGGACCATTTGGCGCATCGCCGCGTGCTGCTGGACCTGCCCGCGCGATGGTGAGCCGGGTGCGCTGGGGCATTGCCGGATGCGGCTGGGTGGCGCGCGACTTCGCCGGCCCCGCCATCGTCGCCTCCTCCAACGGCGTGCTGCAGGCGCTGCACGATGCGGCCCCCGATGCGCTGGCCGCCACCGCCCGCCTGTTTCCCGGCGCGCAGCCCTGCGCCAGCCTGGCGGCGTTCCTCGCGCAGATCGATGCCGTCTATATCGCCACGCCCAACCACACCCATCGCGCGCTGGTCGAGCAGGCGGCTGCCGCCGGCGTGGCGGTGCTGTGCGAAAAGCCGATGGCGTCCACGGCCGAAGACGCGCGCGCCATGGTGGCGGCCTGCGCGCGCGCCGGCGTCGCCTACGCCACCGCCTTCGACCAGCGCTTCCATCCCGCCCATCTGCATCTGGCCGGCCTGCTGCGCCGGGGCGCGCTGGGCCGCGTCTTCGCCATCCGGATCGCCTATTGCTGCTGGGTCGGCCCGCATTTCGGCGGCGACAACTGGCGCGTGGACCGCGCCCGCGCCGGCGGCGGCGCGCTGATCGACCTGGCCCCGCACGGCCTCGACCTGGCCAGCATCCTGCTGGGCGAGCCGCTCGACGACGTGGCCGCCCTCGGCCAGTCGCGCGTGCAGGAATACGCCGTGGAAGACGGGGCGATGCTGATGGCGCGCAGCCGCGGCGGCGTGCTGGTGCAGCTCCACGTCGCCTATAACTGCCCCGAGACCTATCCGCGCCGCCGCCTGGAGGTGCTGGGAACCGAGGCGCAGATCGTAGCCATCGACACCATGGGCCAGACGCCGGGCGGCACGCTGACCCTCACCCGGGCCGATGACGGCGTCAGTCGCGTGCTGGAGGTCGCCGGCGCCGAGCGCTCGCCCTTCCTCAACCAGGTGGAAGCCTTTGCGGCCGCCTGCCTGGCGCGGGTGCCGTTCGCCTATCCGCCGGCACACGACCTGCACGTGATGGCGCTGGTGGGCCGCGCGCAGTCGCAAGCCGATGCGGGGCTGTCGCATGCCGCTTGAACCCTATGCGTGCAGTAATTGCGGCCATTGGCAGCGCTATTTCGCCGTCCCGCCGCTCTGCCCCGTCTGTGCGGACGTGCGCAACGATCTGCCGGCCGATGGCTGGGACTTCGTCACCCCCGCAGCGCTGGCTGCGCGCCTGCAGGGCCACGTGCGCGAGGCCATCCCAGGCGTGTGGGAATACTGGTCCACGCCGCGCTTCGGGCTGGACAGCCATGGTTGGCTGCTGACCTACCCGGACGGCAATGTCGGCTTCGAGGCAGCGCCGCATTACGACGAACGGCAGCTCGACCATATCGCCCAGCTCGGCGGGCTGCGCGTGCTCGCCGCCTCCCACCCGCACGGCTACGGCGCGCTCTATCAGCTGCAGGACCGGTTCGCGCCCGACCTGCTGATCCAGAAAGCCGACCTGCCATGGACCAAGGCGATGCGCGTGACGCACCCGTATGACGAGACGCACGAAATCCGGCCCGGCCTGACATTGCACCACACCGGCGGCCACTACGAGGGCCACGCTGTGTTGTATGACCGCGAGCGCCGCGCGGTGTTCGCCGGCGACGCGCTGAAGATCGATTTCGGCGCCGATGGCCGCCCGACCGGCCTGTCCTGCCACAAGGCCTACCACAAGCAGATCCCGCTCAGCCCGGACGAGGCGCGGCGTTACCGCGCGGTGTTCGAACGGCTGGATTTCACCTCGGTGTTCACCCCGTTCGAATACGCCACCGGCATCGATACCGCGCAGGCGCTGGCGCTGCTCGATGCGGTGGCCGAGCGGCCCAGCACGCGGCCGATGGCGTTGCCGTGACGCACCACGTGCTGCCCTCAGCGATGCCGGATGCCGCCATCGCTTATCTCGAGTCCATGCCGCCGGGCCGGGTGGAGCTGTTCTGCCTGACACCGCTCGACCGTACGGGTGTCGCGTGCTGGAACGCCATCTTCCTCAACGGCGACGGCCGGCCGTTCCGCGGCGAGACGCCGCACGGCGTGGGCTACGGCTCCAGCGACGCCGAGGCGATCATCGGCACCATGGGTGAACTGGCCGAGGCGGTGCACGCGGCCAGCGGCTTCGCCCGGCTGGCGCTGCAGCGCGGCAGCTACGCCACGCTGTCGGCCCGGCTCGGCGCCCGCCACGTCGCCGACCCGCTGACCCTGTGCCTGCCGGCCGGCAGCGGCGTGGACCACGATACCGAACTGGACTGGGTGGAGGCGCGAAGCTGGCCCAGCGGCGAGACGGTGCTGGTGCCCGCCGAGATGGCCGCCTGCGCGCCGGGCGACCTGCGCCCGGGTGCCACACCCTTCACCACGCCGATCACCAACGGGCTGGGCGCCGGGCCCACGCTGGATTTCGCCATCGCGCACGGCATCGGCGAGCTGCTGCAGCGCGACGGCAACGGCCTCGGCTTCCGCGCCATGGACCGCGGCATCGCGCTCGACCTGGGCGCCGGCCCGCGCGACCCGCGCACCCGCACGCTGCTGGCGCAATTCGCCGCTGCCGGCATCGAGGTGATCCCGAAATTCGCTTCTGACGAATTCGGCGTCGCCAACCTTTACGTGGTCGGGCGCGATACCGATCCCGCGCCGCGCTTTCCGCTGATGGTGACCGCCTGTGGCGAGGCGGCCGCACTCGATCGCGAGCACGCTTTGCGCAAGGCGCTGCTGGAATTCGCCTCCAGCCGCATGCGCAAGGCGTTCAGCCACGCGCCGCTGGCCCAGATCGCCCATGTGGCGCCGCCGGGCTACCTTGATCGCTTCCGCGCCTACCACTCGCTGGCCGAGGAGGAGGGCAGGGCGCTGACCGCCATGAAGGCCTGGTGCCGCGCCGATGCCGCGACTTTGCGCGCGCAGCTGCAGGACAGCGTGCTGTCGCGCCGGAAGAGCATCGCCTTCGACAGCCTGCCCAGCTGGCAGGGCACCGCCGACAGCGCCGGCGCGCTGGCCGAGCTGGCGCGCCGCCTGGCCGCCGAAGGCATGGAGATCCTGTTCCTGGATTTCTCGCCGCCGGGCGAAAGTGGCGTGCACGTCGTCAAGGTCATCGTGCCGGGGCTGGAGGTCGAGACGATGAGCTACCACCGCATCGGCGAACGCGGCGTGCGCAAGCTGCTGGACCGTAACTCGCCGCTGGTGGGCTTCGGGCCACCGCCGCCGGGAGCGCAGGCGGTGCGCCTGCCGACTGGCGCCGCCGAGCGCCTCGGCGGGCAGCCCTGGCTGGATACCGCCGCCATCGACCGCATCGTGGGCCCGCTCTATCCGCTGTACCGCGAGCCGCTGGTGCACAGCACGCCGATCGCGCTGGAAGCCGCCATGGCGGGCCAGCCATGAGCCTGCGCTTCGCCTACAACACCAACGGCACCGCCAACCACCGGCTGGACGATGCGCTCGGCCTGATCGCCGATAGCGGCTATGACGGCGTGGCGCTGACGCTGGACATCCATCACCTCGATCCGTTCGCCGACAGCTTCGCCGCCGACCTGCGCGCGCTTGCCGCCCGGCTGCGCACGCTGGGGCTGGGCTGCGTGGTGGAAACCGGTGCGCGCTTCCTGCTCGATCCACGCGCCAAGCACGAACCCACGCTGCTCACCGCCGTCCCGGAGGGCCGGGCGCGCCGCGTCGATTTCCTTACCCGCGCGCTGCGCGTGGTGGCCGAAACCGAAGGCGAGGCCATGAGCTTCTGGGCCGGCGTGCCCAAGCCCGGCATCGATCGGGCGCAGGCGCATGGCTGGTTGCGCGACGGCATCGCGCAGATCGTGCGCGCGGCCGAAGCACTCGGTGTGGTGGCCGCGCTGGAACCCGAACCCGGCATGCTGATCGAGACCGCGGACGACTGGCGCGCTCTGGCGATGCCCGGCCTGAAACTGGCGCTCGACACCGGCCACTGCCTGGTGACCGGCGAGCGCGATCCGGCCGAGGCCGTGCGCCTGTTCGCCAACGATCTCGGCACCGTGGCGCTGGAGGATATGCGACGCGGCGTGCACGTGCATCTCCCGTTCGGCGAAGGCGACATGGACGTGCCTTCGGTGCTGACGGCGTTGCGCGACATCGGCTATGCCAAGCTCGTCTGTGTGGAGCTGTCGCGCGACAGCCACCGTGCCGATGTGATGGTGCCTGCTGCCCTGGCCTATCTGCGGCGATGATCACGCCGTGCGGGCCGCCGGCCGGATTCGCATCGCACAAGCCGGGGCCTGGGTGAATGCGAATCTGCTTCATCTCCCGCCGCTTCTTCCCGGCCATTTCCGGCATGAGCGTCTATGCGCTTAACCTGCTCGGCGAGCTGGTTCGCGCGGGCCACGACGTCACCATGATCAGCCAGTATCGCGGCGATAATCTCGGCATGCGCGTGTACGGCGGCGGCCCGCCGCCGCCGGTGCCGGGCGTTCGCGTCATCGGGCTCGAACAATTGGGCGAGCAGGATGGCGGCGATTTCGAAGCCGACGTGCGGCGCATCACCGACACCGTCATCGCCGAGCACGCGCGCGCGCCGTTCGATATCCTGCACGCGCAGTACGGCTACCCGTGCGGCTGGGCCGCCCTGCTCGCCTCACGCGCCACCGGCGTGCCGAGCGTGGTGTCGATCCAGGGCGGCGACGGCCACTGGGTCGGTTCCTGCTGCGAGACGCACCGCCTGGCCATGGTGCGCGTGCTCGACCATGCCGGCGCCGTGCTGATCGGCTGCACGAGTTTTGCCGAAGAAGTTACGCAGCGGCTGGGCACCGCGCCGGCGCGGTTCACCATTGTTCCAGGCGCCGTCGATGTCGCGCGATTCCAGCCGCGGGCGCATGCCGACACCGGCGTGCCGGTGATGCTGTACCACGGCCGAGTGGATGCGCGGAAAGGCGTGCTGGACATGCTGGCCGCACTCGCACCCTTGGCGCGCGAAGGGCTGGCCTTCCGCCTGGTGATTTCCGGCATCGGCCCCGATTTCGATACCACGGCCAGGATGATTGCCGAGCACGGGCTGCAGGACCATGCGGTGATGACGGGCTACGTCGCCTACGAGCAGGTGCCGACAATCTATGCGCAGGCCGACATCTTCGTCTCGCCCACCTATGCCGAGGGTTTCTCCAACACCATCCTCGAAGCCATGGCCAGCGGCCTGGCGGTCGTCTCCTGCCGGGCGGTGGGTGTGTTGGATTGCATCACCCACGGGCGCACCGGCCTGCTGAGCGAACCGGGCGACGTGCCGGCGCTGACGGCGGCGCTGCGGCGCGTGCTGACGGACCCCCAGGAGCGCGCGAGCCTGGCCCAGGCGGCGCTGGCGGAGTGCCGCCGCCTGTATGCCTGGCCCACGGTGGGGCGGCAGATCATGGATGTGTACCAGCACCTCGCCGGCACGCGCCCCGATCTCGGCTGGGATACCGACTTGCCGATGACACCCTGCCGCTTCCGCGCCGAACCGCACCTGCTGTGAGCGCGCGCCGCACGGCCCTGATCGTCTCGCCGCATCTGGACGACGCGGCCTTCTCCTGCGGCGGCACTGTGGCCGCGATGGCGCATTCGGGCTGGCATACGATCATTGCGACCGTGTTCACCCGCAGCGTGATGGGGGCCGGCGGCTTCGCGCTCGCCTGCCAGACCGATAAGGGCATTCCGCCCGATGCCGACTACATGGCCTTGCGGCGCCAGGAGGATCTGGACGCCGCTGCGCTGCTGGGCTGCGCCGCCCTGCACTGGATGGACCTGCCCGAGGCGCCGCATCGCGGCTACGACTCTGCCCCGGCGCTGTTCGGCGCGGTGCTGCCCAATGACGGCGTGCAGAGCGAGGTGGAAGCCGCCTTGCGCGATCTGGACGCGGCGCACCGGCCGCTTGCCGTGCTGGTGCCGCAGGGCCTGGGCAACCATGTGGACCACCAGATCGTCGTCCGGGCCGCGCTGGCGGTGTTTTCGCCCGGCCGGCTCACCTTCTACCGCGACACGCCGTACGCGCTGCGCCACCCGCACGCGACACCGCTGCCGGGCGTGCCAGCCCAGCACGTGAGCCGCGTGGATATCGCAGCCTGGCTGGAGGCCAGAATTGCGGCATCGGCGGCGTATGCCAGCCAGATCGGGTTCCAGTTCGGCGGTGCGGCACCCCTGGCCGAAGCGTTGCGCGCGTTCGCGCTGGCCGAGGGTGCGGGCCGGTATGCCGAGACATTCTGCGGCGCCACGATCGACATCTCAGCCGGGCCGTAAGCGGTCGGGCGCGGCACCCCGAACGCAAAACGGGCCGGGGATGCGATCCCCGGCCCGTCCTTGCATCGCGGTAGGCTGGCCGGGACTTTAGAAGTCCATACCGCCCATACCGCCCATGCCACCCATGCCGCCGCCACCGCCGCCGCCCATGGGCGCCGGGTTCTTCTCGGGGCGCTCGGCCACCATCGCCTCGGTGGTGATCATCAGCGACGCGATGGAAGCCGCGTGCTGCAGCGCGCTGCGCACGACCTTCGTCGGGTCGATGATGCCGGCCGCGACCAGGTCCTTGTACTCACCCGTCTGCGCGTCGAAGCCGAAATTGTACTCGCTGTTCTCCAGCACCTTGCCGGAGATCACGGCACCGTCTTCGCCGGCGTTCTCGGCGATCTGGCGCATGGACGCGGTCAGCGCCTTGCGCACCACTTCGATGCCGAAGCGCTGATCGTCGTTGGCACCCTTGAGGTCCTTCAGGATCAGGCTGGCACGGGCCAGAGCGACGCCGCCGCCCGGAACGATGCCTTCCTCGACGGCCGCACGGGTCGCGTGCATCGCGTCGTCAACGCGATCCTTGCGCTCCTTGACCTCAACCTCGGTCGCCCCGCCCACGCGGATCACGGCAACACCGCCGGCCAGCTTGGCGAGACGCTCCTGCAGCTTCTCACGGTCGTAGTCGCTGGTCGTCTCTTCCACCTGCGCGCGGATCTGCGCGCAGCGGCCCTTGATGTCCTCGGTCTTGCCCACGCCTTCGACGATCGTGGTGTTCTCCTTCTCGATCAGCACCTTCTTGGCGCGGCCGAGCATGTCCAGCGTCACGGTCTCGAGCTTGATGCCGAGGTCTTCGCTGATCACGGTGCCGCCGGTCAGGATGGCGAGATCCTCCAGCATCGCCTTGCGGCGATCGCCGAAGCCCGGCGCCTTCACGGCCGCGACCTTCAGGCCGCCGCGCAGCTTGTTGACCACCAGCGTGGCCAGCGCCTCACCCTCGACGTCCTCGGCGATGATCAGCAGCGGGCGTGCGGACTGCACGACGGCCTCGAGCAGCGGCAGGATGGTCTGCAGGCTGGACAGCTTCTTCTCGTGGATCAGGATGTACGGATCATCGAGCTGCGCCGTCATCTTCTCGGCGTTCGTGATGAAGTACGGGCTCATGTAGCCACGGTCGAACTGCATGCCTTCGACGACATCCAGCTCGGTTTCGATGCCCTTGGCTTCTTCGACGGTGATGACACCCTCGTTGCCGACCTTCTGCATCGCTTCGGCGATCATGCGGCCGATCTCGGCCTCGCCGTTGGCGCTGATCGTGCCGACCTGCGCCGTCTCGGCCTCGGTGGTGATCTTCTTGGTGCGGCGGGCCAGCTCGGCCACCACGGCGGTGACGGCCTGGTCGATGCCGCGCTTGAGGTCCATCGGGTTCATGCCGGCGGAGACGGCCTTGCCGCCCTCGCGCACGATGGCCGAAGCGAGCACGATCGCCGTCGTGGTGCCGTCGCCGGCCACGTCGTTGGTCTTGCTGGCGACTTCACGCACCATCTGGGCGCCCATGTTCTCGAACTTGTCGGCAAGCTCGATTTCCTTGGCGACGCTGACGCCGTCCTTGGTGATGCGCGGGGCGCCGTAGCTCTTGTCCATCACCACGTTGCGGCCCTTGGGGCCGAGGGTGACCTTGACGGCGTCGGCGAGGATATCCACGCCGCGCAGCATGCGGCTGCGTGCGTCGGCGCCGAAGCGAACGTCTTTACTAGCCATGGGTGTTGTTCTCCAATGTTAGGCCAGGGGCGCTGCCCCTGGACCCCGCTGGGGCCTGGAAGCCCCAGACCCCCATTTCTGGGGAGCGGGGTGGTTTCTTGTTTTTTAGGCGGCCTTCTGGACGGTGTCGGAGCCTTGCTCGACGACGCCCATGATGTCGCTCTCCTTCATGATGAGCAGCTCCTGCCCATCGAGCTTGACCTCGGTGCCGGACCACTTGCCGAACAGGATGCGGTCGCCGGCCTTTACGTCGAGGGCGACAACCACGCCCTGCTCGTTACGGGCGCCAGCGCCGACGGCGATGACTTCGCCTTCCATCGGCTTCTCCTGGGCGGTGTCGGGGATGATGATGCCGCCGCGGGTCTTTTCCTCGGCCGTGATACGCCGGACGACCACGCGGTCGTGCAGAGGACGGAACTTCATGATTTGATCATCCTGAACGGTGGACGAACGCGGTGGCATCCCCCGCAGGACAGGTCCCGCCGGCACGCCGCGCGTTCTGAGCGCTTGTTAGCACTCTGCCCTGCCGAGTGCCAGCCCTTATTGCGGGCTCACACGGCATTGAGGCGACGCAGCGTGGATCACCGCGTCAGGATCGGCACGCACCCCGCCCGGCCGCGATGCGGGCCACGGCTTCGGCGATGGATCATGGTTGCAGCCGGCGCAACCTGCCCGCCTTGGCGTCGGGCAGGTTGCGCCGGCGAGGCGCGCGGCTACGGAACGTTGCCGACCACCAGCCCGTGCACCTTGCCGGCCGCATCGGTGTAGAAACCGACCGCCTGGCCCTTGTTGTTGATGCCGTTGATCACGGTTCCGCCCGCAGCCCCTGGCGCATCGATGGTCTGGTACCCGCCGGTCGCACTCTTATACAGCAGCCCGTGCGGCAGATTGTCGGCGCCCATGTAGAAGCCGACCGCCTCGCCCTGCACGTCGTTGACGCCCAAGAACTGCGTCACCGTGGCACCCGGAACGCCGAACACCGTGCGCAGCTTGCCGCCGAACACCGTCAGGAAGCCGCGCGTCGTGCCGTCGATGAACGTTGCAAAACCGGCGACGAGGTTGCCCCCGTTGATGCCGGCAGCCACTACGGCGCTGCCGCCCTTGACCGTGACGGGCGTGAACTGGCCGGTCGCCTGCGCATAGACGTAGCCGTGCGGCATGCCGTTGGCGTCGTTGTAGAAGCCGACCGCGTTGCCCTTCGGGTTGATGCCGAGCACCTGGTTGACCGGCGGCGAACTGGCCACCAGCGGGTTGTTGATCCTCTTGTACGAGTAATGGCCGGGATGGCCGGCCAGCGGCGTGCGCTCGTAGCCGGAATTGGCATCCGTGCCCGTGTTCGTGTCCGAGCTGAAGCCGACCACAGCGCCGGCGATGTTGTCGCCCGTCGCCTGGCTCTGCACGGCGCCCGGGTATCCGGCATCGGCGAACGCGGTGTAGGGCGGCCGCGAGGTGTAGGCCTGCTGCGGATGCCCGGCGGCACCGCTGCCGTAATAGCCGGTGACCACGCCGTTGTTGTTGATGCCGAGGATCTGGTTGAACGACGGATCGTAACCGTTATCGACGGTAGTAAACGTCAGGGCAGCGGCTTGCGCTACAGGCATGGACAAAGCAAGGACTGCAACCGTCCCTAGAAAAACTCTCATGTCTGCAACTCCACTTCGCGTACGGCGCACATTACGTCGTTGCCACGTTAATGTTGCTGCAACAGTATAGTTGCGGAACCGGTGCTCATATCGGCGTGACGCCTGGGCGCCACGAAACTCCTGCGATGACGACTAGGACACCGGTGTATTCGCGGCCGGCCGGGTACGCGTGACGCTGATCCAGAACGGCAGGCTCAGCACCAGCGCGCACGCATTCCATCGCAACGACTGGCCGTTCAGCGCGCCCTCCTGCACGGCGCTGGCGATCGCGCCCACGCTCAGTGTCAGTGCAACCGCCCATTCCTCGCGCCCGCCAACGCCGCGCGGCAGATCGCCGCCGGCCGCGCGCGCCGCGGTCACCACCAGCGGCACCGCAAATGTGGTCACTGGGAAGTCCCGGTAGCGTGGATCGAACACCAGCAGGATCTGCTGCACGCACGCGGTCCAGGCGAACAGGAACGTCAGATCCTCGAACGCGCCCGGCCAGTTGGGGCGGCGCAGGCGCAGCATCTGCGTGATACGCCGCGTCGCATCCGCGCCAGTGCGCCAATCCGCGGGCGCCAGCGCACCGGCGCTGCGCAGCATCATCAGCGCGGCCAGCAACCCCTGTCCGGCCAGATCCACGATGGCAGCGAGCCAGACATGCACGTCGTAGAGCACCGCCGACGTCTCTGCCTCGGCCCATCCCCAGGCGGCGCCCAACGTCATACCCAGCAGCATCGTCTGCGCGCGGGTGGACGGCGCGCCGGGCCGCCGCGCAGCCAGGCCGAGGGCGCTCAGCAGCAATCCGCACGCGACCGACACCGCGGCATGCGCAGCCCAATCCGGATCCTCGCGCAACGGGCCGCTGGGCGCAATCTTGATGGCGCGCGCGGCCGTGAACAGGCCCCAATTGGCGCCGACGATGCCTTCGTTCTCGTATTTCCAGGTCTGGTCGAAAGCTTCGATGAAATTGTAATCGATGCCGCGGGCAGCGGCCAAAGCGAGGAAGCCGCGCAGAAAGCGCGCCTCGTTGATGCGGCTGGGCACGGCATCGCGGCGCTGCCGCCCGCGGCTGGGCCAGCACGTCTCGCCGATGGCCACCTGCTTGCCGGGAAACATCGCCGCCACCTGGTCGTAGGCGGCGCCGACGGCGGCCACCGCGCGGTCGATGCCGGTCGGCGTGTCGTCCCAGTAGGGCAGCAGATGGATCAGCACCAGATCCACGTGGCGCGCCACCTCCGGAAACTCGGTCCAGAACTCCGGCACGTCGGCATAGGCCACGTGCTGGCGCACGGAGGCGCGCACGTGGTCGATGGCGGCGATCAGCTCGGCCGGCGGCAGGTCGCGCCGCAGCAGCACTTCGTTGCCCACCACCACGCGTTCGATCGTGTCGGGGTAGCGGTTGGCCAGTGCGATGCCGCGCGCCATCTCGCGCGCGTTCTGCGCGCGGTCGCCGCCCAGCCAGATGCCCTGCCACACGTGCAGGCCGTGGCGCTGGGCGATGGCCGGCACGTCGTACGGCCCCTCGAACGCCGCGTAGGTGCGGATGGCGCGCGTGACCGGCGCCAGCAGCGCCATGTCCTGATCCACCTCCGCCGCGGTGGCGAAACGCTCGGCCCGCGGGCTGTCGCCGTTGCGGTAGCCGGCGTAAGACAGGCTGCTGAATTTCTGCGCCGCCGTACCGGCACCGGGGTCCTGCAGACGGTTGGGAAACCACCAGGCGCCCACCACGATTGCGCTGAGCAGAATGAGGAGCGGCAGGCTTCGCATCGATGGGCGCATGGCGCCCCGCGTAGCCCATGCACCTGTTTACTGAAAGGCGGACCCATGCCGATCGACGGGCTCGACGACGCGGCGATCAGGGCAGTGCTGGCCGGCACGCGGCGCATCGCTGTGGTGGGCGCCAGCAACAAGCCGGCGCGCCCGTCCTACGGCGTCATGGAAGCGCTGCTCGCCCACGGCTACACGGTGGTGCCGGTCAATCCCGGCCTGGCCGGCCAGGCGATCCACGGGCAACCGGCCGTGGCCACGCTGGAGGATGCCGGTGCGCTGGACATGGTGGATATCTTCCGCGCCTCGGACGCGGTGGGCCCGGTGGTGGATGCGGCGATCCGCCTCGGCGCCCGCACGATCTGGATGCAGCTGGGCGTGATCGATACGGCGGCAGCCGACCGGGCGCGGGCGGCGGGGCTGTGCGTGGTGATGGACCGCTGCCCGAAGATCGAGCTGGCGCGGCTGGGGCTGTGAGCGTGGCCGGAGCGGCCTGCGCCGCCGCCTTGAAGCAACCCGGCTAAGCTGCCACTGCTTGAGCCTCGAAACCCGGAGGCCGCTGCCATGACTCCCCAGGAACGCGACATCATCGCCCGGTTCATCGCGCGCGTGGGCGGCGCCGCTTCGGCCGCCACGCCCGGCACCCAGGCGGCCCTGCCCAACATCGATCCCGAGGCGGACCGCTTCATCGGCGACCAGTTCCAGGCCAACCCGCAGGCGCGCTATCGCATCACCCAGATGGCGTTCGTGCAGGAAGTGGCACTCGCCGAGGCGCAGAACCGCATCAAGCGGCTGGAATACGATCTGCAGCAGGCGCAGCAGGCGGCGCAGTCGCAGGGCCAGCGCAGCGGCGGGTTGTTCGGCGGCCTGTTCGGCGGCGGGCGGCCGCAGCAATCCTACCAGCCGCAATACGCGCCCCCGCCGATGCAGCCGGCCTACCCGCCCGGCTACCAGCCCGGCATGTTCGGCGCCGGCGGCAGCGGCTTCATGGGCTCCGCGCTGTCCACTGCGGCCGGCGTGGCCGGCGGCGTGCTGGCGGCCGAGGCCATCACCAGCATGTTCAGCGGCGGCCACGGCATGGGCGGCGGCTACGGTGGCGGCTTTGGCGGCGGCGGCTTCGGCGGTGGGGGCTTCGGGGGCGGCGAGGTCGTCAACGAGACCACGATCAACAATTACGGCCCGCAGGATGGCGGCGGCACCGGCGGCGACCCCTGGGCCGGCGCCGCCGCGGCGCCCGACCAGGGTGCGGCCGATCCGTGGGCCGGCGGTGGTGGCGGTGGCGGCGGCGGTGATGCCTGGTCCGGCGGCGGTGCCGCGCCCGATACCGGCGGCAGCGACGCATGGTCGGGCGGCGGTGACGCCGGGGGCGGCGGCGGCGGTGATGGCGGCGGCTGGGACGACACCGGCGGCGGCGGCGGCGACAGCGGCTTCTAGCCGGCCCGATGCTGCAGCAGGCGAGCCCGCCGATCATCCTGGCCAGCGGCTCGGCCACACGGCGGGCGCTGCTGCAGGCGGCCGGCCTGCATTTCACGGCGGTGGCCACCGGCGTGGACGAGGATGCCGTCAAGCGCGAGGCGCGGGTGCTGGACGCCACCCCGGCGGACACCGCCCTGCGCCTGGCCCGGCTGAAGGCCCAGGCCGTGCGCCAGCCCGATGCGCTGGTGATCGGCTGCGACCAGATCCTGGTGTGCGGCGGCATCTGGCACGACAAGCCACCCACCCTGCAGGCGGCTCGCACGCAACTCGCCGCGCTGCGCGGCCGCACCCACGTGCTGGCCACCGCCACCGTGGTGCTGCGCGGCGGGGTGGAGCTGTGGCATCACGCTGCGTCACCCCGCCTGACGATGCGTGCCTTTAGCGACGCGTTCCTCGATTCCTATCTGCGCGCCGAAGGGCCGGCCCTGCTCGCCAGCGTCGGTGCCTACCGGCTGGAAGGGTTGGGCGTGCATCTGTTCGAGGCCGTGCACGGCGAGCACAGCGCGATACTGGGCCTGCCGGTGCTGGCGCTGCTCGGCTTCTTGCGGGCGTCCGGCGTGCTGATGCAGTAAGCAGGCAGCGCGCCCAAGCCCGGCCCGGCCACGGCCGCTCCGACCCACGTCCCGAGGACCCGATGCCCGCCAGCAAGATCCACCCCGACGCCACCGCGGCCCTGGCCGGCCTGCTGAAGAACGGCATGACCATCATGTCGGGCGGATTCGGCCTGTGCGGGGTGCCCAATGCGCTGATCGGCGCCATCCACGCGGCCGGCGTCACCGGACTGACCGTCATCAGCAACAATGCCGGCACCGACGGCCAGGGCCTCGGCATTCTGCTGGAGAGCCGGCAGATCAGGAAAATGGTCAGCAGCTACGTGGGCGAGAACAAGACGTTCATGGCGCAGTACCTCGCCGGCGAGCTGGAGGTGGAGTTCAACCCGCAGGGTACGCTGGCCGAGCGCATCCGCGCCGGCGGCGCCGGCATCCCGGCGTTCTTCACCCGCACCGGCGTGGGCACGCTGATCGCCGAGGGCAAGGAGGAGCGCAGCTTCGGCGGCGCACGCACCATCATGGAAACCGGCCTGGTGGCCGATCTGGCGCTGGTGCATGCGTGGCGGGGCGATGCCGAGGGCAACCTCGTCTACCGGATGACCGCGCGCAACTTCAACCCGCCAATGGCGACCGCCGCGCGCGTGACGGTGGCCGAGGTGGAGGAGCTGGTGGCGGTGGGCACGCTCGACCCCGACCACATCATCACCCCGGGCGTGTTCGTGCAGCGCATCATCGCCCTGCCGCCCTTCGAGAAAGCCATCGAGCAGCGCACAACGCGCCCGCGCAGCGCCTAGGAGGCCCGATCATGCCCTGGACCCGCGACCAGATGGCGGCCCGCGCCGCCCGCGAATTGCATGACGGCTTCTACGTCAATCTGGGCATTGGCATTCCCACGCTGGTGGCCAACCACATCCCGCCCGGCATGCACGTGGTGCTGCAGAGCGAGAACGGCATGCTGGGGATCGGCCCGTTCCCGTATGCCGGCGAGGAGGATGCCGACCTCATCAACGCCGGCAAGCAGACGGTCAGCAAGCTGCCGGAGACCAGTTTCTTCGACAGCGCGCAGAGCTTCGGCATGATCCGCGGCGGCCACATCCAGCTCGCCGTGCTGGGCGCGCTGCAGGTGGCCGAGAACGGCGACCTGGCCAACTGGATGGTGCCCGGCAAGATGGTCAAGGGCATGGGCGGGGCGATGGATCTGGTGGCCGGCGTGCAGCGCGTGGTGGTGCTGATGGAGCACACGGCCCGCGGCGAGCCGAAGATCCTGCCGGCCTGCACGCTGCCGCTGACCGGGGCGGGCGTGGTGGACATGATCGTGACGGACCTGTGCGTGTTCGACGTGGCGCGCCCGGGCCTGACGCTGGTGGATCTGGCACCCGGCGTCAGCCTGGCCGATGTGCGCGCGGCCACTGCCGCCAGCTTCGCCGTGCACCCCGAGCTGCACGCCTGAGGCCCTTGCCGCCGGCGGGATGGCCGGTTATATGCCCGCTCCCGCCGCGTTCGGGGCTGTAGCTCAGTTGGGAGAGCGCCTGAATGGCATTCAGGAGGTCAGCGGTTCGATCCCGCTCAGCTCCACCAGCGCGCGCACTGCACTAGCCGTTTCCGCCTCAGGCTTTCACAGCGGCGAGGCGGCGAGCAGGCTGAGAAGCGCGGTCAGGCCGACGATCCAGAATTTCACGAGACGCTCTCCACGCTGCAATGCAGCATTACTAGCAGCCCGATGTAACGCAAGTTTTGCGGCGGTGCGACATCGTGTCGCCGCTGCTTCCTAAGTGATCGCATCCTGCTTCAGCACCTCGCCGGCCAGGTAGAGGCTGCCGCAGATAAGCACCCGGCCAGGCGGCCGCGTGGCGACCTGAGCCAGGGCGCCGGCCAGATCGGGCCCCGGCTGCGCCCGGCCCCCCGAGGCGGAAATCACGCCGGCCACCGGTAGCGCCAGGTGCTGGCCGGGCTCCTGGATGGCCCAGAGGGCGGCGGCATGCGGCAGCATGGGGTCGAGGAAGCCGGCGGCATCCTTGCCCTGCTTCATGCCGACGATCAGGTAAGCCGGCCGGTCCGCCCAGCGGCGCAACTCGTCGGCCAGAACGACTCCGGCGCCGGCATTGTGCCCGCCATCGAGGAACAGCTCGAAGCCGGCCGGCAGGGCAGCGGCGAGCTTGCCGGACAGGCGCTGCAAGCGTGCCGGCCAGGTTGCCGCGGCGATGCCGGCAAAGGCGGCTGGAGGCGCGCCTAGCCCGGCGGCCCGCAGGCTGGCGATAGCGATGCCGGCATTGTCCTGTTGGTGGCCGCCCGGCAGCGATGCTTGCGGCAGCATCAGCACGCCGTCGGCATCCTCGTAACGCAGGCCGCCGCCCGCCTCCGGCGCAATCGTCCAGTGCTCGTCGCGCGCCAGCAGAGGCGCGCCCGTCTCGGCAGCCTGGGCGCGCAGAACTCCAAGCACCTCGGCCGTCTGCCGGCCGGTCGCCACCGGGCGGCCCGGCTTCATGATGCCGGCTTTCTCCCAGGCGATGCGCCCGATCTGGTCGCCCAGGAACTCCTGATGGTCGAGCGATATGGACGTGATGGCGCAGGCCGCCGGCGCATCCACCACGTTGGTGGCGTCGTAGCGCCCGCCCAGGCCCACCTCCACCACGCATAGATCGGCCGGGCTGCGCGCGAACAGCAGGAACCCGGCGGCCGCCAACGCCTCGAACACGGTGATCGGCTGGCCGGCATTGACCTGCTCGATCTCGGCCAGCGTGGCGGCCAGCCCGTGTTCATCCACCAGCGTGCCGGCGATGCGGAAGCGCTCGTTGAGGTGCACCAGATGCGGTGAGGTGGTGACGTGCACGCGCCAGCCTGCGGCCTCGCCGATGGCGCGCAGGAACGCGCAGGTGCTGCCCTTGCCGTTGGTGCCGGCCACGTGGATCACGGGTGGCAGGCTGTTCTGCGGATCGCCCAGATCGTGCAGCAGGCGCAGCACGCGGCCCAGGCTGAGGTCGATCAGCTTGGGGTAGAGCACCTGCAGGCGCTCGATCACCGCGTCGGTCCGGCCGGCTAGCATGGCGGCGGCGGGCCGCGCCTCAACGATGGCCCGCCGGCCTCACCCGGGCTCCGCCGCTTCGATCTCGGCAACCAGCGTTTCCGGTTCCGGCAGGGGGGCGAAGGGCGCCAGCAGGCCAATCACCCGGCCCAGCGTCTCGCGCATCTCGGTGCGCCGCACCACGAGGTCCACGATGCCGTGCTCATGCAGGTATTCTGCCCGCTGGAAGCCCTCAGGCAGCGTCTCGCGCACCGTCTGCTCGATCACCCGGGCGCCGGCGAAGCCGATCAGCGCGCCGGGCTCGGCAATCTGGATATCGCCCAGCATGGCGAAGCTGGCGGTGACGCCGCCCGTGGTGGGATCGGTCAGCACCACGATGAACGGCAGCTTGGCCTCGCGCAGCAGCATGGCCGCGATGGTGGTGCGCGGCATCTGCATCAGGCTGACGGCACCCTCCTGCATGCGGGCGCCGCCGGAGGCGGTAAACACGATCAGCGGCACCGCCTGCAGCACCGCCAAGCGGGCAGCGGCCACGATGCCTTCGCCGACCGCGGCACCCATCGAGCCGCCCATGAAGTTGAATTCCATCACCGCCACCACGGCGCGCGCACCCTCGATGGTGCCGTGTGCCACCACCAGCGCGTCCTCCAGCCCGGTCTTGGCCCGCGCCTCGCGCAGCCGTTCGACGTAGCGTTTCTGGTCACGGAAGGTCAGCGGGTCGGCCGGGGCGCGCGGCAGTTCGATTCGCGTGGCGCTGCCCTCGTCGAACGTCCAGGCCAGCCGTTCGACCGCGGTGCCGCGCATGTGGTGGCCGCAATGCGGGCACACGCGCAGGTTTTTCTCGAGCTCCTTGGTGAACACCATCTGCTCGCAGCTCGGGCATTGCGACCACAGATTGTCCGGCACGTCCGGGCGCTGGCCCAGCAGCGTGCGGATGCGCGGGCGGACGTATTCGGTTAGCCAGCTCATCGGGCAAACTCGCTGTTGTTCGTGTCGCGATCGGTAGGCAAGCCGCTCGCCGCGCTCATGGTGCCACGCCCGCGGCCTGGTCTGCTGCCACCACCTCGCGCACCGCGGCGGCCAAGTCGCGCACTTGGTCCAGCACTCGGCGCACCGTGTCCGGCCCCGCGCGTCCCTGCGCGTCCAGCGAGGCGGCCAGCGTGTCGATCAGCGCGGAGGCCACCACCGCGGCATCGGCCTCGCGCACCGCGGCCGCCGCTTGAGCCGGCGAGCGCACGCCGAAGCCCACGGCGATGGGCAGATCCGTCACCGCACGGATCTTGGGAATGGCCTCGGCCAACTCGCTCGCCGAGGCGGTGCGCGTGCCGGTGACGCCGGTGATGCTGACGTAATACACGAAGCCCGAGCAGCCGCTGAGCACCTGCGGCAACCGCGCCGCATCGGTGGTGGGTGCGACCAGGCGGATGATGTCGAGCCCATGCGCGGCGGCGTGGCCGGCCAGCAGCGCGGCTTCCTCGGTCGGCAGGTCCACGACGATCAGCCCGTCCACGCCGGCGGAGGCCGCATCGGTGCAGAAGCGGCTGGGGTCGTAGGCCAGAATAGGGTTCAGGTAGCCCATCAGCACCACCGGCGTGGTGTCGTCCTCCTCACGGAACTCGCGCACCATCGCCAGCGTGCGGCATACCGAGCCGCCGGCCAGCAAAGCACGGCGGCCGGCGGCCTGGATGGTGGGCCCGTCCGCCATCGGGTCGGTGAACGGCATGCCGATCTCGATCAGGTCGGCACCGGCCCCGGGCATGCCGCGCAGGATGGCCAAGCTGGTATCGGGGTCGGGGTCGTAGGCTTCCAGGAAGGGGATGAGGGCGCCGCGGTTCTGTTGTTTCAGGGCGGCGAATTTGGCGGGGATGCGGCTCATGGGGGAGTAGGAAGGCCTTCTTTTTTGAAAAAAAGAAGCAAAAAACTTTTGCTTCTTCGCTGGCATGAGCGTGCGTGCTGGCCCGGCAGATACGTGCGCTTGCGGTTCAAACGGGCTGTCAGTGCAGGCGCCAGAAGCAAAAGTTTTTTGCTTCTTTTTTTCAAAAAAGAAGCGCTTGCCTACAACTTCGCCCCGAGATGCTCCGCCACAGTAAAGATATCCTTGTCCCCCCGCCCCGACAAATTCATCAGGATGATCTGATCCTTGTCCATCGAAGGCGCGATCTTCTCGATATGCGCCAGCGCGTGGGCGCATTCCAGCGCGGGGATGATGCCCTCCAACCGGCTGCAGGTCTGGAAGCTGGCCAGCGCCTCGTCGTCGGTGATGCCCACGTATTCGGCGCGCCCGATATCGTGCAGCCAGGCGTGTTCCGGACCGATGCCGGGGTAATCCAGCCCGGCGCTGATGCTGTGCGCTTCGGTGATCTGGCCGTCATCGTCCTGCAGCAGGTAGGTGCGGTTGCCGTGCAGCACGCCGGGGCGGCCGCGTTCGATGCTGGCGGCCTGGGCGCCGCTATCCAGCCCGCGGCCGGCGGCTTCCACGCCAATCAGGCGCACGGAAGGCTCGTCGAGGAAAGGGTGGAAGATGCCCATGGCGTTGCTGCCGCCGCCCACGCTGGCGATCACCACATCGGGCAGGCGGCCCTCGGCTTCCTGCATTTGCGCGCGCGCCTCGGTGCCGATCACGCTTTGGAAGTCGCGCACCATGGCGGGGTAGGGGTGCGGGCCGGCCACGGTGCCGAGCAGGAAGTAGGTGTCGGTCACGTTGGCGACCCAGTCGCGCATCGCCTCGTTCATCGCGTCCTTCAGCGTGCCGGCGCCGGTGGTGACCGGCACCACCTCGGCACCCAGCAGCTTCATGCGAAACACGTTCGGCCTCTGCCGTTCCACGTCCACGGCGCCCATGTAGATCACGCAGGGCATACCCATCAGCGCGCAAACGGTGGCGGTGGCCACGCCGTGCTGCCCGGCGCCGGTTTCCGCGATGATGCGGGTTTTGCCCATGCGGCGGGCCAGCAGAATTTGCCCCATGCACGAGTTCACCTTGTGGGCGCCGGTGTGGTTCAGCTCCTCGCGCTTGAAATAGATTTTGGCGCCGCCCAGCGCGCGCGTCAGCCGCTCGGCGAACCAGAGCGGGCTCGGGCGGCCCACGTAGTCCTTCAGATAGTAGTCGAGCTCCTTCTGGAAGCTCGGATCCTGCTTGCAGGCCTCGTAGGCGGCGTCCAGCTCGAGCACCAGGGGCATCAGCGTCTCGGCCACGAAGCGGCCGCCATACGCGCCGAAGCGCCCCTGGCCATCCGGGCCGGAGCGGAGCGTGTTGGGGCGCGCGGGTGTGTGGTTCAAGCGAGGCTCCTTGGCGCGAACGCGCGGGCAGGGTGGGTTTCTAGACCGGACAGGGTGGCTTGTCAGCCTGAACGCCCGGCGCGGGCCGCCGAAACGCGGCGGTGTGCCGGCGCAGCGAGACGCGCAGTCTTTACATGCATTCCAGTCGGGGCCGTTCGTATCGCGTGCTCACCTAAATGGGTGCGCGTCCGGAAGGCGGCAGGTCTGACCGGCCACTTTTCGAGCCGAGCGCGCTGCTGACCGCCAATGGGCTCTACTGGGGCGGCCCCAGGCCAGCCCGCGCTGCGGCCACGAAGGCGGCGATCAGCGCCGGATCCTTCACCCCGGGCGCGCTCTCCACGCCGGAGGAGACGTCCACCGCCACGGCCCCGCTCTGCGCGATGGCCTGGCCAACATTGCCGGGCGTGAGCCCGCCCGCCAGCAGCCAGGGTACGCCCGGCTCCCAGCCGGCGAGCATCGACCAGTCCATGGTGGTGGCATTGCCGCCCGGCCGGTCCGCGCCGGCTGGCGCGCGCGGCTCGATCACCAGACAGGCGGCGACGCCGGCGCCGTCCGGCAGGTCGGCTGGGCCTGCGACACCGATGGCCCGCCACACCGGCACGCCGAACCGCGCGCGGATCGCCGCGATGCGGGCAGGCGGCGCATAGAGCTGCAAAGCGTGCAGGGGGAGGGCATCCAGCACGGCGGCCACGGCATCGTCGGTGGGATCCACGAGCAGGCCCACGCGCCGCGGGCCGTTCGGCAGGCGGTGCGACAGGGCAGCGGCCGCAGCGGGGGTGACGTGACGCGGCGAGCGCTCGAAGAACACGAAGCCCACCCAATCGGCCGCAGCCTCGGCCGCCGCATCGAAGGCGGCGGGGCTGTTCACGCCGCAGATCTTGACCCGCATTTTCATCGCGGGCCGGGCTGCCTCATTTCGGGCCGGCGATGGCCGGCAATGCGAGGCGGCCGCCGGCGGCCGGCCGGGTAATCGGGGGTGGCGCGGTGTGATTCTTCAGTTCGGCTTCCAACGCCGCGGCCCGGCGCTCTGCGCGGCGATGACGCCGGCGAGCCGCCACGGTGCCGAACCAGACGAACAGCGCGCCGAGGAAGAAGAACACGCCCGCTGCCGTCAGGATGGCGATCGAGACCGGCACCTCGATCGAATAGTCGGTGGGCCACAGGCCGAGCGGCACCGGCTGCGTGTTCGACAGCGCAAACGCCACGAGCAGAAGCAGGAACGGCAGCAGGAGGAGGGCGCGCAGCATCGCCGCAGGCTAGCCGATCCGGGCCAAGGCGGAAAGCGGACCGGGCGACGCCGATCCGCATGAAAAACACGTCTTTCAGAACTTCGTCAGGACTCGGCGGCGCGGCGCGGCATTGGTTGCAGTCGTTCATCGATTGGAGACGATCATGCCGACCTTACCCCACACCCGTTCACGCCCCGCGCCGCTGCTGGCCGCCGCTGTCCTCGCCATGCTGGCGCCCGGCCTGGCGCAGGCGCGCACGCCGCATTTCAGCGTGCTCTACACCTTCACCGGCGGCAACGACGGCGCCTACCCGCTCGGCGCCCCGGCGCGCGCGCCCAGCGGCGACCTGTATGGCACCGCGCAGGCCGGCGGCGCGGCCACCGGGCTCGACGGGGCCGGCACCGTGTTCAAGCTGTCGGCCACGGGCCAGATCACCGTGCTGCACGCCTTTACCGGCGGCGCCGATGGCGGCATCCCCTATGGCGGCGTGGTTCTCGACCGGGCCGGCAATGCGTTCGGCACCACGGAGGCCGACAGCGCGCCGAACGGCCACGGCATGGCGGCCGGCACGGTGTTCAAGATCGATGCGGCGGGCAACGAGACGGTGCTGCACACCTTCGACCCGACTGTCCGCAAGAGCCCGATCGGCCCGGACGACGTGCTGGTGCGCGGGCGGGGCGGCTCTTATTACGACACCACCTTCGCCAGCAATGGCGGGCAGGGGGCACTTTTCCGCATCAGCCCGGCCGGGGCGCTGAAGGTGCTGCACCAGTTCTCTACCCCGGCGCTCGGCACCGTGCCGTATGCAACCGTCACCTTCGACAGCGCCGGCAACCTGTACGGCACCACCGACACCGGCGGCGCGGCCAATCTCGGCGTGGTCTATAAGCTCGATACGCTGGGCGCCTACACGGTGCTGCACAGCTTCGGTGGCGGCGCCGATGGCGCGCACCCGTCGAGCAAGATGCTCATCGACAGCGCGGGCAACCTCTACGGCACCACGGATGGCGGCGATGTCGCCACCGATTACGGCACGATCTTCAAGCTGGCGCCCGACGGCACGGAGACGGTGCTCTACAATTTCCAGGGCGGGGCGGACGGCGCCGGATCGATCGGGCCGTTGCTGGCCGGGCCCGGCGGCATCTTCTACGGCACCACCTCGGCGGGCGGTGCTAGCGGCGACGGCACGCTGTTCAAGCTCGATGCCGCCGGCACCAAGACGATCCTGCATAATTTCAGCAAGGCGGCCGACGGCAGCTCTCCGCTGGGCGGCCTCTCGACGGACCGTGCGGGCGCGCTGTACGGCACGGCGGAGCTGGGGGGCGGCGCCGGTTACGGGACGGTGTTCAGGTTCGGTCCCTGAGAACCCGCTTCGCGCCGTGCAGGCAGGTCAGCGTGGCTTGCCTGCACGGTTCACCCGCTCGCGCAGCTCCTTGCCGGCCTTGAAGAACGGCACCGCTTTCTCGTCCACCGGCACCGCTTCGCCGGTGCGCGGGTTGCGGCCGGTGCGGGCATCGCGGCGCTTGATGGTGAAGGCGCCGAAGCCGCGCAGCTCCACGCGCTCGCCGCGGGTCAGCGCCTCGGCGATCTCGTCGAACACGGTGCCCACGATCAGCTCCACGTCGGGCGCGCGCAGATGGGCGTTGGTGGCGGCCAGTTCGGCAATCAGCTCAGACCTGGTCATAGCCGCGCCCCGGCGAACACCCACGAAGGCACAGTGACCTCTTAGTTCCGCGTCAGCGAAGGCTGCCAGAGCGCGTATACCCCGTCAACGTGCAGCGTCTGCTGCAACGAGTCCCGTGCGCCGAGCACGAGCTGCGCCAAGCTGCCGGCGGCGCTCGCCTTGCTCATGCGGTCGAGCCAGGTGCCGTGCTCCACGTCGCTGACCGGCAGGTCGGCCGGCAGATGCCGCTGCGCCTGCATCCAGTGCAGCGCCTGCTGCTCGCCGCCGATCTCGTCGATCAGCCCCAGGCCCAGTGCCTGCCGGCCGGTGTAGGCGCGGCCATCGGCCAGCTGGCGCACGCGCGCCGGATCGAGGTGGCGGCCGGTGGCGACGATACCGACGAATTGGTCGTAGAGGTCCATCACCAGCCCCTGCAGGTAGGCGCGCCCGGGGGCCGAGAGCGGCTGAGTGAAGCTCGGCTGGCCCTTCAGCGGGCCTGAGACCAGCGGGTCGGACTTGATGCCCAGCTTGTCGAGCAGGCCGGAGACGTCGCCCAGTTCGAGAATGACGCCGATCGATCCGGTCAGCGTGCTCTCACGCGCCACGATATGGGGGGCGGCCACTGCGATCATGTAGCCGGCCGAGGCGGCCGTGCCGTCCATGACGGCAACCACCGGCTTGGCGGCGGCCAGCTGGAGTACGGCAGCGTGGATGCCCTCGCCGCCGCCGACTGCGCCGCCGGGCGTATCAAGATGCAACAGCACGCCGCGCACCCCGGCATCGGTGCGCAGCCGGTCGAGCGCCTCGATCTGCTCGCGACCGTCGCCGATGATGCCGTTGATGGCGTAGCGCGCGACGCGGGCGCGGCCGAGATGGCGGCCATGCGGGGCGGCGACGATGGCGGCCAGAACGAGGGCCGCCACGGCCAGCACGCGCCAGAAAGTCAGGCGACGCTTGAGGCGTTGCCGGTCGATGAGGGCGTCGGCTTCCAGCGTCATGGTGGCGTCCTCAGGATGGCCGAAACGGCACCGTGCCGGCGGGCGGTAGGAGGCTTGTGCCCTGCGCGGCGCTGCGAACCAAGGGTCCGCATCGTCGGCAGGGCACTAGGCCGTCGCGCCCGGTGGGCGGGTAGGCCTGCCTACTCGCTGGCCTGGTTACGCCGGCGGATCGCCGCACCCAGGATGTCGCCCAGCGACGCGCCGCTATCGGTGGTGCCGAACTCGGCCATCGCCTGCTTGTCCTCTTCCATCTCGCGGCCCTTGATGGTGAGCGACAGCTTGCGCGTGGCGCGGTCGATGGCGGTGATCTTGGCGTCCACCTTCTCGCCCACGGCAAAGCGGTCGGGCCGCTGGTCGCTCTTCTCGCGCGACAGCTCGGCGCGGCGGATGAAGCCGGTCAGCACGTCGTCGATCTTCACCTCGATGCCGTTGGCCTGGACCGCGGTGACGATGCAGGTGACGACCTCGCCCTTCTTCACCTTGCTCATGCTCTCGGCGAACGGATCCTCGAGCAGCTGCTTGACGCCGAGCGAGATGCGCTCCTTCTCGGGATCGATGTCGAGCACGCGGGCGGTGACGGTGCCGCCCTTCTCGTAGGCGTTGATCGCGGTCTCGCCGGCCTCGTCCCAGCTGAGGTCGGACATGTGCACCATGCCGTCGATCTCGGGTGCGAGGCCCACGAACAGGCCGAACTCGGTGATGTTGCGGATTTCGCCCTCGACGGTGCTGCCCACCGGGTGCTCCTCGGCGAACTGCTCCCACGGGTTGCGCTGCACCTGCTTGATGCCGAGGCTGATGCGGCGCTTGGACGCATCCACGTCCAGCACCATCACATCGACTTCCTGGCTGGTGGCCACGATCTTGCCGGGATGGACGTTCTTCTTGGTCCAGCTCATCTCGCTGACATGCACCAGGCCCTCGACGCCGGCCTCCAGCTCCACGAAGGCGCCGTAATCGGTGATGTTGGTGACGCGGCCGCTGAACTTGCCGTTCGGCGGATACTTCTCCGTCACGCCATCCCACGGATCGGCCTCGAGCTGCTTCATGCCCAGGCTGATGCGCTGCGTGTCGGCATTGAAGCGGATCACCTGCACGCGCACGGCCTGGCCGATGGTCAGTGCCTCGGCCGGGTGGTTGATGCGGCGCCAGGCGATATCGGTCACGTGCAGCAGGCCGTCCACGCCGCCGAGATCGACGAAGGCGCCGTAATCGGTGATGTTCTTGACGACGCCGTCCAGGATCATGCCTTCCTTGAGGCCCTGGATCAGCTCGCTGCGCTGCTCGGCGCGCGTCTCTTCCAGCACGGCGCGGCGGCTGACGACGATGTTGCCGCGGGCGCGGTCCATCTTGAGGATCTGGAAGGGCTGCGGCACGCCCATCAGCGGGGCCACGTCGCGCACCGGGCGGATATCGACCTGGCTGCCGGGCAGGAAGGCCACGGCGCCGCCGAGATCGACAGTAAAGCCGCCCTTCACGCGCCCATAGATGGTGCCGTTGACGCGGGTATTGGCTTCGAACTGCCGCTCCAGCAGCGTCCAGGCTTCCTCGCGGCGGGCCTTTTCGCGCGACAGCACGATCGAGCCGTCGCGGTCCTCGTAACGCTCGACGAACAGCTCGATCATGTCGCCGGGCTTGATCTCCGGCTTCTGGCCGGGCTGCACGAATTCCTTGATGGCCACGCGGCCTTCGGACTTCAGGCCGACATCGACGATGACGAACTCATCGGTCAGGCGCACCACCCGGCCGGTGACGACCGACCCGTCGAAGCCGGTGTCGCGGCCGAGGGTCTCGTCGAGCAGGGAGGCGAAATCTTCCATCTCGCGCGGCGCGGAGGAACGGTCGAGGGTTTGGACGGCGGAGCTGGCCATGTGGGCAGGTTATTCCTGTTGTGAGCGCCCTGGATTACAGGTGCGGTCAGTTGTGAGCGCCTGCCGGGGCAGACGGCTTGCCCGCTGGCGCGGGCTGGTTGCGACGATCCCGCGCTGGCGCGGGGCAGGGGTGAACGAAAACAGGCCCGAGCCTTGGGGCTGGACCTGGGTGGCGCACGCATAGCGCTGCGGAGGCTGCAAAGTCAACCGACAACGCCGGTCGGCGGGCGGCCGGCAGGCAGGGGCTCAGTGCAGCACGTCGCCGCCGCGCACCCAGCCCGAGCCGGTGACGCTGCGCACCAGCAACCAGCTCTGCAACCCGACGCGGACCTGCTGCTCGACGACTACGCGCACGCCGCGGTTGAGAAAGGCGCGCACGCCCGCCTCGTCGCTGGGGCTGAGGCGGATGGCCAGATCCTGCACCAGCACGGTGCCGAACTGCTCGCCGGGCGAGAGGTGCAGCGCCGCCTCGGTGAGCGGCATCGCATCCGGCCGCAGCATGCGCTGGCCCGAGACGACGAGCGCCTCGCCCTGCGCCAGGCCCTGCATGTGCAGGTGTTCGGCCACGGCCAGCGAGCCGGTGACGGCCAGCAGCAGCCAGCCGGTGGCCGCCACCAGCCGCACGCGCGCCTGGCTGCCCAGCGCGCGCGCCACATCGTGGCTCGCCTGCTGCAGGGCGTGGCGCAATTCGGCGATCTGCACCAAAGCGCGCTGCGTGTCCGCCTCGGCTTCCTGGCGGGAGATGCGGGCGATGCCGAGCTGGCGCTCCAGGCTCATCTCGCGCCCGTCCTGCAGGAACGACGGTGCGCGCCCCCCGGCGCCGGCCGGCAGGCGCTGTGCCACGTCGCTCAACGACAGGCGGTGGTTGCCCAGATGGTCGAGCAGCTTGCGCCGTGCGGCATCGGCCTCGCCGGGCTGTTCGGAGGCGAGCATCGGCAGCAGCTTTTGCAGCCGTGTGACGAAGACGGTGTCGGCGAAGGGGTCGGTATCGGCCACACGAAGAGGCATACCAAGCACCCGGCCCCGTGTCAGCGGGGCGCGCTGCCGCCCAGCAGCGCGCCCAGGGCCCGCAGCAGGTCGGATGGCAGGAACGGCTTGGAGCAGGCGGACCATCCCGGATGCTCGGCCGGTATGCCGTCGCGGCCGTAGCCCGACATCAGCAGGAACGGAATGCCGCGTGATTCCAGCATCTCGGCCACCGGATAGACGCGCTTGCCCCGCAAATTCACGTCGAGCACAGCCACATTCATGGTGCCGTCCTGGGCCGCATGCAGCGCCGTCTCCACCGTGCTGAACGGCCCGATCACCTCGCAACCGTGATCGATCAGCGTCTCCTCGATCAGCATGGCCACCAGCAGCTCGTCCTCGACCACCATCACGCGGCTGCCGCGCAAGGGTGCCAGATCGGCCTGGTCCTGCACGATCGGGCCCTCACTCACGGATCAAGACCGGCGCCTGCTGGCTGATGACGCGGCTGAGGGATGCGCAGAGCCGCGCATGCAGGCCGCCGGCGCGGTAATCCAGCGTGGCGTTGCCGCCCAGCTCGTGCGACAGGCCGCGCTTGATCAGCAACGTGCCGAAGCCTTCGCGTTCGGGCGGGCTCACCGCGGGTCCGCCTGCCTCGGTCCAGTCCACGACCAGCCATTTGGCCTCGAGCCCCGGCGTCAGCACCCCATCGCCCGAGGACAGGCGCCAGGCGACATGCACCGTGCCTTCGGGCGCGGAGAGCGCGCCGTATTTCACTGCGTTCGTGGCCAGCTCGTGAATTGCCATGCCAAAGGCCAACGCAGCCGAAGGCGTGAGTTGCACCTCCGTGCCGATCACCGTGACGCGGGATGCGTTCTGGGTGACGAACGGACGCAGCTCTTCCTCCACCACGTCGCGGATCGGCACGCTCACCCAGTTCTCCCGGCTGAGCAGCGCGTAGGAGGCCGAGAGCGCGTGCACGCGCCCCAAAAAAGCGTCGCGGAAGGCGTCGAGGTTATCGGCGCGCCGCAGCGTCTGGCTCGCCAGCGAGACGACCACCGTCAGCATGTTCTTCACACGGTGGTTCAGCTCGTCCACCAGCAGGCGCTGATGCTGTTCGGCCCGCACAACCGAGCTCACGTCCAGGAAGGTGATGAGCGTGCCGCTGACCATGCTGTCGGACGCGCGATAGGGCAGAATGCGCAGGATGTAATGCGTGGAGCGGTCGGCGCTGGCCACCTGGCGTTCGAGCGCCTGCAGCGTGTCGAGCACCTGGCCGGTATCCTCGGCCAGGCTGGTGTAGTGCACCCGGCTGACGATATCGGTCAGCGGCCGGCCGACATCGCTGGGGATCAGGCGATAGATGGCCGCGATGGCCGGGGTGAAGCCGCGCACCACCATGTGGCGGTCCAGGAACACGGTGGCGATCTGCGTGCTGTCGAACAGGTTCTTCAGGTCGCTGTTCACCCGGTCCAGCTCGTCCACCTTCTCCTGCAGCTGGGCATTGACGGTGTGCAGTTCCTCGTTGACCGACTGGATCTCCTCCTTGGAGGTCTCCAGCTCCTCGTTGGTCGACTGCAGCTCCTCGTTGACCGAGTGCAGCTCCTCGTTGGCCGAGCGTAGCTCCTCGACGGCAGTCTCGTGCTCCTCGCTGATCGATTGCAGCTCTTCGCGTGTGGCCGAGAGTTCCTGGCCGATCGCCTGCAGGCTGCCGGCCGCCACCGTGTTGGGCCGGAGCAGGGTGGCCAGCGCCAATTCCGCGCGCAGCGCCGCGCTGCGCAGGAACGAGGGTGCGGGGCGGGGCGGCAGGGTCATGGGCATTCTGCTGGGCTTGGGCCGCTCGGCGATGCGGCGGGGTTCGGGCTGGGCGCTGCGTTCGGGATGGGCCAGGCGGGCCAGATCCCGCCGGGCCAGATACAGCGGCGGGCTGCGCACGTTGCGGCGCAGGAAGATACGCGCGGGCTTGTCGAGCGGCTCGAACAGATCGTCGTGCCGCGCCGTGCTCTCGGAAATGCCCAGGATCAGGATGCCGTCGGCGGCCAGCGAGTAGTGGAAGCTGGGCACCACCTTGGTCTGCAGCTCGGCATCCATGTAGATCAGCAGGTTGCGGCAGGAGACGAGGTCCATTTTGGAAAACGGCGGATCGCGCACCAGGCTGTGGGCCGAGAAGGTGCAGAGGTCGCGGATTTCCTTGGCGACCACGAACCCGGAATCCGACCCGCGGAAAAAGCGCTCGCGGCGGGCGGGCGGCATGCCGTCGAGCAGCACGCTGGGGTAGCGGCCCAGCCGGGCGGTGCCGATCGCCGGCTCGTCGATGTCGGTGGCGAAGATCTGCACCCGCGGTGGCCCGCGCATGCCGTCCATGTGCTCGCGCATCAGGATCGCCAGCGAATACGCCTCCTCGCCGGTGCTGCAGCCCGGCACCCACACCCGCACGGTGGCGTCGGCATCGCGGCCGGCGAACAGGCGCGGGATCACCACGCGCTCGATCACCGCGAACGCCTCGGTATCGCGGAAGAAGCTGGTGACACGGATCAGCAGGTCGCGGAACAGCATCATCGCTTCGGCCGGGTCCGCATGCAGCAGGTCCACGTAGTCGGCCAGCGTCTCCACGTTGCGCACCTTCATGCGCCGGCCGACCCGGCGCAGGAACGTCTTGTCCTTGTAGTTGCTGAAATCGTGGCCGACCTGGGCGCGCAGTACGCCGCAGATGCGCAGGCGCTGGCCGTCGGTCTCGCCCTGGTCCTCCTCCTCGGCGGCCTGGCCGAGATCCTGGCCGCGCAGCCGCATCAGGTAGTCCGGCATGTCCTGCACGGCGCACACCACATCCACCGCCCCAGTGGCGATCGCACCGGCCGGCATGTCCGGGTAATGCTGGCCCTGGCTCGATCTCGCATCGTCGAAACTCTGCGCGAAGGTCAGCCCGCCGCAGGAACGGATGGCCTTGAGCCCCAGCGCGCCATCGCTGCCGGTTCCCGACAGGATGATCCCCACGGCCCGCTCGCGCGCGCCGGAAGCCAGCGTGTCGAAAAAGCCGTCGATGGGCCGGAACTCCCGCGGCCTGCCCTCCGGCGGCGGCGTGATATGCAGCCGACCATCGCGATAGATGATGCTGGCATGCGGTGCCGGTATGTACACGGTGTTGGCAACCACCACCTCGCCATCGGCGGCCTCGCGCACATCCATCGCCGTCCAGCGCGCGACGATGTCGGCCAGCAGGCTGCGCCGGTTGGCGGGCAGGTGCAGAATGATGACGAAGGCCATGCCGCTGTCGGGCGGCATGGCCTTGAAGAAGGCCTGGAACGCCTCCAGCCCGCCGGCCGACGCGCCGATGCCGACGACCGACAGGCTCATGGGCTGCGACAGGGTGGCGCGATCAGCGCGGGAGGCTCGAGGCATGACACGGGCACACAACGCGGCCAGACGGCGCGGGAGTTCCGCAGCGAAGGGTCAAGAGCGCAATAGGGCATCGGATCGCGCGGCTCCCGCAGGCCTGCCATAGCGTGCGCCGCCGGGGCACGTGCCGCAATCCCGGATGGGCGGCGCCGGCAGCCCTCGCGTCACATTGTGTCGCCGTTGGCAGCCTTGACCGGATGGCCGCACAGCCTGTCTATCGGGCCCGTGCCCGGCCCGGACCTTCCCTCCCCCACCATGCAGGATGCGGCACGCCCGATCCGCGCCGTGCCGGCCGCCGCGCCGGCCCAGGGCCTGATCCGCGTCAACCGCGACCTGCGCATCGATTTCTTCCGCGGCCTGTCGCTGTGGTGGATCTTCACCGACCACGTGCCGGCCGATGCGCTGGGCGTGTTCTCCATCCGCAATTTCGCGCTGTGCGACGCCACCGAAGTGTTCGTGCTGCTGGCCGGCTATGCGGGCGGCATCGCCTATGGCGGCACGCTGCGCAGCCAGGGCTGGGTGTCGGCCGGCGCCGACGTGGTGCGCCGCGCGTGGACGCTCTACATCGCGCACATTTTCCTGTTCGTGATCTTCGCCGCCCAGGTCGGCATGTCGGCCACCAAGCTCGACCGTGCCGACTTCCTCGACGAAATCCACCTCAACGTCCTGGGCGAGGCGCCCTACCGCGCGCTGTTCGAGGCGCTGACGCTGCACTTCCAGCCGGCCTACCTCAACATCCTGCCGCTGTATGTCGTGCTGCTGCTGCTGTTCGCGCTGGCGCTGCCGCTGCTGCAGCGCCCCTGGGTGCTGGCCGGGCTGTCGCTGGCCATCTACGCCGGCGCGCGGCTGTTCTCCATCAACCTGCCGAGCTGGACCGGCGGCGGCTGGTTCTTCAACCCGCTCTGCTGGCAGCTGCTGTTCATGATGGGCGCCATCCTCTCCTTCACCCCCGGCGAGGTGCCGCGCCGCCATGTGCGCCTGTTCGATGCGGTGGCATTGCTGGCCGTGGTGTTCGGCCTGGTGATGCAATGGGTGGTCTGGCCCTATCCGCACACCATCGCCTGGCTGCCGGCGGCTGTGCAGACAGGCCTGATGAACGTGGACAAGAGCGGGCTGCATCCGGCCCGGCTCATTTCCATCCTGGCGCTCACCTGGCTGGTCACCCGCCTGATCCGCGCCGATGCACGGTGGCTGCAATCCTGGGCCGCCGGCCCGTTCGTGCTGGCGGGCCAGCATTCGCTGCCGGTGTTCTGCGCCGGCATCTTCCTGGCCTTCCTCGGCCGGCTGGCGACCGAGGCCGATGCCGGCTGGGGCATGCAGGTGGCGGTGAACGTGGCCGGCGCGGCCCTGCTCTGGGCCGTGGGCGCGGTGGCCGCATGGTATGCCAACAAGGGCCGGGCGAAGGCGCGCCCCAAGGCCGCACCGGCGGCCGAGCAGCCACCCTGAGGGCGCGCGCCGCCTAGGCGCGGTCGCCGGGCCTGAGGTTCATGTGCTCGACCCGCGTGCGGCCGCTGCCCATCACCACCAGGCTGCGCGAGGCGGGCGCGATCTCCAGCCGCTGCATCAGGTCCACCGGCATGCCGAGCAGGCCGGCGAGGATCGCCTTGAGGATGTCGGCATGGCTGACCAGCACGAAGGTGCCGCCGGGCTGCTCGGCGTGCAGGCGGGGCAGCAGCGCGGCGGCGCGCGCCTGGGCCTGCAGCATCGTCTCGCTGCCAGGGGCCGGGGCCAGGCTGCGATGCGTGTTCCACAGCAGCCAGGCCGGCCGGGTGACCAGGCTGGCGAACGTCTCGCCCGTCCAGGGGCCGAAATCGATCTCGTCGAGTGCCGCCTCGGCCTGCACCGGACGGCCGAGTTCGGCGGCCAGCGCCCCCGCCGTCTGCTGCGTACGCCGCTGCGGGCTGGACAGGATGGCCGTGACAGGGGTGCCCGCAAAGCTGCGCGCGAGCCGGGCGGCCTGCAGCACGCCGGCCGCGTTCAGCGCCACGTCGCTGCGCCCGGATAGCCGGATGCCCAGCGCATCGGTGGCTGCGTGCCGCACCAGAAAAAAGCGGGTCTCGATCACGGCGCGGGGGCGGGCCGGCGGCGGCTCACTGCGCCCCGTCGCCCTGCACGAAGCGCTCGGTGCGCAGCCGCGCCTCGTGATCGTCGAATTGCTGCGGCGGCGATTTCATGAAGTAGCTCGACGGCCCGACCAGCGCGCCGCCCACCCCGCGGTCGAGCGCCAGCTTCACGCAGCGCACCGCGTCGATCACCACGCCGGCCGAGTTGGGCGAATCCCACACCTCCAGCTTCAGCTCGCAGCTGATCGGCGTGTCGCCGAAGGTGGTGCCCTCAATGCGGATGTGGCACCATTTGCGGTCTTCCAGCCAGGGCACGTAGTCGCTCGGCCCCACATGCGCATCGCGGTCCGACAGCTTCTCGGCCAACTGGCTAGTGACGGCGCGGGTTTTGGACAGCTTCTTGGATTCCAGCCTGTCACGCTCGAGCATGTTCATGAAATCGGTGTTGCCGCCGAAATTGAGCTGATAAGTACGGTCCACCCGCACGCCGCGTTCGCGGAAGAGATTGGCGAGCACGCGGTGGACGATGGTGGCGCCCACCTGGCTTTTGATGTCGTCGCCCAGCACGGGCAGGCCGGCGGCTGCGAAGCGCGCCTGCCAGGCGGGATCGGAGGCGACAAAGGCGGGGATGCAGTTGACGAAGCCGCAGCCGGCGGCCAGCGCCTGCTCGGCGTAATAGCGCGTGGCCTGTTCGGACCCGACAGGCAGGTAGGAGACGACGATTTCCGCGCCGGCGGCGCGCAAGGCGGCCGCCACGTCCACCGGCGGCGTGTCGCTCTCGTGCACCACGTCGCGGACGTAGCGGCCCAGCCCGTCCAGCGTGGGGCCGCGCTGCACCACAATGCCGGTGGTAGCCACGGGGGCGAAGCTGCGGGTGTTGTTGGGCGCGGCCAGAATCGCTTGGGCCAAATCCTGGCCCACCTTGGCCTGCGCGATGTCGAAGGCGGCGACGAACGTCACGTCACGCACGTGGTAGCCGCCGAGCACCACGTTCATCAGCCCCGGCACGCGCTCGGCAGGATCGGCGCCGGCGTAGAAGCTAACCCCCTGGACCAGGGATGAGGCGCAGTTGCCAACCCCAACCAGCGCCACGCGAACCTTGGCCAATGCTGCGTCCCAACCTTCCCGGTGATGCGGTTCCCCGGCAGGAAGGTGCAACGATCCCGCAAGGTAAGAAGTTGCTGTTAGGCCACGACAGCGCGAGCGGCGCAACCGGGTGGCCGGGATCGGGGTTTGACCGTCCTCACCGCGAAAGGAACCGAGCCATGACCACGACGAAGCAGCCCGGCGATAGCGGCCCGCACCTGCCCGAGCGCGCCGAGGAGGCCCACAACCTGGCCGTCGAGGGCATGGAGGAGATGCGCCAGGGCAACAAGGACGAGGCCAAGTTCCTAATCGACGAGGCCCGCGCGCTGGACAAGGCGGCAGCCGACGAGGTCGTCAAGCAGAAATAGGCCGCGGCGGCGCGCCCGCTGGCCGGGCCGCCGCCGGAATCAGTCGGTGGCGGCCGCCAGCCACCCACGGGCGAGGTGCAGGTCCGCCCACGGCACCTGGCCCAAGGGGAAATGCCCCGCCATGACGATGCTGATCACCGCGTTGACGTGTTCCAGCCGCGTGCGCGGCGCCTGGCGGGCGATCAGCGCGTCGCGATAGGCGCTCAGATGCTGGGTGGCGTGCGAGAACAGCGACGGCTCCGGCTCGGGCTCCTGCGCCAAAATTGCGTCCAGACAGGCCAACGCGGCGCGGCCCTCGTCACTGTCCATGGCTCGTGCCTCCCGCATGGGCCAGCCGCCCGGCGCGCAGGCCGACGGTTACCGCCTTGGTCGAGTGGATCGAGGTGTTGGCGTCGCCGGTGATGGCCAGCAGCACGTTGGCGATGTCGCCGCGCGCATAGCCTTCCCAGCCGAACACCCAGGGCATGCCGACCTGGTAGATCGTGCGGCCGTCGATCTGGAACGGGCGCACGCGCTGGGTGACCATGGCGCGCACCTCGATCTCGCCGCGCAGCGTGGAGAGCACCGTCCAGCCGAGATGCTGGATGCCCAGCTGGGTCGCCAGCTCGGGCGGGATTTCCACGAAGGCTTCCGGCTGCAATTCGGCCGTGTGCGGGGTGACGCGGCCCATGATGCCGCCGCAATGCAGTTCGGTCAGCCGGTAGGTGGTGAACACGTAGGGGAAGCGCGGGTCTTCGGGCACGTGCAGTTCGTTGCCGGGGCGCTTCCAGGCATGCGCGGTGGGATTGCTCTGCACGGAGTACAGCGGATTGTGCACCGGGCTTTCCATCGGCTCGTAATGCGTGGGCAGCGGGCCGTCCTTCAGGCCGCTCGGCACGAAGAGCTGGATGTTGCCGTCCGCCTGCATGATGAACGGCTTGTCGCCACCGATCGCATCCATGCCGTGCGGATGGCGGCTCCAATCCGGCCGGTAATCCGGGCGCGTGGTCGGCACGAAATCGGGCACGTCGGTGCCGGTCCAGTGCTCCGCGGCCGCATCCCACCAGATCATCTTCTTGCGTTCGGACCACGGCGCGCCGGCGGGATCGGCCGAGGCGCGGTTGTAGAGCGTCCGGCGGTTGGACGGCCAGGCGAACGCCCAGCCGAGATGGCTGCCCGGCCCGCCGGGCCCGTCCGGCGTGCGGCCGCGCGCCACGTTGTGGCCGTCGGTGGGGTAGATGCCGCAATACATCCAGCCGCCGCAGGCGGTGCTGCCATCGTCCTTCAGGTCCTGGTATTTCTCGATCTGCTTGCGGTCGGCCACCGTGTAGCCGTTGATCTCGCGCAGGATCGCCTCGGCATCCGGCTCGGCCCGTTCGCCGCGTTCCGGATAGGCCCAGGTCAGCGCCTGGATCGCCGCGTCGCGCGGCAGCGTGCTGTCGGCGTACAGCGCCTTCAGCCGCTTGCCGAGATGGTACATGAACCAGAGGTCCGAACGGCTGTCGCCCGGCGCATCCAGCACTGCATCGTGCCACTGCACCAGACGGCTGGTGTTGGTGACCGTGCCGTCCTTCTCGCCCGGCAGCGCGGTGGGGAAGAAGAAAATCTCGGTGCCGATATCGGCGGGTGCGAGCTCGCCGCGCTGCACCAGCCGGCCTTTCTGCCAGAAATTGGCGGTCTCGGTCATCGCCATGTCGCGCACGACGAGCCATTTCAGCTTGGTCAGCCCGCGTTCGATCAGGTCGGAATTGACCGCGCCCACCACGGGGTTCTGGCCCAGGATGAACTGGCCGTGCATCACGCCGTCGGCCATCGCCATGGTCATCGGCTGCTGCGAGAGATCGCCGGTCAGCTTCGGCCAGTGCTGGTAGCCCCACTCGTTCTGCGCCGTGGCGTGCGGGCCGTACCAGGCCTTCAGCAGGCTCACCACGTATTTGGGCATGTTGGCCCACCAGCCGGTGGTGGGCGTCTCGGTCTTCAGATAGCCGGCCAGCGTCGCGTGGTCGTGCAGCGCGTTCGGCTGCGGCAGGTAGGTGGGCAGCATGTTGTACAGCGTCGGGATGTCGGTGCTGCCCTGGATGCTGGCGTGGCCGCGCAACGCCATGATGCCGCCGCCCGGGCGGCCCATATTGCCCAGCAATCCCTGCACGATGCTTGCCGCACGGATGATCTGCACGCCCACCGTGCTGTGCGTCCAGCCGACGGCGTAGCAGATCGCACCGGTGCGCTCGCGGCCGGAATTGCGCGCCAGCGCATCGGCCACGCGCAGGAAGGTGGCGGCCGGGCAGCCGGTCACCCGCTCCACCATTTCGGGCGTATAGCGCGCGTAGTGGCGGCGCATGATCTGATAGACGCAATTGGGATGCTGCAGCGTCTCGTCGCGCTGCGGCGGGCTCTCCGTCATGCTCTCGAAATCACCGCCATCCTGCTCCTGCGTCTGCACGCGGTGTTCGGCGATGGAGGACGGCACCGTCTTGCCGGCATACTGCCAGCTGTCGTGCTCGTACGTGTTGGTCTTCGGATCGAAGCCGGAGAACACGCCATCATTCTGCTCGGGATCGCGGTAGCTGTCCTCGATGATGTGCGCGATGTTGGTGTACGCCATCGCGTAATCGCGGAACCACAGATCGCGCTCGAGCAGGTGGTGGATGATGCCGCCGAGAAAGGCGATGTCGCTGCCCGAGCGGATCGGCGCGTGCACGTCGGCCAGCGCCGAGGTGCGGGTGAAGCGCGGGTCCACATGGATGATCGTCGCACCGCGCCGCTTGGCCTCCACCACGAAGCGGAAGCCGATCGGATGGTTCTCCGCCATGTTGGAGCCCATGATGACCACGCAGTCGGAGTTCTCGAGATCCCATAGGGACATCGTCGCTGCGCCGCGGCCGAAGGAGGTACCCAGACTGGGCACCGAGGAGGAGTGTCAGATCCTGGCTTGGTTCTCGACGTTGACCAGTCCCAACCCTCCGCCGAACAGCTTCTTGATCAGGTAGTTTTCTTCGTTGTCCAGCGTGGCGCCGCCTAGCGAGCCCACGCCCAGCGAGTGGTTGACGATACGGCCATCCGGCAGCGTCTCGACGAAGGTGTCGTCGCGCGCCTGCTTGGTCAGCATCGCCACGCGGTCCATCGCCCAGTCGAGCGGGCGTTCTTCCCACTCGGTCGCGTGCGGGGCGCGATACAGCACCGTGTTGATGCGCTGCGGGGAGAGCAGCATGCCCAGCGTGCTGGCGCCCTTCGGGCACAGCGTGCCCTGGTTGATCGGGCTGCGCGGGTCGCCCTCGATATGGATCGGCTTGCCACCCTTGGCGTAGATCAGCTGGCCGCAGCCCACGGCGCAGAACGGGCACACGCTGGTGCCCACGGTGTCGGCCTGTTCGAGGCGCGGCCGCAGCCCGCGTGAGAGCTCGCTTTCGGCAGCCTTGGATTGCACGCTCTGCCCGGCCAGCTGGCGGGGGATCGACCAATCGTGCACGAAGCCGGCCACGCGGCTGCCGATGCCCTGCCGCAAATTGCGATACTGCGCGGGTCTCGAAGGCTTCTTCAACGCGTCACTCCTCGCCTGCCCGCACCATCATCGCGCCCGCATACCGCCGCAACCAACGAACACGTGAACCTGGGCGCATCGCGCCGCGTTGGCGGGCGTGCTCATTTTGGGCAGGCCTAGGACGCACGAGCGATGACGAAGTTCATGGAGGGTTTGGTGACCATCGTACAGGAAGGCCGGTTCCAGCTGACCGACGATGGCGGCGTAGGCCATCTGTTCATCCTGGGCCATCTCTGCGGCACCGAGACGGGGCAGCTGCCCGCATTGCAGCGCCGCCAGGCGCGCGTGCGCGTCGCCTACAAGCCCGCGCCCAACCTGATCGGCAACGTCGCGCAATCCATCCGAGTGGCGGTCTGATCGCATGGACATGCATCCCCGCGTGCTGGACCAGACCGCATCGCAATTCGGCGCCGTCATTCCCAACGAAAGCGAGCTGACCGCTCATGTGCTCATCGAGCCGGGCAAGTCGTACGGCTTCTTCACCGACACCACGGTGTGCATCGGCTGCAAGGCCTGCGAAGTGGCCTGCAAGGAATGGAACAACCTGCCGGCCGACAATATCGGCCTGACCGGGCAGAGCTTCGACAATACCGGCAGCCTGTCCGCGAATAGCTGGCGGCACGTGGCCTTTGTCGAACAGGGCGACACGCGCGGCACCGGGGGCTGCGGCCAGCACGGCCAGGCCGATCACCGGGCGCAGGGCGCCGGCGTGCGCGGCAACGACCAACCGGCGTTCCAGAGCGGCTGGCTGATGCTGAGCGACGTGTGCAAGCACTGCCACAACGCGCCGTGCCTGGAGGCCTGCCCCACCGGCGCGCTGTTCAAGACGGAGTTCGATACCGTCGTGGTGCAGCAGGATATCTGCAACGGCTGCGGCTATTGCGTGCCGGCCTGTCCGTTCGGCGTGGTCGATCTCAGCACCACCGACGGCAAGGCGCATAAATGCACGCTGTGCTACGACCGCCTGAAAGGCGGGCTGGAGCCGGCCTGCGCCAAATCCTGCCCCACCGACAGCATCCAGTTCGGCGAGCTGTCCGATCTGCAGCGCCGCGCCGCCGAGCGGGTGGAGACGCTGCACGGGCTGGGCGTGGGCAGCGCGTATCTTTACGGCACGCCGGGCGCGCCGGGAGCCACCGGCGGGCTCGGCCACCTCAACGCGTTCTTCCTACTGACCGACCGGCCGGAGCGCTACAACCTGCCGGCCGCACCGACGCGCGCGTCGAGCCGCGTCGCGCCGGCGTTGACGGCCGGGCTGGCCGCCGTGGCCGGGCTGATGCTCGGCGCTTTCGCGCTGTTCGCCGCCGAAGCGCCACGGCCGCGGCGGCGGCGCTAGCGCGCGGCCGTCATCCGGCGCTCGGGCCGAACCATCCCGACCCTGCCGGCAGCAATGCCCGCCGATCCTGAGGAGCCGCGCCCATGAACCACCTGCCCAAGCCCATCCACGCGCCCGACGAGCCGCCCGAGATCGGCCGCGACGCGCACGACACGATCGACCGGCCCGGCCGTTGGCAGGGCCCCACCTATTACGGCCGCTCGCAGCTCAAGCCCGCGCCGTTCAACAACTGGGTGGTGGGCGGCTACATCGCACTGGCCGGGCTGTCGGGGGCGGCGGCCATGATCGGCACCGCGGCCGAAGCCATGCGGGGCCCGGCAGCGCGGCCTCTGGCGCGGCGGTCACGCTATCTCTCGCTGCTGGCGCCCACCATCGGCTCGGCGCTGCTGGTGTGGGACCTGCACACGCCGCAGCGCTTCTACAACATGATGCGGATCGCCAAGCGCACCTCGCCGATGTCGATCGGCACCTGGATCCTGCTGGCGTTCACCGGGCCGGCGATGCTGGCCGGCGCGGCCCAGCTGGTGGCCGACCGCCGGCCGCGCTGGCGCTGGCCGTGGCGCCTGGCGCGCGCCGCGCAGATGCCGGCCGCCGTGGCCGGTGCGGGGCTGGCCACCTACACCGCCTCGCTGCTCGCGGCCACCAGCACGCCGCTCTGGGCTGCGGCCCCGCAATCCATGGCGGTGCGCTTCGGCGCCTCCTCGGTGGCGGCGGGTGCGGCGGCGCTCTCGCTGGGCGAGCGCTCCTGGCGCAGCCGGCGTGCGCTCGATGCGCTGAGCGTGGCGGCGCTGGCGACCGAGCTGGCCGCCACCGTGCAATCCCACCACGCCTACCGCGCCAAGGGCGTGGAGGAGGCGCTGCAAGGTGGCTGGGGCCAGGTGGAAGCCGTGGGTGCCACCGGCCTGGGCGCCATGATGCCGCTCGGGCTGAAGCTGGCCGGCATGGTGCTGGGCGGGCGCGGCGGCAGGCTGGGCGCCTGGGCGGTGCTGGGCGGCAGCCTGCTGCTGCGCGTTTCGATCATGGAGGCGGGCGACGCCTCGGCCGCGCGGCCGGAGATCAGCTTCCGCTTCTCGCAGCCGGAGAACCTGCCGCGCGTCGGCCGCAGCCGTGCCGAACGGCGCCGGCCCGTGGCCTATCGCGGCAACCCCGTGGCATGAGCGACGCGCCCGACCCCGCCCAGGTGATGCAGGCCCTCAAGGCGGTCTCGGCCGGCCAGGGCTTTAACGCGCTGCTCGGGTTCGAGGTGATGCGGGTGGAGAACGGCCTGGTGGAGATCGAGGCGGCGTTGCGCCCCGAGCTGACGCAGCATCACGGCTTCGCGCACGGCGCGGTGGTGGGCGCGCTGGCCGACACCGCCTGCGCCTGGGCGGCGGCCAGCGTGGCCGGCGACGTGGTCACGTCCAGCTACACCATCCAGTTCCTCGCGCCCGCACGCGGCCAGCGCCTGCATGCGGTGGGCAGCGTACTGAAATCCGGCCGCCGGCAGATCTCGGCCGAGGCGAAGGTGTATGCGCTCGCCGATGGCGTCAGCAGCCTGGTGGCCGTGGCACTCGCCATCGTCGCACCGGTGGGCCCGCGCGACCGCTGAGTTACACGCCGTCGAACAGGCGCTGCTGCGCGCCGAGATCGGGCGGGCGGAGCGCGCGGTCATCCAGGCTGGCGAGCGCACGCAGCCCGAGGCTGCTGCTCAGGAAGATCGCTTCGGCCAGCGCCAGATCCGCCACCGTCAGCCGCGCCTCCTGGGCCAGCCCGGCTTCCAGCAGCCGGGCGCGCGTGATCCCGGGCAGCGCCCCCGCCCGGGTCGGCGGCGTGGTCCACGCGCCCGCGAGCAGCACGAACAGATTGCCGGCGCTGGCCTCAGCCACGTCGCCTGCGGTGTTGAGCAGGATCGCCTCGTCGGCGCCGCGCGCCGCCGCCTCCTGCCGGGCGAGGATGCTGTCGAGGTAGTTGAGCGACTTGATCCGCGACAGCGGCGAGTGCTCGTTGCGCCGGGTGGCCGCAGCGACGATGGCGCGGGCCGGCGGCAGCGGCGGCGGCAGGGGCGCGGCGGTGATCAGCATGGTAGGCCGCGTGCCCGCCGGCGGCAGCAGCCCGCGCGGCGCCGGGCCGCGCGTCAGCGTCAGCCGCAGCGCGCCATCCTGCCCGGCCAGCACGGTCCGGGCGGCCTCGGCCAGCGCATCGTCGGGCCAGGCGAGTGCCATGCCCAGCGTGGCGGCGCCGGCGCGCAGGCGGGCCAGGTGGCGGGCGAAATGCAACGGCATGCCGGCGATGGCGCGCACCGTCTCGAACAGCCCGTCGCCGAGCAGCAGGCCGCGATCGGCCGGGTTGATGCGGGCGGCGTGATCGGGCAGCAACCGGCCATCAAGCCAGAGCGTCACGCCAGGCGGCCCAGCGCGCGCAGCAGCGGGCCGGCCTTGTCCATCATCTCGTCGTATTCGGCCGCTGGCTGGCTGTCGGCAACGATGCCGCCACCGGCCTGCAGCGTCACGCTGTCGGGCCCGATCGTGGCGGTGCGGATGGCAATCGCGCTGTCCATCGCGCCATCCCAGCCCAGCCACAGCATCGCCCCGCAATACGGGCCGCGCGCGGCCGGTTCGAGCTCGTGGATGATCTGCTGCGCGCGGCGCTTGGGCGCACCGGTGACCGAGCCGCCGGGAAAGGCAGCGCGCAGCAGGCTTGCGGCCGTGGCCCCCGGGCGCAGCCGCCCCTGCACCGCGCTGACCAGATGGTGCACGCTGGCGAAGCTTTCGGCGCCCGCCAGCTCGGGCACCCGCACGCTGCCTGGGCTGGCTACCCGCGCGATGTCGTTGCGCAGCAGATCCACGATCATCAGGTTTTCGGCGGCATCTTTCGGGCTCGCCAGCAATTCGGCGAGCAGGGCAGCGTCGCGGGCCGGATCGGCATCCCTGGGGCGGGTGCCCTTGATCGGCCGCGCCTCGATGCCGCCCTGGGCATCGACGGCCAGGAAGCGCTCCGGTGACACGCTGGCGATGGCGGTGTGGCCGCCGGTGTGCAGGAAGGCGCTGAACGGCGCCGGGCTGGCCGCGCGCAGCGCCCAATAGATGTCGGGTGCCGCCGTCCCCAGCGGGCGCGGTGCCACGAAGGCGGCCGTGATGTTGGCCTGGTAGATGTCGCCGGCCTCGATATAGGCGATCGCACGCGCCACCCGCGCCTGGTGGGTGGCCCGGCTCGCCTCTTCCCGCCACGCCAGCTGCACCGGCGCCGGCGTGTGCAGCCGCCCTTTGGCCAGCCGGTCCAGCACCATGCGCGCGCGCGTCGCGGCCCGCGCGGCCCGCCGCGCCGGGTCCATCTCCGGCAGGCCGGAGGAGATGAGCCACGCCCGCCCGCTCGCCGCATCGAAGGCGAGTACCAGATCGTAGAGCGCCAGGCTGAAGGCAGGGATGCCGGGCGGCCCAGCATGGCGTGGCACATCCTGCAGGGCGGCGCCGCATTCGTAGCCGATGAAGCCCACGGCGCCGCCGGCAAACGCCACCGGGGCTGCCGCCGCCGGCTGGCCGAAGCGTTGCAGGGCGCCCGCCAGCGCATCGAACGGGTCGCCGGCCAGAAGCTCGAACGGGTCGATCGCCAGGTAGCTGGTGCGGCTGCGCGGCCCGGCTGGCCCGCCGCTTTCCAGGAAGGCGGTGAACGGGGCGTTGCACCAGGCCAGGAACGCCTGCTCGGCGGGCATCGCCAGCGAGATGACGAAAGGCGGCCCGGCGGGGAACAGCGGCGCGCTCACCCGGGCATCACGCGCCGGCTTGCAGCAGGTGGGCCGCCAGTTCGGCCGGCGACATGGCATCGTCGAGCAGTCCGGTGAAATGCCCGTCCGGCGCCATGACGTAGATGATGGAGCTGTGGTCCATCGCGTAGTCGCCGCCCGGCAGATCGTGGCGGCGGGCATAGACGTGGTAGAGCGACGCCATGCGGTCCAGCTCGGCCGCTGTGCCGGTGAGGCCGATGAACTCCGGCCCGAAAGCATGGGCATAGGCGCCGATCACTGCCGGCGTGTCGCGCGCCGGGTCCACGGTGACGAACAGCACCCGCAGCCGTGCCTGCGCCGCGGGCGGCAGCTTGCCGATGGCGGCGGCAAGGTTGCTCAGCGTAGTCGGGCACACATCGGGGCAATGCGTGTAGCCGAAATAGACCAGCCGCCAGAGCCCGTCGAACGAGGCCTGGGTGCGCCGGTGGCCGTCGCCGTCAGTCAGCGTGAAGGGGCCGCCGATCGCCGGGCCCTCCGCCGGGCCGCGCGGCTGCCGGATCGTCAACATCAGCCCCACAGCGACGGCCAGCAGGGCCGCGCCCGCGGCGATCAGCGTGGTGCGGCGCCGCACGCCTCAGCCCGCCGGCGCCGCGATGCCGATCGGCATCACGGGCGCGTCCACATGCACCCGGCCGGCATGGGCGAAAATGAGGTCGAGCCCGAGCCGGCTGCCGGCGCGCAGGCTGCCATGCAGGCCGGTCAGCATCAGGTGCAATCCGCCCGGCGCCAGCACCACCTTCTGGCCGGCGGGCAGGGCCAAGGCAGGCACGTCCGCCATGCCGGCCATGCCGCCGCCTCGCGTGCTTCGGTGCAGCATCACCATGCCGGCCGCCGGGCTGGCGGCACCCGTCAGCGTATCGGGCACCGGCGAGACGATGGTGAGGTAGGCCACGCCGCTATCCTGCCCGGGCACAGTCGCCCGTGCCCAGGCACCGGTGATCGCGGGCTGCGCCGCGGCGGTGCCGGCCAGCATGGCTAAGCCGGCCGCCCACACGACCGGGCGGTTTTGAAGGCGAAAACGATCCGGTCTAGAAGCCATTATTTGTCCTGCAAGCGATCCCGCTCTAACCCGCGCCGGTGATGTATGATGCCGGTGCTCCCCGGACAAAAGCCCCCCCACGGCCCGACAAGGACGCGCGCGATGCCGAGGACGCCCACAACGCAGTCGATCACCCGGGCGGTGGAGGACATGGACGAGACCGAGCGCGCGCTGCACGACGTGCTGCTGCGTGTGTTGGGGCGTACCCCGAGCGACATGGAACTGGCCAACTGGGGCGCGCGGCTCAGTGGCGATCTGAGCGCGCGAAAATTCATCGCGCAACTCGTGCGCAGCCGCGGCTACCTCGCCAACAGCGCCGTGCGCACCAAGAACCCGGCCGGCCATTTCTACTCGCCCGTTGTGGATCCCGACCAGGTGCGCGGCTACGTGGCGGCCAGTCAGGCGGCCGGCCTGGACGGGCTGCACGGCATCGACTTCCCGTTGCAGGCGATGGCCGATTTCTGGCGTGCCAACCTGGCCCATATCCAGGCCGCGCCGTTCGCCGCAACCGACGACGGCGTGCACCGCTACTGCTACGATGGCGGCCCGTACAATGGTGGCGACGGCGTCGTGCTGTGGGCGATGATCAACCATTGCCGGCCGCGGCGCATCATCGAGATCGGCTCGGGCTATTCCTCGGCCTGCATGCTCGACACTGCCGATTACCTGCGCCTGGACGACTTCCACCTCACCTGCATCGATCCCAACCCCGAGCGCCTGTTCAGCATCCTGCGTCCGGACGATGCGCAGCGCATGACGATCCATCGCACCGGCGTGCAAGAGATCGACCTTGCGGTGTTCGACGCGCTGGAGCGCAACGACATCCTGTTCATCGATTCCTCGCACGTGCTGAAGACCGGCAGCGATGTGCATTTCGAACTGTTCCATATCCTGCCACGACTGAAGCCGGGCGTGATGGTGCATTTTCACGATTGCCGGTTTCCCATGGAATACACCGACCGCCAGATTTTCGTGAAAAACTACTCCTGGAACGAGGTATACGCTGTGCGCGCGCTGCTGATGTACAGCATCCGCTTCAAGGTGTTCTTCTATGGCAGCCTGTTCGCCACGCAGTTTCCCGCGCTGGCCGAGCAGTCGGCGCCGTTCCGCCGCAACAATGGCAGCGCCTTGTGGATTACCGTTCAGGGCTGATCTGCAGGGCATGATCGCGCACGCAGGACCGGGCCGGTGACATTGCATTCGGGCGGACCGGGCGCATGACGTCGCTGGCCGGGCTTTCGCTGCGCGACCTGGATTACGCCGTGGCAGTGGCGCAGACGCGGCATTTCGGCCGTGCGGCGGAACGCTGCGGCGTCAGCCAGCCCGCGCTCAGCGAACAGATCCGCAAGCTGGAGGCGCTGCTCGGCGTGGCCTTGTTCGAACGCGGCCGGCGCGGCGTGCAGGTGACCGAGGCAGGCCATCCGCTGCTGGTGCAGGCCGAGCGCGTGCTGGCCGAGGCGCACGGGCTGCTCGAACTGGCCAGCGACGCCGCCGAGCCGCTGGCGCGCAGCCTGCGCCTGTCGGCCATCCAGACCCTTGGCCCGTACTATCTGCCGCATCTGGTGCGCCGCCTGCGCGCGGCACACCCCGAGCTGGCCCTGCGGCTGGAAGAGGGCCGCACCGCCGCTTTGCTCGACAGCCTGCGGGCCGGCGGCACCGATCTGGTGCTGGCCGCCCTGCCGCTGCCCGGCGAGGGGCTGATCACCGCGCCCCTGTTCGACGAGCCGTTCGTGCTGGTCTGCCCCGCCGGCCACCGGCTGGCCAGCCTGCCGCGCCTCAGCCTGCCCGATCTGGCCAGCGAGGGCCTGCTGCTCCTCGAGGAGGGCCACTGCCTGCGCGACCAGGCGCTTTCGCTCTGCGCCGGCGTGATGCCGGGTCTGCGGCATGCCACCAGCCTGGAGACGCTGTGGCACATGATCCTGGCCGGCGAGGGGTTCTCGCTGATGCCGGCGCTGAGCCTGGCGGCGCGGCCGGGCGTGGCCGAACTGGTGACCTGCCGTACGCTCGACGAACCCGAAGCCAGCCGCACCATCGCGCTGGCCTGGCGCAGCACCGACCCGCGCGCGCCGGTGTTCCTCGCCTTGGCGGCGCTGCTGCGCGATGCGCTGCCGGCCGGCGCGCGTCCGGTCGCGCCCGGAGCGCTGCGCTAGCCGTCCATTAACCGCCACTGTTCACATTGTCGGCGTGCAAACCGCCACCGCCGAGCAGATTGCCAGGGTCTGCCCGCCATTCCGCTGGCGGCTGACCAGCTGGCTCGCCAGTTCGCCGCTCGCTACGGGCGACGTGGCCGGCGAGCTGCGCGGCAGCCTGTTCAACCGCATGACCTCGCTGGTGACCAGCGCGCTGATGATCTTTTCGCTGTCGTTGCTGATCGCGGGCCGCCACCCGACGCGGCCGATGCTGGCCTGGCCGGTGCTGGACGGGGCCGCCAGCCTGCTGCGCCTGGCCATCGTCGCGGCCATCGTGCGCCACCGGCGGCGCCATTCGGGCGAGGCGGCGCCGGGCAACAGCCTGCCGGATTGGTATGTGCTCTCCGGGCTGCTGTGGTGCGCCACGCTGGGCTACGGCACTGGCCTCTGCCTGGCATCCGGCGATGGCGCCATCGCCACACTGGGCGGGGTGATGGCCATGGCCACCATGGCAGCACAATGCGGCCGGGTACCGGGGGCGCCGCGGATCGTCATCGCGCAGTTCGTGCTCATCGGCCTGCCGGTCTGCGCCGGCGCCGCCTGTGCACCGGACCGGTTCATGGCCTGTCTGGATGCCCTCGCCCCGGCCTACCTGCTGGCCATGGCCAGCATCAACGCGCAGCTGCACCGCGATTTCGTCGAGCTGATGGCCACCCGGCTGGAGAGCCGGCAACAGGCGCTGCGTTGTGCGCTGACCGGCCTGCCGAACCGGCGGCTGTTCGACAGAACGCTGGCCCGCCTGCTGTCGGGCCGGAAGGGCCCGGAAAGCCCGGCCGAACTGCACGTCTTCTGCCTCGACCTCGACGGGTTCAAGGCCGTCAACGACACGTTGGGCCATCCGGTCGGCGACCTCCTGCTCCAGCAGGTTGCGCAGCGGCTGCAACGCCAGGTGCCCGAAGGCGCGATGCTGGCCAGGATCGGCGGCGACGAATTCGCCGTGGTCGCGCAGCTGCCGGGGGCCGCGCGCGCGGAAGCGGTCGCACAGCAGATGATCGGCTGCCTGCGGCCGTCTTTCGCGTTGAGCGGCGGCAATGTCGTGCAGATCGGCGTCAGCGTGGGCATCGCCAGCACGCAAGCCGGCGACCGCACCGCCGAGGCGCTGCTGGGGGCCGCCGATCAGGCGATGTATCGTGCCAAGCGCAGCGGCCGCAACCGGCTGCAATGGTGCGAGAACGCGGCCGATCATCAGCCTGCACCGCCGCGGCCTACACCCGCCGACTGGCATGCGCGGCCCGAGGCGCCTGCGGCCGCCCGAACGGGCTGAGGCCTCGCTGGCCCGCGCAGGGTATGAGAACAGGCGCAGCGCCCGGGCGAGCCGCGCCGCGCCGCGCCCGCGCCACACGGCAGCTACGGCCAGCGCAGTTTCCGCGTCATGGGTTCACGCCACGCGGGCGGACTGTTCCGGCATGCCGCGATCGGCCCGTGGCGGGACTGCCGCCGCGCCGGACGCAGCCCCGGTCTCGAGCGTGCGCACCTCGCAGGCCGGCTCGGGTGCGGCGGCGCGCTGCGCCTGCGCGCGGTCGCGCATGGTCGACAGGGCGGCGCGCGTGGTTGCCAGGCTTGCCGCGTCCAGCCCGGTGCACAGCGCCCGGGCCATTTCCGTCAGCTGCCGGTCGATCTCGCCCACCAGCGGGCGCGCCGCTTCGGTCAGGTGCAGCCGCCAGCAGCGCCGGTCGCCCGGGTCGGCACGGCGTTCCACCATGCCGCGGGCTTCCAGCCGGTCCACCAGGCGCGCCACCGTGATCGGCTCCACCTCCAGCGTCTCGGCCAGCTCCTTTTGCAGCAGGCCCGGCTGGGCTTCGAGGCGAATGATCAGCGTCCATTGGGCGCGCGTCATGCAATGGGCACGCGCACGGCGGTCGGCCTCGGTCCGGATCAGCCGGGCGAGCACGACGATGTCGGTCAGCAGGTCGCGCGTCGGGGTCATGTCAATAATGATTTGGAACGTGTTGCGATGATTATCAACCCGCGACGATTGCATCGCGCACCCGGGCCGCGCGCATGGGTTTGGGGTTTGGCCGCTGCATCGGCTAGGACGTCGTCATGCCCCCGCCCCCCACCCTGGTCACCGGTGCCACCGGCTTCGTCGGCTCGGCCGTGGCCCGCACCCTGCTCGCGCGGGGCCACCGGTTGCGCCTGCTGGTGCGGCCGGGTGGCGACCGGCGCAACATCGCCGGGCTGGACGCCGAACTCGCCGTGGGCGACCTCACCGATCCTGCATCGCTGGCCGCCGCGGCTGCGGGCTGCCGCTATCTGGTGCACGTGGCCGCCGATTACCGCCTGTGGGTGCCCGATCCGGCGCGCATGATGCAGGCCAATGTGGAGGGCACGCGGGCGCTGCTGCTGGCCGCACAGTCGCGCGGCGTCGAGCGCATGGTCTATTGCAGCAGCGTTGCCGCGTTGGGCCTGGTGGGCGACGGCAGCGTGGCCGATGAGGACACGCCGGTGCATCCCGAAGCGATCGTGGGCGTCTACAAGCAATCGAAATACCACGCCGAGCAGGCGGTGCTGGCTTTGGTGCGCGAGCACGCGATGCCGGTGGTGATCGTCAACCCGTCCACCCCGGTGGGCCCACGCGACATCAAGCCCACGCCCACCGGCAAGATGATCCGCGACGCGGCGCTGGGCCGCATGCCGGCCTTTGTGGAAACCGGGCTGAACATCGTGCACGTGGACGACGTGGCCGAAGGCCATGCTCTGGCACTGGAGCGCGGCGTGGTGGGCGAACGCTACATCCTGGGCGGCGAGGATTACGCGCTGGGCGATCTGTTCGCGCTGGTCAGCCAGGTCGCCGGCCGCAAGCCGCCGCGCGTCAAGCTGCCGTTGGCACCGCTCTACCCGCTGGCGCTGGCCTGCGAGGCGCTGGCGCGGTTGGGCATCGAGCCGGTGGTGACGCGCGAGACGCTGGCGATGGCGCGCAAGAAGATGTTCTTCTCCAGCGCCAAGGCACGCGCGGCGCTGGGCTACGCACCCCGGCCTGCCATCGAAGCGGTGCGCGACGCGGTCGCCTACTTCACTCAAAGCGTGCCCGCGTGAACCGCGCCCGTCGGCGCCCGCACGCGGCAGTTTGCCCGCCTTGATCGTCCTGGCCGGCCTCTCGCTCGCTGTCTGGCTGTATCTGCTGATCGGCCACGGCCAGTTCTGGCAGTTGGGCCCCATCCTGCTGCCGCTGCCCGCCACGCGCCCGATGCCACCGGTCACCGTCGTGGTGCCGGCGCGCAACGAGGCCGAGAGCATCGTGGCGTGCCTCACCAGCCTGCTGGCACAGGACTACGCCGGGCCACTGCGGCTGATCATGGTGGACGACCTGAGCAGCGACGGCACCGGCGCGCTGGCTGCCGGCATCGAGGACCCGCGCCTGACGGTGATCCGCGGCGCCGCCCACCCGCCGGGCTGGAGCGGCAAGTTGTGGGCGCTGCACCAGGGCCTGCAGGCGGCTGACCCGGCCGAGCTGCTGCTGCTCACCGATGCCGACATAACCCACGCGCCGTTGCATCTGGCCACGCTGGTCAGCCAGCTCGTCTCGTATCGGCTGGACATGGCCTCCGAGATGGTCGCGCTCCATTGCCAGAATGCGGCCGAGCGGGCGCTGGTGCCGCCCTTCGTGTTCTTCTTCCAGCTGCTCTACCCGTTCGCCTGGGTGAACGATCCTGGCCATCGGGCGGCTGCTGCGGCTGGCGGCACCGTGCTGATCCGCGCCGAAGCGCTCGCCCGCATCGGCGGCCTGGAAGCGATGCGCGGCGCGCTGATCGACGACGTGACGCTGGCGCGGCGCGTCAAGCAGGGCGGGCGCATCTGGCTGGGGCATACGCGGCTGGCGACCAGCCTGCGCCCCTATCGCGGCGTGGGCGATTTATGGCGCATGGTGGCGCGCTGCGCTTTCGTCCAGCTCGGCTACTCGCCCTGGCTGCTCGGCGGCACGGTGGCCGGCATGGTGCTGGTTTGGCTGATGCCGCCGCTGGCCGCGCTGTTCGGCCACGGCACGGTGCGCGCCATGGGCCTGGTTGCCTGGGTGCTGATGATCTTGTGCTACCTGCCCACGCTGCGCCGCTTCGGCCTCGCCTTCGCCTGGGCGGCCTGCCTGCCGCTGGCCGGGGTGTTCTACACCGCCGCCACGCTGGGCTCGGCCGCGGATCACTACCGGGGGCGCGGCACCATCTGGAAGCAGAGGGCGTATCACGGATGAGCGGAGCGGCCGAGAACGTGGAAGCGTGGTCCGGCAAGGATCGCGGCCAGGAGAATTTCCCGGTCGGCTCGTTGCTGGTGCGCCCCGCTTTGCGCCCGCACGTGCACGCCTTCTACGCCTTCGCCCGCAACGCCGACGACATCGCCGATAGCCCCACGCTCACCGCCCCCGACAAATTGCGCCGGCTGGATGTGATGGAAGCCGTGCTGACCGGCCGCGCGCAGGCCGGCTCGCCGGCTGCTGCCGGCCTGCGGCGCAGCCTGGCCGAAACCGGCGTCACCGACGCCCACGCGCGCGACCTGCTCCGCGCCTTCCGCCAGGATGCCACCAAGACGCGCTACGCCGACTGGGCGGAACTACTCGACTATTGCCGCTACTCCGCCATGCCGGTGGGCCGCCACGTGCTCGCTTTGCACGGCGAAGGCGCCGACTGCGTCGGGCCGTCGGACGCGCTGAGCAGCGCGCTGCAGGTGCTCAACCATCTGCAGGACATGGCGCGCGACCTGGCGGGGCTGGACCGATGCTATTTGCCGCAGGACTGGCTGGTCGAGGCGGGCGCCGGCATGGCCGATCTGCAGGCGGCGGCGCAAAGCCCGGGGCTGCGCGCGGTGATCGACAAGCTGCTCCGCGAATGCGACGTGCTGCAGGCCGAGGCTGCCCTGCTGCCCAGGCGGGTGCGCGACGCGCGGCTGCGGCTGGAGACGGCGGTGATCGTGGGCCTGTCGCGCCGCTTGGCCGCCCGCCTGCGCGCCGCCGACCCGATCGCCGGGCGCGTGGCCCTGACGCGCACGGACGTGGGCGCCAGCCTGGCCGCCGCCACCGCGCATCTCTGGCGGCGCACGGCATGAGCCGGCCGCTCGGCGCCACCCAGGCCGATCTGGCGGCGGTTACCGCCGTGGTGCGCGCTTCGGGCACCAGCTTTTACCGCGGCATGGCCATCCTGCCGCCCGATCGGCGCACGGCGATGTATGCCGTCTATGCGTTTTGCCGCCTGGTGGACGACATCGCCGACGAGCCGGCGCCGCCCGAGCAAAAGCGCAGCCAGCTCGATGCGTGGCGGGCGCGGATCGGGCGCGTGGTGGCAGGCCAGGCTGCGGGGCCGCTGGAGATCGGCGGCGAGGGCGCCGATGGCGCGGTGGCCCGCGTGCTGGCCCGTGCCACGCGCGCTTACGGGCTGCGCCAGGCCGATTTCCTGGCCGTGATCGACGGCATGCAGATGGATGCCGAGACGGTGATCGTGGCACCCGCCTTCGACGCGCTGGATCTGTATTGCGACCGTGTGGCCTCGGCCGTCGGCCGGCTTTCGGTACGCTGCTTCGGCGACAGCTCGCTGGCAGCCGACGACGTGGCGCACCATCTGGGCCGGGCGCTGCAGCTGACCAATATCCTGCGCGACCTGAGCGAGGATGCCTGGCGTGGCCGGCTGTATCTGCCGCGCGAGTGGCTGGCGCTGGAAGGCGTGCCGCCTGAACCGGCCGCCGCCCTGGCCAGCCCGAACCTGCCCGCCGTGTGCCTGCGCGCGGCCCGGGTGGCGCATGGCCATTTCCGCGACGCGCGCGCCGCCATGGCACGCTGCGACCATCGGGCGATGAAGCCGGCGCGCCTGATGGCCGCCACCTACGGCGCCGTGCTGGCACGGCTGGAACGCCGCGGCTGGCACCGGCCCGAACAGGCCGTCTCGGTGCCGCGCTGGGAAAAAATGCTGATCGCCCTGCGGTTCGCGCTGCATTGAGCAGGCCGCCCCGTAATCCTGCGCCTGCCATCGCCGAAGTGTATTGGCGCGCCCCCCGCAAGGCGCATCTCTGCGTTCTCCCGGCAGCCGGGCAGGCGGCCCGTCATCTGCTTTGGAGAGTTCCCGTTTGAGCGTCACGCACATCATCGGCGGCGGGCTAGCCGGCCTGGCCGCTGCCCTGGCCCTGACCGAGGCCGGGCAGCGCGTGGTCGTCTACGAAGCGGGGCCGAATTGCGGCGGGCGCTGCCGCTCGTATTTCGATCGTGAGCTCGGCTGCCGCATCGATAACGGCAACCACCTGCTGCTCTCGGGCAACAGGGCAGCCATGCGCTACCTGGACATGGTCGGCGCGCGGGCCACGCTGGCCGGCCCGTCCGAGCCGGTTTTCCCGTTCATGGACGTGCGCAGCGGCGCGCGCTGGACGCTGCGGCCCAATGCCGGCCGGCTGCCCTGGTGGGTGCTGGCCGCCGACCGGGGCGTGCCCGGCGCCAGCCTGCGCGACTATGCGGGATTGCTGCGGCTGCGCAGCGCCGGGCCGGCAGCCACCGTCGGCGGCACGCTGCCGCGCAACGCGCTCTACGAACGGCTGATCGAGCCGCTCGCCGTCTCCGTCCTCAACACGCCGGCCGACGCGGGCAGCGCGCGGCTGTTCTGGGCCGTCATTGCCGAGACGCTGGCGCGTGGCGGCGCGCAATGCGTGCCGTGCTGGCCGCGCGACGGGCTGTCGGAAAGCTTCATCGATCCGGCGGTGGCCCATCTTGGCGCCCATGGCGGCACGGTGCGCACCGGCCATCGCATCGGCGCGCTGGTGCAGGAGGCGGGGCGCGTGGCCACGCTGGCGGGCCCGTCCGGCGCCGTGGCGGTGGGCGCCGACGATCACGTGGTGCTGGCGGCACCCGCCGCGGTGGCGGCAGGGCTGCTGCCCGGCCTCAGCGTGCCCGACGCCCACGAGGCCATCCTGAACCTGCATTTCAGGATCGACGCCGACCCCGGCGAGGCCGGCTTCATGGCGCTGGTCGGCGGCCGGGCGGAGTGGGTGTTCGTCAAGCCTGGCGTGGTCTCGGTGACCATCTCGGCGGCCAACCGGCTGCTCGACATGGATGGCGACGCGCTGGTGGCGGCAATCTGGCCGGAGGTGAGCGCCGCCTTCGGGATCGTGGCAGAGATGCCACCGTGGCGGCTGATCCGGGAGAAACGCGCCACCTTCGCTGCAACTCCGGAGCAACACAGGCGTCGCCCCCAGAACACAACACCCTTGCCGAATCTCGTGCTGGCGGGCGATTGGACGGATACCGGGTTGCCCGCAACCATTGAAGGTGCGATCAGGTCGGGTTTCGCTGCAGCGCAGCATGTGACACGCAGGCGGGCCGCTTAGGCGCGCCGTATCAACCAGAACGAGTATGCAAAGCCAGACCCTGAGCCAACCGCCAACCGACCAGCCGGCCCCGCTGCCGTTCGCCGCTTTGCAATCCTGCATCGAGAGCGCGGCCGAGGCTCTGTGCCGTCGGCAGAACGCGGACGGGCACTGGCGTTTCGAGCTGGAGGCGGATGCCACCATCCCGGCCGAATACATTCTGCTCGAGCATTATCTCGATCGCATCGATACCGGGCTGCAGGCGCGCATCGGCGTCTATCTGCTGGAAATCCAGGGCGCGCATGGCGGCTGGCCGCTGTTCCACGGCGGCGCGTTCGACCTGTCGGCGAGCGTAAAGGCTTATTTCGCGCTGAAATGCCTGGGCCACAGCCCGGAGGCGCCGCACATGGCGCGTGCCCGCGCGGCCATCCTGGCGGCTGGCGGTGCCGAGCGTACCAACGTGTTCACCCGCATCCAGCTGGCCCTGTTCGGCGAGGTGCCGTGGCGCGCGATCCCCACCATGCCGGTGGAAATCATGCTGCTGCCGGAGTGGTTTTTCTTCCACCTCTCGAAGATCTCCTATTGGTCGCGCACCGTGATCGTGCCGCTGCTGGTGCTGATGACGCTGCGGCCGCGCGCGGCCAACCCGCGCGGCGTGCACATCGCCGAACTGTTCACCCGCCCGCCCGAGCAGATCCGCGACTACATCCGCGGGCCGTATCGCAGCTGGTGGGGCCACGCCTTCAAGGCGCTCGACCTCTGCCTTAAGCGCGGCGAGCGGTGGTTCCCGCGCGGCGCGCGCGCGCGCGCGGTGGCGCAGGCGGTGGCGTTCGTGACCGAGCGGCTGAACGGCGAGGACGGGCTGGGCGCCATCTACCCGGCCATGGCCAACAGCGTGATGATGTTCGCGGCCCTGGGTTACGCGCCCGGCCACCCGGATGCTGCGCTGGCCTGGCTTTCGGTACGCAAGCTGATCGTCGACGACGGAGAGCGCGCCTACGTGCAGCCCTGCGTCTCGCCGATCTGGGATACCGGGCTGGCCGGCGTGGCGATGGCCGAGGCCGCCTATGGCTGCGATCTGCCCGGCCAGACCAGGCGGCCGCCGGTGGAAGCGGCCAGCGACTGGCTGGTCTCGCGCCAGATCCTCGACGTGAAGGGCGACTGGGCGGTCCGCCGGCCGGACGTGGCGCCGGGCGGCTGGGCATTCCAATACGCCAACGACCATTATCCGGACGTGGACGACACGGCCCTGGTCGGCATGCTGCTGGCCCGCAACGGCGACCCGGCGCATGACGAGGCCATCGCCCGCGCCCGCGACTGGATCGTCGGCATGCAGAGCAGCGATGGCGGCTGGGGCGCCTTCGAGCCGGAGAACACCCACTCCTACCTCAACCACATCCCGTTCGCCGACCACGGCGCGCTGCTGGACCCGCCCACCGCCGACGTGACCGGCCGCTGCGTGGGCTTCCTGGCGCAGATCGGCATGGCCAGCGACCACCCGGTGATGGCGCGCGCGGTCGCCTATCTGCGGCGCGAGCAGGAGGCTGACGGCAGCTGGTTCGGCCGCTGGGGCACCAACTACATCTACGGCACCTGGTCGGTGATCAATGCGCTGAACGCCGCCGGCATCCCGCCCGGCGATCGGGCCATGGTGCGCGCCTGCGACTGGCTGGTGGGCGTGCAGCGCGAGGATGGCGGCTGGGGCGAGGACGAGGAGAGCTACGCCCACGCGCCGCCCGGTCGCTACACCGAAAGCACGCCCTCGCAGACTGCCTGGGCGGTGCTGGCGCTGATGGGCGCCGGGCGCACCGACCACCCGGCCGTCGCGCGCGGCATTGCCTGGCTGGCCGCCACCCAGAAGGCCGATGGCGAGTGGGACGAGGCACCCTACACGGCCGTGGGTTTTCCGCGCGTGTTCTACCTGAAATACCACGGCTACCGGCTGTTCTTCCCGCTGCTCGCGCTGTCGCGCTACCGCAACCTGCAGCGCGGCAACCAGCGACGCGTCGATTGGGGCATCTAGCCGCCCCCGGCCGGCACGCGCCCCTGCCGTGCTAGCCTTCGTCGTCGGGCTCAAGGCCGAAGCGCGGCTGCTGCGGCCGCTCAGCCGCCGCGTATTCGTAGGCGGCGGCACCGCCCGTGGTGCCGCCAACGCTTCGCAGCGCGCCTTGGCCGCCGGCGCCACGTCCCTGGTCAGCTTCGGCCTGGCGGGCGGGCTGGCGCCGCATCTGGCGCCCGGCGCGCTCGTCGTGCCCGCTAACGTCATGCTGGCCGGCCGGCAATACCCGACCGACACCGCGCTGTCCGAAGCCCTGGGCGGGGTGGCCGGCGGCACGCTGCTGGCGGCCGAGGCGGTGATCGCTTCGGTTGCCGGCAAGGCGGAGCGTTGGACCGGCACGGGCGCCGAGGCGGTAGATATGGAGAGCGGTGCGGTGGCCAAGGCCGCGCGCGAGGCCGGCGTACCGTTCGCCGTGCTGCGCGCCGTGTGCGACCCGGCCGACCGCGCTCTGCCGCCGGCCGCCGTCAGCGCGCTGAACCGCAGCGGCGGCATCGGCCTGCTGCGGCTCGCCACCTCGCTGCTGCTGCGGCCGGGGCAGATCGGCGACCTCCTGGCCTTGTCCGGCGACGCCAAGCTGGCCCGCCGCGCGCTGCAGCAGCGGGTGCGCGAATTGCGCGAGAGCGGCCGGCTGGAACCGTGGAACCGGCAGGAAGCCGCGCGCAGTTTCTGAGACGGGCCGGGCCGCCTTGCCAGCTTCCCGGGTGCTTGGCATCCAGGGCGCATGACCTCCACCGCAGCCTTACGCGACACCATCGAGCGGCTCTGGCAGCAGCGCCAGGCCCTGAGTTCCCGCAGCTTCGCCGATGCCTACGAGCCCGTGGCCGAGGCGCTTGGCGGGCTGGATTCCGGCCAGCTCCGCGTGGCCGAGCCCGGGCCGGGCGGCTGGCACACCCATGCCTGGCTCAAGCAGGCCGTGCTGCTCTCGTTCCGCCTGACCGACAGCGTGCCGATGGCCGGCGGCGCTTACGACAAGGTGCGGCTGAAGACCGCCGATTGGGATGCCGGGCGCTTCGCCGAGGCGGGCTTCCGCGCGGTGCCCGGCTCCGTCATCCGCCACGGCGCCTATGTGGCACCCGGCGCCGTGCTGATGCCGTGCTTCGTCAATGTGGGTGCGCGGGTGGGCGCCGGCACCATGATCGACAGCTGGTCCACGGTGGGCAGCTGCGCGCAGGTGGGGGCCAACTGCCACATCAGCGGCGGCGTAGGGCTGGGCGGCGTGCTGGAGCCGCTGCAGGCCAGCCCGGTGATCATCGAGGACGATTGCTTCATCGGCGCCCGCTCCGAGGTGGCCGAGGGGGTGATCGTGGAACGCGGCGCGGTGCTCGCCATGGGCGTGTTCCTCGGCGCCTCGACCAAGATCGTCGATCGCGCCACCGGCGAGATGTTTGTGGGCCGGGTGCCCGCCTACGCCGTGGTGGTGCCCGGCACGCTGCCCGGCCGCGCCCTGCCCGATGGCAGCCCCGGCCCCGGGCTCGCCTGCGCGGTGATCGTCAAGCGCGTGGACGCGCAGACGCGGGCCAAGACGGCCGTCAACGATCTGCTCAGGGATTCCTCGTAGGACACACACCTCACGAAACCGTTTGCGGCTGCTGTTCCGGCCCTGATTAAGCCTGTATAGCGCGGTTCGAGGGTCCTGGAGGGTTGGTTTTGCGCATTGCGATGATCGGCGGCGGCTACGTGGGCCTCGTCTCCGGCGCCTGTTTCGCCGAACTGGGCAACGAAGTGGCCATCGTCGAGGTGGACCCGGCCAAGCTCGCCAGCCTGCAGCAGGGCGGCATCCCGATCTACGAACCGGGCCTGCAGCCGCTGGTGGCCGACAACGTGCGTGCGGGGCGGCTGACCTTCGGCAACGACATCGCGGCCGCCGTGGCCGGTGTGGAGGCGGTGTTCATCGCCGTCGGTACGCCCACGCGGCGCGGCGACGGCCATGCCGACCTCTCCTACGTGTTTGCCGCCGTCGAGCAGGTGGCGCGCGTGCTGACGGCGCCGACCGTGATCGTGACGAAATCCACCGTGCCGGTGGGCACCGGGCGGCGGATCAAGGAAATCCTGGCCAGCGTGCGGCCGGACCTCGAGGTCGATGTCGCGTCCAACCCCGAATTCCTGCGTGAAGGCAGCGCCATTCCCGATTTCATGCGGCCCGACCGGGTGGTGATCGGCTGCGAGACGGACCGGGCGCGCGAGGTGCTGCGCCTGCTCTACCGGCCGCTCTATCTGATCGAGGCGCCGATCCTGTTCACCAACCTCGAGACGGCCGAGTTGGTGAAATATGCGGCCAATTCTTTCCTGGCCATGAAGGTGACGTTCATCAACGAGATGGCCGACATCTGCGAGCGCGCCGGCGCCGACGTGCACGACGTGGCGCGCGGCATCGGGCTCGATGGCCGCATCGGCCGCAAATTCCTCCACCCCGGCCCGGGCTTCGGCGGCTCCTGCTTCCCCAAGGACACGCTGGCCATGGTCCGTATCGCGCAGGACCACGGCACGCCGTCGCGCCTGATCGAGGCGGTGGTGGCGGTCAACGAGGCGCGCAAGGCGGGCATGGCGGCGCGCGTGATTGCTGCGGCCGGCGGCTCGGTGCGCGGCAAGACGGTGGCGGTGTTCGGCCTCACCTTCAAGCCGGAGACCGACGACATGCGCGACGCGCCCAGCGTTCCGATCGTCGGCCGGCTGGCCGAGGACGGCGCGCTGATCCGCACTTTCGACCCGGCCGGCATGGAGCAGGCCAAGCCGATGCTGCCGGCATCGGTCACCTATTGCCAGAGCGCGCTGGAGGCGGCGCAGGGGGCCGATGTGCTGGTGGTGGCGACCGAGTGGAACGAGTTCCGCGCCATTCCCGCCGAACGCTTGCGCGAGGCCATGCGCGGTGACCTGATCGTGGACCTGCGCAACATGTACGAGAAGGCCAGCATGGTGGCCGCCGGCTTCCGCTACCACAGTATCGGCCGCCCGTGATGCGGCTGCCCCCACGGCGCCTTGCCGGCTGCGCGGCGATCCTCGCGGCCCTGGCCTGGGGTGGCGCAGCGCCGGCGCGGGCGCAGGCCTATGCCACCATGGCGGGCCAGCCCGATCCGCGGGACTTCGTCACCCGGGCCGACACGCAGCTGACCCTGCTGGGCCGCCCGGTGCGCTTCGGCGGCGTGACGATCCCGTGGCTGGGCATGCGCACCGACGGCCATGCCCCCGCGCGGCGCCCGACGCCCTTCGAGGTGCGCGATGCGCTCAAGACGGCCGAGGCGCTCGGCGCCGCCGTGGTGCGCCTGCCCGGCCTGGCCTCCACCGCCGGCTGCGCCCTGTGCCTGGAGCCCACGCCCGGGCAGATGAATCCGGAGGTGTTCGCGCAGATCGACCTGGTGCTGAAGACGGCACGCGACCTCGGGTTGAAGGTGATCCTGCCGCTGGCTGATTCCGGTCGCGGCTGCGCCGATCCTGCGCCCTCGGGCGTCATCTGCCGCGCTGCGCCGGGGCCGGCGGGGCCGCATGCCTTTTTCACCGATGCCGGCGCCCAGGCCGCGTTCACCGCGCGCGTGCGCACCATCCTCGCCCATGTGAACAGCCTGACCAACGTCGCCTATGCGAGCGATTCGGCCATCCTGGCGTGGGAGGATTGCGACGCCTGCGCCGGCAGCGGCGACGACCCGGCGGTCGCCGCCTGGGTGGCGCGGCTCGGCCAGACGATCCACGCGGCCGACACGCACCATCTGTTTGAAAGCGGCGCGTTCGCCGGCCGCATCGGGCCCGCGGCGGCCAACGCGGTGCAGCCCGCATCTTATGCGCCCGACGGCGTCGATATCGTGGGCGACCGGCCGGCCATCGGCGGTGCCGCCGCCGCGGCGCGCGAGGCGCTCGCCCGGCAGGTGGCCGCGATCGGCAAGGCGAACCGCGCCTACGTGCTCGACGATGTGGGCTGGTCGCCGGCCTTGTGGCCCACCGAGGCCGATCTGGAGGCCTGGCTGGGCGATATCGTGCGGGAACGCCAGATCGCGGTCGCCACCGTGGGCAATCTGCAGGCGCATGCCGACCAGGGCGGCTACCTGCCGCCCGGCCCGGCCACCGGCCCCGGCCTGGCGGCGCTCTACTTCCCCGGCTTCGCCACGCCCGATGTGGATGCGCCGACCATGCAGACGCGCGGGCGCGCGCTGCGCCGGTTCAACTTCGCCATGGCCGGCATCACCCTGCCGCCCGCCTATCTGCTGACGCCGCAGCCGGACATCTTGGCCGTGCAGCACGGGCGCGTATCGTGGCGCGGCGCCGCGGGGGCCGCCAGCTACAGCATCGAGCGCTCACCCGACCCGTCCACCCCGGGCTCCTGGACGCTGGTGTGCGATGCATGTGCGAGCGACGCCACCGGCTTCTGGCAGGATCCGGCGCCGGCGGCGGGGCAGGATTGGTACCGGGTCATGCCGCTCAACATCAACGGCCACCGGGCCGTGCCCTCCACCCCGGCGCACGCACGCTAACGCCTCGGTTGGGCCTGCCGGACGTTGACATCCGGCCCCGCCGCCCTCATTTCTGGTGGGCGGTCGGAACAGAGCACGAACGGGATTTCGTCCTTCATGGACCTGCTGCATAAACTCGAAATCCTGGCCGACGCTGCGAAATACGACGCGTCCTGCGCCTCCTCAGGCACCGTCAAGCGCAGCTCGCTGGGCGAGAAAAGCGGGGTAGGCTCCACCGAGGGCATGGGCATCTGCCACGCTTACGCGCCGGATGGCCGCTGCATCTCGCTGCTGAAAATCCTGCTGACCAATGCCTGCATCTACGATTGCGTGTACTGCATCAACCGCCGCTCCTCCAACGTGCAGCGGGCGCGCTTCACGGTGGACGAAGTCGTCAAGCTGACGCTCGGCTTCTACCGCCGCAACTGCATCGAGGGCCTGTTCCTCAGCTCCGGCATCATCCGCAACCCGGATTATACTATGGAGCAGGTGGTGGGCGTGGCGCGCACCTTGCGCGAGGAGCATGGGTTTCGCGGCTATATTCACCTGAAAACCATCCCTGACGCCGACCCGCTGCTGATGGCCGAGGCCGGCAAGTATGCCGACCGGCTCAGCATCAACATCGAACTGCCGACCGAGGCGAGCCTGGGCGCGCTGGCGCCGGAGAAGAGCATCGGCGACATCAAGCGCTCCATGGGCCGCATGCGCCTGCGCATCGACGAGGCACGGGCCGAAAAGCGAGCGCCGCAATTCGCACCGGCCGGGCAGAGCACGCAGGTGATCGTCGGCGCGGACGCCAGTTCCGATCGCTCCATCATGCAAATGAGCACCGACCTCTACGGCTCGTACGGCCTGCGGCGGGTGTATTATTCGGCATTCAGCCCGATCCCGGATGCCTCGTCGCTGCTGCCGCCCAAGGCCGCGCCGCTGGTGCGCGAACATCGGCTGTATCAGGCCGACTGGCTGCTGCGTTTCTACGGCTTCGGCGTGGACGAGCTGGCGACGGACGCGGCCGGCAATATGAGCCTGGAGATCGACCCCAAGCTCGCCTGGGCGCTGCAGCACCGCGCGCTGTTTCCGGTCGATCTGAACACCGCGCCGAAGGAGATGCTGCTGCGGGTGCCCGGGCTGGGGGTCAAGACTGTCGGCCGCCTGCTGGCCTCGCGCCGGCACCGCCGGCTGCGCATGGACGATCTGGCGCGGCTGCGGCTGCCGGTGGCCAAGCTAATGCCGTTCGTGGTCACCGCCGACCACCACCCCGGCGCCACGCTGGACAGCGCGGCCCTGGCCGGCCGGCTCACCCCCAAGGCGCGCCAGCTCATTCTGATCTGACCGGCCGGGCGGCCGGCAAGCCGGTCAATCTTTCTGGGAACGTCCCCCGTTGCGCAGCATCATCCTCAAGCACCAGGCGGATTTCGAAGGCTGGCGCGCCGCCGCCCGTGCCGCCGCCCTCGACGGCCTGCCGCCCGAACAGACGCTGTGGTCGGTCACCGAGGCGCGCGACCTGTTTGCCGAAGCGCCGGCCGCAGCCCCTTCGGCCGGCGCTTTTTCGGTGCCGCGCGCCATCGTGGAGGTGGCCGAGACGGCTATTCAGGCCAATGACCCGGAGCGTTTCGCGCTGCTTTATGCGCTGATCTGGCGCGCGCATCGCGGCGAGAAGCATGTGCTGGAAGATGCGGCCGACCCGCTGGTGGCGCGCGTGCGGCAGCTGGTGCAGGCGGTGCGGCGCGACACCCACAAGATGCGCGCGTTCCTGCGCTTCCGTGCGGTGGAAGAAGCCGACGCCACGCGCTACGTCGCCTGGTTCGAGCCTGACCACTACATCGTCGAAGCCAATGCCAGCTTCTTCGTGCGCCGCTTTGCCACCATGACGTGGAGCATCCTGACGCCATATCGCAGCGCGCATTGGGATGGCACGGCGCTGCAACTCGGCGACGGCGCGCAGCCGGCCGACGTGCCGGACGACGACGCCTTGGAAGCTTATTGGCGCGCCTATTTCGGCGCCATCTTCAACCCGGCGCGGCTGAAGGTTTCGGCCATGACGTCGGAGATGCCACGCAAATACTGGCGCAACCTTCCCGAAGCCGCGGCGATCCCTGAGCTGATCCGGCAATCGCGCGAAAGGACCGCCGCCATGGTGGACAACCCGACCATCTCTCCGGAGCGCGCGAAGCGGCCCAGCGCCGCGCCACAGGCGGCACCGCCGGCCGGCATGGCGGCGTTGGGGGCCGAGGCCGCCGGCTGCCAGCTTTGCGACCTGTACAAGCACGCCACGCAGACGGTGTTCGGCGAGGGCCCGCTGGATGCCCGGCTGATGCTGGTGGGCGAGCAGCCGGGCGACCAGGAGGATCTGGCTGGCCGCCCGTTCGTGGGCCCGGCCGGGCAGATGCTGGACCGTGCGCTGGCCGAAGCCGGCATCGATCGCAGCGCCGTCTATGTGACCAACGCGGTGAAGCACTTCAAATTCGAGCCGCGCGGCAAACGGCGCATCCACGCCACGCCGGACCGCACGGAAATCCAGACCTGCCGCTTCTGGCTGGATCAGGAGCGCGCGCTGGTGCAGCCCGCCGTCACCATCCTGCTCGGCGCCTCGGCCGCGCGTGCGGTGCTCGGCCGCGCCGTCACCATCTCGCGCGAGCGTGGCCGCCCCATTCCGCTGGATGGCGGGCAGGTGATGGTGACGGTGCATCCCTCCTATTTGCTGCGCCTGCCGGACGAGGAGAGCCGGCAGCGCGAATACGCTGCCATGGTGGCCGACCTGCGGATGGCGCAGGGGTGGGTCTAGCCCAGGCACCGCTGCCGCCCGGGCGGGGCCGTCCTGCGTACCCGGTTTGCGCAACCCCGGCGCCGGGGTAGGCTGGCCGGCATCAGGAGGGGACGACCCATGCAATACCCGACAGCACGCATGCTGCTGCTGGCCAGCGCCCTTGCCGCGCCGGCGCACGCGCAATACCCCGGCCATCCCGCCACCACGCCGGACATCACGGCTGCCGACCTGGCCGCGCGCGACAAGGCGCTGGCCGACGATGCGTTCCAGGGCCGCGGCCCCGGCACGACGGCCGGCGAAGCGTCCGCGGCCTGGATCGCCGAGGAGATGCGGCGCATCGGCCTGGTCCCCGGCAATCACGGCAGCTACTTCCAGGACGTGCCGACGGTGAACATCACGCTGGCCGCCGCCGCTTCGCACCTCAGTTTCGCCACCGCCCAGGGCCCGGTCACGCCCGCCTTCCCGGCCGATGCGGTGTATTGGACGCCGCGGTTCAAGAATACGGTCGTCTCGGTCGCCAACGCGCCGATGGTGTTCGTGGGCTACGGCGTGGTGGCGCCGGAATACCATTGGGACGACTATGCCGGCATCGACGTGCGCGGCAAGACGGTGGTGGTGCTGATCAACGATCCCGGCAACGAGGATGCGCACCCGGATCCCGCGTTCTTCCACGGCCGCGCCATGACGTATTACGGCCGCTGGACCTATAAATACGAAGAGGCCGCCCGCCACGGCGCCGCCGCGGTGATGATCGTGCACGAGACCGCGCCGGCGGCGTACGGTTGGCAGGTGGTGCGCAATTCCAATTCGGGCAGCAAATCCTGGCTGGACGAGGCGGATGGCAATGTCGGCAAGGTTGCCGTGCAGGGCTGGATCACCCGGCAGACGGCCGTCGAGCTGTTCCGCCGCGCCGGCCTGGATTATGCGGCCGAGAAGCACGCCGCCAACCAGCCCGGCTTCAAGCCGGTGGCGATGCGCGGGGAGACGATGAGCGCTGAGCTGCACTCCACGGTCGCGCACATGAACACCCGCAACGTCATCGGCATGGTGCCAGGCGCCACCCACCCCGAGGACGTGGTGCTGTACACCGCGCATTGGGATCACCTCGGCGTCAAACCCGACGTGCCCGGACCGGACAAGATCTATAACGGCGCCATCGACAACGCGATGGGCGTGGCCAGCATCCTCGAGATCGGCCAGGCATTCGTGCACGCGCCCAAGCCGCGGCGCTCCGTCGGCATCATCTGCTGGACGCTGGAGGAACAGGGCCTGCTCGGCTCGCAATATTTCGCCGCTCATCCGGTCTGGCCGCTCGCGCACATCGTCGGCGGCATCAACATCGATGCCAATCTGCCGGAAGGCCCGGCGCATGATCTCGTCGTCATCGGCAACGGCGCGTCGCAGCTGGAAGATACGTTGGCCGCCACGCTGAAAACCCAGGGCCGCGTCATCGCAGCAGATCCCGAGCCGGAAAAGGGCAGCTTCTACCGGTCGGACCATATCAGCCTGGCCAAGGTGGGCGTGCCGATGCTGGATCCGGATGGCGGCTACGATCTGGTCAATGGCGGCACTGCGCGCGGCCGCGCGGTGCGCGACGCCTACACCGCCAACCACTACCACCAGCCTTCCGACGAGTTCGATCCGGCCTGGGACCTGTCCGGCCCGATACAGGACCTCAAGGTGCTGTATGCGGTGGGGCAGACGCTGGCCAACGGCGATACATGGCCGGACTGGTATGCCGGCAACGAGTTCCGCGCTATTCGGGACAAAAGCCGGGCAGGCAATTGAGGCCAGGCGGGAGAACGACCATGCGCAAACATCTGTTGCTGACCACCAGCCTGCTTCTGGCCGCCACGGCCGCGCGCGCCGAGGCGCCGTTCAGCTTCGACCACGCGCCCGGCAAGCTGCCGAAAACGGTGGTGCCCGACGCCTACCGCATCGACATCACGCCCGACCTGAACAGCCTGACGCTGAAGGGCAGCGAGGCGATCACGCTGCACGTGCGCAGTGCGACCGATAGCATCACGCTCAACCAGGCCGGCCTGCATCTGGCGCACGCGGCCATCCTGAACGTGGGTGATGCCACCATCACGCAGGACGAGCACGCCCAGACGGCCACGCTGCATTTTGCGCGTGCGTTGCAGCCCGGCACCTACCTGCTCGGCATCAAATATACCGGCCCCATTCCGCAGACGCCGAACGGCATCTATTACGACGACTACAAAGACGCATCCGGCGCCAAGAAGCGCATGCTGGTGACGCAGTTCGAAGTGGCCGATGCGCGCCGCATGTTCCCGGGCTGGGACGAGCCGGCGTTCAAGGCCGTCTTTCAGCTTTCCGTGGTGCTGCCGCCAAATCTGGCCGCTGTCAGCAACATGCCGGCGGCCAAGATCCTCAAGACGCCGGACGGCATGCAGCACATCATGTTCGCGCCGACGCCGCGCATGTCCACCTACCTGCTGGCGCTGATCGCCGGCGACATGAGCGCCGTGCACGGCGAGGCCGCCGGCACGCGGATGAGCGCCTGGGCCCCCACCGGCAAGCAGGATCAGGCGCAGTACCTCGCTCGATGTCGAACAGAAGGTGCTGCCGTTCTACAACGGATATTTCGGCGTGCCCTATCCGCTGCCCAAGCTCGACCTGATTGCCATTCCCGGCAATTACGAGGCCGGCGCGATGGAGAATTGGGGTGCGATCACCTTCATCGACGACGCCATGCTGTTCGACCCGCAGAACTCGGCGCCGGCGACGCGGGAGACCATCTTTCTCGTGGTCGCCCACGAAATGGCGCATCAATGGTCGGGCGACCTGGTGACCATGGGCTGGTGGGACAACATCTGGCTGAACGAAGGGTTCGCCACCTGGATGGAGCTGAAGGCCACCGACCATTTCAACCCGGATTGGCAGATCTGGCCGCGCCAGCACGACCAGCGTGAACAGGCGATGGCGCAGGATGCCCAGCCCACCACGCACCCGATCCAACAGGTGATCCGCGACGAGAGCGAGGCCAACAGCGCGTTCGACGGCATCAGCTACCAGAAAGGCGAGCAGATCATCCGCATGGTGGAGGACTGGCTCGGCCCGGACGTCTTCCGCGACGGCATGCGGCGCTACATGCAGGCGCACCAGTTCGGCAACACCAGCAGCGCCGATCTGTGGTCGGCGCTGGGTGCGGCGGCCAACCGCGATGTCACCAGCGTGGCGGCCAGCTTCACCGAGCAGCCCGGCGTGCCGCTGGTGCATGTGGCGCGCGCCTGCACAGACGGCCATGCCAGCTTCACGCTGACGCAGGATCGCTTCACCATCCACGATCCGCATCCCAAGGCATTGACGTGGAACATTCCGGTCAGCCTGGGCGCGCCGGGTGCGGCCACCCAGCACGTGCTGCTCGGCGCGGCGCCGGCCAGTGTGCAGGCCGGCGGCTGCGAGGCGCCGCTGAAAGCCAATTTCGGCGAGGCCGGCTATTACCGCGTGCAATACGATGCGCCTTCGCTGGCTGCCCTGCGCACTGCCTTGCCCACGCTGGCCGCCACCGACCGAACCAATTTGCTGGGCGACCAGTTCGCGCTGTTCGTGGCCGACCGCGCCAAGCTGGGCGACTACCTCGATCTGCTCACCAGCCTGCACGATGAGCAGAACATCGCGGTGTGGGAGGACACGCTCGCCCATCTCGACCGTATCGACACCGCGCTGATTGGCACGCCGTTGCGCGCGCGCTTTGCCACCTGGGCCGCCAATTTCGTGCGCCCCGAGGCTGCGCGCCTGGGCTGGGATGCCAAGCCGGGCGAGCCGTTCCTGGACGCGCTGCTGCGCCCCAAGATGATCGGCGCGCTCGGCCGGTTCCAGGATGCGCCGACCATCGCCGAAGCCCGCCGGCGCTTCGCCGCCTACCAGCAGGATCCCGCCGCCCTGCCGCCGGCGCTGCGCGAGCCGGTGCTGGCCATGGTCAGCCACACCGCCGACCAGGCGATCTACGACACGCTGAAGCAGATGGGCATTAAGGCCACCAGCACGGAGGAGAAGCTGCGCTACTTCAACGCGATGGCGACCGCGCAGGACCCCAAGCTGATCGCCCAGACGGTGGCCTTTGCCGATGCCGGCGAGGTGCCGAACGGCCGCATCGCGTTCTTCCTGTATGAAGCGAGCCGCGGCTCGGAAAACGCGGAGCTCGTCTACAGCCTCACCAAGCCGGTGGCTGCCAAGCTGGCGGCGCGCATCCCCGGTGACGGCTTGGGGCCGACGCCGCTGGTGGCCGCCGCCGCCGGTTCCAGCAATCCGGCCACCGCCCAGGCGATCCTGGCCGAGCCCTCCAGCCAGGCCTCGGCCGGCGCCAAGATCTGGGCCGCGCGCGTGGCCGGCGGCATCGAGACGGCGGCCGAACTGCGCACGCGCGTCTCGGCCCAGCTCGGCCCCTGGCTGGACGCTCACGCCAAGTAACCGCCCCGCGGTCCTGTCCCTCTGGCAGGACCGCGGGCGCTGCCTACCGGCCGCGGTTGTCCACCAGCTCCTGCACCACGGCCGGATCGGCTAGGGTGGAGGTGTCGCCCAGGCCGTCGATCTCGTCGGCGGCGATCTTGCGCAGGATGCGGCGCATGATCTTGCCGCTGCGCGTCTTGGGCAGCCCCGGCGCCCATTGGATGGTGTCGGGTGCGGCGATGGGCCCGATCTCCCGGCGCACCCAGGCCACCAGCTCGCGGCGCAGCGCATCGGTGGGCTCCACGCCGTCCTTCAGCGTCACGTAGGCGTAGATGCCCTGGCCCTTGATGTCGTGCGGAAAGCCCACCACAGCCGCCTCGGCGACGTTGCTATTGCTGACCAGCGCGCTCTCCACCTCGGCCGTGCCCATGCGGTGGCCGCTCACGTTGATCACGTCGTCCACGCGCCCGGTGATCCACCAATAGCCGTCGCCGTCGCGCCGCGCGCCGTCGCCGGTGAAGTATTTGCCGGGATAGGTGGTGAAATAGGTCTGCACGAAGCGTTCGTGATCGCCGTACACCGTGCGCATCTGCCCGGGCCAGCTATCGGCGATACAGAGATTGCCTTCGGTGGCCCCCTCCAGCTCGGCGCCTTCGGCATCCACCAGCACCGGTTTGACGCCGGGCAGCGCCAGCGTGGCCGATCCGGGCTTGAGCGCCACGGCGCCGGCGACCGGGCTGATCAGCGCGCCGCCAGTCTCGGTCTGCCACCAGGTGTCCACGATCTGGCAGCGCTCGTCGCCCACCACGCGATAATACCACAGCCACGCTTCGGGGTTGATCGGCTCGCCCACCGTGCCGAGCAGCCGCAAGGATGCGCGTGACGTGCCGCGCACCGGCGCGTCGCCCTCGCGCATCAGCGCGCGGATAGCCGTGGGCGCGGTGTAGAAGATGTTCACCGCGTGCTTGTCGATCACCTGCCAGAACCGCGCGCTGCTGGGGTAGGTGGGTACGCCCTCGAACATCAGCGTGGTGGCACCGTTGGCGAGCGGGCCGTACACGATGTACGTGTGGCCAGTCACCCAGCCGACATCGGCGGTGCACCAGAACACCTCGCCGGGCCGGTAGTCGAACACCAGCTCGTGCGTGAAGCTGGCCCACACCATGTAGCCGCCGGTGGTGTGCAGCGCGCCCTTCGGCTTGCCGGTGCTGCCGCTGGTGTACAGGATGAACAGCGGATCCTCGGCGCCCATCGGCTCGGGCGGGCAATCCGGCGCGGCCTCGGCCAGCAGGGCCGCGTAATCGTGGTCGCGCCCGGCCTGCATCGGCACCGTGGCGCCCGTCACCGCCACCACGATGACGTGGGCCACGGTGGGGCATTGCGCGAGCGCGGCGTCGGCGTTGGTCTTCAGCGCCACGGTGCGGCCCCCGCGCCTTCCCTCATCGGCGGTGATCAGCATCGTGCTGCCGCAATCCTGGATGCGGTTGGCCAGGCTGTCGGGCGAGAAGCCGCCGAAAACCACCGAGTGGATGGCGCCGATGCGCGCGCAGGCGAGCATGGCCACGGCGGCTTCCGGCACCATCGGCAGGTAGATGGAAACGCGGTCGCCCTTCTGCGCGCCGAGCGCCCGCATGGCGTTGGCCAGCCGGCAGACGCGGCCGTGCAGGTCGCGGTAGGTGATCTTCTGCGAGGCGGCCGGGTCGTCGCCTTCCCAGATGATCGCCACCTGGTCGCCGCGCTCGGCCAGATGCCGGTCCAGGCAGGTGGCCGAGGCGTTCAGCGTGCCGTCCTCGAACCAGCGGATGCGCACGTCGCCTTCGAAGCTGGTGTTCTTGATGGTCTGCGGGAACTGGATCCAGTCCAGCCGGCGCGCCTGGGCGGCCCAGAACGCATCGGGGTTGGTGGCCGCGTGGTTGCACATCAGCCGCAGCGCCTTGGCATCCACGCTGGCGCTGGCGGCGGTGGCGGGCGGCACATGGAACACCTGGTCTTCGGCCATCTTGCGTCTCCCTGGTCGGCCGGGCAGGGGCACCCGGCGCGTTGCACACTGCGCACCCGCGCATGCAGCCGCCATCACGGACCGCACAGCCTGCCGCCGTCAACGCCCTGCGACCGCCGGGGCGGCTCAGCCGGGGGGCACGCCGCCCAGCGCGCAGATATGCGCCCAGTATTCCGGCGCCACCGGGGCCACCGACAGGCGCGAGTATTTCAGCAGCGAGAGGCCGGCCAGCGCCGGATCGGCCTTCATGGCGGCTAAAGTGACGGGGCGGCGGAACGGGCGCAGCGCCTTCATGTCCACGCACACCCAGTCGCCCGAAGTGGCGGTGGGGTCGGGATAGGCGGCGCGCACCACCTTCACGATGCCCACGATCTCCTTGCCGATATTGGAGTGGTAGAAGAACGCGCGGTCACCCACCGCCATGGCGCGCAGATTGGCCTTGGCCTGGTGGCTGCGCACGCCGGTCCAGGGTTCCACCTTGTGGGCCACCTGCATGTCCCAGCTGAACGAGTCCGGCTCGCTTTTCACCAGCCAATGGTTCACGCGACCTGGCTTCCGTCCCGATACACCTGGCGGTAGGCCCGGATGATGACGGATTCAAACAGCCCGGCGCGGTTGTAGGGATCGCTCTCGGCGAACCCGGCCGCCTCTGCCCGGTCGGCGACGTCCACCATCAGTAGGCTGCCGCACGGGCGGTCGTCGCAATCCAGCAGCGGGCCGGCCTGCACCAGGCGCGTCTCGTAGGTTTGCAGATAGGCGATATGGGCGCTGCGGGTGGCCAGCCGCAGATCGAGGCTGGCGGGCTTGTCGGTGCAGATCAGGACGAAGAGCATGCTGGGGCATCCGTTGCAGAGGCCGAAGAAGGCGGCTTTCCGGCCCGGAGCGCAAGATACCGTCCCAGGGCGTGCGCGCTTCTTTTGCGCCACGACGATCCTTCGCCTTCTGCCCCTGCGGTTTCCTTGCTAGTGTCGGCGCCGTGGACGCCATCACCGCCCAGCCACCCCTGCGCCGCAGCCTGCACCGGTTCGCCAATCCGGGCCGCTTCCTGCGGCTGGCCGGCCGCGTTCAGCCCTGGCTCACCTGGCCCGCTGTGCTGATCACCCTGGCCGGCCTGTTCTGGGGCCTGTTCCTCGCCCCGGCCGATTACCAGCAGGGCGACGCGGTGCGGATCATGTATATCCACGTGCCGTTCGCCTGGCTGTCGATGCTCGGCTACACGGGGCTTGCCGCGGCCTCCGTGCTGTCGCTGGTGTGGCGCCATCCGCTGGCCGACCTTGCCGCAGCCGAAATCGGCCCGGTCGGCGCCGCGATCACGGCCCTCTGCCTGGTTACCGGCAGCCTGTGGGGCCGGCCCATGTGGGGCGCGTGGTGGGTGTGGGATGCGCGGCTGACCAGCGAGCTGGTGCTGCTGTTCCTCTATGCCGGCCACATCCTGCTGATCCGCGCCTTCGACGATCAGGAGCGCGGCTACCAGGCCGGCGCCATCCTGGCGCTGATCGGTGTCGTCAACCTGCCGATCATCCACTACAGCGTCACCTGGTGGAACTCGTTGCATCAGGGAAACAGCATCGGCCTGGCAGGCTCCTCCACGATGGACGGCCGCATCCTGGCGCCGCTGGCAATCGCGGCCCTGGGCACCACATTGGGGTTTGGCGCCGTCGTTCTGGCCCGCCTGCGCGCCGCGGTGATGGAGCGGCGCCTGCGGGGCCTGTTGATGGCCCAAGCAGAGCGAGCCGCATGATCAATCCGTTGCATTACGACCACGCCGCCTTCATCGCCGCCGCCTACGCGCTGTCGCTGATCGCCACACTGTATTTCGTGCTGGGCGCGCGCCTGCGCCTGGCCAGCGCCGCGCGCCGGCTGCGCGCCGCCGACCCGCGCGGCCGCAAGGCGCCATGACGCGCCGCCATCGCCGCCTCGTCACGCTGCTCGCCTGCATGGCCGGGCTGGGCACCGCCAGCGCGCTGACGCTGACGGCCTTCAGCGACAACATGGTGTTCTTCATGTCGCCGGGCGACGTGGCGGCCCGCGCCCCCGCGCCCGGCCGCACCATCCGGCTGGGCGGCCTGGTCGCCGCCGGCTCGCTGCACACCATCCGGCAGGATGGCGAGCCCACGGCGCACTTCCTGGTCACCGACGGCGCCCACACCATCCCGGTCAGCTACACCGGCATCCTGCCCGATCTGTTCCGCGAAGGGCAGGGCGTGGTGGCGCTCGGCACCATGCAGCCCGACCACAGCTTCCGCGCCCAGGAAGTGCTCGCCAAGCACGACGAGACGTATATGCCGAAGGACGTGGCCGACGCGCTGAAGCGTTCGGGGCACTGGAACCCGGCCAAGGGCGCGGCGCCGCCGGCCAGCACGTGGCCCGTGGTGACGGCGTCGGCCCGTGGCAGCTAGCCTGATGCGCGCGCCCTCGGGCGCCGGGCCGGCCGCGGCCAGCCATGATGCGCGGCTGCCCCGGCGATGCGGCCCGGACGAGGCCGGTCAGATCTGCGCCATCGTCAACGCGGCGGCCGCGGCCTATCGCGGCGTGATCCCCGCCGATTGCTGGCACGAGCCCTACATGCCGATGCCGGCGTTACTGGCCGATATCGCTGCCGGCGTGGAGTTCTGGGGCCTGGAGGGCGGCTCGCCGGAAACCGCGTACCAGCTCACCGCCGTGATGGGACTGCAGCGCGTGGCCGGCGTAGCGCTGATCCGCCACGCTTACGTGCTGCCCGTGATGCAGAGCCGGGGCGCCGGCGGCATCCTGCTGGGCGCATTGCGGCAGCAGGCCGGCGGCCCTGTGCTGGTGGGCTGCTGGACGGATGCGGCCTGGGCTATCGCGTTCTACGAACGGCACGGGTTCAGCCGCGTCGCGCCCCTGCAGGCCGCCGCATCGCTGCGCCGCTACTGGACGGTGTCGGACCGACAGATCGAGACATCCACCGTGCTGGCCCTGCACGGCGCGCACCCGGACGCCATGCTCTCATGATTCCAGAACTCGGCCATTTCGCACTCGCTCTGGCCACCGCGCTCGCCTTCGCCCAGGCGGTGATCGGGCTGTGGGGCGGGCACCGGCGGGATGTGCGGCTGATGGCGGCGGCACCCGGGCTGGCGGTGGGGCAGCTGCTGGCGCTGGGTGCGGCGGCTGCGTGCCTGGTGCTGGCCGCGGCCGGCGACGATTTCTCGGTGATCAACATCGCCGAGAACAGCGCGTTGGCCAAGCCGCTGCTGTACAAGATCACCGGCACCTGGGGAAACCATGAGGGCTCGATCCTGCTATGGGGTCTGATCCTGGGCATCTGCGGCGGCTTGGTGGCCAGCTTCGGGCGCACGCTGCCTTCGGCGCTGCGGGCGCGCGTGCTGGGTGTGCTGGGCGGCACGTCCGCGGGCTTCCTGCTGTTCTGCCTGCTCACGTCGAACCCATTCCTGCGCGGCTTTCCGGCGCCGCCCGATGGCAGCGGCATGAACCCGCTGCTGCAGGACCCCGGCTTGGCCTTCCATCCGCCCATTCTCTACATGGGCTATGTCGGCTTCGCGGTGCCGTTCGCCTTCGCCGTCGCCGCCCTGCTGGAAGGCCGGATCGACGCCGCCTGGGGCCGCTGGGTGCGTCCCTGGGCGCTGGTCTCGTGGTGCTTCCTTACCTGCGGCATCGCGATGGGATCGTGGTGGGCTTATTACGAGTTGGGCTGGGGCGGCTACTGGTTCTGGGATCCGGTGGAGAACGCCTCGCTGATGCCGTGGCTGACCGGCACCGCGCTGGTGCATTCGGCCATCGTGGTGGAAAAACGCGAGAGCCTGAAAATCTGGACCGTGCTGCTGGCGATCGGCACGTTCAGCCTGTCGTTGTCGGGAACCTTCCTGGTGCGCTCGGGCATCCTCAATTCGGTGCATGCCTTTGCGCAGGATCCGGCGCGCGGCGTGTTCATCCTCGGCCTGCTGGGGCTGGTGATCGGCGGCTCGCTGCTGCTGTTCGCCCTGCGCGCGCCGCGGCTGCGCGCCGGCGGCATCTTCGCGCCGGTCTCGCGTGAGGGCGCGCTGGTGCTCAACAACATCCTGCTCTGCGCCGTCTGCGCCGTGGTGGTGGTGGGCACGATGTACCCGCCCTTTGCCGATCTGCTGCTCGGGCAGAAGATCAGCGTCGGCGCGCCGTTCTTCAACGCGACCGTGCTGCCGCTGGCGATCCCGCTGTTCGTGGCGATGGCCGTGGGGCCGCTGCTGCCGTGGAAGCGCGGGCGGCTGTGGCCGTTGGTGGTGCATGCCTGGTGGGCGGCGCTGGCAGCCACCATCGTGGCCGGCGTGTGCAGCATCGGCATGGCGGTGCTGCCGGCGCTGGCCTTCGGCGCGGCGGCCTGGATCATCCTGGGCTCGTTCGCCGAAGTGGTGGAGCGCACGTTGCTGTTCCGCGCGCCGGTGGCCAACAGCGTGCGCCGCGCGCGCGGCCTGCCGGTGGCCGTGCTGGGCGCCGCCATCGCCCATGCCGGCATGGGTGTCACCGTGGCCGGCATTGCCGGCATGTCGCTCGCGTCCAACAAAATCGTCGAAGCCCGGCCGGGCGAGCATTTCAGCGTCGGCGGCTACGAGTGGACGCTGCTCTCGCTCGCCTCCGTGCCGGGGCCCAATTACAGCGCGCGCGTTGCTGCCATCGAGGTGACGCGGCACGGCGCGCCGGTGGCCCTGATGCACCCCTCACGTCGAAACTTCGAATCGCAGAAGCAGACGACCAGCGACGTGGCGATCCGCACCAATTTCATGCGCGACCTGTATGCCGTGCTGGGCGAGGAGCGCGACGGCGCCGCCGTGCTGCGCCTGCACGTGAACCCGCTGGCGCCATGGATCTGGCTGGGCGGCGTGGTGATGGCCGCCGGCGGCGCACTCAGCCTGGCCGATCGCCGGCTGCGCGTAGGCGCGCCCTCCCGCGTGCGCCACGCCGTTCCCGCATGAGACGGGAGGCCGTGGCACTGCGCCGCACGCTGCTGCTGGCACCGCTGGCCGTGGCCGCGGGCGGCGGCATCGCGTTCTGGACCATGCTGGACCGCATGAAGACCGGCGCGTTCGACCCGCACGACATTGGCAACCCGATGCTGGGCCGCCCGGTGCCCGCCTTCGACCTGCCCCCGCTCCTCCCCAACCAGGGCTTTTCCAGCACCGACCTGGTGCAGGCGGCCCGTACCAGGCCCGTGCTGCTCAACTTCTTCGCCTCCTGGTGCATCCCCTGCGCGCAGGAAGCCGAGGCGCTGCAAGCGCTGGCCGGGGCCGGCGTGCAGCTTTGGGGAATCGCCTACAAAGACAAGCCGGAGAACACCCGCGCCTTTCTCGACCGCTACGGCAACCCCTACAAGCGCCTGGCTGCCGACAGCACCGGCGCCACCTTCATCGATTTCGGCCTGTATGGCGTGCCGGAGAACTTCGTCATCGATGCCACGGGCAAGATCGCCTTCCACGTGGCCGGCGGCGTCTCGGCGGGCGTGATGGCGCGGCTGTCGCCGGCGCTGGGCCTGAAATCATGAGGCTGACCCGGCATCCTGCCTGGCCGGCGGCCGCGTTGCTGCTGGCCGTGCTGCTGCCGCCCCCGGCCCGAGCCATTTCGGACCCGCGCGAGATGCTGGCCGACCCTGCGCAGGAGGCGCGCGCCGAGCAGATCGGCAGCCAGCTCCGCTGCCTGGTGTGTCAGAACGAGTCCATCGAGGATAGCAGCGCGTCGCTGGCCCAGGATCTGCGCGCCGTGGTACGGCAGCGCGTGCGAGCGGGCGACAGCGACCGGCAGATCATCGCCTGGATGGTGGCGCGTTACGGCAATTTCGTGCGCCTGAAGCCGCCGCTGACGCTGGCCACGGCGCTGCTGTGGTTCACGCCGGCTTTGGCGCTGGTGGGCGGGGCGGCGGCCGCGCTGCTCGGCCGGCGCCGGTTGCCGGCCGCGCCCGCCGCCCTCAGCGAAGCCGAACAGGCGCGCCTGGCCGAACTGAGCCACGGCGCGTGATCTGGCTGGCGCTGCTGAGCCTGGCCGTGCTGGCCATGGCGCCGCTCGCGTGGGCCTGCCTGGCCGGCTTCCGCCTGCGCGGCCGGCGGGATGCCGCACTCAGCCTGCACCGCGCGCAGCTGGACGAGCTGGACCGCGACCTGGCGGAGCACCGGCTGCTGCCGGCAGAGCATGCCGCCGCCCGGCTGGAAGTGCAGCGCCGCCTGCTGGCCGAAGCCGATGCGGGCGAGGCGGCCACACGCAGCACGGGCGCCTGGCCAGTGATCCTGACCGCCTGCCTGGTGCCGCTGGCCGCCATCGGGCTGTACGCCGCCCATGGCACGCCGGATTACCGCACGCGGGCCGCAACGGCCCAGGCCGACGCTGCCCGCTCCGGCAGCATGGCGCAGGACGAAGCACTCATCGCCCGCCTGCGCGCCACGCTGGCCACGCTGGACCCGCATGCCGAGGCGACGCGGCGCGGCTACGTGATGCTGGGCCGGGCCGAGCTGGCAGTGGGCCGCCTGCCCGATGCCGCCAGCGCCTGGCGATCGGCCCTGGCCGTGCGCTTCGACCCCGATCTGGCCGCTGCGACCGCCGAGCTGGCCAGCGAGATCGACGGCCGGGTAGCGCCGGAATCGGCCGCCCTGTTCAGGCGCGCACTGGCCGAAGCGCCGGCCGACGCTCCCTGGCGCGCCGACGCGGAAAAGCGGCTGGCGGAGGCGAAATAGGCCCGCCTTGCCGGCGCCGCTTGCCCGCGCAAGGCGTGCGCCCCAACTCTGCCGGGACATCGGGCCCGGAGAACACAGCATGGCAGAAACGCAGGATTACACGCCGCCTCGCGTGTGGACGCCGAACGCGGCCAATGGCGGGCGCTTCGCCAACATCAACCGGCCGATCTCCGGCGCCACGCACGAGAAAGACTTGCCCGTCGGCAAGCATCCGTTGCAGCTCTACTCGCTGGCCACGCCCAACGGCGTGAAGGTGACGGTGATGCTCGAAGAGCTGCTGGCTCTGGGCCACGCGGGCGCCGAATACGACGCCTGGCTCATCCGCATCAACGAGGGCGACCAGTTCTCCAGCGGCTTCGTGGCCGCCAACCCCAATTCCAAGATTCCGGCGCTGATCGACCGCAGCGGGCCCACGCCGATCCGCGTGTTCGAATCCGGCGCCATCCTGATGCATCTGGCCGAGAAGTTCGGCGCCCTGCTGCCCACCGCGCCGGCCGCGCGCGCGGAATGCCTCTCGTGGCTGTTCTGGCAGATGGGCAGCGGACCGTTTCTCGGCGGTGGGTTCGGGCATTTCTACGCCTACGCGCCCACCAAGATGGAATACCCGATTGACCGCTTCGCCATGGAGGTGAAGCGCCAGCTGCACGTGCTCGACACGCGCCTGGGCGAGTCCGCGTTCGTCGCCGGGCCCGACTACACCATCGCCGACATCGCGATCTGGCCGTGGTACGGCGCGCTGGTGAAGGGCGTGCTGTACGAGGCCGCCGAGTTCCTGCAGGTGCAGGAATACCGCAACGTGGTGCGCTGGGCCGACACCATCGCCGCGCGCCCTGCCGCGCAACGCGGCCGCATGGTCAACCGCGTGATGGGCGAACCTTCGAGCCAGCTGCACGAACGCCACGATGCCAGCGACTTCGACACATCCACGCAGGACAAGAAGCAGGCCTGAGCGCGCATGCAGCGCTGGCCTGCATCGTCGGGCTAGCGCTGCATCTCCATGATCTTGTCCATGCTCATCATGTTGTGGTTCAGGTGCGACATGATCCACAGTGAGCCGGACATCACCAGCAGGACGATCAGCACGCCGAAGGCCAGCGCCATCACGTTGTTCGTGCTGTCCGGGCCGGTGCCGATATGCAGGAAGAACACCAGGTGCACGCCCATCTGGGCGATGGCCAGCACGCCGAGCGCGATGGGGATGCTGGGCGCCCACACCAGCCCGGTGCGCGCGACGGTGAACGACACCACGGTGAGCAGGATCGCGACCCCGAGACCCACGAGGTAGCCGATGATCCCTTGCGCGACCTCGTGCCCGTCGCGCAGCTCGTCGCCCGGCGCCGTGTCGCCGCCGGTGTGCTCGGTCTTGAAACCGGACTGGCTCATCGCGCTACTCCCATCAGATAAACGATCGTGAAGACGCCGACCCAAATGATGTCCAGCGCGTGCCAGAACAGGCTGAAGCACAGCATGCGGCGCAGAATGTCTTCGCGGAATCCCTTGGCCCAGACTTGCGCCATCATGGTCAGCAGCCACAGCAGCCCGATCGTCACGTGCAGGCCGTGGCAGCCGACCAGCGTGAAGAACGAGGACAGGAAGGCGCTGCGCTGCGGTCCCGCGCCGCGTGCCACCAGCCCGGCGAATTCGGTGATCTCCAGGCCAAGGAAGACGGCTCCCAGCACGAAGGTCGCGGCCATCGCACCGTAGAACCAGCTGCGGTGGCGGGCCTGCGCGCCGATGCTGGCCATGCCGCAGGTGAAGCTCGAGGCCAGCAGGCAGCCGGTCTCAATGGCGGTGTTGCGCAGGTCGAACACGGCAGCACCGGTCGGCCCGCCCGCGGTCTCGCCAGAGAGCACGGCGTAGCTCGCGAAGAATGCCGAGAACATGATGATGTCGCTCAGCAGGAAGATCCAGAAGCCATAGCCGGCGATGATCCGCTTGGACGCGGTACCGCGGGCCGCGTGCTCGGAGCGTCCTGGCCGCTCGCGCAACGTGTTGCCGTGCCCGACGCGGTTCGGGTCGGCGCCGGCGCCGAGCGTGGCGCCGCTCATCGCACGGCCTGCAGGCGCTCGGATTGCAGATGCGCCAGCGCCGCGCGGCGCGAAGCACGGTTCTCGCGGTCGATGCGCCGCACCTCATGGGCGGGGATCAGCCGCTCGGTCCGGTCGCGCCAGGCGAACACCACGAAGGTGCCGAACGCACCGACGAAGCCGACGCCGGCCAGCCACCAGATGTGCCAGATCATGGCAAACCCGATCAGCGTGGAGAAGAAGGCGCAGACGAAGCCGGTCGGGCTGTTGCGGGGCACTTCGATGTCCTCGTATTGCGGCTCGTCGCTCAGCGTCGCCTGCTCGCGCGCGCGTTGCTTGATGTTCCAGTAGGCATCCTCGCCTTCCACCATCGGCAGCACGGCGAAGTTGAACTCCGGCGGCGGCGAGGCGGTGGACCATTCCAGCGCGCGGCCATCCCAGACATCGCCGGTGGGATCGCGCAGCCTGTCGCGCTGGCGGATGCTGACGGCGAGCTGCAGGATCTGCAGCCCGATGCCGCAGGCGATCACGGCGGCACCCGCCGCGGCCACCAGCAGCCACGGGCGCCAGCCCGGCACGTCGTAATGCTGCATGCGCCGCGTCATGCCTTCCAGCCCGAGCACGTAGAGCGGCATGAACGCCAGGTAGAAGCCGACGAACCAGCACCAGAACGCGGCGCGGCCCAGCCCCTCGTGTAGCTGGAAGCCGAACGCCTTGGGGAACCAGAAGGTGTAGCCGGCGAACGCGCCGAACAGCACGCCGCCGATGATCACGTTGTGGAAATGCGCGACCAGGAACAGGCTGTTATGCAGCACGAAATCGGCCGGCGGCACACCCAGCAGCACGCCCGTCATGCCGCCGAGCACGAAAGTCACCATGAAGCCCACCGCCCACATCATCGGCGTGGAAAAGGTGATCTGGCCGCCATACATGGTGAACAGCCAGTTGAAGATCTTCACGCCGGTGGGCACCGCGATGATCATGGTGACGATGCCGAAGATCGCGTTCACGTCGGCGCCGGCGCCCATGGTGAAGAAATGGTGCAGCCATACCATGAAGGCGAGTACGCAGATGGCCATCGTCGCCATCACCATCGAACGGTAACCGAACAGCGGCTTGTGCGAGAACGTGCTGACCACTTCGGAGAACACCCCGAACGCCGGCAGGATCAGGATGTACACCTCCGGATGGCCCCAGCTCCAGATGAGGTTCATGAACATCATCACGTTGCCGCCACCCTCGTTGGTGAAGAAGTGGAAGCCGAGGTAGCGGTCCAGCGTCAGCATGGCGAGCGTTGCGGTCAGGATCGGGAAGGCGGCCACGATCAGCAGGTTCGACGCGAGCGACGTCCAGCAGAACATCGGCATGCGCATATACGTCATGCCCGGCGCGTGGATCTTGAGGATGGTGGTGACGAGGTTCACGCCCGACAGCAGCGTGCCGACGCCCGATATCTGCAGCGCCCACACGTAGTAGTCCACGCCGACGCCGGGCGAGTACTGCAGTTCGGAGAGGGGCGGGTACGGCAGCCAGCCGGTGCGCGCGAACTCACCGACGACGAGCGAGATGTTGACGAGCAGAGCGCCCGTCGCCGTCAGCCAGAAGCTGACGGAATTCAGCGTGGGGAACGCCACGTCACGCGCGCCGAGCTGCAGCGGCACGGCGAAGTTCATCAGCCCGATCATGAACGGCATCGCCACGAAGAAGATCATCATGGTGCCGTGCGCCGAGAAGATCTGGTCGTAATGCTCGGGCGGCAGGTAGCCCGGCGCGCGGAAGGCCAGCGCCTGCTGGCTGCGCATCAGCACGGCGTCCGAAAAGCCGCGCACCAGCATGACGAGCGCCAGCATGCAGTACATCACGCCGATGCGCTTGTGGTCCACGCTGGTGATCCACTCGCGCCACAGATAGGGCACATAGCCGCGCCAGGTGATCCAGGCGAGCACGCCCAGCAGCACCAACCCCACCACGGCGGCAGCCACCAGCGGAATCGGCTGGTCGAACGGGATGGCCGACCAGGTCAGCTTGCCCAACATGCTATTTCTCCGTCCGGGGCGAGGTGTCGGCGTTGGGCCCCTGCGGGCCCGGCGCCGGCGCGATCACCTGCTGCACGACGCTGGCGAACAGGCTGGAATCGGTGTCGCGATATGTGAATGGCGGCACGGCGATGCTCTGGCGCGCCAGCTTGGCGTAGCTGGCACGGTCCAGCACCGGGCCGGCCTGCCGCGTTGCCTGCACCCAGGCGGCGAACTGCTCGGCTGGCACGGCCTGCACCTCGAAATGCATGTCGGAAAAGCCGTCGCCATTGTAGTGGCTGGCCATGCCGCGATAGGTGCCCGGGTGATCGGCCTGCAGGTTCAGCTGATCGGCCATGCCGTTCATCGTGTAGATCATGCTGCCGAGCTGCGGCACGAAGAACGCCGTCATCACGCTGGCCGAGGTGAGCGTGAAATGCACGGGCGTGCCGGCGGGCACCACCAGCCGGTTCACCGCGGCCACGTGCTGGCCGGGGTAGATGAACAGCCACTTCCAATCCAGCGAAACGACCTGCACGTCCAGCGCCGGGACCTTGCTGGCCAGCGGCTTGGCCGGATCGAGCTCGTGCGAGGCGACCCAGGCGACACCGCCGAGCAGCGTGATCGTCAGCAGCGGCACCGACCAGGTGATCAGCTCGATGCGCCCCGAATACGCCCAATCCGGCGTGTAGCGTGCGCGCGCGTTGCCCTTGCGGAACCACCAGGCCACGCCGAGCGTGCCCAGAATGGTCGGGATCACGATGGCCAGCATGATCGCCAGCGAGTCGATAAGGATCGAGCGCTGCGCCCCGCTGACCGGCCCGGCCGGCGAGAGCACGCCCGGCTCGCAGCCGGCCAGCGCCACCAGGCCCAGCAGGCAGGCCGGCCGCAGGCAGGATCGGAGGGTCAAGCCGGCGCGCATCACGGGGCTCCTCGGTGGGGGATGGGTGCTCATGCTTGAGCCGCTATATGCATGCATGGCAGCGCGCGTTAAGGCCGCAGGGACCGGGGCTGGCCGGACAGCGGTAACATGGCCGTGACTCTACGGACGGTGCGGCGGGCCGGGTCGGCGCCTCGTTTCGCGGGCAGCGTAGCCTGCCGCAAACTGGCCGATGCCGGGCCGCGCGTGCATACGGGTCCGCGCAGCCCCATCATGGGCCTCCAGCCGATTGGTGCCATGCCCACCTACCCCCGATCCGACCATTTCGACGGCACCCGCTTCTTCAACCCCGGGCAGCCCCGGCAGCATGCGACGCTGGGCAAGCTGCTGCGCTGGCGGCTGGGGCCGGGCCGCGCGCAGTGGCCGGCGAACGTGATCGACCCTGCCTACCCGCCGCCGCCGCCGGCCGTGCCGCCCGGCATGGTGGCCGCCACCTTCATTGGGCACGCCACCTTCCTGCTGCGCTTCCCCGGCGGCACCGTGCTCACCGACCCGGTGTTCAGCCAGCGCTGTTCGCCGGTGCGCTGGGCCGGGCCCAAGCGCGCCCGCCCGCCGGGCTTGGCGCTGGCCGATCTGCCGCGGCCCGATCTCGTGCTGCTGTCGCACAACCATTACGACCACATGGATCTGGACAGCCTGCGCCACATCCAGCAGGCGCATGCGCCGGCGGTGGTCACGCTGCTGGGCAACGCCGCCACGCTGCGCAAGGCCGGCATCGAGGCGCAGGAGCTCGATTGGTGGGACAGCGTGGAGGCTGCCGGCTTCCGCATCACCGCCACCCCGGCGCGGCACTTCGCCGCACGCACGCCGTTCGATCGGAACCGCAGCCTGTGGGGCGGCTTCATGGTGGCCACCGCTGCGGGGCAAATGCTGTTCGCCGGGGATTCCGGCGACGGGCCGCATTGGGCCGAGATCGCGCGGCGGCTGGGCCCGCCCGCTCTGGCCCTGCTGCCGATCGGCGCCTACGCGCCGCGCTGGTTCATGGCGCCCGTCCATATGGACCCGGCCGAGGCGGTGACCGCCCATCGTGCGCTGGGCGCGGCCCGGTCGGTCGGCATGCATTTCGGCACCTTCCAGCTGACCGACGAGGCGATCGACGCCCCGGCGCTGGGGCTGGCCGAGGCAGCCGCCGCGGCCGGCCTGCCGCCCGGCAGCTTCGAGACGCTCGGCTTCGGTGAGACGCGCAGCTACGCGTTGCAGCCGTGACCGGGCGCGTCATCCTGGCTGCCGCGATCGGCCTGGCCGCCTGCGCCACCGCCCGGGCGGCGCCGCCGGCCACCGAGACGATCGTGCTGCTGCGCCATGGCGAGAAGCCGCCTGCCGGGTTGGGCCAGCTCGATTGCCAGGGCCTGAACCGGGCGCTGGCCCTGGCCGGTGTGCTGCGTGCGCAGTTCGGCCGGCCCGCCGCCCTGTTCGCGCCCAACCCCGCCGTGCGGAAGGCCGATCACGGCATCGCCTACGACTACCTGCGGCCGCTCGCCACCATCGAGCCCGCCGCCATCGCCTTCGGGTTGCCCGTCGATGTCAGCCATGCCACCGACGCTATCGCACCGCTCGCCCAGGCGTTGGACGATCCGGCCCTGCGCGACAAGCCCGTCGTCGTCGCCTGGGAACACCATTTGATCCCGCCGCTGGCGCGCCTGCTGCTGGCCGCCCATGGCGGCGCGCCTGACCAGGTGCCGGCCTGGCGCGACGGCGATTTCGACGGCGAATATGTGATCACCATCCGGCGCGAGGGCGGGCACGAACAGGCATCGTTCACCCGCCAGCGCGAAGGCCTGGACGGGCAGGCGCGCGCCTGCCCGGGTGCCCCGCCGCCCTGAACGGTTGCCCCGGCCGCAGCGGGACGGCATACCGGCGCACGGCGGGTGAGCGGCCAGCGCGCCACGGCTTGCGACAGGGCCTGACGGAGATGGGTGGAGTGCGGCTGGCCACGGCGCAGCACGAGCGGGCAACGCATGCAGGCCGGGATCACCGCTGGCTGCGCGCGGCGTTGATGGCCGGCCTGCTGGCATCCTGTGCCCGCTACACGCCGTTGCCGCTGCCTGCCGGCCCCGCTCTGGCGCCCTCGGTGGCGGCCCTGCGCCACGGCGCGGCGGCGCTGCCCGCCAGCCTGAACGTGGCCGACATCGCTGCCCTGGTGCTGGATAACAACCCCGATCTGCTGGCCGCGCGCCGCCAGCGCGCGGTGGCGCAGGCGCAGCTGCTGGCCGCCGGCGTGCCGCCCAACCCAGTGCTCGCCGCCTCGTTCCTGCCGCTCGCCGCAGGCTCGCCCGGCAGCGCCGGGGCGGCGCCCACCGCCCATTCGGCCGGCGTGCCGGCCGGCAGCGCCACGCCGGCCTACACTGTGGGGCTCTCCTACGACATACGGTCGCTGCTGACGCTGAACCACCGCAGGGCGGGCGCACGCGCCGCCGCGCGCCAGGTGGATGCCCAGCTGCTGTGGCAGGAATGGCAGAGCGTGGGCCAGGCCCGGCTGCTCGCGGTGGACCTGATGCAGGGCGCCACCGGCATCGCCCTGCTCACCCGCAACCGCGATGTGCTCGGCGCACGCCTGCGCGTTACCCGCCAGGCGACGGCGGCCGGCAACGCCACCATCGCCACGCTGGCGCCCGACATTGCCGCGCTGACCGCGGCGCAGACGGTGCTGGCCGACGCTGAACGCCAGCAATTGCTGCACCACCATCAGCTCTGTGCGCTGCTCGGCCTGCTGCCGGATGCGCCACTGCCACTGGCGCGCCTGCCCGTGCTGCCGGCGTTGGATGCCGCCGCCGTGCTGCGCGACCTGGCCAGCCTGGCGCAGCGGCGGCCCGATTTGGTGGCGTTGGCCTATGGCTTTCAGGCCCAGGATCAGCGGCTGCGCACCGCCATCATCGCGCAGTTTCCCAACGTCGCCATCGGCGTGATCGGCGGCAGCGACAATGCCAACGTGCGCAATATCGGCCCGCAGATCAGCATCGACGTGCCGGTATTCGACCGCAACCAGGGCAACATCGCCATCGAGCGCGCGACGCGGCTGCAGCTGCGCGACGAATATGCCGCGCGCCTGTCGGCCACCGACGGCCAGGTGCGCGCGGTGCTCTCCGAAATCGCGCAGTTGCGGGCCCAGCTGGCGCGCGCCCAGGCCGATCTCGGGCCGGTCCGGCGCATGGCCGCCGAAGCCGAAGCCGCCTTGCGCAGCGGCAGCCTGGACGAGCGCAGCGCGGTCGATTTCCTGACCGCGCGGCTGAACCGCGAGGTGGAGGTGGGCGCGCTGGCGCTGCTGCTGCTCGAGCAGCAGGTGGCGCTCGAAACCCTGACCGGCGCCGGCCTGCCGCCCGTCGTGGTCCAGCCGCCGGATGGCGTTCCCGAGGAGCCCCGATCGTGAAACCTTCCTTTTGGCTGGCCGGCCTGCACGCCACGATGCTGGCCTGCCTGCCTGCCGCCGCACGCGCCGACGAGCCGGCCGGCAGCGTGCTGGTGCATACCGAAGCCGCGCGCCAGGGCAGCCTGCCCGAGCTGGTGGCGGCGTTTGGCACCGCCGGGCCGGCGCTGGATGGCGGCATGACGGTGGCGCTGCAGCAGGAAGGCCGCGTGTCCGCCATCGCGGTGACCCCCGGCGAGGCGGTGCGGGCCGGCGACCGGCTGCTGACCTTCACGCCCTCGGTGGCCGCGCGCGTCGGCTACCAGCAGGCGGTGAGCGCGCTGGCTCTGGCGCAAGGCCAACGTTCCCGCACGGCGCAATTACTGGCCCAACGCCTGGCCACCCGCGACCAGCTCGCCCAGGCCGACAAGGCGCTCAGCGACGCCCAGGCCGCGTTGCAGGGCCTGCAGCGGGAAGGCGCGGCCGCGCCGCAGCTGAGCGTGACGGCACCGTTCGATGGCATCGTGGCCAGCGTGCCGGTGGCGCAGGGCGACCGCGTGCAGCCCGGCACGCCGCTGCTGACGCTGACGCGCGCCGACGGGCTGGTGGTGACCGTCGGCATCGAGCCGGCCGAGCGCGCCCGCGTGCATGCCGGGCAGGGCGCCACACTGCAGCCGCTGGACGGCGGCATGCCCCTGCAGGGCCACGTGCTGCGGATCGACGGCATGCTGAACCCGAAAACCCGCCTGATCGACGCCGACATCGCGGTGCCGGCCGGCGCGGTGCTCTCGGGTGCCGCCTTCAAGGCGGGCATCCTGGTGGGCAGCTGGCAGGGCTGGGTGGTGCCGCACCAAGCCGTAGTGTCGGATGGAACGGCTAACGCGGTGTTCCAGGTGCATGCCGGCCACGCGGTACGCGTGGCCGTGCAGGTGCTGGGCACCGACGGAAGCACGGATGTGGTGCAGGGCAGACTGGCGCCGGCCGACCGCGTGGTGACCGAAGGCGGCCCGCAGCTCGATGACGGCGCCGCGGTGCGCGAGCAGGACACGCCCGCTTCCGCGCCGGACGCCGGATGAACCTGATCGCGCTGCTCGAGCGGCACGCCCGCGCGGCTGTCCTGCTCGCCGTGGCGCTGGCCGTAGCCGGCGTGGTGGCCGGCTTGGGGCTGCCGGTGGGCCTGTTCCCGCAGGTCTCGTTCCCGCGCATCGTGGTGGATCTGGATGCCGGCAGCCGCCCGGCCGACCAGACCGCGCTGCTGGTGACGCGGCCGATCGAGGAGGCGGTGCGCCGGGTGCCGGGCGTGCTGCACGTGCGCTCGGAAACCACGCGCGGTTCGTCGCAGGTCTCCATCGATTTCGGCTGGGGCAGGGACATGGTGGCCAGCACGCTACTGGTCGATTCCGCCATCGCCCAGGCGCTGCCCAGCCTGCCCGCCGGCACCGGCTACAACGTGCGCCGCATGGACCCGACGGTGTTCCCGATCATCTCCTACGCGCTGGAATCGCAGGCGATGTCGCAGGTGGCGCTGCACGATCTGGCGCAATACCAGATCGTGCCGCTGCTCGCCGCCATCCCGGGGCTGGCGCATGTGGACGTGCAGGGCGGCGAGACGGCCGAGGTGGAGGTGGAGGCCGATCCGCACCGGCTGGCGCTGTACGGCCTGGCATTGTCCGACCTGGCCGCCGCGCTGACCGCGGGCAACGTGCTGGAATCCGTGGGCCAGATGCACGACCGCGGCAAGCTGTTCCTGGTGCTGGGCGACCGCACGCTGACCGGCCGCGCGGATGTGGGGCAGATGATCCTGCGCGCCGACGCCCACGGCACCATCCGGGTGCGCGACGTGGCCACGGTGCGCGACGGCGTGGTGCCGCAATATTTGCGCGTGGTGGAGGACGGCCGGCCCGCCGTGCTGGTGAACGTGTACGAGCAGCCGGACGGCAACGCGGTGCAGGTGGCCGGCGCCGTGCAGAAGCTGCTGGGCGGCTTCCAACTGCCGGCCGGCGTGCGCCTGGTGAACTGGTACGACCAGAGCGAGCTGGTGCTGCAATCGGCCACCAGCGTGCGCGATGCCGTGGGCATCGGCCTGGTGCTCGCCGGCATCGTGCTCGTCGCCTTTCTGCGCAGCTGGCGGGTGACGGCCATCGCGCTCGTCACCGTGCCGGCGACGCTGGCGATCACCGTGCTGCTGCTCAGCCTGTTCGGCCTCAGCTTCAACATCATGACGCTGGGCGGCATCGCGGCCGCCGTCGGCCTGCTGATCGACGACGTGATCGTCATGATCGAACATATCGCACGCCGCGCCGGTGCGCCGGACCCGCATGGCCAGGCGCCGGGCGGCGGTGTGGTGCTGACCGCGGCGGCCGAGTTCACCCGGCCGCTCACCGGCTCCAGCCTGGCCACCGTCATCGTGTTCCTGCCGCTCGCCTTCCAGTCCGGCGTCAGCGGCGCGTTCTCGAAGGCGCTGGCGGTGACCATGGCCGGGGCGCTGGCGGTTTCCTACCTGATGAGCCTGCTGGTGGTACCGCTGCTGGCCCGCCGCTTCATCGATTTCAACCGCTGGCACGACCCGGGCGCGGCACCGCCCGGCTGGTTCGGCCGCGGCCATGCGCGCCTGCTGGGGGGCCTGTTCGCGCGGCCCTTCGTGCTGATCGTCTGCCTGTTGCCGGTGTTGGCGATCGGCTGGATCGCCTACCGCGCCGTGCCCACCGGATTCATGCCGGCGGTCGATGAGGGCGGCTTCGTCATGGATTACTACACCCCGCCCGGCACCTCGCTGCAGGAGACCTCGCGCGTAATGGCGCAGGTCGATGCGCTGCTGACCGCTACGCCGGAGGTGGCCACCTTCTCCCGCCGGCTCGGCACGGGGCTGGGCGGCGATCTGGGGCAGAGCTACCACGGCGACTATTTCGTCCGCCTCAAGCCCAACCATGCCCGCTCGACTCCGGTGGTGATGGAAGCCACCCGCACCGCCATCGCCGAGCGCGTACCCGGCGTGGCCATCGACGTGGCCCAGCTGATGGAAGACCTGATCGGCGACCTGACGGCGGTGCCGCAGCCGATCGAGATCAAGCTGTTCGCCGCCGATCCCGCCTCCATCATCCCGGTCGCGAAAGCAGTGGCCGCCGCCATCGGCAAGGTGGCCGGCGTGGTCGAGATCAAGAACGGCGTGGTGCTGGCCGGCGATGCGGTGGATCTGCGCATCGATCCCGCACGCGCCGCCGTGGAAGGCGAGACGCCCGATGCGCTGACCCAAGCGGTGGCCGGCGCGCTGACCGGCACGGTGGCCACGCAGCTGCCCCAGGTGACCAAGACGGTGGGCGTGCGCGTGAGGCTGACCGGGGCGCGCGAGCTCGACCTGGAAGGCCTGGCGGCACTGCCCGTGCGCGCGCCCGACGGCCACGTGTTCCCGCTGGGCCGCGTGGCCGAGCTGGTGCGCGTGGTGGGCCAGCCGCAGATCTCGCGCGAGGACCTGGCACCCATGCTGGCCGTCACCGCCCGCATCGAAGGCCGCGGGCTGGGCGCCGCGGTGGCCGACGTGCGCAAGGTCGTCGAGCAGAAAGGCATGCTGCCGCCCGGCATGCGCTACGCGCTGGGCGGGCTGTACGCGCAGCAGCAGATCGCCTTCTCCAGCCTGGCCCGCGTGTTCGCCGCGGCGCTGGTGGCTGAGTTCATGCTGCTGCTGATCCTGTACCAGCGCATCATGCTCGCCATCATCATCATCGGCAGCGCGCTGCTCTCCACCACGGCGGTGTTCACCGGGCTGTGGGTCTCCGGCGTGGAGCTGAACATCACGGCGCTGATGGGCATGACGATGGTGATCGGCATCGGCACGGAGCTGGCCGTGTTCCTGGTGTCGGAATACATCGAGCTGGCGAACCACCTGCCGCCGCGCCAGGCGCTCATCGAGGCCAGCAGAAACCGCCTCCGCCCGATCACCATGACGACGCTGGCGGCGATCCTGACCTTGCTGCCGCTGGCGCTGGCCATCGGCCAGGGCTCCGGCATCCAGCAGCCGCTCGCCATCGCGATCATCGCCGGGCTGATGCTGCAATATCCGATGGTGCTGCTGGCGATGCCGGTGCTGATCGGGTTGCTGGATGCGCGCAGGGCTTAGGCGTGGACAGGCGCAGCGGCCTTGCTTGCGCGCCTTTGATTATTGAGGCGGTTTCGTTCCGCGTTTTGCCAGAGCTAAGAAATAGCCGTTATGCCAATCGCTGTGCTCGTGCTTCACCTGCGGAAGAGCGTCATTCTGAGTGGAGCGTATTTCGATCGAGTACAGAACGTCCAACCCCGCCAGCTTGATTCCGCTGAATGTTCCTTTGCGGACCGCTGGCCAGTTCCAATCGTCCACGACCAGGATGTGCGTGTCGTCCAGGGCCGGTTGCGCGATCGTCACGCCGTCCTGCTGGTCGGCCTCACCATGCGGCCCGTCGAACATGTACACATTGAACTTGCCAAGCTGCGAGTAATCGACTGCCCTGAAATCGCTCTCGATGAAGCTGAGCTTGACGTGTTCGTTCGAGCATTGCTTCGTATTTGCGAAGAAGCGGTCCTTGGGGCCGCCGAAGAGAGACCAGTTATCGATGCATGTCGCAGTCACCGCATTCCGATAGATCGCAGAGCAGCACGTGGAGCCGGCCCACGACCCGATCTCCAGATATCGGGCGTCGGGCAGCGCGCCGATCACGGTATTGATGAGAGAACGGTATCTCTTGCCCGACATGCCCTGCATCCGCAGCAGAAACGCGGGCAGATCGGGCTCCTGATCGACGGCGCGACGGAGGCCTTTGTTCAGAGCCACGCCAAGCGGGTGGAGGGCGAAATCACCGGCCTCTTTGATCGTCAGCTCGTCCGCCAAGGAGTCTCTCCGATCCACTTCGGTGGCGGGCGGCAGCCTACGCCATCGGGGCGTGCGAGCAAAGCGTGACCTGGCGTGGGCAGGGCGCCTGCGATGAACCCGGCTTATACTTGGCCGGCGTGATGCGCGGCAGGGAGGTCAAACGAAACACGTTACGATGACGCGCAAGTGCCTGCCGCCGTCTCGCAACGTGCGAGTTAGCTTCGCATTCATTCGGTGCCCGAGACGTAGATCCACGCCAGCTGTCAGTCCGCCGAAAGACACTCGGTTAGGAGCGGCCGCCCTGCCGTTTCTCGGATCAGCCCGGAAGCGGAACTGCCCCTACTCGGCCTCCCAGCCGCGATGCCAGCCGTAATGCGGGTGCCACCAGCCCCAGCCGAAGCGGCGATGGTAGCGCCAGATATAGCCGGCGCCGGGGCTGGCATAAGCCGGGCGCACGTAAACAACGTTGGGCGGCGGAGCATAGGCAGAGGCGGCGACGTAGCCGGCTGGCGCATACGCCCGCGGGCCAGGGCCGGGCGCGGATTCGACGACGCACCCGCCCAATGCGGCTGAGGACACCAACGCGGCTACCGCAAACCGCCGCGGCGACAAGATCGCGCCGAGCCTGGACATGAAACGGCTGTAGCCCATGACTCTCGTCCCCCAACACTCTGCCGGAGGCAACGCGCCGCTCTCTGCTTGGATGCCGCACCGCCAATGAAAAAGTGGCGCACCCGGAAGGACTCGAACCTCCAACCCCCAAATTCGTAGTCTGGTGCTCTATCCAATTGAGCTACGGGTGCAGCAGCGAGGGCGCGGCTTAGCCGATGGACCGGCGGCCCGCAAGCCCTGCCGGCCGGCGCTGTGCGCGTCAGCCGGAGAACGCGGCCCAGCTTTCGGCGGTGCGGCCGCCGCGTTCCTTGCGCAGGCGTTCGACGGTGCGGCTGAAGCGGGGGCCGTAGACGCGCAGGCAGCTGAACGCCACGCGCACGCCGGCCGGCAGGGTGCGGGCTAGGGCTTCCATGCCGGCGGGCACGCCGGGGTGGGGCACCACCTGGCCCTCGTCATTGGGAAACATGATCGGGTCGGCCAGCGCGTGGCTCAGATGCGGGCACAGCGCGCGGGCGCGGCGCGCGCAGGCCAGGTGCACCGGCGGCACGGTGCCGGCGTAGCGCATGGTATCGGCCACAGCCACGAAGCCGCCCAATTCCACGGGAAATATGTAGCGGTTGCGCGCCATGGTGCGGCGGCCGCACACATGGCAGAGCTGCCCGAGGATGCCCATCCGCTGCCGGGTCACGTGCACGGCGGCGAATTTCGGCACGCCCTCGCCGGGCCGCTGCACCTGCACCAGGTCGGCAAAGCCGGGGAAATCGGCCGAGGCGACCAGGTCGTAGGAATCCTCGCCGGTCCACGATACGGACCAGGGCACCGTCTCGCCGATCACCCAGCTTCTCACCACGGGGCGGCGCTACTGCGCCTGCCGGGCCAGCGCGCGCGCCCGGCGCTCGTCCTTGCGGCTGTTGCCGCCGGCGGCCTTGGCGGGGCGGCTCTTCTTCAGCAGCAAGGCGCGGTAATCGTCCATGTCGCCCTCATAAGGCACCACCGTCCCGCCATCCACGATCCACAGCAAGTCGGCCACCCGTTCCACCAGCGTGGGGTCGTGGGTGATCAGCAGCACCGCACCGGCAAACGCGCCCAGCGCGCGCACCAGCGCGTCGCAGGCATCGATGTCGAGGTGGTTGGTGGGCTCGTCGAGGATGAGCAGCTGCGGCGCGTCGCGGGTGGCCAGCGCCAGCAGCAGCCGCGCCCGCTCGCCGCCCGACAGATTGCCGGTGGGCGTCAGGGCGCGGTCGCGGTCCAGCCCGAAGCGGGCGAGCTGGCCGCGCTGCTGCGTGGGGGTGGCCAGCGGCAAGGCGCGCGCGATGTGGTCCAGCGCCGTCTCGCGCGCATCCAGCTCGGCTTCCTGGTGCTGCGCGAAATAGCCCACGCGCAGCTTGCCGGGCCGGCGCACGCGGCCATCGGCTGCTTCCAGCCGGCCGGCCAGCAGCTTGGCGAACGTGCTCTTGCCGTTGCCGTTGGCGCCGAGCAGGGCGATGCGGTCCCCCATCTCGAAATTCATGCCCAGCGCGCGCAGTACGGGCGGGCCGCCATAGCCCACCGATACGCCGTCCAGGCTCAGGATCGGCGGCGGCAGCGCGGTGGGCTCGGGGAAGTCGAACCGGGTGGCGGCGTCCTCGATCACGCTCTCGATGGCCGGCATCTTCTCCAGCGCCTTGATGCGGCTCTGCGCCTGGCGCGCCTTGCTGGCCGAGGCGCGGAAGCGGTCCACGAAGGCCTGCATGTGCGCGCGCTGGGCGGCGATCTTCACCGCCGCCTTGGCCTGCAGCATCGCCTGCTCGGTGCGGATGCGCACGAATTCGTCGTAGCCGCCCGGCGTCACGTTCAGCCGGCGCTGGTCCAGATGCGCGATCGCCTGCACGCAGCGGTTCAGCAGCCCCTGATCGTGGCTGACCACCAAAGCGGCACCGGCGAATTTCGCCAGCCACGCTTCCAGCCACAGCGTGGCTTCCAGATCGAGGTGGTTGGTCGGCTCGTCGAGCAGCAGCAGATCCGGGTTGCTGAACAGCACGGTGGCCAGCGCCACGCGCATGCGCCAGCCGCCGGAGAAGGAATCCACCGGCCGCAGCTGCGTCTCGGCATCGAAGCCCAGCCCCGCCAGAATGGTGGCCGCCCGCGCCGGCGCCGAATCGGCGTCGATGGCCCCCAGCCGCTCCCACACGGCCGCCACCCGGTCCGGCGCCACGTTGCCCTGTTCGGCCGCTTCGGCTTCGGCCAGCAGCGCCAGGCGCTCGGGGTCGCCGGTCAGCACCGTGTCCAGCAGGCTCTGCGGCCCGCTGGGCGCAGTCTGCCGCACCTGGGCCATGCGGGCCCGGCTCGCCAGCCGGATCTCGCCGCCATCGACGGCCAGGTCGCCGGAGATCGCCTTCAGCAGGGTGGATTTGCCCGCGCCGTTGCGCCCCACCAGCCCGATCCGCCGCCCGGCATCCACCGTCAGGTCTGCACCTTCCAGCAGGGTGCGGCCGCCCATGCGGAGGGTCACGCCGGAGACGATGAGGAGGCTCATGGCGTCGGCTTAGAGTGCGGTGCAGCAGAAAGGAAGCCAACGTTGCGCCCAGGCGGTTGCAGTCGTGCCGGCAAAGCCTCAATACACCCGGCCCACTGAAGTTGAGCCGACGCATTGCCCGTCCCGTTCTCCTCCGAAGACCTCGGCCGCATCTTCGAGGTCCGCGCACTCACGCGTGGCCGCAGCCTGGTGCTGATCGGCGCCGTGCAGGTGGCGCTCGATGGCGAGACGATTACCGGCACGGTCGAGGACAAGGGCGTGCGCCGCACGGCCAAGATCACGCCGGCCGCGATGGGCCGCCGGGTGGTGTTCGAAAACCGCTGCACCTGCCGGCTGGTCAACTGCCCGCATCTGGCCGCCACCGCGTTCGCCGCGCTCGACCGCTTCCCGGCGCTGCGCCGCGCCGAACAGGCGACGTTCCTGGAAAACCTCGCCGCCGCCCCGGCGCCGGAGCGCCAGCGCCTGCTGGTCAATCTCGAGCCCGGCATGCCGCCCGATTCCTGCTTCGTCTCGTTCAGCCTGGTGGGCGAACGCACGGCGCGGGTGGAGGCCACCAACCCCGCCCGCATCATCGCCGAGGCCACCGCCAGCGAGCCGGCCATCGCACTGGCACATCTGCTGGGCGGCGGTGCGGCCGCGCGCACCGGCGTGCCGGCCACCCTGGTGGCGCCCTTGGTGACCGCGCTGCTGCGGGTGGAAAACGCGCGCTGGTCGGCCACCGGCAAGCGCCTGGTCGCGGGCGAGGAGCGCGTTTTCGAGGCGGACTCGCCGCCGCGCCTGCCGGCCCGCTCGGCTATCCTGCTGGGCGATACCGGGCCGTGGTACGTGGATGCGGCTACCGGTGCTGTGGGCCGCGTGAAGCTGCGGCAGAAGCGCCCGGCGCCCCCGCCGCCGATCACCATCCGCCCGCGGCTCGGCCGCCAGCGCGGCGTCTCCACACTGATCGCCACCGAAAGCGAGCGCGCCATCGTCGAGCGGCCGGTGACGCCGGTGATGCGCATGCAGCGCATGCGGGCGCCCGACGATTTCGGCCGGCTGGTGCTGATGGACGCGCTGATCCTGGATTTCGACTATGGCGGCACGCTGAGCGACGGCGATGACGAGCGCCAGTTCGTGCGCGTGGACGGGCCTGGCGGCCCCAGCTTCGTCCGCCGCAACCTCGAAGCCGAAGCCGCGGCACTGGAAACCTTGCGTCAGGACGGTTTCACGCAGATGCGCGTGGGCGACGGCAAATCCGCCCGCGGCCGCCGCGTGTTCGTCTTCCGCGGCGCCGATGCCGGCGAGCGCTGGCACCATTTCGTGGCCGAGCGCGTGCCGGCGCTGCAATCGCTGGGCTTTCGCAGCCTGATCGACAAGGATTTCGGCCCCCGCATGGCCGAGCGCGTGGGCGAGTGGGATCTCAAGATCCGCGACGTGGCGGTGACGCCCGAAACCCCGGGCAGCTTCTCGATGGATTTCGGCATCGAGATCGACGGCGTGCGCATCGCGCTGCTGCCGGTGCTGAGCAACCTGTTGGCCCGCGGCGGCATGGAGACCGCCCAGATCGTGGGGCCCGACCTGATCACCACGCTGGAAGACGGCCGCGTGGTCAAGCTGCCCGCCGACCGCATCGGCCGCATGCTGGCCATCATGGGCGACCTGATCGAGGCCGCCGAGATCCGCGAGGACATGATTGTGCTGCCCGATGCGGAGGCGGCGACCGTCGTCGAGCTCGAGCAGCTGCTGCTCACGCGCTGGCAGGATGCCGGCCGCATCCACGCCTACACCGAACGGTTCCGCGGCGAGGCGACCATTCCGCACGTGGATGTGCCGCCGGAGTTCCGTGGCGAGCTGCGCCCTTACCAGCAGCAGGGTGTGGACTGGCTGCAGCATCTGATGGCCAGTTCGCTCGGCGCCTTCCTGGCCGACGACATGGGGCTCGGCAAGACCGCACAAACCATCGCCCACCTCACCGTCGAGCACGCCAGCGGCCGCATGCAGCATCCCGCGCTGATCGTGGTGCCCACCAGCCTCATCTCCAACTGGGTCTCCGAACTGGAAAAGTTCGCGCCCTCGTTGCGGGTGACCGTGCTGCACGGGCTGGACCGTCATCGCAAGCGCGAGACGCTGGACCGCACCGACGTGGTGGTGACCACCTACACGGTGCTGACGCGCGACGTGCTGGAGATGAAGGAGCGTGATTGGCACATCATCGTTCTCGACGAGGCGCAGGCGATCAAGACACCGGATGCTAAGGCCACGCGCGCCGTCTGCCAGCTCGATGCACGCCAGCGCATCTGCCTGTCGGGCACGCCGATCGAGAACAATCTCGAGGAGCTGTGGTCGCAGTTCGCCTTCCTGATGCCCGGCCTGCTGGGGGACCGGCGCGGCTTTTCCAAGCGCTTCCGCACGCCCATCGAGAAGGGCGGCGACCAGCTGCGCCGCGTGCAGCTGGTGCGCCGGATCCGCCCCTTCATCATGCGGCGCAAGAAGAGCGAGGTGGCCACCGAACTGCCGCCCAAGCACACGATCCTGCGCCGCATCACGCTCGCCCCGGACCAGCGCGAGCTGTATGAGACGATCCGCGTGACGATGTACGAGAAGGTGCGCGAGCAGGTGGCCGAACGCAGCCTGGCGCAAAGCCGGATCGTGGTGCTCGACGCGCTGCTGAAGCTGCGCCAGGCCTGCTGCGATCCGCGGCTGGTGAAACTGCGCTCGGCGCGCGAGATCGAGAGTTCCAGCAAGCTCGACGATCTGATGGAGATGATCAGCGAGATGGTGCCGGAAGGCCGGCGCATCCTGCTGTTCAGCCAGTTCACCTCCATGCTCGACCTGATCAAGCCGCGCCTGCGCGAGGCAGGCATGGCGTTCGTCGAACTGCGCGGCGACACCGCCGACCGCGCCGAGCCGGTGCGCAGCTTCGAGGCCGGCGAGGTGCCGCTGTTCCTGATCAGCCTGAAAGCCGGCGGCCGCGGCCTGAACCTGACCAGCGCCGACACCGTCATCCACTACGACCCGTGGTGGAACCCGGCGGTGGAAGACCAGGCCTCCGACCGGGCGCACCGCATCGGCCAGACCAAATCGGTGTTCGTCTACAAGCTGATCGCCGCCGGCACGGTGGAGGAGCGCATTCTGGAGCTGCAGGCGCGCAAGGCGGAACTGGCGGCCATCGCGTTTAGCGAGGGCGACGGCGAGGAGAACGAAGGGGGCGACATGAGCGCGCTCGATTCCGGCGACATCGAGTTCCTGTTCGGCGGCCAGGAAAGCGAGCGCGAGGCGGCCTGACGCTGCCCGGGCGGCACGCAACCGTATGGGGGCTGGTTGACGTTAACGCTGGCGTAACGGCCGTGGCCGTATCATGCTGCCCGTCAAAGGAAGCGAGCCACGTGCATGAGCGGCGATCGGCAACATTGCCAGGGATGCCAGTCAACGGCGGCGCTGCCGCCCTTCACCATGGCCTTCCAGCCGATCGTCGATCTGCAGCTGCAGCGCATCGTCGCCTACGAGGCGTTGGTGCGCGGGCCGGGCGAGGAGGGCGCGGGCACCATCCTGGCGCAGGTCAACGCGCAGAACCGCTATGCCTTCGACCAGGCCTGCCGCGTGCGCGCCATCGAGCTCGCGGCCCGGCTGGGCGTGCCGTGCCAGCTCAACATCAATTTCCTGCCCAACGCCGTCTATGAACCCCGCGCCTGCATCCGCGCCACGCTGGAGGCAGCGCAGCGCACCGGCTTCGATCCGCGCCGGCTGACGTTCGAGATTGTGGAGACCGAGGACATCGCCGACACGCCGCATCTGCTGCGCATCATCGCCGAATACCGGCGCCAGGGCTTCCAGATCGCGCTCGACGATTTCGCCACCGGCTATTCGGGCCTCACGCGCCTGGCCGACCTCAAGCCGGATATCGTCAAGCTCGACCGTGCCTTGATCCGGGATTGCGATCAGGATGCCACCCGGCTCGCCATCATCCGCAGCATGGTGCAGCTGGCCGGTGAGGTGGGAATGAAGATCGTAGCCGAGGGCGTGGAGCGCGCCGCCGAGGTGGCCGCCGCCTACGCCGCCGGCGTGCGCTTCATGCAGGGCTTCTACTTCGCGCGCCCGACCTTCGAGGGAATCGTGCGTGACGAGGAGATCTTCCCGCTGGGGCCCAATCTGCGCCACGCAGCGGCGGCCTGAGTTTGTTCACCCACCGCCTGCGCGTCCGCTGGGGCGAGTGCGACATGCAGGGCATCGTCTTCAATCCGCATTACATGGCCTATGTGGACGTGGGCCTCACCGAGTATTGGCGCGCGATCGGCCTGCCCTATCCGGATGCGCTCACCGCCGAGGGCGCCGACGTGTTCATGGTGGCCGCGAGCCAGACCTTCCACGATGCCGCGCGCTACGACGACGAGCTGGATATCGGCATCCGCACCGAGCAGTTCGGCACCACCAGCCTGCGCATCGGCTTCGAAATCCGCCGCGACACGGCCCTGCTGTTCAGCGGCCAGGCTACCTACGTGCACGCCGACCGCCTGACGCGCCGGCCGCGCCCGCTGGGCGCCACGCTGGTGGCGTGCATCATCGCGTTCGAGCCTGTGCCGCCGGCGCGCAAACCCGCGTAACATGCGCCGCGCCGGCCGGCCGGCGAGGAGCGAGGCGGACATGCGCGGACGAAGCAGCGACCCGGCGACCATCCTGCCACCGCCGGCCGGGACGGCCTGATGCCGCCCCCGCTCCCATCGCCTGCCATGCCCCGCGCCCAGGCCGCCGCCGTGCTCGCCGCGGCGTTCCAGGACGATCCCGCCATGGCGTTCATCTGCCCGGACCCCGCCGCGCGCCGCCTGCGCCTGCCGCGGCTGATCGCGCTGCTCTACGACAGCGACGTTCCACACGGCGCCTGCCTGGCCAGCCCTGGGCAGGAGGCCGTCTCGCTGTGGCGGGCGCCGGGCAGCCCGCACGCCTCCATGCTGGAAGTGCTGCGCAGCTTTCCGGCCCTGCTGCACGCGCTGGGCCCGGGCCTCGGCCGCGCCTTGGCCTACAGTGCCGCCAGCGACGCCAACCACCCGGCCGAGCCGCACTGGTACCTGCACATGGTCGGCTGCACGCCGGAAGCGCAGGGCAGGGGCCATGGCGGCCTGGCTGTGCGGGCCGGGCTGGCTTTGGCCGACCGCGACGGCGTGGCGGCCTATCTGGAAACGGCAACGGAGAAGAATCTCGGCTTCTACCGTTCGCTCGGCTTTGCAGTGACGGGCAGCTGGCTGGTGCGCGGCCGGCTGCGCAACTGGTCCATGCTGCGGCCCGCGGCAGGGCGCGCCCCCTAGCGCGCGCGGCGGCCGCGGCCCACAAGGGGCGCACACACGCAGCCGCCGACGGAGCCCGCATGGCCGATCGTATCTGGGACAAGTCCCGCCTGCCGTCCCGCCACGTGACCGAGGGCGCCGGCCGTGCCCCGCACCGCAGCTACTACCACGCCATGGGGCTGAGCGAGGCGCAGATCGCCCAGCCTTTCGTGGGTGTCGCGACCTGCTGGAACGAGGCGGCGCCGTGCAACATCGCGCTCTCCCGCCAGGCGCAATCGGTGAAAAGCGGCGTCCAGGCGGAAGGCGGCACGCCGCGCGAGTTCACCACCATCACGGTCACCGACGGCATCGCCATGGGCCACCAGGGCATGAAATCCTCGCTGGTGTCGCGCGACGTGATCGCCGATTCCGTGGAGCTGACCATGCGCGGCCACGCTACGACGCGCTGGTGGGGCTGGCCGGCTGCGACAAGAGCCTGCCCGGCATGATGATGGCCATGCTGCGCCTGAACGTGCCCAGCGTGTTCATGTATGGCGGCTCGATCCTGCCGGGCCGCTTCCAGGGCCGCGACGTGACGGTGGTGGACGTGTTCGAGGCGGTGGGCCGGCATGCCGCCGGCACCATGAGCGAGGCGGACCTGCACGAATTGGAATGCGTGGCCTGCCCCTCGGCCGGCGCCTGCGGCGGCCAGTTCACCGCCAACACCATGGCCATGGTCAGCGAGGCGATCGGGCTGGCCTTGCCCGGCTCGGCCGGTGCGCCGGCGCCGTACGAGGAACGCGACGCCTGGGCCGTCGAGAGCGGGCGCGCGGTGATGGCGCTGGTCGCCCGCCGCATCCGCCCGCGCGACATCGCCACCCGCCGCGCCTTCGAGAACGCGGCCGTGGTGGTGGGGGCCACCGGCGGCTCCACCAACGCCGCCCTGCATCTGCCCGCCATGGCGCACGAGGCGGGGATCGTCTTCACCATGGACGACGTCGCCGCCATCATGCGCCGCACGCCCTACATCGCCGACCTCAAGCCGGGCGGTAAATACGTGGCGCTGGACGTCCACCGCGTAGGCGGCGTGCCGGTGATCCTGCGCGCGCTGCTCGATGCCGGGCTGCTGCACGGCGACTGCCTGACGGTGACCGGCCGCACGCTGGCCGAGAACCTCGAAGGCGTGGCCTTCCCCGAGGACCAGGACGTGATCTACCCGGTCTCACGCGCCATCACGCCCACCGGCGGCGTGGTCGGCCTGCGCGGCAACCTGGCGCCCGAGGGCGCGATCGTGAAGGTGGCCGGCCTGCACAACCAGCGTTTCGAGGGCACGGCCTTGTGCTTCGATAGCGAGGAGGAGGCCTTCGCCGCCGTGCAGGCGCGCGCCTACAAAGCCGGCGACGTGCTCGTCATCCGCTACGAAGGCCCGCGCGGTGGCCCCGGCATGCGCGAGATGCTCTCGACCACGGCGGCGATCTACGGCCAGGGCATGGGCGAGCAGGTGGCGCTGATCACCGATGGCCGCTTCTCCGGCGCCACACGCGGCTTCTGCGTCGGCCATGTGGGGCCGGAGGCGGCGCTCGGCGGCCCGATCGCCCTGCTGCGGAACGGCGACCGCATCGTGCTCGATGCCGCTGCCGGCAGCATCGACGCGCAGCTGACCGAGGCCGAGTGGGCGGCCCGCCGTGCCGAATGGCGGCCGCGCCCGACGGATTACCAGAGCGGCGCCATCTGGAAATTCGCGCAATTGGTGGGCCCGGCCCATCTCGGCGCCGTCACCCACCCCGGCGGTGCCGCCGAGACGCATGTCTACGCCGATATCTGACGCAGGCTGCCCGGTCGCCGGCCTGCCTCTCTGTTCCTTCATGCCGCGGAAGCAGCGCCGTAACGGCCGCCGCCGTGAGAATGGCGGCCGACCCGATCGTGCCCTCGAAAGGATGCCCATGACCCTGCACCGATCCGCCGCCGTGGCCCTGGCTTTGATTGCCGCGGGCGCCTGCCTGCCCGCCGCAGCGCAGCCGGCCTTCCCGGCGCCGCCGCCCGAAATCGGCGGGCCGCCGCCGCCGCCCGGCCCGGCCGAGCGCTACGTGCTGGAGCCCGGCCATTGGCAGTGGCGCCCGCGCCTGGCGCGCTACACCTGGGTGCCGCGCCACTGGATCCTGGTGCAGCCGGGCTATGCCCGCTTCGTGCCGGGCCATTGGCAGGGCGGCGTCTGGGTGGAACCGCACTGGGCACCCTGACGCGCGGGGGCAGCGGGCGGCTTCGCTGGGCGGCCCTGGCCGTGCTGGCGGCCTGCGCCGGCGCGCTCGCTGTGGCGTTCGGCGGCGAGCGCTTCCTCGGCCTGGTGCCCTGCGCCTTCTGCCTGCTGGAGCGCTGGCCATACCGGGCGGGTGCCGCGCTCGCTCTGCTCGCGGTGCTGCTGCCCCGCCGCAGCGCGCGGGTGGTGCTGTGGCTGGTGGTGCCGGTGCTGCTCGTCGGCGCCGGATTGTCGTTCACCCATGTGGGCGTGGAGCAGCATTGGTGGCCGGACCCGCTGCCGGAATGCACCGCGCCCGATCTGCGCGGCCTGACCGCGGCCGAGCGCCTGGCCGCCATGCCGTCGCGCCCCGCCAAGCCGTGCGAGGATCCGGACTTCCTGATTCCCGGCCTGCCGGTCTCGGTCACGCAAATGGGGCTGGCCTACGCCCTGGCGGTCTCGGCCGGACTGGCCATGTTCCTCGCGCGTAGCAGGAGCACACGCCCATGAGCCTACCCGGCGACACGCCATCCCGCACCCGCCTCGAACGCATCGTGCGGGTGGACCATGCCGGCGAATACGGCGCCCAGCGCATCTATGCCGGCCAGCTCTCCGTGCTGGGCGGCGGCGACAAGGGCGACATCCTGCGCCACATGCAGGCGCAGGAGCAGCACCATCTCGACACCTTCACACGGCTGATCGCCGAGCGCCGCGTGCGGCCGACCGCGCTGCTGCCGCTGTGGCACCTGGCCGGCTATGCGCTAGGGGCTGCCACCGCGGCGCTGGGCGAGCGCGCCGCCATGGCCTGCACGGTGGCCGTCGAGGAGGCCATCGACGAGCATTACCGCGCGCAGGTGACCGATCTGGGCGAGGAAGAGCCGGAACTGCGCCAAACGATCGAGGCGTTCCGCGCCGAGGAGCTGGAGCATCGCGACATCGGCCTGGAGCACGAGGCGGAGCTGACGCCCGGCTACCGCGTGCTGGCCGGCATCATCAAGGCGGGCTGCAAGGTGGCCATCGCCGTCAGCGAACGGGTGTGAAGCGGGCGGCTACTGCTCGACGGGAACGCTGAGCCCCAACCCGGCGGCGGCCGATTTGCGCCGCTCGATGGCGCCCTGCTGGCTGGAGGCGAAGGCGTAGCCGTCGCCTTCGTACAGCAGATTCGGAGAGATGAACTTGGGCGAGAGCTGGGCCTGCGCGCGGACCGAGCCGCGGGGCGCCTCCACATCCTCGTCGGGCACCGGGGCCGCCTGGTAGATCGTGTTGTGGAAGGTCAGCGCCCGGGCGGGTGCGGCTTCCGGCTGGGCGAGCGGGCCGATATCGCCGATCTGCACGTGCATGTTGTCGTGGTCCGCCGCGCCGAGCAGCACGGCAATGCCGATCACGGCCGCATAGCGCGCTGGCCGCAACTGACGAAAACGTGAGAGAGGGGCTTCCATCCGCGAACCATGCGGCGGTTCCCCTGCCCGATCAATCAAAAATGAAAAAAGTGATAAGTGTTTCAGGCGGGATGATGCAGCGCGATCTAGCCCGGCAGCACGATGCCTTCAAGCGATTGCAGCGCCTGAATGCCGGGCAGCATCTTGCCTTCCAGCCATTCCAGGAACGCGCCGCCGGCCGTCGAGACATAGCTGATCCGGTCGATCACGCCCGCCTGGCGCAGCGCGGCCACGGTATCGCCGCCGCCGGCCACCGAGCGCAGGTGGCCCGCCTGCGTCGCCTCGGCCACCGCATGGGCCAGCGCCATGGTGGAGGCCTCGAAGGGCGGCGTCTCGAAGGCGCCGAGCGGGCCGTTCCACACCAGCGTGCGCAGGCTGGGCAACTTGGCGCGCAGCAGGTCGAGCGTGCGCGGGCCCACGTCGAGGATCATCGCATCCCCCGGCACCGCATCGATGGCCACGATGCGCGTCGGCGGATCGGCACGGAATTCGGTGGCGGTGACGGCATCAACGGGCAGGATGATCTCGCAGCCCGAAGCACGCGCCTGTGCCAGGATGTCGCGCGCGGTCTCGTGCATGTCCGGCTCCTGCAGGGAGCGGCCGACGCCCACGCCTTGCGCTGCGAGGAAGGTGTTGGCCATGGCGCCGCCGATCACCAGCACGTCCACACGGCCCATCATGTTGCCCAGCAGCGCCAGCTTGGTCGAGACTTTGGCACCGCCGACGATCGCACCCACCGGCCGCTCGGGGTGGTCGAGTGCGGCGGTCAGCGCTTCGAGCTCGCGCTGCATCAGCCGTCCGGCGTGGCTGGGCAGATGGCGGGCCACGCCTTCGGTGCTGGCGTGCGCGCGGTGGGCGGCCGAGAACGCGTCGTTGACGTAGATATCGGCCAGCCCCGCCAGCGCGCGCGCCATCGCCGGGTCGTTGGCCTCCTCGCCGGCATGGAAGCGCGTGTTTTCCAGCACCAGCACCTGGCCGGGCTCGAGCCGGCCCACCGCGTCCTCGGCCACCGGGCCTACGCAATCATCGGCGAAGAACACGTCGCGGCCCAGCACGTCGCGCAACGCGGCCGAGACCGGGCGCAAGGACATCGTCTCTACACGCTGGCCACCTGGCCGGTCGAAATGGCTGACCACGATCACGCGTGCCCCGGCCTCGGCCAGTTCCCGGATGGTGGGCGACAGCCGCTCGATGCGGGTCAGGTCGGTGATGCGGCCATCGCGCACCGGCACGTTGAGGTCGGCGCGCAGCAGCACGCGCTTGTTGGCCACATCGATGCCGTCGATCGTCTTGAACATGGTTTCGTCCTGAGAGCGGTGTGTGGGCCGGAGGGCGGCCGCCTAGTTCATGCTGCCCCAGAGCGCCGCCGTATCCGCCATGCGCGAGGAGAAACCCCATTCGTTGTCGTACCAGCCGGCCACGCGCACCAGCTTGCCGCCATCCACGATCGCCGTCTGCGTCGCATCGAAGGTGCAGCTGGCGGGTATGCCGATGAAGTCGGTGCTGACCAGCTTTTCCGCGTTGTAGTCGAGGATGCCGGCCATGGGGCCCGCGGCGGCGGCGGCGAACAGCGCGTTGATGGCGGCGACATCGGCCGGCTTGGCCAGATTGGCGTCCAGCGACACCAGCGAGACGTTCGGCGTGGGCACGCGGATGGAGGTGCCGTCCAGCTTGCCGGCCAACTCCGGCAGCACCAGGCCCAGCGCCTTGGCCGCTCCGGTGCTGGTGGGGATCATCGACATCGCGGCCGCGCGGGCGCGATGCAGGTCCTTGTGCAGCGTATCCACCGTCTTCTGGTCACCGGTGTAGCTGTGGATGGTCACCATGTAGCCGCGCTCGATGCCGTAGGCTTCGTGCAGCACCTTGGCCATCGGGGCGAGGCAGTTGGTGGTGCACGAGGCGTTGCTGACCACCGTCATGTCGGCCTTCAGCGCGGCCTGGTTCACGCCCATCACGATGGTGGCGTCCACCCCATCGGCCGGGGCGGAGACCAGCACGCGGCGCGCGCCGGCGGTGAGCAGCGCCGAGGCGGCGGCCTTGCTGGTGAACAGCCCGGTGCACTCCATCGCCACGTCCACGCCCTGGTACGGCACGCGGGCGGGATCGCGCTCGGCCGAGACTTTGATCGGGCCCCATGTGCGGCCCTGGTGGCGGATGGTGATGGTATCGCCGTCCACGCTGACGGTGCCGGGGAAGCGGCCGTGCACGCTGTCGTAGCGGAACAGGTGGGCGTTGGCTTCGACGCTGCCCAGATCGTTGATCGCGACGCATTCGACGTCGGTTCGGCCGCTCTGCACCATGGCGCGCAGCACCAGCCGGCCGATGCGGCCGAACCCGTTGATCGCGACTTTGACTGCCATTTGTCCCGTCTCTCCCAGAATAGACCCGACGCGCCCACGTGCTGCCGCTGCCGGCCGTAGCGTTTCGGCGACGGCGGTGTTTCACGCGGTTTTCTAGAAAGCCGCACGCCGTGTCTAGATCGCGGCCCGCATGGGTGCGGCGCCCAGATGGCGGGCCACCGCGTCGGCGATGGCGGCCGGCGCGGCGCCGGCGGGCAGGAACAGGCCGCGCGGCCCCAGCCAGCGCTCCCACCCGAAGCCCGCGCCCGGTTCGCACGCCACGCGCGGCGCGTTGCCCAACACCTGGCTGCGCCACGCCGCATCCTGGCGGGCGAACAGCCCCCAGCAGGGCAGCGCCACGGCGGCGGCCGGCAGGCCGCGCGCGGCCAGCAGCCGGCAGGCGAGCAGCATCGGCTCCAGCTCCGTGCCGCTGGCGATCAGCGTTACGGCCCGCACGCCCTCCGCCTCGGCCACCACATAGCCGCCGCGCGCCGAGCGGGTGCGGGCGGGCCGATCGGCCAAGGGCCGCCGCGTGGCGTCGCTCAGCAGCAGCACGCTGGGCCCATCCAGCTGGCGCAGCGCCAGTTCCAGGCACTCGATGGCTTCGGAGGCGTCGGCGGGGCGGAACACCGCCAGATTGGCCATCGCCCGCAACGCGGCCAGCGGCTGTTCGGCTTCCGGCTGCGGCGGCTCGATCAGGATCTGCACCAGCCGGGTGTCCGCCGCCGCCGCGGCGCGCAGGGCCGGCAGAAGATCGTCGGCACCGGCTGCGTCCTGCACGCCGATCGCCACCAGCCCGCCATGCAGCGCCACGCCGCACAGCGCGGCGCCCATGCCGGCCGCCAGGCGGCCCGCCGCCGCGGCGCTGGCGACCGGCGGCTCGGCCTGGCCGGACGGCTGGCGCCAGCCGTCAGCCCCGGGCAGCAGGGCCAGATCCGGCATGGTGGCGGCCAGCGCGGCGATGGCCGTCCGCACCGTCTGCGCCGTGCCGACCGTGCTGCTTCCGGCCGGCAGCAGGCTCTCGGGCTCGGAGAGCGGGGCGTGCCAGCGGCCATGCGGTCGGCCGGCCATCGCGCGCTCGAAATCCTGCCGCCCGGCATGCCGCGCCAGGCGCTTCAGCCAGCCGCGCCGCACGCCTGCCAGCCGGCACGCAGCGGCCGCCCAGGCTGCCGCGCCATCCTCGCCAGGGCGGGCGAGGCTGACCGAGGCGGGGGCCACGCCCGGGCCCTCGCACAGGATCAGCGTCGGTTTGACCGACCGCAGCGCCGCCGACAGCGCGGAGGCCACCTCGGCGGCATCATCGGCCTGCGCATGCCGCACCGCCCAGCCATTGGCGGCGAAGCCGGCCAGGCCTGCCACCGGCGCCGCCGCCGCTTCGGCCAGCACCGTCAGCCGGCCCAGCCGCCAGGCGCCGGCGAGCCAGGCGGCCTCCTGCACCGCGCCGGTGGCCAGCGTGGCGGCGGTGCAGAACACCCAGCTGCGGTGATCGACCAGCGAGCGCCCGAAGCGCGCGGCCAGCATGCGTTCGGCCAGCGCCAGCCCCACGCCGCCGCCCACCGCGGGGCGCAGCACGGTGCACAGCCCCTGCGCGCCGGACAGGCGCTCCAACGCCGCGGCGAAGCCGGCCAGCGCGGGTTCGGCGGCGATGCGGTCGCGGTCGGGCCAATGCGGGTCGGCGGCATCGGTGCGCAGCATCTGGGCGGCCAGTTGGGCCGCAGCCAGGCACAGGCCGCTGCCCTGGCCGGCGGCAGCACTGCACAGGCTGCGCGCCAGCAGGCCGACCGTGCCGCCGCCATACCCGGTTGCCGTCGCCTCGGATGCGGCGTCGTCGAACGGGTCGTCCAGCGTCTCCGGCATCGGCCGAGTGTTGCAGCGGCCAGGCGGGTCTGCAACGCTTGGGCGTATGCATGCCCGCCTCCTTGTCCTCTGCCTGTGCCTCGCGGCGACGCTGCCGGGCTGCCATCTCGTGGATCAGCGCGATTTCGACGCCGCGGCCGGCCAGCCGCCCGCCCCCAGGCTGCCGCCACCGGCCCCGCCACCCCCGCCCGCGCTGCTCACCATCCGCTACACCACGCCGGAGCCGGATTACCGCGACAGGCTGGCTGCGGCGGTAGGCAAGGCGCTGGCCCGCAAGCGCGACGTGCTGTTCACGGTGACCAGCCTGGTGCCCGCCACCGACCCGCCCGAGACGGCGACCGCCGCCGGCCGCGAGGTGGCCCAGGCGATCGTCGATGATGGCGCCGAGCCTGGCCAAGTGGAGCAGGCGGTGCGGCTGGATCAGGCGGCCACGGTGCGGACCGTGAGCGTAAGCGTGCACTGAGCGCTGACGGCCGCCGACCGCGTCAGGCCGGCGCCGAACGCGGACTCCTCAGCCCTTGTGGCGCGCCGCCTGCACGGCGGCTTCCAGCGCCGCCTCGTCCACCGCGCCGGGGATGAACTCCTCGCCCACGATCCAGACGGGCGTGCCCTCCACCTTCAGCCCGCGCGCCAGCGCCAGGTTGGCGTCGATCTGGTGCGTCACCGCCGCACCGTTCATGTCGGCCACCAGCCTGGCCGGATCCAGGCCCAGGCCGCGCGCCGTCTCGCGGATCATCGCCTCGTCCGGCTGGGCGGGGTTGCGCATCAGGGCGGATTGCATCTTCTCGTAGCCGCCCTGGCGCTGAGCGGCGAGGATGGCGCGGGTTTCCAGCACGCTGGCCGGGCCGAGCACCGGGATGTCCTTGTACACCAGGCGCAGGCCCGGATCCTTCTTCAGCAGCGCCTGGATGGCCGGCAGCATGCGGCGGCAATACGGGCAGCGCGGATCGTAGAACTCCACCAGGGTGACATCGCCCTTGGGGTTGCCGGCGACGGGATCGGCCGGGTTGGCGGTCAGCGCGCCGGCAGCGGCGGCCAGGCGGTTCTTCTGCTCGGCGGTGTCGCGCGCTTCGGTATCGGCGCGCAGCGCCATCACCGCGTCGCGCAGGATGGAAGGGTCGGCCTTCAGCGCATCGCGCACGATCTGAATGATCTGGCTGCGCTGGTCGGCGCTGAACGCCGGCGCGTCCGCGGCCCTGGCCGGCGCCGTGCCGGCGGTCAGCAGGCCGGCCGACAGCAGGCAGGCCGCGAGCAGGGGGGCAGCAGACAGGGTGGCGCGGCGCATGGCAGGTTCCGAAGCTGTGACGGGAGGCAGGCGTAGCACCGCGTCGGGGGTGTGACGAGGCTGCGGCCCGCCATGCGCACCTCCGGTTGCCCCGCCCAAGGAAGGCGGTTATGGCACCACACTCTGGGAACAGGACGGGGTTGTTGCACCGGTGAGCACATGCGTGGGCGGCCGGACACGGCAGAGACTGGTTCTGGCCTTGGGTGCGTGCCTGCTCAATGGCGGGTGCGAGACGGTGCACAGCACGGTCCACAGCGTCAGCAAGTCGATCCTGGGCGGCCCGCTCGAGCCGGGCGAGCATTTGCGCGGCTTCATCGGCGGCGTGGTGGCCGACGAGCCGCTGGCCGCGCTGGCCGCGCGCGAGGTGCTGGCCACCGGCGGCAACGCGGCCGATGCCGCGGTCACGCTCGGCTTCATGCTGTCGGCCACGCTGCCGTCGCGCGCATCGCTGGGGGCCGGCGGCGCGTGCATCGCCTACCAGCCCGGTGCCGGCGCGCCCGGCCACGGCGTGCCGCAGGCGATCATGTTCACGCCCCGCGCGCCGGCCACCAATGCCGGCGACCGCCCGGCCGCGGTGCCCATGCTGGCGCGCGGGCTCTATCTGCTGGCCGCGCAATACGGCTCGCGGCCCTTCGGCCAGCTGGTCGCACCGGCGCGCCAGGCTGCGGCCAACGGCTTCGCCATCTCCCGCGCCCTGGGCCGCGACATCGCCCAGGTGCAGGGGCCGCTGCTGGGCGACCCGGTTACCGCGGCGATCCTGGCCCCGGGCGGCCAGCCATTGGGCGAAGGCGGCCTGCTGGTACAGGCCGACCTGTCCGCCACGCTGCAGCAGCTGGCCACCGTCGGCGTGGGCGATCTGTATCAGGGCCTGCTGGCGCAGCGCTTCGCCGAGGCCAGCCGCATGGCCGGCGGGCCGGTGGCCCTGGCCGATTTGCGGCGCAGCGCGCCGTTGCTGGCCAACCCGATCGTGATCCGCGCCGGCGAGGACCAGATCGCCTTCCTGCCGCCGCCGGCCGATGGCGGGCTGGGAGCGGCGGCGGCCTATCTCGACTACGCACGCTCCGGCCGGGTGACGCAGACCATGGCCGATGCCTCGATCGCGACCGTGGCCGCCTGGCGGTCCGGCGCGGCCGGCAACGATCCGCTGGCGCTGCTGCGCGGCGGGCCTGCCGCGGGGGGCACCCTGCCGGCGCTGCCCGCGTCGACCAGCTTCGCGGTGCTCGACCGCCGCGGAGGCGCCGTGGCCTGCGCGATCACAATGGAGAACCTGTTCGGCACCGGCCGCACGGCACCGGGCCTGGGCATCCTGCTCGGCGCCTCGCCGGCGGTGAAGCCCGCCGCCCTGCTGACCGCCGCGGTAGCCTGGAACAGCGCGCACGACGCCTTCCGGGCCGCGGCCGGCGCTTCCGGCCAGAATGCCGCCGCGGTGGCCGGCGCCATCGCCATCGGCCAGGCCATCGTGGGCGACCTGCCCCCGCACGTGCCGGTGCCCGATCCCGGCCGGGCCAACGCCATCGGCTGCCCGCAATACGTGCCCGGCAATGATGCCAGCTGCCGGTTCAGTGCCGACCCGCGCAATGCCGGCCTCTCGGCAGGCGGCAGCTAGGGCGCCGGGCAGTCATGCCGGGCGCCAGCCGCACGCTCAAGGTTGGCCGCGCGGCCAACGTGCCGCCTTTCCACGTGATGGACGTGATTGCGGCGGCCAACCGCCAGCAGGCCGCCGCCCCACCGGGCACGCCGCAGGTGATCCACATGGAAGTGGGGCAGCCCGCCACCGGCGCGCCTGCGGGTGCCGCCGCCGCGGCCATCGCCGCGCTGCGTTCGGGCCACGCGCTGGGCTACACCGAGGCGCTCGGCCTGCCGTCGCTGCGCGAGGCCATCGCCGCGCATATCCAGGACTGGTACGGCCTGGCCATCCCGCGCAGCCGCATCGCGGTCACCACCGGCGCATCGGGCGCGTTTCCGCTCGCCTTCCTGGCCGCCTTCGATCCGGGTGACCGGGTGGCCCTGGCCGCACCGTTCTACCCGCCCTACGTCAACATCCTCACCGCGCTGGGCATCCAGCCGGTGATCGTGCCGGCGCAGGCCGAACACCGGTTCCAGCCCACGCCGGCACTGCTCGATGCGCTGGACCCGCCGCCGCAGGGCCTGATCCTGGCCAGCCCCTGCAATCCGGTAGGCACAATGCTGCACCCCGACGAGTTCGCCGCCATCGCGGCGTGGTGCACGCAGCGCGGCGTTCGGCTGATCTCCGACGAGATCTATCACGGCCTCACCTACGGCCAGGCGCTCTCGACCGCCGCCGGCGTGCCCGGCGCGGTGGTGATCAACAGCTTCTCGAAATACTTCTCCATGACGGGCTGGCGCGTCGGCTGGATGGTGCTGCCGGAGGATCTGGTGCGGCCGGTGGAGTGCCTGGCGCAGAACATGGCCATTGCCGCGCCGCACATCTCGCAGGTGGCCGCCGAGGCGGCGTTCGGTTGCCATGCCGAGCTGGCCGCCAACGTGGCCGCTTATGCCCGGTCGCGCGCGCATCTGCTGGCGGCGCTGCCGGCGGCGGGATTTGGCGCGCTGTCGCCGGCGGAAGGCGCGTTCTACCTCTACGCCGACGTGTCTGGCCGCACCGGCGACAGCGCCGCCCTGTGCGCGCGCATGCTGGCCGAGGCGGGCGTGGCGGCCGCACCCGGCATCGATTTCGACCGGGTGCGCGGGCGGCATTTCATCCGCTTCAGCTATTGCGGGCCCGAGCGGGACATGGCCGAGGCCGCCGAACGGCTGGCCGGTCTGGCCGACTGAGCCGGCGGCTCGCGCGCCGGTCAGCCGGCTTCGGCGGCAGCGACATCGAGCAGCCGCTCGATCACCTCGGGTTCCTGCGCGCCGGCAATGGCGTGGCAGCCCGAGACCACGAAACACGGCACGCCGTTGATGCCCAGGCGATGCGCACGCAGGTTTTCAGCATGCACGCTGTCGGTCTCCGCTCCGCTGGCGAGGAAGCTGCGCGCGGCGGCGGCCCGCAGGCCGCAGGCAGCGGCGATCGCTGTCAGCACCGCGGCGTCACCCACGTCCCGCCCGTCGGTGAAATGCGCGGCGAACACGGCTTCGACCACCGCGTTGGCCCGCCCGTAGCCGGCCGCCCAGCGCACCAGGCGGTGCGCATCCACGCTGGAGGGCGTGCGGCGCAGGCGGTCGAAGCGGAACATCACGCCTTCGGCGCGGCCGATTTCGGTCACCGAGGCATACATGCGCCGCGCCCGCTCCTCGCCGCCGAATTTGCGCAGCACGTAATCGGTGCGCGACATGCCGCCGCGCGGCATGTCCGGGTTCAGCAGGAAGGGCCGCCACGTGATGTCCACCAGCAGGTCGGGCCGGCGCGCGATGGTGCGGCCCAGCCGCCGCGTGCCGAGATAACACCACGGGCAGACCAGATCGTGTACGACTTCGACGGCGAGGCGCGCCTTGGGTGGGGCGAGGATGTTCACGCGCCAACCTAGCGCGGTCCAGGCACGCGGCCACGGATTTTCTGCGGCGCTCCGGCCGCGCCTAGCGGCGCTTGACGATGCTGAGCACCATAGCGCCGAACAGCGCGGCGGCCGCGGTGAACACGGCAATCACCAGCCGCAGGCGCAGGCCGTAATCCTGCGACTGGTCGTGCAGGTCGGTCAGCATGCGGCTGCGTTCGGCGGCGGCCCGTGCCTCGATCGTGCCATCGCCGGCGAGCACGCGGCCGGCGCTCTCGCCCAGCAGCGGCCGCAGCGCCTCCAGCGCGGCGCGTGGATCGGGCGCGTGGGAGGCGGCCACGGCCTGGTCGAGCGCCTGGCTGCGGGCCACCGCGCGGTCGAACGGGATCTGTGCCGCGTAGGTGGCGAACGCGCCGACCAGGCCGACCACGCCGAAGGCGACCACGAGAAAGCCGGTCCAGGTGCCGGTATCGGCCTTTTCCATGCGTAGCGCCTTCTCGGTTCGCGGACAGGCCGGCGCCGTTGCGGGCCGGCTGCGGGCTGCATAGGCCGGGGGCAACGTTTTGGTAAGCTGGCCGCGCCAGGATCATTGCCGATGCAGGTGGGCAATGCCGTGGGCGTGGTGGATATCAAGGGCTGGAACCGGGCCGAAACCTTGCCGCCGCCGCAGGCGCCCAGCGTGCCGCGCTGGCCGCCGGCGCGGGTGGCGGCGGTCGAAACGCTGTGGGGCAAGGGATACGCCACGCCGGGCGGCGAGGGCGAGACGTTGCGTCTGGTCAAGCCGCTGGCCCTCTCGCCCAGCGTGACTGTGCTGGTGCTGGGCGGCGGTCTGGGCGGCCCGGCGCAGAGCATCTCGCGCAATTTCGGCGCCTGGGTCACCAGCTTCGAATGCGACAGCGACCAGCGCGCGGTGGCCGCGGCAAATTGTGCGACGGCCGAGCCCGGCAAGTCGCGCGTGACCGTGGCCGCCTGGGACCGCCATGCGCCGGCCTTCCGACCGCACAGCGCCAACCATGCGCTGCTGCTCGAACCGCTGCGCGGTGCCGCCGTGGCGCCGCTGCTGGAAAGCCTGGCCGGCGCGCTCTCGGCCAGCAGCCAGATCGTGCTGACCGAGCTGGTCGCCGAACAGCCGCCCGGCACGGCCGATCGCGAGTTCGCCGCCTGGTGCCGGCTGGATAACCGGCTGCCGCTTCTGCCCCGCCCCGGCGAGGTGACCGACGCGCTGCAGGTGGTCGGCTTCGATGTGCGGGTGGCCGAGGACATGTCGGACCGCCACGTGAGCCAGACGCTGGGCGGCTGGCGCGAGGCGGTCCGCGCGATGGCGGTGGGCCCGCGCCCGACGGCGCATACGGCGGCGGCGTTCGTCAACGAGGCGGAGATGTGGCTGCTGCGCATCCGGCTGATGCGCCGGCTGGGCGTGCGGCTGATGCGCTGGCACGCCATCCGGTCGGCCTGAGCGGGCGGGGTCTGCTTGACACACAGGGCCCAGGGCGGCTATCGGCCCGCTCCCGCCCGTCCTCGAACGGTGCCGCTTTCCAAGGTCGTGTCATGAAGATCCGCAACAGCCTGCGCGCTGCCAAAACCCGCGACAAGAACTGCCGCGTCGTGCGCCGGCGGGGCCGGGTCTATGTCATCAACAAGAAGAACCCCCGGATGAAGGCCCGCCAGGGCTAGAGCGCCGGCGGCGGCCCTGCGCGCTTTTCCGCGCGGGGCCTTTCTTTCGCCGCCCTCATCGACCACCTTGACGGGATGGTCGCACTCACCCGCCCCAAGCCCGACATCCTCGCCCGCCGCGACGAGATCATCGCTGCCCTGCAGCGTATCGTGCCCGGCGACGGCGTAATCGCCGAGGCCAGGCGGCTGAAACCCTACGAAACCGATGGCCTCTCGGCCTACCGTCAGCCGCCGCTCGCCGTGGTGCTGCCGGAGAGCACCGAGCAGGTGGCCGCCCTGATGCGGTACTGCAGCAGCGTCGGCCTGCGGGTGATCCCGCGCGGCGCCGGCACGTCGCTGGCCGGCGGCGCGCTGCCGCTGGAAGACGCGGTGGTGGTGGGCATGATGCGCATGAACGCGGTGCTCGACATCGACTATGCCGACCGCTGCGCCACCGTGCAGGCCGGCGTGACGAACCTCGCGATCACCGGTGCGGTGGCCGCCGAAGGCTTCTTCTACGCGCCCGACCCCTCCAGCCAGCTGGCCTGCATGATCGGCGGCAATGTGGGGATGAATTCCGGCGGCGCGCACTGCCTGAAATACGGTGTCACGGCGAACAATTTGCTCGGCCTGCGCATCGTCACCATCGACGGCGAAGTGATCGATATCGGCGGCGCGCATTTGGACGCTGCCGGCTACGATTGGCTGGGCCTGATCACCGGTAGCGAAGGCATGCTGGCCATGGTGACCGAGGTGACCGTGCGCATCCTGCGTGCGCCGGAAGGCGCGCGGGCCATGCTGGTGGGTTACGGCAGCAACGAGGTGGCCGGCGCCTGCGTGGACGCCATCATCGGCGCTGGCATCATCCCGGTGGCACTCGAGTTCATGGACCGCCCGGCTATCCATGCCTGCGAGGCCTTCGCCCATGCCGGCTACCCGATGGATGCCGAAGCGATGCTGATCATCGAGGTGGAAGGCAGCGTCGCCGAGCAGGACGCGCTGCTGGCGCGCATCGGCGCGATCTGCGAGCAGTTCGACCCCGTCAGCCTGCGCATCTCGCAATCGGCCGAGGAGAGTGCGGCCATCTGGAAAGGCCGCAAGGGCGCGTTCGGCGCCGTAGGCCGGATCAGCCCCGATTATCTGTGCATGGACGGCACCATCCCCACCAGCCGCCTCGCCGAAACGCTGCGCCGCATCGGCGAGATGACCGACGCGGCGCGCCTGAAAGTCTGCAACATCTTCCACGCCGGCGACGGCAACCTGCACCCGCTGATCATGTTCGATGCCAACGATCCGGACAGCTTCCACCGCGCCGAAGTGCTGGGTGCCGACATTCTGAAACTCTGCGTCGAAGTGGGCGGCTGCCTGACGGGTGAGCACGGGGTCGGCGTGGAAAAGCGCGACCTGATGAGCGTGCAGTTCACCGCGCCGGAGCTGGATCAGCAGCGCGCGCTGAAGAGTGCGTTCGATCCGGGGTGGTTGTTAAATCCGGCGAAGGTTTTTCCGTTGTTGGCGGATGCGTAGGGAAGGCCTTCTTTTTTGAAAAAAAGAAGCAAAAAACTTTTATCTGTTAGCTGCAGGACCGCGCGTGTTTGCCTGGCACTGCGCGCCCTCGGAGATAAAAGTTTTTTGGTTCTTTTTTTCAAAAAAGAACTGCTTGCCTCCTATGCTTGAGCCCGCCACCGAAACAGAACTCTCCACCGCCATAGCGGAAGCCGCCGGCGAACCGCTGCTCATCCAGGGCGCCGGCACCAAGGTCGGCATGTTGCGCCCCGTGCAGGCCGCCCGCAGTCTCAGCACGCGCGCGCTGACCGGCGCCACGCTGTACGCGCCCAAGGAGCTGGTGTTTTCCGCCCGCAGCGGCACGCCGGTGCGGGCCATCGAGGCGATGCTCGCCGAGCACGGCCAGCATCTGATCGCCGAGCCGCCGGATTACGCGGCCTTGCTGGGCACCACGCCCGGCACGCAGACGCTGGGCGGCATGGTGGCCACCAATCTGTCCGGCCCGCGCCGTGTCGCCTGGGGCGCGGTGCGCGACCATGTATTGGGCCTGCGCGCGGTCGATGGCACCGGCACGCCGCGCCGCTCCGGCGGGCGGGTGCTGAAGAACGTGACCGGGCTGGATATCTGCAAGCTGCTGACCGGCAGCCATGGCACGCTTGGCGTGATTACCGAGGTGACGTTGAAGGTGCTGCCGGCGCCGGAGGCCAGCGGCTCGCTGGTGCTGGCCGGGCTCGATGCCACGCAAGGCGTGGCCGCGCTGGCGGCGGCGCTGGGCAGCCCGTATGGCGTGTCGGGTGCGGCCTGGCTGCCGGCCGAAGCGGCGGCGCTGATCGGGATGGGCGGCCCGGTGGCGCTGATCCGCATGGAGGAGTTCCGCACCAGCGTCGCCTACCGGCTCGGGCGGCTGCAGGTGGAGCTGGCCCGTTTCGGCGCGCCTGCGATGCTGGACGAGGCAGCGAGCCGCGCTGCCTGGGCCGCGATACGCGATGCCGCCGTGCTGCCCGCGACCCCCGACGATGCGGTATGGCGCATCTCCGTCCGCCCCTCCCGCGGGCCTGCGGTGCTGGCGGCGGCCGAAGAAGCGGGCGCGCGTGGCTACCTCGATTGGGGTGGCGGACTGGTGATGCTGGCGGGGCCTGCCACCGAGGTGGCGCATCGCCATGTGACGCAGATGGTGGCGGAAGCGGGCGGCGTGTGGACGCTGCTGCGTGGGCCGGAGCCGCTGCGCGCGGCCGTCGATGTGGTGCCGCGCGAGCCGGCGCCCTTGGCGGCGATTGCGCGGCGGGTGAAGGCAGTGATGGATCCGGGGGGGATCCTCAATCCTGGGCGGTTGGTGGCGGGGATGTAGGTAAGGAAGGCCTTCTTTTCTGGAGAAAAGAAGCAAAAGACTTTTACTCCGCTGTCGCGCGCTGATCGATAAACGCGCGCGTTGCCGGATCGAACAGTGCAAAAGTTTTTTGGTCCTTTTTTTCAAAAAAGGACTGCTTGCCTAAGCCTTCTCCGGATCAAAGACATGCAAACCAACTTCACCGACCAGCAGCTCGCCGATCCAGACACCGCCAGCAGCAACGAAATCCTGCGCACCTGCGTGCATTGCGGCATGTGCACCGCCACCTGCCCAACCTTCCTGCTGCTGGGCGACGAGTTGGATTCGCCGCGCGGCCGCATCTACCTGATGAAGGAGATGCTGGAGGGCGGCCGGCCTGCCACCGAGGAGGTGGTGCGGCATGTGGATCGCTGCCTGTCGTGCCTGTCGTGCATGACGACCTGCCCGTCGGGCGTGAACTACATGCATCTGGTCGATCACGCGCGGCGCTACATCGAGGAAACGTACGAGCGCCCGCCCAGCGAACGCGCGCTGCGGTGGGTGCTGAGCCGGGTGTTGCCCAACGCGGCCCTGTTCCGCGTTTCCATGACCGCGGCGCGGCTGGCCCGGCCACTGGCGGGGCTGATTCCGGGCCAGAGCATGCTGGCGCAGCGGCTGCGGGCCATGCTGCGCCTGGCGCCGGGGCGCCTGCCGCCGCCCAGTGCGATGCAGCGGCCGCAAAGCCATCCGGCCGAAGGACAGCGTCGCGCGCGCGTGGCGCTGCTGACCGGTTGCGCGCAGAAGACGCTGGCGCCATCCATCAACGAGGCAACGGTGCGGCTGCTGACGCGACTGGGCGCCGAGGTGGTGATCGCACCGGGCGTGGGCTGCTGCGGCGCGCTCACGCATCACATGGGCCGGCACGACGATGCGATGGCGGCCGCGCGCGCCGCGATCGACGGCTGGTGGAACGCTATCGAGCAGGGCGGGCTGGACGCCATCGTCATCAACACGTCGGGCTGCGGCACCACGGTGAAGGATTACGGCTTCATGTTCCGTGAGGAGCCGGAGCCCTGGCGCAGCCGTGCGGCCGCCATCTCCGCGCGCGCGCAGGACGTGACGGAGTTCATTGCCGGGCTCGGCTACGAGCCGACGCGCGCGGCGCCGGAGCTGCGCGTGGCCTATCACAGCGCCTGCAGCCTGCAGCACGGCCAAGGCGTGACCGATGCGCCGAAGACGCTGCTGCGCGCGGCGGGGTTCACCGTCGTCGAGCCGGCCGAGCCGCATATCTGCTGCGGCTCGGCCGGGATTTACAATATCGTGCAGCCGGAGATCGCCGGCCGGCTGCGTGACCGCAAGCTGGCCAATCTGGCGCGCACGCGGCCGGATGTGGTGGCGGCCGGCAATATCGGCTGCCTCACCCAGCTGGGCGGTGGCGGCGTGCCGGTGGTGCACACGGTGGAGCTGCTGGACTGGATGGCAGGCGGCCCGCGCCCCGCAGCGCTGGGCGCCCCCTGATGCGACGGCTGGCGCTGCTGGGTGCGCTGATGCTGGCGGCCGCGGCACCCGCGCCATCCGACAAGGCGGCGCCGCTGCTCGATGCGCTGGCCCGCGCGCCCACCGAGCGCCAGGCCGCGATCCTGGAGCGGCAGATCGGCGAAGTGTGGCGCCAGGCCGTCTCCCCGGCGGTGCAGCTGCTGGCCGACCGCGCCGTGCAGGCGATGGCACAGCACGATCCGCGCACCGCCATCGGCGATCTGGATGCCGCACTCGATCTGCAGGCCGACCAGGCGCTGCTGTGGCGGCTGCATGCCGAGGCGCGGTTCGCCAATGGCGACAGCGCCGGTGCCACGGCCGACCTGGCCCAGGCGCTGGCGCGCGAGCCGCGGTGTTTTCCGGCATTGGCCGATTTGTCCCGGGTAGCCGAGGCGAGCGGCCACAAGGCGCGCGCATTGCAGGCGTGGCAGAGGCTGCTGGCGATCGACCCCAAGGTGGCCAACGGCGCGGCACGGCTGGGCAAGCTCGAGAACCTGGTCTCCGGCCAGGCGCTCTGAACGACCGCGCTACTTGCCTGGTGCCACCAGGGTAATGTCGGCGCGGTCGGCCGAGGCCTGGCCGATGTCCAGTGCGCCCTTGGCGACGGCGCGTATGCGATCCGACACCACGCCGGCCTGGATCATCACCGCGCGCGCTGCCAGCGCGCGGTCCAGCGACAGGCGGCGGGCGGTGGACGGGTCATCGGCCGGGCTGGGTGCCCAGGCGGTGATCTGCACGATGAGCGCCGGGTTGGCCACGGCGCGGGCGGCCAGGCCCTGCACGGCGGCCAGCGTGGCCGGGTTCAGGTCCGATCCGCCAGGCCCGAAGGTGATGCGCGTGCCGCTGTCCAGCGGCAGCACCAGCCCTGGCGCATCGGCCCGCACCGGCACCGGTGGCGGGGGCGGGGGCTTGTGGGCCGGCATGGTGAAGGCGGGCGGCTGGATCACCGGGTTGGCCGGGGGTGCGGCCGGCAGGCGCGGCGCGGTCAGGCGCGGCCTGGTGGGTGCCGCGTGCGCGGGGGCAGCGTGGCTGGTGTGCGGATGGCGCGGTTTGACCGCTGCGGTGGCCGGTGTGGCGGGGGTGGCCGGCGTCGGCGCCAGCTGGTCCAACGCGCGGTCGTCCGTGCTCACCTGCCCGGCTGCCGGGGTCGCCAGTAGGCAGGCCAGCACCAGCCAGGCGGCGCCGACGCCCCAGTGCCGCGAAGCCGCCGCTGCAAGCCGCATCGTCACCCCCGGGCCGCCGCCTAGCTGCCCGCCGGGAAATCCGCGCCCAGGCTGGCGCTTTCCCATTTGTCGATCTCGGCGCCGAACGCGGCCAGCTTCGCGCGCACGATATCGACGGCCATCTTGCCCAGCAGCAGATGCAGCGGCGGCTCGGGGCTTTCCACGGCGGCCACGATGGCGTGCGCGGCACGCACCGGATCGCCCTGCTGGCTGCCGGAATAGCCGTTGATCTGGCGCCGCCGCTTGCCGGCCGTCTCCGCATAGGCCTCGATGTCCTGCTTGGGCATCTTCAGCGACCGGCCGGCCCAGTCGGTGCGGAACGGGCCGGGCTCGACGATCGTCACACCCAGGCCGAGCGGCTTGATCTCGCCGGCCAGCGCTTCGGACAGGCCTTCGACGGCGAACTTGCTGGCGTTGTAGTAACCCACACCCGGAAAGCCCACGAGCCCGCCCTGGGAGGACAGGTTGACGATGTGGCCGCGGCCACGCGCGCGCATGCCGGGCAGCACGGCCTTGGTCATCGCGATCAGGCCGAATACGTTGGCCTCGAATTGCGCGCGCACGTCCTCGTCGTCGCCTTCCTCGATGGCGGCCATGTAGCCGTAGCCGGCATTGTTCACGAGCACGTCGATGGCGCCGAATTTCGCCTCGGTGGCGCGCACTGCCTCAGCCACCTGCGCCGGCTGCGTCACGTCCAGCGCCAGCGCCAGCGCGTGCTCGGGGAAGGCGTCAGCCAGATCCTGCACGCGGGCGGCGTCACGCGCGGTCACCACGGCGCGCCCGCCGCGCTCGAGGATCACGCGCGCGATTTCGCGGCCGAAACCGGTCGAGCAGCCGGTGATGAACCAGATTGCGGTCTTGTCGATGGCCATGGTGGTCGCTCCATTCGTCGGTTGGTTTGATCGGCGAGGCCGATGGCCGGCTGGCGCCGTGCCGTCGCCGGGTAATGTGGCCGGGCTGGCGGCGAATCAGCTCGCCTTCTTGCGCGCCGGCATTTTCTTGGTGGCGGGTTTGGCCGCCGGCTTGGCGGGTGGCTTGGCCTTGGCGGCCGGCTTGCCCTCCATTTGCCCCAGGCTGCGCTTCAGTGCGGCCATGAGATCGATCACGTTGCCCTTCTCCGGCGCCGCCTCGGCCGCCGGCTTGAAACCGGCGCCCTTGATCTTGGCCTGGATCACCTCGCGCAGCCGCCCCTCGTAGCGGTCGTCCAGATCGGTCGGCTCGAACGCCTTGGACTGCCGCTCGATCAGCTGAGTCGCGAGCTTCACCATGTCTAGGTCCGGCTTGTCCTTCGGCACCGTCTCGAACAGCCGCGCGGGGTTGGCGACGTCGCGCGTCTCGTACAGCGTGTGCACGATCAGGCCGCGATCCATCGGCATGATCGCCACCGCGCGTTCGCGGCGGGAGATGACGATGCGCGACAGCGCCACCGTCTTGGCCTGCCGGATCGCGTCGCGCAACACGACGTACACGTCGGTCGCGGAATCGCCGTCCGGCGCCATGTAATAGCTGGTGTCGTAATAGACCGGGTCGATGCTGTCGGCCGTGACGAACTTGTCCACCGTCAGCGTGCTGGAGCTCTCGATGCGCGCTTTCTCGAAATCCTCGTCGTCGAGCAGCACGTACTGGTCCTTCTCGAACTCGTAGCCGCGCGCGAGGTTTTTGCGCTGCAGCTCCTCGTCGGTCTGCGCATCGAGCGTCACCATGCGTACGCGGTTGCCGGTTTTCGGGTTGATGAAATTGAAGTGCAGGTTGGCCGTCTCGCGATGTGCGGTGTACAGCGCCACCGGGCAGGAGACGAGGGCGAGGCGCAGATGCCCGCGCCAGATCGGGCGTTCAGCCATGCTTCCTCCTGTCGGCCGCAGCCGTAAAATGTTGCCGTGCGGTGGCAAAGCCGTCCCACGGGTCGGCGCGTAGCCTGGCCAGGCGCGCGGGTAGGGTGTGGACGGTGAATGCCTGCGGGTCCAGCTTGGCCGTCACCTCGCGCCAGGCCAGCGGCACGGCCACCGTGGCGTGTGGCCGGGCGCGCGGCGAGAACGAGGCGATGGCCGTCGAGCCCAGGCCGTTGCGCAGCCAGTCGATCAGGATGCGGCCGCGGCGGCGCGCCTTCGGCACGGAAGCCACGTAGAGTTCCGGGGAGGCGCGCTCCTGCGCCTCGGCAAACGCCCGGCACCAGGCGCGCGCCGCGTCCCACCCGGCGGAAGATTGCACGGGCACCACCACGTGCAGGCCCTTGCCGCCGGAGGTGCGGCACCAGCTGGCATAGCCCTCGCGCTCAAGCCGGGCCTTGATGTCGTGCGCCGCGCGCACGATCGCGGGCCAGTCCACGCCCTCGCCGGGGTCGAGGTCGAACACCAGCCGGTCCGGGTGGCCGGCATCGTCCAGCGTGCTGCCCCAGCTATGCAGCTCCACGGCGGCGATCTGCGCGGTGGCGATCAGTCCGTCGGTGCCGTCCAGCGCCAAATACGGCGCGCCGTCGAACGCGCCTTCGTGCAGCGCGGCCGGCATGCCGCGATTGGCGTGCTTCTGGAAGAAATGCTCGCCCTCGATCCCGTCCGGGCAGCGCACGAAGGCCAGCGGCCGGTGCGCGATGGCGGCTTCGGCGACGGCGGCCACCCTCTGCCAGTACTCCGCCAGATCCTGCTTGGTGACCGCCTTGTGGCCGCCTTCGGCCGGCCACAGCTCGCGCTCGGGGTGCGTGATGCGCACGCCACCGGTCTCTGCCGCGCGGGCGGCCGGCTTGGCGGCGCGCACGATCCGGCCGGAATGCGAGCCGCCGGCGGTCCCCAGCGCGGCGCGCGGCGCCTCGGGGTTGGGCACCTCGCGCACCACGTCGGCAGCCGCCTTGTCCTCCCGCAGGCCAAGGAACACGGCGTGGCGCAGGCGGCCCGCGCCTGACCAGCCGGTGTATTGCACCTCGGCCACCAGTTCCGGACGCACCCAGACGATGCCGGCGGGCGGCTTCTCCTCGGTCAGCAGCATCGTGCCCGGCGCCTCGGTGGCCAAAGGTGCCAGCTGGGCGGCCAGGTCGCGCAAAGTCGCCTCGGTAAACCCGCTGCCGCAGCCGCCGACGAAATGCAGCGTGCCGTGCTCGTCGTAGAAGCCTAGCTGCAGCGAGCCCAGCCCGGTGCGGCTGCCCTGCGGCGGCGTCCAGCCGAGGATGACGAACTCCTCGCGCCCGTGGCACTTCACCTTCAGCCAGTCGCGGCTACGCCCGGCGTGGTAGGCGCCGTCGGCGCGCTTGCAGATGATGCCTTCCAGCCCCATCGCGCAGGCATTCTTGCGCACCTGGTCGGTGATGCCCTCGAGGTGGTCGCTGACGCGGATGAAATCCTGCGGCGGCACCAGCGCCACCAGGGCCGCCTTGCGCTCGGTCAGCTTCAAGTCACGCAGATCGTGGCCGTCCAGGTAGAGCAGGTCGAACAGGTATAGATGCAGGTTGTCGTCGCGGCCCTCCTTGAGCGCCGCCTGCAAATCGGGGAAGCTCGACAGGCCGTTCTCCTGCAGCGCCACCAACTCGCCGTCGGCCATCAGCGTTGCCGCCGGCAGGCCGGCGACGGCGTGCGCCACGGCCGCCAGGCGGTGCGTCCAGTCCAGGCCGTTGCGCGTCAGCACGCGCACATCGTCACCATCCTTGCGCACGATCACCCGGTAGCCGTCGAACTTGATCTCGCTCAGCCACTCGGCCCCCTGCGGCGGCACGTCGGCATTGCTGGCCAGCATCGGCGGCTGCGCCTCGGGCAAGGGCGCGCGTCGGGCGCCTTCGGGCAGGTGCATGGCGGAGGTCGGGGCTGCAGCCGGCTTGGCCGCCCGCTTGGGCTTGGCAGCGGGCTTGGGCTTGGCCTCCGCTTTCGGCTTGGCGGCCGGCTTCGGCTTGGCCAGTGGCACCGCCTCCATCACGCCGGCATCCGCACCGGCGCGTTCCTCGGCATCGTGCTCCTTGATCAGCAGCCAGCTCTCGCCGCGCTCGCCGGGGCGAGGCTTGAGGCGGATCAGCACGAAGCGGCCGTGCAGGCGGCTGCCGTGCAGCGTGAATTTCATCTCCCCGCGGGCCAGATCGGCCGCCGCATCGCCCACCGGCGCCCAGCTGCCGCGGTCCCAGATTTCCACCGTGCCGGCGCCGTAATTGCCCTTCGGGATCACGCCTTCGAAGGTGGCGTAATCCAGCGGATGGTCCTCGGTGCGCATGGCCAGGCGCTTGTGCCCGGGGTCCAGGCTCGGGCCTTTGGGCACCGCCCAACTCCACAGCACGCCACCGTGCTCCAGGCGGAAATCCCAGTGCAGGCGCGTGGCCGCATGCTTCTGCACGACGAAGGTGAGGTCGGCGGCGGGCTTGGCGCGGGCGGCAGGCGCAGGCTCGGGCGTATGCGCGAAATTGCGCTTGCCCCGGTAGGTTTCGATCGACGTGTCGCGGCTCGCCATAATCAGGAGCAACGTGATTTTGGCAGGGCAGGTTCCGCTTGGCGAAGGAACCCGGGGCGGCCGAGGCGGTGTAAGCAGGCGGGCCATACCGGCCGCTGCGCCGCCCGCCTTCACCCCGAAGAAGGCTCCCCTTCGTTCCCTTGAGGCCCGCATGCCCGATTCCACCCAGGACCCCAACGACTTCGCCATCACCGCGCAGATCTCGCTGGTCGAGCAGCGCTTCCGCACGCTCAAGCACAACGACATGTTCGGCGTGTTCGACCAGCGCGGCGACATCCGCCCCGGGCCGGGCGGCACCGAAGGATTGTTCTTCCACGACACCCGCTATCTTTCGGAGTTCGAGCTGGTGGTGGCCGGCCGGCGGCTGATCCTGCTCAGCTCCACGCTGCGCGACGATAACGGCACGCTCACCTGCGACCTCGCCAACCCCGATCTGCCGGCGCTGCCCGGCGCGGACGGGCACGCGGGTGCCGAGGGGCTGATCAGCAACCTGATCCATTTCCGCCGCTCGCGCTTCCTGTGGCAGGGCGTCTGCCACGAGCGTATCTCGATCCGCAATTTCGACGTGGTGGCGCATACCCTGCCGGTGGAAATACGCTACGGCGCGGATTTCGCCGACCTGTTCGAGGTGCGCGGCATGACGCGCGCGCGGCATGGCACCCATGAACCCGCTTCGGTGAGCCTGCAGACGGTGACGCTGGCCTATACCGGGCTCGACAGCCTGCGCCGCACCACCGATCTGCGCTTCGACCCGCCGCCCGAGCGCATCGACGAGGGCCGCGCGCTGTTCAACGTCTCCTTGCCGGCACATGGCCGCAGCCTGATCTTCATCGAGGTGGCCTGCGACCGTCCGCCCGCGCCGCGCCGGCCCTCGGAGACGTTCGTCGTGCGGATGATCGAGCAGCGGCGCTGGATCCGGCAGCGCAGTGCGGAGGCCTGCGGCATCGAGAGCAGCAACGAGGTGTTCAACGAGGCGATGCGCCGCGCGATCAGCGACCTCACGATGCTGACCACCGACCTGCCCACCGGCCCCTACCCGTACGCCGGCATTCCATGGTTCAGCACGGAGTTTGGCCGCGACGCCATCCTGACCGCGCTGAACGTGCTGTGGATGGACCCCGCGATCGCCGCCGGCGTGCTGCGCTTCCTGGCGCTGAACCAGGCCACCGCGCCCGACGCAGCCTCGGACGCCGAGCCGGGCAAGATCCTGCACGAGATGCGCCGCGGCGAGATGGCCGAGCTGCGCGAGGTGCCGTTCCGCCGCTACTACGGCAGCGTCGATTCCACGCCGCTCTTCGTCATGCTGGCCGGCGCCTATCTGGACCGCACCGGCGACCTCGATACCGTCGCCGCTTTGTGGCCCAACATCCGCGCGGCGTTGGGCTGGATGGACAGCTACGCCGCCCGCGATCCGGACGGCTTCGTCAGCTATTTCCGGCAGACCGAGGAGGGGCTGGCCAACCAGGGCTGGAAGGACAGTTTCGACAGCATCAGCCACGCCGACGGCACGCTGGCCACCGGCCCGATCGCGCTCGTCGAAGTGCAGGGCTACGTCTATGCCGCGCGCAAAGCCGCTGCGGCCATCGCGCGCCGCATGGGCAATGCGGAGGACGCAGCGGCGCAGGATGCCAAGGCGGCCACCCTGCAGGCCGGGTTCGAGCGGCATTTCTGGTGCCCCGAGCTGGGCACTTACGCCTTGGCACTGGACGGCGCACGCCAGCCCTGCCGTGTGCTGGCGTCCAATGCCGGCCATCTGCTGCTCACCGGCATCATCACGCCGGAGCGCGCGCTGAGCGTGGCCGAAGGCCTGATGGGCGCGCGCTTCTTCAACGGCTGGGGCATCCGCACGCTGGCCTCCGGCGAGGCACGCTACAACCCGATGAGCTACCACAACGGCAGCGTGTGGCCGCACGACAACGCGGTGATCGCCATGGGCCTGGGCCGCTACGGGCTGAAGCCGCAGGCCGAACGCATCTTCTCGGGCCTGTTCGATGCGGCGCTGTACGTGGATCTACGGCGGCTGCCCGAACTGTTCTGCGGCTTCGCCCGCCGCCGCGGCCAGGGGCCCACGCTGTATCCCGTCGCCTGCGCGCCGCAGGCCTGGGCAGCCACCGCCCTGCACGCAACGCTGGGCGCATGCCTCGGCCTGCGCTTCGACCATGCCGAACGCAGCGTGGTGTTCGACCGGCCGATGCTGCCGGAGTTCCTCGACGTGGTGACGCTGCACAACCTTACGCTGGGTGACGCACGCATATCGGTGGTGCTGCGCCGCGTGGGCAACGAGGTGGCGATGAACGTGCTGCAGCGGACGGGGGTTATTCATGCGGTGTTGCGGAGTTAGAAAGCGGTTCTTTTTTGAAAAAAAGAACCAAAAAACTTTTGCTTCTTAGCGGCGTCCCGCAGATACGTGCGTGAGAAAACGGTAAGCGGAAGCACATGCACGCATAAGGACAAAAGCTTTTTGGTCCTTTTTCTCGAAAAAGGACGACTTTCTTCCTGCCTCACCCACCAGCCCCAACAACCCGCGGCCGCCCCTCGCCATCCACCGCCACCATAACGAACCGCGCCCGCGTCACCCGCTCGTGGCGGATCGGCATCTTGCGGCGGGCCCACACATCCACGTCGATGGTGATCGACGTGCGCCCGGTTTTGACCACCTCGCAGTAGCAGCTGATCAAATCGCCCACATTGACGGGCCGCAGGAACACCAGGTCGGAGACTGCCACCGTCGCCACCCGGCCGGCGGCCAGTTCATGCGCGGTGGAGCCGGCGGCCATGTCCATGATGCCCATGATCCAGCCGCCGAAGATGTCGCCCGAGGCGTTGGTGTCGGCCGGCACGGCGGGGATGCGCAGCGCCACCTCGCCGCGCGGGCCGTCCTCTTCGGCGGGCGCGCTCAATGGTTCGGCCACAGGCCGGGGGTGGCCACTTCCACCGAGTGCTGGTCCGGGTCGCGGAAATACAGGCTGGTGCCGCCTGCCGGCCAGGTGATGCGGCTTTCGATGGCCACGTGCTGCGCCGCCAGATGCGCGCTCCAGGCCTCGAGCTCGTTGATGGGGATGGCGAACGCCAGATGCTGCGTGCCGCGCCCGTCATGGGCGGGGATGGTGCCCTGCGGCGTCTGGCTGGGCTCGGCCGAGCCGCCGCGCACGAACAGCAGCAGCACGCCGCCGCCCGGCACGCCCATGGCGCACATGCGCGCATCCTGCAGGAACGGCTCGAAGCCGAGCACGCGGGCGTAGAAGTCGCGGCTTGCCGCCAGATCGGTGACGTAAAGCGAGGTCTCCAGGATATGGCCGAGCCGCGGGACGGCCATGTCAGCTGCCCAGGCGCGTGAAGGTCAGGGTGGCGACCGGCTCGGCCTCGTCGGTGCAGCAGCCGTGGTGGAAGCTGGCGATGATGAGCTTGGGGCCGTCCTGCCGCACGCCGATCAGCGCGCCGGTGCCGAACACGCCGCCACCGCCCTCGTCGGCGATGCCGTAGGCGAAGGCCGTGCTGGTGATGCGGGCGCGCTGCAGCCGGCTGCTGCGCGGGTTGAGGAAAGGCGGCCCGGAATACCAGGTGGCCGCGGTGATGGCGGCACCGGTGGGCGAGCTCAGCCCCCAGGACGGCACGTGATGCACCATGTCCATGCCGCGATCCTGCACCTGGATCAGCGAGCCGTCGGCGCCCGTGTAGGTGCCGGGCGTGAAGTGCTGGAAGACGATGGGCGCCGAGGGCCGCTGGGCCAGTTCCAGCCGCTGCTCCGGCTTCTGGCCGGAGGGCACCGCGCGCAGCGCCACCTGGGCCGGGGCGGCGGGTGCGGCGGCGGGCATGCCGGAGGCGATCGCGTGGCCGGCGCTGTCGGTGGCGAGCGTCACGTGGCCCTGCGCATCCACCTGCAATTCGATCGTCACGTCGCGGAACAGCGTGCCATGCGCGGTGCGGATCGGCAGCCGGCTGATGGTGATCGTGTTGCCGCTGGCGACCAGCTGGGCATCCTGCAGCCGCGTGGTGGCCGGCGCCTCCTGCGCGCGGGCCGTGGCCGGCAGGGTGAGCAGGGCAGAGCAGAAGGCCAGGGTGAATCGCATCGGCGCAGCCTGCCACAAGCCCGGCGGTGCGGCTACCGCCGGAACCAAGCAAGCGGCGCCGGTGTTGAGGCGCCACGCGCCACAGGGAGCCTGTTATGACCAACACCGCCGACGCCGCCACGCTGGAGAAGCTCTCCGGCATGATCAAGCACATCCAGACGGCCATGCTGACCACCGAGGACGGCCCGCATCTGCGCGCCCGGCCGATGGTGGCGGTGCAGAAGGCCTTCGCCGGCGAGCTGTTCTTCTACACCCACGCCAGCACCCACAAGGTGGCCGAAGTGGGTGCCCATGAGCGCGTCGGCGTCAGCTACGCCGATTCACACGAGCAGAACTACATCTCGCTGTCCGGCACGGCCGAGATCGTGCGCGACAAGGCGCTGATCCAGGAGCATTGGGGCGAGGCGATGCGCACGTGGTTCCCCAAGGGCGTGGAGGATCCCGACATCGCCATCCTCAAGGTGAACGTGGACCAGGCGGAATACTGGGACGCGCCGAATTCCACGATGGTGCACCTGTATGGCTACGTGAAAGCGACACTCACCGGCAAGCCGCCGGCGGGCGGCGAGAACGAGAAGGTCAAGATCGCCTAGCAGCCCCCGCGTCGGGCGCCGGGTTGCCGGCCGGGGTGAACGCCGGGTCGGCGCGCCCGGCCAGCAGCTCCGTCAGCCGTGCGGCAAGCCGGGCCACGGTGAACGGCTTCTCGCAGCGCGGCAGCCCGGCATGGCGGCCGGGCAGGGCGCCGGCATCGTAGCCGCTGGCCAGCAGCACCGGCACGCCCCGGTCCAGCAGGTGGTCGGCCACCGGCCAGCACGGCTTGCCGCCGAGATCGACGTCCAGCACGGCCGCGTCGGGCAACCTGCCGGCGTCGAGCAGCGCCAGGGCATCGGCCACGCAGGCGGCTGGCCCGAGAATGGCTGCGCCGCCCGCCTTCAGCCCCAGGCACAGCTCCTCGGCCAAGTGGTAATCGTCTTCGACGATCATGATGAGCAGGCCGGCGAGGCCGGCGCGGTCGGGCGACGTCATCGGGGCGCTTCCTCCGGCGTGCCGCCCAGCGGCAGCTCGAGCGTGCAGTGCACGCCGTCCGGCCCGAACACCAGCCGGGTGGTGGCCTTGAGCTGGTAAGGCAGCGCGCGCTCGATCAGCTCGCTGCCGTAGCCCCTGTGGCCGCCGCCGCCGCTCGGCATGGCCACGCCGCTCTCCCGCCAATCCAGCACCAGAAGCCGTTCCGGCCCGCTGCCGCCTTCCAGCCGCCAGATCACGGCCAGTCGGGCGCCCGGCTGCAGCAGCGCGCCGTATTTCATCGCGTTGGTCGCCAGCTCGTGCACGGCCAGCGCCACCGGCTGCGCCTTGCCCGCCGGCAGTTCGACGGCCGGGCCTGCCACGCGGATCCGCTGCGGATCGGCCTGCCCGGCCACCTCCAACTCGGCATGCACCAGCTCGGCCAGATCGAGGCTGCCGCCCTCGTTCAGCGAGAGGAACCCCTGCACGCGCCCGAGCGTGGCCAGGCGCTGCTGGAACTCGGCGGCGGCCTCGCTTTGGCCGAACGTGCGGCGCGCGATGGCGGCGACCACGGCGAGCAGGTTGCGCGTGCGATGCTGGGTTTCGGCCACCAGCACCGCCTGGCGCTCCTGCAACTGGCGCAGCTCCTCGATATCGGTGCAGGTGCCGAGCCAGCTGAGGATGCGGCCCTCCGGCCATCCGGGTTCCGGCGCGCCACGCAGCGGCAGCGATCGCGTCTGGTGCCATCGCCAGCTACGGTCGGCGGCGCGCAACAGCCGGAATTCCACCGCCAGCGCGCCATGCGCCCGCGCCCCTTCCCAGGCCAGCAGCGTCGCTGCGCGGTCGTCGGGATGCACGGCCTCCAGCCAGCCCTGGCCGAGGCTCGCCGCCTCGTCCTGTCCGGTGAAGGCCTGCCATTGCGGCGAGGCCCAGATCCAGCGACCCTCGTTGCACGAGCGCCAGACGAGCTGCGGGATACCCTGGGCGACCGCGCGGAAATGCTCCAGCGCCGCGGCATCCGTCGCTGCCCCCGGCCGGAACGGCGCCCCCGTGCTCACCGGCCTGGCCGCCAGCATATCGCCCTGCGGGCCGCGTCCGCCGTTGCCTGTGGTGCGGCCCCGGCTTGCAGCGCCGCCCTGTCGCCCTCACGCCTCACCTGGTCCATTCCTCACCGGCCAGCCAGCCCGGCCACCTTTTCCGGCATCGAGCATGCGCATGGCCGAAGCCCTGTGACCATAACAAATAAGTAATAATACGCTGGCGTGCTAATGCCGCCCGGTGAGCGCCAGCAGGATCTCCACGATGATCAGCACGACGACGGCGGCTTCCATCAGCCCCGCCCGGCTGCTGGCCGCCTCGTCGTACAGCGCCGCATAGGTGTCGCGGATGATGGCCAGCTTGCGGTCCACCGCGGCGCTCACCGCTTTGACGCGGAACAGGTCGAGCGCTGCCGCATACACCCGTGCGAGATAGACGTCCTCGGTCACCTGCAGCGCGTTATCGACCTTCTCGGTCAATTCGGTCACCTCGGCCACCAGCGTGTACAGCCGCCGCGCCAGGCCGGCGAAGCGCCGCGGCCCGCGGCTCAGCCGGCGCGTGGCTTCCTCCACCAGGTCGTACATGCGGGGCAGTTCGGCATCCAGCAGCTCGTCGTAGTAGCGCATCTGCAGGAACTGGGCGTTGGCCACTTCGATCACGTCCGCCACGTCGGTGTCGCGCCGCGGCTCGTAGATGAAGGCGCGGTCCCAGGTGAGCACCACCAGATCGTCGGTGTAGTAGCTGAAGCGGCGGCTCAGCAGGTCGGCCCGCGCGGTATCGGCCAGCTTGCGCGTCTCGCCGCTGAGCAGCGGCACCAGATCCACCTCGCGGCCCAGCGTGCTGGCCAGCACCGGCTCGCCGAACTGGTGCACGGTGGCCACCAGGTAATCCTCGTCGAGGTCGGAGCGGTTGGGGCGGGTCAGCGCAGGGCCGATCGGCTCGCGCAGGATGTCGAGCAGGCGGTGCCAGAAGCCGATCTCCGTCTCGGTGCCGATGGCGGCTTCCACCGCATTCACCCGGGCAGTGAAGGCCACCCAGTCCAGCCTATCGGCCGGCACCTGCACGGCCAGCGTCACCACGCCGAAGGCATAGAGGCGTGCGGTGACGCTGACTTCCACCTCCGCCGGCATGGCGCCGCCCAGGGCGAGGCGCAGCGGCGGCAGCACCAGGCCCAGCGGCGGATCGCCGAACGAGACCGCCTTGGGCGGCGTGCCGGTCAGGCGCGAGCGGGCGCCCTGGCGGGCCTGGCCGGCCCACAGCGTCTCGGCCTGCCCCAGATCGATGGCATAGGCGAGATCGAACAGCCGCAGCGCCGTGATGTGGCCCACCACCACGAACGGCGTGGCCGAGAGGGCAGCGGTGCCGGGGAGGGGGGCGGCCAAGTCCATGGCGCGCAGCCTATCAGGAAACGAAGCCGCCTGCCGTCCACACGCAGGCGCCGGCATCCGGCGTCCAGTAGCCGTCCTGCCACAAAGCCGGTGCGTTCGGCCGATGCGGGTGCGGCGGGCGCGGCAGCCAGGCGGGCGGCACCCACTCGTAATGCGTGTCCGTCCACTGCCAGTGCGCGGGCGCCAGCGCGCTGGCCGGGCCCGATTCCGGCGGGGCGGGCGGCGCGCTGGCCCGCGGCGCCGGAATGGTCGGGCATTTCATCGCCGCGATGGCGGGATGGGTCGCCCCTGCAACGGGCGTAGCAGGGCGGGGCGTGCAGGATGGCAGGCAGGCCAGCGCGGCCGCCGTCCGCAGCGCCAGCCGGCGGCCACGCGCTGCGGTCAACGCCGGCTGGCCCTCACGCCGGCACCAGCACGCATACCGCGGCCTGTGCGGCCACGCCCTCGCCGCGCCCCGCGAAGCCGAGCCGCTCGGTGGTGGTCGCCTTCACCGAGATCGCCTCCACCGCCACGCCCAGCAGCTCGGCCAGCCGCGCCCGCATCGCCGGGGCATGCGGGGTGATCTTCGGCTGCTCGCAGATCAGCGTGACGTCGGCATTGGCCAGGCGGCCGCCGCGCGCGGCGATGCGCTCGGCGGCATGGCGCAGGAAGCGGGCGCTGTCGGCATCCTTCCATTCGCCCTCGCTGGGCGGAAAATGGCGGCCGATATCGCCTTCGGCCAGCGCGCCGTAGATGGCGTCGCACAGCGCGTGGATGCCCACATCGGCATCGGAATGGCCGTCCAGCCCGAAGGCGCAGGGGATGGTGACGCCGCACAGGATCATCGGGCGGCCCGGCTTGGTCACATGCACGTCGAAACCGGTGCCCACACGGGGGACCATCGGCGCGGCCAGGCTGCGTTCCAGGCGCTCGGCATCGGCGGGCACGGTCAATTTCACGTTCTCCTCATGGCCCGCGACGATGGCCACCGTGTGGCCGGCCTGCTCCAGCAGCCAGGCATCGTCGGTGGCCGCCGGGTCGGGTGCCGCCTGGTGGGCGGCCAGCAGCGTTGCGTAGTGGAAAGCCTGCGGCGTCTGCGCGCGATACAGCCCGGCGCGCGGGATGGTGGCGGTGATCATGCCATCTTCGGCGCGCTTCAGCGTGTCGGCCACGGCCAAAGCGGGGATCGCGCCGCGCGTGCCGGACAGGGCCGCGATCAGCGCGGGGATGGTGCCGGCGGGGATCACCGGGCGGGCGGCGTCGTGCACCAGCACCACATCGGGCGCCAGCGCCGCCAAGGCGTGCAGGCCGGCGCGCACGCTGTCCTGCCGCGTGGCGCCGCCCGGCACTGGCGGCAGATGCGCCAGCCCGGCCAGCGCCGTGCCGATTGCCGCGGGGTCGCCCACCGGCTGGATCCATTCCACATGCGCCAGCAGCGCCTCGGCCGCCCAGCGCATCACCGGACGGCCGGCCAGCGCGATGAACTGCTTGGGCGTGGCGCCACCGTAGCGGGAGCCGCTGCCGGCGGCGACGAGGATGGCGGCGATACGCATGGCGCCGATGTGCGGGAGCGCCGCGCCCGGTGCAAGCGGCAAAGCTGGCACGGCGCGCCCGCCGGCCCTTCGCATTGCAACATGCCTGCAGACTGCCTAGCCTGCCTAAATCATGGGCAGTCCAGCCACGCCACTTCACCCCCTCGATCTCGGCAGCGACGTCACCATCGCCACGCCGGTGATCCTGGCGCCCATGTCGGGCGTGACGGACCTGCCGTTCCGCCGGCTGGCCAAGCGGCTGGGCACCGGCATGGTCGTCTCCGAGATGATCGCCAGCTGGGCGATGCTGCGGGAAAACCGCAACACGCTGCGCATGGCGGCGCTCGACGAGGGCACCGGCCCGCGGGCGATCCAGCTGGCCGGCTGCGAGCCGGCGGCGATGGCCGAGGCGGCCCGCATGTCGGCCGATCTGGGCGCCGAGATCATCGACATCAATTTCGGCTGCCCGGTGCGCAAGGTGGCGGTGGGCCAGCAGGCGGGCTCGGCCCTGATGCGTGACGAGGCGGCTGCCGCGCGCATCCTGGAGGCCACCGTGCAGGCCGTCGCCGTGCCGGTGACGCTGAAGATGCGCATGGGCTGGGACCACCAAAGCCTGAACGCGCCGCGCATGGCGCAGATCGCCGAGGCCTCCGGCATCCGCATGGTGACGGTGCACGGCCGCACGCGGCAGCAATTCTACACCGGCACCGCGGATTGGGATTTCGTGGCCGGCGTGAAGCAGGCGGTGCGCATCCCGGTGATCGTCAATGGCGACATCAACAGCGTGGAGGACGCGGCCGCTGCCCGCGCCCGTTCCGGCGCTGACGGCGTGATGGTGGGCCGCGCCTGCTACGGCCGGCCTTGGTTCCCCGCCCAGGTCGCGCATTTCCTGCGCACCGGCACGCGGCTGGCCGAGCCGGATCTGGCCGCGCAACAGGCCATCCTGCAGGAGCACTACCATGCCATGCTGGCCCATTTCGGCACCGAGGCCGGGCTGCGCCTGGCCCGCAAGCACGTCGCCTGGTATTCGCGCGGCCTGGCCGGCTCGGCCGAGTTCCGAGCCGCGGTGATGCGGCTGACCGACGTGGCCGCCGTGCTGGCGCTGATCGAGGCCTTCTACCGCCCGCTGATCGAAGGCGGTGCGGCGCGCGAGGCGTTGGCACCGGAGCCGGAAGCGGTAGCTGCGTGAGCGAGGCAACGTGAGCGGTGCGGCCACGCGGACGGCACGCCGGCTGGCGGTGGTCAGCGCCGCGCCGGATTGCGCGGCCATGCTCTCGGCCATGCCCGTCGCCTGCGTGCTGGTCGATGCCGATAACCGGTTCCGCTACGCCAACCCTGCGGCCGAGCAGTTTTTTGCCCTGTCACTGACCGGCCTGCGCCATATCGGCCTGGCCGATCTGGTGGCCGCCGACAGCGCGCTGTTCGCGATCATCGCCCAGGTGCGCGGCGGCGAGTCGCTGATCAGCGACCACGATCTGGAGCTGGCCGGCCCGCGCCTGCCGCAGCGCTGCGTGGCCGTGCAGGCGGCGCCCGTTCCCGAAGACCCCGGCTGCGTGCTGCTGACCTTCCAGGACGAGCAGGCGGCCCGCGCGCTGGACCGCCAGCTCAGCTTCCGCAGCGCCGCCCGCTCGGTGGCCGGCATGGCGGCGATCCTGGCGCACGAGGTGAAGAACCCGCTCAGCGGCATTCGCGGGGCCGCGCAGCTGCTCGAGCATACGGTGGACGCGCCGGACCGCGAGCTGGCGGTGCTGATCCGCGACGAGGCAGACCGCATCGCGGCTTTGGTGGACCGCATGGAGGCGTTCGACGAGACGCCGGTGCGCCGCGACGCGGTCAACATCCACCGCGTGCTCGAACACGTTCGCCGGCTGGCGCAAACCGGCTTTGCCGCGCATCTGCGCATCGTCGAACTCTACGATCCCTCGCTGCCGCCGGTGCTGGGCAACCGCGACCAGCTGGTGCAGGTGCTGCTCAACCTGGTGAAGAACGCCGCCGAGGCGATCGGTGCCGCCGCCGCGCAGGGCGAGATCACGCTGACGACCGCTTACCAGCACGGCGTGCGCGTGGTGGACGCCGGCACCGGGCGGCGCGTGCACCTGCCGCTGGTGGTCAGCGTGCGCGACACCGGGCCCGGCATCCCGCCCGATCTGCGCGAAAACCTGTTCGACCCGTTCGTGACCAGCAAGCCGACCGGCAGCGGGCTGGGGCTGGCTTTGGTCGCCAAGATCATCGGCGAGCATGGGGGATTGATCGAGGCGGAGAGCCGGCCGGGGCGCACCGAATTCCGCATTTTCCTGCCGATCTTCCAGGAGGCGCACGATGCGTGAAGCGGGCCGGCACGGCGGCCCACGTCGATGAGCGTGCCCACGATCCTCATCGCCGACGATGACCGCTCCATCCGCACCGTGCTGACCCAGGCGCTGGGCCGCGCCGGCTACCAGGTGCGGGCCACGCCCAGCGCGCAGATGCTGTGGCGCTGGGTGGAAGATGGCGAAGGGCGATCTGGTGATCACCGACGTGGTGATGCCCGACGATAACGGCCTCGACCTGCTGCCGCGCATCCGCCGCTGCCGGCCGGAATTGCGGGTGATCGTGATGAGCGCGCAATCCACGCTGATGACGGCGGTGAAGGCCGCGCAGCGCGGCGCCTTCGAATATCTGCCCAAGCCGTTCGACCTGGCCGAACTGATCGCGGTGGTCGGGCGCGCGCTGGCCGTGCCCACGCTGCCCGGCACCGGCGAGCCGGCCACGCGCGACGCCGAGGAGATGCCGCTGATCGGCAGCAGCCAGGCGATGCAGGAAATCTACCGCACCATCGCGCGGCTGACGACGACCGACCTGACCGTGATGGTGAGCGGCGAGTCGGGCACCGGCAAGGAGCTGGTGGCGCGCGCGCTGCACGATTACGGCCGCCGGCGCACCGGCCCGTTCGTGGCCATTAACATGGCCGCCATCCCGCGCGAGCTGATCGAGAGCGAGCTGTTCGGCCACGAGCGCGGCAGCTTCACCGGCGCGCATAACCGCAGCCAGGGCCGCTTCGAGCAGGCGGCCGGCGGCACTCTGTTTCTCGACGAGATCGGCGACATGCCGGCCGAGGCGCAGACCAGGCTGCTGCGCGTGCTGCAGGAAGGCGAGTTCACCTCGGTGGGCGGCCGCGCGCCGATCCGGGCCAATGTGCGCATCGTGGCGGCCACGCATCGCGACCTGCGCCAGGCGATCCGCGCCGGCATCTTCCGCGAGGATCTGTACTATCGCCTCAACGTGGTGCCGATCCGCCTGCCGCCGCTGCGCGAACGCGCCGAGGACGTGGCCGTGCTGGCCCGCCACTTCCTGGCCCGCGCGCGCCAGTCGGGGCTGGACGCCAAGCTGCTGGACGAGGGCGCGCTGGACGCGCTGCAGCGCCATCGCTGGCCGGGCAACGTGCGCGAGCTGGAGAACCTGATGCGCCGGCTGGCGGCACTGACGCCGCAGGAGACGATCACCGCCGACATCATCACCGCCGAATTGCGCGAACGCCCCGAAGATGGCGGCGGGCCGGGCCCGGACGGCAGCGCCCCCAGCCTGGGCCAGGCCATCGAGCTGCATATACGCGCTTTGCTGGCCGGCAGCGCGGATGGCGCGCCGAGCCGCGACGTCTATGATCAGGTCATCGCCGAGGTCGAACGCCCGCTCATCCGCATGACGCTGGCGGCCACCCGCGGCAACCAGATCAAGGCCGCCGAAATGCTCGGGCTGAACCGCAACACGCTGCGCAAGAAGATTAAGGATCTGGATATCCCCATCGTGCGCGGCGTCGGCTAGACGATGCTCGATGCCAACGCTATCCGCGCTCCCGGTTCGGTGACGGCCTGATTGGCTGCGAGATCGCGCAAACTCCTGTTTCTTGCGGTGGCCTCCGGCGCTACCCTGGTACTTCTATGGAGCGGATTGATGCGCCTCGTGCTCATGGCCACGGTCTTCTGCACGGGCTGCGCGCTCTCGCCCGATGCGCGCGAGACGGCGGCGCTGCGGCCACAGGCGCTGGTGGATGCCTACCTGATCGCCGCCGGCATGGCGGCCAGCTATGCCTCGAGCCCTGACGCCAATCCGGCCGTGGTGCTGCAACTGGCGCGGCTGGATCTGCGGGCCGCCGCCGCCGTGCGCCAGCGCGACACCACCGCCCTGGCCGATGCCGTGGCGGCACTGACCGCCTACGCAGCCCGGCAGACCGCGCCGGACCCCGCGACCATCCCCGCGCCCTGACCAGCGCGGCTGGCGGGCCGCGCCGCTAGTCCTTGTCCACGCCGCCCAGGATCACCCGCGGCCGCGGGATGGTGGCCAGCAGGGCCGGCACGAACAGCAGCGTGGTTAGCACCGTGCAGCCCAGGCTGATCAGCAGCAGCGTGCCCATGCTGGCGGTGCCGGGGTGGGCGGAGAGCGCCAGCGAGCCGAAGGCGGTGCCGGTGGTCAGCGCCGAGAAGATCACCGCGCGCGCGGTGGCCGAGCCGAGGAACCGGGTGACGCCGGCGCGCCAGTTCATCACGAAATAGATGTTGAACGACACGCCGACGCCCAGCAGCAGCGGCAGGGCGATGATGTTGGCGAAGTTGAGGCTGATGCCGGCCGAGCGCAGCACCACCACCGTCAGCAGCGACGAGACCGTCAGCGGCGCCAGCACCAGCGCCACGTCGGTGGGGCGGCGCAGCGCGATCACCAGGATAATGGCGATGGCGCCCAGCGCGCTCAGGGCGGCGATGCTGAAGGCGTGGATGATCGTCTGCGCGCTGCGCACGATCCACACGGCCGAGCCGGTGGCCTGCGGCATCACCGGCAGCACGGTGTCCACGAAATTGCGTATGCCGCCGCTATCCATGACGCTGGCACGCGGCAGCACCTGCACGCGGGCGCGGCCATCCGGCAGCAGCCAGTTGGCGCGCAGGTCGGCGGGCACTTGATCGATGGTGACGGGGGTTGCCGCCAGCGCGGTGCGCAGGCGGTTCAGCTGCATGGGCAGGAAGCGCAGCAGCGCATCCTGGGCGGCGAGCAGGGTGGCGTCGTCGGCCTGGCGCAGGCGATCGACGTCGGCGGCGATGGCGCGCAGCGGGTCGGTGGGCGCCAGCTTGGCGCTGACACCGGCGAGCTTGGCGGCGAGCCCGGCGGCGGCCTGCCGCAAGGCGGCGGGCGAGGGCGCCGGGGCCGTGGCCGGCGGCGCCAGAGTGGGGCCGAGAATGGTGTTGGCGTCGGCGATGATGGCGAGCTTGGCGGCCTGGTCCTGCGGCACGAAACTGTCGAGCGACAGCACGGCGGCCACCGGCGGCAGCGCGGCCAGGCGCGGCGTGATGGCGCGCTCGGCCTCCTGCGAGGGCAGCAGCGCCTCGATCGTGTACGGGTTGGTGAACGGATCGTCCATCAGGTCGTGCAGCGTGGTCACCGCTTCGGTGTGCTGGTTCTTGGTGTGCAGCGGGTCGCCGTCGAACGGGATGCTGGCGGTCAGTGCCGCCCCGGCCAGAGCGAGCACCACGAAGACGGCCAGGATGGGCCAGTGCAGCGGCTTGACGATCGGCTCCAGCCTGCGGAGCATCATCACGCCCACCTCGCGCTTCTCCTTGCGCGGGCGGAACACCACCAGCAGCGCCGGCAGGAAGGTCAGCGTTGTGACAAACGCGATGACCATGCCTCCACCGGCGATCACGCCGAGCTGGGCCACGCCGACGAAAGCAGTTGGCGTGAACGCCAGAAAGCCGCTGGCAGTGGCCAGCGAAGCCACCAGGATCTGCGCGCCCGAGCCGCGCCCGGTCTCGCGCAGCGCCTCGATCATGTCGGGATGCACGTGGCGGCGTTCGCGGAAGCGCACGGTGAACTGGATGGCGAAATCCACCGCGATGCCCACGAACAGGATGGCGAACGCGACCGAGATCAGGTTCAGCGTGCCCACCGCAACGGCGGCGAACCCGGTGGTGAGCAGCAGCCCGAGCACCAAGGTCAGCGCGATCGGCACCGTCAGGCGCCAGGAGCGCACGGCGGCGAACAGCCAGACGATGACCAGCACGAAGCTGCCGCCCAGCCCGATGGCCGCACCCTGGGCCACCGAGGAGAACTCCTCGTCGTCCAGCGCCACGCCGCCGGTCAGCCGCACATGCGCCTGGTGGCCGGCGACATAGGGCAGGCTGGCGGCGGCCTGGCGCATGAAGGCGGCCGCCGCCCCGCCGGGCTGCAGCGAGGTGAAGTCGCGCACCGGCTTGACGGTGACGAAACGGTAGCGCCCGGCCTGCTTGGCCAGCGGCCCGGCGAGCAGGTTTTCCCACGACAGCGGCGTGGCATGGCCGTCGGCGGCCTGGCTGAGCGCGGTGTGGAATTGCGCCAGCGCTGGGCCCATGGCGCCGGCCGAAATGCCCCGCCTGGCGCCCTCGGCCACCAGATCGAGCGCGCCGAACAGGCCGCGCAGGCTGGGATCGGCCACCAGCTGGCCGAGAAACGGCTGGGCATCGACCGTGCGGTCCAGCAGATCCTGCAGCGGCTTGATGCCGATCAGCAGGAAGGCGTTGCGCTGCAGGTAGTCCGAGGTATCCGGCTGCACCACGTTGTGGAACAGTTTGGTGTTGGCGCGCAGGCGCTGGGCCAGGGCGGCCGCGGTGGCTTCGGCCTCCTCGGGGATCTGCGCGTCGATCACCGCCACCAGCACGCCGTCATTCTGCGGGAAGGCGGCCGTCAGCGCCCGGCTTGTCTGCTTCCAGGGCAGCGCATCGGAAAACAGCAGGGTGGTATCGGTGGTCACCCCCAGGCGGTGGGCGGCGGCCGCCAGGCTGAGCCCGGCCAGCACCACGCCGGCGGCGATGACGATGAGCCCGTGGCGAGCGCAGGATTCGACGAGGCGCGGCAGAAAGGCGCGCACGGCGCTGGCGATGGTCATGGGGCGTTTCGTCCGTGAAGCGGCATGGCGTCGCGCGCGCGACTCCGTTCGCGGCGAGTATGTCAGGTAAGGCCGGCTGCGCTGCGGCGGAAGCGCCCGACCCCGGTTCTATGGCGGGTGTGGCGACGTTATCGCAGCACCTATGGCCGAACTGCCACCGATCGGCGGCCTACCGGCGCCCCAAGCGGCGCGCCTGCATCGCCGTGGGGCTGCGCTGCAGCTCAGGGCGCGGCGGGCCGGCGGTGGGCGGCCACGAACGCATCCACATCGGCCAGCACCGGCGCCTTGCCGCGGAACAGCGGTGCCAGCGCGATCACCAGGCCGATATGGCCAACGCCGGGGTAGATCCGGTCCGCCACGCTGCCGCCGGCTGCGCGCACGCGGGCGGCCAACGCCGTGGTGTTGCGCGGCTTGACGGTGTCGTCGTCGGTGCCGGCCAGCAGCAGCAGCGGCGGGGCGTGGCCATCGGCGTAGGTGATGGGCTGGCTGGCCGGGCCGTCATCGGCGGGTGCGAACACCGCGCGCACCTCCGGCCCGGTGATGGGCAGGAAGTCGTAGGGCCCGGCCAGCCCGATGGTGCCGGCCAGCCGGTCGCGGCTGGTGCCGGCGGCGGCAAGGTAGTGCGGATCGAGGGCCAGCATGACGGCGTTGTAGGCGCCGGCCGAGTGCCCCATCAGGAACACGCGCGCCGGGTCGCCGCCGATGCTGGCCAGGTGCGCCTGCGTCCAGGCGACGGCACGCGCGCAATCGTCGAGAAAGGCGGGGAAGCGCACCTGCGGATACAGCCGGTAGTCGGGCACCACCACCACGTGGCCGCGCTGCGCCAGCGTGGCGGCCACGAACGGGTAGCTGGCCTTGCTGCCGGCGTTCCAGGAGCCGCCGTAGAAGAACACGATCACCGGCAGCGTGGCGCCGCCTTCCGGGCGGTAGATGTCGAGCTTCTGGCGCGCATCGGTGCCGTAGGCGACATCGTGCGTGATGCGCAAATCGCTGCGCGAGATAGTCGCGTTGAGCAGCCCCGCCGGCGAGCAGCCCGAGGTTAGCAGCGCCACCAGCAGCGCCCGCCGCGCTCGTGTGAACAGGGCCGTGGCATGGGCGGCCGTGCGGCCGGCGGCGTGTCGGGTCATGGCGTTCCCTCAGGCGACCAGAATGACGTCGAGCACGCGCGGCCCGTGCACGCCTTCGACGCGTTCCAGTTCGATATCCGCGGTGGCCGATGGCCCGCTGATGAAGGTGATCGGTGCGCCGTGCAGCACGTGCGGGCGCAGCGTTGCGATGGCCTCGGGCAGGATACCGACGATGCTGCTCTCGCGCACCACGCAGAGATGATAGTCGGGCAGCAACGTCAGAGCGCGGCGACCCTGGCCGGGCCCGCCGTCGAGCACGATGGTGCCGGTCTCGGCGATGGCGAGCAGGCAGCCGGTCATCACGCCGGCGGCGGCATCCAGCGCCGCCAGATCCAGGCCGGCATCCTCGGTGGGCAGCGGCGAGGAGGGCCGCCACGATGCCGGCAGATCGGGCGGGATCACCAGCGAGGCGATGCCGCGTTCGGCCAGGCGGTTGGTAGCCACCTCGCCGATTTCGCCGTCGCCGCGGGCCTGCAGCACGCCAACATGGTAGCTGGCCAGGCGTTCGCGCAGGCGGGCGACGAGGGCGTCGCGGTCGGCCAGCGAGACGCGGCGATAGGCTGGCACGTGCGGCGGCGGTGGCGCTGCCGGTCGGGCAGCGCGGATGCGGGCCACGATCTCGTCGCGCGCGCTCATGCGGGGGGCGCGCGTTCGGCCCACCAGGCGCGGAAGCTCTGCGCTGGCAGCGCCGGAAAATCGCGCGTGTCGGTCCAGGCGCCGAGCGGGGCGGGCAGGCGGGCGATCACGCCATCCTGTGCGACGGCACGCTGTGCCAGCCGCCCCAGGGCCTGAGCAAGACGCATGCGGTTACGGCCGCCGAACAGCCACAGCACCGCCTGCATCGCCAGGGTCTCGGCATCCAGCGTGCGGGCGGCGCGGCGGGCATCCACCACGCCGCCGCGCAGATGCACCAGGATGCGCGGGATATCGATCTTCACCGGGCATACTTCGACGCAGGCGCCGCACAGCGTGCTGGCAAAGGGCAGCGAGCCGGCCGCATCGAACCCGCGCAGCTGCGGCGTCAGGATGGCGCCGATCGGGCCCTGATACATCGAATCGTAAGCGTGGCCGCCGGTGCGCTCATACACCGGGCACACGTTCAGGCAGCGCGAGCAGCGGATGCAGTGCAGCGTCTCGCGCGCCGCCTGGTCGGCCATGATGCGCGTGCGGCCGTTATCGAGCAAAACGAGGTGGAAGGCCTGCGGCCCGTCGCCCGGGCGCACGCCGGTCCACAGCGAGGTGTACGGGTTCATCCGCTCGCCGGTGGCCGCGCGCGGCAGCAATTGCAGGAACACTTCCAGATCATCCAGGCGCGGCAGCACCTTCTCGATGCCCATCAGCGAAATCAGCACGCGCGGCAGCGTCAGGCACATGCGGCCATTGCCCTCGCTTTCCACCACGCACACGCTGCCGGTCTCGGCGATGGCGAAGTTGGCGCCTGAGATGGCGACGTCGGTGTGCAGGAATTTGTGGCGCAGATAGCGGCGTGCGGCGGCGGTAAGATCGGTGGGCGTGTCGGTCAGCTTGCCCTGGCCGAGCTTGGCCTCGAACAAAGCCTGGATTTCGGCACGGTTGCGGTGGATCGCCGGCACCAGGATGTGGCTGGGCGTGTCGTGCGCCAGCTGCACGATCATGTCGGCCAGATCGGTTTCCATCGGCTCGATGCCGGCGGCCTGCAGAGCGGGATTGAGGTCGATCTCGTCGGTCGTCATCGACTTGATCTTAATGGCGCGGGTGGCACCGGCGCGTCGCGTGATGCCGATGATGATCTCGCGCGCTTCCTCCGCATCGCGCGCCCAATGCACGATGCCGCCCGCCGCCGTCACGCGCTCCTCGAGTTGCAGCAGGTGGGTGTCGAGATCGTGCAGCGTTGCCTGCTTGATCGCCTGGCCGGCGCTGCGCAGCGCCTCCCAATCGTCGAGCTCGGCGGTGATGCGTGCGGTGCGCGCGCGGATGGTGGTGGTGGCGCGGCGGATATTGGCGCGCAGCTGCGTGTTGCGCAGCTCGGCATGCGCGCGCTGCCTGAACGTGCTCACGCGCCCTCCTGTGCCAGGATTTCGGCGATGTGCATCGCGCGCACGCCGGCGCGTAGCCGCGACAGGCCGCCGGCAATGTGCATGAGGCAGGAATTGTCGCCCGCCGTCACCACCTCCGCCCCGGTGGCGAGCACGGCCCGCATCTTGTCGGTCAGCATGGCGGTGGAAACCTCGGCGTTGCTGATCGCGAACGTGCCGCCGAAACCACAGCATTCCTCGATCGCCGGCAGATCCACCAGATCGATGCCGCGCACCGCGGCTAGCAGCGCGCGCGGCCCATCGTTCAGGCGCAGCGCACGCAGCGCGTTGCAGGAGGCGTGATAGGTGACACGGTGCGGAAACGCGGCACCCACCTCGGTCGTCTGCAGTACCTGCGTCAGAAACGCGCTGAACTCGTGCACCCGCGGGATGATCGCTTGTACGGCTGTAAGCAGAGCGGGATCATCGGCCGCCAGCCTGGGATACTGCACGCGGATGGTGGTGGTGCAGGATGTGGACGGCACCACGATGTGCGGCGCATCGGCATAGGTTTCCACGAACCGGCGCACCAGCGTCAGCGCCTCGCGCGGGAAGCCGGCATTGCTGTGCATCTGGCCGCAGCAGGTCTGCGCCGCGCGGAACTCCACCGTGTGGCCGAGCCGTTCAAGCACGCGCACCACGGCTTGGCCGGTCTGCGGGAACAGCGTGTCGTTGAAGCAGGTGATGAACAGCGAGACGCGCACTAGGACGCTGCCGGCTCCTGGCCGAAGGCGAGTTCGGCCAGCTCCATGTCGGCGATTTCCGGAGGGATCAGCGCTTCGCGCGTCACGATCTCGGCGGCGACCAGCGCGGTGCGGTCGGATTTGTGCACGATGCGCCACTCGGCAGCCTGCGCCAGCATGGCGGCCTGCGTCACGCGCGCCATGCCGCCGGCCAGGCGCCGGCCTTCGCGCTCGTCGGGTTCCAGCACCATCGGCCGCAGCGCGGCCAATGCGCCAGCAATGCGCGGCGCCACATGCTGCAGTTCCGGATGCGTAAGGTCGGCCAGGCGGTGCGTGATGTCGTCGAGCCATTCCAGACCCAGATCGCGCGAGCGGAGCGCGCGCAGCACGTCGTGCGACAGCACCGAGGTGGTGCCTTCCCAGATTGCGTGCACGTGGGCGTTGCGGAAGATGCGCGGCAGGCCGGTATCCTCAACATAGCCGGCGCCGCCGAAGCTTTCGATCAGCTCGCTGGTGCCCCAGATACCTTGCCGCGCGCAGGACAGTTTGGTGAGCGGCGCCAGCAGGCGTGCCATCTGCGCGTTGCCGCCCGCCTCCGCACGCCCGACCGCGGCGGCCGTCTCGAAGCACAGCGCCAGCATGGCCTCGTATTCGGCCGCGATGCGCGCCAGCCAGGCGCGGTGCATCGGCTGCTGCGTCAGCGGCGCGCCGAACACGCGGCGCATCCGGGCGTAGTCGCGCGCCAGGCCCAGCAGATGGCCGACCCCGGCCGGGCCCGCATAGGCTGCCCAGACGCGGGCGATGTTGAGCAGGGAGGCGACCTTGGCGACGCCGCGGCCCAGCCCGCCCACCGGCACCGCGCGTGCCCCGGCCAGGTCCAACTCCGCCGTGGGCAGCGCCTTGGTGCCCATCTTGTCCTTCAGGCGCCGCACCGTCAGCCCGTTCCAGGCGCCGTCCGGCCGCCGCAGCTCCAGCAGGAACAATGACAGGCCGGCGCTGCCCGGGCCCTCGCCCTCCGGCCGGGCCAGCACCATGGCGATGTCGGCCGAGGTGGCCGAAGTGAACCATTTGGTGCCGTGCAGGCTGAAGGTGCCGTCCTCGTTGGCGCGCGCCACCGTGGCCGTCTGGCCTACGTCCGAGCCGCCCTCGGTCTCGGTCATCCACTGGCCGCTGGTGATGCCGCCGTGGCGCGCGGTCAGCCTGGCGCCGTAACGCGCCCACAGCGCCTGATCGTGCTGACGCAGCAGCCAGGCGGCGCCGTCGGTCATCACCAGCGGGCAGGTTGCCACCGCGCTGACGGGATCGAACAGGTTGGACAGGCCTGCCTGCACCACGCGGCCATGGGCGCCGTAGCCGCCGTCGTACGGCGTGGCGACCAGGCCTTCCTCCTGCCCGATCCGCACCAGCGCGTCGAAGGCAGGATCCACCTCGATGCGGTCCACCCGGTTGCCCCAGGCGTCGTAGGGCACGTGGCGCGGCGGGTTGCGCTCGGCGGCATCGGCCAGCGCGGGCAATTCGGCGATGGCGCGCTCGCCCAGCCGGTCGAGCGCCACGCTGGCCTCGACGAAGATCTCGGCCGGCAGCAGGCGTTCGAGCGCGAAGCGCAGCGTGGCATCGGTGCGGAAGCGGTTGCGCGGCGGCGGGGCGGTCTGGGTGAAGCTGGGCATGGCGAAAGACCTGTTCGATCGGGGGTCAGCAGACAACGAACGCCCGGCCCCGGCCGCGACGGCAGCCTCGCCTCAGATGGCGCGCCGCACCAACGAGCCCGCCGGCAGCTCCACGTTGAAGCAGCGCTGGTAGTATTCGGCCACCGTGCTGCGCTCGGCCTCGTCGCATTTGTTGAGGAAAGTCATGCGGAACGCGAAGGCCACGTCGCCGAAGATCTTGGTGTTTTCCGCCCAGGTGATCACCGTGCGGGGCGACATCACCGTCGAGATATCGCCATTGATGAAGCCGGCGCGCGACAGATCGGCCAGCGCCACCATGCTCTCGATGCGCTTGCGGGCCGGCGTGTCCTTCGGGTCGATACCCATTTTGGCCAGCACGATCGCCGTCTCCTGCGCATGCGGCAGGTAGTTCAGCGTGGCCACGATGTTCCAGCGATCCATCTGCCCCTGATTGATCTGCTGCGTGCCGTGATACAGGCCGGTGGTGTCGCCCAGCCCGACCGTGTTGGCGGTGGCGAACAGGCGGAAGCTCGGATGCGGGCGGATCACCCGGTTCTGGTCGAGCAGGGTCAGCCGGCCTTCGACCTCGAGCACGCGCTGGATGACGAACATCACGTCCGGCCGGCCGGCATCGTATTCGTCGAACACCAGCGCGCACGGGTTCTGCAATGCCCAGGGCAGGATGCCCTCGCGGAACTCGGTGATCTGCTTGCCATCCTTCAGCACGATGGCGTCTTTGCCGATCAGGTCGATACGGCTGATATGGCTGTCGAGGTTCACCCGGATGCAGGGCCAGTTCAGCCGTGCGGCCACCTGCTCGATATGCGTGCTCTTGCCGGTGCCGTGATAGCCCTGGATCATGACCCGGCGGTTGTGGGCAAAGCCGGCCAGGATCGCCAGCGTGGTCTCGCGGTCGAACTGGTAGGTGCTGTCCAGATCGGGCACGTGCTCGCCACGATGCGCGAAGGCGGGCACCTGCATGTCGGTATCGATGCCGAACGTCGCGCGCGCATCGACCACGGTATCGGGCACGCTGGGCTGTGCCTCGGACCCTTGCAGCGGGGCGATCTTGTTCATCGGGCGATGAGTCCTTCGACGTCTGGCAGGTGTGTAGCGCGCGGGGTGGCGGATCGAAAAGTCACGCTGCCGTTCGCGCACCTTGGTCGGCCGACAGATGAGAGCGCACCTGGGCGTAAGCCAGGTTGATCACCTTGAACCGTTCTTCGGCGGCCCGGTCGCCGCCATTGGCATCCGGGTGGTTCCGCTTGGCGAGTTCCTTGTAGCGCGCCTTCACCTCGTCGAGCGAGACGGGCCAATGCAGGCCCAGCGTATCGAGCGGCTGGCGCAGATCGGCCGGGGCGCCGGGGCCACGGGCGCTGCGGCCCTCGCGCCCCTGGCGCATGCCGGCGGCACCCAGAATGTCCAGCCGGTCGGTGACAAGATCCTCTTCCGGCATGCCGCCGCCGAGACGGCCGAGCGGCCAGGTGGGGCGCTGCCAGCCGGTGTCGTCGCGCATATGCGCCTCGATCTGTCCGGGCGTCATGCCTTTGTAGAAATCCCAGCTCGCATTGTAGGCGCGCACGTGATCCAGGCAGAACCAGAAATAATCCCGCAGCATCTCGCGCGATTTCGGTGCGCGGTAGCCGCCCGCATTGGGGCAGCCCGGAATGTCGCAGCACCGGCCCGGCGCCGCCGGATCGGGATCGTAGGCGCGGGCCCGGCCTGGTGCGCCAGCCTTGCGTTGGCTCGGCCCCGGGCCGCTGTTTGTGCGCTCGCTCATCGCCCGTTATGTGCGTCGCGAGCCGATCCCGGCAAGTCTGCACGGGCCGGCCGGCGCCGTGCGCGGCAAGGGAGAGACCATGGCCGAGCTTGACGACACGCGCCTGCGGCGCATCGAGGCTGTGCTGCAGGCCGAGCTACGGCCATCGCTGCTGGAGGTGGAGGACGAAAGCGCCCGCCATGCCGGCCATGCGGGCGCGCGAGCCGGCGGGCAGACACACTACGCGGCGACGATCGTCTCAGAACGTTTCTCAAATCTCACGCGGGTCGATAGGTCTCGCCTTGTGCATACATTGCTCGCACGCGAGTTCGAGACGGGGCTACACGCGCTATCGTTGAAACTGCGCTCGCCCAGCGAGGCGTAATCTTTAAAACCAAAACGATTCGGCAAAAAAGCGTTTCGTTTGCGATCAGCCTGGAGTAGGTTCGGACTCACATTTTTGCTGGAGCCAGATCGTGGGCGGTAGCAGGCTGGTCAATCGGAACATCACCGCGGGCGCGGGCCGCACGAGCATGCGGCTGGAGCCCGAAGTCTGGGACGCCTTGCGTGAGGTGTGCCTGCGGGAAGGCATCGAGCTGCGTGACCTTATCCGCACGGTGGAGCGCAAGGCCCCGGCCGGCGGCCGCACCAGCGCGGTGCGCGTTCACGTGCTCTCCTACTTCCGCGCAGCGGCCACGGCGGAGGGGCATGAGCGCGCGGGCCACGGCAGTGCGACGGCGACCGGCATGCCGCTGGGCGTGCTGAGCGAAATCGAGGTCAGCCCGAGCCTGCAGGTGGAAGTCTAGGCAGCCCCGGCGGGCTTACCGCCAGGGCTCTGCCGGCCAGTCGTGCCTGGGGTAGCGGCCGCGCATGTCGCGCCGCACCTCCAGCCAGGCGCCGCGCCAGAAGCCGGCGAGGTCGCCGGTGATCGCCACCGGCCGCATGGCGGGTGACAGCAGGCGTATCTGCAGGCCGATCCGGCCGCCCGCCAGGCCCGGCACCGCATCCAGCCCGTAGAAGGCCTGCGCCCGGGCCGCGAGGGCCGGCACATCGCCGCTGTAATCGATGGCGGCGCGGCCGCCCGGCAGGCTGATCTGCACCGGCAGCTCGCGGTCCAGCCGTGCCGCCGCCTCCCAGCCCAGATGCCCGCGCAGCAGCGCTGCCAGATCCAGCCGCGCCGCCTCGCCGAGGCGGGAGAGGCCGAGCAGATGCGGCGCCAGCCAATCCTGCGTGGTGGCGGCCAGTGTGGCGTCCGAGAGGTCGGGGAAGGCGGGATCGACGCGGCGCAGCAGGGCGGCACGCGCCTGCAGCTGCCGCGCTGCCTCGGTCCACGGCAGCAGCTCCGGCTTGGCGGCGAACACGCCGGCCAGCGTGGCGGCTACCGCTTCGGGTGCCGCCGGCGCCATCCGGTCCTCGAGCACCAGCGCGCCGTAGCGGCGGCGGCGGCGCGAGAACACGCTGCCGGAGGCGGGATCGAAACCGCTCTCGACGGTTTCGGTCACCAGGGCGGCGATGGTTGGCGGCAGGTTGTCGGCGTCGAGCGGGGCGGCCAGGCGGATCTGTGCCGCGGCTTTCTGTTCCAGGCTGGCCACCACCAGCAGCCCGGCCTGCGCCAGCCGGTCCGACAACGGCAGCCGCGCGCCACCACCACCGGACAGCCGAAACGACCCCGGCTCGCCGCGCCGCTGGGCGATGCGGTCCGGGAAGGCAGCCGCCAGCAACAGGCCGGGGTCGCCGTCGGCCGCGGCCCGTGTGCCCAGACGGCGGCGATACTGTGCCGCGGCCTGGCGAATGCGGGCCAGCGCGCCGCGATCGGCATCGCCGGCGCCGTGGGCGATGGCCGAGAGGCGATGGGCGATATCGGCGCTGCCGGCGTGGCGCAGCGGGTCGCGCTCTTCCAGCAGGGCGGCGATGTCGGCGGCCAGCGCCGCCTCGGCCGCCCCGCTGGCCGCCAGCATCATCGCCGCCAGGCGCGGATGGGCGCCGAGCCGGGCCATGGCGCGGCCCGCCTGGGTGATGCGGCCATCGGCATCGAGCGCGCCGAGCTGGGCCAGCAGGGCCGCCGCCGCGGCCAGCGCGCCGGCGGGCGGTGCGTCCGGAAAGGCCAGCCCGGCCGGTGCCGTACCCCAGGCGGCGCAATCCAGCGCCAGGCCGGACAGTTCGGACTCCAGGATCTGCGGCCGATCGAACGGTGCCAGGCCGCGATGCAGAGCGGCGGTCCACAGGCGGATGGCGGTGCCGCCGCCCTCGCGCCCGGCGCGGCCTGCGCGTTGCTCGGCCGCCGCCCGGCTGATGCGGACCGTCTCCAGCCGGGTCAGCCCGCTGGCGGCATCCAGCCGCGGCGTGCGCCGCCAGCCGCCATCGATCACGATGCGCACCCCGGGCACCGTCAGCGATGTCTCGGCGATGGACGTGGACAGCACCACGCGCCTGCCGGGTGCTGGCGAGAGCGCGCGGTCCTGCTCGGCGGGCGGCAGGTCGCCGTGCAGCGGCAGCACCGGGGCGCCGCAGCCGTCCAGCGCCTGCTGCGTGCGGCGGATCTCGCCCATGCCGGGCAGGAAGGCGAGGATATCGCCGTCATGGGCGGCCAAGGCGGCGCGCACCGCGCGGGCCATGGCCTCTGGCAGGTCGCGCGGGCTGGCGATGTCGCGCGCGGCGTGGTGCACGGCTACCGGGTATAGCCGGCCCGCGCTTTCCACCACGGCGGCATCCAGCAGCGTGGCCAGGCGCGCGCCATCCGCGGTGGCCGACATGGCGAGCAGGCGCAGCTCCGGCCGCAAAGCGCGCTGCAGGTCCAGGCAGAAGGCCAGCGCCAGGTCGGCATCGAGCCCGCGCTCATGCACCTCGTCGAAGATCACGCAGCCGATGCCATCCAGGCCGGGATCGGATTGCAGGCGCCGCACCAGCAGGCCCTCGGTGACCACTTCGATACGCATGGTGGGCGAGACCGCGCTGTCCAGCCGGGTGCGATAGCCGGCCGTGGTGCCGACCGCCTCGCCTTGCATCGCCGACATGCGGGTCGCCGCGGCACGGGCCGCGAGCCGCCGCGGCTCCAGCATCACGACGCGACCGCCGGCCAGCCACGGTGCATCCAGCAGCGCCAGCGGCACGAGCGTGGTCTTGCCCGCGCCCGGCGGCGCCACCAGCACGGCATTGGGACGGGTGGCCAGCGTGGCCAGCAGTGCGGGCAGCGCGTCGATGATCGGGAGTGCGGGGCGGTCCATTCGCGCCTACATGTAACCCGGGCGGGGCCGGGGCGGAAAACACCGGGCGTTCCAATGACGGGAAATTATTATGCGCGTGCTGATCGCCTTGTTGCTGTGCCTGGCCGGCCGCGCCGCTGCCGCCGCCGAGAGCACGCCGGTGACCACGCCGCGCGATACGGCGAGCCTCGTCAGCCTGTCCGACAGCATCGCCCCCGGCCAGCCGATCCGCCTGGGGCTGCGGCTGCGGATGGCGCCGGGCTGGCACACGTACTGGCTCAACCCGGGCGATGCCGGGGCGCCGCCCACGCTCGAGGCCGAGGGCGCCAAGCTCGGGCCGATCGCCTATCCGGCGCCCGAGCTGCTGCGCGAGGGGCCGTTCACCAGCTACGCCTATACCGGCGAGGTGCTGCTGCCGGTGACGGCCACCGGCGCCGGGCCGGCCGGCATCGGCGTGCATGCCCAATGGCTGATCTGCGCCAAGGTTTGCGTGCCGGAGGAGGCGCGCTTCCACCTGGACCTGCCCGCCGGCAGCGGTGCGCCGGGCGCCCAGGCAGCGCTGTTCGCCGCGGCCGACGCCCGCATGCCACGGCCCAGCCCGTTCGCTGCCCATCTGAGCCGCGATGGCATGCTGTGGCTGGCCGCACCCGGGCTGGCATTGCGCGATGCGGTGTTCTTTCCGGCCGCACCGGGCGTGATCGACCAGGACGCCGCGCAGGCCCTGCGGGTGACGCCGCACTGGGCAGGGCTGGCGCTGAAGCTTTCGGCCCCCGGCAAGCCGCCCGCCGCGCTGGCTGGCATGCTGCGCCTGACCGATACCGGCGGGCAGGTGACTGCCCTGGCCATCGACGCCACTCCGGCGCCGCTGCCCGATGCCGGCGGTAGCGGCCCGGGCCTGGCCCAGGCCCTGCTGCTGGCCTTTGCCGGCGGCCTGATCCTTAACTTGATGCCCTGCGTGCTGCCCGTGCTGGCCATCAAGGCGCTGGGGCTGGCGCGGCTGTCGGGCGCTGCGCGGGCGCATGTGCGGCGAGAGGCAGCGTTCTACACGCTGGGCGTGCTGGCCGCCTTTTGCGCCATTGGCGGGCTGACGCTGGCCGCGCGCGCCGCCGGTGCCGCGGCAGGCTGGGGCATCCAGTTCCAGTCGGCGGCGTTCACCACCGCCACAGGATGGCTGCTGTTCGCCATCGGGCTGAACCTGTCGGGCGTGTTCCTGGTGGGCGGGCAGCTTGCCGGTGCGGGGCAGAGCCTGGCCGCGCGGAGCAGCTTTGCCACCGGGCTGCTGGCCGTGGTGGTGGCCACGCCCTGCACGGCGCCGTTCATGGGCGCGGCCCTCGCCGCGGCCCTGGCCCTGCCGCCGGCCGCCGGCATGCTGATCTTCGTCTGTCTCGGCCTGGGCCTGGCGGCACCCTACGCGGCGCTGGCGCTGAGCCCGGCCGTGGCCCGCCTGCTGCCGCGGCCGGGGGCGTGGATGGAAACGCTCAAGCACGTGCTCGCCTTTCCCATGTACGGCGCGGCGCTGTGGATGGTGTGGGTGGCCAGCCAGCAGACCGATGCGGCGGGGCTGGCCGTCGTGTTCGCCAGCTTCCTGCTAGTGGCGTTCGCCGCGTGGGCTTACGGCTTCGGCCAGCAGCGCGCGCGCCCGCTGGCGTTCAACCTCGCCGCGTTCGGCGGCGGTGCCGCCAGCCTGCTGCTGCTCGCCTCGCTGGCGCTCTCGGCACCCGCCGCCCACGCAGCACAGGGGCAGGCGGCCGATGGCTCCGAGCCGTTCTCGGCGGCGCGCCTGGCCAGCCTGCGCGCCGGGCACCGGCCGGTGCTGGTGGATATGAGCGCGTCCTGGTGCGTCACCTGCCTCGTCAACGAGCGGCTGGCTTTGGCGCCGCAGGCGGTACGCGAAGCCTTTGCGGCACGCCACGTGGCGTATCTGAAAGGCGACTGGACGCGGCAGGATGCGGCGATCTCCGCCTACCTGGCCGAGTTCGGGCGCTCCGGCGTGCCGCTCTATGTGTATTACCCTGCCGAGGGTGCGCCGGCGGTGCTGCCGCAGGTGCTCACGCCCGGTCTGATGCTCGCAACGATCGGCGCGGGGTAGCGGCTGCGCGCCTAGGAGACCAGGATGGCGGCCTGCCGGACCAGGCTGTCGGCGTAGGTGAACACCCGGTCGCGCCCGGCGCGCTTGGCGGCGTAGAGCGCCACGTCGGCTTGCGCCACGAGCTCGGCCGCCGGCCCGATGGCGCTGCGCACCGGCACGAATGCCTGCACGCCGGCGCTGATGGTGACCACGCCGTGCGCGCTGCCGCCATGCGGGATGGCCAGCGCGCGCACCGCCTCGGCAATGCGGTGGGCCAGCGCCAGCGCCGCGCCCTCGCTGCTGCCGGGCAGCAGCACGGCGATCTCCTCGCCACCATAGCGCGCGCCGGTGTCGCTCGGCCCGGCGAGCAGCCCGGGGATGATGCCGGCAATGGCCTGCAGGCACACGTCGCCGGCCTGATGGCCGTAGATGTCGTTGAACTGCTTGAAGTGGTCCACGTCCAGCAGCACCAAGGCGAGCGCCGTCGAATCACGGGCGGCGCGGCTGAACGCGATGTCCAGCGCACGATCGAACGAGCGCCGGTTCGCCAGCCCGGTCAGCGCGTCCTGCATGGCCATCGCTTCCAGCGCGCGGTTGGCGGCTTCCAGCGCCTGGTTGGCGGCTTCCACCCCGGCATGCGCCTCGCGCAGCGCCGCTTCGCTGCGTTTCTGTTCGGTGATGTCCATCACTACGCCGAACAGCGCCGTCACCCGGCCATGCTCGTCGGTCTGCGGCAGGCCGCGGCTGAGCACATGGCGCTCGCTGCCGTTGGGCCGATGCAGGCGGGCGGTGAACTCGTAGGGCCGGCCATCGGCCAAGGCTGCGCTCACCGCCTCGCGCACGAGCGCGCGGTCCTCGGCATGGTAGGCGGCCAGCGCGCTGCGCAGATCCAGGCTGCACCGGCGCGGATCGACGCCGTGGATGCGGTAGATCTCCTCGGACCACATCACCGACTGCGCCGCCGGCGCCCCGCCGCCGGTGACCTCGATGTGCCAATGGCCCACCTGCGCAATCTGCTCGGCCATTTCCAGCCAGCCATTCGCGCGCGCCAGCCCGGCTTCCGAGCGGGCCAGCTTGCCGTTTGTGGTGCGCAGCACCGCCTGCGCGCGCTCCTCCTCGCCGATCTTGCGGGCCAGCCTGCGCGCGAGCAGGGCGAGCGTGCCGAGCACGGCGCACAGGCCCAGCGCGTGCGCGCCGGCCGTCATCCACCAGCCGGCCAGCACGTCGGCCCGGCTGCGGCCCACCATCACCAAGGCGGGCGAGCCGGGTACGCGGTGATAGCTCGCAAACCGCATCAGCCGGTCCGCCTGGCTGAAATTCTCGAAACGCTCGCGGTCGCCAGGGCCGATGATGCGGGTGAACAGGTCGCTGGCCGAGACGTTGAAACCTTGGCCGCGCGGATCGGCCGGCCAACGGGCCAGGGCCACGCCATCGTTGCGCACCAGCAGCACCACGCCATGCCGCCCGGTATCGAAGCCCGCATAAAGGCGCGCGAAAAAATCGACATCGACGCTGGCCAGCACCATGCCGGCGAAGCTGCCATCCGGGTGATCCACCCGACGCGAGACGGTGAGCACCCAGGTGCCATCGACCGGGTCGCGCACCGGCCAGCCCAGCAGCGGGCCGCGTTCGGCCGTGGCCGCATGGTGGCGGAAGGCCGGCCGCTGCAGCACGGCGGCGGGCGCGGGCACGGTGGCGGCCGAGTTGACGATCGGCTGGCCGTGTTCGTCGATCACCACCAGGCGATGGACCATCGGCAGCGCCTCGGCCCGCAGCCGCAGCAATTGCGCCAGCCTGGCGCGCGCGGCCGGGCCGACGCCGTCCCTCTCCACCCGCTCGCGCAGGCCAACGAGGATGGTGTCCATGGTCTGGAACACGCCATGCGCCTCGTCGGCCAGGGACCGCGACAGATTGGCGGCTTCGGATTGCGCCGTATCGATCGTCTGGCGATAGGCGGTCAGCAGGCTGAGCGCGTCGGCTGCCACCACTGCGGCCGCGGCAAGCACCACCAGCAGCAACAACCTGCTTTGCAGTCGGCCGAACGGCATGAGGGCCCAGAAACGATAAGGCATCGCGACGCTGCTACCCCGGGTTGCCGGCAGGTATGAACTGCCACCCTACAGCGAAGGTGTTTCCAAAACCTAGTGAAACGAAGTCACACAGCCGCCCTAATCGGGTGGGCGTCAGTCGGGATCGTCCAGACCGATGGCGCGCAGCCGGGCGCGCTCCTCGTCCCAGCCCGAACGCTCCTTCACGTTGAGAAACAGATGCACCGTGCGGTCGAGCAGCTGGCCGAGATGGGACCGGGCCTTGGCGCCGATCTCGCGCACCCGCGCGCCGCCCTCGCCGATCAGGATCGCCTTCTGCCCGGCCCGCGCCACGTAGATGGTCGCGTCGATGCGCACCGAGCCGTCCGGGCGCTCGGTGAAGCTCTCGGTTTCCACCGTCGTGCCATAGGGCACCTCCTCGTGCGTCTGCAGGAAGATCTGCTCGCGCACGATCTCGGCCGCCAGCAGGCGGTCCGGCAGATCGGTGATCTCGTCGTCGGGGTAGAGATGCGGGCCTTCGGGGAGCGTGGCGGCAATGGCGTCCAGCAGCTCGCCTACGCCGTCGCCGTTCGCGGCGCTCACCATGTAGGTCTCCTCGGTGGGCACCAGCTCGGCCAGTTCGGCCGTCAGCGGCAGCAGGCGCAGGCGCGGCACCAGGTCCACCTTGTTGAGGATCAGCCACACGCGCCGGCCGCTGCCGCGCAGGCGGCCGGCAATGGCGCTCACCTGCTCGGTGACCCCGGCGCGGGCATCGACGAGCAGCAGCGTGAGGTCGGCATCCTCCGAGCCGGTCCAGGCGGCGTTGACCATGGCGCGGTCCAGCTTGCGCTTGGGCGCGAAGATGCCGGGCGTGTCCACCAGCAGGATCTGCGCCGCGCCGCGCAGCAGGATGCCGAGCACGCGGAAGCGGGTGGTCTGCGCCTTCGGGCTGACGATGCTGAGCTTGGCGCCGGCCATGCGGTTGAGCAGGGTGGATTTGCCGGCGTTGGGCGCGCCGACGATGGCTACGAAGCCGCAGCGGGTCACGGGGGTGGATCCTTGGTTTTGGAGGAAGGAAGGCAAGTAGTCCTTTTTTGCAAAAAAGGACCAAAAAACTTTGGCTGCGCTGTCGCGGGGGTGGGTGGGGGACCGACGCGTTTATGGTTTTTGCAGCTGCACCAGCAGCGCTTCGGCGGCGGCGCGCTCGGCCATGCGTTTCGTGCTGCCGCTTCCCGTGCCTGCCTTGCCAAGCGCCGACACGGTTACGACGAAATCCGGCGCGTGCGACGGGCCTACGCTGGAGAGGAGCTTGTATTCGGGCAGCGCCGTGCCGCGCGCCAGCGCGCGTTCCTGCAGCGTGGTCTTGGGGTCTTTCGGCGGCTGCATCTGCGTGTCCATCAGCGGCGCCCAGGTGGCGCGCACGAAGCGCCGTGCCGGATCCAGCCCGCCATCGAGGAACAGCGCGCCCAGCGTCGCCTCCATCGCATCGGCCAGCACGGTGGACAGACGGCCGACGCCGGCGATCGCCTCGTTGGCGCCGAGGGTCAGAAGCTCGGCCAGGCCGATGCGCTCGGCGGCGGCCGCCACCGTCTCGCGCGAGACCAGGTGTGCCATGCGCAGGCCGAGCTGGCCTTCCTGCTCGGCCGGGTAGCGTTCGGCCAGCCATTCCGCCATCACCAGGCCCAGCACGCGGTCGCCCACGAATTCCAGCCGCTCGTTGCTGCCGGCGCCCGTGCTGCGCGCGGTGCGGCGGCCGCCGCCGGCGCGGGTGCGGTCGCCCATGGCGGAGCGGTGGGTGAGGGCTTCGGCCAGCAGGCTTCGGCGGGCGAAACAATGGCCCAGCAGGTGCTCGGCCGCCGCGATGCGGTGGGCGAGCCGGGCATCGGCGCGGTCGGGCGGATCGCGGGTAACGGGCGGCTGGCCGGCGATCAACCCACGCCTTGCAGCAGCCGCCGCCAGCGCACTTCCATCGGCCACTGCCACACCTGCCACCACGGGTGCTCGGCATCGAAGCTGAAGAAGATGAATTGCGCGCGGCCGATGACGTTCTCGAGCGGCACGAAGCCCAGCCCGTCAACGATGAAGCGGCTATCGGCCGAGTTGTCGCGGTTGTCGCCCATCATGAACAGATGGCCGTCGGGCACCACGTATTCGTCGGTGTTGTTGGGGTCCAGCTCGCCGATCATGTTGTGCTCGTCATCGGCGAACGTCTTGAGCAGATGGTGCTTCGGCCCGCCGGGCAGCGCCTCGAGATATTCCTTGCTCGCGATGCGCGTGCCGTTCTCGTCGGAGGAGGCGGCGTAATCGCCTTCCAGCGTGCGCGGCACCTCGGTGCCGTTGATGTAGAGGTGGCCGAGCTTGACCTGGATGTGGTCCCCGGGAAGGCCGATCACCCGCTTGATCCAGTCTTCGCTGGTGTTGCGGGTGTTGCGGAACACCACCACGTCGCCGCGATGTGGGTAGCTGCCGAAGATGCGGCCGGAGAACAGATTGGGCGAGAACGGCAGCGAATAGTGCGAGTAGCCGTAGCTGTATTTGCTGACGAATACGAAGTCGCCGATCAGCAGCGTCGGGATCATCGAGCCGCTGGGGATGTTGAACGGCTCGAACGCGACGGTGCGGATGCCCATGGCAATCAGCACGGCATAGACGAGGGTCCGCACCGTCTCGCCGATGCCGCCGGCGGCGGGCCGCGCGGCCTGCGCGGACGGCTTCTTGGCGATGGTGTTTTTCTGGCTGAGAGACATGGGGTGGCGGAGCCTCTGGCGAGCGCGCGTTAGAACCGGGCAAGGCCGCCCGTGTCAAGGAAAGCCGCGCCCGCGGCGCCGGCGGGCTACTCGCCGCTCAGATCCCGCCGCCGCCGCTCGAGCTCCTCGCTGTAGCGCCGCAGCGCATATTGTTCGGTCAGCAGGCCCAGCACGCGCAGCGTATCTGTCCCGTCCACCACGGCCAAGGCATCGGCCTCGGCGGTTTCGAACAGGGCAGCGGCCTCGCGCACCGTCATCTGCGGCGTCAGCACCGCGCTCGTGTGGTGCAGCATGTCGCCCACCCGGGCGGCATCCGTCTCGGGGGCGTGGGCGTCGGCCACCCAGATGATGCCGGCGTAGCGGTCGGCTTCGTCGATCGCGATGACGCGGGTGACCGAGCCCAGCGGGTATTGCCGGCGGAAGGCGGCCAGCGTGGTGGCGGTGCCGACCGGGCGCACGTCCGGCCGCATCATCCGGCCCACGGTGAGGTTGCGGATCCAGCCGACATCGACGGCCGAGCGGATGCTCTCGCCGCGCAGGTGGAAACGCCAGGTGGCGAACGAGTAGCCGAAGGTGCGCCGTACCGTCAGCGAGGAGACGACGGCGGCGGCCAGGACCGCCACGGTCAGCGGCAGGCTGCCGGTGCTCTCGAGGGCTAGAAAGGTCATGGTCAGCGGCCCGCCGACGATGGCGACCGCCAGGCCGCTCATGCCGATCAGCCCGTATGCCGCATCCGGGAAGACGGGGATCGGCCAGACCAGGAGCATGATGGCGGCGAACGCCTTGCCCAGCATGGCGCCCAGGAACAGCGAGGCGAAGAACAGCCCGCCGCGGAAACCCGAGCCGAGGGAGATGGCCGAGGCCACCGATTTGAGCGCGAGCAGGGTCAGCAGCGTGGCGAGCGGCAACTCCGCCGTCAGGCTGCCGCGCAGTGCGCCGTGGCCGGCCGAGAGCACCGCCGGCGTGGCGCAGGCCAGCCCGCCCAGGATCAGGCCGCCGATCGCCGGGCGAAGCCAGGCCGGCACGCGGCTGCGGCTGAACGCCGTCTCGGTCAGCGTGACTCCATACATGATTGCGATACCGGTGGCCGCGCACAGGATGCCGAGCAGCAGCACGGGCAGGAAATCCACCGTCGTCATGCCGGGCGGGGTTGGAATGTCGTAGCCGGGCTCGTCGCCCAGGATCAGCCGCTGCACCATCACCGCGCTGATGGAGGCGGCGACCACCGGCGCCAGGCTGATCAGCGAGTAGGTGCCGATGACCAGCTCGAACGCATAAAAGGCGCCGGTGAGCGGCGCGTTGAACGCGCTGGCGATGGCGGCGGCCGCCCCGCAGCCCACCAGCAGCCGCAGATCCGCCCGCCGCACGCGGAAGGCGCGCCCCAGGCGGGAGCCGACGGCGGCGCCGATCTGCGTGTAGCCGGCTTCCAGCCCCACCGAGGCACCGACGCCGTTGCTGAGCAGTGTCTGGGCCACCACGGCCAGGCTGTCTTTCAGCGACATCTTGCCGCCGTACAGCGCGTTGGCCTCAATGGGATCGACGGTGCGGCGCGGTGCCCAGCGGGCCAAGGCGAAGGTGAGCAGGCCCATGCCCAGCCCACCCAGGCCGGGTACCGCCACCGCCCGCCAGGGGGCGAGGCTGATCTGTGCCGAAAGGCGCTGCCCCGGCGCGAGCCCGTACAGCAGCTCGTGGGCCAACTGGGTGGATTGGTTCATGGCCACCACCAGCAGGCCCGCGGCGATGCCCAGAACCGAGGCGAGGACGACCAGGAAGATCTCGTCGGCGCGCACCAGGGCGCGCAGCGATTTCGGCGCCTGCAGCGCCATGCTGGCCAGGCTGCGGCGCCGGCGCAGGCCGGGCAATGCGAGGGCGGGCTGCTTGGATTGCGGTGGCATGGCGAACACCCTGGCCGGGCGGGCCGGCGTTCCTTGTGCTACGCCGCTGCCGCAGAGTCCCACAACATCGGCTTGGGGCGCGCGTGCAGGGAGCGATGCAATGACGATTCCGCCGACCATGCGGCAGGTGACAGTCAGCGGCGCCGGCGGGCCCGAGGTGATGCGGGTGGCCGAGGCGCCGGTGCCGCAGCCGCGCGCCGGCGAGGTGCTGCTGCGCGTGGCCGCCGCCGGCGTGAACCGCCCCGACGTGGCGCAGCGCAGCGGCAGTTATCCGCCGCCGCCCGATGCCAGCCCGGTGCTGGGGTTGGAGGTGGCAGGCACCGTGGCGGCCCTGGGCGAGGGCGTGGCCGGATTGCGCGTGGGCGATGCGGTGTGCGCGCTCGTCAATGGCGGCGGCTACGCGGAGTATTGCGTGGCGCCCGCGGGCCAGTGCCTGCCCTGGCCGGCGGGCTACGACGCGGTTCGGGCCGCGGCACTGCCGGAGACGTTCTCTACCGTGTGGGCCAATCTGTTCGGCCCCAACCTGCCCAGCGGCGGCCATTTGGTGGCCGGGCAGAGCGTGCTGATTCATGGCGGCAGCAGCGGCATCGGCACCACCGCCATCCAGCTGGCGCGTGCCTTCGGCGCCCGCGTGTTCGTCACTGCCGGCTCGGCCGAGAAATGCGCGGCCTGCACGGCGCTGGGCGCCGAGGCGGCGATCGATTACCGGCGCGAGGATTTCGTGGCCCGCGTGCTGGCGCTGACCGAGGGGCGCGGGGTGGATGTGGTGCTCGACATGGTTGCCGGCAGCTATCTGTCGCGCAACACGCAGGTGCTGGCGCGGGACGGGCGGCTGGTGGTGATCGCCGTGCAGGGCGGCATGCGCGATCCGGAGTTCAATATCGCGCTAGTGATGCTGAAGCGGCTGGTGATCACCGGTTCCACCCTGCGGCCGCGCACGGCGGCGGAAAAGGCGGCCATCGCGCGCGAGTTGCAGGCCCACGTATGGCCGCTGCTCGATGCCGGCACCTGCAAGCCGGTGGTGCACGCCACCTTCGGGCTGGCGCAGGTGGCCGACGCGCATCGGCTGATGGAGAGCAGCGCGCATATCGGCAAGATCGTGCTGACCCTGTAGGGCAGGGCTGCCCATGCTGCTGCATGCCCAGGAGAGCGGCCGAGGGCCGACGGTCTGCCTGCTGCACGGCCTGTTCGGCCGGGCGCAGAATCTGGGTGCCCTGGCGCGGCGCCTTGCCGCCAGCCACCGCGTGATCGCGCTGGATCTGCGTAACCACGGCGCCAGCCCGCATGCGGCCGGCATGGCTTACGCCACCATGGCCGAGGATGTGTTCGCCACCCTGGCCGCGATGGCGGCGCTGCCTTGCGCGGTGCTCGGCCATTCGATGGGCGGCAAGGTGGCGATGGTGATGGCGCTGAGCCAGCCGCCGCTGGTGCGCCGGCTGGTGGTGGCCGACATCGCGCCGGTCGCCTACGCCCACCACAACGCTGGCGTGGCCGCTGCCCTGCAGGCTTTGCAGCTGACGCCGGGGCTGGACCGGCGGCGTGCGGACCTGGCACTCGCTGCCGCGGTGCCCGACCCCGGCGTGCGCGGCTTCCTGCTGCAGAACCTGGCGTTCGGCGCTGTACCGGCGTGGAAGATCGGCCTCGATGCCATCGCGGCCGGCATGGCCGAGATCGAGGGCTGGCCGCCGGCGATGGAAACGCGGCACTACCCCGGCCCGGCGCTGTTCGTGGCCGGCGGCGCTTCGGACTACGTGACGCTGGCCGGCAGCGCGGCGATCGCCCGGCAGTTTCCGGCGGCCCGCGTGCAGGTGCTTCCCGGCGCAGGGCATTGGCTGCATGCCGAGCAGCCCGAAGCGTTTGCGGCCGCGGTGGTGCCGTTCGTGGACGAGGACGCGCCGTAGGCAGCGCACCGCCCAGCCGTAAACCGTCTGTCCATCATCGCTGCGTACACTTGCGCTCGCCGGTCGATCCTGCCGGTCAGTTGCAATTGAGGCAGCTCATGACGGCACCGGTCGGACCAATCCTCGTCTTCGATGACGAATTCAAGAATTTCGTGTCTTCGCCAGACGGTTCTCAAGGCTGGATGACCAGCCTGCCCTACGGTGGCGATGCCGCGCGCACGCTGAGCGGCAATCACGAGGCGGAATATTATTCCGACAGCTCGGTCGGCAAAAACCCGTTCTCGGTCAAGAACGGCGTGCTGTCGATCACCGCCACGGCCGCGGCACCCGGCTCCAATCCGGACAATCTGCCCTACGATTCCGGGATCATCACGACGAACAAGTCGTTTTCCATGACGTATGGCCTGTTCGAAATGCGTGCGGAGCTGCCGGCGGGGCAGGGGCTGTGGCCGGCGTTCTGGATGCTGCCGGTCAGTGGCCAGTACACGTCCGAACTCGACGTGTTCGAGCAGCTCGGCAACGATCCGAGCACGATCTATTCGACCACACACGGCAGCACGGCCGGGCAGTGGGGCAGCGACTTCCAGACGCTGCATGTGCCGGATACCTCGGCCGGGTTTCACGTGTACGGCGTGAACTGGGAGCCCAAGACGATCACCTTTTTTGTCGATCACCACGTGGTGGCGACCGCACCGACGCCGTCGAGCATGAACCAGCCGATGTACATGCTGGCCAACCTGGCCGTGGGCGGCGCGGGCAGCTGGCCCGGTGCGGCGGCGGGCAATGCCGTGCCGGCGACGCTCAAGATCGACTGGGTGCGCGCTTATGCCACCGCGAACTCCACGGATATCGGCGGCAGCCAGGCGATCGCGCACCCGATCGCCACGCACCCCATGCTGGCGGACTGGTCGGCGGCCGGCGCGCTGCAGCCGATCGGGACGGTGCACGCAATATCCCACGCCGCGATGGGTGGATCGCATGTGCCCGAAGACCTGATGGTGCATCACGCGGCCGGCTTCATGCACCACGCGATGCTGCCGGCGTAGGCGCGCCTGCGCCGGCGGGCAGGTCAGGACAGCGAGCGCGCCGCCGTTCAGGCGGGGCTGGGCACCAGGTCGCGCCCGGGGATGCGGTGGCGAAACGCCAAGGCTTCGGCCACATCCTGCCGGCGCACCAGCGGCGCGCGCGCCAGATCGGCAATGGTGCGGGCCACGCGCAGCACGCGCGTGAAGCCGCGCGGCGAGAGGTGCAGGCGCGCCATGGCCTGTTCGGCCAGCGTGCGCGCATCGTCGGCCAGCGCAATGCCGCTGCCATCGGCCTCGGCATTGGTGAACGGGCCGGCCGCGCCGCCACGGAGGCGTTGGGCCGCACGGGCGGCTGCTACGCGTGCGGCCACTGAAGCGGTCGGCTCGCCGGCGGGCGCGCGCGACAGGTCGGCGGCGCTGGCCGGCTGCACGTGCACGGTCAGGTCGATGCGGTCCAGCAGCGGCCCGCTCAGCCGACCGAGATACTCCTCGCCGCAGCGCGGTGCGCGCGCGCATTCCCGCTCGGTGGTGCCCAGATGGCCGCAGCGGCACGGGTTCATCGCCGCGATCAGCTGGAAGCGCGCGGGGTAGGTGACGTGGGCGGCAGCGCGCGCCACCGTGGTGCGGCCGGTCTCCAACGGCTGGCGCAGCACTTCGAGCACCTGGCGGGGGAACTCCGGCAGCTCGTCGAGGAACAGCACGCCGCGATGCGCGAGGCTCACCTCGCCCGGCCGCGCGCGGGCGCCGCCGCCCACCAGCGCGGCCTGGCTGGTATTGTGGTGCGGCTCGCGGAAAGGCGGGCGGCGCAGCAAGCGGCCCTCGTCGAGCATGCCCGCGACGCTGTGGATCATGCTCACCTCCAGCGCCTCGGCCGGCAGCAGATCGGGCAGCAGCCCCGGCAGGCGCGCCGCCAGCATCGATTTGCCGGCGCCCGGCGGGCCCACGAGCAGCAGGTTGTGGCCGCCGGCCGCCGCGATCTCCAACGCACGGCGCGCCGTCTCCAGCCCGCGCACCTCGGCCAGATCGGGCGCGGGCTGGCCGGCGGCCAGGCCGGAGGTGGCCGGCGGGGTGAGCACCTGGGTGCCGCGGAAATGGTTGATCAGCGAAAGCAGATCGGTGGGCGTCAACACCTCCACGCTGCCGGCCCAGGCCGCCTCGCCACCCTGGCTGCCGGGACAGATCAGGCCCAGCTCCAGCGCGCCGGCGCCGATCGCCGCCGGCAGCACGCCGGCCACCGGGTTGATGCTGCCGTCTAGCGAGAGCTCGCCGATGGCGGCGTAATGGCCGATATCCTCGCGCGGCAGCACGTCCATCGCGGCGAGCACGGCCAGTGCGATCGGCAGGTCGAAATGCGAGCCCTCCTTCAGCAGCCCGGCCGGCGCCAGATTGATCAGCACGCGGCGCGGCGGCAGCGACAGGCCCATCGCGGTCAGCGCCGCACGCACCCGCTCGCGCGCCTCGGCCACCGCCTTGTCAGGCAGGCCCACCACGAGGAAGGCGGGCAGGCCGCTCGAGATCTGCACCTGCACCTCGACGGGCACGGCCTCGATGCCGGAGAAAGCGAAGCTGCGGATGGCGGCGAAGGTCATGGGTTGTCACGCTAGCATAACAACCGCCGGTAGAGTAAGGGCGGTAAGCACCGCTTGGCGTAGAAAAGCGGATTTTCTGCGCTATCACGCATGGCGTCGCCTTGCCGCGCAGCGAGGCGCGCGCCTGGACAGAATGCGGCGTTCGGAGTGATCTGCCGGCCAGCCCGCAACCACAGGACCCGCGATGCCCGCCGCTCTGGCCAGCCGCCGCAACCTCGAATTCACGCTATACGACTGGCTCGACGTGGAGGCGCTGACCGACCGACCGGCCTACGCCGACCATTCGCGCGCGACCTTCGATGCGCTGCTCGACCTCTCGGAGCGGATCGCCACCGACAAGTATCTGCCGACGCTGAAGGACGGCGACCGCCGTGAGCCGTGGCAGGACGAGCAGGGCGACGTGCACGTGCTGCCGGCCATTCGCGAGGCGCTGGTGGCCAGTGCCGAGGCCGGGCTGTTCGCCTGCGGATTTCCCGCCGAGCTGGACGGCCTGGCGGTGCCGGCGACTGTCTATTGGGCGGCGATGGGCCTGCTGAAGGCGGCCAACGTGTCGGCGGCCGGGTTCATGATGCTGACGGTGGCCAATGCGCGGCTGATCGCCGCGTTCGGCACGCCGGCGCAGACCGAGGCGTTCGCCAAGCCGCAGATCGCCGGGCGCTGGTTCGGCACCATGTGCCTCTCCGAGCCCCAGGCCGGCAGCTCGCTGGCCGACGTGACCACGCGGGCCGAGCCGGATGGCGCGGATGCCGCGGATGATCCGCTAGGCGCGCGCTACCGCCTGCGCGGCAACAAGATGTGGATTTCGGCGGCCGACCACGATGCCAGCGAGAACATCGTGCATCTGGTGCTGGCCAAGGTGCCCGGGCCCGATGGCCGGCCGATCCCCGGCACCAAGGGCATCTCGCTGTTCATCGTGCCGAAATACCTGCCTGGCGCCGATGGCCGGCCGGGCGCGCGCAACGACATCGCGGTGGCCGGGCTGAACCACAAGATGGGCTTTCGTGGCACGCCGAACTGCCTGCTGAACCTGGGCGAGGGCCGGCAGATGCCGGGCGGTGCGGCGGGCGCCATCGGCTACCGGGTGGGCGCCGTGGGGCAGGGCCTGGCGCAGATGTTCCAGATGATGAACGAGGCGCGGGTCGGCGTGGGGCTGGGTGCGGCCATGCTGGCGGTGCGCGGCTATCACCTCGCACTCACCTACGCGACCGAGCGCCTGCAGGGCCGGCCGCTGGAGGCGCGCGGCCGGGTGGACCAGCCGCCGGTGGCGCTGATCCGCCATCCGGACGTCAAGCGCATGCTGCTGGCCGCCAAGGCCTATGCCGAGGGGTCGCTGGCGCTGGTGCTCTACGCCGGCAAGCTGATCGACGAGGAGCGCAGCGCGCCCTCCCCGGAAGCGCGGGCCCAGGCCGGGGCGCTGCTCTCGCTGCTGACGCCGGTGGCCAAGACCTGGCCGAGCGAATGGGGCCTGGCCGCCAACGATCTGGCGATCCAGATCCACGGCGGCTACGGCTACACGCGCGATTTCGACGTGGAGCAGCTGTACCGCGACAACCGGCTCAACCCCATCCACGAGGGCACGACCGGCATCCAGGGCATCGACCTGCTGGGCCGCAAGATCCTGCGCGAACGGGCCGCCAGCCTGCGGCAGTTACAGGCGCTGGTCAGCACCACGGCGGAACATGCGCGCGCACAGCCGGCGCTGGCGCCCCACGCCGAGGCGTTGCAGGCGACATGGGACCGCATCGGCATGGTGGTGGATGGCCTGCTCGGCCTCAACGACGATTCCCGGGCGCTGGCCTTTGCCACCGCCTTCCTCTCGGCGTTCGGCCACGCCGTGGTCGGCTGGCTGTGGCTGGACCAGGCGGTGCTGTGCACCGACGGCACGCCGTTCCATCTCGGTAAGCTGGCCGCCTGCCGGTTCTATTTCGAGACGGAGCTGCCGCGGGTGGGGTTGTGGCTGGACCAGGTGGCCGCGATGAGCGACGCGGCGCCGGGCATGCTGGAAGAGCAGTTCTAGGCACCGGGCCAGTGCGGCGGGCCTGCCTGCGGTGATCGAATGGTCGGCGCCGGGCATCATCCTCTCGGCCGCGCCGTATGGCGAGGGCGATGCGCTCGCCACGCTGTTCACCGAGGCGCAGGGCCTCACGCGCGGCCTGGCGCGCGGTGGCCTGTCGCGCGCGCGTGCGGCGACCTGGCAGGCGGGCAATCTGGTGGAAGCGCGCTGGACCGCGCGCCTGGCCGACCAGCTCGGCAGCCTGACGGCCGAGCTGGTGCATGCCGCGGCCGCCCTGGCCATGCAGGACGCACTGGCGCTGGCTGTACTGTCGGCCGCCTGCGCGGTGGCCGAAGGTGCGTTGCCGGAGCGCGAGGCCCACCCGCGCATCTTCCGCGGCCTGCTGCACCTGATCGCGCATCTGCAGGACGGGCTGGAGGGTGCGGCCGCGCTGGCCGAGTGGGAGCTGGGGCTGCTGTCGGATCTCGGCTTCGGGCTGGATCTCTCGCGTTGTGCCGTGACCGGCAGCAGCGAAGGGCTGGCGTTCGTCTCGCCGCGCACTGGGCGGGCAGTGGCCGCGGCCGCGGCCGGTGACTGGCAGCAGCGGCTGCTGGCGTTGCCGCCCTTCCTCGCCGGCGGCGGGCCGGCCGATGCTGCCAGCGTACAGGACGGGCTGCGGCTGACGGGCCATTTTCTGGCACGCGACGCGTTCGGCGCCCGCCACCGCGCGATGCCGACGGCGCGGTTGCTGCTGTACGACCGCGTATGTGGCCTGACGACGCGCGCGTAGCGGCGCGGCCACGCTTGCCCGCCATTTCGGGGCTGGCGAGCGTTGCACCGGGCGGCCAGTGTGTTACAGTCAAGCATCTAATTGGGATTGCTAGACGTTCAGGATGGCAGCCGTTCTGGCAATAGGGCTTCTGGCCGGCTGCGCCTCGATCGTCGAAGGAACCGACCAGCAGATCGCGGTCAACTTCAGTCCGGCGGGCGCCGATTGCGGGCTGTATCGCAAGGGCCTGAAGATCGGCACGATCATGCAGGCGCCCGGTAGCACACTGGTGAACGAGACGAAGAGCGATATCTGGATCGTCTGCATCAAGCCGGACTACCAGCCCGCCACCTACCTCAACCATTCCGGCATCGCCGGCGGCAAGTTCGGCAACATCGTGGCCGGTAGCGGCATTGGCTGGGCGATCAATTCCGCTTCGGGTGCCGACAACAAGTATGACGGCACGGTCGACCTCACCTTGGCGCCGGCAACTCAGCCGCCGGCTGCGCCACCGGCGCTGCCCGCCACGTTTGAGGGGACGTTGCCTGCCAGCTAGGCTCGCGAGCCTTCCGCGTCGGCCGCGCAGCCTCATCTGCGGCGCGACAGGGTTTGTCATCCTGGCGGGCGCAATTGCGTTCGCGCCGCGCCGGGCGATCACGACCCGGATAGACATCGCGGCCTCGCCGGCGCGGGTCTGGTCGGTGCTGACCGATACCGAGGATTATCCAGCGTGGAGCCCGAGCATGCGGCTTGCCGGCACGCTGCAACCCGGCCAGGTGATCGAGCACAGCGAAGGCCAGGGCGCGGACCGGATGGTGTTCCATCCGACAGTTCTGATTGCTGCGCCGGGACGCGAGCTGCGCTGGAGGGGCAGAATGTGGCTGCCGCGCCTCTTCGACATAGAGCATGCGTTCAAGCTGCGAGACACGCCCAATGGCACAACCCTGGTGCAAAGCGAGCGCTTTCGCGGTGTCCTACTCTGGCTCTACAACGTACAACAACTGCTGCCACAATTCCAAGCCATGAACACAGCACTCAAGATCCGCGCAGAATCAGCCGCAACCCCGCCTGTGGCAAGATAAGCACCCCGCAAACGCAGCCGCCGAAACAAAAGTCTTTTGCTTCTTTTCTTCAGAAAAGAAGGCCTTGCTTTCTTTGTGCCCCTCACTCAGCCCGCCGCCGAGCATTTCCCGAACCAGCCTTCTTATAACTCCCCGATTTCACGAACCGCTTAGGCGCCGAAGGATCGCGCCGCGGCGACGGCGAGGGAGCCTCGGAGCGCGCAATCTTCACGTTGTCTTCCGCATCATCCGGGATGTTGTTGGCAAAATCCTCAGCCATCGCCTGCGTGATCTCGAAACGCGTCTCGCTGTCCTGGATGCGGATGGCGCCCACGTCGCGCTTCTCCACGCCGCCCATGCGGCAGATCAGTGGCAACAGCCATTTCGGGTCGGCCTTTTTCGAACGACCGACATTGAGGCTGAACCACACCATCGGCCCGGATGCGATGCCGGCCTTTTCCGGGCGGGTCGAAGGTTCGCGCACGGTGTGTTCGCGGCGCGTGCCGGGCAAAGGTGCCAGGTCGGTGATCTCCTCCGGTGCGGGCAGGCGGGCGCGATACATGCGCACCAGGGCGGCCGCGATATCCTCGGGCGAGCGGCCCTCGAGCAGCGTGCGTGCCAGTGTCAGGTCGTCTTCGGTCATCTCCTCGGTCAGCGCCGGATCGAGCAGCAGGCGGGCGCCGTCGCGCGCGCGGATTTCCTCGGGCAGCGGCGCGCCAGACCATTGCGCGTGCACGCCGGCGCTGGCGATCAGCGTTTCGGCGGCGCGGGCACGGTTGGCCGGCACGATCACCACGCAGGTGCCTTTGCGGCCGGCGCGCCCGGTGCGGCCGCTGCGGTGCAGCAGCGTCTGTTTGTTGGTGGGCATGTCGGCATGGATCACCAGGCCGAGGTCGGGCAGGTCCAGCCCGCGGGCGGCCACATCGGTGGCCACGCACACGCGGGCCTGGCCGTCGCGCATCGCCTGCAGCGCGCGGGTGCGCTCGTTCTGCGTCAGCTCGCCCGACAGGGCCACGCTGGTGAACCCGCGCTCCTGCAGGCTCGCGTGCAGATGGCGCACGCCGTCGCGCGTGGCGCAGAACACCAGTGCGGTCGGCGCCTCGAAATAGCGCAGGATGTTGACCACGGCGTGTTCGGTCTCGCGCGGCGGCGTGCGCACCACGCGGTATTCGATGTCGGCATGCGGCTGGTTGCGCACCAGCGTATCGATGCGCAGCGCGTCACGCTGGTATTTGCGCGCGAGTGCGGTGATTTCCTTGGCGATGGTGGCCGAGAACAGCAGCGTGCGGCGCGCGGCGGGTGTGGCGTCGAGCAGCGTATCCAGTTCGTCGCGGAAGCCGAGATCGAGCATTTCGTCGGCTTCGTCGAGCACGGCTACCGCCAGCTCGCCCAGGCGCAGGCGGCCGCGGGCCAGGTGGTCGCACAGCCGGCCGGGCGTGCCGACCACGATATGGCAGCCGGCTTCCAGCGCCCGGCCTTCGCGCTGGCCATCCATGCCGCCGATGCAGGAGAGGATGCGCGCGCCGGTTTCGGCGTAGAGCCAGGTGAGTTCGCGGTGCACCTGCATGGCCAGCTCGCGCGTGGGCGCGATCACCAGGGCCAGCGGGTTGCCCGGGCGCTCGAACCGCTCGGCGGTGCCCAGCAGCGTGGGGGCGAAGGCCAGGCCGTAGGCCACCGTCTTGCCCGAGCCGGTCTGCGCGCTGACGAGCAGGTCGCGCCCCTCAGCGCCGGGTTCCAGGACCGCGTCCTGCACCGGGGTGAGTTCGGAGTAGCCCCGCGCGGTGAGCGCGCGGGCCAGGGCGGGATTCGTGGCGAAGGTCATGGCGGCAATGCGGTCCGGCAAAGGGCAGCGCGGGCCGTCGCCGCGGCAGAGGCCGGCGGGCGGGCGGCGAGCGCGCGGTGGATGGCGCGATATACGCGCGGCAGGGGGCGAAAGGGAAGAAAACGCCGCGCGGGCCTGCCGTGCGCCGGCCGGCTCCTCTGCGCGGAGCGCGCCTAGGCCGCGGTTTCTTCGACGAACCAGCGCCGGAGCACGACGTGGCGTTCCTCGTCGATCAGGCAGACCATGCAGTGGATCTCCTCCTGCGTGGCCAGGTGGCCCAGTTCGCGATCGGTCATGCCGCATTCCGGGCAGGTGAAGCGGTAGCAGCGCAGTTCCATGCGGGTGGTCATGGTTGTCTCTCCCCGGCAGCGTTGAATCCTGCACATTGAGTCGATTGCCGGCCAGTGCAAGCGGGTGCCCGCACGCGGGTGTGTGCGGGCGTGCCGGGTGGCTCGACGCTCGGCGGCAACCTCGCTAAGGGAGCGGCATGGGCGCCCTGCCAGCATTCACCCTCGATACGGCGGCGCACCTGGTTCAGGTGGCGCTGACGCCGGTGTTCCTGCTCTCCGGCATTGCGGCGCTGCTGAACGTATTCGCCGGCCGGCTGGCGCGCGTGGCCGACCGGCTGGAGGCGCTCTCCACCGGCACCGGCGAGGAGACCTCCCCGTCGGCGGTGAGCGAGGAAATCGCGCGCCTGCACCGGCGCTCCATCGTGCTGGACGTGGCCGTGGTGCTGGGCACGGCGGGGGCCGCGGCCACCTGCCTGTCGATCATGACGCTGTTCCTGTTCGCGGTGGCCAACAAGGCGATTGCCAACGTGCTGCTGTTCTTCTTCGGGCTGGCGATCGTGTGTACGCTGATCTCGGTGGCGGCGTTCGGGCTGGAGATGCTGATGAGCAGCCGCGCGCTGCGCACCAGGATGCATTTTCACGTTCCGCAGCTGCGTTTCTGGAAATAGCGGACCGCGCCGGAGCCTAAGCGCCGCCGGCCAGATGCGCCTCGATCAGCCGCAGGTTCCGCAGATTGGCCTTCAGCGCCATGTCGAACAGATCGCCTAGCAGCGGCACGGAGCCACCCACCACTTCCAGCGCCACGTTACCCGCCATCGCGGCCAGCTTGTGGCGGGGCAGGCCCAGGCGGTGCGCCTCGTAGATAATGTAGGCCGACAGGGCGCCCAGCACCGCGTCGCCGGCGCCGGGCACCAGGCCGATCACGCTATTCAGGCCGAAGCGGAAGCGTGTGCCCGGCAGGCGGAAGGCGCCGTCCACCAGCCAGGCCAGCCGCCTGATCCTGGCCAGCCGCGCCAGCGCTGCGGCGTCCGGCGGCGGCCTCATGGGCCGGCGGCTTTGAGGATGCCGAGAATCTGGGCGCCGTAGCGTTCGAGCTTGGAGGTGCCGACGCCGCGGATTTCGGCCAGCGCATCCAGCCGGTCGGGCTGCACGGCGGCGATGTCGTGCAGCACCGTGTCGTGGAAGATCACGTAAGGCGGCACGGCCTGCGCCTTGGCGGCTTCCGCACGCCACGCCCGCAACCGCTCGAACAGGCTATCATGCGCGGCGCCGGCGGCAGCATTCCGCGGTGCCGCCGCCGCGGCGCGGGTGGCGCGGATAGGCGGGCCGTCCTCGCGCAGCATCACCTGCGTCTCGCCGCGCAGAATCGGGCGGGCCTGGTCTTCCACGAGCTGCAGGATCGGCAAGTCACCGTCGGCGGTACGCAGCGCGCCGCGCGCGACCAGCTGGCGCAGCACGCCGCGCCAGAAATTATCTGCGCGGTCGCGCCCGATGCCGAACAAAGCGAGCTTGGTGTGGGCGTTGCGCTCGATGCGCTCGTTGCGCTGGCCGCGCAGCACGTCCACCACGTATTGCGCGCCGTAATTCTGGCCGGTGCGATACACCGCGCTCAGCGCCTGCTGGGCGGCCTTGGTGCCGTCGAACAGCGCGAACGGCGTGTGGCAGGCATCGCAATGGCCGCAGGGCTTGGCGAGATCCTCGCCGAAACACGCCAGCAGCGTGCGGGTGCGGCAGGAGGTGGCTTCCGCCAGCCCGATCATCGCTTCGAGCCGCTGGCGCATCACCGCCTGCTGCGCCTCGGGCGCGGTGGATTGGCCCAGCCAGTGGCGCGCGCGCGCCATGTCCTCGGCACCGTACAGCAGCAGCAGGTCGGCACGCTCGCCATCGCGCCCGGCGCGGCCGATCTGCTGGTAGTAGCCCTCCGGGGTGTCGGGCATGTCCAGATGCACCACGAAGCGCACGTCCGGCCGGTCGATGCCCATGCCGAAGGCGATGGTGGCGATCATCACGATCGGCTCGCCGCTGCGGAAGCGCGCCAGCGCCGCGCGTTTTTCGATCGGGCTGAGGCCGGCGTGGAAGGCGACGGCGGGCACCTTCTTCTCGCGCAATTTGGCGGTGGTGCGCTCGACCTTGGCGCGGCTGCCGCAATAAACGATGCCGGCCTGGCCCGTATGCGCGTGGAGGAAGGTCTGCAGCTGCGTCGTCTCGCCGGTTTTCGGCTGGGCTGCGATGTGCAGGTTGGGGCGGTGGAAGCTGGCGGCGAACACTTCGGCGTCGCGCATGTCGAGGGCGGCCAGGATGTCCTCGCGCGTGCGCGGGTCGGCGGTGGCCGTCAGCGCCACGCGCGGCACGCCGGGGAAGAGCTGTGCCAGCCGGCTGAGGCCGCGATATTCCGGCCGGAACTCGTGGCCCCAGGCGCTGACGCAATGCGCCTCGTCGATGGCGATCAGCGCCAGTTCGCGCCGGCGCAGCCGCTCCAGCGTGCCCGGTGCCAGCAGGCGTTCCGGCGAGACGTAGAGCAGATCGAGCTTGCCGGAATCGAGCAGGTTGGAGACGCGCGTAATTTCGGCGGGCTCGAGTTCGGAATGCAACGCGCCGGCGCTGACGCCCAGCTGGCGCAGCGCGGCGATCTGGTCGTCCATCAGCGCGATCAGCGGCGAGATCACCAGCGCGGTGCCGGGGCGCACCAAAGCGGGCACCTGATAACACACGCTCTTGCCGCCGCCGGTGGGCATCAGCACCAGCGCGTCGCGGCCGGCCACCAGCGCGTCCACCGCCTGCTTCTGCAGGCCGCGAAAGGCGGGAAAGCCAAACACGCGGTGCAGGACTTCGTCGGCCTCGGTCAACGCGCGCTCGCCTTGCCGGCCCGGGTCATGCCGCGGCCGCCACCGCGTGGCCGTGCGAGAGGCGCCAGATGCGGTCCAGCCGCTCGGCGCCGGTCAGCCGATGGGCGATCAGGATCACCGTCTGCCCGGCCGTCTCGGCGAACAGCGTCGTCAGGAACGCCCGTTCGGTTTCCGCATCCAGCCCGGCGCAGGGCTCGTCGAGGATCAGCACCGGCGCGCGCGCCAGCAGGGTGCGGGCCAGCGCCAGCCGGCGGCCCTGGCCACCCGACAACCGGGCGCCGCCCTCGCCCACCCAGCTATCGAGCTGCTCCGGCAAAGCGCGCACCGTGTCGCCGACAGCCGCGCGGTCCAGCGCCTCCCACAACTCGCGCTCGGCGGCCTCCGGCCGGCCCAGCAGCAAATTGCCGCGCACCGTGTCGTCGAACAGATGCGTCGTCTGGCCGAGCCAGGCGACGTGGCGGTGCACGTCGGCTTCGTCCAGCTCGGCCAGATCGACACCGCCGAGGAACACCCGGCCGGCTTGCGGTGTGGCGACCTTCAGCGCCAGCGCGGCTAGCGTGGATTTGCCCACGCCGGAGGGGCCCAGCACGGCGACGCGCGCACCGGCCGGCACTTCCAGCGTGAGGCCGGCGAAAACCTGCGGCTGGTCGGGGCCCCAGGCGAAATGCACGCCGGCAAAGCGTAGGCCGGGGCGTTCCGGCACTGGCTTGGTCGAGGCGGCGCCGGCGACCGCGCCGGGCGCATCGGCCACCGCCAGCACGCGCGCGGAGGCGGCAGCGGCGCCGGCCGCCAGCACGCCGGCGCGCGGCAGGCCGGCCACGATTTCGAAGGCGGCCACTACCAGAAACACGGCCGTTACGGCCAAAGCCGGCGCGGCCTGCGCGCTCAGCAGAATGGCCAGCACGGCAGCCTGGCCGCACAGCAGGGCGCCGACATTGGCGAAACCGACGCGGCGGGCGAGCGCGCCTTGGGCGGCGGCCAACTGCGTGCCGGCAGCGGCGACGCGCGCCTGCATGGCCGGCTCGGCGGCAAAGGCGCGCACTTCCCGCAGGCCGCCCAGCCCATCCAGGGCGGCCACCCGCAGGCCGGACATGGCGAGCGCGCTGGCCGGGCTGGACCGGACCGCGGCGCGCGCTGCGGCAGCCGGCAGGACGATCGCGGTGGCTGCCAGGCACGCGGCCACGATCACTCCGGTGGCAGGCGTCAGCCGGCCGGCAACCAGGCCGGCTACCGGCACCAGCACGGCGGCGCCGGCCAGGGGCAGCAGGATGCGCAGATACAGGCCGTCCAGTGCTTCGACGTCGCTGACCAGGCGCGACAGCAGATCGCCGGTGCGCTGGAAGCCGAGCCCGCCGGCGGCGCGCTGCGCCAGGCGGCGGAAGAACCACACGCGCAGCCCGGCCAGCGCGCGGAAGGTGGCGTCATGCGTCACCAGCCGCTCCAAATACCGCAGCACCACCCGCGCCGGGCCGAGCGCGCGCAGCGCCAGGCCCGCCGCCAGCGCGCCGCCGGCCAGCAGGCTGGCCACCGCCATGCCGGAAAACGTCATCAGCGCCACGCCGGAGCCCAGTGCGGCCAGGCTGAGCAGCAACCCGGCAGCCAGCAGCCAGGCCTGCGGCCGCCACAGCGCCAGGATGCGGGCCAGCGCCTTCATGCGGCACCCCGTGCCGCGGCCAGCCGGCCGGCCCGCAGATCCAGCCGCCGGCCGCCGAAGGATTGCGCGGCGGCCGAGTGGCTGGCCATCACCACCGTGCGGCCGACCGCCAGGCGCTTCAGGCTGGCCAGCACGTCGGCTTCGGTGGCGGGATCGAGATGCGCCGTTGGCTCGTCGAGCAGCAGCAGCGGCGCGTTCTTGAGGAAGGCACGGGCGATGGCTACGCGCTGCGCCTGGCCGCCCGACAGCCCGTACCCGCCCTCGCCCACCGGCGTGTCCAGCCCGCGCGGCAGCGCCTGGGCGAACGCGTCCACATGGGCTGCCTTGGCGGCGTCCTCAATTTCGGCCGGCGTGGCATCGGGCCGGGCGAAGGCGATGTTGTCGCGGATGCTGCCGGCGAACAGCATCGGGCGCTGGCCGATCCAGGCCGTCAGCCGCGAGAGCGCGGCCGGCACGATGTCGGCGATGTCGTGCCCGTTGAGCAGGATGCGGCCCTCATCGGGGCGGGCGAAGCCGAGCAGCAATTCCAGTACGCTGGATTTGCCGGCGCCGGACGGGCCGGTCAGCACCACCATCTCGCCAGGCGCCACGAAGAAGCTGACGCCATCCAGTGCCGCGCCGCGGGCGGCGTCCCACACCAGCCGCACGCCTTCCACACTGACTGCCACGCCGCGTGCCTCGATGGTGCGGATGGCCGCGCTCGGGGCGGGGGCGGGCAGCGGCGGCAGTTCGGCCAGCGCCTCGGCGGCGCCGGTGGCGTGCAGGCGGTCCTGGTAGGCGGCCGAAAAGGCGCGCAGCGGGGCGAAGAACTCCGGCACCAGCAGCAGGCCGAACAAAGCGCGCGGCAGCGAGCCGTCGCCGCCCGCGAGCACCGCGCGGTCGTGCAGTGCCAGCGCGATCAGAGCGGCGGCCATGGCGCAGTCGAGCACCGCCGAGGAGAGGAACGCCACGCGCAGCACGCGCAGGGTGCGCCGGCGCAGCTCGTCGGCCGCGGCGGCCAGGGCATCGGCCTGCCGCGCGGTCTGGCCGGCGAGCACGATGGTGGCGATGCCGCGCACACGGTCGAGGAAGCGCGCCTGCAGCCGCGCCACGGCGAGGAATTGGCCGCGCGATGCCGCCGCCGCACCCAGCCCGGCCAGCGCCTGGCCGAACGGCACCGCCAGCCCGGCCAGCAGCAGCACCATCGCGGCGAACGGATCCACCGCGGCGGCCAAGCCGCAGATCAGCAGCGGCCCGGCCACGGCCAACATGGCAGCTGGGATCCAGCGGCCGAACAGACCGTCGAGTGACTCCACGCGGTCCACCACGGTGGCGGCCAGCTCGCCGGAATGGGTGCGGCGCAGCAGCGCCGGGCCGGCTGCCATCATGCGGGCGAACACCTCCCCGCGCAGCCGGGCGCGGCCATCGGCGCCGGCGCGGAACGCCAGCATCTCGCAGCGGAACTGCAGCGCTGCGCGCAGCAGCGCCAGCGCGGCATAGGCACCGGCGCCGGCGGCCACACCGGCCGGCCGGTGGCCGAACGCGGCGGAGAGTGCGGCGGCAATGCAGCCGGCCTGGCCGGCGGCGGCCGCAATGCCCGCCAGACCGTAAGAAGCGGCCGGCAGGGCAGCACGGCGGCCCAGCGTGGTCTGCTGCCGCGTCCAAACTCGCGCGGCGGTCTTGCTGTCGTGCATGCTCGGGATGTAGCCCCGGCTTCGGCTTGTCTCAAGCGCGGGCCCGCTCGCCGGGCAGCGCTTCAGCCCGGTGTCAGCGGCACGTCCACCGTGTAGCGCGTCCCGGCTTCCTCCTCGACGCGCAGGGTGGCGCCGAGCTGGCGGGCGAAACCCTTGATCAGCGTGATGCCCAGCCCGTCGCGCGTGCCGGTCTCCGTCTCGCTGCGGCCGGCCGGAATGCCCACGCCGTCATCTTCCACAATCAGCCGGGCCGCTGCCCCGTCCGACGTCAGGTGCACGCGCACGGTGCCGGTACGACCGTTCGGGAAAGCATACTTCACCGCGTTGCTGACGGCCTCGGTGACGATCAGGGAGAGCGGCACCGCCTGGTCGCTGTTCATCTGCAGCGGGCTCGCCTCGATCTGCAGCTGGATGCGCCGGCCGGCCGTCTCGCCCATGGCCTGGAACAGCTGGCCGCCGAGTTCCTTCAGGAAGGCCGGCATGTCGATCGTGTGCACCTCGCCCTGCAGGTAGAGATGGCGGTGCAGGGTGGCCAAAGCGCGCACCCGGTCGCGCGCGCTGGCGAACTCGGCGCGCGCTTCGGGCTGGCGGATGCGGGCAGCCTGCAAATTCAGCAGCGAGGCGACGATCTGCAGGTTGTTCTTCACCCGATGATGGATCTCCTTCATCAGCAATTCCTGCTTTTCGGCGGCCTGCACCTGCCGGATCGCATGCTGACGCAGGGATTGCGTGGCTTCGGCGAAGGAGGCCGCCAGATCGCGCACCTCGGTGGGCGGATCGGCCGGCAGGTCGGCATCGAACGTGCCGCCGGTCCGCCAGGTGGCCACCGCGCGGCTCAGCCGCGTCATCGGCTCGACCAGCGCCAGATGCGTGCCGATGGCGACGGCGGCGAGGCCGAGCAGCAGCAGCAGGCAGAGCTGGCCCAGCCGGGTGATCAGGAGTTCGGCGGCCGCCTGCCGGTCCAGCTTGGCCGGGTAGGCGACGATCAGGCTGTAGCCGTCGGTCAGCCTGGCCGAAGCGAAGGCGTAGGCGGTGCCGGCCGAGCGGGCCTCGATCACCGTGGTTTTGCCATGCAGCTGGGCCAGCACCGGCGCCGGCGGCAGCATCGGCGCGCCGCTGCCGGAGGCCTGCACCACGTGCTCGGCGGCGTCCACGATCCACAGCGCGTGCAGATCCGCCGCCGGCGTGCCGGCCGGCTGGCGGAACCAGTCGATGCGGATGCCGGCATAGACGAAGCCGGTCAGCACGCCGCCACGCAGGATGGGGTAGGCGGCCGGGATCACGCTGCGGCCGGTGATTGGGCTGATGTGGATGTCGCCCAGCGCCAGATCCCGCCGGGCGCGGGCGGCGGCGAAGAGTGGCGCGTTGCGCAGCGTGGCCGCCCGCACCGCTGCCGGGTCGGCCACGATCCGCGCCGAACAGACGGGCACGCCTGCCACGTCCACGCTGGCGAGGTTCGAGTAGCGGGCCGATTGCAGGTCCAGCACATTGGCCAGGCGCTCGTGGCAGGTCGCTGCATTGCCATCCAGCAGCTCGGCCACCTGGGAGAGCGCCTGCATCATCTGCTGCGTGCCGGCGATGGCCGCGACGTGGCGTGCAGTGGCTGCCTCGCGCAGGCGGAGGGCGGTCTGCGAGGTCACGTCCAGCGCCAGGCGGTAATTCTGCCAGGCGATGGTGGCCGACAGCATCAGCAGCGGCACGGCGGCGATGAGCACGATCAGCACGAGGCGGACACGGATCGGGCCGAATGCCGAGCCGATCCGCCGCCATGCCCCCGCCCGATCCGCCGTGGCGGACGGCGTGGCGCTCACCTTTTGCGATCCTCCTCGATGAGGCGGAGCAATTCATCGGGGATAGGTTCGCTGGCCGTCACGTCGAATATGGCGTGCAGGCCGCGTTGCAGCCAGACATCGAAGGCCGCCTCCGTCTTGCGGGGCTTCTTGGCGGCGCCTTTCGGCTCAGGGCGGGGTGGATCGATCGCCTTCGGCATCGGAACGGTTTGTAATCCTGAAACAATCCGAACAAGCGTGCGGCCGCCCCGAAGGACGGCCGCGCTCTCATGCGGTCATCAGCGGCCTGCCGCAGCGCTCACGCGTGCTGCGCGTCCCGCTCACCTTCGGCCAGGCGCCGCGCCAGCAGGGCGGCGGCGTTGCGGCCTGCCTTGCCGGTATCCTTGGACTCCCCGAGCAGCCAGGATTCCAGTTGACGACGGGCGCGGAAGACGCGGCTCTTGGCGGTGCCGACGGCGCAGCCGGTGCTCTCGGCAAGCGCCTCGTAGCTCATGCCGTGCACGACGACCATCACCAGCGCCTCGCGCTGATCGGACGGCAGGCGGGTCATCGCCTGGGCGAGTTCCTTCAGCGCCAGACGATCCTCATGCGGCGCCTCGGTGGCGAACACGCTGCTCGGCACATCGTCGATATCGGTCGTGTCGCGGCGCTTGCGCAGGTTGCTGATGAAGCGGTTGCGCAGGATGCGGTGCATCCATGCGGGGAAGTTGGTGCCCGGAATGAAGCTCTGCTGGGCCGACAGCGCGTTGCAGACGGCGTCCTGCACCAGATCCTCGGCGGCCGCACGGTTGCGGGTCAACGCCAGCGCCTGGATGCGCAGCTTCGGCAGGATGGAAATAATCTGATCATGAAATGTCGGCAGCGTGTCGGCGGTCATCGGTATCTCCGTCTTCCTGCTCAACCAATGACGCAGGGCCGGATAGCGCTGCATCGGCTGCGATCACGAAAACGGCATGTCTGCGCCATGCAACCCGATCATACTTCCCAGGGGCGCACGCCATCGCCGAAGGCTTCGGCCAGCTTGGCGCGCGCGCGGGTCACCCGGGCGCGCATGGTGCCCACCGGAACGCTGCACACGATTGCGGCCTCCTCGTGCGTCAGGCCCTGGGCGCCCACCAGCACCAGCGCCTCCCGCAACAGCGGCGGCAACGTCCATAGCAGCCGCGTCATGTCGGCGATCTCACCGTGATGCTGCTGCAGCCCGCCATCGGCGGGGCCGTGCAAGGCGAGCGCCGCCGCCTCGCGCCGGCTGCGGCGGGTCTGCTCGAGGAAGGCGTTTCGCAAAATCGTGAACAGCCAGGCCTTCAGGCTGGTTCCGGGCTGGAATTGAGACGAGGATCCGAGCGCGCGCACCACCGCATCCTGCACCAGATCGTCCGATCTCGTTCGGTCGCGCACTAGAAAACGCGCGTAGGCGCGCAACTCTGGGAGCAGCGGCGCCAGCCCGCCGCGCACATGCTGCACCCCCTCGGCTACCGCCGGAGCCGCCAACGCATTATCCTTCACCTGACTAAGCGGCCGGCTGAACATGTTGACGGGCGCGCTCACCTGGCGAAATTTTCAGCATCCTTCCATTCGGGGACCATCGATGATCGCACTCCGCCGCGACGACCTGATCCGCGCGCTGCCTTATGCCCGCCGATATGCCCGCGCGCTCACCGGCAGCCAGCCCGCCGGCGACGCCTTGGTCGCCGACTGCCTGCGCGACACTTTGGCCGAGGGTGGCGCCGGCGGCCAGCAGCCGGCCATCACGGATGCGCGACACGTGCTGTATCATGGTGTCACCCGCCGCTTCGACGACAGCCCGCGCGGCGGCGATGCGGCCGATGGCCTGTCGGCCAAGCAGCGGCAATTGCTGCTGCTCACCTCGCTGGAGGATGTGTCGGCCGCCGAGGCGGCGCCGATCCTTGGCGTATCGGCCGAGTTCGCGGCCGGCCAGTTGGCCGATGCGCGCGACCGGCTGCGCGCCTCGGCGGCGACCGACGTGCTGATCATCGAGGACGAGCCGATCATCGCCATGGATCTCGAAGAGCTGGTGCAGAGCTGCGGCCACCGCGTGGTCGGCGTGGCCGCCTCCGAAGCCGAAGCGGTGGCCCTGGCCAAGACCAAGCGGCCCGGGCTGATCCTGGCCGACATCAATCTCGGCCTGGGCGGCGACGGTACCAGCGCGGTCAGTGCGATTCTGGCCAGCCACTACGCGCCGGTGATCTTTGTGACCGCCTATCCGGAACGCCTGCTGACGGGCGACGCCATCGAGCCGGCCTTTGTCATCACCAAGCCATTCGAGCCGCTGACGCTGGCCATTGCCACGTATCAAGCGGTGACCGGCGGGGTGCAGCTCGACAGCGTGTGAGGCCCGCCGGCGCCGGCTTACCTTTCTTCCACCTGCGGCAACCCGGCCCCGCCTCGTGCTCTTGAGCCTCCCGAAGCGGTGAGGATTTCTTGATGGACGCCATGCCCGGCGCGCGCGCAGGCCAGACTGGCAACACGGCGTCTACCCAACCGGTGCGCCGGGACAGTCTGCGTATCGTCGCCGGACAGCTGGCCGGCGTGCAGGCCCAGGCCGAGCAAGCCGCGGCGCAGGGCTTCAGCCATCTGCTGCTGCCGCCGCCTTGGCGCGCCGTGGCCGGCGAGCCGTTCCTGACGCGCGACTTCGCCGCGCTCGACCCCGCACTGGGTGGCACCGATCTGGCCGGGCTGGCGCAACAGGCCAAGGCGGCCGGGGTGGCGCTGCTGCTCGATGTGGTGCTGGACGGTGTGGCGGCCGAGGCTGACCTCGCGGGCACGCCGTTCCTGCCGCCGGATGCCGCTGCCATCCTCGATCCGCGCCGCCGGGTGCGGGCCCGGATGGCCCGGGCACGGCTCGATTCGGCCGAAGATGCCGCAGCGCTATCCGGCTGGTGGGCCAAGCAGCTGCGAAGCTGGCATGCCCAGGGCGTGGCGGGGTTCCGCCTTCTGGGCCTGCATGGCATGACAGAGGCGCATGTGACGGGCCTGTTCGCTGCGCTGCGGCAGGCAGTGCCCGGCGCCATCCTGCTGCCCTGGACGCCCGGCCTGCCGCGCCCGGTCGTGCTCGGCCTGCGCGGCCTGGGTGCCGACGGCCTGTTCACCTCGTTGCCGTGGTGGGACGGGCAGGCGGATTGGCTGTGGGAAGAGACCGACGCCCTGCTGGACGTGGCACCGCTGATCGGGCTGGACGGCGTGCCCGAGGGCCCCGGCCACGCCGGTGCGCGCCATGAAGTGGCCCCGGGCCTGGCCGCCATGCTCGGCCAGGGCTGGCTGCACGTGCCCGCGGCGCACGACGATTCCGCCGTGCTGCGCCGGCTCAACGCCGGGCTGGCAGGTGAAGCGGCGCTGGCGGCCCGGGTGCGCCCGCATCTGCCGACCGGTGAGGCCGGGCCGGTGATCAGCCTGCTGCGCTGCGATGCCACCGAACTGCGCACCGCCACCCGGGCGGCTTTGGCCGTGGTCAACACCGATCCGCTGCGCCAGCTCGGCGTCGCGGCCGGCGCGCTGCTGCCGATGGCGGGCGGGGCCTTTGCGCCGTTCCGCGATGCCGATGGCGAAATCCTCGCGCCGGGCAGCACGGTCGCGCTGGCACCCGGCCAGGCGAAGCTGTTCACCGCAGCTGCCCTGCCGACCGCGCCGGTGCCCCAGCGTGCGGCGGCCGATGCGGCCACGCGCGCCGCCAGTGCCCCGCGGCTGGCGATCGAGCATCCGCTGCCATGCGTGGATGGCGGCCGCTTCGCTGCCAAGGCCACCGCGGGCGAGACCGTAGCGGTGACGGCCGACATCGTGTTTGACGGCCACGACAAGATCGCTGCCGCCTTGCGCTGGCGCCCGCCGCACAGCGCCCTGTGGCACGAGGTGGCGATGCGGCCGCTGGGCAACGATGCCTGGACGGCCGACCTGCCGCTGGCCGCCATCGGCCGGCACGATTACGTGGTGATGGCCTGGCGCGACCACTGGGCGACGTTCCACGACGAGCTGACCAAGAAATCCGGCGCCGGCCTGCGCGTGACGCTGGAGCTGGCCGAAGGCCGCGCGATGCTGACCGAAGCCGCCGGACGGCGCGGCGGCGCGCTGCGCGACGCGGTGGCCGGGATGGCAGGGCTGGACGAGGCGGCCCAGACCAAGGCGATGCTCGCCGCGGACTTGGCCGCGTTGATGCAGGCGGCCGATGCGCGCCCATTCCTGGTCGAGACAGCGCCCATTCCTATCGATGCCGAGCGCCTGTTGGCACGCTACGCGAGCTGGTACGAGATCTTCCCGCGCAGCATGAGCGACGATCCGGCCCGCCACGGCACGTTTGCCGACGTGGAGCGGCATTTGCCCCGCATCGCGGCGATGGGGTTCGACGTGCTGTATTTCCCGCCAATCAGCCCGATCGGCCGCGTCAACCGCAAGGGCCGCAACAACACGCTCACCCCGGCCGCCGACGACCCGGGCAGCCCGTATGCGGTGGGCTCGCCCGAAGGCGGGCACGATGCGCTGCATCCGGAACTCGGCACGCTGGAGGATTTCCGCCATCTGCAACAGGCTGCGGCGGCGCACGGGCTGGAACTAGCGATCGACTTCGCCATCCAGTGCTCGCCCGATCACCCGTGGTTGCGCGCGCATCGCGGCTGGTTTGACTGGCGGCCGGACGGCAGCATCCGCTACGCCGAAAACCCGCCCAAGAAATACGAAGACATCGTCAACGTCGATTTCTACGCCGAGGATGCCATCCCCGGCCTGTGGACGGCGCTGTGCGACGTGGTGCTGTTCTGGTGCGAGCAGGGCATCCGCATCTTCCGGGTGGACAACCCGCACACCAAGCCGTTCCCGTTCTGGGAGTGGATGATCCGCGAGGTGCGCGAGCGCTATCCCGATGCGATGTTCCTTGCCGAGGCGTTCACCCGGCCCAAGATCATGTATCGGCTGGCCAAGATCGGCTTCTCGCAATCCTACACGTATTTCACGTGGCGCAACGAGAAGGCGGAGATCGCCGAGTATCTGACCGAGCTCAATGCGGAGCCGGCACGCTCGATCTTCCGGCCGCATTTTTTCGTCAACACGCCCGACATCAACCCGGTGTTCCTGCAGGGCTCCGGCCGGCCGGGCTTCCTGATCCGCGCGGCGCTGGCGGCCACGCTGTCGGGCCTGTTCGGCGTGTATTGCGGCTTCGAATTGTGCGAGGCCGCTGCGGTGCCCGGCAAGGAGGAGTATCTGGACAGCGAAAAATATCAGCTGCGCGCTTGGGACTGGCAGCGCCCGGGCAATATCGTGGCCGAGATCGCGACGCTGAACCGCATCCGCCGCCGCAATCCCGCATTGCAGACGCATCTGGGCGTCCGCTTCCTGCCGGCTGATAACGACCACGTGCTGTTCTACGAAAAGGCCACGCCCGACCGCAGCAACGTGGTGCTGGTAGCCGTCAGCCTGGAACCGCATCATGCGCAGGAGGCCGCGATCGAGCTGCCGCTCTGGTCGTGGAGGGTGCCCGACGAAGGCGCGCTGGCGATGGATGACCTGCTGACGGGCGCTTCGTCGGACTGGCATGGCCCGCATCACCGCTTGCGCCTGACGCCGGAGCAGCCCTACGCCATCTGGCGCGCGCGCCCCGCCGGCTGATCGCCTCGGCCGCAGACCCAATTTTTTGCAGACGGACCACAGATGAACGCACCCGCTCCCATTCCCGCCCAGGAAGATCCGCTTTGGTACAAAGACGCGATCATCTACCAGCTGCACCTGAAATCGTTTTTCGACGCCGACAATGACGGGATCGGCGACTTCAACGGCCTGATCGACAAGCTCGACTACATCGCCGAACTGGGCGTCACCGCGATCTGGATGCTGCCGTTCTACCCCTCGCCGCGGCGCGACGATGGCTACGACATCGCCGACTATCGCGGCGTGCATCCCGATTACGGCACGCTGGCCGATGTGCGCCGCTTCATCGAGGCCGCGCATGCGCGCAACATCCGTGTAATTACCGAGCTGGTGATCAATCACACCAGCGACCAGCACCCCTGGTTCCAACGCGCACGCGCGGCCCCGCCCGGCTCGCCGGAGCGCGAGTTCTACGTGTGGTCCGACGACGACGACAAATACTCCGGCACGCGCATCATCTTCCTCGATACCGAGAAATCCAACTGGACCTGGGACGACGAGGCCAAGGCCTATTTCTGGCACCGCTTCTACTCGCATCAGCCGGACCTGAATTTCGACAACCCTGCCGTGCTCGACGAAGTGCTCAGCGTGATGCGCTTCTGGCTCGACATGGGGATCGACGGGCTGCGGCTCGATGCGGTGCCATACCTTGTCGAGCGCGAGGGCACCAACAACGAGAACCTGTCCGAGACGCACGATATTCTCAAGCTGATTCGCGCCGAGATGGACCGCCATGCGCCGGGCCGCATGCTGCTGGCCGAGGCCAACCAGTGGCCGGAAGACGCGCAGCAATATTTCGGCGATGGCGACGAATGCCACATGAGCTTCCACTTCCCGCTGATGCCGCGGATGTACATGGCCATCGCGCGGGAAGACCGCTTCCCGATCACCGACATCATGCGCCAGACGCCCGCGATCCCGGCCAACTGCCAATGGGCGGTGTTCCTGCGCAACCATGACGAGCTGACGCTGGAAATGGTGACCAGCGCCGAGCGCGACTATCTTTGGGAGACTTACGCCAGCGACCGCCGTGCGCGCATCAACCTCGGCATCCGCCGCCGCCTGGCGCCGCTGCTGGAGCGCGACCGCCGGCGCATCGAGCTGATGAACGGCCTGCTGCTGTCGATGCCCGGCACGCCGGTGATCTATTACGGCGACGAGATCGGCATGGGCGACAACATCCATCTCGGCGACCGCGACGGCGTGCGCACGCCGATGCAATGGTCGGTGGATCGCAACGGCGGCTTCTCGCGCGCCGATCCGGCCGCACTCGTGCTGCCGCCGATCATGGACCCGATCTACGGCTTTCCGGCCGTCAACGTGGAAAGCCAGGCGCGCGACCAGCACTCGCTGCTGAGCTGGATGCGCACCATGCTGGCGGTGCGCCGGCAACACCGCGCCTTCGGCCGCGGCACGCAGCGTTTCCTCTACCCCGGCAACCGCCGCATCCTGGCCTATCTGCGCGAGCATGCCGACGAGGCGGGCGAGGAGGTGCTGCTCTGCGTGAGCAATCTGTCGCGCACCGCGCAGGCGGTCGAGCTCGATCTGTCGGCCTTTGCCGGCCGCACGCCGGTGGATCTGGTGGGCGGCAACGCCTTCCCGCCGATCGGCCAGCTGACCTATCTGCTGACGCTGCCGGCCTACGCGTTCTACTGGTTTGCGCTCGTGCCGGAAGCGGCCGTGGGCGCACGCACATCGCAGGTGCCCGCCCCCATGCCCGAATACGCCACCATCGTGCTGCGTCAGGATATCACCGAGGTGCTGCAGCCCACCGGCCGCGCCATCCTCGAGCGTGAGGCGCTGCCCGCTTATCTCGCCAAGCGGCGCTGGTTCGCCTCCAAGGGCGAGGCGATGGGAAGCGTGCGGCTCGCCTATGCGGTGAAATTGGGTGAGGGGCTGCGCGCCACGCTGCTGACCGAGATCGATGTCGAGGTCGGCGGCCGCACCGAAAGCTACACCCTGCCGTTGGGCATCTGCCGCGACGATCACGTCAGCGGCCCGCTCGCCCAGCAGTTGGCGCTGACGCGCGTGCGCCGCGCCGCCGAAGTCGGCTATCTGACCGACGCGTTCGCGCTCGATGCCTTCACCCGCGACGTGGTGGATGCGATGCGCGCCGGGCGCGAGCTGGCCTTTGCCGGCGGGCGGCTCGTGTTCCACAAGGGGCGGCTGCTCGACGAGCTGGCGCTGGCCGATGACGCCGAAATCCGCCGCCTGTCGGCCGAGCAATCCAACAGCTCGCTCATCCTCGACGACAAGCTGGTGCTCAAGATCGTGCGCAAGGTGCTGGCCGGGCGGCATCCGGAAGCCGAGATGACCGGCTACCTGACGGCCCGCGGCTTTGCCAACATCGCGCCGCTGCTGGGCGAGGTGGTGCGGCTGGATGACGAGGGCGTGCAGCACACGGTGATGCTGGCCCAGGGCTTCGTGCGCAACCAGGGCGATGCCTGGGAGTGGACGCTCGAATATCTCAAGCGCGTGTCGTCCGACATTTCGGGCGAGGACGATTCGGCGGCGCTCGACGATGCGCTGTCGGGGTACATGCCGCTGGCCGGCTCCATCGGCCGGCGCCTGGCCGAGATGCACCAGCTGCTGGCCGACGGGTCCGACGATCCGGCTTTCGCGCCGCTGCCCGCCGACGCCGCCGCCACGCAGGGCTGGGCGGAAGGCGCGGTCGAGCAGATCGAACTGGCCGTGCATGCCTGCCAACGCGTGACGGAGTGGCCCGACGAGGCGGCCAGGCAGGCGGCCGACGGCCTGATTGCCCAGGCCGATGCGCTGGCCGCCGGCGCGCGCCGGCTGGCCGAAGCCGCGGCCGGGCGGGCGACGCAGATCCGCGTGCATGGCGATTTTCATTTGGGCCAGGTTCTGGTGACGCCGGGCGACGCCACGCTGATCGATTTCGAGGGCGAGCCGGCCAAGACCATGGCGCAGCGCCGCGCCAAATCCTGCGCCCTGCGGGATGTGGCGGGCCTGCTGCGCTCGTTCGACTACGCGGCGGCGACCGCACTGGCCGGCCGCGTGCCGGGCTCCGGCCAGGCTGTGGAACGCCAGATCAACCTGGTGGAGATGTTCCGGCAGAAGGCCGGCCGCGCCTTCCTGGAGGCCTACCGCAGCGTTCTGCATGCCGCACCCACCCCCTGGGTGGACAAGGCAGCCGAGCAGGCACTGCTCGATCTCTTCCTGCTGGAAAAAGCTGCCTACGAGGTGCGCTACGAGGCCGCCAACCGCCCTGGCTGGATCGGCATACCGCTCGCCGGGCTGGCCCGTGCAGCCGAGCGCATCCTTGAGGAAAGCCCAGCCCATGTCTGAGACCCTGACCCGAGACAGCGCACCCGAACGCGGCGCCGTCGATGCAATCGTGCAGGCCCGCCACGGCGACCCGTTCGCCGTGCTGGGCCCGCATCCGGTGGCGGGCGGCACCGCGGTGCGGGCGTTCCTGCCCGGCGCGCTGTCGGCCACGATCGTGGCGCGCGACGACGGGCGGACGCTGGCGGCGATGAGCGAGATCGATGCCGCCGGGTTCTGGAGCGGCGTGATGCCGCAAGCCGTGCCCTACCGATTCCGGGTGGCCTATGAGGGCGCGGTGATCGAGACCGAGGACCCGTACAGCTTCGAGCCGCTGCTGGGCGAGATGGACATCTATTTGCTGGCCGAAGGGCGCCACCGCGATTTTGCCCGCGTGCTCGGCGCCCATGTCGCCCGTATCGACGGGGTGGACGGCGTGCGCTTCGCGGTATGGGCGCCGAACGCCCGCCGCGTCTCCGTCGTCGGCACGTTCAATTTGTGGGACGGGCGGCGCCACCCGATGCGGCTGCGCCACGGGCCCGGAGTATGGGAGCTGTTCATCCCCCGCGTGGGCGCCGGTGCCGTCTATAAATATGAGATCATGGGCCCGGACGGCACGGTGCTGCCGCTGAAGGCCGACCCCGTGGCCCAGCAGACCGAGCGGCCGCCGGCGACCGGCTCCATCGTGCCGGAACCGTGGGAGCCGGTCTGGCATGATGCCGACTGGATGGCACAGCGCACAGCGCGCCAGCGCCCCGATGCGCCGATGAGCATCTACGAGATGCATGCGATGTCGTGGCTGCCGGAATCCCACGTGTCGGATTACACCTGGGACGATCTGGCCGATCGCCTGGTGCCCTATCTCGAGCGCATGGGCTTCACCCATGTCGAGCTGATGCCGGTGATGGAGCACCCGTTCGGCGGCTCCTGGGGCTACCAGCCGCTGGGCCAGTTCGCACCGACCTCGCGGCTCGGCTCGCCCGACGGCTTTGCCCGCTTCGTCGATCGCTGCCACGGCGCCGGCATCGGCGTGATCCTCGATTGGGTGCCGGCGCATTTTCCCACCGACGCGCATGGCCTGGCGGTATTCGACGGGACGGCGCTCTACGAGCACCAGGATCCGCGCGAAGGCTTCCATCGTGACTGGAACACGTTCATCTACAACCACGGCCGCAACGAGGTACGGGCTTTCCTGATCGGCAGCGCGCTGCACTGGTTGGAGCGCTTCCACGTGGACGGCATCCGCGTCGATGCGGTCGCCTCCATGCTGTATCGCGATTACAGCCGGCCGGCTGGCGAGTGGGTGCCCAACATCTATGGCGGGCGCGAGAACCTCGAGGCGATCGGTTTTTTCCACGAGCTGAGTCGCGCGATGATCGACCGTGTGCCCGGCGCGGTGATGATCGCCGAGGAAAGCACGGCGTTTCCCGGCGTGTCGCGCCCCGTGGCCGAAGGCGGGCTGGGCTTCGACTACAAGTGGAACATGGGCTGGATGCACGACAGCCTGCACTACATGGAGGAGCAGCCTGTCTATCGCCGCTGGCACCATGGCGAGATCACCTTCGGCCTCGTCTATGCGTTTTCCGAGCGCTTCGTTCTGCCGCTCTCGCATGACGAGGTGGTGTACGGAAAGGGCTCGCTGATCGGCAAGATGCCCGGCGACGACTGGCAGCGTTTCGCCAATCTGCGCGCCTATTTCGGTTTCATGTGGACGCACCCGGGCAAGAAGCTGCTGTTCATGGGTGGCGAGTTCGCGCAGGTGCGCGAATGGAACCACGATGCCGGGCTGGACTGGTTTCTGCTCGATCAGCCGATGCATCGCGGCATGCAGTCGCTGGTGGCCGATCTGAACCGCGCCTACCGCGGCACGCCGGCGCTGCATGCGCGTGATACCGAGGCCTCGGGGTTCCGCTGGGTGGTGATGGACGATGCCGACCAGAGCGTGTTCGCCTATCTGCGCCTGGGCGCCGAGGGCGATCCGCCGGCCTTGGTGGTGTGCAACTTCACGCCGATGCCGCGGCACGGCTATCGCCTCGGCGTGCCCGTCGCCGGCGCCTGGCAGGAGATCGTCAACACCGATGCCGGCGTCTATGGCGGCTCGAACACCGGCAATGCCGGCACGGTGGCGGCCGAGGACGTGCCCAGCCACGATCTGCCGGCCTCGCTGGTGCTGACCCTGCCGCCGCTGGCCACGATCATCCTGCGCGCCGGCTAGCCGGGCGCGCAGGGCTGCACGGCGTCGGGCGGGAATGAACCGACCGCTCCCTTTTGTCTTAGGCCAATCGACATGACCTATAATTTCGGCCCGCACCTCTTCCCCGACGGCCAGGCCCGGTTCAGCCTGTGGGCGCCCACCGCCGAAGGGGTCGCACTGCAGGTGGCCGATGCCGCGCCGGTGCCGATGCAGCCCGCCGACGGCGGCTGGTTCACCGCGCAGGCCGCAGCGCCCGCCGGCACGCCGTACCGCTTTGTGCTGCCGGACGGCACCGCAGTGCCCGATCCGGCATCGCGCAGCCAGCAGGACGATGTGCACGGCCCCAGCCTGGTCGTCGATCCGGCCAGCTACGCCTGGCAGAACCCGGCCTGGGCCAACCGCCCCTGGCACGAGGCGGTGATCTACGAAATCCATCCCGGTGCGTTCGGCGGCTTCGCGGGTATCCGCGCGCAATTGCCGCGCCTGCGCGCGCTCGGCGTCACCGCCATCGAGCTGATGCCGGTGGCCGATTTCCCCGGCCGCAGCAACTGGGGCTATGACGGCGTGCTGCCCTACGCGCCGGACCGCGCCTATGGCACGCCGGACGAGCTGCGCGCGCTGGTGGATGCGGCGCACGGCGAGGGGCTGATGGTGTTCCTCGACGTGGTGTACAACCATTTCGGGCCCGATGGCGCCTATCTGCACGCCTACGCGAAAACGTTTTTCGACGAGGGCGTGCACACGCCCTGGGGCGCGGCGATCGATTTCAAAAAGCCCGAGGTGCGCGCGTTCTTCACGCAGAACGCGCTGATGTGGGTCAACGAGTATCGCTTCGACGGGCTGCGCTTCGATGCGGTGCACGCGATCTCGCCGCCGGAGTTCCTGCCCGAGCTGGCCCGCGCGATCCGCGACGGTGCCGCGCGGCCGGTGCATCTGGTGCTCGAGCACGAGGGCAACCGATCCTCGTTGCTGCGCGGCAAACAGGCGGGGCTGTTCGACGCGCAATGGGCCGACGACTGGCATCATTGCCTGCACGTGCTGCTGACCGGCGAGACGGAAGGCTATTACGAAAGCTTCGCCGATCCGGCCGCCAAGCTGGCCGTGGCCATGGCGGAAGGGTTCGTGTTCCAGGGCCAGGTCTCGCCGCATCACAAGGCGCCGCGCGGCGAGCCCTCGGCCGAATTGCCGCCCACCGCCTTCGTGATCTGCCTGCAGAACCACGACCAGATCGGCAACCGCGCGATGGGCGAACGGCTCAGCGTGCTGGCCGATCCGCAGGCGCTGGCCGCGGCGATGGCGCTGCTGCTGCTGACCCCGCAGATCCCGCTGCTGTTCATGGGCGAGGAGTGGGGGACGCAGACGCCGTTCCTGTTCTTTACCGATCACAACACAGACCTGGCCGAACTGGTGCGCGAGGGGCGGCGCAAGGAGTTCGCGCATTTCGCCGCCTTCCAGGACGAGCAGCGCCGCGCGCAGATCCCCGATCCGAATGCCGCGGCCACATTCCAGGCCTCCGTCCCCGATCCGGCCGAGGCCGGGACGGGCCGCCATGCCGAGACGCTTGCGCTGACGCGGCAGCTGCTCGCCTTGCGGCACGAGCATGTGGTGCCCGGCATTCCGGGCTGCCGCAGCGCCGGGGCCGCCGCGATCGGGGCCTCTTGCGTGCGCGGCGCCTGGTCGCTGGGTAACGGCACCACGCTCACGCTGGTCAGCAATTTCGGCACCGAGCCGGTGGCTATCGAGGCGCTGCCCGGTCGGGTGATCTTCTCCACCGTTCCCGCCACGCCGGCGCAGATCCCGCCGCGCTGCACGATCGCCACGCTGGCCGGTGGGGCATGAGCGACGCGCAACTGGCCGCACTGGCCGGCGCGGCCGGCGTCGCGGCCTCGTGGAAGGATGTGTTCGGCACTACCCATGCGGTGGGCGCGCCCACGCTGCGCGCCGTGCTCGCTGCGCTGGACTACCCCACCGAGACGGACGGCGACCTCGCCGACAGCCTGCATCGCGCGCAGCACGCCAGTGCCAGCCTGCCACCCCTCGTCACTGCCGATGCCGGGCAGGCGGTGCGCCTGGCCGCGCCGCCGTCCCGCTACCGTCTGACGCTCGAGGATGGCCGCGTGTTCGAGGGCACGGCCGAGCCCGCCGCTGGCGGCGCCAGCATCCCGGCGATCCTGGAGCCAGGCTATCACCGCCTCACCTACGGCGAGGACACGACGGTGCTGGCCGTGGCCCCGCGCGCCTGCTTCACCGCGCCGGAGGCGATCGGCGCGGCAAAGGGCTGGGGCCTGGCTGTGCAGCTCTACGCGCTGCGCCGGCCAGGCGATGCCGGCATCGGCGACTTCGCGGCGCTGGCCGCGCTGGCCGCACCGGCGGCCCGGCATGGCGCCCATGCGCTGGGCATCTCGCCGGTGCACGCACAGTTCTCGGCCGATCCGGACCGCTTCAGCCCCTACGCCCCGTCCAGCCGCACGGCGCTGAACGTGCTGCATGCCGCCATCGACACGCCCGCCCCCGATTTCGCGGCGGCTTCCCTGATCGACTGGCCGGCCGCCAGCCGCTTCCGCATGGCGGCATTGCGCCGCATGGCCGCGGCATCGGCCAACGACCCGGCCGAACAGGCGGCATTAGCCGCCTTCCGCGCCGAGCAGGGCGAACGCCTGCGCGCGCATGCCATCTTCGAAGCGCTGCACGCCCATTTCCTGGCCCAGGATGCCGCCCTGTGGCACTGGCACAGCTGGCCCGCCGCCTTCCGTAACCCGGACAGCGCCGAGGTGCGCGCGTTTGCCGACCAGCACAGCGCCGAGGTGACGTTCCACGCCTGGCTGCAATTCCGCGCCGACCAGGGGCTGGCCGCCGCCCAGGCCGCCTGCCGCGCCGCAGGCATGGGCATCGGCCTGATCAGCGATCTGGCGGTGGGCACCGATTCCGGCGGCAGCCAGTGCTGGAGCCGGCAGCGCGAAACCCTGCTCGGCCTGACGGTGGGCGCGCCGCCGGATCTGCTGCAGAAGCGCGGCCAGAACTGGGGGCTGACGGCGTTCTCCCCCACCGGGCTGGCCGCCAGCGGCTTTGCCACCTATCGCGACATGCTGCACACGGCGCTGGCCCATGCCGGCGGCATGCGCATCGACCACGCCATGGGCCTGAACCGGCTTTGGGTGATCCCGGAGGGTGCCACCGGCGCCGATGGCGCCTATCTGGCGTTCCCGGAAGACGACCTGCTGCGGCTGATCCGGCTGGAATCCCACCGCCGCCGCGCCATCGTGCTGGCCGAGGATCTGGGCACGCTGCCGGAGGGGTTCCAGCACCGCCTGCGCGAGGCCGGGATCGACGGCATGCGCGTGCTGTGGTTCGAACGCGATGCCGAGGGCCGCTTCACCCCGCCCGCGCAGTGGACGCCGGGTGCCGCCGCCATGACCAGCACGCACGATTTGCCGACGCTGGCCGGCTGGTGGACGGGCCGCGATATCGAGTGGGGCGAAGAGCTCGACCTTCTCCCCGACCCCGCTGCCGCCCGGACCACACGTGCCGCCGACCGCGCCGCCCTGTGGGCCAGCATCGGGCAAGGCGACGGAAAAGCTGAGCCGCTGCCCGCCGAGGACGACACGGCGACCTTTGCCGACGCGGCCTGCACCCATGTCGGCCGCAGCGCGTGCGAGCTGGTGATGCTGCCCGTCGAGGACGCGCTGGGCCTGGTCGAGCAGCCCAATCTGCCGGGGACGTTGCACGAGCACCCGAATTGGCAGCGTCGCCTGCCCGACGAGGTGGCGGTTTTGCTCGAAGCCCCTGCAACCGCGCGGCGTCTGGCTGCTTTGAACGCGGCGCGCCGGGCGTAGTCAGGGCAGCCCGCCGCGGCGGGGAACGGGTTCGGGCGATCATCCGGTGATGCGCGCAGACGCGACGGCGACGTCGGACATCCAGGAGACCCGAGGCGTGGCCATCAAACCGCTTACCGCGACAGCGCGCCTGCAATTCCACAAGGACTTTACGCTGGCCGACGGCGCTGCCCTCGTGCCGTATCTGGCCGAGCTCGGCATAAGCCATCTCTATGCCTCGCCGATCTTCCGCGCGCGGGCCGGCTCCACCCATGGCTACGACATCGTCAGCCATACCGAGATCAACCCGGAGCTGGGCGGCATGGAGGCGCTGCGCGCGATGGTGGCCGCCCTGCGCAGCCACGGCATGGGCCTGATCCTCGATATCGTGCCCAACCACATGGGCGTGGGCGGCGACGACAACGCGTGGTGGATGGACGTGCTGGAATGGGGCCGCGCCAGCCCCTATGCCGAGTTCTTCGACATCGACTGGGATCCGCCCGATGCCACGCTGCGCGGCCGCATGCTGGCGCCGTTCCTGGGCGACGCGTACGGCACCGTGCTGGCCGCCGGCGACCTGCATCTGCGCTTCGATCCCGCCGACGGCCGTCTGTTCGTGGACTATTTCAACAACCGCTTCCCGATCAACCCGCGCGACTACGCTGCCATCCTGCTGACCGAAGGCGGTCCGCTGGAGACCGCGGCGCGCGCGTTTGCCGATCTGCCGGCCGACCGTGCCGCCATGCGCCAGGCGGCCGAAGCCGCACGCGCCGAACTGCGCCGGCCCGAGCATGCGCAGGCCATCGCCGAGGCGCTGCGGGCCTACGACGCCACGACCGAACTCGGCCGCGACCATTTGCATCGCCTGCTGGACCGGCAGAATTTCCGCCTGGCCTGGTGGCGCGCCGCCTCCGACGAGATCAACTGGCGCCGCTTCTTCGACGTGAACGGGCTGGCCGGCATCCGGGTGGAGAACCCGGCGGTGTTCGACGCCACCCACGCATCCATCTTCGCACTGTATGAGGAAGGCCTGATCGACGGGCTGCGGATCGACCATGTCGATGGCCTGGCCGACCCGCGCGGCTATTGCCGCAAGCTGCGCCGCCGCCTGCAGGCGCTGGCCGGCAATCGCCCGGCCGACCTGCCGGCGACGCCACCGGTGATCTGGGTGGAGAAGATCCTCGCCACACACGAGCATCTGGCGCAGGACTGGTCGATCGACGGCACCAGCGGCTACGATTTCATGAACGATGCCGCCGCCATCCTGCACGATCCGCAAGGCGAGGCGGAGATGACGCGCATCTGGACCCAGGCCAGCGGTCGCACGGGCATCTTCGAGGAGGAGGTGATTCCCGCGCGCCGCCAGGTGCTGCGCGAAAGCCTGTCGAGCGAGCTGTATGCCACCGCGGTGGCGCTGCACCGCATCGCCCGGCGTGACCTCGTCACCCGTGATTACACGCTGACGGCGATCGGCCGCACGCTGACCGAGCTGCTCGCGCATTTCCGCGTCTATCGCATCTATGCCGGCCCGGCGGGGCTGAGCGAGGCCGATGCCAGGGCGATGGATTGGGCACTGGCCGGGGCGCGGCGCAGCGTGCGGGCCACCGACCGCCACCTGCTGGACTTGGTGGCCGGCTGGCTCTCCGGCGCTGATCTGCGCCACATCCCGGCCGGCACGCGCCGGCAGGAACGGCTGCGCGCGATGGTGCGCTTCCAGCAGCTCTCCTCGCCCACCGCGGCCAAATCAACCGAGGACACCGCGTTCTACCGCTTCGGCCGGCTGATCAGCCGCAACGAGGTGGGCAGCGAGCCGAGCCAGTTCGCCATCACCCCGGCCGCCTGGCATGCGAGCGCCAAGGCCCGCCAGCAGCGCTGGCCGCGCGCCCTGCTGGCCACCGCCACGCACGACCACAAGCGCGGCGAGGATGCCCGCGCCCGCCTGGCCGTGCTGAGCGAGATTCCGGCCGAGTGGGAGACGGTGCTGCAGCGCTGGATCCGCCTGAACGCGCCGCTGAAGCGCGATCTGGGCGGCCCGGCGCCCGATGCTACCGACGAGATCATGCTTTATCAGACCCTGCTCGGCGCCTGGCCGCTGGATCTGGACGCGACCGACCGGGACGGCCTTTCGGCATTTCGCGATCGCGTTGGCGCCTGGCAGCAGAAGGCGCTGCGCGAAGCCAAGCGTCATTCCGGCTGGGCGGTGCCCGATGCCGCCTACGAGCAGGCGGCGCAGGATTTCCTGGCCGGCGTGCTCGACCCCGACCGGCCGGCGCATGTGGCCGACGAGATCGGCGCCTTCGTGGGCCGTATTGCGGCTTCCGGCGCGCTGAACAGCCTCTCGCAACTGGTGCTGCGGCTGACCAGCCCGGGCGTGCCCGATCTCTATCAGGGCACCGAGCGCTGGGATCTCTCGCTGGTGGACCCCGACAATCGCCGGCCGGTTGACTACGCAGTGCGGCAGTCGGCGCTGCAGGAGGCGGCCGCCCCGCGCGACCTGCTGGCCCACTGGCGCGACGGGCGGATCAAGCAGGCCATCCTGCACCGTGCGTTGCAGCTGCGTGCCCGTTTGCCGGAGCTGTTCACCGCCGGCGCCTACCACAAGCTGACGGTGGAGGGCCCCGCGGCCGAGCACGTGGTCGCGTTCTCCCGCCAGCATCTTGACCGAACTGTGATTACGATCGTCACCCGCCTGTCTGCTACAACGGGCGTCAGTGACGTTCCGTTAATCTCTCCTTCATTCTGGCAGGGAACGACTGTCACCCTGGCACGTTCGTTGCAAGAACGGAGTGCTAACGACATCCTGGGTGACGGCTCTGCGATCCGCCTCGATGGGCGTCTCAGAATGGATGAGTGTCTGGCGGCCTTGCCGGTCGCCCTGCTGGAGGTCTGATGAACCGCATCGTCATCGTGTCCAACCGGGTTCAGGTGCCCACGGAAGGGTCGCCGAAAGCCGGCGGATTGGCGGTGGCGCTGGATGGCCTTATGACCCAGCGCGGCGGGCTGTGGTTCGGCTGGTCCGGCAAGGTCAGCGACGATGCACGCGGCGCGGTAGCGACGCGCACCTTCGGGCCGATGCAGTTCGCCACCATCGACCTCACCACCGACGAGCACACGCGCTACTACAACGAGTTTTCCAACGGTACGCTGTGGCCCATGCTGCATTCGATGCCGGAGCACATGGTGTTCGACCGGCGGGCCGCCGTGGTCTATCGCCAGACCAACGCGCGCATGACGGATGCGCTGATGCCGCTGCTGCGGCCGACCGACCTGATCTGGGTGCACGATTACCATCTGATGGCGATGCCGGCGCTGCTCCGCGCCCGCGGGGTGACCGCGCCGATCGGCTTCTTCCTGCACGTGCCGTTCCCCTCGCCGGACATGCTGGCCAGCGTGCCGGAAGCCGGTGCGCTGATTGCCGATCTGCTCTCGGCCGACCTGCTGGGGTTCCAGACGAGCAACGATCTGGAAAACTTCGTGGCTGCCGCCACGGGGCTGGCGGGTGCCACGCGGCTATCCACCGGTGGGCTGCAGGCCGGCAGCCGCCGCGTGCGGCTGGGCGTGTTCCCCGTCGAGATCGATGCGCATGAATTCGCCGGCCAGGCCCGTGCGGCGTGGAACACGCCGGCCAGCGAGCGCCTGCGCCGCAGCCTGCAGGGGCAGCGCCTGATCCTCGGCATCGACCGCCTGGACCCCACCAAGGGGCTGATCCAGCGCCTGACCGGCTTCCGCCGCCTGCTGGAAACACGGCCCGATTGGCGTCGCAACGTCACGTTCCTGCAGATTGCCGCCGAATCGCGCACCGAGGTGGGTGCCTACCAGGATCTGCGCGCCGAGCTGGATGCCGAGGCCGGCGCCATCAACAGCGAGTGGGGCGAGCCGGATTGGACGCCCACGCGGCTGATCGCCCGCGGCGGCACGCGCGATACGGTGGCCGGCTACATGCGCGAGGCGGGCGTGGGCCTGGTCACGCCGCTGCGCGACGGCATGAACCTGGTGGCCAAGGAATTCATCGCGGCACAGGATCCGCAGGATCCCGGGGTGCTGGTGCTGAGCCGGTTTGCAGGCGCGGCCCGGCAGCTATCCTCCGCCCTGCTGGTCAATCCGCACGATTCCGACGAGCTGGCCGAGGCGCTGGGGCGTGCGCTGATCATGCCGCTCAGCGAGCGCCAGGAACGCTGGCAGGCGGCGTGGGAAGCCATTGAGGGGGCCACGCCAGCCGGATGGGGCAGGGCGTTCATCTCGTCGCTGCTGCGGGCCACCACGACCGCCGGCAAGGCAGCGTTCGAGCAGCCGGCCATCCGGACGACGCTGCCGGTGCTGCCGGCCAGCGAAGGCGCACGGCAGGCGGCGCGCCTGAACTGAGGCCGCCGCTTGGGGCGGAACGCTCAGCCGACGTGCTGGGCGGCCGCCTTGCGGATCGCTTCGGCCATGCTGGCAACGCCGTTGCCCCGGTTGCTCGACAGCGCGGCGATTAGGCCGAGCCTGGTCAGGAAATCCGGGCTGGTCGCCAGGATTTCCGCGGGCGGCCGGCCGGAATAGACGCGCAGCAGAAGTGCCACCAGCCCGGAGACGATGGCGGCATCCGACATGCCGGCCAGCATGAGCCGGCCATCCTGCAATTCGGCCTGCATCCACACCTGGCTCTGGCATCCCGGCACGCGATGCGCATCGTCCATCCACGCGGGCGGGAAGGCCGGCAGCTTGCGCCCCAGCTCGATGATGAACTGGTAGCGGTCCATCCAATCGTCGAAAACATCGAGCAATTCAGCGATGTCGGCGATTGCGGCCTGGGCGCTGGATTCCTCCGGATCGACGAACGGTGCTGGCATCAGCCGCATGTGCGGCGGCAGCCTGTCGCTTCAACGGTGGCGTGGCGTTTTGCCGCCATGCGGAACGGCGTTGTCACCGAGTTGACATGCGGTTCCCGGGAGCCTAGATACCGCTTCACCGAGACAGCGCCGCTAAAAACTCTTGCGGTGCCGACGAGGTT
>CAVVVI010000003.1:0-388308 GCA_963751795.1 uncultured Alphaproteobacteria bacterium
GGTCTGGGCGCTGGCGCGAGAGAATGCCTGGTATCGCGAAGGTGAAGGCGTTCATGCTTCCTCCTGGTCCAGCCTGGAACGACCAAGGCTCCTGCCAACAAGGCGGCGCTTGACCTATTGGTCGCTTGGCATGGCGAGTTCTTGGCCAACTAACGCATGATGGTTTCGAATGGCGATGGAAACCGCAAAAGCGTTCAGGGCCGGCGCTGGTGCGGGAGACAACGCCGGGAAAGCTTCCGGCATTCATCGAGTCGCTCCTGCCTGAAGGTTGGCTCGCGCAAGTTTTGCACGAACGCGACGAACGCGAGGCGCTTCGCCGAGGCCGGCGCTATATGTCGAACATCGTCATCGTCCAAAGCCGTGCCGAATTGGCAACCTTGCCAGCCGACGTTCTTGCTACGCCGCTTGCCGCATTTGCAGATGCCGGCCGGTTCACTGGGCGTTATGGAGGGCCGGCGCGCGGGGAGATCGAGGAGACCTTCGAACAAAAGCTCGCAAGGATCTATGAGCGCGCCGAGACGCCTCGCCTGTCGGGCGTTCAGATCAAGGCTCCGATGAGCCTCCTCGCCGATGGCGATCTTGTCCCCGCGATCGATCAGCCGTTCACGCACATTCTGAAACCGGCCGGCACGGCGGGGTATGAGACGCTGCCTGTCGTTGAATGGCTTTGCCTCGAGTTCGGCCGTGCGGCTGGCTTCGATGTGCCGTCGGCGGCGTTGATCGAGATGCCGGACGGCATGTTACCGGCCTTGGTGATTGAGCGTTTCGATATCCGCTGTGGACCACAGGATCAGCGCCGCCTGGCTCTGGAGGACTTTTGCTCCATTTTGGATCTTCCGGCCTCGGCGAAATACGACGGCACAATCGAACGCATGGCGCGGAGCCTGCGCCCACTATCGACGGACCCGGCCGCTGACCTCAACACCCTGTTCCGGCGCGCGATCTTCGCTTGGCTGATCGCGGATGGCGACATGCACATGAAAAATCTCGCGCTGCTGAAGACCGCTAACGCTGGCGAGAAGGCGTTCACTACAGTGCGTTTCGCACCGCTCTACGACGCTGTCACTACGAGAGTCTTCCCCGGCCTTAACAATGACCGCATGGCTTTGAAGCTCAACGGAAAGGATGACCGCCTCAACGCGCAGGACTTCCTCGCCCTGGCGCGGACGATTGGCTTGACGGCCGGTGACGCCGGCGCGGCAATAACTGAACTCGCCGCGCGGCTGGCCGAGCGCGCGCTTACGCTGCGCCTGCCTGATTTCGCGGGCCACGGCGAAGCGGCAAAATCTGCGCAAGGGAAGCTGATGGCCATTGTCAGTGCGCGATCCGCAGCAATCGCCGGATAGTCGGCCGTGATGAAGGCTATGCTCATGGCGCTATGTGCAGAGGATTTCTCACCACCCGTCGCGATCAAAAAGCCGGGCTTCAGAGGTCGGTCGGACGCTGTCTAATCCGTGTCGCAAGCTGGGTGAGCTTCTGATGGTTGATTATCTCGATGAAATCCGATGCGGAAACGCGCGCCTTGTTCAGATTGCGTCGGGCATTTGCCAGAGAGCCAACGACCAGGTCCGGGACGTTATCATACAGGCCAGAGAGAAAGGCGTCGGGGGTGTGCCTGCGCAGGCCGTATTTCTTCAGCGCTGTCGCAGGAAAATCCTTCAGATTCCAGGTTAAGATGATGGAGGCACCGGCGGCGATGGCAGCCGCGACGACATGGCGATCATCCGGATCGGGAAGACTCACTGTTGGGACCAGGTCTTCATATCCGCTGATAGTAGCACCCGGGAGCGCGTCGTTCATCAGCCGACGGGTCGTCTGCAGGCGCTCGATTGGGATGGTCGGCGTATCAGCCGCCAGGCTCCGAATCCATTCGTCGTGGATCTCGTCGGTCCAGCGCGCCTCGACCAGACGGTCTGCGGCGGCTTGGACGATGATGTTCCTGAGATGGAAGGGGTAGAGGATGCAGGCGTCGAAGACGGCAACCGAAGGCTCAAAGGCCATAGCGCTGTTTGAGGTCTTCGGCATCGTCCGCAAGCGCCTCCATAGCCGCCCGCTGGGCGTCGATCTTGGTCTTCAGGGCGAGCACGTCTCTGAGTGCCGAGCGGCGATGCTTGCCGACGTAGCGAAACGGCAGATCGCCGACGTCCATGCGGTGGACCACCAGAGGGCGGGAAACGCCAAGAATGCTCGCTGCGTCGTTCGGGCTCAGTTCCTGATCTTCGGTCAGCACCGCGACCCGTTCGCCCTGGGAAAGATGGCTGAGAATGGATTCGATCAGTGAGGCGGCTTCCGGGGGCAAGGACAAGGTCTGATCGTGCCCACCACTACGCTTGATGTGGACCTCGATCTGATCACCCTTGGCGAGCCTCCGAAGCCGGCCAGTTTCCTTGCGGTCCTTGTCAGACAATTCGACGAACTGAAGCACGTGAGCGGTCATGGCCGGCCTCCCTACCAGCTCAATATAGCGGCGGCAGCACCTAACTGCAATAACTGAAATGCCATCCCTTCGTCCGGCTGGCAGAGGAGCCAACGCTCGGGACCCCGGCGTGAGTCGGCTCGGCGCAGTGAAATAGCGGCGTGAAACGCGGGTATCGGCGCGTCAGGTCAGGCGCATTCTGCCAGGGCAAGAGTGCAACAACCTGTTGCACCAACTCGAGATGGGCCGCCCGGGATTGTGTGGTCAATATTTCGCACGGTGCGGCGAGTCTAGTGCGGCGGCACTCAGGTCTGAAGCCAGGAGGCTGCGAACAATCTCCTGCATCCAAATCGGCAATGCGCGCAGGCCGGAGTGCAGGTCATCACGGATCGCTTGTCCGTGGCTGGGATCGGCGAAGATGCGGTGCAACGCGGCGGTCACGCGAACCCGCTTCTCGTCGTTGACCAGCATGTCCTGCATCCAGTGTAGAGCTTGAACAACCCGCATGGCGGGCCGACCAGCCCAATAGAGGCGGCTGGGTGCGGCTTGCTTGAAACGGATCAGCTGGTTGCCGAGCTTGATGGATTTCAGGCGAGCATCGGTGAGAACCTCGATGCGGGCCGGCCCAGCCGTGGTGAGGCCAAGGTCGTTGGCGGCGGTCATGCCGTCCAACACGACGCGGGCTTGGTCGCGACGGGCGACAGCGCGGATGACGGCGCGATAATCGGGCACGGTTTCCCGCCCTGTGAGACTGTTCCAGCGGGGGCGGTCATATAGCCCCCGGTCGACGCGGCGAATTTCACCGGATGGCACCAGGCGCTGCAACGTCTTATCGAAGCATGGCCTTCCTCGGCGGAGTCGTCGGGGTCAAAACGCCTGCGGGTCTGACGAGATACGATCAAGAGCCTAGCGCGGAGGTGAGGTTAGGCCGACATCCATCATGTCCGAAGTTACCGCAATTCGGATATTGGAAGGCATGTCCGACGCTCGGTTGATGTCAGAAATCCGCTACAAATTTCTGACAAACCCCATCAGGGATCTGCCTCATGAGCCGGCGGTTTCTAGATGCCGCTGGTTACGGTCGCCGCATGGGGCGCGCGTGCGTGCCGGCGTCGCTCGGCCGTCAAGAATGTCGGCCAGCTCTTTGGCCACGCGGTCGGCGGTCATTCTCAGGTCGGCCCCGCTGGCCGGATCAGTGCCTCGACGTCAGGCAGGATGAGACCGTCCGGGACCGGCGCGGGACGGTGACCAAGACCTCGGGCGCCTCCAACGCGTTTGACCCGGGTTGATGGCCTCTCAATCAGCGGCTCCTCAACTTCCAATTGGCGGCATGCGGGAAACGAATTGACTTCATCGCCCAGGCCAGGGACGAGCCTGGACACGCGAATTTATGGTCGTATATATGAGACCGTATGCCGGTTAATGACTGAACCACGAGACAAACTTATGCAATCGACCGCCCTGGACTCTCTGCCGCCCAAGCTGCGTCGATCCCTCGCCAAACTCGGGGGCGACATCGCAGCCGCGCGCCGAAAGCGCAGCCTGACCGCGATGATGATGGCGGAGCGGATCGGCTCGGCCAAATCCACCTATTTGAAGGTGGAGAAGGGCGATCCGTCGGTTTCAATGGGTGTCTACGCGATGGCGCTCTTCGTGCTCGGCTTCGGCGATGCGGTCGGCGACATTGTCGACCCTCGGCGTGACGATGTGGGCCTGCTGCTCGATGCCGAGCGGCTGCCAAAGCGCGTGCGTCCCAGGAAGGTGCCCACCGCGCTATGAGGCGGAATATCCGCGTCGCCCTGGGCGAAAACGCCCGCGATCTCGGCACCCTCCGTTTCGATGCGCAGGGCGCGCGGGAAAGCGCCGCCTTCGCGTATGACGCCGAGTGGTTGGGCGCCGGAGACGGATTTGCGATCGACCCTGGCCTTCCCTTGGTAACAGGCCCGCAATTTCATCGTAGGGAGCGTGGTGGTTCCATCTTTCACGGCGCAATCGCGGACACCGAGCCCGACGGGTGGGCACGCCGCGTCATCCTGCGCGACCACGCCAAGCGGCGACAGGAAGCCAAACGCACTGGTGCGGATGTCGAGAACCGTCCCCTGAACGCCCTCGACTTTCTCCTGGCGGTTGACGACGTAAGCCGCGTGGGTGCGCTGCGCTTTCAGGACGAAGCTGGCGTCTTCCAGCGCGCGGCCGAGCCGGGGCGTCGAACCGTGCCGCCGCTGATCGAACTTGGCCATCTGCTGTCCGCGTCGCATGCGGTGGAAACGCATACCGAAACGGCCGAGGATCTGCGCTACCTCCGTGGCCGTGCCACATCGCTGGGCGGATTGCGCCCGAAGTGCACGGTGGTGGATGACGACGGACGGCTGTCGATCGGCAAATTCCCGAGCGTTGGCGACGACCGCGCCGTCACCAAAGGCGAGGTGCTCGCGCTGCGGCTGGCGGCTGCTGCGGGGATCAATGCCGCCGAAGCCAGCCTGGTCGAGAGCGAAGGCAGCCCGGTCGCCCTGATCCGGCGTTTCGATCGTGTTCTGTCCGGTGGCCGGCTCATGTATGTCTCCGCCGCAACCATGCTCGGCGTCGAAGTCGCGGAATCCGGCGAGCATGCCTATACCGAGATCGTCGATGCGCTGCGCATGCATGGTGCGGCCCCGCAGGCGGATACCGAGGAACTCTGGCGGCGCATCGCCTTCTCCATCCTCATCACCAATGTCGACGATCATTTGCGCAATCACGGCTTCCTGCATGCCGATCGCGGCCAGTGGCGGCTGGCGCCGGCATTCGATGTCAATCCGTTTCCGGATCGTGTTCGAGAACTGAAAACATGGGTCTCGGAAGATGCTGGTCCGGAGGCAACAATCGAGGCGCTGATGTCGGTACTGCCGTATTTCCGGATTGCACTGCCACGTGCCCAGCAAATACTTCGTGAAGTGGAGCAAGCAGTTTCCCGATGGCGCTATGTCGGACGCGGCCTTGGCATGACGACACAGGAGCTCGATCAGTTCGCTGATGCGTTCGAGCATGAGGAGCGGGCGGCAGCCCGGACGGCCAGCCAATGAGAGGCGAAAATGGATCGGTCGGATTTTGCAGCCGGGCCAGTGCCGCTACGTTGAGGCGATGGCCGCCGCGGCATGGGGAGTAGAGCCTGAAATATGGAGTTCAGGCCTTAAGCGATGAGAAGGAACATTGACGTGGTCAAGCCAAAGCCCCCGCCGCCGGCGACTGACGACGAGGTGCGGGTCTTGCTGCGACGGTATCACTGTCCGGTGCCGTTCCACGCGGTGCGGACCCGCTTTCTCGGCAACATTGCTACCCCCGCCATGCAAGCGGCGCCCATGGAGACGGTTTCAGCTTTGTGGGGCGGCGAGTTGCCGGCGTTCGACACGCTGGATGCTGCCAACGAACTGATTGGCGCCCTCGTGATGGGCCTCTGGAATTGGCTCAGCCGTCACCAGGAACGGTCGGCGCCGTTTCGTCTGACGCGCGTCGACGTGTCGGTGACGCGCGAGGGGCTGGCGGAGCTTGCGCTCATGCGACAGGAGGAGCTTGACGGCTTCATCGAGGGCCTTTTCGGCGCAAACAAGACCCTCGATTTTCCTGAGCGCGCTCACAAGGCGCTTGGCGTGCTGGCGGAAATCCGTGCGATGCTGGAAGGTGTTCGCGAAGTCGCCAGCAATTCAAGCAAGCCGGCGACGCCGGCGGACATCGCCGCAACGCTCGGCCATCTTCGCGAATTCACGCGGATTGCGGAGCACGAAATGCACGAACTGGTCCTATCCTGTACCCGTGCACGGCGACAGATGCTGCGAATGATGCCGGCGACAAAGCCCGTGTTGCACTGAGGTTTATCAAGCACAGCCGATCCCCACCAGTCACTGTCCGCGCGTCCGCGCCTGTTCATTCAGTATGCCGCGCACGTGTCGTCCCGTCGTTTCGGATCGGGTGCTCGCTCAGGTCGAGCTCGGCCGCCCCTTGTAGATCTCGACAAGGCCGGCGAGCGTCTCGATGCCGAAGTCTGTGAACGCCATCACGCTAGTGTCGCCCGGACCGTAGACCCAGATCAGGCCGTCCTCCTGGTCCATTTCGGTGGCAACGTCGCACAGCCAGTCCTCATCCTCTCCGAGCATTTCCGCGACCCGGGTGACGGTGTGGACGTGGTGAACCTTGTTGACCGGGGCCAAGATCAGATCCTGACGAACATCAACGCCGCTCAGTCTCGCCGGCAACAACCTCCGCCGGCCCTTCAGCAAGTTCGACGCGACGCACACGACGGCGAGGCGCGGGTGCCCGGCCGTCCAGCAAGTCAGCAATCTCCTGGGCAACCTTATCTGACGTCATCATCAGCGCTTCGTCGATATGGATGTAGCGCTGCGTCACCCCGCGTGCCGCGTGTCCCAGGAGTGCTGCGATGGTCAGTTCTGAAAATCCGAGCTCTGCCGCGATGCTGGCGAAGGTGTGCCGCAATGTGTGGGGCGTCACATCCTCCAGCTTTGCCATGGCACAAACGCGATCGAGAACGCGCACCACGCCAATAAAATGGCCATCACCCCAATCAGCCGGAAAGAAGAAGGGCGATTTTCCAATCTGCGGCTGGGCAAGGAGCACCTTGATGGCGGCGTCGCCGATCACTCGGGTCTGCGCGCCGCTTTTCGTGTCGGGGAAACGGATGGAGCCTTCCTCGTCATCCAGCCAAGCCCGCTGAAGTCCTAGCCCCTCCATGCGCCGGAAGCCCGTCAGCAATAAGAAACGGATGGCGGCGATTCCCTTCGGATGCTCGCCGTCCGCCTCGGCTTTGCGTAACGCCTCACCCAGCTTGCCGATTTCAGCCCGGCTGAGGCGGCGGATGCGCGCCGTGCTCGCCATGCGGCGAACACCCTTGGCGGGATTCGCGCTGATCTTCCCGAGGCGCACGGCGTGCTCGAAAATCGCGTGCAGCGACGACATGGTCCTCGCCGCGACACCCTCGCCGCCGGTGGTCACACCGCCCCGGCTGCCGACGCGTGCCTTTGACGTCTTGCCTGCGGCAATGTCAGCCTGCGCGCCTTCGATATCGCCGAGTTTGAGCGATCCGATCTGCCGCTTGCCGAGGAGCGGTTTGATGTGGGCGTCGATCCGGCTGCGGTCCATTCGGAGCGTGGACGGCTTGATCGGGCGCCGACGCCGGCCAAGGATACGCCCGGCCTCGGCTTCGTCCAGATACCAGTCACAGATGTCGGCGACCGTCAGGGCGGCCGCTGCTTTGGCTTGGTCTTGCTCCTCGGGGTCAATGCCCCGGGAAACCAAGACCAGCTTCTCAAGGGCGATCTGACGCGCTTCCTCGACCGTCATCAGCCCGTAGCGGCCGATCACGGTCCGCTTGTTGCGCCCGGTGGGCGTCCGGTACTGGACGACGAAGCTTTTCAAACCCGTCGGCATCACCTGCACGCCGAAGCCTTTGAGCTCGCGATCCCATACAAAACTCTCCCGAACCTTGACCCCAACTCTGGAAGGTTTTGGAGCGGCGAGCGCGTCGACAACACGCTTTGTGAGCTTTTCCCCAGCCATATCAATCACCTGTGGCAGGTGTGCTTAGAAGTATGCCATCATACCCCCTCCCAGAGCGGATTCCAAGCATTTGGAGGAAAGTCGTGGGATATCTGGGGATACCGGCGGCAAAATCGGCTGGCATCAACCTATTGAAAAATAGCCTTAAATCGTAGTCTAGCGGGCCCCCGGATACCCTGGCGAAACCCCCTCGGCCCCGTTGCCAAGGTTGGGGTCGAGGGTTCGAATCCCTTCGCCCGCTCCAGATTGTTCCGACTGTGTGGTCTGCTGTATGCATACTCACGACCGTCCGGACCGTAAATCATCTTCTGCACAAGCCGCCAGAACCACCGCAATTGAGTGTGCTGGCGCGTTGCTGCATCAGGTCGTCGGCACGCTTAGAACTGCAGATGGATGCGCCCTGCAAAAATATGCACCGGTCCGCGATCAACATTGTAGGCGGGGTGGTTGACCAGTTGGTAGTCGGCGCTGAGGTTCACGCCGCTGCGAACGGCAAAGCTGTAGAACGTCTCGAGGATCTGCTCCGGTCCGGCATTGAGCAACTTGCCGTCGCCGATCAGCACGCCCAGAAAGCCCTGCGCGAGGTAATTTTTCCGGGCCTTGCTGATGTCGTTGACGACGAACGCGATGCCGAGCGTGTCGTCGGCCCGGCCCCAGCGATTGCCGGCGAGCGAGAGCCCTGCGGAGAGCGAGCGGTCCACCTCGGTGAAATCATAGGTTTCGGTGCGGCCATCCGACAGGCTGGCGCGTAGGAAGGCGCCGAGGTCGGTGGTCAGCGGCTGTTCGACGTTGAGGCCGACGCCAACCTTGCTGCGCAGGTGCCGGACCGCTTCGGCGTCGACGCCCGATGCGGCCGGGTTGGCGGTGAAGTAGCGCGCGAGCTCCGAGAAATGGGCGAGTTTGGCGCGGGTCAGATAGCCCAGCAGCTTGAACTTGCCAGACTGGCCCAGAACCTCGTAGCGCGCTTCTGCTTCAGCCAGCACCTGGAACTGGCGGCCGAGCGGGAACTCCTCGAATTTGGAGTTGGGTGTGACCGAGCCGTCAAAGACGCCCGCACGCAACGTCCACCACGCCTTGTATAGTTCGGCCGACGCGCCGTACGAGTAACCCCAGGCGTCGGCCACGTAATCGAACGCGCCGCCGTCGATGACCGTCCAGTTGAAAAAGTCGTTGCGCGCGTCGTGCGCGTATTTGTTGGTGTCGAACACATCGACGACGCTGAACTTGCCGATGGTTGCAACCAGGCGGTCGCTGGCCTCGCTGCCGCCCAGCTGATTGAGATCCGGCGCGACAGTCTCGGTGGCACCGCCCAGCCCGATCGTCTGGCGCAGGAACAGCCGCGGCAGGCGGACATAGGGGATGGCTGCGCCCACCTTGTAGGCCTCGGCGCTCGGATAGCCGGCAATGCCGATCGTGTTGTTCAGGCCGAAGCCCTGGTCCATCTCCGCATTCACCCAGATCTCCGCGCCGCGCCACGGCCGCACGCCGCCGAACAGCGTCAGATCGAAGGTTTCCGCACCGCGGCGACCGGAATCGAGGCTGTTGGGTCCGCTATAGGCGGCGTGGAAGCCGGGGTGGAACTGGTCCACGAAAGTGGCCTGGCCGTGGATGGCGTATTGTTCGAAGACCGCCGGCGTGTTGGGCGCCGTGGACGCGGTGGAGATGTCCGATTGCGGAGCGGCGGCTTGGGGCGCCGCCGCCGGCCCGCCTTCCGGCGTCGCCCCCGGGGGCGCTGCGCGGCCGCATGCAGGCCAGGCAAGCGCCGCAGCGACGATGACGACCGCGGCTGCACGTGACGCAAACGCCGGCAGTGCCGAGGGCTGATGAGGGCGGTGGCACATGGGCAAGACTCTGCAGCGGGGGCGGCACGTGCCGCGTATGGCGGCCCGTGCTGACCGGCGCAACAGCTATCCGGCCAGCCGCGGCGCGGGGTGGCCCGAATGCAGAGACGTTCCGCGCGGCAGAAGCTTAGGTGTTGCCGTTCGACTGCATAGCGGCGGCATCCCGGAGCCTAGGAGGCGGCATCAAGGCTAAGAGCGGACTTTACAGTTCTTTCTGCCTTTACACGAACCTTGGTGTACGGATTTACAGCATTCACGACCTCGACGCCGAACGTCGATGAAACATGCCGCGCGGCGTGCGTAGATGCTGCAACGACCACGCCACGGAGCGCACATCATGACCTACCCGGCCCCTGCCTACGACGCTTACGACGACGGCCTGGTCCACAGCCACGACTGGTCGCGCAACACGCCCCCGGGCGGCGAGCACACCGAGCGCGCTTTGGACGAGATCGCCGGCGAGTAATGCCACGGCGCCCCCGTTAGGCCAGCTGGAAGTATCACTCCAGCCCGTAACTTCGATGTCGGTACCGCGTCAGCGATTGCGGCTTCGGCCAAGGGAGGTTCCACTCCTCCCAACGCCATTCGATGCCGGCGCGTTGGTCGGCTCCATCCAGTGCGAGTGCTCGCCCCGCGCGGCCGCGGGTCACCGAAACATGCGGGCTACACGTCAGCTCGCACCAGGCAGCCGCGGACTCGAACCTCAAAAAGCCAGTCACTGGCGCAGCACGTCGGCGAAAGCCCCGATCCCGCCAGCGGGAAGCGGCTTTGCCGTCGCTCAAACCTCAAACATCATCCACAAAATCGCCGCCCAGCGTGTTCATCGAGGCGCGCGCATACAATTCCTCGGCCGGCTCATCATCCTCCAGCGGGTGCGCCAGCCGGTTGAACCAGGCAGTTGTCGGCGCATCGCACAGGAACCCGTCGAGCCAATCGATCCGCTCGCCGTCGTGGTTCCAGAAATCCGCGAACAGATCCATCGTCCGCAGGCCACCGCCGGCCGACCACAGGATCGCGCCGGGCACGCCGTCGCGGCCGAGATTGCCGGGGCCGAGCGCCACCGCGGGGGTCATGCGCACCGGCCCATGCGTTGGCCGAGCCACACCAGGCCCAACGCACCAGATACGGCGTAGGCCGGGATCAGCAGCAGGTTGTAGCGCACCTGGTTCACGGCCACGGCCGCATTGAACGCCAGCATGAACCAGGCCGGCCACGCCAGCAGCAGGAAGCCAGGCTGCCAGAACGCATCGCTTTCTCTCCTTGCCCAGGGCCGCGCCACCCAGCTGCAGGCCAGCGCGGGCCAGAGCAGGATGAAGCCCCACCAATGCGCCACGTAAGCGCCGCGCAGCGCCAGCGGCATGCTGACCAGAGCGTGCCACATCGGCATCGCGAGGATGTAGTGGTTCATGAGGTAGCCGAGGTGATGCTCGTAGCCGCCAGCCGCCTGCAAGGTCTCCGGCAGCATATGGCGCAAGCCCAGAACATAGAACGAGCTGGGCTGGTCGTCCCAGCCGAACCGGTCGCAGGCATGCGCCCCGAGCAGATACGCGCCCAGCCCCGTGCCGTCCGGCAGCCAGCACAGATAGGCCCGGCCGTATTCCCGCCAGTCCATCGTGTCGAAAGCGATGCGCTGCACGAGCGTGTGGCTGTCGTAGCCATAGGTGAGCGCCGCGCGCCCCATCACCACTTCGTTGCGCAGCAGCCAGGGCGCGAGCGTCAGCCCGGCGGCCACGCCGAAGGCGGCCAAAGGCGGCCAGCCGCGCCGGCCAGCCAGGGCCGCTCCGGCCAGCACGGTTGCAGGGATCAGATACAGGTAGGCGGGGCGCGTGAGCGCGGCCAGTGCGAGCAGCGCGGCCGCGGCCGCGGCCCAGCGCAGCGCGGGGCGGAAGGTGGCCGACAGGCAGCGCAGGCCGGCGGCCATGGCGGCGGTGGCCAGGGTCAGGCTGGTCATCTCCGTCATCAGGTAATTCACCGAACGCAGCAGCAGCGGCGCCGCCCCGCCGGCCAATGCCACGGCCAGCCACGCCGTCTGCATCCCGCCGATGGCTGCCGCCATCCACCACACCAACCACAAGAACCCGGCCAGCTCGATGAACTGCAGTCCGCGCAGGCTGGGCGCCGCGCGCGGGCAGCCGGCATCGTGTCCCGCGCTGGCCACCAGGCAGTCGATACCCTGCCGCAAGCCTCCGTCCACCGCAGCGGCGCCAGCCACCAGCATCGGATAGAGCGGGGCGAACCGCATGCCGGGCGGCCGCGGGCCGGGTCCGGCGAACATGTAGCCGTCGGTGAATCGACGCTGATGCAGCAGGTCATTGGCGATGCCGAGGTAGAAGGGCTGGTCGAACGCGTTGAGCGGCTGCACCCGCTGGTTGCGCCAGAGCAGCCCGGTGGCCAGCAGGATCAGCCCGAGCGCCAGCCAGCCAGCCCGGCGCCGCTGCAAGGCGGGCGCCGGTGCGGCTGGCCTCAACTTGTGGGCGCCGCCTGCAGCGCGGCCAATACCTGCGTGCCCACCGGCGAGCCCAGCCCCGTCACTGGATCCCAGCCCGGCCCGGCCTGATAGGCGCCGTTGCTGCCGCTGACGATGTCGTTCAGCGCCGCAGGGTTGGCATACAGGATCGGGTTGATGAAACCGGCGCGGCGGCCGAGCGACTGGTTGCACAGCGCCACCAGCCCGGCCCAGAGCGGGGCGACGGCACTGGTGCCGCCGACCACGGTGGGGCTGCCATCCACGCTGACCTGGTAGCCGGTGGCCGGATCGGCGTCGCCGGCCACATCCGGCACGCCCCGCATGGCGTTGGTGACGGTCGCGGACTGCCAGGCCGGCACGGCGAAATGGGCCGAATAGCCGCCACCGGTGGCCCCACCCTGGGCGCCGTTGTTCCACGCCACCTCGCTACCCGGTCCGCCCGGCAGGCTGGTGCCGCCGCAGCCGAGCGCGTTGGGGCTGCTGGCGGGGAAGTCCACATGGTTCTGGCCATCGGCCGCGCCATCCGAGCTGCCATTGTCGCCGGAGGCCACGCACACGGTGATGCCGAGCGTCGCGGCCTGCGCCATGGCCTGGTCGATCGCGTCCAGATCCTGCACGGCATAGCCGGATTCCGGCCCGCCCCAGCTGATGGAGATGACCGACGGGCTGTTGGCCGTGTCGTTGATCGCGGTGGAAATGGCGTCGTGGAAGCCCGCGCCCTGGTTGGGCGCGAAATAGACGACGATGTTGGCGGCCGGCGCCACCGTGCCGGCGATCTCGATATCGAGCTGCACTTCGCCATCGGCGCCGTTGGGGTCGGTGACGCCGCCATTGCCAGCGCCGTCCACGCCGACCGCGGTGAGCGTGCCGGTGCGCGCGATGCCGGCGCCGGTGAAATAAGCTGCGAGGTCGGCATCGGCGTAGCCGCCGCCGAGCTCGATCAGCGCGATCGTCTGGCCGGTGCCGTCCAGCCCGGCGGGAAAGCTGTAGGCGGCAGCCACCTGCGCGGGCGTGTAGCTGATCTGCGCCGCCGCCGCCGCCAGCGCGCGGAAATGCGGCCGGGCCACCGGGCGCTGGTCCAGGCCCATCACGGCCACCACGTCGGCGCTGATCTCGTCGGGCACGGTGATATGGCCGGTGCGGGCGACGAATTGCCCGCCGGCGCCGTCCGCATACAGGCCGATTTCGTCCGGCTGGAAGGCGGCGATCGCCTGGGCGTAGGTGCCGCGCAGCTTCATCGTGTGGGCGGCCGCGTTCTCCTCGGCGACAGCCAGGCCGAAGCGCCCGGCCATCGTCCGCACGCGCGCCATCGCGTCGTCGGACGTGGCATGCAGGGCGGCGTAGGTTTGCCGGCTGATCCCGGGGCCGCCGGCGTGGGTGGCGGCATCCAGCGGTGCCGCGGGGCGCAGCACGACGGTCAGCTGCACGGTGGCGGCCGGGTCCACATCGCCAAGGCGGGCTGCGCTGGGGGCTTGATGAAAACTGGCGCGAAAAGCAGGCATGCAACGACCTCCGGTTGTGGGCCCGGGGCAACGCTGCCCCGAAGCGCGCGGAATGTCACGATGCGCCGTGGCGCCGGAGAAGCTACATGTTGGCGCAATGCCGCCGCGCCCCCGCATGCTGAGTGAGACCGACCGCGACATCTGGGCCGGCTACGTGCGCCATGTCCGCGCAATGGCCGGGCGCGCCGTGCCGGTGCCGCCGCGCCCCGCGCCGGCTGCTGCGGCGGGCGCCGTGGCCCCGCAAGCGGCAGCGCCGGCGCTGCCCGCGATGGCGCGCGGCCGCCCGGCCCCGGCGCTGGTGACCGGCCAGCAACCGGCGGGGCTGGACAACGCAACCTGGGGCCGGCTGCGCGGCGGCAAGATGGTGCCCGCGCGCACGCTGGACCTGCACGGCAAGACGGCGCAGGCCGCGTTCCTGGCGCTGGAACGGTTCCTGCTCGCCGCCCACGCCGAACAGCTGCGCTGCGTGGAGGTGATCACCGGCCGCGGCGCCGGCGAGGCGGGCGGCGTGATCCGGCGGGAGCTGCCGCTGTGGCTGAACCTGCCCCGACTGCGGCCGCTGGTGCTGGCCACCACGCATCCGCATCCGCGCAACGCCGGCAGCACGCTGCTGCTCATTCGCAGGATCCGCGCCCGATGAGCGCCGACCAGCTCAGCACCGACCTGATCGCCGTCGTTGTCGCCGTCACCGGCACCGACCCGCGGATCCTGACCATCGCGCGCGGGGGCGCCCTGCCGTCCGGCTCGTTCGAGAGCGGCCATCGGTCGCTGCAGGCCAGCCTCCGCTCCTGGGTGGAACGCCAGACCCACCAGCCGCTGGGCTATGTGGAGCAGCTCTACACCTTCGCCGACAGCGACCGCGGCGCCGGATCGGGGCGCGTGATGTCGGTGAGCTATCTCGGCCTGACGCGCGAGGCGCCGGTGCGCGGGCAGGATGCCGGCTGGCAGAGCTGGTACCGCTATTTCCCGTGGGAGGATCACCGCGCCGGGCCGCCGCCGATGCTCGAGGGCATCCACGCGGCCCTGCGGCGCTGGGCCGATACCCCGGACCGGCAGCAGCGCGCCACCATCACCTTCGCGCAGGATGGCCGCGCCTGGAACGAGGAGCTGGTGCTGCAGCGCTACGAACTGCTTTTCGAGGCCGGGCTGGTCGCCGAGCGCCTGCGCCGTGGCGGCGAGCCGCCGGCCAGCTTGGCGCAGGGCGATGCGATGGCGCTGGACCACCGCCGCATCCTGGCCACCGGCATCGCCAGGCTGCGCACGAAGATCAAGTACCGCCCGGTCTTCTTCGAGCTGATGCCGGACAGCTTCACGCTGCTGCAGCTGCAGCAGACGGTCGAGGCGCTGGCCGGGCGGCGGCTGCATAAGCAGAATTTCCGCCGACTGATCGACACGCAGCAATTGGTGGAGGAGACGGGCGCCGTCTCGCTTGAAACCGGCGGCCGGCCGGCCAAGCTGTTCCGCTTCAGGGGCGACGTGCAGGCTGAACGCGCGATTGCCGGAACCAAGCTGCCGCTGTTGCGAAGCTGACGGTCGCGGCCAGCGACGCCGGGCCTTGACACGCCTTATGCTCAGGCCCAGCATAACTCAGCAGAGAGGCCGCGAACGGCTTCTCTCTTTTTGGCTGCTAAAATGCTCAATATGAGCATAACAACGAAGCCGTCCAGGAGCGCCCGCCATGTCCGCCGCCGCCGCCCTTTACAGCCGGGTCCAGCGCGTCATTCCCGCGGTCGAATGGCCGGTGTTCGCGCCCGATATCGATGCCATCCTGCGGCTGAAGCGCGAGCGCAACGCGGTGATCCTGGCGCATAATTACATGACGCCGGAGATCTTCCATTGCGTGAGCGACATCGTGGGCGACAGCCTGCTGCTGGCGCGCGAGGCGCAGCGTGTGGATGCCGAGGTGATCGTCATGGCCGGCGTGCACTTCATGGCCGAGACGGCCAAGCTGATGAACCCGGGCAAGACGGTGCTGATCCCCGATACGCGGGCCGGCTGCTCGCTCGCCTCCTCGATCACCGCGGCCGATGTGCGGCTGCTGCGCCAGCGCTATCCGGGCCTGCCGGTGGTCACCTACGTGAACACGTCGGCCGCGGTGAAGGCGGAGAGCGACATCTGCTGCACGTCCGGCAACGCGCGCCGGGTGATCGAGAGCCTGGGTGTGCCGGAGGTGATCATGCTGCCGGACCGCTATCTGGCCGCCAACGTGGCCCGCGAGACCGGCGTGCGGATCATCTCGTGGGCGGGCGCGTGCGAGGTGCATGAGCGGTTTACCCCGGCCCAGATCCGCGAGTTGCGGGCGGAAAACCCGGGCCTGGTCGTGCTGGCGCATCCGGAATGTCCGCCGGAGGTGGTCGACGAGGCCGATTTCGCCGGCTCCACGGCGGCGATGGCCGATTACGTCACCGACCACCAGCCGGGCCGCGTGGTGCTGATCACCGAGTGCTCGATGGCCGACAACATTGCCGTGCTGCACCCGAAGGTGGAGTTCGTGCGGCCCTGCAACATGTGCCCGCACATGAAGCGCATCACCCTGCCTGGGCTGCGGCGCGCGCTGGAGACGATGGAGCACGCCGTCGAGATCGACCCGGCGGTGGCCGGGCGAGCGCGCCTGGCGGTGGAGCGGATGCTCGCCGTCTAGGGCTCAGCAAGTACGGAACGTTCAGATGACCGATACACACACCGAAGCCTGCCCCATCATCATCGGCGCCGGCCTGGCCGGGCTGATGGCCGCGCTGCATCTGGCGCCGGAGCCGGTGCTGGTGCTCGCCGCCGCCCCGCTGGGCGAGCAGGCGGCCAGCGCCTGGGCGCAAGGCGGGCTGGCAGCGGCGATCGGCGACGACGACAGCACGGCGCTGCATCTGGCCGACACGCTGGCCGCCGGCGACGGGCTGTGCGACCCGGCGGTGGCGCGCCGCATCGTCGAAGCCGGGCCGGCGCTGGTGGCGGAGCTGGCCGCCCTGGGCGCCCGGTTCGACCGCGACGCCCAGGGCCGCATCGGGCTGGGGCTGGAAGCCGGGCACGGCCGGCACCGCATCCTCCATGCGGCGGGCGATGCCAGCGGGCGCGAGATCCTGCGCGCGGTGATCGCCGCCGTTCGCCGCACCCCCTCCGTCACGGTGTGGGAAGGCGTGCGCGCAACCCGGCTGATCATGCGCGACGGCGCCGTGGCCGGCGTGCTGGCGCAGGCGGCCGGCGGCGGCAGCGCGCGCGTGCTGCGCAGCAGCCGCGTCCTGATCGCCACCGGCGGGCTGGGCGGGCTGTACGAGCACACCACCAACCCGGCCGGCGCGCTCGGCGGCGGGCTGATGCTGGCGGCCCGTGCCGGCGCGGCACTCGCCGATCTGGAATTCGTGCAGTTCCACCCGACGGCGCTGGATGCGCGCCCCGCCGGCGCCGCGCCCGAGCACGCGCCGATGCAGCTCGTCAGCGAGGCGGTGCGCGGCGAAGGTGCCACCCTGATCGACGAGACCGGCTGCCGCTTCATGGCGGGCGAGGCGCAGTGGCCGCGTGCCGAACTGGAACCGCGCGACGTGGTCAGCCGCGCCGTGTGGGCGCGCATGGGGCAGGGGCACCGCGTGTTCCTCGATGCCCGTAGCTGCCTGGGCGCCGGCTTTGCCGGACGCTTCCCCGGCATCCATGCCGCCTGCGTGGCGGCAGGCATCGACCCGGCCACCGCGCCGATCCCGATCCGACCCGCGGCGCATTACCACATGGGCGGCATCGCGGTGGATGCCGATTGCCGGACCACGCTCAGCGGGTTGTGGGCGGCGGGCGAGGCGGCGTGCACGGGCCTGCATGGCGCCAACCGGCTGGCCAGCAACTCGCTGCTGGAAGCCGCCGTCACCGGACGGATCGCGGCCGCCAGCATAGCCGCCGCCGCGCCGCGCCGCGCGGCGCCGCTGGCACCGGTTAGCGACCGCCCGGCCGGCGATCCGGCGCCGGTGCGGGCGATCCTGTCGCGCCACGCCGGCGTGCTGCGCGACCATGACGGGCTCAGCGCCGCGGTGACACAGCTCGCCGCGCTGCCGGCGCATTCGGACCCCGCCGCACTGGGGCTGATGATGGCGGTGGCGATGCTGCGCCGCGAGGAGAGCCGCGGCGGCCATGCGCGCACGGATTTTCCCGCCACGCTGCCTGCAGCCGGCCGCAGCACGCTGACGCTGGATGCAGCGCGCCAATACGCCCGCGCTGCCGCTCCCGCGGTGCTGGCGCGGCATACGCCGTGACGGCCACGCTGTGGCTGACGCCGCCGGCCCGCGTGCTAGCCGAACCGCTGGTGCGCGCTGCCCTAATGGAAGATCTCGGCCGCGCCGGCGACATCACCACGGAGGCGCTGGTACCGCCCGGCGCGCAGGCCAGCGCTGCCCTGGTGGCGCGCGAGCCCGGCATATTATGCGGACTCGATCTGGCGGTGCTGGCCTTCCAGCTCGTCGATCCCGCGGTGAGGCTGCTGGCCGAGCGGCAGGACGGCGCCGCGCTGCAGCCCGGCGACGTGATCGCGCGGCTGGACGGCCCGGCGCGCGGTATCCTCACCGGCGAGCGCGTGGCGCTGAATTTCATGGGCCACCTCAGTGGCATCGCCACCGCCACGGCGCAGATCGCCGCCGCCATCGCCCACACACGCGCGCGCATCACCTGCACGCGCAAGACCACGCCGAACCTTCGGTTGCTGGAGAAATACGCGGTGCGCTGCGGCGGCGGCGCCAACCACCGCTTCGGGCTGGATGACGCCATCCTCATCAAGGACAATCACATTGCGATTGCCGGCGGCGTGGCCCCCGCGCTGGCCCGCGCCCGCGCCCATGCCGGCCATCTGGTGAAGATCGAGATCGAGGTGGATACGCTGGCGCAGCTGGCCGAGGTGATGGCGATCGGCGCCGACGCCGTGCTGCTGGACAACATGACGCCCGAGCAGCTGCGCGAGGCGGTGGCGATGGTGGCCGGGCGCGCTATCACCGAGGCATCCGGCAGCATCGATCTGGCCCGCGCGCCTGCCGTGGCCGAGGCCGGCGTGGACCTGCTCTCCGCCGGCTGGCTGACTCATAGTGCGCGGGTGCTCGATATCGGGCTCGACATCTGAATCGCGCGCCGTGCAGGCGGCTGTCGGTTCAGGCGAGGCGATCTACCGTCAGGGCGTCCGTCGAGACGGAGATCGCTCGATCGCAAGCGTGGCGGAGCGGCACCGGAGCCGCCCCGCGCCTTGGCGGTGCCGGTTAGCGCAGGTTCGGGCGGCTCTTGTCGAGGATGAACTCCTCGGCCGCGTTTTCGCGGTTGTCGCCGACCACCGTGAGCGCCGGGCGGCCGCGCAGTTCGTTATACATCCGGACGAAATCGTCGAGGCGGCGCGCCTCGGCCAACGCGGCGTCACGGCGGGACAGGGCTTCGCGCAGTACGGGTTCTTCTTCCATGCGCAGAACATGACAGGGTTTTAAACGTTACGCAAGCATCTTGAGGTTGCAGAATCGGCGCGCGGCGTGTCCGCTGCAACCGCGGCACGCCATGCCGTGCCGAACGGGCTGACCTCGGGCGGAAGACCGGCTATCATGGCGGCGCATGACCGTCAGCCTGCCCAACCTGCTCACCCTGTCGCGCATCGCGGCCATCCCCGTGCTGGTGGCTCTGGTGGCCCTGCGGACGCCCGGGGGCGACGTGGCTTCCATGCTGGTGTTTGCCGTCGCCGGCATCACCGATTTCCTCGACGGGCGGATCGCCCGGCAGCGTCAGCTGCAATCCAATGTCGGCCGCATGCTGGACCCCATCGCCGACAAGCTGCTGGTCGGCGCCACGCTCATGGTCCTGGCCGGCCAGGCGCGCCTGCCGTATGGCGGCCTCTACCCCGCGATCGTCATCCTGTGCCGCGAGATTCTGGTGAGCGGCCTGCGGGAGTATCTGGCCGGCCTGTCGGTAGGGCTGCCGGTGACCCGGCTGGCCAAGTGGAAGACCGGGCTGCAGATGGCCGCACTCGGCACGCTGCTGGCGGGCGATGACGGGGCAGCGGTGCTGCATCTGGGGTTCCTGCCGGTGGGTGCCATCGGCACCGCGATGCTGTGGGCGGCGGCGGTGCTGACGCTGATCACCGGCTGGGATTACCTGCAGGCCGGCCTGCATCACACCCGTGCGCGGCCCGAGGCGGCGCCCGGCCATGCGCCGGCGGTGCCGCGCTGAAACTGCTGGGGCTGGTCGGCTGGTCCGGCAGCGGCAAGACGACGTTGCTGGTGGCCGTGCTGCCGCTGCTGCGCGCCGCAGGCCTGCGCGTTTCCACCATCAAGCACGCCCATCACGGCCTGGAGCTGGACCGGCCAGGCAAGGACAGCTTCCGCCACCGCGAGGCCGGCGCCGAGGAGGTGCTGGTGGTGGGCGGCCAGCGCTGGGCGCTGCTGCGGGAGAGCGCGGCGCCACCCGACCTCGCCAGCCTGGCCGACCGCCTGGCGCCGGTCGATCTGGTGCTGGTGGAAGGGTTCAAGGCCAGCGACCTGCCGCAGATCGAGGTGCACCGGTTAAGCCTCGGGAAACCCGCTCTGTGGCCAAACTCGCCCTGCATCCGCGCCGTCGCTGCCGACGGGCCGCTGGCCTGCACGCCGCCTCTCCTGCCGCTCAATCACCCGCCTGCCATCGCCGCCTGGATCGTCGCCTTCACTGCCCAGTCCAGCCTTCCGGCGCAGGAGGGCGTGGCTTGAGAAAACGGCGTCTGTTAGGCATGGTGGGCTACTCGCTGGAAAGTGTACAGTCATGCCGGAAGTCCATCCTGCCCTGCGGCGCGCCCTGCTGCCGATGGCTACCGTGCTGGCCTCCGCGCTGCTGACCGGCTGCGCCGGCTCCGGCGTCTATTCCTACTGGGGCGACACCTTCGTACCGCCGTTCGGTGCCAACCCCAACATGCCGCCGGCGCCGGGCCCGCAGGGCGCGCAGGTGGCCAACGAGACCTATTCCAAGATCCGCGGCCGGAACGTGGAACATCCGACGCCGATCCTGTATGAGGCGGGCGACGTGTGGCCGCCGGCGCCCAAGGCGCCGCCCACGCTCAAGGACCTGCAGATCCAGCAGAACAAGGAACTGACCACCACCGGCACTGGCGAGCCGAACTATACGCCGCTGCAGCCGCTGCCCGAGCTCCCCGGCTACGAGGTGCCGCAGCAGCAGGCGCACCCGGTGGCGCCGCGCCCGAGCTTCCCGAGTGGCATCGTCAACCTGCCCTCGGGCCAGCGCGGCGTGATCACCGGCGGCGACCGCGGGGTGCAGTCGCTGAACGGGCCGACCGGCAATGGCAGCATCGTGGTGCCAAACGGCAATGGCACCAGCACGGTCATCGGCCCGAACGGCTCGGTGAGCACGATCCCGACCCCGGGCAAGTAGCCCGCCGCCTGCTGCGCCCCCGGCGGGCGGCCGCCCTCAGGCGTGGGCGCGCAGATCCGCGAGCTCGCAATGCAGCAGCGCCGCCTGGTGCGTCGCCTCCAGCACCACGCGCGGCGCGCATCCGGCCAGCAGCGCCTCCTGCCAGCGTGGCGCGCACAGGCACCAACGGTCACCCGCGCGCAGGCCGACAAAGCCGTATTCCGGCCGCGGCGTCGAGAGGTCGTTGCCCTGGGCGCGGCTGAAGGCGAGAAACCCATCGGTCATCACCGCGCAGACGGTGTGGCTGCCCACATCGCCGGGGCCGGTCTCGCAGCACCCGTTGCGGGTGAAGCCGGTGAGCGGGTCGGTCGAACAGGAGGCGAGCGGCCCACCCAGCACGTTCACCCGCGCCGGCAGCCCGCCCCCTGTGGCATCGAGCGGCATCAGGTCGCCCGCAGGAGCAGGATGGCAGCCATCAGCGCCAACGCCACGCCCTGCAGAAGAACACGCGCCCGCATCAGCGCGTTGGAGCGCCGCGGGTCGCCGCCGCGCACGACGCCCACCATGCCGAGGCCGAGCACCACGACCACGGCGAGCATCGTGGCCAGCAGAAGGATCATCAGGATTGTCGTCATCGCCACGAGATAAGCAGCGGCCTTCGCTTGTGCACCCCCGCCCGTGGCGCACCCGCGTGGCGACACTCCTGTGCTGCGTGGTGCTGGCCTGCCTGGGCACTGCCCGCGCGCAGGGGCCGGCCGCCGCCCTGGTGCACGCGCCGGCGGCCGAGCCCGCCAAGCCGGCGGCGCCGGCACTCACGGCGGCCGAAAGCCGGCAGATGATCGATCTGCTGAACGATCCGCAAAAGCGGGCCGCCTTTACCGCGACGCTGGAAACGCTGGCCAAGGCCACTGCCGTGGTCAACCCGTCCAAGGCCGGCAGCACCGTCAAACTGGCGCCCGACAGCCTCGGCGCGCAGGTGCTCAAGGACGGCACGGCGTGGGTATCGGGGTTGTCGGGCCAGATGGTGAGCTTCGGTCGCGTGCTGGGCGATCTGCCTAGCGTGTGGGCGTTCACCCGGCGCACGTTCGAAAATCCGGTGCTGCGGGCCCGCGCCGTGGACGCTGCCTGGCGGCTGGCGTTGGTGCTCGCGGCGTCTGCCGCCGTCGAATGGGGGCTCGCGCGCCTGCTGCGCCGCCCGGTGCGCGCGCTGGCCCGCCGCGCGCCCGATGGCACGCCGGCCGCGGTGGCGCCGCCGCCCGACACGCTGCAGGCGGCGCGGGTGGAAGCCGCGGTGCTGGCCGCCGAAGCGCGCACCACGCCCGATGAGGCGATCGCCCCGCCCAGTGCCGAGGAGGTGAGCAGCGTGCCGCTGGCCGGGGTGCCGGCCGAGGAGCACGAGGCCGCCACCGTCGAACACGTGCTGCGGCACCGGCGCTTCGCGCGCACGGTCCGCACACTCAAGCGCCTGCCTTTCGTGCTGCTTGCCTTCGTGCTCGATCTGCTGCCGCTCGCGGCCTTTATCGGCGTCGGCTACGCAGGCACGCTGTTCGCCACGCCGCACATCCAGGCCGTGCTGCAAGCCGCAATCCTGGCCTACGCCACCTGCCGCATCGCCACCGCCCTGACACGGATGTTCGTGGCACCCGGCCTGCCGTCGCTGCGGCTGGTCCATGTCAGCGATGCCGGTGCGGTCTATGCGGTCACCTGGGTGCGGCGCATCTTCGCCGTCGCCGCATTCGGCTACGGCGCCTCGCAAATCGGCCGGCTGTTCGGCCTGCCGGAACAGGCCAACGACGCGTTCCTCAAATGCGTGTTCCTGATCGACCACGTGCTGCTGATCGTGGTCGTGCTGCAATGCCGGGCTTCGGTGGCCGCGCGCATCCGCTCGCCCAAGACGCAACCCGGCGTGGGCGGCCGCGTGCGCAACCGGCTGGCTTCGGTGTGGCACCTGATCGCCGTGTTCTACATCGCCGGCTTGTGGGTGGTCTGGGCGGCCGAGGTGCGGCACGGCTATCTGCGGATCTGGCACATCTTCCTGGTCACCGTCGGCATACTGGTGGTGGCCCGGCTCCTCAGCATCGTGGTGCTGGGCGGGCTGGACCGGGCGTTCCGTGCCGGGGCCGCCACACCGGGGCGGGCGCCGGCGCTCGAAATGCGGGCGGAGCGCTATTATCCGACCCTGCGGCGCGCCGTCTCGGCGCTGCTCGTGGTGGCCACCGGGCTGGTGCTGCTGTTCGCCTGGGGCGTCAACACGCTGGCCTGGTTCTCCAGCCGGGCGCTGGGCGGCAAGCTCGCTTCGGCCGCGCTGACCATCGTGATCGCCGCGGCCCTGGCGATTGCGGTGTGGGAGGCGGTGAACGCCTCGATGGACAGCCATCTGGCGCGGCTGCAGCAGCAGGCGCAGCTGGCCCGCTCGGCACGGCTGCGCACGCTGCTGCCGATCCTGCGCACCATCCTGCTGGCAACCCTGATCGCGGTCTTCGGCCTGACGGCGCTCTCGGAGGTCGGCGTGAACATCGCCCCGCTGCTGGCCGGCGCCGGCATCCTCGGCGTGGCCATCGGTTTCGGCAGCCAGAAGCTGGTGCAGGATTTCATCACCGGCATCTTCCTGCTGCTGGAAAACGCGATGCAGGTGGGTGACTGGGTGACGGTGGCCGGGCTCTCCGGGGCAGTCGAGAATTTGTCGATCCGCACCATGCGGCTGCGCGCCGGCGACGGCAGCGTGCACATCATCCCGTTCAGCTCGGTCTCCACCGTCACCAACATCAACCGCGGCATCGGCAACGCCGCCGTCAGCGTGGCCATCCCCATCGAGGAGGACAGCGACCAGGTCAGCGAGGTGCTGGCCGGCATCGCGCGCGAGATGCGGCAGGAGGAGCGGTTCGCCGACATGATGCGCAGCGACTTCCAGCTGTGGGGCGTGGACAAGGTGGATGCGGGCATCGTCACCATCGTCGGCCAGATCGTGTGCACCGATAGCGGCCGCTGGGCGGTGCAGCGCGAGTTCAACCGAAGGCTGACGCTGCGCTTCAAGGCGCTGGGCCTGCGCGTCGCCACCCCCGTGCAGACGGTGTACAACTACGTGGCACACGCGCCGGCGACATCGGCCGAACCCGAGCCGGGGCCGCCACCGGCGGCGCAGGTGGAGAAGTCGCCGCCGCCGGCAGCGCTGGGGAATACGAGCTGATGCAGAGCCTTGCCGACATCGAAGGCTGCCTGGCCCGCCAGGGCTTCGCCCACGTGCCGGCGTCGGATTTCGGCGCGCTGCTGGCCCAGGCGGGGCTCAGCAACTGGGCGGGCTTTGCGGCGAGCTGGAACGATCTCGGGCTGGACACCTACATGGCCGATGGCGGGCGCTACCGGCGGCGACGGCATGCCGCGTTTTCCGTCGATGCCGAGGCGATCAGGCGCAAGCCGCACCAGCCGCATTACCAGAGCCGCGACTACAACGCGCTGAATGGCGGCCTGGCGCGCTGGTTCGAGCCGGTGACGCCGGCCATCGCCGCCCATCCGGCGCTGCACGCGATCCTGCGCACCTGCTTCACGCTGTTCGACACCAGCACGCCCGCCGCTACGCGCCCGGCCGCCTGGCACGTGGAGACGCACCAGTTCCGCATCGAGGCGCGCGCCGGGCAGGCGGGGCAGCCCACGCCCGAGGGCCTGCACCGCGACGGGGTGGACTGGGTGGCCGTGCTACTGGTGCGTCGCGAGAACGTCGCCAGCGGCGTCACCTCCATCTACGACCTGCAGAAGCGGCCGCTGGGCAGCTTCACGCTGAGCACGCCGCTGGAAGCGGCGCTGACCGACGATGGTCGGGTCTATCACGGCGTGACCGCCATCGAGCCGGTGGCAGCGGACGCGCCGGCCTACCGGGACGTGCTGGTGGCGACGTTCCGGCGGGAGTGAGGGCGGCACGCGGCCCTACGGCAGACAGCCCTCGGCGCGCAGCACCTGCAGCACCGCCTCTTCCGGCACATCGCGGCTGGTGAACGCCATGCCGATGCCGCGGGCGAGCACGAAGCCGAGCCGGCCGTCGCGCATCTTCTTGTCGCGCTGCATGTGCGCCACCAGGCTGGCCGAGGAAAACCGCCGCTCCAGCGATTCCAGCGCGAACGGCATACCCACCCCGGCCAGATGGGCGCGCACCCGATCGGCGTCGCCGGGCGGGCATACGCCCATGGCTACCGACAGGCGGAACGCCAGCACGATGCCCAGGCTGACCGCCTCGCCGTGCAGCAGGGCGCCGGTGTAGCCGCTCTCGGCTTCCAAGGCGTGGGCGAAGGTGTGGCCGAGGTTGAGCAAAGCGCGCCCGCCTTCGGCACGCTCCTCGCGTTCGTCGTCCTCCACCACCAGCGCCTTGAAGGCCACCGCGCGCTCGATCGCTTCGGCCTGCAGGGCAGGCTCGCCCGCCAGCACGCCCGCCGCATGTGCCTCGCACCAGGCGAAGAACGCGGCGTCGCCGATCAGCGCGGCCTTAACGATCTCGGCATAGCCCGCCCGCAACTCGCGCAGTGGCAGCGTGGCGAGGACGGCGGTGTCGGCCAGCACCAGGCACGGCTGGTGGAATGCGCCGAGCAGGTTCTTGCCATAGGCCGTGTTGATGCCGGTCTTGCCGCCGACGCTGCTGTCCACCTGGGCCAGCAGCGTTGTCGGCACCTGCACGAAAGGTAGGCCGCGCAGCACGCTGGCGGCCGCAAAACCCGCAAGGTCGCCGATCACGCCGCCGCCCAGCGCCAGCACCGCCGTGCGGCGCTCCACGCCGGCCTCCAGCAATGCGTCGGTGAGGCGGCCGTAGCCGGCGATCGACTTGGCCGCCTCGCCGGGCGGCACCAAGATCTCGCGCCATTCGAACCCGGCCCGGTCCAGCCCGGTGCCCAGTGCCGGCAGGTGCAGCGCCGCCACTGTGGCGTCGGCCACCACCACGCAGCGTTTCTGCGGCAGCACGGGCGCCAGCAGCGCCCCGGCGCGCCCCAGCAGCTTCTGGCCCACCACCACGTCGTAGCCGCCGCCGGCCAGGCGCACCGGCACCCGCCGGGGCGGGACGTAACTGTGCAGCGACGCGAGCACGCGCCCGGTGGTGGCATCCGGGCTGTCTTCGCCGCATTGCACGATGATATCGGCCTCCGCGTAGATCGGATGGCGCTTGGCCATCAGTTCGGCCAGCAGCGCCTGCGGGTTGCCGCCGTTGAGCAGCGGACGGTGCCCCCGCCCGGCGGTGCGGCGCACCAGCGTGGCCAGCGAGCAGCGCAGCCAGATGCTAACGCCGTGCGCGCGGATGCAGGCGCGGGTTTCGGCATCCATGTAGGCGCCGCCGCCGGTGGCGAGCACCGCGGGCGGGCCGGCCAGCAGGCGGCGGATCACCCGGCGCTCGCCTTCGCGGAAAGCCGGCTCGCCGTGCCGCGAAAACAGCTCGGCCACCGTGCAGCCGGCCGCCTGCTCGATCTCGGCATCGGCGTCGCGGAACGGCAGGCCGAGCCGCAGGGCCAGCCGCCGGCCGATCGAGGTCTTGCCCGCCCCCATCAGCCCCACCAGCACCAGGCTGCGCCCGGCCGCCCACTCCGGCAGGGCCACCGGCGGCGCGGGTTCCGGCAACGTTGAGTTGCGTGTCATTGCCGGCGAGGCTAGCACAGGCGCTGCGATCGCAAAGTCACGCCAGGGGGCACCAGCGCGCGGGATGAGTCGTTTTTTCATCATCATCTTCGGGGTTTTTCTAGTGGCCGTGCTGGGCGGCTTCCTGGTGATCGGCGCCTTTCCGCCGCATGCGCACCGCGCGCCGGTCGAACACGTCCTCTCCAACGACAAGTTCAAGTAGCCGCTTGCCGCGGCCGGGCGCCCGTCGCCACGCCAAACGGGGTGCGGCGCCCGTCCCGCCATCACCGCTGACGACAGAGGATTCGACCGGGGTGCCCGGCGACAGGCACGTCGAGGCGTTCCTCGAAATGCTGGCCGCCGAACGCGGGGCGGCACGCAACACCCTGCTGGCCTACGGGCGCGATCTGGCGAGCCTGCAGGCGTTCGCCCAAGCGCAGGGCCAGCGTGCAGCCGCCGCCGACCGCGATCTGCTCGCATCCTACATGCAGTCCTTGCGCGCTGACGGCCTGGCCGCGCGCAGTGCCGCCCGCCGGCTGTCGTGCCTGCGGCAGTTCTATCGTTTCCTGGCCCATGAGGGCGTGCGCACCGACGACCCGACCGACCTGCTGGACGCGCCGCGTCTGCCCCGGGCTCTGCCGCGGCTGCTGTCCGAAGACGAAGTCGGTGCGTTGCTGGCCGGCGCGCATGCGCTGCCCGGGCTGCGCGGCCTGGCGGCTGCGGCGGCGCTGGAGCTGCTGTATTCGACCGGGCTGCGTATCTCCGAGCTGCTGTCCTTGCAGCGCGCCTCATTAGCGGCCAGCGGGGACGTGCTGTTCGTGCGGGGCAAGGGCGGGCGCGAGCGTATCGTGCCGATCGCCGAGCCGGCCCGCGACGCCTGCGCGCGGCTAGTCGCTGCGGCGCCGCCCAGCCGCTGGCTGCTGCCCGGGCGCGATCCGCGGCGGCCGCTGACCCGCCAGGGTTACGACCTGCTGCTGCGCGACACGGCGCTGGCGGCAGGATTGGACCCGGCCCGCGTCTCTCCGCACGTGCTGCGCCATGCCTTCGCCTCGCACATGCTGGCGCATGGCGCCGATCTGCGCAGCCTGCAGATCCTGCTGGGCCATGCCGATATCTCGTCCACCCAGATCTACACCCACGTGCTGGCCGAGCGGCTGCAGCGCCTGGTGCAGGCGCATCATCCGCTGGCGCGCTGATCTTCGTTAGCTGACCGGACGGGTACGCGGGCATAGGTTCAGGTGCGGCGCGTCAGCTCGCCGTGCAGGCGGCGCAGCGGCTGCAGCCCGCGCGCGAGCGCCACCAGGGCCGCAATCCGTATCCGGCGCCACGGCGTGCGGCGCGGCGCAGGCGCGGGCACCGGCGCGGAGGCGGCCGTGGTGCGCGCCGACGGCAGAGCCGCGCCCGGCACGGCGAGCGCACCGAGCAGCGATGAAGCTGCCGCATCCGGCAGGCCCTTCGCATGAGCGAGCACGAACGCCGCCGCAGCCTGCTGCGCGCAGGCCAGGTCGTGCCCGGGCGGATCGGCCTCGTCGAGTGGGCGCGGGGCCAGGGTCAGCGTGATGCCGAGTGCCGCCCCCAGCGCCGCTTCGGTGCGGGCGCGGTGCTCGGCCGACTGCGCCAGCAACGCTGTGTCGATCAGCAGCGCCTGGCCCTGCAGCGCCCGCAGTGCGGTGACCGTCCAGTAGGCCAGGAAACCGCGATAGCGGGTCGCATCGTCCTGCCGTTTGACGTGGCGCCAGACGGTCTCGATGCCGTAAGCCATGTCGGCGCTGCCGAGCGTGGGCATTGTCACTTCGAGCGCGGCGCAGGCTTCGCGCACCAGCTCGTGGCCTGGGTTGCGCGCCAGCATCAGCAGCGGGGCCACGGTAAAGTAGCGGTTGCGCTCCTCGGTGAGCAGGCGCTGCCCGCTGCGCCACTGCGCCAGAGGCTGGCGCAGCACCACGGCATGCAGGCAATCGGGAAACCGCTGTTCGAACCACGCGACCCGCCCCAGCGAGCGGCAGAATTTCAGCACGGCCGCGCCGCCGGCGGCTGCCAGCAGGCTGCGCACATAGGCCTCCAGCGCCGCGTCGTCCTGCTCCGGGTCCAGGAAGAAGCCGTCATAGGCGAAGCGTCGGTGGTAGAGCGGCACGCCGCTGGTGCGGGGCGGGATCAGCGCGCCGTATTCGGCGAAATACGGCGCCGTCGCGCTATGGCGCGAGCGCCAGCTGTTTGGCCCGATCTTGGGAATATCGGCCTTGCGCAGGCTGGCGATAGCCTCGTGGAGCGGCTCGTAGAATGCGTGTACGCCCGGCTGGGCGCGGCAGCGGCTCCACAGCCACGTGCCGCCGCTGCGCCAGCCCGTATGCAGGAACACGCCGCCTTGCGCCGCGGCCGCGCTGCCGGGCGGGTTCATCTGCGGATGCGGCCGTGTGGCGTGCAGGGCTTCCCTACCTTCTGGCGAGGCCGTTCATCGTGGCCGGGCGCCGCGCGCCCGAACGCGGCCGCATGTTTGGCCGAAACGGCCGGGCGGGGAAGCCCCCTGTGAGGCGCACTGTACAGCCCTGCCGCCGCGGCGGCTACTTCGCCTTGGCGGCGGCGAGCACGTTCAGCGCCAGCCCGGCGCACAGGCCGAGCACCAGCAACCAGGCGCCAGCTTGGGCGGAAAGGCCGAGGCGCATGGTCGCGGCGCAGCCCGCCACCCAGCCCAGCGCGATGCCGGCCAACCACGCGTCGTCGATGAACAGGGCGAGCAGGCGCGCAGCCAGGCCGATCATGCCGCCGCGCCGCGGGCCAGCCGCACCAGCAGCAGCGCGGTGGCTGCCCAGACCAGGCTGATCAGCGGCAGCCCCCATGCTTCGCTCGGCCACGCGACGCCCATGGCCTCGCCGGTCCATACCGTTCCAAACGCGGTCAGGAGCACCGCCACGGCGCCCTTCAGCGTGTTCTCCGGGACGCGGGTCAGCGGCTTGCGCAGCGCCAGGCCAAGCAGCGCCACGCTGGCCAGTGCCAAGGCGGCCCCGATCACAGCCGGGCCCAGCCCGCCACCGCCCGCGCCCACGGCCACGACGATGAACACCACCTCGCTGCCCTCCATCAGCACCACCTGGAAGGCGGTGGCGCAGCTTGCCCACGCCCAGCCCGGCGCGCCGCCGCCGGCCGCCTTGGCGCGCTCGAAGGCGGCGGCCTCGTCGCGGAGCGGGATGAGACCTGCGGCGCGCAGGATCGCCTTGCGCAGCCAGCGCAGGCCGAACAGCAGAACCAGCACGCCGACGACGCCCTGCAGCCAGGCCAGGCGGTAATGGGCAACAACCGGGCCGAGAGCGGCGACCAGAGCCGCGAGCGTGATCAAAGCGGCGATGCTGCCGGCCAGCGGGGCCGCCCAGCCACGCGCCGCGCCCAACGCCAGCACAACGGTGAGCGCCTCGACGCACTCCACCACGGAGGCGAGGAACGCGGCCGCAATGCCGCTGGCGACCGGTTGCCAGGCTGCGCTCATGGCTCAGACGCAGGGTGCATGATGGGCAATCCTAGAAAGTTGCGCGTACGCCGCCGACCACGCCGAGCGGTGCCGCCAGGCTGTAGCTGCGCGGGTTCGTGGCCCCCGGCGCCTGCGCCAGGAACACGCTGGCCGTCGGTGAGAACGTGCCGAACGTGTAGATGCGGCTCATGGTAGCGTTCTGCACCGAGGCGAACAGCTGCAAGCCCGCCGTAAGCTGGTAGGCGCTGTGCAGATCCAGGCGGAAGAAGCCGGGCAGCCGCGGCGTCAGGTTGGGCTCGTCGCCGAACAGCACCTGGCCGGATTGCTGCACGGCTTCCAGGCCAGCCGTCCATTGCGGCGTCAGCTGCAGATCCGTGCCGGCCTTGAGCACGATGGCCGGGATGCCGGGCAGGCGGTCGCCGGCCTGCACCTGCAGCATGCCGCCGCTCGCCGCCGGATTGTTGCCGGCAGCCTCGCTGAAGCCGGTCCTGAACTCCGCCTGCGTGTAGGTGGTGCTGATTCGTGCCGACCAGGCACCGCGGCGCAGCTCGAGCCGTGCGGAGAGGCCTTGCCGCCGCGTCTGGCCGATATTGGCGAAATAGGCGCGGCCGAGAACCGCGCTGTTGATGAACACGATATCGTCGAGGGCGTCGGTGCGGAACAGGCCCAGGCTGTAGGTGACGCGCACGGCGTCAGGGAGCCTCGCGCGCCCGCGTGCGCCGGCTTCGATCGTGTGCGCCACCACCTGCTTGAGGTTGGGATCGCCCACGAAGAAATTGGCCAGGCTGCAGGCGTCGGCCGGTCCGGCACAGGAGAGCTCCGCCGGGGTCGGCGCCCGGTTGGCCTGGGCGAGCCCGGCATAGAGCGTGAGCCAGGGCGCGACCGTGTACGTGGCGCCGGCCGCCGGATTGAAGGCGGTGTAGGCGTGCTGCCCCGTCAGGCGACCGCCGCCCCGGTCCGCCAGGTCGATCTCCGCGCTGTTGAGCCGTGCGGACACGGTGACGGCCAGGTGGCGCGTCACATCCAGCGTATCGGCGGCAAACGCGCCGGCATAGGTGTCCGATACGGCGACCCGGACCGGCACGTTGATGCCCGGCTCGTCGATGGTGATGCCGGGCCCGATGAACTCCCGCGTGGAGGGCAGCAATCCACCGATCAACGCGCGATCCGAAAACACGGTCTGCGCGCCATCGAAACTGGCGCCGACGACGAGATGGTTGCCGCGTCCCCATACCGCACCGGTGTCGGTAGCTTGCACCGAAGCACCGTATGCGTTGGTGTCAGTCGTCGCCAAGTCCAGCGCGGCGTAGGGGCCGCCATGCAGGAAATCCGTCACGGTGCCGCCGCCCCTCGTGGTGGACGGCACACCCGGCGCCGAGCACAACAAGGTCGAGCCGCCGCCGCAGGGCAGGTCGCCGGCGACGTTGCCGTTGGCCACACGCTGCAGGAACGTGCTGGCATAAAATTCGCCATCCACCGAGACGGTGTCGTCCAGCCTCGCCGAGCCGGAGAGCGAGAGCTGGCCGAATTTGTTGGCGATCAGGTTGGGCTGCGTGAATTGCGCCCGGGCATCGGCCTGGATCAGCTGGATGGGTGCGCTGCCCGGCCCGTTCAGCACAGTGTTGCCGAGCGCCAGGCCGAGATGCACCTCACCCTTGCTGCCCCGCCAGCCCAGATCGGCAAAGCCGTTCTGGATGTCGGATGACTGGGTGTCGCGCCAGCCATCCTGGTTCAGCACGTTGCCGGCGACATACAGCGCGCGCCCGTCACGCTCGGCGCCGTACTGGAATTCGCCTTGCACCTGGCCGAAAGAACCACCGGACAGATCCGCTTCGGCGCCGTGATAGGTGAAGCCGTTGCGCAGCCGCGCGGATACCGACCCGCCTAACGCGTTCAGACCGAACACCGGGTTCGACCCTTCCACGTTCAGCCGATCGATGGCGATATTGGGGATGAGGTCCCAGTTCACCGTGTCGCCGAAGGCCTGGTTGAACCGCACCCCGTTTACATACACGGCCAGACCCTGCGCCGTGCCTTGCAGCGGGGAGGCTTCGAAGCCGTTGTAGAACAGCGAGGGCTGGAACGGATTGCCGGAGGCGCTGTCGAGATTAACTCCGGCCACCTGCGTATCGAGCGCATGCAGCAGGTCGGGCGTGCCGTCCCGCGCGATGTCCTGGCTGCCCAGCACGGCGGACTGCCCCGGTACGCGGTTTTGATCCACGCCGCTGCCAAGCAGGGGCGTGGTGCCGATGACGACAATCTGCTCAGGCGGCTGCGCCTGTGCGGCGGCGGCGCCCGCGCGGCAGAGGACCGAAATCAGAACGATCCCGGCACGGCGGGCGGCTGCCCTGCGGGCTAGGCGATAGCGTCGGCGCGGTCGGCTCGGGCAATCTCGGCCAGCAGCGACCATACGCGCATGGGTTCCATCTCTTCGGCAGGATCGTTGAGCAGGCGCTCGAACTCGTCCAGCTTGTTTCTGATGTCGCCGTCCGCCATGTCGCCCTCCGCCCGCGTTGGGCCGGCATGCCAACGCGGGCGCGGCGAATCCGGTTTCAGGGCGAGGAGAGAACCGCCGGGGCCAGCGCGGGCAGCTTGGCATCCGGGTGGCCCGGATTGCGGAAGCGCAACTCGCAGCAGGGTTGGCCCTCGGCTTCGTCCGGCCCCAGCAGCTCGAGCCGCGAAGCGCAGGTGACGGCCACCACGGCGCGTGCCTCGGGCTTGGTCATGAAGTGACGGGCCTCGGCCTCCAGCCGCAACTGGCCGCGCAGCGCGTGCCATTCCAGGCGGTCGGTGTCCTCGATAAACATCGCCAGGATGCCGGGGCGGGTGCCGGTCAGCCGGTGCGGTACGATCTCCGCCATGCGGCGATGCACGGCGGCGGCGACGCCATCCTCCCGCCCAGCCCGCGCCGCCATGACGAACACGCCCGTGCTGGCCGATGTGACTGCCAGATGCGCCTCGTGGCCGAACTCGCGCCGCAGGCGGGGCAGCAGGCTGCATTCCGAGCCGCTCCGATCTCCCATCTGCGCGGCGGCCAGCATCAGCGGATCCAGGCGCAGCACCGCAGCCTCGTCATGGTCGGCGCGGCGACGGTCCATCAGCATCTGCGTGATGCGCCGGTGCAGTTCCGCGAGCAACGGCGTGCAGCCGGCATCGCTGCCCTTCAGGCCGTTGGGCAACGTCATCTTCAGCAGATAGCGGCCGGGATGGGCCGCAAGCCAGCTCTGCAGGTCGGAATCCACCCGGTCCATCAGCTGCGACCATGCCCGGCGATGCAGGTCACGGCCCGTCTCGGCCGAGACGACCTCGCAGGCGATCTCGGCCTCGCGCCCCTGGCGATGCAGCAGCAGATCGAACGGGGCTCCGAACTCCAGGCCCTCGAACCCGACATCGAAGCCGCGCTGGCGCTGCAGGCAGGCGGTGCGCATGAGATGGAACAGCGCGACCAGGTTGCCTGGCCCCTGCATGGCCTGGGCAAGCGCCTCATGCAGGCGGGTGCGCCCGGCGGCGGTGAGATTGGCGGCGACGGTGACGACCTCGCTAGCCAACCCGATCAGGCGGCGATCGAGTTCGGTTTCGGGCGCGTTGCGGTCGGCGCGTCGTAGCCGCTCCACGGTCAGCTCGAGCGCGTGCAGCTGGCCGAGCGCGCGGCCCGCGTAGGTCGCCGTGCACCCACGTTTCAGCTCCGCCATCCGCGCTTGCCACACGCGCCGACCAACCAGGTCGACGAGTGCGTTCAATCCATCGGAAATCCCGGGCGGGGCCAAATTGTCCATCTCTGCTACAATGGGGACCTGGGCGGCGCGGTTAATACCCACGTTTCGGTGATATTACGTGTTTTTCACAACATTTTGGCCGTCTTCGCCCGAGCACTGCGCGCGGTGGCGCAGCAGGTGGTCGGCCAGGACGCAGGCGAGCATCGCCTCGCCCACCGGCACGGCGCGGATGCCCACGCAGGGGTCGTGGCGGCCGCGCGTGCTGATCTCCACGTTCCCGCCGCTCGAATCGACGCTGCGCCGCGGTGTCAGGATCGAGCTCGTGGGCTTGACCGCGAAGCGCGCGACGATGGGCTGGCCGGTTGCGATCCCACCCAGGATGCCGCCGGCCCGGTTGCTGAAGAACCGCAGCGTGCCGTCCTGCATTGCCATCTCGTCGGCGTTCTCCTCGCCGGAAAGGGCCGCGGCCGCGAACCCGTCGCCGATTTCCACGCCCTTGACGGCATTGATCCCCATCAGGGCCGAGGCGATCTCCGCATCCAGCTTGGCGTAGAGCGGCGCGCCCAGCCCGGGCGGCACGCCCTCTGCGACCACCTCGATGATGGCCCCGACGGACGAGCCCGCCCGCCGGATGTCGGAGAGGACGCCCTCCCACGCGGCGGCAGCCAGCCGATCCGGGCAGAAGAACGGATTGCGTGCGACCTCCTCCCAATCCCAGCGTGAGCGGTCGATGCCGTGCGTGCCTACCTGCACCAGGGCGCCGCGCACGCTGACCGCGCCGCCCAGCACCAGGCGCGCGACCGCGCCGGCCGCGACCCGGCACGCCGTCTCGCGCGCCGAGCTGCGGCCGCCGCCGCGAGGATCGCGCAGGCCGTATTTCTGGTCGTAGGTCAGGTCCGCGTGGCCCGGCCGATACTGCTCGGCGATGGCGCCGTAATCGCGCGAGCGTTGATCCACGTTCTCGATTTGCAGGGCGATCGGCGTGCCGGTGGTGCGGCCCCCCACCGTGCCGGACAGGATGCGCACCTGGTCCGGCTCCTGGCGTTGCGTGGTGAACCGTGATTGCCCCGGGCGGCGGCGGTCCAGAAAGGGCTGGATGTCGGCTTCGGTCAGCGCCAGGCGCGGCGGGCAGCCATCGATGACGCAGCCGATCGCCGGCCCGTGGCTCTCGCCCCAGGTGGTGACGCGAAACATGTGGCCGAAAGTATTGTGGCTCACGGCCGGCCGGCGCCGGTCAGGCCGTAGCGACCGGCCGGCTTCGTCGCGATGCTGGCGTGCACGCCGCGGCCCTCAATCCTCGACCACGGCCGCGATGTCGGGCGCCTTGGGGTTCTTCATGCCAACAACATGGTAGCCGCAATCGACATGATGCACTTCGCCGGTTACCGCGGTCGCCAGATCGGAGAGCAAATAGAGCCCGGCGCCGCCGACCTCGTCCACGCTCACGTTGCGCTCCATCGGGCTGTTGAGCTGGTTCCAGCGGAGAATGTAGCGGAAATCGCCGATGCCGTTGGCGGCCAGCGTTTTTACCGGCCCGGCGCTGATGGCATTCACCCGGATACCGTCGGCGCCCAGATCCATGGCCAGATAGCGCACCGAGGCTTCCAGCGCGGCCTTGGCCACGCCCATGACGTTGTAGTGCGGCACCACCCGCTCGGCGCCGAGATAGGAGAGGGTGAGCAGGGAGCCGCCCTGCGGCATCATGGCCGCGGCGCGTCGGCATACCGAGGTGAACGAAAAGCACGAGACGTCGAGCGCCTGCAGGAACGCCTCGCGCGGCGTATCGACGTAGCGGCCGCGCAGGTAGGCCTTGTCGGCAAAGCCGATCGCGTGGACCATGAAATCGATGCTGCCCCATTGCCGGGCTACCTCGGCGAAGGCGCTGTCGATGCTCGGCTCGTCCGTCACGTCGCAGGGCAGCACCATGGCGGAGCCGATGCTGGCGGCCAGCGGCCGCACGCGCTTGCCCAGCGCCTCGCCCTGGTAGGTAAAGGCGATCTCCGCCCCTTGCGCGGCACAGGCCGCCGCGATGCCCCAGGCCAGCGAGCGGTCGTTCGCCACGCCCATGATCACGCCCCGCTTGCCCTGCATCAGCGTGCCGCGCGCGGGCAGGGTGTGGGTCTGATCGAGCATGGAATCCTCGGAAGTCTGTGGTGGGCGGTGGTGACACACGGTGGCCGCGCAAGGCAAGGTTGGCCCATGCCTGATACAAATGGACCTGCCATGACGGCCGACCCCTTCGCCCTGTTCGACGCCTGGCTGGCAGCGGCTGCCGCCACCGAGCCGAACGACCCGAATGCGATGACGCTGGCGACCGCGACGCCGGACGGCCGCCCCAGCGCGCGCATGGTGCTGCTGAAAGGCGCGGACCGCGACGGCTTCGTATTCTACACCAACACGCAGAGCCGCAAGGGCGGCGAGCTCGCGGCCAATCCGCAGGTGGCCCTGCTGTTCCACTGGAAGACGCTCACGCGCCAGGTGCGCGTGGAAGGGCGTGCGGAGCCGGTTCGGCCGGAGGAGGCCGATGCCTATTTCGCAAGCCGGGCGCGCATCTCGCGCCTGGGCGCCTGGGCCTCAGACCAGTCGCGTCCGCTCGCCGCACGGGCGGATCTGGAAGCCCGCCTGGCGGCGCTGGAGGAGCGCTTCCCCGATGCCGTTCCGCGCCCGCCGCACTGGTCCGGCTTCCGGGTGCGGCCGGACAGTTTTGAGTTCTGGCAGGACATGCCGTACCGGCTGCACGACAGGACCGTCTTCACGCCCAATGGCGGCGGCTGGGCGACGCAGACGCTGTATCCTTGAACGCCGGTTCGGCCGCATGCGCGCCATAGCCGTCCAGTGCTCGCCCGGCGCCGACAAGCTGGCCAATATCGAGCGTGTCGGTGGGCTGATCGCGGCCGCGGTGGGCCACCAGAGACCCGCCCTGGTCAGCCTGCCCGAGATGTGGAGCTGCCTGGGTGGCGGCCTCGCGCAGAAGCGCGCGCAGAGCGAGACCCTGCCGCTGGCCACGGCGTCGCCGGCGGAGGCGGGGCCGGCCTATCGCTTTCTGTCCGAGACAGCCCGGCGGCACGGCATCGTACTGCATGGCGGCTCGATCGCCGAGCGGCAGGGCGACACGCTGTTCAACACGACGCTGGTGTTCGGTCCGGACGGGCGCGAGCTGGCGCGCTACCGCAAGATCCATTTGTTCGACGCCGTAACGCCGGCGGGCACGGGGTATCGCGAAAGCAGCCATTTCGGTGCGGGCGACGCGGCGGTGGTGTGCGACATCGGGCCGCCGGGCGCGCCGCTGCGCCTGGGGCTGAGCATCTGCTACGACCTGCGGTTCGCCGAGCTGTTCCTGGCACTGCGCCGGGGCGGCGCGGACATCATCCTGGTCCCGTCCGCCTCTACGCTGGAGACCGGCCGCGACCATTGGGAGGTTCTGCTGCGGGCCCGCGCGATCGAGACGCAGTGCTGGATCGTGGCGGCCGCCACAACCGGCGCCCACCAGGACGGCGCCGGCAGGCCGCGTGAAACATACGGCCACAGCCTGATCTGCGACTCGTGGGGCGGCGTGCGCGCGTGCCTGGCGCATGGCGAGGGTGCCGCGGAAGCCGAGATCGATCGCGCCCAGTCCGACCGGGTGCGGGGTGCGATGGACGTGATGGCGCATCGCGAGCGCGGTTTCTCCCGCTAAGCCCGGCTGCGGGGCGGTCGGCCGGCGCCATTCCAGATTGCCGTGCGGCGGGGTCTCGGGTAGCGTCGCCTTCGTAACAAGCAGGGGCTTGCCATGCAGCGCGGCGTTGTTCTGGGGGCCGCGGCCGTCGTGCTGATCGCCGGCGGCGTGTTGGCCCTGCGCGCCGTCAGCGGCCGGCAGGCCGGGCGCATGCTGGATCAGAACATGGATCAGATCCTGAGCCAGTTGCCGCCGGGCTACGCCGTCCGGCACGGGGCCACGGATTACGATCCGCTGACCGGCACGCTATCGGTGCACGACGTGGCCGTGACCTATGCCGGCCATGGCGGCTGGACGGCCCGGCTGGTCACCGTATCCGGCGCCGACTGGGCCGCGCTGCAGGCCACCTTCGACCCCGCGGCCTATCCCGGCGGCAAACCTGCCTGGACCGACCGCCGCCTTTTGATCACCGATGCCTCCGCGCGCGACCTGCACGCGACCACCACCGGGACGGATCCCACCGACATCACCGTCGCGAAAATGACCCTCCACCGGCTCAGTGGGCATCCCTTCGCGGCGCCGCCGACCCCGGAAGCCCGCGCCACGCCGGCGTTTGCGGCCGAGGCGGCGCTGGACTTCGCCTTCGGGTCCGCTGCCCTGACCGACACTGTGGTGGCAGATCATGCGGCAAACCCTACGCGGACGGCGATCGCTTCGGTCACGATCGACGGCTACGACGGCGGCAAGGTGCAGGCCGCGGCCGTGCGTGCGGTGACGCTCGATGCGGGCATGGGCCGCAAGAAGGGGAACGTGCATGGCGGCATCGACAGCATGAAGCTGACCAATGCGGACGCTGCAGCCTTGCTGCAAGCCAAAGCGGGGCAGCCATCATCGGCCGTGCCACGCTTCACCTACGGTGCGGCTGATCTGGCAGGGTTGACGCTGCAGGTGCCGCAAGGGCCGACCCTGGCTTTGCACGATCTGCATGCCGTGGAGGGCGAGACTGGGGCCGACCACCACGGCAAGGTCTCGATGACCGGCCTGACGCTTGCGCTGGCCGCGACGCCGTTGCCGGTCGCCGCAGCGTCCTCGGTGGCCGCCTTCGGCCTGAACGCGCTGACGCTCGACGTCACCGCCACCTCGAAAGGCCGCCTGCCCGGCGTGCTCGACCTGCACGAGGATGTGGTCATCCACGATCTGGGCACGTTGCGGATCGACGGCGCGGTGGAAGGCTACGTGCAGCCCCAGATGACATCCTCCGACCCTGCCGTGGCGATGGGTGCGCTAGCCAAGGCCACCCTCGATCGCGCCAGCCTGGTGTGGGAGGATGCCAGCCTGGTGGATCGGGCGCTGCGGGTGGCTGCCCAGAAGGATGGTGTGACACCGGATCAGGTGCGCGGCCAGCTTGCCATGCCGATCATCGCACTCGGTTCGCTGGTGCCGGACCAGCCCGACGCAGCCGAGCAGGTGACGGCGTTCGTGACGCATCCGCACCGGCTGACCCTGACGATGCAGCCGCCCTCCAAACTCACCTTCGGCGCGCTTGCGGCTGCACCCGTCGCAGCCCGCGCGCACATGCTGGGGCTGCACGTGAGTTCGAACTGAGCGCACTCAAAGTGGTCAGGACGTGCCCGGTCGCGGAGTCCTCTCCGATCACCTCTGACGGCCGGTGCGCGGCGTTTGACACTGCCGGAACCGGCCCCTTATCTGCACGTCAACGACGCCACTCCGAACAGAAGCGAATCCCGAGATGAAGCTGCTCGTCCCCGTCAAGCGGGTTGTGGACTACAACGTGAAGGTGCGGGTGAAGTCCGACCAGAGCGGCGTGGAGCTCGCCGGCGTCAAGATGGCCATGAATCCCTTTGACGAGATCGCCATTGAGGAGGCCGTTCGGCTGAAGGAGCGCGGGATAGCCACGGAGATCGTGGCGATCTCCATCGGCGTTGCCGCCTGCCAGGAGACGTTGCGCACGGCGCTGGCCATGGGTGCCGACCGCGGCATTCTGGTGGAGACCGACGCCTCGCCCGAGCCGCTGGCCGTGGCCAAGATGCTGAAGGCGCTGGCTGATAAGGAGCAGCCGCGCCTGATCATCATGGGCAAGCAGGCGATCGACGACGACATGAACGCCACCGGCCAGATGCTCGCCGCCCTGCTTGGCTGGCCGCAGGGCACGTTTGCCAGCAAGCTGGAAATCGATGGCGACACGGCGACAGTGACGCGAGAGGTGGATGGCGGCCTGGAGACGGTGGCCCTCAACCTGCCGGCGATCGTGACGGCCGATCTGCGGCTGAACGAGCCGCGTTACGCGAGCCTCCCCAACATCATGAAGGCCCGCAAAAAGCCGATTGAGACGATCAAGCCGGCCGATCTGGGGGTTGATCCCGCGCCAAGGCTGACCACGCTGAAGGTCGTCGAACCCTCCAAGCGCGTCGCCGGCAAGAAGGTGGGCAGCGTGGCGGAGCTGGTCGAGAAATTGCGCAACGAAGCCAAGGTGATCTGACGATGAGCGTTCTTGTCCTGATCGATCACGAGGGTGGCAAGCTGAAGCAGCCATCCCGCAGTGCCGTCGCCGCTGCGAGCAAGCTGGGTGAGGTGCATGCGCTGGTTGTAGGCCAGGGCGTAGGCTCGGCTGCCGAGGCCGCTTCCCGCCTACCCGGCGTGGCCAAGGTGCTCAAGGTCGATGCCGCCTGCTACGAGCATGTCCTTGCCGAGCCGCTGGCCGCGTTGCTGGTTTCGCTGGCGCCAGGCTACACGCACCTGCTCTCGGCTTCGACGGCGACGGGCAAGAACGTGATGCCGCGGGTTGCGGCTCTGCTGGACGTCCAGCCGATCTCCGACATCGCCGGCGTGGAAGATGCCGACACCTTCGTGCGGCCGATTTATGCCGGCAACGCGCTGGCCACCGTGCGCTCTTCCGACAAGATCAAGGTGATCACCGTGCGCGCGGCGAGCTTCGATCCGGTACCCTCCGAGGGCGGCAGCGCCACCATCGAAGACGCGGCCGAGGCCGGCAACACCGGCGCATCGCGGTTCGTCAGCGCCGAACTGTCCAAGAGCGAGCGGCCTGAACTTACGGCCGCACGCGTCGTGGTCTCCGGCGGGCGCGGCATGCAGAACGGTGAGAATTTCCACCTGCTGGACCCGATCGCCGACAAGCTGGGCGCCGCCGTCGGTGCCTCGCGCGCCGCAGTCGATGCCGGCTACGTGCCCAACGATTATCAGGTCGGGCAGACCGGCAAGATCGTGGCGCCGGAGCTTTACATGGCCATCGGCATTTCCGGTGCCATCCAGCATCTAGCCGGCATGAAGGACAGCAAGGTGATCGTCGCGATCAACAAGGACGAAGACGCGCCGATCTTCCAGGTGGCCGATTACGGCCTGGTGGCCGATCTGTTCACCGCTTTGCCCGAGCTGAAGAGCGAGCTCGAGCGGGCCTGAGCGGAGGCAGGCCCCATGCTCCGCACGATCGGCGTCGTTGGTGCGGGGCAGATGGGCAACGGCATCGCCCATGTCGCCGCGCTGGCCGGGCTGGACGTGCTGCTGTTCGATGCCAAGCCCGATGCCGTGGCCCGCGCCGTCGGCACCATCGGCAAGAACATGGATCGCCAGGTTGCCAAGGGCGCGATCACGGCTGAGGACCGGGCCGCCGCAATGGGGCGTCTGCGCACGCTCGATGACATGGCGGGCTTGGCAGCCTGCGACATCGTCATCGAGGCGGCGACCGAGCGCGAGGACATCAAGCGCGCGATCTTCGCTAAGGTGACCGAGCGCGTCGGCCCAAGCTGCATCCTGGCGACCAACACATCGTCGATTTCGATCACGCGCCTGGCGGCCGGCACGGACCGGCCGGCACGCTTTATCGGCATGCATTTCTTCAACCCGGTGCCGGTGATGAAGCTCGTCGAAGTGATCCGCGGCATCGCCACCGACGACGCCACCTACGCCGCCGTCTCCGAACTGGCGCGGACGCTGGGCAAGACGGTAGCGCTGTCGGAAGACTTTCCCGGCTTCATGGCCAATCGCATCCTGATGCCGATGATCAACGAGGCGGTGTACACCCTCTACGAGGGCGTCGGCACCATCGCCTCGATCGACTGCGCGCTGAAGCTCGGCTGCAACCACCCGATGGGCCCGCTCGAACTGGCCGATTTCATCGGGCTCGATACGTGCCTGTCGATCATGCAGGTGCTGCTGGAAGGCCTGTCGGACACCAAGTATCGGCCATGTCCGTTGCTGGTGAAATACGTCGAAGCCGGCTGGCTTGGCCGCAAGACCGGGCGTGGCTTCTACGATTACAGCGTGACGCCACCTAAGCCGACACGGTAGCGCATCCGATGCTCGTGCTGCACTACTATCCCGGCAATGCCAGTCTGCTGCCGCATATGGCGCTGCGCGAGGCCGGCGTGCCGTTCGAATTGAGCCTCGTCGACCGCGCGCAGAATGCGCAGAACAGCGAAGCCTATCTACGGCTCAACCCGAATGGCCGCATCCCGGTTCTGGTGGATGGTGATCTGGTGCTGTCCGAGGCCGCCGCGATCACGTTGTATCTGGCCGAGCGCTATCCGGCGGCAGGGCTGGCGCCGTTGCTGGGCACCGCGCATCGCGCGCGGTTCCTGCAATGGATGATCCACCTGACAAACACGCCGCAAACCGAATACCGGGTGTGGTTCTATCCTTGGGAGCATGCCAGCGAGCCGGCGGCGATCGACGGTGTGAAGGCGGTTGCCGCCGCCCGGCTTGGCCGAATGTTCGCCGTCATCGCCGGGCAACTTGGGGCGGGTCCGTATCTGCTGGGTGAGCAGTTCTCGGCGGCCGACCTGTTCCTGCTCATGCTGGTGCGCTGGGGGCGCGCGATGCCGCAGCCGCCGCGCGAGACGCCGGCACTGCGCGACCACGCCGAGCGGGTTCTCGCCCGCCCGGCCGTGCAGGCGACGTTCGAGGCGGAAGGGCTGGAGGCTCCCTTCATCTGAGTGCGCCGAACAGTTGATTTCGGAACCATAATGTATAGGCTTGTGGGAGACGGCCGCCGGTCTGAGGTTTGCGCGCCGGTCTGATGCGAGTTCACATGCGCTTTCTTCTCGCTGCCCTGCTGCTGATTGCCCTACCCGCGCGCGCCGAGCCGGCGCTATGGATGGCGCGCGGGCCGAGTGCGACCGTGTATCTGTTCGGCACCATCCACATCCTGCCTGCCAATGAGCGTTGGATGGATCCGGCCATCCAGTCGGCCCTGGATCGTTCGACCGAGATCTGGACCGAGGCGGATGTAAGTGACCTGTCCGGAAGCGTGGCCGCAATCCGCCATTACGGGCTGGGCGCTGTGCACAGCACCGAGCAGCTGCTGCCGGCAGCGTATCGCGCGCGCTATCGCCAGCAGGCCGCCGCCTCCGGCATGCCGGAGGCCTTGCTGGCCAGCGCGCGGCCGTGGCTGGTGGAGATCCTGCTCATGAGCGCGGCGCTGAAGCATACCGGGCCGATGAGCGTGGGCGCTGAAGGCACGTTGCTGGCCTATGCTCACACGCACCACAAATCGACGCCAACGTTCGAAACGCTGGACCAGCAATTCGCGATGCTGGCGGACATGCCGGAAGACACCCAGCTTGTGGCACTCGAAGACCAGATCGACGAGTTCGACAATGCCGGACCGTTGTTCAGCCGCATGCTGACCGCCTGGCGGGCCGGCGACGAGACGATGCTGGACCGGATGATCAACCAGGACATGCGCCGCCGCAGCGAGGCGACCTGGACCGAGCTCATTCTCCGCCGCAATGAGCGCTTCACCCAGAAGGTAGCCGACAGGCTGGCCGGAACCGGCACCGCCTTCGTGGCGGTCGGGGTGGCGCATCTCTGCGGCTCGACGGGCGTGCCGCAATTGCTGCGCAACCAGGGCTTTGTCGTCGAGCGGGTGCGCTGACCCGACAGGCGGACAGCATTGGCCTGAGAGCGACGCGGCGCGACTATCGTTCTTGGTGTCTGCCCCGTCAGCAATCTGCTATCTCAGTAACCCCGACCAGGAGGCAGGACATGGGTTACAAGCAGCTGACAGCCATCTTCTTGATCTGGGCTGCGACGACGGGCGCCCGTGCTGGCAATTTGGGAAACGTCACCGTCGAAGGCGGGGGAACGTGCCACGGTATCAGTGGCACGCTTGCGCTGCAGGTCGACTCGATCCCCGCTGCAGCGCCGGACTCGACGACGTTCAGGCTCGCCGTTCTCGTCGCGGCACCCGGCAGCCAGCCGCAGTTCGTCGTGGCCAAGGTAACCCAGGTTGCCAAAGCAACAAGCGGAACCGCTCAGGTGTTCAGCAACGGGCTGCTGGCGGCCAACGGCTCTTTCCTCAACGGCCGATGGAGCGGCACTTTTCCTGCGGTGAACGCCTTTGCTTCTGTGGATTTGGGCCCGCTGACGATCACAGCCGGCACCGGACCGGCGACGTGCACGCTCGCTCTGACACACGGACAAGCCATTCTCTGATCTGCCGCCGCGCGGATATCAGCGGTCTGGCGTTGGCACGGTCAGGCGTCGGCCGTACGCACGGCCTGGCTCCTCGACGAAGCGTCGGGTGAGTTCGGCCGCAGCAAAGGTCAGGCCCAGCGCGAGTGCCACATGCATCGCACCCTCGGCAACGCTGTGCGTCCAATTGGGGGGGCGAAGGCGGAACAGTGCCTCGCGCGCCAGTGCGTAACACGGGATATGCGTGAGATAGATGCTATAAGATCGTTCCCCGATCCAGATGCACGCGCGTTTCAGCCGCCCCGGCGCCATGATGTAATTGGCATCGTAACTGGCAGCATGAACGAGCATCGCGCTGATGATGGCAACAACGCCGAACCGGCCGACGCCAAAGGGCAGGATAAGCGTACTCTCCGCCGCGCCGACCAGGAACAGCAGGCCGAGCACGAAGCTAGGCCGCCGGAAGCGGCCTGCGGCCAAAAACACAGGTTTGGCTACGGGCGCGGCCACATGCCTGGACCATTCTGCCAGTAGAACACCGGCAGCCAGCGCACCAGGGCGCGTCAGGGCGTAGATTGGCCATGGGGAAGCCAGGAACTGGTAGATCACCAAGAGAACCAAGAACGCCTGCAGCCGCGCGCGGAAGATCCAGAACAGGACAGGCAGCAGCAGGTAGAACTGCTCTTCGAGCGACAGGCTCCAGTAATGAAAGCTGATGCCTTCCTTGTTGAAGAGATCGGGGCCGATCAGCGTACCGATACGGAAGTTGCTGATCGCGAGCAGGCCGGACAGGGCTGCGGAGAAATCCGGCAGCAATTTGCGAAACGCGCCCGACTGGTTGAACGTCGCCGCGCCGAGAAGCGGCAGAAGCAGCCAGACCCACGCCGCAGGTTGCAGGCGCCAGAACCTGCGCAGCAGGAACGTCAACGTCGCCGACAGGAACTCGCCATCAGTGCGGGTCGCGCGCAACCGCGGCAGTAGGCTTCGCCCGATCACGAAGCCACTGATCACGAAGAACAGGTCCACGCCAGCGTCGCCGCTCCAGTAGCCGATCGAAATCCGCAGCCACAACGTGTTCCAGTAGAGAAGATTGAACGGCGCGTGCGCGAAAAGCACCATGACGATCGCAGCGCATCGCAGCACTTCGATGTCGTCGATCCGGTCCGGTCGGCCCGCGCGCTCTTGCGCCACGATCAGCCGCCACACTGTGCGAACGGGCTGAGCACGACGGCGTAAATAGTTGTGCGGAACGTAAGCGCCCGTCCCAGAAAGCAGGGCTCGGGTGAGACGCAGGTCTGCATGCTCATGCACGGCGCCAGCAGCCAGGGACCAAACTCAGCCGTGTGGTATCCGTAACGCCGCACGTCGCTCAGCCGCGTGTGCCGTAACAGCGCAGGCTTTGGCCGAGGCTGCACGAACACGACGTCAGCCGGAGCGCCGTCCGATGTTGGCTGACCTTAATACGCGAAATGTCGGCTGTCTCGGCCAGGCTCATTGCAAGACCGCCTCTGGCAGCCGCAGGTGAACTCCGCGGCCGTAGATTCGCCCTGGTGTTTCCACCAGACGGTAGTTCAGCTCGGCAAGCCCGAGAGTGAGGCCGAGGCCGATGACCAGGAACTGCACAACCATCGCCGTGCTGATGACCAGGATGGGTGGATGCAGCCTCACGTAAAGCTCATGCGTCAGCGCGAAGGCCACCAGATGTGTGAGATAGACGGCATAGGATCGTGAGCCGAGCCAGACGAGGCTGGCCCTGATGCGGCCCGGTTGCATGACGTAGCCGCGCGAAAGGCTTGCTACGTAGACAAGCACGCCCGACAGCACGGCGACAATGCCAGAGGTGAGTGTCCCCACCGGTGCGGGAAGCGCCGATCCGAGCGCGCCGAGGAGCAGAATGCTCACGGCCATGAACGCCACGCGCAGCAGCCTGCTGGCGCCCAGGAACGCCGGTGCGGCAAGCCGGTAGGCAGGATGGCGGCTCCAGATTGCCAGCAATACACCGACGGCGATCGCCCCGGGTCGTGTGCAATTATACACAGCCCCTTGCGGCATCAGGAATTGGTAGATCAGCAGCGCCACCATGAGCAGCGCGGTTCGGCGGCGCAGGAAAAATACGACCGCCGGCAGCAGCAGATAAAACTGCTCCTCGAGCGACAAACTCCAATACTGCACGACGATGCTGGTATCGCCCACGCCGAACAACTCCCCAAATCGGAAGTTGTTGATCACCATCAGGGCGGTGACCGCGGATGCCAGGTTCGAGTGGAAGTCGTGGAACGCGTTCGTGCGGTTGAACACGAGGCAGAGCACCAGCGGCACGGCGAGCCAGAGCCAGGCCGAGGGCTGCAGGCGCCAGAAGCGCCGGACGAAGAACGTCAGCGTCTCGACGAGATAGAGCGCGCCATGCGCGGCTTGCAGGCGCGGAAGCAGACTGCGCGCGATGACGAAACCGGAAATGGTGAAGAACAGATCGACCCCGGTCCCACCGCTCCAGTAATCCAGCATCACGTCCTGCAATCCGGAATGCCAGAAAAAGAGGTTGAACGGGATGTGATCCACTACGACCATGAGGATCGCGACCGCCCGCAGGACCTCGATCTCGTCGATCCGCCTTTCGCTGTGGCGGCCTTTCGTTTCCCAATCTGCTTCGGACATTCGTGCCTGCAATATGTCGTACCGGAGTTCGGCGCCGGGCGGCTCGCCTAACGCGCGAGCGGACCCGTCATCTCTGCAGCCCGAACCCAGGCGTCGAAGTCTTCCGCGCTCAGGTAGCCGAGCGCCAGCGCGGCCTCCTTCAAGCTGGTTTCCTCGCGATGCGCCTTGAGCGCAATCTGCGCAGATTTCTCGTAGCCGATATGCGGATTGAGCGCCGTCACCAGCATCAGCGAATTGGCCACGTTCTGGGCAATGCGCTTCTCATCCGGCTCGATGCCCTGGGCGCAGCCAATGTCGAAAGCCAGGCACCCGTCGGCAAGCAGCCCGGCTGATTCCAGCAGATTGTGCAGCATGACAGGCTTGAACACGTTGAGCTGGAAATTACCCTGGCTGCCGCCGAAAGCCACAGCGGCGTCGTTGCCGAACACCTGCACGGCGACCATCGTCAGCGCTTCGCTTTGTGTCGGATTGACCTTGCCCGGCATGATGGAGCTGCCTGGTTCGTTCTCCGGGATCCGCAGCTCGGCGAAGCCGGCGCGCGGTCCGCAGGCGTACCAGCGCACATCGTTGGCGATCTTCATCAACGCCCCCGCCAGCGTGCGCAATGTGGCGCTGACAGTGACCATGGCGTCGTGCGCGGAGAGGGCCGCGAACTTGTCCGGCGCGCTCACGAACGCAAATCCGGTTTCGGCAGCGATGTGACGGGCGGTGCAGGCCCCGAATTGCGGGTGGGCGTTCAGGCCGGTGCCCACCGCGGTGCCGCCGATCGCCAGCTCCAACAGGCCCGGCAGCTCCGCACGGATGCTGCGCACCGCGCCGTCCAGCTGCGCCACCCAGCCGCCGATCACCTGGCCGAGGGTGACGGGCGTTGCGTCTTGCAAATGGGTTCGCCCGATCATCACCACGCCGGCATAGGCCTCCGCCTTGCTATGCAACGTGGCGCGCAGCTGTGCCACCGCCGGCAGCAGCCGATGCTCGATCTGCTCGACGGCAGCGATGTGCATGGCGGTGGGAAACGTGTCGTTGCTGGACTGGCAGTGGTTCACGTCGTCGTTCGGATGGATCGGCGATTTTGACCCGACCGTGCCGCCGGCCAGCTGGATCGCACGGTTGGCGATCACCTCGTTCGCATTCATGTTGGTCTGGGTGCCCGAGCCGGTCTGGAAGACGACGAGCGGGAACTCCTCATCCAAATCGCCGTCGATCACCTCGTTGGCGGCGCGTATGATTAAGTTGACCCGGTCGGCCGGCAGCTCGCCCAATTCGCCATTGGCCAGGGCGGCTGCTTTCTTCAGCAGGCCCATGGCGCGGATCACCGGCCGGGTGAAGCGGAAGCGGTCCACGCCGATGGGGAAGTTCTGGATCGAGCGTTGCGTCTGCGCACCCCACAGCCGGTTCGCCGGCACGGGCAGGGCGCCCATGGCGTCCTTTTCCATGCGGAACCCGGCCGCTGGTGCGGCAGAAGCGGCTTCGTTCGGCGACATCGAGGGTCCTCGGGTGGTATAGGCGGCCCGCTATACCCAATACAGGCTCGGCGTCATAGGCGCCCTGGCCACCGGCGCCTGCCAGGCGGCCGACCCCTCACCAGCGGAACCGACAGTGCTGCGCCTGACTGAAATCAAACTGCCGCTCGATCACGATGAAGCAGCCCTGCACGACGCCGCGGCCGCCCGGCTCGGGACGCCCGCCGAGCGGCTGCATGTGTTCCGTCGCGGATATGATGCGCGCAAGCGCAGTGCCATCCACCTGATCTATACGCTCGATGTCGCGGTGGCTGACGAGGATGGGGTGCTGGCGCGCCTGGCCGGCGACCCGCATGTCAGCCGCACGCCGGACATGACCTACCGCCACGTGGCCCGCGCCCCGGCCATGCCCGATTGCCGCCCGGTGGTGATCGGTGCCGGGCCGTGCGGCCTGTTTGCCGCGTTGACGCTGGCGCAGATGGGCTTCCGGCCGATCATCCTGGAACGCGGCCGGACAGTGCGCGAGCGCACGGTGGACACCTTCGCGCTCTGGCGCCGCGCTGTCCTCACCGCTGAGAGCAACGTGCAGTTCGGCGAGGGCGGTGCGGGCACCTTTTCCGACGGCAAGCTGTGGTCCGGCGTGCGCGACCCCGTCTATCTCGGGCGCCGCGTGCTGGAGACCTTCGTCCGCGCCGGCGCGCCGGAGGAGATCCTGGTGTCCAGCAAACCGCACATCGGCACCTTCCGGCTGGTCACCGTCGTCGAGAGCCTGCGGGCCGAGATCGAGGCGTTGGGCGGCGAATACCGCTTTGGCGTGCGGGTGACGGGCCTGGTTATCGGCCGCGCCCCGGACGGCACGCGGCGCCTCGAGGGGCTCGAACTGGCCGACGGCACTGCGTTGGAGGCGCGTCACGTGGTGCTGGCGCCAGGCCATTCGGCGCGGGACCTGTTCGCATCTCTGGTCGCCGGCGGCGTGCATGTGGAGCCCAAGCCGTTCTCGGTGGGCGTGCGCATCGAGCACCCGCAATCGGTGATCGACCGGGCGCGTTTCGGCGCCTCGGCCGGCCACAAGCGGCTGGGTGCCGCCGATTACAAGCTGGTGCATCACGGTGCGGGCGGACGCTCGGCCTATAGCTTCTGCATGTGCCCGGGCGGCACCGTGGTGGCCGCAACCTCCGAGCCCGGCCGCGTGGTGACCAACGGCATGAGCCAGTATTCGCGGGCGGAGCGCAACGCCAATGCGGGCCTGGTGGTGGGCGTGGGGCCGGCAGATTTCGCGCCGGAGGATAGCGGCGATCCGCTGGCCGGCATCGCCTTCCAGCGCCGGCTCGAATCGCTTGCCTTTGTGGCCGGCGGCAGCACCTACCACGCCCCGGGCCAGCGCGTCGGCGACTTCCTGGCCGGCCGGCCGAGCACCTGCCTGGGCGAGGTAGTGCCGTCCTACAAGCCCGGCGTGGTGCCGACGGACCTTGCGACATGCCTGCCCCCCTTCGTGCTGGACACGCTGCGCGAGGCACTGCCTGTGTTCGGCCGCCGCATACCTGGCTTCGACATGGAGGATGCCGTGATGACCGGGGTCGAGACCCGCACATCCTCACCCATCCGGATCACCCGCGGCGCCGACCTGCAGAGCATCAACACGGCCGGGCTGTATCCGGCGGGCGAGGGGGCCGGCTATGCGGGCGGCATCCTGTCGGCCGCCATCGACGGCACCCGCGTGGCCGAGGCCCTTGGGCTACGGGCCGGCCTGCGCGCCTGAGGCGGCCTCCAGCACGGACCGGAACCGCCCTCGGCGGCCGGCGTTCGTTTCACGCTAGCGCGGTTATTGGACCGCGATGGATAGAGGGGTGACAATCATGAAGCTTTTTGTTGCGAGTTTGCTCGCCACCGGCCTGTCGGCCGGTGTGGCACAGGCGCAGACGGCTACGGAGACCACGACCCAGCAGTCCACCACGGCGCAGCCCGCAATGGCGCCGGCACCCGGCACGCTGAGCGTGACCAAGGAGAGCCACGCGTCGGACGGCTACGGCAACCAGACGGATCAGAAATCCACCAGCTACCGCAGCGGTGACGGCGTCGCCAGCGATGCCTCCACCACGTCCACCACCGCCGCGGCACCGCCGCCGCCGCCGGTCAGCACCACCACGTCCACGTCGTCCAGCACGACCACGCAGCCGAACTGAGGAGCCGAGCATGACCTTCGCACGCGCTACGTCCCGTCTGGCCCTTGCGGGCGCCTTGGCCACCGCCGGCCTGCTGGCTGCCTGTGGCGACGACGCGCCGCCGGTGACCACCACGACGGAGCACACTTCGACGACCACGACCGCTCCGGCCTTGGTCGCACCGCCGATGGCGACCACGACGACGACGACGCATTCCTCGTCGCAGGTCCCCTGAGGCCATCGCGCGGATGGGCGGCCGGGCAGGCCGCGCATCCGCGCTTTCGCGACCATGAAGCTGATCGGAGAACATCGATGCTGAAGATAGTGCTGGCCACCACTGCCCTGGCCTTTGGCCTGACGAGCGGCGGTGCCGCTCTGGCCCAGACCTCTACGGAGACGACGACGCAGACGACGGTGCCCGGCGCACTGCCCGTGCCCGTGCCGGGAACGCTGAGCACCACCCGCGAGACGCATGCTGTGGATGCCAACGGCAACCGCCTCGATTCCCGGGCCACCAGCTACAGCAACGGCGCCGTGGTCGCTCACGACAGCACCACCACAACGACGAGCGTGGCGCCCCCGCCGCCGCCACTGCCGCCCGTCAGCACAACGACGAGCAGCAGCACCACGACCACCACGACGGCCCCGAACTGACACGCCTGCGGCGGTGATGCCCGGCTCGCTGCGCGTGATCCGCGGGTAGGCGCCGGGCAGCATTGCCGCACTATCGTGGGCTGTCGCGCCAACCGATCTGCCTTGCGTTTCCATGCGGCTCCTTTAAGACAGAGTCCTCATCTACATCTTCCGCTCTCGGGGGGTGGCCTTCGCGGGCCGCCTTTTTTGGCTTGGACACACAGGACGAACTGCTCAACCATACCGGCCTTGAAGGTCGCATAGCCGCCAGCATCGGGCCGACGCTCGATGGAATGGGGTTCGAGTTGGTGCGCGTGGCGGTTCTCGGGCGCGAGAGGCCGACCGTGCAGATTATGGCGGATCGGGCCGACGGCACGCTGATCCGTGTGGAGGATTGCGAGGCCATCAGCCACGCCGTGGGCGCGGTGCTGGACGTGGCCGATCCGATACCGGGCGAGTGGACGCTCGAGGTCAGCTCCGCCGGGATTGACCGACCGTTGACGCGGGCCAAGGATTGGAACCGGTTTTCCGGGCACCTGGCCAAGGCGGAAACCCATATGCCGGTGGCTGGCCGCAAACGCTTTTCCGGCATCGTGCTGGGCGCCGACGATACGCATGGCCGGCTGCGGCTCGACGATGGCACCGAGGTGGCGCTGCCGCTGGGCGACGTTCGCAAGGCCCGGCTGGTGCTGACCGACGCGCTGATTGCCGCCTCTGCACCGCAGACAACCGAAAACTGACGACTGGAACCGCGCTGATGGATACCGCCGTAGCCCGCCCCGAACTTCTTCTGGTTGCCGACGCGGTTGCGCGGGAGAAGTCGATCGACCGGGAGGAAGTGCTCGAGGCGATGGAGCAGGCGATCCAGAAGGCCGGCCGCGCCAAATACGGCCACGAGAAGGACATCCGCGCCACGATCGACCGCCGGACTGGCGACGTGCGGCTGACCCGCTGGACCGAGCTGGTCGAGACGGTGGAGAACGAGGCGACGCAGATCCCCGTGCACATCGCCAAGAAGTTCCGCCCCGACCTCGAGCTGGGCCAGTTTATCGTCGATCCGCTGCCGCCGATCGATTTCGACCGGATCGGTGCGCAGACCGCCAAGCAGGTGATCGTGCAGCGTGTGCGCGAGTATGAGCGCAAGCGGCAGTTCGACGAGTTCAAGGACCGCGTGGGCGAGATCATAAACGGCGTGGTCAAGCGGACCGAGTACGGCAATCTGATGGTCGATCTCGGCAAGTCCGAGGCCCTGCTGCGGCGCGACGAGCTGATCCCGCGTGAGAGCTTCCGCAACGGCGACCGTGTGCGCGCCTACATCTTTGACGTGCGCGAGGAGATTCGCGGTCCGCAGATCTTCCTCAGCCGGACGCATCCGGCGTTCCTGGCCAAGCTGTTCGCCCAGGAAGTGCCGGAGATCTACGATGGGATCATCGAGATCAAGGCGGTGGCGCGCGACCCTGGCAGCCGCGCCAAGATGGCGGTGATCAGCCGTGACAGCTCCATCGACCCGGTTGGCGCCTGCGTAGGTATGCGCGGCAGCCGTGTGCAGGCCGTGGTGCAGGAGCTGCAGGGCGAGAAGATCGACATCATTCCTTGGTCGCCGCAATCGGCCACCTTCGTGGTGAACGCTTTGGCGCCGGCCGAGGTGACCAAAGTGGTGATGGACGAGGAGGCAGGGCGCGTCGAGGTGGTGGTGCCCGACGAGCAGCTCTCGCTGGCTATCGGCCGCCGCGGCCAGAACGTGCGCCTGGCCAGCCAGCTGACGCGCTGGGACATCGATATCCTGACCGAGGCCGAGGAGAGCGAGCGGCGGCAGGAGGAGTTCCGGCGGCGGACCGGGCTGTTCGTCGAGGCGCTGGACGTGGACGACGTGATCGCCGGGCTGTTGGTGACCGAAGGGTTCAACTCGGTCGAGGAGCTGGCCTTCGTGGACCGCGACGAGCTGGCCGACATCGAGGGCTTCGACGAGACGGTCGCCGAGGAGCTGATCCGGCGCGCCGAGCAGTTCCTGGTGCAGCGCGACGAGGGGTTGACCGAGAAGCGCATCGAGCTGGGTGTGTCTGACGAGGTGGCGGCTTTCGAGCTGTTCACGCCGCAGATGCTGGTGACATTGGGCGAGCGCGGCGTGAAGTCGCTCGACGACCTGGCCGACCTGGCCGGCGACGAGCTGGTGGAGATCCTGGGGGCCGAGCTGGTCGATGAGGAGACCGCCAACGAGGTGATCATGGCCGCGCGCGCCCATTGGTTCGCCGAGGATGGCGAGCCGCAGGAAGCAGAAGCAGCCACCGACGCCGAGCCGGAAACGGCGACGGAGGCTTCACACGACTGACCCGGAGCCCCATGTCAGCGCCGTTGCCGGTCCGCCGGATGTGGCATTGGGCGACGACCCCGAGCGCGGGGCGCAGCGGCGCTGCATCGTCACCCGCGCGCAGGGTGATCGTGGCCGGATGGTGCGGTTCGTGATCGGGCCGGACAGGGCCGTGGTGCCGGACTTGGCGGCACGGCTGCCGGGCCGGGGTTTTTGGTTGAGCGCCCGTGCCGATGTGATACAAGCGGCCTGTGCCAAAGGCGCCTTTGCTCGTGCGGCCCGCGGTTCGGTTTCCGTGCCTGTCGATCTGAACGGTGTCCTGCAAGCGCAGCTTGCCAGGCGCATTTCCGATCATCTCGGCCTCGCGCGCCGGGCGGGGCAGGCCGTGGCTGGTTTTGCCAAGGCCCGCGAGTGGGTACAGGGCGGCCATGCCGGCCTGGTGATCCAGGCGAGCGACGGCAGCGAGGACGAGCGCCGCCGTTTGGTGTCGGGCGGCGGCGACGTGCCCGTCGCTTGGCCGTTGGATGCGGCGGGCCTGGGTGCCGTGTTTGGGCGTGACCAGGTGGTGCATGTGGCGGTGGCGCAAGGGCGTCTAGCCCAGTCGCTGCTGGACGAGATTCTACGCCTGTCCGGGGTGTCCGGGCGGGTGATGTGCAAGCAGGCAGGTGAATGAGCGAAACCAACGACCGCGATGTGGCTACCGATGGCGGGCAGGATGCAGGTGAGGCCAAGGGCCGCCTGTCGTTGCGCCCGGCTGGCCGGCTCGAGCTGGGCCGCACCGTCGATGCCGGATCGGTAAAGCAGAGCTTTTCGCATGGGCGCACGAAGGTGGTGCAGGTGGAGGTCCGCAAGACCCGCACCGGCGCCCCCAAGCCTGCCTATCCGGCGACGCCGCAGCCACCGCTGCCTGCCAATCTGGGTGCCCCGAACCGCCCTGTGGCGCAAGCCGCCACCGCGGCGCCGGCTGCCCCGGGCGTTGCAAAGCCTGGCGCGGCTGCGGTGCGGCCTACGGGCCCGGCGCGGCCCGGCATGGGCGGGCGTGCGCTTACGGCCAACGAGCTGGCGGTGCGGCAGCGCGTGCTGCTCGATGCGCAGAAGCAGCAGCAGGAGCAGGCGCGCGAGAACGCCAAGCGCGAGGCCGAACGCCGGGAGCAGGAGAAGATCTCCATCCTGTCGGCCGCCGAGGAAGCGCGCCGGCGTGACGAGGATCAGCGCCGGCAGGCCGAAGAGGATCAGCGCCGGGCGGTAGCCGAGCAGGCCCGTGCCCGCGAGGCGGCGGCCGCCGGTTCCGCTCAGGACGGCCAGGCGCCCGCTGGCGAGGTGGCCGGAGCGGCTCCGGCACGGATAGGCGCGGCGCGCAGCCCGGTGGCAGCCCGCGCGGCGACACCGGCCGTGCCGGGTTCGCCCACCGAGACGCTGCGGCTGCGGACCGGTCGCGAGGACGAGGAAGAGGGCCGCGGCGTGGTGCGCCGGCCGGGTGGCGTGGTTGCCCCCCGCAAGGTGCTCACCCCGGTGGTGGCCAAGAAGGGCCCCGGTGAGGGCCGGCGGGCCGGCCGCATCGACGTGCAGGCGGCGATGGAGGGCGAGGACGAGAAGACGCGCAGCCTGGCCAGTGTCAGGCGCCAGCGCGAGCGTGAGCGCCGGCAGGCCGAACTGGCCGCCTTGCGTGCCGATCAGGTGCGCGTGGTGCGCGACGTGGTGCTGCCCGACGCGATTACCGTGCAGGAGCTGGCCAACCGCATGGCCGCGCGGGCCGTGGACGTGGTCAAGACGCTGATGCGCATGGGCGTGATGGCGACCATCACGCAGGTGCTCGACAGCGACACCGCCGAGCTGGTGGTGCAGGAATTCGGCCATCGTGTGCGGCGCGTCAGCGAAAGCGACGTCGAGACGGCGATCGAGGGCGATATCGACGAGGACGAGGATCTGAGCCCCCGCGCGCCCGTGGTGACGATCATGGGCCACGTCGATCATGGCAAGACGTCGCTGCTGGATGCGCTGCGGGCGACCGATGTGGCGGCCGGCGAGGCGGGTGGCATCACCCAGCATATCGGCGCCTATCAGGTGACGCTGCCTTCCGGCAGCCAGATCACCTTCATCGACACGCCGGGCCATGAGGCGTTCACCTCCATGCGCGCCCGCGGTGCCTCGGTGACCGATATCGTGGTGTTGGTGGTTGCCAGCGATGACGGCGTGATGCCGCAGACGATCGAGGCGATCAAGCACGCCAAGGCGGCGCATGCGCCGATCATCGTGGCCATCAACAAGATGGACAAGGCGGACGCCAACCCCACGCGCGTGCGGCAGGAATTGCTGAGCCACGAGATCGTGGTGGAAGACATGGGCGGCGACACGCAGGACGTGGAAGTCTCGGCGACCAAGAAGACCAACCTCGACAAGCTGGAAGAGGCGATCCTGCTGCAGGCCGAAGTGCTGGAGCTGCGGGCCAACCCCAACCGGCCGGCCGAGGGCAGCGTGATTGAGAGCCGACTGGATCGTGGGCGGGGGCCAGTGGCCACCATTCTGGTGCAGAACGGCACGCTGAAGCAGGGCGATATCGTGGTGTGCGGCGCCGAGTGGGGCCGCGTGCGCGCCATGCTCGACGACAAGAACCGGGCGATCAAGCTCGCCGGACCCTCGACTCCGGTGGAGATCCTGGGCCTGGGCGGCGTGCCTTCGGCCGGTGAGCCGTTCATCGTGGTCGAGGACGAGCAGCGCGCCCGTGAGGTGAGCGAGTTCCGCACACGCAAGCTGCGCGACAAGGCTGCCGCCGGGGCGACCGCGGCGCGTGGCACGCTGGAGCAGATGCTGACCCGCATCGCGGCCGGTGCGCAGAACGAAGTGGCCGTGGTGATCAAGGCGGACGTGCAGGGCAGCGCCGAGGCGATCCAGGCGACCGTGCTGAAGCTGGAGCATGAGGAGGTCAAGGTCCGGGTGCTCAACTCGAGCGTCGGGCAGATCACCGAAGGCGACGTGCAGCTGGCCAAGGCAAGCCATGCGATGATCGTCGGGTTCAACGTGCGTGCCAGCAGCCAGGCGCGCGAGATGGCGCATCGCGACGGTGTCGAGATCCGCTACTACTCGATCATCTACCAGGTGGCCGACGACATCACCCAACTGGTGAAGGGCAAGATCTCGCCGAAATATCGCGAGAACTTCCTGGGCTATGCCGAGATCCGCAAGGTGTTCGACATCACCAAGACTGGCAAGGTGGCTGGCTGCATGATCACCGAGGGGCTGGTGAAGCGCGGTTGCGGCGTGCGCCTGCTGCGCGACGGCGTGGTGATCCATCAGGGCGAGCTGTCGCAGCTGAAGCGCTTCAAGGACGACGTGCGCGAAGTGGCGCGTGGCTACGAGTGCGGCCTGTCGTTTGCGGGCTATAACGACCTGCGCGAGGGCGACCTTGTGGAGTGCTACGAAAGCGAGCTGGTTCCGGCGTGAAGCTGACGCGCAAGGATGGCCGGGCGGAGCGTGCGCCCGCTCCGCCCCGGCCATCCAAGACGGCGAGCCGCAAGGCAGGGCCGAAGCCGCCATCACAGCGGCAGCTGCGCGTGGCCGAGGAGGTGCGGCACGTGCTCTCGGGCATCTTCACCCGTGGCGAGTTCCGCGATCCCGATTTGGCCGATATCCTGATTACCGTGACTGAGGTGCGGATGTCGCCCGACCTGAAGCACGCGACGGCGTTCGTGACGCGGCTGGGGCGCACCGATATCGAGGCCAAGCTGCCGGCGTTGCGCCGGGCGGCGCCGTTTTTTCGCGTGCAGCTGGCCCATGAGATGCGGCTGCGGGTGGCGCCCGACGTGTCGTTCCAGGCGGACACGGCGCTGGAATACGCCATGCACATCAACCAGCTGCTGCGGGCGCCCGAGGTGGCCAAGGATCTGGACGGCGCGGCGGCGGACGGGGAGCCGCCGGGCGAGGCTTAGCCGCCGCGGCGACGCGTTTCGGGCGGGGCGTAGTAGCGCTCGAGGTCGGCGGGGCTCAGCGCCTGGCCGGTGGCGTTGCGGATGATGTCGAGCAGCTCCTGGTCGGTGCGGCCGGCCTGGCGCATCTGCTCGATCTCGTCGCTGATCATGCCGATGAAGGCGGGGAGCGGGAAGCGTTCGTCCGGCAGGCCGAGGGCCGTGCGCAGGGCGCGTTGGGCGGCGATGGCCTGGTCGATCGAGAGGTCCTGGTCGTCCATGATGGGGGCTCCTTGGCTGGTGGTTCAGCAGATGGCGGCTTGCTTGCGGATTTCGGTGGCGTGGCGCCGGGCGCCCTCGGGGGTTGCCTCGTAGCGGCCGTCGGCACGTGGGTTGGCTAGGCCGTCCTGGCACAGGCGTTCCAGGCAGGGACCGTCTTTGAGCGCCGGGGGGCGGCCGGCGGGGCCGGCCAGGAGCAGGCGGTGCAGGGCCGAGCGGCAGCAGGTCTCCAAATAGGGTTCGTTCCACATGGGCGGACTCTCGGGCGGGGGAGCGACGGGCGCAAGCCTTGATGTGGCGCGCCGTTGTGGGCAGGACAGGGGTGCTATGGTGCGGCGCCGCTTCCGGCGCGGGCTGGGATGTGGACGCGCGATGATGTTGAGCGAGGCGGCCTCGGCCGTGCTGCCGCTGCTGCGGCTGGTGGATGCCGAGCGGGCGCATGGCTGGGCGTTGCGCGGGCTGCGGGCCGGGCTGGCGGGGCGCGGGGCGGCGGATGATCCGGCGCTGGAGATGCGGGCGATGGGGCTGGTGTTTGCCAACCCGATCGGGCTGGCGGCGGGTTTCGACAAGGATGCGGTTGCGGTGGCGCCGCTGTTGCGGCTGGGGTTCGGCTGCGTGGAGGCCGGCACGGTGACGCCGCTGGCGCAGGGCGGCAATCCGCGGCCGCGGGTGTTCCGGCTGCCGCGGCATCGGGCGGTGATCAACCGGCTGGGGTTCAACAATGGCGGGATCGACGCCTATGTGGCGCGGCTGCGGGCGGCGGGGCGGCTGCCGGGGCGGTTCGGCGCCAATGTGGGCATCAACAAGGAGGGCGCCGACCCCGAGCGGGATTATCCGGCGCTGGTGGCCGCGGTGACGCCGTATGCGGATTACGTGACGATCAACGTGAGCTCGCCGAATACGCCGGGGCTGCGCGACCTGCAGGGCGAGGCGCGGCTGCGGGGCATTCTGCAGGCGGTGGCCGCACGGGTGCCGGTTCATCCGCCGCTGCTGGTGAAGGTGGCGCCGGATTTGAGCGAGGACGGGCTGGCGGCCGTGGTGGAGGCGGCGGTGGCGGGCGGGGCGGCGGGGCTGGTTTTGACCAACACGACGATCAGCCGGCCGGCGGGGCTGGACGGGGTGAACGCGCTGCAGGCCGGCGGGCTTTCGGGGGCGCCGCTGTTCGAGCGGAGCACGGCGATGCTGCGGCTGGCGGCCAGGCTGGCGGCGGGGCGGTTGGTGCTGGTGGGGTGTGGCGGCGTGCGGACCGGGGCGGATGTGCTGGAGAAGATGATGGCCGGGGCCAGCCTGGTGCAGGTGTACACCGAGTTTGCGTATGCCGGGCCGGTGCTGGTGGGGCGGCTGAAGGCCGAGTTGCTGGTGGCGTTGCGCGAGCGCGGGTTTGCGCGGGCGGCCGACGCAGTGGGGGCGGGGCTGTGATGCGGCGGGTGGACGGGCTGGGCGAGCTGGCCGGGGGGTATGACGGCTTCATCGTGGATTTGTGGGGCGTGGTGCATGACGGGGTGCGGCCGTATCCGGCGGCGCTGGAGGCGCTGGGGCGGTTGGCGGGGCGGCGGGTTCTGCTGCTTTCGAACGCGCCGCGCCGGGCGGCCAGCGCGCAGGGGATGCTGCGGCGGATGGGGGTTGGGGACGGGCTGTACAGCGACATTCTGACCAGCGGGGAGGCGGTGTGGCTGGCGTTGCGGGACCGGAGCGATCCTTGGTTCGCGCGGTTGGGGCGGCGTGTTTACCATCTGGGGCCGGCGCGGGACCGTAACGTGCTGGATGGGCTGGGGCTGGAGGTGGTGGCGCGGCCGGCGGCGGCGGATTTTGTGGTGAATACCGGGCCGGATGACGACATGAACGATCCGGGGACGATCGAGACGTTCGTGCCGGAGCTGGAGGCTTGCCTGGCGGCGGGGTTGCCGATGGTGTGTGCCAATCCGGATCTGGTGGTGATGCGCGATGGCGTGCGGATCCTGTGTGCGGGCAGCCTGGCGCGGCATTACGCGGCGGCGGGGGGCGATGTGGTGAGCCTGGGCAAGCCGGATCCGGCGATTTATGCGCGGGCGTTGGGGATGATGGGGGTGGCGGCGGATCGGGTGCTGGCCATTGGGGATTCGTTGCATACGGATATTGGCGGGGCGGCGGCGGCGGGGATTGATAGTTTGTGGGTGCTGGGCGGGATCCATGCCGCGGCGCTGGGTGGGGACGATGCGGCGGCGCGGGGTGAGGCGGCGGCGGCGGGGGTGGCTCCGGTAGGGATGATCGACTTCCTGCGGTGGTAGCGGGCGGGCATAGTAGCAGGCTTGCGGATTGGGCGGTTGGACGAAAGGGATGGGCATGGCCGGGATGACGCTGGACGAGGCGGTTGCGGGTGGCGGGCGGATCAGCGGGGAGTACGATGCCGCGTTTGCCGGGGTGGTGGATGCGTTCCGGGCCAATTTTGCGGTGCGGGGCGAGGTGGGGGCGAGCCTGTGCGTGAGTTTGCACGGCAAGCCGGTGGTGGACGTTTGGGGCGGGGTGGCCGAGCGCAAGACGGGGCGGGCGTGGGAGCGGGACACGGTGGGGATCGTGTTCAGCTGCACCAAGGGGGCCGCGGCGTTGTGTGCGCATCTGCTGGCCGAGCGGGGGCAGTTGCGGCTGCATGACGACGTGGCGGGGCTGTGGCCGGCGTTTGCGCAGGGCGGCAAAAGCGGGACGACGACGGCGATGATGCTGGGCCATACGTCTCCGGTGCCGCATGTGCGTGCGGTGGTGCGGCCGGGTGGGCTGGAAGATTACGACTACATGGTGGGGCTGGTGGAGGCCGAGCCGGCGTTCTGGGAGCCGGGGACTCGGCAGGGGTATCATGGGCTGACGTTCGCTTGGACGGTGGGGCACATGGTGCGGCTGGCGGCGGGCAAGCCGTTGGCCGCCGTGTTTGCCGAGGAGGTGGCCGGGCCGTTGGGGCTGGAGTTCTGGATCGGGCTGCCGGAGGCAGAGGAGGGGCGGGTGGCGCCGATGATCGGGGCCGATCCGGCGGAGGCTGATCTGGGGTCGCGTTTCGTGCAGGCCATTTTGCAGCAGCCGGGCAGTGTGGCGCAGCTGTTCATGGGCAATACGGGGGGTGCCGATTTCAACACGCGCGGCATGCATGCGGCCGAGCTGGGCAGTGCCAACGGCATTACCAATGCGCGGGGGCTGGCGGGGATGTATGGCGCGCTGGTGACCGGGGGGTTGCTGGGGGCCGAGAGCGTGGCGCGGATGGGGCGGTGTTTTGCCGCGACGCACATGGATGCCACGCTGCTGCAGCCGATGCGGTTCGGGCAGGGTTTCATGGTGAGCACGGACAACCGGCAGGCCGGGGGGCAGAGTTTGCTGCTGGGTGAGCGGGCGTTCGGGCATGTGGGGGCCGGGGGGAGTGTGGGGTTTGCCGACCCCGGGACGGGACTGGCGTTCGGCTACACGATGAACCGGATGGGGGCCGGCGTGCTGTTGAACCCGCGGGGGCAGAGTTTGGTGGATGCGGCGTATCGGGCGGTGGGGTGCCGGAGCGACGCCAGCGGGGCCTGGGTTTAGGGCTGGGCTGGCGGGGGTTTTGCGGCCGGGCGGCGCTGCGGGTGCGGCTGCGGGCCGGGGTGCGGCGGCGCAGGCGGGTGGGCGCGGGGTGTGGCGTGCGGCGGCCGGCGGGGCGTGGGGTTAGCCGGTTGGTAGCGGGCGGGGTGGGGCGTTGGGGAAGATGAGGGGGATGTGCTCGATGAATTCCTCGGTGGTCCACATGGTTTCGGGTGGTGGGCCGTAGATATCGAGGATTTCGTCGGGCATTTGGCTGAAATCGGGGGTGAGGCCGAAATCGGTGCAGATGGCGATGAGGATGGCTTCGAGGTCGGCGGTGTTGTCGGTGTCGGTGGCCAGCTCGGCATCCATGCGGGCGTAGAGGGCGCGGCGGAGGGGGGATTTATCGGCGTGGTGGCGCGACGAATCGTCGAGCCCGCGGCGGAGCGCCATGCGGCGCTGGCTGGACGGGCCATCGAGCGCGTAGGGGGCGGGTGTGGCGGCGGTGCTGGGGCGGGGGCCGGTGGCGATACGCTCTTCCAGCAGCATGGCCTGGCCGATGGTGCGGCAGAGGCGGGTGAAGACGAGGTTGGGATCGGCGCGGGTGGGCGCGGGGGCGGCTTCGGGTGCGCTGGCGGCGGGCTCGGCCTGGGCTTCGGCGCGGTCGGCGGCCAGGCGCATGAGGACCATGCCGCGCTCCTGCATCTCCTGGCAGAAGCGCAGGTGGCGGGCGCGGCGCTCGGCGGCTTCTGGGGTGGGGATGGGGGAGATGGCGTTCATGGCGGAACGGATAGAGAACACGAGTGGGGGTGGCTGGGCAAGGGAATTGCTGGGCGGCTAGCTGCGACAGGCTCGAGTTCAATCAACAGTCCCAAGGCAAGTCGAGCTCTCGGGTCGTTGGGCTTCTAGAAGCTAAATTTTCCGTATGTCGGAGCAGGGGTCGCTCTTAGTTGCGGGAATCGTAGAAATCCTAGGCATCCACGTCGTCGAACAACGAGCGCTTTGCTATTGGCCCGAAAGTTCGCTGCATAATTGGGGCAGCCTTGGTGTGCGAGGCAGATTCCATGTATTCCCAACCTTCAGAGTTGTGCCGATCCTCCTCGGCCTCTTTTGCCTCCTTCTGTTCCGTTAATGCCGATATCGCTTCTTCTATCGCGTCCCTCCCGGACTCAATGAGCTGCTCCGCTGACGCGTCGACATTCGCCAGAATCTCAATAATATTCAGACCGCTTGTAAAGTACTCGAAATGGCTTTCGGGTTCACTGTCGAGGTCCGCATCGCGAGCTACATCTGCGACGCGATCAGCTATTGCGGGGATTGCCTCAGCCCATAACCTGATGCCGAGTCGGAGAAGGCGTGTTGGTGTAATCAGTGCCAGAATGTCTTGATCCATGAGGAAGGCCAAATCAAAGTCCTCCATCGCCGCAGCCTCCAGCTGCTCCGAAGTAGCTGCACGTAGAGACTCATCGAGGACGCCGAGTTTTAGCGCACGCGCATGAGCAAGCACTTTCGGAGTGTCGTTTACTCTGCTCGAGAGCCATGCTCTACGACCAAGCAGCCCCATATCGGCCTCCACGATTCGCCGAAAAACTGCGTCGCTGGCGCGTTCTGCCAAGAACCTAAAGAGGTAAGTATTCACCGACGTCTCGTCTGGTACACGTCCAAGGCGCGCGATTAGAATGTCATCCAGTGTTGTCGGTACAACAGGCGCTCCGCGGACAGGACCTGCATTCTCACAGACGAAATTCCCAAGAATCGTTTGGATCGTTGCGCCTCGCAGCAGGGCCGCCATCATGTTAGGGCGCTGACGCAGGATTTCCGTCAAGGCGTCCGAAATAGTTGGATGAGCGAACTGCCAGATTTCACCGTGATCCGTCTGAGCTACGCGCAAAAATGAGCCCATGAGCTCACGTAAACCATCAAGTATTCGCGACAGCGGCACACCCAGTAGGTCGCTCACCGTGTGGGCGGCTACATCGTCCATAGTGTCAGGTATCAGTGCACCCTGATGGACATAGACGAGGACCATGCCTGCTCGCAACCTGTCGTCGAGCGCGTTGATAGTGTCGATCAGGTGCTCGCGAGGTTCCCGCATGAAGCGCAACAACTCTTTTCCGCTCGGTGACAGCCCTTTCGTGAACGCTGGATTACCCAAACGTTCAGCTATTCCCGGAAGAAATGAATCCACGCCTGCGACTTCGTCAAGATGATCTTTAACTGCACGTTTCCAGCTTTGAGTCTGATTACCGAAATGAACGTGATTGTAAAGGATCTGGGCTTTTTCCGCTGACGTGAGCTTGCCAACATCAACGACCGCCGAGCCGTCGGCAAAAGCCGGTAGATTGCGGGCTCCTAGCCGCAGCTTAGCTGCCTCATAAATGTAACGTCTTGACGTAAAGAGAAACTTATTTCCGTGTCCGATCGCCGCCTGAACCTTCCGGAAGATCGTGGTCCAATCCTGAACGTAGTCCTCACGAAGTACATTGGCACCAAAAGCATCGTCGATCCAAAAGAAGGCTCCGGGGTCATTCGGATTCCAGTGCGTCTCGAAGTCGCGCGGGCTGGTAAGACTAAGGACCGTATGGCGCATATCGTCAGAAGCGATGGTTGAGAGAATAGCTCCGATCGCCGATTTACCTGCTGAGGGATCACCAAGCAGAAGGACTACTCCGTGTTTACCAATAGCTTTGACGGCATTCCTCTGCGCTGTGGTTGGCACATATAGTTTCAATTTCGGGAGCCAGTGATCCAGGAGCGTACGGGTTTGCTGCACACGTCGCTGATCAAGAATTGTCGTGAGATCACCCAAGCCATAAACCTGAGGTACGAGCGCTCGAAGCCGCTGGCTACTACGAATAGCGCGAATAAGATATTGCTTGCCCAGAATGTGCGGCTTTCGAACACCAAGTGCAATAAGTTTGCTGCGCAGATTGGCGGCTACCGGTGCATCGACACTCATGCTTGTCATGAGTATATAAGTATGGGCCTGACCGCTCTGTACCAATTTCTCGACATGCGCAATTTCGACGCTAAGATCTGCTACTCGTAGTCGCTTCTTCGAATCGCACGAGTGTTTGCACTGAACTGTTCCGACGTTCGGGGCGCTATTTTGCTTGGAGCTTAGCAAGAAGACAGCGTCCTGCCCATCATCTTGAGCTTCCCGAAATATTTCGACCGGCCGATTGAGCACGACTTCGCAGACCTGCGAGCATAGGTCCTGAAAAGCTTTCCAGCCTATACTATGGAGGGCAAGATCAGACCAAGGGCCTTCGGCGTGTGCAGGACGCGTTCCCGCTGCAGGATGGTTCGAAGAATTGGTCATGCTGTCCATTATTGCGCCGCCAGATCGTAGCTGCTTTGGCTGCTGATTGCTACCCCGCGACCGTAAGATTGGCACATCGCTCCCAAGAGGGGGCTGGGGCCGACTGGCCCCAGCGGGGTTCGGGGCGGCGCCCTGACCTTGGCTTGCTAGGCCTGTTTCATCTCAATGAGTGATTTGCGGATTTTGCGGCCGCGGCCGATGCGGTCTTCGATGTAGGTGGCGTCGCCCCAGCGGACGGCTCGGGCCATGGCTTGGGTGTCTTCGGTGAAGCGGGCGAGCATTTCCAGGAGTGCTTCGCGGTTGTTGAGGAAGACGTCGCGCCACATTTCGGGGTCGCTGGCGGCGATTCGGGTGAAGTCTCGGAAGCCTGTTGCGGCGAATTGGAGGATTTGCTGGCGGGTTTCGTCGGCGAGGTCGTCGGCGGTGCCGCAGATGGTGAAGGCGATAAGGTGGGGGAGGTGGCTGACGATGGCCATGACGCGGTCGTGGTGTGGGGCGGGCATTTGGGCGGTTGTGCTGCCCATGCGTTGCCAGAGGGTTTCGATGGCGGCGATGGCGGCTTGGTTGGTGCCTTCGGGGGGTGTGAGCAGGCAGTAGCGGCCTTCGAAGAGGGTGGCGAAGCCGGCTTCGGGGCCGGAGTGTTCGGTGCCGGCGAGTGGGTGTGCGGGGACGAAGTGTGTGTTGGGGGGGAGCAGGGGGGCGACGTCTCGGATGACGGATTGTTTGGTGCTGCCGACGTCGGACACGATGGCGCCGGGGGAGAGGTGGGGTGCGATGGCGGTTGCGAGGTCGGCGTAGGCGCCGACGGGGGTGCAGAGGATGACGCAGTCGGCCCCGGGGACGGCGCGGGCGGGGTAGAGCTCGACGCGGTCGGCGATGGCGAGCGCGGCGATGCGGTCGCACATGGGTTGGGTGTGGGCGGTGGCGACGATTTCGGCGGCCAGGTTATGGGCGCGGGCGGCGCGGGCGATGGAGCTGCCGATGAGGCCGCAGCCGATGAGCGCCAGGCGGTTGAAGAGCGGGGCGCTCATGCGGGTGGGTTGGCGCGGGCGAAGGCGGTGAGTGCGGCGATGAGGCGGTCGTTTTCCTCGACGCGGCCGACGGTGATGCGGAGGTGGGCGGGGAGGCCGTAGCCGGCGACGGCGCGCACGATGATGCCGTGGGCGCGGAGGTGGGCGTCGGCGGCTTGGGCGCGGGCGGGGGTAGTGAGGTCGGCGAGGACGAAGTTGGCTTCGGACGGGGTGACGGCGATGCCGGCGTCGTGGAGGGTTTTGGTGAGGCGGGCGCGTTCGGCGCTGTTGTGGGCGCGGGAGTGCTCGATCCAGTCGGGCGCGGCCAGGGCGGCGAGGCCGGCGGCGTTGGCGGCGAGGGATACGTTGAAGGGGGATCGGACGCGGTTGAGGTTGGCGATGATTGATGGGTGTGCGGTGGCCCAGCCGAGGCGGAGGCCGCCGATGCCGAAGATCTTGCTGAAGGTGCGCGTCATGACCGTGTTGTCGGTGGTGGCGGCCAGGTGGGCGCCGGGCTCGTAATCCGGGCGGTCCATATATTCGGCGTAGGCGGCATCGAGGATGAGGAGGACGTTGGGCGGGAGGGCTGCGCGGAGGCGGTTGATTTCGGCGGTGGGGATGAAGGTGCCGGTGGGGTTGTTGGGGTTGGCGATGGCGACGATGCGGGTGGCGGGTGTGATGGCGGCGAGGATGGCGTCCACATCGGTGGTGAGGTTGCGTTCGGGGGTTTTGATGACGCGGCAGCCGGCGAGTTTGCCGGCGATTTCGTAGATGGCGAAGCCGTGCGCCGTCATGACGAGTTCGCTGGGGGTGGTGGCGTTGGTGGGGGCGGCGGGGTTGGCGATGGGGCCGCCGTAGATGTGGGCGAGGAGGAAGAGGATGTCGTCGGAGCCGGCGCCGCAGACGATGTTGTCGGGGTTGAGGCCGAAGCGTGTGGCGATGGCGTGGCGGAGGGCGGCGGCGCTGCCGTCGGGGTAGCGGTGGAGTTGGGTGGCGAGGTTGGCGACGGCTTCGGCGACGCCGGGGGGTGGGCCGAAGGCGCCTTCGTTGCTGCTGAGCTTGGTGACCGCGGTTGCGCCGGGCAACTGGGACTTGCCTGGGGTGTAGGGTTGGATGGCGAGGATTTCGGGGCGCGGAGAGAGGCTCATGGAGGCGGTTGTTAGGGGGGCGGGGTTGGTTGGGCAAGGTGATGCCGGCGCGGTGTTGGCGACGGTGCTGGGGTGGGTGGAGGCGGGTGAGGGTGCGGCGCTGGCGACGGTGGTGTCGTGCTGGGGGAGCAGTCCGCGGCCGGTGGGGAGCCGGATGGGGGTGAGTGCGGGTGGGCGGATGGTGGGGAGCGTGAGCGGGGGGTGTGTGGAGGGTGCGGTGGTGGAGGCGGCGCTGGGGGTGATGGCGAGCGGGGTGGCGGTGGTGCTGGCGTATGGGGTGAGCGACGCGCGGGCTTGGTCGTTAGGGTTGCCGTGTGGCGGGGCGATGCGGGTGTTGGTGGAGCGTGTGGGGTGAGGGTGGCGGTGCTGCGCGCGCTGGTGGCGGCGGGGCAGGCGCGGCTGGGTGTGGTGGTGGCGACGCGGCTGGGCGATGGGGCGCAGGTGGTGTGGGTTGAGGGGGGCGCGGGGGCGGCTGGGGGGCTGGGTGCGGTGATGGGTGAGGTGCCGGTGGCCGAGGGGGCGGTGGCCGAAGCGGCGGGGGCGGCGTTTGCGGCGGGGCGGAGTGCGGGGGCCGAGATTGGCGGGGCAGCGTGGTTTCTGCAGGTGCAGGCGCCTTCGGTGCGGCTGGTGATTGTGGGGGCGGTGCATATCGGCCAGGCGCTGGCGGGGTTTGCGGGCGCGCTGGGGTGGGCGGTGAGCGTGGTGGATCCGCGGGCGGCGTTCAACAGCGCCGAGCGGTTCGGGGGTGCGGTGACGCGGGTGGTGGGGTGGCCGGGCGATGTGATGGCGGGTCTGGTGGATGGGCGGACGGCGGTGGTGGCGCTGGCGCATGATCCGAAGCTGGATGATGCGGGGTTGGATGCGGCGTTGCGGGGTGGGGCGTTTTACGTGGGGGCGTTGGGGTCTCGGCGCAGCCATGCGGCGCGGCTGGAGCGGTTGGCGGGGCTGGGGCATGGGGCGGCGGCGTTGGGGCGGGTGCGGGGGCCGGTGGGGTTGGCGCTGGGGGCGCGCCAGGCGGAGGAGATTGCGCTGAGCGTGGCGGCCGAGATGGTGGCGGTGTTGCGGGGGGCGGCGTTGGGGGTGCGCGGCGGGGCGGTGGCGGTGGACGTGGCGGGCTGATGCGGTTTGGGCCGGTGGCGGTGGGCGAGGCGGCGGGGTGCGTGCTGGCGCATACGGCGCGGGTTGGGGGGCGGGTGTTCGGCAAGGGACTGGTGCTGGATGCCGGCGTGCTGGGGGTGATGGCGGCGGCGGGCTGGCGCGAGGTGGTGGTGGCGCGGCTGGAGCCCGGGGATGTGGCCGAGGATGCGGCGGCCGTGCGGGTGGCGGCTGCGGTGCTGGGCGACGGGGTGGCGGTTCTGCCGGGCGGGACGGGGCGGGTGAATTTGGCGGCGCGGTGGGCGGGGCTGTTCCGGGCCGAGCGGGGCGTGGTGGATGCGCTGAACGGCGTGGATGAGGGGGTGACGCTGGGGACTCTGGCCGATGCGGAGCCGGTGCAGGCGGGGGCGCTGGTGGCGACCGTGAAGGTGATTCCGTTTGCGGTGGCCGGCGGGGTGGTGGCGCAAATGGAGGCGGTGGCGCGGGGTGGGGTGGGGCTGCGGGTGGCGCGGTTTCGTCCGTTGCGGGTGGGGCTGGTGGTGAGCGTGGTGGCGGGGCTGAAGGAGAGCGTGCTGGCGGGCACCGAGCGGGTGACGGCGGCGCGGGTGGCGGCTTTGGGTGGGGTGATGCTGCCGGTGCGGCGGGTGGATCATGCCGTGGGGGCGGTGGCGGCGGCGTTTGCCGGGTTGCTGGCGGAGGGGGCGGAGGTGTTGCTGCTGGCGGGCGCCTCGGCGGTGGTGGACCGGGGCGATGTGGGGCCGGCGGCGATTGTGGCGGCGGGCGGGGTGGTGGAGCATTTCGGGATGCCGGTGGATCCGGGGAACCTGATTTGCCTGGGGCGGGTCGGGGCGGTGCCGGCGCTGGTGTTGCCGGGGTGCGCGCGGAGCCCGGCGTTGAACGGGATCGACCTGGTGTTGCGGCTGGTGTTTGCCGGCGAGCCCGCGGGCCGGGCGGCGGTGATGCGCATGGGGGTGGGCGGGTTGTTGAAGGAGACGGCGCGGCGGGGGGCGGCGCGGGTGGCCTCGGGCGGGCGGGCGGAGCAGGTGGCGGCCGTGGTGCTGGCGGCCGGGATGTCGGCCAGGGCGGCGCCGCGGCACAAATTGCTGACGGTGGATAGGGCGGGCGTGGCGATGGTGGGCCGCGTGGTGCAGGCGTGCTGCGCCAGCCGGGCCGATGAGGTGGTGGTGGTGGTGGGGCACCAGGCCGAGGCGGTGGAGGCTGCGGTGCGGGCGGCGGTGGCCGGTGTGCCGGGGGCGGCGCGAGTGCGGTTCGTGCGGGCGGCGGGGTATGCCGAGGGGTTGTCGGCCAGCTTGCGGGCGGGGGTGGCGGCGTTGGGCGCGGAGGTGGGAGCCGTGGCGGTGTGCCTGGGGGATATGCCGCTGGTGGGGGGCGAGGTGATCGATGCGCTGGTGGCGGCGTGGTGCCCGGCGGAGGCTCGGCTGATTGTGGTGCCGGTGCATGAGGGGCGGCGGGGCAATCCGGTGTTGTGGGACCGGCGGTATTTTGCCGCGATGGGTGCGCTGCGCGGGGATGAGGGGGCGCGGGCGTTGCTGGGGGCGCATGCAAGCGAGGTGGTGGAGGTTGCGGCGGGCGCGAGCGTTTTGGTGGATTTCGATGCGGGGTGGTGAGGGTGGGGATGGCTGGGGTTTAGACGGGTCTTCTTGGGGGCGGTTCCCAGCGGTCGGGCGGGGCGCGGTATAGTTTGATGATGACTTTGATGAGGGTGACGATCGACCATAGCAGGGCCACGATATTCATCCCGGTCAGGAAATCGCGGTGCCTGTACAAGTATTGCATGAAGAGGGGGAAATGGTGCGTTCCCATCGTCGGAGACTCCCTGCACTCAGTGTGCTGCGGGTGGGGGGCGTTGCTGGAGTGTGTGCGGGCGATGGCGTGGTGTCAGGCTTCTCTTCGTGGGGGAGGGACCCAGCGGTCGGGAGGGGGAGGGGGGCGACGGCGGTCGATGATGGCTCCGAGGATGCCGAGGGCGCTGTAGACTATGGTTGCGACCGTTACGCCGCTCCAGAAATCGGTGCTGTTCACGTAGTCTGAGAAGAGATGCGTTATCATTTGTCGCCCTCCTGCCGTGCTGCGGCGTGGCGTGGCGGCGGGCGCCGTAACGAGTGAATTTGTAGCTAAGGCTGTCGGCCGCGTCTACGGTTGGGGGATGGGGTGGCGGCACATTGCTCTGCGCGGTTTGGATCGGGCGTGGCGGGCTGGGGGGCGGTTGTGGTGGCTGGTGTGAGTGAGGCGGGGGGCGTGCGCGGCGGGGTGCAGGAAGCGCCGAAGACGCTGTTTTATACGCTGGACGGCATACGCGGGGTGGCGGCGTTGCTGGTTGTGTCGCGCCATGCGGCGGATTTTTTTGCGCCGGTGCGGGCGCAGGAGAGTTACCTGGCTGTCGATGTGTTTTTCGTGCTGAGCGGGGTGGTGCTGGCGCAGGCTTACGGCGGGAAGCTGGCGCGCGGGACGATGGGTGTGTGGCACTTTCTGTGGATCCGGGTTGTGCGCGTTTGGCCGTTGTATCTGCTGGGGACGGCGATCTCGCTTGTTGCGGGGGTGACGGGGCTGATCGATTTCGGCTCGGGCCGGTTGCTGGCGTATTACGCGGGCATGGCGTTGCTGATGATTCCCAATCCGGGTGTGGGGACGTTCGACGTGTTTCCGCTGAACAACCCGGCGTGGTCGTTGGCGCTCGAGATGGGGGTGAATGTGTTCTACGGCGTGGCGGCGCGCTGGTTGAGCACGCGGCGGGTGTTGGCCATCGTTGCGTTGAATGCGGTGGGGATTGCGTTGACGCTGGTGGCCGTGAAGTCGCACACGCTGAATTTCGGGTTCTGGGCGAAGTCTTTTCCGTTCGGCTTCTGTCGTGTGGGGTTTTCGTTCTTTGCGGGCGTTTTGCTGTTTCGGTATCGGCTGCGGCTGGCGGTGACCGCGCGGAATGCGGCGGTGCGCAATGTGTTGTCGGCCCTGGTGCTGGTGGGCGTGGCCGCGGCGCTGGCGGTGGCGCCTGTGGGGCGGTGGCAGGCGGTGTACGATTTTTGTGCGGTGGTGGTAGTGTTTCCGGCGCTGGTGGCGGCCGGGATGGCGTTTCAGCCTTCGGGGGCGCTGGCGCGGGTTTCGCGATTTCTGGGGCTGATCTCGTACGCCGTGTACACGCTGCATGCGCCGCTGGCCGGGGTTGTGGAGGGCGTTGTGGGCGCGCAGGTGGGCAGGTTGGCGCCGTTGTCGGGCGTGGTGTTCCTGGCGGGGCTGGTGGTGCTGTGCGCGTTGGTGGACCGGTTCTTCGACACGCCGGTGCGGCGGGCTCTGCTGCGGCTGGGTGCGCGGGCCGGGTGGGGGCGCGTGGCGGCCGGTGGAGCAGGGTGAGGGGCTGCGGCTGAGGCGGCAGCGTCCAGAAAACGATACGGTTTCAGGTCGTTTCGACTGTTTACAGACAATCACGGTTGCGTTACCGATACGATTGCGTGTCCGGACGAGCGGATGCTATTTGTAGGCGGGGCCCCTATGCGTGCTGTTCACACCAAGACTTTGATCCGCATGGGCGGGTTGGGCGTGTTCCTCGGCCTGGTGGCCGCGGCGTTTCCGGCGCGGGCCGGCCTGATCGTCAATGGGGATTTCGAGAGGGGCACCCTGTCGGGGTGGACGGCGACGGGCTCCGTGGCGACGGCGACCAATCCGTATTTCGGCATCGGGACGCAGGCGGACGGGAAGTATTTCGCGGTGTTCAACGCCGGCGACGTGACGCCGAGCGGGGTGCTGTCGCAGAGCTTCGCCACGGTTGCGGGCACGGATTACGTGCTGACCTTCAGCTATGGCGCCAATGGCGGCCAGACGCAGTCGGTGACGGCGAGCTTCGTGGATGGCGTGGGGGCGACGCTGGCTTCGCAGTTCGACAGTTCCAGCAATCCGGGGTTGGATACGTTCACGCTGGCGTTCGAGGCGGATTCGGCGCGCACGACGCTGAAATTTGTCGATTACACCGGCAATCCGACGGTGAGTACCGATGGTGCGCTGGACAATGTGGGGGTGAATGCGGTGCCGGAGCCGGCTTCGCTGGCGTTGCTGGGGGCGGGGGCTGGGTTTTTGTTTGTGCTTGGGCGGCGTAGGAAGGAAGGCCTTCTTTTCTGAAGAAAAGAAGCAAAAGACTTTTGCTCCTGACGCTGGGTCAACCGCCTTTGGCGCAGGGTTGCCTCAGTGCTCAGGAGCAAAAGTTTTTTGGTCCTTTTTTTCAAAAAAGGACTGCTTCCTTGCTAGGATTCGAGCATGAAGCTTCGCTCGATCCGTTTAGTCGGCCCGCTCTGGTTATTATTGTCGCCTCCCGCGCTTGCGAGTGACGTCGATCGTCTGGCGGGCATCGACTTCACGCAGGACAACAAGGCCGCGATTCAGGCGATGATCGGGGATCCTGAGACCTGTGCCGGGTTGCTGCGCAGGGCTGTGGCCGGGCATGCCGCGCGGAAGCGGGTGCCGGGTGCCGAGCCGGTCCTTGAGGCTCGCGTCATTGGCGGTTGCCAGGCCGTGTCTCTGGATGGCAGCCGGCAGGTGCAAGTGGTGGCTACGGCGGATTTGGATGAGGGCAACGGGCCGATGCGCTACGTTGCGATCTACAAACGGCTGGGCGCCTTCGATGTGCACGAGATTGCGCTCGGGGAGGGTAGCGGCGCTCTGGGTGCGGCCAGGTTGTATCTTCGCGACATCGATCGTGATGGGCGGCTGGAGCTGGTCGATGAAGAAATTGTGTCGATCATCGGTGGTCGGCTCATTGCCATGGCCGAGCCTGCCCCGACCGTCACGCACATCTATGTTTGGCGGAACGATTCGTTCGTTGTGGCGACACGCGAGTTTCGGGGCTACGTCGCGTCGGACATCCTGCCGGATTTGCGGCGGCGGTTGAGCGCGCTGCGGCAGGGCGCGGTTGTGTCGGCCAGGCGAGAGGCGGAAGCGCGGGCGGTCGGAGAGTCGATTGTTTTCGCGGACAGGTTCCTCGGAAGCGGGCATTATTTCCCGCAGGGAAGCGAGGACTGAGGCCGGGGATCGGCGGGGTTAGGCGCGGCTGCCCTGGGCGGAGAGGCGCCAGGCTTTGGCTGTGGCGCGGGAGCGGCGTTGGTCGGACAGGAAGGCGGACAGGACGCCGAGTTTGGGGTCCGCTTGGCCGGTGTCGCCGAGGCGGACGAGTTGTTCGTAGTACCAGCCTTGGGCGGCAAACGTGTTGAGGGCGCGGATGGTGGCTGAGGGTGATGTGCTGCCGAGCCAGCCGTTGCCGAGGCGGAGCTGGGCTTCCCAGCGGTCGAGCGAAGTGATCGTGCCGTCGAGGAGGCGGGCGGCGGCGGCGGCATCGACGCAGAGGGGGCGGCCGAGGCCGATGACGTCGATACCATCGTGGGCGACGGCCTCGGCCATGCCGGCGGCGGTGCGGAAGCCGCCGGTGACCATGAGTTTGGCGCGGTGCAGGCGCGCGCGGATTTCGGGTGCGAAGTGCTGGAAGTAGCTTTCGCGCGCGCGGGTGCTTTCGTGGACAGGCTGTTCGGCCATCGGTTCCATGCCGAGGACGTTCATCATGGCGGGTTGTTCGTAGCTGCCGCCTGAGATCTCGATGAGGTCCACTCCGTCCTCGTCGAGCCAGGCGGCGACTTGCTGGCTGTCGGCGAAGGCGAAGCCGCCACGCTGGAAATCGGCCGAGTTGAGTTTGACGGAGACGGGGTAGTCGGGCCCGACGGCGTGGCGGACCTGGCGGGTGGTTTCGCGCAGGAAGCGGGCGCGGCCGGCGAGGTTACCGCCCCAGGCGTCGGTGCGCTGGTTGGTGCGGGGCGAGAGGAAGGCCGAGGCGAGGTAGCCGTGGGCTGCGTGGATCTGCACGCCGCCGAAGCCGGCTTCGCGCGCGGCTTGGGCGGCGGTGGCGAAGCGGGCGATGATGGAGAGGATTTCCGGCTCGGTGAGGGCGACCGGCTGGCCGAACTGGCCGCCGGGGAGGCCCACGGCCACGGCGGAGGGGGCGCTGGGGGTGGGGTTGACCATCTTCTGCGTTTGCCGGCCGGCGTGGGAGAGCTGCATCCAGATTTGGTTGCCGCCGATGGTGGCGGCTTTGGCCCAGCTGGCGAGTGCGGCGCGGGTTTCGGCATCGGGGGTGCCGTGCAGGACGACGTTGCCGGGGGCTTCGAGGTGGTGGCGATCGACCATGACGTTGCCGGTGAGCAGCAGGCCGCAGCCGCCTTGGCTCCAGGCGCGATAGAGGCGTTCCAGGCGGGGTGTGGGGCGGCCTTGGGCGTCGGCCAGGCGTTCGGTCATGGCGGCTTTGGCGAGGCGGTTGGGCAGGGTGGCGCCGCAGGGGAGGGTGAGGGGGGCGGCGAGGGTTTCGAACGGTTGGGTCATGCGGGGGGCCTTGGGTGGGGGCGCGGTGTGGGGGAGGATGGGGCCGGGGGGCGGGGCGGTGCAAATGCGGGGCGCGGCGGGGCGGCGCTTGCGCGGGCGCGGACGGCGGGCGCGTGGTTGGCGCTGTGCCGACGGGAGTCTTTGGCAGCCAGACGCCGCGCCGGGGTTGGACCGGCGGGCGGCGGCGCTGGGCGGGTGAGCGGCTTAGAGGGCGATGAGGGCGGCGAGCAGGATGCCGGCGCGGGAGGTGGCGAGTTTGCGGTCGCCGTGGCGGAGTTCGCTGTAGAGGACGCAGGCTGAGGCGGTGGCGACGAGAGCGGCGCCGAGGCGGCGGGTGGGGCGGGTTGCCATGAGCAGGCCGCCGAAGAGCTCGGCGTGGGCGGCGGCGCGCATGTCGCCGTAGGACCAGCCGAGGTGGCGGAAGAGGGTGTTGTAGCCGCGGCTGCCGGCGAGTTTGTCGGCGCCGGCGATGGCGACGGCGGCGCCGATGGCGGGGAAGATGGAGGGCATGGTTGGGGTTCTCCGGACGGGGAGCCAACGCGGCGGGGGCGGGATGGGTTTGTGGGGGTGGGGGGTTCAGATGACCCAGTAGCCGGCGAGGGTGAGGTATTCCTCGGTGATCAGCGTGGCGCCGGACAGCAGCAGGATGGCGGCCGATAGAATTCGGCGGTTGCGGCAGAGCAGTGCCAGGCCGAGGCAGCTTGGCAGGGCGGGGTAGAGCAGGCGCGGGGTGGCGTAGGCGCCGAGGTTGGTGGCGACGAGCCAGATATAGGCGGCGGCCACCAGCAGGGGCAGGCAGGCGAGGCAGCGTTGGGGCAGGCGGAGGCAGGACAGGCTGGCGACCAAGGAGGTGGCGAGCGTGATGTAGCCGATGGCGTTCTGCAGGCGGGTTTCGGCTTCGGGGCCGCGGCTTTGGGCGACGAGGGATGCGGTGTCGTGCAGGGCGCGGGCGGCTTGGGAGAGGTCGGGGAGGATCAGGGCCAGTTTGAGGGCGATGCGGCAGCGTTGCAGGAAGGGCAGCGGTGTTTCCCAGCCGGATTGGGCGGCGATGAAGGGTGTGGGGTTGCCGAAGGTGTGGAGCGACCAGGCGGAGAAGGCCAGCAGGCCCCAGAGCGAGAGGGCGGCGATGGCGGCGAGGGGCAGCGCTCGGCGTTTGGGTGCGCGGGGGTCGGCGGCGGCGGCGATGATGACAGTGAGGGACAGGCAGGCGGCGAGCGGGCCGGCGGCTGAGGCGAGGCCGCTGATGATGGTGGCTTGCCAGTAACGGCGCTGGAGAAGGGCGTGCAGGCACAGGGCCGCCAGCAGGTTGATGAGGCCGACCGGGTAGGAGCGGAACAGGAAATTGGCGGCCGGATTGAGGGCGTAGAATGCGACGGCCCAGCGGGCGGGCGTTGGTGGCAGGGTAGCGCGTGCGAGGCTGTGGACGGCGAAGATCGAGGCCAGGCCAAGGGCGGTTGTGACGAGGACGGTGCAGATGCGGCCGGCCGGGCCGTTGCCGGCGAGGGTTGCGATGGCGCGCAGCAGCAGCGGCCATAGGGGGAAGAAGGCGATGTTGTCGGCGGCGGTGCTTCCCGGGTGCCAGCTGTAGCCTTGTCGGGCGATGCTGTCGTACCAGTCCGAATCCCAGGCGAAGAAACGGTCGATCCAGTGGGGCTGGGTTGCAGCTGCGGCTTTGAGGGGTGCGCCGAAGATGGGGGCCAGCAGGTGATCGGGGATGAGGCCTGCGCCGAGCACGCAGATTGCCAAAGCGAGGCAGCATACGGTGGGGACGATCAGGCTGGCGTGGCGGCTGGGCGCGGGGCGTTGCACCTCGTGTGGCTTGCCTTGCGGTGGGGTGTTCAGTTGCCGCTGAGGTCGCCGTCGATTTGTTGGGCGCGGAGTGCGGCGGGGCGTTGGTTGTGGCGGTTGGCGTAGGCTTGGAAGGCGGGGTGTTTATCGATGCTGCCGAACATCATGCCGAAGGTGAGTTGGGCGGTGAGGTAGAGGTCGGCGGCGGTGAATGCGGTGTTGTCGATGGTTTGGCGGCCTTCGAGGAAGGTTTGCAGGGTGTTCATGACGAGATCGAAGGAGCCGTAGCCGGCCATGGCGGTGCGGTCTTCGGGGATTTCGAATTTCAGGGATTTGTTGGTGATGGCGGCTTCCATGGGGCCGGCGGCGAAGAACAGCCAGCGGTAGTAGGGGGCGCGGCGAGGGTCGGTGGGGGGTGGGGCGAGGTTGGCCTGGGGGAAGGCGTCGGCCAGGTAGGCGCAGATGGCGGCGGTTTCGGTGATGGTTTGGCCGTGGTGGGTGATGGCGGGGACTTTGCCCATCGGGTTGATGGCCAGGTATTCGGGGGCTTTCATGGTGGTGGCGTATTGGACGATGTGCGTTCCGTAGGGAACGCCGATTTCCTCAAGCATCCAGCGGACGATGCGGCCGCGTGACATTGGGTTGGTGTAGAAGGTGAGGGTGGACATTGGGGCGGCTCCGGGGTGGGGGGTGGCCGTTTGTGGTGGGGAGTGTGCGGGGTTTTGTGGGGGTGGGCAATTTGTTTCGGTGGTTCGCCGTGTGACGGATTGGGGGTGATGCGGTGAGCGGCTGGGATGTGTTCCGTGCCCGGGTTGCCGGCGGGTATTCGTTCGCGGTGCGCAGCCTGTTCGAGATTGCGGCTGCGGGGGATGTGCGTTCGGCGGATGCGCGGGTGCATCATGTGCATTCGTTGGCGGCGGGGCGGGTTGGGCTTTCTCCGTTGGTGGTGGGCGCGACTTTCCTGACGCGTTGGGCGACGCGGGAGGGGCCGGGGGTGATATCGTGGCGGGCGGATTTTTACGAGTGCATGGCGCCGGCGACGTTCGTGATCCGGGATGCGGTGGTGCATGCATCGTCGGGTGTTGTGGTGATCGGGGATGATGTTGTTGCCGAGACGTTGGCGCATACGGATCCGGTGGCGCAGGGGTTTGCGTTTGACGCGCGGGGCGTGGTGTTTCGGCCTGGGGTGCAGCGTTGTTTGGCGGGCACGCACATTACGGTTCTGGCGGGTGGGACGGGGAATTACTTCCACAGCCTGATCGAGGGGGTTGCGCGGGTGGGGGCGGTGCCGGCGGGTTTGGTGGCCGCGGCTGGGTCGTTGCTGTTTTCGGCGGGCGGGGTGTGGCAGGCGGAGATGCTGGGGCGGTTGGGGTTGCCTGCATCGTTGCGGCTGGTGGCGGTGGGGGACGGGGAGACGGTTGGCGTCGAGCGGTTGGTGTTTCCGTTGACGGTGCATGGGTTGTCCAGTTTTCACCCGTGTGTGGCGGAGTTCTTCGAGACGATCGCGTCGCATGTGTCGGCGGGTGGGGCGGCGTTGCCGCGCCGGATTTATATCGATCGGCGGGGTTCGGGGGCGCGGCGGTTGGCCAACGAGGACGCGGTGGTGGCGGGGTTGGAGGCTATGGGGTTTGTGGCGGTTCGGCTGGAGGCGTTGGGATTTGCCGAGCAGGTGCGGCTGTTTCGCGGGGCTGAGTGCGTGGTTGGGCCGCATGGGGCGGGGTTGACGAATATCGGGTTTGCGCGTGCGGGGTGTCGGTTGCTGGAGTTGCAGATGGATGCTTACGTGAACTGGCAGTTTCGGCATTTGGCGGCGTTGCGCGGGGTGGCCTACGATTGCGTTTTGGGGCGGGCGCGGGAGGCTTGGCTGGATGTTGAGTTGGCTTCTGTGCATGGGATGGGGTGGGAGGTTGATGTGGGGCTTGTGCGGGCGGCGGTGCAGCATTTGGTGGGCGGCTAAAGAGTATGCGAGCGTAGCGTCTGTATCTGCACTCCGTTGTTCCTAGGCTGTTGGCAATGATCGTGTTTGAGATACTTGGGCAGCATCGGCCGCTGAAGCCGTAGGCCGAGCCTTAAGCCCGCGACTGGGTGCCTGATTGTCGTCACGGGTGAGAGATGGCCGAGCCGAGGAAACCTTCTTATCAAGCCTCAATCGCACGTAGGTCAGGCCATGGTGTTAAAAACAAAATTTCTCACATGGGCACTCGCCGTCGCACTCATCGGCATACCCCTCGCACGCGCGGCTGCCCCGCCGAAGTGGATTTCGGATCTCGGCTTCATGACGGGCAGCTGGGTTCAGGACGGTTTGGACCGGAGCACGCTCACTGTCGCCCGCGGAACAAGTTCACCGTCACTGACGATAAAACATCGGACTGCGAACGCAGGTGCCGTCGGAGGCCAGCTCATAGACGCCGGCGCCGAGCTACGGATCTACGAGCGGGATGGTCGGCTGCAGGCAGATGAGCGAGCTGAGGATATACCCCGCCTTCCAATCCGATCGCATTTTACGACTGTATCGATTGTGCCCGGCAGGTCGGTCATCCTGAACATGACAACGAGCATGACGGCCGGCGCTGGAGTTGAGCTCTCATACTGGACTTGCGAATGGGATACGAAGAAACTCTGCACGTCTCATGTCATCAAGAGGGCAAATCTCATGTCTCTCACTTTAGGGACGGCGGTCTTGACCAGGCGCTGACCGTTGGCCTGGACGGAGCTGAATACACCAACGAGATCAACCAGACTCATGAGAAGCTGGTTCCCTGGTCATGGTGCGATGCTCACCGGATGAATCGGATTTCCCGAATGCAGTCTAGCCTTTAGCCATCGCGGCATCGCTGTTTCAAAAATCAAGAATTGTGCACCGGCGCTGAGGGCAATTCTTGCGGCACAACCGCATCAAGCGGAGCCTCCTCGACGAGGACACCGGACCTGCAATGGACAGTCACATGCGGTTGCCGTCGTTTGTCAATAAGCGCCCATTCAGGATCACCCTCTGCTGTCGCGAAAGAGGCAACGTAGAGGCCGCCTGACAAAGCAACCGCCACCTCGGGTAGGCGGCCAAACGTTGTTAGGCCGGTGACCACTCGTCCGGCAAGTCGATCAAAGCTTGGTTGCCACAGCTCCTCATCGCTCCAGCTGCCACAGATTATCGAGTGCTCGTCTTCGATTTGCCAACTCCACTGGATCATCAACGTGACTTCGCCGTGCGGATTACCTGGGCTACCATCTCTGCGCAGGCGCGTCGTCAATTTTCCCAACTCTAAGAACAACGCGGACCCGTATCCTCGCCAAATGTGCGAGACGGGCATTCCGACCGTAGCAGCGCTGAGAAGCTCAACGAGGTCCGTCACGTTGCTGATGATGGCAGATTTGCCTTACCTGCAACGGCGTCTGCTTAGGTGTGGATAAGTCAAGAATTTGGCACCACAGAAACGCTTTGATTTTGTGACCATTGTCGGGGCTCATCGCGCGGCGCGAAGCTGGCTTTGGAGCAGCATAGTTTCCTCGTGAATTTCGGTTTTCGGAAGGGACGAATGTTCGGAAAGGACTTCGATAAGAGCGCTCCAGAGGTCCTTCTCGCGGTATCCCGCGCCGGCCAAAAGAAATGCACCGAAATTAAGACCGGCGACCTTGCGGGCGAGATCACCGAGCGAGTTGCATGACTCCGGAAATCGGCCTGGGTCCAGGCGTATAAGCGCCGCGCCGGTCGTAGCCGCTAGAACTGAGACTGCTGCCCAATAATGCATGCCTATTAACGCCAATAGCAGACTCAGCAGGCTGACTAGAAGCAGCGCGAAGCCGACTTGACCTATGCCGGAAAGCCACAGACGCGGAAGCCGCATTCTAGTCTCTGTATGGATTTGGCGAAACACGGCCTCGGGCGAGGATCCCGAAATTCCATCAAGAGCGGTCGTTGGTGTGAGGCGGGACCGGATTCCGTTTTTCGATAGGGCGCGGCGCAGCCGATAGAACGCCATTGCGCTGGCACATCCTTGGCCATAGCCCTTATCGGTAGAGAAACGTTCTCGCAATACCTTAAAAATGTCGCTGACGGTTCGGCAGTCCTCGGCCTCCTTGCTGGAAAATCTCACTCCAAACGAGACCTCCAGGTCTTGCACAAGCTCTACGCCATCGAGGTCGTCATCCAGCCCAAGCGTGTTCGGCAAAATCATGACCAAGCTTTCCCGCTTCTGGCACGCGCCATCAGGGCGGCGCTCGACAGGTTCTTGCGATACGACATAGAAAAGTTTTTTGGTCCTTTTTTTCAAAAAAGGACAGCTTTCTTTAACACGAAATCCGGCCGGCACGCGAGGTGCCGGCCGGGGAGGGTTAGGCGGCGAAGAGGTCGATGAGGGCGGTGTTGAAGGCGTTGAGGTCGTCGGGTTTGCGGGAGGTTACGAGGTTGGTGTCGCGGACCATGGGTTCGTCGGTCCAGGTGGCTCCGGCGTTGCGGAGGTCGGTTTGGAGTGAGGGCCAGGAGGTTAGTTTTTTGCCGCGGACGGCGTCGGCTTCGATGAGGGTCCAGGCGCCGTGGCAGATGGCGCCGATGGGTTTGTTGGTGGTGGTGAAGCTGCGGATGAAGTCCATGGCTTGCTTGTCGATGCGCAGGTAGTCGGGGTTGGCGACGCCGCCGGGGAGGACGAGGCCGTCGAACTGGTCGGGTTTGGCTTGGGCTAGGGTGGCGTCAACGCGGAGCTGGTCGCCTTTCTGGTCGTGGTTCATGCCTTGGATGGTGCCGGATTTTGGCGAGACCACGGTGACTTGGGCGCCGGCTTTTTGCAGGGCTTGTTGGGGTGAGGTGAGTTCGACTTGTTCGACGCCGTCGGTGGCGAGGATGGCGATGTGTTTGCCGTTGAGGGATGCGGGCATGTGGGGGGCTCCGTTGCCGGTGGGTGGATGACACGCGGCAGCGGCGGCCGGGTTGCGTGGGGTGGGGTCAGTAGTCGAACTGGTAGGAGAGGCCGATGGTGGAGCCCTGGTCGTTGTCGGGTGTCGCACCTTGGGTGCTGCCGCCGCCGGTGGCGAGTTGGGCGCGGGCTTTGAGGTGGCGGGTGAGGTCGATCTGGACTTCGGCGGCGGTGCCGCCGCCGGAGGTGGCTTGTTTGGCGCCGATGAAGACGCCGCGGGCGACGTAGCGGCCGGCTTCGATGGTGGCGCCGGAGCCGCTGCCTGAGCCGCCGCCGACGCTGAGGCGATCGAGGCCGAGGCCTTTGCGGACGGCGGCCAGCGGGTCGGCGCCGCCGCCGGTGACGCCGGAGAGTTCGGCGAGTGCCGCGGCGATTTCGGCGATCTGGATGGCCGAGAGGTCTTTCACGCTGGTGCCGAAGAGGAGGTGGGCGAGCACTTCGTCCTGCGGCAGGTCGGGTGTGCTGCTGAGCTTTATGGTGGGGGCGTCGGCGTAGCCGCCGACGGTGAGGGTGGCGGTGACGCTGCCCGAGGTGCTGTCGGCCACGAAGTTGAGCGTGGGATCGATGCGGTTGGTGACGCTGGTGCCGTCGAAGCCCACTTCGCCGTGGGTGAAGTTGAGCGTGGTGCCGGCGATGCTGATGGTGCCGCGGCGCATTTCGAAGCCGCCGCTGATGGCGGGGGCGGCGGTGGTGCCGCCGATGGTGAGTTTGCCGCCCAGTTCGCTGTCGAGCCCGTGGCCGCGGATGAAGATGGCGCGCGGGGCATCAAGCGTGAGGGCGAGGCGGACGATGGCGGCCGGGGCGGTGGGCGTGGCGGGCGGTGGGCGATCGCCGGGGCGGCGGACGTGGAGGGTGGCGACGCTGGGGGGCAGGCTGTTGGGGATGTTGATATCGGCCTGGCGGACCAGGATGTGGCCGGCGGCTTCCAGCGCCGTGCGGGCGGCGCCGGTGAGCGTGAGGTTGGCATCCAGCGTGGCGGTGAGCAGGTCGCTGGCCAGCGGGCGGGCGTTGCGGGCGGTGAGGGTGAGATCGACCGGTATGGTGGGGGCGAGGATGCCGACGGTGCCGTGGGCGGCGAGCGTGCCGGGGCCAGCCTGGGCGGTGAGGCTGTCGATGCGCAGCGTGTCGTTGGCGGCGGTGAGGTGGGCGGCGATGGCGGTGAGGTGGAGGCCTTGGGCGAAATCCTGCAGCTCGCCGCGGTTGAGCGTGAGGCTGCCGGCGAGGCGCGGGGCGGCGGTGGTGCCGGCGACGGTGGTGTCGAAGGCGACGGTGCCGGCGGCGCGTTGGCCGCTGGCGCCGAGGATGGGGTTGAGGAGCGAGAGATCGGTGGTGCCGGTGGCGTGGATGGCGAGCGGGCCGCCGGCCTGCAGGGGGGCGGTGCCGTTGGCGGCCAGCGTGAGTTTCGAGCCGGCATCGACCTGGGCGGCAAGGCGGGCGGTGGTGCCGGCAAGGTTTATGGCGAGCGTGGCGTTGCCGGGGAGCAGGGCGGAGAGGGGCGAGGTGGTGCTGTGCAGGTCCCGCGCCGTGACGCGGATGGTGCCGAGGGGCGCGGCGGTGGTGCCGCTGAGGCGGGCTTCGGCGGCGATGGTGCCGCGGGCGTGCAGATTGGGGGCGAAGGGGCGGGCGAGTTCGGGCGTGACGTTATGCAATGCGGCGGTGAGGGCCAGCGTGGGGGCGATGCGGCCGGCGACATCCAGCGTGGCGGGTGCGGTGCCGGGCGGGCCGAGGGTGAGGTGCAGGCCGTCGATGGCGGTGGCCGCGCCGTAGGTGAGGCGGGTGGGGGCGCGCAGGCGGAGGGCTTCGGCGCGGTAGTCGGCCGTGAGCGTGGCCAGCGTGAGGGCGTGGGTTTTGGCATCGAGCACGGCGGCGGCGGTGAGCGTGGCGGGCTGGTTGGCGACGAGCAGGCTGGCTTGGGTGCGCAGGGCCAGGGCGGATTGCGGGCCGTTAGCGGTGAGGCGGGCGTGGCCGGTGACGCGGCCGGCGGCGATGCCGTCGGCGGCGAGCGTGAGGGCGACGGTGGGGTTGGCGAGCGCGTCGGCGACGGTGCCGGTGAGGGCGGCGCGGGCGAGGCTGTTGGCGCCGAGGGTGAGGTTGGCGGCCTGCAGCGCGATGGTGGCGGCGGGGCGGCCGGCGGGTTGGGTGGCCTGGATGGTGGCATCCAGGCTGCCGGCGAGCGGCTGGCCGGCCAGGGCCGCGAAATCGGCCAGGCGGGGGATGCGGGCGGCGATGGTGCCGGTGGGGAAGGTTTGGCCGTGGGCGAGGGTGAGGTTGGCGGTGGCGGCGAGGCTGCGCCAATCGGCGTGCGAGAGGGTGGCGTGCAGCGTGCCGTCGGGCTGGCGGTCGAGTGTGGCGGCGAGTTGGAGCGGTGCGCCTTCGAGGCGGCCGGTGGCCGTGATGGTGCCGGACGGGGTGTTGGGCAGGCCCTGGGCGCGGATGCTGGCGGTGATCGGGCCGGGCTTGAGGGTGGCGGTGCCGGCCTCGCCGTGGAGGTCGGCCTGCACGGCGAGGCCGCCGGGCGCGCCGCTGAGTCGGCCGCTGGCGGCCAGGGCGCCGCGGGCCTGGGGCGAGAGGGCGGCGAGGTTGCGCAGGGTGACGTTCCAGGCGAGTGCCAGGGTGCCGGCGAAATCGGTGCCGGTGACGTCCGCATGGGCCTGGGCGCCGTCGATGATGGCGCGGCTGATGGTGAAGTTTTGGCCGTCGAGATGGGCGGTGGCGCCGTAGGTGGTGCGGCCGAGCAGGGTGGGCAGCGGGGCGAGGCCGCCGGTGAAATTGGCGGTGCCGTCCACGGTGACGTCGCTGGCCTGGTTGTGGCGGGCGAGCGTGGCGACGGCTTCGGTGGCGCCCTGTATGTCGGTGTGGCCGATGGCGGCGAAGGGGGCGAGGCTGGGGATGGTGGTGTGCAGGCGGGCGGTGAGGTCGCCGGCGGTGGTGGCGGTGCCGTCGGCGGTGATGAGGGGGTGGGTGAGGGCGAAGGTGACGGGGCGGGTGGGCCCGTTGAGCAGCGCGTGCAGGTGCAGCGTGAGGGGGGCGGCGGCGAACAGGGTGGGTTCGGGCGGCGGTAGCAGGAGGCCGGTGAGGGTGGCGGTGGCATCGACGGTGCCGCGGTTACCGGTGGCGCTGGCCACCAGGGTGGGGATGGTGGCGCCGGCGGCGCGGAGATTGTGCAGCTCGGCGTGGGCGGTGACGGAGGGTGCGGTGAAGGGGCCGGTGGTGGTGGCGTGCAGTGCGATGCTGTCCCACGCGACATCGGGGCGGGGGGCCATGGCGGGTGCGGTGGCGTCGATCGCCAGGGTGGCGGCGCTGGCGGGCAGATCGATGGTGCCGGTGGCGGTGGCCTGGAGCGGGCCGGCGGCGAGTGCGAGCGTGGTGGCTTCCGCGGTGCGTGGGCCGGCGAGCGTGGCGTGCAGCGTGAGGCGGCCGAGGCTGGGCAGGCTGGCGAGGCTGGCGGCGAGGCCGCCCGGCGGCTCGGCGGCATCGAGCGCGGCGGTGATGGATTGCGGGGTGAGGGTGGCGGCCAGCGTGTAGGTGCCGGGCGCATCCTGGCGGGTGAGGGTAAGGTGGGCGGTGGCCTGGTCGAGTGCCGTGGCGTGGGCGCGGCCGGCGACGGCAAGCGTGGCGGGGTGGCCGGCGAAAGCGGGGCCGAGGGTGAGCTGGGCGATCTGCAGGGATTGCAGGTCGATCGCCACCGGCAGCGAGAAGGGCTTGGTCGAGGGCGGCGCGGGCTTGGCGGGCGGCGTGGCGACCGGGGCGCGGGCGACGGTGATCTGGGTGGCGGCGAGGCTGGCGATGCGGGCGGTGCCGGTGAGCAGGGCCAGCGGCGACCAGTCGAGTGCGGCCCCGTCCAGCGTGAGCCAGGTGCCCTGGCCGTCGTGGAGTTCGAGGTGGGCGATGCGCAGGCGGTCGGGGATGCGGCCGGACAGGCCTTGCAGCGTGACGAGGCCGCCGGAGAGGCTGGTGGCGCGGCTGGCGATGAAGGCGCGGCCTGGGGCGGTGTTGGCGGCGATCAGGATGAGGGCGACCAGGGCCAGCGGCAGGCCGAGCAGGAGGCCGGCGGCCCAGAGGAGGGCGCGGCGGAGGCGGTGCGGGTGTTGGTCGGTGGCTAGCGTGGGGTCGGTCACTGGGGCGCTCGGATGCTGGGGTGGGTCAGAACGCCTGGCCGAGGCCGAGGTAGAGTTCGTAGCTGTCGCCGCCGCGGATGCGGTTGAGCGGGGTGGCGATATCGACGCGGATGGGGCCGATGGGGGTGTAGTAGCGGGCGCCGAGGCCGGCGCCTTCCTGCAGGCGGCCGCTGAAGGGGGCGCTGCTGGTGCTGACCTGGCCGGCATCGATGAAGGCGACGGCGCCGATATTGTGCCAGATGCGCTGGCGCAGCTCGATGGTGGCGGCATCGATGGCGGTGCCGCCGGCCGGCGTGCTGTCGGGGAATTGCGGGCCGATGGATTGGTAGCGGTAGCCGCGCACGGTGGCCGAGCCGCCGGCGTAGAAGCGCTGATCGGGCGGGAGCTGGAATTCGGTGGCCCCTTGCGCGCTGCCGGCCAGCCCGCGGAGCGCGATGACGCTGTGGCCGGGGGCGGCCAGGCCGAGATGGGCGAGATCGAAATACGTGGACGCCGTGGCCTGCAGGATGACGAAGGTGCTGTTCTGGCCGGAGAGGGATTCCGTGGGCGTGGCGATCAGGGCGGCGCGCAGGCCGGAGAGCGGGTCGTCCAGCGGGGAGGCGACATCGGTGTTGTCGAAGCGGGCGGTGAGCGGGAGGGCGAGCAGGGTGTAGTCGCGGGTGACGCGTTCCTGGAGGATGCTCTCCTGTGTGGCGGTGACGCCGGCGCTGACGGTCCAGCGGCGGGAGAGTTTGCGGGTGAGTGTGGCGCCGGCGATTTCGGCCGTCTGGTTGTAGCTGATCAGGTTCTGCTTGAGGGCGGCGAGATCGAGCTCGAGCTGCTGGTCGCGGTGGTAGTAATCGGGTTTGAGGAACTGGGCGCGCGCGGTGTAGCCCTCGCCCTTGTCGGCGCTGCCGCCCAGGCCGGTGAGGGCGGCCGAGAGGTTGAGCTGCTCGGCGTTGCCGAACAGGTTGCGGTGCGTCCAGGTGACGCCGGCGCTGCCGCCGAGATCGGTGGAGTAGGCGATATCGAAGGTGACGGCGTGCAGCTTGCGCTCGGTGACGTCCACCCGCAGGGGCAGTTCGCCGGCGGCATCGAGCGCGGGGGCGGCGCTGATTTTGACGCCGGAGAAGACGCCGACCGAGGCCAGATCCTGGCGGGCGGCTTCGATCTTGGTGGGCTGGTAGAGCTCGCCGGGGTGGAGCAGCAGGCGGCGGCGGACGAAGCGCTCGTTGGTGTGCACGAGGCCGGTGATGCTGATGGGGCCGAGATCGACGCGCGGGCCGGTGGTGACGTGGAAGGTGACGTCGAGCGCGTGGGCGGCGGGGACCAGGGTGGCGGCGGGCGGATCGACGCGGGCCAGGGCGTAGCCGTGTTCCTGCAGAGCGGCGAGCAGGGTGCTGCCGGCGGCGAGCACGGTGGCGGCGGTGGCGGGCTGGCCCGGCGCCAGGGTGAAGGCGGGGCGGGCGGCGGCGGGGACCGGGCCATCGAGCCGGACGTGGCCCAAATGGTAGAGCGGGCCGGGGACGATGTGGATGGCGACCGGGGCGGTGGCCGATTGCGGCAGGGCGGCCAGAGCGTCGGGCAGGGCAGCGTCGTCCAGCGCGTGGCCGGCGACGGTGATGGTGGTTTGCGCCTGGTAGTAGCCGAAGCTGTCGGTGGCGGTGCGGATGCGGGCGGTATCGGCGCGCGCGCGGGCGACGAGCGCGAAGGGGCCGGCGGGGGCGGGTTTGCGGAGCGTGGCGAGCTGGGATGAGCCGGCGATGGCGGCATCGAGCGCCGGGTTGCCGGTGGGATCGATGTGCAGGGTGTAGGCGACCGGGTCGGCGGCGCGGGCGGCGAGCGGCAGCAGCAGGGCCAGTGCGATGAGGGTTGGGCGGGGCTGGGGCATGGTGGCCGGTTATGCGGGGCCGGGTGGGGTTGGGGAAGCCGGGCGGGGGTGGGGGGCGGCGATTGTGATGGCGGGGGTGGCGGCGTGCGGTGGGCCGGCGGCGGGTTCAAAAAGCGGGTGGCGGGCCTAGAGTGTGGGCATGCCCCTGATGCTTGCCCCGGCCGAGGCGCTGCCGCGCCCGTCTTTCCGCGTGACTGCGCTGATCGTGGCGGCGGCGCTGTTCATGGAGCAGCTGGACGGCACGGTGCTGGCGACGGCGCTGCCGGGGATGGCGCGGAGTTTCGGCGTGGCGCCGCTGCACATGAACATCGCGCTGACGAGCTACCTGCTGAGCCTGGCGGTGTTCATTCCGGCGAGCGGGCAGGCGGCGGACCGGTTCGGGTCGCGCAGCGTGTTCCGGGCGGCGATCGGGTTGTTCGTGCTGGGCAGCGTGCTGTGCGGGCTGTCGCAGTCCTTGGCGATGCTGGTGGGGGCGCGGGTGGTGCAGGGGATTGGCGGGGCGATGATGATGCCGGTGGGGCGACTGGTGCTGCTGCGCACGGTGCCGAAAGCCGAGCTGGTGCGTGCGATGACGTGGGTGCTGGTGCCCGGGCTGGTGGGGCCGGTGCTGGGGCCGCCGCTGGGCGGGTTTTTCGTGACGTATCTGAGCTGGCACTGGATTTTCTACATCAACGTGCCGATCGGGGCGGTGGGGTTTCTGCTGACCGGGCGGTATATCGAGCAGCTGCGCGAGGACGCGCCGGCGCGGTTCGATGCGGTGGGATTCGTGCTGTCGGGCCTGTGCCTGGCGTTGCTGATGTTCGGCTTCGAGCTGGCGAGCCGGGGGGCGGTTGCCGGTTGGGAGAGCGTGGGCGTGCTGGGGGGCGGGGTGGCGGCTGGGGTGGCGTATGTGCGGCATGCGCGCGGGGCGGAGAACCCGGTGCTGGATTTGCGGCTGATGCGGGTGGAGAGTTTTGCCGTATCGGTTTGGGGTGGCGCGCTGACGCGGATTACCGGTGGGGCGTTGCCGTTTCTGTTGCCGATGATGCTGCAGTTGGGGTTCGGGGTGAGTGCGGCGCGCAGCGGGCTGATCACGCTGGCGAGTGCGGCGGGTGCGATGCTGATGAAGGCGGCCGCGCCGGCGATTTTGCGGCGATGGGGGTTTCGCCGCACGCTGATGGGCAATGGGGTTTTGGCGACGCTGCTGCTGATGGCGGCGGCCGCGTTCCGGCCCGGCATGCCGGTGGCGGTGATGGTGGCGGTGCTGTTCGCCGGCGGGTTTTTCCAGTCGTTGCAGTTTACGGCGTATAATACCGTGGCTTACGCGGAGATCGGGCGCGGGCGGATGAGTGCGGCGACGAGTTTCTACACCACGTTCCAGCAGTTGATGCTGAGTGCGGGGGTTTGTGCGGCCGCTTCCGTGCTGGCCGGGTCGATGGCGGTGCTGGGGCATCGGGCGCCGGCGCTGGCGGATTTTTCGGTGACGTGGGTGGTGCTGGGGGTGGTGACGCTGGGAGCGGTGCCGGTGTGCGGGCGGCTGGCGCGCGATGCGGGCGACGAGATGAGCGGGCGGGCTTAGGCGCGGGGGCGGGGCGGCGGGTGACGCGGCGGGGCCACTGGCGGCGGGGAACGGCGCGCGGCGGGCGATGGGCGTTGCGGCGGCGGGGGCGGCGCGGCTAGGTGGTGGCTGCCGGAACGGTCCGGGCTGGAGACGATCATGCGGTTCAGGGGTGCAGTGCTGTTGGCAAGATCGCTGTCAAATTGACCTAGCAGCACGACTATCAGCCGCATGGTTAGCGAGGGTGTTTACCAGAATTTATAAACCAAGCTATTCGGCAAAGGAGAGGCAGATTGGCGTCAGTTATTGAGGTTTTGCGGGCTGCAAAGTTCGGGAGTTCGCACTGCTGAGGACGAGAGAGAGCGCCTAAAACAATACTTTGTTAAGACCGAGCAGTGGTCGCGGGTGTTTGGCGGTGATGTAGACGTTGTATATGGCGCTAAAGGGAGCGGCAAAAGCGCAATCTACGGATTGATACTGGACAGTCAGGATGAATTGTTTGATCGACAAATACTGGTGGTTCCGGCTGAAAACCCTCAAGGTGCCCCAGCCTTCAAAGACATTTCCAGTGATCCTCCCAAAACACAGTCTGAGTTTGTGGATCTTTGGAAGCTGTACATACTTTGCATAGCTGCTGAACAGATCAAGCAACTGGGGTACTCGTCTCATAATGTCGCGACATTGCTTCAGAGATTAGAGGACGCTGATTTGTTGCAGGCTGGATCCAGTCTAAGCAAGGTTCTGAGATATTCTCTCGACTACGTTCGTAGGCTGTCGGCAATAGAAGCGTCCATTAATCTTGACCCCACTACTGGCCTTCCTACGGGGCTTGGAGGGAAGATCTCTTTAAAGGAGCCTACTGCGGCACAGGCGAGGGCTGGGGTAATGTCGCTAAATGACATGTTCCAGGTGGCCAACAACGCATTGGAGGACGCAGGATATGCTTTGTGGATCTGCCTTGATCGCTTGGACGTGGCATTCGCAGACAGGCCTGGCTTGGAGGCTGACGCCCTGCGGGCACTCTTCAAATGCTATCTCGATGTGAGACGTTATCCAAAAGTCCAATTAAAGATTTTTCTACGTTCCGACATCTGGCGACAGATTTCGGCGGGGCTGCGTGAGGCAAGCCATATTGAGCGAAGCCTTACGATTGAGTGGAATGACGACAGTCTCATGAATCTCACGGTTCGCAGAACTCCTCTCCAACCAGGAAATTTCGGACTTCTATAATGTCGCGCCGGACCGAACACTGGCTGACTTTTCCAGTCAGCAAAATTTGATGAAGGCCGTATTTCCCGATCAGGTTGAGTTAGGACCCAATAAGCCGCAAACGTTCAAGTGGATTCTTGGGCGAACGCAAGACGCATCTGGAAACAACGCTCCTAGAGAGTTGATCCATTTCCTCAACGAGCTTCGTGACAAACAGATTAGACGTTTGGAGCTTCGCATGCCGGAGCCGAGTGACAACCGCCTATTTGAGCAGGCGTCCTTTAAAGAGGCGCTGCCAGCAGTCTCGAAGGCACGTCTGGAGCTTACTCTTTACGCAGAATTTCCACCTTTGATGCCGTACATCGAAAAGCTGAAAAAGCAAAAATCAGAGCAGACAACCTGCCATTTGGCTAGTTTATGGGCTGTTTCGGAGCCCGAGGCGGCGAGACTAGCTAGCCAATTAGCGGACGTAGGATTTTTCAAAGAAGTGAAGGCGTCCACAGGCTCGACTTGGTGGGTTCCGTTCCTCTATCGACCTGCTCTGGACTTGATAATGGGTCAATCAGATTGACGCACGATCGTCTTTTCTCGAAGGAGAACAGCCAAGTTTCGGGAAGAGGCAATCCTAGTTTCGATCTGCACGGTTCGCGAGTTTCATTTTGCTGATGGCGACACGTTGCGTCAGGTGGTGGGGAGCCAGATGGTGAAGGTGGCGCCGGTGCCGGGTTCGCTGTCGATGAGGAGGACGCCGCGGTGGCGGTTGATGATGTGTTTGACGATGGCCAGGCCGAGGCCGGTGCCGCCGACGGCGCGTGAGCGGCTGGCGTCCACGCGGTAGAAGCGTTCGGTGAGGCGGGGGAGGTGTTGGCGGGGGATGCCGGGGCCGTCGTCTTTGACGGCGAGGAGCAGGCCGGGGCGGGCGGGGTAGCGGGGGTCGGGCGGGGCGGCGGCCAGGGTGAGGGCGATGGTGCCGCCGTCGCGGCCGTATTTGAGTGCGTTGTCGAGCAGGTTGGCGGCGACCTGTTCGAGCTGGTCGGTATCGCCCAGGACCGGGGGCAGGGCCGGGTCGGCGCGGAAATCGATATGGACGTGGCGGGCGGCGAGTGCGGGCTGGAAGCCGGCGAGGATGCGTTCGGCGACGCCGTGCATGTCCACCTGGTCGGCGGGCGGGAGGTGCTCGGTGATCTCCACGCGCGAGAGGTGGAGGAGATCGTCGATCAGGCGGCTCATGCGTTCGGCCTGTTCGGCCATGATGGCGAGGAAGCGGGCCTGGGCGGGGGGATCGTCGGCGGCGGGGCCGCGCAGCGTGGCGATGAAGCCGATGAGGCTGGCGAGCGGCGTGCGGAGTTCGTGGCTGGAGTTGGCGATGAAGTCGGCGCGCATGCGTTCGACGGCGCGTTCGCGTGTGCGGTCGGAGAGGACGGCGAGAATGCCGGCGCCGCCGGCGAGCGGTGAGTCGAGCGCGGTGACCATGGCCTGGACTTCGCGGGCTACGGGGACGGGGATGCGCAGATCGGCCCATTGCGGGACGGCGGCGGGGCCGGCGGCCGCGGCACGGTCGATGGCGGCGCGCAGTTCGGGGTGGCGCAGGACGGCGCCCATGTCTTCCCCGAAGGCGGCGCGGGCGGCGGCGTTGGCGCGGCGTACGCTGCGATCGAGGCCGAGGAGCAGCAGTGGGTCGGGCAGGCGTTCGACGATGGAGGCTTCGGCGCGGAGCATGCGGTCGAGCAGGGCGGACTGTTCGCGCAGGGTGGCGGAGATGTGGTCGATTTCGGTGAGGATGGCGCGGTTGAGCGCGCGTGGCGGCGGGCGGGGCGAGGGGGCGCCGGTGCCGGCCAGATGGAGGCGGTGGGCGAGCGTGCGCAGGTCGCGCGACCAGAGGCGGGCGAGCAGGAGGGCGGCGAGCGTGGTGGCGGCGGCGGCCAGTGCGGCGGGGCGCAGCGCGAGCTGGCCGGTGGCGGCGAGGATGGCGAAGGCGGCGGCGGGCGTGGCGGCGAGGGCGGCGGTGATGCGGAGCATGCGGTGGTGTCCGGATCGGGTGGGAGCGCGGCGTGGTTCGGGGTGGTGAGGCGGTGGGCCGGCCGGGCACCGCACCCGGCCGGCTGGTGCCTAGGAGGCGGGCGAGGACAGGTCGGTGGGCGCGGGACTGATGAGGCCGGTGCCGACTTCGTAGATGGCGAGTGCGCGGCGGACGTGGCCGTCGGGCAGGAGGACGAGGGCGCCGTCCACGCCGGAGAAGCCGTCGGGCTTGGTGAGCGCGGTGGCGGAGTAGTCGTGGTCTTCGGCCAGAGCGCGGCCGATCAGCGTGGCGTCGAAGGCGATATCGGCGATAGCGGGGGGTGCGAAGCCGTATTTGCCCTGGAAGGCGGCGGTGAAGGCGCTGCGCTGGGTGGGGTCGGGCACCGCGTACCAGGCGCCGGCGAGCTTGTGCAGGTGCTGGGCCGATTGCGCCCAGTAGCTGGGGCCGAGCAGGCGGACCTGCGGGGCGGCGACATCGTAGGCGGGCAGGCGGTCGGCCAGGCGGCGCAGGGCTTCGCCGTTGGCGGCCAGCACCAGCGTATCGAAGGGTGGCGGGGCGCTGGGCTGGGCGGCGAGGATGGCGGCCTGCTGGCGGGAGGCCGGATCGGTGCTCTCGCGCATGGCGCGGATGTGTTCCTGCATTTCGCCTTGGCGGGCTTCGAAATTGGTGAGCGAGCGCAGGGCGGCGTCGGCGCTGCCGGTATCGCCGCCGCCGCGCTGGATGTTGGGGGGTTCGAAGCCGGCCTGGCTGGCGGCATCGACCAGCGCGGTTTGCAGGGCGTCGCCGAAGGAGCCTTCGGGCAGCAGGGCGGCGAGGTGCTGGCGGCCTTCGGCGCGGGCGGCGGCGACCAGGCGGCGCATCTGCTGATCGGGCGTGACGCCGAGCGGCCAGACGCCGGGCGCGGCGATGGCGGGATCGGAGCTGAAGGAGAGGATTGCGATGTTGGCGGGCGTGGCGACGGCGGCGACCGCCTGGGTTTCGGCCGCGGTGAGGGGGCCGAGGATCATGAGGTCGCCGGCGGCGATGGCGGCCTGGGCCTGGGCGGCGGCGCGGGTGGGATCGCCCCCGGTATCGCGGATATCGAGCGGGGGGGCGCCGGCGGCCGAGGCGGCCAGGCTGGCGGCCTGCTGCATGGTGATGGCGGTGGCGGCGTTGGGGCCGGAGAGGGGCAGCAGGAGAGCGAGGCGGCGCGGGCCTTGCGGCTGGGCGGGCGGTGGTGCCACGCTGAATTGCGGGGGCGCCGGCGGCCCTGGCGGCGCCTGCACGCAGGCGGACAGCAGCAGCGCGGATGCGAGTAGGCCCCATGCCGGACGAAGCTTTGATGCCGGATGATTCGGCCGCTGGGGGTGAGGCCCCGATGCTGGGTGAGGCCCCGATGCTTGGTGAAGCATGTGTGTCGCTCCCTGACGATGCGATGGATGATGCGGCAGCGGCTGCGCCGGGACTTGTGCTGGTTTCCACCCCCATCGGCAACCTAGGCGATATGACGCTGCGGGGGCTGGCAGCGTTGCGGGGCGCCGATCTGGTGCTGTGCGAGGACACGCGGATGACGGCGCGGCTGCTGGGCCATTACGGCGTGGCGGCGCGCACGGCGGCGTTGCATGAGCACAACGAGGATGCGCGGACCGGCGAGGTGCTGGCGCGGCTGGCGGCTGGCGGGCGGGTGGCGCTCGTATCGGATGCCGGCACGCCGCTGGTGAGCGACCCCGGCTACCGGCTGGTGCGGGCAGCGATTGCGGCGGGGCATCGGGTGGAGGCCGCCCCGGGGGCCAATGCGGCGGTGACGGCGCTGGTGCTGTCGGGCCTGCCGCCGCATCCGTTCCTGTTCATGGGGTTTGCGGCCCCGCGGCAGGCGGCGCGGCTGGCGGGGTTTGCGCGGCTGCGGGCGGCCGAGCAGGCGGGGTTGGCGGCGACCCTGGTGTGGTACGAGGCGCCGCACCGGCTGGGCGAGATGCTGGCCGATCTGGCGGCGACTTTTGGCGCGGCGCGGCCGGCGGCGGTGGCACGCGAGCTGACCAAGCGGTTCGAGGAGGTGCGGCGCGACACGCTGGGCGTGCTGGCCGCGTGGTATGGCGCGCATGCGGCGCGCGGCGAGGTGACGGTGGTGGTGGGGCCGGCCGAGGCGGCAGCGGCGGTGGGCGAGGCGGATGTGGATGCGTTGCTGGCGGCGGCGTTGCGGACGATGAGCGTGCGTGAGGCGGTGGCGGGTGTGGCGGCGGCGACGGGGGTGGCGCGGCGGGTGGTTTATGCGCGGGCTTTGGGGATGCGGGGGTAGGGGTGGGTGTGGAGTGGGTTTGGAGTGGGTTTGGAGTGGCCGAACTAAGTCTAGCGTTTGTGCTGCTGAAGTGTGCAGCACGATTATAACACTTCGTCCTAGCCTTATAACGTGATCTTGGGTTGTGATTACCTGGATGTTCCCTGGCCACTAAGACGGTCTTTCAGATTTGAGCATCATAAGGATTCTGGGTAGTGTCGTATGAATGCGACTCGGAAAAAGACTGGTGGGTTGGCTCGGTGGCGCTCTGTGTCTGGCTCCATATGTAAATAAATTCGCTCGGTCTGCGGCTCGCGCCCTTGACTTAGGTGGTTATGCGGATTTTCTGGCCGCTCACTCTGCGAGTAATGACACTAGTTGGGTGCATGTTGTGACAGAGTACCTCGAAGGTACGCCTCCACTCTATGTCACGGTTCTATTCACGTCTGTAGGTATCGGCCTTTTGTACGTTGCTCTCAAGCGCTCGGGGTCTGAACGCGCGAATTCCAAGACCTATGTTGCACCTGCAACATCGTCGTCGATGTCCGCAGAAACTTCAAAGAGCCTTATCAGCGAGAAACCGAAAAGTTCGTCTTCGATCGTTATTCAAGCTGTCGGATTGCCGACCCAAGCTGCATATGATTGCAACGAGTTTACACAAAAAGACGTGACGTATTTCTCCTCGTTTCTTAAGGCGAACCCTCTCCAAGCGGAGAAGCTTTTTGAGCCCTACGTAGGACTGAAGATACCCTTTTCGGGTGCGCTATGTGGAAATAGTATCAATCCGTTTGGCAACGAATATATCGTAGGCGTTATCGTTAATGGCGGGCAATTTCACGGCGGCATATCTCTGCTATGTTTTTACCCCAACAAATTTAGAAACTACTTAATGCGGCTCGACGCGGATGAATTGATGTGCGGTGTTGGAACGATCTCGGAAATTTCGCTGGGAAGTCTTGTGTTAAGAAACTGTTATCCTACGGAAGCTCCGCCCTAAAACTGTGTGTTCAAGCATCGCAGTGACGCAGCGGCTACGGCGCGGCAGCCAGCGCGGTCACGCGGGCGGCGTTGCCGGACCAGGTGTGGTTGGCGGATTCGAGTTGGGTGCGGGCGGCGGTGCCTAGGGATTGGCGGAGGGTTGGGTTGGCGATGAGGCGTTCGACGGCGGTCCAGAGGGCGGTGGGTTGGTCGGGGGTGAAGAGCAGGGCGGTTTTTTCGTGGGTGAGGATTTCGCGGATGTTGGGTTGGTCCGGGGCGGCGATGGCGCAGGCGGCGGCCATGTAGTCGAAGATTTTGAGCGGCGAGGCGTAGGGGGTGGCGCTGGGTTGCAGGGCGATGTCGAAGGTGGCGACGGTGGCGGCGACTTCGGCGGGTTGCAGCAGGCCGGTGAAGGCGATGCGGTGGGCGATGCCGAGGCTGGTGGCGAGTGCCTGCAGATCGGGGATGGCGGGGCCTTCGCCGACGATGGTGAGCCTGGTGTGGGTGGGGCCGGCGGCCATGCCGCTGATCACGTGGTCCAGCCCGTGCCAGGCGCGCACGAAGCCGACGAAGCCGAGGGTGACGGTTTGGCTGTCGGGTGAGGCGGCGCGGGGTGGGAAGCGGGCGAGATCGATGCCGTTGGGGATGACGGTGATGCGGGCGGGATCGACGCCGGCGCGGGTGAGGATTTCGGCCAGCACGTGGGTGACGGGCAGGACGTGGGTGGCGCTGCGCCAGGTGTAGGCTTCCAGGCGGCGGGCCAGGGCAGCCAGGCGGAGGTTGCCGTGTTTGCGGCGTTCGTCGGCGAGCGGCGAGTTGACTTCGAGCAGCAGGCGGACGCCGTGGCGGCGGGCGAGCCAGGCGCCGGCGAGGAAATAGAGGTTGCAGCGTTCGTAGACGATGTCGGGCTGCATGCTGCGCCAGGCGGCGTGCAGGCGGCGATAGGCGGGGATGTTGTAGGCGAGCTCGGCGAGTTCGCCGAGCGGGCCGGGCAGCAGGCGGCGCAGGCGGGCGATGGTGGTGCTTTCGGCGCCGAACTGGGCGGCGTCGTAGAAGCTGGGGCCGACGATGGTGACCTCGTGGCCGGCCTGGCGCAGGGCGCGGACCAGCTCTTCGATGTGCACGCCCTGGCCGTCATGCGAGTTGATGCGGTGGCTGTAGAGGATCTTCATGGGGCTGGCCTGGTGGGGGGGCGGCGCTACGCCGGGAAGGGGTTGTGGCCGGACTGGGCCAGGGCGGCCCAGGCGGTGGGTGCCAGATGGGGGACGCGGTAGTACAGGAAATCGGGTGCGTTGGTGTCGAGCCCGGTGGACAGGCCGGTTGTGAGCACCGGGGTGGTGCTGGCGTAGATGAGGCCGGAGGGCGCGGTGTTGGCGCGCAACGTGGCCAGCATGCGGGTGGCGGGCTGGCCGGCCTGGCGCAAGGTGAGCGCGGTGATGGCGGTGCCTTCCAACCAGATGCCGTCGCGATCGGTGTTGAAATCCACGCCGTCCATGGAGGCGGCGGGGCCGTTGGCGGGCAGGCCGTGGCGGGTGAGCACCCAGCCGAGTGCGCGTTGCCAGGCCGGGAGCGGGTTGGGGGCCAGCAGCGGCCAGAGGTTGGCATCGAGTGCCGAGTGGGTGTTGAGCGTGCCCTGCGGCGTGAGGCCGGTGGCGAAGCGGCCCTCGCCGGGTTGCCACATGCTCTCGACAAAGGCGCGGGCGTGGGCGGCCTGGGCCGGGCGGCCGAGGCCGGAAAAGGCGGCGGCGCAGTCGGTGTTGTGTTCGGTGCTGACCCAGGTGAGGCGCTGCGGGTTTGGTTCGAAGCCGAGGACGCCGCCGGCATAGCCGTGCGGGGTGCGGGTGTTGGCTTCGATCCAGTCGGCGGCGCGCAAGGCGGGCGCGCGGTAGGCGGGGCCGAGGGCGGACCAGAGGAGCATGGCCCAGGCCAGCACGCCGGTGGCGGTGCCGGCCTGGTAGGCATCCTCCGTCCAGCGTGCGGCTTGCTGGTTCCACCAGCCGGGCAGGGCGGCGGGCGTTTGGGTGGGGCCGGCGCGGTAGGCGTTGCGCAGGCGGCCGTCGGTGTAGGTGCGGTCGTGCGCCTGGGCGTGGGCCAGGGCGTCGGCGATGCGGGTGGCGGCTTGCGTGTTGCCGGCGGCGAGCAGGGCCAGGCCGGCGACGGCGTTGTCGTAGGTGTAGGCGCAGGTGGTTTGGGTTTGGGCGAAGTCGGGTGGGGCGCCGGCCGTGTCGTAGGAGGCGAGCAGGCCGGGGCCGGGCAGGGCGGCGGCGCGGGTGGTGAGGGTTTGCGCCCAGGGGGCGGGTTGGTCGGGGGTGGTTGCAGCGGGGGTGGCGAGGGCGGGGGTGGCGAGGGCGAGGGTAGCGGGGGCGGTGGCGAGCAGGGTTCGGCGGGTGAGGGGCATGGTGGCGCGGAGCCTAGGGCAGGCGCGGGCCGGCGAGGCAAGCGTTTCTTTTGCGGATCGGGTACGGGGAGCGCTGGGGTCGGCGGGCGGGCAGGGCAAGGGTGGTGTGGAAAACCGCTTGCCTTCTGGCCGAGGGCCGCACTGAATCCATACGATGGACCATCCGTTGAAGACGTTGCCCCCTGGGCTGGACCCGCGTGCCGCGGCGGTGCTGCGCGAGATCGTGGAGCAGTATGTGGGCACCGGCGAGCCGGTGGGCAGCCGGACGCTGGCGCGGCGGCTGCCGATCGCGCTTTCGCCGGCGACGATCCGCAACGTGATGGCCGACCTGACCGAGGCGGGGCTGCTGTTCGCACCGCATGCCAGTGCGGGGCGGCTGCCGACGGACCGGGGGTTGCGGCTGTTCGTGGACGGGCTGCTGCAGTTCGGCGAGCTGACGGACGACGAGTGCCAGGCGATCAGCGGGCAGCTCGCCGCGCATGGGCGCAGCCTGCAGGACACGCTGGCGGATGCCTCGGCGATGCTGAGCGGACTGAGCCAGGCGGCCGGCATGGTGCTGGCGCCGAAATCGGACGGGGCGATCAAGCATATCGAGTTCGCGAGCCTGGGTTCGGGGCGGGCGCTGGTGATTCTGGTGGCGGCTGACGGGCAGGTGGAGAACCGGGTGATCGAGATCCCGCCCGGGCTGCCGCCTTCGGCGCTGACGGAGGCGGCCAACTACCTGAATGCGCGGGCGGCGGGGCGCAATCTGGCCGAGCTGCGGCGGACCGTGGCCGAGGAGATGGCGCAGGATCGCGGGCAGCTGGATCTGCTGGCGGCCGGCGTGGTGGAGGCGGGGCTGGCGACGTGGACGGCGGCTTCGGCGCGCGGCGGCAGCCTGATCGTGCGTGGGCAGAGCCGGCTGCTGGCCGATGTGACGCAGATTGCCAATCTGGCGGCGATCCAGGTGCTGTTCGACCGGCTGGAGACGCAGGAGACGATGCTGCGGCTGCTGGAGCTGGCCGAGCAATCCGATGGCGTGCGGATCTTCATCGGCGCCGAGAGCGCGCTGTTCGGCAGCACCGGCGTGTCGATGATCGTGGCGCCGGCGCGCAATGCGGCGGACCGGATTGTGGGCGCGATCGGGGTGATCGGGCCCACGCGGATCAATTACGGCAAGATCATTCCCGTGGTGGATTATACGGCGCGGGTGATCGGGCAGCTGCTCGGCTAGGGTTTGACCAGCACGTGGCTTTCCTGCGCCTGGGTGTTGCAGGTGACGTTGTTGACGACCGTTTTGTAGGTGGCGGTATCCACGAAGGACCGGCTGTCGATATACTGGATCGTGTAGGCGAACGTGCCGGTGACCGCGGCGCCGCCGGGCAGGAAGGTTTGCACGTATTGCCCCGACCAGGTGGTGGCGCCGGCGGGCGGTGTGGCTGGGATGTAGCTGAACAGCTCGATGCTGTTGACGCCGGGTGCGTTGATGAAGACGCGGGCGGCGGCGCCGGTTTTGCCGGGGCCGGGGTAATTGTAGACGCCGGACAGGTAGGTGCCTTTCGGGATGACGCAGGCTGGGTCGGCGGCGGTGACGTAGCTTGTGAGCACGTAGTTGCCGGGCGCGGGCTGCGTGCTGGCGTGGGCCGGGCCGGCGGGGAGTGCGGCGGCGGCGAGGGATGCGAGGGCGGACAGGAAAGGCGGGGTGCGGACACGCATGGGCGTTGCCTCCGTGGGGCCCGGCGGCGTGGTGCGGAACCGCGCCGGGTGCTCGATGTTGGCGTGGGCAGTTTCATTTCTGCAAGCAGAAAGCAGGGTGTTTTGGCGTGCGCCGGGAAATGTGCAGCCTTAAGCTGGGTTTTTGGCTACGGGTGTATTCGGGCGCTTGGTGGGCAGGCTGGGCGGCGGGCCGGGGGGCGACCTTCGCGCCGGGCGGTGCGGGAGGGTCTTTCTTCGATCCGGTGGGAGCGTGTAAAGGCGCGGCATGATCCGTCGTTTCTGGCATGTGCTGAAGTATTTCCGCGCCGCGCGCGTTCGTTCGCGGGCCGAACTGGATGCGGCGCTGGCGCGGGCGCCGGGGTATATCGTGGTGGAGGGGACCGACGCGTTGCGGGCCTATGCGGCGAGCCTGGCGTATCGCGGCGGGCAGGAGGCGGCGGCGTTGGAGGCGGCACCGGTGGAGGTTGCCGCACCGGCTTACATGGTGGTGCCGACGGTGGGGCGGATCCGCGACGGCTACCGGCAGCGGCCGACGGCGGAGCGGCCCGAGGGCGAGCGGCGGCGGCGGAGCGGGCGGCGGCGCGACCGGGCGCCCGTGCAGGCAGGGCTCGCGACGGTGGTGGCGGCCGCGGTGGGGCTGCTGGCGCTGCTGGGGGCCGAGTGGCTGCTATGGCCGAGCACCGACCCCGAGCTGGTGCGTGGACCGCATCATGTGGTGGTGCCGATGCGCCGGGGCGTGGTGGCGGCGTTGCCGACGCAGGCGCCGCCGCCACCGCCGCTGACGCTGCAGCAGGAGGTGATCCGCGTGGTGATACCGCTGCTGGTGCTGCTGGCGCTGGGTGCGCTGGTGTTTCTGGCCTGGGAGGCGGTGGGGCCGGGGCGGACGGCGCGGGTGAGCTGGCGGGTGGATTACCGGGTGCCGGGGCGGCTGGTGATGGCGCGGGTGCGCACGCGGGTGGCCTGAGGTGGGCTTGGCGGCTGGCGTGTTGGTTGGGCCCCGGGGTGAAGCGGCGGCGGGGCTCTTGTCGCGTGTTGGCGGATCGCCTACCTGCGGGCCATGAGCGAATCGTCTGAACACACCGAGACGGCCGGCGCGCAGGCCGGGCCCGATGCCCTGATGAGCGAGGCCGCGCGGCGGATTGCCGAGCTGGAGGCCGAGCGCGACGACATGCGCGATCGCTGGATGCGAGCCGAGGCGGAGGCGCAGAACATCCGTGCGCGCGGCAAGCGCGAGGTGGATGAGACGCGGCAGTTCGCCGTGCAGAAATTTGCCAAGGACGTGGTGGAGGCGGCGGAAAATCTGCGGCGCGGGTTGGCCAGCCTGCCGGCGCAGGCGCCCGGCGAGCCGGAGATCGTGACCAAGCTGCGCGACGGGTTCGAGGGTGTGGAGCGCAGCTTCGTGGCGCTGCTGGAGCGCAACGCCATCGTGGCCGACGATCCGGTGGGCAAGCCGTTCGACGCCAATCTGCACCAGGCGATGGCCGAGCAGCCGAGTGCCGAGCATGCGCCGGGCACGGTGGTGCAGTCCTGGAGCCGGGCGTGGACATTGAACGGGCGGCTTTTGCGGCCGGCGATGGTGGTGGTGGCCAAGGGCGACGCTGCCGTGGGTGTGGATACGCAGGCTTAGCCACGCCTTTTTTGCTTTGGTTCGCCGAGAGCGAAGGCAAGGGGCTTTGCCCCTTGACCCCATCAAAGGCGAGCTTTTGAAATCCAAGACTTAGGAATTGGGGGTTTGGGGTTTCAAACCCCAACGGGGTCCAGGGGCAGAGCCCCTGGCCTTATTCGGAATTAACGGAGACCGCGGCTAGGCGCGTCGAAGGTGAGGGCGCTGGTTGGGGTGAGGTCCAGCGGGCGGGTCGGTTCGGGGGCTTCGGCGACTTCGAGGGCCGCGGCGTGGCGGCGGCGGGCGCGCAGATCGGCTGGCGCCGGGTCGAGCACCGGCATCGGGGCGTGGGTGACGTTGGCGACCAGGGTGCCGGCATCGGGGCGCGGGTAGATGAAGCCGTGGGTGGGGTAGATGCTGCCGAAGGCGCCGCCATGGCCGAGCTGGACGCGGACGGCGCTCCAGTCGTTGTCTTCGGAGACGTCCTTCACCTCGATGTCGCGGGCGATGCCGTTGCTGTTCCAGTGGCTCTGGTCGATGACGATGGTGCGGCTGTCCTGGATGCCGGAGACGACGGCGACGTGGCCGAGCGGCATGCGGCCGTTGGGGCGGAAGCTGAGGACGCTGCCGGATTCGGGGCGGCTGCCGCGCTGGTAGATGCCGGCGGCGTTGGACCACCAGTCGCGGGCGTTGCCGGAGATTTCGATGCCGGCATCCTGCTTGGCGAAGGCGACGCACTGGATGACGCGGGCGGGGTTGGCTTCGTTGGCGTAGCGGGCGGTGTGGCGGGCCCAGCCGTGGTGGCGGTAATGAGCGGCGGCGGGGCTGGCGCCGGCCAGGGCGGTGCCTGCAACCATAGCGATCAACAATGTGAGGCTTTTCCCGCCAGCGAACATGCAAACTCCGTCATCAGTCACCAAAGGCGGAGAAATCGGTAACAACGCCGGTGCAACCCTGGCAACCGATTAGATCACGGCTCAGCGATTTCTGCATGCATTAGGCGGTTTCGGGTTGTGCGTGTGGGCTGGTTTTAGGTTTGTTGTCCTAAAACCGCGGTTTTTTCCGAAATTGAAACAGTGTGTAATTTTTGTGTGGCGATTGTGCCGGCGCGTGGCGCGGGTGCCACAACGCCTATTTGCAGGTGGTGACCATGATTTCGACCAGGTAGGCCGGGTCGGCCAAGGCGGCCTGGACGGCAACGCGGGCGGGGGCGCAGCCGGCGGGCAGCCAGGCGGCCCAGACCTCGTTGAGGGCGGTGCGGTCGGCTATATCCTTGAGCCAGATCTGGGCCTGCAGGATGCGGGTGTTGTCGGTGCCGTGCAGCTCGAGCAGCTCGTCGAGCTGGGCGAGCACGTCGCGGGTTTGGCCGACGATGTCGAGCGAGGTGTCGCGGGCGACCAGGCCCTGGGTGAAGACGAAGCCGTGATATTCGACGGCGCGGGCGAGGATGGCGCTGGGCTCGGTGCGGATGATGCGGCTCATGGCTGGGTTCCTGGGCTGGGGGTTTAGGGGGTGTTGCCGACGCCGTGGGCCGGCGAGGCGGCGGGTGCGGTGGTGGCGGGCGGGGCCGTCTCGCTGGCGCCCTGGTGGCGGACGCAATCGTCCACGCGTGTTTGATGGCTGTACTCGTCGGCCAGGCCGTCGGACGGGGTGGTGGGTTGGCCGCTGCCGGAGAACGGCGTGTCGCGGGTGTCGCGTTCGGAGATCTGGTAGCGGTTCTGGGCCGCGTAGACGCGGTCGGCTTCCGAGCGGCAGCCTTGCAGGGTTTCGCGTTCGGCCGGCGATTGCGGGCCGGGGAAGCTGCAGGCGGCGAGCGCCAGGGCGGCCAGGGAGGCGGCCGCGGCGGGGGCGAGACGGCGGGGGCGGCGCCGGATGGGGGCGGCCGGGCGGGTGCGAGGCGGGTTGATCATGGCGATGGGGCTCCTGGGGGGGTGGCCTGCAGGCGGGCGCGGAACCCTGCCTCGTCGAAGCGTGCGTCATCGTTCAGGCGGGCTTCGGCCGCAAGCCTGAGCAGCGCGGGCGAGAGGGCGGCGTGGCGGGTGCGGCCGACCAGGCCGGCGGCCCAGGGGGCGCGGGCCAGCAGGTCGATCAGGGCCAGCAGGCGCAGGCAGGTGGACAGGCCGGTGCGGGTGTGCAGGCCCATCGCGTGGTCCACGGCGCCGGCCCAGCACTGGGCGTCGGCATCGCGCAAGGCGAGGCAGGTGCTGCCGCCATCGGGCGCGCGGAAGCGGAAGGCGCGCGCCGTGCTCCAGCTGGCCGATTGGGCGGCGTGGCGGGCGGCATCCCAGGCGGCGGCGAGATCGCGGCTGCGGACGGGGGGCAGTTCGCCGGGGAGGTGGGCCACGAGATAGGTGAGGGTACCATCGGGCGCGGTGGCCACTTCAATCGGAGGCATCAGGGGCGGGGTGGGAAGCGTGCATGGGTTGGCCTGGGTGTGCGTGCGGGGATGTGGTTGTGCGGGGGGTGGGTTGTGAGGGTGGGTGGGCGATGCGGCGTGCCGGGGCCGCCGCGGGCGCGCGGGTGGCCGCCGCCGTGCGGGCCGGGCGTTCTGGCCGGGTCAGCGGGCGGGGGCGGGTGGGGGTGGGGCGTCGTAGCCGGCGTGCAGGGTGGCGGCTGTGGTGCGGGATTGTTGAACGCGAGGGTGGGGCGTGCGTTGCGGGGAGTGGACATCAAGGAGAGCGTGCATGGACAAGACCGTGGCTGGCCTGCTGGGCGCCGTGGGAGCGCTGGCGGGGATGGCGCCGGGGGCGCAGGCGGCGCCGCTGGATTATGCGGCGGCGTTGCAGGCTTCGTCCTACGCCGACCTGCTCAAGCCCATTCCGAATGCCGCGGCTTTGTGGCGCGCTTCGGCGCAGGTCGATCCGGGGAGCGTGCCGGAGGCGGCCCCTGAGGGTGGGGTGCAGGAGGTGCAGTACCATGACCACCACCACCATCATCATCACCAGTATCACCGCTACCATCGCCGGCACCGGCACGTGGTGGTGGTAGCGCCCGAGGGCGGGCCGTATGCCCATCACCACCACCATCATCACCACCATGCCGCCGTAGTGGTGGTGCCGCCGCAGCAATAGTGGCGGGGGGTGCGGCCCGGCTTGGGTGCCGGGCTGCGCCTCAGGTGTTTTTCGCGGATTTGGCGGCGCCGAAGATGCGCCGGTAGGTGCCGTCGAAGACGGTGTTGGTGGACGACGTCCATTGCGTGTCGGCCGAGAGGGTGTTGCGGCTGGCGTAGATGCGGCGCGATTGCAGCTCGCGTTCGGCGGCTTCGTCCTCAGTCATGGCGGCGAGCTCGATCTTGTCGTCGGGCAGGACGGTGGTGACGAGCATGAAGGGGGCGCCGGGGCGGAAGATGTGCGTCTGGCCTTCGAGCGGCGATTTGAAGACGACGAAGAACACCATCGGCCACCAGGCGCGGATGATGGCCGGGACGGCGATGGGCACGGTGCCGGTAGGGTCGGTGTAGAAGCTGGGGTGGGTTTCGACCTTGATGGCGTGCGGGTCGTCCACTTTCATGTCGATGAGTATTTGATAGGTGTAGTATTCGCGGCCGAAGCTGCGGAAGGGTGGCAGCTGTGCGCCGGGGACGAGCGGTTCGTCGAAGACGCCTTCGAAGACGAGCGCGCCCTGGCGGGTGCTGACGTGCAGTTCGTGATCGTAGGGGAAGCAGAGTTCGAGGCCGTTGCGGGCGGCTTCGGAGAACGGGATGCAGTGCCAGGGGTATTCGTGCGAGCCGTTGGCCCGCGGGTCGGGTTGGCCGGCCCAGCCGGGGACGCTGAGCTGGGTGCGGCGGGGGTGCAGGTTGGGGTGGACGGCGCGGTATTTGACGGTTGGCATGGTGGGTTGGTGGGGTTTTCGGGGCGGTTAGGCAAGTGGTGGTTGCAGGAAAGGGAAAAGCCGGTCCGGCTGCAAGCAACTTAAGTGTTGGTGACACTGGGCGATTTTTGCAAAACTATGCGACCAACATGACCGGGTCACTCGGGCATACGAACATAGACCCATGAATGTTGGACTAATGCGCTTAGTAGTATCTTCACGCACTTGGCCTAGCAATGTTTCTTTAAAAGAAAAAGAAATTCGCGACATGGCTCCTGAGCGTCGCGCAACCATTCATTGGTCGACGTCATGCCGGCCATAACATTCTTTTTATAATCGATCTCAATGACATGATTTAGCTCCCCGGTCTCCTTCAAAACTTCATTCAGCTCTGCTGCAGTTGCCCTGCCGCCAGAGCTATAGGAAAGGATTATGTGTTTAGATGGAGTATGCCTTAGTAGACCGTGGATGGCTTCGACAGCCAAGTAACGGCCAGTGTCGCCTTTACGAAATTCTTCGAACCGAGACCCGGCGATTGTATCTCGGCTGTCCTTCCGTCGACTTACCTTACCAAAAACCTCAGGTCGATCGTTAAGGCAAATCGTCGTCCAGAGGTGGTAGTAAGCTGAATATCGGACCCGCGAAGGCGGCATTTTCTCGTTGTTAGACCCGTAGGGTGGGTCGTAATAGGTCAGCTCAGCCTGACACTCAGAAGCAGCGTCGAGGACATCGAGCCGCTGTACGTGGTGAGCGGCCTCACTTTCGATTATTTCGGGCACCTTCAAAACCATCTCCTTAAAAGAGCGAGGTGACCAGTCCCGAAGGTAGGAAGAAAAATGGCCTAGGGTATTGTCGACTTGGTCGAGCGCCAAAATCAAGCTGGTGATCGCAACAGACTTTGTAACCGGATCAAGGGCGAGTTTGTCTACCTCCTCGCGAATAGCATCCAACTTTCTGGTATTATGCAACTGCCACGGAAACTTAACAGTATCGCCCTCGGCACGAACAATGTTTGGATCGCCACCATAAAGGGCACTGAACCAACCTTCAGCAGGTTTGCACGCGTTCAGATGCTTTATTAGATTGTAATAGTTGGACTTCTTCCCTCCTTGCAAATAGCATCGGCCCAACACCTCTGACCACGCTGCCTGGTCATTCGACACAACCTCATAATTAGAGCGTGCAAACGCTTGAGATACGCGCGTCGAACCGGAAAATCCGTCAAAAACACGTCGAGCGCCAGTCTGCTTTGCAAGCCAGAGGATTTGCCGCGTTGAAGTGCATTTGCCGCAGCGTCACCGTATCTGACCTCGCAAATGTAGTCGCCGCTTCGGTCGTAAAATCGAAACACAGGATGCTTGCGCCCGTAACCCTCTGCAGATCTCTCGATTCTAGTCGTTTGGCTCCGAGCAATTTCGTAGTCGAACACAAGAATGTTACATTTTTGCTTTTTCTCGTCATAAATGAGCGGAAGAACGTTGATCTCTGAAAAAGCTTTGAATGCCGGGTCTGCGAAGATTTTACTTATGACGGCAGGGCCTTCTATAACCTCCGCGTTCTCTCGCAAAAGGCGAGGATACATTAAGCTGTTCTTGTCGGTGGATAGCTGTAATGGGCCGTCCCCATACGCTTTGAGGCTTACAGGAAATTTTTCGTTTGTGAGCTCGTTAGTGATCGTGATGTCTTCTTCCTGTGACTTCGCCCTGTATAAATCTTTGCCGACATGCAAGGACCGAAAGTCATACATATACTGGTTAATAAATTCAGCAATCGCAATCTCCGCGAGGTCGCCGTGGGTTTTGTTCCCGATCAGCCGCATTGTAAAAATGTTGCTTAGTGTGGTGTTCATCAAGCCGGGGTGCTTCGTGATAAACAGCTTCAGGCGTGTGGTGAAATCCTTGTATGGCGTTCGAGGTGCTGAAGAAGGCATTCCGCATCTCTTTTATTAAGCTAATCGCGTCCGCCGTGTGAACGCCTAGGGCCCTATGCCGTATTGGCTGAAGGTGCTGCCGATCTTCACAATGTCCAATGTCAATTGTAAAGGCCGGGTTTGGTGGAAGTCTAGGTACGGTTGTTGCCACTTGCAGGGTTGACTGAGGTGACCTTCACCGGCAGCGGGTCGGTGTCGATTTGCTCCGATCACCAAGCCTCTCTGTACCTCGACCGGTCAATGACGATCCCTCGCGCATGGCCGCGACTTGCGGCCAGGCAACACGGTTCACTTTGATGAGGGAGCGTGCCCCGAAACGCTGGCGACGTTGATGACCGGATTGTCATTGTAAAATCAAGGATTCCAAAGGCTCGCCTTTGGTGGGGTCAAGGGGCAAAGCCCCTTGCCTTCAGCTGAGGAAGCCGACGAGGCGTTCGGCTTCGGCGACGATGGGGGTGCTGAGCGCGGTGGCGCGGGCGGCGCCGGCGGCCAGGGTGGCGCGGAGGTGGGGTTCGTCGGCGAGGAGGCGGGTGGTTTCGGCGGCGATGGGGGAGAGGCGGTCGATCAGCAGGTCGGCCAGGGCGGATTTGAAGGTGCCGAAGCCGCTGCCGCCGTGCTGGGCGAGGACCGTGGGCGTGTCGAGCTCGGCCAGGGCGGCGTAGATGGCGACCAGGTTGCGGGCTTCGGGGCGGCCTTCCAGGCCGGCGGGTTCGCTGGGCAGGGGTTCGGGGTCGGTTTTGGCGCGGCGGATTTTCAGCGCGATGTCGTCGGGGCTGTCGGTGAGATTGATGCGGCTTTGGTCGCTGGGGTCGGATTTGCTCATTTTGCGGGTGGCGTCGCGCAGGCTCATGACGCGGGCGGCTTCGGGCAGGATGAGGGGTTCGATGCGGGGGAAGAAGGCGACGCCGTAATCGTGGTTGAATTTCTCGCTGATGTCGTTGGCGAGTTCGAGGTGCTGGCGCTGGTCGTCGCCGACGGGGACGCGGGTTGCGTGGTAGGCGGCGATGTCGGCGGCCATGAGGTTGGGGTAGACGTAGAGGCCTGCTGAGGCGGCTTCGCGGTCTTTGCCGGCTTTGTCCTTGAACTGCGTCATGCGGTTGAGCCAGCCGAGGCGGGCGACGCAGTTGAAGATCCAGGCCAGGCGGGCGTGGGCGGGGACGGCCGATTGCGCGAAGAGCGTGCTGTGGGCGGGGCTGATGCCGCAGGCGAGCAGGGCGGCGGCCATGCCGCAGGGTTTGCGCGCGCAGGGTTGCCGGATCCTGGAAGGTGGTGATGGCGTGCAGGTCCACGATGCAGAACAGGCATTCGTGGGTGTGCTGCAGGGCCACCCATTGGCGGATGGCGCCGAGGTAGTTGCCCAGCGTGGGGACGCCGGAGGGCTGGATGCCGGAGAGGACGCGGTGCATGGGGGCGTGTTGGCGGGGAAGGTTGGGCAAGGCAAGCGGTTTTGCGCGCGTGGCGCGCGGCCCTTCAGGCGGCGCGCACGTCGTCGAGGAAGCGGCCGACTTCGGCGCGCAGGCGGTCTGACTGGCCGGACAGGGCGGTGGCGGCTTGCAGCACCTGGCCGGCGGTGGCGTGGACGTGGCCGGCCGAGCGGGTGACGCTGTCGATATTGCCACTGACCTCGCCGGTGCCGGCGGCTGCCGTGACGATGCTGCGGGCGATTTCGGCGGTGGCGTGGCCCTGCTGTTCCATGGCGCTGGCGATGGACAGGCTGAGCGCGTTGACGTCGTTGATGGTGGTGGCGATTCCGCGGATGGCGGCGGCTGCGTGGCCGGTTTCGACCTGCATGGTGCCGATCTGGGCGGCGATCTCGTCGGTGGCGCGCGCCGTCTGGTTGGCGAGCGCCTTGACCTCGTTGGCGACGACGGCGAAGCCGCGGCCGGCATCGCCGGCGCGTGCGGCCTCGATGGTGGCGTTGAGCGCCAGCAGGTTGGTTTGTGCGGCAATGCTGCGGATGACGTCCACGATGGCGCCGATCTTGTCGGCGGCACCGGTGAGGCCGTGCACGGTGCGGTCGGTTTCCTGCGCCTGGTTGACGGCCGAGCCGATGATGCGGGTAGCGCGGTCCACGCTGCCGCCGACTTCGCGGATCGAGGCGGCGAGCTGTTCGGTGGCGGCCGCCACGGTTTGCACCACGGTGGCGGTCTGGCCCGCGGCATCGGCCACCGTGGTGGCGCGCGTGCTGGCGTCTTCGGCAGCCCCGGTCATCTCGCCCGAGGCGGTGCGCAGGCCGGCGGCGGCATCGCCCAGCGCGTGCAGGGTTTGGCCCACCTCGTGTTCGAAGCGGGCGGTGGTGCTGGCCAGGGTGGCGGCGCGGGTGGCGGCCTGTTCGGCTTCGATGCGTTCGGCCTCTCGGCTGGCCTGGATCTGGGCGAGGTTGCCGGCGATGGCGGCCTGCATGCGGGCCAGGGTGGCGAGCAGCTGGCCCGCCTCGTCGCGCCCGGTGGTGGGGATCGCGTTGTCCAGCCGGCCTTCGGCGATCGCGGTGGCGACGAGCAAAGCGCGGCGGATGGGCGGGACGACGGCGCGGATCAGCAGCCAGCCGAGGGCGGCGGCCAGGCCGGCGGCGCCCAGGATGACGCCGCCGAGCGCGCGGCGGCTGCTGGCGGCGAGGGCCACGGCGTTGTCGCGCACGTCCAGCGCGTCGGCCGAGAAGCGGTTGACGAGCTTGCGGGCGGCTTCGTCGGCGCCGGCCAGAGCGGGGGCGCCGGCCGATTGCACTGCGGCCACGGCGGCGTGGGCGGCGATGACGGCATCGCGGGTGCGCGGGGTGATGGCGAGCTGGCGTGCGACGTCCAGCCGGTCGGCGATGGCTTGCAGCTCTCCGCGGGCGGCATCGTCCAGCGGGGTGCCGGCATGGGCGATGCGGAAGCGCAGGAGGGTGACCTGCGCTTCGGTGGCGAAGCTGATGCCGCGCACGGCGTTATCGTAGATGCCGACGGCGAGTGCGCCCAGCCGGGTGTTCTGGGTGTGGGCCAGGGCACCGACGCCGCCGACCAGGAGGAGGGCGGCGCCGGCGGAGGCGGCGATACGGGTGCGCAGCGAGAGGACGGGCATGGCGGCGGGCCTTAATTGACCACGACGCGCACGCGCATGTCCGGCGAGATGGTGCAGCGCAGGCGGTAGGAGCCGGCGTTGGGGAAGTTGAGGCGGATGACCTTGCCGGGTTTCTGCAGGCCGACATCCTGCGGGTCGCCGTCGTCGTCCACCAGTTTGAGGTTGTGGTCGCCGGCATCGGCGTTGGAGACGACGAGGGCGTCGCCTGCTTTAAGCGTGACGGTGTCGCGATCGAATTTCTGGTTGGCTTCGGTAATGGCGACGTCGGCCGCGGTGGCGGGGGTGGCGAGGGCGGCCAGGACGATGACGGCAGCGGCGAGGTTATGGGCGTGGGGCGCATAAGGAGGGGCTCCGGTGGGTGCACGTGTTGGGTGCAATGTGCCGGAGCGGGGTTAAGGATGGGTGGATTGGGGGGCTTGGGCCCCCGATCCAATGCGGGTTGGCGGCTAGGGCGTGAAGGTGAAGGCGGCGCCTCGGTTGAGGTCGCTGCCAGCCGTTGTTGTGCCGTACAGCACGCCGGCGACATCGACCAGGGCGGCGGCTGGTGCTGCGCCGTCGGCACCGCCGGTAAACGAATACAGCGTGGTTTTGGTGGCCGTGGCGGGGTCGAACACGAAGATGGTCCCCAGATTGTTCGTGCCGCCGGCGAGGGTCGATCCGTAGAGTTTGCCGCCGACATCGAGCAGCGCCGCGCTGGGCCGGGCGCCGTCTGCGCCGCCCTCGAAACCGTAGGCGGTGGCGATGGCGCCGCTGGCCGGGTTGAGGGTGGTGATGGTGCCGGCATTGGCGGTATCGCCCGGTGTCGTTGCGTAGAGGACGCCGTTCACGGCGACGAAGGCCGAGAGGTGGGCGTTGGTGTCGAGCATGACGCTGTCGGCGAGCGTGCCCAGCACCGTCTCCGCGTGGGTCGTCAGATCGACGCCGTAGATGACGCTGAACATTGCCTGGGTGTTGGCCCGCAGGCCGAACAGCTTGCCGTTGTTCAGGGTCAGCGCTGTCGCGTCATCGTAGGTCTGTCGCGGACCGCCCAGCGCCCGGTTGTTGTTGAGCGTGCTCTCCTTGCCGCCGACCGTCGCGATGCGGAAGACCACGCCATTGGCGTAGGTGCCGTTCAGTGTCGTGGTGCCGTAGAGCGTTTTGCCGACGGGGGTGAGGGCGGCGACCGGGCGCTGGCCGTCTGCCCCGCTGGTGACGGTATAGACGACATGTTCGGCGTTGGTGGCGGGGGAGAACGCGTAGACGACGCCGCCGTGGAAGGAGTCGCCGCCTGCCGACGTGGTTCCGTACAGCGACGTTCCGACCTGGGCCAGGCCCGACAGTGGCGTCGCACCGTCGGCGCCGCCGGTGAAGGCGTAGGCGATGGCGACTTTCTTGGTTTTTGGATCGACGGAGAGGATGTCGCCGACGCCGGCGCTGCCGCCGTTGGACGAAACAGCGAACAGCTTTCCGCCGAACGGAAAGAATGCGCTGTTCACCGTGGGCGTGGCGTAATGGAAGGTATGCAGGATCTGCTCTGTGCCCTGCGCAGCGTCGATCTTGTAGATCGTGCCGAGATTGCCGCCGGTTCCGCCGGCCTGATTGGTGCCGTAGAGCGCGCCTGCCACATCGGTGAGCGCGCCTGTGGGCGTGGCTCCGTCGCCGGCTTCCGCCTGGAAGCTGTACACGAGCTTTTCGGTGTTGGCCGTCAGGTCGTACGAGAAGACGCCGCCGAGTGATTCGGAACCGCCCATGCTGACGGTGCCGTAGAGCAGATTGCCGATGCTGATCAGGCCGGCCATCGGGCTGAGGCCGGTCTGGTTGCCGGTGAAGGTGAAGAGGAGGGTTGTGGCGCCGGTGGACGGGTTGGTGCTGTAGAGGCCGCCGCCTGGCGCCTGGCCCGTGGCCGACAGGGTGCCGTAGAGCAATCCGGACACCAGCGCGAGGCCGCCGGACGGCGTGTGGGGGCCCGTCGCGGCGAAGCTATGCAGCGTGGTGTAGGTGCTGGTTGCCGTATCGAAGCTGAAGACCGTGTCGTTGGCCGTTCCGTACAGGGTGGTGCCGGTTGCCAGGAGCGGACCCAGCGCGTGCGTCCCGGCCGGAAAGGTGTAGGCCGGAGACTCGACGCCGCTGGAGGGATTGAAGCGGAAGAGTGTGGACGCGCTTCCGCTGTCGCCGGCGGTGACGCCGTAGAGCGAGCCGCCGACATCGACGAGCCCGCCCTGTGGCGCGGCGCCATCCAGGCCGCCGGTGAAGCTGTAGGCGACTGTGCGCTTGCCTGTTGCCGGATCGATCGCGAACAGGGTGCCGGCACCCTGCCGGCCGGCGCGTGCGGTGGTGCCGTAGAGCAGGTTGCCGACCGCGATCAGGCCGCATCGGGGCTGGCTGCCGTCGGCGCCGCCCTGGAACGCGCTCAGCGTCGTCTCGGCGTTGGTTGCCGGGTCGATCGAGAAGACGGTTCCGCTGGCCCAGTTGCCGCCGTTTGCGGCCGTGCCGTAGAGACGGCCGTTGTATTCGAGCAGATTGGCCGCGGGCTGCGCACCATCCTGCAATCCCTGGAACGCGTAGAAGGGCGAGAGGGACGACGCGGGGGCGGCGCCGGGCAGGGCCGAGAGCGACAACCCGGCGGCCAGGCAAATCGATCGCACGCGCATGTTCGGCTGCCCCACGTTGATGTGGGACGGCCGTAGCATGGCCGACCGTGATTGTTCCACATACTCCCGATTGCAACCGGCCGGGTAACGTCGGGCCGTCGCAGCGCGGCTATGCCGTCGGGAGCGTTGCTGTCACCGGATTATGACGATGGCTTGCGGGAGGTTTGCGCCGCCGCACGCACGCGGGCAGGTTGGATTTACGCCGGGGTAGCGACCTCGCCGTCGAGGGTGGCGGCGACGGCGTGGATGGTGGCGGCGATGCGGATGGCGGTTTGGACCTGGTCCTGGCTGAGGCCGGCCTGGCGGACGACTTTCTCGTGGGCTTGCATGCACATGCCGCAGCCGTTGATGGCGGAGACGGCGAGGGACCAGAGTTCGAAATCGGTTTTTTCCACGCCGGGCTTGCCGATGACGTTCATGCGCAGGCGGGCGGGCAGGTTAGGGTAGTCGCCGCCGATGAGGTGGGTGAAGCGGTAGTAGATGTTGTTCATGGCCATGATGGCGGCGGCGGCGCGGGCGGCGGCGAGCGCCTCAGGCGACAAAGCGGGTGCGAATTCGGCGGTGACGGCCTGGGTGACGGTGGCGTTGCGCGAGGCCAGGGCCGAGGCGATGAAGGTGCCGGCGCGCTGTTGCGGGGTGAGCGTGGTGTCCATGGCCAGCGAGCCGAGGTTGAGGCGGATGTCCTTGGCGTAGTCGGGGATGGCGGCCTTGAGGGCTTCGATGGACATGGCTTGTCTCCGGCTGGGCGATGACGTGGGTGTAGGAAGGCCAGGGGCTCTGCCCCTGGACCCCGTTGGGGTCTGAGACCCAAACCCCCCTCCTTAAGTCTAGGATTTCAAAGGCTCGCCTTTGCTGGGGTCAAGGGGCAAAGCCCCTTGCCTTCCTTGGCGTGCTAGGCGGCGGGGCGGAGGAAATCCTCGCCGGCGTTCCAGTTGCAGGGGCACAGCTCGTCGCTCTGCAGCGCATCGAGCACGCGCATGACTTCACCCGGGTTGCGGCCGACATTGAGGCCGTTGACGCTGGCGAACTGGATGATGCCCTGGGGATCGACCAGGAAGGTTGCGCGCAGCGCCACGCCCTCGTTGCGGTCGAGCACGCCGAGCGCGGTGCTCAGCTCGCGCTTGACGTCGGCCAGCATGGGGATGGTGAGGCCACGCAGCTCGTCGTGGTGCAGGCGCCAGTTGAGGTGAACGAACTCGCTGTCGGTGCTGACGCCGTAGACGACGCAGTCGCGGTCGGCGAAGTCCGACGCGAGCTTGTCGAAAGCCACGATCTCGGTGGGGCAGACGAAGGTGAAATCCTTCGGCCAGAAGAAGACGAGCTTCCACTTGCCGGCGTCGCTGGAAGCGGTGATGCGGGTGAAGGCATCCTTGAGGTTGAGGCCGTCCGGGCCGCCCTTGACGGCGGCGAGGTCGAAGGCGGGGAACTGGTCGCCGATAGTCAGCATGGTGGGTCTCCTGGCTGTGCTGCGATGCAGCGAACTTGCTGCACTGCGATATGGCACAGGAGGCGGCTTCGTCCAGTGGCGGGGATGCAACGGTGGCAGGATGGTGATGCGGGGCTGCGCTGCGCGGCGTGGCGGCAGGTTTTTGCGGGCGTGGGGCTGTTGGCGGGATGCGGCGGCCCTATCCTGAGACTATGCGCAAGACACCGATCGTGCTCGCTTTCGTGGGCGTGCTGGCTGTGATGCTCGGCATCACCTCGTATTCCGTGACGCTGTATCGGCTATTCTGCCAGGTGACCGGGGCGGGGGGCACCACGCAGCGTGTGGCGGTGGGCAGCACCGTGCAGACGGATCGGGTGGTGCGGGTGTTCTTCGATACCTCGGTGGCGCCGGGGTTGCCCTGGGTGTTCGAGCCCTCCCAACGTTCGGTGCAGGTGCATCTGGGGCAGGACGCGATGGCGTTCTTCGAGGCCACCAATACTTCGGACCACGACATCGTGGGGCACGCGACATTCAACGTGACGCCGGACAAGGTGGGGCCGTATTTCAAGAAGGTGCAGTGCTTCTGCTTCAACGAGGAGCGGCTGCGCGCCGGCGAGCATGTGCAGATGCCGGTGACGTTCTTCGTGGACCCCGACATGGCGCGGCACCCCGACACCGCCGACGTGCACGAGATCACGCTGCATTACACGTTCTTCCAGTCCAAGCGGCCGGAGGATGCGGTGGCGCTGTCGCGGTTCGCGCGCAAATCTTGACGACGATTTACGTGGACGGGGACGCCTGCCCGGTGCGCGAGGAGGTGTATCGGGTGGCGGGACGGCTGGGGGTGGCGGTAGTGGTGGTGAGTAACGGCTCGCGCCCGATCCGGCCGCCGGGGCTGGATTTCGTGCGGCTGGTGACGGTGGGCGAGGGGCCGGACGTGGCCGATGACTGGATTGCCGAGCGGGTTGTGCCGGGCGATGTGTGCGTGACCGGGGATATTCCGCTGGCGCAGCGCTGCCTGGCGGCGGGTGCGGCGGCGCTATCGTCGCATGGGCGGGTGTGGACGGCGGATAATATCGGCGGCGCGCTGGCCGGGCGGGCGGTGAGCGCGCATCTGCGCGAGCTGGGCGTGGCGACGGGCGGGCCGGCGGCGATGGTGGCGGCGGACCGCTCGCGGTTTTTGAGCGCGCTGGACACGATGGTGGTGCGGGCGCTGCGGGGGTAGGACCGGGGTTTCGGGGCAAGGGGGCGGGCGTGGAAGCAGTTGAGCGGTGGGTGGGCTATCTGTTGGCGGGACGGTTCTACCGCATGGCGCTGAATTGCTGGGGCGATCCGGCGGCGCCGCCGGTGGTGTGCGTGCATGGGTTGAGCCGGAACGCGCGCGATTTCGACGTGCTGGCGGCGGCGCTGGCCGATCGGCGGTATGTGATCTGCGTGGATCTGCCGGGGCGCGGGCGGTCGGATTGGCTGGCCGCGCCGGAGCTTTACGCGCCGCCGAGCTATGTGGTGGCGCTGGGGCATCTGCTGGCGCAGATCGGGCGGCCGGTGGATTGGGTCGGCACGTCGTTGGGCGGGATCTGCGGCATGCTGGTGGCGGCAGCGGCCGGCAATCCGGTGCGGCGGCTGGTGTGCAACGATATCGGGCCGTTTCTGCCGAAGGCGGCGCTGGAACGGATTGTCGGGTATGTGGGGCATATTCCGGATTGTGCCGATGTTGCCGGGATCGAAGCGCATCTGCGGCGGGTGCATGCGGCGTTCGGGAAGCTGACGGACGCGCAATGGGCGGCGATGGCGGCCCATTCCTCGCGCGTGCGGGAGGATGGGCGGGTGACGCTGCATTTCGACCCGGCGATGGTGGTGCCGCTGCTGGCGAGCACGCCGGCGGATACGGATATGTGGGCGGTGTGGGAGGCGATAACCGCGCCGGTTCTGGCGATCCGCGGGGCGCAGAGTGATTTGTTGTTGCCGGAGACATTTTCGCGGATGGGCGAGCGGTGCCGGACTTATGTGGTGGATGACGCGGGGCATGCGCCGGCGTTGATGGATGCGGCTTCGGTGGGGGTGATTGCGGGGTTTTTGGACGGGTAGGGGAGCGGTGAGCGGGGCAGTTTCGGGTTGCGGGTGGCGCTTGGGCGGGCAGGGGCGGCGCACGCGCTGCCGCGATTTAGACGCTCGTCGAGATTGCCATGCTCAGCAACGTCAATCCCGAAGCTTGGCTGCGCGATGTTCTAACCCGTATCGGCGATGGGTGTCCGGCCAACCGCGTTTTGCAGTTAGTGCTGGGTTTGGTCACCGATACCTACCGGCGACATTGCCTCCGGCCGCTGAGGCAGGACGACGCATCAACGTAGTTTAGAGCTGGCAGAGACTGGCTATCTGGGTACTTCAAACCCGTTCATCTGCGAAAACGTTCGAACGAGGTCGTCACAGGCCGTCTTTGACGCTTCGCACTCCACGCTCATGACAACTGATGATCCAGTTCCCTTGGGGGTGACTTGTCGCTTCACAATGGCGGGGTAAGCTGGAGAGGTCGGGGGAGCGATGGACCAAATCGTGTAAGCCGCCCGATCGGTAGCGATAATCCATCCGTTCTCGCTCGTGAAAACGATATCGCTCCGGGCATGCAAGGCTTCTACGGCGGCGGCTACTGACGGATACCCGGTGACTGGTTCGGAGGTTTCGGGGATGGGGGACCGGGATTGCTCAGCATGTGCCGTGGCAAACGACAGCGTTGCCGCAAAAGTGGAAGCTGCCAGCGCGTTACGGATGCTTGCCATCCGTTACGGTGCGAGGCGGAATGCCGAAGGTCAATGCCTTCCACTGGTGGACAGTAATCGGATTAAGCCGGACGCTTACGTTGCGCGAGTGGCCACCGGAACGTGACTCGGTGATGGCGGCCGTAGTGAAGAGAAGTTCGCCGTTTCCGTCGGATGAGATGCCCGAGAGCGGTGTTCGAGGCGACGAGACGGGAGCGCTGCGTTGCCAGACGCTGTTGGCGCGGCGGCGGCGGGCGCGGGCTAGGATGTGAACCCATAAATGAGGGGCGACCGCAGCGGACAGCAGCTATGACTTATCGAGCGTAATATGCCTTGTAGTCGCCATATGTGGAGAACAGCGATTTAAAATCGTCGCCGTCCTGAAACCATACGGTAAGCTGTTTTCCAATCTCAGGATCATTCCAGTCTTCGATTGCTAAAGACGCGGTTTCGAGAGGACCATGCTGATCGGCATCCACTGACAATGATCGACCCTTATCATCGATATAGTCGCCTTCTATGGTATTCGCGTGCTTGTCGCGATTATAATGATCCGAGGGCGAGAAGGGACCGAACGCAACGCCCATAGGTGGGTCAAGATGCTCAAGGATGGCGGTGCCAATGGCAATTCCATTCTGGTAAACGCGGACCTGCATGAGGAAGCTTCTCACGCCCGCACGGTGCCGGCAACTGCGGTTATTTTTGGCCGCCGGCTTATCTGCAGTGTCAAACTCTGGTTCAAAGTTGGCATGAGCCGATATGATCTGACGGACGTCGAGTGGCGCGTGATCGAGCCGCTGCTGCCCAACAAACCTAGAGGCGTCCCGCGCGTCGATGACCGCCGCGTACTGAACGGCATCTTTTGGGTGCTGCGATCTGGTGCGCCGTGGCGCGACCTGCCCGAGCGCTATGGCCCCCGCACAACCTGCTACAACCGCTTCTCACGATGGCGGAAGGCAGCGTGTGGGACCGGCTGTTCGACGCCATCAGCACCGCGCACGACGGCGAAATCCAGATGATCGACAGCACTTCAATCCGGGCGCACCAGCAGGCTGCGACGGCAAAAAGGGGGGTGCAGATCATTGTCTCGGTCGCTCCAGAGGCGGCCTCACGACCAAGATCCATGTCGTCGTTGATGCGCAGGGGCTGCCGTTCCGGCTCGGCCTAACCGCTGGACAAACGCACGACGGGCAGATCGCCGACACGCTGCTCGACAATCTCGGCCCGCGTACCATCGTGCTGGCTGACAAGGCTTATGACGCCGACCGCATTCGGGAGCTGATCCAAGACCAAGGAGCCACGCCAAACATCCCACCCAAAAGCAACCGGAAATGGAAGCCCTGCTTCAGCAAGCGGCTCTACCGTGAGCGCAACCTGATCGAGCGGTTCTTCTCCAAGCTGAAGCATTTCCGCCGCGTCGCCACCCGTTATGATAAGCTTGCCCCAAACTTCCTAGCCATGATCCAACTCGCCTCTATACGGCTATGGCTTCGCGCTTATGAGTTTACGACCTAGATCGAGGTGGCGACGTGGTTGAAGAGGGTGCTGAGGGTTTTGCCGAAGCTGGTGAAGATGGTGACCAGGACGAGGCCGAGGATGCTGGCGATGATGCCGTATTCGAGCGCGGTGACGGCGCGGCGGTCGGCCAGCCAGGCGGCGCGCTGTGCTTGGAGCTGGGACATGAGGGTGCGCATGGGGCTCCTGGGGCAGCGTCTGCGTGGTTGCTTGCGTAACGAATAGGCCGTGGGCGGGTCGCGGTCAATCTAAAATTAGAGGCGGGGTGTCTCGGCTGTTGCGTTTGGTGGGTTGAGGGTGGCGAGGGCGGCGCGCAGGGCGGCGAGGCGGGCGGGGGGCAGGGGGTCGGCGATGTCGTTGCGATTGTAGGTGTCGAACTCGGCGGCTTTGCGGATGGCGACGTCGCTGGGGTAGCCGCGGCGGAGCTTGGCGGCCCAGTGGGCGCGCGAGCGGGTGAAGTAATGGTTGATGCGGGCGGTGGCGTAGTCGGGCACATCGAGGCTGACGCCGGGGAGGATGCCGCCGAGCTCGGGGGCGGGCCACCATTGCATGCGGCGGCCGCGCGGGGTGGCGTAGCTGCCGAGGGGGCCGCCGGCCAGATCGAAGCAATGCGGGTTGAGGCAGCGGGCGGCCAGGCCGGGGCGGATGATGGATTTGACGTGGCGGGTGGGGAAGAAATCGGTGCCGGCGCGGCGGGTGAAGCTTTCGGTGACCAGGCCGGGGGAAAATCCTCGTGCCCGTCGGCGCCGTAGATGGCCCAGTTGAGTGCGATGCCGGTCCAGCCATCGAAGCGGGCGAGGTAGGTGTTGATGGGTTCGCCGCTGGTGATGACGACGAATTCGTCGGAATCGACGAAGGCGATCCAGTCGAATTCCAGGCGGTAGGCGGTGCAGGCGGCTTCGTAGGCGGCGGTTTGGCTGTCGGGGCCGCTATGGGGCCAGTGGTGGTAGCGGATGTCGTGCGTGCGGGCGGCGGATTGGATGATGGCGGTGGTGCCGTCGTTCGACGCGTTGTCGAAGATGATCTGCGCATCGAAGCCGGCGAGCGCGTGGAAGGCGATCCATTCGGCGATGTCGCGGGCTTCGTTGCGGACGATGAGGCAGATGGCGGATTTCATGTGCGCCGATGCTAGAGCATGATCGTATTGGGTTGGCTATGACGGCGGTGGGGGAAGGCCAGGGGCTCTGCCCCTGGACCCCGTTGGGGTTTGAAACCCCAAACCCCCAAATGTTTCCGAAGGCTCGCCTTTGGTGGGGTCGAGGGGCAAAGCCCTTTGCCTTGGCGAGCGGGGGGATGTGATTGATGAATGACGGCGGGCCGGTGGTGCAGGTGAACCCGATGGGGGCGCTGGGCAACCGGATGATCCAGTATCTGGCGGCGCTGGCGCTGGTGGCGCGGGTGCCGGGGGCGCGGCTGGCGAAGATCCATCTGCCGGAATGGGGCATTCAGGTGCCGCCGGACGATGAGGCGACGGAGCCTAGCGTGGTGGTGCGCGCGGCGGCGCTGGATCTGGCGGGGCTGGCCGATGCGCTGCGGAGTGGCGCGCTGCGCCGCGTGGTGATCGAGACGTATGCGCAGCGTTTGGGCAATTTCCTGCCGCCGGCCAGCTATCGCGGGTTGTTCGGCGGGCCGGGCGGGCGGGGGGCCGGCGAGGGCGAGCTGCTGTGCAACATCCGGCAGGGCGACATTCTGGACGGGCATCATGCCGATTACGTGCTGTTGCCGATCGATTTTTACGCCGAGGTGATCGAGCGGACCGGGCTGGCGCCGGTGTTCATGGGGCAGTTGGAGCCTTCGCCTTACATGGATGCGCTGCGGGCGCGGTTTCCGCACGCGCGGTATGTGCCGAGCCAGGGCGCGGCGGCGGATTTCGCGACCATCCGTGCGAGCCGGCATGTGGTGCCGGCGGTGAGCACGTTCAGCTGGCTGGCGGCATGGCTTTCGGACGCCCAGAGCGTGCACATGCCGGTGGTGGGGCTGTTCCATCCGTTGCAGGCGCGCGCTACGGATCTTCTGCCGCTCGACGATGCGCGGTTTCAGTTTACGGTGTTTCCATTCTTTCATGCGGTGCCGGTGGCGGGGTTTGCCGCGGCGCATGCGGCGGTGCGGCAGCTGTGGCGGCTGATGCCGGCGGATGCGGTGCGTGCGCTGATGGCGCGGGTGGCGCCGGCGCGCGAGCGGGGGGCGACGCTGGCGGTGTTCGACGAGGGTTTCTACCTGGCGCGATATCCGGATGTGGCGGCGAGCGTGGCGGGCGGGCACATGCCGAGCGGGCGGCATCATTTCGAGTTCTGCGGTTTCGAGGAGGGCCGCGAGGCGGTTCGCGTGGATGCGGCGTGGTATTGCGCGGCGTATCCGATTGCGGCGGTGGAGTTGGGTGAGGGCGTGGCGCGGAGTGCGGCCGAGCACTGGGTTTCGGTGGGGCGGGCGCGGGGGTATCGGCGGTTCGGGTAGGGGACTAGCGGCTGAGGCTGTCGGCGATGGCGGGGCCGAACCAGGCTTGGGGGAGGGAGGGGGTTTCGTCGTCGCGCTCTTCCTGCGTGCGGACGCAGGTTTTGGTGGTGGCGTAGATCTGGCGCCAGGGGGCGGGGTGGGCGAGGGCGGCCAGCAGGCACTGGTCGTAGACGGTGTAGGTGCGGCCGGCGCCGCAGCCGAAGCTGCTGCGGTCGGCCCGGGCGGCGGTGAGGATGATGCGGTTGGGGCGCGCCATGGGCGGGCGGGCGAAATCGCCCGAGTAGCAGCTCGAGATGATGACGATGGTGGGGGCCTGGGCGCAGCCGGCGGCGAGTGCGCGGTCGAGTGCGGCGGGGCTGAGGTATTGGTCGTTATGGCTGAGCCAGAGGCCGGCGTGGTGGGCGCCGTGCGAGGTGGCGAAGACCAGGCAGGATTGGCCCGGGGCGGGGCGGAGTGCGGCGATGGCGGCCAGCACGTGCGGCAGGGTGGCCAAGGCGATGCCCGGCTGGGCGGCGAGGGCGGGGCTGGTGCTGAGGCGGGTGGTTTTGGTGGCGGGCGGCAGGAGGGTGGCGAAGGCGGCGGTGGCGGCATCGAAGACGGGGAGGCTGTCGTCGCCGGCGATGAGGACGGCGGTGGGTGGGGGTGCGGCGGCCGCGGCGGGGGCGGTGAGTGCAAGGGCGGCGGCTAGGATGGCGGCGCGGCGGCTTGGGTGCATGGGGCATAGGAGCGGCGGCGGGGTGGCGGGTCAATGCCGCGGCTGGCGGGGTCAGTCCGTGGGGTCGTAGGTGCCGAATGTCTAGATTTGGCCTTCCGGATCGCGCGCCGTGTAGGAGCGGCCGGGGTAGCCTTCGTTGGGGGCGGGTGGGGCGATGATGGTGGCGCCGGCGGCTTGGGCCTGGGCGTGGTGGGCATCGGCGTCGGGCACGATGACGTAGAGCGAGGCGGTGACGCCGCCGGCCTGGGTGGGGGTGCGCCAGGCGATCGTGTCGGTGGGGCTGGGGGGCGTGACCGAGCCGAGCATGATGAGGGAGGCGCCGAGGCTGAGCTGGGCGTGGGCGATGCGGTTGGGGTCGGCCTCGTCGGGGATGACGAGGTGGGGGTGCAGGCCGAAGGCGGTGGTGAGGAAGGTTATGGCGGCTGGGGCGTTTGTGTAGCGCAGGCAGGCGATGAGGGGGGCTTGGGTGGCCATGGGACGGGGCCTCCGGGGGGGGGGTGGGGTGGCGATCTGCGAGTGAACAGCGCCGCAAATCCGCTGATCGATTGAGTTCGTAGGTCGAGAAGCGGCCGAATGCGTTGTTTTAGGGTTGGGTGATGCGGAAGGCGATGTTGTCGTAATTGCCTGGTTTGAATGCGACGGCGGTGCCGAAGATGGTGCCGTTGTTGGCGATGATCATTGGGGTGCCGGCGCTGAAGCCGTAGGGCTGTTGGGTGAAGGTGTAGAGCGCGGTTTCGGTCCAGGGCGCGCCGGCGGTGGTGGGTTTGGTGAGTTTGTAGATCGTGGCGTTGGCTTCGGCGTGCGGGTTGCTGTTTTGCGGGGCGATGGCGCCGTAGATGGCGCCGCCGAGGCCGAACGAGAGGTAGGGGGTGGCGAGATAGTTTGTGTAGGAGGGCGCGTTGCCGGAGGGCACGCCCAGCTTGTCGTGGGCGAAGCTGTGCAGGGTTGTTGTTGTCCAGGTGGTCTGGCCCGGAGCGGGGGAGAGTTGGAGGATGGCGCAGGTTGCGGCGGAATCGCAAGGACCGCCATAGGCTGCCGGTTGAGTGGCGGCGAAGATGCTGTTGCCGCGCAGGGCGATCTGGCCGAGTGCGAGTGAGGGGGCGAAGGTTGCGAGCACGCGGCGGGCCCACGGGCCGCCGGCGATGGCTGGCGGGGTGAGCTTGTAGAGGAATTCGGCGGTGGGCGATCCGGTTTGTGGGCGGGCGACGCCGTAGAGTGCGCCTTTCGGATCGATCTGCAGGCCGAGGACGTTCTGGTTAGCGCGGTCGGTGTAGATGGTCGTCTCGCTCCACGGGCCGGTGCCGCTGGCGGGTGGGGTGAACATCAGGATGGTGTTGCCGCTCGGCAGGTACAGTTTGCCGGTGGCGTCGATGGCGAGCGGGACGACGGGGTTCACGCTGGTCTGAAATTCGAAGAGGTTCTGCTTCGTCCATGTCTGGCTGGGCGAGGTGGGCCGGGTCAGTTTGAATATTGTTCCGCAGCCGCTGTTGCTGGGCGACGAGCACGCGCTGGAACCGCCCCCGTAGGTGGTGCCGTAGATATTGCCTGCGCTGTCTTTGATGAGGGGCGCGGTGACGTAGGCGCCATCGTAGGGGGACCCTAATTCGACATCGAGCAGGGTTACCGACCAGTCGTGGTGTGCACCGCTTGGCTGGACGAGCTGGTACACGGCGCCCTCGCCGATGCCCTGGATGGCGCCGCCGATGAAGGCGCCCTGGTCGTTGATCAGCCCGGTGGGTTGCACGGGGAGGTTGGGGGAGATGATTGTCTCGACGGCGTGGCCGGTGAGTGGCAGTGCCAGGGCGGCGAGGAGGGCTGAGCGGCCGGCGATGGTTGGTCGTGTCATGTGCGGTGCCCCCGGATTTAAGGAGCAACGTTTGGTGGGGATGCTGGGGTGGCGGCGGCCGCTTCACGTTGTCGCAAGCACGGTCTCGCGTGCGGGCTCGCGTTACGCGTTGCTGTCTTCGACGAAGCTCCGCGCCGTCCGGGCTGCTGGGGCGCGGGTTACGGCTGGTAGGTTTTGAGGAACTGGGTGACGTTGGTGGGTTGGGCGGTGTTGGTTTCGCCGAAGCTGACGATGGTGTTGCTGTTGTCGTCGGTGAGGCAGGTGTTCGGGCCGGTTTGGGTCCAGCCGAGGACTGGGTCGAGGTGGGTGGGGTGGTTCCAGGGGGCGGTTGTGGAGGGGCGGGTGTTGGCGAAGCCGCCGGTTTGGGTTTGTACCCAGGCTAGGACTGCCTGGCCGGTGCTGGAGGAGGCGTAGCAGACGGCGCTGATGGTGGCGTGGGCGGTAGCGATCGTTGCGGGCGTGGTCCACTGGTTCGACGCGAGGCTGCCTGGCAGGGCGTTGATGCGGGAGGCGGTGCTGGTTGCGTGCAGCAGCAGGAGCGTGGCGTTGCCGGCGCCGTCGGTTCCGAAGCCGGCGGCTGTGGTGTTCGGATCGGTGCTGACGGTGGTGCCTGCGCTCCAGGCCTGGCCGGCGCCGGTCTGCGTGAAGATGGTGATGGCGCCGGCATCGTCCGTCGATGTGACGCCGATGCGGCCGGCATCGTCGATGGCGAGGAGGGCGTGGTGGCGGTTGTTCAGGCGGCCGCCGAGCAGGGGTGAGGTGTCGGGCGTGTGCGCGGGCGAGAGCCGGGTGACGGACAGCGCGTCGCTGGTGTGGCAGCCGACGCGGCCGCAGCCGACGATGGCGTTGTCGTAGGCGATGGCGAGATCGCCGTTGCGGGCGAGGGCTGCGCCGGCGAGGGAGAGGTAGGAGGGGTTGTCGGCACCGCTGGCGACGGCCTGGCTGGCGCCCCAGGGCTGGCCGGCTGGCGCGATTGTGGCGCCGATGACCGGCACCGAGTAGCCGGATACGCCGCTGATGCTCCACACGGCGGCGCTATCGCCGCCCGGGTTGGAGAGGGCGCGGACGGTGCCGAAGCCGCGGCCCGAGGTGAGGAGGGTGGGGGCGGTCCAGCTCGTGCCGTGGCGGGTGGATGCGAAGATCTGGGCGATGGCCGTTTGGCTGTCGCTGGTCTGTTCCGCCCAGATCACTGTGGGCTCGCCGGCGGGCGACAGGGTTGCCCCGACCGAGGTGATTGCGGGGCCCGATGGCACGATGGTGGCGGGCTGCCAGTGGCGCGTGGCGTCGCCGGTGCGCAGCATGATGCGGGCGCAGATGGCCGATGGTGTGCAGGGCTGCGGCTGTGCCCAGACCGCGACGAGCGCGCCGGTGGCGTTGGCGGCCGTGAAGACCGGTACGGGGGTTTGGGCGAGGGCGACGCTGCGTTGCCACGTGCCGGCGGCTGAGGCGGTGGCCGATGCGGAGCCGAGCAGGCAGGCGGCGAGCAGTGCGGAAGTTCTCACGGACGCATCCCTGGACGTTTGCAATTCGACGCAGAATGGTGCGTCACCGTCTGTTAAGCAAGCGCAATGAAAGAAAGTGTCCGCTTTATCTTGCCTCCCTAAACCCGCTCAAAACCGCGCGCTCCTGCACCTTCAGTCCCTCTGCAACACCAACCAGTCGCCCTTGTAGCAATAAAAGAAAGTCTCGGTTGAGGTCCCGTCCTGGATAATCGGTCGGTTGGTTTTTAAACCATCGGGACCATGCCGTATTTTGCGTGCGTATGCCTTTGCTTCCGGTTCCGATCGCTCGAACGAAAGCGCATCCGCAAGATACACAAATTCAGAAAGCCGCAGACTTTCGGCGACTATTCGCAATCCGTGCGGATGCCACGGCCAATGAAGATAAGGGGGACATTGGCCGTGGAGAACGGTGTCATTTCCTTCGAAAACCAAGAGAAAGTCTCTATCTGTGCGTTGGCACCAGAAAATCTTACTGACAGGCTTTTCCGCAGGTCTGCCGGAAGAATAGTCTGCAATCTGCATAGGGCCTTCCACGTCTTCAGCTGGTTCCTGAACACCACTGCAGCCGAGCTTTTCCATCTGATTTTGGCTATACGACGGCGCCGCTACCGCGCAGCACGAAACAAACGTAAGAGCGAAGGCGACCCGTCCTACCTCTTGCATCGCTCAGTGACCGCCCGTCGGAGCCCGAAGTTTTGCTGCTCGGCAGATACAGCTTGCCCGCATGATCGATGCCTCCGCCATTGTGCTGCCACCATTGAGCCGAAACGATCGTCCGTCGCACTTCATCCATGTTACCGTTCGACGCGACCGTATGCACGTGGACAGGGCAGTAACGCGACACAAGAGCACGCCTGCACGCAACAACCCGCGACAGCCCGACAAAAGTCTTTTGCTTCTTTTCTTCAGAAAAGAAGACCTTGCCTTAACCTTCGAGCATCACCCCCGCAAAACGCGCGCGGCGTCCACGGCGAAATACGTCAGCACGCCGGCGGCGCCGGCGCGTTTGAAGGCGAGGAGGCTTTCGAGCATGGCGGCTTGGCGGTCGATCCAGCCGCGTTCGGCGGCGGCGGTGATCATCGCGTATTCGCCGCTGACCTGGTAGGCGAAGGTTGGGATTTCGAAGCGTGTGGCGACGCGGGCGACGATGTCGAGATAGGGCATGCCGGGTTTGACCATGACCATGTCGGCGCCTTCGGCGATGTCGGTTTCGACTTCGCGCATGGCTTCGTCGGAATTGGCCGGGTCCATTTGGTAGGTTTTCTTGTCGCCGACGAGTGACTTGGCCGAGCCGAGGGCGTCGCGGAACGGGCCGTAGAAGGCGCTCGCGTATTTGGCGGCGTAGCTCATGATGGTGGTGTGGGTGAGGCCTTCGGCGTCGAGTGCGGCGCGGATGCGGGCGACGCGGCCGTCCATCATGTCGGATGGTGCGATGGTGTCGATGCCGGCGTGGGCCTGGTTGGTGGCCTGGCGGGTGAGGATGGCGAGTGTTTCGTCGTTGGCGATGAGGCCGTTGCGGATGACGCCGTCGTGGCCGTGGTCGGTGTAGGGATCGAGGGCGACGTCGCCGATGAGGCCGATCTGCGGGTAGGCGGATTTCACCAGGCGGGCGGCGCGGCAGATGAGGTTGTCGGGGTTCAGCGCCTCGGTGCCCTCGGCGTTTTTGCGTTCGGGGGGCGTGGCGGGGAACAGGGCGATGGCGGGGATGCCGAGGGTTGCGGCGTCCGCAATGTGGGCTTCGAGGCGGTCCAGCGTGACGCGGTGGATTCCGGGCATGGCGGCGACGGGCGTGGTCTGGCCGGTGCCTTCGATGAGGAAGACGGGCCAGATCAGGTCATCGACGCCGAGGGTGTGTTCGGCGACGAGGCGGCGGGTCCAGGGTTGGGCGCGCAGGCGGCGGGGGCGGCCGGCGGGGAAGGGTGCGAACCTCACGCGCCGCGGCGGAGCCGGCTGTGGCGGCGGCTGTAGCCGAAATAGATGACCAGGCCGATCAGCAGCCAGACCATGGAGAGCAGTTTGGTTTGCAGCGGCAGCGAGGCCATGAGCGCGCCGCAGACGATGATGCCGAGGGCCGGCACGTAGGGCGAGTAGGGGGTGCGGAAGGCGCGCGGGCGATCGGGATCGGTGCGGCGCAGGACGAGGACGCCGACGCAGACGATGACGAAGGCGAGCAGGGTGCCGAAGGAGGTGATGTGGCCGAGCTGCTGCAGCGGCGCGAAGCCGCCGGCCAGGCCGGTGAACACCATGAAGGTGAGGTTGGAGAGGTAGGGCGTGCGGAAGCGCGGGTGGACGGCGGAGAAGGCGCGCGGCAGCAGCCCGTCATCCGACATGGCGTAGAACACGCGGCTTTGGCCGAGCAGCATGACGAGGATGACCGAGGTGAGGCCGGCGATGGCGCCGATATCGACGGCGACCTTGAGGAACGGCATGGGCGTGTGGGCCAGGGCGGCCGAGACGGGGGCGGCGACGTGCAGCTGGGTGTAGCTCATCAGCCCAGTGAGCACGAGGCAGACCAGCACGTAGAGAAAGGTGCAGATGGCCAGCGAGACGAGGATGCCGATGGGCATGTCGCGTTCGGGGTTTTTGGCTTCCTGGGCGGCGGTGCTGACCGCATCGAAGCCGATATAGGCGAAGAAGACGGTGGCGGCGCCCTGGAAGATGCCGGAGATGCCGAAATGGCCGAAATCGGACCATTCATGCGGGTTGGGCGGGATGAAGGGGTGCCAGTTTTCCGGCCGCACGTAGAGCGCGCCGAAGCCGATGAAGGCGGCGACGACGGCGAGTTTGAGCACCACGATGATGCTGTTCACTTTCGCCGAATTCGGAGATGCCGCGGATCAGCAGCAGCGAGACGCAGACCACGATGAGCATGGCGGGCAGGTTGACGATGCCGGGTGCGGGGTTGCCGGCGCCATCGGTATCGAAGGGTGAGGCGATGAGCGCGTGGGGCAGGGCCAGGCCGAATTTGCCCAGGAAGCTGGAGACGTAGCCGGACCAGGAGACCGAGACGGTGGCCGCACCGACCGCGTATTCGAGCGTGAGCGCCCAGCCGATGATCCAGGCGACCAGCTCGCCCAGCGAGGCGTAGGCATAGGAATAGGCCGAGCCGGCGGCCGGGATCATGCCCGAGAGCTCGCTGTAGCAGAGGCCGGCGAGTGCGCAGCCGAGGGCGGCGAGCAGGAAGCTGAGGACGACGGCGGGGCCGGCATTGTCGGCGGCCGCGATGCCGGTGAGCGAGAAGATGCCGGCGCCGATGATGGCGCCGATGCCCAGCGCCACGAGGCTGAGCGGGCCCAGCGTGCGTTTGAAGCCGTGCTCGCCGTCGGCACCCTTCGCCTGGATCGGTTTTTTGGCGAAGAGCGGGTTGCCGAGGGTCAGGCTCATGAGGGTCCTTGGGCGGAAAGATGGCAGGCGGAGCGGCGCGGCGGTTTCCCCCACGCGGCCGTGAGTGGTAGGCTGCCCGCTTGCTGCGCCAGACGCAAATCGACCCGTGAAGGAGACCGGCCTTGAACGACCAGACCGTCAGTATGTCCGCCAGCCGTTTCTTTGCCGCACCGCTGGCCGAGACCGATCCGGCGATTGCCGCGGTGCTGGGACGCGAGCTGGGGCGCCAGCAGGACGGGATCGAGCTGATCGCCTCGGAGAACATCGTCTCGGCGGCGGTGATGGAGGCGCAGGGGAGTGTGCTGACGAACAAATATGCCGAGGGGTATCCGGGGCGGCGGTATTACGGCGGCTGCCAGGAGGTGGACGTGGCCGAGAGCCTGGCCATCGAGCGGGCATGTGCGCTGTTCGGCTGCGCGTATGCCAACGTGCAGCCGCATAGCGGGGCGCAGGCCAACCAGGCGGTGTTCCTGGCGCTGATTCAGCCGGGCGACACGATTCTGGGCATGTCGTTGGCGGCGGGCGGGCATCTGACGCATGGGGCGGCGCCGAACCAGAGCGGCAAGTGGTTCCGCGCGGTGCAGTATGGCGTGCGGCGCGATAACGGGCTGCTGGATTACGAGGAGCTGGAGACGCTGGCGCATGCCGAGCGGCCGAAGCTGATCATTGCCGGCGGCAGTGCGTATCCGCGGGTGATCGATTTCGCGCGCATCCGCGCGGTGGCCGATGCGGTGGGTGCGCTGTTCATGGTGGATATGGCGCATTTCGCCGGGCTGGTGGCGGCCGGGCTGTATCCGAGCCCGCTGCCGCATGCGCATGTGGTGACGACGACGACGCACAAGACGCTGCGCGGGCCGCGTGGCGGCATGATCCTGAGCAACGATGCCGACCTGGGCAAGAAGTTCAACTCGGCGGTGTTTCCCGGCTTGCAGGGCGGGCCGCTGATGCATGTGATTGCGGCCAAGGCGGTGGCGTTCGGCGAGGCGCTGCGGCCGGAGTTTCGCGCCTACCAGCGCGCGGTGATCGACAATGCGCGCGTGCTGGCCGCTACGCTGGCGGGCAGCGGGCTGGATATCGTGACGGGGGGCACCGACAGCCATCTGCTGCTGGTGGATCTGCGGCCCAAGGGCGTGACCGGCAAGGCGACGGATGACAGCCTGCAGCGGGCGCACATCACGGCCAACAAGAACGCGATCCCGTTCGACCCGGCCAAGCCGGCGGTGACGAGCGGCATCCGGCTGGGCAGCCCGGCGGCCACGACGCGGGGGTTCGGCGAGGCCGAGTTCCGCACGGTGGGCGAGATGATCGCCGAGCTGGTGGATGGGTTGGCGGGCAGTGCGGATGGCACCAATGCGGCGGCCGAGACGGCGGTGGGTGCGCGGGTGCTGGAGCTGTGCGCGCGGTTTCCGATCTACCGGCAGGGTTGAGGCGGGTGCCCCGGCCGGGGGCGGGCGGCCGGGGTTGGCTGGCGGTGGCTGCGGTGGCGGTGCCTGCGTTGGCAGGCTGGGCGGGGCCGGCCTGCGCGGCTGAGCTGCCGATCGATATCGTGGTGGCGCAGGCCGGGGCGGAGTCGGGCATCCGCACGCATCTGTTCACGCGCTGGGTGCCGGGCGGGATGGCGGTGGCCGGGGTGGCGGGGCGGATCGGGCTGCGCGGCAATGCGCCGGGGTTCGACGAGGCGCTGGTGGAGGTGGGCGTGGCGGCGGGCGACCGCGCCGGCTGCCTGCGGCGCGACGGGGCGGCGGTAGACGCGGTGCCGGTGCTGGACCGGTTGTGGGCGGGTATTCTGAAGAGCGATGGCGCGCCGGCCGGGTTGACGGTGGATGTGCGGCTGCCGGTGGCGGCTGCGGTTCCGGTGGGTGGCGGGTGCCTGACGACCGTGGTGAGCGCGGGTTACGCGTTCCTGCGGCGGGATGCGGCGCTGTATGCCAGCGCCTCGGCGCGGCTGGTGGCGCGGCTGGTGCCGGGCGGGGCGGCGGTGCAGGGGTTTGGGATTGGCGGCGAGGCGCGGCTGGCGACGGGCGGCGCGGTGCCGATGGCGACCTACGTTGGCCTGCGGGCCAAGCGGGCGCTGGTGGTGGATGGGTTGGCGGCTTCGGTGAGTGCTGCCGCGGTGGCGGGTGCGCCGGCAGGTTCGGGGTGGGTTGTGCCGGCGGGGGCTTGGCGGGTGGAAACGATTTTTGCCTGGATGCCGGCGGAGGCGTGCCGGGTGGCGCATTTTGCGGGCCATGCGGCGGGGGCGGATTTCGACGTGCTGCGCGGGCCGGGGCCGGTGGCGATGGTGCCGCCGGCGGCCGGCGTGATGCTGCGGCTGGATACGGCGGGGCGCGGCGGCGAGGCGGCGCAGGGCGGGGGTTTTGCGGGCGCCGGCGATGCGGGGTGGCACGGGCGGCTGGAGGCGGGCGCGTGCCTGGTGGCGTGGCAGAGCGTGCCGGCGGGTGGGGCTGCGGGGACGCTGGATGTGGAGAACCAGTCCACGCTGTATTTGCGGGTGGCGCCCGGGGGGTGAGAGGTCGTCGGCGGCGAGCGTTGGCTTATTGGGGGCGGCGCAGGGCGGTGCGCAGGCTGAAGGCGAGCAGGCCGGCGGCGATGAGGATGAAGACCAGCGGGCGCGGATCGAGCAGGTTGCCGATCAGGATGCCGAAGGCGGCCGAGACGGCGAGCCAGGCGGCGGTGCCGGCGGCGGTGAGCCAGGCGAGGGTGCGGTCATTGGGGCGGGCGGCGCGGAGCAGGTTGAGCGCGGCGAGCAGCAGCGCGAGCAGGCTGCCGCAGAGCGCCCAGAGGAGCGTGAGGGGCTCGTGGCCGTAGGCTTCCAGCGAGCCGGCGGTGTGGCCGGCGGCGCCTAGGGCCAGGAGGCCGGCGAGCAGGCGGTCGAGGAAGCGCATGGGGCGATGATAGCGCGGCGGGGGCGGCGGGGAAGATTTTCCGGCGGCGGTGGCGAAAAAAGCAGGCCATCGGCGCGGGCCGCGACTATCTAGCGTGGATGCGCTGTCCATTCTGCGGCCACGACGATACCCAGGTGAAGGATAGCCGCCCGGCCGAGGAGGGTGGGGCCATCCGGCGGCGGCGGTTCTGCGCCAGTTGCAGCCAGCGTTTCACCACGGTGGAGCGGGTGCAGCTGCGCGATCTGTTCGTGGTGAAGGCGGATGGGCGGCGGGTCGGGTTCGACCGCGAGAAGCTGGGCCGCTCGATCACCATCGCGCTGCGCAAGCGGCCGGTGGAGGAGGACCGGATCGAGCGGGTGGTGAGCTCGATCGTGCGGCAGCTGGAGGCGAGCGGGGAGACCGATATCCCGAGCAAGCAGATCGGCGAGCTGGTGATGGATACGCTGAAGGCGATCGACGAGGTGGCCTACGTGCGCTTTGCCAGCGTGTACCGGGATTTTCGCGAGGCGCGGGATTTCCAGTCGTTCCTGGGATCGCTCGAGGATCCGGCGGCGGCGGGATGAGCGACCTGGTGCATATGCGGGCGGCGCTGGCGCTGGGGGCGCGCGGGCTGGGGGCGACGTGGCCGAACCCCTCGGTGGGGTGCGTGGTGGTGGCCGCCGACGGGCGTGTGGTGGGGCGCGGGCGGACCGGGCTGCGCGGGCGGCCGCATGCCGAGACGCAGGCGCTGGCCATGGCCGGCGCGGCGGCGCGCGGCGGCACCGCTTACGTGACGCTGGAGCCGTGCAGCCATCATGGGGCGACGCCGCCTTGCGCGGACGCGCTGGTGGCCGCCGGTGTGGCGCGCGTGGTGGTGGCGGCGGGCGACCCCGACCCGCGGGTGGATGGCGCCGGGCTGGCGCGGCTGCGGGCGGCGGGCGTGGCGGTGGAGGCGGGGTTGTGCGCCGCCGAGGCGGCCGAGACGCTGGCCGGGTTCTTCATGCGCGTGCGCCAGGGGCGGCCGCTGGTGACGCTGAAGCTGGCGACCACGCTGGACGGGCGGATCGCCACGCGCACCGGGGAGAGCCGGTGGATTACCGGGGCCGAGGCGCGGCGCGCCGGCCATGCGCTGCGCGGGCAGCATGATGCGGTGATGGTGGGGGCCGATACGCTGCTGGCGGACGATCCCGGAGCTGACCTGCCGGATCGAGGGCTATGCGCACCGGCCGGTGGTGCGGGTGGTGGCCGACAGCCGGCTGCGCACGCCGCTGACGGCGGCCATCGTGCGCAGCGCCTACCAGGTGCCGAGCTGGATTCTGTATCACACCGACAGCCTGCCCGAGGGCACCGATCCGGCGGCGTTCCAGCCGGGCGAGATCATCCCCTCGCGCGCGCAGAAGCTGGCCGAGGCGGGGGCGCGCTGCGTGCTGGTGCCGGCGGGCGAGGGCGGGATCGACCTGCCGCAGGCGCTGCGGGCGCTGGGCACGCGGGGGCTGACGCGGGTGCTGGCCGAGGGCGGGGCCGGGCTTGCGGCATCGCTGCTGCGCGCCGATCTGGTGGACCGGATCGTGTGGTTCCATGCGCCGGCGGCCATGGGCGGCGACGGGCTGGCGGCGCTGGGGCCGCTGGGCGTGAGCGCGCTGGGGGCGATGCCGCGGTTCGTGCGCCTGGGCGCGCCGGTGGCGCTGGGCAGCGATGTGATGAGCGTGTTTGCGAGGGCGGGCTGAATGTTTACGGGCATCATCACCGGGCTGGGCGAGGTGCGCAGCGTGGCGCAGGCCGGCGCGGGGCAGGACATGCGCGCGGTAGTGGGCACGCCGGCGGGCTTTCTGGCCGCGCATGGGGGCACCGCGCTGGGTGCCAGCATCGCGTGCTCCGGCTGCTGCCTGACGGTGACGGCGTTGGGCGAGGACTGGTTTGCGGTGGACGTTTCCGGCGAGAGCGTGGCGCGGACGACGCTGGGCGGCTGGACGGTGGGCACGCGCATCAACCTGGAGCGCGCGTTGCGGCTGGGCGACGAGCTGGGCGGGCACATGGTGAGCGGGCATGTGGACGGGGTGGGCGCGGTGGTGGCCGTGGCGCGCGAGGAGGGCTCGCTGCGGCTGGATCTGCGCGTGCCGGCGCCGCTGCACCGCTACATCGCGCCCAAGGGCTCGGTGACGGTGGACGGGGTTTCGCTGACGGTGAACGCGGTGGACGGGGCGCAATTCGGGGTGAACATCATTCCGCACACGGCCGAGCAGACGACGCTGGGGCTGCGGCGGGCGGGCGACGCGGTGCATATCGAGATCGACATGCTGGCCCGCTACGTGGCGCGCCTGGCCGAGACCGCGTGAGCGATTTTCCTTTTTGCCGGGACGGGGCTGCATGAACACGGACACGCTGACGCGGGGCGCGCTGCATGACGCGATCAGCGGCACCGACGCGCTGATTGCCGAGGCGCAGGCGGGGCGGATGTTCATCCTGGTGGATGACGAGGACCGCGAGAACGAGGGCGACCTGATCATTCCGGCGCAGTTCGCGACGCCGCAGGCGCTGGCCTTCATGATGCGCCATGCGCGCGGGCTGATCTGCCTGTCGTTGCCGCCGACGCAGGTGGAGCGGCTGGAGCTGCCGATGATGGCGGTGGCCAACCAGCAGCGCCATCAGACGGCGTTCACCGTGAGCATCGAGGCGCGTGACGGCATCACCACCGGGGTATCGGCGCGCGACCGGGCGCATACCATTGCCGTGGCGATCGATCCGCGCAGCGGGCCGCGCGACCTGGTCTCGCCAGGGCATGTGTTTCCGCTGGCGGCGCGGCCGGGGGGCACGCTGGTGCGGGCGGGGCATACCGAGGCGGCGGTGGATATCGCGCGCATGGCCGGGCTGATCCCGGCCGGGGTGATCTGCGAGATCATGAACGCGGACGGCACGATGGCGCGGCTGCCCGATCTGGTGGGGTATGCGCAGTTTCATGGGCTGAAGCTGGGCACGATCGCCGACCTGATCGCGGCGCGGCGGGCGAGCGAGAAGCTGGTGCGCCGCGTGCACGAGACGCAGACGGCGGCGCTGGATACCGGGCCGTGGCAGGTGATCTTCTACACCAGCACGCTGAACCAGGCCGAGCACGTGGTGATGGTGAAGGGCGACCTGGCGCAGCCGGGGCCGGTGCTGGTGCGCATGCAGGCGATCGACCCGATCCAGATTTTGCCCGGCGGGCGGACCAACAAGCTGATGCACGAGGCGATGCGGATGATCGAGGCCGAGGGGCGCGGCGTGGTGGTGATGCTGCATGACGGGCAGAGCGGCAGCCTGCTGGAGATGGTGACCGGGCGGCGGCCGCGCACCGGCGCGCAGGAGAGCATCCTGCGCGATTACGGCATCGGGGCGCAGATACTGGCCGATCTGGGCGTGCGCGAGATGGAGCTGCTGAGCAACACGGACCGCACGATTGCCGGCATCGAGGGTTACGGCCTGCGCATGGTGGGGCGCCGCGGCATCGGGTTGCCGGCGTGAGCACGGCGGACGCGAGCCTGCCGGCGGCCCCCGCGGTGCCCGGGCCGCCGGCGCGGCTGCTGGTGGTGCGCGCGCCGTATTACCGCGCGGTGATCGACGGCATGACCGACGGCGCGCTGCGCATCCTGCGCGATGCCGGGGCCAGCCATGAGGTTCTGGACGTGGCCGGCGCGTTCGAGCTGCCGCAGGCGATCCGCATTGCGCTGCGCGGGCCGCAGAACTGGGACGGGTTCGTAGCGCTGGGCTGCATCGTGCGCGGTGGCACCGACCATTACGATTACATCTGCCGCGAGACGATGGCCGGGCTGATGGCGGTGGCGCTGCAGTTCGGCGTGGCACTGGGCAGCGGCGTGCTGACGGTGCACTCGATCGAGCAGGCGATGGCGCGCAGCGGGGCCGACGGGCATAACAAGGGCGCCGAGGCGGCGGCGGCGGCGTTGCTGCAGGTGGCCGCCATGCGGCGTTTGGGAGCGGGTTGATGGGCAAGGCACCGGCGGCGCCGGCGGCGGGCAAGGACGCGGCGATGCGGCGGCCGCGGACGGCGGCGCGCGTGGGCGCGGTGCAGGCGCTGTTTCAGGCCGAGCAGGGGGGCGAGAACTCCGAGACGGTGATCGACCAGTTCGTGCGCCACCGGCTGGGCGAGTTGCCGGGCACCGGCGGCTTCGAGGAGGGGCGCGTGCCGGACGCGCATGTGAAGCTGTTCGGGCGGATCGTGCGGGTGGCGGTGGAAAAGCAGGACCAGATCGACGGGCTGGTGGCCGGCGTGCTGCCCGAGGACTGGCCGCTGGGGCGGCTGGACCCGGTGTTGCGCGCGCTGCTGCGGGCGGCTGGCGCCGAGCTGGTGATGCGGGACGGGCCGCCGGTGGCGGTGGTGATCAACGAGTACATGGACGTGGCGCACGGGTTTTTTCATGGCGACGAGCCGAAGATGGCCAACGGGCTGATGGATGCGCTGGCGCATGTGTTGCGGCCTCGGGAGTTTGAGAGCCGGCAGTGACGGCTGGGGCTCTGCCCCTGGCCCCACTGGGGCCTGGAGGCCCCAGACCCCCGTCTTTGGCGTTGCCGGGTGAGTTTTCTCGGATTGCGGCTTTTGCCGGTTTGGCGGCGCCGGGGGCGCTGGGCTTGGGCGATGATGCTGCGGTGTTTGCTCCGCCTGCAGGGCGGGAGCTGGTGGTTTCCGCCGACGCCATCGTGGCGGGCGTGCATTTTCTGGCGGACGATCCGCCGGAGCTGGTGGCGCGCAAGCTGCTGCGGGTGAATCTGTCGGACCTGGCGGCGATGGGCGCGGTGCCGCTGCATTATCTGCTGACCGTGTCGGTGCCGCGCGCCACGCCGGCCGCCTGGTTTGCCGCGTTTGCGGCGGGGTTGGCGCTGGACCAGGCCGCGTTCGGCATTTCGCTGCTGGGCGGCGACACGACCAGCACGCCCGGGCCGATTTCGCTCTCAGCCACCGTGATCGGGCATGTGGCGCCTGGGCGGGCGCTGCGCCGGGTGGGTGCGCAGGCGGGCGACGGGCTGTGGGTGACGGGGACGGTCGGGGACGCGGCGCTGGGGCTGCTGGCGCTGCGCGACGGGTTGGCCGACCCGGGCGGCGTGCTGGCCGGGCGTTACCGCTTGCCCGAGCCGCGGCTTGGGCTGGCGTTGGCCGGGGTGGCTTCGGCGGCGATGGATGTGTCCGACGGGCTGGTGCAGGATTGTGGGCATCTGGCGCGGGCGGCGGGGTTGGGCGTGGTGATCGAGGCGGCGCTGGTGCCGTTATCGCCGGCGGCGCGGGCGGCGGGGCGGCTGGAAGTGTGCCTGACGGGTGGGGACGATTACGAGCTGTTGCTGGCGGTGCCCGAAGCGCGGGCGGCGGCGTTGCGGGCGGCGTGCGCGGCGGGCGGGGTGGCGGTGACGCGGATTGGGGGGTTTGCCGCGGGACCGCCGGAGGTGCGGGTGGTGGATGCGGCGGGGCGGCCGGTGGTGCTGGGTGAGCAGGGGTGGAGCCATTTTTGAGTGGTGGCGGCGAGGACGGGCGCGCGCCGAGCGAGAGTCTGCCGTGAGCGTGTGTGAGGAATTGGCGCGCGCGCCGCGTGCGGAGCTGTGAGGAGAGCAGGTACGCCGGTGCGGGCGATTAGGTGCCGAGGGGCCGCCGTAGCGCGGGGCTGATCGGTTGTGTTTGGCTCGCAACCCCACTGATAGTAGTTAGCTTTGTAGAGCGCTCTGCCGTAGGCGGTGACTTGCGAGGTCGGCGCTAATCTTCGGGCTGAGCGGTTCGTTGCGCCGGCTTACCTTGCGGGAGTTGGTCGATTTGTGAGCGGCAAGCCTTGGCTGGCCGCAGCCAATTTGCTGCGGAGGAACAGGTGAAGCTTACATTCACTAAGCGGGCCGGCAAATTCGATGATCTGCAGATTGACCGCGATGACGGTTCCGGGGAGGCGATTCGGTGCCCGAAGCAGGGCATCATTCCTCATGACATGGTTCACTACGCCGTGGAGAAAGTCATTACCGGCAAAGGCTTTTTGGCAAAGCTGTCGGACGGCGAGACAGCGCAGCCTCGTAGTAGTCCTGAGGCTGATTCCGAAGCGATCGAGCGCCTGGTCGAGATTGTACAGGCGGAACTCTGGTCGGGCAGAGTGCCTTCCGAGGATGCCATCGCGTTGTATCAGTTAGCTTGTCACGCCCGGTCACATGCATCCTTTCCTGTGTCAGAAGAAGACCTTCAGCTCATTCGACACGAAATCGATGCGCTTACCGCTGAGTGGGGAGCGCTGCCCGTGCAAGGCTCGCTCGTTCTCTCGCTGGGCAACGCTGCCCAACCCAACACAATATCGACAACGATATAACCGGCCACTCACGCCCGTCCGGATTGACCCGCGACAGCACAAGCAAAAGCTTTTTGCTTCTTTTTCTCGAAAAAGAAGGCCTTCTCTTCCTATCGGCGAACCAGCCGGTCAGCCAGGCCGGCGCATGTCGAAGCGGTTGTCGGGGTGGATTTCGGCGTAGGCGGTGGGGCCGCCGGCGCGTTGGATGATGTGGGCGCCGAAGGTGTCGAACAGGCCGTCGATCAGCAGGGATTGCTCGATGTGGACGCCGACGACTTCGCCCAGCACCAGCCAGCTTTGGGCAGGGTCGCCTTGCCAGCCGCGGAGTTGGACGATGTCGGTGACGCGGCATTCGAAGTGGACGGGGCTTTCGGCGACGCGCGGGACGTTGATGAGGCGGGCGGGGGTTTGGGTGAGGCCGCCGAGTTCGAATTCGTTGGTGCCGTAGGGGACTGGGGCGCAGCTGGCGTTCATCTGTTCGGCGAGTGCGCGGGTGGCGAGGTTCCAGACGAAGACACGGGTTTCCTGCACGTTGCGCAGCGTGTCCTTGGCGCCGACGCTGGCGAAGCCGATGATGGGCGGGTGGTAGTTGAAGGCGTTGAAGAAGCTGTAGGGTGCCAGGTTGACCGAGCCGTCCGCGCCGCGTGAGGAAATCCAGCCGATCGGGCGGGGGCCGATGATGGCGTTGAACGGGTCGTGTTTGAGGCCGTGGCCCTGGGCGGGTTCGTAGAAATGCGGCTCGGCGGCTGGGGCAGGGGTCATTGCGCGGAGGTTAATACTTGCGCAGCAGAGCCACCAGCCGGCCCTGGATCTTCACGCGGTCGGGCGGGAGCAGGCGGGTTTCGTGTTTGGCATTGGCGGGTTCCAGCGCGATGGAGGCGCCGCGTTTGCGGATGCGTTTGAGGGTGACTTCGTTGTCGTCGATCAGGGCGACGATGATCTGGCCGGTTTCGGCCACCTCGCCTTTGCGGATGATGACGGTATCGCCGTCCAGGATGCCGGCTTCGATCATCGAAGTCGCCGGCGACTTCGAGGGCGAAGTGGTCGCCTTGGCCGAGCATGGCCATGGGCACTTCGATCTGGACGCCTTCGTCGCGCAGCGCCTCGATCGGCAGGCCGGCGGCGATGCGGCCGTAGAGCGGCAGGGATATGGCGGCGGCTTCCGGTGCGGCGCGCACGCCGGGCAGGCGGGCGGTGAAATCGCCGCGGATGACGTTGGGGCGGAAGCCGGGGGCGGGCAGCGGCAGGGCGGCCGGGCGGGTCGCCTCACGCGGGGCGCCGGCGGCCTGGTGGGCCATGTTTTCCGGCAGGCGGACGATTTCGAGCGCGCGGGCGCGGTGATGGTGGCGGCGCAGAAAGCCGCGTTCCTCCAGCGCCGAGATCAGGCGGTGGATGCCGGATTTGGAGCGGAGCGAGAGCGCGTCCTTCATCTCCTCGAAGCTCGGCGAGACGCCGCTATCCTTGAGGTGGCTGTCGATGAAGCTGAGCAATTCGTGCTGCTTGCGGGTCAGCATGGTGGGCCTCGCAGTCTTCGGTCCGCCTTAGGTTGCCGCAGGCGGAGTGAACAAACCGGCAACTCCAAGGACGTTCTAATTTAGTTCCTGAGACTCCGTCAATAAGCCAATGATGAATCGGCGATTGTATGCAGGTGGGCCTCAGGTGAGGTGGGGCAGGGCCAGATAGGCCTGGCTCTGCATCTCCTCCAGGCGCGACGCGGTGCGTTCGAAGGCGTCGGCCCCTTCGCCGCTGCGATAGAGGGCGTCGGGCGGGGCTTCGGCCGAGGCGATCAGCTTGACGCGGTGATCGTAGAGCGCGTCCACCAGCACGATGAAGCGGCGGGCGACGTCGTAATTGTCGGGCGAGAGGCGGGGCACGGCGTCGAGCACGAGGGCGTGGTAGTGGGTGGCCAGAGCGAGGTAGTCGCCGGCGCCCAGCGGCGTGCCGCAGAGTGCATCGAAATCGTAGCGGGCGACGCCGGCCGCCGCGAGCGGGACGGCCATCGTGCGGCCCATGACGTGCAGGCGGGCGGGTGCGGCCGGGGCGCCGCCGGTGAGCTGGGCGAAGGCGTGGTCGAGGGCGGCGTCCGCGCGGGCGCCGACGGGCGTGTGCCAGACCGCCATGCCGCGCAGGCGGGCGCGGCGGAAATCGCGGTCGCCCTGCAGCACCAGGATGTCGAGGCGGGATTCGAGCAGGGCGATGAAGGGGAGGAAGGCATCGCGGCCCGGGCGGCCGCGGAACAGGTTGGCGGGCAGGGTGTTCGACGTGGCCACGACGACGACGCCGCGTTCGAACAAAGCGGCGAAGAGGCGGCCGAGGATCATGGCGTCGACGATGTCGTTGACCTGGAACTCGTCGAAGCAGAGCAGGGCGGCTTGGGCGGCGATGCGGTCGGCCAGTGGCGGGATCGGGTCGGCGGCTTCCGGGTTGGCCTGGCGCCAGGCGTGGATGCTCGCGTGCTGGTCCTGCATGAAGCGGTGGAAGTGGATGCGGCGTTTGCGCGCGACCTGGGCGCTGACGAAGAACAGATCCATGAGCATGGATTTGCCGCGGCCGACCTCGCCCACGAGATAGAGGCCGTTGGGGTGGCCATCGGGCGCGCCCTCGGCGGGGCGGCGGCGGAGCAGGCGGCTGAGCAGGCCGGTGGGTTGCGGGCCGGGCGGCGGATCGTAGCCGCGCAGCTTGACCCAGAGATCCTGCAGGCGCTCGGCGGCCAGGCGCTGCGAGGCGTCGGGGCTGAGCGCGCCGCGGGCCACGAGTGCGCGCCAGGCGGGGAGCGGGCCGGCGGGGTCGGCCGGCAGCGTGGTGGGGAGGGGCGCCGGGGCATCCATGGTGGGGCCAGCGCAGTAGCGCGGGGCCGTCTGCACGGCAACCTGCGCGCTGTCACATCACTGGTGCGCGAGGGGTTAATCCAAACGAAGGTCCACAGCGTTAAGTGTGTCAGAAAGCATTTGACCGTGCCGGTGAGGACACTATGCCGAGGATTGCCGCAGTTTTTGCCCAGGTGTGTGTCGTTGCCAGTCTGGTGAGTGGGCCGGCGATGGCGGCCGGGCTGCATGCGCCGGCGCGCAAGGCGACGGCGCGGCCGACGGCGCCGGAGGCGAGCTGCCTGGATAGCAGCCGGCTGGTGAGCCATGTGGCGTATCTGCCGGTCGATCCGGAGCGGACGCTGCGGTGCGGGCATCTGCTCTCGACCGACACCATGCTGACGGTGCATCACTGGGACCGGACCTGAGGGCCGGTCGCTACTAGCGGGCTTGCCGCCAGGCTTGCAGCCGGGGGCGGCAAGGGGCATCTGGCGGGCATGACGCAGAGCGCGCTGGCTTCTCAATCATCGGTGCTGGATCTGGACGCACTGGCGGCGACGCCGGTGGCCGACGCGCCGTTTCCGCATGTTGTGGTGCCGGATTTCGTGCCGCCCGGTCCGTTGGCGCGGATTTATGCGCAGCTGCCGCAGATGGATCGTGGCGGGTCGTTTCCGCCGGAGGCGCTGCCGTTGGGGCCGGAGGCGCGGGCGCTGATGGATGCGCTGCGCGGGCCGGCGCTGAAGGCGGCGATTGCCGACAAGTTCGGGCTGGATTTGGCCGATGCGCCGACCATGCTGACGATGCGGCTGGCGACGCGCGCCAAGGACGGCCAGATCCATACCGATTCGGCGGCCAAGCTTGTAACGGTGCTGCTGTATCTGAACCCGCCCAACCCCTCGTTCACGCAGCAGGATGGCTGCCTGCGGCTGCTGCGCTCGGCCAACGATCTGGAGGATTACGGCGTGGAGGTGCCGCCGACGCGCGGCACGCTGCTGGTGTTTCCCAACGGGCCTGCGACGTATCACGGGCACCGGCCGTATGTGGGGCCGCGCCACTCGATCCAGCTGAATTACATGGCCAATGACGGCAAGGCGCGATCGGAACTGCGGCGGCATCGGGTGAGCGCCTGGGTGAAGCGGCTGTTCTAGGCGGACGCGCCGTTGCGCCGGGCCGGCTGCAGGGCGCGGCGCAGGGTTCGTGCAACCACCGCTGGACGAATGCGTGGCCGAGTGCTCGATTGGTGCCAAGCAAAAATGTTCGAGGGCACGGCCATGGGTGATCGGGTTTCGCGGGGCGCATTGCGTCTGGTTCTGGCTGCGGGTGCGGCGTGGGGGCTGGCCGTGCCGGCCGGCGCGCAGACGGCCGGGCAGGCGGTGATCAAGTGGGACACCTATGGGGTGCCCCACATCTACGGGCCGGACGTGCCGACGGTGGAGCGCGGGCTGGGCTATGCGCAGATGGAGGCGCATGCCGAGACGATCCTGAACAACGTGGCGCGCGCGCGGGGGCGGGCGGCGGAGTATTTCGGCGCCGGTGACGGCAACGCCAACATCATCAACGACACCAACGTGCGCACCTACGGCATTCCGGCGCGGGCGGCGCAGTGGCTCTCGCAGGGTGGGCAGGAGCAGGCGAGCCTGCTGGCGGCGTTCTGTGCCGGCGCCAACGAATACGCGCAGAGCCACCTTTCGGGCATCGACCCGCTGCTGCAGAAGATCCTGCCGCTGGTGCCGGCCGACATCACCGCCAGCGAGCAGTATACGATCTGGTTCACCTTCATTCCGAACCAGGACAATATCGGCGGCGCCAACCCGTATTCGACGGGGCTGCTGGAGAGCCTGTGGCAGACCGGCGGCTTGGCCGCGGCCAATGCGGCGGCGCGCAACATGGCGCCCACCGGATCGAATGGCTGGGCGGTGGGGCCCGCCAAGAGCACGTCGGGCAATGCCATTCTGATGGGCAACCCGCATCTGCCCTGGGGCAACAACCAGCCGGCAGGCGGCCTGGGCATCTATCAGTGGCTGGAGGTGAACCTGGTGGTGGGCGATCCGGCCGCACCCACGCTGAACGCCGAGGGTGTGACGTTTGCCGGGGGGCCGTTCATCGGCATCGGCTTCAATGACCATCTGGGCTGGACGCACACCAACAACACGATCCAGGCGGGCAATCTGTATCAGCTGACGCTGGATGCCACGGGCAAGAAATACATGTTCGGCGGGGCGGCGCTGCCCTTGGCCGTGCGGACCGACAGCATCCTGGTCAAGCAGGCGAGCGGCGCGCTGGTGGCCCAGCCGATCACCATCCGCTCGAGCGTGCACGGGCCGGTGGTGGCGACCAGTGCGGATGGCCACACGGCGCTGGCGCTGCGGGTGGCCGGGCTGGATCAGCCTTCGCTGGTGACGCAGTACTGGCACATGATCGAGGCGACCACGATGGCGCAGTTCGTGGCGGCCGATTCGATGCTGCAGATGCCGTTCTTCAACGTCATCTACGCCGACGACCAGAAGAACATCATGTACAAGTTCGGCGGCCGGCAGCCGGTGCGGCGGGGCGGGCAGTGGGCCGATTATAACGGCATCCTGGACGGCACCGATCCGGCGAAACTGTGGACGAGCACCTTCACCTGGGCGCAGCTGCCCGGGGCGGTGAACCCGCAGGGCGGCTTCGTGGCCAACAGCAACAACCCGCCCTGGACCAGCGCCTTTCCGCAGCCGGCGACGCTGAACCCGGCCAATTACCCGGCTTACGTGGCGCCGCAATTCATGGATTTCCGGCCGCAGCACGGGGCGAATTTCCTGCTCTCCCAGCCGAGCTTTACGGTGAGCGAGCTGCTGGCGGGCAAGATGTCCACCCACATGCTGTTGGCGGACCGGGTGCTGCCCGACCTGCTGGCGGCGGCTGCCGGATCGAGCGACGCCAACGTGCGGGCCGCGGTGCCGATCCTGACGGCGTGGGACCGCACGGGCGACGCGCCGAGCGTGGGCGGGGCGCTGTTCGAGGAATGGTGGGATCTGGTGACGGCGGACGTGGCGGCGGGCAAGCTGCCGGCCGATACCACCGACAATTTCTACAGCCCGCACCCGACCTTCCGCATTGCGTGGGATCGCAACAATCCGCTGTCCACGCCGGTGGGGCTGGCCAATCCGGCGCAGCTGCTGCCGTATCTCGCCACCGCGTACACGACGTTGCAGACGGAATTCGCCAGCAAGGGCGGCGCCAGCGTGGCGTGGGGTGACGCACACCGGACGCTGCTGGTGTATCGCGACGGGCAGCAGCAGAACCTGACCGGCATCGCGGCCAACCATCCGCAAAGCGGGGCCGACGATCCGTTCGGGCCGATCCGGGTGACCAATCCGTTCTATGTGGGCGCGCTGGGCAGCTATATCACGTTCGGCGGCGATGGCTGGGTGCAGCTGATCGAGTTCACGCCGCAGGGGCCCAATGCGCAGGTGATGCTGGGCTACGGCAATTCGTCGCGGCCGAATTCACCGCACGTGGCCGACCAGTTGGGGTTCTTCGACAGCAAGACGTTGCGGCCGGCGCTGCGGACCGTGGGTGCGGTGAACGCGGCGACGATCTCGACCGAAAGCTACTAAAGTCTCTAAAAAGAGATGCGTGTGTCTCATTTTGTGTGTTGACGGCGGGGCAGTCGTTGCGTAAACGTTGATCACAAGCTTGTGAGGATCAGCGCCGTGTCGATTGTTGCCCTGGTTAGAAGTTCGGTGTGGCGTGTGTCGGCTTTGGCGGGGGTTGCCGTCGCTGCGATGGCCGCCACGCCGGCTGCGGCCTCGCCGTCGCTGGTGCAGAACGGCGACTTTTCGGCCACCACGGCCACGACGGTGTATAACGGCGTGACCGTGGGGACGGAGACGACGAACAGCAACCTGACCGGGTGGCAGTTCACAGGCTGCAACAGCAGCAATTGCGGGTTTTCGTTCCTGGCCAACAGCGCGCTGGCGACGACCGGCTGGTATGATGCGCAGGACGGCCATATCAGCACGCCGGGCACCAGCATCGGGCTGCAGAGCGGCTACACCGGCAACGCGTTCCTCTCGGACGCCGCGTACGGCACGCAGATCATGTATCAGGCGGTGAGCGGGCTGAAGGTGGGCGACACCTACACGCTGGCGTTCTCCCAGGCGTCGTTCGAGCAGAGCGGGTATAGCGGCGGGTTCACCAGCAACTGGGTGGCCGGGCTGGGCAACGGGGCGTTCACGGCGGCGAATTACGGGGCGCAGACGGGCGGCACGATGACGGTGGCCTCCGGCGGCGCTTCGCCGTGGTCGCAGCAGATGCTGACGTTCGTGGCCAATGCGACGGACGAGACGCTGGCGTTCTTTGCGACCGCCAGCTCGGGCGCCAACCCGCCTTTCCTGCTGTTGGATGGCGTGTCGTTGACCGACACCTCGCCGGGCGCTGCGGTGCCGGAGCCGGCGACGCTGGCGCTGGCTGCGGTGGGCGTGCTGGGCACGCTGGCCGTGCGCCGGCGCGGGCGCGCCAACGGCTGAGCTGGGCGGCCGGGCGGGTCGCTCGGATCGGGGCGGACGTTGCGGATGCGGGCCGGGCGGTGCAGTGTTCGGGCGGGGTGGCCGGCCCGGTGAGGCGGCCGGTCCGCCGGGTTTCTCCTTCAACTTCGGGCGGCCATGCATCTTCCGGCCTTTGCGCGCATGCTGGCTCAACTGGCCGCCAACCTGGCGCTGGTGACGCTGGTGTTCGTGCCGTTGGAGCGGCTGTTCGCGGCGCGGCGGCAGCGGATCATGCGGCCGGCATTCTGGACGGATCTGGGCTACTATTTGGTGGGCGGGCTGCTGCCCAAGCTGCTGCTGATCGTGCCGCTGTCGATGCTGGCATGGGCGGTGCACCGTGCGGTGCCGGGCGGGTATTTCGCGGCGGTGGCGCATTGGCCGATGGCGGTGCGGCTGGCCGGCGCGCTGGTGGTGGGCGAGGTGGGCTATTACTGGGGCCACCGCTGGATGCACGAGGTGCCGGCGTTATGGCGCTTCCATGCGATCCATCATGCGGCTGAGCAGATGGATTGGCTGGTCAATACGCGCTCGCATCCGCTGGACGTGGCGTTCGGGCGGTTTTGCGGGCTGGTGCCGCTGTATGCGCTGGGGCTGGCGCAGCCGATGGGCAACCGGCTGGATACCGTGCCGCTGCTGTTCGCGCTGATCGGCAGCCTGTGGGGGTTTTTCGTGCACGCCAATCTGCGCTGGCGGTTCGGCTGGCTGGAATGGGCGGTGGCGACGCCGGCGTTCCACCACTGGCACCACACCAACGATGGCCCGGCGTTCCAGGACAAGAACTACGCCGCGATGCTGCCCTGGGTGGACCGGCTGTTCGGCACGCATTATCTGCCGCGGCATCTGCCGGGCCAGTATGGCATCGATGCGGCGCTGCCGGCGGGGCTGGGCGGGCAGCTGCTGCATCCGTGGCGGCGGGCGGAAGCCGGGCCGGGCGCCACCTGAGGCGGGGCGCACCGGCGGCTTTCGGGTACGTTCAGTTCGTGTAGGTGAAGCCCGGCATCTTGTTGAGGCTTTCCTTGCTGTCCGAAGGCAGGACCATCTTGCCGTCCTGGCCGGTGTGCAGCGAATTGTAGGGGACAGCGACGAGCTTGCCGCCGACGCCGAGCACGCTGCCGACGGAGATGACGCCGAGGATGGCGTGGCCTTCCTTGTCGAGGATGAGGTCGTTGACGGTGCCGAGCTCCTGATTGGAGCTGTTGGTGACCGCGGCGCCGATCATCTTGCTGGCCCGCATGCCGCCATCCATTTTCACCGTGGCGACCGAGAGGTTCGGGCTGCCGCTGGTGGGTTCCGGCGTGGCCGAGGCGGCGGTCGGCGGGGTGGGCGTCGGCGGGTTGTTGGGTGCGGGGGCATCCTGGGCGGCGGCGATGGCGGGCAGGAACATGGCGAGCAGGGCGGCGGCCGGAAGGCGGGCGAGGGGGTGCATGGCGGGATGCTCCTGAGGGGGTGGCGTGTTCGGCGACGCAACGTTGCCGCGGCGCACACGGTTTCGCTGCGCGCCGGCGCGTGGCAGCCTGCGGCGTGATGGGATCGACCGAAGAATTCAAGCGGGCGCCGGCCCGGCGGGTGCCGCGGCCGTTGCCCGAGCCGACGGCCGCGTATCTGCAGGCCGCCGCGATGACGCATCTGGCGCGCTATGCGGCGACCGAGGCCGGGCTGACGCGGGTGCTGCGGCGCAAGCTGGATCGCTGGGCGCGGCAGGCCGAGGCCGATCCGGAGGTGGTGGCGGCCGTGGCGGCGCGGGGGCGGGCGGCGATTGCGGGCATCGTGGCGCGGCTGGCGGCATCGGGCGCGGTGAGCGACCAGGCGTTCGCGCAGTCGCGCGCGCGGTCGTTGGCGCGGGCCGGGCGGTCGCATCGGGCGGTGGGCGCGCATCTGGCCAGCCGGGGCGTGCCCGGGGCGCTGGCGGAAGATGCCGCGCGGCGCAGCCCGGAGCAGGAGATGGCGGCAGCCCTGATCCATGCGCGCAAGCGCCGGCTGGGGCCGTGGCGCCGTGCCGCGCCGGAGCCGGAGCTGCGGCGCCGCGAGCTGGCCAATATGGCGCGGGCCGGATTTGCACAGGACGTGGCGCGGGCGGCGCTGGGGATGGATGCCGACGAGGCGGAACTGCGCATCATCCGGTTCCGCGAGGCTTTGTAGGGCGGTGGTGTGCCGGCCCCCGTGCGGCTGAGGTTGGACGGCGGCGTTGCAACCCTGCCCGGGCTTCGCCATGTGGAGGCGCAGCGGTACGCGGAGGAGCTTACATATGGGCGGTCTGAGCATCTGGCATTGGCTGGTCGGTACTGGCGATCATTCTGGTGTTGTTCGGCGGCGGCAAGGTCAGCACGCTGATGGGCGACTTCGCCAAGGGCATCAAGGCGTTCAAGAAGAACATGGCCGATGAGGGCGACGTCTCGATGGAGGCGACCGAGCGCCCGGCCGGGTCGATTGCGGCACCGAACGCGCCGATCGCGCCGGCTGCTGCGGCCGCCCCCGCGGTGCCGCGCGAGCCGAGCACCGTCCAGCACGGCTGAGCCTTGGCCGGGATCCCCGCCTGGGCCTGCGAGAGCATCGTGCAGGCCGGGCGGCGCATGGATCAGCGCGGCTGGGTGCCGGCGACGGCGGGCAATATCAGCGTGCGCCTGCCCGATGGCGACATCGCGATCACCCGCAGCGGCGGCCATAAGGGGTTCCTCGACGCCGGCGCGGTGATGGCGGTGGGAGCCGACGGCGTGCCGCTGCAGGCGGCCGACCGGCCGAGTGCGGAGACGCTGCTGCATTGCATGATCTATCGTGGCGCGGGCGATGCCGGTGCGGTGCTGCATGGGCATTCGGTGGCCGGCACGGTGCTGTCGATGGCCGAGCCGGCGGGCGAGATCGGGTTTGCCGGCTACGAGCTGTTCAAGGCGTTTGCCGGGCAGCGCACCCATGACGTGCGGCTGGCTCTGCCGCTGTTCGACAACGACCAGGATATGGCGCGGCTGGCCGAGGTGATCGCACCGCGCCTGGCCGATTGCCCGCTGGGCTTCTATCTGCGCGGCCATGGCGGCTACGTGTGGGCGCCGAGCATGGAGGCGGCGCTGGCACGGCTCGAGGCGCTCGAGTTCCTGCTCGAATGCGAGCTGGCCCGCCGTAGCATCAACCACCTACAGGAGATTGCGCCATGAGCGCCCTGACCGTGACACCGGAAGCAACCCCCGGGCAGCCGAGCCTGATCACCGAAGATGCGGCGGCGATCGCCGGCGCGCTGGCGGCGATCGGCGTGCGCTTCGAGCGCTGGAGCCAGGCCGAGACGGTGGATGCCGATGCGGCGCCGGAGGCGATCCTGGCGGCGTATCGGCCGCATCTGGACGCGCTGATGGCAGGCCGGGCCGGCTCGGCCGACGTGCTGCGGCTGCGGCCGGGCAACGCCGCCTATCCGGCGATGCGGCGCAAGTTCCTCGACGAGCACATCCATACCGAGGACGAGGTGCGTTTCTTCATCCATGGCGGCGGGCACTTCATCCTGCATGCGGACGGGCAGGTGTTCGATGCGCATTGCACCGCGGGCGACCTGATCAGCGTGCCGGCCGGGCTGAAGCACTGGTTCGATGCCGGGCTGGAGCCGGATGCCACCGTGCTGCGGGTGTATAGCGACACGAGCGGCTGGACGCCGCACTACACCGGCGACACGATCAGCGGCGCGTTCAGCGCGGCATGAGGGCGGGCGTGTGAGCGTGGCGGCATGAGCGCCATGCTGGGTCGGCCGACGGCCATCGTGACGGATATCGAGGGCACCACGACGCCGATCGCCTTTGTGCGCGATACGCTGTTTCCGTATGCGCGGGCGCGGCTGCCGGGTTTCGTGGCGGCGCATGCGGCGCGGCCCGATGTGGCGGCGTGCGTGGCCGAAGCGGTTGCGTTGGCGGGCGATCGGCCGGTGGCCGACGCGCTGCTGGGCTGGATGGATAAGGATGCCAAGGTAACGCCGCTGAAGGCGTTGCAGGGGCTGATCTGGGCGGAAGGCTACGCGTGTGGCGACCTGGTGGGGCGGTTATATGCCGACGTGCCGCCGGTGCTGCGGCATTGGCAGGCGCGGGGAATTCGGCTGTACGTGTATTCCTCGGGCTCGGAGGCGGCGCAGCGGCTGCTGTTCGGGCATTCGGAGGCGGGCGACCTGACGGGGCTGTTCACCGCGTTCTTCGACACGCGGGCCGGAGGCAAGCGCGAGGCGGCGAGTTATCGGGGGATTGCGCGGGCGGTGGGGCTGCCGGCGGGCGAGCTGCTGTTCCTCTCCGACACCGAGGCCGAGCTGGATGCCGCCGCCTCGGCTGGGCTGGCGGTGCGGCAGGTGGTGCGGGCGGAGGACGCGACGGTGGCTTCGGCGCGGCACGCTACGGTGGGCGATTTCGCGGCGTTGCGGGCGCTGGTGCGCTGATCGGCTGCGTCTAGGGGTTCAGGCGCGGCTTACCCACAACATTTTGTGGCCGGACCGAGGTTACCCACAATTATCTGCATCCGGGCTGTTGAGCCTGCGTCTGATCTGCGCCAGGGTGGCTACATCATCTGGTGGCTAAACCGGGCAGGAGACGCAAGATGGAGTGGAACGAAGAGGCGATCGCGCGCCTGCGTGCCTTGTGGGCCGAGGGCCATTCCACGGCCGAGATCGGCCGGCGCATGGGCATCTCCAAGAATGCCGTGGTGGGCAAGGCGCACCGGCTGAATTTGGCGGCGCGGCCATCGCCGATCCGGCGCAATGGCGAGAAGACGCCGCGCCGGCGCCAGCCGCGGCGGAGCCAGGGCTCCACGTTGCCGGCGCTGGCGACCGTGCTGCCGCCGGTGCAGGCGGCCGAGGTGCGGCGGCCGCTGGAGCGGGTGTTTGCCGAGCGGCCGGCGCCGGTTTTGCGCGCGGTGCCGACGGCGCGGCCCGGTGCGCGCTCGACGCCCTGCTGCTGGCCGATCGGCGAGCCTGGCACGCGGAGCTTCCGGTTCTGCGACGTCGATTCGATCGGCGGCAAGCCGTATTGCGAGCAGCATTCGGCGCTGGCCTATGTGAAGGTGCGCGACCGGCGCGAGGACGCGGCCTGACGGACTGAGCGGGCCGGGTCGGGGCCGGTCAGCGCTTCTCCCAGCCTTTCGGGCCCTGCTGCCAGTAGGTGAGGGTGTGGCCGGCAGCTTTGGCTGCGGCCCAGCGCTGGCGGGCGGCGGCCACAGCCTCGGGGTCGGCGCCGTCGAACAAATCGAAGACGCGGGTGAAGGCGGCTAGCGGGGCGATACGGCCGTCCAGCAGGAAGGCGTAGCTGGCGCCGTTGGGAGCGTCGTCGGCATCGGTGAGCCAGATTGGTTGCATGTCCGGGTCGCCGGTGGCGGGCGTGCCGTGCGGCAGCCAGTCGGGATTCTGGCAGGCCCAGAGGGCGGCATCGAGTGCGGCGACACGGGCGGGTGAGGCGAGCAGGACGACGGCGCGGTGGCCGGCCTGCAGCGTGCGGCCGAGCAGCGCGGGCAGCGCCTGGTCCGCGGTGGTGCGGGTGAGGTGGTAAAAGCCGATCTCAGCCATGCGGCGGCTCGAAATGGGTGGCGATCAGGCGATCGAGCAGGCGGGCGCCGAAGCCGGTGGCGCCGGGCGGGTAGCGCTGGGGCTCGTCGTCGTCGGCCTGGTCGGCCGGGCGCTGTTCGACGCCGGCGATGTCGAGATGCAGCCAGCGTGATGATCCGGTGAAGCTGCGCAGGAAGGCTGCGGCCTGGCTGGCGTCGGGCTGGCCGCGTGCGTCCACGCAATGGCGGATGTCGGCGATGGTGCTGTCGAGCGCGCGCAGATCGGCCTCCTCGATGGGCATCGGCCAGAGGCGTTCGCCCACGGCCTGGCCAGCGGCGATGGCGGCGGCGCGCAGGGGGGCGTCGGTGCCGAACGCGCCGGCGTGTTCATGGCCCAGCGCGGTGACGATGCTGCCGGTGAGGGTGGCGATGTCGATCAGCGCAGCGTGCGGCTGGCGGGCGGCCCAGGCGAGCGCGTCGGCCAGCACGAGGCGGCCTTCGGCATCGGTATCGACGACGGCGACGGTGCTGCCATTGGCCATGCGCAGCACGTCGCCGGGGCGGTAGCTGGCGCCCCCGGTGGTGTTTTCGGCCAGCGGCAGCACGGCGATGGCGGCGCGCGGGCTGCGGCGGCGGGCGAGGGCCAGCATGGCGCCGGCGCAGGCGGCCGCGCCGGCCATGTCGGCGCGCATCTCCCATAGGCGGTCGGCGGGCTTGATGCTGATACTGCCGGTATCGAAGGTGATGCCCTTGCCGATGAGGGCGACTGGCGGCTGGCTGCCGGGCCAGCGCAGGATGGCCATGCAGGGCGGGTGGGCCGAGCCGCCGCCGACGGCGAGCAGGCCGCCGCAGCCGAGCTGGCGCAGGGCTGCCGCGTCGAGCACCTCCAGCGTGAGGCCGAGCGCGGTGAGCGCGCCGAGGCGTGCGGCAAAGGTTGTCGGGGTGAGGAGGTTGGCCGGCGTGCTGACGAGGTCGCGGGCGTAGAGCGCGCCTTCGATGCCGGGGGCGGTGGCGGCCCAGGCGGCGTGGGTTTCCGGGTCGTCGGTGACCAGGGTGATCGCGGCGAGGCGGGGCGCGTGCTCGGGTGGGTTGGCGGCCCAGCGGGGCGTATGCCAGGCGCGCAGGCAGGCGCCGGCGGCGAGTGCAGCGGCGGTGGCGGCGGGCAGGCCGCGCCCGTCGATGGCGATATGCGGGGCGCGGAGGAGCAGGGCGGTGCCGTGCGCGCCGGCGGTTTCGGGGTCGTCGGTGAGGGGGGTGAGGACGGTGTCGCCTTGGCGGGTGGCGGTTTGGGGCGAGGTGGCGGTGGCGCGGACCGGGCGGATGACGGGGATGCCGGCGGGCAGCGCCGGGGCGAGGGTGACGGCGGGGGAGAGGGCGAGGGTCATTGGGTGAGCGTGCGTGCGGGGTCGCCGGGGATGCGGTTGCGGGGTGTGGCGGTTGCGGCCTTGCCGTTTCCGCCGATGCCGGCCCGGTCGTGCGTGGCGGTGCCGCATCCGCACGCACTCTCGGCCGAAATCGTTGCCTGGACTGGATGTGCGTCGGGCCGGGTGCGATCGCAGGCATGGCAGGCCGCTCGGCGACGACGACCTTGATCATGCGTCGCCGGGCGCCGGCGGGGAGCCGGCGTGCCGGCCGTTGCGGGTGCTGGCCGGGATCAGCCCTCGAAATGGTCGGCAACGAGGCGGTCCAGCAGGCGGACGCCGAAGGCGGTGGCACCTTTGGGGGTGACGGGGCATCTTTGGTGGCCCAGGCGGTGCCGGCGATGTCGAGATGGGCCCAGGGCTTGTCATTGACGAAGCGGGCGAGGAACTGGGCCGCGGTGATGGAGCTGCCGGGGCGGCCGGTGATATTCTTCATGTCGGCGATGTCGCTCTTAAGCTGCTTGTCGTAGTCGCGGCCCATCGGCAGGCGCCAGAGCGTTTCGCCGGTGGCGGCACCGGCGGCGGCAAGCTTGGTGGCGAGCTCGTCATCGTTGCTGAACAGGCCGGCGTTTTCGTGGCCGAGGGCGACGATGATGGCGCCGGTGAGCGTGGCGAGATCGATCATCCAGCGCGGGTCGTAGGTTTTCTGCGCGTACCAGAGCACGTCGGCGAGCACGAGGCGGCCTTCGGCGTCGGTGTTGAGCACCTCGATCGTCTGGCCGCTGGCGCTGCGCACCACGTCGCCGGGGCGCTGGGCGGTGCCGGACGGCATGTTTTCCACCAGCCCGACCAGGCCCACGGCGTTGACGCGCGCCTTGCGGCCGGCGAGGGCGGCCATCAGGCCGACCACGGTGCCAGCGCCGGCCATGTCCCACTTCATGTCTTCCATGCCGGCGGCGGGCTTGATGCTGATGCCGCCGGTATCGAAGGTGACGCCCTTGCCGATGAAGGCGACCGGCTTTTCGCTGCCGCCGCCTTGCCAGTGCATGACCACCATGCGCGGCGGCTGGGCGCTGCCCTGGCTGACGCCGAGCAGCGCGCCGAAGCCCAGCGCCTCCAGCTCGGCCTGGCCGTGCACTTCGATTTTCAGGCCGAGATCGGCGAGTTTTTCGATGCGGGTGGCGAATTCGGGCGGGGTGAGGATGTTGGCCGGCTCGCTGACCAGGTCGCGGGTGACGAACACGCCGTGGGCGATCGCGCGCAGGGAGGGCCAGGCGGCCTGGGCGGCGGAGGCCTCGGCGGTGAGCAGGGTGAGGGCGGCGAGCTTGGGCTTGTCTTCCGGCTTCTGGCGCGTGCGGTAGGTGTCGAACCGGTAGGCGCGCAGGGTGGCGCCGAGGGCTGCGTGGGCGGCGTGGGCGCCGGGGCCGTCCACCGCGATGGCGGCGACGGCCTCGCGCGCCAGAGCGTGGGTGGCGGCGCCGGCGGCTTCTTCGACCAGGCGGGGCGTGAGTTCGGCGGCCTTGCCCAGGCCCGCGACCACGATGCTGGACAGGCCGGCGCCGGGGGCCAGGATGGTGCAGGTGGTGCCCGCCTTGCCGGTGAACTCGGCGGTGGCCAAGGCGCGGGTGACTGCGCCGTTTGTAGCCGCGTCGGCGGCCTGCCACAGCCCGGACGGCGCGGCGCCCTCGGCCACCAGCAGCCCCAGCGCGCCGGTTTGCGGCAGGGCGGCGTCGGCGAAGGTCACATCGATCATGCGCGGATCCTTGGGGCGGTGTTGGCGGGGAAGCGTGCTTGTAGCAGCCGGGCGGCGCTTTGCCAGGGGAGTGGCGGCGGCTAAGACAGGGCGCATGCCCGACGACATCGCCCTGCTGGACCTGGCTGCCGCGCTGGCGCGCGAGGCGGCGGGGATCGTGCTGGCGCTGCGCGCGCGCGGGGTGGCGACGGAGACCAAGCGCGATGCCTCGCCGGTGACCGAAGCCGACCGGCAGGCGGAGCTGGCCATCGTGCGCGGCTTGCGGGCGGCGACGCCAGAGATCGAGGTGGTGGCCGAGGAGGAGGTGGCGGGCGGCCACGTGCCGGCGCGGGCGGCGGCGTATTGGCTGGTGGATCCGCTGGACGGGACGCGGGATTTCGTGGCGGGGCGGGACGGCTTCACGGTGAATATCGGGCTGGTGCGCGGCGGCCGGCCGGTGCTGGGCGTGGTGTGCGTGCCGGCCAGCGGCGAGCTGTTCGGCGGGCTGGCCGGGCACGGCGCCTGGCGTGACAGCGGCGGCGGTCGCCAGCCGATCCGGGCGCGGCGGCCGCCGGATGGCGGGCTGGCGGTGCTCGCCTCGCGCCACAGCGCCGACGATCCGGGCGTGCTGGCGGCGCTGGGTGGGGTGGCGGTGGCGAGCGTGGTGCAGGTCGGCTCGGCGGTGAAGTTCTGCCGGTTGGCCGAGGGGGCGGCCGACGCCTACGTGCGGCTGGGCCGCACGATGGAGTGGGACACGGCGGGCCCGCAGGCGGTGCTGGAGGCGGCCGGCGGCAGCCTGCGGCTGCTGGATGGCGGGGTGCTGGCCTACGAGAAGCCGGGCTGGGCCAATCCGGGGTTCATCTGCCGCGGGCTGGCGTGACGGCGCTGCTGCTGCCGGACGAGGCCGGGTTGGCCGAGGCGGCGGCGCTGATCCGGGCCGGCCGGCTGGTCGCGTTCGGGACCGAGACGGTTTACGGGCTGGGCTGCGATGCGACGCAGGGGCGGGCGGTGGCCGGCGTGTTCGCGGCCAAGGGGCGGCCGCATTTCAATCCGCTGATCTGCCATTACGCCGAAGCCGCCGACGCTTTCGGCCATGTGTGGGCGACGCCGGAGGCCGAGGCGCTGGCGGCGGCATTCTGGCCGGGGCCGCTGACGCTGGTGCTGCGCCGGCGCGTGACGTGCCCCGTGGATCTGCTGGCCGGGGCGGGGCTGGATACGCTGGCGGTGCGGGTGCCGGCGCATGCGGCCGCACGGCGGCTGGTGATGCTGGCCGGCGTGCCGGTGGCGGCTCCCTCGGCCAACCGATCGGGCGGGGTGAGCCCGACCAGTGCGGCGCATGTGCTGGCCGATCTGGGCGGGCGGATCGATGCGGTGGTGGATTGCGGGCCCGCTTCGGTGGGGCTGGAGAGCACCGTGGTGGACCTGACCGGCGCGCGGCCGTTCCTGCTGCGGCCGGGCGGGGTGGCGGCCGAGGCGATCGAGGCGGTGCTGGGGCCGGTCGGGCGCGGGCTGACGCCGGCGCAGGCCCAGGCCACGCGCGGCCTGCGCTCGCCCGGGCTGCTGGTTTCGCATTACGCGCCCGGGCTGCCGGTGCGGCTGGGTGCGATGGCGGCCGCGGCGGACGAGGCGCTGCTGGCCTTCGGCCCGGCGCCAGAGGCCGCGCTGTGCTGGAATTTGAGCGCGGCAGGCGACCTGGCCGAGGCGGCTGCGCGGCTGTTCGGCGGGCTGCGCTGGCTGGATGAGCGCGGGCGGGCGGCGGGGCTGCGGGGCATTGCCGCGATGGCGGTGCCGGCCAGCGGGCTGGGCCTGGCGATCAACGACCGGCTGCAGCGGGCAGCGGCACCGCGCGATAGGGGCGCGTGGCGCGGTATGTTTGCCGGGCGGAACCTATCGGCTCGCGGATAGTTTTGGGTGCATCTTCAGGGGAGCACGAGACATGGACGAGAACCGCGTAGAAGGCACTGTCAAGGAATTCGCCGGCAAAGCGCAGGGTGCGGCCGGCGATCTGCTGGGCGACAGCAAGAGCTCGGCCGACGGGCGGCTGCGTGAGGCGGCTGGCCAGGCGCAGGAATATTACGGCGCGGCCGCCGACCAGATCCGCGGCCTGTCGGAAGAGCTGACCGACCGCATCCACGAGACGCCGCTGCTGGCGGTGCTGGGTGCGATCGGCATCGGCTACCTGATCGGGCGGCTGAGCGCCCGCTGAGCGGATGGGCGGAGCCGGCGACGGCTTCGCCCGTTTGCCGGACGACGTGATAATGGACGGGCGCGGGCTGGATAGGCCTGCGCCCGATCTGTTTACGATCGGCTATGAGGGGCTGGCGCAGGCGCAGCTTCTCGACCTGGTGGCGGCGGCCGGTGTGGCGTGCGTGCTGGACGTGCGGGCCGTGCCGCTGTCGCGCAAGGCGGGGTTTTCCAAGAACGTGCTGGCGAGCTCGCTGGCGGCGCGCGGCATCGATTACGTGCTGGAGCGGCGGCTGGGCACGCCGAAGGCGGGACGGGAGGCGGCGCGCGGCGGGCGGGTTGCGGCCATGCAGCAGATTTTCGGCGTGCATATGCAAACTGACGAGGCGCAGGCGGGGTTGGCGGGCGCGGTGGCTTTGGCCGCCGGGCGGGCGGTGTGCCTGCTGTGTTTCGAGCGATCGCCGCATGATTGCCACCGGAGTATCGTGGCTGGGCTGATCCGCCAGCGGACGGGGCAGGCGATCCGGCATTTGTAGCGGGTGGGCGGGCGGCGGCGCCCGCTAGCTGACGGTGACGCCCTTCCAGAATGCGACGCGGCCTTTGATTTGCGCGGCGGCGTCCTTGGGTTCGGGATAGAACCAGGCGGCGTCCTTGTTGTCCTGGCCGTTGACGTGCAGCGAGTAATACGAGGCGGTGCCTTTCCACGGGCAGACGCTGTGCGTGGGGCTGTCGCGGAGCATCGATTTCTGCACGGAGTCGATAGGAAAGTAGGCGTTGCCATCTACTTTGACGATGTCGTCGCTCTCGGCGATGGTGGCGCCGTTCCAGGTGGCTTTCATGGGGTGCTCCAGTTTGAGGAAGAAAGCAGTCCTTTTTTGAAAAAAAGGACCAAAAAACTTTCGCTCCTGAGCGCTGGGGCAACCGTGCGGTAGAGGCGGTCGACCCAGCGCCAGGAGCAAAAGTCTTTTGCTTCTTTTCTTCAGAAAAGAAGGCCTTCCCTACTCCACAGTCTCAGGCTCGCGCTCCGGCGAACCCTCGCCATCCTCCGGGTTGGCCACCGCGGGCGGCGGTGGGGCGGAGGTGTATTCGAAGTCCAGCTTGGCCTCCTTGAGCCCGACCTTGACGCTGCCGCCATGGACCAGGCTGCCGAAGAGCAGTTCTTCGGCGAGCGGCTTTTTGATGTACTCCTGGATGACGCGGCCGAGCGGGCGGGCACCGTAGAGGCGGTCGTAGCCGCGTTCGGCGAGCCATTCCTTGGCGGCCGAGGACAGCTCGATGGTGACGTTGCGGTCGGCGAGCTGGGCTTCGAGCTGCATGACGAACTTCTCGACGACGCGGCCGACGATCTCCTCGGTGAGGCCGGCGAAGGTGATGGTGGCGTCCAGCCGGTTGCGGAATTCCGGCGTGAACATCCGCTTGATGGCTTCCTCGTCCTCGCCCTGGCGCACCGTGCTGCCGAAGCCGATGGCTTCCTTCGCCTGGTCGGCGGCGCCGGCATTGGTGGTCATGATGAGGATGACGTTGCGGAAATCGACCGTCTTGCCGTTGTGGTCGGTCAGTTTGCCGTGGTCCATCACCTGCAGCAGGATGTTGTAGAGGTCCTGGTGCGCCTTTTCGATCTCGTCGAGCAGCAGGACCGCGTGCGGGTGCTGGTCGATGGCGTCGGTGAGCAGGCCGCCCTGGTCGAAGCCCACATAGCCGGGCGGGGCGCCGATGAGGCGGCTGATGCTGTGGCGCTCCATGTATTCGCTCATGTCGAAGCGGATCAGCTCGATGCCGAGCGTGCTGGAGAGCTGGCGGGCGACTTCGGTTTTGCCGACGCCGGTGGGGCCGCTGAACAGGTAGTTGCCGATCGGCTTTTCGGCATCGCGCAGGCCGGCGCGGCTGAGCTTGATGGCGGCCGACAGGGCGTCGATCGCCTTGTCCTGGCCGAACACCATCGACTTCAGGTCGCGTTCGAGGTTGCGCAGCGTTTCCTTGTCGTCGGCCGAGACGCTCTTGGGTGGGATGCGGGCGATCTTGGCGACGATCTCTTCCACGTCCTTGAGCGTGACGGTGCGGCGGCGCTTGTCTTCGGGCAGCAGCATGCGGCTGGCGCCCACTTCGTCGATCACGTCGATCGCCTTGTCGGGCAGCTTGCGGTCATTGATGTATTTGGCCGACAGCTCGACGGCCGCGCGGATCGCCTCGTCGGTGTAGCGGACCTTGTGGTGCTTTTCGTAGTTCGTCTTGAGCCCGGTGAGGATCTTGACGGTATCCTCGATGGACGGCTCGGCGACGTCGATCTTCTGGAAGCGCCTGACCAGGGCGCGATCCTTTTCGAAGTAGTTGCGGAATTCCTTGTAGGTGGTGCTGCCGATGCAGCGCAGCGAGCCGCTGGCCAGAGCGGGCTTGAGCAGGTTGGATGCATCCATGGCACCGCCGCTGGTCGCACCGGCGCCGATGACGGTGTGGATCTCGTCGATGAACAGCACCGCGCCGGGCTGGTTTTCCAGCTCGGTGACGACGGCCTTCAGCCGCTCCTCGAAATCGCCGCGGTAGCGCGTGCCGGCCAGCAGGGCGCCCATGTCGAGCGCGAAGATGGTGGATTTGGCGAGCACTTCGGGCACGTCGCCTTCGACGATGCGCTTGGCCAGGCCTTCGGCGATGGCGGTTTTGCCGACGCCGGGATCGCCCACGTAGAGCGGGTTGTTCTTGGTGCGGCGGCAGAGGATCTGGATGGTGCGTTCCACCTCGGCGTCGCGGCCGATCAGCGGATCGATCTTGCCGGCCTGCGCCTTCTTGTTGAGGTTCACGCAATAGGTGGACAGCGCATCCTGGCTGCGGCCGCGCGGCTTTTCCTCGCGGTCGTGCTCGGGGCTTTCGGGCGAGCCGCCGCCGGGGCCGCCGGGGCTGCTGGCGCTGGGGCGCTGGGTGGTGCGGCCGGGCGCCTTGGCGATGCCGTGGCTGATGAAGTTGACCGCGTCCAGCCGCGTCATGTCCTGCATCTGCAGGAAGTAGACGGCGTGGCTTTCGCGTTCGCTGAACAGGGCGACGAGCACGTTCGCACCGGTGACCTCGTCGCGGCCGGAGCTTTGCACGTGGATGGCCGCGCGCTGCACCACGCGCTGGAAGCCGGCGGTGGGCTTGGGTTCGGTGGTGCGGTCGGTGGTCAGGCCCGAGAGATCCTTGTCGAGGAACTCGGTGAGATCCTGCCGCAGCTTGTCGAGATCGACGCCGCAGGCGCGCAGCACGGTGGCGGCATCGCTGTCGTCGGCCAGGCCGAGGAGGAGATGTTCCAGGGTGGCGTATTCGTGCCGGCGATCGCTGGCGAAAGAGAGGGACCGGTGGAGAGTTTGCTCGAGATTACGTGACAGCATGTGTTCGACGCCCCTGGGCACCTGGTGCCGTGGGACCTGCCCCCGCCACACCCGGAAGATGATAGGATGGCCGCATCGCGCGGCATCCGGATAGTGAAATCGTCGCCAGCGTGTCGTGCTGGCCTCACCTATCTGGGGATGGTTTGCCCGGGCTGAAAGACGCCTGCCGGCGCGGGGGCGGCGGGGCGGGCTTAAACTCTGTCCACGGCGGGTAGGGGGCGGCTGAAAGCTAATCTTTTTCGATCGTGCATTGCAGCGGGTGTTGATTCTGCCGGGCGAGGTCCATCACCTGGGTGACCTTGGTTTCGGCCACCTCGTAGGTGAACACGCCGCAGACGCCGACGCCGCGGCGGTGGACGTGCAGCATGATGCGGGTCGCTTCCTCGCGGGTTTTCTGGAAAAAGCGCTCGAGCACGTGGACGACGAATTCCATGGGCGTGTAGTCGTCGTTCAGCATCAGCACCTTGTACATGGCCGGCTTGCGCGTTTTCGGGCGCGCCTTGACCACGACGCCGGTGCTGGGTCCTTCGCCGCCTTTTTTATCGTTGTCGCTCATGCGGGCAGCATACCGGCAACGGGCCGGCTTGGAAAAGGGCGGGCTGGGGCTGGGGCGTGCCGCCGGGCGGCTGGCTAGGCGCCGGACGTGCAAAAGGCCCGGGATTGCGCCCGGGCCTTCTGCGTTCTGGCGCCGCGAAGTTTTAGGAGAACGTCTCGACGGCCGCGTTGACGCGCGCGGTGATCGGGGCGAACGCCTGCTCGGCGAGCTTCATCGACTGCTCGGTCATCTTGCCGGACTCGGCCAGGGCCTTTTCCATCGACGCCTTGGCGAAGGTGCTCTGCAGCTCGAAGGCTTCCTTGACGGACTTGACCGAGGTGAGCGCGCGCAGGTTGCTCATGGTCTCGTCCAGCGAGGCCTTGGCGCTGGCGGCGAACATCTTGGTGATGTCGGTGAGGCCGGCGGTCAGGATCTGGTTGCTCTTCATGAGGGCTTCGAGGTTGCCCTGGCTGAAGCTGGTCATCTGCTCGGCGGTCTTCATGACGCGCTGCATGCCTTCCTTGACCTGGACCTGCGCCTGCTCCATGCCGGCGGACGCCGTGGCGACGCCCTGCTTGATGCCTTCGACGGCCTTGTCGTGGGTCAGCGTCTCGGCGGCCTTGATGTCGCCGGCGGTCTCGATGGCTTTGGCCTTGGTGATCATTCTACCTGCTCCTGAGGCTAGACGATTCCAAAGTGCGGCGAACCGTCTGTTTCTATGTGACGTGGCGGCGCATGGTGCGCTGCAACAAAACTGTTCTACGGGCTGCCGGCGGGGCCCGTCAAGGGTTTTTTGTGCAGTGCACAAGATGGCGGCGGGGCGGGGTGGCGGCGGGCGATGCGGTGGCGTTGTTAGGGCACGAACTTACCATCGGTTAATCTGAACGGGCGCTAGAGTGCTGGACATACGAAGAATCGGACCGCTAAGGTTGCGGGCGGCAGGCGGGGAACTCGGTTTGACTATGGCGGCATTCTGGCACCTGCTTGCAGACCTGACCGTGCGCCGCGGGCGGGCATGGCGCCTGGCCGCGCTGGCGATGGCGCCCGCGCTGGTGGCCATGCCGGGCGCCGCACGGGCGCAGGTCGGCTCGGCGCGCTACAGCTCGATCGTGATCGACAACGGCTCGGGCCGGGTGATGGAGGCGGCGAACGCGGATTCGTTGCGTTATCCGGCCAGCCTGACCAAGCTGATGACCTTGTATATGGCCTTCGAGGCGCTGCGCGGCCACAAGCTGGCGCTGGGCGAGACGGTGCCGGTGAGCGGGCATGCGGCGGCGATGGAGCCGTCCAAGCTGGGGCTGCTGCCGGGGACCTACTTTACGGTGAGCGACGCCATTCTGGCGATCGTGACGAAATCGGCCAACGATGCGGCCTGTGCGCTGGGCGAGCTGGTGGGCGGCGACGAGGACCGGTTCGCGCAGATGATGACGCTGCGGGCGCGGGCGCTGGGCATGACGAGCAGCACCTTCCGCAACGCCAGCGGCCTGCCCGATCCGCAGCAGACCACCACGGCGCGCGACCTGGCGGTGCTGGCGCATCACCTGATCACCGACTACCCGGAATACTACCACTATTTCAGCGAGCCGGTGTTCTACTTCCACGGCCGCGCCATCCCCAACCATGACCGCATGCTGCAGGCCTATGACGGCGCCGACGGGCTGAAGACCGGCTACACGCTGGCGGCCGGGCACAATCTGGTGACGTCGGCCATGCGCGGCGGCGTGCGGCTGGTGGGCGTGGTGATGGGCGCGCGCTCCAACCCGGAGCGGGACCTGCACATGGCCAGCCTGCTCGATGACGGGTTCGAGCAGCTCGGCGTGCCGGTGACGCGGCATGCGCCGGCGCGCTTCCGGGTGCCCTCGCTGATCGCCAGCGCGGACGCTTCCACCCTGCCGGTGGCCAGCCTGCATTACGCGGCCTTCCGCCATGGCCGCCACGCCGCGGCCCTGCGGCCGACCCTGGTGGTGGCGCATGTGCATGCCGGCGGCCGGCGCGTGGTGGCGTCGCGCGCCGTGGCGGCCTGCACGGCCAAGGCCGGCCATCATGGCTGCACCTTCCACACGCGCGACAAGCGGGCGGCCTGACGCGCAAGTGAGGCGGGCGGCCGGCGCGGGGTAAAACCGGCGGCGGTGTGCGGCTCGGCTTGCACCTGCCCTCCGCGAGCCGCATCTTGCATCGTCTCAGGCGCAGAGGACGGCATGGACGGCGGCAGTGAAGCGCGACGCATCATCATCCACGAGCAGGCCGATTTCGACGGCATGCGGGCGGCCGGGCAGCTGGCGGCGGCGACGCTGGACATGATCACGCCCCATGTGCGGCCGGGTGTGACCACGGGCGAGCTGGACCGGCTGTGCCACGATTTCATCGTGGCGCATCACGCCGTGCCGGCGCCGCTGAATTATCGCGGCTTTCCGAAATCCATCTGCACCAGCATCAACCACGTCGTCTGCCACGGCATTCCGGGCGAGAAGAAGCTGGCCGAGGGCGACATCGTCAATATCGACGTGACGGTGATCCTGGATGGCTGGCATGGCGATACCAGCCGCATGTATGGCGCGGGCGCGCTGCCGACGCGGGCACGCAACCTGCTGGACGTGACCTACCAGTCGTTGATGAAGGGTGTGGCCGCCGTGATGCCGGGCGCCACGCTGGGCGATGTGGGCTACGCGATCCAGAGTTATGTGGAGGCCAACCGCTTCAGCGTGGTGCGCGATTTCTGCGGCCACGGCATCGGCCGGACGTTCCATGCCGCGCCGAACGTGCTGCATTTCGGCAAGCGCGGCGAGGGGCCGGTGCTCAAGCCGGGCATGTTCTTTACCATCGAGCCGATGGTGAATGCCGGGCGGCCGGAGGTGAAGGTGCTCGATGACGGGTGGACCGCGGTGACGCGGGATCGCAGCCTGTCGGCGCAATTCGAGCACATGGTGGGCGTGACGGAGGAGGGCTGCGAGGTGTTCACGCTGTCACCCGCCGGGCTCGACCGGCCGCCTTACGGTGCCTGAGGGCGGCGGGGCGCGGGCTGGGCTGGGGCGGCGGCTCTGAGCAGCAAGGCGCGCGAGGCGTTGCGGCAGCTGGAGATGCTGGCCGGCGCGGCGGCGGCGGGGCCGGAGGAGACCGGGCCGCAGACTTTGGCCGGGTTGGGCGAGGCCGGGGCTGGGGCGCCGGTGCCCGTCCGCCCGGCTGCGGCAGTGGGCGCGGCACCCCGGCCGGCGGCGCCGCCGATTGCGCCGCCGGCGCCGGCCACCAGCATGGAGCAGCATCGCGCCCGCATGCGGGCCAAGCTGCTGGCCGCGGGGCCGGAGGCGCTGGCCGATCACGAGCTGCTGGAGATGGCGCTGTTTCTGGCCCTGCCGCGGCGCGACACCAAGGCGGTGGCCTATGCCCTGCTGGCCCGGTTCGGCAGCTTTGCGGCCGCGATCGCCGCCCCGCACCGCGATATCGTGGCCGTGGAGGGCATGGGCGAGGCGAGTGCGGCCGCGCTGAAGATCGTACATGGCGCGGCGTTGCGCCTGGCGCGTGCCGACGTGATCGGCCGGCCGGTGCTGGCCAACTGGGATGCGCTGATGGGCTACCTGAACGCGGTGATGGCGCGCGAGCGGGTGGAGCAGTTCCGCATCCTGTTCCTCGACAGCCGCAACCGGCTGCTGGCCGACGAGGCGCAGGCGCGCGGCACGGTCAATCACACGCCGGTTTATCCGCGCGAGGTGGTGCGCCGTGCGCTGGAACTGCAGGCCTCCGCGATCATCCTGACGCACAACCACCCGAGCGGCAACCCGCAGCCCTCGCGCGACGACATCGCCATGACGCGGCAGATCGTGGAGGCCGCCAAGGCGCTGTCGATCACCGTGCATGACCATGTGATCGTAGGCAACGGCGCGTGGCTGAGCTTCCGCAAGGAAGGCCTGCTGTAGCGGTTGTGCCGGCGGGCGCTGGGTTCACACTTAGTTGTTGGCCTCGCCTGAGCGGCGTGCATCCCGGATGCCGGCTTCAACGTATTGGGCACGCGGCATACAGCCGCGCCCTGCGTGTGCCGATCATTGTGGCTGCCAGGGGAGGTTTCCCCAAGGAGTCTTAAACATGGAACCGTCCTGGACAACGAAGCTTGAGCGCCGGAAGCTCATGCGCAACGCCGGCATAAGTGCGGCCGTGGCCACCGCGTTCTCGATGAAGGTGACGGGCGCCAAGGCGGCGACCACCAACATCGATCCCGACATCCTGAATTTCGCGCTCAACCTCGAATACGTGGAAGCCGAGTTCTACCACCGCGCCGTGTTCGGCACCGGGCTGCCTGCCAACCTGCTGACCGGCAGCGGCACCGGCTCGGGCATCCAGGGCACCGTGACGGGCGGCAGCCGCGTGCAGTTCGCTTCGCGCGCCACCTACCAGCAGGCGCTGGAAATCGCGCAAGACGAGCTGGCGCACGTGGCGCTGCTGCGCCAGGCGCTATCGGCGGCGGGCTACTACGTGGCGGCCGAGCCGACGATCGACCTGGTCAACAGCTTCACCAATGCGGCGATCGCCGCCGGACTGATTTCTGCCGGGCAGACCTTCAACCCGTTCGCCGACGAGAATTCGTTCCTGCTCGGCGCGTTCATCTTCGAGGACGTGGGCGTGAGCGCCTATTCGGGTGCCGCGGCCTCGATCACCAGCAAGACGTATCTGACCGTGGCCGCACAGATCCTGGCCGTGGAAGCCTACCATGCCGGCAACATCCGCACGCGGCTGTTCCAGGGCGGCTTCGGCGCGCAGTCCGACAAGATCGCGGCGTTGCGCGGTGCGGCGTCCAAGGTGGGGCCTTATCCGGCGATCGGCGACCATGGCGTGCTGACCAACGGGCGGGCGACCATCGTGGATGCCGACAGCAACGCGCTGGCCTACACGCGCACGCCGCAGCAGGTGCTCAACGTCGTCTATCTCGGCCAGTCCGCGACGGGCGGCGGGTTCTTCCCGAACGGGCTGAACGGCAACATCAACAACAGCGCCGCTTAATCGCGAAACGGAGATTTCTAGCATGTCTGGTACACTGACTGCCGCGGACACGTTCCGCGCCGATGTCGCCAATGCCGACGAGACCGTGCTCGTGGCTGGCCAGGTCAATTCCGACGGATCGGCTGCTTCGGTTTCGGGCACGTTCGCGCCCGATACCAACCTGATCATCGACACTTCGGGCACCACGAGCGTGCCCGGGCCGTTGTTTCTGGGCACCGGGTTTTCGCTGATCAACAACATCAACGATACGGCGCCGATCGTGGCGACCGGCACCGACAGTGTGACCACCGAACTCGTCTATCAGGGCGATACGGCGGGGCAGAGCTTCTATGCCGGTTCGGGCACCGAGTACGCGGCGTTCACCGGCTACGGCAACACGTTCTTTGCCTCCAGCACGGCCGGCGGCACGTACGAGGTCTCGGCAGGGCTGCAGAACGCCAATACGAGCCTGCTGGCGCTGGCGGCGGCACCCACGGTGGGTGGTGCTAAATCCGGCAACACGGTTGTGGCGGCCAGCGGCAATGCGAGCATTGCGGCGGGCCTGGGCAACAACGCCATCTTCCTGGGCAGCGGCATCGATAACGTGGCCAGCGAAGGCCATGACAGCATCATCGGCGGCAGCGGCACGGCCAACGTGTTTGGCGCCGGTGCGGCCACCGTGTTCGCGGGCAGCGGCACGACCAACTACTTCGGCAATGGCGGGCACGACGTGATTGCCGCCGGCAACAGCGCCGGTACGGTGAACGTGTATGGCGGCACCAGCTCGGTGACCGTGTTCGGCGGTTCGGGCAACGACGTGGCGTTCGGCGGTTCGGCCGGCAACAACGTGCTGGCGTCGGCGATGGGCAATGCGAGCCTGACCGGCGGCGGCAACAACGACCTGCTGGTGGCCAGCGGCGCCGGCACCAACACGCTGATCGCGGGTGCGGGCAACGAGACGCTGTTCGGCGGCTCGGCGACCGGGACCACGGATTTCTTCCTCAATGGCGGGGCCGATACCGTGGTGGCCGGCGGCGGCACGAACTACATCCAGTTCGGCGGCGGCACCGGCGTGGTGTTCGGCAATGGCGGCACCGACCTGTATGGCGTGGTGGCCGGCAACATGGGCACGCAGGAAGTGGCCGGCTTCAATGCCGCGCGCGACGTGATCAACCTGACCGGGTTCGACAGCAGCGTGAGCGCCACCTCGGCGCTGGGCGACGTGCACACCTTCGGCGGCTACAGCATCATCGACCTGAGTGCGGTGGGCGGCAGCGTGATCAAGCTGGACGGTGTGACCAACCTCACCTCGGCCAACTTCCATGTGAGCACGACGCCGACCATGTGAGCGGGCGGGCCGGGGGCGCGTGCCTCCGGCTCCCCGTGCTAGCCGGACTGACGGCCTGGAGGGGCCGGAGCCTGCGGGTTCCGGCCCCTTCAGCGTTGGGGGCGGACGCCCAGGATGTGGGCGATCGAGTAGGTGAGGTCCGGGCGGTTCAGGGTGATGAAGTGGAATTCGTCCACGCCGTTGGCCTGCAGCACGCGCACCTGTTCGGCGGCCAGCACGGCGGCGACGATGCGGCGGGTTTCCGGGTCGTCTTCGGTGCCCTCGAACAGGTCGCACATCCAGCCGGGCACGGTGGCGCCGCAGGCGGCGCTGAATTTCTGCGCCTGGGCGAAGTTGGAGACCGGCATGATGGCCGGCACGATGGGCGCCGTGATGCCGGCGGCCAGGCAGCGGTCCAGGAAGCGCAGGAACACGTCGGCATCGAAGAAGTATTGCGTGATGGCGCGGGCGGCGCCGGCATCGAGCTTGCGCCGCAGGTTGTCCAGATCGGCATGGGCGTCGGGCGCGGTGGGGTGGACTTCCGGGTAGGCCGCCACGGTGATCTCGAAATCGGCGACGCGGCGCAGGCCGGCGACCAGGTCGCTGGCGTATTCGTAGCCGCCGGGGTGGGCTTCGTAGGTGCCCATGTTCGGTGCGTCGCCGCGCAGGGCCACGATGTGGCGCACGCCGGCGTCCCAGTACGAGCGTGCGACGGCATCCACCTCCTCCCGCGTGGCGCCCACGCAGGTGAGGTGGGCGGCGGGCGTGAGGCTGGTTTCGCGCACGATGCGCTCGACGGTGGCGTGGGTGCGGGCCTGGGTGCTGCCGCCGGCGCCGTAGGTGACGCTGACGAAGCGCGGGCGCAGGCCTTCGAGCCGGCGTACGCAGGACCAGAGCTGGGCTTCCAGCGCCTCGGTTTTGGGCGGGAAAAACTCGAAGCTGAGCGCGGGGGCGGCATCCTGCGCGCCGCGCGCCGGCAGGCGGGAGAAACGGGGGCCGGTCAGCCAGCGCTCCAGCGTGGCGGGGGAGGGGGTGGCGGCGTGCATATCCATGCTGCTTGATGAAGCCCGCCGGCCATCGGCTGCAAGGCCCTGGTGGCATATTGCGGTAAAACCGGACTGTTGCAGGTGCGTTGCCACGAGCGCGTGCGATGCTACATAGCGGGCATCGCGCGGGATCGGCGCCTGCGCCGGCGCCCGGTGGCCAGCCGGGGCCCTATTCGAGGAACATCTTCTCCCATGCCCAAGCGCCTGGCGCCGATTGCCCTCTCGGCCGTGTTCGTTCTGGCTGGCTGCGCCAGCCGGCCGCCTGCCACCGACCGCGACGCGACGGCCGAATACGAGCAGACCAACGATCCGCTGGAGCCGACCAACCGGTTCTTCTACGGCGTGAACGACAAGATCGACCGCTATACGCTGAAGCCCATCTCGGAGGGTTATGTGTATGTGGTGCCGGTGCCGGTGCGCACGGGCATCCATAACGCGCTGGCCAATCTGTCGAGCCCGGTGCTGTTCGCCGATGACGTGAGCCAGGGCAATCCGCGGCGGGCGGGCGACACGTTCATGCGGTTCCTGATCAATTCCAGCGCCGGCGGGCTGGGCATCTTCGATGTGGCGACCGGGTGGGGCTATCCGAGCCACAGCACGAATTTCGGCGTGACGCTGGCGCTGTGGGGCGTGCCCTCCGGCCCGTACCTGTATCTGCCGGTGCTGGGCCCGAGCAGCCCGCGGGCGGCGACCGGGTTTGCGGCCGAAGTGGCGCTCGATCCGTTCACCTACGTGCCGCGCGGCTATGGGCTGCTGACGTTCAACTGGGCGCGCACCGGGCTGAATGCGGTGGATCTGCGCTCGCGCTATGCCAGCGACATCGACCATGTGAAGGCCGGCGCGCTGGACCCGTATGCGACGTTCCGCAGCCTGTATCGCCAGAACACCAATTCCTCGATCGAGGCGGCCCGGCACGACGAGCCGGCGACGCCGCCCGCCTGGGCGAGCCGCTAGGCTGCGCCGCCTTCTTTCCCGCTGACCGGAGTTCCAGCCTGATGTTTTCCCTGACCACGCGACGCGACTTTCTGGCGCTGGCTGGCGCGGCTGGCCTGGTGCTGGCCGGCGGCGTGTTCGCGCCCGCCATGGCCCAGGCCAGCCCGGCGGCCGGCTTCGTGCGTAGCTTCGCCAACCAGCTGATCGGCATCGTCAACGGCGCGCAGCCTTACGCGCAGAAGAAGGCGGCGCTGGGGCCGGTGATCGACCGCAACGTGGACGTGCCCCGCATCGCGCGCTTCTGCCTGGGCCGCTTCTGGGCGACGGCGACGCCCGAGCAGCAGGCGCAGTACACCACGATCTTCCACCAGGTGCTGCTGAACAACATTGCCGGCCATCTCGGTTCGTATGCCGGGGTGAGCTACGTGATGCATGGCGAGACGCCGCAGGGCGACAATACGCTGGTGGGCACGACGATCTCGCGCCCCAGCCAGCCCACGGTGAACGTGCAGTGGGTGGTGGAGAATGGCGGCGGCGGCATGAAGGTGGTCGATGTGGTGGCCGAGGGCACCAGCCTGCGGCTGACGCAGCGCAGCGACTATGCGAGCTTCCTGTCGCGGCACAACGACAGCATCCCCGAGCTGCTGACGGCACTGCAGCGCCAGCTCGACAGCGCGCGCTAGGGCGCGGCGCCGCCGCTGGCCGCTGGGGGCGGGCGGCGGCTTCAGGAGCTGTGGTCGTAGGCGATGCGCCAGCCGGCGGCGCTGTGATGCATCAGCAGGGTGAAGTTGCCCGCGACGGGGCCGCGCTCGCGCTTGAGGTTGAAGCGGCCGGTGACCAGGACGTAGGCGGGATCGAGCGGCCGGCTGTCGGTGATGGCCAGGGTGAGCTGGCCCAGTGTGTGGGTGCCGTAATGGGCGGCGTAGTAGGCCTTGATGGCGTCGTAGCCGGTGATCAGCCCGGCTTGCGTCATGAAGGCGGTGCGCGGCGCGTTTTCGTAGCTGGCGGCCATGAAGGCGGCGAGGTCACCGCGCGACCAGTCGGCCGCGCTGGCCGCCAGGACCTGCGCGACGGTGGCATCGGCCGGCGGTGTCTGGGCGCAGGCGGGGGCGGCGGCGAGGAGGAGGGCGGCGAGGTGCCTGGTCACGGCTCGGGTCTCCGGGGTTGCCGCTTCCAGGTCTAACGCGGTGTCCGGCCCGGGCCTATGGGGATCGGGGCGGCTTCGAATACGCTCTCGTAACACGAGCATCGTGTGGCCTTCGCGGAGGAAGGCGTCGCACGGGCGCATGCCGATCGAGCCCAGCACCATGCGGGAGCCGAAATTTTCCGCCCGCGCCACGGCGACGATGCGAGGCACGCCGATCCGGTCGTGGGCGAAGCGGAGGGCGGCGGAGGCGGCTTCGCGGGCCAGGCCGCGGCCGCGGGCTTCGGGCCAGACGGCGAAGCGCAGGGCCAGGCCGCGCCCGTCGGGCCGGGCGTGCAGGCCGGTGATGCCCTGGAAGACCGCGCCCTCGCGGATGGCGAACATGCCGATACGGTGCGCGGCCCAGAACGCGCGGTCTTCGGCCAGCTCGTCGATCACCTGCCAGCGGGAGCGCACGCCGCCGAGCATCTGGGCGTAGACGCGGGGGTCGGCTTTGAGCGCGATGAGGCCGGGGAGGTCGGCGCCGTCTACCGGGGCGAGGGTGAGGCGGGCGGTTTTCAGCAAAAAGGAAGGCCTTCTTTTTTGCAAAAAAGAAGCAAAAGCTCTTACTCCCGATGTCGCGCCGGCTGCCACCATGCGCCACGCACGGCGACACCCGCGCAAGGAGCAAAAGTTTTTTGGTCCTTTTTTTCAAAAAAGGACTGCTTCCTTCCTACCGCGCCAAAGGCCGATACTTAATCCGATGCGGCTCCGTCGCATCCGCCCCCAGCCGCCGCCGCTTATCCTCCTCGTAAGCCTGGAAGTTGCCCTCGAACCACTCGACGTGGCTGTCGCCCTCGAACGCCAAAATGTGGGTGGCCAGACGGTCGAGGAACCAGCGGTCATGGCTGATGATGACGCAGCAGCCGGCGAATTCGCTGATCGCTTCCTCCAGCGCACGCAGCGTGTCCACGTCGAGGTCGTTGGTCGGCTCGTCGAGCAGGATGACGTTGCTTTCCTTCTTCAGCATCTTGGCGAGGTGCACGCGGTTGCGCTCGCCGCCGGAGAGGATGCCGACGCGCTTCTGCTGGTCGGAGCCTTTGAAGTTGAAGGCGCCCACGTAGGCGCGGGACGGGACGGCTTTTTTGCCGATGTAGAGCACGTCGGTGCCGCCGCTGATTTCTTCCCAGACGGTTTTCTCGCCGTCGAGGTCGTCGCGGCTCTGATCGACGTAGCCGAGCTTGACGGTCTCGCCGATGCGCAGCGCGCCGGTGTCGGGCTCCTCCTGGCCGGTGATCATGCGGAACAGCGTGGTTTTGCCGGCGCCGTTGGGGCCGATGACGCCGACGATGCCGCCGGGCGGCAGCTTGAAGTCCAGATCGTCGATCAGCAGGCGGTTGCCGTAGGCCTTGCGCAGCTTTTCGGCGGTGATGACGGTGCCGCCCAGCCGCGGCGGCGGGGCGATGAGGATTTCGGCCGTGCTGCCCGCCAGCTCGGCGGATTTTGCCTGCATTTCCTCGTATTTGGCGATGCGCGCCTTGCTCTTAGTTTGGCGTGCCTTGGGGCTCGCGCGAATCCATTCGAGTTCGCCGGCGAGCGCGCGCTGGCGCGAGCTTTCTTCTTTTTCTTCCTGCTGCAGCCGCTTGCGTTTCTGTTCCAACCAACTCGAGTAATTGCCTTCGAACGGGTAGCCGCGGCCGCGCTCGAGCTCGAGGATCCAGTTGGTGACGTTGTCGAGGAAGTAGCGGTCGTGGGTGACAACCATGACCGTGCCTTCGTAGTCGCGCAGGGTTTTTTCCAGCCAGCTCACGCTTTCGGCGTCCAGGTGGTTGGTCGGCTCGTCGAGCAGCAGCAGGTCGGGCTTTTCGAGCAGCAGGCGGCAGAGGGCGACGCGCCGGCGTTCGCCGCCCGACAGGCGGGTGACGTCGGCATCCGGCGGCGGGCAGCGCAGCGCGTCGAGCGCGATTTCGATGCGGCGGTCGAGATCCCAGCCGTCTTCGGCGTCGATCTTTTCCTGCAGCGTGGCCTGTTCGGCCAGCAGCGCTTCCATTTCGGAATCCTCCATGGGCAGCGCGAAGCGGTCGGAGATTTCGTTGAAGCGAGTGAGGGCGGCCTGCAGCGGGCCGAATGCCTCGGCGACGTTTTCGGCGACCGTCTTGGTGGGGTCGAGATAGGGCTCCTGGCTGAGATAGCCGACGCGGGCGCCTTCGGCGGCCCAGGCTTCGCCGCCATATTCCGTCTCGATGCCCGCGATGATTTTCATCAGCGTGGATTTGCCGGCGCCGTTGACGCCGAGCACGCCGATCTTCACGCCGGGGAGGAAGGAGAGCGTGATGCCTTTGAAGACTTCGCGGCCGCCCGGGTAGGACTTGGTGAGGTCCTTCATCACGTAGACGTACTGGTAGCTGGCCATGGCGCGGCTCCGGGGGGATGCGGTGGCGGGTGATGTAAAGCGCCCTGAGAGGGGCGGCAAGGAAGGCGGGTGCGGCGGCGGGGTAGCGGCTGGCCGCGGCGGCCCGATATGGCGGTGATGCAGACCGTCGCTTCGCTGGACCCCGCCGCCTTCGACAAGATCGACCGGGCGCCCGATACTGAATTTTATGCCGAGAAGCGGCTGGTGGCGCATATCGACGATGGCGCGATCGCCGCGGTGACGGCGCTGTATGCGGCGCATCTGCCGGCGGGCGGCGATGTGCTGGATCTGCAGAGCAGCTGGATCAGCCATCTGCCGGCGGCGGTGGCCTACCGCAGCGTGGTGGGGCACGGGATGAATGCCGAGGAGCTGGCGGCCAATCCACGGCTGTCGCGCTGGTTCATGCAGGACCTCAATGCCGACCCGGTGCTGCCTTTGCCCGATGCGGCGTTCGACGGCGCGTGCGACTGCGTGTCGGTGCAGTATCTGCAGCGTCCGGTGGCGGTGTTTGCCGAGGTGGCCCGCGTGCTGCGGCCGGGCGCGCCGTTCGTGGTGAGCTTTTCAAACCGATGCTTCCCCACCAAGGCGGTAGCGATCTGGCGCATGCTGGATGCGGCCGCCCAGCAGCGTCTGGTGGGCGCCTGCCTGGCCGAGGCGGGTTTCGGGCGTCTGTCGGCTTCGCGCTACGAGCCGCGGGGCGGCGATCCGCTCTATGCCGTCATCGGGCACGCGCCGGGGTAGCAAGCGGGCCTTCTGCGGCGGTTGCCTGCTTTTCGGCGGCGATCAGGCTGGCCAGGCAGGCGAAGACGTTGCGCAGCGGCGCCAGGCTGCCGGCCACCCGGGCCTGGAGCAGGCCGCCCTGGATGGCGGCGACGGTGAAGTCGGCCAGCCGTTGGGCCGCTTCCGGCGCGATGCCGTCGCGCGCCAGCTTTTCTGCGACGATGGCGGCTTGGCTGGCAAGCGCGGCGTGGCCGGCCTGGGTGATGGCCTGGTTCTGCGGTGCGGCTTCGAGCAGCACGGTAGCCATCGGGCAGCCCTGGGTGAAGCCCGAGCGTTCGAAGGCGCCGCCCAGGCGGCTGGCGAGCGCGGCGAAGAAGGCTTCGGTGCTGTCGGTAGCTTCGGCGATGCTGCCCAGGATGGCGGTGAGCGCCGCGCCGGCGCGGGTGATGGCGGCCTCGCCGATCGCATCCTTGCCGCCCGGGAAGTAGTGGTAGAGCGAGCCTTTGGGCGCGCCGCTGCGGGCGACGATCTCGTTCATGCCGGTGGCGGCGAAGCCCTGGCGCTGAAACAGCTCGGCGGCGGCGGTGACGATGGCATCGCGGTGCTTGGCCTCGGCGGGCAAGGCGGTTCTCCTGTCGCTTGACTCCGATATAGACCAGTCTATATAGTTTTGCAACCGGGCGGCGGCGTGGGCCCGGCAGCAGGGAAGGCAGTGCCATGGCGAGCTTGACCGGACATGATTTCATTGCGGCGCATCTGCCGTCGTTCCGCCTGCCGGTGGTGGGGGAAGCGGCGCTGATCGGCGCCGGCCTGGCGGTGCTGGGCCTGGCGGCGTTGGCGGTGGTGGCGCGGGCGTGCAGCCTGGCCTGCCATTGGTGTTAGTGGCGCAGGCCGTGATGCGCCTGGCAGGACTTGAACCCGCAACCAAGCCGTTATGAGCGGCCCGCTCTAACCAGTTGAGCTACAGGCGCCTCTGGCCGCGCCTTGCGGCGGGCGGGCGGCACGGACAGACACCAAGACGCCGGCCGATGCAACACGCGTCAATTGGCACTGCCGGCGTCGCGGAACTCCATGCTGTTGTAGCCGAGCAGGGTGGCTGTCGAGATGATGTTGCCGTTGTCGTCCAGCATGGCGGTGACTTCGGATCGCGTGAAGGCAGGCGGCTGGGCGGCGGGGAAGTTGTGTTCGAACAGGCGGGCCGCGTTCATGCTGGTCATGTACGAGGCGACGTAGTTGGCCAGCGGGGTGAGTTTGTTGGAGAGGGAGGGCCGCTCCATGATCCACTCGACGCTGGAGCCGGCCAGCACGGTGCCGGCGGGTGCCACAAGGTCCATGGCCACGTATTGGTTGGTGGTGGCGTTGATCAGCAGCGCGTGCCCGGTGGTCGGACCGGTGGCGTAAACCCATGCGCCCATGACGTCGCCGGCGGCGACCGGCAAGTTGGTGACCTCGATGGTATTGCCGGGGAACCACTCGAACCAGGCGTAGTAGGCGGCCTGGGTGGAGGAGCGCGAGCAGAACGCGTCCGATTCGGTGCCGGCCTGCAGCACGTCCGGCGCGTTGATGCCGTCGATGCCGACCCAGACGGCCGAGTAGGCCCAGCCGCCGGTGCAGACGCCGAAGGCCTGCTGGCCGATCGGCACGTTGAATTCGGCGACGACCAGGGTGAACGAGCCCAGGCCGAGGTTTGGCGCGTTGTTGGACAGCACCAGGCCGCTCCAGTTGGTGCTGGTGGCCGCGCCCTTGCGGGTGACGGTGTGGCGCAGCATGGGCCGGGCGCGCTGGGGCAGGACGCGCAGCTCCGGCGTGATGCGGATGCGGGCGTGGCCGATCAGGTGTTCCCAGTTGCGGCGGGCCGAGCCGTCGCCTTCCAGCGCGGGGCGCGGCGGGAAGCCATACTGGGCGAGGGCGGCATCGGGCGCGTGCACCGTATCGAAGCCGGGCGGCGGGCCCGCCAGCGTGGTGACGCCCGGCACGCTGGTGGGCAGGCGCAGGGCCTGGGCGGCGGCACGCGGGGCTGCGCCCGCGGCGATGGCCATGACGGCCCAGCAAAGCCACGTGCGCATGACGATTATCCGGTGTTGTATGGCAACGAGCATACACGCGATCGAGGGCCGAGTTTGCTGCAGAGTGAGGCGGGCGGCGGCTTCGTTGGACAAGTGCATCCTGCTGCGATAGTCGCCCTGCGAGAGAGATCGGCGCGCGCCGCCATGCCACCGCGAGGACCCATGAACGTAACCGACACCGAGACCGGCCGCGACGCGCCGCACGACATCAATGTGGTGATCGAGATCCCGCAGGGCTCGAGCGTGAAATACGAGGTGGACAAGGCGACCGGGGCGCTGGTGGTGGACCGCTTCCTGTTCACGCCGATGTCCTACCCCGCGGCGTATGGCTTCATTCCGCGCACGCTGGCCGATGACGGCGACCCGGCGGACGCGCTGGTGCTGGTGCCCTCCGCCGTGGTGCCCGGGGCGGTGATCCGCTGCCGGCCGATCGGCGTGCTGCACATGACCGACGAGGCCGGGCAGGACGAGAAGATCATCTGCGTGCCGCACGACAAAGTGCATCCGCTGTATCGCGACGTGAAGACGACGGCCGACCTGCCCGAGATCGTGCGCCAGCAGATCACGCATTTTTTCGAGACGTACAAGGACCTCGAGCCCGGCAAGTGGGTGAAGGTGAGCGGGTTCGGCACGCTGGAGGACGCGCACGCGATCATCATGAAGGCGATCGCCGCCAAGGCCTGATGGGCGCCGCGGGGGCGGCTGACGGGTGTTGACCGAACGGTTCAGTCAGCTAGTGTGCCGCACCCGGCCGAGGCACCGCCCATGGACACCAATGCGCATCCCAAGCTGATCGGCATCGAGCCCGAGGCGCAGAAGCCGCCGCGGCGGTGGCCCAAGCTGCTGATCGGCGGCCTGGTGGTGATCGGGCTGGTAACGGCGGCGGTGCTGTACTGGCTCGATGCGCGGCATTACGAGACGACCGACGACGCGTTCATCGATGCGCACGTGTCCCAGGTGTCGGCCCAGGTGAGCGGGCGGGTGATCCGGCTGGCGGTGGACGACAACCAGGCGGTGCGGGCTGGGCAGGTGTTGGCCGAGATCGATCCGCGCGATGCGGCGGTGCGGCTGGACCAGATTGCCGCCCAGCGCGACCAGGCGGCCGCCCAGCTGGCGCAGGCGCGGGCCGCGGTGCCGGCGCGCGAGGCCGATGTGGCGCAGGATGCGGCGCAGACGCGGGTGGCGCAGTCCGCCCTGGTGCAGAGCGAGCGCGATCTGGGCCGCTACACGCGCATCAACCCGCGGGCGATCACCGCGCAGACGCTGGACCAGGCGCGGCAGAGCAGCGACAGCGCGCGGGCGCGGCTGGATGCGGCGCGCAGTGCCGAGACCGGGGCGCGCGCGCAGGTGGCGATCGCCCGCGCGCAGGTGACCGCCGCCGAAGCCGGGCTGCGCACGGCCGATGCCAATCTGGCGCAGGCGCGGCTGACGCTGAGCTACACGCACATCGTGGCACCGGCCGATGGCCGAGTGGCGCGCCGCACGCTGGAGTTGGGCAATTACGTGAACGCCGGGCAGTCGCTGCTGGCGGTGGTGCAGCCGGCGTGCTGGGTGACGGCCAACCTGAAGGAAAGCCAGCTGACGCATCTGCGGCCGGGCCAGCCGGCCAAGGTGACGGTGGATGCCTATGCCGAGCACGCGCTGGACGCGCATGTGGACAGCATACAGAGCGGCACCGGCGCGCAGTTCAGCAGCCTGCCGGCGGAGAACGCGACCGGCAATTACGTCAAGGTGGTGCAGCGGCTGCCGGTGAAGCTGGTGTTCGACCAGCCGGATGCGTGCAGCCGGCTGAACCTGGCGCCCGGCATGTCGGTGGAGCCGCGGATCCGCGTGCGCTGAGTGGCGGCAATGCGTAAGGGCGGCGGGTGGCGGAACGGGGGCTGAGCTTGGCCGAGGATGACCTGCCGTATTCGGCTGCGGGCGGCCGCAGCCCGTGGCTGATCGCCGTGGTGGTGTCGATCGCCACCTTCATGGAGGTGCTCGACACCACCATCGCCAACGTCAGCCTGCGCCACATCGCCGGCAGCCTGGCGGCCAGCCAGGACGAGAGCACCTACATCATCACCAGCTACCTGGTGAGCAACGCCATCGTTGTGCCGATCAGCGGCTGGCTGGCCAACGTGATCGGCCGCAAGCGCTTCTATATGATCTGCGTGGCGCTGTTCACCGTCAGCTCGCTGCTGTGCGCCACCGCCAGTTCGCTGCCGGAGATTTTGCTGTGGCGGGTGATGCAGGGGCTGGGCGGCGGCGGGCTGGCGCCGGTGGAGCAGTCGATCTTTGCCGATTCGTTTCCGGTGCGGCTGCGCGCGGCCTCGTTCGCGCTGTACGGGCTGACGGTGGTGATGGCGCCGGCGATCGGGCCGGTGATCGGCGGCTACCTGACCGACGCGTATTCCTGGCACTGGGTGTTTTTGATCAACCTGCCGTTCGGCTGCCTGAGCCTGCTGCTGGTGGGGCTGTTCGTGGTGGATTCTGCCGGCGACCAAGGAGCGGCGGCGGCAGATGCTGGCCGGCGGGCTGCGCGTTGATTACGTGGGCTTCGGGCTGGTGGCGCTGGGGTTCGGCACGCTGCAGATCGTGCTCGACCGGTTCGAGCGCGAGGGCGGCTGGGGCTCGGGCTTCGTGAACACCTACGGCACGCTGTGCGTGGTGAGCCTGGTGGTGCTGATGGTGTGGGAGTGGAACCATCGCCAGCCGGTGATGAACATCCGGCTGCTGGCAATCCCATCATTCGCCATTAGCAACGTGCTGATGTTCGCGCTGGGCTTCGTGCTGATCAGCACCACGCAGCTGCTGCCGCAGATGACGCAGGAGCTGATGGGCTACGACGCCACGACGGCGGGGCTGACGCTGGGCGTGGCGGGCATCGTGACGATCGTGCTGATGCCGCTCTCGGGCATTCTGACCGGGCGGGTGGTGCAGGCGAAGTATCTGGCGTTCGTGGCGTTCGCGGGCACCGCGTTTTCGATGTATTTCGCCACCGGGCTGACGCAGACCGTGGGGTTCTGGCACGTATCGGAACTGCGCGCGCTGCAGGCGATGTGGCTGCCGTTCCTGTTCATACCGATCAACTCGGTGGCGCTGGTGGGCGTGCCGGCGGATCGCAACAACGAGGCTTCGGCGCTGATCAACTTGATGCGCAACCTCGGCGGCAGTGCCGGGATCAGCTACACGACCACGCTGCTGGCCTATCGCGAGCAGTTCCATCATGCGCGGCTGGCCGAGCACGTGACGCCGTATACCGGCTTCGGCGCCGGGGTGGATCTGGGCGCGATCGGGCGGCTGGTGCAGGTGCAGGCGACGACGCTGAGCTACCTCGATCTGTTCTACGCGCTGGCGCTGGTGGCGGTGGCGGGTGCGGGGTTGGCGCTGTTCCTGCCGCGCATGGCCAAGGGCGAGACGGCGGCGGCGCACTGAGCGGCGGCGCGCATCAGAGGAACGAGACCGGATCGACATCGACCTCGATCCGGACGCCGCGGGCGGGGCGCACCTGTTCCAGCCAGGCGCGGAGCAGCGGCTGGACGGCGATGTCGCGCCGGGTTTTGAGCAGCAGGCGGCGGCGGTGGCGGCCGCGCAGGATGGCGAGCGGGGCCGGGGCGGGGCCCAGCACCAGCACGCCTTCGCCGTGGGGGGCGGCGCGGCCCAGGTCGCGGGCGGCGAGGTCGGCGGCATCGGGGGTGTCGGCGCTGACGATGATGGCGGCCAGGCGGCCGTAGGGCGGCCAGTGGCCGGGGCGGCGGGCGGCACTTTCCTGCGCGTTGAAGCCGGCGAGGTCGTTGGCGATCAGCGCCTGCATCACCGGGTGTTCGGGCGAGAAGGTTTGCAGCAGCACGCGGCCCGGCGCCTCGGCACGGCCGGCGCGGCCGGCGACCTGGTGGAGCAGCTGCACGGTGCGTTCGGCGGCACGCAGATCGCCGCCGGCCAGGCCGAGATCGGCATCGACGACGCCGACCAGCGTGAGGTGGGGGAAGTGCCAGCCCTTGGCGACGATCTGCGTGCCGATGATGAGGTCCACCTCCCGCCGCTCGATGGCGCGGGCGGCCTGGGCGGCGGCGTGCGGGCCGGGCATGGTGTCGCTGGCCATGACCAGGCGGCGGGCTTCGGGGAAGGTGGCCGCGACCTCTTCGGTAACGCGTTCGACGCCGGGGCCGATGGGGGCCAGCGTGCCTTCGGCGTGGCAGAGCGGGCAGGCGGGCGGCACGGCTTCGGTGTGGCCGCAATGGTGGCAGGTGAGCACGCGGCGGGCGCGGTGTTCCACCAGCCAGGCGGTGCAGTTGGGGCAGGCCAGGCGGTGGCCGCAGGCGCGGCAGAGCGTGAGCGGCGCGTAGCCGCGGCGGTTGAGGAAGAACATCGCCTGCTCGCCGGCGGCCAAGCGTTGCGTGCACCGCTTCGATCAGCACCGGGGAGAGAAAGCGGCCGCGTTCGGGCGGGTGCTGGCGCAGGTCGATGGCGGCAACGGCGGGGAGCTGGGCGCCGCCGTGGCGGGCGGCCAGGCGCAGGTGGCGGTAGCGGCCCCATTCCACGTTGGCGAGGCTTTCCAGGCTGGGCGTGGCGCTGACCAGCACGGCGGGTGCGTTGGAGAGGCGGGCGCGGACCACGGCCATGTCGCGCGCGTGGTAGACCACGCCGTCTTCCTGCTTGAAGGCGGTTTCGTGTTCCTCGTCGATCACCACCAGGCCGAGTTCGCCGAAGGGCAGGAACAGGGCGGAGCGGGCGCCGACGACGACGCGCGCCTCGCCATCGGCCACGGCGCGCCAGGTGGTGCGGCGCACGCGGGAGGGCAGATCGGAATGCCAGAGCGCGGGCGGGGTGCCGAAGCGGGCGGTGAAGCGATCGAGGAACTGCGCCGAGAGCGCGATTTCCGGCAGCAGGATGAGCGCCTGGCGGCCGGCCTGCAGGCAGGCGGCGACGGCTTCGAGGTAGGTTTCGGTTTTGCCCGAGCCGGTGACGCCGTCGAGCAGGGTGACGCTGAAGGCGTCGGCGGCGACAGCCTGGCGGAGCTGGGCGGCGATTTCGGCCTGTTCCGGCGAGAAGGCGGGCGTGGTGTGGGCGGGATTGGGGATCGCGAAGGCGCGGGGGGCGGGGATGGGCACGGCTTCGAGCAGCCCGGCCTGGGCCATGGCGCGCAGGATGGCGGTGCTGACGCCGGCGTGGCGGGTCAGGTCCGCACCGCTGTGCGGGCGGCCATCTTCCAAGGCGGCGAGCACGCGCTGGCGGGCGGCGGTGAGGCGTGGCGGGGCGGCGGCCGGGCCGCGCTGCCAGCCGGGGGCGGGTACCGGCGGGGCCAGGGCATTGACGCGGAGTGCCATGGCCAGCACCTCGCCGGGGGCGGCCAGCGTGTAGGCGGCCACCCAGTCGATGAAGCGGCGCAGGGCTTCGGGCAGGCGCACGGCATCGAGCAGGGCGGTGACGGGCTTCAGCTTGGCGTCGGGCACGGCGGGGCCGGCGGGGGCATCCCACACCACGCCCGTCTCCGCCCGGCGATTGAGCGGCACCAGCACCACGTCGCCGGGTTCGGCGGCCATGCCGGGGGGCAGCGCGTAGTCGAACGGGCCGGCGAAGGGGTAGGGCAGCAGCACCGGCACGCGGCTTGGGCGCAAGGCGTTACGTTCGGGTACATTTGGCTGTTCGTGCGGCACGGCGGAGTGTGTAGCCTACCTGCATGCTGACCGCCGAACCCCAGCCTGCCTTTCACCACGCGCCGTTGCCGGCCGAAGCCGGGCAGGTGGCCGCTTATCTGCGGGCGCATCCGGATTTTCTGGCGCACCACCCGGAGCTGTACGGCGCGCTGACGCCGCCAGCGCGGGTGCATGGCCCCATTCTGGCGGACCACATGGCGGCGATGCTGGCCGCCGCCCGTGCGCGCGCGGCGCAGATGGAGGCCAGCGCCGGCGAGATGGTGGCGCTGGGGCGGGCCACCAGCTTCGTGGCCGAGCGGGTGCAGGAGGCGGTGCTGGCGCTGCTGCAGGCGGCCGAGCCGGCGGAGTGCGTAATGGAGGAATGGCCGGGCCTGCTGGGCATCGATGCGGCCGTGCTGTGCTGCGAGGGGCTGCGGCCGCGTTGGCGCACTTTGCCGACCGGTGCCACCCGCGCGCTGCTGCGCGGCCGGCCGATGGTGTTCCGCGACCGCCCGGCCGACGCGGCGCTGCTGCACGCCGAGGCGGCGCTGTTGGCCGAGCGCGACCTGCTGATCGGGCTGCCGGGGGGCGCGATGCTGGCGCTGGTGAGCCGCGAGCCGGCGGCGCTGCCGGCGACGCAGGCCTGGGTGTTTTTGGGGCGGGCTTTGGGGGCTCGGCTGGGGTGAGGGTGGGGGCGTAGAGGACCAACGGTGCCGGGTGATGGAGGCACGGTCGATACTCAGCGTCTGACGTCTCGTGCGCCGCAGTGCAGAGACATAGTTAACCAGCAGCCAACATCGGCGCTTAAGGCTTGATTCGTTTGGCCGCTTGCCGTGATTTGCGACGATCTGAGACAATCAGGCAGATACTTATGCTGTCTGATGCAGACACTATTGGCAGCTCCCCAGGCGCGATCACACACCAGACAGAAGCAGCTGGAAATGATTCTCACACCTTCATGCGAGGCGCCGTTCCGATAGCTGTGGAGGAATACAAATGAGGACCTTTCCGTTATGGGTCCTTGTCATTGCAACGGTCAGCCTGCAATGTTTCGGACAGAACGCAAAAAGTCGCGGCCAGCCCTTATCCGGCGACCAGTTAGCACGTGAGCAATTCCGTCGAACTTTCAAGACACTTGTAAAGCAGATGGAGTTCCCCGTGCCCGGCGGAACGGCATACGTTGCATTCGGCAGAATGTGGGGACCTCTGCGTGCGTTTAGAGTCCTAGCGTTACGATACGACCATGGCCTCCACACCGATTGGGACTCGACGAGCCTTATCCACGACGAGTATTTCGGCGTATTAGGACTGCACTCTTTCGGTGCACAAGCAGACGGACCGTATAGCTACACAGTGAGTTTAAGCGGATGTGCGCTCCACCAGTGTGCAGAGGGCAAAGTGGGTGTTGCGCTATATTCTAGCCAGACTAATTGGACTTACGTCGCGCATGTCGTAGCAGAAGTGTCCCTTCATGAGGGGTCGAACGGAGACGGAACGATTACGTCAGACGCCTACACAGTCACCTATCTTCCAAAAAGCGGCGATTCTAGAAGATACCGCAATCAGTTGGACCGCCTGATATGCAAAACCCCCAGCTATTCCAGGCGGGCTCTATTTCCTTTTAGATGTGACTAACAAGGTTACTTCACTAGCATCTTGCTGCTTAACATCAAAGTTTTTGCGTAGGATCTGGCCAGCAAATTGCGGATTTACCTCTCGCAGTTAAGAAGATCATACGAATTTTTAATAGAGGAAACTGATACGTCACTGGTCATTTGCGCGATATGGCGTGTCATGACCATGCGTCGAGCGCTGTAATGATGGAAACGCGGCTTCCTTCGACGAAGGCCGTCAGAAACGACGGAACAGCCTAGTGGCGACGGCACGTATACTCGGCACGACGATCTTTGTGACAGATCAAGCACGTAATGAAATCACGGATGTTGAATGCCAACTTGTCTGAATTGGCTGTGAACAAGCAACGCAATTGGCCCAGGGTCCGCTCATCTTATCAAGCAAAAGTTTTTGGGTCCCTTTTTTCAAAAAGGGACTGCTTGCCTCTCTTGCGCTCTCTACCAGCAACGCCCATCAATCATCGCCGCCATGCACCGTGTCCAGATCGGCGAAGCGTGTGAACTCGCCTTCGAAGAACAGGTCGATCTTGCCCGTAGGCCCGTGGCGTTGTTTTTCCAGCAGCAGTTCGGCTTTGTTGTGGACCTGTTCCATGTCGCGTTGCCATTTCTCCAGCGCGTTCTGGAACTTCTCTTCGTTGTCGAACGCCATCTGTTTGGGGGCGCGCTGTTGCAGGTAGTATTCGTCGCGGTAGACGAACATCACGGCGTCGGCGTCCTGTTCGATCGAGCCGGATTCTCGCAAATCGGAGAGTTGGGGGCGTTTGTCTTCGCGGCTTTCGACGGCGCGGGAGAGCTGGCTGAGGGCCATGACGGGGACTTTGAGTTCCTTGGCCAGTGCTTTGAGGCCTTGGGTGATCATGCTGATTTCCAGCACGCGGCTTTCGCTTTTGACGCCGGCCGAGGGGCGCATGAGCTGCAGGTAGTCGATGACGATGAGGCCGAGGCCGCGGGTGCGTTGCAGGCGCCGGCAGCGTGTGCGCAGGGCGGAGAGGGTGATGGCGGGTGTGTCGTCGATGTAGAGCGGCAGATGCTGGAGTTTTTTCGACACGCTGACGAATTTGGCGAAGTCGCGTTCCCCGATTTCGCCGCGGCGGATACGGTCGCTGGAGACGCGGGATTCTTCGCTGAGCAGGCGGTTGGCGAGCTGTTCGGCGCTCATTTCCAGCGAGAAGATGACGACCGAGTTTTTCGGGATGGCTTCGGGGTCGGTGGCGCGTGCGTTGGCGAGCATGCTTTCGGCGGCGCCGAAGGCGATTTTGGTGGCGAGCGCGGTTTTGCCCATGCCGGGGCGGCCGGCGAGGATCAGCAGGTCGGAGGGATGCAGGCCGCCGGTTTTCTTGTCGAGGTCGCGCAGGCCGGTGGACAGGCCGCTGACGTGGCCGGCCTGTTTGAAGGCGAGTTCGGCGTTGGTGATGGCGTGGGCGAGCGCGGTGCTGAACACCATCATCTTGGTGTCGGACGTGCCGTGGGTGGCGAGGTCGAACAGGCTTTGTTCGGCGAGCTCGATCTGCTTGGGGCCGTCGAGATCGGGTTCGGGCGAGAAGGCCTGGTTGACCACGGTTTCGCCGATGTCGATCAGCTGGCGACGGATCCAGGAGTTGTAGATGGCCTGGCCGTAGTCGCGGGCGTTGATGATGCCGACCATGGCGGTGAGCAGTTGGGCGAGGTAGGCGGTGCCGCCCACCTCGTCGAGCACGCCGGAATGTTCGAATTCGGCGCGCATGGTGACCGGGTCGGCGACCTGGCTGCTTTCGATGCGGCGCGAGATGGATTGGTAGATGCGGGCGTGCACCGGGTCGGCGAAGTGGTCGGCGACGAGGAATTCCGAGACGCGGTCGTAGGCGCGGTTGTTCGAGAGCAGGGCGCCCAGCAGGGCCTGTTCGGCGGCCAGGTTGGAGGGGGGCAGGCGTTGCGACAGGCCGAGCAGGGGGGAGTCGATATTCGTCATTGACGGTTGATAGCGCACCCCGGGCGGCTTGGCAGCGTTGCTGGGCTGTGGGCTTGTGTGGAACCTGGGGGCGCTTTTCGATGACCGAAGCATTACAGCAGCTTGGCGGACAGGATTTGGCGACAATTGCGCTGGATGGTGCCGCGCGGGCCGAGTTGGCCGCCGCGCTGCGCCGGCTGTCCGACAGCCGCGGGCTGGTGGTGCGCCTGGCCGATCTGGTCGGCGGCGTGGCCGGGGCGGCGGGGCGGTTCGGGCTGGCGCGGCTGGGGCTGGCGCGGCCGCTGCATGCGGGCGTGGGGTTTGTGGCCGAAGCGGCGCTGGCGCTGGCGCGGGCGTACGATGTGGCGATTTTGGGGTTGCCGGCCCAGGCGGTGCCGGTGCGCGGGCGGGCGGCGCTGACGCGGGCGGCGGTGATCGCCTCGGGCGCGCTGAGCGGGTTCGTGGGCATGGCGGGGTTCGTGCCGGACGCGGCGTTCACCACGCTGACCATCATGCGCGAGATTGCGCGCGCGGCGCAGGCCCAGGGCGAGGATCTGGGCAGCGAGGAGGCGCGGCGGGCCTGCCTGGAGGTGTTCGCCTTCCGCAGCGAGGCGGATGTGGACGAGAGCGAGCTCGGCTATTTCTCGGCGCGGCTGCTGTTCCAGGGCAGCCCGTTCGCGCGGCTGCTTTCCGAGGTGGCTTCGCGCTACGGCGTGGTGCTGGGCGAGAAGTTCGGGCTGCAGGCGGTGCCGGTGGCCGGTGCCATCGCCGGCGCGTCGCTGAACGCGGCGTTTTTGGACCATTACCGCAGGCTGGCGGACGCGCATTTCACCATTCGGCGGCTGGAGCGCGTGCATGGTCGCACGATCGTGCGGGAGGCGGCGCGCGTGCTGAAGAACCGCGCCGTGGACGCGCCGTTCACCGCCCCATGAGCGAGACGATGCCCGACGACCTGACGCCCAAGCCGCAATCGCAGGACAGCCAGCCCGGCAGCGAGGCGGCGATGGACCCGCGGCCGCAATCGGCCATGGAGCGTTATGCCGGATCGGGCAAGCTGGCGGGCAAGGTGGCGCTGATCAGCGGCGGCGATTCCGGCATCGGGCGCGCGGTGGCGGTTGGGTTCGCGAAAGAGGGCGCCGACGTGGCGATCACCTGGCTGAACGAGCACGAGGATGCCGCCGAGACGGTGCGGCTGATCGAAGCCGAAGGCGTGCGCGCGGTGAGCATTCCCGGCGACATCGGCAACCACGATTTCGCGCCGCATCTGGTGGGCCAGGTGGTGGCGGCACTCGGGCGGATCGACATCCTGGTGAACAACGCCGCCGAGCAGCATCTGTGCGAGGATTTCGAGCAGATCGATGAGGCGCTGGTGGAGCGCACGTTCCGCACCAACATTCTGGGCCAGTTCTGGCTGACGAAGGCCGCGCTGCCGCATATGGGCGAGGGTGCGTCGATCATCAATTCGACTTCCGTGACTGCGTACAAGGGCAGCCCGGGCCAGGTGGATTATGCGGCGACCAAGGGCGCGATCGTGGCGTTCACGCGCAGCCTGGCGATGCAGTTGGTGGGCCGCAAGATCCGCGTGAATGCGGTGGCGCCCGGGCCGGTGTGGACGCCGCTGATCCCGGCCAGCTACCCGGCCGAGAAGACGGCGCATCACGGCGAGGCGGTGCCGATGCAGCGGCCGGGGCAGCCCGACGAGATCGCACCCAGTTACATTTTTCTGGCATCAACCGATGCTTCGTACATGACCGGCCAGGTGCTGCATCCCAACGGAGGCTCGGTGGTCAACGGATGAGATACGCGCAGGCTTTTCCCGAACCGGTGCCGCCGGTGCTGCCGCCGCAACCTGAGCCTATGCCGCCTGGGGGTGAGCCTGGGCCGGATGCGCCGGATATTCAGTTGCCGCCTTTGGAGGAGCCTGTGCCGGCGGTTTGAGGCCAGGGCTCTGCCCTGGACAAGTTGGGGCCAGTCGGCCCCCGGCCCCTTTTTCGTTGGGAATGTGAGTATTTGTGTTACATGGATGCACCTTAGTTATGGGGGCGTCATGCGCTTTGCTTTTTTGGCCGGTCTGATCTTGTTGGCCGCGCCGGCATTCGCGGCACCCGTATTCACAACGCTTCATAGTTTTCCGGGGGAGCCCGACGGCAGTCAGCCGAGTGGTGCGCTACTCGCGGCCGACCACGCCTTGTATGGCACCACGTCGGCAGGCGGAACGTATTTCGCGGGCACGGTTTATCGGGCCGACCCGGCGACGGACAAGCCGACAGACGCTGTATTCATTCCGGGGTGGCCAGGATGGCGCCTCGCCAAGCGGCGCGGTCGTGCTGCTCGACGGGCGGCTCTACGGCACTACGCAGCGCGGCGGCGGCAGCGTCGGTGCCGGTACCGCCTTTTCGATCGATCCGGCGACCGGCGTCGAAACCGTTCTCATGCAGTTTCAGCAACGGCGCGGATGGCGGCGCGCCCGCTGGCGCCCTGGTTGCGTTCGGCAATGCGCTTTATGGCGTGACCACCTATGGTGGTGCAAACGGCGCGCGGCACGGTCTTCCGGCTCGATTCTGCTTCCGGGCAGTTGACGACCTTGCATAGCTTTGGCTCGGACGCCACTGATGGCGACCTGCCGATCGGCACACTCGTCCGCCAGGGGCCATTACTGTACGGCTCCACCCGATTTCACACCTGCGAGCGCCCGGCCTGTGTAAACAGGAGTTACGGCACGCTGTTCCGCGTCAATCCGGCGGACGGAACCGTCGCCACGGTCTACTCCTTCACCGGCGGGGCGGACGGCACCAACACCTTGTTCAACATGGTTTCCGATGGCACTGCGCTCTATGGCATCGGCTACAATTTAAACCTGGGCGCAGTCTCACGGCAGGGCTCGGTGTTCCGGTTCCAGCCGATCTCGCGTGCGATGACGACATTATATGAGTTCACCGGCGGTGCCGACGGCGGCTCCCCGTCCAGCTTAGCGCTGTCCGGAGGCAAGCTTTACGGCACAACCGATTTCAGCAACGCGACTTCTGGAGGTGGCGTAATTTTCAGCCTGGACCTTGCCAGTTTGCAGGAATCAACGTTGTACACTGCTCCATACTCGTTGTCCGACACCGCGCTGACCGCGGTGGGCGGTGTGCTGTTCGGCGCGAGCGCGGGTGTCGGCGGGTTCTCTACGGGCAACGTGTATTATCAACAAGTCAACACGGGCAGCTTGTTCTCGTTTGATACGGCTTCGGGGACCTTCTCGACGCTGCACCGCTTTACCGGAATGAACAAGGACGCGATCACGAATTCCGCACTGATCCGCTACCGCGGCGTGCTTGTTGGCACGACTACGACGGGCGGATCCGGCACCGGCGAAATCTACCGGCTCGTGCCGTCCACCGGTGGTTACACCGTGTTGCACCGTTTCGACGGCCCGGCGGCTGGCCAGCTAGCGCCGGACACCGTCATGCCGGCCGGCGGGCTGGTGTATGCCGACGGCAAGTTCTTCGGCACTACCAGCGGGCCGGAAGGGGGCGGAGTCGTCTATACGATCGACCCTGCGACATCGCTGGAAAGCGTCGTGGGTGCCGGGTCCGGGTCTTACCTGCCACGCGATTTCGAGAGCGAACTGACACCGTTCGGTGGACTCCTGTATGGCACCTCGTTTTACGGCGGCTTCAAGGATGTCGGGACGATCTATGCCGTAGACCCGGCGCGGGCCACCGTCACTGAGGAGTATTCTTTTGACTATAATTCCGCCGCCTACTTGCCGAGGGGCGGCCTGCTGCCGGTTGGCCAAGTGCTGTACGGCACAACCAGCGGACTGAAACCCCAAGGCTACGCAAGCACCGTCTTTGCGTTCACGCCCAAGACCGGCGCGCTGAAGACGGTCCACGAGTTCACCTTCCAGGAAGGTCTGAACCCTCTCGGCACGCTCATCCAGTTCGGTGGGCTGTTGTATGGCACTGCCAGCGCCTATGGACCGGCGGCTAACGGCACGGTGTTCAGCGTAAATCCGATGACGGGCCAGCAGGCCACCGTCCATGCCTTCAATGGCGCCGATGGCGCGCAGCCCTTGGCTGGTCTGACGTTGTTGAACGGCAGCGCGTTCGGCACAACCAGCACAGGCGGCCCGCACGGGTCGGGCACGGTGTTCCACATCGATCTGGCGACCGGTAGGCTGACCACCTTGCATGCCTTCACCGGCGGCGCGGATGGCGGCAGCCCTGCGGCCCGCCTCACCATCGTCAACGGCACGGTTTATGGAACGACGACGTTGGGCGGCGCCAACAACCGGGGAACGGTGTTCTCGATCCTTCGCTGAGTCCGGCGCTCGCTAGGCCTTGCCCCGCCTAGCGCACGAAGCCGGCGTCGTGGGGGCGATCGCGGATGTCGGAGCCGGTGACGCCGTCTTCGGGGTCAGTGTCTTCCAGCGTGTCGCCGGCAAACGCGCGGGCGCCGTGGTCGGCGAGGGCTTCCTGTTCCAGTTTGCCGGCGGTGCGGTCCACCACGTACACCTTCGGCACCTGGCGGCGGGTGGCTTCGGTTTCGGCGGCGGTTACGGCCTGTTCGAGGCTCATCGGGTGGCCGTCGCGGGTGATGGCGGGCAGGCTGCCGCCATCGGCGCCGTAGACGACGATTTCGGTGACGACGGCGCCCGGGTCGTCTTCGCCCATGCGGCGCAGCACGAGGATGTGGTTGCCGTAATCGGGCACCGGGTCGTGCGGGGCCAGGCGGATCGTTTCAGTCATCGTGGCTGTCTCCTCTGGGGCACGAACGAGCGTGCGGCGGGGCGGGTTGCCTGCCGGGCCTGCTTGCCCGGCGCAGGCGGGGGCTTCATCGGCGGGCGGAGGTGCGCTAGGCAGCCTGCATGGACATGCTGATCGAGGGTTATCAACGCTTCCGCGGCCGCGGCTGGCCGGAGCGGCGGGCGACGTTCGAGGCGCTGGCCGATCATGGCCAGCAGCCGCGTGTGCTGGTGGTGGCGTGCGTGGACAGCCGGGTGGACCCGGCGGTGATCTTCGACACCGCGCCGGGCGAGCTGCTGACGATCCGCAACGTGGCCAATCTGGTGCCGCCTTACGCGCCGGACTCGGCCTATCACGGCACCAGTGCGGCGCTGGAATTCGGCGTGCGGGTGCTGGAGATCCCGCATCTGGTGGTGCTGGGCCACGGGCAGTGCGGCGGCGTGCGGGCGCTGCTGGATGGCGCGCCCGAGCAGGCGCGGGACTTCGTGGCGCAATGGATGTCGATTGCCGAGCCGGCCCGGCAGGTGGCGATGGCGTGCACCGATGCCGATGCGCGCGGACAATGCTGCGAGCACGAGGTGGTGCGCGTGTCGCTGCGCAATCTGCGCAGCTTCCCGTGGATCGCCGAACGCGAGGCGGCGGGCGCGCTGCGGCTGCATGGCGCATGGTTCGCCATCCGCACCGGCGTGCTGAGCGTGATGCAGGCGGACGGCGCTTTTGCGGACGTGCACGGCGGCGCCTGACCGGGGCGGGGCGTTGGCCGCCTTGCGGGCCGGCTACTGTGCCGAGGGCAGGGCCGGCGGGGGCTGCAGGAAGCCGGGCGGGGGTGACATCTGCTGGGGTGGCGGCGGGGCTGCCGGATCCACGTAGCCGTCCTGATCGGGTGCCGGCGGCATTGGCGCTGGCGCTTCATCCTGCGGGGCGGCGGGCGGCAACGGGGGCGGGGCCGGCACCGGCGGTGGCGTGCCCGGCACGTCCAGCGGCTGGGCGGCCACCGGAGCGGGTGCGCTGCCCGGGGCGACGAGCCAGTCGGGCAACGTGCGGCGGACCTGGAATTCCAGCTCCACGTTCATCGCGTCCATCATCTGGCGGGTGATGGCGTAGAGGGCGGCCACCCCGGTATCGGAATCGGTGCCTGGCACGTATTGGCGCGAGACCTGGGCTTCGGCGAAGCCGCGGCGGGCGCCGCCATCGGCGGTGAGGTCCAAGTGGACGGCGAGGCGGCCGTCGAGCACGCCATTGGGCTCGCGCACGATACTGGCCTGGTCGATGACGAAGCTGGCCTGGCCCTGGGTGCCGGCGGCGAACAGGCGGTCGCGCGCCATCTGGGCCAGCACCTGGGCGGGGATAGCGGGCGAGCTGCTGGCGATATCCTGCGGCGCGACGGGCAGGCTGCGGTCGATCACGTCGATGCTGCCGACGGCCAGGCGCAGTTTCGGCAGGTAGGCGTATTGCAGGGGCGCGAAGGTCTGCATGACGGGCGGCGGCTCATCGGTGCAGCGCGCGAGCGTGGCCAGGGCGAGCAGGGCGAGTATGCGCAGGGGAGCACGCAGGTGCCGGCGGGGTGTCATCCGGCGTTCCGGCCGGTGGCATTGCGGCCGCCCTCGTCGTGGCCCGTCGCGTCGTGGCCCGCATCGTCGCGGCTCGTCATCGCCTGGCCCGTCACGTCCTGGCGCGGGAAGCGAAAATCGTATTGGCAGAATTCGCAGGTCATGACGATGTCACCCTCCACGGCCATGTCGTCCAGGTCGGTTTCGGGGAAACTGGCGAGGATGCCCGCGAGTTTCGCGCGCGAGCAGCGGCAACCGTAGGCGAGCGCGCGGGGCAGGTCCACTTCGACGCCCTCGGCGCCGAACAGCCGCCAGACCAGGGTTTCGGGCGCGATGGCATCATCGAGCAGTTCGGCGTCGGTGAGCGTGGCGGCCAGCGTGGTGGCGGTGCGCCAGGCTTCGTCCTGGGCCGCGGCGTCCAGCGTCGGGTCGATGCCGCCCTCGCCGGCCACGCGTTCGAGGATGAGGGCGGCGGCGCGCCAGCCCTCGCGCGTGGGGCCGGCGGCGAGGTGCACGTCGTATTGCAGCTGCTCGCTGGTGCGGAAATAGTGCAGTGCCATTTCCGATAGAGTTTCGCCTTCGATCGAGACGATGCCCTGGTAGCGCTCGGTATCGGCGCCCTGGTCCACGGTGAAGGACAGGTAGCCGTTGCCCAGCAGCTGGGCGGCGGTGGGCGCGGTGCCGGCGGCGTCCAGCGCGGCCAGCCGGTCGGCATCGGCGCGGGCGTAGCCGCGCAGCGCGCCCTCCTGCGTGCAGTCGGCCAGCAGCATGGGCACCGGGCCGTCGCCCTTGGCCTGCAGCTGGAAGCTGCCGCGATATTTCAGCGCGCTGGACAGCCCGGCGGTCAGCGCCAGCGCCTCGCCGGCCAGCCGGGTGACGGCGGGCGTGGTGTGATGGCGGCTGAGCAAAGCGTCGGCCAGCGCACCCAGGCGCACCAGGCGACCGCGGACGGGGCGGCTGGGCAGATGGAACGGGGTGATACCGCTGGTGACGACGATGTCGGGCACGTCGGGGCGGTTGGTGTCGAGGAAGTCGGGTGTGGTGGCGCTCATCGGGCGCAGATGGGGTGGCCGGGGCGCGGGTGGAAGGCTGGCTCAGGGCACGAACTCGGTGCGCCAGTCGAGGTCGCTGGACACATCGTCGCCCCGCACCAGGAAGTCGATGGCTGCCCGGCAGGCGCTGGCCGGTGCCTTGGCACCCGCGCCGATGCAGTTGGCCAGCACCCAGCGGCGGCAGAGCAGGATGCGGTGCGCATGGTGCGTCGGGTCGTCGTATGTGCCGCGCACGCGGAGGTTGACGAACTGGTTCTGCTCTGTCGCCACGCCGCCCGCCGTGGGCCGGAGCGACTGTCAGTCGCCGGCCAGCGTCACTTCAGGTGTCTCGCGCACGCCTGCTCCGTGGAGGTAGCGCGTGACGGCAGCGGCACGCCGCAAGGACAGCGGCAGCATCTCCGCGCCCCCCACATACGGCTCCAGCACGATGCCGGTCGCGTGCGACGTGATCGCCCGCCGCGCGAAACCGTCCAGCACCGCCCGGGCCTGATCCGACAGCGACGCTTGATTGTTGCCGAAAAACACCATGGTCGGCCAGGAGAATGGCCCGCTGTCCAGCGTCTGGTTGATCGGCTGGCAGGCGGACGCATCGGCTGCCCGGTCCTGCGCGAACCCACGCGTTGGCGCTGAAAGACACGCCGCGGCACAGCAGACGGCCAGCACCCAACGGCGATGCCCCATGTCAGTCATCGAACAGCCCAGCCAGCGTCATGCCCGGCGGATCGAGCGTGATCGGCCCCTCGCGCACGATCCGCGTCAGGATGCTGCCATCCGGTTGCCGACTGTGGTGGATCACCGTCCGATCCCTGGTGCGCACGATCAGGTAGTGTCGTACGCTGGCGAGCCGGAAGTAGTCGGCGAGCTTCAGGCCGGAATCGAGCGAAGCCGAGCTAGGCGAGACGACTTCGACGACGACGACAGGATCGCTGAAGATCACGTCCTCGCCGTCCAGGGGCGGCCCGCAGCGCAATGACGCGTCGGGTTCATAGACCGTGCTGTCGTCGATCCTGACAGCCATGCCGTCCGGAAAGACCTCGCAGGGCAACCGCCTCGCGCGGATTTCGGCCGCCATCAGTTCGGCCACACGCAGCTTTGTCCGCGCATGCGCCGCCCGCTCGGACGCCATGCGCACCACCTCGCCGCCCACCAGCTCGTAGCGGCAATCGGGCTGGCGCATTGCCCAGGCCACGAAAGCCTCGGCGGTCATCGGGCTCTGTGCCGGGTCGCTCATGGTGCCAGCCTACCACGCCCTGCAGCCGCCCGGCGTAAAACCCGCGCGCAAGCCGCCCCGTTGGCACGCCATACCAGCAGCGGGAGCAGCCTATGCCTTTCTTCGACGCCAAAGATGGCACATCCATCCACTACAACGATTGGGGCAGCGGCCCGCCGGTGGTGCTGGTGCATGGCTGGCCGCTGGATGCCGATATGTGGGAGTACCAGTCGGTGTTTCTCGCCAGCAGCGGCTACCGGGTGATCACCTATGACCGGCGCGGCTTCGGCCGCTCGGGCCAGCCCTGGGGCGGCTATGATTACGATACGCTGGCGGGCGACCTGGCGACGCTGATGGACCGGCTGGACCTGCGGGGCGCCACGCTGGTGGGCTTTTCCATGGGCGGGGGCGAGGTGGCCCGCTACGTGGGCACGCATGGCACCGCGCGGGTGGCGCGTGTGGCGCTGGTGGCGGCGGTGACGCCGTATCTGCTGCAGGGGCCGGGCAACGAGGACGGCGTGCCCCGCAGCGTGTTCGACCAGATGATCGCCGGGTTGCAGGCCGACCGGCCGGGCTTTCTGGCGACGTTCGGGAAAGTGTTCTACGGGGCCGGGTTGCTGAATTTCTCGCTGAGCAGCGAGTTCCTGCAATGGTCGCTGCAGATGGCGCTGCGCGCCTCGCCGAAGGCCACGCTGGATTGCGTGCGGGCGTTCTCCGAGACCGATTTCCGGGCCGATCTGGCGAAGATGAGCGTGCCGACGCTGATCGTGCATGGCGATGCGGATGCCACGGTGCCGCTGGCGGCTTCGGCGGCCAAGACGGCCAAGCTGGTGCCGCATGCGCGGCTGGAGGTGTATGGCGGCGCGCCGCATGGGCTGATGTATACGCAGCGGGATCGGCTCAACATGGATTTGGTGGACTTTTTGAAGGGCTAGGCAAGCAGTCCTTTTTTGCAAAAAAGGACCAAAAAACTTTTGCTCCGGTCGCTGCGGCTGTTGCTCGCCTCGCGACTGACGACGCGCGACAATCCACCTTGGGCGCGACAGCCAAAGCAAAAGTTTTTTGCTTCTTTTTTGCAAAAAAGAAGACCTTGCCTTCGCCTGTTACTTCGCCTCGGCCAGCTGTGTGTGGACCAGGGCAGCGAAGCGGCCGCGCTGGGCGAGCAGGCCCTCGAACATGCCGCGCTCCTCAATGCGGCCGGCGTCGAACACCAGGATCTCGTCGGCATCGCGCACGGTGGAGAGGCGGTGGGCGATGACGAAGGTGGTGCGGCCCTTCATCAGGTTGGCCATGGCGCGCGACACGCGGGCTTCGGTGGCGGCGTCCAGCGCCGAGGTGGCTTCGTCGAGGATCAGGATCGGCGCGTCTTTCAGCAAGGCGCGCGCGATGGCCAGGCGCTGGCGCTGGCCGCCCGAGAGCGTGGTGCCGCGCTCGCCCACCAGCGTGTCGTAGCCCTGCGGCTGGCGGATGATGAAATCATGCGCTTCGGCCAGGCGGCAGGCGTGTTCCACCTGCGCGTCGGTGGCATCCGGCCGGCCGACCAGCAGGTTGTCGCGGATCGAGCGGTTGAACAGCAGGCTTTCCTGGAACACCACGCCGATATTGGCGCGCAGGCTGTCGAGCGTCACGTCGCGCAGATCCTGGCCGTCGATCAGGATGCCGCCTGCTTTCGGATCCCACAGGCGCTGCAGCATGTGCATGGCGGTGGATTTGCCGGCGCCGGTGGAGCCGACCAGGGCGGTGACGGTGCCGGGGCTGGCCACGAAGCTGACATCCGAGAGGATGGCCGGGCCGCCGGGATAGGCGAAGCCGACCTGCTCGAAGGCCACTTCGCCGTGCGTGACCTCGAGCTCACGCGCGTCGGCGGCTTCCGGCACGCTGCTTTGGGTGTCGAGCAGGGTGAAGTAGTCGGCGATGCCCGGGGCGCGCATGAACAGGGCGCTGGCGAAGTTCACGGCGGCTTCGAGACGGCCGATCAGCAGGGTGGAGAAGCCCATGAAGCTGACGATGTCCGACACCGAGGCGCGGCCGTGGATGTGCAGCAGGGCGCCGGCGACCACGATGGTGATGACGGCGAGCGTGGAGGAGGCGCGCGTCAGCACCGTGACCAGCGCCCACCAGTTGAGCACCGGGAACTGGTGGCGGATCACGTTTTCCACGATGCCGGCGAAGGCCTGCGCCTCGGCCTGCAGGCGGCCGAAGGATTGCACGGCGACGACGTTGGACAGCGCATCCTGCGCGCGGCCGGCCAGCGCCGAGTGGGCGGCTTCGGCCTGGCGCTGGCCGGCCTGGGTGCGGCGGATGACCAGCAGGGTGACGGTGGCGAACACCGCGACCAGGGCGACCAGCACCAGCGACAGGCGCCAGTTCAGCAGGGCGCTGAGCGGCAGCAGCACCAGGACGGCCACGTAGGTGGCGAGGTTTTCCTTGAAGAACGTCAGGCTGAGCGCGAACAGCGAGTCCGAGCCCGAGACCATCGTCTTCATCACGCTGCCGGACTGCACGCCGGCGTGGAAGGAGGCGGGCAGCGCCAGCACGCGGTCGAAGCAGCGGCTGATGGCGCCGAGGCGGGTGCGGTGGGCGAGGCGTTCGGCACCCATGGCGACGGCGATGTTCACGCCGATGCCGCAGGCGCCGATGAGCACCCAGGCGCCGACCAGGTGGCCGCCCTGGGCGAACAGCTCGGCATGGGTGAGCGTGTCGGTACGGGCGAGCAGGCCGATGACGTGGCCGAACAGCAGCGGATCGAGGAACTGCAGGGCGGCGACGCCGAGGTTGCCGAGGACCAGCAGCGCCATGGTGCCGCGGCGCTGTGCGAGCAGCCCGAGGACGCGGCCGTAGACTTTTGCGATGGACATGCGGTGAGCACTTTCGGCCAGAGCGCCGGGACACCTCGCCCGGCACTAGCTGGGTAGCGCCGCAACACGGCAGAAAAGCGGCGAACGGGTCGCGGCTTCATGGCAGCACGGAAAAATGAGGGCGCGGCTTCAGCAGGCGGTGGCGGCGAAGCGGGTGGGGGGATCGACAAAGGCGGCCTGGGCGGCGACCAGGCACAGCTCGCGCGCGCCGGCCAGCAGGGTGGCGGCCAGCACGGCGTGCACGGCGCTGGCGGCCTGCGCCATGGCGGCTGCCGCCTGGCCGGTGCGCAGGATGTGGAACAGGAAGAGGGCGGCGATCATGTCGCCGGCGCCGTTGGCCGCGATATCGAGCAACGGGGTGCGCAGGGCGTGGCGGCCGTCCGGCCCGGCGCAGAGCAGGTCGAGTGCGTCGGGCGGCGTCTGTTCGGTGCGCAGGCTGGTGACGAGCACGATGCGCGGCCCGGCCGGGCGCATGCGGGCCTGCAGTGTGGCCACGGCGTGCTGCACGCCGGCCAGCGTGGTGCAATCCTGGCCGGTGAGGCAGGCCAGCTCGAACTGGTTGGGCGTGAGGATGTCGGCCTGCGGCACCGCCTGGTCGCGGAAGAAGGCATCGATGCCGGCGCGCACATAGATGCCGGGGCCGTCATCGCCGATGACCGGGTCGCAGCACCACAAAGCGGCGGGGTTGTGCGCGCGCAGGCGGGCGGCGGCGTGCAGGATGGCGGCCCCGGTGCCGGGGTCGCCCAGGTAGCCGGTGAGCAGGCCGTTACAGCCCGGCAGCACGCCGCGGGCTTCGATGCCGTCGATCAGGGCGGCGATGGTGGCGGGTGGGGTGACGGTGCCGGCGTGGCTGCCGTAGCGCGGGTGGTTGGAGAACTGCACGGTGTCGATCGGCCAGACTTCGGCGCCGAGGCGTTGGAGCGGGAAGACGGCGCTGCTGTTGCCGACATGGCCGTAGGCGACGTGGGATTGGATGGAGAGGATGTTCATGGGGTGGGGTTAGCAGGTGCGGGGGCGCGGGGTGATGGGGTTGTTGGGGGGGTGGAGTGTTGGCCGGTGTGCCTGTGTCCGGGTGTGGCCGATGACGGCGGGTCTGCTTCCGGGGTGTTTGGCCCGGAAGCCAACACACCCGCCGATGGCCTAGCAACCAAAATCAGCTCATTGCGCACCGGCGGTTCCCGCTGTGGAAGCTGTGAGTGACAGCCGTTCCGCTGCGTTTCCGGGCTTAGACGCTCCGGCGCTATGCGTTGTCTTGCAGGACCAAGCCGGGACCAATAATTGCGATATAGCTCAGAGCGACAAGCACGCCTGTTCCGATCAAGAGCAACGACCGACCGACAGGCCCGGAAACCAAGTTTGTTGGAGTCGGCGTCGCGACAACATCAATCATGCTCGTGAGGCTAAACCCAACACCGAGCGTGCAGCCCAGAGCGAGAAGCATGGGTAGAACCTGAACACGGCCGCCGGCGGCTTCCGCGAGACAAGCCAACACAGCGGCGGCGCCGGCTGGAACCATGGCGCGGCCCCGAAACCTAGCGACAGCGTCAATTCCGCCAGCCTGCAAGCGAAATAACAGCGCGGCCATGCGAAGGCAGCCGTAGTATGCCAACGTTGCAACGATTACGGCAACTAGGCGCCACCAGAAAGGCAGATTTAATGTGGTTGCGAGCGCCGGCCAGTCGCCAAAGCCGGTGACGGCTCCAATCGCAAGATAGCCGCACGCCACCAGGGCGTTAAATGTGAAACTTAACCAGATCAGCAACCACACGACTCGCCCGCGCGGCGGCATCCAGCGCAGCCATGCGTATGCCACGATGGCAGCGAGAAAATTTGCCACTGGCCCTGCTGCTAACAGCGCCGGGCCGGACACGGTGCAGCGCATGTATAGCGGAGCAAGAAGGGTGAACCGCTTCCCCGCCAGCAGACACAATGCCCCGTGCCCCACCGCCTCGTGCAGCATGGTTTCCGCCGCGTAGGCGATAATCCCGGCTGCTGCCAGCGTCGCCTCATCATCCCGGGCCGTGCTATCGCAGGCTTGTCCCTTACTCGCCACGACCGCCGTCATTGCATCTTGCGCCCCTGTAGTATCAGGGAGCGGAGCAAAGCGCATGCCAGCCAGGAGGAACAACGAAGGTCCTGAATCGCATGGTCGGCCTCGGCTAATGTCATTGATCTGGCCAAGTTCGCCATAACAACGTGCGTTCGCTGTCAGCTTTTGCAATGCGAGCGCGAACGGCCTGCTTTGGACGCGAGCTGACCGTAGGAATGGGCCGGAAGCGGATCGGCAGCTTTGGACACGACGACACAAACGAGCGGAGATGGCGCGGCGGCCGCCCGAACGCGTGGTGCTGTCCTAATCGTAATAAGCCGCCGGATCTACGAAACGTCCGGCTTCTTGCGGCCGAATGTGGGGCGTAGGTGGAGCCAGGACGGGCCAGGGCGCGGGGTGTCGTCACGCGGCAGCGCCGCGCGCACTTCGAAGCCGTTGCCGGCCAGCTCGGCTAGTCGGCGTTTGCCGCGCAGTTCGGCGCGCTGTGAATCCTGCGCGGCGCGGTCCTCGGCCTGCATGTCGGGTGGGATGTTGCGGTCGTCGAACGTGCGGTCGCGCGGCACGTAGTCCGGCGACTGGAAGCCGCTGGGCCGGTGCAGCAAGGGCTCGAGCTCGAGGATCGGCACGTCGCCGGGCTCGGCGGGGCGGTGGTGGACGCGGTAGGATTCCGTGTGGTCCGGCGGACCGAACGTTTCTCCATCCGGCACGATGTAGCCGTTCGGCCTAGTCGCCATCTGCACGAATTCCACGATCCGCCCATACAGCCCCTGCCAGGGAATCGGGCCCGCCTCGACCAGGAGTTCATGGCCGATGAAGTGTCGGGCGCCGATTGTCCGGATGCCGATCCGCTTCTGTGCGTCGCCGAACAGGAGGGGGTGAATGTGCAGCGGGCCCGGGACGGGGTTCAGCGCGGCGTTGGCGAACATCTCCGGCGCGAACAGCTCGTTGCTCTGGGTCCAATGCACGAGCGCCGTTGGAACTTCCTTCATCGCGAAGGCGGTGAGCTGAGCCAGCTTTGCAAGCCGCTTCTGGAACAGCGGCAGTGATCCCAAATCCACTTGGGCCGCAGGGTTTTTCAGCCGTTCGAGCAGGGCAGCGTCGGCCACGTTGATCAGGATGTGGGCGCGGTGTCGCCGGACGCGGTCCTCCGCGTCGCGGCAGAGCACCAGCCGGTTGAAGGCGGAGCGGAGCGTCAGCTGGAGCACGTCGGCCGCCGCGGGGCGGTCGATGAACTCGACGGTCACCATCAGGCCGTTGTTGCCCGACAGGCAGAAGAACCCCGGCCTGTCCTCCACGGCTTTGTATTGGACGTTGTTGTAGACGAGGTCGTTCACCAAGAACGATTTGTAGATGCTGTCGAGCGAGATGCCGCCGCGATCGAGCAGGATGGCCGTCTGAGGTTTTTCCGGGAACAGCATGGTGTCAGCTTCGACGCGCTGAAATCAGTGGCCGCAGCCGCAACCCGGACCATGACCTTTCGCCGGACGGCGCCTGCTTTGCGCAGTGTGCGGCACGCGTGTTTGCGGCCATTGCGGAGCGTTGCGGTTGCTGGGGCCAGCCGGACGCGACGTCGGAGAGGCTGACCAGCATTCGACGCTCCTGAAACGTACCTGCCGACACGCCTATCACGGTTCCGTGAACGCTGTCAGCCTTCTTCGGTTTCGGGACGCGAGCCGAGCCGCAACGAGCCTGTCGGGCCGGTTTTGGCGCCAGGTGGCGCCGGCCCGTCAGCGGCGTGCTGCCGCTGGCGGGCCGGGTTGGGGGGCTCAGTGCAGGTCGAAGCGGTCGAGGTTCATCACCTTGGTCCAGACCGCCACGAAATCGGCGACGAACTTGGCCTCGGAGTCGGCGCAGGCGAACACTTCGGCGATGGCGCGCAGCTGCGAGTTGGAGCCGAACACCAGGTCGATCTCGGTGGCGGTCCAGCGCAGGGCGCCGGTGGTGCGCTCGCGGCCTTCGAAGACGTCCTCGGCCTGCGAGGAGGGCTGCCAAACGATGTCCATGTCGAGCAGGTTGAGGAAGAAGTCGTTGCTCAGCGTGCCGGGGCGGGTGGTGAATACGCCGTGGGTGGATTGCGCGTAGGTGGCGCCCAGCACGCGCAGGCCGCCGAGCAGGACGGTCATTTCCGGCGCGCTCAGCTTGAGCTTGTGGGCGCGGTCCACCAGCATTTCGGCCGGCGGGCGCTCGTGGCCGCTGCGTAGGTAGTTGCGGAAGCCGTCGGCCGTGGGCTCGAGCACCGCGAAGGATTTGACATCGGTTTCCTCCTGCGAGGCATCGGTGCGGCCCGGCGTGAACGGCACGGCGATGGCGTGGCCGGCGGCTTTCGCCGCGGCTTCCACCGCCGCGCAGCCGCCGAGCACGATCAGGTCGGCCATCGAGATACGCTTGCCGCCCGATTGCGCACCGTTGAACTCGGCCTGGATGGCTTCGAGCACCGGCAGCACGCGGCCGAGGGCTTCGGGCTCGTTGGCTTCCCAGTACGCCTGCGGCGAGAGGCGGAGGCGGGCACCGTTGGCGCCGCCGCGCTTGTCGGTGTTGCGGAAGGTGGAGGCCGAGGCCCAGGCGGTGGTGACCAGCTGGCCGATCGACAGGCCGGACTCCACCAGGCGGGTCTTCAGCGCGGCCACGTCGGCGTCTTCGACGAGCGGATGGTCGACGGCCGGTACGTGGTCCTGCCAGAGCTGCGGCTCGGAGGGCACCCAGGGGCCCAGGTAGCGGGCGATCGGCCCCATGTCGCGGTGGGTGAGCTTGAACCAGGCCTTGGCGAAGGCGTCGGCGAAGGCTTCCGGGTTTTCGTGGAAGTGCTTGGAGATCGGGCCGTAGGCGGGGTCGAGCTTCAGCGCCAGGTCGGTGGTGAACATCATCGGCGCGTGCTTCTTCGACGGATCATGCGCGTCGGGCACGGTGCCGGCGGCGGCATCGTCCTTCGGCGTCCATTGATGCGCGCCGGCGGGGCTCTTGGTCAGCACCCAGTCGTAGTTGAACAGATTGTCGAAATAGGTGTTGTCCCAAGCGATCGGCGTCGGCGTCCAGGCGCCTTCCAGGCCGCTGGTGATGGTGAAGCCGGCGTTGCCAGTGCCGAAGCTGTTTTTCCAGCCGAAGCCCTGCTCGGTGAGGCCGGCGGCCTCGGGCTCCGGGCCCACATATTGCGTGGGGTGGCCGGCCCCGTGCGCCTTGCCGAAGGTGTGGCCGCCGGCGATCAGCGCCACCGTTTCGGCGTCATCCATGGCCATACGGCCGAACGTCTCGCGGATGTCGCGCGCCGAGGCGAGCGGGTCCGGGTTGGCGTTGGGGCCTTCGGGATTGACGTAGATCAGGCCCATCTGCACGGCGGCCAGCGGGTTTTCGAGCTGGCGATCACCGCTGTAGCGCTTGTCGTCGAGCCAGGACGTCTCCGAGCCCCAGTAGACGTCTTCCTCCGGCTCCCACACGTCGGCGCGGCCGCCGCCGAAGCCGAAGGGCTGCAGGCCCATCGATTCCAGCGCGCAATTGCCGGCCAGCACCATCAGGTCGGCCCAGGAGATCGCGCGGCCGTATTTCTGCTTGATCGGCCAGAGCAGGCGGCGCGCCTTGTCGAGGTTGGCGTTGTCGGGCCAGCTATTGAGCGGGGCGAAACGCTGCGTGCCGGCGCCCGAGCCGCCGCGGCCATCGGCGATGCGGTAGGTGCCCGCGCTGTGCCAGGCCATGCGGATGAAGAACGGGCCGTAATGGCCGTAATCGGCCGGCCACCATTCCTGCGAGGTGGTCATCAGGGCGAACAGATCGGCCTTGAGCGCCGCGTGGTCGAGCGCCTTGAAGGCTTCGGCGTAGCTGAACTCCGGGCCCATCGGATCGGACAGCGGCGAGTTCTGGTGCAGGATCTTGGTGGTGAGCTGGTTGGGCCACCATTTGTCGTTCGACATGGCCAGCATGACCGTGCGCTGCCGATCCCTGCCGCCCGCGACCGGGCATTTGCCTTCACCGTCCATATTCGTCCGTCCCTTGGTGGTTGGTTTCCCGGGCACCTGTGTGCGCCTTCGGGGTGGCATCAATCTAATCGATTCTCATCGCGTGTTTCATAGGCTGAACCTATGGGCCGCTGCTCGTTGCGTGGCGGTGGCGAAAACCCGCCTGGCGGCCGCGTGTTGTGGAGGAGGCCCGCCGTGCTGCCTTGGGCGGGCTATGCGAGGGGACCGAGGATATGCGCACGCTGATCGCCGCGACCGTGCTTGCCATCGCCAGCCTGCCCGCCTGGGCGCAGCCGCCGACGCCTCGCGAACCGCTGACGCCGGAGCAGGCGCAGGAGCGCGAGCATCCCACGGGCGTGAAGCCGGTGGATGTGGGGCCATACACGCCGGAGGCCAACCGCGCCTATAACGGCGGCGGCGTGGTGCTGCAGGGCGCGCCCGGGGCACCGGCGCCGAAGCCGCAGGCACTGCCGCCGGGGGGTCTGCAGCCGCCAGCCGCGCCGCATTAGGACGGTGCCGGCTTTGGCGCCCTAGCCGGCGAGGGTGACGGCGCTGACCGAACCGCCGGCGTGCAGAGCGCCGATAATGGCGGCCTGCGCGAAGCCGGCATGGCGGATATGGGCGAGCACCGTTTCGGCGTGCGGTGCGGCGACGCTGACGAGGAGGCCGCCGCTGGTCTGCGGGTCGCGCAGCAGGGCGTTCTGCCACGCGGGTAGCGTTTCGGCGCCGTGCACCGCAGCGCCGTAGCTGGCCCAGTTGCGGGCGGCGGCCCCGGTGGCCAGGCCCGCTTCGGCTAGTGCTTGTGCGCCGGGCAGGATCGGCAGCTGGCCGGCTTGCAGGCGGGCGGAGAGGCCGGAGCCGCGGCAGAGCTCCAACAGATGGCCGAGCAGGCCGAAGCCGGTGACATCGGTGGCCGCGTGCACGCCCGGCAGGGTGGCCAGGGTGGCGCCGACGGCGTTGAGCTGGGTGGCCGAGGCCAGCATCGTGGCGTAATCGGCCGGCGTGAGCACGCCGCGTTTCAGCGCGGCCGAAAAGATGCCGATGCCCAGGCCCTTGGTGAGGATCAGCGCGTCGCCGGGTTGGGCGGCGGCGTTGCGCAGCACGCGGTCCGGATGCACCAGGCCGAGGGCGACGAGGCCGTAGAGCGGCTCCGGGCTGTCGATGGAGTGGCCGCCGGCGACCGGGATGCCGGCCTGGGCGCAGATGGCGGCGCCGCCGGCCAGGATGGCGCCGGCGGTGGCGGCCGACACCTTGCCCAGCGGCATGCCGAGCAGGGCCAAGGCCAGGATCGGCGTGCCGCCCATGGCATAGACGTCCGACAGGGCGTTGGCGGCGGCGATACGGCCGAAATCCGTGGGATCGTCCACCACCGGGGTGAAGAAATCGGTGGTGGCGACCAGGGCCTGGGTGTCGTTGAGGCGCCAGACGGCCGCGTCGTCGGCGGTTTGCGTGCCCACCAGCAGCGCGGGAAAGGCGGCGGCCTGCGGCATCTGCGCCAGCAGCTCGGCCAGCGTGGCCGGCGACAGCTTGCAGCCGCAGCCGCCGCCATGGGCCAGCGAGGTGAGCTTCGGTTCGTCGGGCAAAGGATGGTTCTCCTGGGGCGGGCGGGCTGCTTTTCGGCACAAAGCATCTTCCCTTCCGCGCCGGAACCACCGAGGTGAGCGGCATGGCAGACGGATCGATCCCCCAGGCCGGCCTGCGGGCATTGCCCTCGGTGCAGCGGCTGCTGGAGCACGCGGCGGCGGCGGGCCAGCCGCGGGCGGCGCTGACGGCCGCGTTGCGCGAGGTGCTGGCCGGGGTGCGCGCGGGGTTTGCGGCCGGCGATGCGGTGCCGGACGAGGCGGGGCTGCTGGCCGCCGCGTTGGCCGTGATGGCGCGGGCAGCGGCGCCCGATCTGCGGCGGGTGATCAATGCCACGGGCATCGTGGTGCACACGAATCTGGGCCGCGCACCGCTGGCGCCTGCGGCGGTGGAGGCGGCCTGTGCGGCGGCGCAAGGCGGCTGCAACCTGGAATACGTGCTGGAGACGGGGCGGCGCGGGCAGCGCGGGGCGGGCGCCGAAGCCCTGCTGTGCCGGCTGACGGGTGCCGAGGCGGCGCTGGCGGTGAACAACAACGCCGCCGCCCTGCTGCTGGCGCTGGCCGCGCTGGCCGGGCCGGGCGGGGATGGGGTGCAGCCCGAGGTGATCGTATCGCGCGGCGAGCTGGTGGAGATCGGCGGCGGGTTCCGCATTCCGGAGATCGTGACGCAGGGCGGCGGGCGGCTGGTGGAGGTGGGCACCACAAACAAGACGCGGGTGGCCGATTACGCCGCCGCGATCACGCCGCGCACGCGGGTGCTGCTGAAGGTGCATCAGAGCAATTTCCGCATGGTGGGCTTTACCGCGGAAGCCAGCCTGCCCGAGCTGGCGGGGCTGGCGCGCGCGCATGGGCTGGTGCTGCTGGACGATCTGGGCAGCGGCACGCTGGCGCGGCTGCCGGGCCATCTGGCGCCGTGCGAGCCGACGGTGCGCGAGAGCATCGCGGCCGGCAGCGACCTGGTGGCGTTCAGCGGCGACAAGCTGCTGGGCGGTCCGCAGGCGGGGCTGCTGGCGGGCCGCGCCGATGTGGTGGACCGCCTGCGCCGCCACCCGCTGTTGCGCGCCGTGCGGCTGGACAAGATGACGCTGGCGGCGCTGGAGGCGACGTTGCGGTTGCATCTGGACCCTGCGCGTGCCGAGGCGGAAATCCCGGTGCTGCGGATGCTGGCGCAGACCGAGGCGCAGCTGCGGGCCAGGGCGGCGGCTTTGTGCGCGCTGCTGGATGGCGTGGGCGCGGCGCAGGTGCAGGCCAGCACGGGCCATGCGGGCGGCGGCGCGTTGCCCGGCCAGGCGCTGCCGAGCGCGGCCGTGAGCCTGACCGCGCCCGGGCGCACGCCGGATGGGCTGGCCGCCGCGTTGCGTGCGCAGGTGCCGGCGGTGGCCGGGCGCATCCATGAGGGCCGGCTGCTGCTGGACATGCTGACGGTGGCCGATGCCGAACTGCCCGAGCTCGCCCAGGCCGTGCGGCGCGCGCTCGCATGAGGCGGCTGGTGGTGGGCGTGATCGGCCACGTCGATCACGGCAAGACGGCGCTGGTGCGGGCGCTGACGGGCATGGAGACCGACCGGCTGGCCGAGGAGCAGGCGCGCGGCATCTCCATAGCGCTGGGGTTCGCGCATCGGCGCATCGGCGACGGCGAGGTGGATTTCATCGACATGCCGGGCCACGAGCGGTTCGTGCGAACCATGGTTTCCGGCGCCACCGGCATCGATGCGGTGCTGCTGGCGGTGGATGCGCGCGAGGGCGTGATGCCGCAGACGCGCGAGCACGTGGACATCGCTGCCCTGCTGGGCGTGGCCCGCGCGGTGATCGTGGTGACGCGCATCGATCTGGCATCGGGCGCCGAGGTGGCGGCCACGGCGGCCGAGGCGGCCGCGCTGGCGGCTGCGGCCGGGTTGCAGGCCGGGCCGCCGCTGGCCTGCTCGGCCCAGACCGGTGCGGGGGTGGAGGCGGTGCTGGCCGCTTTGGAGGGCGAGCTGGGCCGGGTGGCGCCGCGCGAGGACCGGGGTGCGGCCTGGCTGCCGGTGGACCGGGCGTTCTCGATGGCCGGGCATGGCACGGTGGTGACCGGCACGCTGCGCGGCGGCAGCCTGGCGGTGGGCGGTGAAGTGGAGATCGTGCCCGGGCCGGTGCCGGCGCGCATCCGCGCGCTGCAGGTGCATGGGCGGCGGGTGGCCGAGGCGCAGCCGGGGCAGCGTGTGGCGGTGAATCTGCGCGGCGTGCCGCCCGCGGCGGTGGGGCGCGGGACGGCGCTGGCTACGCCGGGCACGCTAGGGCCGTCCCCGTGGCTCTCGGTGCGGCTGCGTGCGGTGGCCGATGCGCCGCCGCTGCCCACCGGGGCGATGTTGCACCTGCTGTTCGGCACCGGCGAGGCCCCGGCGCGGCTGCGGTTGCTGGATGCCGACACGCTGAAGGCGGGCGGGGCCGCGTTCGCGCAGCTGCGTTGCGCGGCGCCGGTATGCGTGCCGGCGGGGGCGCGTTTCGTGCTGCGGGGCGGCGCGCCGCTGCGCACGCTGGCGGGCGGCACGGTGCTCGATCCGGTGGCGGGCAGGCTTCGCCGCCATGCACCCGGCGCGGTGGCGCGGCTGGCGGCGTTGGACGGTGCCACGCCGGCAGCGATCGTGGCTGCGTCGCTGGCGGCGGCCGGTGTGCGCGGTGCGACCCTGGCGGGGCTGGCTCGGCTGGCCGGCGTGGGCGCGGCGCAGGCGGCCGGGTTGCTGGAATCGGGCATTGTGCTGACGCGCGAGGGCGAAGCGATCGGGGGTGACGCGTTTGCGGCCGTGCTGGACGCGTTGCCGCGTGTTCTGGCGGGCCATGCGGACGGGCTGGCGCGGCATGCGGTGGCGGGGTTGCTGGCGCCGACCCCGGCTTCGGTGGTGGAGGAAGCCGCCGCGCGGCTGGTGGCGGCGGGCACGCTGGCGCGCGACGGTGACCGGCTGCGCGTGCGGCGGCCCGAGCAGGACGATGCGGCGGCGCGCCTGCTGGCCGAGCGCGCGGTGCGGATGGCGCGGCAGCTGCGCGAGGCCGGGCTGAACCCGCCCGATGCCCAGGCGCTGGCGCCCGATCCGGGATCGCGCCGCCTGCTCGATGGGCTGGTGCGTGCCGGCGTGGTGGTGCGCGCGCCGGACCGGGTGCAGAAGCGCGAGATCCTGTTCCACCGCGATGCGATCGCCCAGGCGCGCGTGACGCTGGCGCCGCTGCTGGCCGGGCAGGGCCTGCTGGTGGCCGAGATCGGGGCGGCACTGGGCATCTCGCGAAAATTCAGCGTGCCGCTGCTGGAGCATCTCGACAGCGTGCGGTTTACGCGCCGGGTGGCCGAGCGGCGCGTGCTGGCCGCGGCGGAGCAGGCGCGCTAGGAGGGCAGCGGAGGCGATTGGGGTCTGGTGGCCCCCCTGGTCTTCAAAACCAGTGGCCCGCCACAAGCGGGCGGTGGGTTCGATTCCCATCCGCCTCCGCCGGCCGTCACCTGCTGGCCAGCGCGAACACCGACAGGCCGGCAATGCGGTTGCGGCCCAGAAGCGCCAGCTCCCAGGACGATAATTGCCACAGGGCGGCGTTGGTGGCCGCACCGTGCGGCTTCATGTCCGACCCCGGCACCTCCGTGTGGAACGGGTTGAGGCGGCGGCCGAGGCGCAGCGTGGCGGCCAGCGGCAGCGTGAGGCCGAAATAGTAGCTGCTGTTGAGCAGCGTGAGGCCGGCGCGCGCGACCAGGCGGTCGATCTCGCGGATGGTGTAGCGGCGGTAGTGTTCGAGAAACACGTCGTGGCCGCTCCACATCCATTGATGCGCCGGCACGGTCAGCAGGAAGCGTGTGCCGGGCTGCACTTTGGCCGCGTAGTCCGCGAGCAGCGCGGTGTCGTCGGGCACGTGTTCCAGCACGTCCATCATCAGCACCACGTCGCCGTTGAAGCTGTCGATGTTGCGCACGAAGGCGATTGGTTTGCCGCCCTCCGTATCCTGCCGCTCCTCGGGGTAGTTGGGATCGACGCAGATGGCGCTGGCGGCCTGTGTGCGGGCGAGCAGCTGGCGGGAGAAGAAGCCGGAGCCCGCGCCGACATCGAGGACCTCGGTGATCGGGGCCGGGCCCAGCATCTGCAGCATGGCGGCCGACTTGGCGCGGTAATACCAGTGGTCGCGCGCGGCGTCGCCGAGAATGGCTTCTTCCTTGAGATCCATGGCTAGGCCTCGTGATTGTCGGTTGACGGCGCGGGGCCCGGCGCGAGGGCTGGCTGCTGGTAGATGCCTTCGAGCAGGTAGATCGGGCGTTGTTTGGTTTCCACGAACAGCCGGCTGACATATTCGCCGATCATGCCGAGCGAGATCAGGTTGGCCGCCGTGCTGAACAGCAGCACGATGATCAGAGAGGCGTAGCCCGGCACGTCGGTGCCCGCCAGCAGGCGGTGCAAGGCGATGAAGGCGGCGTAGGCCAGGGCGCCCAAGGCGAGCAGCGCGCCGCAATACGTCCAGATGCGCAGAGGTGCGGTGGAGAAGCTGACGATGCCGTCGAGCGCGAAATTCCACAGCCGCCAGTAATTCCACTTGGAGTGGCCGAGCGTGCGGGCGGGGCGCACATAGGGCACGGCGATGGAAGGAAAGCCGACCCAGGCGAACAGGCCTTTCATGAACCGCCCGCGTTCCGGCAGGGATTGGATGGCGGTGATCACGCGGCGGTCGATCAGGCGGAAATCGCCGACGTTGCGCGGGATCGGCGTGGCCGAGACGCGGTTGAAGATCCTGTAGAACAGGCCAGCGGTGATGGCCTTCAGGCGGCCGTCGGCCTCGCGGCTTTCGCGCAGGCCGTACACCACGTCGTAGCCCTCGCGCCAGAGGGCCACGAAGCGGCCGAGCAGTTCGGGCGGGTCCTGCAGATCGACGTCGAGCAGCACGGCGGCATGGCCCTGCGCGATGTCGAGCCCGGCCGTCATTGCCGCCTCCTTGCCGAAATTGCGCGAGAGGTTGGCGACCCTGATGTCGGGTGCGGCGGCGGCGTGGGCGCGCAGCAAAGGCAGCGTGGCGTCTGTCGAGCCATCGTTGACGAAGAGGATTTCCCAGCGCGTGCCGATGCAAGCGAGCGCGGGGCGCAGCTGGGTGAGAAAGGCGCCGATCGCCTCGGCCTCGTTGAAGACGGGCACGATGAGCGAGATCAGCGGGTCGGGCGGGCGCGGTGTGGCGGAGGGCTCCATCGTATCTCCATGGGAACGATGGTGGCGAAGAATGCAAGGCATTCTTCATAGCCGCGCCGCGCTGGGCCCGGTTGAGTGGCTAGGCCGGCTCGCCGGCCAGCCAGCCCTCGCAGCAGCCTTTGGCCAGTGCGCGCACGCGGCCGATATAGCCGGCCCGCTCGCTGACGCTGATCACGCCCCGCGCATCGAGCAGGTTGAATAGATGGCTGGCCTTGATGCACTGGTCGTAGGCCGGCAGTGGCAAGCCGCGCGCGAGCAGGGCGGCGCATTCGGCCTCGGCATCGGCGAAATGGGCGGCGACCAGCTTGGTGTCGGCGGCCTCGAAATTATAGGCGCTGTACTCGCGTTCGGCGCGCAGGAATACGTCCCCGTAGGTGACGCCGGCGCCGTTGAAATCGAGGTCGTAGACGCTCTCGCGCCCCTGCACGTACATCGCCAGCCGTTCCAGGCCGTAGGTGAACTCCGCCGAGGGGGTGACCACCGGGATGCCGCCGACCTGCTGGAAATAGGTGAACTGTGTGACCTCCATGCCGTCGCACCACACTTCCCAGCCCAGGCCCCAGGCGCCTAGCGTGGGGCTTTCCCAATCGTCTTCGACGAAGCGGAAATCGTGCAGGGCAGTGTCGATGCCGATGGCGCGGTAGCTTTCCAGCACGAGAGCCTGGGCATCGTCCGGGCTGGGCTTCATGATCACCTGGTATTGGTAATAGTGCTGCAGGCGATTGGGGTTTTCGCCGTAGCGGCCATCGCTGGGGCGGCGGCAGGGCTGCACGTAGGCGGCGCGCCACGGGCGTGGCCCCAGCGCGCGCAGCGTGGTGGCGGGATGGAAGGTGCCGGCGCCCATTTCCACGTCGTAGGGCTGCAGGATGACGCAGCCTTGCGCGGCCCAGTAGGCGTGCAGACGCAGGATGATGTCCTGGAAGCTCGGCGGGTTGGGCATGGCGAACAGGGCCTCTAGAGTGGGGCGCGCGGGCTCCGGATGGCGGGCGCGGTGGCGGGCGGGGGTGTGGGCATGCGCAGGCGCGACATCGTGGGGCTGGGCGTGGTGGCGGTGGCGGTGGCGCTGCTCATTCTCTACCGGCTGTATTTCCTCGAGCCTAGGGGCTGGGGTGCCGCGTGTGCGGCCGCCGCGCCGCCGTTGGCGTGCCTGCCGCGGGCGGGGCTGATCTGGCTGCAGGGGCAGTACGCGCTGGGCGCGGCGGCGCTGGCGTTGGGGGTGCTGGGCCTGGCGTGGGGCGGCGGCTTCGCGGCGCAGATGGGTGCCGTGCTGGCCGGGTGCGCGGCGATCGAGAATTATAACGCGACGTGGGGCGCGGTTGGGTTGGCGCTGGGGGCGTGGGGGTGGTTGCGGCGGGCGGGGTGGCGCAGGAAGGAAGGCCCTCTTTTTTGAAAAAAAGAGGCAAAAAACTTTTGTTCCGTTCGCAGCCGATGCAGCCGCGTTACTCGCCGGGGAGCCACGCAGCGTCTGCCAGCGAACAGAGCAAAAGTTTTTTGCTTCTTTTTTTCAAAAAAAAAGGCCTTCGCCTCCTACACAGGCTGCTCCGGCTTAGCACGATGCCCCTGAGGCTCACGGCGCAGATCGTCAGGCCGCCCGGCATTGGCATCGCCGCTAACGATGGTCTGCTTAACCGCCGTGGGCTGCGCCGCGCCCGATTTGTCGGGGTTGCCGGGCTTGGTGCTGTGGGTGCCGCCGGGATCGGCGCCTTCGATCGGGTCGTTGCCGGTGCCGCGTGTGCTGCCAGCCATGCGTTCTCTCCCTGCGTTGCGTGGCTACAAGTCGGCGCCCCGGGGCCTGGTTGCGGTGGCGGCCGGGGGTTTGCGCCGCGCGCCGCGCTCCCAGGTGAGGTGGCATGATCCGACGACGCGAGGTTCTGGCGGCCGGCATGGCCGCGCCGTTTGCCGCTGCCGCCGCGGCACCCGGCCTGCGGCGGTTCGAGCTGACGGCGCAGGTGAGCGTGGCGGCGCCGCCCGGGCCGGTGACGCTGTTCCTGCCGCTGCTGCAGTCGGCCAGTGGCCAACAGGCCGGGGCGGCGGCGTGGCGGACCGACGGGCGGGCGAGCCTGCTGCAGGTGGGCGCCGGCGATGCGCCCGTGTTGCAGGTGCAATGGGAGCGCGGGCCGTGCACCGTGCAAATGCGGCAGCGTGTGACCACGCAGGACCGGGCGGGTGCGGATGGCGCGCGGCTGAGTGCGGCGGAGCGGCGGTTGTGGACGCAAGCCTCGCCCAGCCTGCCTACGGACGGCATCGTGGCGGCCACGGCGGCGCGCATCGTGGCCGGGTGCGCCACGCCGCGGGCGCGGCTGCGGGCGATCTACGATTGGGTGGCGCAGGCAACCTGGCGCGATCCGGCCGTGCGGGGCTGCGGCACCGGCGACGTGGCAACGATGCTGCGCAGCGGCCGTTACGGCGGCAAATGCGCCGATATCAGCAGCCTGACGGTGGCGCTGGCGCGGGCCGCCAGCCTGCCGGCGCGCGATGCGTATGGCATCCGCCTCGGCGCCTCCCGCGTGGCCGCCTGCCTGGGGCGTGCGGGCGACGTGACCGGGGCGCAGCATTGCCGGGCCGAGGTGTTTCTGGACGGCGAGGGCTGGCTGCCGATCGACCCGGCCGATCTGCGCAAGGCCATGCTGGAGGAGCGCCTGGCGCCAGGCAGCGCGCGGGCGGCCGCGTTGCGGGAGCGGCTGTTCGGGGCCTGGGAGATGAACTGGGCCAGCTACAACAACGCCAGCGACATCGTGCTGCCGGGCGGGCGGCGGCCGAATTTCCCGTTCCTGATGTATCCCTGTGCGTTCACCGCCGCAGGCCAGCCGGATTGCCTGGACGCGGCAGGCTTTGCCTACGCGCTGTCGTCCGTGGAGGTTTGACCCGGGGCAGAGCCGGGCGCGCCTTGGTCACGCGGCCTTAACGCCCGGCCGCTAGCCTTTCCGCAGGAGTGGCGGGGAGGGGGCGGTGCGCATGCGGGTTCGGCTGATCGCCCTGGCCCTGTGGCTTGCGGCAGGGGCGGCGCAGGCGCGCCCGGTGGTGGTGCTGCGGTCCGATCTGTGGTGCCCGTATAATTGCGCGCCGGGAACGGATCGGCCGGGCTACGCGGTCGAGATCGCGCAGGCGGTGTTCGGCGCGGCCGGCTATGACGTGGACTACCAGCTGCTGAACTGGGCGCGCAGCGTGGAAGATGCGCGGGTGGGCCGGGCGGATGGCGTGATCGGCGCCTTTGCCACCGACGTGCCCGGCTTCGTCGTGCCGCACGAGCCGATCGGGTTAAGCAGCGCGGCGTTCGCCGTGCGGCGCGGGGTCGCGTTCCACTACACCGGGCCGCATGCGCTGGATGGCCGGGTGCTGGGCGTGGTGGCCACCTACGAGTTCGCCGGCGCGCTGGGTGCCTATGTGCGCGAGGTGCGCGCGGACCGGACGCGCGTGCAGTACATGGCCGGCGACGGCGCGCTGGCCAAGAACCTGTTCAAGCTGCTGGCCGGCCGGCTCGATGTGGTGCTGGACGATGCCTACGTGCTGTCCACCACCATCGCCGAACTCGGGCTGGGCGACCGTGTGACGTTCTCGCGGGAAGGCGAGGCGATGCCGGTCTATATCGCGTTTTCACCGGTCAATCCGGACTCGCCGCATCTGGCGGCCATCCTCAGCGAGGGCATCGCGCGGCTGCGCGCTTCGGGGCGGCTGGCGGCGATCCTGGCGCGCTATGGCGTCAGGGACTGGCACTGAGATGGAAGCGGTGAGGATGCCGCGCCGCTGGCGCATCTCGCTGCGGGTGCGCGCGATGCTGGCGGCCACCGTGGGGCTGAGCGCCATCCTGTTCGTCGATGCCTGGGTGCGGCAGCATGCGATGAGCGTGGCCGGGCGGGCGGCGCTGAGCGAGCGCGCGGGCCTGCTCGCGCGGTTGGAAGCCGCCGCGCTGTCGGTGCCGCTGTGGAACCTCGATGGCGATCAGCTGGACGCGGCGCTGGACGCGCTGGCCGCCGATCCGGATTTTGCCGAGGCCGTGCTGCTGCGGCCGGATGGGACGGTGCTGAACCGGCGCGGCGCGGCGCGGCCTGCCAAGGAGCGGGCGATCGACGTGGCGCAGCCGGTGCGGATTGCCGATCATGGGCAGACGCGGCTGCTGGGCACGCTGCATATTTCGCTTTCCACGGCACGGCTGCATAGCGCGCTGGTGGCCGAGCTGCATACGCAGGGGCTGGCACTGCTGACGCTGCTGGGCGCGGTGATGCTGGCGGTGTGGTACGCGATGCGGCAGCTGACCGCGCCGCTGGATCTGCTGACGCGGGCGTTGCGCCGGCTGGCCAAGGGCGATCTGGAAACGCCGCTGCCCTGGCTGGACCGCGACGACGAGGTGGGTGCCGTGGCGCGCGCGCTGGGCGTGTTCCGCGATACCGCCAACCGGCTGGTGCGGGCGGAGGGCCAGTACAAGGCGGTGTTCGACAATGCGGCGATCGGCATTTTCGGTGCGGGCGAAACCGGCGAGATCACCAGCGCCAACGCGGCGCTGCTGGCCATCACCGGCCACCCGACCCGCGAGTCGCTGATTGCGGCGCTCAACGATGGCAGCCTGTTCGCCAACCCGCACCGGCGCGAGGAGCTGGCCGATATGATCCGCCGCGATGGCGGCTATTTCGGCCAGACCTCCGAGTTCAGGCGGCCGGATGGCAGCTGCTATTGGGTGAGCAAGACGGTGCGCTCGGTGCAGAACGAGAGCGGGCGCTGGCTGGGCTATGTGGGCACGCTGGAGGATGTGACCGACCGGCTGCGGCGGCAGAGCGAGGAGCGGCTGCGGGTGCGTGCGGCGATGCAGAGCGCCAGCGACGCGATCCTGATCGCCGACGAGACCGGTGCGCCGCTATTCGCCAACCCCGCTTTCGCCGTGGCGTTCGGCTATAACAGCGAGGATATCGAGACGGCGGGCGGGCTGCCGGCGCTGATGACGGATCTGCCGACCGGGCGGGCGTTGCAGCGAGCGTTGCGCACCGCCGAGCCGTGGCAGGGCGAGGCCGACATTCAGGTGCGCGACGGGGCCAGCGTGCCGATGCTGGTGCGCGCCAGCCCGATCCGTGACGATGCCGGCGGCACCGTGGGTTCGGTGGTGATCTGCACCGACCTGACGCAGCGCCGGCAGGACGAGGCGCGGATCCGGCACATGGCCCATCATGACGGGCTGACCGGCCTGCCCAACCGCGTGCTGTTCTCCAGCCGGTTGCAGGCGGCGCTGGAGGGGCTGGCGGCCGACCGGGCCGAGCGGGAGGGTGCGGCCGCGCCGTGCGGCGTGGCGCTGCTGTGCCTGGATCTCGACCGCTTCAAGGACATCAACGACACGCTGGGCCATGCGGCCGGGGACGGCCTGTTGCAGGCGGTGGCGGGAAGGCTGCGCACCAGCCTGATGCCGGGCGATCTGGTGGCGCGGCTGGGCGGTGACGAATTCGTGGTGATGCAGGCGCAGCGCAAGACGGGTGAGACGGCCGGGCGCCTCGCCGCACGGCTGATCACCGAGTTGTCGCGGCCGTATCGGATCGGGGCGCGGCATCTGTCGATCGGCGTGAGCATCGGGATTGCGCTGGCGCCGGAGCACGCGCGCGAGCCCGGCCCGTTGCTGCGGTTCGGCGACATGGCGCTGTACGACGCCAAGGCGCGCGGCCGCGGCCAGGCGGTGCTGTTCACCCCGGCGCTGGATACCGCGCTGCGCGTGCGCGCCGAGCTGGAACGCGACCTGCGCGAGGCGGTGGCCGAGGAGCGGCTGCATCTGCACTATCAGCCGCAATACACGCTCGCCACCGGCACGCTGCTCGGCGCCGAGGCGCTGCTGCGCTGGCACGATCCGGCGCGCGGCCAGGTGTCGCCGGCCGAGTTCATCCCGATCGCCGAGGAATGCGGGCTGATCACCGTGCTGGGCGCCTGGGTGCTGCGCCAGGCCTGCCGCGCGGCGGCAAGCTGGCCGCAGCCACTGGGCGTGGCGGTGAATCTGTCGCCGGTGCAGTTCCGCACGACGGATCTGGTAGGGCTGGTGGGCGGCGTGCTGGCCGAGAGCGGGCTCGATCCGGCGCGGCTGGAGCTGGAGATCACCGAGGGGGTGATGCTGGGCGACTCGCCCGACACGCTGGCCACGCTGGCGGGGCTGAAGGCGATGGGCGTGCGGATCGCGATGGACGATTTCGGCACCGGCTATTCCTCGCTGAGCTATTTGCGCCGCATGCCGATCGACAAGCTGAAGATCGACCAGAGCTTCACCCGCGCGCTGGGCATCGATCCGGCGGCGCGCAAGCTGGTGCGCTCGATCATCGGCATTGCGCGCGATCTGGGCATCGCGAGCCTGGCCGAGGGGGTGGAGACGGAGGCGCATGCCGAGATGCTGCGCGAGGAGGGGTGCGTGGAGGTGCAGGGCTACCTGTTCGGGCGGCCGATGCCGGAGGCGGCGTTCGCCGCACTGGCCGGGCAGCCGGGGTTGGCCAACATGGCGTGAGGCGGTGTGTGGCGCGCGCCGCCGCGGCGGCATAAGCACGCGGTATGGAACCCCGCTCCAACGTGCCTGAATTCACCGTCGGCGAGCTGTCCGGCGCCATCAAGCGCACGCTGGAAGGCACGTTCGGGCGCATCCGGGTGCGGGGCGAGATCACCGAGTTCAAGCTGTACGGCTCCGGCCACGCCTATCTCAGCCTGAAGGACGAGGGCGGCAAGATCCGCGCGGTGATCTGGAAGACGACGTTGCCGCGGCTGAGCCTGGCGCCGGAAAACGGCGTGGAGGTGATCGCCACCGGCAAGATCAGCGCCTATGGCGATCGTTCGGAATACCAGCTGATCATCGATCGGCTGGAATATGCCGGCGCCGGGGCGCTGCTGGCGCGCATCGAGATGCTGCGGCAGCGCCTGGCGGCCGAGGGGCTGTTCGAGGCGGCGGCCAAGCGCGCGCTGCCGGTGCTGCCGGCGCTGGTGGGCGTCATCACCTCGGCCAGCGGCGCGGTGCTGCACGACATCATGACGACGGTGGCGCGGCGCTTTCCGCGCCCGATCCTGCTGTGGCCGGTGCCCGTGCAGGGCGAGGGGGCGGCGGCGCGGATTGCCGCGGCCATCGCCGGCATGGACCGGCTGCCGGCGCACGGCATTGCGCGGCCGGACGTGCTGATCGTGGCGCGGGGCGGCGGCAGCCTGGAAGATCTGATGGCCTTCAACGAGGAGGTGGTGCTGCGCGCGGCCGCAGCCTGCCGGATACCGCTGATCAGCGCGGTGGGCCACGAGACGGACACCACGCTGATCGATTTCGTGAGCGATCGCCGGGCGCCTACGCCTACGGCGGCGGCCGAGCTGGCGGTGCCCTCGCGCACCGAGCTGCTGGCCGATTTGGCGCAGAAGACGGCGCGACTGGCCGGCGCGCTGGACCGCGGGGCGCAGGGAAGGGGCGCGGCACTGGCCGCTGCCGGCGCGCGCCTGCCCGATCTGCCGGCCATCGTGGCGCAGGCGCGCCAGCGGCTGGACGACCGGGCGCTGCGGCTGGATCTGGCCGCACCCAATGTGCTGGCCGCGCGGGCCGCGGCGCTGGCGCGCGCCGAGCGGCACATCCCCGACCCGCACGCGCTGATGGCGGCGCGCGCCGCGGCGCTGGCCCATGGAGGGCTGCGGCTGCTGGGGGCGCTGCGGCAAGGCGTGGCACGGCATCGCGATGCGGCCGGCGGCATCGGGCCGCGGCTGGATGCGGCGCTGCCCGGGCTGCTGGCCGCCCGTGCCGCGGCGCTGGTGCGCGCCGAGCGGGGCATCCCCGATCCGGCGGCGATCATCGCGGCACGGCGTGGCGGGCTGGTGAACATGGCGCTGCGGCTGGAAGGCGGGCTGCGCGTGAGCCTGGCCGGGCACCGCGATGCCGCCGCGCGGCTGCTGCCGCAATTGCGGCCGGCGAGCATCCAGGCGCGGATGCGTGCCCAGCGCGGCGGGCTGGATGTGCTGGGCGCGCGGCTGGACGGCGCTTCCTACGAGCGCGTTCTGGCGCGCGGCTTTGCGCTGGTGCGCGATGCGCGCGGCCACGCGGTGGCGCGCGCTGCCGATGTGCGGCCGGCTTCGCGGCTGCGGCTGCATTTTGCCGATGGCGAGGTGGGCGTGGTGAGCGAGGGCCGGCAGGGGGCGCTGCCGTTTTGAGGCGAAGGGGCCGTCATCTCAGGAGCGGCTGTCGCGGGAGCCGTGGCAAGTCCGAAGAGCGCTTACAAGCACTTAAGTCCAGAGTAAGCCAGAGTGCGACACGCTCGTAAGGTCGCACAGGTATCCGACCAGGTTATGATTATTGCCAAAACTCCTGAACATGATCTTACAAGCCCACGTCGCTTGGCTTACGGCATACTATGCCATCAAAGCGCCCGGTTCGTAGAGGAGCAATTTGCGCTTCTTTACAACCCAGAGAACTACTATTTCTACCATGTTGATGCCAAGGCGCCCGGCTTGTTGATGGCGACAGTCGAGCGGCTTGCTTCGACATTTCCAAATGTCATGGTTGTTCCTAGCCGTATTTGTAGCTGGGGCGGTTTCAGTCTTGTCGAGGCGATGCTTTCTCTCGTTCGGTGGGCGATGAAAGTCGAGCCTTGCACGCACTTTGTGTTCCTGAGCGAGCAGCATCTACCACTTGCTGCCGACACGTCGATCAAAGCCAGCCTAGCCGTGGGAACCAGCTACCTCGATGCGACACGTTGGTTCGAGAAGGATGCACGAGCCCAGGCAGACATCCTGCAGAGGTTCGGCAAGCATGTGGAGCTTCCAGGCGTTGGCGGCTTTCCCATGCACTCGAACGTCACAACTCCCGAGCCGCCGGATCGGCTGTCTCACGGCAGCCAATGGATGGTGTTGTCGTTCGATGCTTATGCAGCGCTCGCAGAGGAAGCAGCAGGCAACTTGTTTGCCGATTTCTCGAGCTCCATACTGGCTGACGAGACAGCGATACAAACCTGGTTCGGCCGGAATCAGGAAGACCGAGGCTGGCGTGTCGTCCAGCGTAACATGACGTTCGTATCGGCACCGGCAGACGGCGGGTCGCCGGACATGATCTTCTCGGAGCGCAATTTCTTCGAGGCGATCAATCGAGGCTGTCTTTTCATCCGCAAGAGGCCGGAAGAATTGCCCGAGCGCGTGAAATCGGTGCTCGCCGGCTTTGCCGGTTTGCAAATGCGCCACTCCGAGCGACGTATAGCCGGACCAGTCCGCCCGTCCCTCGGAGCCGATGCTATCCTGGCGTGTCTGAACTCCATCCTGTGTGTCGGGGGCGAGGACAGGCAACTTCTCCTCATGCCGCGCAACCTGGTTGATCCGGCGTTCTTCTGCGTCTGGGAACAGCAATCACGGCACGGCTGCGCGTTGTTCGTGGTTTCGGCCGACCTGCTTCACTTCAAGGTGGCCGTGGTTTCCACACAGCCGTCGGACGACTACAGCACGGTCAGAATCGGAGGCATTGACAGCTCCTTGCTGAAGGTCAGGGCCAAGAGCCTATGGTATCATCGCGAGTTCCACATGGGCGACGACCTTCCGCCCAGCTTCGTCATGGTCGAGACGTTGGACGGACTGAGTGTCCTCGCAAGGACGGTTGCCGCTTATCAGCAGCGTCTCTGTACAGTCTGGGGCAGTTAGCTAGCCTCGTTGGTTCGCGTACCGTGCATCAGCGCGTAGAGCCGCAGCGCCGCGTCCGCCACCGCCTCGACGCTTTCCGCGCAGCCGTTGGCGATCCAGGCGCGCGCGATGTGCAGTCCGCCGCCGATGACGCCGCGCAACAGCAGCGGCGCCGGTTGCGCATCGGGGCCGAGTGTATCCATCAGCAGCACACCGAATTCATCGAGGCTTTGCGAAATGAGTGCTTCAGTGGCGGCGCTGACGCTCGCCAACTCGATCAGGAAAACCCTCGATCCGGCCGGTTGCTCCTGCATCTGGCTGAAGTAGACCAGCAGGGCGGCACGGACGCGCGCGAGCGGCGGGCCACCTTGTGCGGTGGCGGCGGCGCGCATGCGGGCGATCAGGTTGCGGTTGACCTGCTCGAAGCATTGGCAGAGCAGGTCTTCGGCGTTGGCGAAAGATTCGTAGAAGTAGCGCTCGGTCAGCCCGGCTTTGGCGCAGACGGCCTTGACGCTGGCGGTGCGGTAGCCGGTGTCGCCGTAGATGGCGAGTGCGGCCGCCATGAGCTGCGCGCGGCGTGCGGCGCGGCGTTCCTCGGCGGTCCTGTCGCCCCAGCGCCTGGGCATGATGAGCGTTCTCCCGGGCGGCAACGGTACGGGCCGGCACTAGCGGCTGATTGGCGCGCTTGCAACTGACATGGGTGCATGTCAGTTGTGTCGGAAGGTAGGTTGGAGCCGAGATCATGAGCCAGGCGCAGGGCCGCAAATCGATTTTCGTCACGGGTGCGGCGAGCGGCATGGGACTGGCGACGGTGCGGCTGTTTGCCGCGCGAGGCTGGTTCGTGGGCGCGTACGACGTCAACGTGGACGGGCTGCGCAGCCTGGAGGCGGAGATCGGGGCGGCGAACGGCGTGTTCGCCACGCTGGACGTGACCGATGGTGCGGCGTTCGCGGCGGCCATGGATGGTTTCGGGCAGGCGACCGGCGGCACGCTGGATCTGATGTTCAGCAATGCGGGCATCGCCATCGGCGGGTTGTTCGACGAGATGGATTGGGCGGACATCACGAAGGTGGTGGGCGTGAACTTCCTGGGCGTGATGATCGGCACGCGCGTTGCCGTGAAGCTGCTGCGCGCCACGCCGGGGGCGCTGTGCCTGATCAACTCCTCATCCTCGGCGATTTTCGGAACGGCGGGCATTGCGGTCTATTCGGCCACCAAGCATGCGGTACGCGGGCTGACGGAGGCGTTGTCGATCGAGTTCAAGCGCTTCGGCGTGCGTGCCGCCGATCTGTTGCCGGGCCTGATCGACACGCCCATCCTGTCGGATACGATGCGCAGGATGGCGCCGGCCGAAGGCATGTGGCGCCTGGTGCAGCCAACGGAGATCGCCGAGACAGTGTGGCGGGCGTATCATGAGGACCGCCTGCACTGGTACGTGCCGGAAGACCTGAAAGCCTTCGACCTGCAAGCCACGCAAGAACCCGAAACAGTCCGCGAAGAACGCACCGCCCTGCTAGCCATGATGCAATAAGACAAAATTTTTTTGGTTCTTTTTTTCAAAAAAGAACCGCTTGCTTGCTGCACGGAGAAGCCAACAATGCCCAACGACGATGCCGCCATCGCAAGACTCCACGACACGTTCGAAGCGCAGCGAAAAGCGTTTGCGGCAGACCGCAACCCCACCCTGGAGGAACGCCGCAGCCGCCTGGCCAGGCTGATGGGTATGCTGTCCGACAACCGCAGGCGGATCAGTGCGGCGCTGGCGGCCGATTTCGGCACGCATCCGGTGCCGGCCTCCGACCTGATCGAGGTGTTGGGGCCATTGGGGCGGGCGCAGTATGTCTCCGAGCGGCTGGAAGAGTGGATGGCGCCGCAGCCGCGCGACATCGATGCCGGCCTGCTCGGCACGGCGCGCGCTTATGTGCAGAACCAGCCGAAGGGCGTGGTCGGCAACATGGTGCCGTGGAACTTTCCGTTCGACCTGTCGGTGGGGCCGATGGTGGAGATGCTGGCGGCCGGCAACCGGGTGATCGTGAAGCCCTCGGAGTACACGCCGGCCTGTGCGGCGCTGCTGGCCGAAATGGTGGCCGCCACCTTCGACCCGGCGCTGGTGAGCGTGGCCGAGGGCGGGCTGGATCTGGCGCGCGCCTTTGCGGCGCTGCCGTGGGATCACCTGCTCTACACCGGCAACCCCGAGGTGGGCCGGCTGGTGATGGCGGCCGCGGCGCAGAACCTGACGCCGGTGACGCTGGAGCTGGGCGGCAAGTGCCCTGCCGTGCTGGCGCCCGGTGCGGTCAGTCGGCGCAACGTGGAATCCGTGCTGGGCACCAAGATGATCAAGGGCGGCCAGATGTGCGTTTCGGTGGACTACGCGCTGGTGGCGCGGCCGGAGGTGCCGCGTTTCGTGGAGCATGCCCGCGCCTTCATGGCCGAGGCGGTGCCGGATTATGCCCGGGGCGACGATTGCACCGGCATTATTTCCGAGCGGCATCTGGAGCGGCTGGAGGGTCTGCTCGACGAGGCGCGGCAGCTTCAGAGCACGATCGTGACGCTGGAGCCGGATGGCACGGCCGATCGCCAGGGCCGGCGCATGCCGATTTCGCTGGTGGTCGATCCGGCGACCGATTTGCGCATCATGCGCGAGGAGATTTTCGGGCCGATCCTGCCCGTGGTGCCGTATGACGATCTGGACACGGCGATTGCGGGCATCAACGCAGGCGAGCGGCCGCTTGGGCTGTACGTGTTCAGCGACGACCCGGCGGTCGCCGCTCACGTGCTGGACCAGACCAGCTCGGGCGGTGCGGCGGTGAACACCTGTGCGATGCAGAGCGCGCTGCCCTCGATGGGCTTCGGCGGCTCCGGCCATAGCGGCATGGGGCGCCACCACGGCATCGAGGGGTTCCGCGAATTCTCCAACCCGCGCGGCGTGTTCGTGCGGGGCGAGGGCGACAGCATTGCGGCGTTCTATCCGCCCTACGCCAAGGGCGCGGCGCTGGTGCAGGCGGTGCTGGGCGGCTGAGCCGATGGCGGGCTGCAACGGCGCCGATGCGACATGCTGGTGGTGAATGCGTGGATCATCGGCGGCAGCTGGATCGATTACGTGGGCTCGCGCCAGGGCGTGCAGACCATCACGCGCGAGCATCTCGCCTGGGGGCGCGCCCAGGTGGAAGGGCTGTTCGCACCCTATGCCGCAGCGGCCGGGCGCCGCGCCGGACGGCCCGGTGGACGCGCCGGCCGGCGCAGCTTGACGCTTTAGGGTGCGCACCTCAAAGCTGGCCGGGCAGCAGGAGCCCGGATGTCACGTCTTGCCAACAAGGTCGCGGTTATCACCGGCGGCTGCTCCGGTATCGGCCTGGCCACCGTCGAGCTGTTCATCGCCGAAGGCGCGCGGGTGGTGATTGCCGACGTGCAGGATGAGAAGGGCCAGGCGCTGGCCGCGCGATTTGCGGGTGCCGCGCATTACCAGCATTGCGACGTGACCGACGAGGCGCAGATCGCCGCCACCATGGCCGCTTCCGTGGCGCAGTTCGGCAGCCTGGATATCGCATTCATTGCGATGCCGATGATGGCCGTCGGCGGGCCGGGCAACGGCCCGGCCGCGCCGTTGGTGACCGCTGCTGCGACCGGCGCAGGTAGTGGATGGCGGCATCACCGTGGGTCCGCGCTCGGCGTGGGACACGGACGCGCAACGCCGGTGCGCGACGCGCAGCGGCGTGGCCGCGCCCGGCGGCTGAACGGCTCCAGGGTGGGCATGCTGCGCTCCGGCTGGAGCGGCCGGCTGCCCAGCGGGTGGCGACGCTGGCCGCCGTAGTGGGGCTGCACGGGCTGCTGCTGGTCGTTCCTGAGCAGCATCGGTGCGCTGCCGCCGCTGTTGCCGGCGGTGTTGCCGGCGCGGCTGATCATGGCCGATCGGCCGAAGCCGCCACCACTGCCGCGCATTCAGCCGGCTCTCGCCGCGGCACCGCCCGCCTTCGTGCCGCAGCCCGAGATCAGGCTGGCCGCGCCGCCGCCGGTGCAGGCCACCGCGCCGCGGGCCATTACGCGCGCGGTGCAAGCCGCGCATGCGGCGAGCCATTTCGGTGCGGCCACGGATAGCGGGCTGGGGCTGGATGTGGCCGCGTCGGCCGGCGGCGGCAACGGCGCGCGCGGCACGCTGGCGGCGTTCGAGGCCGCGGTGCGCGCCCGCGTGCTGGCCGCCAAGCGCCAGCCGGTGCAGGCGTGGGACCGCCGCAAGACGTGCGTGGTGAACTACCGCGTCTCGGTGGCCAGCAACGGCGCGCTGGCCGGATTTTCCATCGACCCTTGCGGCGTGCCGGAAATCAATCAGGCTGCGCGCGACGCGATCGGCCAGGCCGGCCCGTTCCCGCCGCCGCCGGCGCTGGGCGGCACGACGACAGAGGTGCATGGCAGCATGATCTTCCACCCTTGATGCGCGCCCTCCGCGCCCCGGCCGCGGCCTTGCTGCTGCTGCTCCCGTCCTGCGCCATCCATCACGTGACCCCTTACGTGCCGGATGCCAGCAACGCTCCGCAGACGGCCGACGCCGCGGAGGCCAGTGCCAACTGCGCCGAGGCCAGCACGCCGACCGAGACGGCGATCTGCGCGGCGCCAGGGCTGATTGCGGCCAACCGCGCCATGATCGCGGCGCTGCAGGCCCGGCTGCGGGTGGCCACGATCTTTGGGCGGGACGCGTTGCTGGCCAGCCAGCGCGGCTGGCTGCTGGCGTTGCCGGAACGCTGCCCCGCTTCCGGCGGTGCGCAGGCGGCCTGCCTGCAATCGGCGCTGGCCGAGCGGCGCGCTGCGCTGGAAGCCTGGCCGGCGCCGCCGGCGGCAGGGGGCGCCATCGCGCAGTATGTGAGCCTGCGCGCCCCGCCCGGCGCCGGGGCGCAGCCGCAGCCGGCTTTCTGCGCCACGCTGGCGCGGCGGGCGGAGGATGCCTTGCGCCGCACGGGCGCGCTGAACCCGGCCGCGATGGGGTATGCCGAGCTGGCCGGCTCGCACGGGCCGGAGGCCGCCGGGCCGGTGCGTGTGGATCTGTACGACGCCAACGTGTTCGGCCTGTTCCAGCGGCGGGCGCGCGGGGTGAGCCTGGGTGGTGCGCCGGTGATCACGCCGGTGTCGCTGACGCAGCTCGTCGAATCGCGCCAGGCGGCCAATCAGGGCGGACGGTTCTCCAGCTTCGCCAGCCAGACCGGGGATTACGCGAGCCTGGATGCATTTGCCGATGGCCCGCGCCGCTACGTGCTGGCCGCCGACGCCTGGGGTTCGACCGCGCCGGCCGCGCAGGGCGAGGCGGCGCATGCCGGCGTGTGGGCCATCGACGGTGCGGCGGCGGTGCCGGCCTGCCTGTTCGATCTCTACACGCGCCCCGCCGAGCCGGGCGCCTTCGACGCGCTGCCCGCGTTGGCGCAATGGCGGGCGACGCTGGGCCAGTTGCGCGACGCCGCCGAACTGCCGCTGGGCACGGCGGTGCGGCGCGACCAGGGTCAGCTCGGGGCCGACACGGATTTCGTGCTGCTTTACATGCCGCTGGTGGCCATCGAGCAGGCGCGGGGGGCCGAGACGCTGTGGCTGCGGCAGCGCCACGATGCGGTGCTGGACGCGCTGTTCGCGTGGTCCGGCCAGGCGGCGGCCAACAAGGCGGTGTTCGACGAGGTGTTCGCGCAACTGCGCCCGGCGGCCGCCGATCTGGTGCGCGGCTACCAGACCGGAGCGGCGCTGGATGCCACCGAGGCACGGCAGGCGGCGGGGCTGGCGGTGATGGAATTGCTGTATCAGGCCAGCATCGGCATCGCACCGGGGCTGGGGGCGCAGCCTGCGCCCTCGCCCGGCTACCGGCCGCGCTACCCGATCATCGCGGCCCCGCAATGACGATCGGGGGCGCACCATGAGCCAGGCTGTTGCAGCACCGCGGCCGCGCCTGCTGCCGGTGCCGATCAAGCTCGCCTATGGGCTGGGCTCGCTGGCCTACGGCATCAAGGATAACGGTTTTTCCACGCTGCTGCTGCTGTACTACAACCAGGTGGTGGGGCTGCCGGCCGGGCTGGTCGGGCTGTCGATCTTCATCGCATTGGTGCTGGACGCCATCGTGGATCCGGTGATCGGCCATCTGTCGGACCACCTGCAATCGCGCTGGGGCCGCCGGCATCCGTTCATGTACGCCTCGGCCTTGCCGGTGGGCGGGCTGTACCTGCTGCTGTGGAACCCGCCGGTCGGCGCCTCGCAGGGCGGGCTGATGCTGTATCTGATCGGCATCTCCATCCTGGTACGCACCGCCATCTCCTGCTACGAGGTGCCGTCCAGTGCGCTCGCACCGGAGCTGACCTCGGACTACCACGAGCGGACATCCGTGCTGGGCTACCGCTACCTGTTCGGCTGGATCGGCGGCATGGGCATGCTGCTGCTCACCTTCGGCGTTCTGCTGGCGCCGACGGCTGCGTTCCCGGTGGGGCAGCTGAACCCGGCCGGCTACCACCGCTACGCGTTCATCGCGGCCAGCCTGATGGTGGCGGCGATCCTGCTCTCGGCGGCGGGCACGCACCGGCAGATCGGGCTGCTGCCGCAGGTGGTGCCGGGGCGCACCGGGTTTGCCGACACGTTCCGCAGCATCGGCCGCACGCTGCAGAACCACGCCTTTGCGGTGTTGCTGGTGGCGGGAATGTTCAGCTTCACCAACCAGGGGCTCAACTTCGCGCTGAGCACGTATTTCAACACCTTCCTATGGGGGTTGCCGGCGAGCTGGCTGGCGGTGTTCACCATCTGCGTCATTCTGGGCGTGGTGCTGGCCTTCGTGGCGGCCAAGGCTACGTCGCGCCGCTGGGGCAAGCGGCGGGCCGCGGTGGCGGCCTCGCTCGCCTACGTGGTGCTGGCCACGGCGCCGCTGCTGCTGCGCGCGCTGGGCGCTTTTCCGGCCAACGGCAACCCATCGCTGCTGCCGCTGCTGATGGCCGATATCGTGCTGGCGGTCACCAGCGGCGTGGGCGGCGCTATTCTGGGCGCATCGATGATGTCGGACGTGGTGGAGGATTCCCAGGCGCGCACCGGGCAGCGCCAGGAGGGGCTGTTCTTCGCGGGCTCGTTCTTCATGCAGAAATGCGTCTCGGGCCTGGGCCTGCTGCTGTCGGGCGCGCTGCTGAGCTGGGTGCACTTCCCGACCGGCGCGGTGCCGAACCATGTGCCCCAGGCGGTGCTGCTGCATCTGGTGCTGGCCTATTGCGCGCTGACCGTGGTGCTGGGCGTGGCCGGCGCCGCCGTGCTGTGGCGGTTTCCGCTGGGCGAGGCCGACCACCGCCAACGGCTGGACGCGCTGGCGCGCGTGCTGGCGCAGGCCGCGCCGCTGCCGGGCAGCGAGGCGGAAATCGTCGGCTGAGCGGCCCTAAAGCGGCAGGAAGCCTTCGACCTCGACGAGCAGCTCCGGCCGGCAGATTTCCGCGTGCAGGATGAGGGCCGGGCGCAGGCCGGCCTGTGCGAGGACGGCTTGCACCGCGGGGAGGTCGGCCGCGTGCCGCACATAGGCCTTCAGGACCAGGCGCGCGGCCACGCCCTCCAGCGTCAGGCCGCCGCACTCGCTTAACAGGGCCGCGACGTTGCGCAGCGCCTCCTGTGCCTGCGCGGCGACGTCGCCGGCGTGCAGGCTGCGGTGGCCGACGATGCTGGCGGTGCCGGAGATGTGCAGCGCGTCGGCAGTGCGCAGCGCGCGCGAGAAGCTGGGGCGGTGCCGGCCGAACTGCGCCGGATAGTGGTAGGCGCTCACCTGGCGCGGGTTTTCCAAAGGCAGCCCGGGCCGGCGGGCGGCGATGAAGGCGACCACCGGCGGCCCGGCGCGCATGCCGAGCGCGCAGGCGGCCGGCGCTGCCGCCACGGCGCGGCCGGCTGCCAGGAAGGCGGCGTGGCGGCCGGTGTTGAAGCGGCGGTAGCGCTCGGTGCCCGCCTCCTCGCCGGTGATGGCGGACAGGTAGTTGAAGGCGCGGATCACGTGCGGGTGGCCGGTGCGGTCGGCGAGCGCGAACAGCCTGGCGTAGAGGTCCTGGGCCATGGCTTGCATGCCGGCGCACTCGGGCAGGCCGGGATCGACGATGGCGAAAATTGTGTCGCCGGCGATGGCGAAGCGGCAGCCATCGGCCGCGCCGTAGGTGGCGGGTTCGTCGGCGAGCCAGAGTTCGATCGCGGGCGCCTGGCCCAGCACGGCCATAGCGACAGGCGCTGCCGGCACCGCGGCGGCGAGCGGGATGGCGGCGCCGCCGAAGCCGAGCGCGCCGAGCACGGCCGAGCCGGGTGGCAGCGCACCGGCGGCGAGGTCTGCTTCGGAGACGATGAGAGGACGCAGCATCGGCGTGTGTCAGTGCGCCGCGATAACGTTTCGGCCCTGCCGGCCGGTGCGCCGCGTGCGCGTGGCTGCCCGCATCCCGCCCATGCGGCCCTCCTGTGTTGGTGCGGTCACGTCCCACACGGCGTCGGCGCTTGCAACCTGCTTGTGGCGGCCGACATTGGCGGCATGACCGACACGACCAACACGCCGCCCGAGGGCGGCGCCACGCAGCAGGATGCCGGGCCGAAGCCCGATGCCGCGACGCCGCATCCCAAGGAGATCGGCGGCCCGAAAGGCCCCGAGCCCACGCGCTACGGCGATTGGGAAGTGAAGGGGCGCTGCACCGATTTCTGAGGCCGTAGGCGCCACGCTGGTTATCGGCGCATCCGGCGGCATCGGCGCGGCGCTGGTGGCGGCGTCTGGCCCCGGCTGCGTGGCGCTGGGCCGCGGCACCGCGCCGGGATTGGACCTGACCGACGAGGCAAGCATTGCCGCGGCCGCTGCCGTGGCGCGCGCGCGTGGCCCGTTCGTGCGCATCATCGATGCTACCGGCGCGCTCACCATCGACGGGCACGGGCCGGAACGCCGGTTGGCCGAGCTCGATCCGGCGGTGATGGCGCGGGCCTTTGCCATCAACGCCATTGGCCCGGCGCTGCTGATCAAGCATTTCGCCGAGCTGCTGCCGCGCCAGGGGCGCAGCGTGTTCGCCACGTTGTCGGCCCGGGTGGGCAGCATCGGCGATAACCGGCTGGGCGGCTGGTACTCGTATCGGGCGTCGAAGGCGGCGCTCAATCAGGTGGTGCGCACGGCTGCCGTCGAAATCGCACGTCGCCGGCCGCAGGCGCTGCTGCTGGCGCTGCACCCCGGCACGGTGCGCACCGGGCTGTCGGCCCCGTTCGTGGCGCCCGATCAGGCGATGGATGCGGCCGATTGCGCGGCGCGGCTGCTGGCCGTGATGGATGGTGCCGCCATCAGCGGAAGCTTCCTCGACTACGCCGGTGCGGCGGTCGCGTGGTGAGGCGGGCGGCGGATCAGCCTTCGCTGCGCTGCAGGGCTGCCAGCTGTGCCTGCAATGTGAGGGTGACGCCGGTGGGCGCGTAGGCGTGCACCACCTGGGCCTGCAATTCGCTGCTGAGGCTGCGCTCGATCAGGCGTGAACCGAAGCCGCGATGGCTGGGCGGCGCCACGACGGGGCCGCCGCATTCGGCCCAGAGGAAGCTGAGCTGGCCGGCTTCGACCGACCAGCGCACCTCCACATGGCCGGCCTCCGACGAGAGCGCGCCGTATTTGACCGCGTTGGTGCCCAGCTCGTGCAGGACGAGCGCCACCGAGAGGGCCGCCTGGGAGCCGAGCGTCACCTCCGGCCCCTCGATCGTGAGCCGGGCGCGGCCGTCGATCGGCGGAGCGTGCAACTGCGCGGCGGCTTCGACCAGGTTGCGCAGGCCCGCCTGGGTCCAGCTGCCCTGCATCAGCACGTCATGCGCGGCGCTGAGCGCCAGCAGCCGGGCGCCGAAGGCATCGCGCGCTTCGGCCATTGCCCCCTCGCCGCGCAGGGTCTGGCGGGCGAGGGAGTGCACCACGGCCAGCGTGTTCTTCACCCGATGCGCCAGCTCCTGCATCAGCAGGCCCTGGCGCTGCTCGGCTTCGCGCTGCTCGGTGACGTCCACCAGCGCGCCGGGCAGGCGCACCGGCACGCCGGCTTCATTGCGCACCAGGCGGCCGCGGGCCACCACCCAACGGTGCGAGCCGTCGGCCTGTGTCAGCCGGTGTTCCAGGTGCAGGCTGTCCGCGCCGCCAATCAGCCGGGCGAGCTGGGCGCGCACTTCGGCCGCGTCGTCGGCGTGCATGCTGCGGAAGATCAGCTCCACCGGTGCGCCCGCGGCGGCCTGGGCCGGATCGATGCCGTGCAGGCGCGCGAAATTGGCGTCGCCGTAGATGGTGCCGGCCAGCAGGTCCACGTCGTAGATGCCGACCATGGTGGATGCGCCCAGCGCCAGCTGCAGCCGTTCCTCGCTGCGCAGCAGGCGCTGCTGGGCTTCCCGCGCCACGGTGACGTCGCGGCCCACCGCGACCAGGCGCGCCGGGTGACCGTCGGGCCCGGGCAGGGCCGATACGGCGATGTCCCACCATTTCGGGGATCCCTTATGCGTGGGGCAGTAGCCCTCGAATCGCCCCACGGCGCCGGCGCGGGCCTGGACAAGCGCGGTCTGCGCCACCGCCTGCTGCTCGCTCTGCCAGATCTGCGACCAGGGCTGGCCGACCAGGGAAGCGGGATCGGTGATCTCCATGGCCGCCAGGCCGCCGGGGCTGACGAATTGCGTGTTGCCGTCGAGGTCCATGACCACGATGGCGTCGCGGCTGCTCTCCAGGATCAGCGAGTTGAGCGTCTGCGCTTCGCGCAGCTCCGTCTCGGCGCGCTTGACGGCGGTGAGGTCGCGCGAGACGGCGAGCAGCCGTTCCGGACGCCCCTGCGCATCCAGGATGGGCGTGATCTGCACATCCCAGAAGCGGGGCGTGCCGGCAAAGGTGGGGGCTTCGCCCTGGAAACGGCCGACGCCGCCCTCGCGCGCCGCCTGCATGGCCTGCATCGCCGCGACGTGGCCGCTGCCGCGCCATGTTTCGGGCCAGTTGCAGCCGCGCACCGCGTTGAAGTCGCTGACCTCCATGGCGCGCTGCCCGCCCTCGCTCATGAACTGCAGGCCGCCATCGAGGTCGAGCACCTTGATGCAGTCGCCCGAAGCGGCGAGCACGCTGCGCAGGAATTCCGAATCGGCCCGCTGGCGTTCGTCGGCCAGGCGCTGGGCGGTGCGGTCGCGCAGGATCTTCAGAAAGCCGTGCACGCCGCCGGCCTTGTCGCGCAGCGGCAGCATCTCGCCGCTGGCCCAGAAGCAGGTGCCGTCCCGCCGCAGGTGCCACCGCTCGTCATTGCCACGGCCGTGCACCAGGGCGGCTTCCATCTCGGCCTGCGGCACGCCGCGGGCGCAATCCTCGCGCGTGAAGAATGTGCTGGCCGGCCGGCCCAGCATGTCCTCCGACGACCAGCCGAAGATGGCGTGCGCGCCCTCGCTCCAGCTCGTTACCAATCCGTTGCGGTCGAGTGCAATGATAGCGTAGTCGAGCGCCGTCTCGAGCAGGGCTTCGAGTACCCTTTCACTCACCAGCGTCATTTCGGATATCGCTTCATTCCGGGACTATTTGGGCCCGGGCCGCGCAACGCAAGCAGTTCTTCGTGAGCGGAGGAAACTATTGCCGATGCGGCGTCGCGCGCTTCGCCGGTCAGGCGGCTTCCTGCATCATCGCGCGCACCTTGGGGTAGATGGAGTTCGTCCAGGTGCGGCCGCTGAAGACGCCGTAATGGCCGGCGCCGGTCTGCAGGTAATAGCTTTTTTTCGCGGCGGGGATGTTGCTGCACAGATCGAGTGCCGCCATCGTCTGGCCGACGCCGCAGATGTCGTCGCGCTCGCCTTCGATCACCATCAGGGCGGTGCGGCGGATGGCGGACGGGTCCACCGGCTTGCCGTGCCAGGTCATCTGGCCGCGGGCCAGAAGGTGGTCCTGGAACACGCGGCCGACCGTCTCGAGGTAGAATTCGGCCGGCAGATCGGCCACCGCGAAATACTCGTCGTAGAAGCGGTCGTGGGCCGCGGCACCTTCCGCATCGCCGGTGAACAGGCGGCGGAGCTGGGTGAGCTGGGCGTTGATGTGGCGATCGGCGTTCATCGCCATGAACGAGGCAAGCTGGTAGAAGCCGGGATAGACACGGCGTCCGGCGCCGGCATAGCGGGCCGGCACGCGGGAGATCGCCTTCTTCTCGTATTCGGCGATGGTCTGCTTCTTGGCCATCACGTTCACACGGGTGGGGCTGCAGCGCGTGTCGATCGGGCCGGCCATCAGCGTGAGGGTGCGGGGCTGGGCGGGGTTGCGCGCCTCGGCCATCACCGCGGTCGCCATCAGCGCCGGCACGGCGGGCTGGCAGATGGCCAGCAGGTGGGTATCGGGGCCGAGCGTCTCGAGGAAGGTGATCAGGTGGTCCACATACTCGTCGAGCCCGAAGCGGCCGGCATCGACCGGCACGTCGCGCGCGTTGTGCCAATCGGTGATGTAGACGTCGAAATCGGCCAGCATCGTCTGCACGGTGGGGCGTAGGAGGGTCGCGAAATGGCCCGACATGGGGGCCACCACCAGCACCTTGGGCTGCGGCGTCAGGCAATCCTTCTCGAACCGCAGCAGGCTGCCGAACGGGGTCGAGGTGATCACCCGCTCGGTGATGGCGACGGCGCGGTTGTCCATCTCGACAGCGGTGATGCCGAAGGGCCGCCGCGCCTGGGTGATGACGGACGAGGTGAACAGCTCGGACCCCGCCTCCATCAGCCGGATGGCGGGGAACTGCCGCAGCTTCGGCATACGGTTCAGCGTTTCCAGCCATAGCCCCGCCATCGCCCGGGCGGGCGCCAGCATGTCGGACTGGGCCTGGTACATTTGATACAGCATGGTGATAGACTGGACCTGTACTCGCAGTTGCGAAAGAGGCGGCGAGCCGAAGATTGACGCCCGAGACGTTGCCGGGTTGCGCGACGGCGCGCCACTGGCGGCGAGCGCCGATGGCAGGAGAGCATGAATGGCCGAACAAAACCTCAAGAGCGGGCGGCAGCCAAAGGCGGCAGGCCGGGCGATGCTGACCATCAGCAGCCGCAACTACTCCTCGTGGTCGTTGCGCGGCTGGCTGTTGCTGCGCTGGTCGGGCCTGCCATTCGGCGTGCAGCGCATCGCCAATGACGACGCGGTGGCGCGCGCCGAGCTGCTGCAGCAGGCCAGCTCCACCCGCATCCCGTCGCTGAATCACCAGGGGCTGGAGATGTGGGGCGTGCTGGCGATCGCGGAGTATCTGCACGAGGTGGCGCCGGGCGCCGGGCTGTTGCCGGCCGAGGCAGGCGCGCGGGCCCGCTGCCGATCGGTCAGCAGCGAGATGCAGGGCGGATTCGCGGTGCTGCGGGCCGGGCTGCCGGTAAACCTGCACGCGTTCCGGCCGAACTTCCCCCTGTGGTCGGGCGTGCGGGCCGATATCGCGCGAATCTGCGAAATCTGGCGCGAATGCCTGGCGGCGTATGGCGGCCCCTATCTGTTCGGGCCGGCGCTGTGCCTGGCAGACGCGATGTTCGCGCCCGTCTGCACCCGGTTCACCACCTACGACGTCGATCTGGACCCGGTCTGCGCCGCCTACCGGGAGCGCATCATGGCGCTGCCCGACATGCAGGCCTGGATCGCCGAGGCCAAGCTGGAGCCCGAGATGATGAGCGAGCTGGAGGTGGAAGGCGAGTTCTAGCCGGGCGGGGCGGCGGCCGGGGGTGCGGCGGGTGCCGCGAAGCCGATGATGTTGCCGGCGGGATCGTGCAGGTAGATCTCGTCGGCGCCGTAGAAGGTGGTGCGGCGCGGGACGGCCACCGGCGCGGTGGCGCAGGCGGCGAGCACCGGGGCGAGGTCGGCGACGCTGAGGTAGAGCAGGCTGGAGCGCACCCCGCCGGTGACCGCTTGGGTATCCTCCTGCGCCGAGGCGCGCGTCTGCAGCATGATCTCGATGCTGCCGCAGGCAAGGATGGCGAAGGCGAACGGCTCGGCCTGCGGGACCGTCATGCCCAGCTCGAAGCCGAGCCTGCGCCAGAACGGCAGGCTGGGCGCGATGGCATCGACGACGAGGATCGGCGTGAGTGATTTCAGCTGCACGTCGCTGCCCATCTTCCTGCCTTTGCGAGACCCGCGGGCAGGGGCGCCGGCAGGTGATGCGGGAAGCCAACAGGCCCGGCATGCGGGCGTCAAGGGCTGGCCTGCGCCGGCCAAAGGGTATCTGTTGGGCCTTTCTGCGGGACGCCGTCCTGCCTGCTGGGACGCGACCGCCGATGGCCGAAATGCTTCTGGACGTCAAAGGACTGAACTGCCCGCTGCCGGTGCTGCGCGCCAACCGGGCGCTGCGTGGGCTGGAGCCGGGGCAGAAACTGCGCGTGCTGGCCACCGACCGGGCGGCGATCGGCGATTTTCGCGCGTATTGCCGCGAGACCGGCCACGATCTGCTGGCCTTCAGCGAGGAGGCCGGCACGCTGAGCTTCACCATACGCCGGCGCCCGCAACGGCCCGACGAGTTGCCGCCGGAAGGCGCTGCGCCGTGAGGCGGGTGGCGCTGTTCAGCCATCTGGCGTGCCTGGCACATGACCCGGGGGCGGGCCATGCCGAACGGCCGGACCGGCTGCGCGCCGTGCTGGCTGCATTGGAGCACCCCGATTTCGACAGCCTGCTGCGCGAGCAGGCGCCGCTGGCCACGCGGGCGCAGCTCTGCCTGGCGCATCCGGCTGGCTACGTGGACGCCATCCTGGCGCTGCACCCGCAACCGGGCGACCTGCTGTGCCTGGACGCCGACACTTTCGTGGGGCCGGGCAGCGTGGAGGCGGCGCGCCATGCCGCCGGTGGCGCCGTGGCGGCGCTGGACGCGGTGATGGAGGGCTGGGCGGATTGCGCCTTTGCCGCCGTGCGGCCGCCCGGCCACCATGCCGAGGCGCGGCAGGCGATGGGGTTCTGCCTGTTCAACAGCGTGGCGGTGGCCGCCCACCACGCACGCGCGCGCTGGGGGATGCGCCGCATCGCGGTGGTGGATTTCGATGTGCATCACGGCAACGGCACGCAGCACATGTTCCAGGACGACGCGGATCTGTTCTATGCGAGCAGCCACCAGATGCCCTGCTACCCGGGCACCGGGGCGGCGCGCGAGCGCGGCGTGGCCGGCAACATCGTCAATCTGCCGCTGGCCCCGGGTTCGGGCGGCGATCGCCTTCCGCGCCGCGTGGTCCGGCCACGGCCTGCCGGCGCTGCGCGCTTTCGCGCCGGAGCTGCTGATCATCTCGGCCGGCTTCGATGCTCACCGGGCCGACCCGCTGGCGCAGCTGGAGCTGGAGACGGCCGATTTCGGCTGGATCACCGGCGAGTTGCTGGCCTGCGCGCCGCGCGTGATCTCCGTGCTGGAAGGCGGCTACGACCTCGCCGCGCTGGCGGCATGCACGGCCGAGCACGTGCGGACGCTGATCGCCGCCTGAAGCGCCGCACCCGCACCGCGGCCCGCCTCACTTGCAATAAGGCGCAAGCTTGCCGACATGCCTGGATGCCGGCGCGCCAAAACGGGAGTCGGCACTGTCTCGCTCATTCAGGAGGAGGCTCGCGCTTTGAGCACCAGGCTGTTCACCTCGCCGCTGTTTCTCGGCTTCGATCATCTCGAGCAGATGATGGAGCGGGCGGCCAAGACATCGTCGGACGGCTATCCGCCCTACAATATCGAGCAGACCGGCCCGACCGCCCTGCGCATCACGCTGGCCGTGGCCGGCTTCACCATGGACGACCTGCAGATCACGCAGGAGGACAACCAGCTGGTGATCCGTGGCCGGCAGGCCGACGACACGCAGGGCCGCGTATTCCTGCATCGGGGCATCGCCGCGCGGCAGTTCCAGCGCGCTTTCGTGCTGGCCGAGGGGATCGAGGTGGGTGGCGCCTGGCTGGATAGCGGCCTGCTGCATGTCGATCTCTCGCGCCCGCAGCCGGAGCCGAAGGTGCGGCATATCGAGATCGCTCGGCCCGAAGGTGGCCGGCGCACCAAGATCGTGGACGGGCAAGGCTAGGCGGTTCGCGCCGAGCTTGCGTTTTTGTGGGCGTGGCGCCGCTGGTTTTGGCGGGTCCGCTCGGGAGTAGCACCTGATGACAATCGATCATGACGACGACGGCGCCGATATCGAGAGCGGCGCGCTGACAGCGATGGCTGCGTTCGACATCCGTCACATGACGGCCGAACAGCTTTCCGCGCTCGGCGTGTCGCATCTGGCTTACGTGAAGCCGGTGCTGGTGAACGGCACGCGCGCCTTTGCCATCCATGGCGCCGATGGCACGCCGATGGCGGTGGCCGGGGCCGAGGATCTGGCGTTCGCCGCCATCCGGCAGCACGAGATGGTGCCCGCCCTGGTGCATTAGAGCGGCGCCTCCAGGGCCGTACGCGCTCTGCGCGGCGCTTGTGCCCAGAGGAGACGGGCGATGAATAAGGTCAACCTGGCGCAGGCTTTCGCGACGTTCTCCGATCATTGGAGCCCGAAGATCGCCGGCGACGTCGGCGACTTTCAGGTGAAGCTCGTCAAGCTCCAAGGCCCGTTCCATTGGCATCACCACGAGCGTGAGGACGAGTTGTTCCTGGTGGTCGCGGGGCGCCTGCGGATGGGCTTTCGCGACCAGGCCCCGCTCGATCTCGACCCCGGCGAGTTCATCATCGTGCCGCACGGGGTGGAGCACCTGCCGGAGGCACTGACGGAAGAGTGCCACGTGCTGCTGCTCGAGCCCAATACGACGCTCAACACCGGCACGATCGAGAACGAGCGCACCGTTCGTGAACTCGATCGGCTGACCTGACGCGGGCAGACGCCATCTGACAGGCGGGCGCTGCTGAGGCATGACGCGAAGCCGGACGGCGCTGGTGACAGGCTCGGCGATACCGCTTTGAGCCGGCCATCGTTGCGCTGCCCGGTTGCCGCGGCGCGGCGGCGGGCGCTAGGCAGGGGCGAACCGGATGGATCGGAGCCCCGCGTGCGCGCTGGCCTGGGGTGGCGACGAGGCCACCGGAGATGATGCTGCCGGCCGAACTCTCGGTGGTCATCCCCTGCTTCAACGAGCGTGGCAACGTGGCCGCGTTGGCGGCCAAGCTGGAAGCCGCGCTGGCCGGCATCGCCTGGGAGGCGCTGTTCGTCGATGACGACAGCCCGGACGGCACGGCGGACGCAGTGCGGATGCTGGCCGCGGGCGATCCGCGCATCCGCTGCATTCGCCGTATCGGGCGGCGGGGCCTCGCCTCCGCGGTGATCGAGGGTGCGTTGGCGAGCGCTGCCCCGTTCCTGGCCGTGATCGACGGCGATTTGCAGCACGACGAGACGGCGCTGCCGGCCATGCTGGCACGGCTGCGGCAGGGCGACGCCGATGTGGTGGTAGCCAGCCGGTTCGCCGATGGCGGCGATGCGGGCGGGCTGGCGAGCGCGCGGCGCCTGGCGCTTTCCAATCTGGGCATCCGGCTGGCAACTCTGATGCTGGGAACGCCGCTGACCGACCCGATGAGCGGCTTCTTCATGCTGCCGCGCCTGCTGTTCGAGCGCGTGGCGCCGCGCCTGACCGGCCAGGGGTTCAAGATCCTGCTGGACCTGCTGCTGTCCTCGCCCACGCGGCTGCGTGTGGCCGAGATCGGCGTGCGGTTCCGGCCGCGCGAAGAAGGCGAGAGCAAGCTGAGCCCGCTGGTGCTGCTGCAATTCGGCGCGCTGCTGCTGGACAAGGCGCTCGGCGGGCTGGTGCCGCTGCGCTTTATCGCCTTCGCGCTGGTGGGCGCGCTCGGCGTGCTCGTGCATCTGGGCGTGCTGGGCCTGCTGACCCGGACGGGTGCTGCCTTCCTGGCGGCCCAGAGCGTGGCGACGCTGGTGGCCATGGTGGCGAATTTCTGGCTGAACAACGCGATCACCTACCGCGACCAGCGGCTGCGCCGGGGCCGGCTGTGGCGGGGGCTGGCGCTGTTCATGCTGGTGTGCGGCGTAGGGGCCGCGGCCAATGTGGGCATCGCCACCGCCCTGTATGCCGGCGGGCAGGCCGGGCGCACCCCGGCGGGCGCGCTGGGCGCGGTGATCGGCGTGGTGTGGAACTACGCCATGTCGGCCACTCTGGTATGGGGCCGGCCGGCGCGCTGGAAGCGGTAGCTTTCGCTGCCCAAGCGGGTTAATCGATCGGTTAGACAAGCCGGGAGCGCGCCCTTGAACTTCGATTTCTCGCCCGAGCTCGGTGAGGTGCGCAGCCAGGCCCAGGCCGTGCTGCGCGTGCACGCCGCCGGCTCGGCCCGCCGCGCGCTGGAAAGCGGCAGCGGCTTCGATGCCGAGCTGTGGGCGCGGGTGGCCGGGCTGGGCTGGCTGGGCGCGGCCATTCCGGAAGCCTATGGAGGCATTGGGTTGGGCGAAGAAGGGCTGTGCGTGATCGCCGAGGAGGTGGGCCGCAGCCTGGCCGCCATCCCGTTCGCCTCGACCGCCTATCTGGCCGCGCAGGCCATCCTGCTGTTCGGCGATGCCGCGCAGAAGGCGCGCTGGCTGCCCAGGCTGGCTGACGGCTCGCTGATCGGCTGCCTGGCGCTGGCCGAAGGCCCTGGCGCACCCTCGGCCGAGGCGCTGGGCACCGTCCTGCGCGAGGGCAGGCTGCACGGCACCAAGCACCCGGTGATCGATGGCGGCGTGGCCGGGCTGGCGATTGTTGCGGCCCGCGAGGGCGAGGCGGCCGTGCTGTGCGTGGCCGAGCTCGACCAGCAAGCGGTGACGCGCAAGCGGCTCGAAACCGTGGACCCGAGCCGCGACGCGGCGGGCATGACGTTCGACGGTGCCGCGGCCGAGCGCCTGCCCGGGGCGGCGGGATGGTCGGCGGCCGAAAACCTGCTGGATCGCGCAGCCATCTTGTACGCGTTCGAGCAGGTGGGCGGCGCGCAGGCCTGCCTGGAGATGGCGTGCGACTACGCGCTGCAGCGCCGCGCCTTCGGGCGGCAGATCGGCTCGTTCCAGGCCATCAAGCATAAACTGGCCGACGTTTATATCGCGATCGAGCTGGCCCGATCGAACGCGTATTACGGCGCCTTCGCATTGCAGACCAACGCGCCCGACCTGACCGAAGCCGCCGCCGCCGCGCGTGTGGCGGCCACGCAGGCGTTCAACCTCGCCAGCCAGGAAAACATCCAGACGCATGGCGGCATGGGCTTCACGTGGGAAGCCGATTGCCACCTGTTTTACCGGCGCGCGCGGCATCTGGCACTGGTGATCGGGGCGGCGCCGTTCTGGAAAGATCGGCTGGTGGGGGCGTTGGAGTTTCGGAATGCGGCTTAGGAGGGAAAGGCTTCTTTTTTGAAAAAAAGAAGCAAAAAACTTTTGCTCCCCTGTCGGGTGTCAGTCCGGCACCGCGCGCTCCGTAGATAAAAGTTTTTTGGTCTTTTTTTCAAAAAAGGACTGCTTCCTTCCTAAGGACATTTCCCAAATGGACTTCTCCGACACCCCAGAAGAAGCCGCCTTCCGCGCCGAAGTCGTAGCCTTCCTCGCCGCCAACGCCACCAAGCTGGCGGGCCGCGCCGGCGAGGGACCCGTGGATGACAGCCATGTCGGGCGCGCGCGGGCCTGGCAGGCCAAGCGGGCCGAGGCCGGATTTGCGGGCATCACGTGGCCGCGGCGTTTCGGCGGCCGCGGCGGCACGCCGATGCAGCATGTGATCTACGGCCAGGAAGAGGCGAAATACGACGTGCCCGCGCATGTGTTCGAGATCGGGCTCGGCATGTGCATTCCCACGTTGATGGCGTACGCGTCAGCCGAGACCTCGGCGCGCTATGTCGGCCCCGCGCTGCGCGGCGAGGAAATCTGGTGCCAGCTGTTTTCCGAGCCCAGCGCGGGATCCGACGTGGCGGGCCTGCGGATGCGCGCCGAGCGCGATGGCGATGATTGGGTGATCAACGGCCAGAAGATATGGACCAGCGGCGCGCATTTTTCCGATTTCGGGCTGTTGCTGACCCGCACGGATACCAGCGTGCCGAAGCATCAGGGCCTGACGATGTTCTTCCTGGACATGCGCTCGCCCGGCGTGGAGGTGCGGCGGATCCGGCAGATTTCCGGCACGTCCAACTTCAACGAGGTGTTCTTCACCGACGTGCGCATTCCGGACGCGCAGCGCCTGGGCGAGGTGGGCGGTGGCTGGAAGGTGGCGCTGACCACGCTGATGCACGAGCGCCTGGCCATCGGCTCGCTGCCCGGGCCGGATTTTACCGAGCTGTTCGAGCTGGCGCGCAGCCTGCAGGTGGGCGGGCAGCCGGCGCATCGCGATGCGAGCGTGCGCGACAAGCTGGCCGATTGGTATGTGCAGAGCAAGGGCCTGGAATATACCAAGATGCGCACGCTGACCGCACTCTCCCGCGGGCAGATGCCAGGGCCGGAATCGTCGATCTACAAGGCGGTAAGCGCGGTTAAGATCCAGGAGATCGCGATGTTCGCGCTGGATCTGATGGATACGGCCGGCATGGTGTCGGACCCGGAGACGGCGCCGATGCGGGCGATGTTCCAGGATGCGCTGCTGTATGCGCCGGCGGGGCGGATTGCCGGCGGCACGGACGAGATCCTGCGCAATATCATTGCCGAGCGCGTGCTGGGATTGCCGGGGGACATTCGGGTCGATCGCGAGGTGGCGTTTTCCGAGTTGCCTGCATAAGTAGGAAAGCGTTCTTTTTTGTAAAAAAAGAACCAAAAAACTTTTAATCCGGCTGTCGCGGTTCTGTCCGGCAGCGCGCGTAATGTCGGCAAAAGTTTTTTGCTTCTTTTTTTCAAAAAAGAAGGCCTTGCTTTCTTCTAGGGATGTAACATGCAACTCAACGCACAAACCGCCATCGTCACCGGCGGCGCCTCCGGCCTCGGCGCCGCAACGGCCCGCCTGCTGGCGCAGCGCGGCGCCCGCGTCGCCATCTTCGATTTCAACGCGCAAGCCGGTGAGGCGCTGGCGCAGGAACTGGGCGGCGTGTTCTGCCGCGTGGACGTGACTTCGGACGAGCAGGTGCAGGCGGGTTTTGCCGCCGCGCGCGCCGCCTTGGGGCAGGAGCGGGTTCTGGTGAATTGTGCGGGGACCGGCATCGCCGTGAAGACCGCCTCGCGCGACCGGAAGACGGGTGAGATCCGCGCGTTCGCGGCTGCCGATTTCAACCGCATCATCCAGATCAACCTGGTTGGCACGTTCCGCTGCGTGGCGTTGTCGGCGGCTGGCATGATGGGGCTGGATGCGTTGGAGGATGGCGAGCGCGGCGTAATCGTCAACACGGCGTCGGTTGCGGCCGAGGACGGGCAGATCGGGCAGGCGGCGTATTCCGCATCGAAAGCGGCGGTGGCGGGCATGACGCTGCCGATCGCGCGCGACCTGATGGGCGAGGGCATCCGGGTGAACACGATTTTGCCGGGGCTGTTCAACACGCCGCTGCTGCAGGGCATGCCGGACCCGGTGAAGGATGCGCTCTCGGCTTCGGTGCCGTTCCCAAAACGCCTTGGCGCGCCGGAAGAGTTCGCGCGCCTGGTGGGCGAGATGGTGGAGAACGGCTACTTCAACGGCGCGCAGGTGCGGCTGGACGGCGCGATACGGATGGCGCCGCGTTGAGCGATGCGGCTGCCTGCGTGCGCGACCGCGCGCAGGTGGGCACCGGGGCACGCGGCCGGCTGCTGGAGGCCGCGGCCAGCCTGATCATTGCGCGCGAGACGATCGACATTTCGCTTTCCGAGATCGCGGCGCAATCCGGGCTGAACGCCGCGCTGGTGAAATATTACTTTCGGCGGCAAGTTCGGGCTGCTGCGCGCGCTGCTGCGCCGCGATGCCGAGCGCGCGCTGCATGACATGCAGATGCTGCTGGCCATGCGCGCGCCGCCGGCACAGAAGATGCGCCTGCACCTGCGCGGCATCATGCGTGCTTATGCCCGCTCGCCCTATCTGAACCGCCTGCTGCACGCCATGCTGACCGGCAAGGATGCGGCGATGGTGGCCGAGATCCACGACGTGTTCGTGCAGCCGGTGATGCAGTGCCAGCGCACCATCCTGGATGCCGGGCTGCGCGACGGCAGCTTTCGCAGCGTGGACCCGATGCTGTTCTATCTGGGCGCGGTAGGCGCCTGCGACCAGTTCATGCACAGCGAACGCATGCTGCGCCTGAGCACCGGCACGGCGCCGGGGCCGGATTTTTCCGAACGCTACATGAGTTTCGTGGAAGACATGGTGCTGGCCAGCCTGGCGCCGTTGCAGGGAGAGCGCGCATGAGCACGACCGTGGACCGGCCCGAGGACCTGGCGCGCAGCATCGTCAGCCCCGCCGCCTATGCCGAGCTGAACACGCTGCTGAGCCATTTCACCTGGCTACGCGCCAATGATCCGGTGAGCCTGATCGAGACCGAGCATTTCGATCCGTTCTGGGCGGTGACGAAGCATGCCGACATCATGGCGGTGGGCCGCGACAAGGCGGCTTTCCACAGCGGCCAGCGGCAGACGATCCTGGCCGACCGCGCCGGCGTGGCGCGGGTGCGCGAGCTGACCGGCGGCCCGCATCTGATCCGCACGCTGGTGCACATGGACGATCCGGATCATCTGAAATACCGCGCGCTGACGCAGAGCTGGTTCATGCCCGGGCAGTTGCGCCGGCTGGAGCCGCAAATTCGCGCACTCGCCCGCCAGGCGGTGGACGACATGGCTGCGATGGGTGGGCAATGCGACTTCGCCAACGACGTGGCGGCGCTGTATCCGCTGCGCGTGATCATGCTGATCCTGGGCCTGCCGCCGGAAGACGAGCCGCGCATGTTGCGGCTGACGCAGCAGCTGTTCGGCAACCAGGATCCCGATCTGGCGCGGGCCGAGGGCGGGCTGTCGGATCCGATCGCCGCCGCGCAGCAGCTGTTCGAAGTGTTCATGGAGTTCTCGGCCTATTTCGGCCAGGTGACCGCCGATCGGCGCGCCCATCCGCGCGACGATGTATCGACCGTGATCGCCAACAGCCGTGTGGATGGTGAGGCGATTTCGGATTTCGAGGCGATGAGCTACTACACCATCATCGCTGCCGCCGGGCATGACACCACCAGTTCGAGCACCGCCGGCGCCATCTGGGCGCTGTGCGACCATCCTGGCGAGTTCGCGAAACTGAAGCGCGATCCATCGTTGATTCCGGGCCTGGTGGAGGAGGCGATTCGCTGGACGACGCCGGTGAAGCATTTCATGCGCAGCGCCGCCGCGGACACAGAATTGCACGGCCGGCGCATTGCCGCCGGGGACTGGCTGATGCTGTGTTACCTGTCCGGCAATCGCGACGAGGATGTGTTCGAGGCGCCGGAGCAGTTCCGTGTGGACCGCGAGCCGAACCGGCATTTGGGGTTCGGCTACGGGCCGCATCTGTGCCTGGGCCAGCACATGGCGAAGATGGAGATGCGCATCCTGTTCGAGGAGCTGCTGCCGCGGCTGGACTCCATCGAGTTCGCGGGCCGGCCGCAACTGACCGCGTCCAACTTCGTCAGCGGGCCCAAGAGCCTGCCGGTGCGGTTCAGCCTGCGTTAGCGCGCGCCAGGGGGCGGGCGCAAACCCGGCCGGCGATGCCGCGTTGACCGGCGCAATCCGGTGGAGTGGCAGGCATGGCGTATTCGGGTGAGGCTTTCGTCAACGCGCCGCGCGGCAAGGTGTGGAACGCGCTGCTGGATGCGCAGACTCTGTCGGCTTGTTTCGCTGGGCAGGGCATGGTGCGCAAGGTGGCCGAGGATGCGTTCGAACTGGCGCCGCCGATTGCGCGCCGGGTGACGCTGTCGGGCGCCGAGGCGCCGCGCACGCTGACGTTCACCGCCCCGGGCGGCAGGCTGGTGGTGACGCTGGCCGAAGAGGGCCCGCAACTGACGCGGCTGGCCTATGAGCTTGACGTGCCGGGTGCCGCCGCGGTGGAGCGCCACGCCGAAAGCGTGCTGGCGGCGTTCAAGACCGAGGTTGCCGGCCCGCGCGAGATCGGCGCCGGCGGGGTTGCAACCGCGCAGGCTGCGGGCAGCGCTGGCGACGTCTAGCGCGGGTGCCGCATCGGGCCTGCGGCGCTGAAATTGCGCTGAGCCTGGGCCGGGCGCTTACTGCCGGGCGATCCGAGCGAAGGACGCGCCGCCATGCCGACAATCAGCGTTTGCCTGTGGTTCGAGCGGGAGGCCGAGGCGGCTGCCCGCTTTTACGTGTCGCTGGTGCCGGGCTCCAGCCTCACCGGCATCAGCCGCTCGCCCGCAGCCTGGCCCGGCGGCGATGCGGGCGACGTGATCGTGGTGACGTTCACCTTAGGCGGGCAGAGCTTTCAGGCGCTGAACGGCGGCACGCCGGCGGCGTATGGCACCGCCGCGTCGATCTCGGTCGCCTGTGCCGATCAGGTGGAGATCGACCGGCTTTGGACGGCGCTGACTGCCGACGGTGGCTCGGCCATGCAGTGCGGGTGGTTGCGCGACCGCTGGGGCGTGCCGTGGCAGATCGTGCCCGAGAACCTGCCGCGGCTGCTCGCCGACCCGAACCCGGCCGTTGCCGGCCGCGTATTTGCGGCCATGGTGAGGATGGGCAAGCTGGACGCCGCCGCGCTGGAGCGTGCGGCGGCGGTGTGAGCCGGGCGCGCGCCTAGAAGATGCCGAGGAAGCCGGATTTCGGCTTGTCCTGCACAGTCGGCGTATCGCCCGTGGTGGCCGGCTGGCCGAGGGCGGCGTTGGTGCGCAGGCGCTGGCTCTCGCGCGCCGGGTCCAGCACCGTGCCGGGGGGTGCCGAGGACTGCCAGAACATCAGCCGGTCCGAGAGGCTTTGCGGCGGGTGATCGAGCGAGGCTTCGGCATTGACGCGCTGGCGGATGTCGGCCGGGGCGGCCGGGCCGGCAGCGGCCACCAAAGCCTGCTGCCCGTCGCTGTTGGGGCCGTCGGTCGGGGTGCCGCGCAGGGCGGTATCGGGCGCGAGCGCCGCTTCGGCCGCGGCCTGGCTGGTGACTTCCTGCGGCCGGGCGGCGCCGGGCTGAGGTGCGCGCAGCGCGAAATCCGGTGGCATCGACAAGGGCGCGCGCGTCTCGACCGTGAATTCGTCGGGCGAGTCGCGCACCAGGCCGAACGTGCGTTCCACGTCACCGCAGCCGGCGAGCGTGAGGGTGGCGATGGCAGCGGCGATGACAGGCAGTCTGGACATGGCTGGAACCTCGGAGCGCCGGGACCGCGGCCCGGCCGGTGCGTGCGCCAGACTTACGCTTTCGGGGGTGGCGCCTGCAAGCGGGCGGCGCGGCGGCCCGGCAGCAGGCCTTCCAGCAGCAGCGCGGCCACGCCCAGCACGATCGCGGAATCACCCACGTTGAACACGAACGGGAACGGGTCCCACCCGCGCCAATGGACGTGGATGAAATCCACCACCATGCCGAAGCGGGCGCGATCGACCACGTTGCCCAGCGCGCCGCCGGCGATGGCACCGATGGCGGCTGCCGTGATGTCGGTTTCCGCACGCCGCAGCCAGGTGAACAGCCCGGCCACCACGGCGATGGCGACCACCGCCAGGATGGCCTGGCCGCGGCCGCTGCCCGCCTGCAGCAGGCCGAAGGTGACGCCGTGGTTCCACACCATGGCGAAATCCAGCGCGGGCGGTAGCACGGGCACTACGCCGCGTTCCGGCAGCAGCAGCGTGTGCAGGATGGCGTATTTGCTCGCCTGATCGGCGGCCAGAACGCCGGTGCCCAGGCCCAGGCCGAGCAGGATCCGCCCGTTCTGCCTCATGCAGGAACCGACGCGTGTTCCACCGCATCGGTGCAGCGCAGGCAGAGCGTGGGGTGGGCGGCGACGCTGCCGACTTCGGGCAGCACGCGCCAGCAGCGGGCGCATTTCTCGCCGGGTGCGACAATGGCGTGCACATGGATGAACTCGGTAGAGGACGCCGACACCGATAATGCCGACACGATGGCAAGATCCTTCCAATCGTCGGGGTCCAGCATGCCTTCATAGGCGCTCGTCAGCGCGAGATCGACGGAGGCTTGCAGCGAGGAGCCGATGATGCCGCTTCCGCGCAGGAGTTCTATGCCTCCGGTCAGTGCCTTGCGCGCGTCGCGGATCAGGAGCCAGCGTGCGGCAAGGTCGGTATTCCGCCACTCATCGGGCACCGCGGGGAAACTCTGCAGATGCACGCTGTCCTCCTCGCCGAAGCGCGCGCACCAGGCTTCCTCGGCGGTGAAGCACAGCACCGGCGCCAGCCAGGTGGTCAGGCAGCGGTGCAGTACATCGAGCACCGTGCGCGCGGCACGGCGGCGCGGCGCGTCGGGCCGGTCGCAATACAGCGCGTCCTTGCGGACGTCGAAGTAGAAGGCGCTGAGGTCCGCGCTGCAGAAATTGTGGATGTCGGCGTATACGCCGGTCCATTCATGCGTGGCCACCGCGTGGCGGAGCCGTGTGTCGAGCTCGGCCACGCGGTGCAGGATGTAGCGTTCCAGCTCCGGCATCGCCGCGTAGGAAACGCATTCCGCGTCGCTGAAGCCTTCGAGCGCACCGAGCAGCCAGCGCAGCGTGTTGCGCAGGCGGCGGTACAGCTCGGCCTGTTGCTTGAGGATTTCGCGGCCGATGCGCTGGTCTTCGCTGACATCGGTGTTCATCACCCACAGCCGCAGGATGTCGGCGCCGTATTCCTTGGTGATGCTGTCGGGCCGCGTCACGTTGCCGAGCGACTTGCTCATCTTGCGGCCGCGGTCGTCCAGCGTGAAGCCGGTGGTCAGGATGGCGCGGAACGGCGCCTGGCCGCGGCTGCCGATGCCTTCCAGCAGCGAGGTCTGGAACCAGCCGCGATGCTGGTCGCTGCCTTCCAGATACAGATCGGCCGGCCAGGGCAGGCCGCGGTCGATCAGCGTGAACACGTTGGTGCAGGCGGATTCGAACCAGATGTCCACAATATCGCGCACCTGGTCGTAATCCGCCGGATCGTAATCGGGCCCGAGGAAGCGCTCGGGCGGCGCGGTGAACCAGGCGAGCGCCCCTTCGGCGCGGAAGGCAGCCAGCGTGCGCGCCATCACCGCGGGATCGCGCAGGATGGCGCCGGTGCGCTTTTCGGTGAAGATGGCGATCGGCACGCCCCATACGCGCTGACGGCTGACGCACCAATCGGGTCGGTTGGCCACCATGCTGGCCAGCCGCGTGCGCCCGCCTTCCGGCACGAAATGCGTCTCGGCAATCGCCTGCATGGCGCGGCCGCGAATATCCTGCGCGCCGTCCATGCGGATGAACCATTGCGGCGTGGCGCGGAAGATCAGCGGCGCCTTGCTGCGCCAGGAATGCGGGTAGGAATGCGTGATGCTGCCCTGCCTGACGAGCCCGCCGGCGGCTTCCAGCGCGGCGCAAACCGGGCCGGCCGCCTTGAACACGTGCACGCCGGCAAACACCGGCACCCACGGAAAATACGTGCCGTCATCAGCCACGGTTTCCGGCACGCCGATGCCGTGTTCCCGGCACAGCGCGAAATCGTCTTCGCCGTGCGCGGGCGCCAGATGCACGAAGCCGGTGCCCTGGTCGGTGGTGACGAACGCGCCGGGCAGCAGCGGCACGTCGAAATCGTAATCCTGGCCGCGCAGCGGGTGCGCGCATAACAGGCCGGCCAGCTCCGCGCCGGTGTGCAGGTGGATTACGTGATGCAGGGTGATGCCGGCATCGGCCACGAATTGCGGCAGCAAGGGCAGCGCCACCAGCAGCGTCTCGCCTGGGCGGCACAAACTGTCTTCGGCCACCGCATCGACCTGGAATTGCGCGTATTCGATCGCAGGGCCGTAGGCCAGCGCGCGGTTACCCGGGATCGTCCACGGCGTGGTGGTCCAGATAACGACCGAGGCGCCCTGCAGCGCGCCTGGCGTGGTGACGGCGAAACGCACCCAGATCGTGGTGCTGCTGTGGTCGGCATATTCGACCTCGGCTTCGGCCAGCGCGGTGCGCTCGACCACGCTCCACATCACCGGGCGCAGGCCGCGATAAAGCGCGCCGTTATCGGCGAACCGGTGGATCTCGGCGGCAATGGCGGCTTCCGCCTCGAAATCCATGGTGGCGTAGCGGTTGTCCCAATCGGCGTAGATGCCCAGCCGCTGGAATTCGCTCTGCTGCACATCCATCCAGTGCTGCGCGTGCGCCCGGCATTCGGCGAGAAATTGCGGCAGCGGCACGCTGTCTTTGTCGCGGCCGGATTTGCGGTATTTCTCCTCGATCTGCCACTCGATCGGCAGGCCATGGCAATCCCAGCCGGCGATGTAATGCGCGTCGAAGCCGGCCATCTGGTGGGCGCGGTTCACCACGTCCTTGAGGATCTTCTGCAGCGCATGGCCGACATGGATGTTGCCGTTGGCGTAAGGCGGCCCGTCATGCAGGATGAAGGCCGGGCGGCCGTGCGATTGCGCGCGCAGTCGGGCGTACAGCCCCATCGCTTCCCAGCGCGCCAGCATCGCCGGCTCCCGCTTGGGCAGCTCGCCGCGCATGGGGAACGCCGTTTGCGGCAGAAAGACAGTGTCGCGGTAGTCTCGTTCGGTCATCGTTCGGCCTCAGTCAATCGGCAGCAGCGCGCGGTCCAGCAGCGCGCGGGCGGCGGCGGCATCGATCGCGATCTGCGCCCGCAGCGCTGTGAAATCGGCAAATTTCTGTTCGGCGCGCAAAAAGGCGTGCAGCGCCACGGAGATTTCCTCGCCGTACAGATCGCCGTCGAAATCGAACAGATGCGCTTCCAGCCGGCTCTGCATGCCCTCGGCCACGGTAGGCCGGCGGCCGATATTGGCCACGCCGCGATGCACCGAGCCATCGGCCAGCCGCACCATGACGGCGTACACGCCGCGCGCCGGCTCCAGGTGGCGGCCGAGCGCCACGTTGGCGGTGGGAAAACCGATGGTGCGGCCGCGCTTGTCGCCATGCGCCACCTCGCCGCGGATCGCCCAGGGCCGGCCCAGCTCGGCGGTGGCCCGGCTCGGATAGCCGTCCTGCAGCGCGCGGCGGATGCGCGTCGAGCTCAGCGGGCCCTGCGCATCGGTCAGCGGCGGCACCACCGTCATCCCCATGCCCAGTTCTTCGGCCCGGGCGGCCAGCAGGGTCACGTTGCCGCCGCGGCGGTGGCCGAACGCAAAATCCGGCCCGCACGCCACATGCGCGGTGCCCAGCCCCTGATGCAGCACGCGGGTGATGAACTGCTCGGCCGAGAGATGGGAAAAGGCGTCATCGAACGGCAGTTCGTAAATCGTGCGCACGCCCAGCGCGGCCAGCGCGGCGGCGCGCTCGGCCGAGAGCGACAGTCGGAACGGCGGGTCGTCCGGGCGGAACAGCTCGCGGGGATGCGGCTCGAAGGTGAGCACGGCCAGCGTCAGGTCCGGGCGGGCGGCATGCGCGGCACGGATCAGGTGAGCGTGGCCCAGATGGACGCCATCGAAATTGCCCAGGGCCACGGTGGCGCCCTTGGCTTCGGCGGGCGTGTCGGCCCAGTTGGTGATCAGCTGCATGACGGGGGGTGTTGTCGGGGTTGGGAGGAGGTTAGGCAAGGCGAGGCCTTCTTTTCTGAAGAAAAGAAGCAGAGGACCTTTGCCTGCTGTCGCGTGCCAGGCGTTCATACGCAAATGGGTGTTCGGGAGCGCTGCCTTGACTGATGACGACTTGGCTGCAGCCCTGCTGGCCGCCCGCGCTGGGCCTCCGGCGGACAACGCCCACGTGCCGGCGGACGCAGCGCAGGCGTATCGCGTGCAGGCCTTGGTGATGGCCAGCCTTGGCGCAATCGGCGGCTGGAAAGTGGGCGCAGCCGGGCCGGACGCGCCGATCAGCTGCGCGCCATTGCCGGCCGGTACCGTCCACCACGCCCCGCTGCGCCTGGATCCGGCCACGTTCACCCAGCGCGAGGTGGAGTCCGAAATCTGCTTCCGGCTCGCCGCCGACCTGCCGCCTCGCGCGCACCCCTACAGCCGCGCCGAAACGGTAGCGGCCATCGCCAGCTGCCATCCCGGAATCGAGGTGCTGCAATCGCGCTACGCCGACCCGAACACGGTGGGCGCGGTCGGCCTGCTGGCGGACTTCATCATGACGGGTGCCTACGCGATGGGCGCCGCCATCGAGGGTTGGCGCGACCTCGATTTCGCCTCCTTGCCGGTCAGCCAGACGATCGAGGGCGGCGCGGTGCGCCACGCCACCGGCAACCCGGCCGGCGACATGATGCGGCTGATGGTGTGGCTGGCCAACGAGGGCGCCGCCTGGGCGGGCGGCCTGCGCGCCGGCCAGGTGGTGACGTGCGGATCGTGGACCGGCAAGACGGCGGTGCCGGCGGGCGGGCGGGTGACGGCGGCGTTTGCCGGGGCGGAGCCTGTGGTGGTGATGTTCTGAGGTGTTTGTTGAGCGCGACAGGTAAGGCAAGCAGTCCTTTTTTGAAAAAAAGGACGCAAAAAACTTTTGTTCTGTTCGCCTAAGGCATGTGTTGCGGGTTCGACGGAAACTCCCGACGGCTGGGATGCTCATGGGTCGGACAATGCGGACGAGGCAGAACTCTGAACGACGTAGGCGAGACCTCTACCCCAGCGAACAGAACCAAAGTTTTTTGCGTCCTTTTTTTTCAAAAAAGGACTGCTTGCCTTACTTTAGGGGATTATGTAGTTGACAAACACGGTACTTTTGGCAAGGTTTCTAGTCACAGGAGCCGTTCATGTCTCACCTTTCCGCCCCGCACTTCCACGGCGAAGCCGCCGCTCGCCAGTTCCTTGAAGAAGCGCTGTGGCCGCATGGTCCAGTGTGCCCGCGCTGCGGCGGCTTGGACCGCATCACGATGGTCAAGGGTGGTCGGCCCGGCTTGCGCCGCTGCGGTCCCTGCAAGCGCCAGTTCACGGTCACAGTGGGCACGGTTTTCGAGAGCGGGCACGTCAAGCTGAACCTGTGGCTACAAGCGGCTTACCTCCTGTGTAGCAGCAAGAAGGGCATCAGCAGCCACCAGCTCATGCGTATCCTCGGCGTCCAGTACAAGACGGCTTGGTTCATGACGCACCGGCTGCGTGAGGCGATGAAGTCCGGCAGTCTGCCGCCCATGGGTGGCGAGGGGGCCACGGTGGAGATCGACGAGACGTTCATCGGCAACAAGCACGAAAAGGTCGCGGGTGCTCGCGGCTACGCACACAAGAATGCCGTGCTGACGCTAGTGGAGCGTGGCGGCTCCGCTCGGTCCTTCCATGTGGACGGCACGAAGGCATCCGACCTGCTGCCGATCATCAAGGCCAATGTGGCGCCCGGCTCTGCCGTCATGACGGACGAAGCGGGCCAGTATGCCCACCTGTCCAAGCTGTTCGCGAGCCACGGTTTCACCAGTCACGGCAAAGGCGAGTACGTGCGCGGCGACGTGCACACGAACACGGTGGAGGGCTTCTACAGCGTGTTCAAGCGCGGCATGAAGGGCGTCTATCAGCACTGCAAGGCGAAGCACCTGCACCGCTACGTGGCGGAGTTCGACTTTCGCTACAGCAATCGGGTCAAGCTGGGTGTAGATGATCAGAGGCGCACGTTGACGGCGTTGCGGGGTGCTGTGGGCAAGCGGCTGACGTATCGGGACTCATCACCTCGTGCTGCTCTCGCTTGACTGTGGAGATCATGGCCACCCCTGATCGCATCACGATGGTGATTGAGGGTTTGCCGGAAGATGATGGCCGTGTCCGTTTAGCGGTATTCATGGCGCAACTTCAGAACCTGAATGCCACACTCAATCGGCTGGACAGGGAGGCTAACGAAGGTAAGGCAGCTACTTACTTCGAGATCGCCGAACTGTCGTATAGTAGTCCTATTCGCGTTGTCCTTGAGGCTAAGCGCGCGCGCGGGCAGCCATCCTTCAGTGGCGCTGTGGTGCAAAGTCTTGGACGTATAACCGCAGCACTAACCGCTGAGGAAACTGATCTATCGAAATTGGATACCGACCTCCTGGATGATATACGAAAGATTTCCCGCCCTGTTGGCAAACAAGTTAAGGCTGCTGCTCTTCTATTCAACGGATTGACCTTCGATCTTACCGAACGCCTAACGGCTCGTTTAGACAGCGCGCTTGCAGTTGATGAAGAGTGTCAAGGCACCCTCGACGGCATGCTTGAGCAGATCAACATTCATTCCGGAGCAAACACGTTCGTCATATTTCCGGCAATTGGGCCACAACGGGTTACCTGTCGTTTTCCTAGTCGCCTTTACGATGACGCAGTGGCCGCTGTCGGTAGACGCGTCGAGGTGTCTGGCACTCTTAAGTATCGGACCGGCGCGAGCTTCCCACACCAAATCGCCGTTAACGGGATTGATCCTTGGCCCGCTGAGTTTGAGCTAGGCAATTGGGACGATCTCCGAGGATTTGCTCCGGACGCGACTGGCGACTTGAGCAGCGAGGCATTCGTTCGCGGGCTGCGCGATGCCTGGTAGACAGCTCTTGTACTACTGGGACACTTGCTTGTTCCTGGCTTGGATCAAGGATGAGCAACGCAAGGGCAACGAAATGGCGGGTGTCCGTGAGGTCGTCGGTCGGGCAAGGCGCCGTGAAGTCCTGATCATGACCTCAGTTCTCACTACAACGGAGGTTCTGCAGTCCAGATTACCAGTTGGCACTGACACGCTGCTCGCGGGACTTATGCGCCGCCTTCAGCAAGTGTCGATTGATATCAAAGTTGCAAGGTTGGCACATGACCTCCGAGACTACTACTCAGGACGTGCAGATCAATATGGCGGCAAGACATTGTCCACGCCAGATGCCCTCCACGTAGCTACTGCGATACTATACCGTGCAGATGAGTTCCACACATTCGATGGTGGAGGTTCAGGGAAAACGCTCGGCCTACTACCCCTCAGCAGCAGTATTGGTGGCGACAAGCTGGTGATCTGTAAGCCTGTCGCTACGACCCCCGAACTTGATTTGCGTTCTACACCTCCGGGAGGAAAAAGATGAGCAAGCGCGTAACGGAAGCGGCAGCTCGCACTCAAGCTGAAAGGTTCGTTGAAGCCGCCCGCGAACTAGGCGCCGATGAGGATGAAGCCACGTTCAAGGCGAAGCTGGCGGCGATTGCGCGGCAGAAAGTGAAAGATGAGACGCAATCGCCGAAGGATGCGGAACCGTAGTTAGCGATACCACGCCCAGGCGGACCGGCAGGCCGGTGCTCTCCCAGCCACATCAAACTTCGGGTTTTTGTCAGGATTAGGATCAGAGATGTAGGCGGTGGTCGTCAAGATCGCCCAATCAGGCGGAACCTTTCCCGCATAGGCCGGCAGAGTGGATGGTGTGGCGTATGCTGGGTTGCTCAGCGAGATGCTGGCCACATTCCGCTTCTCAGCGAACCACACCGCCTTACAGACCGCCAACTCTCTAACGGTGCTGCTGGGTGCGATCGCTCGAAGGCTGAACTTGCCATCCGACATATCGAAAAACTCGGTCGACATATTGGGAGCGCTGCGCTGTGTGCAGGCGCTAAGAAGAGCTAAGGCCGATAACGACACTAGGAAAGTGCAACGCATCTAGGGCAGCCTCCGGTTCGATTGCTTCGGAATTCAATCCTAGTTAGCAGTTACGTATTTGCAAAGTGCATAATCCCCTTACTTTAGCCTTCCCTCAAGACCGGATCAGCTTGATCCGCTTCCCCGCAACCCCCAACGCAATCCGCCCCTGTTTCAGCGCCAGTGCGTCCTCGCCGAACACCCCCAGTCGCCAGCCGTGCAGCGCCGGCACGTCCGGCTCCTCCTCGCTCGCCAGCCGGTCGATGTCGTCCGACGAGGCCAGCAGCCGGGGCGCCACGTCGTGGCTTTCCGCCTTTTCGGCCAGCAGGACCTTCAGCAGCGCCACCAGCGCCGGCGAGGGGCGGGCGCCTTCGCGGGCGGCTTTGGCCTCGGGCAGCGCCTCCTCGGGCAAAGCGGCGCTTTCGGCCAGGGCAGCCAGCAGGGATTGGCCGGTCGCACCCTCGGCGAAGCCGCGCGTGATGCCGCGGATGCGTCCCAGCGCGTCGGCGTGGGTTGGCATGGTGGCGGCGATTTCCAGCAAGCTTTCGTCGCGCACCAGGCGTTGGCGGGGAATGTTGATCCGCTGCGCCTCGCGCTCCCGCCAGGCTGCGGCGGCGCGCAGGGCGCCCAGCATGCGGCGGTTGCTGGTGCGCGGGCGCAGGCGCTCCCACATCGTGTCTGGGTCCGGCCGGTAGGTTGCGGGTTCGGCCAGCACGGCCAATTCCTCGGCCACCCATCCGGTGCGGCTTTCGCGTTCCAGCCGGGCGGTCAGCCGTTCATAGACGGTGCGCAGATGCGTGACGTCGGCGGCGGCGTAGGTGATCTGCGCGGCGCTCAGCGGGCGGGCGGACCAGTCCGAGAAGCGGTGGGCCTTGTCGATCGAGCCGCCGGCCAGCCCGGCCACCAGGCTGTCGTAGCCCACCTGGTCGCCGAAGCCGGCCACCATGGCGGCCACCTGGGTGTCGAACAGGGGCACCGGCACGGCGCCGAACAGCTGCAGGAAGATCTCCACATCCTGCCGCGCCGCGTGGAACACCTTGACCACGGACTGGTTGGCCAGCAGCGCGCCCAGCGGTGACAGGTCCAGCCCCGGCGCCAGCGCGTCCACCACCGCCACGTCGGCGATGCCGGCCAGCTGCACCACGCACAGCTCCGGCCAGTAGGTCCGCTCGCGCATGAACTCGGTATCCACCGTCACGTAGGGTTCGGCGGCCAGGCGTTCGCAGAGGGCGGCCAGAGCCTGGGTGTCGGTGACGAGGACGGGGGCCGCGAAGGTGTCGCGGGCGGGACGGGGCATCGGTTCTCTTAGCTTGGAAGGCGGGAGGAAGGAAGCGAGGGGGCCGGCGTTTCCCCCGCGCTGGCGGGGCCGTATAAGGCGGGCAACCGACCGAGGATCGCGATGCACACCTACCGGACCCACACCTGCGGCGCGCTGCGCGCCTCCGACGCGGGCAGCGTCGCCCGCCTTTCCGGCTGGGTGCACAGCAAGCGCGACCATGGCGGGCTGCTGTTCGTCGATCTGCGCGACCATTACGGGCTGACGCAGATCGTGTTCCCGCACGGCGCCCCGGCTTTGGCGGTGGCCGACGGGCTGCGGGTGGAATCCTGCATCACGGTCACCGGCCGTGTCGTGGCACGCGACCAGGCGACGGTGAATGCGCGTCTGCCGACCGGCGAGATCGAGCTGCAGGCCGACGACATCGTGGTGCAATCGACGGCCGACGTGCTGCCCATGCAGGTGGCGGGCCACGAGGCCTATTCCGACGAGACGCGGCTGACGCATCGCTACATCGACCTGCGGCGCGAGCGCGTGCACGCCAACATGATGCTGCGCGCGCATGTCATCGCCTCGCTGCGCCGCCGGATGACGGAACAGGGGTTCACCGAGTTCCAGACGCCGATCCTGACCGCCAGCTCGCCCGAAGGTGCGCGCGACTTCCTGGTGCCGGCGCGCAACCATCCAGGCAAGTTCTACGCCCTGCCGCAGGCGCCGCAGCAGTTCAAGCAGCTGCTGATGGTGGCCGGCTTCGATCGCTACTTCCAGATCGCGCCGTGTTTCCGCGACGAGGCGAGCCGCGCCGACCGCTCGCCGGGCGAGTTCTACCAGCTCGATTTCGAGATGAGCTACGTGACGCAGGAAGACGTGTTCGCCACCATCGAACCGGTGATCGGCGGGCTATTCGAGGAGTTCGCCCGCGGCCGTGCCGTGGACAAGCCGCCGTTCCGCCGCATCGCGTACGATACGCGCGCTGGCCGAGTACGGCTCCGACAAGCCCGATTTGCGCAACCCGCTGCGCATCACCGACGTGACCGCGCAGTTCGCCGGCAGCGGCTTCGGGCTGTTCGCCAAGATCGCTGCCGGCGGCGGCATCGTGCGCGCCATCCCCGCGCCCGGTGCCGGCCCGCGGCCGCGCGGCTTCTTCGACAAGCTCAATGAATGGGCGCGCACCGAAGGGGCGGGCGGGCTGGGCTACATCATCTACGAGGCCGATGGCGCGAAGGGCCCGATCGCCAAGAACCTCGAGCCCGACAGGCTGGAAGCGATCCGGCAGGCCTGCAATCTGGCACCGGGCGACGCCGTGTTCTTCGCTGCCGGCCCGCACGCGACGGCGGCCAAGTTCGCGGGCCAGGTGCGTACGCGTCTCGGGCAGGAGCTCGACCTGATCGAGAAAGATGCGTTCCGCTTCTGCTGGGTGGTGGATTTCCCGATGTACGAGCTGGCCGAGGATACCGGTCAGATCGACTTCTCGCACAACCCGTTCAGCATGCCGCAGGGCGGCATGGACGCGCTGCAGAACATGGATCCGCTGCTGATCAAGGCCTATCAATACGACATCGTGTGCAACGGCATCGAGCTGTCGTCGGGCGCCATCCGCAACCATCGCGCCGACATCATGATCCGCGCGTTCGAGATCGCCGGCTATACGCAGGAGGATGTGGAAGCGCGTTTCGGCGGCATGCTGAACGCGTTCCGCTACGGTGCCCCGCCGCATGGCGGCTCGGCCCCGGGCATCGACCGCATGGTGATGCTGCTGGCCGACGAGCCGAATATCCGCGAGGTGATTCTGTTCCCGCTCAACCAGCAGGGCGAGGATCTGTTGATGGGCGCGCCGGCGGAGGTGCCTGCGGCGCGGCTGAAGGAATTGTCGTTGAAGCTGGATCTGGCGCCGCGGGTGGTCAAAGGCTGAGGCGGCAGCGCTCTCCTTGCCGGGAGAGCGCTGCCGCCTTGCTGCTTACGGCCCGTATTGCGGCGAGAACGCCTGGTTGGTCACCGGCGCGCCGGGGACGCACTGGAAGCTGAGATAGCTCCTCTTGTCGCCGCCCATATACTGGCTATGCGCTGGATACAGGCAGAGCGGCCGGCGGAACGCCACGCCCGCGCTGGGCGTGTCGTTGACGTATTTGGTCGCAACGATCTCCGTGGGCGCGGTGCCCTGCTCCACCCAGGCCACCAGCGCAGCCAGCGCATCGTCCTTGGCGCTGAACGGCATCGGCGGCTGTGTGGCCGACAGATTGCCGAACGCGTTGGGGCCCGGCCCACCGCCGCAATGCCAAACGCCCGGCGCCATGAACAGGCGGAGGTAATCCTGCACCTTGGGGTCGGCCGCGGCGACGGCGTTGTAGTAGTCGATGGCGGTCGCACTCGGGATCAGCGGGTCGGCATAGCCGTGATACATAAGGATCTTGTGGCCACGGCTGCTGAAGGCCGACAGATCGGTGCTGTTGGCGTTGAGCACACCGGCAAAGGTGCTGTTGCCCACCGGCGTGTTGTCAACCAGCTTGATTTCGCTGGCCAGCTCGGGCGCCAGCTTGGACGGGGTGGCGAACATCTCCTGCCACACCCAATCCGGGCCCAGCGCCCAGAACATCAGGCTGTCGAAAGCCGGCTCGCTATAAGCCTGCTGGAACGGCAGGCCGAGATTGCCGGAGTAGCCGTTGGCGGCACTCAGCGCCACCGGCTCTTCGGTGCCGCGCTCGCCACCGGGATACAGCGTGGCGCCCTGGTCGTCCTGGGCACCGCTCCATACGTGGTCCATCGCCTGGGCCTGGTGGGGCGTCAGGCAGGTGCAGCTCGTGGCGCTCTGGCTGGTGCAGGCCACCTCGCCGGGGGCGCCGTGGCACATCAGCGCGCGGGCATCGGCCTTGCAGATGGCCGGCTGGGTCAGGAAGTCGTCGCCGCGCAGCCCGCCATCCTTGCCGGCGCATTGGCGCAGCACGTAGGCGTGGGTCAGCGCCAAAGCGGCGTTCGTCAGGTAGGCGTCGGGCGCGAAATGGGTGGCTTCGTCCACGGCCGGCCCGGCCATGTGCAGATGCGTGCGGTTATGCGCGGGCGCCCCGGCCAGGATGCCGTCGTAATCGTCCGGAAAGCGCTGGCTTTCCATCAGCGCCTGGCTGCCACCGGTCGAGCAGCCGTCGAAATACGAGGTCTTCGCGGGCTTGGCGTAGTAGGCGGCCACGATCTGCTTGGCGGCCACCGTCATCAGATGAGTGGATGCGTAACCAAAGTCGCGGATGGCGGCGGGATCGCCATACAGCCCGCCGGGGATGCCGCCGAAGCCGGTATGGTTGCCGCAGAAGCCGCTGTTGCAGCCGAACAGGATGCTGGTGCCCATGTCGGTGTTGGCCGCAGCGAAGCCTTCGGTGAGCCCGAGCTGCAGCGAGCTGTAGCTGATGGCACCGGCAAAGCCGCCATTGCCCAGGCCAAGGTAGCGCCCGTTCCAGCCCTGCTCGGGCAGCCACACCTCGACGGCCGAGCGCGATTGCGAGCCGTTGCCGCTGGACGAGATGACGGCCGCCACGCGGCAGAATGCCGGCAGGTTGTTGAGCACGGTGCCGTTCGGCTCGGTGAACGAGCCGCTGGTCACGTCCTGCGCGGTCAGCGACAGCGTGGCGGCCGGCGCGGCCAGGGTCGGCATGAAGTTGGCGAGGTCGGTGCAGCTTGAGGCGGATGCGGGGCTCGCCAGGGCGCAGGCGCCCACAAGCCCGGTCGCAACCGCCCACGCCGCCGTTTTCGGCTGACGTCCGGTATGCATGGTGTTCTCCCTTTTACAGCAATGGGAGGATTGCGGTTTTGTGACACAATGGCAAAAGTCGGCGGTCCGGCAGGCGGGCTTGGCTCAGGCTTCCAGCTTGCGCACCGGCCGCATGGGTGTGGGCACCACCGGGTCGGCTTCGTCCAGTGCCACCAGCAGCGCGTCTTTCAGCCCGGACAGCTTGCGCTCGTTCTCGATCTTCAGGCCGAACACGTCCTTCACGTAGAACACATCCACCGCGCGCACGCCGTAGGTGGTCACGTGCGCCGAGCCGATCTGCAGCCCCTGCTCGCTGATGGCCGAGGTGACGTCGTGCAGCAGGCCGGGCCGGTCGCGGCCGTTCACCTCCAGCACCGTGTAGCTGTTGGACGCGCGGTTATCGACGACCACGCGCGGCGGCACGTGGATGGCGCGCATGCGGCGGCCGACCAGCGCCTGGCCGAGCTTGGGGATGGCGTCGTCCAGCCGCAGGCTGCCGCTCAGCGCCTGTTCGATCAGCACGGCCAGCTTGGCGATGCGGTGCGGCTGGTCGAAGGCACCGCCTGCGGCGTCCTGCACCCAAAACGTGTCCAGCGCGCGGCCATTCGTCATGGTGTGGATGCGCGCGTCCACGATGCTGGCGCCGGCCACGGCCAGCGCGCCCGCGATGCGGCTGAACAGGCCGGGATGGTCGGTGGCATAGACGGTGATTTCGGTCACCGCGCGGGCGTGGCTGGGCTCGGTCACCACCGTCAGCGGCGCGCCGCGCGATTCGGCGTCGCGCACCAGGGCCGCGTGGCGGGCGTGGGTTTCCGGATCGAACGACAGCCAATAGCCGGGATAGCCGAGGCCGGCGAAGAACGCGCGGTCGGCTTCCTCCCAGCCGGCGGCGATCAGGATGTCGTCGGCCGCCGCGCGCGCGCGTTTGACGCGGACGTCGCGCTCGGTGGTCGATAGCCCGCCGGCCAGCACTTCGGCCACGCGCGCATAGAGTTCGCGCAGCAGCGTCGCCTTCCAGCCGTTCCATACTTTGGGCGAGACGGCGCGCATGTCGGCCACCGTCAGCACCAGCAGCAATTTCAGTCGTTCTGGCGACTGGATCGCCTCGGCGATGTCGAAGATGGTTTTGGGATCATCGATGTCGCGCTTGAACGCGGTTTGGCTGAGCAGCAGATGATGCAGCACCAGCCATGAGACGGTCTCGGTTTCCTCGCCGGTCAGGCCGTATTGCGGGCATACCTGCGTGGCGATCTCGGCGCCCAGGATCGAATGGTCGCCGCCGCGGCCTTTGGCCACGTCGTGCAGCAGCATGGCCATGTACAGCGCGCGACGCGATTGCAGGTCTTCGATGATGCCGCTGGCCACTGGCGCCACGTCGGTCAGCTTGCCGCGTTCCAGCGCGTTGAGGATGCGCACGGCCTCGATCGTGTGCTCGTCCACGGTGAAGATGTGGTAGGTGTCGAACTGCATCTGGCCGACCACGCGCGCCCAGTCGGGCAGCATGCGGCCGATCACGCCGGTCTCGTTCAGGATGGAGAGCCAGTGCGCGCCGTCCGGCTTGCCGTCGGGATTCTGGCCGCACAGCAGATCGAGAAAGATCTCGCCGGCCTCGGCATTGCCGCGCAGGGCCACGGCGGCACGTTCGTGGCGGATCATCGCGCGCAGGGCCAGCGGATGCAGGCGCAGGCGGCGCGCGCGCGCCAGGCGCAGCATGCGCAGCATGCGCACCGGCTCGCGGGCGAAATCGTCCGGCCGGCCCGGCATGATCTGGCCATCGGCCAGCATGAAGCCCGCTTCCAGCAGCGCGCGGTCGGTTTCCACCTGCACCGCCGGCTCGCCCAACGCGTGGCGCACGATGACGGGCTCGACCACCAGCGTCAGCCGCGTCACGTCGCGCGCGGTGAGGAAGTAGTGGCGCATGAAGCGCTCCACGCCGTCCTGCATGCCGTGGCGCGTGTAGCCCATACGGGCGCCGACGACGGGCTGCAGATCGAAGGTCAACCGGTCTTCCGCGCGGCCGCTGACGTAATGCATGTGGAAGCGCACGGTCCACAGGAAGTCCCAGCTGCGGCGCAGCCGGCGAATCTCCTGCGGCTGCAGCAGGCCCAGCGCCTCGCTGGCGGCACCGGGCAGCACGAGCTCGTTGGGCGTGAACGCGCCATAGGCGGCGCGCACCATCCAGTATTGCGTCTGCAGATCGCGCAGGCCGCCATGGCCTTCCTTGATGTTGGGCTCGACCAGATAGGCGCTCTCGCCGTAGCGGCGGTGGCGGGCCTGCCGCTCGGCCTGCTTGCCGGCCACGAAGGCGGCAGCACCGGCCGCTTCCCCCGCGCTGGCAAAGGCGGTCTGGAAGGCGGCGAACAGGGCGGCATCGCCGGTGAGCAGGCGCGCATCGAGCAGGCTGGTGCGGATGGTGAGGTCGGCGGCCGAATCGGCCAGGCACTGGCTGATGGAGCGTGTGGCGTGGCCCACCTTCAGGCCGAGATCCCACATGAAATACAGCATGTATTCGATGGCGCGCAGCGTGGCCGGCGCGGGCGCCTCGGGGGCGAGGAAGATCAGGTCGATATCGCTGAACGGCGCCAGCATGGAGCGGCCGTAGCCGCCGGTGGCCGCGACCGCGACCGGGTCGGCCAGCCCGCCCACTTCGGCGGCGGCATGGGTGAACAGCACGCGCACCACGCCGTCGGTGAGCGCGGCCAGGCGCTGCGCGGCCTCCACCCCGGCCATCCGGTAGGTTTCGAACGCCTCGCGCACGTCGAGCTGGATACGGGCAAGGTGGCGACGGACGGCGGTGAGGGCGGCATCGCGCGAGGGCCGCGAGCCCGGGCCGGCGTGTTCGGCGAGCGCCTGCGACAGCACGGCGGAGATGTCTTCGGGCGCGACCGGGAAGGGGGCGTTGGGCATTGCGGTGCAGTGTAGCCGTAGTGGCCCGGCTGCAACACCCTGGCGATGCACGCCGCTTCCCGCGCGCACATGCGTTACGATGGCAAGCACAACGGCGCGGGAGGCGCTGCGTGGAACCCTCGGCAGACGACCTCCGGGTCGCTTTCCTGGACTGGCTGGCGCTGGAGCGGCGGGCATCGCCACTGACGGTGCAGGCCTATGGGCGTGATCTCGCGGCACTGATCGGCTTCCTCACCGCGCATCTCGGCGCCGAGCCGAGGCTGGGCGCGCTGGCGGCTTTGCGTGAGGCCGATCTGCGCGCCTGGCTGGCGGCCGAAGCGGCGGAAGGCTGCGGCAACCGCACGCGCGCGCGCCACCTCTCGGCGATCCGCAGCTTCTACCGCTACCTCGCGCGGCGGCACGGCGTCAGCAACCTGGCCGCCGGCCTGCTCGGCACTCCGAAAGTGAGCCCGCCCATTCCGCGCGCGCTCGGCCCCGCCCAGGCCCGCGCCGTGGCCGAGGATATCGGCGAGGCTAGCGACACCGCCGAGACGCAGGCCCGCGACGTTGCGCTGTTCACGCTGCTCTATGGCTGCGGCCTGCGCATCGCCGAGGCGCTGTCGCTGAATGTCGCCGCCGCCCCGCGCGCCGGACGGCCGCTGCTGGTGACCGGCAAAGGGGGCAAGCAGCGTTTGGTGCCGGTGCTGGAGGCCGTCAGCGAGGCGGTGGCGCGCTGGCTGGCACTGCACCCGCAGGGCGCCGACCCCGCGGCACCGCTGTTCACCGGCGTGCGCGGCGGGCGGTTGAACGCCGGGGTGGCACAGCGCACGCTGCGGCAGTTCCGCCGGGCGACCGGCCTGCCGGAGCACGCGACACCGCACGCGCTGCGCCACGCCTTTGCCACCCATCTGCTGGCAGGCGGCGCCGATCTGCGCGCCATCCAGGAGCTGCTGGGCCATGCCAGCCTGTCCACAACGCAGCGCTACACGGCGGTGGATCAGGCCCAACTGCTGGCCGTATGGCGGCGAACCCACCCGGCGGCTAACGCGCGGTAGCCAGGCTCGCGCGGAGATCGGCCAGGATGGCGAGCGGAAAATAGAGCAGCGCGCGGACGTAACGGCCGGTCAGCCGGGCCGGCTCCTGCCGGATGCGCCACAGCCACTCCAGGCCGAGGCGCTGCCAGGCCGGCGGCGCGCGCTGCACCAGGCCGAGATGGATGCGCACCGCCTGGCCGACGCAGAGCGCCCAGCAATCGCCCAGCGCGGCGCGATGGGTGTGGACGAAGACCTCGCTGACCGGGGCGCCGAGCGTCATGACAACAATATCGGGCGTGGTGCTGCCGATCGCCTGGGCGAGGCGGGCCTGCGCCGCGGCATCGCTGCCCAGGCCCGCCGGCGCGGTGATCGCGTGGCAATCGGCCAGGCCCTGCGCGGCGGCCCAGCGCAGCACGGCTGCGCGCGTGGCCTCGGCCTCCACCACGATGGTCAGGCGGCGGGTGCGCATCGCCGGATCGGTGGCCAGGCGGGCGAACAGCTCGCAGCCGGTGACGCGCCGTGCCAACGCCAGGCCGCGCAGCCGGGCGTAGAGCAGCACCGGAAAGCCGTCCGGGCAGACGAGGTGCGCGGAGCGATAGGCGGCGGCAAAGCCTGGCTGCCGCAGCAGGCGCACATGGTCGATGTTGGGTGTCACGACGAGCCGCACGCCGGCGGCTTGCCGGCCAAGCATTTGTGCCACGACCTGATCGGCCGAAAGCGGACTGAGCGGCAGGCCGAAGACGACGGTGCCGCGCCGTGGCAGGGTCGCGAACAGCGCCAGGTGGGCGTCGGCGCAGGCTTCGGCGGTGAAGCAGGCGGCGCGGCTGCGCAAGGCAGCGCGGTCGGGCGGCGTGTCGAGCGTGCGGGCGATGGCAGCCGCCAGGGACGGCGCGTCGCCGGGCGGCACCAGGGCGCCGAACGTGCCGCCCTGCAGGATTTCCGCCGGGCCGTGCGGGCAATCGGTAGCCACCACGGGCGTGCCGCAGGCCAGAGCCTCGATCAGCACGTTGCCGAGCCCTTCGTAGCGGGAGGGCAGCACCAGGCAGGCCGCGCGCGCAATCCAGGGCAGCGGATCGGCCTGGAAACCGGCGAACAGCACCCGGTCGGCGATACCCAGCGCCGCGGCCTGCTCCCGCAGCGCACCCTCGAGCGGGCCGGCGCCGAGCAGCACCAGGCGCAGCGGGCGCCCTGCGGCGAGTGCCGCTAAGGCTTCCAGCAGCAGCCCGGGATCCTTCTGCGGCGTCAGCCGGCCGGCGAACACCAGCACCGGATCGGCGGCCTGGGCCAGCCAGGGATGCGGCGCCGGGCCGGCGCAGCATGCGGGCAAGTCCGGCGTGACGACCGGGTTGTAGATCGGCGTGATGCGCGCCCGCGGGATGCCGGTGACCGCCGCCAGATCGTCGGCGACGCCGCGGCTCACGGCGACGATGCCGTGCGCGCGCCGTTGCAGCAGCCAGTACAGCCACGGCACCGCCCGGTAACGCCAGCCGGCCGCGCGCTCGGCCGACAGCGCGTTGTGCTGGCAGATTACCACCCGCGTGCCGGTGCGCGCGAGCCAGCCGGCGAGCAGGGCGGTGACGTTGTTGTGGTCCAGGCTGGCGACCAGCACATCGGGCCGCAGGCTGCGCAGCGCGCGCGCCAGCGGGCGGACGCTCGGCAGCATGCCGGTGCTGTCGAGGGCAATGACCGGCAGGTCGTGCGGCAACAGCGGCACGAGGGCGCCCTGCTTGCGGCCCAGCACGAGCGTGACGTGGTGGCCGCGCGCGCGGAGTTCGCCGATCAGCGACAGGCGCATCCGCTCCACGCCGCCGCCGGAGAGATCGTGCATGTAGAAGGCGAGGCGCAGCGCGGTCATGCCGGTTGGGCCTGCGCGGCGAGCGGCAGGGCGGGCAGGCGGCCCGCGGCGCGGCGGCGCGGCAGGCAGACAAGGGCGGCTACCAGGCACACGAGCACGGTCGATTTGCGGCCGAGCGAGTTGCTCGATGACGCCACCAGCAGCGTGCCGATCAGCAGCGCGCGGCCCTGCAAATCGGTGCGCTGCCAGCACCAGGCGCACAGGGCGCCCAGGCCGGCCAGGAACAGCGGAAAGCCGATCGCCCCCAGGCTGACGGCCATCAGCAGCCAGAAATTCTCGATCACCTCGACGCCGGTGGCCAGCCGCAGCGCGTTCAGATCGGCCAGCAGCGCCTCGCGCGGCGTGCCGAACAGCAGCTGTGCGGTGTCGAGCTGCCCCAGTATTTCCCATTGCGCGAGCCGGACCTGCGCGCTGGCATCCCAGTAGAGATGGCCGGCCAGGCGGTCGCCCAGCCCGGCGGCGAGTGCGGCCGCGCCCAGCCCGACGCCGACCAGGGCGGCACCGGCGGCCGCCAGCATGGCCCAGCCCGCACGGCGGTGCCGCGACAGCACCAGCCGCGCGCCGCGGCGGAAGCCCAGCACTGCTGCGGTCGCCAGGGTGACGGCCAGCGCCGTACGGCCGCCGAACGCCAGCAGCGCGGCGCCGAGCAGGCAGCGATAGGCAATGCCGGCCAGCCTGCCGCGCGGCGCCAGCGCCAGGCCGATCATCGTCATCAGCGCGCCGGTCAGGGGGTGGTCGAATAAAGCGGTGGGCCGGAAATCGGCGGTGAGCGGGTGGTAGGCGTTGCCGTTGAGATAGAGCGGGACCAGCGTCGCCTGCGCCGCCATCTCGGCCAGCGCCAGAGCGGCGTTGAGCGCCAGCAGCAGCTGCATCATGCTGCGCAGCCGCTGCCGCGCCGCATCGGATGCGCTGCCCAGCACGGCTGCCGCGAGCCCGGCCGGCAGGAAAGTGTCGAGCAGCACGATCAGGTTGGAGGTGCCCGAGAGCAGCGCCAGGCTGATCAGGCAGCCGGCGACTGCGGCGGTGAACAGCCAGAGCTGTGTGCCGGCCCGCTGCAGCCAGGCCGTGCCGCCCTGGGCCAAGGCGGCGGCGGTGGCGGCCACCAGCAGGCTGGTGCCCGGATGCAGCTTCAGCGGCAGGGCGCCGCCATCCGTCACGTAGGGCACGCCGGCCCAGGTGAGCAGGTTGGCACTGACGCATAATTCGGCTGCGATGGCGGCGGTGGCGAGCCACACCGCGCAGGCTCCCGGCTGGCCGGCCGGCATCAGGCGGCCCGGCGGCGTCTCGGGCCGAACCCGATCGTGGGCGCGCCGTGCAGCACGGTGCCGAGCAGGACGATGCCGGCCGCGGCAAGCTGGCGCGACGCCGTACGGATCTCGGCCAGCGTGGTCTGGCCGGCGGCAACCGCCAGGACGACACCGTGGCCGTGCGCCACGGTGGCCAGCGTGCGGGGATCAGCGCTGATGGAGGGGCTTTCGATGATGATCATTCGGAACGCCTGCGGTGCGGCGAGCCATTCCGCGACGGGCGGTTCGGGCGGGCCAGGCCGGGCCAGGTTCAGGCTGGCGTAATACAGGCCCGGCACCAGCGTATCAGGCGTCAGCCCGTCCGGCGGCTGGCCGCTGAAATCGGCCATCAGCCAGGAGAGGCCGCGCGTGCCGGGCGCTTCGGCAGCGGCCCCGCCATTGGAGGAGACGAGCAGCGTGCGCCCATAGCTGGTGGCCGCCGCCGCGGCGAAATCCAGCGCCATGCCGGCCGGCTTGGCCTGGCCGCCGGCAGCGACCACGTGGACGATTGGGCGCGCGACGGTGCTGACGCGCGCCAGCACCTCGGCCAGCAGATGCAGGGCGGCCGGCGAGGGTTGGCAGGCAGGCGCGTGCATGGCCGCGCCATGGCGCGCGGGGCTGGCGGACAAGGCTGCCGGCCGCAGCGCCTGGCGCGACTGGAACAGGCTCAAAACGCGTTGTCCCCGACCAGGCACAGCGGCGTACGCAGCGGTATTATGTAGCACCCGCCACCACACCGTACCAGCGAAATCGGGCGCCGCCGCCTACGTGTAGCCCATGCAATACCAACAAGTTGTCGATGGCCTGACCCGTAAGTGGGCCGACGTTGCGGGCGAGATCGCGGTGCACCACAACGCGCTCAAAGTGCTGCAAGCCAACCTGGCCGCCGTAGAAGCCTCCATCCGGCTTTTCCAGCCCGACTTCGACTTCTCTCAAGCGCGGGTTAGCCGACCGCCTAGCGTTCGGCCTGCGTCTTACGGAGACATGAGTAAGGCCGTGTATGCCGTGTTGCGCGACGCTGGCGAGGACTGGATGACCGTGCGAGCCATCCAGGCGGCGGTCATAACCCAGCGCCAGATAGAGCCCGGTGACAAGGCGCTACGGGCTGCCACAGGCAAGCGGGTGGGGGCCTGCCTTCGGTATATGCGGATACGCGGCAACGCCGAGTGTCGGCATGGGGCTGGGCTGGCTAGAGAGTGGCGGTTGACAGCTTAGGGTGGCGGCCCAACCTCTTTACGTGATTGGCTTCCTACCGGTGAGGCGATGGACGTAGGGCAATCGAGCGCCTCCTGCCCCAACATTTCGTGCGTTGCGAAACGGCCACAGATTGTTGTATCGGTGGGCAGGCTCTAAGCACGTAACGAGAACATTTGGGGATTGACATGGGTTCGGCGGCTGCCGCAGGGAACGAGTTCTTACGACTCGGTTGGGCAGAGCCGAGTGTGCCACCGATCACCCAAATGAAGCTTCAGAAGCTTCTGTTTTACGGGCATGCGTGGTCTCTTGCTATCAATGGAATGCCACTTTTTGATGAGGACTTTGAGGCTTGGCCTTGGGGACCGGTCGTCCGCGATGTGTATTCACAAACTGCAAAGTTCGGAAAGCAGCCAGTTAGTACGGAATTAGTGCGTGTGCAGGTGAAGAACGGCGGATTCGGTTTCGTAACTCCGCGCGTAGAATCCGAGAGTCAAAAGGAATTTATTAAAGGAGTGTGGGAAACCCACAAGCGTTTCACAGGAATACAACTATCAAACTCCACACACGCGGTGGGAGAGCCATGGACTATTGTCAAGGAACAATACGGAAGCCTTGATAATAAGCCGACGATACCGAACGATCTAATTAAATCTGTTTTTGAGGCGAAGCTTGCCCGACTTAGGACCGCTGCCGCCGCAAATCCCTGAGCCGTCAAGCATAACTCTTGATGAACCAGATAGAGACACACGCAAAGGACTTGATTGGACTAGTCCTTCAGGCGCGCATGGACGTGTGTTCTATATGAATCTGAAAATATTCCATTATGGCACTGACGACAAAACGCATGCTGCGTCTGTATTTCTTTCAATGTTGATTGCATTTGTCATCATCGTTGTTTTCTTCATCGGTATTTTCATCAAGACGGTTTTACCAATGGCGGAACACCTGCTTACCGCTTTGACAAGTGCTTTAACTCTTACGATCGGTATCGCCGTCGGAAAGAGCGGAAATGGCGACAAGGAAAACTAGTTTGCCCGCTGCCAATACCCGCAGAAGTCCACGCTGGGCTTGGCAGCCAGGGCCAGCGTGACTACGCCGCGCGCCTGGGCGCCGTTATCCACGCGGCGGTGATCCTCGCGCCACGCGCTCTCCTGGGCATAGCGGCCGAGATAGACGCCGCTGATGTGGTGGTGATGGCCCTGCTCGGCGCGGCGCATACGAGAGAAGAAGCTTTCCGCGCCGTTGGTGCAGGCGCCGGCATCCGAGTAGGCGAGCTGGTGATTGATGGTCTTCACCACGTAGCGGGCGCTGAGATCGTTCCAAGCGCTGCTTTCGTCCACCATGATCTCAGTCTCGCGGGCGACCCGGTTGCGAATGAACGACAGGGCCGCACCCTCTGACCGGAAGGCGGCGGGCAGCACGTGGCCGTCGCGCTGGCGGATCACAACGACACACTGGCGCTTGCCGTTCTGGTTGCGGGCGAGGCGGCGATCTACCCGGTTTGCCTTGTGGTTGGCGGGCTTGATGTAGCCCCCGAAGTATCCGCCATCGATCTCCACGATTTTGCCCGGCCCGCCGAGCTGGTAGCCCTTGACCTCGGAAGCCATCGCCTCGCGCAGCTTGTGAGACAGCACGAACGCCGTCTTGTACTGCACATCCAGATCGCGGCTCAGCGCCAGAGCAGACTTGCCCTTCACCTCATTGCAGAAAATGGCGATGGCGGCGAGGTAGGTTTGCAGCGGCAGCTTGTGGAACGCGAACAGGGTGCCGCTGGTAAGGCTGAAATCCTTGCGGCAAGCCTTGCAGCGGAAGCGCAGGGCGCCGTTCGGGCGGCGAGCCTCGTAGCAGGTGGGGCAACCACAATGCGGGCATACAGCCTTGCCTTGCGTCTCTGTCCAGCGAAGGGAGGCGAACAGCTTCTCAGCCTGCACGTCCGTCATACGAAGGACCGTCGCCAGGGAGAGCGTGCGGGCCTTGGCAGAGAGGAGGAAGTGAGAAGACATTCTGTCGTATCCGCTTGCTACCTCGCGAATATGACAGGATATGCTGGCGTTTACAACAGCTACCTTTCATATATGATGGCTTTCTGTCGATTGCTCGACAAGGGAGGCCATTATGGGGATAGCGGCAACGGAGAAGGAGCTGGCGAGCAAGGCGTCTCGCTTCTTGAAAGCCGAGATGAAACGAGCGGGTGTGACCTACGCCCACTTAGCCGAGAAGCTAAAGGAGCACGGGCTGGAAGAAACTGAAGCTTCGATCACCAGTAAGCTTAGCCGGGGCACGTTTGCGGCTACTTTTTTTCTGGCTGTGGTGGCGGCGTTGGAGCTGGAAGGGGTGCAGCTTGGGGACTTGTAGGGTGGCAGCCGTTAAGTTCAAGAGAAATGGAACCGAGTTTACCTATAGTTCCTATACCTGACATTGGCTGATTGGCACTTAGTCTCGCGATGTAATTTTTGTATTTAAGCGGATAACGACAAATCAACAGCATACCTCCGTTTATAAAACCACCCTTAAAATTTATGCCGACACCATAAAACTCATCTGTTGCCGTGATATTCAAATTGTCCAAGACGCCATCGAAACGTATCATTAAACCGTAATAAGGTTGGAGCATCGCATCGGCTTGAACGGGGTTTTCCTGCTTCCTAATGTTGTTGAAATAGTCCAACGCTTTATCTGTGAACTCTTTCCCGATTTCTGAGTCGTCAATAATGGCAAAAAGAACAGGGTTAGTTTCCGACAACGGACGTTGATCGAGCGCTGTCGGGACCGACGGTGTCGTCTGTACTGCGTTTTGAGACACCGCCGGATGCGGTGCTTGAGTGTCAGTCGCAACCGCCCCGCGCCAAAGGGCTGCCAAATAAATGAACATGAAAATCATAAAAACGATACCGCTGAAAAGCATCCCGTAAAGACTTGTCACGCGCCTACCATGTCCCGATGATGACAGAAGTCTTTCCCCTAGCAGCCCTTCCCGAAGAGCCGCCATCGCTAGGATAACAAAAAGTGCCAACCCACCCCATAAGCACAGCGCACCGAACGCGCCGTCAAAATGAAGTCTGATTGCAGCGGCCATTAAGGAGACTGCCAAAGCTGCGCCCGCAAACAGCGCGTAAATAGTGATTCGGATGTCCCAACGCATTGCCAACACCCTACCCCGGCACCGAAACGTCCGTCGATAGGTGTATGCTGCACCGCCTCACACATGGTGGTCACCATGTGGCCCGCGCATGCCGCAGCAGGCAGCCCCGCCGTGGTGGCGGGTGCTACATAATACCGGTACGCAGCAGGATGCGCATGTCCAGCAGCAGCGACCAGTTCTCGATGTAGTATAGGTCGTAATCGACCCGACGGCGCAGCTGCGCCAACGACGCGGTGGCGCCGCGTGCGCCATTTACCTGCGCCCAGCCGGTCAGGCCCGGCTTGACGCGGTGGCGCTGCGCGTATTCGGAGACGATCTCCCGCCCGGCCCGATCGATATCGTGCAGCGTTTCGGCATGCGGGCGCGGGCCCACCAGCGACATGTCGCCGCAGAGCACGTTCCAGAGTTGCGGCAGCTCGTCGAGGCTGCTGGCACGCAGGAAGCGGCCGAGCGACGTGCAGCGCGGATCGCCCCGCACCGTCTGGCGTGCGGGGCCCGCGCCGGTGCGCATTGTGCGGAACTTGAAGATGGTGAAGTCGCGCCCGCACCAGCCGCGGCGCGTCTGCCGGAAGATCACCGGGCCCGGGCTGCTGGCGGCCACGGCCAGGCCGATCGCCAGCAGCAGCGGCGAGAGCAGCGCGATCAGCACCAGCGCCCCGGCCTTGTCGAGCATCGTCTTGATCAGCAGGTCCCACCGGTTGATCGGTCGGTCGGCCACCACCGTCATCGGCATGCCGCCCAGCATGCGCATCTGCGGTGCGGCCTGCGGGTTCCATATCTCGTCGGGGCAGATGGCCACCTGCACGGGCAGCGATTTCAGCCGCTCGATGATCTGCGCCGCGCCGTCGTGCCGGCCCCGCTCCAGGGCCAGGATCACCGAATGCACGCCGCCGCCGCGCCCCAGCGCCATCAGCCGATCCAGCCCGTCATCGCCGCCCGCTTGGGCCTCGGCGCCGAACAGGCCGACCACATCCGCCTCGCCGGCGATGCGCTGCGCCATGCGATGGCTGGCGCCCGCGGCACCCACGATCGCCACCGCTTCGCGTAGCGACCCGCGCTGCTGGAGGTGGGCCAGATAGCGGCCCGCGGCGAAGCGTGTGCCGCCAACGATGGCGGCGAACAGGCCCAGCCAGGTGACCAGCCACAGCCGCGCTAGATCGTTGGTGGCGCGCGTGGCCACGCCCACCACGATCAGCACGGTGAACGCGGCTGCGCAGTTCCGTTCCGCTATCAACACGATCTTGGCGGTGCTGTTCAACCTGGGGTGCAGATCGGCCGCCTTGGCGCGCAGCATCAATGCCGCGATCAGGCTGCCGAACAGGATGTCGCGCCAGAACGGCCCGGAGGCGGAAACATCCAGCGACGCACCCAGCGCATAGCGCGCATACAGCGAGAGCGCAGCCTGCCCGGCGAGCGCACAGGCCAGGAAATCCCAGCAGGTGAGCGCATCGGTCAGTGTGGGCAGGAAATCCCGGGCTTTACGGCTGGCCGAAGGCGGGGCGGCAAATTCAACATCAGACCAGTCTGTCACGTCACCCGCCGCAGAAAGAGAGCGCATTCGTTTCGTCGGGAGCACTGTTACACGCGGTAAACACAACCGCAAGTTTTGTTCACATGAAAGTGAGTATGTGTTGCGCGAGGGCCGCGGCGGTTTGCCACGCAGCGGCCTGCCCACGCCGGCGCGGGTTGTAGCGGCGGGCGAAACGCCCCGGGCCACTACGGCAGCAGGGTTCATTGGCCCCGCAAACCGCGTCACTTGGCCTGCGCGGATGCCTCGCTGCGCGTGGCACCGACGCGGGCGGCGAGCGCGGCCGCCATGAAATCGTCGATGTCGCCATCGAGCACGGCGCCGGGATTGCCCTTTTCCACGCCGGTGCGCAGATCCTTGACCAGCTGATACGGGGCCAGCACGTAGTTGCGGATCTGGTGGCCCCAGCTGTTTTCCGTCTTGCCGGCTTCGGTCAGCGCGGAAGCAGCCTCGCGCTTCTGCAGCTCGGCCTCGTACAGCCGCGCTTTCAGCATGCCCATCGCGGTGGCGCGGTTGCGGTGCTGGCTGCGGTCGGTCTGGCACGCCACGATGATGCCGGTCGGCATGTGGGTGATGCGGATGGCACTTTCCGTCTTGTTGACGTGCTGGCCGCCGGCGCCCGAGGCGCGGAACGTGTCCACCTTCAGATCGGCGTCGCGGATCTCAATTTCGATGCTGTCATCGACCAGCGGATACACCCACACGCTGGCGAAGCTGGTCTGCCGACGGGCCGCGGCATCGAACGGGCTGATACGCACCAGGCGGTGCACGCCGGCCTCGGTCTTCAGCCAGCCATAGGCGTTGGGCCCGCTCACCTGCAGGGTGACGGATTTCAGCCCGGCGCCTTCGCCCTCGCTGGCTTCGAGCATCTCCACGCGGAAGCCGTGCTGCTCCGCCCAGCGCGAATACATGCGCATGAGCATCTCGGTCCAGTCCTGCGCCTCGGTGCCGCCCTGGCCGGCATTGAGTTCCACGAAGCAATCATTGCCGTCCGCCTCGCCCGAAAGCAGGCCGAGGATCTCCTGGCGCTTGGCCTCGGCGGCGATGGTGCGCAGCGCCTCGATCCCCTCGCTCACCATCGCCGGCTCGGCTTCGGCTTCGGCCATCTCGATCAGCCCGAGCGCGTCGGCAACGTCGGCTTCCAGCTTGCGCAGGCCCTCGATGCCGCTGGCCAGGCGGTTGCGCTCGCGCATGATCTTCTGCGCGGCTTCGGCGTCGTTCCACAGCGCCGGGTCTTCGACCTGGTGGTTCAGCTCCTCGAGGCGCGCCGTTGCGACATCCCAGTCAAAGATGCCTCCGGAGCAGGGCGACGGATTGGGTGATCTGCTCTTCGAGCGTGTCTGCTTCGGCTGCCATGGTGGTGGTCGGACCTCGTGGATGAATTGGAACTGCGGCGCCGTGCGCTCAGTAGAGGCCGCCCACACCCGAGTCCACGCCGGTGCCGGTCTGCGGCTTGGGGGGCGGTGGCGGTGCGTCCGGATCGGGGTTGACCATCTCGACCGGGCTGTCGGTCGCTACCGTGCTCACGGCGGTGTTCTCGCCGCCGCCGCCGCTGCCGTGGCTGCCCGAACCCGGCACCTGGTCCGGCTTGAAGGCATCGATGCATTCGTGGCGGCCGCAACCCCAGCGGGCGAGCTCCACGCCATCGGGCACCCGGAAATCCAGCGCCGGATGGCTGGCCAGCGCGCTGACCATGAAATCGTGCCAGATCGGGCCGGCCACATGCGCGCCGTCCTGCTTCTCACCGAGCGATTGCGGGTTGTCGAAGCCCACCCACACGACGGTGACGAGGTCGGGCGTGAAGCCGGCAAACCAGCCATCGTTGAAGTTCTGCGTGGTGCCGGTCTTGCCGGCGATCGGCCGGTCGATGCCGGCGCCGACCGGGCGGCCGGTGCCGTAGCGCACCACGCCCTCCATCATCTTGACCACCTGGAACGCGCTCTGCGGGTCGGCCACCTGCGCGCGGGGATCGTTTAGCGTGGGCGGCTGGGCCGGGTCGCCGGCGCCGATCACCAGGCCGGTCGGCCGCCAGATCACGTGGCCGTCACGGTCCTGCACCGAATCGACCAGGCTGGGCACGATCTCGCGGCCGCCTTCGGCCAGCGCGGCATAGGCACCGGCCTCGCGCATCACGGTGGTCTCCACCGCGCCCAGGGCCGCCGGCAGCACGCGCGGCATGGAATCGTAGATGTGCAAAGCGATCGCGTTCTTGGCCACCGCATCCATGCCGATATGCGCGGCCACGCGCACGGTGACCAGGTTGAGCGACTGCTCCAGCGCCACGCGCAGCGACGTCGGGCCGCCATAGGTCAGCTCGTAGTTCTCCGGATGCCAGTCGCCCATGGAGAACGGCTCGTCCTCGAAGCGGGCGCTGGGCGAGATGCCCTGTTCCATGGCGGTGAGATAAACGAACGGCTTGAACGAGCTGCCGGGTTGCCGCTGACCTTGGGTGGCGCGGTTGAATTTGCCCGCCGCACCGCTCCAGCCGCCGGACATGGCGAGCACGCGGCCGGTGCGCGGGTCCAGGCTGACGAGCGCGCCCTCCACCTTCGGGATCTGGCGCAGCAGCAGCCGGTCCAGGCTGACGAGCTGCGCACGCGCGTGGCCACGCGCGCGGCCGCTGCCGATGCGCATTTCGGTGCTGCCGTCCTGCGGCTCCACCATCACGATATCGCCGGGCGAAAGCACGTCGGCGATGCGGTGCGGGCTCGCGCCGATGCCGCCGCCCGAGAGCACGGGGCGGGCCCAGCCGAGATCGGCCAGTGCCACCTCGCCGGTGCGCGCCTCGGCCGCATCGCCGGAAGGCCGCGGTTGCAGGTAGCCGATGCGGGCGCCCGACCCCGTATCGTCGAGCACCACGCCGATGCGCCAATTGGGCAGCATGCCCGCGGGCTTGGGCACGCGGCCCAGCGCGTCCGCCCAGTCGCCGGCAAGTGCCGCCATGCTGCCGATGCGCGCCACCGGGCCGCGCCAGCCCCCATGCGCGCGGTCATAGTGCATCAGGCCGGCGCGCAGGGCCGTATCGGCCTGCGCCTGCAGGCCGGCATTGAGGCTAGTGTGCACGATCAGCCCGCCTTCGGTCGCCTGGTCCTGGCCGAAGCGCAGCACCAGCTGGCGGCGCACTTCCTCGGTGAACCACTCGCCGCCGGGCACGGTCTCCGGCGCGCGATACTTGTTCGGTGTCAGCGGCTCGGCCTGGCCGGCGCGCGCCTGCTCGGCGGTGATCGCGTGGGTCTCCACCATGCGGTCCAGCACCCAGTCACGGCGCGTCTTGGCCGCCTCAGGGAAGCGGAACGGGTTGTAGTTGCTCGGCGATTTCGGCAGCGCCGCCAGCATGGCCGCCTCGCCGACGCTGAGCTGGTCGAGCGGCTTGTTGAAATAGGTCTGCGCGGCGGCCACCACGCCGTAGGCGCCCTGGCCGAGATAGATCTGGTTCAGATACAGCTCGAGGATCCGCTGCTTGGTCAGCACGTGCTCGATGCGCAGTGCCAGCAGGATCTCGCGGAACTTGCGCTCCTTGCTCAGCTCGTCGGAGCCCAGCACCATGTTGCGGGCCACCTGCTGGGTGATCGTCGAAGCGCCAACCGGGCGGCGGCCGTCACCCATGTGCTGCAGGTCGGTAAACGCGGCGCGCGCGATGGCGAACGGATCGACACCCTTGTGGGTGTAGAAATTCTGGTCCTCGGCGGCGATGAAGGCGCGGGTCAGGCGGTCGGGGATGGCGCTGAACGGCACGGAGATGCGGCGTTCGCTGGCCAGTTCGGCCATCAGCCGGTCGTCGCCGGCATAGACGCGGCTCATCATCGGCGGCTGGTAGGTGCGCAGGCCGTCCAGCGTGGGCAGATCGGCTGAATAGCGGCTATAGACGTTCCAGCCGATCAGGGCCGCGGCAATGGCCCCGACGAGCCCCACGGCGAAGATCAGCCCGAACAGGCCGCGTATGAAGGCCAGCACGGGGTTCTGCCTGCGCACCGGCCTGGGTGCCGGCGGCTTCTCGCCCGACGGCACGATCAAGCGCTCGCGTGGCCCGTCCATCTGTGTGTCATCCCATGCTGCCAAGCCGACCGGCGGAGTGCCTCGGCCGGTAAACGCGCCGGAGCCTCAACCGATGTGAGGCGGCTGGCCCTGAGCCGCAAAAAATCCGTCCACGGCCTTGTGGATGGCGCTCGCGACCATCGCACGGTGGCCGGACTGGCACAATGCGGCCTCGTCCTGCGGGTTGGACATGAAGCCCATTTCGACCAGCACGCTGGGAATGTCGGCCGCCTTGAGCACGGCGAAGCCGGCGCGCCGGGCCGGGTTGTCCAGCAGCCGCACGCTGCCGCCCAGGGCGGCCACCGCATGCAGCTGCATGTGGGCCGAACCCACCCGCGTCTCGTGGCGCACCAGGCTGGCGAGGATTGCGGCTACATGCGGCGAGGCGGCGGCGACGGACGGCCCGCCGAGCCGGTCCACGGCGTTCTCGTGGTCGGCCAGCTGCGCGCTCTGCGCATCCGATGCGGCCGCCGCCAGGGTGTAGACGCTGGCGCCACGCACGCGGTGATCGGCCACGGCATCGGCGTGCAGCGAGATGAACAGCGCCGCATTGCTGGCCTGGGCGCCGCCGACGCGATCTTCCAGCGGGATGAAGATGTCATTCTCGCGGGTCAGCGCCACCCGGTAGCGGCCGCTGGCGCGCAGCTGGCGGGCGAGCTCGCCGGCGGCGGCGAACGCCACGTGCTTCTCGTAGGTGCCGGCGACACCGATAGCACCGGGATCCTTGCCGCCATGCCCGGGGTCAATGACCACCAGCGGCGCGGCCCGCGCCGGCGCCGGGTGGCGCGGCCTGGTGCCGGCGGCGGCAGAAGTTGCGGGCAGCAGCAAGGCCGCGCCCAGGCCGTGCCCCAGCAGCAGCCGGCGGGTGAATGCAGGATCGCTTGCCATGCACGAAGCTTAACATGTGGTCGCAGCAAGCCAGCGTTAGGCGTTGATGAATCATCCGACATGTGGTGGTCCCGCAACAAGCAGGCGGGGCCGCGCCGGCTGCGCGTGACGAGAGTCGTCGTGTGGGAGGCGCCCCGGCGGTCGCGGTCGTCCGGGGCGCGCAACGTTTCGCGCCGGCCCGGCCGGCCACTTGCGGCATCGGCGGCTTTGCTGCATGTGGTCGAGGCGTGCAGCTTGTCAGAAGCGCGCGCGGATCGCGCATTGCGCGGAAGTTACCCCCAGCCCTGCGCGGTTTCCCGCCTGGGCGATCGTCTTGAAGGCCATGGCAGCACAGCGCAGCGCCGCGACAGAGTTGAGGGACACCGTTTTGGCCGCCATGCGGCCGGTCTCCCTCGGTCGCCGGTTCGGCCTGCGCGCCTGGCTGCGCCACCTCACCCAATCGGTCCGCCAGGCCGCGCGCCCCCCTCCGTTGCAGGAGACGGGCAGACGCGCGACGCCGGGGCCCCGGAGCCTCATTCATGACCAAACGCCTGCTCATCGACGCCAGCCACGCGGAAGAAACCCGCGTGGTGGTGCTGGACGGTAACCGCCTCGCCGATTTCGACGTCGAGACCCAATCGCGCCGCCAGCTCAAGGGCAATATCTACCTCGCCAAGGTCGTCCGCGTAGAGCCGAGCCTGCAGGCCGCCTTCGTCGAATACGGCGGCAACCGCCACGGCTTCCTGGCCTTCGGCGAAATCCACCCCGATTACTACCAGATCCCGGTCGCCGACCGGCAGCGCCTGCTCGCGATGCAGGAGGAGGAGGCGCGCGCCGAGGAGGAAGACGAGGACGACGAGCCCGCGCAGTCCGGCGCCTCGTTCGCGCCCACGATCGAGCACGAGGGCGCGCCGGGCATCGAAGCCGAGGTGGCGGGTGCCGAGACCGATGCACCCGAGCACTCTGTAGGCACCGAGCCGGACGAGGCGATGCCCGCCGACGAACCCGGCGCCGGGCTGGAGACGCAGCCGCTGCTGGTGGCGCAAGATGTGCGGCACGGCGAGGCCGAGGCCGGCGCCATGCAGCCGCCGGAGGCCGATCTCGGCCCCGACATCGCACCCGAACTGGCCGAACGGCAGGCCGATGCTGTGGCATCCGACGAGGCGGCCGAGCAGCCGGAAGGCGGCACCCGGGTGCGCCAGGTTAATGGCGGCGAAGGGCCCTCGCCGCAGGCCGTGGGTGGCGAGCACGACACCGGCGAAGAGCAGCGCGCGCCGCGCCAGCCCTCGCGGTTCATGCGCAGCTACAAGATCCAGGAGGTCATCCGCCGCCGGCAGATCCTGCTGATCCAGGTCGTCAAAGAAGAGCGCGGCACCAAGGGCGCGGCGCTGACCACCTACATCTCGCTGGCTGGCCGCTACTGCGTGCTGATGCCCAACTCGCCGCGCGGCGGCGGCATCAGCCGCAAGATCACCTCAGCCGCCGACCGCCGCCGCTTGAAGGAAGTAACAGCCGAGCTGGATATCCCGCGCGGCATGGGCCTGATCGTGCGCACCGCCGGCGCCGCCCGCCCTAAACCCGAAATCAAGCGCGACGGCGAATACCTGCTGCGCCTGTGGGACGATATCCGTGAGAAGACCATGGAGTCGATGGCGCCGGCGATGATCCATGAGGAAGCCAGCCTCATCAAGCGCGCCATTCGCGACGTCTATTCGCGCGATATCGACGAGTTGCTGGTGGACGGCATCGAGGGCTGGCGCGCTGCGCGCGATTACATGCGCATGCTGATGCCGACGCATGTGAAAAAGGTGCAGCTCTGGCCGGCCAACGCGCAGCCGCTCTTCGCGCACAACCAGGTCGAGTCGATGCTCGATTCGATGCTGGAACCGACCGTGCAGCTGCGCTCGGGCGGCTATCTGGTGATCAACCAGACCGAGGCGCTGGTAGCCATTGACGTCAATTCCGGGCGGTCCACGCGCGAGCGCGGCATCGAGGAGACGGCGCTGCGCACTAACCTCGAAGCGGCCGAAGAGGCGGCCCGTCAGCTGCGGCTGCGCGACCTGGCCGGGCTCATCGTGATCGATTTCATCGACATGGAGAGCAAGAAGCACAACGCGATGGTCGAGCGCCGCATCGCCGACGCGCTGCGGCAGGACCGCGCGCGCATCCAGCTCGGCCATATCAGCCATTTCGGCCTGCTCGAGCTCAGCCGGCAGCGCCTGCGCCCGTCGCTGGCCGAGACCAGCCTGAACGTGTGCCCGCAATGCGGCGGCAGCGGCCATGTGCGCAGCACCGAGAGTGCCGCGCTGCACGTGCTGCGCGAGATCGAGGAGGAGGGCGGCAAGCGCCGCGCGGCCGAGATCCTGGTGCACGTCGCCAGCCCGACGGCGCTCTACGTCCTCAACAACAAGCGCGAGCGGCTGACCGAGATCGAGGCGCGCTACGGCATGCGCGTCTGCTTCGCACCGGACGAGACCCTGCTGCCGGCCCAGACCCGCATCGACCGGCTGCGCGCCGCCGTGCCGCAGGATGCGCTGCCTGCCCCGTCCGCCCAGCCGATGCCCGATGACGATGCCGGCGAGGCCGACATGGCCGAGGACGAAGCCGATCTGGTGTTCCACGCCCCGGCCGAGCCCGCAGCCGAGGCGGCCAGCGTGGCCGGCGACTACACGACCGATACCGACCATGTGCCCGGCGAGACCGCGGCCGAGGGCGAGCAGCGCCGCAAGCGCCGTCGCCGGCGTCGCCGGGGCGGCCGGCGCGAGGACGGGGCGGCCGCCGAAGCCGCCCCGGCGCTGGACAGCGCCGAGCAGCCCGATCTGCCCGCCGGCCGGTTCTCCGAAGGGCCGATGGCCGAGGGCGACCTGCCGGTGCCTGGCCACGATGAAGCCACCCAGGCCGCGGCCGAATCCGCGCCGGACGGCATGGCGGCCGAAGCCTCACCGCAGGAGCCCGGCAGTTCGGACGGCGAGCCGGTGCGCGCCAAGCGCGGCCGCCGCGGTGGGCGCCGCCGGCGCAAGCCCGGCGAGGAGCCGGAAGCAGCCGCTTCGGACGATCAGGGCGAAGCCCCGGACCGCGCCGCCGCGCTGCCGGCCGAGCCGGCCTATGTGCCCTATAGCGGACCCACGCCGGCCGATCCGTTCGCCATGGCGGGCATGGACATCTTCGATGCGCTGGAAATGGCCGAGCTGCAGCCGGCGCTGCGCGTGGTCGCCGATGCACCGCAGCCGCCTGCCGAGATGGACGTGACGCCCGAGGCGCTGTCGGTAGCCGACGATGCCGAAGCGGCCCCGCTGCCGCCGGAGCCCGCGGCCGCGCCGCCAGCAGTGGCGAGCGCCGTCGCGCCCGTCGCCGAACAGCCTTCGCCGGAGCCTGAAGCAACCCAGCCGGAGCCTTCACCGTCGCCCGAGCCCGCACAAGCGGCCAACGTGCCCCCGCCCGTGCTGGTCGGCAGCGCCGAGGTCACCTCGCCGGCCAAGAAGGGCTGGTGGAAGCGGTAGAACCAGCCCCCCGGTGCGGCCTGGCTGGCGTCATCGCCGGCTGGCCGCACGGGGGCGCCGCGTTCAGGTCGGAACCGACTGCGCCTTGCGCCTGAACAGGCGGCGGAACCCGGCCGCTTGCTGTTCCCACCAGGTGCCGGTGGCCATCGCCTCCTCGGCTGAGGGGTCGCCGGTCTGCGCATACTGCCGGGCGAAATCGGCCGAGCCGAACATCATGTCCCAGAACGGAAAGATCGCGCCGTAATTGCAGCTCGCCTGCCCGGCGGCGCGGATGCCGTGATGGGCGCGGTGGAAGCGCGGCGAGATGAGCAGGCGGTCGCCGAGCCGGCCGAAGCTGACGCGCGCATTGGCGTGGCTGATGCTCTCCAGCAGGCGCAGCAGCAGGATGATCAGCGGGAACTGCATCGGCGGGATGCCGATCAGCAGGCCGAGCACCAGGAACCAGCAGAACGCGATCAGGTCGTCGGCCACGTGGTTGCGGTCGTCCGACCAGAAGGTCATCTGGCGCTGCGCGTGATGCACCGCGTGCAGCGCGTACCACCAGCGGAAGGAATGGCTCAGGCGGTGGCGCCAGTAATCGGCGCAATCGAGCACCAGCACGTAGATGCAGAAGGTCAGTGCCTGATGGCCCATCAGAACGGGAAAAGCGGCTTCCAGCGTCGGCGGCACGTAGCCATGATCGGTTAGCACGCCGCTGAGCCACACCTGCAACTGATAGAACAGCACGAAGGTCACGAGCGGCATCACGCCGATGCGGTTGATCAGCGTATAGAGAATGTCCACCGTCACCGCCCGGCTGTCCGGCCAGGATTCCAGCCGTGCCAGGCGCTCCATCGGCGCGCAGATGGCGAGCGTGACGGCCACCTGGGCAACCCCATACAGCGCGAACAGCACCCAGCCATAGGCCACGTCGTCCCAGGCCATCATGTCGAGGCTGTAGAGGGCAGGCAGGACCACGGCCTCGTGGATCTGTCCGGCGAGCATCGAGAACGGGTCGATCATGGCACGCTGTCCTAGCACGAAACGCCGGCGCGCGGGCCAGGCGTGTGCGCGCTGCATCTGGTGCGCGGGCACGAAAGCGGAACCCCGGGCGGCGGGCCGGGCGCGCGGGGGTTCTTGTGCTCCCGCGGCGTTCCGGTCATTGCAGGCGATTGAGCCGCAGTGGACGGGACCCCACCAGCATGAGCGAGAGACGTATCCTCGTCGTCGAGGATGATTTTCTGATCCGGATGACCCTGACCGAATCTCTGGAGAGCGAGGGTTTCGTGGTGATCGAGGCCGATAGCGGCGAGGCGGCCCTGGTGCAGCTGCGCTCGGACCCGTCGATCTGCCTGCTGCTGACCGACATGCAGCTCTCCGGCAGCCTGGACGGCCGGGCTCTGGCCGAGGCGGTGCGGGCGGAGAACCTCATCCTGCCGATCATCTACATGACCGGGCGGCCCGACCGGGTGAGCACCATCGACCCGCAGCGGGAGATGGTGATCGGCAAACCCTATTTGCCGTCGCAGATCTGCACGGCGGCCCGCACCATGCTGGCCCGGAACTGACGCGCCCGGCGGGCAGGGCGCTCGCCGGGGCCGAGGCATCAGGCAGACAAGCGCCCGCCCGAAGCTGACGCCTCGGGCGAGCGGGTCGGCTAGTGCTTCGGCGGCTCCCGCCTGGCCGGGGGCGGCGGTGCCGGGTGGGGTGCAGGCGGCGGCGCAGCACGCGGCGGGGGCGGGGGCGGCGCCGGCCTTGGGGCAGGCGCTGGCCGCGGTGCGGGCTGCGGCCGCGGTGCCGGCGGTGGCCGTGGCGCTTCGAAGTGCGGCGCAGGGCGCGGCGCTTCAAAATGCGGCGCGGGCCGCGGGGCCTCCACGTGCGGCGCCGGACGCGGCGCTTCGAACCGCGGTGCCGGACGCGGCGCCGGCATCGGCCGCGGCGCTACCGGGTTGAGTGCCGGGCGCGGCGCTGCGGCATGCGGCATCGGCCCTGGTGCCGGCATGTGGTTCCCTGGGGCAGGGCGCGGCTCCGGCCTTGGTGCCGCCGTATGCGGCACGGCGGGGGGCCGTGGCGCCTGCGCGGGCTCCGGCCGCAAAGCCGGCCCGGCTCCGGCACCGGGCGGCCGCGATTCCGTCCCAACCGGCCGGCCCGGCGTGCCCGGACGCAGATCGGCCGCACCGCCATTGGGCCGGGGCGTGGGCAGGCCGGCGCGCGTTCCCGGCGCAGGCTGGCCGATATCGGCCGGACGCGCCGGTGACCGCAGGGACGGCAGCCCGGGACGGGCCGGATTGGCAGCAGGCGCGCCAGGGCGCGGCGGCTCGCCGGCCGGCCGGTTCGCGGGTGCCAGGCCCGGCTGCACATGGGCGCCACCCGGTGCGCCACCCGGCTGCAGATTGGGGCGGGCACTCAGCTGCGGGTCCGGCCGGCCGCCGCCAGGGGCGCGCAAGGCAGGCAGGCCAGGGGCGTGGCCGGGCTGGCCGGCAGGCGGCAACGCGCCGGCGCCGGGCCGCGGCTCAGGCCCGCGCGCACCGGGAACGCCCGGCGCCGTCGCACCCGGCTGGCCGGGCCGCGGTTCCGGCCCGTGGGCGAGCGGTGCGCCGGGCTGCGCACCAGGCTGGCCGGGGCGCGCCGGCCCGCGGCCGAGCGAACCGCCGGGTTGCGGCGCGCCGGGCTGTCCGGCCTGGCCGAGACGCGGCTCCGGCAGGCGGCCGGCAGCCGCGCCGGGGGCACCGGCGCCGGGGCCGTTGCGCACCTGGGCCGCCGGCACCGCACGCACGCCGGGGGGCGGCGCGGCACGGCGCAACTCCGGCACGGCGCGCTGCTGGGCCACGGCAGGCACGATGCGCGGCCCGGGGGCCACGCGCTGCACCGGCGTTGCGGGCAGCGCCACGTTATAGCGGCGCGCCGCGGCCTGCGGCAGGTTCGGTGTCTGCGGTGACGGTGCCACCGCGAGGCGGCCGACGAGCGGGCGCGCCTGGGCCAGCGCCGCGGGGGGCAGCGGCCGGCCGAACGAGGCGACCGGCTGGCCGCGTGCAAAAGCCGCCGCCGGGATCACCGTCGCCGCCCGCTGGTTGATGTAGACGTTGCGGGTGATGTTGACGTCCCGCACGTTGGTGATGTTGTTGACGTTATAGACCGGGCCACGCTGGATGATCGTCTGCGGCACGCCATACGGCGTGTTCACCCGGGCGAAGTAATCCGGCTGGCAGTGATACCAGGGATAATAGGGCTCGCGCGGGCCGAGCGGGATCCAGGCCGGGGCGTAACCGCCGCCGCCGAAGCCCACGCCCAGCCCGATGCCGACACCCACGCCGACATCGACGAAGCTGACCAGTGCTGGGGAATACACCGGATAGGGCGACTCCACCGCCACCTCGGCCTGCTCGCTGCCCGCCACCCAGCCCCACCGGTTCTCGACCTGCACCCAGCGGCCGTAATGGAAGGGCGCGAAGCCCCAGCGGGCATTGTCCACCCACGTCCAGCCCCAGGGCTGCACGTATGCCCAGTGGCCATCGCGGTACGGCGCCCAGGTGCTGGCTACGTCACGCGGGTACCAGACCTGCCCGTACTGCGCGTTCTGCGAGAAGCTGCCGTAGGTCTGCAGGTCGGAGGCACCAGTCATGTACTGGACCTGGCGCGGCACGCCGGCGGCAAAGGCGCGGCGCGCCGGGGCGCGGAGCAGGCCGGCCAGGAAGGCGTCGGTCTGCATGGCGCCCACGCTGCCCTGCAGCGTGTCGGTGCCGCCGATGGTGGCGGTCTGCTGCGGCCCGATATCGAGGTCCAGGCCGGTCGCCGTCACATGCGCCGCGCCTTCGACCACGGTGACCGTGGTGGCATCGTTGGTGTCGCCGGCAACGATCTCGTAGCGGCCGGCGGCGGTGATCTGCACGGCGCCGCGTGGCGTGTTGATGGTCACGGCCTCACCCTGCGGCAGGCTGCGCAGCAGCAGGAACACCGCGCCCTGGGCAGCCGTGGTGGTGAACTGCGTGGTGTCCAGCGCGGTCACGTCCAGCTCGGTGGAGGCGGCCAGCACCATGCGGTCGTCGGCGATCTCGAGCGCCGTCTGCGCCTGCGGCTCGGTCCAGAACGCCTCGCCGTTGGTAACGGGGTAGTTCAGCGTGGCAGGCGTCCACTGCGTCTCGCCGGCAGCGTGGAACGACACCGAGCCGGTGATCGCCGCCACCCGGCCGGCCAGCGCCGGCGGATTGCTTCCCTGGTCGCCCGCCGCATCGGCACCCGGCTGGGCCGCGCCGGGTGGCGGCGCCGGTTGCGCGGCGGCCGGCAGGCTGGCGATGGCCGTCAGGCTGGTGGTGGCCAGCCATACGCCGAGCCGCATCAGCCGAGTGTGAGAACGCATGTGGAAACTCCATCCTGACGGGCGATCGTCCGGCCCGATGCACACTCAACAGCACGATCATGGCGAGAACCGGACGGCTTGGGTAACGCCACGTAACGAGCGGCAGTTGCGGCCGTGACATAGTGTGACACCGCATCGAACACAGCCGGCTGCCCCCTGACTTGCGGCGTCTCCTGCCTCATCTTGGATGACAGAGCGCGCCACACGAATGGCCGAGAGGAGATCTGCGATGATTGGACGTATGTTGCGGCGGGCGGCCCTGCCGGTGGCGTTGCTGGCCACCACGGTGCTGGGCGGCTGCTACGCCTACCCGGCCGGCTATTATGGCGGCTACACCGGCTATTCGGGCTACTACCCCTATGCCGGCTACGGTTACGGCTACCCCGGCTATCTCGGCACCGGCGTGTTCGTGGGCGGCTGGGGCGGCGGATATTACGGCGGCGGGTATGGCTATGGCGGCTACTGGCATCACGGCTGGGGCGGCGGTTATGGCGGCGGCCACTGGGGCGGTGGCGGCGGCGGCCATTGGGGTGGCGGCGGCGGTGGCGGCCATGGCGGCGTCGGCAACCCGGGCAGCTGGCATCACTAGGCATCGGCTCGCCGGCTTCGTGCGCCAGCGCGGCCAGGGATGAGCGGCCAGCCGCCGGAGAGCCCGCGCGGGCGGCTGGCGGCGGTGGCCATGCTGGTGATCCTGGTCGCCGGCAGCCTGTGGCTCGTGCATCGCCTGCAGAGCACGGCCGCCGTGCAGGATTGCGTGGCGGTCGGCCGGCACGATTGCGCCGCGCCTTAGCCATCGCCGCCGGCGTGCTCCGGACCGGGAGCCGCATCTGCCCGGGTCGCCAAGAAGCGGCGCCGCCGCTGAACCCGTGTGCGATCCAAACGTCTTGGCCGCGGCGGCTGCCCTGTGCCAGCCGAGGGAAACCGCTTTTCGCATGCAGTCGTCCACCATGAACGCACGGCTGGCGGACCGGGATTGGGCCTGGTCCGCCCTTCACGCACTGCGCGAGGCGGCGGATCTCGCCCCCAACATCGAAACCGCCGTGCCTGCGGGTGCCGCCCCTGCCGCCATGCGCGCGCGCTACGCGGCGGAACTGGCCTGGTTGCGCTGCTGCCCCGATGCCACGCCGATGGCAGCCGTGGTTCTGGCCGCACGCATGGCCGCCAGCCAGCCGGGCCTTGCCAGTCGGCACGGGGCCGCTCGGCAGCCTGTTGGCCGAGCGGCCCGACCCGCAGGCCATCACGCGCGCGCTGCCGCTGCTGGACCGGCGGCTGGAGCACGTCGTGCCCGACGCCGCGGACCTCGCCTGCATCGAGCGCGCCTGGCCGGTCTCGCTGGCGGTGGAAGCGCTGCTCGCCAGCGGCGGCGACGAACGCCTGAGCCTCGACTCGGCCTCCGGGCTCAACCGTTACGGCTGCGCGCCCTGGCCCCGCCCGGCCGTGCTCGGTTTTGCCTCCTGCACCGCCTCGAGCCTGTCGCAACCGGCTTTCGTGGCCGCCGAACGGGCACGCCGCATTTTGATCGCCCACGCTTTGCGCACCGGCGCGCCCGCTGCGGTGTCCGGCGCCTCCGAGGCGGCCGAGGCATCCATCCTGGCGCATTTCGGCGTGGCCGACCTGGCAAGCGCGGTGCTGGCCGCGTCGGGCACCGATGCGGCGCTGATCGTGACCGGGCTGCTGGCGGCCGAGCACCCCGGCACCGCCATGACCAGCATCCTCGTCAGCCCGGCCGAGACCGGCAGCGGCGTGCCCGATGCGGTGCAGGGGCGCCATTTCGCCGGCTTGGCGCCCTCCGGCCGGTTGGTGACCAAGGGGGACATGCTCGAAGGGCTGCGGACGCTGCCGCGCCTGGCCACCATCGCGCTGCGCGACGAGAACGGCGCGCCGCTGCCCCCGGCCGCCATCGCCGCGGCCTGCCGCACGGCCATTGCGGCGGCGATCCCGCATGGCCGCGTGGTGCTGCACGCCATCGACGGCTCGAAGACGGGGCTCACCGCACCCGACCGTGCGACCCTCCTGCAACTGGCGGCCGAGGCCGGCGGCGCGCTGGATATCGTTATCGATGCCTGCCAGGCGCGGCTCGAGCCGGCGCTGGTGCGCTGGTATCTGGAGCAGGGTTTTCCGGTGCTCGTCACCGGGTCCAAGTTCTTCGCCGCCCCCGGCTTCTGCGGCGCCGTGCTGTTCCCGCGCGCCCGGCTGGATGCGGTGGCCCGCACCGGCCGGGTGGCGGACGGTCTGGCCCCGTATGCCTGCCTGGAAGGCGGCATCGGCTCGCGACGCTGCCCCGGCCTGTTGCTGCGCTGGGAAGCCGCGTTGCACGACATGGCGGTGTTCGGCGCCCTGCCCGCCGCCGAGATCGGGCAGCGGCTGGATCGGCTGGGGCAGCGCGTGAGTGCCGTGCTGCGGCAGCATCCGCGGCTGCACCTGGTGGCCGCGCCACGGCCGCCGGGGCTGGGCTGGTCGGACCGTCGCAGCGTGTTCACCTTTGCCGTGCGCGACCAGGCGGGCTGGATCGCCCCGGCCGCCCTGCGCGACCTCTATCTGGTATTGCAGGCCGAGGCGGGCGGCCCGACGGTGCAGCTCGGCCAGCCGGTCGTGCTCGGCCATCCGGCCCTGGGCGGCCTGCGCATCGCCTTCAGTGCGGCGCAGCTGGCCGGCGCCGACGACGTGGCCGCGTCGCTGCGCGTGGCCCTCGACCGGCTGGGCAGCGCGCTCGATCCCCCGCGCGCCAAGCGCCCCCGCATCGGCATGCCGGCGCTCGTTACAGGCTGAGCGCCCGCCCGCTGCCGTGCGTGAAGCCGTGCGCCACGGCCCAATCCAGCCGCGCAGCGTGGTCCAGGCCGGTCAGCACGATGCAGGCGGCGTCCGGCACCAGGGCCGCCAGACCGGGCGCCTGCATCAGCTCCGCCGTGCAGGCGAGCGAGACGATGTCGAGCGCCGCGGCACGGACATCGAAGAACCGCAGCAGGGCAGGTGTCGCGCCGGCCAGCGCCAGGCGGTAGCCGCGCGCCTGGGCGAAGCGGCGGGCGAAGGTGTAGCCGTCGGGGTCGGCCAGAATGTCGGCGGCTTCCAGGTTCAGGATCACCTCGCCGCGCAGCGCCAGCGGCAGCGCCGCGTCGAAGGCAACGAAGGCGGCCGACAGGATCGCCTCCGTGGTGACCGACAGCGCGAAGGTGCCGCAGCCCCTCAGCTCCCGCGAGGCGGCGAGCATGGCCAGCATGCGCCGGTCCAGCGTGCGGCGCAGGCGGCGCAGCAGCCACGGGTCGGCTTGCGGATCGTGGCCGGGGCACAGGCTGGCGGCGATCTCGTCCACGTCGAAACTCCGCTCCTCCCAGGCCAGAGCGGGCGCGCCGCGGTCCAACCGCATGACCGCGCGCCAGCGGGTGAAGCGCGAGAGATCGGCCTGCACCAGCCGCGCCTCCAGGCAGGCCAGCTCGCCGGCATCGAGCTTTACGCCCGGCGGGGCGACAGGCGGCGGCGCTTCGGTCAGCTCGTCGGCAAGCCAGGCGGCCTGGGCCGGCAGGTCGTATACGGTGAGCAGTTCGCCGGACGGGCAGGGCTGGTCGGCCAGCAGATGCTCGAGCGCGCGCCGGGCTTGCGCCAGCTCGGCATCCAGCGTGCCGCGCCACAGCACCACCAGGCGGCCGCGCGACAACTCGAAGCTGCGGGCCCGGTCGGCGGCGGCCAGGGGGCCGAGCGCCTCGCGCGCCAGCCGCAGATGATGCGGCTTGGCCAGGCCGGGCGGCAGCCTGTCGCTATGCAGCAGCGCGGCCGTGCGGTGGGCGCCCGAGCGGGTGATCTGGCCGAGCATGTCGGCCAGCAACTCGGCATCGCGGGCAGGCGCGGTGCCGATCATCATGGCCCGTCCGGGCCGCCGGCCAGCAAAGCGGGATTGGCGCAGCCGGCCCGGCCGGGTGCAGCCAGGCTGCGCGCGCGGGCGCCGCACTGGGCCAGGCTGCATGCCCGGGCGCTGTGGCAACGCTGCATGCGCAGGGCCGCCTGCACCTGGTCCAGGAACGGGCCGGCGAACAGGCCGAAGCCATGCGCCTGCCCCCAACCCAGCGCCTGCTCGCCATCGACCCCGGTCAGGATCAGCCGCGCCGGGCTGCCCGGCCCTGCCAGCCCCGCCAGCCTGGCCGCGTGGCGCTGCAGGGCGGGCGACCAGGCGAGCACCAGCCCGTCGGCCTGCAGCAGCGCCGGCCGGATCAGCGCCAGGGCGGCCGGGTCGATCTCCGTCATCATCAGCCCGCAGCCCAGCAGCCGCAGCAGGCCGCGCGCGTGCTCGAACAGCTCCGGCGCGGCGCCCGCCTCGGGCAGTGCCACACTCACCCACAGCGCCAGCCCGGCCGCCGAAGCCGCTTGCGCCAGGCCGGCAAAGGCGGATGAGACGATGCTGCGCAGCCCAAGCGTAATCAGCGCCGGCAGGCGCCGCGCGGCAGCCACGCGCAGCAACGGACCCTGGGCCGCAAAATCGGCCTGCAGCAGGGCCAGCAGCCTGGCATCCGCCGCGGCACTGAAATGGCGCGCCAGGAACGGGTCGGCCAGCGCCCGCTGCAGCAAGGCGGGCAGGCACAGCCGGTCCAGGCTGAAGCCGAGCGTCTGGAAGGCGGGTGCCAGGCGGCCGGCCAGGCCAGCGCTGCCCTGGCCGCCTCTCGGGCCGAACGCCAGCCCGGTCTGCTGGATCAGCAGCCCCGCCAGCGGCGCCTTGGCGATGATCTCCTGCAAGGCGACCAGGCCCAGCGTCTCCTCGCGCGCCGGCCAGAGCGGGGCTGCCGGGGCCGGGGACCGGGCGGCGGCCAAGGCACGCAGCGTTGCGGCATCCTGGTCCAGCCGATGCAGCGAGGTGAGTTGCACGCCTTGCGGCAGGTCCACCGCGAACAGCCGGTCCAGGCTGGCGGGCAGGTTGGCGGGTGCGTAGGCGCAGGCCGCGCCGCCTTCGCGCGCGCTGCCGATCATCACCAGGTCGCGGCTGCGCAGCGCGAACACCTGGCCTTCGCAGCGTTGCGCGCAATCCTGCATCAGCACGCGGGCGACGCGCACATGGTAGGCGCGCGGCGCCGGCAGGCGGGAGAGGTGCAACACCACGGCGAGCTTGCCGGCGGGCTGGCGCAACGCGCGGTCCAGCGCTTCGCCCAGCAGCCGCTCGGCGCCATCCTGCGGCGGGGCGGGCGCGCCATCCGCGCCCAACCCGGCCGCCGGCCACACGGTGCCGATGGCCTCGCCGCCCTCATTGCGATGGCGGGTCAGCACGGGCCGGGCCGGGCTCTGCCGCCTCGAGTTCTGCTTGCGTGCATCGTGGTGTAGTCTGCGCCGCGATGGTTGAACTCTCGTTAGCGCCCGCCACCCTGCGCCAGGGCCTGCGCGTCTATGCCATAGGCGACGTGCATGGCTGTCTGGACCGGCTGGTGGCCCTGCACTGGGCCATCACCGCCGACCTCGCCACCTATCCGGTGAGCGAAAGCGTGCTGGTGCATCTGGGCGACTACGTGGACCGCGGCACCGACAGCGCCGGCGTGATCTGGCTGCTGACCGGCACGGTGGCGCCGCCCGTCACCCGGCGCGTGGACCTGCAGGGCAACCACGAGGTGATGATGATGGCCGCCCTGGCCGGCGACACCCGCGCCGCCGAGAGCTGGCTGGAAAACGGCGGCGGCACCACGCTGGAAAGCTACCACATCCCGCCGGCCGCAGCGCCGTCCGCCTGGGGCGGCCTGGTGCCGCTGGCGCATCGCCAATGGCTCAAGACGCGGCAGCTGACCCATCAAGAAGGCGGCTATCTGTTCGTCCATGCCGGCATCCGCCCCGGCCGCAAGATCTACCGCCAAAGCCCGGACGACCTGCTGTGGATCCGCGAGCCTTTCCTCTCGAGCAAGGACAAGCACCCGCTGGTGGTGGTGCACGGCCACACGCCCGTGACGGTGCCGGTGATCAGGCCGAACCGCATCGGCATCGATACCGGCGCCGTGCTGGGCGGCGTGCTCACCTGCCTGGTGCTGGAAGCCGATCACATGCGCTTCCTGAAGGCCTGAGCCGCCGCAATCGCACCCAACCGCAGGCCCGTCTTGCTTCCGCCATCCCAGGCCGATACGCATAGGTGATGAGCCAAGATGAAACCCCTGTCATGGATGCGGAACTCGCTGACGCGATCCCGCGCCTGACCCGGGCGAGCGTGCTGGTGGTGGGCGACGCCATGCTGGACCGTTACGTCTATGGCAACGTGGCGCGCATCAGCCCCGAAGCGCCGGTGCCGGTCCTCGAAGTCTATCGCGAGCTGGCCCTGCCCGGCGGGGCCGGCAACCTGGTGCGCAACCTCACGGCACTCGGCGCGGCCGTCGCCTTCGTCTCGGTCGTGGGCGACGACCAGGCCGGATCGGATCTGACCGGCCTGATCGGCGGCCAGCCCAACGTGGAGCCGTGGCTGCTGGTGCAAGGCGGGCGCTGCACCACGGTGAAAACGCGCTTCATCGCCGGCGGCCAGCAATTGCTGCGCTCGGACCAGGAGGTGACGGGCGCGATCCACCCCAAGCTGGCCGAGCGCATGCTGCGCATCGCCGGCGACGCGCTGGCCGCCACCTCGGTGACCGTGCTGTCGGATTACCGCAAGGGCCTGCTCTCGGGTGACGTGGCGGGCCGCATCATCGAGGCGGCGCGCGCCGCCGGCCGACCGACCGTGGTGGACCCGCGCGGGCCCGATTACGACCGCTACGCCGGCGCCGACCTGGCCGTGCCAACGCTGCGCGAGCTGGCCAGCGTGACGGGCATGGATCTGAGCAGCGAGGCCCGCATTGCGGCCGCCGCAGGCTGGCTGCGCACGGCGCACGGCTTCGGCGCTGTCGTCGTCAATCGCGGCGCGGACGGACTGTCGCTGGTCAGCGCCGACACCGTGCTGCATTTGCCGCCCACCCTGTCCGAAGTCTTCGACCTGTCGGGATCGGGCGATACCGTCGTCTCGGCGCTGGCCGCCGGCATGGCGATCGGGCTGCCGCTGCCGGTGGCCGTACGGCTGGCCAACCTGGCGATGGGGGTGGCCGCCGGCCAACCCGGCATGGCGGTGGCGCAGGGCACCGATCTGGTCGCCATGCTGACGCCGCAGGGCCGCGCACTGCGCAAGATCGTGGCCACCGAAGTCGCCGTGGAGCAGGTGGACCGCTGGCGCCGCATGGGGCTGCGCACCGCGCTGATCACCACCGCCCCCGGCCATTTCAGCCGCAACCGGCTCGATACCGCGCGCGCCGCCTGCGACCGCCTGGTGCTGGGCGTGGAGACCGCCTCGGCCGACGATCTGGACGCCGCCAGGCACACGCTGGCCGAGGCCGCCGCGCTGGGCTCGGTGGACCTGATCTGCCTGATCGCCGAGGGCTCGCAGACGCAGACGCTGCTGCAGCTGCGGCCGGACCTGCTGATCGACGCGACGCCGCCGGCCGCGGTGGCCGAGCTGGTGCGCGGCTGGGGCGGCGAGGTGCTCGCCGGCTAGGCGGACCCGCTACTCGCAGGCCAGCGCGAAGCGGTCCACCGGGTCGTTGATCGCCTCCAGCCGGCACGCCGCCAGCGCCGCGAAACGCTGTGTGAGCGCACGCCGCCTGGCCGCCGCCATACGGTGCACGGGCGCCTCGCGCAGCAGCGCCGCATCGTCGGCCGCGGTCACGATCAGGCCGACATCCTCCGGCAGCAGCGCCAGCGGAAAATCGGCATCCACCGCAAAATACAGCGCGTCGGAAAAATCGCGGTATTCCGGCCATTTGCCGTCGGTGAGGAAGTCGGTGGGGCCGGACTTCACCTCGATGCACGCGAAATCGCCATCCCGCCGCAGCGCCAGGATGTCGGCCCGCCTGCCGTTGGGCAGGCTTACCTCGTGCAGCGGCGCCCAGCCCAGATCGCGGCACAGGCGGGCGGCCTGGCGGCGGACGGCGGCGGAGCGTTCCGGCAGAGACAATTCCATGCCAAAGCATAGCCCGGCCATCGCGCGCCGAAAAGAACAGAGAGGGACCGCCCGCCATGCCGCCAGATGCAGCGCCCGCTTCCCCGGCCATGGTGCCGGGCACCGCCCGCCAGGGTGAGATCTATGTCGGTGGCATGCTGCACCAGCAGCGCCAGGCCGTGCCGACGCGGCAGGACACGCTCGAGGCGCGCGCCGAGGCGGCAATGTCGCCCGAGGCCTTCGCCTATATCGCCGGCGGGGCAGGGCGGGAGGCCACCATGCGGGCCAACCTGGCCGCCTTCGACGCCGTGCGCATCCGCCCGCGCATGCTGCGCGACGTGGGCCAGCGTGACCTCTCGGCCAGCCTGCTCGGCCGCACCCGCCCCAACCCGATCCTGGCCGCGCCCATCGGCGTGCAGGAAATGGCGCACCGCGATGGCGACCTGGCCACCGCGCGCGCCTGCGCCGCCGTCGGCGTGCCGATGATCATCTCCAACCAGGCGAGCCACCCGATGGAGGCGATCGCGGCGGCCAATGGCAGCGGCGAGCGCTGGTTCCAGCTCTACTGGGGCAAGTCCGACGCGCTGGTGGCCAGCCTGGTGCGCCGTGCCGAAGCCTGCGGCTGCACCGCCCTGGTACTGACGCTGGATACCGCGATCCTGGGCTGGCGCACCCGCGACCTCGACCTCGCCTACCTGCCGTTCCTCGAAGGCAAGGGCATCGCGCAATACACCTCCGACCCGGTGTTCCAATCCATGCTGGGCGGCCAGGCCAGCGACCCGCACGCGGCCAGCCTGCTGTTCATGACCACCTATTCCAACCCGACCATCACCTGGGAGCGCCTGGCCTTCCTGCGCCAGCACACGCGCCTGCCGATCGTGCTGAAAGGCATCAACCACCCCGACGACGCGGCGCTGGCCATCGAGCACGGCATGGACGGCATCATCGTCTCCAACCATGGCGGCCGGCAGATCGACGGCGCGGTGGCCGCGCTCGATGCGCTGGCCGAGGTGGCGGCCGCGGTGGCCGGGCGCATCCCGGTGCTGTTCGATAGCGGCATCCGCAGTGGGGCGGACATCTTCAAGGCGCTGGCGCTGGGGGCGAGCTCGGTGCTGGTGGGGCGGCCCTACGTGTATGGCCTGGCCATCGACGGCGAGGCCGGCGTGGCCGCCGTGCTGCGCAACATGCTGGCCGAGCTGGACCTGACCATGGGCCTGGCCGGCTGCCGCAACCTGGCCGAAGTGACGCGCGCGGCGCTGCTGCGCCAGCCGGCCGGCGCCTCGATGTAGCCGCGCGCGCTAGGCGCTCATCTGCTGCAAGCGCCGGTCGAGGAATGCGGTCACCGCGATCTCCTCGGCCGTCAGCCCCGGGGCGTGCTCGTCCAGCACCGCATCGGCCCGGGCCTTGAGGCCCTCCAGCAGGCTGCCATCCAGGTAGCCGTCGAAGATCGCCGGATGGATGTAGCATTTGCGGCAGATGCTCGGCGTGTTGCCCAGCATCGAGCTGACGGCTTCGACCGCGCGCAGCACGTTCTTCTTGGCCTTGGCCGCGCTGTCGTAAGCCTCGAACTCGCGCAGCGCCAAGGCCGCCAGATTGGTGGCCGCCCAGGTGCGGAAATCCTTGGCCGTGATGTGCTCGCCGGTGATCTCGTGCAGATAGGCGTTTACGTCGTCCGAGCCGACCGTATGGCTGGCGCCGTCCTCGTCGATGTAGTGGAACAGCTCCTGGCCGGGGATGTCCTGCAGCTTACGGACGATGTTGGCCAGCTTGCGGTCGTGCAGCTCGATATGGCGCTGGATGCCGTGCTTGGCGCGGAAATCGAGCTCCACCACGCCGCCATGCACCTTGGCGTGGCGCTCGCGCAAAGTGGTCAGGCCGAAGCTGTTGTTCGTCTTGGCGTATTCCTCGTTGCCGATCCGCGCCAGCGTGCGCTCCAGCAGCCGCACCAGCGCGGCCAGCACCTTCTCGCGCGGCAGGCCCGGCTTGGCCAGATCGTGCTCCACGCGGGCGCGGATGTCGGGCAGCTTGCGGCCGAACACCAGCATCTTGGCGTATTTCGCCTCGTCGCGGATCTCGCGCCAGCGCGGGTGGTAGCGATACTGCTTGCGCCCCCGCGCATCGCGGCCCACCGCCTGCAGATGGCCGTTCGGATCCTTGCAGATCCACACGTCGGTATAGGCCGGCGGGATCGCCATCTTACGGATGCGCGCGATCGTCTTCTCGTCGGTGATCCGCGTGCCGTCTGGCATGAAGAACGCCCAGCCACCCTCCTCGGCCTCACGCCGGATGCCGGGCTTGCTGTCGGTCACGTAATGCAGATGGGCAGCCTTGGCGGCTGCCTTGGGGTCGAGAAGATCGGCGTCGTCGCTCACTGCGGCATCCTTTGCGATCTCACTCAACAGTCACGTGCTGCGTTGGTTGCCAACGATGGAGGTGGTTTTCGGTCCTGTGTCGCCCGTTTCGAACAGGCACAGCGCACAGGCGACCGTTTAAGCTAATCAGGCAGTATGGTTTCCTGGCCCGGAGCTCCGCGCCTGCTTCAACGATACAGGTCGGCTTTCGGCTCCCGGCACCTGCCTCTCAAGGCGCAGCCGAGCGGAATATGCTGGGCGCTGAACAAGCGCAGCGCATACCGAATCTTGACAAAGAAATCCCATCGTATTTGTTGCTGAAGCGAGTGTCATTCCGCAAAGGGGCAGATTGCCATGACTAATGTCGGCCAGCCTCCTCGATTGCCGGATGGCCTTGTCGAAGCGGCCTCGCGCCTTCTGAAAAAAGCTCTCCCTGGTGCGGATCCCGCCCGACGGCTGATCGGCTCACCGGGTTGGCAAGCCCCCAACCTGTGTTCAGCAAACGGCGAGGAGATAGACGGCAATATCCTGCTCTGGGACAACATCAAGCCGAACATAGTTTTTCGAGGCACCGGAAATCTCGTCGTCTTCCGCGAAACGCGCCACGGACGGCTGTATGGTGCGCTCAACGGATCGCAAAACGTTTGCTACATCGGCGGTCAAGCAGATGTCGTCATCCTCCGCAGTGACATCACGGGTAGCGGAAACGTCATCTATGTCGGAAGCCGGACTAAGATTGTCTCCGCCCACGCCGTGCTTGCTGCGGCAGATGCATCTGCAAGCATCCTGATTGGCGAACGGTCCATGCTGTCGAGCCAGGTGAGCCTGCGTGTACAACCGACAGTCACGGCATCATCGATCTGGCCACAGACACGGTAGTGAACCCGCCAAGCAGCATCATTATCGAGCCCCATGTGTGGATTGGTGAAAAGGCTTCGGTTCTAAAGGGTTGCCAGATTGGTGCAGGGTCGATCATCGGCGCTGCCTCTCTCGTCACGTCGGCGTTGCCGTCGCGAGCAATTTGTGCAGGCATCCCGGCAAAAGTCATCCGAAGCGGCAGCTCTTGGACCAACAAACCCAACCCGTCGGCTGCAAACATTGCTGAGATGAAGACGTTTCTCGACGCTGTCAGCCCGCGCTCAGCGATTACGGGTGGTGAGATCCACTAATGCGTCTCGAGACCGGCTGGATTTACGACGCTACCTCGAGGTTAAACGGTAGCTCTTCAATCGCTTGTAAGATTTGTCATCAAACTTACAGTTTCGAATTCGCAAAGACGGTTACGGCGCTATCTGAACAGTTCGTGCGATAACAAGTTCGCCTGGCCACCGCCCGCCTGCTCAATCCTCGTCCGACGTGCGCCGGCACAGCACCTCGCGCCGCCCCACATGGTTCGCGGCGCTGATGATGCCCTCGCGCTCCATCTGCTCGATCAGCTTGGCGGCGCGGTTGTAGCCGATGTTGAGGTGGCGCTGGATGAAGCTGGTGCTGGCCTTGCCTTCGCGCGCCACCACGGCCACCGCCTGGTCGAACAGGCCCATCTCGCCGTCGCCGCCGCCCAGCCCAGCCAGCGCGTCCTTGCCGGTGCCGGCCGGGCCGTCATCGTCCATGCCCTCGGTCACCTCGTCGAGGTAGTCCGGCGCGCCCTGCTGGCGCAGAAAAGCCACCGTCTCCTCCACTTCCTTGTCGGTCACCAGCGGGCCGTGCACGCGGGTGATGCGGCCGCCGCCGATCATGTAGAGCATGTCGCCATGGCCCAGCAGCTGCTCGGAGCCCTGCTCGCCCAGGATGGTGCGGCTGTCGAACTTGCTGATCACCTGGAAGCTGATGCGGGTGGGGAAGTTGGCCTTGATGGTGCCGGTGATCACGTCCACCGAAGGGCGCTGGGTGGCCATGATGACATGGATGCCGGCGGCGCGCGCCATCTGCGCCAGGCGCTGCACGGCGGCCTCGATATCCTTGCCGGCCACCATCATCAGGTCGGCCATCTCGTCGATCACCACCACGATGAAGGGCAGCGCTTCCAGCGTCAGCGGCTGCTCCTCGAAGGTCGGGCGGCCGGTTTCCGAATCGAACCCGGTCTGCACGCGGCGGCTGATCACCTCGCCCTTGGCGCGGGCTTCCTCCACCCGCTCGTTGTAGCCGCCCACGTTGCGCACGCCGAGCTGGCTCATGGCGCGGTAGCGGCGCTCCATCTCGCGCACCGTCCATTTCAGCGCCTGCACCGCCTTGGCCGGCTCGGTCACCACCGGCGCCATCAGATGCGGGATGCCCTCATAGACGGAGAGTTCCAGCATCTTCGGGTCGATCAGGATCAGCCGGCACTGCTCGGGGCTCAGCTTGAACAGCAGCGACAGGATCATCGCGTTGATGCCCACCGACTTGCCCGAGCCGGTGGTGCCGGCGATCAGCAGATGCGGCATGCGGGCGAGATCGCTGACGATCGGCACGCCGGCGATGTCCTTGCCCAGCGCGATCGGCAGGCGGCCCTGGTGGCGCGTCCACGCCTCGCTCTCCAGCAGCTCGGCCAGGAAAACCGTCTCGCGTTTGGCGTTGGGCACCTCGATGCCGATGACGTTGCGGCCCGATACGGTGGCGATGCGCACGGCGGTCACGCACAGGCTGCGCGCCACGTCGTCGGCCAGCCCGATCACCCGCGCGCTGCGTATGCCCGGCGCCGGCTCGAGCTCGTACAGCGTCACCACCGGCCCGGGCCGGATGTCGCGGATGGCGCCCTGCACGCCGTAATCGCTCAGCACGGATTCCAGCAGGCGGGCGTTGTTCTGCAGCGCCTCCTCGTCCGGCCCGGCGGTGGCGCGTGGCGGCGCGGCCTTCAGCAGGCTGTTGGGCGGGAAGCGCCAGCCGGCCTCCGGCAGCGGCAGGCTCTCCTGCCGCCGCGCCGGCTGGCGCACCGGCTCGGGTATGGCCACGCGGGCGCGTATCAGCGGCCGGGAAGGTGCCGCCTCGGCCACGGGTTCGGGGGCACCGCGGCGCGGCACCGGCGTGCGGGCGGGCGGCGCCATCGAGGGGCTGGTCACCACGGCCACCGGCTCGGGCCAGGAAGGCTCCTCGGCGTCGTCGTCGGCGGCATAGGCCGCCACCGGCGCGCGCACGAACAGCCCGACCACCGTGTGCCCGCCGGAGGCGCCGGCGCGCGCCGCCACCGCGGCATGGCGGCCGGCCGCGCGCCACTCGCCCAGCGTGAGCCCCAGGCTGGCAGCCGAGAACAGCACCGCCAGCATGGCGGCGGCCAGGAACACCAGGGCGGCGCCCAGCCCGCCAAGCGGCCCTTCGGCCATCTCCAGGAACGTGACCGACAGCAGGTGGCCGCCGGCGCCGCCCAGCCCGGCGCCGGTGGGCCAGGCCGGCATGTGCGGCAGCAGAGCCAGCAGCGTGGCGAGCGACGGCACCGCCAGCAACAGCGCCACGCCGCGCAGCAGCTTGTGGCGCAGGCCGCGGCGGCTGGCCAGGCGCCACGCCCACACCAGCATCGCCAGCGCCGGCAGCCCGCCCGCCAGGCCGAAGCCCTGCAGGCAGAAATCCGCCAGCACCGAACCGGCCGGGCCCACCAGGTTGGTGGCGTGCTGCGAAGTGGCGGTGTTGAGCGACGGGTCACGCGGGTTGTAGGTGGCCAGCGCCACGATCAGCGTGATGCCGCCCACCGCCATGCCCAGGCCGGACAGCTCGGCCAGCCGCCTTCCCACCAGTTCGCGGATCGCCGGCGAAGCCAGGCGGCGCGCGCCGGCATGGCCGGCCTGCGTGCGGCCCGGCGGCACGTTTCCAGGAGGCAGGCGGCCTTGGGCGGCAGACGCCATCGAGAGGGACTCCAACGGCCCGGAGGGCTGAAATTCGCCTTCGAGCCTACGCTACAAGCGGCCCGGCGCGATACGGCCCGGGCCGCCGGAGGGGCGCGCCCGTGGCCGGCGCGCCACGCCGCCTACTGCTCGAACTGCTCGCGGTCGTCCTCGGTGTTGCGCTTCTTCTTGGCCTTCGTCTCGACGATCTTCCAGGTCAGATCCACCTTGCCGTCCGGCGTCTGCTGGATGTCGCCGCTGACATTCACGTTCAGCGGCAGCTTGGCCGCGGCATAGGCGGCCACGATCGCCTTCTGCGCCGCCTGCACGGCCTCGTTGCTCAGCGTCTGCCCCGGCTGCAGCCCTGCGGCCGCGGTCAGCTTCTCCGAGCTGATCGCCGCGTTGCCGGAGAACGACTCGGTGTGCAGCTTGGCGGCCACATGCGTCACGGCGGGCTTCTGGATGCCCTCGTCCACCACGATGAACTCGACGGTGAGGTGCTTGTGCTTCGGCTCCTCGGTGATGCGCGCAGCCACCCGGCCGCCCACATTGGCCTGGCCCAGCACCTTCATGATGGCGTCGCGGTCGGCCGCGATATCGGATTGCGTCACGCTGCTGCCGGCGTGCTCCTGCAGCACCGCGGTCAGCTTCTCGGTGGGCACGCTGCGGCTGCCGGTGATGGTCACCTTGTCCACCACATGCGGCGTGTCGAGGCTGTCGGCCAGGGCCGCGGGTGCTGCAAGCAGGACGCTTCCCAGGAGAAGCGCGCGGGTCGGGCGGGTCATGGTGTTGCTCCCAAGTTCACCCTCCCTGAATCGCACATCGCGCCAAGCCGTCAAGGTTCTCGCGCCCGCGTCAGGCCGCCAGCCCGTGCAGCAATACCGCCGCGGCCTGGGCCACGTTGAGGCTCTGCACCAGCCCCGAGCCGGCGATCCGCACCTCGCGCCGGCAGGCCGCCAGCACGGCGGGCGATACGCCGTGCTCCTCGCCGCCCAGCACCAGCGCCACCGGCCGGTCGCGCGGCATGTCGGCCAGCGCCAGGGCACCCGGCCGCAGCGTGGCGGCCACCGTCCGGTAGTGCGGCCCCAGCGCCGTCAGCAGCGCCGGCAGCTCGCGCGAGCGGTACAGGTCCATCTCCTCCAGCGCGCCCTCGGCGGTGCGGTAGGCGGCATCCGAGGGCAGCGCGGCGCCCGGCACGTGATGGATCACCAGCGTGGTCACGCCGAAGAAGGCGGCGCTGCGGGCGATGGCGCCCAGATTGTGCGGGTTGCCGATGCCGTCCAGCACCAGCATGGCGCGCGCGCGCGGCGGGCTGGCCGGCTCCATGATCGGCACCACGCGGGCCCGCGCCACCGCCGCCAGCCCGCCATGGTGCGGGGTGCCCGCGGCGCGCGCCATCTCGTCGGGCGGCAGCAGGCGATAGGGCACGCGCCGCCGCGCCAGCTCGGCACAGAACGGGCCGGCGACGGGGCGCAGCGCTTCGGTGTAGAACAGCCGCAGCACGGCGTCCGGCCGGCGGCGGAACAGGGCGGCCACCGCGTTGGCGCCGCAGATCGTGTCGGTCTGCATCGGCGGGGATGCCGCCGGGGGATGTCAGGTGTCAACTCTGCCCGAACCGGCCATCCTGTTCGCCGACCAGCGCTACGTCGTGCTCGACAAGCCGGCCGGCCTGCCCGTCCATGCCGGCCCGCGCAGCACCGCCTCGGTGGAGGACTGGTTCCCCCGCCTCAGCCGCCGCAAGGATGGCCCCTGGCTGGCCCACCGGCTGGATGCCGACACCTCCGGCTGCCTGGTGATCGCCCTGCGCCGCGCCGCGCTGCTGGCCGCCCAGGCGGAATTCGCCGCCGGCCGGGCGCGCAAAACCTACTGGGCGCTGGTGGCCGGCCGGCCAGCCGAGGATGCCGGCCGCATCGACGCGCCACTCGCCAAACGCATCACCCGCCAGCATTGGCGCATGGTGGCCGACCCGGCCGGCGATCCGGCGATAACGGAATGGCGCGTGCTGGGCCATGCCGGCGCGCTGACCTGGCTGGAGCTCTCGCCCCGCACCGGGCGCACGCACCAGATCCGCGTCCACTGCGCCCTGCTCGGCTGCCCGATCGCCGGCGACCCGGTGTACGGCGACGGCTTAGGCCCGCTGCAGCTGCATGCCCGCGCCATCGCACTGGCCGTGCAGCCGCCGCTCTCGGCCGTGGCCCCGCCGCCCGCGCACATGCGCGGCTTGCTGCCGGGCCGGGCCGGGCAGGTGTCGGCCGCGGCGGCGCTGGGCTAGCCGAGCATGAACCAGATGCGGAACAGCTGGGTTTCCGCCCAGCTCTGCCGGCGCAGCCCCGGGTGGCGCAACGCGCGCAGGCGCCGGCTCCAGCCATCGTGCAGCCCGTCCGAGATCAGGCCCAGCGTCTCGCGGGCGGCGGGCGAGAGCAGCTCCTTCTGGCTGTCCAGCGCATCCATGTGCGCGCGGAACGTCCGCATGAACACGTGCGGGCCACGGCGCAGCGCCGCCCAGGCGCGCTTAGCACCCGATAGCGGCACGCCCACCGCGTTGCTCGCATGCTGCCGGTACAGCACCGTCGGGGTATCGTCGGCCACCACCGTGCCGCCGCAGGCCGAGACGAGCACGTAGGCCCACCAATCGTGCAGGGTTTCGGCCGTCGGCGCCTGGGCATCGGCCAGCAGCCCGGCGGCGTTGGCGTTCAGCATGACGGTGCAGCCGGTGGCGATGTTCTGCGTCATTGCGTGCGGGAAGCCGATGGCGTTGCGCACCGGCGCGCTGTCGCGGATTGGGGTCAGGTCGGCGGCCACCAGCCGCTGGCGCGCGCAATACAGGCCGGGCTGGTCGGCCTCCATCGCCCGCAATGCGGCCACGCCGCGGGCCAGCTTGTCGGGCAGCCATACGTCATCCTGGTCGGCGAAGGCCACGATGCGCCCGCGCGGCGCGCGGCGCAGCAGGCCCAGGAAGCTCGCGGTGATGCCGACATGGCCGGCATTGTCGTTAAGATCGACCACCCGCCCGGCCCCGGCCGCGCCGGCGAAATCGCGCATCAGCCCCGGCGTGCCGTCCTCCGAGCCGTCGTCGCGCCAGAAGATCTGCCACTGCTTGTGCGATTGCGTCAGCAGGCTGTCGAGCTGCTCGCCCAGGTAGGCGGCGCCGTTGCGCGTCGAGAGCAGGATGGCAACGTCGGGTGCGCGATCCATGCCCATGGCTAGGCGGGCACCGTGGCGGCGGCCGCACAAGCGGCCGCGACGGCCGGACCCAGGCTGTCGCGCCAATCCGGCAGGCTGACGCCGAAGGTGGCGCGGAGCTTGCCGCAATCCAGGCGCGAATCCGGTGGCCGGCGGGCCGGGGTGGGCCAATCGGCGGTGGCGATCGGATCGACCGGCGGCGTCGGCCAGCCATGCGCGGCGGCCGCGGCAAAGATGGCCAGCGCGAAGCCATGCCACGTGGTCTCCCCCCGGCCTGCCGCGTGGTAGATGCCGCCCACTTCATGCTCCCTGGCGCCAGCGGCGCCTCCAGCGAGCAACCGGTTAGCCACCGACAAAGTTGCAGCGGCCAGGTCTGCGGCGTGGGTAGGGCAGCCGCGCTGGTCGGCGACGACGCGCAGCCGCGGCATGCGCCGGGCGGCGCCGAGCATGGTCAGCAGGAAATTGCGGCCGCTGGCGGCATACACCCACGACGTGCGCAGGATGACGGCGCCGGGGTGCGCAGCCAGCACCGCCAGCTCGCCGGCGCGCTTGGTGGCGCCATACACCCCTGTGGGGCTGGTCGGATCGCGCTCGGTGTAGGGCGCGCCCTTCAGCCCGTCGAACACGTAGTCCGTCGAGATATGGATGAACGGCAGGCCGCGCTCCCGGCAGGCTGCCGCGAGCAGGCCGGGCCCCGTCGCGTTGGCGCGCGCGGCCGCCTCCGGTGCGGCCTCGGCCGCGTCCACCGCGGTGTAGGCGGCAGCGTTGATCACCAGGTCGGGTGCGTGGGCATCGAGCGTGCGCGCCAACGTCGCCGGCGCATCGAAATCGAAGGCGGGGCGCCCGACCACGATGGCGCCGGGTGAAGCGGCCAGCGCGCGGGCCAGCTGGCCGCCGCCGCCCGTCACCAGCAGCGCGGGCGGCATCAGGCGAACCAGCCGGCGGCTGCGTCCCAGCCGGGCAGCACGCGATCTTTGGCCGACAGAAGCACCTCGCCCGCCTGCACCGGCCAGGGCAGCGCCAGGGCGGCGTCATCCCACAGCACGCCGCGCTCGGAGGCTTTGTCGTAGAGCGCCGTCACCTTGTAGGCGACCTCGGTATCGGGCTCGAGCGTGCAAAAGCCGTGGAGGAAGCCGGGTGGTACCCACAACTGGCTGCCGTTCTCCGCCGACAGCATGGCGCCGGCGTGGCGGCCGAAGGTGGGCGAACCCGGCCGGGCGTCCACCGCCACGTCCCAGATCGCGCCGCGCAGCACCCGCACCAGCTTGCCTTGCACGAAGGGGGCCACCTGGCAGTGCAGCCCGCGCACGGTGCCGCGGGAGCGCGAGAAGCTCTGATTGTCCTGCACGAAAGCGTACTCGATTCCGGCCGCCTGCATGCGCGGCTGGGCATACGTCTCGCTGAAATAGCCGCGCTCGTCGCTGAAGCGTGGCGGCGTCAGCAGCTTCACGTCGGCCACGTCGAAGTGCTCGACCTTCATCGCGGCACTCCGGCAGATGCGCGGCGCTCAGGCATGAACGCCGTTGGCGACATCGCGCAGCAATCGGCCGAGATCGGTCTTGCCCAGCAGGCGCGCATGGCCGTGCAGCGCCTCGGCATCGATATAGCCCATCCGGTAGGCGACCTCCTCGGGGCAGCCCACCAGCATGCCCTGGCGGGACTGGATGGTCTGCACGAAGCTGGCAGCCTGCAGCAGGCTGTCCGGCGTGCCGGCATCCAGCCAGGCGCAGCCGCGGCCCAGCTGCTCCACCTGCAGGCTGCCCTCTTCCAGGTACATGCGGTTCAGGTCGGTAATCTCCAGCTCGCCGCGCGCCGAGGGCTTGACCGCGCGCGCGAACTCGGTGACCCGCGCATCGTAGAAATACAGCCCCGTCACCGCCCAGGAGGAGGGCGGCTGGGCCGGCTTTTCCACGATATCGACCGCCTGGCCCGCCTCGTTGAACACCACCACGCCGTAGCGCTCAGGATCGCGCACCTGGTAGGCGAACACGGTGGCCCCCTCCGGCCGCACGGCCGCGGCGCGGAAGGCGGTGGAAAGGTGTTCGCCGAAGATGAGGTTGTCGCCCAGCACCAGCGCGCAGGGCTGCCCGGCCAGCCACTCGTCGGCGATCAGGAAAGCCTGGGCGATGCCTTCCGGCCGCGGCTGCTCGGCGTAGCTGAACCGCACGCCCAGCCCGGCGCCGTCGCCCAGCAGCCGGCGGAACTGCGGCAGGTCGGCCGGCGTGGAGATGATCAGGATGTCGCGGATGCCGGCCAGCATCAGCACGGTCAGCGGGTAGTAGATCATCGGCTTGTCGTACACCGGCAGCAGCTGCTTGGAGCTGGCCAGGGTGACAGGGTGCAGACGCGTGCCCGAGCCGCCGGCCAGCACGATGCCTTTCATGTTCATGCCGATGGCCTACGCTGCCGTGCCGAGCCGCTGGCCGCCGTAGCGCGCGCCGCGGATCGCCTGCCACCAGGGCTGGTGATCGAGATACCAATCCACGGTGCGGCGCAGCCCGGCCTCGAAATCATGCGCGGCGCGCCAGCCCAGCGCGCCCTCGGCGAAGCCGGAATTGATCTCGTAGCGGAAATCATGGCCGGGGCGATCCGTCACAAAGCTGATCAGCCGCTCGCGCGCGCCGGCCGGATCCGGCCGCTTCGCGTCGAGGATCGCGCAAATGCTGCGCACCACGTCGATATTGCGGCGCGGCTGGCGGGCGCCGATCGCGTAGGTCGCCCCCGGCACGCCGCGTTCCAGAACCGCGAGCAGCGCCTCGGCATGGTCGTCCACATACAGCCAGTCCCTCTGGTTGGCGCCGGTGCCGTAAACCGGCAGCCGCTCGCCCGCCAGGGCATTGAGGATGATCAGCGGAATCAGTTTCTCCGGAAATTGCCACGGGCCATAATTGTTGGTTGTATTGCTGACGATCACCGGCAATCCGTAGGTGTGCATCCACGCCCGTGCCAGGTGGTCGGAAGCGGCCTTGCTGGCCGAGTATGGGCTGCGCGGATCGTACGGCGTGGCCTCGGTGAACGGCGCATCGCCATCCTGCAACGCGCCGAACACTTCGTCGGTGGAGACGTGATGGAAACGGAACCGCGCTTGCGCCTCGCCGTCCAGCCCCGACCAGTAGGCGCGCGCGGCTTCCAGCAGCGTGAAGCTGCCCACCACGTTGGTGCGGATGAAATCGCCGGGCCCGTCGATGGACCGGTCCACGTGGCTCTCGGCCGCCAGATGCATCACCGCATCGGGTGCGGCTTCGGCAAACACGCGGCGCATGGCGTCGGCGTCGGCGATGTCGGCGCGCACCAGCAGGTGGCGGGGGTGGCCGTCCGCCTCCTCCAGCGCATCCAGCGAGGCGGCGTAGGTCATCTTGTCGACATTGACCACGCTGTGATCGGTATGGCGCAGCAGCCGGCGGATCACCGCCGAGCCGATGAAGCCGCAGCCGCCCGTAAGGAGTAGTCGCATGCGGTCCGGGTCTTCGCCAAAGGCGCACCCGCCAGGTGCGGACGCTGTCGCACGTCTATGCACCGCACCCCGAGGCTGGTTCAAGTGCAACCTGTGATCGTGCCCGGCGGCGCTGCTTCGCCCACTTGCGCGGCGATGCGCGCGCGGTAACCCTGCCGGCATGAAACGACCCGCCGCGCGCACGCTCCGCCTCAGCATCCTTCCGGGCGGCGTGATCGAAGGCGTGGCGCGCAGCGCGCTGCGGCGGGCCCGCGCCGGCCGGGTGGCGATCGTGCTGGACGGCGTGGTGCACGCCACCGCCGCACTCGAGCCCGGGCCGCGCGGCACCACGCGGTTCACCAGCGACCTGCCGCGCAACCTGATCTTCACCACGCTGGACATCCTGGCCCTGCCGGACGGCGAAAGCCTGCTGGCGCTGCCCTGCGCGCTGGGCGCCACCTACCGGCTGTCGATGAGCAGCCTGGCGCTGGACGGGCTGTATATCACCGGCGCCTTCACCGCGGCGCCGTTCCTGGCCGCCGAGCTGGGCGTCGAGTTCCTCGCCGGCGGGCAGCTCGCCGCCCAGGGCACGGCGCTGCGCGGCGGCGCCAGCGTGCCGCCGGCCTGGCAGTTCCGCCTGCCGGCCCACGCGCTGCTGCGGCCGCAGCAGGCCGCCACGCTGCAGCCGCGCATCGCCGGCCACCTGCTCGCCGGGCCGCCGCTGACGCTGACGGCCGCCGGCCTCGGCTATCTGGGCTGCCTGGATACCGCCAGCCCCAACCATGTCGAGGGCTGGGCGGTGGACCTGGCCGCACCCGGCCAGCCCGTGCGGCTCGATGTGGTGGTGGGCGCCGAGACGGTGGCGACCTTGCTGGCCGACCTCGACCGGCCCGACATCGCCGACCAGGGCTTCGGCGAGGCGGCCTGCGGCTTCAGCGTCATCCTGCCGCCGCACGCCGACCCGGATGCCGAACGGCGCATCAGCGTGCGCCTGGCCGGCCGGCGCACCGAGCTGGCCGGCAGCCCCATGGTGGTGGACCCGGTGCCCGGGCTGATCGGCAGCTTCGATACGCTGCATGGCATGTCGGCCCATGGCTGGGCGCTGAACCGCACGCAGCCCTCCGTGCCGCTCGAGGTCGAGGTGATCGGCCCCGGCGGCCAGATCCTCGGCGCCGGCGTGGCCAACGCCTTCCGCGGCGACCTGCTCGATGCCGGGCTGGCCGCCGGGCTGTGCGCCTTCAAGATCGATCTCTCGGCGCATTTCGAGCGGCTGATGGACCAGGACGTCTATGCGCGCATCGCCGGCACCGACAACGTGCTGCCCGGCTCGCCGCAGCGCGTAGCCACCAACCGCAACATCCGCCGCTTCCTGCGCCGGCGGCAGGATTTGCCGGCCGGCGTGCTGCCCCGCCTGCGCCGCGCGCTGACGCATCGCGCCGGCACTGACGGCATCAGCTTCGTCATGCCGGTGCACGAAACGCCGCGCGCCTGGCTGATCGAAGCGCTGGAAAGCGTGCGCGCGCAGTTCTGCGACAATTGGGAGCTGATCTGCGTCGATGACGGCTCGGCGGCGCCGCATGTAGGCGAGATCCTGGCCGGCTACGCCTCGCGCGACCGGCGCATCCGCGTGCTGCGCTCGCCGCACAATGTCGGCATCGCACGCGCCGTCAATTTCGGGCTGCGCGCGGCCGCCTTCGGCTACGTGGCGTTCATCGATCACGACGACAGGCTGGAACCGGATGCCGCCTGGCAGATGATCCGCGCCGCGCGCAGCACCGGCGCCGACCTGCTGTACAGCGACGAGGCGCAGACGGCCGAGAACATCGAGGCGATCACCGAGCTGCGCCTGCGCCCGGCCTTCAGCCACGACTACTATCTCAGTCACCCCTATTTCGTGCACCTGGTGTGCGCGCGCACCGAAACCGCGCGCGCCATAGGCGGCTGGGACGAGACGATGGCGATTTCCGCCGACGTCGATTTCGTGCTGCGCATGATCGAGACGGCGCGCGTGGTGGCGCATGTGCCGGCGGTGCTCTACCGCTGGCGCACCCATAGCGGCAGCACCGGCCACGCCAAGCAGGATGCGGTGATGGCGGCCACCACCGGCGCGCTGCAGCGGCACTTGGACCGGCTGGGCACCGGCGCCACGGTGGCGCCGGGCCTGGGCTTCAACCAGTTCCGCGTCGATTGGCCGGCCGCACCCGGCCGCGTGCTGATCGTGATGCCCACCAAGAACAAGGTCGAATTGCTGCGCACGGCGATCGACAGCATCGAGCGCACCTGCGCGCGCGGCGACTACCGGCTCGTGGTGATCGATCACCAATCCGACGACCCGGCCACCTGCGCCTATCTCGAAAAGATCGCTGTTCGCCACACGGTCATGCGCTATGCCGGCCCGTTCAACTTTTCCGCGATGAACAATGCCGCCGTAGCCGCCCACGGTGCCGGCGCCGCATTCGTGCTGTTCCTCAACAACGACATCGAGGCGACGCAGGATGGCTGGCTCGATCGCCTGCGCCGGCTGGCGGCACGGCCCGATGTGGGCGCAGTGGGCGCGCTGCTGATGTACGTGGACCGCAGCGTGCAGCATGCGGGCGTCATCCTCGGCTTCAACGATTCCGCCGACCACGCGCTGAAGTTCCAGAACGTGTTCCTCGATGCCGCCGGCCGCCGCAATCTCGGCTATAATTGCGCGCTCACCTCGGTGCGCGACTACTCCGCCGTCACGGCGGCCTGCATGATGATGCGCCGCGACGTCTTCGATGCTGTGGGCGGTTTCGACCAGGCGTTCGGCATTGGCTTCAACGACACCGATCTGTGCCTGCGCATCGGGCGCCTCGGCCTGCGCATCCTCTACGATGGCGCAACCGTGCTCTACCACTACGAGTCCGCGACACGCAGCCAGACCAAGCAGGTGTTCCACCCCGAGGACACGACCCTGATGATCACGCGTTGGGGCAGCGTGCTGCGCGCCGGCGATCCGTTCTACAATCCCAATCTCAGCTTGAAAACGCAGGATCACGTGCCGCGCGAAGACGCCGCCTGCAAGGTGGCCAACACGGCGCGGGCAACAACGCTCGATCTGGCGATCTTGCGACAACGACCGGTGATCACGGCGATCTGACCAGTCCGCCGCACGATCAACTTGCCGACAGGCAGCAAGCGATGCTGCCACCCCGGCCGCGCTGCTGCGTCAGGGTGCAGGATGACATCGCAACCCCTCGATCCCGGCACCGATCAGACGATCGTTCTTCCCCTGCACGAGGAAGAACTCTCCGTGGGCAAGCGGACGGTGACCACGGGGCAGGTGCGCGTGCACCTGACGACAGAACTGCAGACCCGCACGATCGCCGAAGATCTGCAGACGGCGACGGCGACCGTCGAACGCGTGCCGGTCGGCCGGATCGTGGCCGAACATCCGCCGGTGCGCGAAGAGGACGGTGTGACGATCATCTCGGTGGTCGAGGAAGTGCTGGTGGTCGAACGCCGTTTGCTCCTCAAGGAGGAGGTGCATGTGCGCCGGGTGACGACGCAGCAGCATCATGTCGAAATGGTCGAACTGCGCGTGCAGAACGCGACCGTCGAGCGAAGCTAGCGATGCCATCATTCAATCAACACTTTGAGGATACGCAGATGAACGACGAAACCATTGTAGCCGTGTTCGATACCGCCGCGCACGCGGCCGCCGCCGTCAGCGAACTGGAAAGCGCGGGCGTGCCCTCCAGCAGCATCACGCAGCACGCCGGCGACACGCAGGGCGGCCTGCAGACGGGCGCCGGCCTCACCCAGACATCAACGCAGCCGCGCCAGGAGCAGGGCTTCTGGGCCAGCCTGTTCGGCGGCGAGCCGGAATACGGCCACGACACGGCCGTCTATGACCGCAGCATGCAGGGCGGCTCCACCGTGGTGACGGTGCGCGGCTCGGGCGCGCATCTCGACCGCGTTCTCGACATCCTCGAGCGTCACAACCCGATCGACATCGACGAGCGCGCCGCCAGCTACGGCGTCACGCAGACGGGCATGGCCCAGACTGGCTCGATGCAGACTGGCTCGATGCAGACTGGCTCGATGCAGACTGGCTCGATGCAGACTGGCTCGACGCAGACGGGCACCACGGGCCGTGTCACCGGCGAGCCCGGCACGATCCAGCTCTCCGAGGAGACGCTGGCCGTGGGCAAGCGCGCCATCAACCGCGGCACCACGCGCGTGCGCCGCTACGTGGTGGAAACGCCCGTCGAGGAGCAGGTGAGCCTGCGCGACGAGCACGTCACCATCGAGCGCCGTCCGGTGACCGATGGCCGCACCGTCGGCAATGCCGATTTCTCCGACAAGACCATCGAAGTGACCGAGACCGCCGAGGAAGCTGTCGTCTCCAAGCAGGCGCGCGTGAAGGAAGAGCTGGTAATCCGCAAGGATGTCAGCGACCGCACCGAGACGGTACGCGACACGGTGCGCCGCGAGGACGTGGAGATCACCCGCGAGCCCGGCACCGCCGGGACGACCCACGCCGCCGGCGTCGGTACGATGGGCACGACCAACACCACGGGCACGACGAACACCACCGGCACCACGGGCGGCACCACCTCGCCCTACAAGCCGGCTGTCTGATCACCGCAGTCGCCTGAACGGCCCGGGGCGCGCCAGCGTGCCCCGGGCCACGCCTGCCCGGTCCCGGCGCCCGCCATTGCTTGCGGCCCCGCGCGGCGCCGTGGCAGGAACCGCCGCATGGCCCTCCATCCGCATCGCCCCAACGCCTTCGCCGGCAGCCCTCTGGACCGGCTCGATGCGCGGCGGAAGGACGCGGCCTGGGTCGCCGCCGAGCTCGCCGGCCCGCACGCCGCCTTCCTGCCCGTCTGGCGCGGCCGCAACCTGGTGGGCGGCGAGCGCGCCGCACCGGCCGCCGCCTTCCTTCCCGCCGAGGCTGCCCGCGACCTGCTGCCCCGCCATCCCTGGGCAATGCTCGGCGCGGCGCCCGGCCGAACCCTGTTCGCGCTCGATCTGAGCAGCCTGGACGCACCACCTACGCCGGCCGAGGGGCGCTACGAGGATCTGCGCCGCGTCGGCGGGCTGGTGCCGCAGCACGATGCCGCCATCCTGGCGCATGCCCGCGGCCTGATGCACTGGCGCACTCGCCACGGCTTCTGCGGCATCTGCGGCGCCGCCTGCACGCCGCGCGATGCCGGCCACGTGATGGGCTGCATCGGCTGCGGCGCGCATCACTTCCCGCGCACCGACCCCGCCGTGATCATGCTCGTGACGCACCAGGGCCGCGCCTTGCTGGGCCACCCGGCGCGCTTCCGCGACATCCGGCTGTTCACCACCCTGGCCGGCTTCGTCGAGCCAGGCGAGTCGCTGGAAGAAGCGGTGGCTCGCGAGGTGTGGGAAGAAGCGGGCGTGCGCGTGGCCAACGTGGCCTACAGCTCCAGCCAGCCCTGGCCGTTCCCGTCCAGCATCATGCTGGGCTTCACCGCCGAGGCCGCCCACGACGCGATCGCCGCCGACCCTGACGAGCTGGTCGAAGCCCGCTGGTTCACCCGCGAGGAGGTGAGAGCGAGCCAGGATTTCGTGCTGCCGCCCGACATGTCGATCGCCCGCCGGCTGATCGACGCTTGGGCCGACGGCGCCTAGCCGCCGCGGGCAACCGCCCGCGAATACGTCCCCAGGATTCGCACCTCGTCGGAAAAGAACGCGAGTTCCTCGAACGCCAGGCGCAGCGCCGGCTGCTCGGGATGGCCCTCCACGTCGCACATGAACTGGGTCGCGGTGAAGGCGCCGCCCACCATGTAGCTCTCCAGCTTCGTCATGTTCACGCCGTTGGTGGCAAAGCCGCCCAGGGCCTTGAACAACGCCGCCGGCACGTTGCGCACGCGGAACACGAAAGTGGTCATCAGCCCGGCCGTGGCCGCCGCGTGCGCGATGGGCGCCGCGGCGGCGATGTAGAAACGCGTGGTGTTGTGCGCGGCGTCCTCCACGTTGGTGCGCAGCACCGTCAGCCCATACAGCTCGGCGGCCAGCGCCGATGCCACGGCCGCGTCTTCGGTGCGCCCCCATCCGGCCACCAGCTGCGCGCTGCCGGCGGTATCGGCCTCCACCACCGCCTCGGCACCCAGCTCGCGCAGCAGATGGCGCACCTGGCCCAGCGCCACCGGATGGGAGTGCACGCGCCGCAGGCCCGCCAGCGTAGCGCCGGCCGGCGCCATCAGGCAGTGCTCCACGCGCTGGAAATGCTCGCCCACGATGAACAGCCCGCTGCCCGGCAGCAGCGCATGGATATCGGGCACCCGGCCGGCCAACGAGTTCTCGCAAGGCAGCATGGCCAGCGCCGCGCGCCCGTCATGCACCGCTTCGATCGCCTGCTCGAACGAGTCGCAGGGCAGGGTAGCGCGGCCGGGGCAGGCGATGCGGCACGCCAGGTCGGAATAGGCGCCGGGGCGGCCCTGGAATGCGATGGCGCCGGTCATGCAATGGGTCCTCAGCCCCGGCGCGGCGCCGGGTTGCAGGCCCATGCCACAGCGCCGCCGATCCGCAAACCGGGTGGTTGTCGCAGAAGCGCCCCTTCACTAGGGTGCGGCGCAACTTAGGTAGGCAAGGTGCGGGGCGAACCGCGCGTGCGGCCGTGATCAGCTGGGGTTTGTCGTCGTATGGACAGCATGGAGTTCAACAAGGTCTTCGGCGCGGTGCTCGTGGCCGGCATCGCGTTCGTGGGCCTGGGCATTGTCGCCGACAACGCCGTGCATCCGGCGCGGCTGGAAAAGACTGCCATCGACATCAAGGGCGCCGACGCCCCCGCCACCGCCGCAGCCGCGCCCGCCGAGGCCCCCGTGCCGCCGATCGCACCGCTGCTGGTCTCGGCCACGCCTGCCAATGGCGAGGCGCTGACCAAGAAGGTCTGCGTCGCCTGCCACAACTTCAAGCAGGGCGGCCCCAACCTGGTGGGCCCGAATCTCTACGGCGTGGTCGGCCGCGCCCAGGCCAGCGCGCCCGGCTACACCTACTCGGCGGCGCTGAAGAGCCACACCGGCAAATGGACCTATGCCGAGCTGAACAAATGGCTGCTCAAGCCGAGCGCCTACGCCCCCGGCACCAAGATGGCCTATGCCGGCATCGGCAACGACCAGCTGCGCGCCGACACCATCGCCTATCTGCGCACTTTGGCACCGACGCCCGAGCCGCTGCCGACCGCCGCCGAAGCCGCCGCCGAGACCGCGGCCGCCGCCAAGGCCGTCGCCACCCAGAAAACCGCTGCCGCAGCGCCCGCCACCGCCGAAGCCGCCGCCGGTGCGCCGAACATCGAGCCGCTGCTCGCCTCGGCCGACCCGGCCGGCGGACAGGCCTTCACCAAGAAAGTCTGCGTCGCCTGCCACAACTTCAAGGAAGGCGGCCCCAACCTGGTGGGCCCCAACCTGTACGGCGTGTTCGGGCGCCCGCGCGCCAGCGTCGCCAGCTACACCTACTCCTCGGCGCTGAAGGGTAAGCCGGGCAACTGGACGGCGGCCGAGCTGAACAAATGGCTGTACAAGCCCAGCGCCTACGCGCCCGGCACCAAGATGGCCTATGCCGGCATCACCAACGACAAGACGCGCGCCGAGGTGATCGCCTACCTGCACACGCTGGCGGCCAACCCCGCCCCGCTCACCGATGGCTCCAACGGTGCAGCCACCAAGCCCGCCACGCAGGCGCCGTCCAACACCGCACCCGCCTCGCCACAATCCACCGAGACGCCCGCACCGGCCGGCAAGTCGAACTGAAGCCGCATCACCTGCCGGCGGCGCTGGCCGCCGCCGACGCCGCCGGCACGGTGATCCGCAGCCATTTCCGCAAGCCGCTCACCGCCGAGCGCAAGGACGACGACAGCCCCGTCACGCTCGCCGACCGCGGTGCCGAACGGGCGATGCGCGCGGTGTTGGCCGCCGCCTGCCCCGATGACGGCATCATCGGCGAGGAGGAGGGCGACGCCTCCAACCCCGACGCCGCGTATCAATGGGTGCTGGACCCGATCGACGGCACCCGCGCCTTCATCACCGGGCGGCCCACCTTCGGAACGCTGATCGGCCTGCTGCATCACGGCGTGCCGGTGCTGGGCATCATCGATCAGCCGATCACCGGCGAGCGCTGGGTGGGCGTGGCCGGCGAGCCCACCGCGTTCACCGGCCCGTTCGGCGGCACCCCCGGCACGCGCCCCTGCGCGCAACTGGCCGATGCCGAGCTTTCCTGCACGTCGCCCGAGATGCTCGGCCCCAACACGCCGGCCTGGCGCCGCCTGGCCGAACGCTGCCTGCGCGTCAGCTGGGGCGGCGATTGCTACGCTTACGGCCTACTGGCGTTGGGCCAGATCGACGTCATCGCCGAATGCGACCTGAAACCCTGGGACTGGGCGGCGCTGGTGCCGGTGATCGAAGGTGCCGGCGGCCGCATGGCCGGCTGGGATGGTGCCCCGCTGCGGCTGGGCTGCGACGGCCGCGTGCTGGCGGTGGGCGATCCAAGCTTGCTGGCCGTCGCGCTGGAAGTAATCGGGCAAGGCAAGGGGCTTTGCCCCTTGACCCCATCAAAGGCTAGCCTTTGAAATCCTGATGGGGGTTTGGGGCTTCAAACCCCAACGGGGTCCAGGGGCAGAGCCCCTGGCCTTCCTCAATGGTCCAGCGCGGCCACGATCTCCTCGGTCATCTTCTTCGCGTCGCCGAACAGCATCATCGTGTTCGGCCGGAAGAACAGCTCGTTATCCACGCCGGCATAACCCGAAGCCATCGAGCGCTTGATGAACAGCACCGTGCGCGCCTTTTCCACGTCCAGGATCGGCATGCCGTAAATGGCCGAGCTGGTATCGGTCTTGGCCGCCGGGTTCGTCACGTCGTTGGCGCCGATCACGTAGGCCACGTCGGCGGTGCTGAATTCGTTGTTGATCTGCTCGAGCTCGAACACGTCGTCATAGGGCACGTTCGCCTCGGCTAGCAGCACGTTCATGTGCCCGGGCATGCGGCCGGCCACCGGATGGATGGCGTAGCGCACGTCCACGCCCTCGGCGCGCAGCTTGTCGGCCATCTCGCGCACCGCATGCTGGGCCTGCGCCACCGCCATGCCGTAGCCCGGCACGATGATCACCTTCGACGCGTTCTTCATGATGAACGCCGCATCCTCGGCGTTGCCGCTCTTCACCGTGCGGTCGCCGCCGCCGGCATGGGCCGGGCCTCCACCGGATTCGGTGCCGAAGCCGCCCAGCAGCACGTTGAAAATGCTACGGTTCATGCCTTTGCACATCACGTAGGACAGGATGGCGCCCGAAGCGCCCACCAGCGCGCCGGTAATGATCAGCGCTAGGTTGCCGATGGTGAAGCCGATGCCGCACGCCGCCCAGCCGGAATAGCTGTTCAGCATGGAGACGACGACAGGCATGTCCGCCCCGCCGATCGGGATGATCAGCAGGAAGCCCAGCAGCATGGCCAGCAGCGCGATGATCCAGAATACCGGCTGCGGGCCGCCCTGCGCCACGAACACCACGATCAGCGCCAGGATCACCAGGCCCAGCGCCAGGTTGAGCTGGTGCTGGAAGCGGAAGGTGATCGGCGTGCCCTTCATCAGCGCCTGCAGCTTGGCGAACGCGATGAGCGAGCCGGTGAAGGTGATGGCACCGATGGCCAGGCCCACCGACATCTCCACCAGGCTCTCGGTGTGGATGTGGTGCGGCGTGCCGATGCCGAAGGCGGCCGGCGCATTCAGCGCGCCCGCCGCCACGAACACCGCGGCCAGGCCCACCAGCGAGTGAAACGCGGCCACCAGCTGCGGCAGCGATGTCATGGCGATGCTGCGCGCCACGTAGGTGCCGACGCCGCCGCCGATCGCCAGCCCGGCCAGGATCCACACATAGCCCTCGGCCAGCATGCCCTGCCGGCCCAGCGTGGCGAGGATGGCGATCGCCATGCCGATCATGCCGAACTGGTTGCCGCGGCGCGAAGTGACGGGGCTCGACAGGCCGCGCAGTGCGAGGATGAACAGCACGGCGGCCACGAGGTAGAGCAGCGAGGTGAGGTTGGTGGACATAGGCCGCGCTCTACTTCTTGGACTTGAACATCGACAGCATGCGCTGGGTCACCAGGAAGCCGCCGAAGATGTTCACGCTGGCCAGGGTGACGGCGATGAAGCCGAACAGATGCGGCAGGAAGCCGTGGCTCAGCCCGGTGGCCAGCATGGCGCCCACGATGATGACGGACGAGATGCCGTTGGTGACCGCCATCAGCGGCGAGTGCAGCGCCGGCGTCACGTTCCACACCACGTAGTAGCCCACGAAGCAGGCCAGCAGGAAAATGGTCAGCAGGAAGATGAACGGCTCGGCCGCGGCACTCACCGGCGCGGCGGCGCGCGACAGGCTTTCGAGCTGGTGTGCCAGATCGGCGGCGCGCGCGGCGATGTCGTGCGCCTGGGCGGCGTAGGTAGTCGGGTTCATGGGCGCGGGCTCTCCTGCGCGGCAACGTCCTCGGTGCCGGTCCGGGTCATGGCAAGGCCGGCGGCATCCACGCTGGTGCCGCCGAGGTCGGCGGCAGAATCGGCCAGCGACGGCGCGGCATCCTCCACGGCGGCGCCCGCCGGCAGCGGGGCTGCTTCGGGCGCGGCAACGGGCGCGGCAGCGTCGCCGGTGAACTGCGCGTGCACCACCTGTCCGCCCCGCGTCAGCATCACGCCCTGCACGATGGCGTCGTCCTCCGGCAGCTTCGGCGCGCCGGCTTCCTTGTTCCAGAACGTGGTCAGGAAGGTGAGCAGGTTCTTGGCATACAGCGTGCTGGCGGCCACCGGGATGCGGCCCGGCCAGTTGCGGTAGCCCAGGATCTTCACGCCGTTGGGCGTCACGATCATCTCGCCGGGCTTAGTAGCCGCACAGTTGCCGCCGCCATCGGCGGCGATATCCACGATCACGCTGCCCGGCCGCATGGCATCCACCATCGGCTGGCTGACCAGCGTCGGCGCCCGCCCGCCCTGCACCAGCGCGGTGCAGATCACCAGGTCGTTCTTGGCCGTGGTCGCCAGCATCAGCTCTGCCTGCTTCTGGCGGAACGCGTCGGTCATCTCGCGTGCGTAAGCGCCGGTCTGGCCCGCAGTCTCGGAATCCTCCACGCCCACGAAGGTGGCGCCCAGCGAGCGAATCTCCTCCTTGGCCGCCGGCCGCACGTCGGTGGCCGAAACGATGGCGCCCAGCCGGCGCGCCGTGGCAATCGCCTGCAGCCCGGCCACGCCGGCGCCCAGGACGAATACGCGCGCCGGCGGCACGGTGCCCGCGGCCGTCATCATCATGGCGAATCCGCGATCGAACGCGGCCGCACCCTCGATCACCGCGCGGTAGCCGGCGAGGTTCGCCTGGCTGGAGAGAATGTCCATCGACTGCGCGCGCGTGATGCGCGGCAGCAGCTCCATCGCCGCCACATCGATGCCCGCCTGCGCCAGTGCAGGCACCAGCGCCCGGTCGGCCAGCGCGCCGGAGATGCACACCAGCAGCGCGCCGCGCGGGATCAGCGCGCGTTCGGCCAACTCCGGCGTCTGCACCGCGAACACCACGCCCGCGCCGGCCAGCGTGCCGGCAGCATCCGGCGACACCTCGGCACCGGCGGCGGTGTAATCCGCGTCCGGAATGGAGGCGCCATGGCCGGCGCCCGCCTCGACGGCAACCTGCAGCCCGAGGGCGACGAGCTTGCGCACCGTCTCCGGCGTCGCCGCCACCCGCGTCTCGTCGCGACGACGCTCTTTCAGCACCGCAAGACGCATGTTCCTGGCTTCCTCCGCTCGCTTTCCGGCGCGAGCACCGGAACGGGCAGGTAACAGCCTCAGCCCAACGTCCGCAAGGGCGCGCCCCGCCTCAGGCAGCGGCGCGCGGGTCGCGTGCCCCCTTGAACGACGGCCGCGCCAGGATCGCCTCCACATAGCCGGCCAGCTTGGGGTAGGCCGCGGCATCAAGGTGCCGGCCGACCATCTTCATGTTGACGAAGGGCGAGGCCACCGCGAGGTCGGCGATGCTGAGCTGGCCACCGACCAGGAACTCACCCGCGATCTGGCTTTCGAGATAGGCCATCACCGCCGGCGCCTCCTCGGTCCAGGCGCGCTCGACCGCCTCCAGATCGCCTTCCTTGCCATACAGCTTCGGCATCACGAACAGGTTGAAGAACACCTTACCCAGGCAGGCGAACATCACCGTGTCGGCGTACTCGTCGAACCACACCGCGCGGCCGTAATCCTCGGCCGATTGCGGGAACAGCGGCGGCGTCGGATGCTTGCGCTCCAGGTAATGGCAAATGGCCGAGCTGTCGGCGAGATTGTAGTCGCCATCGGAAAAACCGGGGATCTTGCCGGTCGGGCTGGCGGCGCGGAACTCGGCCGACGGGTGGTTGAAATTGACGGGCCGATGGTCGGCGGCAATCCCCTTTTCGGCCATGAAGGCGAGCACCTTGCGGACGAACGGAGAGACGCTGGTACCGTAGACGATCATGGACGGAACTCCGTTGGCTGGATGTCGGCGCTCCGGTCGGTCTAGCAGGCTGCGGGACAACGCCCAAGGCAAGGGGCTTTGCCCCTTGACCCCATCAAAGGCAAGCCTTTGAAATCCTTCACTGAGAGGATTGGGGTTTGGGGTCTCAGACCCCAACGGGGTCCAGGGGCAGAGCCCCTGGCCTTCTCCAGCAGCTACGCCGCCACAGGCACCCCGGCTTCGGCCAATGCCGCAGCCTGGCGTGCCGCCAGCTCCTCCTCGTTGAAGCCCTCGATCAGCTCGTGGAACATCCGGTGCCAATTGAGCTTGGCGCCCAGCCGCAGGAACACCGAACCGAGCCCGATCGCCGAGCGGTCCATCAGCACGAACTCGCGCGGCGGCTTCACCCCGCCGGTGCGCTGCAGCCCGGCATGCACCTTCTGCGCGATCTCGCGGCCATATTGCGGGTCGTTGCTCTCCTGGATGCTGCGCACACGGTCCTGGATCAGCGGCTCGTAGAGGAAACGCGCCCACTGGTTCAGCACGTCGGTCTTCTCGCGCGTGAGGCCGACGAACCCCCAGCCCTCATAGGCGTGATGCGCGCGCTCCTCGTCGCCGTCGCGCACCGCTTCGAACAGATCGATCACGCCACGCAGGAAATGCGGACGGAACACGCGGATGGCACCGAAATCCAGAAGGTTGATGCCCGTCGCATGATCGCCGGTCGCCTGACGCACCTGGTAATTGCCCAGATGCGGGTCGCCGTGGATCACCCCGTAACGATACAGCGGGATGTACCACGCGGTGAACAGCGCGCGTGCGATGTCGTTGCGCAGTTCCAGCGGCGGATCGTCGTCGAGCACACTCTGCAGCGCACGTCCCGGCAGCCACGTCATCGTCAGCAGCCGCGCTGTGGTGGCCTCCATCACCGGCTCGGGCACGGTGGCCGTCTCCACGCCGCGCAGCATCAGCCCGTACAGCCGCATCTGCGCCGCCTCGCGCACGTAATCGAGCTCCTCGCGCAGCCGCTCGGCCAGCTCGGTATAGATGTCGCCCACCTGCAACGCGTTATCGACGCGGCCGTATAGCGAAAGCGCCAGCCGCAGCTGCCGCAGATCGGCTTCCACCACGCTCGGCATGTCCGGGTATTGCAGCTTGCACGCCACGTCGCGGCCGTCGGCCATCTGCGCGCGGTGCACCTGGCCCAAACTCGCCGCAGCCGCCGCCTCGCGGCCGAACGAAGCGAACTTCGTCTCCCACCCGGCGCCCAGCTCGGTGCTCATGCGCCGCCGCACGAACGCCCAGCCCATCGGCGGCGCGTTGGCCTGCAATTGCGCCAGCTCGGCGGCATATTCCGGCGGCAGCGCGTCCGGAATGGTGGAGAGGAACTGCGCCACCTTCATCAGCGGGCCCTTCAGCCCGCCCAGCACCGCCTTCAGATCCTCGGCATGCGCACCGCTGCCGCCCTTCAGCCCGAACACACGCTGGCCGGCCACGCGCGCCGCAATGCCGCCCACCGCGCCGGAGGTGCGGGCGAAACGCTTGATCTCGCCGAACAGGTTGGGGCTGTCCACGCCCGAGGGCGGCCGCGCGTCAGACATGCTCGCCCGCCTCCAGCTCGTCGATGAAGCCCGCAATCACATCCAGCCCGCGCCGCCAGAATGCCGGATCCGATGCATCCAGCCCGAACGGCGCCAGCAGGTCGCGATGCACCTTGGTGCCGCCGGCGCGCAGCATCTCGCGGTATTTCGCCTGGAAATCCGGGTGGCCGGAGCGGAATACGTCATACAGCGCATTCACCAGGCAATCGCCGAATGCATAGGCGTACACATAGAACGGCGAGTGCACGAAATGCGGCACGTAGGCCCAGAACACGGCGTAATCCGGCGTGAAATCGAAGGCCGGGCCGAGGCTCTCGGCCTGCACCTGCATCCAGATCTCGCCGATGCGCTCGGGCAGCAATTCGCCCTGCCGGCGCTCGTCATGCAGCAGCGTCTCGAACCGGTAGAACGCGATCTGGCGCACCACCGTGTTCAGCATATCCTCCACCTTGCCCGCCAGCATCAGGCGCCGGCGTGCCGGATCGGTCTCGGCATCCAGCAGCGCGCGGAAGGTCAGCATCTCGCCGAACACGCTGGCGGTCTCGGCCAGGGTCAGCGGCGTGCCGCTCATCAGATGGCCCTGCGCGCCGGCCAGCACCTGGTGCACGCCATGGCCCAGCTCGTGCGCCAGCGTCATCACGTCGCGCGTGCGGCCGTGAAAGTTCATCAGGATATAGGGGTGCACGCTCGGCACGGTGGGGTGGGCAAAGGCGCCGCCTGCCTTGCCCGGCCGCGGCGGCGCGTCGATCCAGCCATTGTCGAAGAAGCGCCGCCCGACCGCGCCCAGTTCGGCATCGAAGCTGCTGTAAGCCGCCACCACGGTGCGCTCGGCTTCCGGCCAGCCGATGCGGCGATCGTCATCGCCCGGCAGCGGCGCATTGCGGTCCCAGTGCTGCAGCTTCTCCAGCCCCAGCCAGCGTGCCTTCAGCGCGTAGTAGCGGTGCGACAGGCGCGGGAAATCGGCCGTCACCGCGCTTACCAGCGCATCGACCACCTCGTCTTCGACCACGTTGGACAGATTGCGGTCGCTGCCCGGCCGCGGCAGATGCCGCCAGGTGTCGAGAATCTCCTTGTCCTTGGCCAGCGTGTTGGTGATCAGCGAGAACAGTTTCACCCGCTCGCTGAACGCCTGGCCCACTGCCGCCGCCGCGGCCGCACGCACGCTGCGGTCGGCATCCGACAGCTTGTTGAGCACCGCGTTCACCGTCAGCATCTCGCCGCCGAACGGCACCTGCATGCCGGCCACCGTCTCGTCGAACAGCCGGCTCCACGCGCTGCGGCCGGTCACCTCGCGATCGTGCACGAAGCGCTCCAGCTCGTCGCTCAGCTGGTGCGCGCGCCACACCCGCAGATCGCGCAGATACGGCCGCCAGCGTGCAAAGGCCGGGTCGGCGAATTTGGTTTCCAGCACCGCATCCTCGATGCGGTTCAGCTCCAGCCGGAAGAACAGGATATGCGCGCTGATGGCCGTGCAGCGCTCCATCATCGACTGGTAGAACTGGCTTGCCGCAGCATCCGTGCTGTCGGCACTGAACAGCAGCTGCGCGTAGCTCATCACGCGGCCGAGCGTCTCGTCGATCGCCTCGAACGCCTCCATAGCCGCAGCCAGGTCGCGCCCGGGCAGGGCAGCCAGCCGGCCGGTATGGCCCGCCGCGAACGCAATGGCGCGCGCCTCGGCTTCGGCCAGGTCGGCGGCGATCTGCGGGCTGTCCGGCGCGGCGTACAGGTCGTCCAGGTTCCAGCGCGGCAGATCCTGCGCGGCCTCGGGCGGAACGGCGACGGAGCCCTCAGGGGCGAAATGGGTCATGCGGGCTGGGTCCTCGGCCGTGGCTTCGACGGGCGAGCCTCATGTAGGGCGCAAGAAGCGGCGTCAAAGGTACAGCCGCGCTCGCCGCCCCGCCGCCTACATTCCCCCAAGGCGCGCTCGCCGCGCCACCGCCTACATACCCACGCGCTCGCCGCGCCGCCGCTTACATACCCAAAGCGCGCCGATAGACGTCGAGCAGCGTCTCCTGCTCCTCGATCTCGGCCGGCTCCTGCTTGCGCAGGCGGATGATCTGGCGAAGCACCTTCACGTCGAACCCGGCCGATTTGGCCTCGCCAAAAATATCCTTGATGTCGTTGCCCAGCGCCTTGCGCTCTTCCTCCAGCCGCTCGATCCGCTCGATCAGGCTGCGCAGCCGCTCGACCGCGATGCCGCCCACCTTGGCGTCGTCGCCCGCCTTGCTGTCGTGGCCCGCCTTGCTGTCGTGGACTGTCTCGGCTGTAGACATGGTATGCGATCCCCCCGGATGCTGGTTTCGGGCGGCCGGCGATAGACTGCCCATCCAGGGCGGTCAATCCGCGCCGGGCGGGCCACCGGCGGCCGGCGCAGGCGAGGGGGTCTGGTGCAGCGCCTGCCAGTCGCGGTACGGCATGCCATAGACGGTCTCGCGCGCCTCGGGGTCGGTCATCGCCACGTCCTGCGCTTCGGCGGCCTCGCGATACCATCGGCTGAGGCAATTGCGGCAGAAGCCGGCCAGGTTCATCAGGTCGATGTTCTGCACGTCGCTCCGCGCCCGCAGATGCGCCACCAGGGCACGGAACGCGGCCGCCTCCAGCTGCGTGCGCGTGGCGTCGTCGATCGCGGGCTGGGCCAAAGTTTGTCTCCCCGGAAAATGCAGCGCCATAAGGCACGCCGCCGGCTATCGGCCAAGCCGTCGCGGGCCCGTGCCGCATGCGGTTGCGTTCACGCGGTTCCTCGATAAGGCTCTCGCTTATGCCCAGCCGCGCCCCGCTCCGCCGCCATCGCCAGACCAAGATCGTGGCCACGCTGGGGCCGGCGAGCGCCACGCCGGCGATGATCGCGCGGCTGTTCCACACCGGGGCCGACGTCTTCCGGCTCAACTTTTCCCACGGCACCCATGCCGACCATGCCGCCAGCATCGCCCATGTGCGCGCGCTCGAGCAGCAGACCGGCCGCCCGGTCGGCCTGCTGGCCGATGTGCAGGGCCCCAAGCTGCGGGTGGGCAAATTCGCCGGCGGCCGCGTCCACCTCAGCCCCGGCCAGGCCTTCACCTTCGATCAGGACCCCACGCCCGGCAACGCCCGCCGCGTGCTGCTGTCGCACCCCGAAATCCTGGCTGCGGCCACCAGCGGCACCACGCTGCTGCTCGACGACGGCAAGCTGCGCCTGCGTGTGCAGCGCGCCCGCGGCGGCCACCTGGAATGCGAGGTGCTGACCGGCGGCGTGCTCAGCGACCGCAAGGGCGTCAACGTGCCCGACGTGGCGCTGGGCATCCCGGCACTCACCGACAAGGACCGTGAAGACCTCGCCTTCGCGCTGGAGCAGGGCGTGGATTTCATCGGCCTGAGCTTCGTCCAGCGGCCCGAAGACGTGGCCGAGGCGCGCGCCATCGCCGCCGGCCGCGCCTGGATCGTTAGCAAGATCGAAAAGCCGCAGGCGCTTGACCAGCTCGACGCCATCATCGCCCTGTCGGATGCGGTGATGGTGGCCCGCGGCGACCTGGGCGTGGAATTGCCGCCCGAGGAAGTGCCGCTGGCGCAGAAGCGCATCATCCGCGCCGCCCGCGCCGCCGGCGTGCCCGTCATCGTGGCCACCCAGATGCTGGAAAGCATGATCAGCGCGCCCGCACCCACCCGCGCGGAGGCCAGCGACGTGGCCGGCGCCGTGTTCGACGGTGCGGACGCGGTGATGCTGTCGGGCGAGACGGCGGCCGGCCAGTACCCGGCCGAAGCGGTGGCCATGATGGACCGCATCGTGGCGCGTGTGGAGGCCGATCCGGGCTGGCGCACCACCATCGATGCGGGCCGTCCACCCTCCGGCGGCGCGGTCTCCTCGGCCATCGCGGCGGCGGCCAGCCAGGTGGCCCGCAGCATCGGCGCGCGTGCCATCGCGGCCTTTACCGCCTCGGGCCACACGGCGCTGCGCGTGGCGCGCGAACGGCCCAGCCAGCCGGTGCTGGCGATGGCTACCGAAATGGCCGTCGCCCGCCGCCTGGCGCTGGCCTGGGGCGTGCACGCCATCCACGCGCAGGATGCCCGCACCATGACCGAGGCGGTCACCCGTGCGGCCCGGCTGGCGCGCGAGGAGGGCTTCGCCAGCCACGGCGACAGCGTCGTCGTCGCCGCCGGCATCCCGTTCGGCCAGGCCGGCACCACCAACTCGCTGCGGGTGGCCACCGTGCGCTAGGCGGCGCGCCACCCGATCCCCGCAATCGGGTTAGAACCCATCGTCACCACCCCACGCCGGAGCCCCGCGATGCCAGCCATCAAACCCGTCGAGGATTTCGACATGGTCGTCTTCGGCGCCACCGGCGACCTCACGTTGCGCAAGCTGCTGCCCGCCCTCTACCACCGCTTCCGCGACGGCCAGTTCAGCCCGGCCTGCCGCATCATCGCCGCCGCGCGATCCGACCTGGACGACGCCAGCTACCGCAAGCGCGCCGCGGCCGCCCTGCGCGAGCACGTCAAGCCCGACCAGCTGGAAGACGGCCGCCTGGAGTTTTTCCTGGCACTGCTCGCCTATGCACGGGTGGATGGCTCCAAGCCCACCGGCTGGGAACAGATGAACGCGCTGTTCGAAGGCGGGCCGGACCGCATCCGCGTCTTCTACCTCGCCACCTCGCCCGACCTGTACGGCGCGGTGTGCCAGAACCTCAAGGCGCACGGGCTGGTCACCGCGCAATCCCGCGTGGTGCTGGAAAAGCCGATCGGCCACGATCTCGCCTCGGCCCGCGCCATCATCGAACAGGTCGGCTGCGTGTTCGACGAGGCGCAGACGTTCCGCATCGACCATTTCCTGGGCAAGGAGACGGTGCAGAACCTGCTCGCCCTGCGCTTCGCCAACGTCATCTTCGAGCGGCTGTGGAGTGCGGACGTCATCGACCACGTGCAGGTCACGGTGGGCGAGACGGTCGGCGTGGAATTGCGCGGCGACTACTACGATCATTCCGGCGCGCTGCGCGACATGGTGCAGAACCACCTGCTGCAGCTCGTCTGCCTGCTGGCGATGGAAGCGCCGATCAGCCTGGCCGCGGAGGCTTTGCGCGACGAGAAATTGCGCGTGCTGCGCGCGCTGCGCCCGATGGCACCGCACGAAGTGGCGCATCTGACGGTGCGCGGGCAGTACGTCTCGGGCGCCGTGGGCGGCAAGTCGGTAGATGGCTACCTGAAGGATCTCAACGCCGGCCGCACGGAGCAGCACGCCAGCGACACCGAGACTTTCGTGGCACTGAAAGCCGAAGTGCGCACCTGGCGCTGGGGCAACGTGCCCTTTTACCTGCGCACCGGCAAACGCCTGCCGCAGAAGGTCAGCGAGGTGGTGATCCAGTTCCGCGACGTGCCGGTCGCCGTCTTCCCGCGCGAATCGGCCGAAATGCAGCCCAACCGCCTGGTGATCCGCCTGCAGCCCGAGGAGGGCATGATGCTCGGCATGATGACGAAAGACCCCGGCCCCGGCGGCATCCGCCTACGCCCGGCCGAGCTCGACATCAGCTTCGAGAAGGCATTCTCCGTGCGCTACCCTGATGCCTACGAGCGCCTGCTGATGGACACGGTGCGCGGCAACGCCACGCTGTTCATGCGCCGCGACGAGGTGGAAGCCGCCTGGCTATGGATCGAGCCCATCCTGGACGCCTGGCAAGCCAGCGGCGAACGCCCGCGCCCCTACGCGGCAGGCAGCTGGGGACCAACGGCCGCCATCGCCCTGATCGAACGCGACGGCCGAACCTGGCACGAAAAGCTGGAGTAAAAGCGAAGAGCTTCGCCCGCATAAATGGGGGTTTGGGGTTTCAAACCCCAACGGGGTCCAGGGGCAGAGCCCCTGGCCTTCCTTACCAGCGTTAGATCTGCACCACAGTGTTCAGGTCGAAAGTCTGCCCCGGCGGATTCTCACCGATCCGCACCGTCTTGGCATTGGCCATGTGATACGGCGGCACCGGCAGGTTGTAAGGTGCCGGCACGCCCGAATACACCCGGCCGGCCAGATCGTATTTAGAGCCGTGGCACGGGCAGAGGTACCCGCCCGGCCAGTTCGGCGCCGGGTCGGTGGCGCTCATGTTCGGGTAGAAGGTCGGCACGCAGCCCAGATGCGTGCAGATGCCCACCATCACCGCATAGGCCGGGTCCACCGAACGGTGCCAGTTCTCGGCATAGGTGGGCTGCTGCAGCACCTTGCTGTTCGGGTCGGCCAGAACGCTGATGGTCTTGGGGTTCTGCAGCGTGGCGATCCCCTCCGGCGTGCGGTGCACGATGAAGATCGGCTTGCCGCGCCACACCACCACGATCTGCTGGCCGGCAGCCAGCTTGCTCACGTCTACGTCGATCGGCTCGCCGGCGGCCAGCGTATCGGCAGCCGGCTCCATGCTGTCGATGAACGGCCATACGATGGCGCCCACCGCCACGCCGGCCCCGGCCAGCGCCATCATCGTCAGGAAGTCGCGGCGGTTCGGCTCCCCGGCGGTTCCGTGCGGGCCCGGCGCGATATGCGTGGTCGAAGACATGGATCACCCTTCCTAGGCGCGCGCCAGCCGGCGCACGATCGCTCTCTCAGCCCAGCGCCGCGCGGCGCCGTGGCTTGCGGCTGCTAATTGGCCCGAACAGCGGCACTTGCCTAGTCCCTGCTGCAACACGGGCAAACCTGCACATCCCGGTACTCGACTTTCGTTACGAACTCTGCCACAGAACGGTCGCAAGCCGCGCAGGACGCCATGGCCATCGCCCGCCCGACGAACCCTGGATGACCGACGCTGCAGCCGCCGAGGCGGTGCCCTCGCTGCGTGAGTTCATCTACCACGCCCACCGCAGCCGCGTCCCCGCTCTGCTGGCCGGCGGTGCGGTGCTGTCGCTGGCTTTGCTCGCCGCGGCCATGCTGCCGCCCAGCTACCGCGCCACCGCCACCCTGGCCGTGCTTCCCTCGCCCGAATTCACCGTGCGGGCGGCGGCCGGCTCGCACGAGCTGAACGCCAGCGCGCTCGCCCTCGACCAGATCATGAAGGCGGAAACCGAGATCCTCGGCAGCGACGATCTGCATCGCGCCACCATCGCCAGAATCGGCGCCGCCACCCTCTACCCGGACATCTATGCGCCCGCCCAGCGCGGCCTGGCCCGCCGCTTGTTGCATGCGGCCGCCGGCGTGCTGCTCGCCCCCTGGCGCACCGCCACGGCCAACGAGGATGCGGCGCGCGACGAGCGCGGCACGCGCCGGTTCCGGCACGACCTGGCCGTGCTGCCCGCCAAGGATGCCAACGTCATCAGCGTCATGTTCGACGCGCCCGAAGGTGCGGTGGCCGCCTCCACGCTGAACACCATGCTGGGCCTCTACGCCGCCCGCCGCACCAGCCTGTACGACGACCCGCAGCTCACCATCGTGCGGCGCGAGGCCGAGGCGGGCCGCCATGCGGTCGCCGCCGCCGACGACCGCCTGGCCGCCTTCAAACGCGACCACGCGATTACCGACTACGAGTCCGAGCGCGACCTGCTGCTGCGCCGCCGTAGCCAGGCCGAGCAGGCGGTGCAGGACACCGCCTCGGCCGTCGGCGAGCACAAGGCCCGGCTGGATGCGCTGACCGCCCAGCTCGCCACCGAGCACGCCACCATCGGCATCTACACCGAACAGGATTCCGATATTCGCCTGCAGGGCGTCAATGGCGGGCTGGAAGCCGCCCGCGCCAAGCTGGCGGCCGCGCGGGAGAAATACCGCGAGACTAGCCGCATGGTCACCACATTGCGGGCCGAACTCGCCGCGCACGAGGCCGAGCAGGCACGGCTCGGCCGCGACGCCACGCTATCGGTGGTGCGCCAGGGCCGCAACCCGGCGATCGACCCGCTGCGGCTGGACCGCGCGCGCGAAGTGGGCGAGCTGGCCGCCGCCCATGCCAGGCAGGCCGCCGCCCAGCAGGATGCGGCGCGCCTGACGCAGGCGCTGGCCACGCTCGCCGGCGACGAAGCCGCGTTGGCCGGCCTGCAGCGTCAGCGCGCCAGCGCCGACGAAACCTATCGCGCCGCCAGCCGCATCCTGGCCGAGCGGCACCTCAGCGAGGCCGAGGATGCCAGCCGCCTGGCCAACGTGCGGGTGATCCAGCCGGCCGTGCCGCCGCAAACCCCGCGCGCCACCCGCCTGCTGGTGATTGCCGCCGGCCTGCTGCTCGGTGGCGCCACCGCCTGCGGCTGGGTCGTGGCCGCCTTCATCCGCCGGCCGGTCTTCCTCACCGGCGACGGCCTGGCCGCCGCTACTGGGCTACCGGTGCTGGCTGTTTTTAGCGACCCGGTTCACGCCTGAAGGCAAGGGGCTTTGCCCCTTGACCCCATCAAAGGCGAGCCTTTGAAATCCTAGTGGGGGGTTTGGGGTCTCAGACCCCAACGGGGTCCAGGGGCAGAGCCCCTGGCCTTCCCCCAAGTCAAGCCGCGCGCCTGTGCACCTGCATCGGCATACCCTCGGCCGGCCGCATGGTGATCCGCAGCTTCGGCGTCGGCTTGAACCCCGGCTCGGCCGAAAGCCGCGCGCCCGGCAGCACGGTGGCCAGGATGGCCACCAATTCCAGCAACGCGAACCCCATGCCGATGCAGATGCGCGGCCCGGCGCCGAACGGCAGATAGGACCAGCGATGCCGCGCCTTCACCGCCTCGGGCAGGAACCGGTCCGGATCGAACGCATCGGGGTTCGGCCACAGCCGGTGGTGATGGTGGATGGCGTAGATCGGCACGAAGACGTTGTCGTGCGGTGTCACTTCCACACCGCCGATGGTGAGCGGCCGCGTCGATTGCCGCACCACCATGGCCACCGGCGGATATACCCGCATGGATTCCTGGATCACCTGGCGCGTGTAGGTCAGCTCGGCCACCTGGCCGGCCTCCAGCGGCGCACCGCCCGTCACCTGCTCGATCTCGGCCAGCACGCGCCGCTCGATATCGGGGTGACGCGCCAGCAGGTAGAACGTCCAGGTCAGCGCCAGCGCGGTCGTCTCGTGGCCGGCGCCGATGAAGGTCAGGATATTGTCGCGGATATCCACGTCACTCAGCCCGTCGCCGGTCTCGGGGTCCTTGGCGTCCAGCATCAGCGAGAGCAGGTCGTCGCGCCGCTCGCCGGTCCGTCGGCGCTCGGCGATGCTGTCGCTCACCGTGGTCCGCAGATAGGCGCCGCCGCGCTCGGAGCGGTTCTTGCCCGGAAACGGCGTCCAGAGCGGCGCCCCCAGCGCCGACAGCGCCGTGGCCCAGCTGGTGCTTTCGAGGAAATCGCGGATGCTCACCTCCACGCGCGCCACGTCGGTGGTGCCGCGGCCCGAGAGCATGGTCTCCAGAATGATGTCGAACGTCACCCGCATCATCTCGCGCGAAACCTCCAGCGGCGCGCCCTCGGGCAGCGCCGCCCAGCGGTCGCGCATGTCGCGCGCCGCGGTGATCATCGCCGGGATGAAAGTGTTGACGTGCGCCGGGCGGAACACCGGTGCGGCCACCCGCCGCTGCAGGCGCCAACGCGCACCCTCGGCCGTCAGGATACCCTTGCCCAAAGCCGGCTCCAGGGATCGCCGCATCGGCTCGGCCTTCACGAAGCTCTCGGAATCATCGACCAGCACCTGCTGGACCAGGTCCGGGTCGCTCACGAACAGGGTGTTGCGGCCCAGCATCCGGCTGACCACCAGCCCGTCCGTGTAGACGCTGTCGGGCCAGGCCTCCATCGGGTTGCGCACCAGCTTGCGCAGGGTGCGCAGCGTGCCCAGGAAGTTCGGCGTGATCACGGGATGTTCGGCGGTGGCGCTCATCTTCGGGTCTCCTGACGATCCGGACCGGATGCCGGCACTGCAAAGTTAACGCCGTTACCTTAACGCTGGTTTCCTTCCGCCGGCAAGGCCCGCCGAACCCGCGCCACCCCTCAGCTCACCACGCGGAGATGCGGCCGCTCGGCTGCACCCAGCCGCGCAAAGCACGCCAGGTAGTCGGCCGCCATGCGCCGCGCCGTGAAGCGCTGCTCGAACCGCCGGCGCACCCCGGCGCGCGACAGCGTCGCCAGGCGATCCACCGCGGCAATGGCGCTGGTCTCGTCCTCCACGATGAAGCCCGTCACGCCGTCCTCGATGATTTCCGGCACCGAGCCGCGGTTGAACGCGATCACCGGCGTTCCGCAGGCCAGCGCCTCGATCATCACCAGGCCGAACGGCTCCGGCCAGTCGATCGGCATCAGGAACCCGACGGCACCCGAAAGGAACGCGCTCTTCTCGGAGTCGCCGATCTCGCCCACCATCTCCACGCCGCCCTCGGCGATCATCGGCTTGATCACCCCGTCGTAATATTCCTGGTCGGCCACATCCACCTTGGCCGCCATCTTCAGCTTTATGCCGGCGGCACGCGCGATCCGGATGGCGCGGTCCGGCCGCTTCTCCGGCGCGATGCGGCCGAGGAAGGCGAGGTAGGACGGCGTGGTGTCGCGCGGCGTCAGCAGCGTCTCGGGCAGGCCGTGCAGGATGGTAGCCGCGTAATTGGCCTGCGGCAGCGGCCGGCGTTGCGAATTGCTGATCGAGACCACCGGCATCGTGGGAAAGGTGTTGAACACCGGCTGCAGCTCCGGCAGGTCCAGCCGCCCATGCAGCGTGGTCACGAACGGCGTCTTCTGCCGCGAGAACAGGCTGAACGGCCAGTAATCCATGTGGAAATGCAGCACGTCGAAATCGGCTGCCTGGCGATAGACCAACTCCATCAGCAGCATGTGCGGCGCAATCGGGTCGCGGATGGATTTGTCCAGCCGCAGCGCGCGTGGCCACACCGGCTGCAGGCGGGCGCTCGTCACGGAGTCGCCGCTGGCGAACAGCGTCACCTCGTGGCCCTGCGCCACCAATTCCTCGGTCAGGAACGAGACGACGCGTTCGGTGCCGCCGTACAGCTTGGGCGGGACCGCCTCGTGCAGGGGGGCGATCTGGGCGATACGCATGAGGGGGGTGGAACTCCGCTGCTGGGTGCCGCAAGGGCTGCCGGGTTAACCCGGTCCGGCAACGAAGGTTTCGGCGCCGGCCCGCACCAGGCGGGCCGCAGCCGGCGCGGCCTAGAAGCCTTCGCGCTCCAGCCGCTTGCGCTCCAGCTTGCGCGCGCGGCGCACGGCCTCGGCGGCTTCACGCGCCCGGCGCTCGGAGGGCTTCTCGAAATGGCGGCGCAGCTTCATCTCGCGGAAGATGCCTTCGCGCTGCATCTTCTTCTTCAGCGCCTTCAGCGCCTGATCGACATTGTTGTCACGGACGAGAACCTGCACTTGGCCGCCTACTCCTTCATGCCTGTGTGCCCGGCCAGCCCGGGGCGCAAACGCGGCTGATCATCCGGCACGCCGGCCGGCAAGGGCGCGCCTATAACACACGCCCCAGCCGGCCCCAAGCGGCAAATCGGCGCGCCGGGCCCGCCACTCGCGATGCGCCGCCCGCCGCCTATATGCTGGCCATGGCGCTGCTCAAGATCGCCCGCATGGGCCACCCGGTATTGCTGCAACGTGCCGAACCGGTGGCCGATACCGGGGCTGCCGCCGTGCGCCGCCTGGCCGCCGACATGATCGAGACCATGCTCGACGCCCCCGGCATCGGCCTGGCCGCCCCCCAGGTGCACGTGCCCTGGCGCATGTTCGTCTTCCACCTGCCCGCCGCGCGCAGCGGCGAGCAGGCGATCGGGCCCCAGGTGGTGATCAACCCCACGCTGGAACTGCTCGGCGACGAGATCGTCCAGCGCATCGAAGGCTGCCTTTCGATCCCCGGCCTGCGCGCCGCGGTGCCGCGCCACGTCCGCATCCGCTATGCCGGTACCGATTGCGACGGCCAGCCGGTGGGCGGCGAAGTGGGCGGCCTGCACGCCAACGTGGTCCAGCACGAATACGACCACCTGGACGGCGTGCTCTACCCGATGCGCATCACCGATTTCAGCCAGTTCGGCTTTCTCGAAGAACTGGCCCGCCTGCCCCCCGAACAGGAGAAAGCCGCATGAGCGAGCCCGCCACCCGCGACCAGGCGCGCGACGAGGCCATCCGTGCCCTGCTGCCGCTGGCCGCCACACAGGGCTGGACCATGGCGGCACTCCGCAGCGCCGCGGGCCCGCAAGCCGACCTGCTGTTCCCTGGGGGCCAAAGCGAGCTGGTCGAAGCCTATATCGACCTCGCCGACCGCGAGATGGCCGAGGCAGCCGCCGAACTGATCGCCAACGAGAAACTCTCCCGCCGCGTGCGCACCCTGATCGCCACCCGGCTGCAGCAGGCCGAACCGCACAAGGCCGCCGTCCGCCGCGCCGCCACCGTGCTGGCGCGCCCGGGCAACGCGCTGCTCGCCGCACGCTGCACCGCCCGCACCGTGGACACGATCTGGGCCGCCGCCGGCGATACCAGCGCCGATTTCAGCTGGTACACCAAGCGCGCCATCCTCGCCTCGGTCTACACCGCCACGCTGTTCTTCTGGCTCGGCGGCAACGAACTCGAACCCACGCTCGCCTTCCTGGATCGCCGGCTGGCCGGTGTGGCCCGGCTGGGCAAGCTGCGCGCACGGCTCGCGGGCTGAGACTCGTTGCAACCGGCGTTCGAGCCTCGCGTTGCATCCTCACCAGCAAAGGACCTCACACGATGCGCGGCGCGCTGCTCTGGTTTCTTGGCATCCCGATCCCGGTAATTATCCTGCTCTATCTGTTTCATGTGATTTGACGCTTGGCAGGCAAGGCAAGGGGCTTTGCCCCTTGACCCCATCAAAGGCGCGCCTTTGAAATCCCTTTCCTAGGAATTGGGGATCCAGGGGCAGCGCCCCTGGCCGTCAACTGCCGAATCGCGCTAATCAGGCGCCGCACTCCGGAGGCGCCGTCGTGACCTGCCTGCGCATCCTGGCGCTCTGCCTGCTGTTCCTGCCGCGCCTGGCGCATGCCGCCGGCCTGGCCTTCGTCATCAACAGCAACGATGCCAGCCTCAGCCTGCTCGACGTGCAGAGCCACAAGGAACTGCGCCGCATCCCCATGCTGCGCGAGCCGCACCACATGGCGCTCACCCCCGACCACCGCTCGCTGGTAGTGGGCGACACCGCCGGCAACACACTGTTCTTCCTCGACCCGCTCACCGGCGCCGTGCAGCGCCACGTCACCATCAGCGACCCCTACCAGCTGCAATACAGCCCCGATGGCCGCTACCTCACCATCGCCGGCCTGGCCCGCGCGCAGATCGACATCTACGACGCCGCCACGCTCACCCTGCTGCACCGCATCCCCGCCCGCAGCCTGCCCAGCCACATGAATTACGCGCCCGACAGCAGCGTGGTGTTCGTCAGCCTGCAAAGCACCGACCGGCTGATCGCCATCGAGACCGCGTCCGGCCGCGTGCTGTGGAACACCAAGGTGGGCCGCACCTCGGCCGGCGTGCTGTGGGATCGCGGTCACCTGCTGGTCGGCATCATGGGCGAGGCCCATTTCGCCGTGGTCGATCCGGTGGACGGCCATGTGGAACGCACGGTGCCCACCGGCCGCGGCGCCCACACCATGTTCGTCACCCACGACAGCAAGCTGATCTACGCCACCAACCGCGTGGACGGCACGGTCACCGTCATCGACCCGGTCAGCCTGGCCGTGCTGCGCACCATCAACGTTCCGGGCGGCCCGGACGACATGGATTTCGCCCCCGACGGCAAGATCTGGGCAACCCTGCGCTTCGCCCAGTCCGTCGCGGTGTTCGACCCGGCCGACGGCCGTATCGAGCGCATCCCGGTCGGCCGCTCACCGCACGGCATCTGGCTGAACACGCACGACTCGTTCCCGCAGGTAGTCGGCGCCAAGTAGGGCATCGCCGCGCCGCGGCCACGGCCAGCGCTTGACAGCCCAGGCCCGGGTGGCCTAGGCACGCCCCTCATTTGGAACGCGGGAGACTGAGGACGCCGAACGGCCCACGCCGTCGGCCCCGAATGTCGTTTGCACCGCGGTCCGGCCCTGCTGCGAAGGAGCCTGGATAGGCTATGGCAAAGAAGATCGTCGGCTACGTCAAGCTGCAGATACCGGCCGGCAAGGCCAACCCGTCGCCGCCGGTGGGCCCCGCCCTCGGCCAGCGCGGCCTCAACATCATGCAGTTCTGCAAGGAATTCAACGCGCGCACGCAGGGCATGGAGCCGGGCATGCCCGTCCCCGTGGTCATCACCGCGTTCGGAGACCGCACGTTCAGCTTCATCACGAAGACGCCGCCCAACACCTACTTCATCAAGAAGGCGGCGGGCGTCACGGCCGGCAGCACCACGCCGGGCAAGGGTGCGACCGTCGGCCGCGTGACGATGACGCAGCTGCGCGAGATCGCGGCCATCAAGATGGTCGATATGAACGCCGGCGACGTGGAAAAGGCGGTCAAGATGCTGGCAGGCTCGGCCCGTTCGATGGGCCTTTCGGTGGTGGAGGGCTGAGATCATGGCACATAACAAGCGCCTGGCCGCCGCCGCCGCCACCATCGACCGCAGCAAGAACTACGCGCTCGACGAGGCTCTCGGCATCGTCAAGACGAACGCCCGCGCCAAGTTCGACGAGACGGTCGAGATCTCCATGCGCCTCGGCATCGATCCGCGCCACGCCGACCAGATGGTCCGCGGCCTGATCAGCCTGCCCAACGGCACCGGCAAGACGGTCCGCATCGGCGTCTTCGCCCGCGGCCCGAAAGCCGAGGAAGCGCTGGCCGCCGGCGCCGACGTGGTTGGCGCCGACGACCTGGCCGAAAAGGTGCAGGCCGGCGAGATCGCCTTCGACCGCTGCATCGCCACGCCCGACATGATGGGCCTGGTGGGCCGGCTGGGTAAGATCCTCGGCCCGCGCGGCCTGATGCCCAACCCGAAGCTCGGCACGGTCACCATGGACGTGAAGGGTGCCGTCTCGGCCGCCCGTGCCGGCCAGGTGGAGTTCCGCGCCGAGAAGGCCGGCATCGTGCATGCCGGTATCGGCAAGGCGAGCTTCGAGAGCGACAAGCTGCTGGAGAACATCCGCGCTTTCGTCGATGCCATCCAGAAGGCCAAGCCGACCGGCGCCAAGGGCACCTACCTGCAGAAGGTCTCGCTCAGCTCCTCGATGGGCCCCGGCATCCGGGTGGACGTGGCCAGCCTGGCCGGCTGAACAGAATACACATCCGCCGCAAGGCGGGCGTGGGCAGGGGTGCGCCAGCGTGCCCCGAACCTGTCCAAGACCGCACGCTGCCGCAAGGCATTAATGGGCCCGCAAGGTCCGCGCGTGGGAGACGGGAGATGCCCGATGCCGCAAGGCGTTTGGTGGTTCCGGCTTGCTTTGAGGACAGGCGAACCGGGCCGGATGGCAACATCCGGCCTCGAGGGAAACCCGGCCCGGGGCGGTACGCCGCCGCGGGCCAGAAAGGAGACGGAGTTTGGACCGTACGGAGAAGCGGGAGTTCGTCTCGTCGCTCGCGGCCGTCTTCGCAGAAACGTCGATGGTCGTGGTCACCCAGAACAAGGGGATGACCGTGGCCGAAGTGACCGATCTGCGTCAACGGATGCGGGCAGCGGGTGCGCACTTCAAGGTCGCGAAGAACCGGCTGGCCATCCTCGCCCTGGATGGGACCCGATTCGACGGCATTGCGCCGATGCTCAAGGGACCGACCGCGCTGGCTTGGGCGCGCGATCCCGTGGCTGTCAGCAAGGTGTGCGTCGAGTTCGCCAAGACGAACGAGAAACTGGTGCTCATCGGTGGCGCCCTCGGCAAGCAGACGCTCGATGCGTCTGGTGTCAAGGCGCTCTCCGAGCTGCCGTCGCTCGATGCGCTGCGTGCCGGCCTGCTGGGGATGATCCAAACCCCGGCAACCCGCATCGCCGGCGTGGTCGCAGCCCCGGCCGCCCAGTTGGCGCGCGTTTTGGCGGCCTACGCCAAGAAGGACGAGGCTGAAGCAGCCTGACACGAAGGCAGGGCCGGCCCCGGCCTTGCATGGAACCCCCACAACGCTAACTAAGGACATGAAGAATGGCTGATCTGACCAAGCTGGTGGACGACCTGTCCGCCCTGACCGTGCTGGAAGCCGCTGAGCTTTCCAAGATGCTCGAAGAGAAGTGGGGCGTCTCCGCCGCCGCTCCGGTGGCCGTGGCCGCCGCCCCGGCCGGCGGTGGCGCTGCCGCCGCCCCGGTGGAAGAGCAGACCGAGTTCACCGTGATCCTCGCCAAGGCCGGCGACAAGAAGATCAACGTTATCAAGGAAATCCGCACGATCACCGGGCTCGGGCTAAAGGAAGCCAAGGACCTGGTCGAAGGCGCGCCCAAGACGGTGAAGGAAGCCGTCAACAAGGACGAGGCCGAGAAGATCAAGAAGGTGCTGGAAGAGCAGGGCGCATCTGTCGAGATCAAGTAGTGCAGAACGCCGGCACGCTGCCCTCCAAGGCGGCTTGCCGGTACTGAGGTGACGATCGGGTGGGAACCGCTAGGTTCCCGCCCTTTCGGGCGTGGCTGAACCGGACGGCCCCGGGCGTGGTGGCCGAATGTGTATCGGGATGCGGCTTGGCCGCGTCTCCAGGGATAGGGCAGGGGATCTGATGAACGCGATCACTCAGACATTCACGCCGCGCAAGCGGATCCGCAAGAGCTTCGGCCGCATCCCCGAAGTGGCCCCGATGCCGAACCTCATCGACGTGCAGCGGTCCAGCTACGAGGGCTTCCTGCAGATGCATATCGCGCCCGACAGCCGTACCAACACCGGATTGCAGGAAGTGTTCCGCGGCGTGTTCCCGATCGACGATTTCGCCGGCCGCGGCCGGCTGGAGTTCGTCTATTACGAGCTCGAGGAGCCGAAATACGACGTCGAGGAATGCATCCAGCGCGGCATGAACTACGCCGCACCGCTGAAGGTGATCCTGCGCCTGATCGTGTGGGACCTCGACGAGGATACCGGCGCGCGCTCGATCCGCGACATAAAGGAGCAGCCCGTATACATGGGCGACATGCCGCTGATGACGGATAACGGCACCTTCATCATCAACGGCACCGAACGCGTCATCGTCAGCCAGATGCACCGCAGCCCCGGCGTGTTCTTCGACCACGACAAGGGCAAGACGCATAGCAGCGGCAAGTTCCTCTTCGCCGCCCGCGTCATCCCCTATCGCGGCTCGTGGCTGGATTTCGAGTTCGACAGCAAGGACATGGTCTATGTCCGCATCGACCGGAAGCGGAAGCTGCCCGTCACCACGCTGCTCTACGCGCTCGAGAGCGATGCCAGCGAGGCCAGCCGCACCGCCAGGATCGCCGCCGGCGAAGATCCCGACACGCTCGAGATCCGCGGCATGGACTTTGAAGTCCATCCTGAACTTCTTCTACGGCCAGGTGATCTTCACCCGCACCGCCAAGGGCTGGGCGCGGCCGTTCGACCCCGACGCGTTCCGCGGCCTCAAGCTGCTCGAGCCGCTGATCGACGCCGATACCGGTGAGATCGTGGCCGATGCCGACGCCAAACTGACCGCGCGCAGCGCCCGCAAGATCGCCGAGAAGACCAAGGAAGTGCTCGTCGGCCGCGCCGACCTGCTCGGCCGCTTCGTGGCCGTGGACATGGTCAACGAAGAGACCGGCGAGATCTTCGCCGAAGCCGGCGAGGAACTGGCCGAAGCGCGCCTGGCCGCGCTCGAAGAAGCCGGCATCACGTCGCTGCCCACGCTGGCGGTGGACCAGGCCAACGGCCCGTGGATCCGCAACACGCTGGCCATCGACAAGAACACCAGCCGCGACGACGCGCTGATCGACATCTACCGCGTCATGCGCCCGGGCGAGCCGCCGACGCCGGAGACGGCCGAAGCGCTGTTCCGCGGCCTGTTCTTCGACCCCGACCGCTACGACCTCTCGGCCGTCGGCCGCGTGAAGATGAACATGCGCCTCGGCCTGGAATGCGACGACCAGCACCGCACGCTGCGCAAGGAAGACGTGCTGCGCACGGTCAAGATCCTGATCGAGCTGAAGGACGGCCGCGGCACGATCGACGACATCGACAACCTCGGCAACCGCCGCGTGCGCTCCGTCGGCGAGCTGATGGAAAACCAGTATCGCGTCGGCCTGCTGCGCATGGAGCGCGCGATCCGCGAGCGCATGGGCTCGGTCGATATCGACACGGTGATGCCGCACGACCTGATCAACGCCAAGCCGGCGGCCGCCGCCGTGCGCGAGTTCTTCGGCTCGTCGCAGCTCTCGCAGTTCATGGACCAGACGAACCCGCTCAGCGAAGTCACTCACAAGCGCCGCCTCTCGGCACTTGGCCCGGGCGGCCTGACGCGCGAGCGCGCCGGCTTCGAGGTGCGCGACGTGCACCCCACGCATTACGGCCGTATCTGCCCGATCGAGACGCCGGAAGGCCCCAACATCGGCCTGATCAACTCGCTGGCCACCTTCGCCAAGGTGAACAAGTACGGCTTCATCGAAACGCCGTATCGCCTGGTGAAAGACGGCCAGGTCCAAGATGGCTGGAAATACCTCTCCGCCATGGAGGAGGAGCGCCTCGTCGTCGCCCAGGCCGACGCGCCGCAGGATGCCGATGGCCGCTTCTCCGGCGAGCTCGTCTCCGTGCGCAACCGCGGCGATTTCCGCCTGGTGCGTCCGGAGGACGTCACCGCCGTGGACGTCTCGCCCAAGCAGCTGGTCTCGGTCGCCGCAGCCCTGATCCCGTTCCTGGAAAACGACGACGCAAACCGCGCGCTGATGGGCTCGAACATGCAGCGCCAGGCCGTGCCGCTGATCCAGGCGGATGCCCCGCTGGTGGGCACCGGCATGGAAGCCGCCGTGGCCCGTGACTGGGTGCCACCATCGTCGCGCGCCGCGCCGGCGTGGTCGATCAGATCGACGGCGCCCGCATCGTCGTGCGCGCCTCCGGCGAAGATGGCAGCACCGCCGGCGTCGATATCTACCGCCTGCGCAAGTACATGCGTTCCAACCAGTCCACCTGCATCAACCAGCGTCCGCTGGTGCGCGTGGGCGATCAGGTCGGCGCCGGCGAGATCATCGCCGACGGCCCGTCCACCGAGCTGGGCGAGCTGGCGCTGGGCCGCAACGTGCTGTGCGCCTTCGTGCCCTGGAACGGCTACAACTTCGAAGACTCGATCCTGATCAGCGAGCGCATCGCGCGCGACGACGTGTTCACCTCCATCCACATCGAAGAGTTCGAAGTGATGGCGCGCGACACCAAGCTGGGCCAGGAGGAAATCACCCGCGACATCCCCAACGTGGGCGAGGAATCGCTGAAGAACCTCGACGAAGCCGGCATCGTCTATATCGGTGCCGAGGTGAACCCGGGCGACATCCTGGTGGGCAAGGTCACGCCCAAGGGCGAAAGCCCGATGACGCCGGAAGAGAAGCTGTTGCGCGCGATCTTCGGCGAAAAGGCCAGCGACGTGCGCGACACCTCGCTCAAGCTGCCGCCCGGCGTGGCCGGCACCATCGTTGACGTGCGCGTGTTCAGCCGCCGCGGCGTGGACAAGGACGAGCGCGCCATGGCCATCCAGCGCGCGGAAATCGAGCGCCTGGCCAAGGACCGCGACGACGAGCGCGGCATCCAGGAGCGCGCCTTCCTCAACCGCCTGCGCGAGAAGCTGCTCGGCAACAAAGCCGCCGGCGGCTTCAAGGGCATCAAATCCGGCACGGTGCTCACCGCCGAAGTGGTGGCCGAGCATCCGCGCGGCGCCTGGCGCAACATCGGCGTGCAGGACGATGCGGTGATGGCCGAAATCGAAGTGCTCAAGCGCGAGTTCGATGCCGCCGTCACCCGCCTGCAGCAGCGTTTCGAGAGCAAGGTCGAAAAGCTCGAGCGCGGCGACGAGCTGCCGCCCGGCGTGATGAAGATGGTCAAGGTGTTCGTGGCCGTGAAGCGCAAGCTGCAGCCCGGCGATAAGATGGCCGGCCGCCACGGCAACAAGGGCGTCGTCAGCCGCGTGGTGCCCGTCGAAGACATGCCGTTCCTCGACAACGGCACGCCGGTCGATCTGGTGCTCAACCCGCTCGGCGTGCCGAGCCGCATGAACGTGGGCCAGATCCTCGAAACCCATCTGGGCTGGGCCTGCGCCAATCTCGGCCGCGAAATCGGCGAGCTGGTGGAGGAATACCGCCGCAGCGGTGCCGCCAAGCAGGAGCTGCTGGAAAAGCTGCGCGACGTGTACGGCGACAAGGTCTACGACGAGGAGATCGCCGGCCTGAACAACGACCAGCTCATTGAGCTGTCGGAGAACCTCAAGAAGGGCGTGCCGATCGCGACCCCGGTGTTCGACGGCGCGCGCATGAGCGACATCGAGCGCATGCTGACCAAGGCCGGCCTCGACACCTCCGGCCAGGTCGTGCTGACCGACGGCCGCACGGGCGAGCCGTTCGAACGCAAGGTCACCGTCGGCTACATCTACATGCTCAAGCTGCACCACTTGGTGGACGACAAGATCCACGCGCGCTCGATCGGCCCGTACAGCCTGGTCACCCAGCAGCCGCTGGGCGGCAAGGCCCAGTTCGGCGGCCAGCGCTTCGGCGAGATGGAGGTGTGGGCGCTCGAAGCCTACGGCGCCGCCTACACGCTGCAGGAGATGCTGACGGTGAAATCCGACGACGTCTCCGGCCGCACCAAGGTGTACGAGGCGATCGTGCGCGAGCAGGACAATTTCGAGGCGGGCATCCCGGAGAGCTTCAACGTCCTTGTCAAGGAACTGAAGTCGCTCGGGCTGAACGTCGATCTCGATCAGAGTGCAGTGTGAGGGAAGTCCTTCTTTTTTAAAAAAAGAAGCAAAAAACTTTTGTTTGTGCTGTCGCGGACTAACGAGACAAAAGTTTTTTGCGTCCTTTTTTTCAAAAAAGGACCGCTTGCCTTCCTTTTCTAAAAGGCTCGTCAAATGAACGAACTGATGAAAATCCTCGGCCAAGCCGGCCAGGGCGTCACCTTCGACCAGATCAGCATCCAGATGGCCAGTCCGGAGCAGATCCGCTCCTGGTCCTATGGCGAGATCAAGAAGCCGGAGACGATCAACTACCGCACCTTCAAGCCGGAGCGTGACGGCCTGTTCTGCGCCCGCATCTTTGGCCCGATCAAGGATTACGAGTGCCTGTGCGGCAAGTACAAGCGCATGAAGTTCCGCGGCATCATCTGCGAGAAATGCGGCGTTGAAGTCACGCTCGCCAAGGTGCGCCGCGAGCGCATGGGCCATATCGAGCTCGCCTCGCCGGTGGCCCATATCTGGTTCCTCAAGTCGCTCCCCAGCCGCATCGGCCTGATGGTCGATCTGACGCTGAAGGAACTCGAGAAGATCCTGTATTTCGAGAGCTACGTGGTGCTCGAGCCGGGCCTGACCGACCTCAAGCTGCACCAGCTGCTCACCGAAGACGCGCTGGCCGCCAAGCAGGACGAGTTCGGCGAAGACGGCTTCCGCGCCGCCATCGGTGCCGAGGCGATCAAGCACATCCTGCACGGCATCGACATCGATTCCGAAAAGGTGAAGCTGCGCGCCGATCTGCGTGACACGACGAGCGAGGCCAAGCGCAAGAAGCTGGTCAAGCGCCTCAAGCTGATCGAGGCGTTCGGCGAGAGCGGCAGCAAGCCCGAGTGGATGATCCTCGACGTGGTGCCGGTGATCCCGCCCGAGCTGCGTCCGCTGGTCCCGCTCGATGGCGGCCGTTTCGCCACATCGGACCTCAACGACCTGTACCGTCGCGTCATCAACCGCAACAATCGCCTCAAGCGCCTGATCGAGCTGCGCGCGCCCGACATCATCGTGCGCAACGAGAAGCGCATGCTGCAGGAGAGCGTGGACGCGCTGTTCGACAACGGCCGCCGCGGCCGCGCCATCACCGGTGCGAACAAGCGTCCGCTCAAAAGCCTGTCCGACATGCTCAAGGGCAAGCAGGGCCGCTTCCGGCAGAACCTGCTCGGCAAGCGCGTGGACTATTCCGGCCGTTCGGTCATCGTGGTCGGCCCCGAGCTGAAGCTGCACCAGTGCGGCCTGCCCAAGAAGATGGCGCTCGAGCTGTTCAAGCCGTTCATCTACTCCAAGCTGGAGAAATACGGCCACGCCACCACCATCAAGGCCGCCAAGCGCATGGTGGAAAAGGAGCGTCCCGAAGTGTGGGACATCCTCGAGGAGGTGATCCGCGAGCATCCGGTGATGCTCAACCGCGCACCCACGCTGCACCGCCTGGGCATCCAGGCGTTCGAGCCGGTGCTGATCGAAGGCAAGGCCATCCAGCTGCACCCGCTGGTGTGCACCGCCTTCAACGCCGATTTCGACGGTGACCAGATGGCCGTCCACGTGCCGCTGAGCCTCGAAGCGCAGCTCGAAGCCCGCGTGCTGATGATGTCCACCAACAACATCCTCAGCCCCGCCAACGGCAAGCCGATCATCGTGCCCAGCCAGGACATCGTGCTGGGCCTGTACTATCTGTCGCTGGAGACGGCCGATTTCCGCGTGGCCGAGCCCAACGCCTGCCCGGCCTTCGGCACCATCGGCGAGATCGAGTTCGCCCTGCAGGCCAAGGCGATCAAGCTGCACGACAAGATTCGCGCCCGCATGGAGCTGATCGAGCCGGATGGCAGCCGCCGCCGCCAGATCGTCGTCACCACGCCCGGCCGCATGCTGATCGCGCAGATCCTGCCCAAGCACCAGAACGTGCCCTTCGCGCTGATCAACAAGCAGCTCACCAAGAAGAACGTCTCCGACGTGATCGACGCGGTGTACCGCCATTGCGGCCAGAAGGAATGCGTGATCTTCGCCGACCGGCTGATGGGGCTGGGCTTCCAGCAGGCCGCCAAGGCCGGCATTTCGTTCGGCAAGGATGACCTGATCATCCCCAAGGAGAAGCCCGAGCTGATCACCAAGACCCAGACCGAGGTCAAGGAGTTCGAGCAGCAATACCAGGACGGCCTGATCACCGCCGGCGAGCGCTACAACAAGGTGGTCGATGCCTGGTCGCGCTGCACCGATTCGGTGGCCGCGGCCATGATGAAGGAAATCAGCCGGCAGGAAGTCGGGCTGCAGACCAACAGCGTGTGGATGATGAGCCATTCCGGCGCCCGCGGCTCGCCGGCGCAGATGCGCCAGCTGGCCGGCATGCGCGGCCTGATGGCCAAGCCCTCGGGCGAGATCATCGAGCAGCCGATCATCGCCAACTTCAAGGAAGGCCTCTCCGTCCTCGAATACTTCAACTCCACCCACGGCGCCCGCAAGGGCCTCGCGGATACGGCGCTGAAGACGGCCAACTCCGGCTACCTCACCCGCCGCCTGGTGGACGTGGCGCAGGATTGCATCATCGTCGAAGTCGATTGCGGCTCCGAGCGCGGGCTTACCGTGCGCCCCGTCATGGATGGCGGCGACATCGTCAGCTCGCTCTCCGAGCGGATCCTCGGCCGCACCGCCTCCGAAGACGTGCTCGACCCGGCCACCAACAAGGTGCTCGTGCCGCGCAACACGCTCATCGAGGAGACCGAGGCCGAGCAGATCGAACGCGCCGGCGTGGAAGTGATGAAGATCCGCTCGGTGCTGACCTGCGAAAGCCAGATCGGCGTCTGCGCCCGCTGCTACGGGCGCGATCTGGCCCGCGGCACACCCGTCAACATCGGCGAGGCTGTCGGCGTCATCGCCGCGCAGTCCATCGGCGAGCCGGGCACGCAGCTCACCATGCGCACCTTCCACATCGGCGGCGCGGCCCAGCGTGGTGCCGAGCAATCCAGCGTGGAAGCCAGCCACGAAGGCTCGGTCACCGTGCGCAACCGCAACGTGGTCACCAACAGCCAGGGCGTGCCGGTCGTGATGTCGCGTAATTGCGAGATCGTACTGGTGGACGACAAGCAGCGCGAACGCGCCCGCTTCCGCGTCCCCTACGGCGCCCGCCTGCTCGCCGATGACGGCATGGCCGTCACGCGCCAGCAGAAACTGGCCGAATGGGACCCCTACACCCTGCCGATCCTGACCGAACTTGCCGGCCAGGTGGAATATCTCGACCTCATCGAGGGCATCACCCTGGTCGAGCGCATGGACGAAGTCACCGGCCTCACCTCGAAAGTGGTCGTGGACTACAAGCAGACCGCCAAGGGCATCGATTTGCGCCCCCGGCTGCAGCTGAAGGGTGCCAACGGCGAAGTTATCAAGCTGCCGAACGGCACGGATGCCCGCTACTTCCTCTCACCGGACTCCATCCTCTCGGTGGAGAACGGCGCCACCCTGCACGCCGGCGACGTGCTGGCGCGTATCCCGCGCGAAGGCAGCAAGACACGCGACATCACCGGCGGCCTGCCGCGTGTGGCCGAACTGTTCGAAGCCCGCCGCCCGAAAGACCACGCGATCATCGCCGAAAACGACGGCCGCGTGGAATTCGGCAAGGACTATAAGGCCAAGCGCCGCATCATCGTCAAGAACGATGAGACGTCCGAGGAGACCGAATACCTGGTCCCCAAGGGCAAGCACGTCTCCGTCCAGGAAGGCGACTTCGTGCTGCGCGGCGACCCGCTGGTCGACGGCCCCCGCGTGCCGCACGACATCCTCAAGGTGCTCGGCGTCGAAGCGCTGTCGGACTACCTGGTCAACGAAATCCAGGACGTCTACCGGCTGCAGGGCGTGAAGATCAACGACAAGCACATCGAGGTCATCGTCCGGCAGATGCTCCAGAAGGTGGAGATCATGGATCCGGGCGATACCACCTACCTCACCGGCGAGCAGGTGGACCGCATGGAGGTCGATGCCGAGAACGTCAAACGCATCAAGGCCGACGAGCGGCCGGCAACCGCCATGCCGGTGCTGCAGGGCATCACCAAGGCCAGCCTGCAGACCCACAGCTTCATCAGCGCCGCCTCCTTCCAGGAGACCACGCGCGTGCTGACTGAGGCCGCCACCGCCGGCAAGACCGACCAGCTGACCGGTCTGAAGGAGAACGTGATCGTCGGGCGCCTGATCCCGGCGGGCACCGGTGCCGTGATGAACCGGCTGAAGGCGGTGGCCGCTGGGCGTGACCAGCAGCGCAGCATCCTGAAGGATGCGGTGCCGCAGATTACTCGGGCGGCTGAGTAGCGGGCAGGGGACAAGGCAAGGGGCAGGGGGACAAGGCAAGGGGCTCGGCCCCTTGACCCCGCTGGGGCCAGTCGGCCCCAGGCCCCTCTCTCCGCCGGGTTGTGAGGTCCACGGTCGTACACCACCGGCTCATGTCGGCGTCGCTATCCTGCTGCCAACTCTGCAGCTTACTGCTTTGGCCATTTGAACAGGCCGTCACGTGGATGGGTGAGAGAACACTCTCCGGTTCCCTTCCATTCATCATTCAAAATCCAACGTCTCTCAGGAACCGCGAGTCCGCATCAGCGGATAACCTCGGCTCCACCGGCTGATTCAACTTTCGCTAGTGAGGTTCAGCCGGTTGGTTCATTGGAATCACGCGTAGGAACAAGTCCTAAGGACGACCGTCCTTAGCGGGGTCCAGGGGCAGAGCCCCTGGCCTTACCCCAACCCCCAACACAACCCTCCCACCCGCTTTCCACCTTGACACCCCAAGCCCCCCCCGGTAATCACCCGCCTCTCGGCCGAACCGGTTGGTCCGGCCCACGATTGCAGGCACCAGAGCACACGGCGCCGCCACCCTTCGGGTTGGCCTAGGCCGCGGGCGACGATCTGGACCCGTGCGGGTGGGGCATCCCATCCTGGCGCGGGCGTCTCGTTTGCAGTGGCGGGCAGAACCACACGGCCAGGCACGAACAGTAGGAACGAGGGCGTATGCCGACGATTAACCAGTTGATTGCGCAGGGACGTGAGCCGGCTGCCAAGCGGAACAAGGTGCCGGCGCTCGAAGGCTGCCCGCAGAAGCGCGGCGTCTGCACGCGCGTCTACACCACCACTCCGAAGAAGCCGAACTCCGCGCTGCGTAAGGTCGCCAAGGTGCGCCTGACCAACGGGTTCGAGGTGGTGAGCTACATCCCCGGCGAGGGCCACAACCTGCAGGAGCACAGCGTGGTGCTGATCCGCGGCGGCCGCGTGAAGGACCTGCCCGGCGTGCGCTACCACATCCTGCGCGGCGTGCTCGATACGCAGGGCCTTCCCAAGCGCCGCAAGCGCCGCTCGCTCTACGGCGCCAAGCGGCCGAAGTAAGGAGACAGATCGGATGAGCCGCCGCCGCCGCGCCACCAAGCGCGAAATCCTGCCCGATCCGAAGTTCGGGGACGTCGTCATCACGCGTTTCATGAATGCGCTGATGTATGACGGCAAGAAGTCCGCCGCCGAGACGATCGTCTATGGCGCGCTGGACGTGATGAAGAAGCGTGGCGGCAACGCGGCCGATCCGGTCCGCATGTTCCACGAAGCGCTGGACAACGTGAAGCCGGCCGTCGAAGTCCGCTCGCGCCGGGTCGGCGGCGCCACCTACCAGGTGCCGGTCGAGGTTCGCACCGAGCGCCGCCAGGCGCTGGCCATCCGCTGGCTGATCGACGCCGCCCGCAAGCGCGGCGAGCACACCATGGAAGACCGCCTGTCGAACGAGCTGTTCGACGCGGTCAACAACCGCGGCTCGGCGGTGAAGAAGCGTGAAGACACGCACCGCATGGCCGAAGCCAACAAGGCGTTCAGCCACTACCGCTGGTAACCGACCTTCCGACAAGACTTGGCACAAGCCCCTCGGGGCGCTGGAGAGACGACGATGGGTAAGGCAAAATTCGAGCGCAACAAGCCGCATTGCAATATCGGCACCATCGGTCACGTGGACCATGGCAAGACCTCGCTGACCGCGGCGATCACCAAGGTGCTGGCACAGTCCGGCGGCGCCACCTTCACCGCCTACGACCAGATCGACAAGGCGCCTGAGGAGCGTGCGCGCGGCATCACCATTTCCACGGCGCACGTGGAATACGAGACCGCCAACCGCCACTATGCGCATGTCGATTGCCCCGGCCACGCCGACTACGTGAAGAACATGATCACCGGTGCCGCGCAGATGGACGGCGCCATCCTGGTCGTCTCCGCCGCCGACGGCCCGATGCCGCAGACGCGCGAGCACATCCTGCTCGCCCGCCAGGTCGGCGTGCCGGCTCTCGTCGTGTTCCTCAACAAGATGGACTTGGCCGACCCCGAGCTGGTCGAGCTGGTCGAACTTGAAGTGCGCGACCTGCTGAGCAGCTACCAGTTCCCCGGCGACGACATTCCCATCGTGCAGGGCTCCGCCGTCTGCGCGCTGGAAGGCAAGCAGCCGGAGATCGGCGAGCAGGCCGTGCTGAAGCTGATGGAAGCCGTCGACAGCTACATCCCGCAGCCCGAGCGTGCGATCGACCGTCCGTTCCTGATGCCGATCGAAGACGTGTTCTCGATCTCCGGCCGCGGCACCGTGGTCACCGGCCGCGTCGAGCGTGGCATCGTCAACGTGGGTGATGAAGTCGAGATCGTCGGCATCAAGAACACCGTCAAGACGATCGTCACCGGCGTCGAGATGTTCCGCAAGCTGCTGGATCGCGGAGAGGCTGGCGACAACATCGGCGCCCTGCTGCGCGGCACCAAGCGTGAGGACGTCGAGCGCGGCCAGGTTCTGGCCAAGCCCGGCTCGATCACGCCGCACAAGAAGTTCAAGGCCGAGGCCTACGTGCTGACGAAGGAAGAGGGCGGCCGTCACACGCCGTTCTTCACCAACTACCGTCCGCAGTTCTACTTCCGCACCACGGACGTGACCGGCGTGGTGCAGCTGCCCGAAGGCGTCGAGATGGTGATGCCCGGCGACAACGTGTCGATGGATGTCGAGCTGATCCAGCCGATCGCCATGGACGAAGGCCTGCGCTTCGCCATCCGCGAAGGCGGCCGTACCGTCGGCGCCGGCGTCGTTGCGAAGATCATGGACTAAGAGAGAAAGCAGTCCTTTTTTGCAAAAAAGGACCAAAAAACTTTTGCTCCCTGTCGGGTGTCAATCCACCCGGCGCGCGACAGCGGAGCAAAAGTCTTTTGCTTCTTTTCTTCAGAAAAGAAGGCCTTGCCTCCGAAAGCTGACAGAAGAGTACCATGGATAACCAGAACATCCGCATCCGCCTCAAGGCGTACGATCACCGCGTGCTGGACAACAGCACGAAGGAGATCGTCAACACGGCGAAGCGTACGGGTGCCCGGGTGCGCGGTCCTATCCCGCTGCCCACGCATATCGAGCGTTTCACCGTGAACCGCTCGCCGCATGTGGACAAGAAGAGCCGCGAGCAGTTCGAGATCCGGACCCATCGCCGGCTGCTGGATATCGTCGAGCCGACGCCGCAGACCGTGGACGCGCTGATGAAGCTCGATCTGGCGGCCGGTGTGGATGTCGAAATCAAGATCTAACCGGACGCAGACGGCGAGCTGCGACGCAAGGGATCGGTAAGAGGCGAAGATGCGCACGGGTTTGATTACACGCAAGCTGGGCATGACCCGGCTGTTCAAGGACGATGGGAGCCACGTGCCCGTCACCGTCCTCCACCTCGACGAGGTCGCAGTGGTTGACGTGCGCACGCCGGAGCGGGACGGCTACTCGGCCCTGCAGCTCGGCACGTCGATCGCCAAGGTGAAGAACGTCAGCAAGGCCAATCGCGGCCACTACGCCCGCGTCAAGGTCGAGCCGCGCCGCAAGCTGGTGGAATTCCGCTGCGCCGCCGATGCGGTGGTCGAGCCGGGATCGGTCATCACGGCAGCGCATTTCGTGCCCGGCCAGAAGGTCGATGTCACCGGCACCACCAAGGGCAAGGGCTTTGCCGGTGCGATGAAGCGCTGGAACTTCCGCGGCCTCGAAGCCTCGCACGGCGTCTCCGTCAGCCACCGTTCGCACGGTTCCACCGGCAACCGGCAGGATCCCGGCAAGACGTTCAAGAACAAGAAGATGGCCGGCCATCTCGGCCAGGAGCGCGTGACCACGCAGAACTTGGTCATCGCCCATGTCGATGCGGCGCGCGGCCTGATCATGGTCCACGGCGCCATCCCGGGTGCCAAGGGCGACTTCGTCCTGGTGCGCGATGCCGTCAAGCGTGCGCGCCATGCCGACGCGCCCTATCCCGCCGCGCTGGCCGGCTGAGGACCCGACGATGAAGATCGATATCAGGACACTGGACAATGGCAGCGCCGGCGAGGCCGAGCTCCCCGACGCTATCTTCGCCGCTCAGCCACGGGCCGACATCATGGCGCGCGTGGTGCACTGGCAGCTGGCCCGTCGCCGCTCCGGCAACCACAAGGTGAAGGGCATGGGCGAAGTGTCCGGCACCACCAAGAAGCCCTACAAGCAGAAGGGCACCGGCAACGCCCGTCAGGGCAGCCTGCGCTCGCCGCAGTTCCGCACCGGTGGCGTGGTGCACGGCCCGGTCGTTCGCGACCACGGCTACGACCTGCCCAAAAAGGTGCGCCGCCTCGGCCTGATCAGCGCGCTGTCGCAGAAGCAGGCGGAAGGCAAGCTGATCGTCATCGATGCCGCCACCTCCTCGGTAAAAACCAAGGAATTGGCCGCCAAGCTGAAGGTGCTCGGCTGGACCAGCACGCTGATCATCGATCACGCGGTCGAGCCGAACTTCCTGCGCGCCAGCGCCAACATCCACCGTGTCGACGTGCTGCCCACCATCGGCGCCAACGTCTACGACATCCTGCAGCACGACCTGCTGGTGCTGACCACCGCCGCCATCGACGGTCTGAGGGAGCGCCTGGCATGACCGTGATCGCCAACGTTCGCCGCAAGGCGGAGAACCTCTCGCGCGAGGCGATGTACCAGATCATCCGCGCGCCGGTGATCACCGAGAAGGCGACGCTGCTGACCGAGCGCAACCAGATGGTGTTCCGAGTGGCCATCGACGCCACCAAGCCGGAAATCAAGAAGTCCATCGAGACGCTGTTCGGCGTCAAGGTGCTGGGCGTGAACACGCTGGTCCAGAAGGGCAAGACGAAGCGCTTCAAGGGACGCCCCGGCGTCCGCTCCGACGTGAAAAAGGCTTACGTGCAACTGGCGGAAGGTCAATCGATCGACCTGACGACCGGGCTGGCGTGAGGGTAGGATAGATGGCACTCAAGCAATTCAAGCCAGTAACGGCCAGCCTGCGCGGCACGGTGCTGATCGACCGCTCCGAGCTGTGGAAGGGCAAGCCCGTCAAGGGCCTGACCGAAGGCAAGAGCAAGACGGGCGGCCGTAACAACCATGGCCGCACCACCAGCTTCTTCCGCGGCGGCGGTCACAAGCAGACCTACCGCATCGTCGATTTCAAGCGCCGCAAGTTTGATGTGGCGGCCACGGTCGAGCGCCTGGAATACGACCCCAACCGCACCGCCTTCATCGCGCTGATCAAGTATGCCGATGGCGAGCTGGCCTACATCCTGGCGCCGCAGCGCCTGAAGGCCGGCGACAGCGTGGTGGCCGGCGCCAAGGTCGATATCAAGCCCGGCAACGCGATGCCGCTCGGCGCCATTCCGGTCGGCACCATCATCCACAACGTGGAGATGAAGCAGGGCGCCGGCGGCAAGATGGCACGCGCGGCGGGCACCTACGCCCAGCTCGTTGGCAAGGATGCCGGCTACGCGCAGATCAAGCTGCAGTCCGGCGAGCTCCGCGTCGTCCGCGGCGAGTGCATGGCGACGGTCGGCGCGGTCTCGAACGCCGACAACATGAACCAGAGCTTCGGCAAGGCCGGCCGCGCCCGCTGGATGGGTCGCCGCCCGCATAACCGCGGCGTCGTCATGAACCCGATCGACCATCCGCATGGCGGCGGCGAAGGCCGCACCTCGGGCGGCCGCCACCCGGTCACGCCGTGGGGCAAGCCGACCAAGGGTGCCAAGACGCGTGTGAACAAGCGGACGGACAAGATGATCATCCGCCGCGCGAACAAGGGCAAGTAAGATGGCACGTTCCGTCTGGAAGGGCCCGTTCGTGGACGGGTATATGCTGGGGAAGGCCGAAAAAGCGCGGGCCTCGGGCCGCAACGAGATCATCAAGATCTGGTCGCGCCGCTCGACGATCCTGCCGCAATTCGTGGGCCTCACCTTCGGCGTCTATAACGGCCACAAATTCCTGCCCGTGCAGGTCAACGAGAACATGGTCGGCCACAAATTCGGCGAGTTCTCGCCGACGCGCACATTCACCGGCCATGCGGCCGACAAGAAGGCGAAGCGGGGATGAGCAAGCCTAAGGCACCGCGGCCCGTCGCCGAGAACGAGGCGCAATGCGTGCTCAGCAACCTGCGCGTCAGCCCTGACAAGCTGAACCTGGTTGCCGGCCTGATCCGCAACCAGCCGGCCGCCAAGGCAGTCGCCACGCTCACGTTCAGCAAGCGCCGCATCGCGCACGCCGTCCGCAAGGCGCTGGAGAGTGCGATCGCCAACGCCGAGAACAACCACCAGCTCGACGTGGACCGGCTTGTCGTCACCCGCGCCGAAGTCGGCCGCTCCATCGTCATGCGCCGCTTCCACGCCCGCGGCCGCGGCCGTGCGGCGCGCATCGAGAAGTGGTTCAGCCATTTGAAGATCGTGGTGGCCGAGCGCGACATGAGCGCCGCACCGGCGATCACCGAGAAGAGGGCGGCCTGATGGGTCACAAAGTCAATCCGATCGGGCTGCGGCTCGGCATCAACCGCACCTGGGATTCGCGCTGGTTCGCCGGCAGCGACTACGCCAAGTTGCTGCACGACGACCTGAAGCTGCGCGCCCATCTGCGCAAGAAGCTGTCCGGCGCCGGCGTCAGCCGCGTGGTGATCGAACGCCCGGCCAAGAAGCCGCGCGTCACGATCTATGCCGCCCGTCCCGGCGTGGTGATCGGCAAGAAGGGCAGCGACATCGAGGTGCTGCGCAAGGACCTCGCCAAGATGGCCAAGGCCGAGGTCTCGCTCAACATCGTCGAGATCCGCAAGCCCGAGATCGACGCGACCCTGGTGGCCGAGAACATCGCCCAGCAACTCGAGCGTCGCGTCGCCTTCCGCCGCGCCATGAAGCGCGCCGTGCAGTCGGCCATGCGCCTCGGTGCCCAGGGCATCCGCATCAACTGCGCCGGCCGTCTCGGCGGCGCCGAGATCGCCCGCGTGGAATGGTATCGCGAAGGCCGGGTGCCGCTGCACACGCTGCGCGCCGACATCGATTACGGCGTCGCCACCGCCAAAACCACCTACGGCACGTGCGGCGTGAAGGTTTGGATCTTCAAGGGCGAGATCCTGGCCAACGACCCCACGGCGCAGGACCGCCGGGCCGCCGAACAGGCGCCGCAGCGCTAAGGACGCACAGACATGCTTTCCCCCAAGCGGACCAAGTTCCGCAAGGCCCATAAGGGCCGCATCCACGGCCTCGCCAAAGGCGGCACCGCGCTGAATTTCGGCCAGTTCGGCCTGAAGGCGCTCGAGCCGGAACGCGTCACCGCGCGCCAGATCGAAGCCGCCCGCCGCGCCATCACGCGCGCCATGAAGCGCGCCGGCCGCGTGTGGATCCGCATCTTCCCCGATGTGCCGGTCTCGCTGAAGCCGGCCGAGGTCCGCATGGGCTCCGGCAAGGGCGCGCCCGAGTTCTGGGTGGCCCGCGTCAAGCCCGGCCGCGTCATGTTCGAGATCGACGGCGTGCCGCCCGACGTGGCGCAGGCCGCCCTCACGCTCGGTGCCGCCAAGCTGCCGATCAAGACCAAGTTCGTCACCCGCCTGGGCGAGGGCTGATCCATGACCAAGCCAGCCGATATCCGCGCCAAGTCGCCCGACCAGCTGCAGGCCATGCTGCTCGATCTGCGGCGCGAGCAGTTCAACCTGCGCTTCCAGCGCGCGACCGGCCAGAACGAGGGCGCCGCCCGCGTCAAGATCGTGCGCCGCGACATCGCACGCGTCAAAACCATCCAGGCGGAACTCGCTTCCGCCGCCAAAGCCTGAAAGGAGCCTTGACCGATGCCAAGGCGTGTACTCACCGGGCGCGTGACCAGCGACAAGATGGACAAGACCGTGACGGTCCTCGTCGATCGCCGCATCATGCACCCGCTCTACAAGAAGTTCATCCGCCGCTCGAAGAAATACGCGGCGCATGACGAAGTGAATGCCTGCAAGACAGGCGACCAGGTGCGCATCGTCGAGTGCCCGCCCATCTCCAAGCGCAAGACCTGGACGGTGGTCGAGCGCAACGGCGCGCGGCTCGAAAGCGCGCCGGCCGATGCGCTCGCCTCGCTGGAAGCTCGCGCCCACAGCCATGCGGCCGCCGCCGCACCCGAGCCGGCCGCCGCCGACGCGACCGCATAAGGACAAGCAGTCATGATCCACGCAGAATCCAACCTGGAGGTCGCCGACAATTCCGGCGCGCGCCGGGTGCAGTGCATCAAGGTGATCGGCGGCTCGAAGCGCAAATTCGCCTCCGTGGGCGACGTCATCGTCGTCTCCGTCAAGGAAGCCATCCCGCGCGGCAAGGTGAAGAAGGGCGACGTGCACCAGGCCGTCATCGTGCGCACCAGCTTCCCGGTGCGCCGCGCCGATGGCAGTGCCATCCGCTTCGACACCAACGCCGCCGTGCTGATCAACAAGCAGCAGGAGCCGATCGGCACGCGCATCTTCGGCCCCGTCGTGCGCGAGCTGCGGGCCAAGAAGTTCATGAAGATCATCTCCCTGGCACCGGAGGTCCTCTAAATGGCCGCCCGTATCCGCAAGGGTGACCGCGTCGAGGTCATCACCGGCGCCGACCGCGGCAAGCGCGGCGAAGTGCTGCGCGTGATCCCCAAGGAGGACCGCGCCGTCGTCCAGGGTGTCAACATCGCCAAGCGCCACACCAAGGCGACCGGCATGGGCCAGCCCGGCGGCATCATTGAACGCGAGGCCACCATCCACCTCTCCAATATCATGCTGATCGACCCGAAGACCGACAAGCCGACCCGCATCGGTTTCCGCGTCCTCGACAACGGCAGCAAGGCACGCGTCGCCCGGGCCACCGGCAACGTGATCGAAGGCTGAGATCATGAGCGAGACCGCAGAAACCGCCACCCGCCAGGTGCCCCGCATGCAGGCGCGCTATGCCGAGACGGTGCGCCCAGCCCTGCAGAAGGAGTTCAGCTACAAGAACCCGATGCAGGTCCCGCGGCTGGAAAAGATCGTCATCAACATGGGCGTTGGCGAAGCCGCCGGCGACCAGAAGAAGCTCGACGCCGCCGTCGCCGACCTCACGCTGATCGCCGGCCAGCGCCCGGTCAAAACCGTCGCGAAGAAGGCCATCGCCGGCTTCAAGATCCGCGAAGGCCTGCCGATCGGCACCAAGGTCACGCTGCGCCGCGCCCGGATGTACGAGTTCCTCGACCGCCTGGTCACCATCGCTTTGCCGCGCGTCCGCGACTTCCGCGGCATCAGCGGCAAGGGCTTCGACGGCCGCGGCAACTTCGCCATGGGCCTGAAGGAACAGATCATCTTCCCCGAAATCGCCTACGACAAGGTCGATGCGGTTCGCGGCATGGACATCGTCATCGTCACCACCGCGAAAACCGACGCCGAAGCCCGCGCGCTGCTCAAGGCGTTCGACCTGCCGTTCGTCACCCAGACCACCACCTGATCGCCACACGCCGCCCCATTTAACGCTTCAAGGAATACCCCCGGCGCAGGCCGGCAGGTTCCGGAGGACTCCACCGAGATGGCTAAGACTTCCGCCGTCAACCGCAACATCAACCGCGAAGCGACCGTCAAGCGCGACCGCAGCAAGCGCAGCAAGCTCAAGGCCCAGATGATGGACCGCGACGCGCCGGTCGAGCAGCGTTTCGAGGCTTCGATGAAGCTGGCGCAACTGCCGCGCAACGGCAGCCGCACCCGCGTCCGCCTGCGCTGCGCGCTCACCGGCCGTTCGCGGTCCAACTACCGCAAGTTCAAGCTGTGCCGCATCGCGCTGCGAGACCTGGCCAGCTCGGGGCAGATCCCGGGCATGGTCAAGGCGAGCTGGTAAGGAGCGCGCACCATGTCGCTATCCGATCCGCTGGGTGACATGCTCACCCGCATCCGCAACGCCCAGGGCAGCCGTCATGCGTCCTGCGTGTCGCCGGCCAGCAAGCTGCGCGCCAACGTCCTCGACGTTCTCAAGCGCGAGGGCTACATCCGCGGCTTCTCCGCCGAGGAGCTGCGCCCCGGCGTGGCGCAATTGCGCATCGAGCTGAAATACGCCGAAGGCGAGCCGGTGATCAAAGAGATCCACCGCGTCTCCAAGCCGGGCCGCCGCGTCTACTCCAAGATCCAGGAGCTGCCGCGCGTCTATGCCGGGCTGGGCGTATCCATCCTGTCCACGCCCCGCGGCGTGCTGAGCGATGCCGAGGCCCGCGCTGCCAATGTTGGCGGCGAAGTTCTCTGCCGCGTGTTCTGAGGAGACAGAAACAATGTCTCGCGTAGGCAAATACCCGGTCGACGTGCCGGCCGGCGTCACCATCGGCATCGTCGATAACATCCTGATCGCCACCGGCAAGCTCGGCGAGCTGCGCCTGCCGCTGACCGATCACGTGGAAACCACCGTCGAAGGCGCCAAGGTCAGCGTCAAGCCGCGCAGCAACGTGGCGCAGGCCCGCATGATGTGGGGCACCACGCGCGCCAACATCGCCAACATGATCCGCGGCGTCTCCACCGGCTACGCCAAGACAATGGAGATCACCGGCACCGGCTACCGTGCCAGCGTCCAGGGTACCAATCTGGTGATCAATCTGGGCTTCAGCCACGATGTGGTCTATCCGGTGCCGCCCGGCATCACCATCACCACGCCGCGCCCCACCGCCATCACCGTCACCGGCGTCGATAAGCGCCTGGTCGGCCAGGTCGCGGCAGAAATCCGCGGCTATCGCCCGCCGGAGCCCTACAAGGGCAAGGGCGTGCGCTACGACAACGAGACGATCCGCCGCAAGGAAGGTAAAAAGAAGTGAGCGCCCGAGTGGATCTCCGGCAGCGCCGGCGCGAGCGCCTGCGCTTCCAGCTGCGGCAGAAATCGGTCGGGCGCCCGCGCCTCTCCGTCTTCCGGTCGGGCAAGCACATTTACGCCCAGGTCATCGACGATGCGGCCGGCCGCACGCTGGCGGCAGCCTCCACGTTGGACGCCAGCCTGCGCGAGGGCCTGCGCACCGGTGCCGACAAGGCAGCCGCCGGCCTGGTCGGCAAGCTGGTCGCCGAACGGGCGCTGGCCGCCGGCGTCACCGCCGTGGTGTTCGATCGCGGCTCCTATATCTATCATGGCCGCGTGCGAGCGCTGGCCGAAGCCGCCCGTGAGGGCGGATTGTCCTTCTAAGGGGAAGCGAAATGGCACGTGAAGCCAGAGAAGGCGGCGGCGGTGACCGCGGCCGCCGTGGCGACCGCCGCGATGCCCCGCGCGACCGGGACGGCGGCGACGAGTTGATCGACAAGCTTGTCACCATCAACCGCGTCGCCAAGGTGGTGAAGGGCGGGCGTCGCTTTGCGTTCGCCGCCCTCGTCGTCGTCGGCGACCAGAAAGGCCGCGTCGGCTACGGCGCCGGCAAGGCACGCGAAGTGCCCGAGGCCATCCGCAAGGCCACCGAGCGCGCCAAGCGCACGATGATCCGCGTGCCGATGAAGGAAGGCCGCACGCTGCACCACGACAGCTACGGCCATTTCGGCGCCGGCAAGGTGATCCTGCGCACGGCGGCTGCCGGCACCGGCATCATCGCCGGCGGCCCGATGCGCGCCGTCTTCGAATCGCTCGGCATCGGTGACGTGGTCGCCAAGTCGCTCGGCAGCCGCAACCCGCACAACATGGTCAAGGCCACGTTCGCGGCGCTGTCGGCCGCCGCCAGCCCGCGCTCGGTCGCCACCCGCCGCGGCAAGAAGGTCAACGACATCCTCGGCAAGCGCGACGCCGCGCCGGCGCAGGAGGGTGTGGCCGATGTCTGATACCGCGAAAAAGACGGTCCGCGTCACCCAGACCGGGTCGCCGATCGGCCGCAAGCCGGGCCAGCGCGAGACGCTGATCGGGCTGGGCCTCACCAAGATTCGCGGCTCGCGGGTGCTGGAAGACACGCCCTCGATCCGCGGCATGATCCGCAAGGTCGCGCACCTCGTGCGCGTCGATGAGAGCATCTGAGATGAGCACCCCGCAACTCAAGCTGAACGATCTGCGCGACAATCCCGGCGCACGGCCCAAGTTCAAGCGCCTCGGCCGCGGCATCGGCTCGGGCAAGGGCAAGACGTCCGGCAAGGGCGTCAAGGGACAGAAGGCCCGCGAGGGCGTGGCGCTGAACGGCTTCGAAGGCGGCCAGCTGCCGATCTATCGCCGCCTGCCCAAGCGCGGCTTCCACAACCTGTTCCGCGTCGAACACGCGGCTGTCAACCTGTCGGCGATCGGCAAGGCCATCGAATCCGGCCGCCTGGCCGCCGATGCGCCCGTCACCGAAGCCAGCCTGCGCGACGCCGGCCTGGTCCGCGGCGGCAAGGCGGCACTCGGCGTGCGCCTGCTGGCCAAGGGCACGATCGCCCACGCGCTGCACATCACCGTCACCGGCGCCTCGGCCGCGGCCCGCGCCGCCGTCGAAGCGGCCGGCGGCTCGGTCACCACCACGGCCACCCCGGCCGCCGAGCCCGCCGCAGAGTAGTCCGCACGGCCTGCCCCTCCACGGGGCAGGCCGGCGCGCACTGCCACCGCCCGCCGCCGGCCGGCCGGAGCGGCTTTGCACCACGCTCCGGCCTTGCCGTAGAGTAACGCCAGGCACGAGATAGCCCGCCTCTCTCTTCCAGGGATCAAGCGCCACCATGGCCTCCGCAGCCGAGCAGCTCGCCTCCTCCTTCAGCCTCGGCTCCTTCTCCAAGGCCACCGAGCTGCGCAAGCGCATCTGGTTCACGCTCACCGCGCTCATCGTGTACCGCATCGGCACCTACATCCCCGTCCCGGGCGTGGATGCCTCGGTCATGGCCGAGATGATGCACCGCAACGGCGGCGGCTTCCTCGGCATGTTCGACATGTTCAGCGGCGGCGCACTCGGCCGCATGACCGTCTTCGCGCTCGCCATCATGCCGTATATCAGCGCCAGCATCATCATCCAGCTGATGACCACCGCGATCCCGACGCTGGAGACGCTGAAGAAAGAGGGTGAGTCCGGCCGCAAGAAGCTCAACCAATACACCCGCTACCTCACCGTGCTGATCGCCCTGTTCCAGGCCTACGGCATTGCCGTGGGGCTCGAGACGTTCCACGGCAATTCCGGCCCCGCGGTCATCGATCCTGGCCTGTATTTCCGCGCCTCCTGCGTCGTCACGCTGGTGGGCGGCACGATGTTCCTGATGTGGCTGGGCGAGCAGATCACCGCGCGCGGCATCGGCAACGGCATCAGCCTGATCATCTTCGCCGGCATCGTCGCCAACCTGCCGCAAAGCATCGGCCAGCTGCTCGAACTGGGCCGCACCGGCGCCATCTCGCCCTTCTTCATCGTCGCCGTGCTGGTGGGCGGTGCCGCGGTGATCGCCTTCATCGTCTTCATGGAACGCGCCCAGCGCCGGGTGATGATCCAGTATCCCAAGCGCCAGGTCGGCAGCCGCATGTTCGGCGGCGACAGCACACACATGCCGCTCAAGGTGAACACCGCCGGCGTCATCCCGCCGATCTTCGCCAGCTCCATCCTGCTGGTCCCGGTCACCATCGCCGGCTTTTCGGCCAACGTCACCGCACCGGCCTGGGTGCCGCACTGGCTCAGCACCGGCCTCTCTAGCGTCGCCGGCCAGCTCTCCCGCGGCGCCCCGCTCTATCTGCTCACCTACGCCGTCTTCATCATCTTCTTCTCGTATTTCTACACGGCCATCGTGTTCAATCCGGAGGAGACGGCCGACAACCTCAAGAAATACGGCGGCTTCATTCCCGGCATCCGCCCGGGCGCCAACACCGCGGGCTATTTCGACCACATCCTGGTCCGCCTCACCACGATCGGCGCGCTCTATCTGGTTGCCGTCTGCCTGCTGCCGCAGATGCTCATCACCAAATACGGCCTGCCCTTCTCGCTCGGCGGCACCAGCCTGATGATCATCGTATCGGTGACCATGGACACCATCACGCAGATGCAATCCCACCTCATCGCCCATCAATATGAAGGGCTGATTCGCAAGAACCGCGTGAAGGGCCGCGGCCGGTGAACCTGATCCTGCTTGGCCCGCCAGGGGCGGGGAAGGGGACGCAAGCCAAGCGCCTGGAGATCGCCCACCGCATCGCCCAGATCTCGACCGGCGACATGCTGCGCGCCGAAGTCGCCGCGGGCACCGCCATCGGCCAGCGCGCCAAGGCCATCATGGAATCCGGCGCCCTGGTGCCCGACAGCCTGATCATCGCCATGCTCGCCACCCGCCTACGCCAGCCCGACTGCGCGCAGGGCTTCATCCTGGACGGCTTCCCGCGCACCGTGCCGCAGGCCGAAGCGCTCGACGAAATGCTCGCCGGCATGGGCATCGGCCTCGATGCGGTGATCGAGCTGCGGGTGGACGACGCGGCGCTGGTGGACCGCATCGCCGGCCGCTTCACCTGTGCCAAATGCGGCGCCGGCTACCACGACAGCTTCCATCCCACGCGCACAGCCGGCATCTGCGACGTCTGCACCAGCCACGATTTCGTCCGCCGCGCCGACGACCGCCGCGAGACGGTCGCCGCCCGCCTGCAAGCCTATCACGGCCAGACGGCGCCCATCCTGCCCCACTACGCCGCCCAGTCCCGCCTGCACACGGTGGACGGCATGGCGGAGATGGATACGGTCACCGCCGCCATCGGCGCCATCCTGGCCACGCTGCCGGACAGGACCGCCATCGCGGCAAGTTGATGAAAGCGCGTTGACTCGCAGCCGGGGGCGCTTTAAGTCCAGCCCCTCGGCACCGTCCCCACCAGGACGCGCGCCTCAATGCATTTCGGTGTATTAACCAGCCCTTTGGGGCGTTTATCACGCGGGGCCGCAAGGCGTCGCGGAGGGAGTGTCGGGCGTGGCGCGTATTGCCGGGGTAAACATTCCAACCAACAAGCGGGTGGTCATCAGCCTGCGCTACATCTTCGGCATCGGCCCCAAGAAGGCGCAGGACATCTGCACCAAGCTCGGCATCCCGGACGACCGTCGCGTCAACCAGCTGAGCGACGACGAGATCGTCCGCCTGCGCGAGACCATCGACCGCGACTACCGCGTCGAAGGCGATCTGCGCCGCGAGCTGGCCATGAACATCAAGCGCCTGATGGATCTCGGCTGCTACCGCGGCCTGCGGCATCGCCGCGGCCTGCCGGTGCGCGGCCAGCGCACCCACACCAACGCGCGCACCCGCAAGGGCAAGGCCGTCGCCATCGCCGGCAAGAAGAAGGTCACGAAGTAATGGCAAAGCCGGCCACCGCACGCCCGAAGCGCAAGGAGCGCAAGAACATCATCTCGGGCGTCGCCCACGTGATGGCGTCGTTCAACAACACCATGATCACCATCACCGACGCGCAGGGCAATACCATCGCCTGGTCGTCCAGCGGCAGCCAGGGCTTCAAGGGCAGCCGCAAATCGACCCCCTACGCCGCCCAGGTCGCCGCCGAGGATGCCGGCAAGAAGGCCCGCGAGCACGGCATGGAGACGCTCGACATCGAGGTGAGCGGGCCCGGCTCGGGCCGCGAGAGTGCGCTGCGTGCCCTGCAGGCGGTCGGCTTCTCGATCACCGCCATCCGCGACATGACGCCGATCCCGCATAACGGCTGCCGCCCGCGCAAGCGCCGGCGCGTCTAGCCTTCGCGGCGCGTCCGCCAGCTTCCAGCCTCAGTTGTCAGTCGTCTGATTGGCTGCGGCGGGCAGCTTTTTTCCGATGACTGGCAGCCCCGGCTGGCAGCGACCTGAGAGGTAGTAGAGTGGTTATCCAGAGGAACTGGCAGTCGCTGATCAAGCCGGAGAAGCTGGAAGTCGAGCCCGGCACCGATCCGCACCGCATCGCCACCGTCGTCGCCGAACCGCTGGAGCGCGGCTTCGGCATGACGCTCGGCAATGCCATCCGCCGCATCCTGCTCAGCTCGCTGCAGGGCGCCGCCGTCACCGCGCTGCAGATCGACGGCGTCCTGCACGAGTTCAGCTCGGTCGCCGGCGTGCGTGAGGACGTGACCGACATCGTCCTCAACATCAAGCAGCTGGCCCTGCGCATGCACGGCGAAGGCCCCAAGCGCATGACGCTGACGGCCACCGGCCCCGGCGAAGTCCGCGCCGGCCAGATCCAGGCCGGCCACGACATCGATATTATGAACCCCGACCTCGTCATCTGCACGCTCGACGAGGGCGCCAAGCTCGGCATGGAGCTCACCGTCCAGCTCGGCCGCGGCTACGTGGCCGCCGCCGCCAACCGCCCCGAAGATGCGCCGATCGGCCTGATCCCGGTGGACGCCATCTACTCGCCGGTCCGCCGCGTCTCCTACAAGGTCGAACCCACCCGCGTGGGCCAGGTGACCGACTACGACAAGCTCCTGCTCACGGTCGAGACCAACGGCGCCGTCGGCCCCGAAGATGCGGTGGCGCTCGCCGCCCGCATCCTGCAGGACCAGCTCAAGCTGTTCATCAACTTCGACGAGCCGCAGCAGGTCCGCGCCGAGGAGCAGCACGACGACCTGCCGTTCAACCGAAACCTTCTCCGCAAGGTGGACGAGCTCGAGCTGTCCGTCCGCTCGGCGAACTGCCTCAAGAACGACAACATCGTCTATATCGGCGACCTGGTGCAGAAGACCGAACAGGAAATGCTGCGCACGCCGAATTTCGGCCGCAAGTCGCTCAACGAGATCAAGGAAGTGCTGACCAACATGGGGTTGGCGCTTGGGATGAATGTTTCCGGTTGGCCGCCTGAGAATATCGAGGATCTGGCCAAGCGTTTGGATGAACCGTTTTAGAGAGGAAGGCCTTCTTTTCTGAAGAAAAGAAGCAAAAAACTTTTGCCCCGCTGTCGCGCGCTCACCCAGCCAGCACCCGACAGAAGGCAAAAGTTTTTTGGTCCTTTTTTTCAAAAAAGGACTGCTTGCTACCTTAGGAGACCAAAATGCGTCACGGCGTAGCCGGCCGAAAGCTCGGCGTTACTTCCACCCACCGCCTCGCCATGTTCCGCAACATGGCCGTCGCCCTGATCAAGCACGAGCAGATCACCACCACGCTGCCCAAGGCCAAGGAGCTGCGTCCGGTTGCCGAGCGCCTGATCACGCTGGGCAAGCGCGGCGGCCTGCACGCCCGCCGTCAGGCCTACGCCCAGCTGCGCGACGACACCATCGTCCGCAAGCTGTTCGACACGCTGGCCACCCGCTACAAGGCCCGCGCCGGCGGCTACACCCGCGTTATGAAGGCCGGCATGCGCTACGGCGATGCCGCCGACATGGCGGTGATCGAACTGGTGGACCGCGATCCCTCGGCCAAGGGCCAGGATAGCGGCCCGCGCCAGGAAATGCCGGAATCCGAAGCCGAATAGCCACGGGATAGAGCCGGGCCGCCATCGCGGTCCGGCTCCATCGGCTACTCAAAGCTGAACAACGGCCGGGAAGTGCAAACTTCCCGGCCGTTTCGCGTCGCCTACTTCGGCGCGTCGGTGGCAGGTGCCGCCGGCGTTGCCGTCGAGCTGTCGGCCGGCGCAGCAGCGTCGGCCGCCTTGGTCTTCTTGGCCATGTGATGCGTCATCTTGTGATGCATCGGCGCATGGGCCTCCTGCTTCGCCGCGTCGGGGGTCGCCGGCGGGGTGAACGGCTTGTTGGTCTTGGCAGCGTTCAGGCTGGCGTCGTTGAGGTCCTCGACGGCCTTGTCGCCGGCCTTCGTGGGGGCCAGCTTGCCGCCCTTGTGCATCATCTTGTGATGCATGGTCTTCTTCGCCTTCATCGGCTTGGCATCGGCCGAGGCTGCAGGCGCAGGCGCGCTCGCATCGGGGGCAGGGGCCGTCGGCGTCACGTCGGCCGGCGGGGTTGCAGGGGCCGGGGCCGGCGTTGCGGCCGGGGCTGCCGGGGCAGGTGCCGCCATCGGGGCGGCTGCCGGAGCGGCCGGCGACGTGGACGAGCTGGCCGGCGCCTGGGCAAAGGACGCGAACGGCAGGGAAGCGGCCGCCAGCGCCAGGAAGGTTGCTCCGAATAGATCTGTCTTACGCACGGCTGAACTCCTTTGGTGGTTCGCACAGACACGGCGCATTCCGGTCTGTGTCCATAACAACTCACACGTGGCAAGGTCGCATCGTGAAGGCAAGTCACAGCCGGCGGCGCGGCACATTCGCCGCAACCTGTGGCGAAACTGATGCACATTGACGGCGTGGTCCACGCATGACCGACGACACCCAGCCCCGCCTGTTCGACCCCCCGGCCCAGCCGCCCGCCCCCGCCGGCCCCCGCCCGCTGGCCGATCGCCTGCGCCCGCAAACACTGGGCGCCATCGTCGGCCAGCAGCATCTGGTCGGCGCCCAGGGCACGCTCACGCGCATGCTGGACGCCGGCACGCTGTCCAGCCTCATCCTCTGGGGCCCGCCCGGCGTGGGCAAAACCACCATCGCCCGCCTGCTCGCCGGTTCCGCCCTCGCCTTCGTCCAGCTCTCGGCGGTGTTCTCCGGCGTCGCCGACCTCAAGCGCGCCTTCGAGGACGCCACCCGCCTGCGCCGCGCCGGCCGCCGCACGCTGCTCTTCGTCGACGAGATCCACCGCTTCAACCGCGCCCAGCAGGACGGCTTCCTGCCGGTCGTCGAAGACGGCACCGTCACCCTCGTGGGTGCCACCACCGAAAACCCGTCTTTCGCGCTGAACGGCGCGCTGCTTTCGCGCTGCCAGGTGCTCGTGCTCCGGCGGCTGGACGATGCGGATATGGAAACCCTGCTGCAGCGTGCCGAAGCCGATCTCGGCCACACGCTGCCGCTCACAGATCAGGCGCGCGCCGCCCTGCGCGCCATGGCCGACGGCGATGGCCGCAGCCTGCTCAACATGGCCGAGCAGGTCGCCGCCCAGCCGCCCACCGGCGGCCCGATCGACGCCACGGCGCTCACCGCCATCGTCGCCCGCCGCGCCGCCCTCTACGATCGCGACCGCGACGAGCACTACAACCTGATCTCGGCCCTGCATAAATCGCTACGGGGCTCGGATGCCGATGCCGCGCTCTACTGGTTCGAACGCATGCTGGCCGGCGGGGAGGACCCGCGCTACATCGCCCGCCGCCTGGTCCGCTTCGCCTCGGAGGATATCGGCCTGGCCGACCCGCAGGCGCTCCCCCTCACGCTCGCCGCCTGGGACGCCTACGAACGGCTGGGCAGCCCGGAAGGCGACCTGGCCCTGGCGCAGGCCGTGCTCTATCTGGGCACCGCCCCCAAATCGAACGCCGCCTACACCGCCCACAAGGCCGCCGCCCGCATGGCGCGCGAGACCGGCAGCCTCGCCCCGCCCGCCCACATCCTCAACGCCCCCACCACGCTGATGAAAACGCTGGGCTACGGCGAGGGCTACGCCTACGACCACGACACCGCCGAAGCCTTCTCCGGCCAGGCCTACTTCCCCGACGGCGTCGCCCGCACGGCGTTCTACGAACCGGCCGACCGCGGCTTCGAGCGCGAGCTGGCCCGCCGCCTGGCCCATTGGGCGGCGCTGCGGGCCGCCAAACCCTGAACCGCCGCGGTCGCCACCACGGCAAAACGCTTTTGCCGCCGCGCCCGCACGGCTATCCAGAACCGCCCACCACGGCCCCATTGTCCGGACACCCCATTGCAAGTCACCGAAGACGAGTCCGGCATCCGCCTGGACCGCTGGTTCAGGCGCCACTTCCCCATGCTCACCCAAGGCATGATCCAGAAATTGTGCCGCACCGGCCAGATCCGCGTCGGCGGCAAGCGCGCCGAAGCCGCCACCCGCCTGCAGCCCGGCGACGAGATCCGCATCCCGCCGCTGCCTTCAGGCCCGCCCCCGGCACCGCCCCCCGCACCCCTCGATCCGGCCACTGTGCGCGAACTCGAAGGCATGGTGGTCTATGCCGACGAGGCGCTGATCGTGATGAACAAGCCGCACGGCCTCCCCGTGCAGGGCGGCCCCGGGATCGTGCGCCACCTCGACGGGCTGATGGACGGCTTCCGCCTCGGTGCCGCCGACAAGCCCCGCCTGGTCCACCGCATCGACATGGATACCAGCGGCCTGCTCATCCTGGCCCGCAGCCCCGGCACCGCCGCCAAGCTGGCCGCCGCCTTCCGCAGCCGCCACGTGGTGAAAACCTACTGGGCCGTGGTCGCCGGCCGCCCCAGCCCGCAGGAAGGCCGGCTCGATCTGCCGCTGGTGCGCTTCGGCGGGCTGCGTGGCGGCGAACGCGTGGCCGTGGCGGCACCCGACGAGCCCGACAGCACCAGTGCGATCACCGACTACCGCACGCTGGATGCCGCCGGCCGCAAGCTCGCCTGGCTGGAACTTCGCCCGCTCACCGGCCGCACCCACCAGCTGCGCGTCCATTGCGTGGCCCTCGGCGCACCGATCGTGGCGGACCGCAAATACGGCGGCGAGACGGCCCAGGTCGAAGGCCTGGCCGACAAGCTGCATCTGCACGCCCGCGCGCTCAGCCTGCCCCACCCGCATGGCGGCACGCTGGAGCTGGAAGCCGACCTGCCGGCCCACATGCGCGAGACGTTCCGCGCCATCGGCTTCACCGCGCCCGCCGCCCGCGCCCCAGCTCGCCGCTAGGCGTCCCGCCCGGGTTCGCCGCTAGGCGTCCCGCCCGGGTCCGGCGCTCGCCGATCCCGCGCGCAAAAGAACTGCTGCCTTCCGCCCTGGCCTTCTCTACAAGACCGCGATGCACCCCACCCGCCGCCGCAGCCCGTTCCGCCCCATCCTCCTGGCCGGCGTCGCCATCCTCGTCATCGGCGCCGCCGCCGCCATCGTCGGCTCGGCCGCACTCGATCCCACCCGCCTGGCCGACGCGCTGAAAGACAGCGTCTTCCGCTCCACCGGCCGCGAGCTCACCATCACCGGCGGTGTCCACCTCCGCATGGGCCTCTCGCCGCAGGTCGAGGTGGACGGCGTGGCGCTCGCCAACGCACCGGGCGCCGCGCACGCCAACATGCTGACGGCGCAAAGCCTCACCGCCCAGCTGGCCTTGCTGCCGCTGCTCGGCGGCGACGCGGTGATCTCCTCGCTCACGGTGCACGAGCCGAACATCGTGCTGGAACGCGGCACGGACGGCGCCGGCAACTGGCAGTTCAGCCCGGTGCACCGCCCGCTCTACCAGGCCCGCCCGGCCGCCGCCCATCCCCGCGCGAGCGGCGGCGGCGGCCGCGTGGAAGTCCGCACCATCCGGCTCGAAGGCGGCCAGGCCGCCTGGCTCGCCGGCCCCGGCCCCGCCGTCACGCTCGGCATCACCCATCTGCGCTGGACGGCGCAGGGCACCGACCTGCCGATGGAACTGTCCTTCGAAGGCACGCGCAACGGCGTCCCGCTCACCCTCACGGCCAGCTCCGGCTCGCTGCAGCGCCTGCAGGGCGGCCCGGTCAGTGCCCTGGCCGGCGCCTGGCCGCTCACCATCGATGCCGCCGCCCTGCGCGCCACGCTGCATCTGGAAGGCGGCGTCAACCACCCGGACCAGGCGCGCGGCTACCATTTCCGCGCCACCGCCAACGCCCCCGCTCTGGCCGATCTCAGCCCGCTCTTCCCCGGCACCAACCTGCCGGCGCTGGCCGATGTGAACGCCACCGCCGTGCTGTCCGACGGCCCGCAGGGCGAGCTGCGCACCTCGCAGCTCTCCATCCATGCCGGCGAGTCCGACCTCTCCGCCACCGTGCCCGGCCTGGCCGTCAAGCAGGTCCTGCTCAACGCGCCCGGCCCCGGCCAGCTCGTCCAGCTCAGCGTGGATGGCACCTACCAGGCCCAGCCGCTCCGCGTGGCCGCCACCGCCACCCAGCCCGACGTGATCGGCGGCAACGCCCCGATCCAGGCCACGCTCACCGCCCAGGGTGCCGGCGCCAACCTCTCGGCCCACGGCACCGTGCCGCCGGCCTGGGGTGCGGCCGGGCTCGACATGGCGCTCACCATGCGCGCCGCCGACCTCTCCTCGCTCGCTCCGCTGGTGGGCCACGCTCTGCCCCCGGCGCATGATTTCACCTTCGACGCCCACCTGGCCGATGCCGGCGTCAAGCTGCGCGGCATCACCGTGCGCGACCTCGCGATGGCCTCCTCGCTGGGCGACCTCGCCGGCGAGCTCACCATCCAATGGGCGCCGCGCGCCGCCGTCACCGGCACGCTGAACGCGCGCATGCTGGACCTCGATGCGATCGGCGCCTCGGCGGGCAACCTGCTGCCCGCCGTCTGGCCGCTGCCCGAAGCGGGCCAGGCCGGCCAGGCCGTCACCCTGCCGCCGCCCGCGCCCGCCGAACCCGCGCCCGCCGGCACGCCCGCCGCCAACCCGCCGCTCACCACCACCCCGCCACCCGGCGGCCTGCCGCTCGCCCGCCTGCGCAACACCGATGCGGACCTCACGCTGGCCATCGGCAACCTCACCGCCGGTGGCCAGAAGCTCACCGACCTGCAGGCCCACCTCCAGCTCACCGACGGCAAGCTCGTGCTCAACCCGTTCCGCGCGCAAACCGCCGAGGGCGCCATCATCGGCGGCGCCTCGCTCGATGCCAGCTCGGATACGCCGCCGGTCGCCATCACCCTGCGCTCGCCCTCCATCGCCGCCGACGGCCTGGCCACCCTGCTCGGCTACCCGGGCGGCGCGCACGGCACGCTGCAGGTCGATGCCCAGCTCACCGGCGTGGGCCAAACCGCCCAGGCGCTGCGCGCCACGCTGGACGGCCACCTCGGCCTCGCCATGGTCAACGGCCAGGTCGAGAACAGCCTGCTGCAGGGCCTGCTGGGCGCCGCACTCGACACCGCCGGCGTGCCCACCCTCGGCTTCGGCACCAGCCAGGTCCGCTGCCTCGCCTTGCGCGCCGATTTCACGAACGGCATCGGCACCGTGCGCGCGCTGGCCGCCGACACCTCCCGCCTGGCGCTGGACGGCGAAGGCCAGATCGACCTCCGCAACCAGACCGCCGACCTCCACCTCCGCCCCCGCCTGCGCCTCGGCCCCACCGAGGTCGCCGCCCCGGTCTGGCTGCACGGCCCGCTCGACAACCTGCGCGGCACGCTCGACCCCGCTCTGGCCGGCGGCCGCGTCGGCATGTCCATCGGCTCGGCCCCCGCCGGCCCGTCCGGCTGCGCCACCAAGCTGCCGCTCGCCCGCGGCGGCCTCGGCGGCCCGCTGCCCGTCGCCGCGCCGGCGGCCGATGCCGGCCTGTCGATCCGCAAGCCGAAAGACCTGCTGAAAGGCCTGTTCCACTGAGCCCGCCGACCCGGCCCGCCACGCCCGCGCCCGCCGCCGCATGAAGCGCTTCTGGACCACCGCCGAGCTCGTCCGCGAGCACGACCGCTACGCGATCCGCCTGGACGGCCGCCCCATGCGCCTGCCCGGCGGCCCGCTGCTGGCCCTGCACAGCCGCGCTCTGGCCCAGGCCATCGCCGACGAATGGGCCGCCGCGCCCGACAGGCTCACCGCCGAACACGTCCCGCTCACCCGCATCGCCGGCACCGCTCAGGAACGCGTGGCCCCCGACCCGTCCGCCACCTGTGCCGCGCTCGCCGCCTATGGCGAGACCGACCTGCTGTGCTACCGCGCCGCCACCCCCGAAGCGCTGGTCGCCCGCCAGACCGCCGAATGGCAGCCCTGGCTGGACTGGGCAGCGCACACCTACGGCGCCCGCCTGCTCGTCACCACCGGCATCGGCCACATCGCCCAGCCCCCCGCTGCCCTGGCCGCCCTTCGCGAAGCCCTGGCAGCCCAGCCCCCCTTCACCCTGGCCGGCCTCGGCATCCTGGTGCCCGCCTTGGGCAGCCTCGTGCTCGGCCTGGCCCTGGCCGCCGGCGCGCTCGGCGCCGCCCAGGCCCACGCGCTGGCCGCCCTCGACGAGCTGTTCCAGGCCGAGCAATGGGGCGAAGACCGCGACGCCATCGCGCGGCGCCGCCACGTGGCCGACGACATCGCCACCGCGGCCCGCTTCATCGCTCTGGCAGCAGCAACCCCCGGCTGATCTCGATCATCCGCACGATCTCGTCCCACAGCGCATAATCGGCCAGCCGGTCCAGCGCCGCCCACACCACGGCCGCCGCATCGCCACCCGCCACCGGCGCCGCCCCACCCTCGATGCGCGTGCAGAAATCCAGGATCGTGTAGTGGAACTGCACCTGCCCCGCTTCGTCGCGGTGGATGCTGTCGGCATACCCCGCCAGCGCCAGCGTGCCCCGCCACCAGCCCGGTCTCCTCGGCCAACTCGCGCGCCGCGGCCGCCGCCGCCGTCTCCCCCACACGCTGCGCACCCCCGGGCAAGCTCCACGCCCCCGAAGCCGGCGCCCGCCCCCGCCGCACCAGCAGCACCGCCCCCGGCGCCGGCTCCGCCCGCAACACCACCACCCCCACCCCCACCAGCGGCCGCTCCGGGTATTCCCGCCCGCTCATCCGCCGCTATCCGAATGCACGCCACGCCAACGCACGCCTGCGCGCCCACCGCGCCCGCAACATTCCCCACACATCCTCACCCCGACCCCAGCGCCCGCAAAGCCGCCCCCCGCTCGAACAGCCGCAACAGCACCCGGATCGCCGCCCCGCGCGGGCTCTCCAGCGCCGGATCGCGCTCCAGCAGATGCGCGGCATCCCGGCTCGCCATGCGCAGCAGCCCCTCATGCTCCACCGGATCGGCCAGCCGCCAGCCGGGCTGGCCCGATTGCCGCTTGCCCAGCAGGTCGCCGCCGCCGCGGATCCTGAAATCCTCGTCGGCGATCACGAACCCGTCCTCGGTATCGCGCAGCAGCACCAGCCGCCGCCGCGCCGCCTCGCTCAGCTCCTCGTCGTGCAGCAGCAGGCAGTAGCTGGCGGCCGCCCCGCGCCCCACCCGGCCGCGCAGCTGATGCAGCTGCGCCAGCCCGAACCGCTCGGCGCGCTCCACCACCATCACGCTGGCCGCCGGCACATCCACCCCCACCTCAATCACCGTGGTGGCCACCAGCAGCCGCGTCCGCCCGGCGGCGAAATCCGCCAGCGCCGCCTCCCGGCGCTCGATCTCCATCTGCCCATGCGCCAGCCCCAGCCGGGCGCCGAAGCGCTGGCGCAGCGTGCGGAACCGCGCCTCGGCGGCGGCCACGTCGGCGGCGGCATCCTCGCTCACCATCGGGCACACCCAGAACACCTGGTCGCCCCGGTCCAGCGCGCGGGCCACGCCATCGATCACCTCGGCCAGCGTCGCCAGGCTGTGCAGCGTGGTGCGGATCTTCTGCCGCCCGGCCGGCTTCTCGGCCAGCCGGCTCACCGTCATCTCGCCCCAATGCGTCAGCAGCAGCGTGCGCGGAATGGGTGTGGCCGTCATCACCAGCACATCGGCCTGGCTCCCCTTGCCACCGAAACTCAGCCGCTGGTCCACCCCGAAGCGGTGCTGCTCGTCGATCACCGCCAGCGCCAGGTCGCGGTAATCCACCCCCTCCTGGAACAGCGCATGCGTGCCCACCACCAGCGGCACCCGCCCGCTGCGCAGCCCCAGCAGCGTGTTGCGCCGCGCCACACCCTTCACGCTGCCGGTCAGCAGCGCCACCGGCACCGGGCAGATCCGGCCCAGCGTGCGGTGATGCTGCCGCGCCAGCGTCTCGGTGGGCGCCATCATCGCCGCCTGCGCGCCGGCCTCGGCGGCGCGCAGCATCGCCAGCAGCGCCACCAGCGTCTTGCCCGAGCCCACATCGCCCTGCAGCAGCCGCAACATGCGCGAGGGTGCGGCCAAATCCGCGTCGATCTCGGCCAGCGCCGCGGTCTGCGCGCCGGTCAGCGCATGGCCGAACCGCGCCAGCGCCTGGGCGCGCAGATGCCCGTCGCCGGTCAGCGCCCGCCCCGGCCGGGCCCGGCCGCGGCTGCGCATCCAGCCGATCGCCACCTGATGGGCCAGCAGCTCGTCGTAGGCCAGCCGCGCCCGCACCTCCGGCCCGGGATGGGACCGCGGCGCATGCAGCGCGCACAGCGCCTCGGCGAAGCCCGGCCAGCGCTCGCGCGCCAGCAGCCGCTTCTCGTGCCACTCCGGCAGCGCCGGCACGCGCGCCAGGCACTGCGTCAGCGCGGCGCGCACCTGGCTCGGATACAGCCCCGCCGTCAGCGGCCACACCGGCTCGATCGCCGGGATCAGCTCGGGCCGCCCGGCCGGCGCGATGTGATCGGGATGCGGCATCGTCAGCCGGTCGCCGAACCGGTCCAGCCGGCCCGATACGATCAGCCGCGACCCCACCGCCAGCGCCTGCGCGCGCGCCGGCTTGAAGAACACGAGCTCGGCAAACCCGCTGCCGTCGGTCACCACCACGCGCCACGGCTGGCGCGCCGTCGCCGGCTGCTCGTGGCGCACCACATCCACCTCCAGCGTCGCCACCTGCCCAGGCAGCGCGCCGGCGATGCTCGGTTGGGCGCGCCGGTCCACGAAGCTCTCCGGAAGATGGAACAGCAAATCCAGCACGCGCGTGCCGCCGGTGGCGCGCGCCAGCTTGTCGGCCAGCGCCGGCCCCACGCCGCGCAGCACCGTCACCGGATCCATCAGCGCCGCCAGCAGGTTCGGCGCATCGGGCACGGCACCACCCTCGCTCGCCCGCCGGCTCGCCTCGCCCCGGCGCGCTTGCGCGCTCGCCTCGCCCCGGCGCGCCCGCGCGCTCGCCTCGCGAGGAACTGCTCTGGTCCTGACTGGCGCCCAACACCCCACCCGCTATATGTCACCCACGCCATGGAAGAAACCTCCCCCACCGACGGACGCCGCCGCCGCCTGCTGTTCCGCGCCAACCACCGCGGCACCCGCGAGAACGATTTCCTGGTCGGCGGCTTCGTCGCCACCCGCCTGGCCAGCTTCACCGAAGCCGAGATCGACGAGCTGGAAGCCATCATGGAGCTGCCCGACCCGGCGCTCGCCGAATGGCTGACCGGCCGCCGCCCGATCCCCCCCGAACACGACCGCCCGATGCTGCGCGCCATGCGCGACGCCCGCGGCCAGGCGCCCGAGTCACCGGCCGCCGAAAAGGGCCAGGCGGCTTGACCATCGCCACCATCTACGGCGCGCCGGAAGGCTTCGACGCGCTCCTGCTCATCAGCCGCGCCCGCGAACACCAGGGCACCCTGCTGCACGTGGCCCGCAACGAAGGCCGCATGATGCGCATGGCCGAGCTGCTGGCCTACTTTGCGCCCGACATCGAAGTGCTGCGCTTCCCCGCCTGGGACTGCCTGCCCTACGACCGTGTCTCGCCCAACCCGGCCGTCACCTCCGAACGCATCGCCACCCTGTCGCGCCTGCTCGAGCCGCCTGCCGGCCAGCGCATCGTGCTCACCACCGTCAACGCCGCCATCCAGCGCGTGCCGCCCCGCCTGGTGTTCCTCGGCGAAAGCCTCGACGTGCGCGCCGGCGCCACCTTCCGCCCCGAAGCGCTGATCGCCTATCTCGATTCGCACGGCTACGGCCGCGCCGACACGGTGATGGAGCCCGGCGAATACGCTGTCCGCGGCGGCATCATCGACGTCTTCCCCAGCGGCGAGGGCGACCCGATCCGGCTGGATTTCTTCGGCGACACGGTCGAAAGCGTCCGCCGCTTCGATCCCGCCACCCAGCGCAGCACCGAGCCGGCCACCGGCTTCGCGCTCCGTCCGGTCTCCGAAGTCCCGCTCGACCAGGACAGCATCGCCCGCTTCCGCGGCGAATGGCGCGAGCTGTACGGCCAGGCCGCCGCCTCCGACCCGCTCTACCTCGCCATCTCCGAAGGCCGTCGCTACCCCGGCATGGAACACTGGGTGCCGCTGTTCCACGAAAGCATGGAAACGCTGCTCGACTACCTCCCGCAACCCTCCGTCTCGCTCGACAGCCAGGGCGAGGAGATGCTGACCGCGCGGCTGGAAATGATCGCCGACCACTACGAGAGCCGCAAGCTGATCCCCCGCGACGGCGAGGTGCCCTACCGCCCGCTGCCCAGCGAACGCCTCTATCTGGACCGCGAAGGCTGGAACGCGATGCTCGCCGGCGTGCCCGCCTTCGTGTTCAGCCCCTACGGCATGCCGGACGGGGCAGGTGGCTTCGATGCCGGCGGCCGCCCCGGCGTGGTGTTCACCCAGGCCGGCGGCGCGATTACCGCCAACATCTACCAGCAGCTCGCCACCCAATCGGCCGCCTGGGCCGCCCAGGGCCGCCGCACCGTCGTCGCCGCCTGGACGCGCGGCTCGCGCGCCCGCATCGCCACGCTGTTCGCCGAACACAAGATCCGCGCCGAGCCGGCCGATGACTGGGCCGCCGTCCGCCGCCTCGGCCGCGGCACCGTGGCCCTCGTCACGCTCGGCCTGGAGCGCGGCTTCGTCGCCGAGGATTTCGCCATCGTCGGCGAGCAGGATCTGCTCGGCGAACGCATCAGCCGCCCGCCCCGCAAGCGCAAGCGCGCCGACCAGTTCATCGCGGAGGCCACCGAAATCGCCGATGGCGACCTGGTCGTCCACCAGGATTACGGCATCGGCCGCTACGACGGGCTGGAAACCCTGCGCATCGGCGCCGCCCCGCATGATTGCCTGCGCCTGATCTACGACGGCAACGAAAAGCTGTTCCTGCCGGTCGAGAACATCGAGCTCCTCAGCCGCTTCGGCAGCGAGACGCAGGGCGTGGCCCTCGACAAGCTCGGCGGCGCCGGCTGGCAATCGCGCAAGGCGCGCATGAAGCAGCGCATCCGCGACATGGCCGGCGCGCTCATCCGCATCGCCGCCGAACGCCGCGTGCGCGATGCCATGACGATCGCCCCGCCCGAAGGCACGTGGGACGAGTTCTGCGCCCGCTTCCCGTTCGTGGAAACCGATGACCAGACCCGCGCCATCGCCGACGTGCTGGAAGACCTCTCTTCGGGCAAGCCGATGGACCGCCTGATCTGCGGCGACGTGGGTTTCGGCAAAACCGAAGTGGCCCTGCGCGCCGCCTTCGCGGTCGCCATGTCGGGCAGCCAGGTCGCCGTCGTCGTCCCCACCACGCTGCTCGCCCGCCAGCACTATCGCGGCTTCACCGCCCGCTTCGCCGGCCTGCCCGTGAAAGTCGGCCAGCTCAGCCGCATGGTCACCGCCAAGGATGCCGCCGAGGTCAAGCGCGGCCTGGCCACCGGCGACATCAACATTGTCATCGGCACCCACGCGCTGCTCGCCAAGGGCATCGAGTTCTCCGATCTCGGCCTGCTGATCGTCGACGAGGAGCAGCATTTCGGCGTCAGCCACAAGGAGAAGCTCAAGGCGCTCAAGGCCGACGTGCACGTCCTCACGCTCACCGCGACCCCGATCCCGCGCACGCTGCAACTGGCCCTCACCGGCGTGCGCGAGATGAGCCTGATCGCCACCCCGCCGGTGGACCGCATGGCGGTGCGCACCTTCATCATGCCGTTCGACCACGTGGTAGTGCGCGAGGCGATCCAGCGCGAACGCTTCCGCGGCGGCCAGGTGTTCTGCGTGGTGCCGCGCCTGGAAGACATGCCGAAGATGCAGACCCGCCTGCGCGAGATCGTGCCCGAAGCCCGCATCGTCGAAGCCCATGGCCGGCTCGCACCCACCGAACTGGAACGGGTGATGACCGAGTTCGGCGACGGCAAATACGATATCCTGCTCAGCACCAACATCGTCGAGAGCGGGCTCGACATGCCCGCCGTCAACACGCTGCTCATCCACCGTGCGGACATGTTCGGCCTGGGCCAGCTCTACCAGCTGCGCGGCCGCGTCGGCCGCGGCAAGCAGCGCGGTTACGCCTATCTCACTTGGCCGCCCGGCTCCAAGCTCTCCGGGCGCCGCCGAAAAGCGCCTGCACGTGATGCAGACGCTCGACCAGCTCGGCGCCGGCTTCACGCTCGCCAGCCACGATCTCGACATCCGCGGCGCCGGCAATTTGCTGGGCGACGAGCAATCCGGCCATATCCGCGAAGTCGGCATCGAGCTCTACCAGCAGATGCTCGAAGACGCGGTGGCCGAGATGCGCTCGCTGCGCGGCCGCAACCGCAACGACGACCGCGACTGGACGCCCAACATCAACCTCGGCCTGCCGGTGCTGATCCCCGATGCCTACGTGCGCGACCTGCCGGTCCGCTTGGGCCTCTACCGCCGCATCGGCGCGCTGGCCACCGACGGCGAGAGCGAGGCGCTGGCCGCCGAACTGGTGGACCGCTTCGGCCCCTTGCCCGAGGAGGTGGACAATCTGCTGCAGGTCGTGCGGCTGAAACGCTTCTGCCGCGCCGCCGGCGTCGAAAAACTCGAAGCCGGGCCGAAGGGCATGGTGCTGCAGTTCCGCGGCAACGCTCCGGCCAACCCCAGCGGCCTGGTCGCCTGGCTCGGCACCCGCAAGGGCCAGATTAAGCTGCGGCCCGACCACAAGCTGGCGCTGGTGCGCGACATGACGGTGGCCGAACGCGTGCGCGCGGCCGACGACGTGCTGGGCAACCTCGTGCGCGTCGCCGGCCAGGCCAAAGCAGCCTGACCGCCGGGCTCGCGTGCTACCGCATGAAATGCGGCGCCAGCCCCACCACGCCGATCGCGATCAGATACAGCGCCACGATCAGGTTCAGCAGCCGCGGGATCAGCAGGATCAGCACGCCCGCAATCAGCGCCATCAGCGGTGTCACAAGAACGGCATGGAACGTCATCGCAAGAACTCCCCGGTCGAAACGATCCGCCCAGGCTTGACGCAAACCGCCCGGCCGGGTTGCGCTCCGCCGCCGCACACGCCCGATGGCCGCTACCTGGTGGTGCGCGGCCGCCTCTGGCGCCTGGCCAACCCCGCTCTGCCGGAACCCGAGCGCGCGGCCCTGGTCGCAGCCCTCATGGCCGCCCGCCGCGCCGTCCGCACTGCGCGCGGCGATCCCGCAACGCTCGCCGCCGCCCGCGCCGCCGTCGATGCCGCCAAACGGGCGCTCGGCGAACGCGGCCCGGTCTGGTGGCAGGATGGCGCGCCGGACTTCAACCGCCACATGGCCGCCAACACCCCCTACGCCGCCTGGCACGCGGCCCTCACCGCCAAGCCCGGCTGACCCGCCCCTTGCGCCCGGCAAAACCCGCGCAAACACTGCCGCACGCGAACGCCAGGTGACCCATGACCGCCCACCCGCCCGCCTCCAGCCCAGCATGACCGACGGCCCGTTCGGCCTGCCCGTCAGCACCGAGGCGATGGAGGCCAAATCCGTCGATGCCCTGCCCACCGACCCGGGCTGGCAGTTCGAACCGAAATGGGACGGCTTCCGCTGCCTGGCCTACCGCTCCGGCCGCCACGTGGCCCTGCACGCCAAATCCGGCAAATCCCTCTCCCGCTACTTTCCGGAGGTCACCGCCGCCCTGGAAGCCGCGCCCTGGTGGCGGCTTCGTCCTCGACGGCGAACTCGCCATCCCGATCGGCGACAGCCTCTCGTTTGCCGCCCTGCAAGACCGCCTGCACCCCGCCGACACCCGCGTGCGCAAGCTCGCCGCCGCCACGCCCGCCCTGCTGATCCTGTTCGACTGCCTGTTCACCGACCGCGCCGGCAACCTGCTCGCCGCACCTCTGGCAGAACGCCGCGCCGCGCTGGAACACCTCGCCGCGCGCATCGGCCCCGGCCACCGCATGCGCCTCTCCCCGATCACCCGCGACCGCGCCGAAGCGCAACGCTGGCTCGAGGCCACGCACGGCGCGCTGGACGGCGTCATCGCCAAACGCCTCGATGCGCCCTACGCCCCCGGCAAGCGCGCCATGCTGAAGATCAAGCGCCTGCGCACCGCCGACTGCGTAGTGGGCGGCTTCCGCTACGCCCACGGCACCCGCCAGGTCGGCTCGCTCCTGCTCGGCCTCTACAACGGTGCCGGCCTGCTGGACCACGTGGGCTTCACCTCGGCCATCGCCAACGCCGACCGCCCGGCACTCACCGCCCGCCTCGAAGCCCTCGCCGGCGGCCCCGGCTTCACCGGCGACGCCCCGGGCGGCCCCAGCCGCTGGGCCACCGCAGAAAGCACCGCCTGGGAAGCACTGCACCCCGAACTGGTCGTCGAGATCGGCTACGACCACGCCAGCGAAGGCCGCTTCCGCCACGGCACCGCCCTGCTGCGCTGGCGCCCGGACAAAGCCCCCCGCCAATGCACCCGCGACCAGATGCAGGAAGAAGCCCGCCCCGGCCTGCTGGTGAAAACCCTGCTCGCCACCTGAGCCGCGCGCCGCCAATCTGCAACGCCAGCTTCTACGCCATCGTATTCAAAGCAACGTCGGTCCATCGCGACCACGCCTGCTGTATTCAGCAACAATCGAGACGCAGCCGAAAACCGAGCGTAATTGCCTTGCAAGAAGGGGCGGCAACCCACTAGCGTCACCTGCACAAACGGGCGCTCCCAGAACACAGTCGGCGATCATCGCACCGCCGCATCGTTCCGTTTGGCAAGCCGCCATCCCGCTAGCGCATATCGCAAACCTTTTAAGTGCTGACGCCAGTCTTGAGGAGACCGCATCATGCTGTTCCGCGCCCTGGCCGCTCTCGCGATCGCCGCTTTGGGTGCCACCGGTGCCGCGCACGCGGCCAAACTGCGAACGCTGGCCACCATCCCGATGCGGCTCGACGGCGCCGACCCCGCCGCCCTCACCAACGTCAACGGCACGCTTTACGGCGCCACCTATGGGGGCGGACTCAACGGTCAGGGTGCTATCTTCACGGTCAATCCCGTCACGGGCACCGAAACGGTGGTGTTCTCGTTCCCCGCCGGCAGCCCGAGCGGCGGCGCCGGCACCCTGCTCTATTACGGCGGCCTGCTCTACGGCTTCAACGACACCACGCTGTTCTCATTCAATCCCGCCACCCACGCCTACCGCCCGCTGCACGTCTTCGACGGCGCAGGCGTGTCGCAGCCCGCCATCACGCTCACGCCGTTCGGCGGCCGGCTCTACGGCAATTCCTGCATCACCGGCGGCGATGTCACCGGCTCGCTGTTCAGCTACGATCCCGCATCCGCCACCGTCACCACCCTGTACGCGTTCACCGGCGGCGCCGACGGCAATTGTCCCTCAGGGCTCGTGGCCGGCGGCAACCTGCTCTACGGCGCCACGCAATTGGGCGGCAGTGCGGCCAACGCGGGCACGCTGTTCAGCTTCGATCCGGCCACCAACAGCAAAACCACTTTCTATACCTTCCAGAACGGCGCCGACGGCGCGTCGCCGTACCTATTGATCCAGAGCGGCAACCGGATCTACGGCATGTCTTCAACGTCGGTAGTGCTGGGCCAGCTGTTCAGCTTCAACCCCGCGACGGCAAGCCTCACCGTCGTGTACAAATTTCCATCGAGCAGCACGTGCGCCGGCTTCGCCACCAGTCCCCTGCTGCCGCTCGACGGCAAGCTCTATGGCGCCGCCGATGTGGGCAACACGCCATCCGGCTGTGGTAGCGAGCTGTATTCCATCGATCCCGCCACCAACATGGTCGCAACGGTCTTCACTTTCCCCGCCAGCCAGTCGTATTCGTCCTACGGCGGGTTCGTCGCAATCGGCAATACGCTTTACGGAACCTCCAGCTTTGGCGGCCCGATCCTCGGCCAAAGCGGCGACGTTTTTAAACTCGACCTGATCACACGCACCAGCACCGTGCTCCACAACTTCGTGCAGCCGGACGGCAAAAACGATTTCACCTCGACGCTGCTGCCCATCGGTCGCCTCTATTACGGCGTCTCCGCATTCGGCGGCGACAACGATCGCGGCGCGTTGTTCTCTTTCGATCCCATCAGCAGCGCCATCACCATCCTGCACCATTTTAACGGCGCCGACGGCAGCAACCCGCATGGCGATCTGCTCTACAGCCACGGCTTTATCTGGGGCACCACACTCACCGGCGGCAGCAATGATGCCGGCGCCATCTTCAGCTTCGATCCCGCCACCAATGCCGAAGCCGTTGCGTATTCCTTCGCCGCCAGCAGCCGCGATGGCGCGCTACCGCTGGCAGGCCTGATCGATCTCGGCACCACATTCTACGGCACCACCTCGGCCGGCGGCGTGCACGGCGCCGGCACGATCTACACGTTCCACCCGGCCACGCAGCGCGAGCAGGTCGCCCACGCCTTTGCCAACGGCATCTACGGCACCCTGCCCAGCGGCCCGCTCACCGCGCTCGGCGGTATCCTGTACGGCACCACGCAGGGCAGCTACGCCCAGAAGCGCGGCACGCTGTTCTCCTTCGATCCCGCAACGTTGCAGGAAACCATCCTTTTCAGCTTCGATGGCGTCGGCAAGAATGCCCCGCAAGGCGCCCACCCCTATGCCGGTGTCGTCGTCCTCGGCGGCCTGCTCTACGGCACCACCAGCACCGGCGGCTTCTACAATTACGGCGGCACCGTCTTCAGTTTCGATCCTGCCTCCAACACGGAGAAGACCGTCTACACGTTCAACTACCACGGCCCGAAAGCCGCGCCCGGCATCGACTCGCAGGCGCCGCTCACAGTGTCGGGCACAACCCTGCTGGGCTCGACCTGGATCGGCCAGATCCGCCACCCCGGCGTGACCAGCACCGAGTTCAGCCTCGATACCACCACCGGGGCAGCCGCCTTCACCTACGGCTTTACCGGCGGCATCGACGGCGAGCGGCCCACCGGCGCGCTCACCCCGCGCGGCACCCGCTTCCTCGGCACCACCGGCGCCAGCAGCCTCGGCGACAGCGCCGGCACCATCTTCACCTACGCGCCCTGACCGGCAGACATCGCCGCGCGCCGGCCAGCCCGCCTACCCGACCGGCAAAGCCTCAAATTCCCGCCCGACGCCCCGCCACGCTCGCGACGATCGCGCACGCCGCCGCAATCACCACCGCGTCTTCGATCAACCCGGTTTCCACTTGCCCACGGTGCCGCATCGCCGCCATCCGCAGGCGCCATCCGGGATAGGAGGCAGCCACCGCGGTGGCTCCCCCCAGCGCCGCCCCGGCCCAGCGTTGCCGCCGGGGCACCAGCACCGCCCCGGCCAGCGCCGCCGTGGTCAACCGCGCCGCCAACCCCACCGGCACCACGCGGTCCGGCGCCCAGGCTACCTTGTCGCCGGCCAGTTCGGCCAAGGCCAGCCCAATTGCACCCGCCGCCACCAGCCCATGGCCGAGCACCGGTGGGCAGCCGCTATCGCGCCCCAGCCGCCCGCTGGCCTGCGCCACGCACACGGCGGCCAGCGGCGTCATCGCCCGCTGCCCGGCCACCAGTCCCATCAGGAATGCGGCCAACATGCTGTCCCGTCCCTCATTCAACCGACGCGAGAACACCCCGCCCGCCGCCCCGGTTGCGCGCACCCGCCGCCGCCGCGCCTCAGCGCCCCGGCACGATCTCGATGATCTCCACGTCGATCGCCCCCGGCCCCACCACCAGCCGGCCCACCCTGATGGGCAGCGAAAACCGCCGCCGCCCCGCACTCCCCGGATTGACGAGAGCACGCCGCCCTTCCACCACGAGCCGGGCCGGTGGCTGTGCCCAAACACCACGGCGCGGAACCCGGCCGCCGCCGGATCTATCCCCAGCGTGCCCACATCGTGCAGCACGAACAGCCGCCTTGCGTCGCCCAGTGCAAGCTCCGCCGTCAGCGGCAGCCCGGCCGCCCAATCGGCCGTATCCACATTGCCCCGCACCACCGTCACCGGCGCCAGCCGCCCGAGGGCCGCCAGAATGTCCGGATCGCCCACATCGCCCGCATGCACGATGGCGTCGCTGCCCTCCAGCAGCCGCAACGCCTCGGGCCGCAACAGCCCATGCGTGTCGGCAATCAGCCCCACCACGCACGGCCGCACCATCCCAGCCACCCCTCCCGATCCGCCGCGCCACATCGCCCCGTCACCCGCCAGACGCACTTGCGCTCAACCGCCCAAACGCCTACCAGAACCCGCGCTTTGCGCCCCCCGGCGCTGCTGTAGCTCAGTGGTAGAGCACTCCCTTGGTAAGGGAGAGGTCGAGAGTTCAATCCCCTCCAGCAGCACCAGTCCCCCACGCGTCCAGCGCCCCCCGGCCAGCCACCGATCCAACGCGGGATAGCCGGAACCCGCGTCCCCATGGGAGAAAAGCCGCCAGCCAGGAGGCCACCCATGAACCCCGACGAGTCGACCCCCGCCCGCAACGTCGCCCGCCGCCCGCCCGGCCCCCACAACCCGGACGGCTTCGACAGCCTGTTCGCCAGCAGCCTCACCCGCATGGCCCCGGCCGACCACTCCGCCCCCGTCCTGGCCGACCGCATCCGCCGCGCCGCCGCCGCCCTGGCCGCAGCCCCGCCCCCCACCGGCCCCGAAATCACCCCGCAACACGCCCAAGCCCTCGCCGCCGCCCACCGCGCCGCCACCGCCATCCTGGCCGAAGCCGACACGCCACCAGCCGCCGGCGCCACCCCGTGAGGCTGGCCGACCTCGCCCCCCCCCCCCCGCAATCGAGCGCCTGGCCGCCATCCTTCAGCCACGTACCACGCGCATGACCCTGGCCGACTACGCCGATGGCTGGACCGTGCTCGACACCGCCGGCCGGGAAGCAGCCGGGGTGGCGGCGCATGGGCACCCGGTTACGATCGCGGTGCGCGACCCGGCGCGGCGGCGGCAAAGTAACGGTCCACAACGAGCGGCCGGGGCCGAACCTGCTTTGCTTCGACAACGCCACCTGGTCGGGCAATCTGACCCTGCGCTGCGGCTGAGCTACCCGGACTGCCTCTCGATGTTCAACCTGAACGGCGGCGGTGCGATCTTGGTGCCCAACATCTCCTCCCGTATTCGGCGAACAGGTTATGTTCTGGGGCTACGGCTCTACCGCGGTCAGCTTCGGGCTGATCGAGGTCGAAGGGCAGGGCTATTCCTTCGCGGTGGGCGACGACGCCCTGATCTCGTCCGGCGTCGTGATGCGCAATTTCGACATGCATTCCATCGTCGATCTCGCCACAGGCCATCGCCTGAACAACCCGGTCAACACGGTCATCGAACAGCATGTCTGGCTGGGCCAGGACGCCTACATGCTCGGCTGCGAGCGTATCGGCTACGGCTCGATCATCGGCGCCCGCGCTTTCGTGAAAGGCGTCATCCCGCCCAAATCGATCGCTGCGGGCATGCCGGCGAGAGTGCTGGCAACCAACCGAAGCTGGGGCCGATCCCCTGGCGGAATGACCGCGGGTGAAGCCGCACTGATCGCCCGCATGGACGCGTGCTAGAACGGCCGGCCCCGGCGCCGCCGCCGCCCAACACGCCCCGCGCCCGTCAGCAACCCGGAGTGCCGCTTTCCGTCGTCATCGAGAGTCGCCGACGCGCCCGCGATCATCACGTGAGTTCAGCGCGTCAGCCGGCCCTCCGCCGATCGGCAAACTCCGCAGCGCTGAGCAAACCCAACGTGAGACTGCCGCCGAAAAACAACAGCCACATCGTCCGGCTGAATGGCGGAGAGTACCGCCACTCGATCTCGGATGTCCCGGACGGCAGATCGATCGCCTGGAATAGACCTTCCTGCATCATGATTCCGGCGCGGTGGCCGTTCACCCGGGCGTGCCAGCCGGGATAAAATAACTCGCGCCTGACAAGCCGTGCCGGAGACTTGCAAGAGGCGTGCATGATGGTGCGCTCCGACGCCACGATGTTGCAGTTGCCGTTGGGCGCTTCGACATAGGGTTTGGCGTTCGGCAGTTCGAAGATATCGGTCCGGTCGTCGTGATAGACGCGTTGCGGCCCGCCTGCGCCGGTGAGTGTGAAGAGGTGCACCGCGCTCGGGGCCGCGATGTAACGCACGCCGATCGCCGCGAACGCGCGATATCTGTCCGAAACCAGAAGGGCCTGATCCCAGGATGTCTCGCCCAGAGAAGGAAACATCCCCGGTATGGCCGCCGGGTCGAGGTGAGCATGCACGTAATCCGACCAGATGAGCGGCACCGGTATGTAAACGTAGGCGATCGTATCGAGCTTGAGTATGGCGCCATAGTTCGGGAACAGCAGGTCGTCGATCGAAAAAGCGCGGTAGGTCCCTTGGTGTTCTTTCAGGAACACGATGGATGCGTCGGCAATGCGCGCATCCGTCAATCCGGAGAGAGTGGCTGTGAGGAAAAGCGCGAGGGCGTCGATGACGACCAGCGTTCCGATCGCGCGATGATAAGCGTGGGGTCTTGGCAGGCGAAGCATCAGAGTCAATGCGGCTGCGGAGCAGGCGGCCCAGGCGATGGACGTGAGCGTGAATGGGATGGTTGGGTGGCCAACGCGGAAAATGGCCAGAAATCGCGGTGCAGCCAGTCCGAGGCTGAAGCCAGCAGCGACAGCCCAACCGATCGCCGCCGCGCGTGGCACCTTGTAGGCAGGTGCTGAGATGTAGTCGTTCAAAGCCAAAGCAGCGAGTGTGCAGGCCGCCATCTCCACCGACGGCATGCCGTATCGGCACAGGAAGACAAGCTGGACGCCTGGTATGGCCCGCACGAGCTGCGTGGCGATCGGCAGGTGAAACATGGCGGCCAACAGAGCGACCATCCACGCACCCAGGAAGAGTCGCATCGACCTTGGAACCAGGCCCGTCCTGACGAGCGCGCAAAGCGCGAGCAGTGGCGCTGCTGCCCCCAGATAGCCGCCGCATTTGGCCCAGAAAGGGAGGTCCAGGTCGGACAGGATAGGGCCGAAGACATACGGGAAGAGCAGGGTGGCCGCGTGCGCCAAGCCGAGGTGAGCGTCAACCGAGATGCCGTGCGGCCCGAGAGAAGATACGGGCAACGAGATGAGGAAGGGCAGCACGGCGGGAGCAGACAGAGCCAGCCCTGCGACGCCACCGACAGCGACTCGCCTTGCAAACAGCCAGCGGATTGCCCGCGGCAGACTGCACAGCCGCATGACAGCCCAACCCAGCCCAAGGAGGCCGTCAACGAAAGCGACTTCGGGAAACCCTGCCACAAGCGATCCCGCAATCGCGAGTGCAATCAATGCCTCACCGCCGCGCCGGCCCTGCAACGCCAGTGTGCGCGTCCGCTCCAATCCCCATAACAGAAGCGGCATGAAGGCGATGGGCAAGGACGGCGCGTCAGCATACCAAGCAAACGTGCCGTTCAGTTGAAACAGCGCAGAGCCGAGCACGGCCGCCCAGCCGGACAGGCCCAGCGCGCCCAGAAAGCCCAGCATGGTCAGTCCGGCGAAGATCTGCAGCGCGATCTTCAGGTAGAGCACGCCGTGAGCGAAATGCAGAAGCAGGACGAAGGGCAGCAGAAAGGCTGCGGGCTGCATCTCGGCGGCCAGCGGCAGGCCCACGCCGGAGTACGGGTTCCACCACGGTAATTGGCCATTTAGCCAGGAATCCGCGGCCAGCTTGCCGAGTGTCATCGTCGTCAGGCCAGCATCGCCGTCGATGAACGGCCTACCGCCGAGCAGGCCGGATTCCGGGTGCAACGGCATATCCGAGACGAACAGGAGTGGGTTCGTATCGACGAGGCCGATCAGTTCGGGCAGGTGACCAAGAAACGGAATGAGGCAGAGCAAAAGCACGAATCGTGGGCTCGAGAGCAAGCGCCCGGTCGGTATTTCCATCGGCTTCTGCTGCATTGTTTGGCCTATGCTGGTCAGCGGCACGCCGCCGACAGAAATCTGGCGGCCGCAAGGGTCACACGAGACGCTATCGCCGTATTTCGGCAGAACGTTCCCGAATGTCCGTGGGCGGATGGTGGGACGCGCCGGTGAATGGTCCGCCCGCCTTCATCCCTAATGCGCCTCGGCCCAACTGTCCCCAATCCCTGTCTCCACCGTCAAAGGCACGCTCAGGCAGGCCGCGCCCTCCATCACCTGGCGCGCCACCGCAGCGACCGTTTCGGCCTCGGCGTCCGGAGCTTCGAACAGCAATTCGTCATGCACGCTCAGCAGCAGGCGCGCGGTCAGGCCGGCTTCGCGCAGGGCTGCGGGGATGCGCACCATGGCGCGCTTGATCACGTCGGCGGCGCCGCCCTGCAGCGGTGCGTTGATGGCCTGGCGTTCGGCGCCGGCGCGGCGCTGCATGTTGCGGTCGGCAATGCCGGGGATGGTGCAGCGGCGGCCGAACGGCGTGGTCACGTAGCCGTGAATGCGCGCTTCTTCCTTGGTGCGTTCCATGTAGGCGCGGATGCCGGGGTAGCGTTCGAAATAGGCGGCGATGTAGGTGGCGGCCTCGCCGGCGTCGATGCCGAGCTGGCGGGCCAGGCCGAAGGCGCTGATGCCGTAGATGATGCCGAAATTGATCGCCTTGGCGCGGCTGCGCGTCACGCGGTCCATCTGGTCCAACGGCACGCCGAACACTTCGCTGGCGGTGCGGGCGTGGATGTCCTGCCCGGTGGAAAAGGCTTCGCGCAGCGCGGGTATGTCGGCCACGTGCGCGAGCAGGCGCAACTCGATCTGGCTGTAATCGGCGCTGACCAGCTTGTGGCCGGGGGCGGCGACAAAGGCGCGGCGGATGCGGCCGCCTTCCTCGGTGCGGATGGGGATATTCTGCAGATTGGGGTCGTTGCTGGACAGGCGGCCCGTGCTGGTGGCGGCCATGGCGTAGCTGGTGTGCACGCGGCCGGTGGCGGGGTTGATCTCCTCGACCAGCGCGTCGGCATAGGTCGATTTCAGCTTGCTGAGCTGGCGCCATTCCAGCACGCGGCCGGGCAGTTCGTGGCCCAGATCGGCCAGGGTCTGCAGCACGCTGGCATCCGTGGTCCATTGGCCGGAGGGGCTGCGTTTGCCGCCGGGCATGCCCTGCTCGTCGAACAGCACTTCGCCGAGCTGCTTGGGGCTGCCCAGGCCGAACGGGTGGCCGGCCAGGCGGTGGGCCTGCTCCTCGATGCTGGCCATGCGGCCGGCGAAATCGGCCGAAAGGCGGCGCAGTTCGGCTTCGTCCACGCGAATGCCGGCCGTCTCGGCTTCGGCCAGCACCGGCACCAGGCGGCGTTCGAGCTGTTCGTAAAGCCCGAGCGCCTGGTGCTTGCGCAAGGCGGGGCGCAGCACGGCCCACAGGCGCAGGGAAACGTCGGCGGCTTCGGCAGCATAGGCGGCGGCGCGGCCGACGGGCACGTTGGCGAAGGTGAGGCGGTTGCGGCCGGTGCCGGTGGTCTCGTCGAGCGATTTGGGCGTGTGGCCGAGGTGCAGCGGCGCGAGGTCGGCCAGGCCGTGGTCGTGCGCGCCGGCGGCCTGAGCGAAGCTGAGCAGCATCGGGTCGTCCTGCGGCTCGGGCGGCCTGGTGCCCGCAGCCTGCAGCACCAGCCGCGCATACTTGGCGTTGGCGGTGATCTTCAGCACCGATGGGTCGGCCAACAGCGGCGCCAGCAAAGCCAGCGTTTCGGCGGCCGACAGGCGCGGCTCGGTCAGTTCCTCGATCGGCAGGGGGATGTAGCAGGCGCGGCCCGGCGCGGTGGCCAGGCCGATGCCCAGCAAGCGGGCGCGCCAGGGGCGGGGGTCCAGATCGGTCTGCACATGCAGGGCCACGCGGCGGGCGCGCGTGGCCTCGGCGATCCAGCCGGCCAGCGTGGCGGCGTCGGCCACTACCTCGTAGGGGCCGTAGGCGGCCGCCGGGCCAGCCGGGCGGGCAGCGTCCGCCTCCGGCTCGGCCGGCGTATCCAGCAGGCCCAGGCGCAAGGCGGTGCTGCGGAACCCCATGCCGTGCAGCCAGTCCGACAGGCGGGTGCGGTCCAGCGCCTCGCTGCGCATCGCCTCGATGGGCAGCGGCATCGGTGCCTCGTCGCACAGCCGCACCAGCTTTTTGGAAATGCGCGCCGCCTCGGCATGGGCGATCAGGTTGTCGCGGCGCTTGGAGGGCTTCATGCCGGGGGCGGCGTCCAGCACCGCTTCGAGGCTGCCATACTGGTTGATCAGCTCGGCGGCGCCCTTGGGCCCGATGCCGGGCACGCCGGGCACGTTGTCCACGCTGTCGCCCATCAGGGACTGCACGTCGATCACCAGCTCGGGCGGCACGCCGAACTTCTCCATCACCTCGGCCGGCCCGATCGGCTTCTGCTTGATCGGGTCGAGCATCGTCACGCCGGGGCGCACGAGCTGCATCAGATCCTTGTCGGAGCTGACGATGGTGACGGTCGCACCCGCCTCCAGCCCGGCCTTGGCGTAGGCGGCGATCAGGTCGTCGGCTTCCCAATCCTCCAGCTCCACGCAAGCGATACCGAAAGCGGCCGTGGCCTCGCGCACCAGCTTGAATTGCGGCACGAGCTCGCTTGGCGGTTCCGGGCGCTGCGCCTTGTAGCGGTCGTAGATGCGGTTGCGAAACGTCTGGCTGCCGGCATCGAACACCACGGCCAGATGCGTGCCGACATGGGCGGCCAGGAAGCGCGCCATCATGTTGGTGAAGCCGAACACGGCGTTCACCGGCGTGCCGTCGGCCCGCGTCATCGGCGGCAACGCATGGAAGGCGCGGAAGATGTAGCCGGAGCCGTCCACCAGAACCAGGCTTGGCGCTGCGGTGCCGGCCGCCGCCGCCTCCGGAACGGGCGCCTCGGGCACGGGCGCCTCGGGCGGGGGCGCGGCCAGGTCGATGCTAATGGTCCTCGTCCACCGTGCCGGGCTTGAGCACGAAGACGCGCGAGCACCACGGGCAGAAGGTCTGCTGGTGTTCGATGCGCAGCCACACGCGCGGGTGGCCCAACGGGCCGTCGCCGCCGTCGCAGGAGACCACGCGGCTATCGACCACGATCGTCTCGATCGCGCCGAAGGCAGGGGTTGGGGTTGAGGCGCCAAACGCCATACTAGGTCCTGACGGTTGCGGAGCTGCTGGGGATGTCGGGCATACTACGCTGGGTCGGCGCGGTTTCAACCGCGGCCTGCGTTCTGCTGCTGCCGCCGCGTGCCGGCGGGCCGGCCCGGGCCAGCGCGGCCGTGGCCGCGGCGGCCAGCGCGGTGGCTGCCGCGCCCGGCTTTCCGGCGCCCGACCTCACCTTCACCATGCGCGACGGCGCCGTGCTGCCGGCGCGGCTGTGGCAGCCGTCGGCGGGCACGGCACCGGCCGGCATCATCCTGGCATTACACGGCTTCACCGACAGCCGGGATGCCTGGGAGTATCCCGCATCGGCCTTCACCGCGGCCGGCTACACCGTGATCGCACCCGACCAGCGGGGCTTCGGCGCCACCGCCCAGCGCGGCGGCTGGGCCGGGCAGGCGGTGATGATCGACGATGCGGCCGAGCTGGTGGCGCAATTGCGCGCCCGCTATCCGGGGCAGCGCCTGGTGCTGATGGGCGAGAGCATGGGCGGGGCGGTGGCGATCTGCCTGGCCGCCCGCGCGCCGGCCACGGCCGATGCCTATGTGCTGGAATCCCCGGCGGTGTGGGGCCGCGGACAGATGGCGCCCGGCGTGCGGGCCGCACTGTGGACCGCCGCCGCGCTGGCGCCCGGCTGGCGGCTGAGCGGCAACGAGGTGAAGCTCGACATCGCGGCCACCGACAACCGCGCGGCGCTGCTGCGCCTGGCGCATGATCCGCTGACCACGCGCGGCGCCACCGTCGCCACGCTACGCGGCCTGGTGGATCTGATGGATTCGGCGCAGGCCGGCATGGCGCATCTGCCGGCCAACACGCTGCTGCTGGCCGGTCGGCGGGACCAGGTGATCCCGCCCGCCGCCATGGCTGCCGCCTGGGCCAAGGCGCCGCCGGCCGTGCGGCGGGCGTTCTACCTGGGCGGCTACCATCTGCTGTTCCGCGACGAGGCGCGCGCGCTGCCGCAGGGCGACGTGCTGGCCTGGCTGGCCCATCCGGATGCCTGGCTGCCCTCGGGTGCCGACATCAACGCGGCAAGCTGGCGGGCCGACCACGCCTGGGCCGCCGACGTGTCGAGCGCGGCACCGGCCGGCACGCTGGATGCTACGGCCGGGCGGAGTTCGTGGCCCTACTAAGCCGCTGCACGGCCTAGCGCGCGTGCATCGCCGCGATCAACGGCAGCAGGGTCGCCACCGCGTCGGCCGTCTCGGCCGCCGCCACCGTCGCCGTCTGATCGGTCAGGATGCGCGGCAGACGGCTTTGCACCACGTGCCAGCCGCCGGTGGCCTGCATCTCCGCGCACAGCATCTCGCCGGCGGCCTTGGCCATGGCGTATTCCAGCATGCCCGCGGGGCGCAGCGCCACGGCAACTGAGGACGGGTAGAACACCGTGCTGCAGCTGCCGCGCACCGCCTGGCAGCATTCGTGGAACGCCTCGACATAGAAGCGGCTGAACCGGGCGTAAGCGGCGGGCACGAACGCCTCCTGCTTTTGCAGGAAGATCTGCGGGGTGACGCAATAATAGAGCTGGTTGGGCGCGCCGGCGGCGGCCAGCTGCGGCGCCGCCGGCAGGGCGGCGTCGTAGGCCAGCGTTGTGCAGGCATCTGCACCGCGGGCGCCGTTGATGGCCTCGCACAACGCGGCCGCATCCTGCCGGCCGCTGGCGTAGGTGATGGCCACGCGCGCGCCACCGGCGGCCAGCAGCATCGCCGTCGTGGCGCCCAGCCCGCGCGAGCCGCCGGCCACCAAAGCCTGCGTGCCGGCAAAGGCGTCCGGCGCGACATGGCCGGCCAGTTCGGCCATGGTGGGCGGCGCCACCGGGGCGTGCCGCGCAAAGGCCGACACCTTGCCGGCCAACCCGTCGCCCTGCACCGCGAGCTCGAGCAGGCGGAAGCGCTCGTCCAGTTTGGCCACCGTAAAGCCGATGCCCTCCGCGCCCGCCGGCGGGCCGAGCGTGACCGCCAGGCCGGCATAGATCGAGTGCAGGCCGGGGCAGACCATGCCCACCAGGCGGGAAGTCTGCGCCAGGCCGGAGAGCGTGCGGGCGGAGAGTGCGGCCGCGGCGTGCGGAAACGCCGCCGCGAAGGCGGCAGCGGGCACCGGGGCAGTCAGCCAGCCATGCCTCCCCGCCATCGCCGCCAGCTTCGGCGCATCCGGCGTGGCGGCATGCGGCACCGGCGGTTGCGCCAAGGCGGGCTCGGCCGCCTCGCGCGGGCCGAATTTCAGCACCGCCATCATGGCGGCCAGCCCGGCCGTCAGCACCGTGATGCGGGCGCCGGCGTCGTCCTGCCGGGTGATCTGGATGGCGGTGTCCTGATCCAGCGGGATGAATTTGGTGAACTGCACCTTCAGATGCTGCAGGCGGGCGATCGGCATGCCGTCGCGGGCGAGGGTATCCAGCATCCACAGCAGGGCGTGGATGCCGTGCACCACCGGCGCGCCGGCCTGGGTGCGGCGGGCCGCCAGCGCATCCATGTGCATGGGGTTGGTGTCGCCCGACAGGCCGGCGAACAGCGCCTGATCAGCCTGGGTGAAGCGGCGGGTGGCCGGTGCATGCATCGTCGGTGGCTTCCGGGGCAAAGCGGGGCGCCCGCGCTTGGGGCAAACCGCATGCGTGCTGCCTCATTGTGGTGTGCATGAGCAAGCATCACCCCGGCAAGCACGCTTTAGACGACACCCGGCCGCATAATGTGGAAACCGGCTGGACCGACGCGATCCTGATCTGCCGCAAATGCAGCCGCAAGCTGGATGGCGGCTACGGCGCCGACGGTGGGCAGAGCCTGCGGCGTGCCCTGCGCGAGGGGCTGCGCGCGCGCGGGCAGCGCCGGCAGATGGGGCTGATGGAGGTCGCCTGCCTGGGCGTGTGCCCCAAGCGGGGCGTCACCACGATGCGGGCCAGCCGGCCCGGCCTGCTCGTCGTGGTGCCCGCCGGCGGCGAAGCGGCGCTGCTGGACGAGCGCTGAGGCTTCGGCGCCGGCCGGGCCCCCGGCCTATTTGAGGTATTTGTTGAACCAGGCCACCGAGCGCCGCTCGAAATCCTCGATGTGCTTGGGGTCGTGCATGCGGTGGCCTTCGCCGGGGTAGATCACCGCCTCGGCCGGCACACCCAGATCGTGCAGCGCGTGCCAAAACTCCTCGGTCTGCGGCGCAGGGCACTCGATGTCGTTTTCACCGACGACGGAGAGCGTGGCGTATGCACCTGCTTGATGAACGTCATCGGCGAGGATTTCGCATACACCGCCGGGTTGTCGTACACCGAAGCGCCGAAATACGGCACCATCCAGGCATCGATGCCGTTCTCGCCGTAATAGGATTGCCAGTTGGACAGGCCGGCGCCGGCGACGGCGGCGCGGAAGCGCTGGGTCTGCGTCACCGCCCACATCGTCATGTAGCCGCCATAGCTCCAGCCGGTGATGCCCAGGCGATGCTCGTCGATCGGGGCGGCGTGCTCGGCGGCCGTCACCCCGGTCAGGATGTCGCGCAAATCACCATGGCCGAAATCGCGCACGTTGGCGCGGGTGAACGCCTCGCCTTGCCCGAAGCTGCCGCGCGGGTTGGGCATGAACAGCGCGTAGCCGGCTTCCAGCAGGTGCCGGCCCAGGCCCTGGGCCACGAAGGATGGCTGGTTGGCCCAGGCCGGGCCTCCATGCACGTCGGTGATCATCGGCAGCTTGGCGCCGGGCGCGGTGCCGTTCGGCAGCAGCAGCGAGCCTTGCACGCGCAGATCGTCGCGGTCCAGGTGATGGAGCGCTCGGCGGCCGGCAGGGTCGGCCGGCATTGACGTGCGTCAGATCGTGCCAGTCGCCGAGGTCGCCCACCTCGATCTCCGGCGCCTTGGTGAAGGTCTGGTGCACGGTGGCCGTGGTCTTGGTGTGGCAATCGGACGCAGATCGCCCGTCGCTGGCCTCCAGCCGCTCCTGGCGGCTGACCATGGGCACCGGCATGGCGGCGGGCGTGTGCGGGTCGATCTGCACGATCTGCGTCTGATCGTTGGCCAGCACGGTGGCGATCAGGTGGCTGCCGTCGCAGCTCCAGGCCAGCGAGGTGACGTGGCATGCCAGCCGGCGGTGAGATCGACCGGCTGCGCATCGGGGTGGCCGAGCGGCAGCACGAAGGCGTCGCCGCCGGTGGCGCCGAAATCGCTCATCAGCCCGCCGATGAAGGCGACGGCGCTGCCATCGGGTGCCGCAACCGGCTGATCCATCTGCTGCTGCGGGCTCGATGGGGCATGCAGCACGTGCGCGGCGCCGGTTGCGGCATCGAACGCGTAAAGCTTGGCCACCCACCAGTTGTTGTCGCCGTCACCGGGCGCGGCGGTGGCGACGAAGCCCTGGCCGTCGGGCCGCCAGCCATATTCATACACATACAGATCGTCGGGAGAGGCCCAGTGCAGCGTGCCGTCGGGCTGCACCAGCGCCAGCCGCTGCTCGTGCACGTCGCCGCCGAGCACGCCGGTGATCGCGGCACCGGCTTCCACCGCACCCACCTCCTTGGCGCACCAGCCGCGGCCAGCACGGCCAACTGGCCCGGGGCCCGTAACGCAGGCCGTCCATGGTGCTGGCAAAATCCAGCAGCTCGGTCAGGCCGCCGCCATCGGGATGCACGGCGTACACGGCGCGCGCATGGCTCCCGGGCTGCGCAGGACGAAGAGCAGGCGGCTGCCATCCGGCGCCCAGGCCAGCGAGGAGGGCGTAGCTACGCACCTCGCCGCAGGGCAGGGCGACGCTGGCCTCGGCGACGCCGGTGGTGCTGCGGATCACCACCGTGGTGACGTCCGGCGTGCCCAAAACATCCTCGTCGCCCTCGACGGAGGCGACATGGCTGCCATCCGGCGAGACGACGAGAGCTGTCGGAAGCGTGCAGTGGCGGCCGCGCAGAGCAGGCCGGCGGTGAGGGGCAGGGCGAGCAGGGGCATTTTCATCGCCGCACCTAGCAGGCTGCGCTGCGCGGAAAGACGCCCAAGCGAATTTCCAGCTGAACGAATAGCGCTCGTGAAGCGCAAAATTGGACAATCCGCCTATCAGTAACGGTTCGTTATCTGTTACGCGCCATCAACAACAGATGGGAATTTACCACATGCGCCGCTTCATGATGATTGCCGCCGTTCTGCCGGCTGGAGAGCCCTGTCGGCCGCAGCGCGTGCCAGTACCATTGTCATCCAGAATACTACCGACAATGTCGCGTATGCGAGCAACGGTGGGCCTGCCGACATCTTCAACGGCGGTACCCCGGCCGTCAGCGCATCGAGGCTCGGCAGCAACTTCGCCACCTCGCAGCCGTCGCTGACGGCAACGCAGCTCACCAGCGGGAGCTACGCGATCGACCTGCAATACACCATGCTGTTTTCCGGCAACCAGACGAGCAACGGCGACTCGATCTACTACCCCTACATCTTCCTGCGCTCGGCCGGCGGCGGCTACAGCAATGCGCCGTCTGACTACGCGACCCCGCTGGGCACCGAAGGCGCCAATGGCGGCGTCGCGGCCGGGCTGTATTCGGCGTCGTCGTATCTGACGTCGCAGCAGGTATGGGGCGGGCGCCCCGGCTTCGATCACGGCGGCAGTACACCAAATCGACCGCCTACCAGCCCGGCCGGCGGGCCACGCCTATAACGCCCGGTGGTGTTCGCCGGCGGCACACGCCGGGGCGGCGTGGCAACCACCACGGCGAGCAGGCAGGCGGCACCTACAAGCTGGACGTGCAGTTGATGCTGACGGCCGCGCAGGCCGCGGCGTTCGCCGGCGGTTTCGACGCGTTCTGGGGCACCGGCGCCTGCTCCAACGGCTCGTTCCTCGCCAGCGTGGCGTCGATGTCCGGCTGATCCGGCCTGCCGAGCACAGTGCCGGAGCCGGCGAGCCTGGCGCTGCTGGCGCGGCCTAGACCGCATGCTCGCCATCCGGCGCGTCGCTGGCAAGTCGGCCCGCTAGGCGAACGCTACCCCACCCGTCGGCCGTATCGTGCGGCCGGAGGATACCGGCGTCCGCCGGGCCGGGCTGGCACCGCCCGGGATGTGTGCTAGATGCCCGCGCTGCATCGCGAGGGGCCTCGTTTGGAAGCGTTACAGCCGGTTCGCGGACACGCGACATCATCGGCGAGGATCAGCGCCGGCACAGCGATGTCGCCGCGACCGCGCGCAGCGTCGCCGCG
>CAVVVI010000004.1:0-1490083 GCA_963751795.1 uncultured Alphaproteobacteria bacterium
TCAGGTTGTCGCGGCGCTTGGAGGGCTTCATGCCGGGGGCGGCGTCCAGCACCGCTTCGAGGCTGCCATACTGGTTGATCAGCTCGGCGGCGCCCTTGGGCCCGATGCCGGGCACGCCGGGCACGTTGTCCACGCTGTCGCCCGTGGTGGAGCTGCACGTCGATCACCAGCTCGGGCGGCACGCCGAACTTCTCCATCACCTCGGCCGGCCCGATCGGCTTCTGCTTGATCGGGTCGAGCATCGTCACGCCGGGGCGCACGAGCTGCATCAGATCCTTGTCGGAGCTGACGATGGTGACGGTCGCACCCGCCTCCAGCCCGGCCTTGGCGTAGGCGGCGATCAGGTCGTCGGCTTCCCAATCCTCCAGCTCCACGCAAGCGATACCGAAAGCGGCCGTGGCCTCGCGCACCAGCTTGAATTGCGGCACGAGCTCGCTTGGCGGTTCCGGGCGCTGCGCCTTGTAGCGGTCGTAGATGCGGTTGCGAAACGTCTGGCTGCCGGCATCGAACACCACGGCCAGATGCGTGCCGACATGGGCGGCCAGGAAGCGCGCCATCATGTTGGTGAAGCCGAACACGGCGTTCACCAGCGTGCCGTCGGCCCGCGTCATCGGCGGCAACGCATGGAAGGCGCGGAAGATGTAGCCGGAGCCGTCCACCAGAACCAGGCTTGGCGCTGCGGTGCCGGCCGCCGCCGCCTCCGGAACGGGCGCCTCGGGCACGGGCGCCTCGGGCGGGGGCGCGGCCAGGTCGATGCTAATGGTCCTCGTCCACCGTGCCGGGCTTGAGCACGAAGACGCGCGAGCACCACGGGCAGAAGGTCTGCTGGTGTTCGATGCGCAGCCACACGCGCGGGTGGCCCAACGGGCCGTCGCCGCCGTCGCAGGAGACCACGCGGCTATCGACCACGATCGTCTCGATCGCGCCGAAGGCAGGGGTTGGGGTTGAGGCGCCAAACGCCATACTAGGTCCTGACGGTTGCGGAGCTGCTGGGGATGTCGGGCATACTACGCTGGGTCGGCGCGGTTTCAACCGCGGCCTGCGTTCTGCTGCTGCCGCCGCGTGCCGGCGGGCCGGCCCGGGCCAGCGCGGCCGTGGCCGCGGCGGCCAGCGCGGTGGCTGCCGCGCCCGGCTTTCCGGCGCCCGACCTCACCTTCACCATGCGCGACGGCGCCGTGCTGCCGGCGCGGCTGTGGCAGCCGTCGGCGGGCACGGCACCGGCCGGCATCATCCTGGCATTACACGGCTTCACCGACAGCCGGGATGCCTGGGAGTATCCCGCATCGGCCTTCACCGCGGCCGGCTACACCGTGATCGCACCCGACCAGCGGGGCTTCGGCGCCACCGCCCAGCGCGGCGGCTGGGCCGGGCAGGCGGTGATGATCGACGATGCGGCCGAGCTGGTGGCGCAATTGCGCGCCCGCTATCCGGGGCAGCGCCTGGTGCTGATGGGCGAGAGCATGGGCGGGGCGGTGGCGATCTGCCTGGCCGCCCGCGCGCCGGCCACGGCCGATGCCTATGTGCTGGAATCCCCGGCGGTGTGGGGCCGCGGACAGATGGCGCCCGGCGTGCGGGCCGCACTGTGGACCGCCGCCGCGCTGGCGCCCGGCTGGCGGCTGAGCGGCAACGAGGTGAAGCTCGACATCGCGGCCACCGACAACCGCGCGGCGCTGCTGCGCCTGGCGCATGATCCGCTGACCACGCGCGGCGCCACCGTCGCCACGCTACGCGGCCTGGTGGATCTGATGGATTCGGCGCAGGCCGGCATGGCGCATCTGCCGGCCAACACGCTGCTGCTGGCCGGTCGGCGGGACCAGGTGATCCCGCCCGCCGCCATGGCTGCCGCCTGGGCCAAGGCGCCGCCGGCCGTGCGGCGGGCGTTCTACCTGGGCGGCTACCATCTGCTGTTCCGCGACGAGGCGCGCGCGCTGCCGCAGGGCGACGTGCTGGCCTGGCTGGCCCATCCGGATGCCTGGCTGCCCTCGGGTGCCGACATCAACGCGGCAAGCTGGCGGGCCGACCACGCCTGGGCCGCCGACGTGTCGAGCGCGGCACCGGCCGGCACGCTGGATGCTACGGCCGGGCGGAGTTCGTGGCCCTACTAAGCCGCTGCACGGCCTAGCGCGCGTGCATCGCCGCGATCAACGGCAGCAGGGTCGCCACCGCGTCGGCCGTCTCGGCCGCCGCCACCGTCGCCGTCTGATCGGTCAGGATGCGCGGCAGACGGCTTTGCACCACGTGCCAGCCGCCGGTGGCCTGCATCTCCGCGCACAGCATCTCGCCGGCGGCCTTGGCCATGGCGTATTCCAGCATGCCCGCGGGGCGCAGCGCCACGGCAACTGAGGACGGGTAGAACACCGTGCTGCAGCTGCCGCGCACCGCCTGGCAGCATTCGTGGAACGCCTCGACATAGAAGCGGCTGAACCGGGCGTAAGCGGCGGGCACGAACGCCTCCTGCTTTTGCAGGAAGATCTGCGGGGTGACGCAATAATAGAGCTGGTTGGGCGCGCCGGCGGCGGCCAGCTGCGGCGCCGCCGGCAGGGCGGCGTCGTAGGCCAGCGTTGTGCAGGCATCTGCACCGCGGGCGCCGTTGATGGCCTCGCACAACGCGGCCGCATCCTGCCGGCCGCTGGCGTAGGTGATGGCCACGCGCGCGCCACCGGCGGCCAGCAGCATCGCCGTCGTGGCGCCCAGCCCGCGCGAGCCGCCGGCCACCAAAGCCTGCGTGCCGGCAAAGGCGTCCGGCGCGACATGGCCGGCCAGTTCGGCCATGGTGGGCGGCGCCACCGGGGCGTGCCGCGCAAAGGCCGACACCTTGCCGGCCAACCCGTCGCCCTGCACCGCGAGCTCGAGCAGGCGGAAGCGCTCGTCCAGTTTGGCCACCGTAAAGCCGATGCCCTCCGCGCCCGCCGGCGGGCCGAGCGTGACCGCCAGGCCGGCATAGATCGAGTGCAGGCCGGGGCAGACCATGCCCACCAGGCGGGAAGTCTGCGCCAGGCCGGAGAGCGTGCGGGCGGAGAGTGCGGCCGCGGCGTGCGGAAACGCCGCCGCGAAGGCGGCAGCGGGCACCGGGGCAGTCAGCCAGCCATGCCTCCCCGCCATCGCCGCCAGCTTCGGCGCATCCGGCGTGGCGGCATGCGGCACCGGCGGTTGCGCCAAGGCGGGCTCGGCCGCCTCGCGCGGGCCGAATTTCAGCACCGCCATCATGGCGGCCAGCCCGGCCGTCAGCACCGTGATGCGGGCGCCGGCGTCGTCCTGCCGGGTGATCTGGATGGCGGTGTCCTGATCCAGCGGGATGAATTTGGTGAACTGCACCTTCAGATGCTGCAGGCGGGCGATCGGCATGCCGTCGCGGGCGAGGGTATCCAGCATCCACAGCAGGGCGTGGATGCCGTGCACCACCGGCGCGCCGGCCTGGGTGCGGCGGGCCGCCAGCGCATCCATGTGCATGGGGTTGGTGTCGCCCGACAGGCCGGCGAACAGCGCCTGATCAGCCTGGGTGAAGCGGCGGGTGGCCGGTGCATGCATCGTCGGTGGCTTCCGGGGCAAAGCGGGGCGCCCGCGCTTGGGGCAAACCGCATGCGTGCTGCCTCATTGTGGTGTGCATGAGCAAGCATCACCCCGGCAAGCACGCTTTAGACGACACCCGGCCGCATAATGTGGAAACCGGCTGGACCGACGCGATCCTGATCTGCCGCAAATGCAGCCGCAAGCTGGATGGCGGCTACGGCGCCGACGGTGGGCAGAGCCTGCGGCGTGCCCTGCGCGAGGGGCTGCGCGCGCGCGGGCAGCGCCGGCAGATGGGGCTGATGGAGGTCGCCTGCCTGGGCGTGTGCCCCAAGCGGGGCGTCACCACGATGCGGGCCAGCCGGCCCGGCCTGCTCGTCGTGGTGCCCGCCGGCGGCGAAGCGGCGCTGCTGGACGAGCGCTGAGGCTTCGGCGCCGGCCGGGCCCCCGGCCTATTTGAGGTATTTGTTGAACCAGGCCACCGAGCGCCGCTCGTAATCCTCGATGTGCTTGGGGTCGTGCATGCGGTGGCCTTCGCCGGGGTAGATCACCGCCTCGGCCGGCACACCCAGATCGTGCAGCGCGTGCCAAAACTCCTCGGTCTGCGGCGCAGGGCACTCGATGTCGTTTTCACCGACGACGGAGAGCGTGGGCGTATGCACCTGCTTGATGAACGTCATCGGCGAGGATTTCGCATACACCGCCGGGTTGTCGTACACCGAAGCGCCGAAATACGGCACCATCCAGGCATCGATGCCGTTCTCGCCGTAATAGGATTGCCAGTTGGACAGGCCGGCGCCGGCGACGGCGGCGCGGAAGCGCTGGGTCTGCGTCACCGCCCACATCGTCATGTAGCCGCCATAGCTCCAGCCGGTGATGCCCAGGCGATGCTCGTCGATCGGGGCGGCGTGCTCGGCGGCCGTCACCCCGGTCAGGATGTCGCGCAAATCACCATGGCCGAAATCGCGCACGTTGGCGCGGGTGAACGCCTCGCCTTGCCCGAAGCTGCCGCGCGGGTTGGGCATGAACAGCGCGTAGCCGGCTTCCAGCAGGTGCCGGCCCAGGCCCTGGCCCACGAAGGATGGCTGGTTGGCCCAGGCCGGGCCTCCATGCACGTCGGTGATCATCGGCAGCTTGGCGCCGGGCGCGGTGCCGTTCGGCAGCAGCAGCCAGCCTTGCACGCGCAGATTGTCGCTGGTCCAGGTGATGGAGCGCTCGGTGGCCGGCAGGGTCTGGCCGGCATTGACGTGCGTCAGATCGTGCCAGTCGCCGAGGTCGCCCACCTCGATCTCCGGCGCCTTGGTGAAGGTCTGGTGCACGGTGGCCGTGGTCTTGGTGTGGCAATCGGACGCATATTGCCCGTCGCTGGCCTCCAGCCGCTCCTGGCGGCTGACCATGGGCACCGGCATGGCGGCGGGCGTGTGCGGGTCGATCTGCACGATCTGCGTCTGATCGTTGGCCAGCACGGTGGCGATCAGGTGGCTGCCGTCGCAGCTCCAGGCCAGCGAGGTGACGGTGGCATGCCAGCCGGCGGTGAGATCGACCGGCTGCGCATCGGGGTGGCCGAGCGGCAGCACGAAGGCGTCGCCGCCGGTGGCGCCGAAATCGCTCATCAGCCCGCCGATGAAGGCGACGGCGCTGCCATCGGGTGCCGCAACCGGCTGATCCATCTGCTGCTGCGGGCTCGACGGGGCATGCAGCACGTGCGCGGCGCCGGTTGCGGCATCGAACGCGTAAAGCTTGGCCACCCACCAGTTGTTGTCGCCGTCACCGGGCGCGGCGGTGGCGACGAAGCCCTGGCCGTCGGGCCGCCAGCCATATTCATACACATACAGATTGTCGGGAGAGGCCCAGTGCAGCGTGCCGTCGGGCTGCACCAGCGCCAGCCGCTGCTCGTGCACGTCGCCGCCGAGCACGCCGGTGATCGCGGCACCGGCTTCCACCGCACCCACCTCCTTGGCGGCACCAGCCGTGGCCAGCACGGCCAACTGGCCGCGGGGCCCGTAACGCAGGCTGTCCATGGTGCCGGCAAAATCCAGCAGCTTGGTCAGGCCGCCGCCATCGGGATGCACGGCGTAGATGGCGCGCGCATGGCTGCCCGGGCTGCGCAGGACGAAGAGCAGGCGGCTGCCATCCGGCGCCCAGGCCAGCGAGGAGGGCGTGCAGTCATGCACCTTGCCGCAGGGCAGGGCGACGCTGGCCTCGGCGCCGCCGGTGGTGCTGCGGATCACCACCGTGGTGATGTCCGGCGTGCCCGAAACATCCTCGTCGCCCTCGACGGAGGCGACATGGCTGCCATCCGGCGAGACCACGAGAGCCGTGAAATCGTGCACCGGGGCGGCCGCGCAGAGCAGGCCGGCGGTGAGGGGCAGGGCGAGCAGGGGGATTCTCATCGCCGCACCTAAGCAGGCTGCGCCGCGCCTGGAAAGACGCCCAAGCAAATCTCCCCAGCTGAACCAATAGCGCAATTGTGAGCGCAAAATTGGACAATCCGCCTATCAGTAACGGTTTGTTATCTGTTACGCGCCATCAACAACAGATGGGAATTCACCACATGCGCCGCTTCATGATGATTGCCGCCGTTCTGGCCGGCTGGACAGCCCTGTCGGCCGCAGCGCGTGCCAGTACCATCGTCATCCAGAACACCACCGACAATGTCGCGTATGCGAGCAACGGTGGGCCTGCCGACATCTTCAACGGCGGTACCTCGGCCGTCAGCGCATCGACGCTCGGCAGCAACTTCGCCACCTCGCAACTGTCGCTGACGGCAACGCAGCTCACCAGCGGCAGCTACGCGATCGACCTGCAATACACCACGCTGTTTTCCGGCAACCAGACGAGCAACGGCTACTCGATCTACTACCCCGACATCTTCCTGCGCTCGGCCGGCGGCGGCTACAGCAATGCGCCGTTCGACTACGCGATCTCGCTGGGCACCGAAGGCGCCAATGGCGGCGTCGCGGCCGGGCTGTATTCGGTGTCGTCGTATCTGACGTCGCAGCAGGTATGGGGCGGGCGCCCCGGCTTCTATTACGGCGGGCAGTACACCAATTCGACCGCCTACCAGCCCGGCCAGGCGGGCTATGCCGGCCATAACGCCCCGGTGGTGCTCACCGGCGGCACACGCCTGGGCGGCGCGGCAATCACCACCGGCCAGCAGGCAGGCGGCAGCTACAAGCTGGACGTGCAGCTGACGCTGACGGCCGCGCAGGCCGCGGCGTTCGCCGGCGGTTTCGACGTGTTCTGGGGCACCGGCGACTGCTCCAACGGCTCGTTCCTCGCCAGCGTGGCGTCGATGTCCGGCCCATCCGGCCTGCCGAGCACAGTGCCGGAGCCGGCGAGCCTGGTGCTGCTGGCGGCTGGCCTGACCGGCATGCTCGCCATCCGGCGCGTCGCTGGCAAGTCGGCCCGCTAGGCCAACGCTACCCCACCCTGTCGGCCGTATCGTGCGGCCGGCAGGGTACCGGCGTCCGCCGGGCCGGGCTGGCACCGCCCGGGATGTGTGCTAGACGCCCGCGCTGCATCGCGAGGGGCCTCGTTTGGAAGCGTTACAGCCGGTTCGCGGCACACGCGACATCATCGGCGAGGATCAGCGCCGGCACAGCCATGTCGCCGCCACCGCGCGCAGCGTCGCCGCGCTGTACGGCTTCGACGAATGGACCACGCCCATCTTCGAGGACACGCGCGTGTTCGCCCGCACCCTCGGCGATACGTCCGATGTCGTCACCAAGGAAATGTACACCTTCGAGGATCGCGGCGGCGACAGCCTGACGCTGCGGCCGGAGAACACCGCCGGCATCTGCCGCGCACTGGTGACCAACGGGCTGACGCAGGCCCTGCCGCAGAAGGTGTTCTATGCCGGCCCGATGTTCCGCTACGAGCGGCCGCAAAAGGGGCGCTACCGGCAATTCCACCAGATCGGCGCCGAGCTGATCGGCGCGCCCGAGCCGCTGGCCGATGCCGAGGTGATCGCGCTGGGCTGGCACATATTGGGCACGCTGGGCCTTGCCGCGGACGTCGTGCTCGAAATCAACACGCTGGGCGATGCACCCAGCCGCAACTCCTACCGCGCCGCGCTCGTCGCCTATTTCGAGGCGCACCGCGAGGGCCTCTCGCGCGACAGCCAGGAGCGGCTGGCGCGCAACCCCATGCGCATCCTCGACAGCAAGGACGAAGGCGACCGCGCGTTGGTGGCCGACGCGCCGACCATCGCCGCCCACCTTACCACCGAGGCGCGGGGCTTCTACGATGCCGTGCGCACCCATCTTGCGCAGTTCGGCGTGCCCTACCGGGAGAACCCGCGCATCGTGCGCGGGCTGGATTACTACAGCCACACCGCCTTCGAGTTCGTCACCACCCGCCTGGGGGCCCAAGGCACGGTGATGGCCGGCGGCCGCTACGACGGGCTGGTGGCCGAAATGGGCGGCCCGCCCACCCCGGCCGTGGGCTGGGCCGCCGGCATCGAACGCCTCTCCATGCTGCTGGCCGAAGCCCCAGCAGCGCCGCGCCCGGTGGTGGTGGTGCCGCTGGGCGCAGGGGCGGAAGCCGCCGCGCTGGCCGTGCTGCAGGAGCTGCGCACGGCAGGCGTGCGGGCGGAGATGGCCTATCGCGGCAACATGAAAAAGCGAATGGAGCGGGCCAACCGGATCGGCGCGCGCGCGGTGGTGATCCTGGGTGAGGACGAGGTGGCGCGGGGGGTGGCGGCGGTTAAGGATCTGGCGACTGGGGTGCAGGTTGAGGTGGCTTTGGGCGGGGTGAAGGAAGCAGTCCTTTTTTGAAAAAAAGGACCAAAAAACTTTTGCTTGTTGGCTGGCGCCGCTATTCGTATTTCCATGCCAGCGCGCGCTTTTGCGGCGCGGCCGCAGCGTTGATGCCAGCGTGAGGGCAAAAGTTTTTTGGTTCTTTTTTGCAAAAAAGAACCGCTTCCTTAAATAACCACCCCATGCCCCAAGACCTCTCCTCCAAATTCGACCGCATCCGCCTCCGCGCCGAAGAACTCCGCCACGACCTGTCCAACGGCCTCAACGGCGAAGCCTTCTCCCGCGCCTCGCGCGAACTGGCCGAATTGGACCCTGTCGTCTCCCGCATCGAGGAATGGCGTGCGGCCGAAACCGAAGCCGCCGAGGCCGAGCAGATGCTGGCCGACCCGGAAATGCGTGACATGGCCGAAGCCGAGCTGCGCGCGCTGCGCGAGCGGTTGCCGAAACTGGCGCGCGAAATCCAGCTGGCGCTGCTGCCGCGCGACGAGGCCGATGAGCGCAGCGCCATCCTGGAAATCCGCCCCGCCGCCGGCGGCGACGAGGCCGGGCTGTTCGCCGCCGAATTGTTCGCCGCCTACCAGAAATACGCAGGCCTGCGCGGCTGGCGGTTCGAGGTGATGGATTACGGCGAGACGGAGCTGGGCGGGCTGAAGGAAGGCATCGCCGAGATCACCGGCCGCAACGTGTTCGCCCGGCTGAAATACGAATCGGGCGTGCATCGCGTGCAGCGCGTGCCCACCACCGAAACGCAGGGCCGCATCCATACCAGCACGGTGACCGTGGCCGTGCTGCCGGAAGCCGAGGACGTGGACGTGCAGGTGAACGAAAGCGACCTGCGCATCGACGTCTATCGCGCGTCGGGCGCCGGCGGCCAGCATGTGAACAAGACGGAATTTGCCGTGCGCATCACGCATCTTCCCACCGGTATCGTGGTGGCGATGCAGGAGGAGCGCAGCCAGCACAAGAACCGCGCCAAGGCGATGAAGATCTTGCGTGCCCGCATGTACGAGGCCCAGCGCGCGACCTTGCACGCGACGCGGTCCGCCGATCGCAAGAGCCAGGTGGGCACCGGCGACCGCAGCGAGCGTATCCGCACGTATAATTTTCCGCAGGGCCGCGTGTCCGATCACCGCATCAACATGACGAGCCACAAGATCGACCGCGTGATGCAGGGCGAGTTCGACGAGTTCGTCGATGCGCTGACCGAGGAGGATCAGGCCGCGCGCCTGGCCGCCGACAGCTAGGTTGGGTCGGCGCCCGTCAGGAAGTGGGGATGCTGCAGACGTTGGTCTTGTGCAGGTCGGTCGGCACGTCGGTGCCGCCGGCGGCGCGCTCGGCCAGATAGAAGGTGGTGAACTTGTCCGACGCGAGCGCTTCCAGCCGCTTGCCCGAGGGGTCGCCCATGCTGGCACCGTCGTCGAGCACGTGGGTTTCGGTGCGGCCCTCTTCGGTGCGCACGGTGATGCGGCCGCACAGCGCGTATTCGTAGCGATCGGCCTGCGGTACGCTCACGGCCACGTCGCTGAACGGATGCGTGGCGCTTAGCTCGAAATGCGCCACCAGCTGGCCGTTGACGTAGATGGTGGTGGTTTCGGTCACTTCGCTCGGGTCGGTGGTGTCGGTGATATGGAACGACACGGCCGCGGCGGCGGCAGGGGCGGCCGGCAGCAGCGCCGCGGCGAGGAAAGCGAGATGGGGCGGCACGCGCATGGGCGACTCCGGGGCTGCGATGGAGGATAGCCCAGGCGAGGGCGGCGCGGCCATTGCGCTGTCCGTGGCGCTCGACTCAGCAGCCGCGCGCCTGGCGGCGGCCGGCGTGGAGGAGCCCCGGCGTGAGGCGCGGCTGCTGGCCGGCTTCCTGCTGAGGCAAAGCGCGGGCGCGTGGCTGGCGCCGGAGACGCCGATCGACGGCGCGGCGTTCGCCCGCCTGGTGTCCCGGCGCGCGGCCCGCGAGCCGCTGGCGCTGATCACCGGGCGGCGCGGCTTCTGGACGCTGGAGCTGGAGGTATCGCCCGCCACGCTGGTGCCGCGGCCCGACAGCGAGGCTCTGGTGGAGGCCGCCCTGGCGCATGCGGAGCCGGCGACGGTGCGCCGCGTGCTCGATCTGGGCACCGGCACGGGCTGCCTGCTGCTCGCGGTACTGACCGGCTGCCCCGGCGCGTTCGGGGTGGGTGTCGATCTATCGCCCGCCGCTTGCCGCTTGGCCGCGCGCAACGCTGCCGCAGCTGGCCTGGGCGCACGCTGCGGGTTTCTGGCCGGCAACTGGGCGGCGGCGCTGGCGGGCAATTTCGACATCGTTCTGTGCAACCCGCCTTATATCGAAACCGCGCATTTGGCCGGCCTGATGCCGGAGGTGCGGCTGCACGAGCCGGCCCGTGCGCTCGATGGCGGGGCGGACGGGCTGGAGGCCTACGGCGCCATCCTGCCCGCCCTGCCGGCGCTGCTGGGCAACGGGGGCGTGGCGGTGATGGAGCTGGGGGCGGGGCAGGCGGCGGCGGTCGCCGGGCTTGCCGTGCAGGCTGGGCTTGTCTGCGTGGCCACGCAGCCCGATCTGGGTGGCATCCCCCGGGCACTGGTGCTGCGCCGGGCGTGATGCCGGGCGGCAAAGAACCGCTTGCGTTCCTGCGGTCGCGCCCATAGGGTTTGCGGGCGCACGGGAGCGGGCCGATTGGCACGCTGTGATTCGGCGCGGGCCGCCTGGCCTGCCGGATGGCGTTCGCAACCGGATTGCAACTGGCGCCTGCCCTCATCGAACCTGCGCGCGGCCGTTCGGCTGCTTCCAGCCGGAGACGGGCGCTGCAACAGGAAAGCATTTTGTAGTCGGATGAACATGAAACGCATGCGCGGACGCACCCACCGGAGTGGCGGCGGTGGCGGGGGCGGCGGTGGCGGCGGCAGCCCGCGCCAGTACGGCGGCAATATCCCGCTGAACCGCAACCATGTCTTCGACAGCAGCGGCCCGGATCTGCGCATCCGCGGCACCGCGCAGCAGCTGTTCGAGAAGTATCTGCAGCTCGGCCGCGACGCCACCGGCTCCGGCGACCGCGTGATGGCCGAGAGCTACTTCCAATACGCCGAGCATTACTTCCGCATCCTGAACGCCATCAACCAGGCCTCCCAGCAGAGCGCGCAGCATGGCCAGCCGCAGCAGGGCGGGCAGCAAGGCGGTCAGCACGGCCAGCAGAATGGCGGCGGCCAGCAGGGCGGGCACCAGCAGGGCGGCCAGCAGGGTGGTGGCGGCCAGCAGGGCGGCGGGCAGAACGGCCAGCGCCGTTACGAGCGCGACGCCAACGAGGCCGACGAGCAGCCGATGGCCAATGGCCCGGCGCCCGCCTACGCCGAGCAGGTCGGCCAGGATTCCGCGGCGGGCGACGACACGGCCGGCTGACGCCGATGAGCGTGGTCGCCTACGTCAACGGGCGCTACGTGCCGCATGCCCGGGCCACGGTGCATGTGGAGGATCGCGGCTACCAGTTCGCCGACGGCGTCTATGAGGTGATCTACCTGCATGACGGCCGGCTGATCGATTGCGGCCTGCATCTGGACCGGCTGGACCGCAGCCTGGCCGCGCTGCAGATCGCTCCGCCGCTGGGCCGGCCGGCGCTGCTGGCCGTGCTTGGTGAAATGGTGGCGCGCAACCGCCGGCGCTTCGGCCTGGTCTATATCCAGGTCACCCGCGGCGTGGCGCGGCGCGAGCATGCGTTTCCGGCTGCCGGCACGCGGCCGGCCCTGGTGGTGACCTTGCGCCGTGCGGCGCCGCTGCCGGCCAGCCTGGCCGATTGGCATGCGCATGCGATCACCCTGCCCGATCAGCGCTGGGCAAGGTGCGACATCAAGTCGGTGGCCCTGCTGCCCAACGTGCTGGCGCGCCAGGCCGCCCGCGCCCAGGGCGCGACCGAGGCAATCCTGTATGGGCCGGACGGCATGGTGACCGAGGGTGCGGCCACATCCGTCTGGATCGTGGGCGCGGATGGCGTGCTGCTGACCCGGCCGCTCAGCCACGCCATCCTGCCCGGCTGCACCCGGGCGGCGCTGATCGACGAGATGGCGCGCGCCGGCGTGGGCTTTGCGGAACGGGCGTTTTCGCTGGAGGAGTTGCGCACGGCCACCGAGGTGCTGATCACCGCGGCAAGCACCTTCGTCAAGCCCGTGCTGCGCCTGGATGGCGCCAAGGTGGGCACCGGCCAGCCCGGCCCGGTGGCGCAGCGCCTGTTCGCCCTGTTTGCCGCCCGCATCAGCCTGGCCGCCTGAGGCGCGCGCCGGCGATACTGTTTTTCGGTCAGGAACCGCCTAATTGTAGCGTCCTGCTCTCCCTCTTCGTGGCCGGCACCGTCCGCGGTGCCGCTGCCCCGGCTCGGCACGGAGATTGCAGGCATATTCGGTGGATACGGCCCGCACCAACGCAGGGCTGCGCAACGAAGGGTAAACCCATGGCCGCCGAAAAGCCGCAGAACGTGCAGGACGTGTTCCTGAACCATGTGCGCAAGGCAAAAACGCCGGTGACGGTGTTCCTGATCAACGGCGTCAAGCTGCAGGGCATCATCACCTGGTTCGACAATTTTTCCGTGCTGCTGCGCCGCGATGGCCATACGCAGCTCGTCTACAAGCACGCCATCAGCACAGTAATGCCGGGCGCGCCGATCCAGCTGTTCGATGCGGCGCGGGAAGGTGCGGCGGCCGACAAGGAGGACGGATCTGTCGATAGTGACATCTGACCAGGACGCGACACCCGACGCAGCCGGCGGCCCGGAGCGCACTCATGCGGCGCGCCCGGCGCCCACGCGCGCGGCCGTGATCCTGCCGTGGGAACGGCCGAGCTCGGCCGAGCGCACCGGCGTCGATCCCTCGCGCGCGGCCGATGCAAGGCTGGCCGAGGCGGTGGGCCTGGCCGCCTCGATCGGGCTGGTGGTGGTGCACACCGCCATCCTGCCGCTGCGCGGCCGCCGGCCTTCCACGCTGCTCGGTTCGGGGCAGATGGAAGCCGAGAAGCTGAAGCTGGCCGAGGCGCAGGTGACCGTGGCGATCGTGGACGCGTCGCTGAGCCCGGTGCAGCAGCGCAACCTCGAACGCGGCTGGGGCTGCAAGGTGATCGACCGCACCGGGCTCATCCTGGACATCTTCGGCGAGCGCGCGGTGACGCGTGAGGGCGCGCTGCAGGTGGAACTGGCGCATCTGGACTACCAGCGCTCCCGCCTGGTGCGGTCCTGGACGCATCTGGAGCGGCAGCGCGGCGGCTTCGGCTTCCTGGGCGGCCCGGGCGAGACGCAGATCGAGGCCGACCGCCGGCTGATCACCGACCGCATCGTGCGGCTGAAGCGCGAGCTGGAGCAGGTGCGGCGCACACGCGGCCTGCATCGCAGTGCGCGCAAGCGCGTGCCGTTCCCGGTCGTGGCCCTGGTGGGCTACACCAACGCCGGCAAATCCACGCTGTTCAATGCGCTGACCGGCGCCGAGGTGCATGCGCAGGACCAGCTTTTCGCCACGCTGGACCCCACCATGCGCGGCCTGGTGCTGCCGAGCGGCCGGCGGGTGATCCTGTCGGACACGGTAGGGTTTATCAGCGAATTGCCGACCGAACTGGTGGCCGCATTCCGCGCCACGCTGGAAGAGGTGGCCGAGGCCGATGTGATCCTGCACGTGCGCGACGCGGCGCACCCGGACAGCGCGGCCCAGCGCGCCGACGTGCTGGCGGTGCTGGAAGGCATGGCCAAGGAGGGCACGCTCGACGAAGATTTTTCCATGCGCACCATCGAGGTGCTCAACAAGGCCGACCTGCTGGGCGGCGCCGGCAACTTGCCGGAGAAGCCAGGCAGCGTCGCGGTATCGGCCATCACCGGCGAAGGGCTGGCCGCATTGGCGGCGATGCTGGACGCGCGGATCGCCGCCGGCATGGAGCAGGCGGATTACGAAATCGAGCACGCCGACGGCGCGCGCCTGGCCTGGCTGTACGAGCACGGCGAGGTGATCGGCCGGCGCGACGACGAGGTGTCGGCGCATGTGACCGTGCGGCTGCTGCCCGCCGACCGGGCCAGGTTCGAGCGCTAGGTCTGCCGGCTTGCGCAGCCTGTTAGGGCGCGTACGCCCGATGACGACACATCCGTAAGGGCGGCCCCGCGCGCATGTTCACCATGGCACAGACCGCCGAACTCGATCTGCTGCTGCGCGCCGCGGCGCGGCTGGAAATCATGCCGCGCTTCCGCAAGCTGGGCGAAGGCGGCGTGCGCACCAAAAGCGGGCCGCTGGATCTGGTGACGGACGCCGATCTCGCCGCCGAGGCGATGATCACCCAAGGCCTGCAGCGCCTGCACCCCGGCTGCCTGGTAGTAGGCGAGGAGGCGACCGCCGCCGACCCGTCGCTGCTCGACAGGCTGGCAAGTGCCGAGCTCGCGTTCGTGGTCGATCCGGTCGATGGCACCTCGAACTTTGCCGCCGGGCTGCCGCTGTTCGGCACCATGGCCGCGGCCGTGGTGCGCGGCGAGGTGGTGGCCAGCGTCATCCACGATCCGGTGGTGGACAGCTCCGCCCTCGCGGTGCGCGGGCAGGGCGCGTGGGAGCAGGCGGCCGATGGCACCCGCACGGTGCTGCGCGTGGCGGCCGGCGCACCGTTGAACCGGATGTCGGGCGCGGTATCCTGGCGCTATCTGCCGCCCGCGCTGCGGGACGTGGTGCTGCCGAACCTGGCCAAGCTGGCGCAGGTTTACGATTTCCGCTGCGCGGCCCAACAATATCGCATGCTGGCCGCCGGGCACTGCCACTGCCTGCTGTTCAACCGGCTGATGCCCTGGGACCACCTGCCCGGCTGGCTGCTGCATCACGAAGCCGGCGGCTACGCCGCGCATTTCGACGGCTCGCCCTACCGCCCCGGCACGCTGGATGGCGGCCTGGTCTGCGCGCCGGACCGCGCCGCGTTTGATGCACTGTGCGCGGGGCTGTTGCGGGCGGATTAAGCGATAGCTCGGCGCGGTGGCGGCTTCTGCCCTCCCGAAGAAAGTCTCTCGATGGCCGTCGAAGTTCGAAGCAGGATGAACAGGGCCCTCACCGCTGCGCCCCGGCGAGACAGGGTGCACGATCGCCCAGCCGCAGGAGACAACGCAGACATGACCGATGTGATCGTCTCGTACGAGGGCGCCTTGCGTTGCCGTGCCGAACACCAGGACTCCGGCATCATCCTGCTCACCGACGCGCCGAAGGACCATCATGGCCAGGGCGAAAACTTCTCACCAAGCGACCTGCTCTCGGTCGCTCTGGGAAGCTGCATCCTCAGCGTCATGGGCATCGCTGCGCAATCCATGAACCTCGAAATCAACGGCGCGAGCGCGACCGTGTCCAAGCAGATGCACAATGCCCCGCGCAGGATCGGACAGATCGCCGTGTCCGTCCATATTCCCGGATCTTTCGACCCCACGCAGCGCACGAAACTCGAAGCTGCCGCTCATGCCTGTCCCGTCCACCAGGTGCTTGGGATCGACGCGCCGATCACGATCGACTGGGTAAGTTGACACCGCGAAAGACGCTCCCCGCACAGCCGGAAGGCGCAAGCCCGCCAGCCAAATTTGAGCTTACGATCGTCCCGTTCCATCGCTGCTCAGACCCTCGTTCGATAAGGCGGAGCTGACCGGATGCACACTTTGAAGGAAAGCGCCGACATGCCCCGGCTTGCGTCCATCGTTCTGACAACAAGCTCCGTCGTGAGTGCCGTCTGCCTGGCAACTCTGGCCTATCCAAGTCTCTCCCGATTGGTCACGGCCACCGGCCAGCGGACGCAACAGGGCACCCAAGCCGTATATCCACCCGCCTCCTCCTCGGCACCGGTGACGGAACTCTCCGATCTGGTTGCAAGCCTTCTTCCCGCCACAGGTTTTAACGGCCGCGACTGGACTTTCGCAGCGGAGAACCCCCGCATCATCTGGCAGACCGCTGGCGTCACCTCGGATGGAACGCGACATCGCGGAGCGGTTACGCGCGCGTGCGCGTTGCCGGCCGGTCTTCGACAATCCTCCGTCAGCATGTCGAGGAGCTTGCATGGTCCGTAACATTGATCGTCAACGGCCCCGCCAAATTCGGACCGGACCGTATCGAAATCTCGCCTGGTGCACCTCTGCACGAATGCTTTGGTATATTGTTTAATGGCTGCGCTTTCAGCGCAGCAAACGCTCTCAACAGCACCCGCCTCAAGCTTCGCCCAATCTGCCGGACGGGTGTCGTAGGAAACGGGACAGAGTACTTCGCAGTTACCGCAGATGGCGGCGCAGAATCCCTCGTCAAAGTCGAAACCAGCGGCGGGAGCGGCGGCGAAAGCTCGAGCCTAGTGACAGTACCCTACACTGCGGATAAGGCCTTCTGTAACGAGTAAACATCCACCATGTGCGGCCGCTTCGCCTCCCAACTCCCCGCCGAAATCCTCGCCCGCCTGTTCGCCACCACCGGCGACCTCCCCAACACGCCCCCCTCCTGGAACGTGGCCCCCACCCAGGCCGCCATGGTCGTCCGCCGCCACCCGCAAACCGGCGAGCGCCGCCTCGACGCGCTGCAATGGGGCCTGGTGCCGCACTTCACCAGGGACCTCAAAGCCTGCAGGCGGCCGATCAACGCGCGCGCCGAGACGGCCGGCAGCGCAAGCCTGTTCCGCGCCGCACTCGCCGCCCGGCGCTGCCTGGTGCCGGCCGACGCGTTCTATGAGTGGAAGGCGGTGCCCGACGGCAAGCAGCCCTACGCGATCGCCAGGGCCGACGGGGCACCGCTCGCCCTGGCCGGCCTATGGGAAAGCTGGCGCGACCAAGCGGGCCAGGTGCTGTGCAGCTTCACCATCGCCACGGCCGCGGCCAACGCCGACATGGCGCCGCTGCACCACCGCATGCCGGTCATCCTCGACGAGGCAGCCTGGCCGGTATGGCTGGGCGAGCAGGCAGGCGACCACGCAGCGCTGATGCGCCCGGCGCCTGCCGGCACGCTGCGCCTCTGGCCGGTCAGCCGCGCGGTCAACAACGTGCGGAACAATGGCCCCGCGCTGCTAGCCCCGATGGCCGATCCGGGGCCGGAGACGGCGGCCGAAGCGAGGTTGGACATCAATCCGGCCTAGGAGCGGGACCGGAGCAACCAGAGCCGCCGTAACGCGCCGTCACCCGCCCGCCAGGCCGCCTGCGGCAACTTCCGGCCGCCTCTCTCCGTTACGTGGCCCTAACTGACACCCACGGGAGACACTATCGTGAAACGCATCTTACTCGGCGCGGCCGGCACCATCCTTTCGGCCAGCCTGGCTTTCGCGCAGACCTCGGGCACGTCGACCACCAGCGGCAGCATGGCCCCGCCGGCCGGCGGCAGCAGCATGGCCGCCCCGTCCAACGGCACCAGCATGGGCGCGCCGGCCACCGCCAACCCGATGGGCGCCAAGCACGACAGCGGCAAGCCCGCCGCCTCGGGCAACGACAACCAGGCCGTCGTCACCACCGGCACCAATGCCGATCAGCCGGCCAAGGGCGCCAACAGCTTCAGCAAGCGCCAGGCCGCCGGCCGCATCGCTAAGAAGGGCTACACCCACGTCACCGGCCTCACCAAGGATGCCGACGGCGTCTGGCGCGGCACCGGCACCAAGGACGGCCAGCCCGTCCAGGTGTGGCTCGACTACAAGGGCAATGTCGGCCAGCAATCCTGAAGGCAGCCGGGCCGCCCGCCTAGGGCGCCCAGGCGCGTGCGCCCGCCGGCCGCAGCCTCGCGCCGCGGCCGGCGCCATCCGCCAGCACAGCCACAGCCCATAGCCGAACCCAGAAGGACATCGACATCATGGCCAACCGTACCCTCACGCGCCTGTTCGACAACCACGACGACGCCGTCGCCACCGTCCACGCCCTCGAAGCCGCCGGCTTCGGCCACGACCATGTCAGCATCGTCGCCAACAACGCCGACACCCGCTACAACACCGGCACCGACACCACCCACGTGGACGACGCCGGCGCAGCCGGCACCGGTGCCACCGCCGGCACCATCTTCGGCGGCGGCCTGGGCCTGCTCGCCGGCATCGGCTCGCTCGCCATCCCCGGCGTAGGTCCGGTCGTGGCCGCCGGCTGGCTGGTCGCAACCCTCACCGGCGCCGGCGTGGGCGCAGTGGTCGGCGGCGGTGCCGGCGGCCTGGTGGGCTCGCTCACCAACCACGGCGTCTCCGAAGACGATGCGCATGTCTATGCCGAAGGCGTCCGCCGCGGCGGCTCGCTCGTCACCGTGCAGGCCGACGAAGCACGCGTGATCGAGGCCGAGCGCATCCTCAACAGCCGCACCTACGTGGACCCGACCGCCCGCCGCGCCGAATACCAGCAGACCGGCTGGCAGCGCTTCGACGACGCCGCGGCCCCGCTGTCGGGCACCGGCACCACCGGCGTCACCGGCATCGACCGCACCCCGCGCTCGTCCATCTGAACCGGCCACGCCCGGCGGCACACGCCGCCGGGCCCCTTCCGCCACGGTGGTTTTGCCACTACAAGCGCCGCCAGACGGACCCGTAGCTCAGCTGGATAGAGCGCTGCCCTCCGAAGGCAGAGGCCGAAGGTTCGAATCCTTTCGGGTCCGCCAACCGCCGCAAGCAGCCGGCACCCCCGCCTTGCAGTACCCAGCCTTGCACTCCCCAGTGCACTGCCCAGTCTTGCATCGCCAAGCCTCGCACCGCCCCCGGAGCCACGCCCTGAAGGCCGCCCGCGCCACCCTCCGCGCCACCGCCGCCGGCAGCCTGCTGCTGCACGCCGCCTACGCCCGGCCCGCCGCCGAACCGGCCACAATCAGCTTCCACCAGGCCGTGGCCGATGCCTGGGCGCTGCTGCCCGCGCGCGCGAACCTCGCCGCGCGCCAGGCCGTCGCCGCCGCCCGCAACCGCACCGGCGCCGCCCTGCTGCCCGATGCCCCCGCTCTGGCCGGCAGCTTCGTCAACGACCGTATCGCCGGCAGCAACAACGGCTACATCACCTCGCAGGTCGAACTGAGCACGCCCGTCTGGCTGCCCGGCGAAGGCTCGGCCATTCAGGCCGCCGCCCGGGCCGAGGGCACGGCCGCTGGTGCCGCTACCGAGGCCGCGCATCTCGATTTGGCCGCCGAACTGCTCGCCCGCGCCCGGCGCGCGGAGCTGGCCGCCAACGCGCGCGATGTCGCCGCCGGCCGCCTCGCCACCGCCCGCGCTCTGGCCGCCAGCCTCGCCCGCCAGCTCCGCGTGGGCGAGGCCGCCGAGGCCGATTCGCTTGCCGCCGACGCGGATGCCGCCTCGGCCGAGACCGCGCTCAGCACCGCCGAGACCGAACTGGCCGGCGCCACCGCCGCCCTCGCGGCGCTCACCGGCAGCGAACAGCCGGTCGCGCTCGCCACCCCCGGCCCCGCCGCCCTCACTTCCGCCCTGGCCGACCAGCCCGGCGACGCGCTCGCCCGCCACCCCCGCATCCGCGCCGCCGAACGCGCCGTCGCCGCCGCGCAGGAAAACGCCCGCCTGGTCCGCATCCAGGACCGCGACGACCCGCAGCTCGGCGTCCAGGGCATCAACGAAAAGCAGCCCGGCACGCGGTGGGATACGCGCTTCGGCGTCACCCTGCGCTTCTCGTTCGCCACCGAAGCCCGCAACGGCCCCCGCCGCGCCGAAGCCGACCAGGCCACCACCCAGGCCATGGTGCAGCTCGCGGTGGCCCGGCGCGAGGTCGAGCTGGGCGTCCGGCAGGCCGCCGCCCTGCGCGCCGGCACCGAACGCGGCGCCGCGGCCGCCGCGCGCGCGGCGGCCGCCCTGGCCCGCCGCCGCGGCCAGATCGAGCGTGCCTGGCGCCTGGGCGAAATGCCGCTGATCGAACTCGTCCGCGCCGACGCCGCTGCCGCCGATGCCGACCTCGCCGCCCGCAAGGCCGCCACCGAACGCGACTCCGCCCGCCTCGCCCTCATCCTGGCTCAGGGCGTGCTGCCATGATCCGCACCGCCGGCCTCGCCCTGCTCGGCCTGCTCGCCGCCGCGCCCGCCATCGCGGCCGATCCGCCCGGCCTCGTGCACATGGAGCCGGCGCAGCAGCGCACCGTCGGCCTCAAGCTCGCCGCCGTCACCCGGCGCGAGATCACCGAGCCGGTCCGCGTCGCCGGCACCGTGGCCTTCGATCAGGGCCACGTCGCCGTGCTCCGCCCCTTCGCCCAGGGCCGCGTCGTCCGCCTGCTCGCCCAGCCCGGCGACCCGGTGCGCGCCGGCCAGCCGCTCGCCACGCTCTACATGCCCGCTCTCGCCGACAGCCAGGCCAGCCTGGCCGCCGCCCGCGCCGCCGTGGGCCAGGCCCAGGCCGATCTCGCCGTCGCCCGCGATGCGCTGCGCCGCGGCGAGATCCTCGCCGCCGATGGCGCGCTCTCCCGCGCCGAAGCCGAACGCCGCCGCCTCGCCGTCGCCCAGGCGCAGGCCGGCCTGCTCACCCAGCGCGCCCGCGCCGCCGCCCTGGAAGGTGAAATCCGCCGCGAAGGCGCCGGCCCCGCCCCCGGCATGGCCACGCTCGCCGCCCCCATCGACGGCGTGGTCGTCAGCGTCGGCATCACGCCCGGCGAGCTGGTCGACGTCGCCGGCGACGCCTTCACCGTGGCCGACCTTTCCGTGGTCCTGGTGCTGGCGCAAATCCCCGAAGCCAGCGTCCACCTCCTCGCCGTCGGCAACCCCGCCCGTGTCACCCTGCCGGCCGAATCCCAGGGCAGCGGCCGCGCCTGGGCCGGCACCGTCGCCGCCCTCGGCGCGGCACTGGATACCAACGCGCGCACGCTGCCCGCCCGTATCCGCCTGCCCAACCCGGACGCGGCCCTGCGCGCCGGCATGCAGGTCGAAGTCACCCTCACCAGCGACCGCGGCCGCAGCGGCCTCGTCGTCCCCGCCGCCGCCATCCAGCTCGTCGGCAACCGCCGCGTCGCCTTCACCAGCGCCGGTGATGGGCGCTATCAGAGTCACGATCTGCGCATCGGCGTCGAACGCCCCGATTGGGCCGAAGTGCAATCCGGCCTGTCCCTCGGCGACCAGGTCGTCACCCAGGGCAGCTTCGCACTCAAGGCGCTGCTGCAGAAATCCTTGCTCGACGGCGCCGGATGACCGGCCACACCCAAGCCGCCGCGCCCCCACAAGCCGCATGAACGCCCTGTTCACCGCCCTCGTCGCCCGCCGCTGGCTGGTGCTCGTCCTGGCCCTGGCCGTGCTGGTCGCCGGCGCGCTCAACCTCACCCAGCTCGCCATCGATGCGGTGCCCGACATCTCGCCCAAGCAGGTGATGATCCTCACCGAAGCGCAGGGCCTGGGCCCGGTCGAGGTCGAGCGCCTGGTCACCGTGCCGGTCGAAACCCAGATGGCCGGGCTGCCGCTGCTGCACGGCATCCGCTCCACCTCCCGCTTCGGCCTCTCGGCCGTCTACGTCACCTTCGAAGACGGCGCCGACGTGCAAACGGCACGCGCCCAGGTCTTCGAACGCCTGCAGCAGGCCCGCGCCATGATGCCCCCGGGCGTCGGCACCCCCACCGAAGGCCCGTTCGCCACCGGCCTGGGCGAGGTGCTGGAATTCGAGCTGCGCGGCCCCGGCTTCACCCCGATGCAGCTTTACGCCTCGCTGCAATGGCACATCGTCCCGCAGCTCCGCCTGGTGCCCGGCATCGTGGACGTCAACATCTACGGCGGCGAGCTCAAGGCCTACGAAATCCAGGTTCAGCCCGACCGCCTGCGCGCCCACAACCTCTCGCTCACCGATGTCTCGGCCGCCGTCGAAGCCAACAACACCACCCAGGGCGGGGCCACCATCGAACGCGGCGACGAACAGCAGATCGTCCGCGGCATGGCCATGGCGCAGAATGCCGCCGACATCGCCGGCATCGTGCTGCACACCGCCCAGGGCGGCACCCCGGTCACCATCGGCGATGTCGGCCAGGTCCACCTCGCCCCCAAGGCCCGCCTCGGCGCCGTCACGCATGATGGCCAGGGCGAGACCATCGTCGGCGTCGCCGACATGCAGTACGGGCTGAACGCCAGCGAAGTGCTGCCCGCGCTGAAAGCCAAGATCGCCGCCATCCAGAAAACCCTGCCCCCCGGCGAGCAGATCCACATCTTCTACGACCGTTCGGACCTGATCGGCCGCGCCATCCACACCGTCGAGCACAATCTGGTCGAAGGCGCGCTGCTCGTCGTCGCCGTGCTGCTGCTCATGCTGGGCAACATCCGCGCCGGCCTCATCGTCGCCGCCGTCATCCCGCTGGCCATGATGATGGCCTTCGCCGGCATGCGCGTGCTCGGCATCTCGGGCAATCTGATGAGCCTCGGCGCGCTGGATTTCGGCCTGCTGGTCGATAGCGCCGTCGTCCTCGTCGAAAACGTGCTCCGCCGTCAGGCGGCCGAGGGCGGGCAGGCCGATCCCGTGGAGGCCGTGCCCGAAGCGGCCGCCGAAGTCGCCCGCCCGGTCATCTTCTCGGTCGGCATCATCGCCATGGTCTACCTGCCGGTGCTCAGCCTGCAGAACATCGAGGGCAAGACGTTCCGCCCCATGGCGCTCACCGTCATGCTGGCCCTGATCAGCGCCCTGCTGGTCACCATCCTGGTCGTCCCGGCGCTGGCCGCCACCTTCCTCAGCGCCCGCGCCCAGGCGCGCGACACCTGGCTCGTGCGCACCGCGCGGCGCGGTTACACGCCCGTCCTGCGCCGCACCACCGCCCATCCCTGGATCACCGCCGGGCTCGCCGGCGCGCTGTTCGCCGTCTCCATCTTCTTCGCCCTCGGGCTCGGCGGCGAATTCATCCCGCAGCTCGCCGAAGGCACCATCGTCGTCACCTCCAACAAGCTGCCCAGCATCAGCCTGGATGCCTCGCTGCGCACCGTCACCGCCATCGAACGCGTCATCCGCAGCTTCCCGGATGTCGCCACCGTCGTCTCGCAAACCGGCAGCGCCGCCACGCCCACCGACCCCATGGGCGTGCAATCCACCGACAGCTACGTCATCCTCAAGCCACCCGGCCAATGGACCACGGCACCGCGCCAGACCGGCATCTCTGCGGCCATCGAAAAGCGCCTCAAGGCCGCCATCCCCGGCGTCGCCTTCGAACTCTCCCAGCCGATCCAGATGCGCATGGACGACCTGCTGCAGGGCGTTCGCTCCGACGTCGCCCTCACCTTCTACGGCGAGGATCTCGACCAGCTCCGCCAGCTCGGCGAACAGGCCGTCAGCCTCATCGCACCCATCCACGGCGCCACCGACGTGCGGGCCGAACAGCAGGGCGGCCTGCCGGCGCTCACCATCCGTATCGACCGCGAACGCCTGGCCCGCACCGGCGCCACCGCGGCCGACGCGCTGGCCATCGTCGAGGCCATCGGCGGCCACCAGGCCGGCATGGTCTACGGCGCGGACAACACCGAAACTCCCATCCTGATCCGCCTGGCCCCCGATTCGCGCGCCGATGCCCAGGCAGTGGGCCGCCTGCCGCTGCCGCTGCCCGGCGGCGCCACGGTGCCGCTCTCGGCGGTCGCCAGCATCGGCGTCGCCGACGGCCCGGCGCAGATCGAGCACAACAAGCTGCAACGCCGGCTGGACGTGGACATCAACGTCTCCGGCCGCGACGTCGCCAGCTTCGTGGCCGAAGCCCAGCGCGCGGTCGCCACCCGCCTCAAGCTGCCCGCCGGCGCCACGCTCGAATGGAGCGGCACCTTCCAGAACCTGCAAAGTGCGACCGCCCGCCTGGCCATCGTTGTGCCCGCCGTGCTGGCGATGCTCTTCCTGCTGCTCTACCTCAACTTCTCCAGCCTGCGCCTGGCCGGCCTCATCTTCCTCAACGTGCCAATGGCCGCCACCGGCGGCATCGCGGCGCTCGCACTGCGCGGCATGCCGTTCAGCGTCTCGGCGCTGATCGGCTTCATCTCCACCTTCGGCATCGCCATCCTCGATGGCGTGGTGCTCGCCAGCTACATTCAGGAGGAGCGCAAGCGCGGCATGGGCGCCGCCGAGGCGGCCGGCCACGCCGCCGAACAGCGCCTGCGCCCGGTGCTGACCACCGCGCTCGTGGCCTCCATCGGCTTCCTGCCCATGGCCGTCTCCACCAGTGCGGGGGCCGAGGTGCAGCGCCCGCTGGCCACCGTCGTCATCGGCGGTCTGATCACCGCAACGCTGCTCACTTTGCTGGTGCTGCCCTCGCTCTACCCGGTCGTCATGGGCGGCAAGCCCCGCAAGCCGCGCTGAACCCCGCTTACGCCGTGCCGGCCGGGCAGGGCAGGGGGCGTGCCGCAGCGCAGCACCAATGCCCGCCTCGCCCCGCATCCACATGCCGCCGCGTGCACGATCAGGGGTGGACACCGCCCCCCCACATCGCCAACAAGTCCTTTTGCGGAAAAATCCACGCCCCTCATGCCGCCTTTGAACAGCCAGACGCGGGCCGGCGCCTCCGTCGCCATCGTCGGAGCCGCCTGCCGGCTGCCCGGTGCTGCCGATGCCGCCGCGTTCTGGCGCCTGCTGCAGGATGGCGCGTGCGCGGTAGGCCCCGTGCCGCCCGGCCGCTTCCACCCGGACCGCTACCTCCACCCCGGCCGCACCGAACCCGGCTTCAGCTACTCGTTCGATGGCGGCTACATCGCCGATCCGCTGGGCTTCGACCCCGCGGTGTTCGGCATCTCCCCCCGCGAAGCCGCCGAGATGGACCCCCAGCAGCGCCTGCTGCTCGAAGCGGTCTGGAGCGCGCTGGAAGATGCCGGCCTGCCGCCCAGCCGCCTCGCCGGCACCCAGGCCGGCGTCTATGTCGGCGCCTCGGGCCTCGATTACGGCAACAACCAGGTGGGCGACCTCGCCGCCATCGGCAGCCATTTCATGACCGGCAACACGCTGTCGGTGCTGGCCAACCGTATCTCCTATATCTTCGATCTGCGGGGCCCCAGCTTCACGGTCGATACCGCCTGCTCCTCCTCGCTGGTGGCCTTCGCCCAGGCCCAGGCCGCCATCGCTGCCGGCCAGATCGACACGGCCATCGTCGCCGGCGTCAACCTGCTGCTCTCGCCCTTCCCCTTCATCGGCTTCTCGCGCGCCGCCATGCTCTCGCCCACCGGCCTCTGCCGCCCGTTCTCGGCCGAGGCGGATGGCTACGTGCGCGGCGAAGGCGTCGTCGCCATCGTCCTCACCCGCCTCGACCGCGCGCGCGCCCACGGACTGCCCATCCGCGCCGTCGGCCTGGCCTCCGCCGTCAATTCGGACGGCCGCACCAACGGCATCGCGCTGCCCGCCACCGAAGGCCAGCAGGGCCTCCTCAATACGCTCTACGACGAGGCCGAGCTCCACCCCGATCGCCTCGCCTTCATCGAAGCCCACGGCACCGGCACCCGCGTCGGCGACCCGGCCGAAGCCGCCGCCATCGGCAACGCGCTGGGCCTGCGCCGCACGGCCCCGCTGCCCATCGGCTCGGTCAAATCCAACATCGGCCACCTCGAGCCTGCCTCCGGCCTCGCCGGCCTGCTCAAGGCCGTCCTCGCCCTCGAACACCGCACCCTGCCGGCCTCGCTGCACCTCGGCGCCATCAACCCGGCCATCGACTTCGCGGCCCTCAACCTCGCCCCGGCAACCGCACCCATCGCCCTCCCGGCCACCGGCACCTGGCTCGCCGGCATCTCCTCGTTCGGCTTCGGCGGCACCAACGCCCACGTCGTCATCCGCCAGCCGGAGCCCGCCGAACAGCCCGCCGACGCGCCTACGCCCGATGCACCGCTGCTGATCCTCTCCGCCCACTCCCGCCAGGCCTTGCGCGAGACCAGCCTGGCCTGCGCCGCGCTCATCGAAGGCGGCACCCCGCCGGCCCAGCTCGCCACCGCGCTCGCCTGGGAACGCGATCTGGCCAGCCACCGCCTGGCCCTGCCATCGGCCGCCGCCACGCCCGCTTCACTGCGCGCCTATGCCGAAGCCGGCGCGCTGCAGGCGGGCGCCGAAGGCATCGCCCCCTCGCAGCCACCCCGCATCGCTTTCGTCTATTCCGGCAACGGCAGCCAGTGGATCGGCATGGGCCGCGCCGCCCACGCCGCCAACCCGGCCTTCCGCGCCCGCTTCGCCCAGGTCGATGCCAGCTTCGCCCGCACCGCCTCCTGGTCGCTCACCCAGGCGCTGCACGATCCCGATCTCGCCGGCTCGCTGCGCCAGGCCGAACTGATCCAGCCGCTGCTCTTCGCCGTCCAGGCGGCGCTCACCGCCGGCCTCGCCGCCGCCGGCCTGCGTCCCGATGCCGTGCTCGGCCACAGCCTGGGCGAGATCGCCGCCGCCGAAGCCAGCGGCGCCATCAGCCTCGACGAAGCCGTCCACATCGTTTTTCACCGCAGCGCCCAGCAGGAAGCCGCCTTCGGCCTCGGCGGCATGGCGGTCGCCAATATCGGCCGCGACGCGGCGCTGGCCCTGTTCGCCGAAGCCGGCCTGCACGGGCTGGAAATCGCCGCCATCAACAGCCCCGGCGCGGTCAGCATCTCCGGCCCCATGCCGGCGATCACCGATTTCGCCAAGCTGGCCCGCAAGCGCCGCATCGCCGCCCGCGTGCTCGATCTGCCCTATCCCTTCCACTGCAGCCTGCTCGACGGCCTACGCGACCCCGTGCTGGCCGCCTTCGGCCATATCGACGCCCAGCCCGGCCACACGCCGTTCATCTCCACCGTCACCGGCACGGCGCTGCCCGGCCAGGCGCTCGATGCCGGCTACTGGTGGCGCAACGTGCGCCAGCCGGTGCTGTTCAGCGCCGCCATCGAAGCCGCCGCCCGCGCCGGCGCCACCGTCTTCCTCGAAATCGGCCCCCGCCCGATCCTCGCCAGCAGCATCGCCGACACGCTGCGCGAAGCCGGGCTGGACGGCACCGCCATCGCCAGCCTGGTCGAAAAACCCGCCCCCGGCGACCCGCTGCTCGCCGTGCTGGCCCGCGCCGCCGTCCTCGGCGCCCCCGTTGCACCGCGCCCTGCCGCCGCCCCGCAGCCCCGCCTGGCCCTGCCGCCCATCGCCTGGCAGCGCAAGCCCTACAGCCAGGCCCGCACGCCCGAAGCGATGGACCTGCTGGGCGAACAGCCGCGCCATCCGCTGATCGGCGCCCGGCTGCGCGCCGGCAGCCCGGAATGGCGCACCCTGATCGACGCCGCGCTGCTGCCCTACCTCGCCGACCACCGCATCGACGGCGAGCCGGTGCTCCCCGCCGCCGCCCTGGCCGAGATGGCGCTCGCCGCTGCCCGCGCCACGCTGCCCGCCGGCCCGATCGGGCTGGAGGATTTCGACCTGCTCGCCTGGCTGCCGCTGCCGGCCGGCCAGATGCGCGAAATCTCCGTCCTGCTGCACGATTCCGCCGCCGTCGAAATCCGCAGCCGCCCCCGCCTGGCCGGCGGCGACTGGGTGCTGCACGCGCGCGGCCGCATCGTAGCCGTGGCCTCCCCGCCACCCGCCACCATCGCCGCCGCGCCCCAGCCCCACCCGATCGTGCCCGCGGCCATCTACGCCAAGGCCGAAGCCGCCGGCGTCACCTACGGCCCGGCCTTCCGCCGCGTGCTGGGCGGCAGCCGCAGCGCCACGATCATCGACGTGGCCCTGGCCCCGCCCGACCCCGCCCCGCCCGGCCCCGCCATCCTGCCCTACGTCATGCACCCGGTGGCGCTCGACGCCGCCTTCCACGCGATGTTCGACGATCTCAAGCCCCGCCCCGGCGAGCGCTACGCCTACCTGCCGGTCCGCTTCGCCGCGCTCCGCATCGAGTGCCACGGCGCCATCCCCGCCCGCGCCCACCTCACCGTCACCCGCGAGACCGCCCGCTCGCTCTCCATCGACCTCGCCCTCTACGATGCCACCGGCGCCTTCATCGCCGGCCTCGATGGCGGCCTGTTCACCGCCGTGGTGCTGGAACGCCACGAGCCCGAAGCCCTGTTCTACGCCCAGAACACCCTGCGCCTGACCCGGCAGGACGCAGGCGCCGGCACCCGCGCCGCCGCCCTGGCCGCCCTCGGCCCGCCGGGCACGGCCCAAGCCGCCGAATCCTGGCTCTACCTCGGCGCCTTCGCCCGCGCGCTGGCCTTCCGCAGCCTGCAGGATCTGGCCGGCGGCGACGCCCTGCTGCCCGCCAGCCTGGCGCAGGCCGCCGGCCCGCTGGCGCCGGCCCTGCTGGGCCACCTGCAACGCGCCGGCCTGGCCACGCACACCCCGTCCGGCTGGGCGCTCGCTGCCGAGACCGGCCTGCCGGAACCCGCCGCCATCCTCTCCACCTTCGCCGCCGAACACCCCGCCGCCACGCCGGAAATCGTGCTCGCCGCCCAGGCGCTCGACGGCCTCGGCCACGCGCTGCGCACCGTCACGCCCCTGGCGCTGCGCCCGGCCACGCTGGAACAGTTCGAAGCCTCCAGCCTCTTGCTCGCCCCCCTGCTCGAAGCCGCCGTCACCCTCTGCACCGCGCTGGCCGCCCGCGTAGCCCCCGAACCCCTGCGCGTGCTGGTGGCCGAGCCGTCCTGTGCGGCCATCCTGCGCGCGCTCGCCCCGCTCACCGCCGCCGGCCGGCTCGCCGTCACCATCATCGGCGTCGATCCCCGCCGCCTCGCCATCACCGCCGCCCGCCAGGGCGAAGCGCCCGGCATCACCTACCTCGCCGCCGAACCCGGCGCCCTGCCGTTCGGCGAGCCGGCCTGCGACCTGGCGCTGGCGCTGGCCTTCGGCCCGCTCTTCGGCGGCGAGCCGGCGCTCGGCCGCGCCATCGCCCGCCGCCTCGCCCCGCAGGCCCAGCTCTGCATCCTGCAACCGCCCGACAACGCCGCCTTCGACTGCCTGCTCGGCACCGATCCCGACTGGTTCGCCCACGCGCCCGACCCGCTGCATCCCGCCGGCCGCATCGCCGCCGCCCAGGATGGCGGCCGCGCCGCGCTCGCCGCCGGCTTCACCGACATCCACCCCCACGCGCTCGGCGACGCCACCGGCACCCTGCTGCTGGCCACGCCGCTCCCGGCCGCCGCGCCCCGCCCTGCCGGCGGCTTCGCCCGTCCTCGCCTTGCAGCCCTGGCCGCATCTCGCCCAGGCCCTGGCCGCCCAATCCCGCACGCTCGCCCTCACCACCCCGGCCGAGCTGGCCGCCACCCTGCCGCCGCACGGCCCCGAAGCCGCCACCATCATCCTGCGCGCGCCGGCCACGCCGGAGGCTCCGCTCGACGCCACGCTCACCCACATCGCCGCCACCCTGGCCGCACTGGCCGCCACACCCTGCCGCCTGTGGATCGTCGTGCGCGGCCTGCGCAGCGCGCCCATCGACCCGCAAGCCGAAGCCGTCTGGAGCTTCGCCCGCGTCGCCATCAACGAATACCCGGGCCTCGACCTCCGCCTGCTCGACCTCGCCCCCGACCTCCCCGAAGCCGAAGCCGCCGCCCGTCTCGCCGCCCTGATCGCCGACCCCGGCCCGGATACCGAATTGCTGGCCGACGCCACCGGCACCGCCGCCCTGCGCATGCACCCCGCGACGCTGCCCGACGCCACCCCGCCCGACGCCGCGCTGCGCCTGCACGTCACCGGCCAGGGCCCGTCGGCCCGCTTCGACTGGCGCCCAGCCCCCCGCCGCGCCCCCGGCCCCGGCGAGATCGAAATCGCCATCGCCGCCTGCGGCCTCAATTTCCGCGACGTCATGCTGGCCAGCGGCCTGCTGGACGACGACGTGCTCGATACCGGCCTGGCCGGCGCCACCTTCGGCTTCGAATGCGCCGGCACCGTGCTGCAAGCCGGGCAGGGGGTCACCGCGCTGCAACCCGGCGACGCGGTCATGGGCTTCGGCCGCGGCTTCGCCACCCACGCCACCGCCGATGCCCGGGTCTTCACGCGCGCGCCGGAAGGCGCCGCGGCTACCGCTTCGGCCACCATCCCGGTCGCCTTCCTCACCGCCTGGTACGGCCTGGTCCACATGGCCCAGCTCCAGCCCGGCGAATGGGTGCTCATCCACGGTGCCGCCGGCGGCGTCGGCCTGGCCGCCATCCAGATCGCCCGCCTGCGCGGCGCCCGCATCGCGGCTACCGTCAGCACGCCGGAAAAACGCGCTCTGGTCGCCGCCGCCGGCGCCGAACGCATCTACAACTCCCGCAGCACCGCGTTCGCCGATGCCATTCGTGCGGAGATCGGCGGCGTGGACGTGGTGCTGAACTCGCTGGCCGGCGACGCCATGCAGGCCAGCCTGAAATGCCTCAACCCGTTCGGCCGCTTCATCGAACTCGGCAAGCGCGACTACGTGCTCAACACCACGCTCGGCCTGCGCCCGTTCCGCCGCAACCTCAGCTATTTCGGCGTCGATCTCGACCAGCTGCTCGCCGCCAACCTGCCGCTCGCCGCCCGCCTGATGGCCGAGCTGGCCACGCACTTTACCACCGGCGCCCTGGTGCCGCTCCCCCACCGCGTGCTGGGCGCCCGCGAGGTCGCGCGCGCCTGCCAGCTCATGCAATCGGCCGGCCACGTCGGCAAACTCGTCATCGAACCGCCCGCCGCCCCAGCCACGCCACCTGCCGCACCGCCGCCATCCTCCGCCTTCCTTCCGTCCCCCTCCTTCCTTCCGTCCCAAGGCGTCCACCTGGTCGTCGGCGGCAATGGCGGCTTCGGCTTCGAAACCGTCGCCTGGCTCGCCGCCCAGGGTGCCGCCACCATCGTCGCCGCCTCCCGCCGCGGCCAATTCGAACCGCACTGCCAGCCCCGTGCCGAGGCCATCCGCGCCGCCGGCACCACGCTGCTGGCCGAGACGCTGGACGTCACCGACGCCGCCGCCACCACCGCACTCCTCGCCCGCCTGGCCGCCACGCATGGCCGCATCGCCGGCATCATCCACGCCGCCGCCGTGCTGGACGACGCGCTGATCGCCAACCTCACCCCCGCCCGCCTGCGCGCCGTGCTCGCCCCAAAAACCGAGGGCGCCGCCAACCTCGACGCCGCGTCCCGCACCGCCCCGCTCGACTACTTCGCGGCCTTCTCCTCGCTCGCCACCCTGGCCGGCAACCCCGGCCAGGCCGCCTACGCCGCGGCCAACGGCTACCTGCAGGGCCTGATGGCCCGCCGCCGCGCCCAGGGCCTGCCCGGCCTGGCCATCGGCTGGGGCCCGATCGCGGATGCCGGCCTGCTCACCCGCGACCCCGCCGCCGCCGCCCGCCTGGCCCAGCTCACCGGCGCCGCCCCCATGCCGGCCGAAGCCGCGCTCTCCCACCTGGCCGCCATGCTCGCAGCCCAGGCCGGCGCGCCGGCCACCCTCTATTGCGCCCGCCTCGGCGCCGGGCAGGCCGCCGTCCGCCTCAAGCTGCTGGGCACGCCCACCTTCGCGGCCCTCGCCGCCGCGGCCGGCGCCGCCACCCCGCAGGATCTCGATCTGGCCGCCCGCATCGCCGGCAAATCCGAAGGCGAGGCCCGCACCCTGGTCGCCGCCCTGGTCGCCGCCGAAGTCGGCCGCATCTTCCGCCTGCCGCCCGAGGAGGTCGAACGCGCCCGCCCGCTCGACGAACTCGGCTTGGACTCCATGATGAGCCTCGACCTGCGCATGAGCATCGAAAAACGCTTCGGCATCGAACTGCCCGTCGTCGCCATCACCGCCGGCGTCAGCGTCAACGATCTCGCCGGCCGCCTGATCGCCGCACTGCGCTCCGGCCCCGCGCCGGCCGAAGACGACGCCGCCCTGCTGGCCATGCAACAGCACGGCATCGACAGCGCCGCCTTCGCCGCCGCCAGCCAGCCGGGCCCCGCACCCGAACCCGCCGAGGTCCTGCCATGAGCGTCAGCCAGAACCCCACCTTGCACCAAGCCGCCGGCCTGTCCGGCACCGGCAAGGCCGGGCTGCTGGACACCATGCGCCGCACCGCAGCCCCCGAAGCGCCCACCCCGCCGCCCGCCGCGCCCACCCCCCGCCGCGCGCGCGAGATGTCGTTCGAAAGCATCCCCGCCTACCAGCAGATCACCACCCAGCGCGGCCTGGCCGAGGCGCTGGGCCTGCGCTTCCCCTTCTACCAGCCGCACCAGGCGATGGCCGGCGCCCGCAGCGTCATCGACGGCGCCCCGGTCGCCAATTTCGCCTCCTACGACTATCTCGGCCTCAACGGCCATCCGGAAATCACCCAGGCCGTGGCCCAGGCCACCGCCGCCTGGGGCACCAGCGTCTCGGCCAGCCGCATCACCGCCGGCGAGCGCGATTTCCACCGCGAGCTCGAAGCCGAGCTGGCCGCTATCTACCAGTCCGAAGCCGCCCTCGCTTTCGTCAGCGGCCACGCCACCGCCATCTCCACCATCGCCGCCCTGCTCGGCCCGCGCGACCTCATCCTGCACGACGCGCTGATCCATAACTGCGTCGTCGTCGGCGCCCAGCTCTGCGGCGCCACCCGCCGCTCCTTCCCGCATAACGACATGGACGCGCTCGACGCCATGCTGGAAGCCACGCGCGACCGGTTCGACCGCGTGCTCATCGTCTCCGAAGGCCTCTATTCGATGGACGGCGACGGCCCGGACCTCGCCCGCCTGGCCGCCATCAAGGAAGCCCACGAATGCTGGCTGATGGTCGATGACGCCCACGCGCTGGGCATCCTGGGCGCCACCGGCCGCGGCATCTTCGAGATGGCGGGCGTCGATCCGGCCCGCATCGACATCTGGCTGGGCACGCTGTCGAAAACGCTGGTCAGCTGCGGCGGCTACGTCGCCGGCAGCCACGCGCTCATCGAGTTCCTCAAGCTCTCGGCCCCCGGCATGGTCTACAGCGTCGGCCTGCCCGCACCGGCCGCCATCGCGGCGCAGACCGCGCTGCGCCTGATGCTGCGCGAACCCGAGCGCGTCGCCCGCCTGCAGGCCAACGGCGCCCGCTTCCTCGCCGCCGCCCGCCAGGCCGGCCTCGATGTCGGCACCTCCTGGGGCTACGCCGTCGTCCCGATCATCCTCGGCTCCTCGCTACGCACCATCACGCTGGCCGACCGCCTGCTGGCACGCGGCATCAACGCCTTCCCCATCATCCCGCCCGGCGTGCCGGAACGCTCCGCCCGCCTGCGCTTCTTCATCTCGTCGGAACACACGCCGGCCGAAATCGACAACGCGGTAGCCGTCATGGCCGAGGAACTCGCCACGATGGGCGCGCCGCCGCAGGGCGCGTCCTGAACACTCTCATCACCGGCGCCTCCAGCGGCATCGGCGCCGCCCTGGCGCGCCATTACGCCCGCCCGGGCGCCACGCTGGCCCTGATCGGCCGCAACGCCGCCCGCCTGGCAGCCACCGCCGCCGCGGCCGAGCAAGCCGGCGCCACCGTGCAGCAAGGCTGCTTCGACCTGCGGGACCGCGCCGCCCTGGCCGCCTTCGCCGCTGCGTTCGACGCCGCCCACCCGGTCGCCCTGCTGGTCGTCAACGCCGGCGTGCTGGACGGCACCCGCGCCGGCGGCGTGCCCGAAGATGCCGCATCCGCCCGCGAAGTGCTCGAGATCAACCTGCTCGCCGCCATCGATACGGTACACGCCCTCCTGCCGCAGATGCGCGCCCGCGGCACCGGCCGCATCGCACTCGTCAGCTCGCTCGCCGCACTCGCCCCGGTGCCCGATGCGCCCGCCTACAGCGCCAGCAAGGCCGGCCTGCTCGCCTATGGCCGCGCCCTGCGCGCCAGCCTTGCCGGCACCGGCCTCTCGGTCAGCGTCGCCTGCCCGGGCTACGTCACCAGCGCCATGACGGCCAGCCATATCGGCAAACATCCCGGCGAAATCACCGCTGATGCCGCCGCCACGCGCATCGCCGCCGGCATCGCGCGCAACCGTCAGGTGATCGGCTTCCCACGCCTTCTCTACTGGTCGGCGATGCTCACGCCGTTCCTGCCCGAAGCCCTCATCCGCATGGCCACGCGCGACATCCGTTTTCATGTAGAGCCCGCCGGCAAACTCTGAAAACCACCGCCGCGCTCCCAGCGTCGCACACGATGGCAGCGCGCCTTCACATCTGACAGACCACACGAGAATGTCAGTAGCGGTGCCGCCTTGCAGTGCCACTTTTTCCGCGCCGGGAACGTTTCACGATGCACCACCGCGCCGCACAGGCGGCCGGCGGCTGATCGGAACCTGAAGCGCCATGCCCGAGCAAACGATCGTTGCGATCTACGACACGCCGGCCCATGCCGAACTGGCCGTGCAGGATCTGCTGCAGGCCGGCATGCCGGAATCAGCCGTACACCGCCACACGCACACCGGCAGCATCGCCGGCATCGCCACCACCGCCATACCGCGCGCCGCACAGGATGCCGGCTTCTGGCCGTCACTGTTCGGCGGCGAGCCCGACCGCGACACCAACGCCTATGACCGCAGCCTCGCATCCGGCGGCACCGCAGTCACGATCCGCGTGCCGGACGAGCACGTCGCCACCGTCATGAACATCCTCGAACAGCACGATCCGATCGATCTCGACGAGCACGCCGGCGCGGCCCCGACGCAGATTGCGGCCGAGCAGACGATGCGCCTCGCCGAGGAGACGCTCGCCATCGGCAAGCGCGTCGTCAACAAGGGCACCACGCGCATCCACCGCTTCGTCGTCGAAACGCCGGTGGAAGAAACGGTCAGCCTGCACGACGAACGCGTCAGCATCGAGCGCCACGCCGCCAGCGCCGCCCGCGCCCCGGCCGACGCCTTTACCGAGCGCACCATCGCAGTCACGGCAACGGGCGAGGAGGCGGTCATCGCCAAGACCGCCCGCGTGGCCGAAGAAATCGCCATCCGCAAAGAGGCCGTGCAGCGCACCGAAACCGTGCGCGACACCCTCCGCCGCGACGATGTCGAAATCGCCAGGGTTCCCGGCGACACCAGCCTAAGCGGCAAGCCTACCTGATGCCGCCGCTCCCGCAGCGCAGCGCCCTCCGGGCAACGCGCTGGCCGTCACGCAACGCAAGCTAAGGAAACGCTCATGACGTCCATCATCGGCTGGCTCATTCTGGGTCTCATCGCAGGCTTCATCGGCAGCAAGATCGTCAACCGCACCGGCGAGGGCCTGGTGCTCGACATCGTGCTCGGCATCGTCGGCGCCGTGGTCGGCGGCTACCTCTTCACGCTGTTCGGCGCATCGGGCGTCACCGGGCTCAATATCTACAGCATGGTCGTGGCCGTCATCGGCGCCATCGTCGTCCTGGTGATCTACCACGCCATCTTCGGCCGCCGAACCATCGCGTAACCCGCCAGGGCAGCACGCTGCCCTGAACACAGTCCCCGCCGAACCCCGCCTGGCCCCGCGCGATGCACCAGCATCCACCCCGGCCAGGCGGGAATCCATTCCAGCCCCCGCCACCGCGCCCAACCACCTGCACAGGAAAGAATACACCGCATGGGTCTCCTCGATCAGGTCATCGGCAGCCTCGCCGGCGGTAGCAACTCGCCCATGGGCGCCGTCCTCGGCACCCTCCTCGGCGGCGGCCAGCAGGCCGGCATGGGCAGCCTGGGCGGCGGCATGGGCGGCATCGGCGGCATCCTGTCGATGTTCCAGCAGGCCGGCCTCGGCCACATCGCCCAATCCTGGGTCGGTAACGGCCCCAACCAGCCGGTCTCGCCCGACCAGCTGCAGAACGTCTTCGGGCAGGATCGCGTGCAGTCCATGGCCAGCCAGGCCGGCATGCAGCCGCAGGATTTCCTCAGCCAGCTCAGCCAGCACCTGCCCAACGCGATCGACCGCATGACCCCGAACGGCCAGCTGCCCGACGAAGGCACCATCTCGGTCTAGCCCGATGCGCGCCCGCGCCGCCCGCCTTCTCGCCGCCGCCTTGCTGGCCGCCGCCGCCACGCCCGCCGGCGCCGCCAACCCCATGGGCTACCGCCTGCTCACCCAGCAGGAAGCCGCCACCCTGCCGCACAACCACGGCGCGCTCGGCATGGATATCGAACGCGCCCGGCATATCGAGGATGACGGCCTCGCCTTCGACCTCATCGGCATCAAGACCGTCCGCGCCGGCACGCCCGGCGCCCAGGCGGGCTTCCACCCCGGCGACAGCATCATCGCCGTCGATGGCCGCGCCTTCGCCAGCCTCGCCGCCTTCGCCGCCTATGTCGGCGCCCAGCCCCCCGGCACCGCCATCCGTATCGACACCATCCCCGCCGGCGGCGGCCCCGCCCAGGCGCAGCGCATCACCGCCACGGTGGGGCAGGCGGGCCGCGCCGCCAGCCCCGCCGGCCTGTCCACCGGCACCAAGATCGCCATCGGCGTCGGCGCCGCCGCCCTGCTCTATTGCTACGAGCGCAACTGCCTCGGCCATCACAATGCGCGCGACGCCACCCCACCCCCCGCATCCAACCCGCCGCCCCCGCGATAAGCCTCCACACACGTGGAGGACACCATGAGCGACCCCACCACCAACGACGCCATCGGCCACACCGCCGCCGACCTCAAGAACCTGGGCGACGCCGCCCGCACCGTCACCGACCGCGCCGGCCAGGCCGGCACCGACGCGCTGGGCCACGCCCGCGCCGTCGCCGCCGACGCCACCGCGCGCGCCAGCTCCCTGCTCGGCACCGCGCAGGACCGCGCCACCGCGGCCGCCGAAACCCAGAAACAGAACGCGGCCGACTACCTCGAAGGCGTCGCCCAGGCCGTCCACCGCTCCGGCGAGGCGCTCGAAGGCCACCAGGATTTCATCGCCCAGATGGTCGAGCGCGGCGCCGATGAACTCGCCAGCCTCGCCGGCACGCTGCGCACCAACGATCTGCAGAGCCTGCTGGGCAACCTCTCCAGCCTCGCCCGCCGCCAGCCGGCTCTGTTCGTCGGCGCGTCCATGGCCGCCGGCTTCACCCTGGCCCGCGTCGGCCGCCTCGCCGCCGCCGGCACCACCACGCCCACCGGCACCAGCACCGGCACCGGCAACGGCACCACCGGCATCACCGCGGGCAGCCAGCCGGCCACGCCACCCCGCGCCGCCGCCATCACCGCCCACGAAACCACCACCCCGCGCAGCGCCACGCCCGCAACCGGCATGGGCAGCGCCAGCGATCCCGCGCCCGCCACCCCGCCCGCCGGCGCCAGCCAGGCCGTGGGCGAAAAGGCGCTGCCCTATGCCATGGGCTACCCCGGGGACGCACCGTGAGCGGCGCCCGCACCGAGGCGTCGCACGGCCTGCCGGAAATCATCGGCAGCCTGGCCACCGACCTGCAGGATCTCGTGCGCGGTGAAGTCCGCCTCGCGCGGGCCGAGCTGGACACCAAGATCAACACCCTGGTCGCGGCCGCCATTTCGCTCGTCGGCGGCGCCCTGGTCGCGTTCGCCGGCCTCGTCGTCCTGCTGCAGGCTGCCGCCATGGGCCTGGCCCTCGTCATCCCCCTCTGGGCCGCCTTCCTCGTGGTCGGCCTGCTGATCGTCGTCGTCGGCGCCCTCGTCGCCCGCGGCGGGCTCGCCGCCCTGTCGCTGCGCACGCTCACGCCCAACCGCACCGTGGCCAGCCTGCACAAGGACGCCACCCTCGCCAAGGAGCACATCTGATGCCCGCCACCACCGAGACCACCCATATCGAGCACGATCTCGACGCCACCCGCGCCCGCCTCGGCAGCCACCTCAGCCAGCTGCAGGACCGCCTCTCCCCCGGCCAGGTGCTCGATGACCTGATGGGCTATTTCCGCGGCAGCGAAGGTGCGGCCTTCGGCGCCAACCTGCTCGATCAGGTGCGCGCCAACCCGATGCCCGCCGCCATCACCACCGTGGGCCTCGCCTGGCTGATGTCGTCCAACACCCGCCCCGGCGCCCAGCCCGCCACCGCGCCGGTCGCCACCAGCCAGATCCGCCGCCTGCCGATCTACGGCCACGACGACCACACCGCCACGCTCGCCCGGCTCGACACCATCGGCAAATCCACCCTGCGCGCCAGCAACGAGCCCGAGCACGACTACGCCGCCCGCCTCGATGCCGCCCACGGCCAGGCCATCGGCCTCGCCCGCCACGGCGAGGAAAGCGCGCAATCCTTCGGCGAACGCGTCCGCCACGCGGTCGCCGCGCTGCAGGATGCCGCCACCAGCCGCGCCCACGATCTCACCGATCAGGCTACCGGCATGGCCGGCGCCGCCACCGACGCCTTCGGCCGCGCCACCACCGCCACCCAGGGTGCCATCAGCAACGCAGCCGCCTCGGCCGGCAGCGCGCTCTCGGCCGGCGGCCGCTCCGCCAACCAGGCCACCGGCAACCTGATGGCCGCCATTACCGAAAGCCCGGTCCTCCTCGGCGCACTCGGCCTGGCCGCCGGTGCCCTGCTCGGCGCGCTGCTCCCCCATTCGGAGCACGAGGACGCCGCCCTCGGCGGCATCGCCAACCAGGCCCGCGACGCCCTCACCAACCTCGCCACCCAGGGCCGCGAAGCCGGCACCCGCGTCGCCGCCGCCGTCACCGACGCCGCCCACACCAGCCTCCAGCAAGGCTTCGACAGCAACGCCACCCCCGGCCAGCTCATCGACGCCGCCCTCAGCGGCGACCTCGCCACCAAAGCCAAACAAGCCGCCACCGGCCTGCTCGACGCCACCGAACAGGCCGTCAAAAAGGAAGGCCTCTCCGCCTGAGCATCACCGCGTCAGGCGGTGTCACCTGAACGGACCTCGCCAACGAATGGCTGGACCACGATCTGCAATCCGGCGCCGATCAGGGTCCAGCCACCCCCCACCTACGAAGCCGCCGGCCGCCAAGCCACCAGCCGCCCATCAATCGCGGCCAGCCCCAACCCGATCAGCGCCATCCCGCCCCAGGCCCGCCCGGGCACCGCCTCACCCAGAAACACCCACCCCAGCAACAACGCGCTCACCGGCAGCAGAAACGTCACCAGCATGGCGTTGGTCGCCCCAGCGGTCGCCACCAGCCGATAAAACATCACGTAGGCCAGCGCCGTGCACAGCAGCGCAATACCCACCAGGCTCGCCCACACCGATGCCGAAGGGCAGGGGAGCCGCCAAAACCGGTCCACCACCGCCGCCACCGGCAGCAGCAGCACCGCCCCCGCCGTCAACTGCCCCGTGGCTACCTGCAGAAAACCCAGCCCACGCAGCCGCCGCTGATACTGCCCGGCCAGCGCGTAGCTGAAACTCGCCAGCACGCACGCCGCATCCCCCGCCAGCCCGCCCTGCGCGCCGCGCCCCACCAGCACCGCCACGCCCGCCAGCCCCAGCCCCACCCCCACGGCCCGCCCCCAGCTCAGCCGCTCGTGGCCCAGCCCGTGGCCCAGCAGCACGGCAAACAGCGGCGTGGTCGCGTTCAGCATCGCCGCCATCCCGCTCGTCACCTGCGTCTCGCCCCACGCGAACAGGCTGAACGGCACCACGCTGTTCAACAGCCCCAGCACCGCCAGCCGCCCCCAAGGTGCGCGCCACCCCAGCGCCTGCCCCCGCGCCACTAGCACCAGGTTCAGCACCAGCGCCGCCAGCCCCAGCCGCCCCAGCACGATGGTGAATGGCGGCAACCCGCCATCCAGCACCTTGTAGAAAAAGAACGAGCTGCCCCACAGCCCCGCCAGCGCCAGCAGCAACCCGCCCTCGCGCGCATCCATCACCCGATGCCCTGCGGCGCTCATGTCCCGATCACCAAACCCAGCCCCCATCCGCTGCCCGGCTGCCGGGCGAGCCCACCACTTCGCCTCGGCGCCCCCGCGTGGCAAGCATCGCGGCGCCACCAACGCCGTAACCCCGCGCCGTCCACCCTCGAACTCCGCGCACCACGCCGGAGCATCACCGCCATGCGCGCCCTCGCCCTCTGCGCCGCCACCCTGGCCCTAAGCGCCGCACCGGCCCGCGCCCACCCCCTCGTCGTCGTCGAACTCTTCACCTCGCAGGGCTGCTCCTCCTGCCCACCCGCCGACGCCTTCCTCACCGAACTGGCCCACGATCCAGGCCTGCTGCCGCTCGCCTTCCACGTCACCTACTGGAACGGCCTCGGCTGGAGCGACCCCTACGCGCTCGACGCCGCAACCACCCGCCAGCAGGCCTATGTCCGCAGCCTCGGCGGCGAAGCCTACACGCCGCAAATGGTCGTTAACGGCGCCGTCAGCCTCGTCGGCTCAAACCGCGACGCAGCCCGCGCCGCCATCGCCGCCGCCGCCCCGCCCACCGCCGCCCTCCTCATCACCCGCAACCCGGGCGGGCTCACGGTCGAACTCGGCGCCGGCGCCGGCCCGGCCACCATCCTGCTCGTCGGCTACGACCGCCAGCACCGCACGCCCATCGGCCGCGGCGAGAATGGCGGCCGCACCCTGCTCGAATCCAACATCGTGCGCACGCTGATCCCGATCGGCCGCACGCAGGGCACCGCCGCCATCGTCCACCACGCTGCCCCCGCCGGCGAACGCGTCGCAGCCCTGGCCCAATCCGACACCGGCGCAATCATCGCCGCCGCCCTGCTCGACGCTCCACCCTCATAAAACCGGCCCGCGCGTCGGCCGATCACGCGGATACCAAACTCAGAACACCACCACGCTGCGAATGCTCTCGCCACGCTCCATCAGATCGAACCCCTCGTTGATCCGCTCCAGCGGCAGAACATGCGTGATCAGATCATCGATGTTGATCCGCCCCTCCATGTACCAGTCCACGATGCGCGGCACGTCCGTGCGCCCCCGCGCGCCGCCGAACGCGCTGCCCTGCCACACCCGCCCGGTCACCAATTGGAACGGCCGCGTGCTGATCTCCTGTCCGCTCGGCGCCACACCGATGATCGTGCTCTTGCCCCACCCGCGATGCGCGCATTCCAGCGCCTGGCGCATCAGCGTCGTGTTGCCCACGCACTCGAAACTATGGTCCGCCCCGCCATCCGTCAGCGCCACGATATGCGCCACAACGTCGCTCGTCCAGCGCAGCAGGGTTGACGAAATGCGTCATCCCGAAGCGCTCGGCCAGCGCACGGCGCGCCGGATTGATGTCCACGCCCACGATCATGCCGGCGCCCGCCATGCGCGCACCCTGCACCACGTTCAGCCCGATGCCGCCCAGCCCGAACACCACCACCGTCTCGCCCGGCGCCACCTTCGCCGTGTAAATCACCGCACCCACGCCGGTCGTCACGCCGCAGCCGATGTAGCAGATCTTCTCGAATGGCGCGTCGCGACGCACCTTCGCCAGCGCAATCTCCGGCAGCACCGTGTAATTGGCGAACGTGCTACATCCCATGTAATGCGCCAACGGCTTGCCGCGGAAACTGAAACGGCTCGTCCCGTCCGGCATCACGCCACGCCCCTGCGTCGCGCGGATGGCGGTGCACAGATTGGTCTTGCGGCTCAGGCAGCTTTTGCACTGCCGGCATTCCGGCGTGTACAGCGGAATGACGTGGTCGCCGCGCTGCAACCCGCGCACGTCGGGCCCCACATCCACCACCACGCCGGCGCCCTCGTGGCCCAGAATGCTCGGGAACACGCCCTCTGCATCGGCGCCCGACAGCGTGTATTTGTCGGTGTGGCAGATGCCGGTGGCCTTGATCTCCACCAGCACCTCGCCGGCCCGCGGCTCCTCCAGCTGCACCGTCTCGATGCTCAGCCTGCCACCCGCCTCGAAGGCCACCGCCGCCCGCACATCCATCGTCCCGCTCCTCTCGCCTGCCGCGCCCACCCTGGCACTCGGCCGCACAAACGCCTACGCTGCCCCGTAGTGTCCGTCCGGGCACGGATGGGCAAGCGGCCCGGCCCGGGCGCAGCCCCCGGGCGCGCGCCACCGCCGCCACCCTCCATGCCGGACCGGCCACCCAGCCAAGGAGCCCACCCATGCGCGACTACACCCAGTTCTACATCAACGGCGCCTGGACCGCGCCCAAGGGCGGCAGCACGCTCGATGTCATCAACCCGGCCACCGAAAAGCCCTGCGGCCGCATCACGCTCGGCACCGCCGCCGATGTGGACGAAGCCGCCAAGGCCGCCCGCGCCGCCTTCCCCGCCTTCAGCCAGACCAGCCGCGAGCACCGCCTGGCCCTGCTCGGCCGCATCATCGATGCCTACAAGGCCCGCTACAACGACATGGCCGCCGCCATCACCGAGGAGATGGGCGCGCCCGTCAGCCTCTCGCAGAACTCCCAGGCCGCCATCGGCATCGGCCACTTCCAGGCCGCCCAGGCCATCCTGCAGAACTACGTCTTCGAGGAGATGCGCGGCACCACGCTGATCGCGCGCGAGCCGATCGGCGTCTGCGGCTTCATCACGCCCTGGAACTGGCCGATCAACCAGATCGCCTGCAAGGTCGCCCCCGCACTCGCCGTCGGCTGCACCATGGTGCTCAAGCCCAGCGAGATCGCGCCCTTCAGCGCCTGGATCCTGGCCGAAATCCTGCACGAGGCCGGCGTTCCCGCCGGCGTCTTCAACCTCGTCAACGGCGACGGCCCGGGCGTGGGCGCCGCCATCAGCAGCCACCCCGATATCGATCTCGTCAGCTTCACCGGCAGCACCCGCGCCGGCATCGAAGTGGCCCGCGCCGCCGCCCCCACCGTCAAGCGCGTGCATCAGGAGCTGGGCGGCAAATCGCCAAACATCATCCTGCCCGATGCCGACCTCAACCGCGCCGTCACCGCGGGGGTCAAGCACGTCATGCAGAACAGCGGCCAGTCCTGCAACGCGCCCACCCGCATGCTCGCCCCGCACACTCTGATGGACCAGGTGATCGCGATCGCGAAAACCACCGCCGAGGCCACCACCGTCGGCGACCCGCAGGGCAACGCCGAACTCGGCCCCGTCGTCAGCCAGACGCAGTGGGACAAGATCCAGGGCCTCATCCACAAGGGCATCGAAGAAGGCGCCACCCTAGTCGCCGGCGGCCCCGGCAAGCCCGAAGGGCTGGAGACCGGCTACTACGTCAAGCCCACCGTCTTCGCCAACGTAACGAACAGCATGACCATCGCGCGCGAGGAAATCTTCGGCCCCGTGCTCACCATCCTGGGCTACGACACGCTGGACGAAGCCATCGCCACGGCCAACGACACCCCGTACGGCCTGGCCGCCTACGTCCAGGGCAAAGACCCCGCCCAGCTCCGCAGCACCGCCCGCCAGCTCCGCGCCGGCCAGGTCAACATCAACGGCGCCGGCATGGACATCATGGCCCCGTTCGGCGGCTACAAGCAGAGCGGCAACGGCCGCGAATGGGGCGACCTCGCTTTCGGCGAGTTCCTCGAGACCAAGGCCGAGATCGGCTACGCCGCTATAGCCTCCTGAAGGCAAGGGGCTTTGCCCCTCGACCCTATCAAAGGCGAGACTAAGAAACGGGGGTTTGGGGTTTCAAACCCCAACGGGGTCCAGGGGCAGAGCCCCTGGCCTTCCCCCCTCCGCGCCGCCACCATCGCCTGCACCCTAGCCGGCCTCCTAGGCTGGCTCTTCTTCTTCCTCATCTTCCGCCGCACCCCCGGCCAGGACTGGATGGTGTTCGACACCGCCGTCCAAGCCTGGCGCCACCACAACCTCGCCCTCCTGCTCGACGGCCAGCGTTTCACGGACGAACTGAACCGCACCCACGCCCCCTGGCTGCCCGACAAGCTGCGCTTCCACCCCTGGGTCTACCCGCCCTACACCCTGCTGCTGGCACTCCCCTTCGCCTGGCTCCCCTGGCTCGCCTCCTATGTCGGCTTCCAGGCGCTCAGCCTTGGCGGCCTCATTCTGGCCCTGCGCCCCTGGTTCGCCGCCGGCCGCCAGCGCACCGTCTTCATCCTCGGCGTCCTAGCCTGCCCGGCCACCGCCTTCACGCTCGGCGCCGGCCAGAACAGCTTCTTCAGCGCGTCCCTCGTGGTGGGCGGCTTCCTGCTGCTACCGTCACGCCCGATCTGCGCCGGCTTCCTGCTGGGCCTGCTCGCCTTCAAGCCGCAACTGGCCATCCTGGTGCCCATCGCATTGCTGGCCCTCGGTGCCTGGCGCGCCATCGCCGCCGCCGCCGCCGCCGTCGCCGCCCTGCTCCTGGCCAGCCTCATCGTCCCCGGCCCGGAGCTCTGGCAGGGCTGGCTCCACCTCTTCCTCAGCGGCGACCCCGCCTTCAAAACCTGGGTCAACGAAGGCCGCCTGCACGGCCAGAGCGTCTACACCTGCCTGCATCTCCTGGGCCTGCCCGACGCCGCAGCCAATGCCGGCCAGCTCGCCGCCATCCTCGCCGCCGCCACCCTGGTCTGGATCGCCTTCCGCAGCACCATCACCATGCCCGAAAAGCTCGCCGTCCTGCTCTGCGGCATGATTCTCGCCGCCGCCCATGTCGGCAATTACGACGCCATCATGCTCGGCATCGCCGCCATGCTCGTCCTGATGCAGGGCTACCGCCGCCCGTTCCGCCGATACGAAGCCCTGCTGGCATGCGCGGTCTGGTCGGCAACGGCCGTCAACCCGCCTTACGTGTTCCACATCTCGGTGATTACGCCGTTGCTCGTCCTGGGCCTGATGCTCCGCCTCTGCGCCAACCGCGCCGTCATCACGCCGCCATCACGCGCAATCGCCTGAGCGCCCACGGCTGCGCACGGCGACACGCGGCCATCACGTTGCCGCAAACGATGATCGGCGGCCGGTCGCGACGGCCTGGTGAATAAGCGCCAGCCCCTCGCAACATCGCTTCGTCGAAGAAGCACTGGCGCCCCGTCAGTCCTCGCCGATCCGCGGACGTCTCCGGCCCCGCCGCTGAACCGATCGTTCAGCGCAACCCGACCCGCCTCTGCGCTAACCCCCCGCCTTGTCCAGCTCCCGCAGCACCGCCTCGCCCATCACCCCGGTCCCCACCCGTGCCGCCCCCGGCGCCATGATGTCGGCCGTCCGCAACCCGTTGCCCAGAACCCGCACCACCGCGCGTTCCAGCTCACCGGCCACACCCGCCATGTCGAACGAGTAGCGCAGCAGCAGCGCAAAACTCAGGATCTCGGCCAGCGGATTGGCTATCCCCCGCCCGGCAATGTCGGGCGCGCTGCCATGGATCGGCTCGTACAGCGCATGCCGCCGCCCATCCGCCTGCACCGCACCCAGCGTCGCCGAAGGCAGCATTCCCAGGCTGCCCGTCAGCATCGCCGCCAGGTCCGAGAGCAGATCGCCGAACAGATTGGTCGTCACGATCACGTCGAACTGCAACGGCTGGCGCACCAGCTGCATCGCGCAATTATCGGCCAGCACATGCACCAGCGTCACATCAGGGTATTCCGCCGCCTGCAGCGCACTCATCACCTCGCGCCACAGCAGCCCGGTCTCCATCACGTTGGATTTCTCCACGCTGGCCACACGCTTCTGCCGCGTGCGCGCCAGGTCGAACGCCACGCGCCCCACCCGCTCGATCTCGCCGGTGGTGTAAACCTCCGTGTTCACCCCACGCCGCGAGCCATCCGCCAGCGTCTCCACCCCGCGCGGCTCGCCGAAATAGATGCCGCCGGTGCTCTCGCGCACGATCATCAGGTCCAGCCCGCGCACGATCTCCGGCTTCAGCGTGCTCGCCGTTACCAGCGGATCGTACACGATCGCCGGCCGCAGATTGGCGAACAGCCCCAGCTCCTGCCGCAGCCGCAAAATCGCGATCTCCGGCCGCATGTCGAAGCCGAGATGCGCCCAGGCCGGCCCGCCCACCGCGCCGAACAGCACCGCGTCGGCCGCCCGCGCCAGCGCCAGCGTGCTGTCGGCCAGCGGCGTGCCACGCGCATCGATCGCGGCCCCGCCCACCAGATCCTCCTCAACCTCGAACACCACGCCACGCCGCCGCGCCAGCCAGTCGATCACGCGCTTCACTTCGCGCATCACCTCGGGGCCGATGCCGTCCCCCGGCAGCAGCAGCAGCTTCTTGTGTACGTCCATCGTTGCAATCCCCCCTCGTCGCGGCACTCGCTCTCAAGCCCAGGGGCTCTGCCCCTGGACCCCGTTGGGGTCTGAGACCCCAAACCCCCATTTCTTTGTGAAGGATTTCAAAGGCTCGCCTTTGATGGGGTCAAGAGGCAAAGCCCCTTGCCTTCAAGGCCCTTTACTCCACGCCGATCCGCGGCAGCCACGGCTTGCTCGGCCGCCCGCCGCGCCTCGAACGCTTCGATCGCGGCGCCACGCTGCAGCGTCTGCCCGATCTCGTCGAGCCCCTCCAGCAGCATCCGCCGCCGCAGCGCATCCACCCCGAACGCGATCTCCGCGCCGTTCGGCCGCACCACCACGCAGCGCTCCAGATCCACCGTCAGCCGCGCATTGCCGCCCAGCGCCGCATCGCCCATCAGCACGTCGCACACCGCCCGCGGCAGCGCCACCGGCAGCACGCCGTTCTTGAAGCAGTTGCTGTGGAAGATGTCGGCGAAATCCGGCGCAATCACGCAGCGTATGCCGAAATCCAGCAGCGCCCACGGCGCATGCTCGCGTGAGGAGCCGCAGCCGAAATTCTCATGCGCAATCAGGATCTCCGCGTGGCGATAGGCCGGCTGGTTCAGCACGAAATCCGCCCGCTCGGCGCCGCTCGCGTCATAACGCAGCGTATCGAACAGATGCACGCCCAGCCCGCTGCGCTCGATGGTTTTCAAAAACCGCGCCGGAATGATCTTGTCGGTGTCCACATTGGCCATCGGCAACGGCGCCGCCACGCCGGTCAGCACCGTAAACGCGCGCATCAGGCCAGCGCCCGCACGTCGCACAGCCGCCCGGTCACCGCGGCCGCCGCCGCCATCGCCGGCGATAGCAGATGCGTCCGCCCCCCAGGCCCCTGCCGCCCCTCGAAATTGCGGTTGCTCGTGCTGGCACAGCGCTGCCCGGCCACCAGCTGGTCCGGGTTCATCCCCAGGCACATCGAACAGCCAGGCTCGCGCCACTCGAACCCGGCTTCGGTCAGCACGCGGTCCAGCCCCTCGGCCTCGGCAGCCAGCTTCACCAGCCCCGATCCGGGCACCACCATCGCCCGCACGCCCGCCGCCACCCGCCGCCCGCGCACCACGTCGGCGGCCGCCCGGATATCCTCCAGCCGCCCGTTCGTGCAGCTGCCGATGAACACCACGTCCACGGGCACGCCGTCCAGGCGCTGCCCCGGCGCCAGCGCCATGTAATCCAGCATGCGCACCATGTCGGCCCGCTTGGCCGCATCGGCCACGCCCGCCGGGTCGGGCACCACGCCGGTGATCGGCGCCACCGCCTCCGGGCTGGTCCCCCAGCTCACCATCGGCGCCACTTCGGCGGCATCCATCACCACCACCGTGTCGTACGCAGCATCCGCGTCGGATGCCAGGCCGCGCCAATACGCCACCGCATCCTCGAACGCCTGCCCGGCCGGCGCGAACGGCCGCCCGCGCACATACTCGAACGTCACCTCGTCAGGCGCGATCATCCCCGCCCGCGCGCCGGCCTCGATGGCCATGTTGCACACCGTCAGCCGCCCGGCCATGTCCAGCGCCCGGATCGCGGCCCCAGCAAACTCGATCACATGCCCGGTGCCGCCCGCCGTGCCGATCCGCCCGATCACCGCCAGCACCAGATCCTTGGCCGTCACCCCGGCCCCCAGCCGGCCATCGATCCGCACCAGCATGTTCTTCGCCGGGCGCTGCAGCAGCGTCTGCGTCGCCAGCACATGCTCCACCTCGCTGGTGCCGATCCCGAAAGCCAGCGCTCCCAGCGCCCCATGCGTCGAGGTATGGGAATCCCCGCAAACGATCGTCATGCCGGGCAGGGAAATGCCCTGCTCCGGCCCCACGATGTGCACGATCCCCTGCCTGGCATCCAGCAGCGGAAAATACGGCACGCCGAACGCCGCCACGTTGCGCTCCAGCGTCTCCACCTGCAGCCGGCTCGCAGGCTCCGCAATCCCCGCCCGCCGGTCGCTCGTCGGCACGTTGTGGTCGGTCACCGCCAACGTCGCCTCCGGCCGCCGCACCCGCCGCCCAGCCAGCCGCAGCCCCTCGAACGCCTGCGGGCTCGTCACCTCGTGCACCAGATGCCGGTCGATATACAGCACGCACGTGCCGTCCTCCAACCGCTCAACGACGTGCGCGTCCCAGACTTTGTCGAACAGCGTTCTGGGCATAAAGCTGGCTCCCTGGGCGACGGCTAGAGAAGGGCAGGGGCTCTGCCCCTGGCCCCGCCGGGGACTTGTCCCCGGGCCCCGGCTTCGCCCTTTACTCCGCGGCGGCTACTTCCTTGGGCACTTCGCGGGCCTTTTCCGCGATGCGTGCGGACTTGCCGCGGCGGCCGCGCAGATAATACAGCTTGGCCCGACGCACGTCGCCGCGGCGCACCACCTCGATCTCGGCAATCTGCGGCGAATACAGCGGAAACACCCGCTCCACGCCCTCGCCATAGCTGATCTTGCGCACCGTGAAGCTGCTGTTCAGCCCGCGATTGCTGCGCGCGATGCACACGCCCTCGTAAGCCTGCACACGGGTCCGCTCGCCTTCCACCACGCGCACGGAAACCTTCAGCGTGTCGCCGGGCGCAAAGGTCGGCACCGCACGCGCGGCACTCAACCTCGCCATCTCCTCGGCCTCGAACGTCTGCAGCAGGTTCATCGTCACAATCCTTCGTCGTGTAGTTTGATTAAGATGCGCCCAACCCCGGCGCAACATCCTTCGCATAGGCCGCCCACAGGTCAGGCCTGCGCAGCCGCGTCGCTGCCTCCGCCTCGGCCCGCCGCCACGCCGCAATCGCCGCGTGGTTGCCCGACAGCAGCACCGCCGGCACCGCCCGCCCGCACCACTCCGCCGGCCGCGTATAGTGCGGATATTCCAGCAGCCCGGCCGAAAAACTCTCCTCGGTCGCACTCTCGGCCGCACCCATCACCCCGGGCAGCAGCCGCACCACCGCATCCAGCAGCACCATCGCCGGCAGCTCGCCACCCGAGAGCACGTAGTCGCCCACGCTCACCTCCTCGGCCCCGGCCGCCTCGATCGCCCGCTGGTCCACGCCCTCGTAACGCCCGCACAGCACCACCACGCCCGGCCCGGCGGCAAACCGTGCCACATCGGCCTGGCCCAGTCGCCGGCCCCGCGGCGTCATGTACACCACCGGCCGGCCGTCCTGCACCGCAGCCAGCGCCGCCCCCACCACGTCGGGCCGCAACACCATGCCCGGCCCGCCGCCAAACGGCGTGTCGTCCACGCTCCGGTGCCGGTCCACCGCACTGGCGCGAATGTCGCGCGCATCCAGCCGCCACACCCCGGCCGCCAGCGCCCGGCCCGCCAGGCTCTGCCCCAGCGGCCCCGGAAACATCTCCGGAAACAGCGTCAGCACCGAGGCATGCCAGCTCACCCCGCCACCTCGCCCATCTCCACCTCGGCCGGCGGCACCACGCGCAGCCACCCACCGGCCACATCCACCTCGGGCACCGCCGCCCGCGTGAACGGCACCACCAGCGCGCGCGTGGCCCCGCGCTCGATCTCCAGGCTGGTGCCCGCGCCGTAATCATGCACGGCGGCCACCCGGCCCATCGCCGCACCGCCCGCGTCGCGCGCTTCCATCCCCACCAGATCGGCCAGATAGAACTCGTCGCCATCGGCCGCCGGCAGCCGGTCGCGCTCCACGAAAAACTGCGTGTTCACCAGCCGCTCGGCCTCGGTGCGGTCGGCCACCGCCCGCCCCGCGCCATCGCGCAGCTCGGCCACACCCTCGCCGCGCCACGCCACGCTCCACGCCCGCCCGGTCGCGTCCAGCAGCGGGTTGTAGCGCGCCAGATCGGCCGGGGCCGCCGTATAGCTGTGCACGTGCACCAGCCCCCGCACGCCATGCGGCCGACCCACTACGCCCATCAGGATGCGCGCGCCCGGCATCACCGTCCGGTCAGGCCGCCGCAGCGCCGGCCGCAGCCTTGGCCCGCTCCTGCGCCTTCTTCTTCGGCGCCGACTGGATCGGCTGCTCGGCATACACGCGCTTGGCCATCATGCCCGCATTGCTCAGGAACTTCGCCACCCGGTCGGTCGCGATCGCACCATGATCCAGCCAATGCTTGATCCGCTCGCCATACAGCCGGATGCGCTCGTCATGCTCGGCCGGCAGCATCGGGTTGTAGCTGCCAACCTTCTCGATGAACCGCCCATCGCGCGGGCTGCGGCTGTCGGCCACAACGATGTGGTAGTAGGGCCGCTTCTTGGCGCCCGCACGGGCCAGTCGAATCTTCAAGCTCATCTCTATAACCTTCCGTTTGTCAGTGTTACGCCGGGTCTCAGAAGCCGCGCGGGCGCTGCGCGCCCATGCCCTTCGGCATCAACGCGCCAATGCCCTGCCGCATCAGCCCCTTCTGTCCCAATTTGCCCATCCGCTTCATCATCGTCGCCATGTCGTCGAACTGCTTGAGCAGCTTGTTGACCTCTTGCACGCTGGTCCCGCTGCCCGCCGCAATCCGCTTCTTGCGGCTCGCCTTGATGATCTCCGGCGTCCGGCGTTCCTTCACCGTCATGCTGCCGATGATCGCCGATTGCCGCTTGAACACGCTGGTGTCGATGTTGGCCGCCTCCACCTGCGCCTTCATCTGCCCCATGCCCGGCAGCATCCCCAAAATCGAGCTGATCGACCCCATCTTGCTGATCTGCTTGAGCTGCGCTGCATAATCCTCCAGCGTGAAGGCACCGCGCATCATCCGCTTAGCCAGCCGCTCGGCCTCGTCCTGGTCGATCGTCTCGCCGGCCCGCTCCACCAGGCCCACGATGTCGCCCAGCCCCAGAATTCGCCCGGCTACCCGCTCGGGATGGAATTCCTCCAGCGCGTCGATCTTCTCGCCGCTGCCCGAGAACTTGATCGGCGCGCCCGTCACATGCCGCATCGACAGCGCCGCACCGCCGCGCGCATCGCCATCCATCCGCGTCAGCACGATGCCGGTCACGCCCACCGTCTCGTTGAACGCGCGCGCCGTCTGCACCGCGTCCTGCCCGGTCATGGCGTCCACCACCAGCAGCGTCTCGGCCGGGTTGGTCACGGCGCGCACCTCGCGCACCTCGTCCATCAGCGCCTGGTCGATCGACAGCCGCCCCGCGGTGTCGAGGATCACCACGTCGAACCCCTCGCGGCGCCCCGCCTCCATCGCCCGCCGCGCAATGGCCACCGGCCCCTCGCCGGCCACGATCGGCAGGCTGGAAACACCCGCCCGCTCGGCCAATTGCGCCAGCTGCAACTGTGCCGCCGGCCGCTGCACGTCCAGGCTCGCCAGCAGCACCCGCTTGCGCTCGCGCGTCGCCAGCCGCAGCGCCAGCTTGCCGCTGGTCGTCGTCTTGCCCGAGCCCTGCAAGCCCACCATCAAAATCGGCACCGGCGCCGCAGCCGCCAGGTTCAGCGGCACCGCCCCAGCCCCGCCCAGCGCTTCCACCAGCGCGTCGTTGACGATCTTGGCCACCTGCTGGCCGGGCGACACCGCGTCCAGCACCTCGGCACCGATCGCCCGCGCCCGCACCGCGGCCACGAAATCCTTCACCACCGGCAACGCCACGTCGGCGTCCAGCATCGCCAGGCGCACCTCGCGCAGCGCCTCGGTCACATCCCCCTCGCTCAGCGCCCCGCGCTTGCGAAGCCCATCGAAGATGCCCGAAAGCCTGTCCGACAGCGCGTCGAACATCAGATGCCAACCCTCCAAAACAGAAACCGCCGCTGCGCGAACCCTCGCGGAGCGGCGTCTCCCCCGCATAAGGCGAGGACCGTGCTTGCCTTGGCTAGCCCGTTGGGGGCGAGGTCTGGAAGGATGGGCACGAAAAGTCAAGGCGCAGGGAAGGCCAAGGGCTCTGCCCCTGGACCCCGCTGGGGCCGGAAGGCCCCAGACCCCGATCTTGGCCGCGCCTCCGGGTAGGCCAGCCTCGGATTGCCGGGATGACGGCCGTGGCCTTACCGTGACCGAAAGGGCGGGGGGCGGAGGAGAAGAGATTGATGCCGAAAAAACGCGCCCTGGCCGGCCTCTTGGCGGCTCTCACAACCCTTTCTGCCGCTCGCGCCGAAACGCCTTCCCACCAAACCGCATGCGATGCCATCGCATCTTCGTTTCCGCCTCGTGGGACGAGATTGAGCGCAATGTCCATGGACCAGGTGATTGCCGCATTTCCAGGGTCTGTGCTGAGCCTGCAGTCCGAATCGGTAGCCGGCCTGATCCTGAAAAGCACCTACACAGGCTCGCTCAACTGCCAGCTCCCGAAGCTTTACAAAATAACCGCCGAGCTGAGCGAGGCAATCGCGCTCCCAAAGCGCTTTCAGGGCGGAGAGGCCGAGCTTTGCGCCGACGATAACGTCCAGCTGGTTACGGTGAACAACACTCCAGCGCTGTTCGAAACAGAGCACAACGAAACGGATAATCGCCTCTATTTATACGTAGCAGTGCGATCTGGATCCATTTGGGGCAAGACATGCAGGTTATCGATCGAGACCACGCCGCTTTTCGGCATCACCAGGCGGTTTTGCAATGGCGCCGGATGTCAGGATTTGGAAAGGTTCGCCGTAGAAGCAGCCAATTCACGTCACGCCGGCAATAACGCGACATATCCGCCTCGAGCTGACGATCTCACACTGGAAAAGCAGAACCGATGGACAGCAATGAAGCAATTGGCCGAGCAAAGAAAAATCCTTGACGACAATTTGCCGACGTTCGGCAAGAATGATCACGACGGCAGTCTGCGTAGCTTCGTCGACTGGAAAACAGTCTTCATGCCGGTCGAGATCGGCAATGATCTGCTGCTCGGAAAAATAGGAACTGCCGGCTTCGGTATCCATTATGGGTCCGACAAGCTCTTCGCTGCATATCGGCTCGTCGATCACAGATTTCAGCCCGTAGCCGGCTTCCACCTAAGCATCCTGGCTCGGTCTCTCGACGGGGTTCAGGTGGACAACAACCCCTGATTTGAACATGCGTTGTTTTCCGCCACTACGCTGTGCAGTAACCGGGCTTCAAACCTTCCGACCGCCGCAAACGCAACCCTCTCCGAAGTGGCACAATCCGGCGCGCTTTAGTGCGGGCCAGGCCGCAAACCTCCGATAAACCGACTAATTCGCCAAGATGCCGGATTGCGTCAAGCGGCTGCCGAGTAGCGTAACGCGCTTGCCAATGATGCAACAATCATTCGTTGACTCGATTACCGCGAGTCTCCAAAGCCCCACCATGCCGCCCCCAACCACCCGCCACCGCACCCACCACCGTGCCGCCACCCTCGCCCTCGCCACCCTCGCCCTCGCCACCCCGCCAGCCAACGCCCAACCCGCCCCCCCGCCACCCGACAAAAGCGGCTACACCCTCTTCAACCCCAAACCCGCCGCCGACCTGCGCGATTTCAGCGCCGACCGCCCCACCCGCAGCACCGGCCCCATCACGGTGGATGCCGGCGCCTGGCAGATCGAAACCGATCTCGTCGCCTACACCCACACCACCGCCGGCGGCACCACCACCCGCCTCGTCCAGGCGTTCGACCCGGTGCTCAAACTCGGCCTCACCAACAGCATCGACGCCGAGCTGCAATTCACCGGCTACAACTGGCTCAGCACCACCCCACGCAACCCAACCACCCCATCGGCCAACGGCCCCGGCGACGTCCTGCTGCGCGCCAAAATCAACCTGTTCGGCAACGAGGGCGGCGCCGCCCTCGCACTCATCCCCTACGTAAAATTCCCCACCGCCGCCGCCGGCCTGGGCAACGGCCACACCGAAGGCGGCATCGTGGCCCCCTACGCGCTCCCGCTCCCGGCCAATCTCGTCCTCACGCTCGCCCCGGAGCTCGACGTGCTCACCAACCAGGCCGATGCCGGCCACCACCTCAACGCCACCGGCGTCATCGATCTCGGCTACAGCCCCAGCAAAACCGTCACCCTGTTCGCCGAACTCGCCGCCTCCCGCGGCGCCGACCGCCGCATACCGCCCGCCTACACGGCCGACGCCGCCATCGCCTGGCTGCTCACCAGCACGCTCCAGCTCGATCTCGGCACCAATATCGGCCTCAACCGCGCCGCGCCCAATCTGCAACTCTACACCGGCCTGGCTAAGCGCTTTTAAGGCAAGGGGCTTTGCCCCTTGACCCCATCAAAGGCGAGCCTTTGAAATCCTAATGTTTGGGGGGTTTGGGGTTTCAGACCCCAACGGGGTCCAGGGGCAGCGCCCCTGGCCTTCGCTAACCCCGCCCATCGCGCGCCGCCCGCAACTCCGGCCAGGCCGGCGCATAGCGCAACGCCGCGTCATACTTCTCCCGCGCCTCCCGCCACCGCCCGCCTTGCGCCAGCAGATCGCCCCACGCCTTCAACGGATCGGCCCAATGCGGCCCCAGCCGGTGGGCGGCCGCCACCTTGTCCATCGCGCCCGCCGCATCGCCATGCCGCGCCAGCGCCAACCCCCACGAGAGATAAGCCGCCGGCAGATCGGGCGCCAACGCCACAGCCTCCGCATAGCCGCGCTGCGCCCCCGCCCAGTCGCCACGGTGATCCAGCGCATCGGCGCGGAACCTGATGCAATCGACGAACTTTCCGCCCGCCGCAAACGAGGCATCCGCCCGCACCGCCGCGCCGGCCGCCGCCTCGGCCTGCCCCAACTCGCAATGATAGCTGTTATCGCCCTGCGAGATCGCCGGATCGGCATTGGCCTGCGCCCACAACTCCAGCTCGCGCAATGCGCCCGGCGCATCGCCCGCCAGCGCGGCCAGCTTGCCGGTAATGAAATGCGCCGCCGCCACCGTCGAACGGTCCTTCATGTCGAACAGCGCCAACTGCGCCCGCGTGCTGGCCGCATCGTGCAGCAGCAGCGTCCACCCCGCGATGGCCGGCGCCGCCGTGCCCGTCACCGTGCCCACCCCGGCATGCGCCTCGGCATCGGCCACCAGCGCATCGCGCGCGGCCAGCATGTTGCCGGTCATCAGGTCCCACACCGCGTAGGAAAGCTCCGAAGCCGCACCCGGCCGCCCGCCCGCCGCCCGGCGCATCGCCTCGCCCAGCCGCCACGCCCCCTCCTCGTCGGGCAGGTTGCGCGTGTCCGAAATCGCGTTGGCATACACCGTCCAGTAATCCGGCTTCAGCGCCAGCGCCTGCAACTCAAGCGCCAGCACCTGCCCGGGCGGCGCCCCCGTATTGGCCAGGGCTTCGGCCCACGCGTTGAGCAGATACGGCCGGTCGTCGGCACGCGCCGTCAGCATCGCGCCCTTCACGAACGCCAGCGTCTCCGCGCTCCGCCCGGCGCCGTTCAGATACAGCGCGAACAACGCCGGCTGCGTCTGGCCGTATACATACTCGCCCGCCTGCGTCGTCAACGCATGCAGATCGCCCGCCGCCCCCTCGAACGTACGCGGCATGATCCCCACCGCGCGCACCGTCAGTTCCAGCCTTCCCTGCGGCCCCTGCACCAGATCGCCGCCGATATGAATCTCGTGCCCCAGCCGGCGCCGCAGCAACCGGTCGATCTCGCCGATCGAAATGCCCGTCGTCGGCACCTCCACCTTGATGTCGTTGCTCCAGCTATCGGCCAGCTCCCGCTTGGCCTGCGAGCTCTGGGTCGCCAGCTGCATCCGGATCAGCTGGTCCAGCAAAGCGCCGGCCACCACCTTGCCCGAACGCCCATCGGCCGCCATCGCCGGCGGCGTATCGAACGGCTCCACGATCACCGCGCGCGTCTCGGCCGCATCGCGCAGCATCAGCACCAGATAGCCCGAAACGATCACCACCGACACGGTAATGAAAAACTGCGCCACGATGCGCAGCCACTCCGAACGCCGCTTCAGCCGCATGCACGAAACCACGAGCCGCCGCTGCTCGTGCAGATGCTCGGTCTGCATCTCCACCAGCCGCGACTGGCTTTCGAAATACGCGCCCGCCTTGGCCGCCAGCACCGCGTCGCCGCGCGCCGCATGCATCGCCACGTATTCGGCACTGGCAAACGATCCGGAAACCGGCAGCTCGCCCCCAACCACCGGCTCCGGCGCACCCTCTTCGGTATCGCCCATCAACTCTGCAGACATCGGTATGCACCACCGGGTTCAGGTGAGCCGCTCGCGAAGATCGCCGGGCAACACTGCACCAAGTAGCATCCGGCGCAACAAGAAGCTGGCGCCGCGCGCCACCCGCCGCTACGTTCGGCCCACACCGCGTACCCGCAATCACCCGAGCAGGAGATGCGTCATGAACCCGGTCGCACACGCCACGGCGCCCACAGGCCGCCACGCAATCCGCGCTTTTCACCCCGCGTTCCTGGCATCCGCGCACGGCCTGCGGTGCAGCGACACCACCGACGATCAGGGCGACACGCCCGACGACACCACCGCGGACGCAACCCCGCCCGACCCCGCTGCGGACCCGTCCTCCAACCCCGCCCCCGCGCCGTTCGTGCCCGATATCGTCAGAACCGTCGTCACCCCGCGCCAACACTGAACGCCGGCCCGCCACCGCCCGCCAAAGCCGTCGACGCGATCGTTGCAAACCCGCACATAAAAGCCTACGCATCGTCCCCGACAGACCACGGATCTGAGGGAAGCGTTCGCGCGCGGCACGATGGGTTGGGCCAAACACGCCATAGGCGGCCTGAAACAGGGTCGAACGGTCCAGGCTCGCCCTCGCGGCGCCTCCATGTCGGGCAGGGGCGCCAACAGCCAGCCGGCCACCGCCGCGCCGACAGCCGCCCGCACAGCACCGGCCAGCTGTGACAGCGCGCTCGGCACGCCGCACGCCCGCTTGCTCCACCTGATCGCGGCACAGCGAGGCGCGCAGCACCCGACCGGCAAGCATCGCGGCGACATCAACGACGGGGCGTCATCGGGCAAGCTCCCAGCCAGCCTGTCGCGCCTGGTCGCCCTGGCCACACTCACCGGCCTCATCGCGTCGGCAACCGGCTGCCAAACGCAGCCGCCCATCCCCGACAGGTCCTATCTCGCCCTCCGTAACAGCGTCGATCCAGCCAAACCCTGCCGGATGGTCAAGTTCACCCAGGTGCCGATACGCACGCTCGGCAAGGTCGCTATCGTTCCCTTTGCAATCAACGATGTCCAAACCATCGCCGTGCTCGATACCGGCGCGGACATCACGGCGATCACCCACGCACTGGCCAACCAAGCCGGGCTGCGCACAAACCCACAATTAAGGCCGATGCGCATGTCCGGCATGTCCGGCGGCTTCGACGTCCAGCTGGCATTCGCCCACACCATTCAATATGGCGGCTTCAAGACGACGCTGCCGCCGGCGGTCGCGGTGCTCGACTTCGTACGGAGCAGCACCGCCATCGGCGCCAACCTCGGCCTCGACCTGCTGGATGGCTTCGACTGGGACCTCGACTTTCCGCACGACAAGATGACGGCGTTTCAGACGCAGAACTGCACCGACGTCGATCCCGCCTGGACCACGAAATCCACCGGGCTCGCAATCACCCGCGGCCTGCCGGACCTCATGGGCGACGGCAAGCCAAAGGGCGATCTGCAACTCACCATCCCCGTACAGTTCGACGGTGGCACACTGGTCGCCCTGCTCGATACCGGTGCCAGCCATTCCTACCTCACCCGGGCCGGCGCCCACAAAGCCGGCATCACCAACGCCGAACTCGACCGCGATCCCTTCGGCCCCATGAAATCCATCGACGGCCGAACCAGGAAAGTGCGCCGTCACAACGTGGCCGAACTGGTCGTCGGCGAAGACATCGAACGCAACTTCCCTGTCGATGTCGCCGAGTATTTTAACCGCGACGAGGAGTTCGACATGATCCTCGGCATGGACTGGATCGCGAAACACCATCTCTGGCTGTCCCTGACTACGGATTCCCTCTACATCAATTCAGGCGAACCCAAACCGGCCTCCTGGAAGCCGACGCCCACCTTCGACAAATAAGCGAACCCGCACGAACCGCACGCGCAAGCCCCAAACGTCGCTAGAGGCCGCGACAAGCACGGCCGATCCGACGCAACTGCCACACGCCCACCGGGATCGTCACCGCCGCAGCAGCACGCACCAAGCCTCGCGCCGCTCCCCCCCGCCCCCGCTCGCCACGGTCTCCCCCGGGTGCCGCAGCAGAGCCACACCGCGCAAAAAGCGCGAACGGTCCGGCAGCCCATCTCTCATCCGCCCCGCCGAGTGCCCGCCACCCGCCCCAAACCATCAACCCGCAGCCTTGCGCAGCGCCCCACCCCCATCACCCCGCGGAACCGAAATCCGTTGCCCAGCCCCCACCACCCGTGTTCTTCTTCCGTTCACAGCCATGAACGCCATCACCCCACCCCAGCCCACCGACCCCGCCGCCGCCGCGCGCCTCGCCCGCAACCTCGCGGCCTGCCAGCGCCTGGTCGAGCTCGGCCTGTCGCTGGCCGAAGCCGCCCACGCCAGCGCCCTGCGCAACCTCGCCGCCGCCCCCGAAACCCCGGCCACAGCCCCCGAGTCAGCCCCCGCCGAGCTAGCCCCCGCCGAGCCAGGCCTCACCGAGCCCGCCCCGCCACCGCCCCGCACCGACCCGGCCCTCACCTTCTTCCGCGCCGCCACGGCCGTCCGCCACGCCATCGCGCTGGAAACCCGCCTGGCCGCCGATGCCGCCGCCCAGGCCGCGCCCGAGCGCCCGCCCTTCCGCTACGCCTACTCCGCCCCGCCCGATCCGCGGCGCCCCAAACTCCTGCGCGCCTTCAAGGACGCCACCAAAGCCCAGGCCCTCTCACCCGCCATCGAACGCAACATCACCGAACGCATGGACGACGCGCTGCTCTTCGATCCGGACCACGAACTCCTCGTGGGCGACCTCTTCGCCAGCATCTGCAAGGAACTGCAGATCACCCCCGATCTCAGCCGCGTCCACGACGACATCCTGATCATCACCCCGCCCCACCTCGTGGCACCCGACGGCTCGCTCTACCCGCCGCAGGAAGAATGGCCCGAACTGGTCGAAACCCCCTTACGCGAATACGACGGCTGAACCCCTCAGCCCCCGCGCCCGGCCGCGGACTCGAAACGATACGGGCTGTCGCTCTCCAGATTGGGGTCCAGCGCCAGCCGATGCTCCAGCGGCGGAAACGCGCGGCTGCGGCAATGCTGCCGCTCGCACAGCCGGCAGCTCAGCCCGATCCCCACCGCCGCCTGCTCCAAATTCAGCCCGTCGGCGTACACAACCTCACCGGCATGCGCCACGTCGCATCCCATCGCCACCACATGCGTGGGCGGCGGCTCGCCCCATGCGGCCGCCGCGCCCTCGATGCATTTGGCAAAGCACAGGAACGTCGCCCCATCGCCCAACTGCGCCACCTGCACCCGCAACGTCCCCGGCGTGGCGAACGCCGCATGCACCACCCAGCGCGGACAGCTCCCGCCATAGCGCGCGAACGGAAATCCGCCGGCGGAAAACCGCTTGCTCACATTGCCCGCCGGGTCCAGCCGCAGAAAAAAGAACGGCAACCCCCGCGCGCCCGCTTTCTGCAACGTGCTCAGCCGGTGGCAGGCCTGCTCGAAACTCACGCAGAACCGCGCCGCCAGCGCGTCCACGTCATGCCGCAACGCCCGCGCACTCTCCAGAAACGCCCCGTACGGCATCAGCAACGCGGCCGCGCGCGTAATTCAGCAGCCCGATGCGGATCAGGCTCGCCGCCTCCGGCGTGCTCGGCGCAATGCGCCCCAGCAGCGCTTCCACCATGGTGCGCGCCTCCAGCAGCACCAGCTGGAACGCCATCTGAAAACCGCGGCTCTCGCGCGGCAATTGCTCGCTCAGCGTCAGCGCCCGCGTCTCCGGCTCGTAGCGCCGCAGCGCATCCTCCATCGGGCTCACCCGCACGCTCACCCCATGCACCCGCCGCAGCCGTTCCGCGATCGCATGATTGGTCTCCGCCGGCACCGCGTTCAGGCTGGCCGCAATCGCCTCGGCCGCGCTCTCCAGCTCGGCGAAGTAATTCGCCCGCTCATGAAAAACGTCGCGCGCCTCCTCGTTCGGCAGCAAAATCCGCCGGCCGCTCGGCAGCGCCAGCCCGCTGGCATCCTCGCGCGCCACCCGCCACGCCCGATACAACGCCAGCACGCCGCGCGCCGCGTTCGGATTGGCCGCCACCCCCTCCAGCTCGGCATCCGGGATCGGCTCATGCCCCAGCAGCGGGTCGGAGAACGCCTCCCGCAGCCCCACCTCCAGCTCGCGCTCCTGCGCGCCCGACAGCGCGGCCAGATCCACCCGCAGCATCTCGGCCAGCTTGATCACCAGGCTCGCCGTCACGTTGCGCTGGTCGTGCTCGATCAGGTTCAGGTAGCTCGGCGAAATACCCAGCTTGGCCGCCAGCGCCTGCTGGCTCAGCCCCTGCTCGGTCCGCAGCCGCCGCACCGTCCGTCCGATCAAAGGCCGCGCCATTCCACCCCCGCAATCCGGCCGCCGGCGCACCAGCCGCCCGGCTTTACCAACTTTACAACTTTACAGCCTCTACTGTCATCGCCGTGACAGAAAAATGCCGCCACTGCCCCGCGCGCCCTATCTTCACCCCTTCCCAAAGCCGATATCGGGCAATCAAGCATACCGCCAAGGACCGCAGATCATGACGACCCCCACCCCCGTGTTCGCCCCCGAAGGCTCGGCCGGCACCATCCCCGCCTCCTCATCGCCCTATCGGGACCACACGGCCAAGGTCGCCGCCCTCATCGACAGCAAGCACGGCACCTGGACCGGCATCAGCGCCGAATCCGTCGCCCGCATGCGCCTGCAGAACCGCTTCCGCACCGGTCTCGAGATCGCCCGCTACACCGCCGGCATCATGCGCGCCGACATGGTCGCCTACGATGCCGATCCGGCGCTCTACACCCAGTCCCTCGGCGCCTGGCACGGCTTCATCGCCCAGCAGCAGATGATCGCCGTCAAGAAGCATTTCGGCACCACCAAGCGCCGCTACATCTACCTCTCCGGCTGGATGGTCGCCGCCCTGCGCTCGGAATTCGGCCCGCTGCCCGATCAGTCGATGCACGAGAAAACCTCCGTCCCCAAGCTGATCGAGGAAATCTACACCTTCCTCCGCCAGGCCGATGCGCGTGAGCTGGGCGGCCTGTTCCGCGAACTCGATGCCGCCCGCGCCAAGCACGATGCCGCCGCCGAAGCCGCCATCATGGAGCGTATCGAGAACCACGAGACGCATGTTGTCCCCATCATCGCCGACATCGATGCCGGCTTCGGCAACGCCGAGGCCACCTACCTGCTCGCCAAGCGCATGATCGAAGCCGGTGCCTGCGCCCTGCAGATCGAAAACCAGGTCAGCGACGAAAAGCAGTGCGGCCATCAGGACGGCAAGGTCACCGTCCCGCACGAGGATTTCATCGCCAAGGTCCGCGCCTGCCGCTACGCCTTTATGGAGCTCGGCGTCGAAGACGGCATCATCGTCACCCGCACCGATTCACTGGGTGCCGGCCTCACCAAGCAGATCGCCGTCAGCCACACCCCGGGCGATCTCGGCGACCAGTACAACAGCTTCCTCGATTGCGAGGAAGTCACCGCCGACGCCGCCCACAACGGCGACGTCATCATCAACCGCGGCGGCAAGCTGCTCCGTCCCAAGCGCCTGCCCAGCAACCTCTACCAGTTCCGCGCCGGCACCGGCGAAGATCGCTGCGTGCTCGACAGCATCACCTCGCTGCAGAACGGCGCCGACCTGCTCTGGATTGAAACCGAAAAGCCGCATGTCAGCCAGATCGCCGGCATGATGGATCGCATCCGCGCCGTCATCCCCAACGCCAAGCTCGCCTACAACAACTCGCCCAGCTTCAACTGGACGCTGAATTTCCGCCAGCAGGTCTACGATGCGATGGTCGCCGACAAGCAGGACGTCTCGGCCTACGACCGTGCCAAGCTGATGAGCGTGGAATACGACGACACCGAACTCGGCCGCCTGGCCGATGAACGCATCCGCACCTTCCAGGCCGACGCCGCCAAGCGCGCCGGCATCTTCCATCACCTCATCACCCTGCCGACGTATCACACGGCGGCGCTGTCCACCGACAACCTGTCGAAAACGTATTTCGGCGACCAGGGCATGCTCGGCTACGTGCTGGGCGTCCAGCGCCAGGAACTGCGCCAGGGCATCGCCTGCGTGAAGCACCAGAACATGGCCGGGTCCGACATGGGCGACGACCACAAGGAGTATTTCGCCGGCGAAGCCGCACTCAAGGCCGGCGGCGCCCACAACACCATGAACCAGTTCGGCTGATCACACCCGCCCTGCCGGGCCACACCCCGGCAGGGCGCCACCCCCACTCACCGGCACATCGTCAGCGGCCAGATATCGACCGCCAGCCGCCTGATCTCCGCCTCGGCCTGCAACCGCTGCCCGTGCAGCGCCACCATCACCAGCAGCGCCGCGCCGGCCAACCGCCGCCCCGGCACGCCCGGCGGCCGCAATCCGGCCAGCAGCCGCAACCCCACCGCACCCGCCACGCCCACCACGCCGCCCACGGCCACATCGCCCACCGTGTGCACGCCCAGCCCGATCCGCGTCAGCGCCACCACGCTGGCCGCCACCACGCCGCCGCCCAGCGCCACCCCCACGCCGGGCCGCGTCGGCCGCACCAGCAACGCCAGCGCCCCGCCATACACCACCGCCGCCGCCGCCGTATGCCCGCTCGGGCTGGGCGTGCTCCACCCATCCAGCCGCGCCCCGCAGGCGAACATCACCAGCTTCAGTGCCAGCATGGCGCCCAGCACACCGGCCACGCCCAGCGCCCACGCCCACGCACCGCGCCACCAGCGCCCGGCCAGCAGCACCATCAGCACGGCGCCGGCCGCCGGCAACGTCACCGCCTGATCGGCGAAGTCCGTCAGGAAGTTCATTGCCGCAATCGCGCCGCATGCGGCACAATGCGCGTTCCCGCACGGCAGGCGCCGCAGATCCGCCGCCAATATGGAGACGCCAGGTGAGTGCCGCCCCAATCGAAGAATTCGGCTATGACTACCCCCTGATCATCAAGCAGCTTCTGATCACCCCGCTGCGGCAATACCCGAACCAGGAAATCGTCTACCGCGACCTGCAACGCTTCACCTACCGCGAATTCGGCCAGCGCGTGCATCGCCTCGGCGCCGCACTCGGCACGCTGGGCGTGGCACATGGCGATGTCGTCGCCGTCATGGATTGGGACAGCCACCGCTATCTCGAATGCTTCTTCGCCATCCCGATGAGCGGCGCGGTGCTGATGACGGTCAACGTCCGCCTCTCGCCCGAACAGATCCTCTACACGCTCAACCATTCACGCGCGGCGGTGATCCTGTGCAACACGGATTTCCTGCCGCTGCTGGAATCCCTGCGCCCGCAACTCACTCACGCGCGCCGCTTCATCTGCCTCACCGACGAGGCCGCATCGGGCAATGATTTCGCCTGGGACGGCGAATACGAAGCCCTCCTCGCCGCCGCCGACCCCAACCACGTCTTCCCCGATTTCGACGAACGCACGCGCGCCACCACCTTCTACACCACCGGCACCACCGGCAACCCGAAGGGCGTCTACTACACGCACCGCCAGATCGTCCTGCACACGCTCTCCGGCCTCGGCACGATGAACTTCAAGGCCGACGACGTGTACATGCCGATCACGCCCATGTTCCACGTCCATGCCTGGGGCAATCCGTTCAACTGCACGGTGCGCGGCCTCAAGCAGGTCTATCCCGGCCGCTACAGCCCCGAATTGCTGGTGCGCCTGTTCGTGCAGGAAGGCGTCACCTTCTCGCATTGCGTGCCAACCATCCTGCAGATGTTCCTCGCCGCCGCCAAGGATGTCGATCTGCGCGGCTGGCGCCTGATCATCGGCGGCTCCGCCCTGCCGCGCGCGCTGGCCCAGGCGGCGCTCGACCGCGGTATCGACGTGTTCGCCGGCTACGGCATGTCGGAAACCGGCCCCATCAGCACCGTCGCTTTGCTGCCGACAGCTTTGCGCGACGGCGGCGAGACCGAGCTCACCTATCGCTGCCGCGCCGGCCGCCCGGTGCCGCTGGTCGATGTGCGCATCATCGACGCCAACGGCAGCGAATTGCCGCATGACGGGGTCGCCACCGGCGAAGTGGTTATGCGCTCGCCCTGGCTCACCCAGGGCTACCTCGACAACCCCGAAGCCAGCAGCGCGCTGTGGGAAGGCGGCTGGCTGCACACCGGCGACATCGGCGCCATCGACGAACACGGCTTCCTCATCATCACCGACCGCATCAAGGACGTGGTGAAAACCGGCGGCGAATGGGTCAGCAGCCTGCAACTCGAAGATATCCTCGCCGAACACCCGAGCGTCGCCGAAGTCGCCGTCATCGGCGTCAAGGACGAACGCTGGGGCGAACGCCCCGTCGCCATCGTCGTCCCCCGCCTCGGCTGCGTGCCCGATGCGCAGGCGCTGCAGGCCCACGTCCTGCTGCGCGTCGAAGAAGGCGTCATCTCGAAATTCGCCGTGCCGGAACGGATCGAATTCGTCGAAGCGATCGCCCGCACCAGCGTCGGCAAACTCGACAAGAAGGTGCTGCGCGCGCAGTTCGGATGAGCCGGCACCCAAGCCGGCCCCATCCGCTTAATCCGGCAACGCCAGCGGGGCGATCGCATCGAACACATCGCCCGGCCCCGGATTGCCCGCCGCACTGGCCCCGCCCAGATGGTGCACGATCCCCCACACCGCATTCAGCGCCGTGGTGATCGCCCCCTCGGCCCAGGCCGGCGTCCACGAAATGCCGTCGCCCGCCAGGAACAGCCCGCGCTCGCCGGGCGGCATGCCATCCTGCATGAAATGGCAGTACATCCGGCGGTTGTACCGATAATGGCCGGGCAGGGCGCCCTTGAATGCACCGAGGAAATTCGGGTCGGACTCCCACGACACGGTAATCGGATTACCGATGATGTGCCGCGCGATATCCACGTTCGGATACACCTTGCCCAGTGCCCGCAACATCAGCGAAACCCGCTGGTCCACCGGCAGCGGCAACACCTTCAGCGCATCGCCCATCCACGAGTACGACAGGCAGATGCTCGCCGGCCTGCCTTCGCCCTCGTCGAACAGATACGTGCCCCGCGTCAGCCGGTCCGTCAGCGTCATGCTCATCGCATACCGCCCCGTCACCGGATCGCGATCGCGCCAGAACGGCCGGTCCACCATCACGAACGTCTTGGAGGATTGCATGTAGCGCGTGCGGTCCAGCGCCATCCACAGTGGCTGCGCCAGCAGGCTCTCATCGGTGTCGATATGCGTGGTCAGCAGCCACGATTGGCACGTCACCAGCACCGCATCGTACAGCGTCGTGCCGCCCCAACGGTCCGTCACCGCCAGGCGCCCGCCGCCATGCCGCGCAATGCCCGTCACCCCCGGCTTGGGCGATCCCTGATGCAGCGTGCTCAAGGAGGTATCGGCCGGCCAGTGCACGCAATCATCGGGCGCATGCGCCCACAGCCGCCGCGGCAACTGCTCCACACCGCCCACCACCATGCGCTGGTCCTCGTCCAGATTGGTGAACGCCACCCGCAGGATCTCGAGCATCGAGTTCGGAAAATCGCTGTCCCAGCCCCCCGTGCCGAAACCCACCTGCCCGAAAATCTCACGGTGCCGGAACGGATGGCTCTGGAACGCCCGCGAGGACGCCACGAAATCATAGAACGTCCGCTCGTCCCACAACGGCACCAGCCGATTCCACAGCTGCTTCAGCGTCGCCGTATCGCGCGTGCGGATGGCATGCTGCACGGCGCTGAAATCCGCCTGGTCTTCCAGCGCCAGCCGCCAGGCGTCGGAAATCTCCTGCAGCACCGGCGGCAGATTGGCGTCGCCCTCCACGTAAACCTGGTCGCCCTCCAGATCGAGCAGCGTCGAAGGCGTGGCCGGATCGAGCGGATTGGGGAAAGGCCGCGTCTGCAGCCCCACTTTGTCGAGGTAGTGGTTGAAACAGACCGACGATTTGGGAAACCGCATCCCGCCCAGCTCGGCGATGATGCCGCTATCGCCCTCGAACGGCTCGGAACGCAGCCGCCCGCCCAGCCGGCCCGCCTCATACAGCACCGGCTTGCAGCCGAGCCGCATCAGTTCATACGCCGCCACCACGCCGGCAATGCCGCCGCCCACCACGGCCACCTCGGCGCCCAGCCGGTGCGCCGGCAGCCGGCCCAGCCCCGCCGGATGCCGGATCCAGTCATCGAAGGGGAACGGAAAATCCGGCCCGAACGTGGTGATCGCGCGCTCGGCCTCCCGCGTCTCCGGCGTCGCCGGATGCAGCACGCTCACGAACGCGGTTCCGGCTCATGGTAATGCTGCGTCTGCCGATCCCGCAGATAGGTATTGGCCGCGCGCGAGCCCCGCATCGCGTCAGCGTCCAGGCTCGCCGTCAGCAAAGCTTCGCCCCCGCCGGCCCGCGCCAGCACGCTGCCGTCCGGCGCCACGATGCAGCTCTCGCCCACATACACCATCCCATCCTCATCGCCGCAGCGGTTGGCGTAGATGATGAACACCTGATTTTCAAACGCCCGCGTCGGCAGCATCACCCGCGGCACGAAATCATAAGGACGCATCAGGGCCGTCGGCACCGCAATCAGCTCGGCCCCACGCACCGCCAGCCCGCGCACCATCTCGGGAAATTCCACGTCATAGCAGATCAGCAGCCCCAGCCGAACGCCGCCGAGCTCGGCCAGCACGAAAGGCTGCGTCCCCGGCGAGAAGGTGGCGCGTTCCATGTCGCCGAACAGATGCGTCTTGCGGTAATTCGCCGAAGGCCGCCCATCGGCGCCGATCAGCAAGGCACTGTTATACAGCGCCCCGTCGGCTCCGCGTTCGGGATAGCCATACAGCACGGCCAACCCGCATTCTTGCGCGATCCGCCCCACCGCCCCCGCCGAGGCGCCATCCGCCGCCTCGGCCCCGGCGCGCAGGGCCGCAGGCCCGATATTGTAGCCCGTCAGGAACAGCTCGGGCGCCACCAGCAACTGCGCCCCACCCTCAGCCGCCCGGCGCGCCTCGGCCGCAAGCCGGCCCAGCATGTCCGCCTTCGGCCCGGCCACACCCGGCCCTTGCAGCAACGCGACGCGCAGTAGCGGCGATGGCACTCCCTCGCACTCCCCCATCAGCCGCGCCAGCGTCCTGCCACGGCGGCCAGCACCGGCGCCCTGCGCCGCGACGCCGTCTGCCCCGGATGCCGAGCGACTTCAACCCCGAGATCTGCTATACTCGAAGCCTCACACGCCGCGGGTCTGGAATGGACAGCAATTACGACAATCCCCGCTTCATGGCCAAAGCGGTCAGCGAAGGCCGGCACCGAGGCGTCATCGGCGGCGGGTGGGACCTGATCGGGGCGCTTCAGCTCTCGTTCATGCAGTCCCAGGGCCTCCGCCCGGAACACACCCTGCTCGATGTCGGTTGCGGCAGCCTGCGCGGGGGCGTTCACCTCATCCCCTACCTGAACGCCGGCAATTACTTCGGCATCGATATCAACCAGTCGCTGCTCGACGCCGGCTACGCCAAAGAGATCGTGCCGCTGAACCTGGCGGCCAGGCTGCCGCGCGAGAACCTCGCCGCCGTCGCCGATTTCGCGGTTGCCCCGCTGTTCGAAACGAAGTTCGATTTCCTGCTCGCAGTCTCGGTGTTCACGCATCTCAACTGGAACCGCATCCGGCAGGCATTCGAAAACCTCGCCGCGGTCGCAAAACCGGAGGCCAGGTTCTTCGCGTCATTCTTCGAATTACCCGAGGCGACAAGCGCCACCGAGCCGCTGGTGCAGCCACCCGGCCAGTTCACGACATACGGCCACCGTGACCCATTCCATTACCGCGTCTCGGATTTCGAACAGGCGATCCGAACCACACCCTGGCGCCTGCACGGCGCACAGGATTGGAACCACCCACGTGGCCAGCGAATGCTCACCTTCACGCGCCTGAATGACTGAGAACCCACGCGGCGCATGCTGGTAGGCAGATGGAAATCGTAGCCAACCCGGATCGTATCGGCTACAGCGGCCACGCTTTCCCGGACACTCCGCCCAACCCCGCCGTGGCCCATTGCCGATGACACTCGCCCGCACTCCCGCCGCCAAGCCGCCCAGAACCCTCACGGGCATCAGGGCCGTCGCCGCATGGGTGGTCGTCGTCTATCATTTCCGGGAATACCTGCCGCTCTCCGCACAAAACCCGCTCGCCACGGCCGCGGATCACGGCAACCTCGCCGTGGACCTCTTCTTCGTGCTGTCCGGCTACGTCATGACCGCCAATTACGAGCGCTGGTTCCGCAGCGACTTCCGGCTGTCCAACTACACCTCGTTCCTGCAGCTGAGGCTCAGCCGCATCTACCCGTTGCACGTCATGATCCTGGCCGCCTTCATCGCCGTTAGGCTGGCCGCTGTGCTCCATAGCCCAACCGGCAAACTGAGCGATATCGACTGGAGCTACGCCCTCCTCAGCCTGGGGCTCGTCCAAAGCTGGGGCGTCACGCACGAGGCGGCGCTCAACGTGCCAGCCTGGTCCGTCAGCACGGAATGGTTCGCCTACCTCCTGTTTCCGATGCTGGTCGTCTCCCTGCCGTCCGCACGCCGCAACTGGTGGCCCCAAGCCGCGACAATGGCCCTGATCGCCGCCGCCTTCGCGGTCGCAAGCACCCTCGTCGCCGCGCCCAGCCTGGGCTGGATGAGGCCGAGCTACTGCATGCTCCGATGCGTGGCTGAGTTCTCCATCGGCATTTGCGTCTGCCGAGCCACCACCGCGCTTGCCGCACCAAGGCACATCGCAGGCATCCTGCTGTGCTGCGCCACGCTCCTGGCCGCCGGTTACGTCCTCCAGCTCCCCGACTACACCATCGTGCCTCTCCTCTTCGCAGCGCTCGTGCTGCTGACGGCTTCGGACGACGCCGCCTGGTCCAAGCCGCTGCGGGCGAACTGGCTGCAATGGCTGGGCGAAGCATCGTACGCCACGTACATCTCCCATTTCCTGGTCAAGGACGTCGTCAAGCTCCTCTTCGTGAGGCCAGGCGTTCCCCCTGCGATCGTCTTCCCGACCTATCTCGCGGCCGTCCTGCTGACGACCATCCTGCTGCACGTGCTCGTCGAGGTGCCGTGCCAACGGCTCATCCGGCGCGGCATCGCAAGCCCGCGTCTCGACCGCGTCAGCGTCGCCTCGCAGGGCGCATAGCGATGGTCGACACGCTCGCCATCCTGTTCAGCACGCTGGCCTGCCTTTTCATGATGCTGAGGGCGTCTCGCCTCGACCGGCGACACTGGCAGGCCCCGCCAAAACCCGTGTTGCTCCCTGCCGCGCCGCCGGACGATCACGAGCCGCCCGCCTGGACGCCCGCCTGGGGCACGCAACAAACGACCGACCTGGATACGTGGTAGCCCCGGATGCGTGACCTCTACGTTGCACTCATCTACGTGGCGATGCTGGGCATCGGCTTCACCGCGCCCTTCCTCCTCAGCCTGGCCTACGTCTGGGTCGATACGTTCAGCCCCCAATCGATCGCACCGGACATACTGGGGCTGATCCCCGCCTCCATGATCGTCGCAGTGCTCGCCATCGGCAGCTACGTCGTCGCCGCCCCGCGAAAAACACCGCCGCCGGTCACGAGCTGGCTGCTTCTCGCCTTTGCCGTCTGGGTGACGCTGTCCACCGCAATCTGGGCCGAGCTCCCCGGCCCGGCCTGGGAGAAATGGAACCCAGCCTTCAAGACACTCTGCTTCGCCGCCTTCATGCCGCTGGTATTCCGCACCCGCGTGCAGATCGAAGCGGCCCTGCAGATCTACGTCTTCTCACTCGCCGTGCACTACGTTCCAGGCGGCATCAAGACGATGCTCGGCGGCGGGGGCTACGGCAGAACCCTGGGCGTCGTCTCGGGCAACTCGCTGCTGACGGAAGGCAGCACGCTATGCGCCGTCACCGTCATGCTCGTTCCCATCCTGCTCTTCCTGCGCGAGCACAATGTGCTCCTGCCCCGTTTCAAGCTGCTGCGGAACGGCTACTTCGCGCTCGCGGCATGTGCCGTCGCCACCGCCATAGGCACGTATGAGCGGACCGGACTCGTAGGCATGGCGGTGATGGGCGGCGGCCTGTGGCTTCGCGCACGCCGCAAGCTCCTCTACGGGCTCGTGGGAGCGGCTGCCGCGGTCACGATACTGCTCACAACGTCGGACGCCTGGACCAGCCGCATCTCCACCATTAACGACTACAACAACGAAAGCTCCGCCCTGGCCCGAATTCTCGTCTGGCGCTGGACGGTCGATTACGTCAATCACAACCCGCTCGGCGGCGGCTTCAACAGCTACATGATCGACACGATCACCTTGCCCGACCAGGACGGCCAGCCGGGCGAGATACGGCACGGCGTCGCCTTCCACAGCATCTATTTCGAAGTCCTCGGCGAGCAAGGCTATTTCGGTTTCATCCTGTTCCTGAGCATCGCCGCATACACGTTCTACATCCTGCAGCGTGTGGCAGGCACCGCCCGAAGATCCGACGACCTGCTCTGGGCCGGCGACCTTGCACGGGCCCTGCAAGTCTCGCTGCTCTCCTTCATGGTCTGCGGCGCCTTCATCGGCGTCGCCTTCCAACCAATGATCTATTTCCTCTTCGCCATTTCGGCGTGCCTGGCCCGCAATGTCAGGTCGGCCGCCACGACACCACTCGCCACAGCGACGGCGCCTCTCGCATTGGCGCCGTTGGAAGCAGCCACCTTCTAAGGGCGGTGGCGACCGGCTTCGGACCGCATACCCAGCTCAAACGTCCAGATTGGCAACCTTGAGCGCATTGCCGACAATGAAATCACGTCGCGGTTCGACAACGTCGCCCATCAGTGTGGAGAAGACCTGCCCCGCCTCTTCCACGTCGCCGATCCGCACCTGCAGCAACGTGCGGGCCTCGGGGTCCAGCGTCGTTTTCCACAGCTGGTCGGCATTCATCTCGCCCAGGCCTTTGAAACGCTGCAGCGCCAGGCCACGGCGGCCCTGCTGCAACATGCGCTCGAATGCGCTCGCGGGGCCTGCGACCGGTATTTCCGTGCTGTCCAGCTTCAGGGTCGCCGCCGTGGCGTAAGCCGCGGCCAGGCGATCGGCCCGCTCGGCCAACCAACGCGCCTCGGCGCTGCGCAGAGCGGCCGAGTCGAACGTATAACGCTCGGCCACGCCCCGCACCACACGGGCGATTTGCAGGCTGCTCGCGTCGGCGGCCACTTTCCAGCCGCGCTCCCGCGGCAGCGCCACGGCGTCCAGCCGTGCCGCCAGGCTTTGCGCGCCGGCCTGCGCGCGCGCCGTATCGGGCGTCAGCACGCCCGCCAGCGCCGCCTGTTCGAGCAGCGCCAACGGCACGTTGTTCTCGGCCAGGCGCTTGAGATGGGCATGCACGTCGCGCAGCCAGCGCGCTTCGGCAGCAAGCTCCGCGCCCTCGAGGCGGCGACCATCGGCCAGCACCAGGCTGGCATTCCCGCCCAGCGCCTTGTCGAGCAGGTAATCGTCGAGCGCCGCGTCGTTCTTCAGATAACGTTCGTCGTTACCGCGCTTGGCGCGATACAGCGGCGGCTGGGCGATGTAGAGGTGGCCGCGCTCGATCAGCTGGGGCATCTGCCGATAGAAGAACGTCAGCAGCAGCGTGCGGATATGCGATCCGTCCACGTCGGCGTCCGTCATGATGACGATGCGGTGGTAGCGCAGCTTGGTCACGTCGAAGCCGCCCTGCTCGGGCTCGCCGCGGCCGATGCCGGTGCCCAAGGCGGTGATCAGCGTGCCGATCTCGGCACTGCCCAGCATGCGGTCGAATCGTGCACGCTCCACATTCAGGATCTTGCCCTTCAGCGGCAGGATCGCTTGCGTCTTGCGGTCGCGCCCGCCCTTGGCCGACCCGCCGGCGCTGTCGCCCTCCACCAGGAATATCTCGCTCTTGGCGGGATCGCGCTCCTGGCAATCGGCCAGCTTGCCCGGCAGCGTGGAGATATCGAGCACGCCCTTGCGCCGCGTCAGCTCGCGCGCCCGGCGCGCCGCCTCGCGTGCGCTGGCGGCATCCATCACCTTCTGGATGATGCCGCGTGCCTCCTTCGGATGCGTCTCGAACCAGTGGCTCACCGCATCGGCCACCGCAGCCTGCACCACCGGCTGCACCTCGCTGCTCACCAGCTTGTCTTTCGTCTGGCTCGAGAACTTCGGATCCGGCACCTTCACCGACAGCACCGAGGTCATGCCCTCCCGCATGTCGTCGCCGACCAGCGCCAGCTGTTCCTTCTTGCCCATGCTGTCGGCATATTTGCCGACGATACGCGTGAGCGCCTGGCGGAAGCCGGCCAGATGCGCCCCGCCGTCACGCTGCGGTATGTTGTTGGTGAAGCACAGCATCGTCTCGTGGAAGCTGTCGTTCCAGGAGAGGGCGAACTCCACGCGGATGCCGGAAGCCGCATCATCGGTGATCGAGCTGATGCAAGGCGTGAACACCGGCACCTTGGCGCGATCGAGATACTCGACGAACGCGCGCAGGCCGCCCTCGTAGAACAGATCCACGACTACCGGCGGCGCATGCCGCTCGTCGCGCACCACGATGCGCAGGCCGGAATTGAGAAAGGCCAGTTCCCGCAGGCGGCGCTCGAGAATGGCGAAATCGTACTCCACCTTGGTAAAGGTGCCGCTGCTCGGCTTGAAGGTCACCTGCGTGCCCTGCGTCTCCGCCGAGGGCCCCACGACGATCAGCGGCCCCACCGCGTCTCCGTGCTCAAAGCGGATGAAATGCTCCAGCCCGCCGCGCCAGATGCGCACCTCCATCCATTCGGACAGCGCATTGACCACGGCCGCGCCAACGCCGTGCAGCCCGCCGGAAACCTTATAGGAGTTCTGGTTGAACTTGCCGCCCGCATGCAATCGCGTCAGCACCACCTCGGCGGCCGATACACCCTCTTCGGCATGCATGTCCGTCGGTATGCCGCGGCCATCGTCGCGCACCGTGACACTGCCATCGCCGTTCAGCACTAGGCTCACATTATTCGCGTAGCCGGCTTGTGCTTCGTCCACGGCATTGTCGATGATTTCGAACGCCATGTGATGCAGGCCGCTGCCGTCATCGGTGTCGCCGATATACATGCCGGGGCGCTTGCGCACCGCATCCAAGCCGCGCAGCACGGAAATCGAGGCCGCATCATAGTCCTGCGGCGCTGTCTCTCCCGCGAGATCGGCGTTGGGCAAAGGCGCAGCGGTGTCGGACATGCCGAATGATCACTCCAGTGGGGCGGGACAGTCCTGAATATAGGCGCACCGCCGATCACAAGCCAGAGGCGCCCCGTCAGGCCGGCAGCAGCGTTCCGTCCTGCGTGCGCATGAATTCGGCCCGGTTGCGCAAGGCGGCGAACACCTCGGAATCGGTGCCTGTCAGAAAAACCTGGGAATGGAGCTGCGCCAGCGTCTCCCACAGCGCGTCGCGCCGTCGCGCGTCCAGATGCACGGCCGGCTCGTCGAGCAGCAGCAGCGGTGCCTGGCGGCTCGCCTCGGCAATCAGCGCGGCGTGGGCCAGGAGCACGCCGATGAGCATGGCGCGGCACTGGCCGGTGCTGGCCTGCTGCGCCTGCAGGCCGGTATCGGCGTCGCTCAGCCGCATATCCGCCCGGTGGGCACCCAGCGTGCTGGTGCCCGCCGCCATGTCGGCCGGCCGGCGGCGGGCCAGCGCGTCGGTCAGCCACGCCTCGGTGGCCAGTGCCGGCTGCACGGCCAGCCGGTCGGCGACCGGGTCGTCCAGGGCGATGGCCGCGCGCGGAAAGGCGGCCGAGGGTGCCGGCGCGGCGTTCAACCGACCGACAAAGGCCGCCCGGGCGGCGGCCAGGGCCACGGCGTGCCGTGCGATCTCCTGCTCCAGCCCGGCCAGCCAGGCGGGATCGGGCACGGTGCCGGCCTGGCGCGCCTGCGCCAGCACCCGCCGGCGCTCAGCCATCGCCGAGTCGTGGGCAGAAGCTTCCCGCGCGTGCCCCGGCTCGAGCGCCCACACCAGGCGATCGAGGAAGCGGCGCCGCCCCGCCGGACCTTCGGCGAACAGCGTGTCCATCTGCGGCGTCAGCCAGACCATGGACAGCCGTGCCGTCAGCTCGGCCTGGCTGCGCGGCTCGGCGCCGTCGAGCCGGAACACCCGCCGCTCGCTGCCGCTCTCGATCAGGCCGGTGCCGATATCCGTCTGCTGGCGGTCGCCGCCCAGCCGCGCCGCCACCGTCCAGGTGCCCGGGCCGCCGCGCCGCGCCATCTCGGCCAGGCGGGATCGGCCGAAGCCGCGCCCCGGGCTCAGCATGGCGATAGCTTCCAGCAGGTTCGTCTTGCCGGAGCCGTTCGGCCCGGTGATGACGGCGATACGGTCCGCCGGCCGCCAGGTCAGCGACGCATAGGTGCGGAAATCGGTCAGAACCAGGCGCGTGAGGGTCAGCACTCGGCGGGTGCCTACACCAAATCAGCCGCGAGGTCAGGAGTGCCGCCGGCTGGCACGCTGCATCCAGACACAGGCCGGCCGGCTTTCATGCGCCGAAATCGTTTCGTGCTTGCGTATGCTTCGACACGGTAGAAAGATTGAAGCGGGCGGGAGCGGCCGGGGGAGCAAGCGAGATGAAGTCACGATTGATGGGGGCCAGCGTACTCGCCATGGCACTCGCACAGGTGAGCCTGGCGAGCGCGCAGGATGCCGGCCCCGGCTCCAATGGCGGCGTGAAGGGGATCGAGGAAGTCATCGTCACCGCGCAGAAGCGCGCACAGAAATTGCAGAAGGTGCCGCAGAGCGTTCAGGTGCTCGACAGCAAGCGGCTGGCACAGCTGCAGGTGAACGAATTCGCTGACTACCTTAAATTCATCCCCACGCTCACGGCGCAGACGATCGGGCCCAACCAGACGGAAATCTATTTTCGCGGCGTGGCCAGCAGCGCCGATACCAACCACTCGGGCCCGCTGCCGACGGTCGGCTCCTATTTCGACGAGTTCCCGACAACGACGATCGGCGGCACGCTCGATGTCCATATCTACGACATCGCGCGCATCGAGGCGCTGCCGGGGCCGCAGGGAACGCTCTACGGCGCCAGCTCCGAGGCGGGCACGTTGCGCACCATCAGCAATCCGCCCAATCCTGCCAAGTTCGAAGCAGGCTACGATCTGCAGGGCAATCTGGTCGCCCACGGCGGGCTGGGCGGCGTCGCCGAGGGCTTCGTGAACATCCCCGTCAACGATCATGTTGCCATCCGCCTGGTCGGATTCGACGAACACGATGCCGGCTTCATCGACAATGTTCCAGGCACCCGCACGTTCCCCACCGGCGCCGGCCTGTACGGCGCCGAAGCTGCCACGGTGAACAACAACCAGTTCGTCCGGAAAAACTTCAATCCCTACGACAGTTTCGGCGGCCGCGCCGCCGTGCGAATCGAGCTGCCGGATGACTGGACGATCACGCCGGTCGCCATCGTGCAGGACCAGCGCTCCAACGGTATATTCGCCTACGTTCCTGCCGACGGCGACCTCAAGGTGCAACGCTTCCAGCCCGACACCGCCCACGATCGCTGGATACAGGCAGGGGCCACGATCACCGGCAAGATCGGTAATTTCGACCTGACCTACGCCGGCAGCTTCTTCGTACGCGACCAGGTCACGCAGAGCGACTACACCGATTACTCGATCGCCTACGATACCCTCTACGGTTCAGGCGTGAACTGGCGCGACGCGCACAACAACCCGTTGGCGCGGCCGCTGCAGGAGATCTTGGGCAAAGACCACTATACCAAGGAGAGCAACGAGGTCCGGCTCGCTTCGCCGTCCAATCGGCGCCTGCGCCTGATCGTGGGCGCCTTCCAGGAAATCCAGCAGCATCGCATCATCCAGGATTACCAGATTCAGGGCTTCGGCCCGCAGATCACCGTGCCGGGTTGGCCCAACACGATCTGGCTGACCGACCAGTTGCGCACCGACCGCGACGAGGCCTTCTTCGGCGAACTCTCCTACGACATCCTGCCCAACCTGACGGTCACCGGCGGCGTGCGGCCCTATTGGTACAACAACTCGCTGAAAGGCTTCTTCGGGTTCAGCCAGGGTTACGACCAGCTGACGGGCTTCAAGGCGGGCGAGGGCGCGCAACGTGAGCATTGCCTTTCGGGCCACGCCTACGATGAAGCGCCGTGCGTGGACCTCGACAGGAACACGGCGGGGCATGGCGAAACGCACAAGATCAACGTCACCTACAAGATCGACCCGAACAAACTGGTCTATTTCACCTACTCGACCGGCTTCCGGCCGGGCGGCGTCAACCGCAACGGCAATTTCGGCGCCTACAACGCCGACACGCTCACCAACTACGAGCTGGGTCTTAAAACCAGCTGGCTCGGGCAACGCCTGATCCTGAACACCGCGCTCTATGACGAGGATTGGAGCCAGTTCCAGTTCTCGTTCCTCGGGCCGAACAGCCTGACCATCATCGAGAACGCGCCATCCGCCAACATCAAGGGGCTGGAGTTCGAGGGTCAGTTCAGGGCCACGAACAATCTGAGCTTCTTCGGCGGCGCCCAGCTGATCGATGCGGCGCTGAATGCCAATTTCTGCGGCACCAACCCGGTCACCAACCAGCTCGAGACGAACTGCACGAGGGCGGCCGCTTTGGCGCCGGCCGGAACGCAGCTTCCCTACACGCCGAGCTTCAAGAGCAATTTGACCACCCGCTTCACCTTCCCAATCCAGGGCTGGGACGCCTTCCTGCAAGGCTCCTTCGTATATCAGACACGGACGCAGGTCGGGTTGCGCCTGTTGGACAAGGAAGCGCTCGGCAGCGAACCCTCTTACCCCACCTTCGATTTCTCGACCGGCATGACGAAGGATCGCCTGTCATTGTCGCTGTTCGTCAAGAATGCATTTGACGAACGGGGACAGCAGAATCGCTATCTGGAATGCACGGTTGGGGTCTGCAACACGGTCTACGTGCTGCCGATCCAGCCGCTGACGGTGGGTATCCGGCTCAGCCAAAGGTTCTGACCATGGCCGCCGAAGGCTGATGCGGGAAGGGGCGGGGGCGACAGGCGGGCAAGAGTCGCCCGGCGCTGCAGCGGCCCTGCGCACGGCCTCGGTTGAGGCGGCGCTGGCCCATGCCGGGCGGCTGCTGGACCCCAGCCCGCATCTGGCGGCCCAGCAGGCCGAGGCAATCCTGCAGGCTTTGCCCGGCCACCCGCAGGCTTTGCTGCTGCGCGCTTCCGCGTTGCGCCGCCTGGGTCAACTGGCGCAGGCGGCCGCGATTCTCGAACCGCTGGCGCAAGCCCAGCCTCGGGCCGCCGCCGTGCATCATGAATGGGCGCTGACGCGAGCGGCCCTCGGCGATCCGGCGGGCGCCATCGCCTCGCTGCAGCACGCTGTGCGGCTCCGCCCCGATTGGGCGCAGGCGTGGCGCGCGCTGGGCGATCTGCACACGCTGGCCGGAGCGTCCGCCGAGGCTGATGCCGCGTATGCGCAGCAGATCCGCGCCGGCGTGCACGACCCCGCGCTGATGCAAGCCGCAGCCGCATTGTGTGCCAACGACCTGCCGGCAGCCGAGCACCTGCTGCGGGCCCATCTGCGTAGCCACGGCTCCGACGTCGCCGCCCTGCGCATGCTGGCCGAAGCGGGCACGCGTCTCGGGCGTTACGCCGACGCGGAGGCGCTGCTCGCGCAATGCCTGCGTCTGGCGCCGAGTTTTGCCGCCGCGCGCTACCATTTTGCGCTGGTGCTGTTCCGCCAGGGGAACGCGGCCGATGCGCTGGCGCAATTGGACCTGCTGCTGGGTGAAGATCCGGGTGACGCAACGGTGCGCAACCTGCACGCGGCGTGTCTGGCGCTGGCCGGCGATGCAGCCGGCGCCGTCGCCGATTACGAGATGGTGCTGGCCGCAATGCCGCGCCAACCAAGGCTGTGGCTCAGCTTCGGCCATGCGCTCAAGACGCTGGGTGCACGCAGCCGGGCCGTGCAGGCGTATCGCACCTGCCTCGATCTGGCGCCGGGGCTGGGCGAGGCATGGTGGAGCCTGGCCAACCTCAAAACCGAGCCGTTCAGCGCCGCCGATATCGCCGCCATGCAAGCCGCCCTGGCGAGTGCCGCACCCGGTCCCGCCACCGAGGACGATCGGCTGCATCTCCACTACGCGCTCGGCCGCGCGCTCGAGCAGGACCGCGCCCATGCGGCGTCGTTCCGCCATTACGAGCAGGGCGCGCGATTGCGGCGCAGCCAGATCAGCTACAGCGCAGACCGCACGCACGCGCAACTCGAGCGGGCCCGCAGCCTGCTGACGCCCGCTTTCTTTGCCGCACGGCAGGGTTGGGGATGCCAGGATCCCGCGCCGATCTTCATCGTGGGGCTGCCACGCTCCGGATCGACGCTGACCGAGCAGATGCTGGCCAGCCACAGCGCGGTGGAAGGCACGATGGAACTGCCCGAGATCACCAACATCGCCGTCAAGATCGGCCGCGGCGGCGGTGAGGACACCTATCCGGACTGCCTGGCCACGTTGGACGCATCAGGCTGCGCCGCGCTGGGCGAGCATTATCTCCAGCGGACGCGTATCCATCGCAGGCTCGGCCGGCCATTCTTCATCGACAAGATGCCGAACAATTTCGTGCATGTCGGCCTGATCCATCTGATCCTTCCGAAGGCGAAGATCATCGACGCCAGGCGGCATCCGATGGCGGCGTGCTTCTCCGCGTTCAAGCAGCACTTTGCCAAGGGACAGCACTTTTCCTACGATCTCGACGATCTCGGCCGCTACTACGGCGACTATGTCGCCCTGATGGCGCATTTCGACGAGGTGCTGCCCGGCCGCGTGCATCGCGTGACGTACGAGTTGCTGGTGGAGGATACCGCGGCAGAGCTGCGCCGGCTTCTCGACTATTGCGCGCTGCCGCACGAACCGGCCTGCCTGCGCTTCCACGAAAACGCGCGGCCGGTACGCACCGCCAGTTCCGAGCAGGTGCGTCGGCCCATCAACCGCGACGGCCTGGATGCGTGGCGAGCCTATGAGCGCTGGCTGGGTCCGCTCCGCTCAGCGCTCGACGGCTGACGGCCGCGCGGCCCGCTAACGCGGGTATCCGCCGCGGTCAGCTGAAGAAGCGCCTGGGATTGTCCTGCAGGATGACATCGAGATCCGCCTGCGCTACGCCCATGCGCAACAGCTCCGGAAAGATGCGCTCGAACAGATGCGTCATCGTCCAGTTCGGCACGATCTTCTCGATGTCTTCCGCCCGCCCGACGCCGGGGATATTGCCCAGCCAGCAATTCACCTTGTCCTGGCTCACCATGACCTGGTCGCGGTAGCCGGCATCGATCATCTGCTTGAGGTTGCGCATGCGGTTCGCGTCGCTGTTGAACACCTCCAGGCCGAAGCGGTCGAAGCCGACATAGGCGCCGCGGGCAGCCAAGGACGCCTGATAGGGATGGTCGTCGCGCCCGTCGCAATGGCCCACCAGCAGGCGGTTCGCAGCAACGCCTTCGGCGGTCACGATGTCGATCTGGTCGTGGCCGCAGCTGCAGTTTTCCGTGTGCGAAATCAGCGGCACGCCAGTCGCTTTCGCCGCGCGCGTGGCGGCGGTCAGCATGCGGCGCTCATAGTCCGAAACCGCGCCATCGCCGGTGGCGATCTTGATCAGCCCGGCCTTGATGCCGGTGGCGCCGATGCCGTCCTCGATCTCGCGGATGTAGATCTCCTCGATGGCCGAGGTTTCGAGATGACGGAACGTGTAGGGGATGCCGAATGCCTCGGTGTAGACGCCGGTTGTGCAGATCAGCGTGATGCCGCTGCGCTGGCTGATCTCGGCAACGAATTCCACGTCGCGGCCGAGATCGCTGGGGCAGGGATCGATGACGGTGCGGATGCCATAGGCGTGCAGGCGCTGGAACGAATCTACCACGCGCGCGATCGCGTCGGCGCGGCGGAACGGCGGTAGGCGCGTATCCATGTACCAGCCCGGGTAGCCGGCCAGCACGTGCTCATGCACGAGCGTGGGACCGAGCTCGTCGGCGGTGATCGCCCCACCGGTGGTGTTGATGGCCATGGGACCTCCTAACCAGGTAACGAGCCTAGTTAAGGCTGCCGAACCGCAGGCAAGGCAAGCGGTTTTCTGGCCCGCGCCGGGCGCCGGGCGGGTCAGGCCGCCCGGCAGACGGGTCTCATGCCGCCCGCACGTTGGCCAGGAACGCCTGCACCTCCCGATCCAGCTGCCCAGCGCGTTGTGAGACGTCGGACGCAGCCTGCTGCACGGCGTCGGATGCCCGGCCGGTGCTGTCGGCGGCGTGCACCAGGATGCCCATGTCGGTGCTCACGCGATCCGTTCCCTGCGCCGCCATCTGCACGCTGCACGCAATCTCCGCGGTCGCCTGGCCCTGCTGCTCCACGGCGGCCGCCACGGTGTCGGCCACGGTGCTGATCTCGCCGATGCGCCCGGAAATGATGGCGATAGAGCCCACGACCGTCTGCGTGGCGTGCTGGAGTTCGCGGATCTGCTGGGCAATCTCCTCGGTGGCGCGCTGCGTCTGCCCGGCCAGGCTTTTTACCTCGCCCGCCACCACGGCAAAGCCGCGGCCGGCCTCGCCGGCGCGGGCAGCCTCGATCGTGGCGTTCAGCGCCAGCAGGTTCGTCTGCCCGGCGATCTTGGCGATCAGACCCACCACGGCGCCGATCCGCCGCGCGCCTTCGGCCAGCGCTTCGACGGCCGCGTTGGTCTGCGCCGCCTCGGCCACCGTGCGGCGCGTGGTCGTAGCCGCGTGGCCGACCAGGCGGTCGATCTCGGCGATGGAGGCGGAAAGCTGCGTGGCCGCGGCGGCAACCGAGGCGACGCTGCCACCGGCCTCGCCGGCCTGCTGGGCCGCCGCCGTGGCATGATCGCGGGCTTCCACGGCAACCGCGCCCATACTCTCGGCGGTCCGGGTCAGCGTGCACGCGCTCTGTCCCAACTGGCCGCTCAGCTGACCGACGCGCTGTTCGAATTCGCCGGCAAGGGCATCCAGGCGGGTCGCACGCGCGCTGCGCTGTGCGGCCACCGCGCGCTCGCTGGCCTGCGCCTGGGCGCTGGCGGCCAGCGCCTGCTTGAACACGTCCAGCGCCCTGGCCATCTGGCCCACCTCATCGCGCCTCTGTATCGCCGGGATCGCAACCGTCAGATCGTGCTCGGCCAGACGCCGCATGCTGCCGGTGAGGCTGCGCAACGGTGCCACTACCGTGCGCATGACCAGCCAGACCGAGACCAGGGCGACGACGAGCGCCGAAGCCAGCGTGGCCAGGATGACGGACCGGCCGCTCCTGCACGCGGCATCGGCCCGGAATGCCGCGGTTTCGGCTTGCACGCGCTCGAAATCCAGCAGGTTTTGCAACGTCGTGGCCAAGGGCGCCTCGATCGGCTTGACCGTGGCCAGATAGGCCGAACGGGCCGCGAGCGGATCCTGCGCGTCGGCCAGCAGCGTGTGCACGTGGTCCGCCTGATCGGAAAACTCGGCCCAGGCATCCTGGGCCTGCTGCAGCAGCCGGCGCTCCTGGGCGGAACTGGCCAGCGCCTGCAGGCGTGGCCCCTCATGCTCGAGCAGGTCGGCGTTGAGGCGCATGGCGGTGGCGAGCCGTTCCAGCTGCGGCGCATCGCCCGGATCGATGAGTGCGCGCAGCAACAGCAGCTCGTAATCGCGCACGCTGGCCCGCAGGCTGACGGCGGCATCGCGCTTGAGGAACACTGTGCGAACGATCTGCTGCATGCTGGATTGCAGCGTCGCGAAACGCGACAGGCTCGTCAGTCCGATAACGGCGGCCATCAGGAGCATGACCGCGAAAGCGGCCAGGATCTTGTGGCGGATCATGGGGGCGGGCAGGCGGGGGACTGTCATTCACGCGAGGTTGGCGGATCGACGTGAAGGAAGGCTTTCCGACTCGCCGCGCAATGTGCGCAGAATGGCAAAACCGTATTGGGTCATGACCGTTATGGTTGCCAATCCATACCTGCCGGTGCTCCCTCCGGAAGGCTGAACTCACACGACGACGGAGAAAGCGATGTCCAAGGCACCGGCTAAGAGCAGCACCGCGGCCAAGAAGCCGGCCAAGCACGAGGACGAGGCAGCACAAGCTGCCGCCAAGCCCGCGGCGACCAAAGCGGCCGCAAAGCCGAAGGCCGCCGCGAAGAAAGAGGCCGCACCGAAGGGCGCCAAGGTCGAAAAGCCGAAGGACGGCGCCAAGCCGAACGCGCTGCAGCAGCCGTTGCAGCCCTCGGCCGAGCTGGCCGCCATCGTGGGTGCGGGGACGATGGCCCGCGGCGAGGTGGTCAGCAAGGTGTGGGTGTATATCAAGGAACACAAGCTGCAGAACCCCGATGACGGCCGCGAGATACTGGCCGACGAGAAGCTGCAGAAAGTGTTCGGCAAGCCCAAGGTGACGATGTTCGAGATGAACAAGTATCTCGCTGCGCACCTGAGCTGAGGCACATGGCTGAGCGGCCGGCAGCCTAGCCAGCCGCTCAGCACCTCCCTCGGTGCGCGCCGGCGCCGCCCTCAGCTGCTGTCCGTCATCGCCTTCAACTCGTAGATGAGTGCCAGGGCCTCGCGGGCTGTTAGGCTGTCGGCTTCGACAGCGGCCAGCCTCGCCCGGATCGGGTCCGGCGGTGCGGCTTCCGGCGTGGTGGCAAACAGCGGCAGATCGGCGATCACCGGCGCCCGGCCGCGCTCGAGCGCGGCCAGCAGCACGCCGGCGCGGCTGACGACGTTGGCGGGCACTCCAGCCAGCCGGCTGACATGCACGCCCCAGCTGCGGCCCGCGGCACCCTCGGCCACCTCGTGCAAAAAGATCACGTCGCCGCGCCACTCGCGCACCCTCATCATGTGCGGGCGCAGGCGCGGCAGCGTCTCGGTCAGGCGCGCCAGTTCGTGAAAATGCGTGGCGAATACGGTGCGGCAGCGGATCTGGCTGTGCAGCGCCTCGAGCACCGCCCAGGCGATCGCCAACCCGTCCAGCGTGGCGGTGCCGCGCCCGATCTCGTCAACGATCACCAGGCTGCGCGGGCCGGCCTGATGCAGGATCGCCGCCGTCTCGATCATCTCCACCATGAAGGTCGAACGGCCGCGCGCCAGTTCGTCGGCCGCACCCACACGGCTGAACAAGCGGTCGATGATGCCGATCCGCACGGCGGCGGCCGGCACCGGCAGCCCGGCCTGCGCCAGGATGGCAATCAGGGCGTTCTGCCGCAGATAGGTCGATTTGCCGGCCATGTTGGGCCCGGTCAGCAGTAGCAGGCGGCGTTCCGGCGACAGGTCGCAATCGTTGGGGACAAACGCCGCGCTGCCGGCGAGCGCCGACTGCACCACGGGATGGCGCCCGCCGGTGACGCAGAAAGCGTCGGTTTCGGTCACTTCGGGCCGGCACCATTGCCCGCCTTCGGCCAGGCGCGCGCAGGATTGCAGCACGTCGAGCAACGCCAGTGCGTCGGCGGCGCCGGCGATCGGGTCCGCGGCCTCGATCGCCGCGGCAAACAGGGCGTCGAGCACCGCGCGCTCCCGCGCCTGGGCCCGGCCGGCTGCCTCGCTAATGCGGCGGTCCAGTTCGGAAAGCTCGGGCAGCGTGAACCGCGCGCCGTTCGCCATGCCCTGCCGCAGCGTCAGCTCCGGAAACGCCCGCAGCGCCTCGACGGCGGCGGCGGGCGCTTCGATCACGTAGCCGAGCTGGGCGTGGTGCCTGATCCTGAGCGCGGCGACCCCGAAACGCTGCGCGTAATCCAGCTGCCGGGCGCTCACCACGCGGCGGCTGTCGTCGCGCAGGGCGCACTCGGCATCCAGTTCGCCGTCGTAGCCGGCTGCGATCACCCCGCCCTCGTTCAACCGCGCGGGGAGCGGGTCGGCCAGCGCACGCGCCAGCAGGGCCGAGAGCGCCGGCACCACATCCAGCGCCGCGCGCGCATCGATCAGCAGCTTCGGGCATGGGCCGTCGAGCGTTGCGGCGCAGGCCGCGGCGGCGTTGAGGCCGAGGCGGATGGCGGCAAGATCGCGCGGCGTGCCGCGGGCCAGGCTGATGCGGCCCAGCGCACGCAGCATGTCGGGCACGCCGCGCAATGCCGCACGCAACGTGCCCAGGCGGCCCGGCTGGGCGATCAGCCAGGTCCAGCCATCCTGCCGCGCGGCGATAGCGGCCGGGTCCATCAGCGGGGCGGCGATCCAGCCGGCCAGCAGGCGTGCGCCGGAAGCGCTCAGCGTGCGGGTCACGCTGGCCGCCAAGGTCAGCGCCGTGGTGCCGTCGCGCGCGCGCAGCAATTCCAGGCTCGCGCGGGTGGCCGCATCCATCGCCATCTGGCCGCCCGCGCCGACCGAGGCCGGATGGGAGAGGCGCGGCATGCGGCCGGCCTGGGTGAGGCGGATGTAATCGAGCGCCAGCGCGCCGGCGGCGGCCTCGGCATCAGTGAAGGTGCCGAACGCATCGAGGCTGGCTGCACCGAACGCCTCGGCCAGGCGCTGGCGTGCGGCGTCGGCCGGCGCGGGTGCGCTGGCCGGCGCGCGGCGCGGCGCCCAATCGGCCAGCTTCACGCTGTCGGGTGCGAGGATCTCGGCCGGATCGAGGCGGCCCAGCAGAGCGGGCAGGGCCGCGTGGTCGGTCGGCGCCGTCTCGAACAGGCCCGTCGAAACGTCCAGCCAGGCCGCGCCCAAGGCACCGTTCGCTTCGGCCAGCGCGAGCAGCAGGTTGGGCCGGGTCGCGTCCAGTAGCGTATCGTCGGTCAGCGTGCCGGGCGTGATCACCCGGATCACGGCCCGCTTCAGCGGCGCCTTGCCGGCCCGCGCGCTGGCCGCCTCCATCTGCTCGACAATGGCCACGCGGAAGCCGCGGCGGATCAGCCGGGCGAGATAGGTGTCCGACGTGACGACCGGGACGCCGCACATGGGGATGGGGCTGCCGGCGTGTTCGCCGCGATGCGTCAGCGCGATGTCGAGCGCGGTGGCGGCTGCCTGCGCATCGTCGAAGAACATCTCGTAGAAATCGCCCATGCGGAAGAACAGGAGCGCATCGGGGTGCTCGGCCTTGAACGCAAACCACTGCGCCATGGCCGGCGAGGTTTTATCGGGCGGCTTCACGCGCGTGCCCTGCTGCGCCGCCGCCGCCGTCGAACCCGTATCGTCCGGCGGCATCGCCGCAGCGCCTAGCGACGCCCCGCTCCCGATCTACCGGCGGCGAGGGCAGGCCGGCGTCTCGGCGCGGCGGTGAAGGGAGGACGGCTCGCGGCGGGCGTGTCGGTCATGCAGCAGGCTAGCGCGTCCGCGCCGTATGGAAAACCGGCTCGCCTTGCCATCGCTCCGCAACCCGGCTCATCTGGCCGCCGAACCGGGAGCGCTCCACCACGATGGCAGACAGCGAAGCGGCCAGCGCGCGCATCACCGCCGAGGAAGCTCTGGCCCTGCACGCCTCCGGCCGGCCGGGCAAGCTGGAGACGCGGATCAGCAAGCCGCTGACCACGGCACGCGACCTCAGCCTCGCCTATTCGCCCGGCGTCGCCGAGCCCTGCCTGCGCATCGCCGCCGATCCCGCGCTGGCGTACGAATACACCACGCGCGGCAACATGGTCGCGGTGATTTCCAATGGCACGGCCGTGCTGGGGCTGGGTAATCTCGGTGCGCTGGCCAGCAAGCCGGTGATGGAAGGCAAGGTCGCGCTGTTCAAGCGCTTTGCCGACATCGACGGCATCGACCTCGAGATCGCCACCGAAGACATCGATGCCTTCGTCAATTGCGTGCGCTATCTCGGCCCGGGTTTCGGCGGCATCAACCTCGAGGACATTCGCGCGCCGGAATGCTTCATCATCGAGCAGCGGCTGCGCGAGCTCATGGATATTCCGGTGTTCCACGACGATCAGCACGGCACCGCCATCGTGGCCGCCGCCGGGCTGATCAACGCGTGCCACCTTACCGATCGCGATCTCGCCGACACCAGGCTGGTGGTCAACGGCGCAGGTGCGGCGGCCATTGCCTGCGTGGAACTGATCAAGGCGATGGGCGGCCGGCCGGAAAATATCATCCTGTGCGACACCAAGGGCGTGGTGCATCGCGATCGGCAGGACCTCAATCAATGGAAATCCGCCCATGCGTCGGACACCAAGGCGCGTACCTTGGCGCAGGCGCTGGAAGGCGCGCACGCGGTGTTCGGCTTATCGGTAAGGGGTGCGATCACCCAGGAGATGGTGCGCGGCATGACCGGCCGGCCGGTGATCTTCGCCATGGCCAACCCCGATCCGGAGATCACGCCCGAGGAGGCGCGCGCTGCCAGTCCGGACGCCATCATCGCCACCGGGCGCAGCGACTATCCCAACCAGGTCAACAACGTTTTGGGCTTCCCTTACATCTTCCGCGGCGCGCTCGATGTGCGGGCCAGCACCATCAACGAGCCGATGAAGATCGCCGCGGCACAGGCGCTGGCCGCCCTGGCGCGCGAGGACGTGCCCGACGAGGTGCACGCCGCCAGCGCCCGCCAGCTCCGCTTCGGGCCCGACTACATCATACCGAACGCGTTCGATCCGCGGCTGATCTTCCGCATCCCGCCAGCCGTGGCGCGCGCGGCCATGGACAGCGGCGTCGCGCGGCGCGCGCTGCCCGATCTGCGCCGCTACACGCGCGAACTCTCCGGCCGGCTCGACCCGACCGCCAACGCGCTCGACATGATCATGGAGAGCGTGCGCGCCGCGCCGCAGAAAGTCGTGTTCGCGGAAGGCGAGGAAGAGAAGATCGTGCGCGCCGCGATCGACTTCACGCGCCGCGGTTTCGGCAGTGCGGTGCTGGTGGGGCGCGACGACCGCGTGCAGGCCGTGCTCGCCAAATTGGGCATGCGCCTGCCGGACGGGATTGAAATCCACAACGCTCGGGTCTCGCACGACAATGCGCGCTACACCGATCTGCTCTACGCGCGCCTGCAGCGGCGCGGCTATCTGCACCGCGACGTGCAGCGCCTCGTCAACCAGGACCGCAACGTGTTCGCCGCGGCCATGCTGGCCTCCGGCGATGCCGACGCGATGGTGACGGGCCTGACGCGCGCGCGTTCGGTGTGCCTGGATGCGATCAATATGGCGATCGACCCGGCGCCTGACCGCATTGCGTTCGGGCTGACGATGATGCTGGGCACGCGCGAGACGATCTTCGTGGCCGATACGCTGATGCATGAGCGGCCGTCACCGCGCGTGCTGGCCGACATCGCCGAGGGCGCCGCTGCCCATGCGCGCCGCTTGGGTGCCGAACCGCGCGTGGCGCTGCTGTCGCACTCCACGTTCGGCCAGCCGATGCACGCGACCGTCCACGGCATCCGCGAAGCCGTGGCCATCCTCGATGCCCGCGGCGTGGATTTCGAGTTCGACGGCGACATGTCACCCGACGTCGCGCTCGAGCCCTCGATTCGCGCGCTCTACCCGTTCTGCCGGCTGACGGGCAATGCCAACGTGCTGGTGATGCCCGGGCTGCATTCGGCCCATATCGTCAGCCGGCTGGCGCCGCGGCTGGGCGGCGGCAGCTCCATCGGGCCGCTGCTGCTGGGCATGTCGCGGGCGGTGCAGCTGGTTGCGATGGATGCCACGGTCAGCATCATCGTCGACATGGCGGCACTGGCGGCGCATCAGGCCGCGGAACGCTAGGCCGGCAAGCCTAGCAGCGCGGATGGCCGTGCGTGACCACGTCCTGCACGCGCGGGATCAGCAACGCGCCGAACACCACGGCGCCAAGCGCCAAGATGCCCACGCCCTCCAAAGGATGCGCAAGCAGCCACGTCAAACCAGCATCGAGCACATTTCCCTCCTGCGCGTCCGTTGCAGCGACAGGGCGACGATAAGGCGGGGCGGGGCGGCGTGTCACTTATAATGTTGCGCCGCACTGCAACACAGCTTGCTTATAGTTTCGGTGTATCTTGTTTCGGCCAACGGCGGTGCAGCCACAGCCAGCTCGCGGGATCGGCGCGTATCCAGCGCTCCAGCGTGTCGTTGATCGCCTGCGTCAACGCGGCAATGGTGGCGGTGCGATCGGCGCCGGCCGGCATCGGCAGCGGCGGCTCGATGATCAGGCGCAACCGGGCCGGGCCCACGCGCTGCGCCAGCACGGGCACCAGCGGGCAGCGGAAATGCACGGCGAAGCTGGCCGCGGCAGGGGCCGTCATGGCCGTCCGTCCGAAGAAGCGCGCGGCGATGCCGTCATTCTGCTTCTGGTCCACCAGCATGGCCAGGTAGCCGCCGCGCCCGAGATGGCCCAGCGCCTGGCGCGCCCCGGCCGTGCCCTTGGCGAACAGCTTGGGCGCGCCGCCCGCCTCCTGCGTGCGCAGGCCGGTGATCAGCGCATCCACCTGGCGGTTGCGGGCCGCACGATAGAAGCTCGCCATCGGCAGGCCGTAATGCGCGGCGGCGCGCGGCAGGATCTCCCAATTGCCGATATGGCCGGAGAAGAAGATTACCGGCCCACCTTGCGCCTTCAGCGTGGCAAGCACGTCCTCGCCCACCACCTCCCAGCCTGGGCCCGCCACGGTCGCGTGCGGCAGGCGGCCCACATGCGGCAGCTCGCCCATGGTGCGGCCGAGCTGCTCCCACACGCCGCGCACGACCCGCCGGCGCGCGGCCGCATCCAGCTCCGGCAAGGACGCGGCCAGGTTGGCATGCGCCACGCGGGAGACGGGCAACCACGGCCCCAGCGCTGCCGCCACGCTGCCGGCGAGGTTGGAGGCCGCCGCCGGCCCGAGCGCGCCGAGGCCGCGGATCAGTGCCGCCACCAGCGCCGCTTCCGCCCGCTCGGCCAGGCTCACCGCGCCACCACGCGCCCGAGCAGGGCGTCGGGCGCCCCCGCCTCGTCCCACGCGAGCGAGACGCCGACTGCCGTGATGCCGGCCCGCAGCTCCGGCGCGATGCGCACGAAATCCTTGGGCGTGGTCACCAGCAAGGCGCCTAGCCCGGCGGCTTCCTGGCGCAGATAGGCCAGCTCGTCGTCGCCGAACCGGTGGTGATCGGCGAAGGGCCGGGTTGCGCGCACATCCAGGCCGGCCTGGGCCAACATGGTGAAGAACTTTGCCGGGCGGCCGATGCCGGCAAAGGCCAGCAGCCGGAAACCCGCCAGCGCCGCCACCTCGGTGCCGGGCTGCAGGCGGGCGCGCAGCACGGGCATGGGGGCCGGCAGCTGCGCCAGGGCGCCGGTGGCGTCCTCGCCGATCAGCACGGCGGCCATGCAGCGCGCGGCGGCGGCTTCCACCGGCTCGCGCAGCGGGCCGGCCGGCAGCACGCGGCCATTGCCGAAGCCGGCCGCGCCGTCGATCACCAGCAGGCCGCAATCCCGGGCCAGCGTCGGGTTCTGCAGCCCGTCATCCATCAGCAGCACCTGGGCGCCTTCGGCCACCGCCAATCGGCCCGTGGCCGCACGGTCGGCACCCACCCAGGTCGGCGCACAGGCGGCCAGCAGCAGCGCCTCGTCGCCGATCTCGGCCGCGCCGTGGCGGGCCGCGTCCGCACGCAGCGGGCCACGTGCGGTGCCGCCATGGCCGCGGGTGAGCAGGTGCACGCACAGGCCGCGCGCCTGCAGCCTTGCGGCCAAATCGAGCACCAGCGTGGTCTTGCCGGCGCCGCCGACGCCCGGGTTGCCGCAACAGATCACCGGCACCGGGGCGCGCCAGCCCGGCCGCGCCACCCGCCGGGCAGTGGCCCGCGCCACAACCGCGCTCGCCGGCGAGAGCAGCGCCGGCAGCAGCCGCCCGCCGCCATGCGCCCAGAACGCAGGTGCGGAGAGCGTCATCGCGGCCGCACCAGCAAAGCCATCAGCCGCGCCGCCAGCACGGCGGGCAAGTCATGATCGACCACCGTGGCGGCCTGTCCCGCCGCCCCGGCGGCCACACAGGCAGCCAGGTCGCGCAGCCAGACATCCAGGCGCTCCACCAGCGCTGCCGTGCTGCCCACACTGACCAGGCCGCCCGCTTCCTGCAGCCGCGCCACAGCATCGCCGAAATTATGCATGTCCGGGCCGCACAGCACCGCGCAACCCAGCTGCGCCGGCTCCCACGGATTCTGCCCGCCGCCGCCGGCGAAACTCTTGCCCATGAACACCGGCGAAAAGCAGCGATAGAGGAGCCCCAGCTCGCCGATCGTGTCGGCCACCCACAATCCGCCCGCCGGCGGATCCTGCCCCAAAGACCGGCGCGGCCCCGCCATGGCTGCCCCGCGCTCGCGGTGGCGCGGCACGATGGCCGTCAGCAATCCGGGGTGGCGGGCAGACAGCGCGGCGTGGGCGGCCTGCACGATGGGCTCGTCGGCGGGATGCGTGCTGGCGGCCAGCCAGCGCGGCCGCGTGCCCAGCAACGCCTGCAGGCGCGCCAGCTCGGCGGCATCCACCGGCAGCGGTGCCGCGGCCAGCTTCAGATTGCCCGGTGCATCCACCTGCCGGGCGCCCAGCGCACGCAGGCGGCCGGCATCCTCCTCCGACTGCGCGGCGATCCAATCGAAGCGGCCGAGCACGGCGCGTGCGAAGCCCGGCGCGCGACGCCACCCCGCCGCGCTGCGCGCCGATAGCCGGGCATTCACCAGGGCCACGGGGATGGCGCGGGCATGGCACGCCGCCAGCAGGTTCGGCCACAACTCGCTTTCGAGGAAGCAGGCCGCGTCCGGCCGCCAATGATCGAGGAAGCGCGCCGCCCAGCGCGGCACGTCCAGTGGCACGAAACGATGCAGCACGCGGCCGCCCAGGCCGGGCGCGTCCAGTCGGGCGTCGAGCAGGGCCGCGCTGGTCACCGTGCCGGTGGTGAACAGCACCGTCACCTCGGCCGGGAGTGCGGCGATGAGCGGCAGGGCGGACAGCGCCTCCCCCACGCTGGCGGCGTGCAGCCACAGCAGCCGGCCCGGCGGTCGCGCTGCGCCAGCGTGGCCGTAACGTTCCTGCAGCCGGGCCGGCACTTCCTTGCCCAGTTGCGCGCGCCGCGCCAGCATCAGCCGCAGCGCGGGGGCGGCAACGGTGGTGGCTGCGGCCCAGAGCGGGCCGGCTAGCGGCATAGCGCATCGGCCCTGTCGGCCGCCACGCTGAGCTGGCTCGCGATCCGCGCCAGCGCCGCCGGGGCCTCGCCGGGTGCCACCGCAATCGGCGGCAGGCAGACCAGCGCGCCGCTGCCGAACGGCAAGGCAGCATCATGCGGTCCCAGCTGCGCAGCAGCACCCGGTGGCGCACGGCGCCGGCCACCGGCAGCACCGGCGCGCCGCTCAGCGCCGCCATCTGCGCCACGCCGGGCGCTGCCATGCGCCGCGGCCCGCGCGGGCCATCGGGCGTCAGCACCACCGCATCGCCGGCCGCCAGTGCCGCCAACACGCCGCGCAGCCCGGCCGCACCACCGGCATCCCGCGTGGCGCCCGGCCGCACGCGTGCCGAGGAGCCGAGCACCGCGCGCACGCCGAACCGCGCCAGCACCCCGGCGATCAGCCGCCCGTCGCGGTGCCGGCTGGCCAGCGCCGCCACGCCGCGGCCGGGATGGGCACGCCGCGCGCGCGTCCACAGCGCCGGCACGATCGGCAGACGCTCATGCCACACAGCGACCAGCACCGCGCCGCCGGGCAGGAACGGTGCCAGATGGGCGCCGCCCTCCAGCGTCCAGCGCGTGCTGCGCAAGGCGAGATCCAGATAGAGCCCCAGCAGCCAGGCGGCTTTGCGATGCAGCCACGGGCTGCGCAGGAGGGTGGAGAACACGCCAGCGCGTTAGCACGGCTGCGCGGCATCCTCCATGCGGCGGGCGCGGCCGGGAAGCAGCGGAGGCTACGTCGCCAGCGCAGGCTGGATCGCCACCTCGATGCCCTGCCGGATCGGCACCAGATTGGCCACGAAGCGCTCCGCGCAGGCGCGCCAGGAGAAAGTCTCGGCGAAGGCCCTGCAGGCGAGCCTGTCGCCATGTTCCAGCGCGCGCAACACTGCGGCACGCAGATCCTCATCCACCGCGCCGATCGCATTGCCGCCGCCCACCAATACGTCCTTGGGCCCGGTCACCGGAAAGGCGGCCACCGGCGTGCCGCAGGCCAGGCTTTCCAGCATCACCAGGCCGAACGTGTCGGTGCGCGAGGGGAACACCATAACATCCGCACCGGCATAGGCGCGCGAGAGCGCCTGGCCGTGCAGCACGCCGGCGAAATGCACGCCGGGATAGCGCAGCTTCAGCGCGGCAAGCTGCGGGCCGTCGCCCACCACCACCTTGGCGCCGGGCAGGTCCAGATCCAGGAAGGCGGTGATGTTCTTCTCGATCGCCACGCGGCCGACATACAGGCTGACCGGCCGCGCCAAGCTGTCCCAGGCGGCCCGCGGCTCGGGCTGGAACAGGGCCAGGTCCACGCCGCGCGACCAGGCGCGCAGATCGCTGAAACCGCGCGCCGCCAATTCCTGCCGCAGGCTTTCGGTGGCCACCATCAGCCCGTGGCCCGCGGCGTGGAAGCGCCGCAACCAGGCATAGGTGAGGCGGGTCGGCACGCGGGTGCGGGCGCGCAAATATTCGGGAAAACGGGTGTGGAAGGCGGTGGTGAACGTCCAGCCATGCGCGCGCGCCAGCCGGCGGGCGGCAATCCCCAGCGGGCCTTCCGTGGCGATGTGCAGCGCATCGGGCGCGAACTCGGCCATCAGCCGGGCCAGCTTGCGGCGCGGCAGAACGGACAGCCGGATATCCGGATAGGTGGGGCAGGGCAGGGTGCGGAAGCGGTCGGGCCCGATCACCTCGGCCACGATGCCGAGCGCCTGCAGCTCGGCCACCAGAGTGGCCAACGTGCGCACCACGCCGTTCACCTGCGGCCGCCAGGCGTCCGAGACGATCAGCACGCGCGAGTGTGCGGGCAGGTCGGCGGTGGCCAGGCCGGCGGGGCCTTGGTGCGGGAGTCCTCTCTCGGCGAGCGCGTCAGGCAGGTTCGGCCACCGACACGCGCTTGGGCGCAAAGAACGAGAGCTTGTTTTCCGCCACCCAGTCGATCAGCTCCAGCCGGCCGTCATGATGCTCCACCAAAGCGGTGCAGCTCTCCACCCAGTCGCCGGTGTTGAGGTAGAGCACGCCCTCGACCATGCGCATCTCGGCATGGTGGATGTGGCCGCACACCACCCCGTCGAAATGCCGCCGCCGCGCCTCGCCGGCCAGCGCGCTCTCGAACCGGTCGATCGCCTTGACGGCCTCTTTCACCTGGCGCTTGGCCCATTGCGACAGCGACCAGTAGGGATAGCCGAGCGGCCGGCGGATCGCGTTGAACCAGCGGTTGATGGACAGCGCGGCGGTGTAGGCCCAGTCGCCCAGATGGGCGAGCAGCTTGGCGTAGCGCACCACGCTGTCGAACTGGTCACCGTGAATGATCAGCAGGCGCTTGCCATCCGCCGTGGTGTGCTCGGCCTCGCCCACCAGGCGCACGCCGCCCATCTCGAGTCCCAGCGGCAGCCAGGCGCGGAACATCTCGTCGTGGTTGCCCGGAATGTAGAGCACCTGCGCGCCCTGGCTGGCGTGGCGCAGCACCAGCTTGACCACCTCGTCGTGCATCTCGTCCCAATACCAGGATTTGCGCAGGCGCCAGCCATCGACGATGTCGCCGACCAAAAACAGGTTTTCCGTGGTGAAGGAGCCGAGGAAATGGGCGAGGAAATCGGTCCGACAGCCCCGCGTGCCCATGTGGGTATCGGAGATGAAAACCGATCGGTAGGTGGCCCGGCCGCCGGCGGCGCCACCAGTGTGCAGGGCATGGGGCATACGCGCGGACTGGGCAGAAAAGGCGTTCATGAGCCTCACCCTCACAAAGCAATGCCTCCAGCCGCCGACTGACTGGACACGCGCAGCACATAGGGGAGCGGCGGAGTCGCGTCAGTGATGTTTCAATGACGCTGGCAGGGTGGAGGCCGCACTTCAATACCGCATTCGCCGGGTGGGATGGCGGGCGGTGTGCTTGGGGCTTCTCCATCCAGAGCGCCGGCACCCGATCCGCAGTACCAGGCCGGCAGCGGCCCGACCCGGCCAAGCCCCAGGCCACACGCGGGCTGATCGGCCGCAATCGTCACCGCTCCGCAAAGAACTGCTTGCATTATCTTGTTGCGCCAACGTATCCGACGAGGATGCGCTGCCTGGTTCTCCTGCTGCTCTGCATCGCCGCCGTGCCGGCCCGGGCTGCCGATCGGGCCGACTACCTGCCGCTGGTGCTGCGCGAGGCCGCACGCCGCAACGTGCCGCCCGAGATCGCCGATGCCGTGGCCATGGTCGAGACCGGCTACAGGGCCGACGCCATCGGCACCTCCGGCGAAATCGGCATCATGCAGGTGATGCCGGCCACCGCGCGCCAGCTCGGCTTCAACGGCACGCTGGAAGGGCTGTTCGCGCCCGAGACGAACATCGCGCTCGGCGTCGAGTATCTCAGCCGCGCCTGGGCGATGAGCGGCGGCGATATCTGCCGCACGCTGATGAAATACCGCGCGGGCCTGGGCGAGAAGGTGATGACCCCGCTCTCCGGCGATTATTGCGCCCGTGCCGTCGCCTGGTTGCGTGGCGGCCGCAGCCTGCTCGCCACCGGCCTCACGCTGCCGGAGCCGGCCGCACCGGACCCGTTCGTGACCGCCATGGCGCCGGGGGGCGCGCGGCTGCGGCCGGTGCTGGCCATGGCCGAGGCACCGCTGGCCTACCGCCGCAGCATGGCCGACCGCGATGCGGCGCTGCAGGCGCGCGTGGACAGCCACCGGCGGCGGCCCGCCGAGGCTGCTTCCCGCGCCGCGGCGGCTATCGCGGCGGCCGGCGCGGAGGAGTAAGCAGCCGGCCTGCTTGCGCGCGGCCCGGCCTGCTGCCCCACTGGCCGGCGCGACTATCCCTTGCCGAGGACCATCGATGCCCAAGCCCGTGATGCTGCTGATCCTGGACGGCTTCGGCTGGCGCGAGGAGGCCCACGACAATGCCGTGGCCCAGGCCAGCACGCCGCATTTCGACCGGCTATGGGCTGCCTGCCCGCACGCCTTCCTGCGCACCAGCGGCGACGATGTCGGCCTGCCGGACGGCCAGATGGGCAATTCGGAGGTGGGCCACCTCAATATCGGCGCCGGCCGCGTGGTGCGCCAGGAGCTGGCGCGCATCGGTGCCGGGCTGCGCGATGGCAGCCTGGCCCAGGCCTCGGCACTGCAGAAGCTGATCGCCGCGGCCCGCCGCACCGGCGGCACCTGCCACCTGATGGGCCTCGTCTCCGATGGCGGGGTGCATGCCCACCAGGACCACGCGCTGGCCCTGGCCCGCATCCTGGCGGAAGCCGGCGTGCCCGTGGCGATCCATGCGATTACCGACGGGCGCGACACCGGGCCGCGCACCGGCGCGGGCTGCCTCGCCGCGCTGGAGGCCGCCCTGCCGGCGGACGCCCGGATCGTGACCGTATGCGGGCGCTACTACGCCATGGACCGTGACAACCGGTGGGAGCGCGTGGCCCGCGCCTGGCGGGCCATGGCGCTGGCCCAGGCCGACACGTTCGCCTCGGCCGCCGACGCCGTTTCCGCCGGCTACGCGCAGGACGTGACCGACGAGTTTCTCGACCCCGCGGTGATCGGCCCCTACCAGGGCATGCGCGACGGCGATGTGCTGCTCTGCTTCAACTTCCGCGCCGACCGTGTCCGGGAGCTCCTCGCCGCGCTGATCGATGACGATTTCACCGGCTTCGAGCGCTCCGACCGCGTGCAGTTCGCCGCGGTCGCCGGCATGACGCAGTACAGCGAGGCACTGGCGGCACAGATGGACGCGCTGCTGCCGCCGGTAACACTCGACCGCATCCTGGGCCAGGTCGTCGCCGAAGCCGGCCGCACGCAATTACGCCTGGCCGAGACGGAGAAATACCCGCACGTCACCTATTTCCTGAACGGCGGCGAGGAGACGCCCTACCCGGGCGAGGACCGCATCATGGTGCCGTCGCCGAAGGTGGCGACCTACGACCTGCAGCCGGAGATGAGCGCGCCCGAGCTCACCGACCGCGCGGTGGCCGCCATCGGCAGCGGCGGCTACGACCTGATCGTGATGAACTACGCCAACCCCGACATGGTGGGCCACACCGGCGTGCTGGCAGCGGCCATCCGTGCCGTCGAGACGGTCGATACCGGGCTGGGCCGAATTGCCGCGGCGATCGAACAGGCCGGCGGCGCGCTGCTGGTGACGGCTGACCACGGTAATTGCGAGATGATGCGCGACCCCGAAACCGGCGGCCCGCACACCGCCCACACCACCAACCCGGTGCCGGTTTTCCTGGCTGGCGCGCCCCGCGCGGTGCTGCATGACGGGCGCCTGGCCGATCTGGCACCGACGCTGCTGACGCTGATGGGCTTGCCCGTGCCCGCCGAGATGAGCGGGACGCCGCTGTTCTGAGCTTCCGCCGTCCCGTTTCGCGCAGCGGGCGCGCGCGGCGGTTGAGCGGCGCGCTCGCGGTGGGCCTGCTCGTTGTTGCCGGCCCCGCGCAGGCCTCGCCGCGCAGCCAGGCCACCGCCCGCCTGGCCGCCACCGAGCGGCAGCGCGCCGAACAGGCCCGGGCCGAGGCGCTTGCCACGCGCGACCTGGCGGCGGCCCAGGCGCAGGCCGCCCGGCTGGCCGATGCGCAGGCGCGCCAGGCGGCAGCGCTGCGTGCCGCCGACGCCGGCGTGCTGAGTGCCGCATCCGGCCTGAGTGCCGCCACCGCCCGGCAGGCGGCGGCCGAGCAGGGGCTGGCGCGGGCCCGCACCGCCTTCGCTGCCCTGCTGCCGGTGATGCTCCGCCTGTCGCAGATGCCGGATGGCGCGGTTCTGGTGCAGCCGGCCCCGGCCGAACAGGCCATGCAGGGCCTGATGATTGCGCGCGGCCTGGCCGAGACACTCAACCGGCAGGCGGCGGCGCTGCAGGCTCAGTTGCAGGCCGCCGAGGCAGCCCGGGCGGCAACGGCGCGTGCTGCCGCGGCGCTGGCCAGGGAACGGGCCACGCAGGCCGAACGCGAGGCGGCGCTGGACCGCGTGGTGGCGCAGGCACGCGATCAGGTGAGCCAGGCCGAGGCGGAGGGACGCGCGGCCGCCGACAAGGTTGCGCAAGCCGGTGCCGCGGCGCGCAACCTGCGCGAAGCGATCGCCGCGATGGATGCCGCCCAGGCGCGCGCCATCGCGCAGGCGGCGCATGAAGCGGCCACGGCCACCCGGCAGCACCGCGAAGGCGCGGCCCAGGCTGCCCGGGCGCGGCAGGCCGGGTTGACGCGGCCCGCCGGCCCCGCTCTGGCCAAGCTGGCGGGCCAGCTGACCGTTCCCGTCGCGGGCACGGTGCTGCGCGCCTACGGCGCGGCCGCCGAGGACGGGCCGGCCACCGGCATCACCTACGCGCCCGTGGGCGGCGCCGTCGTCAGCAGCCCCTGCGCCGGCCGGGTCGCGTTCGCCGCGCCGTTCCGCAGCTACGGCCAACTCGTCATCGTGGAATGCGGCGGCGGCAGCGATATCGTGCTGGCCGGGCTCGGCCTGATCACCGTGCGCCCCGGCCACCCCGTGCGGCCCGGCGAATCGCTGGGCCGGATGCCCGAAGCCCGGCCGAGCCTGTATATGGAGCTGCGGTCGGCGGGCCGGCCGATCGATCCGGCGCCTTTCCTGAACCAGGCGGCTGGGCTTTAATGCCGCAGCGAGGCGGACGATCGACCTTCTGTTTTCGGTAAAGAACGGTTTTTCTCCACCTCTCGTCCATGCCGCGCAGCGCACTATCTTCTACTCAAGACCTGCCTCAAGGATTTTGCATGAAACTCCGCACCGGCCTGCTGCTCGGCGCCGCCTTCACGGTGGGTATCGCTTCGGGCCCCGCCCTCCGCTCGCTGGCTCCCGGCCTGATGCATGCCGCCCATGCCGACGAGGAAGCCGCCGGCCCGCAGGACACGTATCATCTGCTGAGCCTGTTCGGCGAAGTGTTCGAGAAAGTGCGGGCCGACTACGTGGCGCCGGTCAAGGACCGCGACCTGGTGGACAACGCGCTGAACGGCATGGTGAGCGCGCTGGACCCGCACAGCAGCTACATGGACGCCAAGCAGTATAAGGACATGCAGATCACCACCAAGGGCGCATTCGGCGGCCTCGGGCTCGAGGTGACGGCCGATAACGGGCTGGTGAAGGTGATCAGCCCCATCGACGATACGCCGGCGGCGCGCGCCGGCATGAAGGCCGGCGACCTGATCCTGTCGCTGAACGGCAAATCCGTCGAAGGCCTGCCGCTGAACGATGCGGTGGACATGATGCGCGGCCCGCCCGGCAGCACGATCACCATCAACGTCAAGCGCGAGCATATCGACAAGCCGCTCGACGTGACCATGACGCGCGAGTCGATCCATATCCAGGTCGTCAAGTCGGCGCTGTATGGCGATGTCGGCTACGTCCGCCTCTCCTCCTTCAACGAGGAGAGCGACCCCAAGATGCGCGACGCCATCGCCAAGCTGAAGGAGCAGAGCCACGGCAAGCTGCGCGGCATCGTGTTCGACCTGCGCAACAACCCGGGCGGCCTGCTCGATCAGGCAGTCGATATCTGCGAGGATTTCATCCCGGACGGCGAGATCGTCAGCACGCGCGCGCGCCATCCCGAGGACAGCCAGCACTGGAACGCCAAGGGCACCGACCTGACTGACGGTCTGCCGCTGGTGGTGCTGACCAATGGCGGCAGTGCCAGCGCCAGCGAGATCGTGGCCGGCGCGCTGCAGGACCATCGCCGCGCCATCATCGTGGGCACCCGCACCTTCGGCAAAGGCAGCGTGCAGACGCTGATCCCGATGGGCAACAACGATGGTGCGATCCGCCTGACCACGGCGCGCTACTACACGCCGTCCGGCCGCTCCATCCAGGGCCTCGGCATCGCGCCGGACGTGCCCGTGCAGGAAAGCCGCGAGGACGAGATCCATTACCTGCCGGACCGTGAAGCCGACCTCAATCATGCCTTGAAGAACGAGGGCGGATCGGCCCCCACCAAGCCGCCGGTGCCGCGCGACGACATCCCCGCCCAGGCGCGCCAGATCGCGGCCAAGCCGCCGGCCGACTGGCCCAAATTCGATCTGGCCAATCCGCTGACCGACTATCAGCTGCAGCAGGGCATCGCCGTGGTGCGCGACATGGCGCAGAAGCAGGCCAGCAAGGGCTGAAGGCCGCGTTGCCGCACGCCTGATCGTGTCGTTCAAGCCGCTTCTGCTCGCCTGGGCGGTCGTGCTGGGCGTCGTCGCCGGGGCGGCCGGCGCCGTGCAGGTGTTGGGGCCACCCACCTCGCTTGCGGTGCCGCCGCGTGTGGCGATCCTGCCGCCGCGCGCGCCGGTGCCCGCGGCACCGGCGGCCCCGCTTGCGCGGGCCCTGCCGAGCAGGCCCGATCCCGCGCCGGCGTTGCGCATGACTCTGGCCTCGATCCCGGAGCCTGACCCCGCCCTGCTGGAGCCTGCCCCCGGGCTGCCCGGCCGCATGCTGCCGCGGGTCGGTGCCAACGGCCACGTCGCCGCGCGCCAATACGCCGCGGCCTTTGATCCAGCCGAGCGGCACCCGCGCATCGCCATCGTTCTCGACGGTGTAGGACTCGATCGCGCGCTGACGGCCCAGGCCGGCCGCACCCTGCCGGCGGCGATCGATTTCGCCTTCTCCGCCTACGCGCCCGCCGCCGGTGCCGCCGCCCTGGCGCGCGAGGGCCGCCTCCTGGGGCGTGAGTGCCTGGTGTCCGTGCCGATGGAGCCGAACGGCTACCCCGCCACCGAGGAAGGCGAGCGGGCGTTGCTGACCGGGGCGGACCCGATGCAGAGCCGGCTCAACCTCGATTGGGCGCTGTCCTCCGTTGCTGGCTGCGTCGGTGCCACGGGCGCTTCGGACGGCATGGGTGGCGAGCGTTTCGCCGGGGAGACGCAGTCCTTCGCCGACGTGCTGGGCGTGGTGGCGCGGCGCGGCCTCATCTACCTCGACCCGCGGCCCGGCGCCGCTTTGCCCGACCCGCCCGGCCTGGCGGTGTATGCGACCGATGTGGTGATCGACCGGGCCGCCGCCCCCGACTGGCCGGCTGATGCTCAGGCAATCGACCGCAACCTGGCCAGCCTCGAGCAGGTGGCTGCCCGACGCGGCGCGGCGGTAGGTGTCGCCGGGCCGCCCACGCCGGTTCTGGTGGACCGGCTGGCGGTGTGGGCGCACGGCCTGGCCGCCCGCGGTCTGGTGTTGGCGCCGCTGACCGCCATCCCGCCGCGCCCGGCCGCCCAGATCGGCGCCTTGCAGTGAGCACGCTCTACCGCCTGAACGTCGGCGCCGCTTTGTTCAACCGCGCGGGCCAGGTGTTCGTCGGCCGGCGCTGCGACCAGCCGCCGGAGGCGCCGGCCACCTGGCAGATGCCGCAGGGCGGCATCGATGCCGGCGAAGACCCGGCCGCCGCCGTGCTGCGCGAGCTGGAAGAGGAGATCGGCACCGCGCGGGCGACGATCCTGGCCGAACATCCGGAATGGCTGACCTACGACCTTCCGCCCGATCTCGCCGCCCGCGCCTTCGCCGGGCGCTACCGCGGCCAGCGGCAGAAATGGTTTGCCCTGCGTTTCGATGGCGCGGAGGCCGACATCGTGCTGGACCGCCACGCCCATCCGGAATTCTCCGCCTGGCGCTGGGTGGCGCTGCCGGAGCTGCCGGCCCTGGCGGTCGCCTTCAAGCGCCCGATTTATGAAGCGGTCGCGACCGCATTTTCTCGTTTCGCAAAGCCTTCATAATGCGGCAAGCTCGGTGAAGGCAGGATGCGCGCCGGGGGAACGGGACATGACACCACAGGAACACGGGCGTGACGCTTTCCTGGCCTTGCTGCGGGATGCCGCCTCGGACACCGAAGCGCCGCTGCAGGCTTGGCGCAGCCGGCTCGGCAAGCTGGTCCGCACGGCGTTGGCCGTAAGCGTATCCGCCGTGCCCGATGTGAGGGCCTGAGCGCCCGCCGCTAGGCCCGCAACGCCACGCGCACCGCCTCAAGCGCCGCATCGGCGCCGCCGGCATCGGGGCCGCCGGCCTGGGCCAGATCCGGCCGTCCGCCGCCGCCCTTGCCGCCCACCGCGGCAGCGGCTGCCCGCACCAGATCCACCGCGTTGAACCGCGTCGTCAGCTCGGCCGAAACCGCCACCACAATGCTGGCCTTGCCTTCGGCGGTGGAGACCAGCGCCACCACGCCGCTGCCGGCCTGCTTGGCAATGGCTTCGGCCAGGCCCTTGAGCTCGCGGGCGGGAACGTCGCCCAGATTGCGGGCCGCCAGCCTGATGCCGCCCACCTCCTCGGCCTCGGCTTCGGCGCTGCCGGTCGCGAGCTTCTTCTGTAATTCGCTGACCTGGCGTTCCAGCCGCTTGCGATCTTCCACCAGCGCCGTCACGCGATCGGCCAGCTCGGCGGGGCTGGCGCGCAAGGCGGCCGCGGCGGCGGCGAGATGCCGCTCGTTGCCGGCGACCAGCGCTTCGGCGGCGGCACCCGTCACCGCCTCGATCCGGCGGACTCCGGCGCTCACAGCCGACTCGCCGGTGATGCGGAACAGGCCGATATCGCCGGTGCGGCGCACATGCGTGCCGCCGCAGAGTTCGATCGACCAGGCGGGCCTGGTGCCCTCGCCTTCGCCCATGGCCACCACGCGCACTTCGTCGCCGTATTTCTCGCCGAACAACGCCATCGCCCCCTCGGCCACTGCGGCTTCCGGCGTCATCAGCCGCGTCGTCACGGCCGTATTCTCGCGGATGCGGGCATTCACCACGGCCTCGGCGCCAGCGAGCTCCTCGGCGGTGACGGGCCGCGTGTGGCTCACGTCGAAGCGCAGGCGGTCCGGCGCGTTCAGGCTTCCTTTTTGCTGCACGTGGGTGCCGAGCGCGCGGCGCAGCGCTTCGTGCAGCAGATGGGTGGCGCTGTGATGGGCGCGGATGGCGGCGCGGCGGCCATGGTCCAGCTCGGCCTGCACCGCCATGCCGACACGCGCCTCGCCCAACTCGATACGGCCGATATGGGCGAACACATCGCCCAGTTTCTTTTGCGTGTCGGTCACCACGATGCGCAGCCCGCCCGGGCCCGTGATGGTTCCGGCATCACCCACCTGACCGCCGGATTCGGCATAGAACGGCGTCTGGTTCAGCAACACCACGACGTCGCTGCCCGCCCCGGCGGATGGCACCGGCACGCCGCCGGCGATGATGGCGCGGATCTCGGCCTCGGCCTGCTCGGTGGCGTAGCCAAGGAACTCCGTAGCGCCGATGCTTTCGCGCAGGTCGAAATAGTGGCGCTCCGTGACTGCGTCGCCCGAGCCGGCCCAGGCGGCGCGGGCCCGCACGCGCTGCTCGGCCATCGCCGCCTCGAAACCGGCCACATCGACGGCGCGGCCCTGCTCGCGCAACGCGTCCTGCGTCAGGTCGAGGGGAAAGCCGTACGTATCATAAAGGCGGAAGGCGACGGCGCCGGGCAGGGTCTCGGCCTGCCCGAGCCGGCCGGTCTCCTCGGCCAGCAGCGACAGGCCGCGCTCCAGCAGCACCTTGAAGCGTGTCTCCTCAAGCAGCAGCGTCTCGGCAATCAGCGACTCGGCGCGGCCGAGCTCCGGGTAGGCCACGCCCATCTGCCGGACCAAGGCGGGCACCAGGCGCCAGAACACCGGATCGCGCGCGCCCATCATGTGCAAATGCCGCATGGCGCGGCGCATGATCCGCCGCAGCACGTAGCCCCGGCCGTCATTGGACGGGGTGACGCCGTCGGCCATCAGGAAGGCCGAGCTGCGCAGATGGTCGGCCACCACGCGGTGGCTGGCCTGGAACGAGCCGTCCGCGGGCACGCCGGTGGCCTCCGCACTGGCGTGGATCAGCGCCTGGAAGGTGTCGATCTCGTAGTTGCTGTGCTTGCCTTGCAAGATAGCGGCAAACCGCTCCAGCCCCATGCCGGTGTCGATGGAGGGACGCGGCAACGCGGTGCGCGTGCCGGGCGGCCCTTCCTCGAACTGCATGAACACCAGGTTCCAGATCTCGATGAACCGATCGCCATCCTCGCCCGGGCTGCCCGGCGGGCCGCCGGCGATCTGCGGCCCGTGATCGTAGAAGATTTCCGAGCACGGGCCGCACGGGCCGGTGTCGCCCATACGCCAGAAATTATCGGCCGTCGGGATGCGGATGATGCGCTCGTCCGGCAGCCCGGCGATGCTGCGCCACAGGGCGGCGGCGTCCTCGTCTTCGGAGAACACGGTCACCAGCAGGCGGTCGCGCGGCAGGGCGAAGTCGCGGGTGATCAGCGTCCAGGCGAGCTCGATCGCCTCGGCCTTGAAGTAGTCGCCGAAGCTGAAATTGCCGAGCATTTCGAAGAAGGTGTGGTGGCGGGCGGTGTAGCCGACGTTGTCGAGGTCGTTGTGCTTGCCGCCGGCGCGGACGCATTTCTGCGCGCTGGCGGCGCGCGTGTAGGGCCGCCGCTCCTGGCCGGTGAACACGTTCTTGAACTGCACCATGCCGGCATTGGTGAACAGCAGCGTCGGGTCGTTGCGGGGCACCAGGGGAGAGCTGGGAACGCGCTCGTGGCCGTTGCGGGCGAAATAGTCGAGGAAGGTGGCGCGGATATCGTTGCTGCTCGGCATGGGGACGGCACGTAGCGCAGGGGGGCAGCCAAGGGAAGCAAGCGGTTGCGGCGCATGGCGGGGCCCGGCGCCCGCCGCCGTGCGGCTGGCAGAGACGCGCCGGGCTGCCGCGTCGGCTGCGGCCGCTCTAGGCGGCGCGTGCCGAGGCGGCGGGCTGCAAGGAGTGCGCGGCTGCGGCCACCACGTGCTGCGCCGAGATGTGCCACGGCGTCGCATGATGGCCGACGCTGAGGTCCGGCCAGGGCTGGCGCGCGCGGCCCAGCACGCAATCGTACCGCAGCTTCGTCAGGGCAGCCAGGTTGCGGAAGCTCCAATCAACGTAGGCGTCCATCAGCAATTCGATGATTAGGCAGCCGGGCCGGCAGAAACCCAGATTGGTCAGGGCCGAGCCGTGCGGTGCCACGATCGCCTCGGCCTGGCGGAACAGGCGGATCTGGTCGGCGATCGCCATCTCTTCCAGCCGCACCGGCACAAAGCCGAGCGGTGCCAGGGCGGCCACCACCTCGTTCTCGTTGCGCAGGGAACGCGAGCCGGTGCCCTGGCCGTCGATATAGAATCGCCGGGGCAGGCGGGCGGCGCTGGGCGGCACGTTGCCCGACAGGCCACGGAAGAAATCCGCCACGCACGGGTGGTAGGCGGAGTCGCCGCACACCGACATCGGGAAGATCAGCGTTTCCACCCGCAGAGTCTCCTGCCGGGCGACCTCGCGCACGCTCAGGCTGGGCAGCAGGTCGAGCAATTGCAGCAGGCCGGCATGCGGCGTGGCGCCGGCCGGCACCAGCAGCCCGGTGGCGGCGGCGAGATGGGTGTCGGGCACGGCCGAGAGGCGGGCCAGCCCGTCCAGGATGGCGTGGCGGTAATCGGCCTCGCCGCCCGCCAGCACGCTGACATGGATGCCGGGTAGCCGTGTTACCTCGGCCGGGGGCAAAGCGATGCCGCGGGCCAGCGCCCGGTAGCCATGCCAATGCGGTGCGGTGTTGGCCAGCGTTTCGGCCACCACCGTGTCGCCGACGGCCAGGATGCCGGCGGAGGAATGCAGGGTCACGTCGTGCAGCACGAATAGCGGCGGGGCGAAGCTGTCGTAATGGGTGGCGGCCCACATGCCTTGCACGGGCAATTCGCGCACCGGCCACAACGAGAAGAAATGCCCGCCCGTGGGCAGCGGCGGCACCGGCACGCGCACCGGTCCCAAACTATGGACGTGCTGGACGGGCGGGGCGCCGGGCGCGTGGGCGGGCGCCGCGAGAGTTGCAATCGAGCGCTGATGCAAGATTGTTTCGTCTGTCAAAGTCATCAGACCTCCCGCCACACGTTTGCTTGGGCTGCGCCATGCACCCGTTGCGCGAGTTTAACACCATATTGCTCGCAGCTTTCAAGTCGTCCGTGTTCCGAAATAACAACAGTGCCTTGTATGATCCAGCCGGTCGCTCGCAGCGCAGCGATGGCCACCGGCAGCAGATTCTGTTCGTAAGGCGGGTCCAGGAACACGATGGCCTGGCCGCTGCCGGGCGGGGGGCGGGCAAGGTCGGTCGCCAGCACACGGCAACGCGCCTCCGCCCCCAGTGCGGCGACGTTGGCGCGCAAGGCGGCCAGTGCCGCCGGCGCGCGCTCCATGAACACCGCATGGCCGGCACCGCGCGACAGCGCTTCGAACCCCAGGGCACCAGTGCCGGCAAAACCGTCGAGCACGCTGGCGCCCTCCAGCAGCGCCCGGCCGCCCCAAGGCGCGTGCATCAGCATGTCGAAGATGGCCTGCCGCATGCGCTGCGCGGTCGGCCGCGTCGCCACCCCGGCCGGTGCCGCCAGGTTTCGCCCACGCCAGGTGCCTGCCAGGATTCGCATGGGGCCAGATTGAATTGCTGCTTGCGGGTTCACTGAATGTTCTATAACGAACACAGAGTGAACGATTGGTTAAGGGGCGAAATCCGGCGGGCACTACAAGCCAAGGTTGCGGCTTCTTTCGCACCTGTGACAAAGTGACCGGACGCGCCGCCACCGAAACGAGGGGCCGGCCGCGGCAGATTGAGGGGTTGTGAGTGGCAGACAAGAACAAGGCGCTGGACGCGGCGGTTTCGCAGATCGAGCGCGCGTTCGGCAAAGGCTCGATCATGCGCATGGGCGCCCGCTCGCAGGATGAGCAGATCGAGGTGATTCCGTCCGGCTCGCTGGGCCTGGATATCGCCCTGGGCATCGGCGGCCTGCCGCGCGGCCGCGTCATCGAAGTGTACGGGCCGGAAAGCTCGGGCAAGACGACGCTGGCGCTGCACGCCATCGCCGAGGCGCAGAAGCGCGGCGGCACCTGCGCTTTCATCGATGCCGAGCATGCGCTCGATCCGATCTATGCCCGCAAGCTGGGCGTGGACGTGGACAATCTGCTGATCAGCCAGCCCGATGCCGGCGAACAGGCGCTGGAAATTTGCGACACGCTGGTCCGCTCGGGTGCGATCGACGTGCTGGTGGTCGATAGCGTGGCCGCCCTGGTGCCGCGGGCCGAGCTGGAAGGCGAGATGGGCGACACGCATGTGGGCCTGCACGCCCGGCTGATGAGCCAGGCGCTGCGCAAGCTCACTGGTAGCGTCAGCAAGAGCCACACGATGCTGATCTTCCTGAACCAGATCCGCCTCAAGATCGGCGTCATGTTCGGGAACCCGGAGACCACGACCGGCGGCAACGCGCTGAAGTTCTATGCCTCGATCCGCATGGAGATCAGGCGCACCGGTTCGATCAAGGACCGCGAGAACGTGGTGGGCAACTCCACGCGCGTGAAGGTGGCCAAGAACAAGCTGGCGCCGCCGTTCCGCGAGGTGGAGTTCGACATCATGTTCGGCGAGGGCATCAGCAAGGTGGGCGAGCTGGTCGATCTCGGCGTGAAGGCCGGCATCGTCGAGAAATCCGGCTCGTGGTTCAGCTTCGACAGCACGCGCATCGGGCAGGGGCGCGAGAACGCGAAGCAGTATCTGCGCGACCACAAGGATGCCGCCGAGGCGATCGAAAAGCGTATCCGCGAGCAGGCGGGTGCGGTGGCCGACAAGATGCTGGTCGGCCCGGACGAGAACGACGAGGTGGAGGCCGCGGAGTAGGCCGGCGACGGGCGCCACCGCCCTGTCGGCCATTCCTGCCACCGCCGGCCTCTCCGCGCTCGATCTGGAGCTGGTGGAGGCCGCCCGCGCCACCATCGCGCGCCACTACCGCCCGTTCTGGCACATGGTGGCCGCCGCCCTGCGCAGCCGCGACGGGCGGATCTGGACCGGTCTGCATCTCGGCGCCACGGTGGGCCGCATGCAGATCTGCGCCGAGGCGATCGCCGTCGGCCGGCTGATCCTGGAGGGTGACGGCACCATCGAATGCGCGGTGGCCGTGCGCCACCCCAAAGAGGGCGAGACCCTGCAGGAGATCACCGTGGTGCCCCCCTGCGGCGCCTGCCGCGAGATGCTGACCGATTTCGATCCCGGCGCGGAGGTGATCGTGCCCGGCGCCGCCGGCCTGGTGCGCGTGCCGCTCACCTATCTGTTGCCGCTGCCCTACCAGCGCTGAATCCGTTTGGCCCCCGTCACACAGGCGCGAGCGCCACGAACGAAGCGGAAACACCTGCGTTCAGGCGGCATGAAAGAAACACCGAAGACCAGCGCAGCGGACGAGCAGGCGAAGCCGTCGTCCACGCCCCACCAGCGCCCACAACCCCAAGGTTGGGGCCAGCGAAGCCGATTCGGACTCGCTGCCGTCTAACGCCGAGAAAGACCCGAGCGACTGGACCACGGGCGGCGAGACGATGACCGGCGCCCAGGCCAGCTACCTCAAGACCCTGTCCGAGGAAGCCGGCGAGCCGTTCGACGACACGCTCACCAAAGCCGAGGCCTCCAAGCACATCGACGCGCTGCAGGCCAAGACCGGACGCGGCCGCAACCACTAGCGCTCCGGCCGCAGCGGCCAAGCACCACCGCGCCGGGCGACACCGCCTGGCGCGGTGACGATGCTTGCTGACGACCCTGGCTGGGTCGGGCTTTCGGCGCGCCGCCGCCTGGTGCGCCGACATTCCGACTGACGGCCGACGCCGCCCACACCGGTGGCGCTCGCCCCGCCGGCATGCCTCACCTGCTCGGCCCGAGGCTTGCCCGCCTGCGCCCGCGGAGGCAAACCACGCCCAACAAGCAGGGACGATCGATGGCCAAGATCAAGGTGAAGACGCCGGTTGTGGAGCTGGACGGCGACGAGATGACCCGCATCATCTGGGGGTTCATCAAGGACAAGCTGATCCTGCCCTACCTCGACATCGACCTGAAATACTACGACCTCGGCATCGAATACCGCGACCAGACGGACGATCAGGTGACCATCGACAGCGCGATGGCCATCAAGCAGTACGGCGTCGGCGTCAAATGCGCCACCATCACGCCCGACGAGGCGCGGGTGCGGGAGTTCGGGCTCAAGCGCATGTGGCGCAGCCCGAACGGCACCATCCGCAACATCCTCGACGGCACCATCTTCCGCGAGCCGATCATCTGCAGCAACGTGCCGCGCCTGGTGCCGCACTGGACGCAGCCGATCGTCATCGGCCGCCATGCCTATGGCGACATCTACCGTGCGGTGGAAACCCGGATCCCCGGGCCGGGCACCGTCAAGCTGGTGTTCGAGCCCGAGGATGGCGGCGAGACCGACATCTTTGAGGTGCACCATTTCAAGGGCCCCGGCGTGGCCATGGCGCAGCACAACACGCGCGCCTCCATCGAGGGCTTCGCGCGCGCCAGCTTCAATTACGGCCTGGTGCGCGACTACCCCGTCTATCTCTCCACCAAGAACACCATCCTCAAAGCCTATGACGGCATGTTCAAGGACGTGTTCGAGGAGATCTACCAGGCCGAGTTCCGCGAGCGCTTCGAAGCGCACAAGCTGACCTACGAACACCGGCTGATCGACGACATGGTGGCCAGCGCGCTCAAATGGTCGGGCGGCTATCTGTGGGCGTGCAAGAACTACGATGGCGACGTGCAGAGCGACATCGTTGCCCAGGGTTTCGGCAGCCTCGGCCTGATGACCAGCGTGCTGATGAGCCCGGACGGGCTGACGGTGGAGAGCGAGGCGGCACACGGCACGGTGACGCGCCACTACCGCGAGCACCAGCGCGGCCGCGAGACCAGCACCAACCCCATCGCCTCGATCTTCGCCTGGACCCGCGGGCTCATCTACCGCGGCCGCTTCGATGACACGCCGGACGTGACCGCGTTCGCCCAGACGCTGGAGCGCGTGTGCATCGAGACGGTGGAGAGCGGGGCGATGACCAAGGATCTGGCGATCCTGATCGACCCTAAGGCGCCCTGGATGAACACGCAGGACTTCCTGGCGCGGATCGACGCCAATCTGCAGCGCGCCATGGCGAAATCCTGAGGCGCCACCTTCTAGTCGGAGGCAGCCCGCCGCCACGTCCGCCCGTCATCTCCCAAGCAGGAGCGCCAGAGCCATGCCGATCGACCGCCGCACCTTCCTGATGACCACGCTGATGACCGGCCTGCCGCTGTCGGTCGCCCGCGCGCAGACGCCGGCGATCCACACGGATGCTGCCGGGCTGGAAGCCGGCGAAGTGCAGATCCCGGTGGCCGACGGGCACCTGCCCGGCTACTGCGCGCGCCCGCAGGGCCCCGGCCCGTTCCCGATCATCCTGGTGATCGAGGAAATCTTCGGCGTGCACGAGTACATCAAGGACGTCTGCCGGCGCTTCGCCAAGCTCGGCTACCTGGCCGTCTCGCCCGAGCTGTATGCCCGCATCGCCGACCTCTCGAAGATGACCGACGTGCAGGAGATCGTCACCAAGGTGATCGCCCGCGCGCCGGATGCCACTATGCTGAGCGACCTCGACAGCACGGCCGCCTGGGCGGAAGCCAACCATGGCGACGCCAATCGGCTCGGAGTGACCGGCTTCTGCCGGGGCGGGCGCGACACCTGGCTTTATGCCGAGCACAACCCGAAGCTGCGCGCCGCCGTCGCCTGGTATGGCCCGGTGAAAGGCAGCGTCTCGGTCATCCAGCCCCGCACGCCGTTCGACATGGCGGCCGGCCTGCGCTGCCCGCTGCTCGGCCTGTATGGCGGCAAGGATGAAAGCATCCATCCGGCCGATGTGCAGGCCACCGCCCAGGTGGCGCGCGATGCCGGCCATACGGTGAAGATCGAGATCTTTCCGGAGGCCGGCCACGGCTTCCACGCTGATTACCGCGCCACTTACAACAAGGCCGCCGCCGAGGCGGGCTGGGCGGATGCGCTGGCTTGGTTCAAGGCGAACGGCGTCGCATGAGTGCCACCGCCGCAACGGCCGAGGCCGCCGCCAGGCCGGCCCCGGCCCAGCTGCGGCGCGCCATTGCCGGGCTGATGCTGGTGCTCACCTTGGCCTCGCTGGACGGCAACATCGTGGGCCCGGCGCTGCCGCGCATCGTCAGCGACCTCGGCGGGCTCGCGCACCTCTCCTGGGTGGTCACTGCGTTTGCCGTCGCATCCACCGCCAGCACGCCGCTCTACGGCAAGCTGTCGGACCAGTTCGGCCGCCGCGCGGCGTTCTTCACCTCCATCGGCATCTTCCTGGTCGGCTCCGCTTTATGCGGTGCGGCGCACAGCATGTTCATGCTGATCGGCGCTCGCGCCGTGCAGGGCGTGGGCGCCGGCGGGCTGATCACGCTGACGCAGACGTCGGTCGCCGATCTTGTCTCGCCGCGTGAGCGGGGGCGCTACCAGGGCCTGGTCGCCGCCGTGTTCGCGCTGTGCAGCGTGGCCGGCCCGCTGCTGGGCGGCGTGATCACCGATCTGGCCTCCTGGCCGTGGATCTTCTACCTCAACGTGCCGGTCGGCGCCGCGGCGGTCGCCATCCTGGCCACCAACCTGCCGCACCGGCCGCCGCGCCCGTCGGGCAGCATCGATGCGCTCGGCTTCGCGCTGCTGATCGCGGCCACCTGCATGCTGCTGCTGATGCTGAGCTGGGGCGGCACCGTCTATCCCTGGTCGTCGAGCCCGGTGCTGGGCCTGGCCGCCGGCACGCTGGCGGCGCTGCTGCTGTTGATCCCGGTGGAACGGGCGGCCGCGGAGCCGGCATTGCCGCCGCGCCTGTTCGCCGACCGCGTGTTTGCCTGTGCGGTGTCCGGCATCAGCATGCTCACCGCCGCGCTGTTCGGCTCGCTGGTGTTCATCCCGCTGTTCTTCCAGCTGGTATTCGGCGCCTCGGCCACCGTCGCGGGGCTGCGCATGGCGCCGCTGATGGGCGGGCTGATCGTGAGCTCGGTGATCGGCGGCCGGCTGGTCAGCCGCACCGGCAAGCTGAAGCGCTTTCCCGTGGCCGGCCTGGCCGTGGGCGCGCTTACCTTCGCTGCCCTGGCCGCCGCCGCTCGCGCCGGCCTCTCGGCCAACGGGTTCGATGCGCTGCTGGTGGTGCTCGGCCTGGGGCTGGGCCTGGTGATGCCCAACCTCACCACCGCGGTGCAGAGCGCGGTGGCCCCGGCCGACCTCGGCGTGGCCACCGCGACCATGGGCTTCTTCCGTGCGCTGGGCGGCGCCTTCGGCGTGGCGGTGGCCGGCACCATCCTGGCCGGCACGCTGCACGCGCGGCTGGGCACCGGCGGCGCGGCGCTGACGATGGGGCTGGAGCAATTGCGCGCCCTGCCGCCGCAAGCGCGCGCCAATTTGGTGGATGCTTACGGCCACGCGCTGGCCTGGACGTTCGGCGCGGCCAGCCTGCTGACGGCCTGCGCCTTTGCCATCGTGCTGTTCATGCCCGAGCGCAAGCTCCGCGGCTTCGTGGCCGGCTAGGCCGGGCGCCACCGCATGCCGCGCCGCCGCCCGGGTCCGGCCTCGTCCCGCATCAACATAGGCGCCACGCTCCTCGCCATTGGCCTCGGCATGGCGCCGGCCAGCGCCGGCACGCTGCTGCATTACACCGCGCGCCTGCGCGGCGTGGCGTTCTTCGATGCCAGCTACTGCCTCACGCTGGATGCCGCCGCCTACGACGCGCATCTGACGGCCCGTACGCTGGGGCTGGCGGATTTCCTGGTGCATGGCCGCGTCGAGGGACGCGCACAGGGCGCGGTCGCCGGCACTACCCTGCTGCCGCACAGCTACGTCGAGCATGGCCGCATTTCGGGGCAGCAATACGATCTGAGCATCGCCTATCCTGGCGGCCAGCCGGTGGTGCAGGCCATCGTGCCGCCGCCGGAAGCCTACCGCCAGGCAGTGCCGCCCGCCCTGCTGGCCGGCGCCATCGACGGCATGAGTGCGATCGCCCTGGAAACCCTCGTCGTCACCCGCAAAGCTGCCTGCCAGGGCAGCGCCCTGGTTTTCGACGGCCGGCAGCTGCGCCGCCTGACCACGCACACCGCGGGCCGCGAAGCGTTGGCCCGCAGCGACCGCTCGGTGTTCGCCGGGACGGCACTGCGCTGCGACACCGTCTCCGTCATGCTGGCCGGCTACCTGAAGGACCAGTCCGAGCGGCGCCAGGCGCGGCCGCGCTCCAGTTCGGCCTGGCTGGCGCCGGTGGCCCAAGGTGGCCCCGCGGTGCCGGTGCGCTTCGCCTTCGATGCGGATCTGCTGGGCGACATCCTGGTGGACCTCGACCGGATCGAGACCTGCACGGAAGGCTGAGCGCGAGGGTTATCGTGCGTGCAGGTAGGCCACGAGATCCACCAGCGCGGCCATCGAGACTGGGAGCAGCAGCAGCAACAAGGCGGCCGTGACCAGCAGCACGAGCCCGACCAGCTCGCCGCGCCGCGAGGGTCGCGGTTCGCCCGACCCCTCCTGCGGCTTCGGCCAGCCTGCTCCATCGAACGGCATGGCATCGATCTGGGGGGCGGCGGCGCGAGGTCAACCGCCCGGGCCGGCGGGCGCCGCGCATCACGGTGGCGGCGTGGTGCCCGCCCATTTGTCGCGCACCTGGTCGTAATGGCGCAGCGGGTCGTAAGGATCGTCCAGCCGAAGATGCGCCGCATCCAGCGCGCCGGTGGCCGAGGCCAGTTCCAGCCCGGCGAGCAGCGCGTCGTGCTCGGCGGTGATCTCGGCCACCTGGCTGGCCAGCAGATCCTGCTGCGCCACCAGCACGTCCAGCAGCGTGCGGGCGCCGGCGCGTTCCTGCTGGGTGTAGCCGCGCACGGCCACTTGGCCGCCGGCGATCGCATCCTGCTCGGCGCGCACGCGGCGCCGTGCCGCCGCCTGCTGGTCCCAGGCGCTGGCGGCCAGCTGGCGGGCCTGGCGGCGCGCTTCCTCCAGCAAATCGCCCAGGCGGTAGCTCGTCTCCTTGGCGGCGCGGATGCGGGCATATTCGCCGCCGCCCTGATACAGCGGCACGCTCACGTCCAGCGTCACCTGCGCCGCGTTGTCGCGCTGGTTCAGCTTCTGGATCTGCGTATCGCGCAGCCGTGCCACCAGCCCGTTCAGGCTGAAATGCGGTAGCAGGTTCGCGCGCTCCACATCCACCCCGTGCTGGCTCGCCTCCTGCGCCGCGCGGGCGCTCAGCACATCGGGGTTCTGCTCCAGCGCCGCTTCCACCGCCCGCTCGCGTGAGGGCGGGGCCGGCAGCACCGGGGCCGCCAGCAGCCGCGTCGTGCTGTCCAGCGGGCCGGGCGGCTGGCCCACCTGATGTTCGAAGGCGGCTTCGGATTGCGCCAGCATGGCCTGTGCCGCGGCCAGCTGCGCCAGCGCGGTACCCAGCCGCGCCCGCGCCTGTCCCAGATCGGCCGGGGCCAGCCCGCCGGCGGCCAGCTCGGTGGCACTCGCCTGCACGGTATCACGCTGCACGCTCACCTGATGCGCATCGGCCGCCACCACAGCACGGTCGCGCACCACGTCCAGATACGCGGCGGCCGCAGCCAGCAGCACTTCGGATTCGGTGCTGTGCAGGTTAGCCCGGCCGGCCCGCACCTGCGCCTCGGCCTGCTGCACCCGAGCGCTGATCTGGCCGCTGGTGTAGATGTTCTGGCTCAGCTTCAGCTCGTAATCCTGCGGCGCCCGCCGCTCGGGGTCGTGCATGGCGTCCATGTTGTCGTCGAACAGCGCGCCGCCGATGCTGCCGGTCACCGTCACGCGCGGCCGCCAGCCGGCCAGCGCCTGCGGCACGTTCTCGTCGGTGGTGGCCAGCTGCCGGCGCGCGGCCAGCAGGCGCGGGTTGGAGTGGTACGCGAGATCCAGCGCCTCGGTCAGGCTGAGCGGCGCCGGCGCGGCCGGGGTCTCGGCGCGCGCAAGGGCGGCGCACGCCAGGGCGGCCGCACCGGTACACGCCGCGAGGCACTTTCGTAGCATCGGTGTCGAACCCCCTCGCGCGCCCGGTCGTTACCCGCGCGCCGCCTTGCGCCGGCCAGGAGCTTCGATGACGCACCGACCCCGGCCGAGTTTGCCACGCCCATGACGCAAGCGGCCTGAGGTGGCGGACGCCGAGCGGCAGGGCCGGCGCGTGTTCCTGGTCTTCGCCTGCGTCGCCATCGCGGCGGTGCTGACGCTCGCCTGGCTTTCCGGCTGGGACTGGCCGCTGGCCGGCCGGCACGATCCGGAGACGGAGGACGCCTATGCTGCCGCCCCGGCCACGTCGCTCGCCGCGCGCGAGACGGGCTACCTCAAGCGCATCGACGTGGATGACAACCAGCCGGTGCACGCCGGCCAGGTGATCGCCGAGCTCGAAGATGACGATTACCGCGCCGGGGTGGCGCAGGCTGCGGGCGAACTGGCCGCCGCACAGGCGGCGCTGGACCAATTGCGCGCCCAGCGGGCCGTGCTGCTGCTGCAGGTGGGGCAATCCGCCGCCCAGGCGGCCGGCACCGGCGCCGAGCGCGTGAGTGCCGCCGAGGAGGCATCCCGCCAGGCCGCCCTGCTGCCCACCGCCCTGGGCACGCGTCGCCGCTACGACGATGCGCGCGCCCAGGATCGCCGGCTGGCGGCCGAGACGCGCGCCCAGGCCGCCCAGGCCGAGGCGCGACGCCGGCAGCTGGGCGTGCTGGACGCGCAGGAAGCGCGGGCCGCCGCCGCCATCGAGGCGCGCCAAGCCGCTCTCGACCAGGCGCGGATCCGCCTCGGCTACACGATCCTGCGCGCGCCGTTCGACGGCGTGGCCGGCGCGCGCCAGGTGCGCGTGGGCACCCTGCTGGAGCCGGGCACCGCGGTGGTGGAGGTGACGCAGCTGCAGGACGTTTGGATCGTCGCCGATTTCACCGAGCGGCAGCTGACCCACATCCGCCCGGGCCAGCCGGCCCGCGTGCGCATGGACGCTTTCCCCGAGGCCGAACTGCCCGCCCATGTCGGTGGCATCTCGCCGCTGACGGGCAGCCAGCTTGCCGCCGTGCCGGCCGACAACGCGACTGGCAACTACACGAAGGTGGTGCAGCGCGTTCCGGTAAAGATCGTGTTCGACCCCGATAAGGGCCACGCCGCGCTGCGCGGCCGCATCCGGCCGGGCATGTCGGCCCTGGTGCGCGTGCTGACCGGCACCGCTGCGCCGGTGAGGCCGGCAGGGTGACGAACGGGCCGGACCAGGCCGGCGACGCGCAGGACAAGGGGGCCGAACCTTCGGCAGCCGAGCGCGAAGAGGCTGAACGTTCGGCGAAGCGCGCGAACGTGGTGCGCGCCATCGTGGCGGCCATCGGCCTGGCGCTGGTCGCCGTGCTGCTGATCGACTGGAACGCCATCCGCTTCGACGGCAGCGCAGCGGGCACCATCGACGCCGAACTGCGCGGCGATCCGGTGCGCATCGAGGCGCGTGTCGCCGGCTTCGTCACGCGCGTGGGCACCGATGACGATCAGCCGGTGCGCCGTGGCCAGCTCCTGTACGAGATCGAGCAGGATCTCTATCGCGTGCAGCTGCGGCAGAACGAGGCGGCGCTGCACGAGACGCAGGCGCAATTGGCCGAGCTGGAGGCGCAGATGGCGGTGCAGCGCGCCGCCATCGCCAGCCAGGCGGCCGGCGCGCAGGCCGCCGATGCCGGCCGGGTGCAGGCGGCCCAGGAGTTGGCGCGCCAGCGCGCGCTGCGCGGCACCGAAGGCGGGGTGGTGCGCGATTACCAGCGCGCCGCGGCCGATGCGCGGCAGAACGCCGAAACCTTCGTCTTCAGCCAGGACGAGGCGCGGGCGGCGCAGGCGCAGCTCGCGATCCTGCAGGCCCGGCGGGCCGAGGCCCAGGCGCAGCTCGCCGCCCGCTCGGCGCAGCTGGAGGCCGCGCGCATCGATCTGGGCTACACGCGCATCGTGGCACCCGCCGACGGCCGCGTGACGGCCCGGCTGGCCTTTCCCGGCGCCTACGTCACGCCGGGCCGCCAGCTGCTGACCTTCGTGCCGGCCGGCGATGTGTGGGCAGTGGCCAATTACCGTGAGGAGCAGCTGGCCACCCTGCGCGTGGGGCAGCGCGCGGAACTGCACGTCGATGCGCTGCCGCATCTCACTTTGCGCGCGCACGTGCAGAGCATCGGCCCCACCAGCCAGGCCGAGCAGAGCGCGCTGCCGCCCGACCGGGCGACCGGCAACTTCACCAAGGTGGTGCAGCGCATCCCGGTGAAAATCACCATCGACCCCGGCCAACCCGCGACGGCAAGCCTGCTGCCGGGCCTGTCGGTGGAGGCGCGCATCTTCACCGGCGCGCCCTGATGGCCGGCACCGCGCCGCTCGGCCTGCTCTCGCCGCGCGTGCTGCCGGAAGACAAGCCGCAGCCGATCGGCGTGACGATGATGCTGGGGATCGCCGGCGTCATCCTGGCCGCCATGCTCGCCTCGCTGGATCAGCGCCTCTCCACCGCCGCCATCGCCGACCTGCTGGGCGGGTTGGGCTACGGGCGCGATGAGGGCTCGTGGGTAACGACCGCCTACGCCATCGGCAACATCGCCGTGGTGCCGATGACGCCGTGGCTGGCACAGATCCTCTCGCCCCGCCGCCTGGCTGCCGCCGAGATTGCGCTGTTCGTGGTCGCTTCGGCGGCCTGCCCGGCGGCATCGAGCTACCACGGGGTGATCACGCTGCGGTTGCTGCAAGGGCTGGGGGAGGGCGGCCTGGTGCCGCTGATGCTGTTGACGCTGCTGCAGGCCACCTCGCCCCGTCAGCGCCCGGCGGGCTTCGCCGTGTATGCGGTGGTGAGCACGCTGGTGCCGCTGGTGGCCGACGCGTTGGCCGGGGTCGCCACCGACCTGTTCACCTGGCAGTCGCTGTTCTGGTTCAGCGCCGCGCTGGGCCCGGCGGCGCTGTTTTTGGTGCTGGCCTATCTGCCGAAAAAGCCGCCGCGATGGGCAAAATTCGTCCATGTGGATTATTTCGGCCTGGCCAGCCTGGTCGCCTTCTGCTGCCTGCTGGTGACCGCGCTGAGCCAGGGCCAGCGGCTGGACTGGTTCGACAGCCGGCTGATCGTGGCCCTGTTCGCAGGTGCCGCCGTGGCGCTGCTGGCCTTCCTGGTGAGCGAGTATGTCGGGCCGCACCCGCTGCTCGACCTCGGGTTGTTCAGGCGGCGCAACTTCACGATCGGCCTGGCCCTGGTGGTGGTGTTCAACATCGGCCTGCTGGGCGCCACCTATATCGAGCCGGCGACGCAGACGCTGATCCGCGCGCTCAAGCCGATCCAGATCGGCCAGCTGCTGCTGCTCCTGGCGATACCGCAACTGCTGGTGGCACCGATCGCCGCCCTGCTGATGGCCGTGCTGGATGCGCGGCTGCTGGTGGCTGCCGGCTTCGCCATGGGGTCGCTCGGCGCTTATCTGTGCACCTACGTGACGTCGGTGTGGGCCGGTGCGGACTTCCTCGCGCCGTTGCTGCTGCAGGCCTGCGGCTGGCCGCTTGCTTTCACGCCGCTGGTGTTCCTCACCACCTCGGTGCTGCAGCCGGAGGATGCGCTGACCGGCGGCACCATCTTCAACATCGTGCGCACGCTGGCGATTTCTGCCGGCCCGGCGCTGATCCAGGCGGTCATCACCGTGCGCGAGCGGGTGCATTCCAACATGCTGGTGCAGCATCTGGTGGAGGGCACCGGCGCCACCGACCGGCTGCTGGCCAGCGCGGGCCGCCCCGGGCTGGCGCAGGCGGCGCGGGTGCAGGCCAACGTGCTGGCGTTCGCCGATGCGTTCGGCGTGGTGGCGGTGGTTCTGCTGCTGGGCGTGGTGCTGGTGCTGTTCCAGACCGAGGCGCCGGTCACCCGCCGGGCCTAGCAGGGGCGCGGCGCCGTCGAAGGATTGTCATTGGACGGGTGCGCTGCGGCCGCGGAGGAATGGCCGCGCTGCGCACTGGAAAAGGCCACCTGCCATGATGTTCGGATCCTCGTCCCGATGCTGCGGCACGCTGGCCGCGGCCATCGTCGGCCTGCTCGCCGCCACCCAGGCCGGCGCGCAGCCCGCGGCCGGCGCGCCGATCCTGCTGCCCTCGGGCCAGGCGATCACGCCCACCGCGGCGCCCGGCTCGGTGTGGCAGGATCTCAACCCCGGCCTGCCCGATCACCCGCGCTACCGCGCCGGCCAGGCGATCAAGACCGCGGTCAGCCCCGATGGCGCCACGCTGCTGGTGCTGACCAGCGGCTTCAACAACCTCGACTACGCCACCAGCCCTAATCTCGGCGGCTTCGAGCCTTCCGCCTCCAACGAATACGTCTTCGTCTATGACCTGACCGGCGAGGCTGCCGCTCACCCGAAGCTGCGGCAGGTAATCCCCATCGCCGACACCTTCGAGGGCCTGGCCTTCGCGCCGGACGGCAGCAGCTTCTACGTCTCGGGTGGCGCCGACGATGCCGTCTATGCCTATGGGCTGAAGGGCGCCGGCTGGGCGCTGGCCGCCACCATTCCGCTGGGCCACACGCCCACGGCCGCGCAGGCCAAGCTGTCCGGCGGCGCGAATGCCGGCGGGCTGGGCTTCTTCCAGGGGCCCTCGGCCGCAGGCCTCGCCGTCTCGGCCGATGGCGGCACGCTGGCGGTGGCCAACATCTACAACCAGTCGGTCAGCCTGGTCAGCACCGCCGCCCACACCGTGACCGCGGAATACGATCTGCGGCCATTCCATACCTCGGGCGCTGCCGGGCAGGGCGTGGCCGGCGGCGAGACGCCGTTTGCGGTGGCCATCGCCGGCAACACGCGGCTCTACGTCTCCTCGATCCGCGACCGCGAGGTGGTCGTGCTCGACATCACCGGCGGGGTGCCGAAATTCCTCGCCCGCATCCCGATGGACGGCAGCCCGAACAGCCTGGCGTTCGACGACCCGGCCAGACCGGCCAGGCTGTACGTGGCGCAGGACAACGCCGATGCGGTGGCGGTGATCGACCTGGCGACCAATCGGGTGATCGAGCGCATCGACGCCATCGCCCCGCCCGGGCTGCTGCCGGCCGGCCACCGCTACACCGGTGCCGGCACCAACAACCTGGCCGTGGCCCCGGGCGGGCACGTGCTGTACGTGACCAATGGCGGGCAGAACGCGGTGGCCGCCGTGGCGCTGGACGGGCCCGCGCCGCATCACGTGACGGGCCTGATCCCCACCGGCTGGTCGCCGCAGGCCGTCAGCACGAGCCGGGATGGCGGCGTGCTCTACATCGCCAACGCCAAGGGCCTGGCCGGCCCCAATCCCGGCCATCTGAGCGGCTCGATCGCCATGGTGCAGGGCAGCGCGCCGGGCGCGGCCGAGCGGGCGGCCGCATCCGACCAGTATGTGCTGCAGCTGGAGAAAGGCGGCCTGCTCAGTATGAAGGTGCCGCAAGCCGCAGCGCTGGCCTCGCTGACGGCGCAGGTGGCGCGCAACAACCACTACGGCGCGTCGCAGGACGCAGCTTCGCAGGCGCGCATGATGGCGGCGCTGGCCGACAGGATCAGCCACGTCATCTACATCATCAAGGAGAACCGCACCTTCGATCAGGTGCTCGGCGATCTGCACAACGGCGCCAATGCCGATCCCGCGCTGGCCATCTTCGGCCGCCGCATCACGCCCAATCTGCACCAAGCGGCCGAAGGGTTCGTCACGCTGGACAATTTCTTCGACGCCGGCGCGGTCAGCGGCAATGGCTGGGCGTGGAGCACGGCGGCGCGCGAGACCGACCTCGGCGCCAAGCAGATCCCGCTGAACTACGCGAGCAGCCCGCAGCCGAACGCGATCAACCGGGGCACCCGCGGCGCCCCGTACAACGCCGAGGGGCAGAATAACGGCGTCGATGTCGGCATCCCCACCACCGAAGCGCGGCAAGCCGCCCAGCCGGCCTACGGGCAGATTACCGGCGCATTTCCTGGTGGCACCGCCAACTTCTTTCCCGGCACCCATAACGACGCAGCACCCGACGGGCCGGATGGCGAGGCGCAGGCCGGCTATCTGTGGGACAGCGCGCTGCGTGCGGGGCTGAGCGTGCGCAACTACGGCGACTTCGTCGATCTCGGTGGCAGCTATGCATTCACTGCGGCGCCCTATGCCGATAATCGCGTGCAGGCGTATGCGACAAATCCGACGCTGCTGCCGCGGACCGACAGCTACTTCCGCGGCTTCGACAACAGCTACCCCGATCTATGGCGCGTGGCCGAGTGGCAGCGTGAGTTCCGGCAATACGTCATCAACGGCGACCTGCCCGGCCTGACGCTGCTGCGCCTGGCGCACGACCACATGGGCGACTTCGATGCTGCCGGCAGCAAGCGGACGAAGCTGGACCTCCCCGAAGCCCAGCAGGCCGACAACGACCTCGCCGTGGGCAAGGTGCTCGAAACGCTGGCCGGCAGCCCGTATGCGGGCAACACGCTGGTATTCGTGCTGGAAGACGACGCCCAGGACGGCCCGGACCACGTGGATGCGCACCGCAGCACCGCCTACGTGGTGGGGCCGTATGTGAGGCAGCATGCGGTGATCCGCACGCGCTACACGACCGTGAACGTGATCCGCACCATCGAGGACATCCTGCGGATCGACCATCTCAACATCAACGATGCCCATGCCCAGCCGATGGCCGATGTGTTCGACCTCGGCCAGACGAGCTGGCAATTCACCGCGGTAGCATCGCCGTTCCTGCGCGGCACGGCGGATGCGCTGCCAGGCATCCGGTTCGCCGACGGCGAGCCCGCAATCCCGGTGCGCCTGGCTGCATGGTGGGCCAGGCAGACGAACGGCTTTGACTGGTCCAGCGAAGATCGTGTGCCGGCCACGCTGTTCAACCACATCATCTGGACGGGGTTCAGGGGTGCCGCGCCCTATCCAACGGGCCGAGGCGTTGGTTTTCGAGCCCGGCAGCAACGATGAGTTTCAGGCCGCGGCGACGCCGGGTACCGATGGTTTAGGTGAGCCACTTGCCACGCGCGATCTGGCGTCCGACAGGCCTGCCACTCTCGCGCGCAGGCGCGGGCTGTGTTGGACTACTCTGCAGTGTGCACAACAAAGATGTTGCAACCCGCAGTATGCGCCGCGCGGTTTGGTCACGGGCTCTTGCGCCATGTCCCGCGCAGCGGACTCTCAAAAAATATCCAGCATGCCCGAACATGTTTGTCAAAGTTTTGATTGTTATCGGTGACGTCTAATGCCGACGCTTTTCGCCTGTGGATTTTGACGTAGGTTGGTGAACGCGCCCACACACTGCGCTAATCTACGCCATGGTACTGTCTCCGGACCCGCAGGGCGAGGCGGCCTTGCTGTTGTGCGAAGGTCTTTTCCAGCTGCTGCTGGAAACAGACATCGTCACCAAGGACAACGTGCTGCACGCCATCGAAGATATTATTGCCGCCAGGCAGGCAAACCCTGGCGCGACGGGTGATGATTGCGTTAGCATCGCAACGATCGGGGTGCTGCGCGCCATCGGCGTCAGTCTGGCGGCAACGCCGGCCGGCACGTCAGCGTCCCGCAGGCCGGCGGAGGCCGGCTGATCGTGCCATGCAAGGCGACGTGTCGAAGCGCCAAACACCACGCCGGGTCGCGGCGGAGGACAGGCAAGGAAAGGTCGAGACGCAGTAGGCAAGGATGTCTGGAGGCGGGTGTTGGAGCAAAGGGATACACGGCGAACCCAATTTAGGCTGACCGATGCAGGCGGCAACCCGCTGGCCCGCAAGCTCTCCAACTTCATGCAGTTCTCGCCAGCCGACCTTAAGGTGCTCGACGATCTGCTGCCCAGCGAGGAGGCGTTTGCCGCCGACACGGACATCGTCTCCGAGGCGATGATCCCGCGTTCCGCCTTTGTGATGCTGCAGGGCATGGCCGTGCGCTACCGGGCGCTGGCCGATGGGGGGCGGCAGATCATGACCTTTCTGATCCCCGGCGACATCTGCGACATTCACATCTTCCTGGCGCAGGCAATGGATCACTCCATCGGCACGATCACGCCGGTGCGCCTCGCACCGATTTCGCGCGAGATGATCGTCTCCACCGTGGCCACACACCCGCGTATTGCAGCCGCCCTGTGGTGGAGCTCGATGCAGGAGGAGGCGATGCTGCGTGAGCGCATTGTGTCGCTCGGCCGCCGCGATGCGCGCGGGCGGCTGGCCTATCTGCTGTGCGAGCTGCTGTGGCGCCATGCGGCGGTGGGGCTGGCCCACGGCACCGCGATGCGCCTGCCGCTGACACAAACCGAACTGGGCGACGCACTCGGCCTGACGCCCGTGCATGTGAACCGCGTGCTGAAGGATTTTCGCGAGCGACGCCTTCTCACCATCGATCATGGCCTGCTCACGATCATCGATATCGACCAACTCAAGCATATCGCCGACTTCACGCCCGGCTACCTGAGGTTGCAGTCTGCATCCGCAGAGATGACCAATTTTTTCGATCGGCTGGAAAGCCAGCAGGATGCAGCCAACATCCGGTCGAGCCACGGCCACAGGTGCTGAATTCCGCATCAACCTGCCTGGGGCAATTGCATCAGTCAGCGTGGCAAGCAGGAAAAAACCGGTCGCGTCATCACGATGTGATGTTGCCCGATGCGGGCCCGCCATGAATGTGCGCTGGCCTAACCTGGATTATATGCCGTTCTGTATTAAAGATTTAGTCGTTGCTGATTACGCATAGCCTTGCGCGCATCGTCAGGGCGCGCTGCGGCGTGACTCTCAGGGAGAAGGCATCGTGGGTCTCAGCAAGACAACGGAACTGATCTTGACGGGCGATATCATCATCCCCGCACGAAGCCGGCCCCCCGGCCTCGCGGAGGAACCCGGCGCAGCCGAAGCAGGCATGCGCCGTCTCAACACGCCGGAGGATGTGGCCCGCCGCGTCAAGGCGATCTGCGCTTTCGTGCCAGCCTCCATCGTGGTTCTGGACCCAAGCCTGCGCATCATCGGCGCCAGCGCATCCTGGCTCGCCTGGCTCGGCCACAGCGCCGATGCCGTGATCGGGCGCGATATCACGTCCTTCCTGGATCAACCCACGCGTTCGTTGCTGCATGAACGGCCCGCTTTGGCCCCGCGCGGCTCCACCGGGGACGCGCAGCGGCACTGGGGTTTCCTGTCGCGGACGGGTGAGGCGGCCAAGGCCACGGTCTCGCTGTCGGCGTGTTCGGACGAGACGGGCCGGCTCGTGTTCACCACCTGCGTCGCCGTCGCCCATCCGCCGGCGGTCGAAGACGCCAACGCGCGCCGCCTGATCGAGCTGTCGCCGGTGCCGACCATCCTGCGGCAGTTCGACGACCTGCTGATCAGCCACGCCAACCCGGCCTTCTACGCCCTGACGGGCTACCCTGCGGGCAAGCTCGCCGGCTGCGACGTCAACGAGACCGGCATTTGGGAAAGCCGCACGCAGCGCCTCCGGATGGAGCACGAGCTGGCCCTGTCGGGCACGATCAAGCCGCAGGACGTGACCATCGTCACCGCGACAGGCGAGCGCCTCACCTGCCTCGTCTCGGCCGGGCTGGTCGAAATCGATGGCAAACGGCGGGGCGTGTTCATGTTCCAGGACGTGACGGAGCGGCGCCGCGACGAGGCGCAGTTGTTCGAGGCGATCCAGGCGGTGATGCAGGACAGCACCTGGTTCAGCCGCTCGGTGCTGGAAAAGCTCGCGACGTTGCGTTCGCCCGGCAAACCGGCCGGCCGCAACGCGGAGCTGGCCGACCTCACCCGGCGCGAGCGCGAGGTGCTGACCATGATCAGCGTGGGCCAGACCGATCTGGAGATCGCCAGGAAGCTCGGGCTGACACGCTCCACCGTGCGCAACCATGTCGCCACGCTGTACAGCAAAATCGACGTGCACAGCCGCAGTGCGGCCATCGTCTGGGCCCGCGAACGCGGCATCAACCTGGCAGCCGACCGTGCCGAGCCCAGGCGCAACGGCCACGCTTTGCACGCTGGCGCCGCGCACCAGCAGCCGGGCCGCTACCCGGGGTAGCCCGGCTGCCGGGTGCTGCGGCCGCCAACGCCCTCCGGGCCGGTGACCGCCTTGCCGGAGGGGCGCGCCGGCCAAGGCGGCGGCCGCCTGCGCGCGCAGCCTTCATCGCCGGCGGGCCGCTGCTGCGGGCTTCGCGACGAGGCGGGTGAAGCTTTCCGCTCGCTTCCGCGTTACCCACCCAGCCAGAAGGAACATCCCATGCGCCTCTTTCCGCTCGCTTTGCTGCTCGCCGTGCCGCTTGCCGCGGCCGCCCCACGCCCCGCCGGCGCCGTCGGTTGTTTCTCCGGCGCCGTCGCTGGCGGCGTTGCCGGCCATTACGCCGGCCACCATGGCCTGGTCGGCGCTGCGGCCGGCTGCGCCGTGGGCCACCACATGCACAAGGTGCAGAGAGAGCGCGAACGCGAGGAAGCGGCACGCCAGCACGCCGTCGATAGCCCCGAATACCGTGGCGATCCCGCACGTTCCGAGCAGGACGGCTACCGGGGCGACAACCGCGACGCCGGCGACGCGCCACGCTGAGCGGGCCCGGGCGGGGCGCGGCGTTCCGCGCAAGCTGAAGGTCTGACGTCCCCACCCGACCCCACGCCCACACGGAGCGATCGCATGCCCTACGATTTCGCCATCGCCGACGTGTTCACCGAGGCGGCGTTCGGCGGCAACCAGCTTGCCGTCGTTCTGGATGCGCAGGGCCTGTCCTCCGGGCAAATGCAGGCCATCGCACGCGAGTTCAATTTCTCGGAAACGACGTTCGTGCTGCCGCCCACCACGCCGGGGGCGAATTTCCAGCTTCGCATCTTCACGCCCCGGGTCGAGCTGCAATTTGCCGGGCACCCGACGGTGGGCACAGCTTCCGTCCTCGCCTCAGCCGGAACGCTGGGCCTGCAGAGCGGGCGCGGCCGCGTGGTGTTCGAGGAACGGGTGGGCCCGGTCGCCGTCGAAATCCGCATGGACGGCGCGGCACCCTGGTCACGCCTGACGGTGGAAGCCGCTCTCGAAATGCCGGGCGGCGAGCCGGGCCACGATGCCATTGAAGCAGTGCTGTCGGTGCCGGCCGGCGCGGTGGTGGAAAGCTACTATGGCGGCATCGCCAACCCGTTCTGCTTCGTGCGGCTGGCGAGCGAGGCGTTGGTCGATCGGGCAAGGCTCGACAAGGGCGCCTGGTCGCAGCATCTGGCCGCGGGCTGGGGCCCGCAGGTGTTTCTCTTCGCCGGCGATCCGGACCAGGGCCGCCTCTATGCACGCATGTTCGCGCCGGCCTTCGGCATCGAGGAGGACCCCGCCACCGGCTCCGGCGCCGCCATCCTGGCCGGCTGCATTGCCGCCCGCCGCCCCGAGGCCGATCTGGAGCTGACGCTCGACATCGCCCAGGGCGTGCTGATGGGCAGGCCCAGCCGGCTGGAAGCCTCCGCGGTCAAAAGCGGCGGCCGGGTGCGCAGCGTCAGCGTCGGCGGCGGCACGGTGGTGGTGGCCACCGGGCGGCTGAGCGTGCCGGACTGACGGGGGGGCGACATGGCCGACATCGCCAGGCAGCAGCGGTTTCGGTCGCTGCACGCGCAAGGATTTTTCGTGCTGCCCAATCCATGGGATGTCGGCAGCGCACGGCAGCTGGCGGCAATGGGCTTCCAGGCCCTGGCCACGACCAGCTCGGGCGCTGCGTGGGCTGCCGGGCTCAGCGACGGCGATCTGCCGCTGGACGCCGCGCTGGCGCATTTTCGCGCGATGGCGGATGCGACGCCACTGCCGCTGAACGCGGATTTCGAGAACGGCTTCGCCGACGACCCCGCCGATCTCGCGGCCAACGTCGCGGCGGCGGTCGATACCGGCGTCGCGGGCCTGTCCATCGAAGATCGTCCGCGGCGCTCGAACGGCCTCTACGCCTTCGAACACGCGATACAGCGCATCAGGGCCGCACGATCGGCCATCGACGCCTCGGGACAGCAGACGCTGCTCGTGGCCCGCACCGAAGGCTTCCTGGTGGGCCAGCCGGATCTGGAGCACACGATCGAGCGCCTGTTGGCGATGGACCAGGCCGGGGCCGACTGCCTCTACGCGCCCGGCGTGCACGAAGCCGGCGCCATCGCCAGGATCGTGCAAGCCGTGGCGCCCAAGCCGGTCAACGTTCTCCTGACCCAAGGCATGCGGCTGGGAGATCTTGCGGCGCTGGGTGTCCGCCGCGCCAGCACCGGCGGCGCGCTCGCCAGGGCAGCGCGCGACGCGCTGAGGCAGGCAGCCGAACCGCTTCGCGCGATGCTGGCCCCGTCTGGCAGCATTGCGCCATGACGATCATGCGCATCTGGCGCGGCTGGACCACGCCCGAGAATGCCGAAGCCTATCGGCGCATCGTGACGGAAGAGGTGATCCCGGCCATCGAGGCGCGCCGGATACCGGGCTTCGAGCACATCGACGTTCTGCGCGTATCACCGGAAGGCAGGCCGGCGAACGGCGAAGTGGAGTTCGCGACCATCATGATCTTCCGCAGCGCCGCCGATATCGCGGCCTTTGTCGGGCCGGATGTCACGCGCAGTCACGTGCCGGCAGCGGCGCAGGCGGTTCTCTCGCGCTACGACGAGCGGGCGGTGCATTACGACGTGCTCGACCGCCGGCCGCAACCCGCCTAGCCGGACGAAGCTGCCACAAATCCTGCGCCGGCATGCAACGGCATGACGCCCGGTCGCGCTGACCGGATCACACGAGTGGCGGCAAAGGGGAATGGGCATGGCTGACCTGCTGCATCGCGCCGGTGAGGCGCTGCTGATGGCGTTCGGCATGTTCTGGCAGGTCGGCTGGAGCCTGGTGCTGGGCTTCATCGTGTCCGCCGTGCTGCAGGCTGTCGTCTCCAAGGAAAGCATGAGTCATGCGCTGGGCCGTGCCGGCATTCGCGAAATCGCGCTCGCGACGGCCGCCGGCGCGGCCAGTTCGAGCTGCTCCTACGCCTCCGCCTCGGTCAGCCGTACCCTGTTCAAGAAAGGTGCCGCGCTGATTCCGAGCCTCGCGTTCATCTTTGCTTCCACCAACCTCGTCGCCGAACTCGGCATCGTTCTCTATCTGCTGATGGGGTGGCAGTTCATGGCCGGCGAATGGATCGGCGGCGTGGTTCTCGTCGTCATCCTGTCCTGCGTCGTCCGGCTGACCTATCCCGCGCGGCTGGTGGAAGAAGCACGCCACCATCCCGAGCCGGGTGGCAGCCACCAGCATGGCGATGCGGCCGAGAATGCTGGCTCCGTATGGCAGAAACTGTCGCGCCGCGAGACCTGGGTGCAGGTTGCGCAGAGTTTCACGATGGACTGGTCGATGCTGTGGAAAGACCTGCTGCTCGGCTTCCTGTTTGCCGGCGCCCTGTCGGTGTTCGTGCCGCATGGCGTGTGGCAGGCGCTGTTCGTGCAACATGCGCGCCCTTGGATCCAGGTTCCCGCCAACGCTCTGTTGGGGCCGCTCGTCGCCGTGCTCTCCTTCGTCTGTTCGATCGGCAACGTTCCCATGGCAGCCGTGCTGTGGGGCGCCGGCGTCAGTTTCGGCGGTGTGCTCGCTTTCCTGTATGCAGACCTGATCGTGTTGCCGCTGCTCGACGTGTACCGGCGCTATTACGGTTGGAAGATGGCCGCCTATATCGCCGGCGTGTTCTACACCACAATGGTTGCCTCGGCGCTGATCATGGATGTGGCGTTCAACGCGCTGGGCTGGATCCCGCAGCAGCGGCCAAACATGCACGCTGAGATGGTGCATTTCTCGTTCAACTACACGTTCTGGCTCAACGCCGCCTTCGCCGTGCTGGCGCTTGCGCTGTTCCTCCTGGCGCACAGGCAACCCATGCAGTCCAGTCATTGCGAGCACCACGCGCATCATGCACCGGGGCATGGCCACCGGCCTTAAACTTGCGAGGCTACAACTCTATGCCTGCTTTATTTCGCCGGCGTGGCCTCGCTCGGGCCGCAGCCGCAACTCTCCCGTTCGAGAAGCGGCATCTCGGTCGCCGTGTCGAAACCTGTCACTCCCGCTCTGGCCGCCAGCGCCTGCCAGTCCCGCTTTGCCTCGCCGAATGCCGCGCACGCCTCCGCGTGGCGCCCCGCCGCGAGATACACCTCGCCCACCGGCCGCAGCACCACGGGCACGGACCGCGCCGCCTCGAAGCTGCCTGGCGAGGCCGCAGCCGTGGCCCGCACTGCGGCGAGTTCGGCGCGCGCCTGCGCCACCGCCTCGTCGAAGCGGCCGACGGAGGCCAGCGCCTCAGCGCGCTGCGTATGCACCACGTCCACCACGTGCCGCGCGCGCGTGCTGTTCTCGAACAGGCGCATCATCTCGGCATCCGCCACGCCGCGCTCGATCACCGCCAGGCCCTCTGCGTGGCGCCCCAGCTCATCCAACACGGCGGCCACGTTCCAGGACGTAAACGCGCTGCGCTCCAGCAGCCGCATATCCGGCAACGGGCCTCGCGCCCCGTCGAGCGTGGCAGCGGCCTGCCTGTACACCGTCAGGCTGCCCGCCACGTCGCCCAGGTAATACAGCGCATCGCCGCGCAAATTCTGCACCTGGGCCTGCAGCAGCGCCATGGGCACGCGGTCCGGCGCGGCCAGGCCTGCCAGATCGGCGGCCGCACGATCCAGCGGCGTCGCCATCTCGCCGACGCGCCCCGAATCATCGAGCAGCTCGGCCACCCCGGTCAGCGCCTGCGCCTGCGCCAGCCGCGCGCTATCCAACCGCGTGTGGCCCGCGGTCGCCGCCGTCAACTGCACCGCTTCGTCATAAAGGCGCTGGGCCAGGGCAGCATCGTTATCCACCGTGCGGGCGATTGCCGCGCGTGCGTTCAGCGTCTGCGCCAGCGCCGTGGCGATGTCGGCGTCACCGGGGTGCCGGCCCAGCATCGCGCGCAGCGCCGTCTCCGCCTTGTGCAGATCCTGCTTGGCCGCCGGCGCATCGCCCATGCCCTGCACGTCGGGCAGCCCCAGGATACGCCCTGTTTTGGTATAGCCCTGCGCCACTTCCAGGCCGATCGCCGGCGCCGCCCCCGGCACGCGGCTCAGCCCTTCCAGATACGCGCGCGACCGCGTCGCGATATCCCGCCGTAGCGCCGACGTGCCCGGAAACGCCTGCAACTGATCCGTCACCTCGTCGAGCAGGTAGCGCGACAGTGCCCGCACTTCGACGAAACGCCGGTCCGCCTGGGCGCGGGCGGCCTGGGCGCGTATTTCCAGTGTCGTGGTCACCACCAGGCCCGCTACCAGCCCTGCCGAGGCCGCCAGCGCTGCCGCGCTCGCCACCCGGTGCCGGCGCCAGAAGAACGCCAATCCGCGCCACCGCGTGATTGGCCGCGCGCGCACCGGATAGGAGCGGCGCAGGCGGCTCAGATCATCGGCCAGTGCCCCGCAGGATGCGTAGCGGTCTCGCGCGTCCGCCGCGCGCGCGCGGCCGATCACCGCGTGCAATTCAGCCGAGACGGCGGGCTTGCCGCATCCCGCCGTCAGCGCCGCCAGCAGGCACCCGAGCGCGAACACATCATCGGCCGGAACGGGGCGCGCCCCATGGCGCTGCTGCGGGCTGGCATAGGCATCCGTGCAGGCCGCTGCTGCCGGATAATCCGCGGCAGCCATGGCCGAGATGCCGAAATCCAGCAGCTTCACCCCGTGCGTCGGGTCGATCAGCACGTTGCTCGGCTTGATGTCGGCATGCACCACGCCCTGCTGGTGGGCATAACCGACCGCGTCGCACACGTCGCCCAGCAGCGCCAGCCGCGCCTGCAGGTCCAGCCCATGCCGGTCCGCATGCGCGGTGATCGGCAGGCCGCCCAGCAGCTCCATGACGATGTAGGACTGGCCGTCGGCCGTGACCCCGCCGTCGTATAGGCGGGTGATATGCGGGTGGTGCAGTCGCGCCAGGATGTCGCGCTCCTGCGCGAAGCGCATCGCTGCGGCGCCGGAAAACAGGCCGCCGCGGATCAGCTTGATCGCTACAGCCTGCTCGAACCCGCCTTCCACCCGCACGCCGCGATGCACCGTGCCCATCCCGCCCTGGCCGATCTGCCCCGCGAGTCGCCACACGCCCACGCGCTCAGGCAGAACTGCCGCCTGGGCAGGCCCGGGTGGCTCGGGCAGGCTCGTCCGCATCAGATGCGCGTCGTCCTGGGCGGCGAGCAGGCGCGCCACCCTGTCCACCAGGCCGATGTCGTCGGCCAGCATCGCTTGCAGCCGCGTCGTGCGCTCCTCTTCCGGCCAGGTCAGCGCCGCGTCGAACGCGTCCAGCGCGCGGCGTTCCCGATGCCGCGCCGCTTCGTCACGCATCGTCGGCCAGTTCGGCCAACAGCCAGGCGCGTGCGGACCGCCACCGCCGCTCCACCGTGCTTTCGGACAAGCCGCATTCCTGCGCGATTTCGGCCAGTGTCAGCCCCCCGTAGAAGCGCAACTCCACCACCCGCGCGCGGTCCGCATCGATGGCGAACAGTGCCGACAAGGCGTCGTCCAGCCGGTCGATCGGCAGCAGACGCCGCGCGTCCGGCCCGTCCAGCCAGGTGGTCACCTCCGGCATCTGCCGTTTGGCCGCCTTGAAGCGGCGCACCTCGTCGATCAGCGTCTGCCGCATGACGCGGGCGGAGAGCGCCAGGAAATGCGCCCGGTCCCGCCATTCGATCCTGGCCAGCTTGAGGATCCGCAGCGCCGCCTCGTGCGCCAGGTCGGTCGGCTGCATCGCAAGCTGCCCGCCATCATCGCGCAGCACCCGGCGGGCCACGGCGCGGAACTCCTGATAATGCAGCGACAGCAGTGTCTCGCGCGCAGTGGCGTCGCCCCGCAGCACGCCGTCCCACAGGGCATCGCCATCGTCGGTCATGGCGGACTGTCCCGATAGGAACCAAGGTCCTCCTGTTCGCCAAGAGAACGCCCAGAGGTTTTCCTCACAGCGTGTTCACGGAAGCATCAGCAGCGCGTACCGGGCAGTTCGAAAAAACATCAGGCGCGTGTGACGGGTTCGGCCAATGCGGCACGCCTTCATGAGCAGGTTCTCCACGAGAGGATGAACGCCATGAGGAATGCAATGCGGCCCCCACCAATGTTTCAGGCTTGAAAAGTCTGCATACCAGTCCGCTGCCGTTCTGAAAAGGGACCTGGCCGCGCCGTACCTCCCCTGAATCCCTATGACACTGCCCGCACCCAGCGGGCCTGGAGCGCGAACATGACGACTTGCACCTGGACCGGCGCCGCCAATGACGACAATTTCAACAACCCGGCCAACTGGTCGCCCATGCAGGTGCCCGGCGGTGCCGACACCGTTACCATCGACCCTGCCGCCGCCCTCACGCTGAATGTCGCGGCCACCTTGGCCAACCTCACCACGGGCGCCCACGTCACCCTGACCGTTGACGACTACCAGACCTTGCAGATCGGCAACGGTACGGCTGCGGCAACGCTATCGAACGGCGGCACCATGGTCCTTAATGATGTTCATGCCGTGGCCCTGCTGGTGGATGCCGGCACCACAACGCTCGGCGGTGGCGGCACCATCGAAATGACCTCGGGCGTGATCCAGGCGAGTGCCGCGGGTCAGGTGCTCGACAATACGAACAACGTGATTGCCGGAACCGGCGCATTGGGCAACGGCACCCTGACGCTGGCAAACGCCGCTTCCGGCATCATCGATGCAAACCGGTCCGGCACAACGCTGGACATCAACACCGGCAACGCCGCCGTCAGCAATGCCGGCCTGCTCGAAGCCACCATGGGCGGCAATCTGCAGATCGACAGTTCCGTCACCAACGTCGCCGGTGGCGCCATCGCGGCCAATGGCGGCAATGTCACGCTCACCAACGGCACGATCAGCGGCGGCACGCTCAGCGCCAGCAACGGCGGTGCGATTCAAGATATCGGCGCTGTAACCCTGGCCGGTCTCACCACGCAAAGCAATGTCCGTATTGCCGACTATGCGCAGATGACCCTGCTCGGCACCATCGCCAATACCGGCGTGCTTTCCGAGGCTTACGTGCATGGCGCTGGCATCCTGGTCGGCCCCGCGGCGGGCGGCACCGTTACGCTCAACGGTGGTGGCACCGTCACGCTGGCGAGCGCCCTGCAGGCCTCCGGCCAGAACGATCACCTGACCAACGTCAACAACACGATCAACGGCTATGGCGCGCTCGGCAACGGCACCAGCCTGGCCGTCATCAACGGGGCTGCCGGCACCATCAACGCCACCGGCAGCCTTGCGCTGAACACCGGCACCGCCACGCTCGTCAATGACGGCCTGATCGAAGCCTCCACAGGCAATCTCTCGGTCGCGTCGGCGATCAGCGATGCCGCCGGTGCCCATATCACAGCCGCCGGCGGCAATATCGATCTGCTGGACGGCAGCTCGATTGCCGGCGGCACGCTGGCGTCCACCGGCGGCGCCGCTTTCGTGGTCACGTCGGGCAGCACGTTCAGCGTGCTCGATGGCACCGCCGGCCTCACCAACAGCGGCACGGTTGTCGTCGGCGATTACGCGACCGCCATCCTGCTGGGCACCGTCACCAACACCGGCCTCATCGCGGAAGCCTACGTGCACGGCGCCGGCTTGCTCGTCGGCCGGCAAAGCGGCGCGCTCGGCACCGTCACGCTCACCGGCGGCGGCACCGTGACGCTGGCGAGCTCTCTGCAGGCGGGCCAGTCCGGCGAGACGTTCGACAACGTCAACAATACCATCAGCGGCAGCGGCCTGCTCGGCGCTGGCACGCATCTCGCCATCGTCAACGGCGCCGCCGGCGTGATCGACGCCACCGGCGGCCTGGTGCTGGACACCGGCACCGTGACGACGCTGAACGCCGGGCTGTTCGAGGCCACCACGAACGGTGCGCTCGTCGTCGATACCACGATCGACAACGGGGCGAGCGGCCATATTGCCGCTGCAGGTGCCGACGTGTTCCTGAGCGGCACCGGCGTGATCGAGGGTGGCACGCTGACCGGCAGCGGCGCCGGGCGCTTCGTCGTCGGCAATCTTGCCAATAACACGCTGGCGGTTCTCGATGGCACCAGAAATGCGATCACCAACGACGCCTTCATCGAGGTCACGGATTACAGCGGCCTGCTGATCAAGGGCACCTTCATCAACAACGGAACCCTGCACAACGACTACGTGCACGGCAGCGGCATCGTTATCGGCAGCAACACCATTTTCACCAACAACGGCACGCTGCAGGCCAACCAGGAGAGCGTCACCTTTGGCGGCGGCACCCGGCTGACGAACGACGTCCGTGGCACCCTCACCGGCGGCACTTACCAGACGAGCAACGCGTCGCTCAGCTTTGCCGCACCCGTCATTACCGCGCTCACCGCCGGCACAGTGCTCGATGAGAGCAATGGCGCCATCCTGTTCGACGGCCACGACGTGCTGTCCACCCTGCGCACCGTGCAGGCAGGTGCCACCGTTATCGTCGAGAACGGCAGCTACACCGGCACGCAGGCCCTCACGAATGCCGGCACTCTGCAGCTTAACGGCGCCACCTACGGAGTCGGCAAGTTGGCCAACCAGTCCGGCGCGGCCATCGTCGGTAATGGCACCATCGGCGCCTCGCTCAGCAATGCCGGGCTGATCGACGCCACCACCGGCGAGCTGGACCTGTTCGGCCACGTCAACACGCTCGGCGGCACTATTGCCGCCTCCTCAGGCGATTTCGTGGGCTTCGGTGGCACCACCACGCTCCTGGGCAGCGCCGTCGTCACGGCGGCCGACCTGAAGGTACTCTACCATTCCGCCCTGCATTTGGGCGCCAAGCTGACCAACACCGGCACTTTCGTCCTGAACAACTCAGCCAGCGTCAGCGGCGCCGCCTTGGTGATCACAGGAATGCTCGAACAGACCTATGGAGGAGGCGGCGTCAGCATCATCAGCTCGGCGCTCACCTCCACCGGCACCATGCAGATCGATCAGGGCAGCACCCTCTCGGTCATTGGCGGCTTCGCCAATACGGGCCTCATCCTTTCAAATGGCCTGTTTCTCGACAGCCATGCGCTTACCGGCGGCACACTCTCCGTCGGTGGATCCGGGGCCGCCGACCTGGCCACTGCCGCGCCGGCCGCCAGCACGCTGGCCGTGCTCGACATGGCCGGCGGCGCGCTGACCACCAACGGCACGCTCACCGTCACCAGCGACTACAACAACCTCGCCGCCGGCACCGGCAACAGCTACACGCCGTTCGCCAACGTGACTGGAACTATCGACGGCAAGGGCGCCAGGCTCGCCATCGTCGGTGTGCAGGGCACCGTCATCAGGATGGTCAACGGTGTGGAGACCATCACCGTCACCCCGGGCGGCACTGCCTCCTTCGAGATCGTCAACAGGGGTGCCGCCGGATCGGCCGAACTGCGCGGCGCGCTGCAAACCAGCGTCAATGGCGGCAGCATCACCGGCACGGCGCTCTCCGGCAGCGGCGTCACCGCGGCGAATTTCGGCGCCATCGCCGCCGGCGGTCACAGCGACATCTACACTATCGCCTATGCCGGCGGGCAGCTCAGCGGGCAAGCCATTCACCTCGCCAGCGACTTCGCCAACGTAGCTGGCCTGACCGTGGACATCGTTGCCGCAGCGTCAGCGTCAGCGCCAGCCGCCATGGCCATCGGGCGAGCGGACATTGCCGCACTGCCCGACCCGCTCACCTGGCACCATGTCAGCTGAGGAAGATGTGTCGAGTGCACGCCAGGAAGGTCAGTGGCTCCCAGCCACTGGCCCGACGAAGTGCAAATCCTGGTAGTCGAAGCTGAAATCGGCGAGCGGCGAGATGGCGCTCAGTGTCACGGTGGTCGGCTGGCCAGCGCTCACGTGAAAATCGACAAAGGCGTTTTCGATGTTGTGGTCCGCCCAGCGCGTGCGGAACCGGTTGCCGCCATCCGGCTGCAACGCGCCGCGCATGCCGGGCGTGCGGTCGAAGCTGATCGCGAGTTGGCCTGGTGCGACCTCGCTGATCGTCATGCTGCCGTACCACGGGTCGCTGTAGTGGCCGGCATAGGTGGCCAGGGGCAGAGTGGGTGAAGCGCCATGCGCCACGGGGGCAGGGGTGTCGTGCAGGGCTTTCGTGGCACCTGCGATCATGTCCGTGCGCGCGTCCTGCAGGGCTTTGATCCAGTCCGTCGGCGGCAAGCCGAGATAATGGTCCAGCAGGTGATAGGCCACGGCACGGCGCGTGAAGCTGTCCTCGGAGTTGATGGTAACGGATATGCCAACGTGGCGCTCCGGTATGAGGAACTGCATGGCGAGCCCGCCGAACACGGCACCGCTGTGCTGGATAATCATGTGCCCGCGATAGCACTCGACAAACCAGCCCATCGCATAGGTTTGCAGATCGGGCTGCATGCCGGCGAGCCTGGCCGCCAGCTTGAACTCCTCGGCGGGAACGACGACGACTGGCATCCACATCTCATCGGCTTGGACGGTGCTGAACAGCTGGTGCCCATCCGCCATGCGGCCACGGGCAAGCTGCACATTCATCCAGATGGCCATGTCGGCCGGGCTCGCGTTGATGGTGCCTGCCGGGCCCACGACATCGAAGCCGGCGGGTTGCTCGATTACCGCCTGGTCGCCCACGCCGCGGAAGGCGCCGTTGGTTCGCGCGTGCAGGAAGACTTCGTCGGCGGCGCCGGGCATGAAGTTGGCGTGCGCGTTCTTCATGCCGAGTGGCTGGAAGATGTTGGTCGTCACGAACGCCTCCCAGCTCTGGCCGGAGACCGCCTCCACCAGCGCGCCCGCCACGATGTAGAGGATGTTGTCGTAGGCGAATTTCTCGCGAAAGCCCGTGACCGGCTTGAGGTAACGCAAGGCATGCACGATGTCGGCACGGCTGCGATCCGAGCCGAGAATGACCATCAGATCTCCCTCGCCCAGGCCCAGCCCGCTGCGATGGGTCAGCAGATCGCGCACCGTCATGTGCGCGGTCGCGTAGGGATCGTACATCTGAAAGCCCGGCAGACGATCGACCACACGATCATCCCAGGACAGTTTGTGGCGGTCCACGAGGATCGCCAGGGCGGCTGCCGTAAAGGCTTTTGTCTCCGAGCCGATCGGAAAAGCCGTGTTGGCATCGACAGCGTCGCTGCCGTTCAGCTTGCGCACGCCGTACCCGCGGGCAACGCTGACGTGGCCATTCTCGACTACAGCAAGCCCCAGGCCCGGCGTGCCGAATGCGCGCATGGCCTGCTGCACGGCGGCATCCAGGTCTGCCGGCGGGGCAGCAGTGGCAGGGCCTGCCCAATAGAATAGACTGGCCGCCAACCCAAGCTGCAGGCCTATCCGCATGATGTTCACTCCATTCGGGTTTCGCCGCTTCCCCACACGGCATCGGCGCAGTGGATTTCGCCATGCTCATAGGTAACGGAAGGGTTGCGGTCGGTTTTGAGTGCGAGCGGGCCGTCGAGATCGACAACCTGGCAAAGCTGCCCGACGATGCAGGCGGGCGCCATCGCCCAGCTCGTGCCCGCCATGTTGCCGACCATGACCGCAAGCCCCAGTTCGCGCGCGCGATAAGCCTGCGCCAGGCCTGCAGTCAGCCCGCCGCTCTTGTCCAGCTTGATGTTGGCGACCTGAAAGCGGCCGACCAGATGCTGCAGATCGTCGATCGTCTGCAAGCTTTCATCGGCGGCAAGCGGGATGGGCGATTGAAACCCGTCGAGCGCCGCCTCCTGGCCGCGCGACAGCGGCTGCTCAACCAGCTTGACGCCGGCGCCGACAAAGGCCGGCAATGCCTGCTCCAGCATCGGCCGGGTGTAACCCTGGTTGGCGTCCACCCCGAGCCAGGCTTGCGGAAAGGCCGCCCGCATCGCCACCACGCGGGCCGTGTCCAGTGCCACGTCGCCGGTGAGTTTCAGTTTGATGGCGCGCACGCCGGCGAAATCCCGGACGACACCCACCATGGCCTCTGGTGTGTCGGCGCCCGCCGTCATGGTCGTCACCAGGGGCTTGAGCGCAGGCAGCCCGGCGAGCTGCCAGGCCGGCACACCCTGGCGTGCCGCATCCAGCTCCCATAACGCACAATCCAGCGCATTGCGTGCGCCGCCTGCCGGCAACAGGCGCTGCAGATCGGCGCGCGACGCCCCACCTTCGATGTCGGCGCGCACGTCCTGCACCATGCGCATCATGCGATCGGTGCCGTCATCGAGGTAGTACACCCCCGCCGCTTCGCCGCGACCGGTATGCGCCCCGTCGGTGAGCCGGACGACGATGGCCGGCATGGCCTCGAACACATAGCCCGTGATGGCGAAGGGGCGCCGCATCGGCAGGGCTTCGACGACGACCTCCAGCTGCACCACGGCGTGTCGTCCCCTAGATGATATTCCAAATTAGTTCACATATGAAAGCTCCGGTCAACGCGCATCCTCTTCAGCCGGCCGCCCGCCGCGGCTTCCTGCCGGCGCGCGCCACCGCCGGCGGCAACTGGCCGGTGGCCACGCGGCGGTCGCCCAGCGCCTGCATCGCCAGGGAATGCGCGTGCACACCGGGGGGTTCGGCCCGCGCGTGTTCGGGGTGCGAATAGATGCAGAGCAGGCGCGCCGGCGACGGGCCGGCCTGCAGATAGCGGTGCATCAGGGCGGCATCGAAATACACGCTGTCGCCCGCGTGCAGCACCACCGGTTCGTAACCCTCGCAATGGAACATCACCTCACCGTCGAGCACCAGCGCGAACTCCTCGCCGCCATGCGCCTCGCTATCCGATCCATCGCCTTTCGCGCCCACCTCGATGATGCAGGGGAAGCAATGCTTCTGCGACAGGTCGGTGGCGAGGAAACGGTGTAAATTGTCGCGCACATCCACCGTCGGGCCGCTGCCTTGCCGCTCCACCACGCGCCGGCCACCCTTGCGCGCCGGGGCGGCCGGATTGGCGAATAATTCGCCGATCGGCACCTCCAGCCCCAAAGCGAGCTTGGCCAGCTTGCCGTAGGTCAGCGTGGTCTGCCCATGCTCCACCTTCCACAGCATGGAAACCGACAGGCCGGCGCGGCGGGCAGTCTCGGCGATCGTCCAGCCGCGGCGCTTGCGCAACGCTTCCACCCGCGTCGACAGCAACGTCTCCTCGTCCATCGGCCGTCCGTCCACACACTGTTCAACCGGGCGCATCATAGGCCTGAAAAAACAGTTGCGGAAGCTGCACCGAAGTTTCACAAATGAAATTCCGGTGCGCTACCAGCTCACGCCGGCGAGGGTAGGATCATGGCATCCGCGTTGATCGCGCAGGCTACGCAACGGGTGCCCAGCCGCACGCTGTTCGGCCACCCGCCCGGTCTGACGGTGCTGTTTCTCACCCAGATGTGGGCGGAGTTCTCGTATTTCGGGCTGCAGGCGCTGCTCGTCTATTATATGACCGAGCGGCTGGGCCTCTCGCAGCAGCGCGCCTCGCTGATCTACGGCGCCTATGGCGGCGCCGCATTCTTCAGCCCGTTCCTGGGCGGCATCGTGGCCGATCGCTGGCTCGGCCGGCGGCGCAGCGTGATCACCGGCGGCGTGCTGATGATGTGCGGGCATTTCGCCATGGCAATACCGTCATTGCTGCTGCCTGCATTGACGCTCGTGGCGCTCGGCAACGGGCTGTTCCTGCCGCCGCTGGCCGTGCAGGTCGGCAGCCTCTACGCCGCCGACGACCCGCGTCGTGCCCACGCCTTCAGCGCGTACTACATGGGCATCAATCTCGGCGGGCTGCTGGCGCCGCTCGTCTGCGGCTCGCTTGGCGAGTATTTCGGCTACCACTGGGGTTTCGCCGCCGCCGGCATCGGAATGTTGCTGGGGCTCGCGATTTACCGCGCCGGCGCGTCGTTCCTGCCGCCCGAGCCGGCCCGGGTGGATCGCGCCGGCCAAGCAACACGCTCGCTGGTGTTGACGGCCCCGGAGCGCGGGCGGCTGCGGCTGCTGGCCGGTATCGTGGCGGTCGTCATCCTGTTCCGCGTCGCCTACGAGCAGAGCGGCAACGTGATCGCATTATGGGTGCTGCACCAGACGGACCGCAGCCTGTTCGGTGGCGCGGTCACAATCCCCGCCACCTGGTTCCAGGCGATCAACCCTCTGCTGATCATTCTGCTAACGCCGGTTCTGCTGGCGTGGTGGAGCCGGCGGGAACGCAGCGGCGCGCCCGCGAACCTGCTGCTGCGCATGAGCCTGGGTTGCGCGATCGCAGGTCTGTCCATGCTGCTGATGGTCGCTGCCGCGGCGCGCTACGCATCGCAGTTGCACCCGGTCAGCGCCGCGTGGGTGACCGGTTACTTCGTGCTGCTGACTGTGGGAGAGCTGATGGTGATACCGGTCGGCCTGACCATGGTCAGTGCGCTGGCACCCGCCCGCATGGCCGCCATGGCGATCGGCGCCTGGTATATTGCAAAGTTCCTCGGCAGCGTCACGGCCGGCATCATGGGTGCCTATTGGGAACGCGTGGCGGCCACATCGTTCTTCGGGCTGGGTGCAGCGTCTGTGCTGCTGGGTGCCGCGATCCTGTTCGTGCTCGGGCGCAAACACCCTGCGCCGGCCCTCGCATGCTGAGGCCGTGCCGCATGCCGGCCGGCCGGCCGGGCACGGCGGTGCCTCGCCCAATACGGCCAGTGCCCAAACCTTGCGCAAACCTGGGGGAACGTCTCATGCGGATTTCATTCTGGCGGGGTGGATTACTGGTTGCCACGAGCCTGGCCAGCGTGCCGGCGCTGGGGCAGAGCGCGAACCCGCCGCCCGAGGCGCCAGTCACGCCCAAGGCGGCCGCGCCGGTTCGTGCCGACAGCCAGCCCAGCGCTGTCGAATTGATCATCGTGACGGCGAACAAACGGCGGGAGCGCCAGCGCGACGTGGCCAACAGCGTGACCGCGCTAACGGGGCGTGAGCTCGACCGCCGGCAGATCATCACCATCCAGGATCTTGTGTCGCAAGTACCCGGCCTGTCCGTCGAAGATGCGGACAAGACCGAAGTGCGGATCGTGCTGCGCGGCCTGAACGCCGGCAGCGTCGGTGCCACGGTGGCCAGCGTGGTGGACGAGGTGCCGACCAACGTGACCGCGGCGCTGAACAACGGCGGCATCAACACACCGAACTACGATCCCTACGATCTGCAGCGCGTCGAAGTGCTGCGCGGACCGCAGGGCACGCTGTATGGCGCCACGGCTGAAGGCGGGCTGATCAAATACGTGACGAACCCGCCGGATTTGAACACCTATTCCGGCGCGCTCGAAGGCGGACTGGACGGCGCGACCATGGGGAGCATCGGCGGTTCTCTCAAGGGGTTCGCGAACTTCCCCCTCGTTCCGGGGAAGGTGGGACTGCGCCTCACTGCATGGAACGACTGGCTGCCCGGCTACATCGATAATCCGGAACGCGGCAAAACGAACGTCAATTCCGGGCAGCAATACGGTTGGCGCGCATCGCTGTTGGCCGAGCCCACGCCGGAGCTCAGCATTCGCCTGACCGCGCAGCGCCAATCCCTGTTCAGCAACGGCCTCGACTCGCTGCAGGTGGCCGGTGCGGCGCTGACACCTCTGACCCCGCCGGCAAACCAGCTTTCGATCATCAACCCCCTGCAGAACAACACGGCCCTGCCCACCAACGGCCAGGTCGAGACGGCAGTCTACAATGCCAATGTGAGTTACGACGCCGACTGGGCGACCCTGACCTCGATCACCGCCTACTCCTTCGACAATTTCCGCAACCGCTTCGATCTCACCTACGCAAACCTGGCGCCCGGCACGACCTACTCGGATTATCTGGGCGCGCAGGTTTATGGCACCGCGCCGTTCGTGGGCGAGCGGCAGAATACCGACTCGGGAAAGTTCAGCGAGGAACTGCGTCTGGCGTCCGACTCCGGCCTTACCTTGCTGGGCCGCCGCTTCGAGTGGCTTATCGGCGGCTTCTACACGCACGAGACGTCGTCGCTGCTGCAATTCGCCGATGCGATCGATCCGGCGCACCCCAACCAGCTGCTCCAACCGGCGCTGCCGGCCGGCGGGCTGCGGTTGTACGACGCGCTATCCGAATGGGCATTCTACGCCAATATCGACTACTACCTGACGCCGACGATCGACGTTGCACTCGGCGGCAGGCTGAGCGGCACCACCCAGCACTCCCAGGCCAACGATGTCTGCTGCGTCTTCTTCGGGCCCACGGCAACGGCGCAGGAGATCAGCTCGAACGATCACGACCAGCTGTTTTCGGTGGCGCCGCGCTGGCGCGTCAGCGACGATACGCTGCTCTACGCGCGCATCGCCTCCGGCTTTCGCCCCGGCGGGCCCAATATTCCGGTGCAGGGCTTCCCCAACCTGCCGTCGAGCTACGGTCCCGACCGTACCGTGAATTATGAACTCGGATTGCGGCAGGATCTGTTCGACAAGCGCGTGTCGATCGATGTCACCGGTTTCTACATCACCTGGAAAGACGTGCAAGTTCTGTCACTCGTCAACACCACTTCGGGCCCGCTCGGTGTCAACGGCAATGCGGGCAGCGCCATCAGCAAGGGCGTCGAATGGTCACTCACCTGGGCACCGTTGCGGGGCCTGCGGTTGAACGCCACCGGCAGTTATCAGGACAGCCGTATCGCGCAGAATGCCGCCGGCCTCGGTGCAGCCGCCGGTGACTTCCTGCCCTACGTCCCGTATCTGACCAGCAGCGTGAACGTCGATTACGGATGGACGGTGCTGGACCGCTACCGCGCCTATGTCTCGGGCACGTGGAGCTATACCGGCCAGCGCTACACGAGCTTTGTAGCACCGCCGTCGAATGCGGTGATTGAGTTGCATGTCGCCTTGCCCGGCTATCACACGGGATCGATCCGCCTGGGCGTCGAGGATGACCGCTACGGCCTGGAACTCTATGCCAACAACCTCGGCGACACGCGCGGCATCGCCACCTATACCAACTACGGCGGCATCGGCCAAACTGGCGAGGCGACGATCATCCAGCCACGCACCATCGGCATGCTGGCGCGTGTGAAATTCTGACCGGCGTTCGGCCGAGCCGTCGCCGCCCGCCGGCCCGGCCAGCGCTTCGCCTGCACCTTCTAGGAGGACTCACCTTGCGGATTTCGACAGGATGCACCTTGGCGGCGCTGCTGGCGATGGTGTCGCTGAGCTCGCCGGGGTTGGCGCAAAGCCCGAGCCTGGTGCCCGCTGTGCCGACACCGGCCACCACGGCCACTGTCGCCGGCGCGGCGCCCGCGCAGTCCAACCCGGCGCAGCCTACGCCGACGCTCGACAAGCGGGATTTGGAAGCCTGGCTCGACGGCTACGTGCCTTACGCACTGGCGCGCGCGGACGTCGCCGGGGCCGTGGTCGTCGTCATCAAGGATGGCCAGGTGCTGCTGCAAAAAGGCTACGGCTATGCGGACGTGGCAACACGCAAGCCGGTCGATCCGGACAATACCCTGTTCAGGCTGGGTTCGGTCTCCAAGCTGTTCACCTGGACGGCGGTGATGCAGCAGGTCGAACAGGGCAAGCTGGACCTCGATCACGACATCAACACCTATCTCGATTTCACCATCCCACCCTACGAGGGCCGGCCGGTCACGCTGCGGAATCTGATGACGCATACCGGCGGCTTTCAGGAGACCACCAAGCAGCTCATCTATGCCGAGCCGGCGACGGCACCGAGCCTGCAGGCCTATCTGAAGCAGAACCTGCCGCCGCGCATCTTCGCCGCCGGCACCACGCCGTCCTACTCCAATTACGGCGCCACGCTCGCCGGCTACATCGTGCAGCGCGTCTCGGGCGAAACGTTCGATGACTATGTGGACAAGCATGTGTTCGCGCCACTCGGGATGCAGCATGCCACGTTCCGCCAGCCACCGCCCGCGGCGCTGCGGCCGCTGATCAGCCAGGGTTACGAGCTGGCGAGCGATCCCGCGAAAGCGGTGGAGGTGGTGGGCCCTGCGCCTGCCGGCAGTTCCAGCGTATCGGGCGCCGACGTCGCCAAGTTCATGATCGCGCATCTGCAGGACGGCGCGTTCCAAGGCCAGCGCATCCTGCAGGCATCGACGGCACAGACGATGCACACCACGGCCCTGAACAACATCCCGCCGCTGAACAGCATGCTGCTGGGGTTCTACCAGATGAACCGCAACGGCCATCGCATGATCGGGCATGCCGGCGATACGCAATGGTTCCACGCCGAGCTGACGCTGTTTCTGGACGATCATGTCGGGTTGTTCATCGGCATGAACAGCATCGGTGCCGAGGGCGCGGCCGGCCCCATCCGCATCGGGCTGCGCCAGGGCTTCACAGACCGCTACTTCCCCGCCGCCTCGCCGCCCGCCGCGATCGACACGAAAGCCGCACGCGCCGATGCCGCCCAACTCGCCGGAACCTACGTCACCTCCCGGCGGGAGGAGACCACGTTCTTCTCGATCCTGTATTACCTGCTCTCCAGCACTCCGATCGACGCGCTCCAGGACGGCAAGATCATGTCGTCGGGTCTGAAGAATCTGGCAAGCCAGCCGGAGCATTTCGACCCCATCGGGCCGTTCGTCTGGCGCGCCACTGGCGGCAAAACCCGGCTGGCCGCCAAGCTGGCAGCCGATCATGCGGCGACCTGGACGGACGATGAATCGCCCTATGAAGTCTACACGCTCGTGCCCTGGTACAAGAATGCGGTGTGGCTGAGGCCGGCATTGATCGCCTCGGTGGTCAGCCTGTTGCTGACGGCGCTGTTCTGGCCCGTCACCGCTTTGTATCGCCGCCGCTACGGCGCGGTAATCCCGCTGCGCGGCGCCGCCGTGGCCAGCTACCGGCTGACGCGTGCCGCAGCCCTACTCGACGGCCTGCTGATGGTGGCCTGGCCGGTAACCATCGTGATCATGCTGCAGAATTTCGCCCTGAACGGCAGCGCCGATCCCTGGCTGGTCGTGCTGCAATGGCTGACCATCGTCGTGCTCCCGCTGTCGCTTCTGATCTTCCTGTGGAACGCGCTGCGAGTCTGGACCGGTCTCTCCGGGCTATCAGCGCGGCTGTGGAGCGTGGTGCTGGTGCTGTCGGGTGCCGTGGTGCTGTGGACCGGGATCGCGTTTCACCTGATCGGAACAGGCCTGAACTATTGATGCATGGTTCTGACGCCGCCGCGCTGCCACGCCCCTATCTGCTGTTCCTGGGCGATTGCACCGAGCCGAGTTTTGCCAAAACGGCGTTCGGCCTGCGCGATTGGGCCAGCGAGCACTGCGTCGGTGAGCTCGCCCTGCCGGCCGCCACGGTCACCACAGAGCTGCCCCGCCTGTCCGCGGCCGAAGCGTACGAGGCCGGGGCAAGGTCGCTGGTGATCGGTATCGCCAACATGGGCGGACGCATCGCCGATGGCTGGATAGGGTCGTTGGTCGAAGCGTTGGGCGCGGGGCTGGACATCATCAGCGGCATGCACACGCCCCTTGCCACCGTGCGCGAGCTGGACGAGGCAGCGCGGCGGCATGGCCGGCGCCTGCACGATGTGCGCGTGCCGCCGCGCAGCATCCCGATCGCCACCGGGCGCAGGCGGACCGGCAAGCGGCTGCTGACGGTGGGCACGGATTGCGCACTGGGCAAGAAATACACGGCACTCGCGCTGACACGCGCATTCCGCACGCGCGGTGTGGATGCCGATTTCCGCGCGACAGGCCAGACCGGCATCCTCATCGCCGGCGGCGGCATACCGATCGATGCGGTGGTCGCGGATTTCGAGGCAGGGGCGGCCGAGATGCTGACGCCCGATGCCGATGCACTGCACTGGGATATCATCGAAGGGCAGGGGTCGCTGTTCCACCCCTCCTATGCCGGCGTCTCGCTCGGCCTGCTGCATGGCAGCCAGCCCGATGTCATCGTCCTTTGCCACCAGCCGGGCCGCACGCGCGTCATGGGGTTGGAAGCCTTCGCGCTACCCAGCATTGCCGAGGCCATCGATCTCAACCTGCGCCTCGCCCGGCGCACCAACCCGGCCGTGCGATGCGGCGGCATCAGCCTCAACACCGCGCGGCTCGACGGGGCTGAGCGGCACCGGGCCCTGGCGGAAGCCGCGGCGGCCACGGGCCTGCCGGCGGCCGATCCGTTGCGCGCGGGTCCGGAGTTAGAACGCCTTGTGCAATCCTGCCTCGACGCTCCGCCCTGAAATCCCACTCTGCCGAACTGCGGCACAATCTCCCCCGAAATCGATGCATTATCGTCAGTCGTTCGAGCCTGTATCTCCCTCGACATCGATCTGTCGGGAGTTACCACGTGAGTTCTGTCACACGAATCCTAGCCGCCGCTGTCGTCGCCGCGGTGATGGCGTCAGGTTCCGCCCAGGCTGGCACTGTCCAGGATGCCAATCGAACGCTCGTCAGCAACGCCATGCACGAGCTGTTCGTCACGCGGAACGCGCAAAAGGCGGTCAAGCTGTATTTCGGCAACCCCTATCTCCAGCATAACCCCACCATTGCCGATGGTGCCGAGGACTTGCCGAAAGTGATCGCGTCGCTGCCGGCGAACTTCAAATACGAGCCGGGCATCATCGTCGCGGATGGCAACATGGTCATGATCCACGGCCTGTACACCGGCTGGGGACCCAAGCCGCTGGTGACCGTCGATATCTTCCGGGTGCAAAACGGCAAGCTGGTCGAACATTGGGACGTGATGCAGGAGGAGGTCCCGGCGGCGCAGACCAAGAGCAAACGGCCAATGTTCCCGATCGCGGATGCCGACATTCCCAACCACTGAGCACGCTCGGCTACCGGAGAACCACGTGGCCGCACGCCAGCCGAGTTACTTCATACCGCATGGCGGCGGCCCGTGCTTCTTCATGCCCGATCCCGCCAATCATTGGGGCAGCATGGCGGCGTTCCTGCGCTCTCTGCCCGCCCGGCTGAGTGCCACGCCGGCAGCGATCCTGGTCGTCTCGGCCCATTGGCAAACCGCTTGCTTCCGGCTCACCGGCGGCGAGAAGCCGCCGCTGTTCTATGACTACTACGGCTTCCCGCCGGAAACCTATGCGCTCGGCTACGACGCCCCCGGCGCGCCTGCTCTCGCCGCGCAGGCCGCCGCCTTGTTGCGGCGGCAGGGCATCGCCGTCACGCTCGACGGGCAGCGTGGGTTCGATCACGGCGTGTTCGTTCCGCTCAAAATGGCCTTCCCCGACGGCACCATCCCGGTCGTCGAAATGTCGGTGGAGCAGGCCCTCGACCCCGCGCTGCATTTGGCAGCGGGCCGCGCGCTCGCGCCGCTGCGGGATGCGGGCGTGCTCATCATCGGTTCCGGCATGAGCTTTCACGACCTGCGAGGCTTCGGCCAGCCGGCATCGACCGCGCCCTCGCAGGCCTTCGACCACTGGCTGAGTTCGGCCGTCACCCAGCCGGGCGGGTCCCGTACAACGCCAGCTCCTGTCCTGGGCGGCGGCGCCCGGTGCCGCCGCCTCTCACCCGACGGCCGAGCACCTGATCCCGCTGATGGTCGCAGCCGGCGCTTCGGAAGAGCCAGGCCGGAAGATCTATGGCGATCTCGTGCTTCAGACGGCAGTCTCCGGTTTTGAATTCGCCTGAGCAGCCGCCCGGGCGATGGGGACAGGGTTGAACCGATGATCATCGATGCCTGGGGCCAGCACCCCACATTGCGCCACACCAACGATCCGATGTTCGATAGCCTGCGCCGATGGACGAAGCGCGCGCCAGCGACGACGGCGCCCCCGGTTGCCGAGACGGTGGCGCTCATGGATCAGGGCGGGGTCGGCCAAATGCTGATCAGTGCCTGGGTCGCGCCACGCAATGTCATGATCTCCAACGAGGAGGTCGCCGGTTTCGTAGCCGAAGCACCCACCCGCCTGGTCGGTGTCGGCTCGGTGGATATTTCCAAGCCGATGGAGGCGGTTGCCGAGGTGCGGCGTTGCGTCCGCGATCTTGGCTTCAAGGCGATACGCGTGCTGCCCTGGTTGTGGGAGGCGCCTCCGACCGACAGGCGTTTCTATCCGGTCTATGTCGCCTGCGTGGAAGAGGGCGTGCCGTTCTGCACGCAGATCGGCCATACCGGTCCGCTGATGCCCTCCGAAGTCGGGCGCCCGATCTACCTCGATCAGGTCGCTCTGGATTTTCCCGAGCTGGTCATCGTCGGCGGCCATATCGGCTATCCCTGGACGGATGAGGCGATTGCAGTTGCGACGAAGCACCAGAATGTTTTCATCGACACCTCGGCCTATACGGCGCGACGCTACCCGGCCCAGCTTGTCGAGTTCATGCAGGGACACGGCGCCTCGAAAGTCCTGTTCGGCACGAATTACCCGATGATTTCTCCGAGCAAGGCTCTGGAGGGTATTGATGGATTGAATTTGGGCCAGAAGGCGCGCGAACAGTTTCTCAGCGGCAATGCGCAACGCGTATTCGGCCTTTCGCGTTGATACTACACCAACGTCGTGCCTAGCCGACCTCATCTTTAACGTCGTGCTCGACCGACTTTTTGGCGCTGTCCACTAGCTCCTTGATCTTGCGCGCAAGGTCCTGGATTGCAAAAGGCTTCGTCATCACCTGCATGCCCGGATCGAGGTGGCCGTTGCCAAAAACGGCGTTCTCCGCATAGCCGGTGATGAACAGAACCTTCAGTCCCGGCCGGAGCGCGCGCCCTGCATCGGCCAGTTGCCGCCCGTTCATCCCGCCGGGGAGGCCCACATCGGTGACCAGCAAATCCACGCGCGCTTCGGATTGCAGCAGCTTGAGGCCCGCCGGCCCGTCTGCCGCTTCGAGTGACCCGTAGCCGAGGTCTTCCAAAGTCTCCGTAACCAGCATGCGAACGGTCGATTCATCATCGACCACCAGCACGGTCTCCCCCGGTCTCGCCCGCTCCGGCCGCTTGGCGCCGGTCTCGGCATCGGCCCCGTCGAGCGCTTCGGCCAGCGCCGCGCCACCGTGGTGCCGTGGCAGATAGAGCGTAACCATCGTGCCCTGGTCCAGCTCCGCGTAGATGCGCGCCTGTCCACCCGATTGGCGCACAAAGCCGTACACCATCGACAGGCCCAGGCCAGTGCCCATGCCGATCGGCTTGGTGGTGAAGAATGGATCGAAGGCGCGGCGGATCACGTCGGCCGGCATGCCGGTGCCCGTGTCGCTGACGCAGATCGCGACGTACTGCCCAGGATTCAGGTCCCTCTCCCGCGCGCCGCGATCGTCGAGCCATTTATTGCCGGTCTCGATGGTGAGCCGTCCGCCTTCGGGCATGGCGTCCCGGCTGTTGATGCACAAATTCAGCAGCGCATTCTCGAGCTGGTTCGGATCGACGCGCGTATTCCACAGCCCGCCGGCCCCGATCACCTCGACGAGGATCTGCGGCCCGACAGTCCGGCGAACCAGGTCGGCCATGCCGGCAATCAGCTGGTTCACGTCGGTCGGCTTCGGATCGAGCGTCTGCCGGCGCGAGAATGCGAGCAGCCGGTGCGTGAGAGCGGCCGCCCGCTTGGCGGCACCCTGGGCTGCGATGAGGTAGCGGTCCAGCTCGCCGATGCGCCCCTGCGCCACGCGGGTCTGCAGCAGCTCGATACTGCCGGAAATGCCGGCGAGCAGATTGTTGAAGTCGTGCGCGAGCCCGCCTGTAAGCTGGCCCACCGCCTCCATCTTCTGGCTCTGGCGCAGCGCATCCTCGGCGGCCGCCAGCGCCTCGGCTTGCTGTCTCTGCGCCGTCACGTCACGTCCGATACAGTGCAGCAGCGTGTGCTCGGCGGTAATCGTCCACGCGACCCAGCGATACGAACCATCGCGGCAGCGAAAGCGGGTTTCGAGATCGGCGATTTCCTGGCCGTGGGTCAGCTGGGCCGCCCAGGCCAGCGATCGCGCAGCCTCCTCAGGGTGCAGGAAATCGGCGAACGATCGGCCGATCAGTTCCGCGCCCGACCAATCGAACAGCGCCGTGGCACCTGGGTTGACGTCGCGGATGATGGCATCGAAGCCCACCACGGCAACGACGAGGTTCGTCACGCCCCAGAGCCGGTTACGCTCCGCCGTTCGCTCGGCCACCTTGGCTTCCAGCGTCTCGTTCAGCTCGCGCAATGCCTGTTCGGCCGCGCGCTGCTCGGTGATGTCGGTGTGCACGCCCACCCACTCGAGAATGCTGCCGCGATTGTCGAGTGTGGGAATGGCGCGGATCGAGCAGCGCCTCCAGCATCCGTCATGGCGTCGCACCCGGTGCTCGAAGATGAATTGCCCCTTGCTCGCCACGGCTGCGAGCCAGGCGTTCAGCGTGGCAGCCGCATCGTCCGGATGCACCGCCCGCGACCAGCCGAAACCGCGGTATTCCTCGTAGGACTGCCCGGTGAGCGCGGCCCAGCCGGGCTGCTCGCCCTCCATCTCGCCGGCCGGCGTATTCGTCCACAGCACGCCCTGCACGGCGGCCACCGCGGCGCGGAACCGCAGTTCGGAGGCAAGGAGTGCCGCTTCGGCCGCGCGGCGCTCGGTGATGTCAACGCAGGCACCCGTCATGGCCACGGGTCCGCCGGCATCGGTCATCGTCTTGCCGCGGCCGTACAGCCAGCGTGTGATGCCGCCCGCGTGCACGACGCGGAACTCCTCGCTGAAATCCACCCCCGTCGTGGCGCAGGCCCGGCAGGCGGCGATCACGTGCGCCCGGTCGTGGGGATGAACCAGGGCCATGAGTCCGGCCAGGCTGCTTGCCGTCTCGCCCTGCGGCAGGCCGAGAAGCTTGTCGAGCGCCTCATCGCAAACGAGCTCGTCCGTGCGGATGTCCCAGCGGAACGTGCCTGATTCGCTGGCCTCAATCGCGGCTTTGAGCCGCGTCTCGTTCTCCCGCAAACTCGCCTCGGCCCGCGCACGCTCGACGGCGTCCCACGTCCGCGCAGCAACCTGCTCGATCAGCCCGAGCTCGTCGGCCGTCCATCGGTGCGGCTCTCGGAAGTTCACGTAGAGCGAGGCCACCATGCGGCGATTGCGCACCAGCGGCACGGATACGAACGCGCGTGTGTCGATCGCGGCCCATGTCGCGTGCGACTGCGCCGCATCGTCGAGCACGTCATCGCAGGCTTCGACACGGCCACCACGCTGGCGCGCGATGCTCGCCGGCCCGAATGAGGTCAATTCGAACGTGCCCGTCAGCGGAGCGACCGCCTCTGCGTAGCAGGAGGTGAGCACAACCCGGGCACCATCGCCCAGAACGTCGCCGTAACCGACGCGATTGGCACCGAGATGGCGCCCCAAAGCCTCGGTCACGGCGTCCATGATCTCCCGCGGGTCACCCAGGAAGCTGAGCCTGGCTTCGAGTGCCAGCCGGAACGCCTGCCGCGCTTCGAAGAGCACGCGTTCGGTGGTCTCGGTGGCGGCACAGTAGAAGCCGGCGATGGTGCCTGCCTCGTCGCGCAACGGCGTGTAGGAAAAGGTGAAATAGCTGATCGGCACGCCAGGGCGGCCCGCGAGTGCCAGCGGCATGTCGATGAAATGTTGCCCGTTGCCGGCCATGACGTTCGCAACGATGGGCTGGAACTCGCTCCAGAGCTCGGCCCAGAGTTCGGCGAAAGGCAGCCCAATGCCGGGATGCTTGGTCCCGACGATCGTAAGATACGCGTCGTTGTAGAACGAGACGAGGTTCGGCCCCCAGGCGACGTACACGGGCTGCCGCGCGCCCAGCAGCAGACCGAGCGCGGTCTTCAGCGCCGGCGGCCAACCCTCCGACGGCCCGAGGGGTGTCGCGGACCAGTCGTGCTGCCGGATCAGCGCGCCCGCTTCCCCGCCGCCCTCAAGGAATGCCTGGCTTGCGACCGCGCTCACGCGTGGAGGCCCGAGGCGGATCGAGGCGATGCTCCAGCCGCCCTGGTCGCGAACGCGTGTGCGCGGCCCAGCGCCAGCCTCCGGCTCGGACCGTCAGCCAAAGCGGCAAGGTGCCCGATGCAGGTATCCGGCGCCAACGTTACGGTGGATGCGCGTGAACCACTCATCGCGGCTTCGCATGAAGTGTGCCGGTGATCACAGCTACATCACGCACAGGCATTCCTCGGTGACCGCCGCCAGCCCGCAACCGGAGCCCATCGAGCCGGCCGGCGGAGCTGCAGCCGGCCGAGCCAGAATACAACTTACGTTTGAACCGCATCTCGCGTTTTCGTGCAAGAATTAGGTGCGTAAGCTCGACTGAGGCCGGGGAGATGCCGCCTTGCACCACCCTCGCGCCCGGCGGCTCCATTCCACTGCAAAGGCGCCGCCGCCCGGCTGACGACTTCCGTCGTAGCTCGTGACCACCGGCGAGCACCCGGCGCTGCGATAGCGGCCCGCGCCGCGAAGGCGCCCAATCCGCATGGCTAGCCAATAGAAGATCGTGACGCGAATGGCTGGGGGACCTGGATTCGAACCAAGGCTTTCCGAGTCAGAAGTCGGAAGTTCTACCGCTAAACTATCCCCCAGCGGCATGCGCACCGGCGTGCCGTCGCGCGGCGTGCAGCTAACATGGATGCCGCGGTGCTGGCAACCGATCCGCTGGGCTGCGATCGACGCCAGCGGGGCCCGTGTGGCTGCTTGCGCCCCGGCCGGCAAGTGGTGAACACTGGCACGCTGACCACGGACAGGTGCCCCCGACCATGATCGCCGCTGCGCCGCAGCCTCTCGCGCCCACCGCACCGGCCGCCGGGCGCCAGCCAGGGTCGCGCGTCGGCGGGGGTGCCTTTGCCGCGCTCGATCTGGGCACCAACAACTGCCGCCTGCTGATCGGGGCGCGCACCAGCGACGGCTTCCGCGTGCTCGACAGCTACTCGCGCATCGTCCGGCTGGGGGAGGGGCTGCAGAACTCCGGCGTGCTCAGCCAGGAGGCGATGGACCGCACGCTGGGCGCGCTGCACGCCTGCGCCGTCCGCCTGGCGCGCCGGCCTGTGGGCAGCCTGCGGGCGATCGCGACCGAGGCCTGCCGCCGTGCCGGCAATGGCGGCGACTTCCTCGCCCGCGTGCGCGCCGAAACCGGCCTGGCGCTCAGCGTCATCTCGGGCCGCGAGGAGGCCGAGCTGGCGCTGGAAGGCTGCGCCCCGCTGCTGCGCGGCCCCGATCGCCGGGCGCTGCTGTTCGATATAGGCGGCGGCTCCACCGAGCTGGCCTGGGTGCGCCTGCAGCCAGACCGCGCGCCGGAGCTGATCGGCTACGACAGCCTGCCCGTCGGCGTCGTCACCCTCGCCGAGCATTTCGGCCATCACGGCCTCGATCCCGCGGGCTACGCCGAGATGGTGGCCGACGTGACCGCGCGCCTGGCCGCCTTCGAGCGCATCCACTGCATCGGCCACGAGCTGCGGCTGGGCGGCGTGCGCCTGCTCGGCACCAGCGGCACCGTCACCACCCTGGCCGGCGTGGCACTCGGCCTGCAGCGCTATCGCCGCCCCATGGTGGATGGCGTGCGGCTGAGCGCCGCGGCCGCGGCCGACGCGCTGGCCCTGCTGCGTGGCCTGGGGCGCGAGGGGCTGGACGCCCATCCCTGCGTGGGCGCCGAGCGGGCCGATTTCGTGCTGCCCGGCTGCGCCATCTTCGAGGCGATCAGCACCACCTGGCCGGCGCCCGACGTCACGGTGGCCGATCGCGGCCTGCGCGAGGGCATGCTGCTGCGCATGATGCGCCAGGCCCGTCAGCCGGCGCGGCCGGCCAGGGGCAACTGAGGCCCGCCGACAAGAACTGCTTGCTTTCCGCCCCCCTGCGGCCAACACCACGCCGATGACCGGCAAAAAAGGCAGTTCCACCAATAACGCGCGCGGCCTGGCCGTCACGCTGCGCACGTCGCGCGGCCGCAGCCCGGCACAGCAGCGCTGGCTCGCCCGCCAGCTCAACGACCCCTACGTCGCCGCCGCCCGGGCCCAGGGCCTCCGCTCGCGCGCCGCCTTCAAGCTCATGGAACTGGACGACCGCTTCAAGCTGATCGGCCCCGGCTGCCGCGTGCTGGACCTGGGCGCCGCCCCCGGCGGCTGGACGCAGATCGCCCTGCAGCGCGGCGCCCGCCAGGTGGTGGGCATCGACCTGCTGCCCATCGAGCCGATCGCCGGCGCCACCCTCATCCAGGGCGATTTCGAGGATCCCGCCATGCCCGCCCGCCTGACCGAACTGCTCGGCGGCCCGCCCGACCTCGTGCTCTCCGACATGGCGCCCAACACCACCGGGCACGCGGCCACCGACCACATCCGCATCATGGGCCTGGCCGAGCTGGCGCTTCATTTCGCCACCACCATCCTCGCCCCCGGCGGCGCTTTTGTGGCCAAGGTGTTCCAGGGCGGCTCGGAGAAGGAGATGCTGGTGCCGATGAAGCGCAGCTTCGCCACGGTGAAGCACGCCAAGCCGCCCTCCAGCCGCAAGGAAAGCAGCGAGCTTTACGTCGTCGCCCAGGGCCTCAAGGGTGCCACGCCGCCAGCCAGCCCCGGCCGGGGCTCACGCTAGCCGGCCGCCTGCCGCCACGCGCCGTTATCAGCGGCCGCGCCGCACCGTGTAATCGGCCACGTCGCACAGCCGCCGGCGCACCGCGCTGTCGGGGAACACGCCCAGCGCGGCCTTGGCGCGCTCGGTGAAGGCGGCCGCCCGCGCCAGCGTCGCGCCGATGGCACCGGTCTGCTCCATCAACGCCAGCGCGTGGTCCAGGTCGGCGTCGGTCTGCTCGCTTTGTTCGATGGTGCGGCGCCAGAACGCGCGGTCCGCCTCGTTGCCGGCCTTGTAGGCGGCCAGCACCGGGCCGGTGATCTTGCCCTCGCGGAAATCGTCGCCCACTGTCTTGCCCAGCTTGGCCTGGTCGGCGGCATAGTCCAGCGCGTCGTCCACCAGCTGGAAGGCGGTGCCCAGCGCCATGCCGAACTCCGATAGGGCCTGCTCCTCGGCCGCACCCCGGCCGGCCACCACGGCGCCGATCTGGCACGCGGCGGCGAACAGCGCGGCCGTCTTGCCCTGGATCACGTCCAGATAGCGCTCGTCGCGGGTGGAGAGGTCGTTCTGGGTCACCAGCTGCAGCACCTCGCCCTCGGCGATGGTGGCCGCGGCGTGGGAGAGGATGCGCAGCACCGGCAGGCTGCCATCCTCCGTCATCAGCTGAAAGCTGCGGGAGAACAGGAAGTCGCCCACCAGCACGCTGGCCTTGTTGCCGAAGATCGCGTTGGCGGTGGCCAGGCCGCGGCGCAGCCGGCTCTCATCCACCACGTCGTCGTGCAGCAGGGTGGCCGTGTGGATGAACTCCACGCAGGCGGCCAGGGCCACGTGCCGCTGGCCGGTGCCGTCGCCGGGGTAGCCGCACAGCCGCGCGCAGGCCAGCGTCAGGATCGGCCGCAGCCGCTTGCCGCCGGCGGCCACCAGATGGGCGGCCAGCTGCGGGATCAGCTCCACCTGGCTCTGCATGTTGGCCACGATCACGCGGTTGCAGGCCAACAGATCGTCGCGCACGAGCTCGGCCAGCGCCTTCAGCGCATCCTCGACCCCGCCGGGATCTCGCCCGGGTATGGCCTGTGGCCCGCGATCAGCGGGCTCCGGCAGGCTGACAGCAAGGCCCACATATCTCTCCCGACCGATGCCGCCAGAGAAACCGGCGGTCGCGCGCAGGCGGCCGGTGCGACCGTCAACACGCGCCTCGCGCGGTTATCCGCCGCCGCCGCCGCTGCCGCCATGGCCCGCCGCCGAGCCGGGCAACGAGACCACCGAGGCCGCGCCTGGTGCGCAGCCACCATATCGGCGCGGGCAAATCGGGGTCAAGGCGAGGCACGCCCCTGCAATCCGCGCGCAGGGCGTGGCAGAACGCCGCCTGGGCCCGCCTGCCGGCCCGCCAGCCCAATTGCGGAGCTCCCGGATGCACGTTGTCCTCGTCACCAACGACCTGATCCGGCTCAGTTTCCTGGTCTGCCTGCTGCGCGATGCCGGCGTGGAGGCGATCGTGCTGGATCACCAGGTGAGCACGATGGAGGGCAGCATCGGCGCCATCCCGCGCCGGCTGGCCGTGGCCAGCGCCGACCGCGCGCAGGCGATGCGGGTGCTGGCCGAAGCCGGGGAAGCATGACCGGCCAGGCCGGCCCCGACGGCGCGGTCACCGCCGGCCACCTGCTCGGCGGCCGCCTCACCTACCATCAGCTGCAGGACGGCTACCGCACCGGCATCGAACCCGTGCTGCTGGCGGCCAGCATCCTTGCGCGGCCGGGCGAGCGCGTGGTCGAAGGCGGCACCGGTGCGGGCGCCGGCCTGTTGTGCCTGGCAGCCCGCGTGCCGGGCGTGGCAGGCCACGGGTTGGAGATCGACCCGGCTTTGGCCGCCCTTGCGGCCCGCAACTTCGCTGCCAACAACCAGGCCGGGCTGGCCGTGCTGGCGCAGGATGTCGCGGCCTGGCAGCCGGACGGCGCCTATCACCACGCCTTCGCCAACCCGCCCTGGCACCGGGGCGAGTTCGACCGCCTCGCCGGTGGCCGGTCGCCGGCTGGCCAAGCAGGCGCCTGCCGGGCTGCTGGAACGCTGGGCCACCGCGCTGGCCGCCGGCCTGCCACGCGGCGGCACGCTGAGCCTGATCCTGCCGGCCGCCACGCTGGGGCAGGGGGTGGCCGCACTGCGGGCCGCCGGATGCGGGCAGATTACGCTCTTGCCGCTCTGGCCGCGCGCCGGGGCGGCCGCGCGGCTGCTGATCCTGCGCGGCATCCGCCATGGCGGCGGGGATTGCTGCATGCTGCCCGGCCTGGTGCTGCACGCGCCCGATGGCAGCTTCACCGCCGCGGCCGAGGCCATCCTGCGCCACGGCCAGCCGCTCTGCCCGGCCTAGCGTGCCGGGCCTGCCCCTTAGGTGTGCTGATCGCGGTGGCGCAGGTGCCACAGCCGCTCATGGGCGGCCACCAGCGTTTCGAGCGACTTGCGCCGGTTTTGCTCGGACGGGACACCGCGCCGGGTCAGCATCGTCTCGAGCGTCTTGAGCAACTGTTCGGCGACGTCGAGATCCTGGGCGTCGCAGGCATGATGGAAGGCAACCAGGATCTTGTCCGACAGCCTGCGGCCCTGCCGCGGCAGGCTGGCGCCGCCGCCGCCATCGGGAGGCCTGATGTCGTTATCGGCGAAGTCACTCATTGCAGACCATCTTCCTTTGGCAATGCACAGGGCTTGCCAGCACTTTTCGAATTGGCGCGGTTGGCGGGCCGCGCAAGGCAGCGCCACCCGGCGGCCGCGCCGGAGGCGGACCCGTTACAGTCTCGCCTCCGGTGCTGTCGAGGGCTGCAGCGCAACCCAGATGTGTGCCGCCCCGCCGCCCCAAGCGGGCAGGGCGCGCCCGGGCGCGGCCGCTAGAACTTGTAGGTTGCGTTCATGCCCACGGTCAGCGGGCGTTCGGTGAAGCCCTGCGTGTTGGCGACGGCCTGGCCCAGATAGGTGAATCCGTAACCGGCCGTGGACCCCTGGATGTCGGGCCGCTGGATGATCTTGTTGTTGTTCGTCAGGTTCTTGCCGAACATCGTCACCTCCCACGGGCCGAAATCGAGGCCCATCACGGCATCCAGCGTCACGTAAGAGGGCCGCTTGTAATCCGGGTTGGTGTTGATGGGCACACCGTGGCTGGGCCCCACCCACGGAATATCCACGCTGACGAAGCCGCCGATCCGGTCGGTGACCCGGAATTCCTGGCGGCCGTTCAAGTCCAGGTTGAATTCAGGCACGCCGGGTACGCGCTCGCCGGCGGCGGTCCCGGCCAGCACGGCGTTACCGATTGTCACACCATGGTCCAGCGTCGCGTGCACGTAGCTGCCGGCCACGTTTACGATCAGCTGCTCGTTGACGCGGGCGCGCAGCTCCACCTCGGCGCCGTAGCTTTGGGCCGCCCCGGCATTGGTCTCGAAGTCCAGCCCGGAGGTCACCAGCGGGATGTTGGTCTGAATGTTGTCCCACTTGATGTAGAACGCATCCACGTTGGCCGTCACCCGGCCGCCCAGCAGCCGCGCCTTGTCGCCCACCTCGTAGTTCCACAGCTTGTCGGGCCCGAGTGCGACGGGGATGTTGTGGTTGAAATTGAGCTGCGCCAGGTCGTAAGTCGGTGTGCCGTAAGCGCCGGCATCACCCGGTATATACAGGATCGGCCGGTTCTCGCTGCCCAGCCGGTAGCCTTTCGACACGTTGGCATACAGCGTGTTCTGCGGCGTGATATCCCAGCCCAGCGCGAATTTCGGCGTGAAAGCATAAAAGTGCGTCACCGCCGTGGTCAGCCCGGTATCGCCGTAGCTGAAGAAGCCGTCCTGCTTGCTGCGCTCGCCGTCACGCGCATACAGATACCGGGCGCCGAAGGTCAGCCGCACATTCGGTTGCGGATAATAGGTGGTCTCGCCGAACACCGCGTATTGCGCCGTGTCGTAGGCCCGCAGCCCGTGGAAGACGAAATCGTTGCTGAAGGCGCCGGGGAAGGTCCCGGAGATGATGGTGGGATCTTCCGGATTGTAGCCGAAGCGGTTGAACACGCCGTTGATGCCGTTGATCGTCTCGGTATCGGTGAACGTGCTGTGCTCGTCCGAATAGTACAGTCCGGCCAGCCAGGTCAGCGGCAAGCCGCCGCCGGCAGGATCGTAGGGCTTGGATACCAGCCGGAACTCCTGGCTCCACTGGCGCACCGTATTGTTGTAGAAGGTGCTGCTCGGGATGTCGTTCAGCGCGTTGTCGAAAGCCGGGTTGTTGTCGTTGTTGGTGGCGCACGGCACGGGCGTGGTGGCAAAGAAATCGCAGGTGTACAGGTTGATGTTGTTGTACACCGTGCTGTCCAGCGTGCGGCGGAAATGGCGTTCGTAATTGCTGGTCACGCTCACCAGGTCGGCGAACCCCAGATCGGCCTTGATCGTCATGCTGGGCACGAACACCGCGTCGTGGCCCGGCTCGGCCACGCGCTTGGGTGTTTGGAAATTCGGCAGCGCCAGATATTGCGCGTCCACGTCGTGCGTCACGTCCTTCTGCCAGAACACCATGGGTATGATCGACAGCCAGGGCGTGGGCGTCAGCAGCAGCGTTGCGCGGGCATCGTTGAAGTTGTTGGAATTGATGTTGGCCTTGATCGTCTGGCCGGTCACCGGATCGATGTTGTTGATATAGCCGCTGTCGCCGCCCGTCTCGGCCGCTATGCGCAGCGCCGCGCGCCCCGGCGAGAGCGGGATGTTCACCACGCCCTGCTCGTCCCAGTTCACGCCGCCATGGTAGGTGCCCGACAATTCGGTGAACAGGCTGCCGGTGGTCACGTCCATCACCGGCGGATTGCTGATGTATTTCAGCGTGCCGCCCAGGGCGCTGGCGCCGTATAGCGTGCCCTGCGGCCCGCGCAGCACTTCCACGCGCGAAATGTCGAGGAAGCGCGGCTCGGTGGTGCCCTGGGTGTAGATGTTGCGCGTCGTCAGCGACACGTCGTCGAGATAGACCGCTACCGTCGCCGTGCCGGCCTGGCTGGAGACGCCGCGGATTTCCAGGTTGGCCAGGCCTTCGCCGGCCTGGCTGGAGAAGGAGAGGTTCGGCACCGCCCGCGTCAGATCGGCGAAATTGGTGATGTGCTCGGCCTTGATCTGCGCGCCGCTGAGCACGGTCACGCTCAGCGGCACCTTGCGCACGTTCTCCGAACGTTTCTGCGAGGTGACGATGATCTCTTCCACCTTGCTGCCCCGGCGCGGCTCGGTGCCGACCTGGGACGCCGCCGCGCGCTTGGAGAAGGGCGGCTGGTCCTGCAGCTGCGCACCCGGCGCCTGCGCCGCGGCCTGTCCCGTCAACCCGGCGAGCGCTGCCGAAACGATGATCTGTCGCCGCCCGAACCAACTCATGGATCTCAACTCCCCCCGGAACCGGTGCAATTCGGAACCAAACCTGCCCGTTACGCAAGGGCAGAGTGGCGCCATAGGCCATGCAGCCGCTTAACGGGGGCTTAGCCGGCGCTCCGGCTTGACAAACCTGCCGGCCTCAGAGGGGGATGGCGGCCAACCAGCGGACGCTTACCCCAGCATGCAGCCTGTCGCTCCGGCCTTCAGCCGCAACATGAAAATGATCGGCTGCCTGCTCATCACGCTGTCTTCCGTCACCCCTGCCTCTTCCATCTTCATCGTGGTGCCGGGTGTCGTCGAACAGGCGGGCACCGGGGCGCTGATCAGCTTCGCGGTGGCCGGCTTCATCAGCCTGCTCACCGCTTACGTCTATGCCGAGCTCGCCTCCGCGTTTCCGCTCACCGGCGGTGAATACGCCATCGTCGGCCGCACGCTGGGGCCTCTGGCCGGCTTCATCATCCTTGGCCTCAACCTGGTCGTGCTGCTGCTCAACATCTCCGTCGTGGCACTGGGTTTGGGCAATTACGTGGGCGCTGTTTTCCCGCAATCCGGCGCGCTCACCGATGCGCTCGTCTGCGTGGTGTTCACCACGCTCTGCGCCATCCTCAACGTGCGCACCAACGCGCTGATCACCGGCGCCTTCCTGGCGCTCGAGCTCGTCGCTCTGGCCGTCGTCACCGCGCTGGGCTTCCTCTACCCGGCCCGTTCCTGGGTCGGCCTGGTCACCCATCCGGTGGCCCTTTCGGGCCTCGGCCACTTGGCGCCGGCCAGCCTCGGCGCCATGGGCCTGGCGTCCTCGGTGGCCCTGTTCGCCTTCTACGGCTACGGCAACGCCGTCTATCTGGGCGAGGAGGTGCACGACGCGCCGCGCCACGTGGCCCGCGCAGTGCTGTGGGCGCTGGTGATCAGCGTGATCAGCCAGGTGCTGCCGTTGGCCGCCGCCCTGCACGGCGCGCCCAATCTGGCCGCAATGTTCACGTCGGACACCATGTTCGGCGACTTCGTGCGCGACCGCGGCGGCGCCGGCATGGGTGTCGCCATCAACATCTCGGTCGCCCTGGCCATCGTCAACGCCGATATCGCGGTCATCGTGCTCGTCTCGCGCATGCTGTTCAGCAGCGGCCGCGATGCGGTGTGGGCCGCGCCGGTCAATCGCATGCTCACCCGCGTGCACCCGCGCTTCGGCTCGCCCTGGGCCGCCACGCTCGTCACCGGCGCGCTGGCCTGCCTGCTGTGCCTGGTCGATCTGCAGGTGCTGCTGGTGATGACGGGCACTGCCATCGTGCTGGTCTATGGCGCGCTGTGCGTGGCCGTCATCGCCGGCCGCCGCACCGGCAGCACGGCGGCGGCCACCTACCGCATGCCGTTCTTCCCCTGGCCACCGCTGCTGGCGCTGATCGTGCTCGTCTACGTCCTCTACACCAACTGCATCGATCCCAAGACCGGGCGGCCCAGCCTGTATGTGGACGGCGCCATCGTCCTTCTCTCGGCCCTGTATTACCGGCTGGTGCTGCGGCGGCGCGGCGCCTGGGTGCTGCGTGAACCCGAACTCTAGCCCGGCGATCGGCCGCCGCGCCCTGCTCGCGGGTGCGGCCGCCACCCTGGCCGCCGCACCCGAACCCACGCTGGCCCAGCGCGCGGCAGCCCGCGGCCTGCAATTCGGCAGCGCGGTATCCGCCACGCTGCTGGCCACCGACCCGGCCTACGCCGCCCTGGTCGCGCGGCAATGCAGCATCCTGGTACCCGAGATCGAAGCCAAATGGGCCGCCACCGAACCGCAGGAGGGCCGGTTCGACTTCGCGCGGCTCGACGCCGTCATGGCCTTCGCCCGCCGGCACGCCATCGCGGTGCGCCTGCACAACCTGGCCTGGGGCGTCTACAACCCGCCTTGGCTGGCCCCCGCCCTGGCCGAGGGCCGCGCGGCCGCCGTGCTGGCCCGCCACATCGCCGCCGTGGCCGGGCGCTACGCCGGCCAGGTGGCTGCGTGGGACGTGCTGAACGAGCCCAGCGACCCGCGTTGGAACCGCGCCGACGACCTGGTCGAGATCGGCTGGAAAAAGGCGCTCGGCGACGGCTACGTCGATCAGGCCTTCGCCGCCGCCCACGCCGCCGATCCGCACGCCACGCTGTTCATCAACGACGATCTGCTGGAATACGACGACCCCGCCGGACGCGCCAAGCGCGCGGCCTATCTGCGGCTGATCCCCCGCCTGCTCCGCCGCGGCGTGCCCCTGGGCGGCTTTGGCCTGGAAGCGCATCTGCGGCCCGAGCGCCCGTTCGCGCCCGCCCCGTACCGCGCCTTCCTGCGCGAGCTGGCCGGCATGGGGCTGGTGATCCACGTCACCGAACTCGACATCACCGACCGCACGCTGCCGGCCGCCCTGCCGCAGCGCGATGCGGCCCTGGGCGCGCTGTGCCGCGCCTACCTCGCCACCACGCTGGACGAGCCGGCCGTGCGCGCCGTGCTCACCTGGGGGCTGTCGGCCGGCCATAGCTGGCTGGCGACCGATCCCGAGATGCGCCGCACCGATGGCCTGCCGCCGCGCGGCCTGCCGTACGACGCGCAGCTGGCGCCTACGCCGCTCTGGCAGGCGATCGCCACCGCGCTGGACCGCGCGCCGGCACGCTAGCCCACCGCGCCGCGGTTGCACCCGCGCGCCGCATCGCCAATCTGGCACCATACCACCGCAGAGAGCGCCGCCATGCCCGCCACCGACCGCACCATCCTCCTCGCCGGCGCCAGCCGCGGCCTCGGCCTGGGCCTCGCGGCCGAATATCTCGGCGACGGCTGGCAGGTGATCGCCACGGCCCGCGCGCCGGAGCGGGCGGAGGGGCTGGCCAAACTGGCCGCCCAGCACCCCGGCCAACTCACGATCCTGCCGCTCGACGTGGCCGATGCCGCCAGCGTGGCCGCACTGCCGGCCCAGCTTGCCGGCCGCAAGCTCGATGTGCTGTTCGTGGTCGCCGGCATTTCCACCAGCTCCAACGTGCCGGCGCACCAGGCCGCCCAGGCCGACGTGGCGCGCGAGTTTATCACCAACGCCACCGGCCCGATCGCGCTGGCCGAGGCGCTGGACGCCAATCTGGCGCCGCAGCACACGGTGGCTTTCATGACCTCCATCCTGGGCAGCATCGCCAGCAACGCCGGTGGCGGCATGGAGCTGTATCGCGCCAGCAAGGCGGCGCTGAACATGCTGGCGAGCTGCTACGCGCTGCGCCACAAGGCCGCGCCCGTGCTGCTCATCCACCCGGGTTGGGTGCGCACCGAGCTGGGCGGCCCGAACGCGCCGGTGGACGTGGCCACCAGCGTGCGCGGCATGGCCAAGCTGATTGCCGAGCACGGCAAAAAGGCCGGGCTCGCCTACCTCGACTATCAGGGTAATCGCCTGCCCTGGTAGCGGGCCGGGCGCCCTGCGGCGGCGCTTCGGCGTGGTCGCAGGCCCCCCTTCCTTTCCGTTAGTTAAGCCCCGAAACCCCGCTTGCCCTGCTACCAGACCATCGTGCCCGAAGCCGCCCCCCTCTCGCCAGAACGCGCGCCGGAAGACTGGGCGGAAGCCTCGCTGCGCCCGCAAACCCTGCGCGAGTTCGTGGGCCAGCGCGCCAGCCGGGAGAACCTCTCGGTGTTCATCGAAGCCGCACGCGCCCGGGCCGAGGCGCTCGACCACGTGCTGCTGCACGGCCCGCCCGGCCTGGGCAAAACCACGCTGGCGCAGATCGTGGCGCGCGAATTGGGCGTGGGCTTCCGCGCCACCTCCGGCCCGGTCATCCAGCGCGCCGGCGACCTCGCCGCCATCCTGACTAACCTGCAGGCGCGCGACGTATTGTTCATCGACGAAATCCACCGCCTGCAGCCGGCCATCGAGGAAATTCTCTACCCGGCGATGGAGGATTTCCAGCTCGACCTGATCATCGGCGAAGGCCCCGCCGCGCGCTCGGTGCGCATCGATCTGCAGCCCTTCACGCTGGTGGGTGCCACCACCCGCGCCGGCCTGCTCGCCACGCCGCTGCGCGACCGCTTCGGCATCCCGCTGCGCCTGGTGTTCTACACGCCCGACGAGCTCACGCTGATCGTGGCGCGCGGCGCCGAAAAGCTCGGCCTCGACCTGACGCAGGACGGCGCGCGCGAGATCGCCCGCCGCTCCCGCGGCACGCCGCGCATCGCCGGCCGGCTGCTGCGCCGCGTGCGCGATTTCGCCCTGGTGGAGGGTCAGCAAACGGTGGACCGCGCCACCGCCGACGCCGCACTGATCCGCCTGGAAGTCGATGCGCTGGGGCTGGACGCCATGGACCGGCGCTACCTGCGCCGCATGGCCGAACACCATGGCGGCGGGCCCGTGGGCGTGGAAACGCTGGCCGCCGCTTTGGCCGAAGCGCGCGACACGCTGGAAGACGTCGTCGAGCCCTATCTGATCCAGGAAGGCCTGATGCTGCGCACCAGCCGCGGCCGCATGCTGGGCGAGCCCGGCTGGCGCCATCTCGGCCTGGTGCCGCCCCTACCGTACGAGACGATGCTGCGCGGCTCGCCGCAGGACCTGCTGCTGTGAGCCTGGCCGACACCCACAGCTACACGACGCGCGTCTATTACGCCGACACGGATGCCGGCGGGGTCGTCTATCACGCCAACTACCTGGCCCTGGCCGAGCGCGCGCGGACCGAATCGATGTACGACGCCGGCACCCCGCATGCCGAGATGCTGACCCAACATGACCGTCAATTCATGGTGCGCCGCGTCAATCTGTCGTATCTGCGCCCCGCCCGGTTGGACGACATGCTGACCATCACAACTCGCGCGCTGAGCGAGACGGCCGCCACGCTGACATTGCGCCAGGATTTCGCCCTGGCCGACGGCAGCGCGGTCGCCACGCTGGACGTGGAGCTCGTCTGCGTCTCGGCGTCCACCGGCCGGCCCACCCGCATCCCGCCACGCTGGCGGGGCCATTCTGCTCGATAGGAGATCCCTTGGACCGTACGGTCGATGCCGCCACCCTGGCGGTCCCCAACGGCGATCTGTCGCTGCTGACCCTGTTCTGGCAGGCCGATATCGTCGTCAAGCTGGTGATGGTGCTGCTGCTGTTCGCCAGCGTGTGGGTCTGGGCCATCGTTTTCGAGAAGGTCACGGCATTACGCCGTATCAACCGCGCCGCCACCGCCTTTGAAGACCGGTTCTGGTCTGGTGGCAGCCTGGAGGACCTCTATGAGCAGGAAGGCGTGCGCCCGGTGCACCCCATGGCCGCCGTGTTCGGCGCCGCGATGGGCGAGTGGCGGCGCAGCAGCCGCGTCGCCGGCGCGGACATGGCGTGCGGCAGCGTGCGCGACCGGATCGACCGCGCGATGAACGTGACCGTGGTGCGCGAGATGGAGCGGCTCGAGCGCTGGATGGTGTTCCTCGCCTCGGTCGGCTCCATCGGCCCGTTCATCGGCCTGTTCGGCACGGTCTGGGGCATCATGCACAGCTTCTCGGCCATCGCGGCCATGCACAACACCAACCTTTCGGTGGTCGCCCCCGGCATTGCCGAGGCGCTGTTCGCCACCGCCATCGGCCTGGTCGCCGCTATCCCGGCAGTGCTGGCCTACAACCAGATCAGCACCGCTTTGGGCCGCTTCGCCTCCCGCCTGGAAGGCTTCGGCGTCGAGTTCGGCGCGATTCTGAGCCGGCAGAGCGAGGAGCGGGCATGAAGGAAGGAAGCAGTCCTTTTTTGCTGCAGCACCCGCGCCTGGCCGGTGACGCCGAAGCGGCTGTGCCGGCGCAGGGGCAAAAGCTTTTTGCTTCTTTCTTGCAAAAAAGAAGGCGTTCTTTCTGATGGCCGGCGGACTGATCGGCCCCGGCGGCCGCAACGGCCGCGGCCGCTACCGTGCGATGGCCGACATCAACGTCACCCCGCTGGTGGACGTGATGCTCGTGCTGCTGATCGTCTTCATGGTCACCGCGCCCATGCTGACCAGCGGCATCAACGTCGATCTGCCCAAAACCAACGCGCAGCCGCTCAGCCAGGATACCACGCCCATCACCGTCAGCCTCACCGCCGATGGCCGCGTGCATCTGGGCGACCAGGACGTGGACCCGGCCGATCTGGTGGGCCGCCTGTCGGCCGCGGCCGGCAACGACCTGACGCGCCGCATCCTGGTGCGCGGCGACCGCACCATCCCCTACGGCCAGGTGACGCAGGTGATGGCCACCATCGCCCAGGGCGGCTTCACCAAGGTTGCGCTGCTGGTGCAGCAGCCCACGCAGTAGCCGCCGCATGCGGACCGGCATGTCACGCGCGGCGACGGTTTCGGGGGGCCTCCACCTCCTGATCCTGCTCGCGCTCATCCTGGTCATCCCCGCCCCGCCACCGCCCCCGCCGCCGCCGGACGACGCGATGGAAGTGGAGTTCGACGGCACCGCCGCGCGCGCGCAGAAATCCGACGCCCACGGCAAAGTGGCCGCCCAGACCGAATCCGACACGCCCACCGACGAGAACGCGGCCCTGGCGCCGCCCAAGCCGCAGCCGATCGAGACCGCGCCGCCGCCCCCGCCGCCGCCACCGCCGCCGCCCACCCCGGCCACCTCGGTGGTCAAAACGCTGGAAAGTGCGAAGCTGCCGCCGCCGGTGCCCGATCGCGAAGCCATCGCCGTCAAGCCACCGCCGCCGATGAAGCTGGCAGCCACCCCGCCGCCGGTGCCGATGCCGGCCGAGGTACCGCCCAAGAAGCCGGTGAAGGAAGCCGTCGAGCACGCCAAGCCGATGGACACGGTGCGCCACCAGCCGAACCTGACGAAGAACCCGGCGCCCGACACCAGCAGCCTGCTCAACACGCTGGCCGCCTTCCAGGCCGACCAGAAGCAGACCCGCGCGCCCACCCACACCTACAACCCGTCGCGCGGCGGTGCGCGCAATGCCGGCGGCCAGGCGCATGGCAGCCCGCACGGCTCGCTCAGCGAGGGCCAGGCCAAGACGATCGGCCAGTCGGTCCGCCGCTGCTTCTCGGAAGACACCGCAGCCAAGGACTACGCCACCTTCACCACGCTGATGACGGTGACCGTGGATGCGACGGGCGAGGTGCACGACGTGAAGCTGGCGCCCGAGGCGCAGGCCCGCGCCGGCGCCGACCCGATCTACCGCGCCTTCGCCGAGCGCGCCGAGCACGCCGTGCTCGATCCGCAATGCGCGCATCTGCCGCTGCCGCCCAACATGCTGGGCCAGCCCGCCCAGCAATTCACCTTCCGCTTCATCCCCTGAGGAGCCTCATCATGCTGCGCGACCCCCTCTCCGGCTTCTCCGTCCCACGCCGCGGCCTGCTCGCCGGCATGGCCGGCCTGCTCGCCGCCGGCCCGGCCGTGGCCCAGGTGCCGCTGGCCGGCGGCGCGCCCGCCTCCAACCAGCCGATCATCGATGTGCCGGGCGCCCAGCGTAACCCGATCCCCATCGCCGTCACCGGCCTGGCCGGCGGCCCGGGCGGCGTGGATATCGGCGGCGTCATCAATGCCGATCTCGGCCGTTGCGGCCTGTTCCGCCCGCTGGACCAGGGTGCCGCGGCACCCGCCGGCACGCCCGATTTCGGCGCGTGGAAATCGACCGGCGCGCATGCGCTGGTCACCGGCCAGGTCACCGGCACCGATCCGCTGCGCGTCGAATTCCGCCTGTGGGACGTGCTGCAGGGCACCCAGATCCAGGGCACCGCCTACACCACCTCGGCGGCCAACTGGCGCCGCATCGCCCACATCATCGCCGACGTCATCTACGAGCGCCTGGTGGGCGAGAAGGGTTATTTCGACACCCGCATCGTCTACGTCGCCAGCACCGGCCGCCGCGGCAGCCAGACCAAGCGGCTGGCCATCATGGACCAGGACAGCGCCAACAACCGCATCCTCACCGACGGCTCCTGGCTGGTGCTGACCCCGCGCTTCAACCCGGTGCGCGACCAGATCGCCTTCATGAGCTACGCCTCCAACCGCCCGCGCGTCTACCTGTTCGACCTCGGCAGCGGCCGCCAGAGCACCTTCGGCGAGTTCGAGGGCATGAGCTTCGCGCCGCGCTTCTCGCCGGACGGCGCCTCCTGCATCCTCTCGGTCACCCGCGGCGGCGGCTCGGACATCTTCGTGGTCGATACCGCCAGCCACGCGGCGCGCCGCCTCACCAGCTCGGGCAGCATCGACACCAGCCCCTGCTACTCGCCGGACGCCAGCCAGATCGTCTTCAACTCCGATCGCGGCGGCGACCAGCAGCTCTACGTCATGGGCGCCGGCGGCGGCGGCGCGCGCCGCATCAGCTTCGGCCACGGCCGCTACGGCACGCCGGTGTGGTCGCCGCGCGGCGACCTGATCGCCTTCACGCGCCTCTCCGGCGGCACGTTCGCAATCGGTGTCATGGCGCCCGACGGCTCGGGCGAGCGCATCCTCTCGGAGAGCTTCGCCGTGGAAGGCCCCACCTTCGCGCCGAACGGCCGCGTGCTGATGTTCTGGCGCGAGACGCAGGCGCGCGACAGTTCGGGCAGCGGCTTCTCCTCGCGCCTGGTCTCGATCGACATCACCGGCTTCAACGAGCGGCAGGTGCCCACACCTACCGACGCCTCCGACCCTGCATGGTCGCCGCTGAATGCCTGAATGCGATGCCGGCGGCAGACGAACGTTGCGCACGCCGCCGGCAGAACGCCGCCCATACTGTGCCCTGTACATGAACTCGCGCCCATGACCGTTTCGATGCTTGACCGTGACAGAAGCGTAAATGTATTTGCATCGCACCGCGGCAACGATCGGGCGCTTCGGTCGTTACACGCCTGGTCGACACCTGACGCACCGCAACACAGGAACATAAACCCTATGAAGATCAAATACATCGGCGCAATCGCCGCCGTTTCGCTGCTGGCCGCCTGCGCCCACAAGCCGGATGCCGTGACGTCGAACAACACCGGCACGGGCTACAACTCGGGCGGCGCCAGCAGCGGCCCGATCGGCGGCAGCCAGGACGACCTCGTCGCCAATGTCGGCGACCGCGTGTTCTACGAGCTGAACTCCTCCACCCTGACCGACGCCGGCCAGACGACGCTGTCCAAGCAGGCGAGCTGGCTGCAGAAATACCCCAACGTCAGCGTCCAGGTCGCTGGCAATTGCGACGACCGTGGCACCGAGGAATACAACCTCGCCCTCGGCCAGCGCCGCGCCAATGCCGCTAAGGACTTCCTCACCGCCAAGGGCGTCTCGTCCAGCCGCATCACCACGATCAGCTACGGCAAGGATCGCCCGACTGCGCTGGGCGACGACGAGCAGTCCTGGTCGCAGAACCGCAACGCCATCACCTCGGTGAAGTCCGGCCCGACCTCGTAAGGGGCCTGTCGCGCGTAAGCCGGCCACGGCCAGGCCGGCTGTCCTGCGGTGTTGTTCGACAGCGTGAGGTCCGGAGCCTAGGCTCCGGGCTTTTCGTTTGTCCGCCGCCCTGGGGAACCTGACGATGCACATCCGCGCCCATTTGCTGTTCGCCGCCGCCCTCGCCTGCACCGCTCTCCCGGCCGCAGCACAGGTGGAGACGCGCGAGGGCATCGCGCTGCAGAACCAGATCGCCGAGCTGCGGCAGGAGCTGCAGATCATGCAGCAGAACCAGCAGGGCGGCGGCCAGGCGCCATCCAATCTGGGCCCGCCGCAGGGCTACCAGCAGCAATATCAGGGCCCGCCCTCCGGCGGCGGCGGCGATGCCGCAGCCGAGCTGGTGGTTCGGGTCTCCGCACTCGAGGAGCAGAATCGCGCGCTGCAGGGCAGGGTGGACGACCTGACCAACCAGCTGCAGCACGTGCAGGCGGACCTCACCAAGCAGATCGGCGACCTCGCCTTCAAGCTGGGCCAGGCGCCCGCCAGCGGCGCGCCTTCCGCCGAGCCCGCGCCCGAGCGCGCACCCGAGCGCAGCGCCGCCACGGTAGCGCCGCGCACGCCGGCTGCCCCGGTGCGCCGCACGCCCGAACTCGCCCTGCGCGAAGGCAACGCGGCCCTGGCCCGGCGCGACTACGCCGCCGCCGAGGCCGCCGCACGCGAGGCGCTCGCCAGCCGCAGCCCGCGCGGCACCGATGCGCAGTTCCTGCTGGCCCGCGCCGAAGCCGGCCAGCACGACTACAAGCAGGCCGCGGCCGATTTCTTCCAGGCCTACAACCACGCGCCGCGCGCGCCCACGGCGCCGGTCGCCCTGCTCGGCGTCGCCAACACGCTGATCGCGCTGAACGACAGCCGCGATGCCTGCCAGGCCCTGGCCAAGCTGACGGCCGAGTTCCCCAACGCCGCGAAAACCGGCGTCGCCGCGGCGCGCAAGCGTGCCGCCTGCGGGCGCTAGGCGCACCGCAGCGCCGCCGCCGCCGCGCCACGGCGGCACCGCTCCGCCGATCGGCGCCGGCGAATTCGCCGGCCTCATGCAGCGCCTCGGCCCCTGGGGGCCGCGCGTGGCCGTGGCCGTCAGCGGCGGCGCCGACAGTCTCTGCCTCGCCTGGCTCACCCGGAATTGGGGCACCGCGCTCGGCCTCATCGTCGATCACGGCCTGCGCCCGGGCTCGGCCATCGAGGCCGACCGCACCGCCGCCCGCCTCGCCGGCTTCGGCATGCCGTCGCACACGCTGCGCCTGGCCGGGCTCGCAACCGGCCCCGGCCTGGCCGCCCGCGCCCGCCAGGCCCGCTACGCTGCGCTCACCGGCGCCTGCCGGGCCGCCGGCCTCGTCGATCTGCTGCTCGGCCACCATGCGGGCGACCAGGCCGAAACCGTGTTGATGCGCGCCGAAGCCGGCAGCGGCCCGGATGGCCTGGCCGGCATGGCGGCCATCGTCGAGCAGCCGGATCTCCGCCTGCTCCGCCCGCTACTGGCCATGCCCCCCGCCCGGCTGCGCGCCACGCTGCTGAAAGCCGGGCTCAGTTGGGAGGAGGACCCGTCCAACGCGGCGCAAGCGGCGCTGCGCACCGGATTGCGGCAACGGCTCGCGGCCGATCCGCCGCTCGCCCGGCAGCTGCTCGCCCGCGCCGCCGCCGCCGCCGCCGCCCGCACCGCCCAGGCCGGCCCGCTCGCCGCTATCCTGGCGCAGCGCGCGAGCCTCTACCCGGAAGGCTACGCGCTGCTCACCCCCGGCGCGCTGCCCCCGGAATGCCTGGCCGCGCTGCTCCGCGCCCTCGGCGGCCGCGCCTACCCGGCCGCAGCGGCCTCGCTGGCCCGCCTGGCCGCCGCACCCGCCCCGGCCACGCTGGGCGGCATCCGCCTGCTGCCGGCCGGCCGGCTCGGGCCGGGCCTGCTGCTGGTGCGCGAGCCCGCTGCCATCGGCCCCGCCATCCCCGCCACCGACGGCGCGCTGTGGGACGGCCGGTTCCGCCTGCACGCGCCCGCGCCGCTGCCGCCCGGCCTCACCATCGCCGCACTCGGTGCCCGGGCGGCCGCCTGGCGCGCCGCCTCCGGCCTGCCGGAAGTCGTGCTGCGGTGCCTGCCCGCGCTGTGGCAGGGCAGCGCGCTCTGGGCCGTGCCCGCGCTCGCCCACCTCGCGCCCCACGCCGAATTTACGGGATGGACAAATGCCGGCCCCAGGCTGACGCTGTGTCCGCCCCAGGCAGTCGCAGGCGCGGCCTGGGTGGGGGATGCGCAACTCTGCGGGACGCACCATGTCGCAGGGTAGATAACGCGGACAGCCTGGCGGCACCCTATGATCGGGTGGCCAGGCTCAGGCCGGATTATATGGATGTACGCGGACCCGCGGGTTCGCCTGGGACTGGGACGCAATGAGCAATTTCGGCCGTAACCTGGCTTTGTGGGTCATCATAGCACTGCTGCTGGTCGTGCTGTTCAATCTGTTCCAACCCGGTTCCGGCCAGCATGCCGCGAGCCAGATGGCGTATTCCGATTTCTTGGCCGACGTGAACAGCAGCCAGGTGCGCGACGTCGTCATCCAGGGCCACACGGTCACGGGCACGCTCACCGACAACCACGCCTTCCAGACCTACGCGCCGGAAGACCCCAACCTGCTGCAGCGCCTCACCGACAAGGGCGTGCACGTGCTGGCCCGCGCCGATGATGACGGCATGAGCCCGATCCTGCGCCAGGTGCTGGGCTGGCTGCCCATGCTGCTGCTGATCGGCGTGTGGGTGTTCTTTATGCGCCAGATGCAGTCCGGCGGCGGCCGTGCGATGGGCTTCGGCAAGAGCCGCGCCCGCATGCTGACCGAAAAGCAGGGCCGCATCACCTTCGAGGACGTGGCCGGCATCGACGAGGCCAAGACCGAGCTGCAGGAGATCGTGGAGTTCCTCAAGGACCCGCAGAAGTTCCAGCGCCTCGGCGGCAAGATCCCCAAGGGCGTGCTGCTGGTGGGCCCGCCCGGCACCGGCAAGACGCTGCTGGCGCGCGCCATCGCCGGCGAAGCCAACGTGCCGTTCTTCACCATCTCGGGCTCCGATTTCGTCGAGATGTTCGTGGGCGTGGGCGCGAGCCGCGTGCGTGACATGTTCGAACAGGGCAAGAAGAACGCACCCTGCATCATCTTCATCGACGAGATCGACGCCGTCGGCCGCCACCGCGGCGCGGGCCTCGGCGGCGGCAACGACGAGCGCGAGCAGACGCTCAACCAAATGCTCGTCGAGATGGACGGCTTCGAGAGCAACGAGGGCGTCATCCTGATCGCGGCCACCAACCGGCCGGACGTGCTGGACCCGGCGCTGCTGCGCCCCGGCCGCTTCGACCGCCAGGTGGTGGTGCCCAACCCCGATGTGCTGGGCCGCGAGAAGATCCTGCGCGTGCACATGCGCAAGGTGCCGCTGGCCAGCGACGTGGACCCCAAGACGATCGCCCGCGGCACGCCCGGCTTCTCTGGCGCCGACCTCGCCAACCTGGTCAACGAAGCCGCCCTGCTGGCCGCCCGCCTGTCCAAGCGCGTGGTGGCGATGGCCGAGTTCGAGTTCGCCAAGGACAAGGTGATGATGGGCGCCGAGCGCCGCAGCCTGGTGATGAGCGAGGCCGAGAAGGAGATGACCGCCTTCCACGAGGCCGGCCACGCCATCTGCAGCATCTACGAGCCGGAATGCGACCCGATCCACAAGGCCACCATCATCCCGCGCGGCCGCGCGCTGGGCATGGTGATGAGCCTGCCGGAAGGCGACCGCTATTCCACCAGCAAAGCCAAGATGGTGGCCCAGCTGGCCATGGCGATGGGCGGCCGCGTCGCCGAGGAGCTGACCTTCGGCGCCGACAAGGTGAGCAACGGCGCCAGCGGCGACATCAAGATGGCCACCGACATGGCCCGCCGCATGGTCACCGAATGGGGCATGAGCGAGAGCCTCGGCATGATCGCCTACGGCGACAACAGCCAGGAGCTGTTCCTCGGCCACTCGGTGCAGCAGAACAAGAGCGTGTCGGAACACACCGCCCAGCGCATCGATGTCGAGATCAAGTCGATCATCGACACCGCCTATGCCAAGAGCAAGCAGGTGCTGACCGACCACCAGGACGAGCTCAATCGCCTGGCGCGCGGCCTGCTGGAATACGAGACGCTGTCGGGCGAGGAAATCCGCACGGTTCTGCGCGGCGAGCCGGTGATCCGCAAGGTGGTGGACGAGCCGGCGCCTGAGCAGCGGCGCGCTTCGGTGCCGACGACCAGTTCCAAGCCTTCGGCGTTGCCGCCTGGAATGGATCCGGCGCCGCAGCCTGGGTAGGTCGTAAGCGAGGCCTTCTTTTTTGAAAAAAAGAAGCAAAAAACTTTTGCTCTGTTCGCTCGCCCAGAGTGGCGGTTTTACCCGGCGCTTTGCGCGGCTGCGGACAAGGCAACGGTTTTTTGCTTCTTTTTTGCAAAAAAGAAGGCCTTCCTTCCTTTGACCTACCTGATGGCCATCCTGAACGTCACCCCCGACAGCTTCAGCGACGGCTACCTCCACACCGACGCCACGGCCCACGGCCGCCGCCTGCTTGCCGAAGGTGCCGCCATCATCGACGTGGGCGGCGAAAGCACCCGCCCGGGCGCCGAGCCGGTAGCCCCCGCCGAGGAGCAGCGGCGCATCCTGCCCGTCGTGGCGGCCCTGGCGCGTGACGGCGCGCGCGTATCGGTGGACACGCGCAACGCGGCAACCATGGCGGCCGCGCTGGATGCCGGTGCCGCCATCATCAACGACGTGAGCGCGCTGCATTACGACCCACGCTCGCTGGAGACACTGGCCAGCCGGGACTGCCCGGTGGTGCTGATGCACATGCGCGGCACGCCGCAAACCATGCAGGCGCATACGAAGTATGCTGACGTGGTGGAGGACGTGGCCGACGAGCTGGCCGCCAGCGTGGCGCGGGCCGAGGCCGCTGGCATCGCACGCGCGCGCATCATCGTCGATCCGGGGCTGGGCTTTGCGAAAACGGCGGCGCAAAGCCTGGCGCTGCTGGCCGGGGTAGGGCGCCTGCGCCGGCTCGGCCTGCCGCTGCTGGTCGGCGCCTCACGCAAAGGCTTCCTGGGCCAGTATGGCGGCGAGCCGCACGCCGCCAGCCGCGCGCCGGCATCCATCGCCGCCGCCCTATTCGCCGCCAGTCAAAATGTGGCCTATCTGCGCGTCCACGACGTAGCCGCAACCCGCCAGGCGCTGAACCTCTGGCAAGCCATTCACGGATGCGTTATTTCCTGACCTGAAGCGTAAGAATCCGGCCTCGCGCGGCAGCGGCGCAAAAGTTTTTTGGTTCTTTTTTTCAAAAAAGAACCGCTTTCTTCCCTCCCCACCCGAGGACCCGCCGCATGACCCGCAAGCTCTTCGGCACCGACGGCATCCGAGGCCGCGCCAACACCGGCGCCATGAGCCCGGAAACCGCGCTGCGCGTGGGCCTGGCCGCCGGCCTGCAATTCGTGCGCGGCGACCACCGCCACCAGGTGATCATCGGCAAGGACACCAGGCTGTCGGGCTACATGCTGGAGCCCGCTTTGGTCGCCGGCTTCACCAGCGCAGGGATGGACGTGCTGCTCGTGGGCCCGCTGCCCACGCCGGCCATCGCCATGCTCACCCGCTCCATGCGCGCCGATCTGGGCGTGATGATCTCGGCCAGCCATAACAGCTTCGAGGATAACGGCATCAAGCTGTTCGGCCCGGACGGCTTCAAGCTGTCCGACGAGACCGAGGCCGAGATCGAGCTTCTGATGCAGACCGACGTATCGGCCCGGCTCGCTGCCCCCACCAAGCTCGGCCGCGCCCGCCGGCTGGACGATGCCGCCGGCCGCTACATCGAGAACGCCAAGGCGAGCTTCCCCCGCAAGCTGACGCTGGAAGGCCTGCGCATCGTAGTCGATTGCGCGCATGGCGCCGCCTACCGCGTGGCGCCCACCGTGCTGGCCGAACTGGGCGCCGAGGTGATCCCGGTCGGCGTGGCGCCGGACGGCTTCAACATCAACCTCGATTGCGGCAGCACGCAGCCGGCGCAGCTCTGCGGCGAGGTGCTGGCCCACGGCGCGGACCTCGGCATCGCGCTCGACGGCGACGCCGACCGCCTGCTGCTGGCCGACGAGCGCGGCCAGATCATCGATGGCGACCAGGTGCTGGGCCTGATCGCCGAATCCTGGTCACGCGACGGCCGCCTGCGCGGCGGCGGCGTGGTCGCCACCGTCATGAGCAATCTCGGCCTGGAGCGCTTCCTCGCCGGCCAGGGGCTGGGCCTCGAACGCACCCGCGTGGGCGACCGCTACGTGGTCGAACGCATGCGCGAGACCGGCATCAACCTCGGCGGCGAGCAATCGGGCCACATGATCCTGTCGGATTTCGCCACCACCGGCGACGGGCTGGTGGCGGCGCTGCAGGTGCTGGCCACCATCATGGCCGAGGGCCGCCCGGCCAGTGAGGTGTGCCGCCGCTTCACGCCGCTGCCGCAGCTGCTGCGCAACGTCCGCTTCGCCGGCGGGCAGCCGCTGACGCATCCCAGCGTGCTGGATGCGGTGCGCGACGCCGAAGCCAGGCTCGCCGGGTCCGGCCGCCTGCTGCTCCGCCCCAGCGGCACCGAGCCGCTGATCCGCGTGATGGCCGAAGGCGAGGACGAGGCCGTCGTGCAGGGCGTGGTGGCCGAGCTCTGCGCGGTGATCGAGCGCGCCTCGGCGCTGGCCGAAGCCGCCGACTAGCCGCCCGGCCCCGCAGAGCGCAGCGCATGGATCTGTCCTACTGGGTGGTGGATGCGTTCACCGACGCGCTGTTCGCCGGCAACCCCGCCTGCGTGGTGCTGCCCGGCAGCGTGCTGCCCGAGAGGCTGATGCGGCAGATCGCTGCCGAGAACAATCTCAGCGAGACCGCCTTCGCCGTGCCCGAGGCCGATGGCCACCGCCTGCGGTGGTTCACGCCCACCGTCGAGGTGGATCTCTGCGGCCACGCCACGCTGGCAACCGCCTTCGTGCTCGCCCGCCTGGGCCAACCCGGGCCATTCGCCTTCCACACCCGCTCCGGCCTGCTCACCGCCACCGTCGCCGGCGCGCAGATCGAGCTGGATTTCCCCGCCCGCTCACATCATCCCGTCGCCCCGATGCCGGCGGTGGCTCAGGCCCTGGGCACCCAGCCGATCGACATGCTCCAATCGGCCGACCTGATCGCCGTGCTGGGCAGTGCCGCCGAAATCGCCGCCCTGCGGCCCGATCCCGCCGCAATCGCAGCCCTGCCCGGCGGCGCGCTGATCGTGACGGCGGCGGGCGGGCAGGGGGCCGACATCACCAGCCGCTACTTTGCGCCAGGCTACGGCGTGCCCGAAGACCCGGTCACCGGCTCGCTGCACACCCAGGTGGTGCCCTACTGGGCACCCAGGCTCGGCCGCACTACGCTCCTCTGCCACCAGGCCAGCCCCCGCGGCGGCCGCATGACCGCCACCCTGGCCGGCAACCGCGTACGCCTCGCCGGCATCGCCACGCTGTACGCCAGCGGGCAAATCCATCTGCCGTGACTCACTAGAAGCCCTCTCCAGCTCCAAAAGAAATTTGAAACACGCGTGATCCACCGCCTTTGTCACTGCCTCGCCGCCTCGCTGCTGGCACTCTCCCCCGCCACGGCGCACGGCGCGCCATCTGGGCAGCGCGTCTGGTTCGCTCCACTTGCGCCTATCACACGACCCAACGGCCAGCAGGCAGGCTCGGCTGACTACGAGGCGCTGTTCGAGCCCGGCGCCCCCTGGGCGTCTGCAGCACGGCACGTCACCGTCTTCAAGATCTATCCCGAGACTCTTCGTCGGGCCTCCAAACAGCAGCTCACCCAAATGGCGGCGTTCCTTCAGAACCATCACATTGCGCTAGCTCTGGAAACACCGGTCCTCACCGGCCTTCAAACCTGCCCGCCGAACCTTGGCCATAAGCCTTGGATGGCCACCCTGACCGACCGGCTTGCTCGCTTGCACATCCGGCTCGATTTGCTCGCGATGGTAGGGCCCCTCGTAGACACCGTAATCAAATCTCCCGCCCACGGTTGCCGCAATACGTTGGCGCAAGCCGCCGCTGACGCCGCCACCAGCGTCAAATGGATCCGCCTTAATTTCCCATCGCTCGTGGTCGGAGAAATCGAGCCGTCCGGCGATGCCGAGCACTCGCCAACTCCTAACCAGCTCACAGCCTGGTTTGACGCCTTCGCCGCAGCCTCCGGCCAAAGACCCGCCTTCCTGCACTTCGATGTTGCATGGGGCTCAGATTGGCGCACCCGCTTGCCCGCCGCACTCCAAGCTGCCGCGCAAGCCAGCATCCCTTACGGCGTCATCTACAACGCCAGTCCTTCCGCCCTGTCCGACGCCACCGCTCTCGACGAGATGCTGCACAATGCCGCCGACGTAGAGGCCCTACTCCCCGCTTCCGCACCTGAACTGGTCTTCCAGTCCTGGGAAGACTTTCCGCGGCGGCTTTTGCCGGAGACGATACCGACCACCTTTACTGGAACGATCGATCGCTACTTCCGCCCCGCAACGCGCCTCGTCCGTCAGCCCGGCGGCAAGTGGCGCCTGCTCGACCCGGCGGGCGCGCCCGTCGCTAACGCCATCGTCCTTCTCCAACGCCAGTCGGTGGACTCCAGCGGCGCACTCCAACCGCAAACTCTGTCCGGGATCGTGCCGCACGGCGCAGTTTCCGCCCGCGTTGGCGTCCGCATTCATGTCGAATGTGCATGCCCCGCGAACCCTGCAAAAATTGCTGTATCCAACATGTCTTTCGACCAGAACAATTCGCGTCGCCCCGTCTCCGTTCCGGGGGGCCGACAAGGAGTCCTGAGCAGAAGTCTCCTGCCCGCGGTTGGTTTTCTGGCCAACGGCGACCTGTTTCCAGTTATCCCGGACGCTCCGTTCAGGCTGGATTTCCATGCTTGGGTCGGTCCCGAGAGCGACCACACCGGCTTTGTCGCCCTTATTTTCAACAACGAACAAGGCACAGAAATTCGCCGTGCCTTGGCGTGGTTGTCTTCCACATGGCGAACACTTTCCGTAGTTCACACAAGCGCCAGCGGTGAAATCGGTTTTGATGCGGGAACACTCACCGGCCCCGTCCGGCTGGTCTTCCAAGGCACCGCCCAGGCGGCTCCTGTTGCAGCTACGCTCTCGCCTTGAATATCCCAGGGATCTGCGAGTATTCACTGGCGCGCCGCGGGCGCCAATGGCAAACCTCGCGTCGATGTCACGCTCAGTTGCCGCCGGCGATCATCCGCCGTTAACCGGCCGGCACAGCCCAAACTGCCGAATTGCCGAGGCCTATGGTTTATTTTTCGATCCCCTTACTGGCCCTCGCCGGCTGGCTTCTTTTCCGGCTCCGCAACCGTTGGATTGCACGCGATCCGGCGCGTTGGCCCACAAACATCTTATTTCTCGACCACGTCGATTTGGTGAAACGACATCTTCGACTAGCCGGGTGGGAATTGCTCGACCCGAAACCTTGGGCACTGGCTTTCGTCCGGGCAAGAAAAGGTGGCGCTTACCTCAATCTCATAATCCACAGCCAAGACACTCTAAGCCTGCCCGCGCTTATCAAGACGGGTGCTGAATTGAGTCAGCAGGACACCTGCTCCGTCGGCCTCCTCACTACGGAACAGGTTCATAGCGATTTGCTCATGGAGGCAAAGGCGTCCGGTGTGTTCATCGTCCACCCGCAGGAGCTCGCTGCATGTGATGCAACGGTCAAAGCATACGACGGCCGGATTCGGGCGGAAGCGAGGGTACGAGAAGAACAATTGGCCGAAGTGGACTCGATATCGCTCGTCACGCCCGTGACTTCGGCCCTGGCAGGCAAGCCGGACTCCTCACCAGTAAGGAACTCCCCGATGTCGACCTCGAATGACGCGGCTGGTCATGGGAATACCGAAGCGAAGCAGTTCTCGAAAGAGAAGGCTGAACCTGCAACTCAACAGCCATTATGCATCATCGACGATGCCCAATGCGCATCCGAAATAGCGGCATTGCTGACTGGGAGTGCTCCCATTTTCCTGGGGCGCATAGGCGGAAGCGACACAGATGTCGTCGCAGCGCTTCTTCGCGCCAGAAGCGAGGGTATTTTGAACCAGTGGGGCGAAATTTGGCGCCACCGTCAAATTGTCGAACGCTACAACGGTTACTATGACGTGCATCGCGAGGGGCCGACATTCTGGCGATACGTGACCGATCTTCTGGACATCTACAACCGAATGTCGCATGCCATGCTCTGCAACAGGCAGTTGCAAACTATATTCATGCCCCAGGCGATTAACCCCGTCTTTTTGAAAGATGACATTGCCAACCGCAAGGGTTTTGAAGTCCTTCTGACGCGCCCGGCAGGCATCGAGAACAGCATCCGCTGCTACCCATATCCGTTCGTCGAGAAGCTCACCATCGGCAAATATACAATGTTGCGGGTATTTGCCGAAGTGTTGCCGGGCAAGCGAGTCCTCGTCATCTCCCCATTTGCCTGCAGCATCACCCAAAATTTTCATCGCCGAAGAAACTTTTTCAAGAACTTCGACTATCCCGATTTTGATCTGCAGACTTTCAATACACCCATCACGTACACAGGCCTACCACGGGAGTTTTACCCGCACGAGACCTGGTTTGAGACGACCGATTGGATGAAGGAACAGATCTCAAAGCTCGATTTCGACATTGCCCTGCTCTCCTGCGGGTCGTACGCACTTCCGCTAGGAGAGTTCATTGCCGCGAGCATGAGGAAAAAGGCTGTCTATGTCGGTGGTGTGCTACAGATGATGTTTGGCGTGACGGGACGTCGTTACGACAACCCTTTCTTCACCGACCAGATCAATCCCGAGCAATTCATTCCACCTGTGGAAGCTGAGGATTACCTGAAGCACGTGCAGATATCGCCGCAACAGGCAAAGGAAGCATTTGGAGCCTATTTCTAGAGAAGCGGGCTTCCCAAAGCGTCGGCTAGCCCTTTCGATAATCCCATTGCGGTCGGCAGCGCTCATCCGTAGTCCGGAACTGGAACGACACAGCGCTTGGCAACGCCGCCAACCACGATCCAACGCCAACACCTCACCCGAACAGCTGGATCGCCGTCGAAACTGTCATGTAGAACCCCCACGCCAGCGGCAGCCCCACGGCCAGCCAGGCCGCGGCCAGCAGCAAGCTCGGCTGGCCCGCCGCGTGGGAGGCTGCCAACCCGGCGGCCTGCGGCGGCGCCGCCTCCACGCTGGTAAACCAGCGTTCCGGCAGCGGCCGCACCAGCAGGTTGCACACCAGCCCACCCGCCAGCAGCACGGCCAGCACGTACATCGTCCGGTCGTAGGCATTGGCACGCGCCACCCCGGCAGCGATCTGGCTTTCGCGCAGCTGGGTAATCAGCACCGGCCCGATCACCCCGGCCACCGACCACGCGGTCAGCAGCCGCCCGTGGATGGCGCCCACGAAGCCGGTGCCGAACACGTCGGCCAGATAGGCGGGAATGGTGGCAAAGCCGCCGCCATACATCGACAGGATTACGCCCACGCCCAGCGCGAATAGCGGCTTGTTGCCGAAATGCGCCAGGCTGGGCACCAGCGCGTACAGCACGATGCCGAGCAGGAAGAACGTGCTGAACGTGGCGCGCCGGCCCAGCCTGTCCGAAGCCGAGGCCCAGAAGAAGCGGCCGAGGATGTTGAACAGCGACAGCAGGCCGGCAAACCCCGCCGCCACCGCGGCCACGGCCTTGAGCTGTGCCGGCGAAAGTGCGGTGAACGCCACCTCCGGATGACCCACCAGCGCGCCGCCGAAAATCTCCTGCAGCATGGGGCTCGCCACGTCGATCACGCCGATGCCGGCGGAAACGTTGAGGCACAGCACGCCCCACAGCAGCCAGAACTGCCGCGTGCGCCAGGCATCGCCCAGCGCCACCGAGCGCACCGGGCCGGCCGCCGCAGCCCCCACCATGCCCGCCGGCCGGTAGCCCGCCGGCGGCACGCGGTAGGCGAACGCGCCGGCCGTCATGAACACGAAATACAGCGCGGCGAGCACCAGGAACGTCTCGCCCACCCCAACGCTCGCCGGGCCGCGGAAATGGGCCATCAGGATGCGCGCCAGCGGGCTGCCGATCATCGCACCGCCGCCGAACCCCATGATGGCCATGCCCGTGGCCAGGCCGCGCCGGTCCGGAAACCACTTGATCAGCGTCGATACGGGCGAGATGTAGCCGAGCCCCAGCCCCACGCCGCCGATCACGCCGCCGCCCAGCCACAGCAGCCACAGCTGGTGCAGGTTCACGCCCAGCGCCGCCAGCGCCAGCCCGCCGGGCCAGCACAGGGCGGCGATCAGCCCGGCCTTGCGCGGCCCCGCCCGCTCCAGCCACCCGCCCCATAATGCCGCCGAGGCGCCCAGCGCCACGATGCCCAGCGAGAACACCCAGCTGAGGTCGCTCACCGTCCAGTCGCAGCCGGTGGCCGTCAGCCGACCCAGCAGCGTGGTGCCGGCCGGGCAGGCCACCTTGTGCGTCAGCCCCACCGCCTGGCCCAGCGGCAGCCAGAACACGCTCATGCCGTAGATCATGCCGATGCTCAGATGAATGGCCAGCGCCGCCGGCGGTACCAGCCAGCGGTTGAACCCGGCCGGCGCCACGGTGCGTTCGCGGGTCAGCAGGCCGGGGCGTCCGCCCGTCATGGCATCCATGTGTCGATCTCCGAATCCTGCGCCGAATGGAGCAAGCACGCGCGCCCGGCGCAACCCTGGCCGCCCGCTTGCCGCCATCGGCGCCCGCGTTAGAAGGCCAGCATGGGCGAGCGCTGCATCAACCTCTACGCAATCCTGGCGCGCCGCGAGGCGCAGATCGACACCGTCGATCCCTCGGACATGGATCTGGCCTTGGCCCCCGAGCCGGCCGGCGCGGGCCTGCCGGAGGGTGCGCTGCCGGTACTGCCTCGACATGGCGCGCGAGCGCGTGCTGTTCACCGTGCACGACGCGGCCGGCCTCGCGCGCGTGCGCAGCGCCGCCTTCATGTTCAACGACCAGCTCGCCACCGCGCTCAGCGCAGCCTCGGTGCCGTTCGAGCGCATGGACGAGGCCTTCGCCCCGACCGCCGCCCCGCCGGTCTTCGTCTTCTCGCCCGGCCGCACCGGATCGACCCTGCTGGTGCGCCTGCTGGAAGCAGCCGGCCTGGCCTGCGCGTCGGAGCCGGACGTGCTGACCCAGGCGGTGTGCCTGCCCAAAGCCGACTTCGCCCTGCTGCCGCCCGCCATGCGCGGCAGGCTGGCCGCCGGCTGCGTGGCGGCGCTGGGGCTAACGCTGGGGGCGGGCCTGCACATCAAGCTGCGCAGCCAATGCAACGCGCGGCCGCTGCTGCTCACCGATGCCGCGCCGGGCTGCCGGGTGGTGTTCATGCTGCGTGGCGTCGCCGCCTGGGCGCTGTCGCGCCACCGCAGCTTTCTCGAACCGCCGGAGACGGTGGCCGGCATTCTGCGCGAGGCCATGGACGCGCTCGACAAGCTCGCCTTCAGCGGCGCGCCGTTCGATCTGCTGTGGTTCGAAACGCTGTGCCACGATCCCAAAGCCGCGCTGCGCATCTGCGCGCCCGGCGCCACGCTGGATGCCGCCCGGCTGGCCGCCGTGATGGCGGCCGATTCGCAGGAGGGCACGGCGGTAGCCCGCGCGCTGGTAGCCAATACGCCGGCGCAGGAGGGCTTCCTTGCCGCCTTCGGCCGAGCCTGGGCCGAAGCACGGGCCGGCGCGGAATGGCACCCGGCCACGGAAGCGACGCTGGCCGAGATGTGGCGGCGCTGATCGGCAAGAACCGCTTGCCACCACCGCCCCTGGGCCGCTATCCCGGCTGCGGGTCACGCCCCCCCACCGGGGCGCTTCTCTTCTGAAAGGGAGGGCTGCACATGGCAATCGCCACGAAACCGGACGTACGTCCGCACAATCCACAATTCTCTTCCGGCCCCTGCGCCAAACGTCCCGGCTGGACGCTGGACGCGCTGCAGGCCGCCCAGCTCGGCCGCAGCCACCGCGCCCGCGCGCCCAAGGCGGCGCTGGCCGAGGTGATCACCCGCTCGGCTAGCATCTTGGGCCTGCCGGCCGACTGGAAGCTCGGCATCCTGCCCGGCTCGGATACCGGCGCCTACGAGGCGGCCATGTGGTCCATGCTCGGCGCGCGCGGCGCCGACGTGCTGTCGTTCGAAAGCTTTTCCGAAGGCTGGGCCACCGACGCCGTCAAGCAGCTCAAAATCGATGCGCGGGTGCTGAGCGCGCCCTACGGCCGGCTGCCCGATCTGGCGCAGATCGATTTCAGCCGCGACGTGGTGCTGTGCTGGAACGGCACCACCAGCGGCGTGTGCCTCGCGAACGGCGATTTCATCCCGGATGATCGCGCAGGCCTGGTGCTGTGCGACGCGACCTCGGCCGCCTTCGCCATGGATCTGCCCTACGCCAAGCTCGATGTGGTCACCTGGTCGTGGCAGAAGGTGCTGGGCGGCGAGGCGGCGCACGGCATGCTGGCGCTCTCGCCACGCGCGGTGGCAAGGCTGGAAAGCTACAAGCCGGCCTGGCCGCTGCCGAAGATCTTCCGCCTCACCAAAGGCGGCAAGCTGATCGACGGCATCTTCGCCGGCGAGACCATCAACACGCCCTCCATGCTGTGCGTCGAAGACGCGCTGGACGGCCTGCGCTGGTCCGATTCCGTGGGCGGCCTGCCCGGGTTGATCGCCCGTAGCCAGGCCAATCTTGCAGCCATAACCAGGTGGGTTGCCAACAGCCACTGGGCGGCATTCCTCGCCGAAGACGCGGCCAACCGCTCCAGCACCTCAATCTGCCTGAAGATCAAGGCGCCCTGGTTCAGCGCGCTGGATGCCGAGGCGCAGGCCGCCGCGGCGAAAAAAATCGCAACGATCCTGGAAAAAGAAGGCGTGGCGCTGGACATCGCCGCCTATCGCGACGCGCCCCCAGGCCTGCGCATCTGGGGCGGCGCCACCGTAGAAACACAGGACATCGAGGCCCTGCTCCCCTGGCTGGACTGGGCCGAATCCCAAGCCCAACCCTAAGGCTTAGCGCGCCTCCGATCGCCTACCCGGCGACAGCACAACCAAAAGTTTTTTGCTTCTTTTTTTCAAAAAAGAAGCTCTTGCCTTTAACTTCCCGGAGCACCCCCATTGCCCAAAGTCCTCATATCCGACCAGCTCTCCCCAGAAGCCGTCGCCATCTTCCAAGATCGCGGCATCGAGGTGGACGTCAAACCAGGCCTGACCCCGCCCGAACTGCGCGCCATCATCGGCGAGTATGACGGCCTGGCGATCCGTTCGGCCACCAAGGTGACCAAGGAGCTGCTCGAGGTCGCGACGAAGCTGAAGGTGGTCGGCCGTGCCGGGATCGGCGTGGACAACGTGGATCTGAAATCGGCCACCGCACGCGGCGTCATCGTAATGAACACGCCGCACGGCAATTCGATCACCACCGCCGAGCACGCGATCGCCATGATGTTCGCCCTGGCCAGGCAGATTCCCGAAGCGACCGCATCGACCAAGGCCGGCAAGTGGGAAAAGAACCGCTTCATGGGCACTGAGCTGACTGGCAAGACTCTGGGGCTGATCGGCGCCGGCAATATCGGCAGCATCGTGGCCGACCGTGCGCACGGCCTGCACATGCGCGTCGTGGCGTTCGATCCGTATCTGTCGGAAAAGCGTGCGCTGGACATGGGCGTCGAGAAGCTGACGCTCGACGAGCTGCTGGCGCGCGCCGATTTCATCACGCTGCATACGCCGATGACGGACGCCACGCGCAACATCATCTCGCGTGAGGCGCTGGACAAGTGCAAGCGCGGCGTGCGCATCATCAACTGCGCGCGCGGGGGCCTGATCGACGAGGCGGCACTGGCCGAGGCGATCACCGCCGGCCAGGTAGGCGGCGCGGCGCTGGACGTGTTCGAAACCGAACCGGCCAAGGCAAGCCCGCTCTTCGGCCTGGAGAACGTCGTCTGCACGCCGCATCTGGGTGCGGCCACCAACGAGGCGCAGGAGAACGTCGCGCTGCAGGTGGCCGAGCAGATCAGCGATTTTCTGCTGACCGGCGCTGTGACGAACGCCATCAACACCGCTTCGGTCAGTGCGGAGGAGGCGCCGCGGCTGCGTCCGTATCTGGAGCTGGTAGGCTTCCTCGGCAGCTTCGCCGGCCAGCTCACCCGCGCGCAGGATGGCGCCATCCGCAGGATCAGCATCGATTACGAAGGCGGGGTCGCCGCGCTCAACCACAAGCCGCTGACCGCCGCGGCGCTGGCCGGCCTGCTCGGCCCCGTGCTGGCCGGCGTCAACATGGTCAACGCCCCGGTGATGGCACGCGAACACGGCATCGAGGTGGCGGAAACCACGCATGACCGGCCGAGCGAATACCAGACCCTGGTGCGCATCGCGGTCACCACCGATCGCGGTGTGCGCTCGGTGGCCGGCACATTATTCGCCGGCAACAAGCCGCGTCTGGTCGAGGTGAAGGACATCAAGGTGGAGGCCGATTTCGCGCCGCACATGCTGTACGTCACCAACCAGGACCGACCCGGCTTCATCGGCCGCTTCGGCGAGACGCTGGCACGGCACGGCATCAACATCGCCACCTTCCATCTCGGCCGCGCCTCGTCGGGTGGCGACGCGATCTGCCTGGTGTCGGTCGATGGCGCGCTGGGCGAGGACGTGCTGGCCGAAGTGCGCGCGTTGCCGCTGGTGGTGCAGGCCGCGGCACTCAGCTTCTAGCCGGCACCCACCGCAACTCTCTCGCAGGCGCGCTCCGCAAACTCTTGCAGGCGCGCTCCGCGCGTGGGCCGGCCGGGCACGCCTCCGCGATGGGGGCAACCCGGCCGCCGCCGGCGCGCTTTGCCTGACAGCGCGGAACGAAGGTGCAGCATGAGCCAGGAAATCGTCACCCTGATCGACTACATGGGCCAGATCGGCCTCTACGCGGCGGTGGTCGGTTTCGCGGTGATGCTGCTGATGCCCGACCGTTCCGGCCACGAGCTCGGCAGCCGCATCGCCTTGGCCGGCGGGGTCGCCATGGGCTACGAGGTGGTGCTGGCCCACGCCGTCTAGCGCGCGGCGGCCCGAAAGGTCCGACCCGGAGTCGAACCGGGCTACAGGGATTTGCAGTCCCTTACATAACCGCTCTGACATCGGACCCGCGCGGCAGCGGGCCGTATAGAACGCGCCGCCGGCCCGGTCCAGCGCCCATCTGGACCGCCTGGCCCCCCGCCGGTAAGACCACGCCGCACGCCAGCGGAGCCGCCCCGAGCCCATGTCATCGTCCGCCCCCCGCCTTCCCACGCCGGCCGATCAGGCGCTCGCGCGCAACCTGATGGTCGATGGCCAGCTGCGCCCGACCCGCGTGAACGACCGCCGTATCCTCGACGCCATGCGCCGCATCCCGCGCGAGGCGTTCCTGCCGCCTGAGCTCGCCGGCCTGGCCTATATCGACGAGGACGTGAAGCTGGGCGGCGGCCGCGTCATGCTCAAGCCGCTCGTCACCGCACGGCTGATCCAGCTCGCCCGCCCGCGCGCCGGCGAGGCGGCCCTGCTGGTGGGCAGCGGGGCCGGCTACGGCGCCGCCATCCTGGCCGCCTGCGGCGTGCACGTCACCGCGCTGGAGGAGGATCCGACGCTGCTGGCGCTGGCCCGCGCCGCCCCGGCCGATCCCGAGGGCGGCGGCGTGCTGTCCATCGTGGAAGGCCGCCTGGCGGAGGGCCACGTCGCCTGCGCGCCGTACGACCTGGTGATCATCGAGGGCGCGGTGCATGAAATCCCGCCGGCGATCGGCCGTCAGGTGGGCGCGCATGGCCGGCTGGTGGCCATCGTCTGCCCGCCTGCGGGAACCGGCGTGGCGGTGCTGGCCGAACCTAGCGTCGGCGGCCTGCGGGCGCATGCGCAGTTCGATGCCAGCGCGCCCTATCTGCCCGGATTGCTGCCGGCGCCCAGCTTCAGTTTCTGAAAGCCTTAACCCGGCTGCGCCAAACCGTCGTGCACACCGTTGGCGGCACACGTCTCCGTGTGCCAGACTGCCGCCGCATCACTGGAGTTCGCCGCATGCGCAGCCCGCGCGCCATCCTGACCGCCGGCACCGCGGCAGGTCTGCTGGCCCTGTCCGCCGCCATGGCGCAGACGCCGCCGCCCGCCAAGCGCCATTTCGTCCCCGCCGGCCCCGGCATGGCCCGCACCATCGCCAGCGACGAGCCGGAGACGGTGCCGCACACTCTGGCCCAGGCGCTGGGCCTCGCCTATGAAAGCAACCCGCAGCTGACCGGCGAACGCGCACGCCTGCGCTCGACCGACGAGAACGTGCCCACCGCGCTCGCCGGGTGGCGGCCGACGATTGCCGTTACCGGCAGCTACGGTTATGCTGTTGGACGGTTCGAGACGTCGACGTCATGCGCGGCTGCCGCGCAGAACAGCCAGTCCATCGTGCCGCCGGACGGCTGCAAGCTCACCGGCCCGGTCGGCCAGCAAACGTTCGGCACCCAGAGCACCGTACTGGCGGCGAAAAACAACCGCACCGAGTCCACCGTGCAGGCCACCGTCACGCAGTATCTCTACCGCGGCGGCCGCACCACGGCCACCACGCACGAGGCGGTCAACAGCGTCTATGCCGAGCGCGCCCGCCTGATCGCCGAGGAAGAGACCGTCTTCGCCGACACCATCAACGCCTATGTCGGCGTCATCGAAGACCGCCAGCTTCTCAAGCTGGATCTGGCCAACGAGCAGGTGCTGGGCGACGAGCTGCGCGCCATCAACGACCGCTTCAAGGTGGGCGAACTCACCCGCACCGACGTGGCGCAGGCCGAAGCGGCGCTTGGCCCAGGCCATCGCCACCCGCCAGACCGCCGCCGGCACGCTGGAGACGGCCAACGCCACCTTCGTGCGATCCGTCGGCGTCTATCCCCCGGCCGACCTCGCCGACCCGCAGCCGCTTGCAGCTGCCGGTCAAGAACGAGAAGGACGCGTTCAACCTCGCCGTCCTGAACAACCCCAACGTGCTCGCCGCCAAGTTCAACGAATCGCAGCTGCGCGACGCGGTGGACGTGGCGTTCAGCACGCTCGGCCCCAACCTCAGCGTGCAGGGCAGCGGCTTCGAGCAGAACGGCACGTCGCTGAACCGCGAACGCAGCTACGGCGCCTCGGCCACGCTGAACCTGACGCTGCCCATCTATCAGGGCGGCCAGGAATACGCCGCCATCCGCCAGGCGCGGCAGAACTACCTGCAGGCCGTGCGCCAGACGGAAGATGCCCAGCGCGCCGCCCGCGAACAGGCCGTGCAGGCGTTCGAAACGCTGACCGCCGCCCGCGCCTCGATCGCCAGCTCGCACGTCGCCGTACGGTCCAGCGAGATCGCGCTCGAAGGTCTGGAACGCGAAGCCCTGGTCGGCAGCGCCACCACCCAGGCCGTGCTGATCGGCCAGCAGAACCTGCTCTCGGCCGAAATCACGCTGGTGCAGAACGTCACCAGCCTGGTCACCGCCAGCTACGGCGTTGCCTCGGCCATCGGCCGCCTCACCGCCAGCGATCTCGGCCTGCAGGTGCCGCTGTATGACGAGACGGCCTACTACAAGGCGGTGCGCGGCCTGCTCTGGGGCACCGGCGACCGCGCCGTCAACCAGCCGGGCCGCTGAAGCCATGACCGCGCCGGAGGCCGAACCCGCCGGCGATCCGTCCATGGAGGATATCCTCGCCTCCATCCGCCGCATCCTCGCGGACGGCGAAGGCGGGGAGGCCACGGGCGAAGGCGTGGCGCCGCCGCACGCCGCCGCCTGCGCACCGGGCCAGCCAGCCGGCCCAGCTCCGGACAGCGTGTTCCTGCTCGACCGAACGATGCTCATCGAGGAGCCTGCCGCCATGCCGGACCCGGCCCCGCCCGCCGCCACATCGCTCCACGCCACGCCGCCCGATCCTCGCCGCCCGATCCTGCGCCAGCGGGGCCCATGCCGGCCGCCAACCCGCCCGAGGCCGCCCTGGGCGACGACAGCCATCTCGACGCCGGCACGCCAGCACCCGAACCGCTGCTGGCGGCCAGTGCGGCAGCGGCCGCCACCGCCTCGCTGGGCGCGCTGGTGCGCGTGGTGGGCGAGCGCGCCACCCCCGTCTATCGGGGCGGCCCCACGCTGGAGGACATGGTGCGCGAGGAGATCCGCCCCCTGGTCAAAGCCTGGCTGGACCAGAACCTCGCGCCCATGGTCGAGCGGCTGGTGCGCACCGAGATCGAGCGCGTTACCCGGAGCTGAAGCCGCCGGGCGCGGCACAGCCCGGCAGCCTTGCCCATAAAGTGGGGCCGCCCGCTTCCCTCCGCCCGAAGCACCGCTACAACACCGCCATGCTCGACAAATCCTTCGATCCCGCCGCCGCCGAACCCGCCCTCTACGCCGGCTGGGAAGCCCAGGGCAGCTTTGCCGCCGGCCGCAGCACCGGCGCGCCGTTCACGGTGATGATCCCGCCGCCGAACGTCACCGGCAGCCTCCATATCGGCCACGCGCTCAATTTCGTGCTGCAGGATACGCTGGTGCGCTGGCAACGCATGGCCGGGCGCGACGCGCTCTGGCAACCGGGCACCGACCACGCCGGCATCGCCACCCAGATGGTCGTCGAACGCCTGCTCGCCACCGAGGGCACCACCCGCCAGGCGATCGGCCGCACCGCGTTCCTCGACCGCGTCTGGCAATGGAAGGCGCAGTCCGGCGGCACCATCACCGACCAGATGCGCCGCCTGGGCGCCAGCGTGGATTGGCCACGCGAGCGCTTCACCATGGATGACGGGCTCAACGCCGCCGTGCGCGAGGTGTTCGTCACCCTCTACGAACAGGGCCTGATCACCCGCGCCCGCCGCCTGGTGAACTGGGATCCGAAATTCCAGTCCGCCATCTCCGATCTCGAAGTCGAGGCGCGCGAGCTGCGCGGCCATCTCTGGCACATACGCTACCCGGTCGAAGGCGGGCAGGAGCACCTGACCGTCGCCACCACGCGGCCGGAAACCCTGCTGGGCGACACCGCGGTGGCCGTCCACCCGGAAGATGCGCGCTACGCCCATCTGGTCGGCCGTCACGTGGTGCTGCCGCTCACCGGCCGCCGCGTGCCCATCGTGGCCGACACCTATTCCGACCCGGAGAAGGGCACCGGCGCCGTCAAGATCACGCCGGCGCACGATTTCAACGATTTCGAGGTGGGCCAGCGCCACGGCCTGGCCATGCCCAGCGTGCTGGACCGCCAGGCCCGCATCACCCTCGCCGAGATCGAGCTGGGGAGCGTGCCTGGCGTAGCCGACCCCGCCTTCACCCGCACGCTGGAAGGGCTGGACCGCGACGCCGCCCGCGCGGCCATCGTGGCCGAGCTCGACCGCCTCGGCCTGCTGGACCGCGTCGAGCCGCACACCCACCAGGTGCCGCACGGTGACCGCTCCGGCGTAGTAATCGAACCGCTGCTGACCCTGCAATGGTATTGCGACGCCGCCACCCTGGCCGGCCCTGCAATCCGCGCCGTAGAAGAAGGCCGCATAACCTTCGTGCCGCGGCAGTGGGAAAACACGTTTTTCGCCTGGATGCGCGACATCAAGCCCTGGTGCATCAGCCGCCAGCTCTGGTGGGGCCACCGCATCCCGGCCTGGTACGCGCCCGACGGCCGGGTGTTCGTGGCCCGCACCCAGGCCGAAGCCGAAGCGCAGGCGGCCGCCAGCACCGGCAAGCCCACCGCGCTGGTGCAGGACGAGGACGTGCTGGACACCTGGTTCAGCTCCGGCCTGTGGCCGTTCTCCACCCTGGGCTGGCCCGAACGCACCGATCTGCTGGCCCGCCACTACCCGACCGACGTGCTGGTCACCGGCTTCGACATCATCTTCTTCTGGGTCGCCCGCATGGCGATGCTGGGGCTGCATCTGATGGGCGACGTGCCGTTCCGCACCGTGGTCATCCACGGCCTGGTGCGCGACGAGCGCGGCCAGAAGATGAGCAAGTCCAAGGGCAACGGCATCGATCCGCTCAGCCTGATGGACTCCTACGGCGCCGACGCGCTGCGGCTGGCCATCTGCCAGCTCACCGGCCCCGGCCGCGACATCAAGCTCGGGCCCGCGCGCGTGGCCGATGCGCGCAGCTTCGTCACCAAACTATGGAACGCCGCCCGCTTCTGCGAAATGAACGGCGTCGCCCCCGTGGCGGGCTTCGACCCGGATGCGGCGGCAACGCCGCTCTGCCGCTGGCTGCTCGATGCCGCCAGCACCGCCATCGGCGAGGCCACCGCGGCACTGGAAGCCTACCGTTTCGACGAGTATGCCGCCGCCTGCTACCGCTTCACCTGGAACGTGCTCTGCGACTGGTTCGTCGAACTCGCCAAGCCCGTGCTGCTGGGCCCGGACGGGCCGCCGAAGGACGAGCTGCGCGCGACGGCCGCCCACGTGCTGGGCATCATCCTGCGCCTGCTGCACCCCGCCACCCCCTTCGTTACCGAGGCGCTGTGGGGCGGGCTCGGCTACGGCCCGGCGCTCAGCCTGATCGGCACACCCTGGCCGCAGGCCGCCTTGCTCGGCCCGGCAGCCCCGCGGGAGGAGATCGACTGGCTGATCCGCTTCATCACCGCCATCCGCGTGGTGCGGGCCGAGATGAACGTACCGCCCAGCCTGAAAGCGCCCATCCTGCTGCGCGACGCCAGCCCGCAGACCCACGCGCGCGCCCAAGCCTGGCTGGAAGCCGCCGGCCGCCTCGCGCGCGTCTCGGCCATCGAGACGGCACCCGCAACCCCGCCACCCGGCTGCGCGCAGATCGTGCTGGACGAAGCCACGCTGTTCCTGCCGCTGGCCGGGCTGATCGACCTGGATGCCGAGCGCACCCGCCTGGAACGCGACCGCAGCCGCGCCGCCGAATCCCGGCAATCCGTGCTGCGCAAGCTGGAGAACGCCGATTTCGTGGCCCGCGCCAAGCCGGAGATCGTCGAGGAAAATCGCGAGCGCGCCCGGGCCGCAGAACGCGAGATCGAACGGCTCGACGCGGCGCTTGCACGCCTGCGTTGAGTCATGCGAAGCCAGCACACCCGTTCGGAATTGATTTCGTTACCGTTTTCGTTTACGATCCGTTAAGCTCCGGGCGCTAGAAGATTGCGACGCCAGAAGCGGCAAGCCGCGCGCTGGCGCGTCAGGGTGGGAGGTCGTGCTGGACGATCTGATCGAAGGTTGGCTGGCGGGGCAGGGCCAGAAGCTCGCCCTCCGCTTTCCGGAGCGGCTGGAGCAGCGTTTCGAAGCCGATACCGGCGCCGAGCGGAGCCGTGCGCTGATGGTGTTCGGCGCCATCGGCTTCCTGTTCGGCACCCTGCTGTTCCCCGTCATCCAGGCAGACGTGCCGGACGTGGCCTATCAGGCCCGCATCCTCTATCTCGGTTTTTCCATGCCGTTCGGCTTCGCGGTGGCCGCCGGCATGTGGCTGCAGCCGCCGCCGGTGCTGCGCGAAGGCCTCACGCTGCTGGCCAACGCGGTATGCGCCTGCGTCACCATGTACCTCTTCGCGGTCAGCCGGGCCGCCTACGCGCCGCTCTTCGTGGCCGGCGTCGCCGTGCTGCTGGTGTACAGCGCCATCGGCGTACAGCTCCGCTTCCGCTACGCGCTGGCCGCCATGGCCGTTATCGTCGGCACCTACGCCTGGGCCCTGCATGTCAGGGCGGATATCTCGGCGATCGAACAACGCAACCTCGTCGTCGTGGTCTCCTTCACCGCCGCCTACCTCATGCTGGCGAACTGGCGGCTGGAACGGGCATTCCGCCGCGGCTACCTGCTGATGCTGCGCGAACGGCTGCAGCGGCAGGACCTCTCGCTGCGCAACATCGAGCTGGACGAGCTGGCGCGGCGCGACCCGCTCACCGGCCTGGCCAACCGCCGCGCCTACGATGCCTGGCTGGCAGCCGCCTGGGCGCAGGAATTCACGCTGGAGGCGGGCGGCGACCGCGCCGGCCGCGGCCGCCTCGGCCTGATCGTCATCGACGTGGACCGTTTCAAGGCGTTCAACGATTTCTACGGCCATGCCGCCGGCGATGGCTGCCTGAAAAAGATCGCGGTCTGCCTGCGCGAGCAGCTGCGCGGCACCACCGATCTCGTGGCCCGCCTGGGCGGCGAGGAATTCGCCGTCCTGCTGCCCGCGTTGTCGGAGGCCACCTGCGCCGATGTGGCCGAGCGCATGCGCGTGGCCGTCCAGCGCCTCGAACTGCCGCATTCCGGCCTCGGCCCGCACGGCCTGGTCACCGTCAGCGCCGGGGTCGCCAGCCACCTCGTCCTGCCCAGCCAAAGCCCCGCCTCGCTGTTCGAGGCGGCCGATACCGCGCTCTACCAGGCCAAGGTTTCCGGCCGGAACCGGGTCTGCGTGGCCACCACCCACACAGCCCCGGCCGAAGCTCCGCAAGTGCTGGCCGGCTGACGGCCTCGCCGGTGCCGCCACATTGGCGCGGCATCGGCAACGGCCCGCGCCCGCCTGGGCGAGCAGGCCCGATTGCACGGCCTTGTGCCGCAACTCCCGCGCCGCCACCCGCGCTAGGGTTGTAGCGCATCGCCCAGTGTGCTCGCAGCGCGTCCCAAGTCGAACCGCACGAGACAATTATCCAACATCCGCCACTCTCCCCCAATCCCGATCCGGCCTATCACGGCGCCCGCGGCGGCGCCGAAGCCGTGCCCATGGCCGGCATGATGGCGGCCGATGGTGCGGACCCGTTTGCCGCCGCCGTGCGCTCCACCCGGGTGTCGATGGTGATCAGCAACCCGCTCCTGCCCGATAACCCCATCGTGTTCGCCAACGATGCCTTCTGCCAGCTCACCGGCTACACACCGGACGAAGTTCTCGGCCGCAACTGCCGCTTCCTGCAGGGCGACGCCACCAGCCCGGCCGTGATCGCCCGCATCCGCGAGGCCATCAGCTGCGGCGAGCCGATCGAGACCGATCTTTGCAACTACCGCCGGGACGGCACGCCGTTCTGGAACCACATGACGATGTCGCCGGTGCGCGACGCCGCCGGCCGTATCATCTTCTTCGTCGCCAGCCAGACCGACGTCACGCCCGAGCGTCAGCGCCTGACCGGCCTCGTCTCCGACAACCAGGCGCTTGCCGCCGAATTGCAGGACCGCCTGCAGGCCCAGGCCGAGAGCGAGGCGCGGCTGCTGATGGCGACCCGGGCCGGGCGCCTCGGCATCTGGGAGCTCGATCTGGCCACCGTCGGGCTCACCACATCATCCACTGCGCGCGAGATCTTCGGCCGCAACCCGGCCGAGCCGTTCAGCTACGCGCAGATGCTGGCCCAGATCCACCCCGCCGACCGCGCTCGCGTGGCAGCCATCGCCTCGGGCAGCGACCAGGCCGGCACGGCCGAGGACGACGAATACCGGGTGATCCGGCCGGACGGCAGCATCGTCTGGCTGCAGCTGCGCGCCCAGGCCTGGCGCAGCCCGCCGGGCGCCGCCCTGCGCGTCGCGGGCGTGGCGATGGACGTGACAACGCGCAAGCGCGCCGAACAGCGGCTGGAGTTGAGCGAGGAAGCCCTCCGCCTCGCCACGGTGGCGGCCGATGTCGGCACGTGGGACCTCGATCTCGCCACCAACACGCTGACTTTGTCGGACCGCACCAAGGCGATGTTCGGCGTGGCTCCTGAGGTGCCCTGCACGCTGGACGATTTCTACGCCGGCCTGCACCCGGAAGATCGCGCGGCCGCAAGCGCCGCGCTCGCCGCTACGCTCGATCCGGCCCGCCGCGCCACCTACGATGTGGAATACCGCACCGTCGGCCGCGACGATGGCGCGGTGCGCTGGGTCGCCGCCAAAGGCCGCGCGATGTTCGATGCGAGCGGCACCTGCATCCGCGCTTTGGGCACCGCGATCGACATCACCGCCCGGCGCGCCGAAGCCACGCGCAAGGCGTTCCTGCTGAACCTGCTCGACGATCTGCGCGCGCTCACCGATCCGCAGGCCATCACCGAGGCGGCGCTCACCGCGCTGGGCCGCCATCTCGGCGTCTGCCGCGCCGGCTACGGCACCGTGCGGCCGGATGGCAGGGTCGCCCGGCTGGAAACCGGCTACACGCTGCGCCCCGCCGAGCCGCGCAGCGGCGCGCTGCGGCTGGATCTGCTGGGCAACGGCAGCCTCGCCCGCCTGCGCCAGGGCGCGCCCATCGCCGTGCCCGATACCGCGGCCCTGCCCCCCGCCGATGGTGCCTGGGACAGCCCGGAAACCCGCGCTTTCGCCGCCGTGCCGCTGCTGCGCGAGGGCGGGCTGGCCGCCTTCCTGTTCGTGGGCCACGCCAGCCCGCGGCCCTGGCCCGAGCAGGAACTGGCGCTGATCGCCGACGTGGCCGCCCGGCTGTGGGACGTGGTGGCCCGCGCCAAGGCCGAGGCCGAGCTGCGCAGCGCCAACGCGGCGCTGGAACGCCAGGTGATCGAGCGCACCGCCGCCTGCCAGGCGAGCGAACGCCGCATGCGGGCCGTGTTCGAGACGAGTTACCAGCTCAAGGGCCTGCTGGCGCGCAGCGGCGTCGTCGTGGACCTCAACGCCACGGCACTCGCCACCATCGGGCAGAGCCTTTCCGCGGTTGCCGGCCAGCTGTTCTGGGAGACGCCGTGGTTCAGCCGCACCCCCGGCGTGCCGGCGCGCATCCGTGCGGCCGTCCTGCAGGCAGCCCGCGGCGAGGAAACCCGCACGCAGATCACCGTCCAGGTGCCGGCCGGCCTGCGCACGTACGATCTCTCCGTCCGCCCGATCCGCGATGCCGAAGGCGAGGTGGTGGCCATCCTGCCCGAGGCGATCGACATCACCGAGCGCCGGCAGGCCGAGGAGCAGTTGCGGCAGGCGCAGAAGATGGAAGCCGTGGGCCAGCTCACCGGCGGCATTGCGCATGATTTCAACAACCTGCTCACCGGCATCCTGGGCAGCCTCGAGCTGCTGCACACCCGCATCGCCGAAGGCCGCACCGACGGGCTGATGCGCTACGCCGCCGGCGCCAGCGCCGCCGCCCAGCGCGCCGCGGCCCTCACGCAGCGCCTGCTCGCCTTCGCCCGCCGCCAGCCGCTCGATCCGAAAGCGATGGACACCAACCGCCTGCTGCTCGGCATGCAGGATCTGCTGGCCCACACGCTCGGCCCCTCCATCCGGCTGCGGCTGAACCTGGCCCCCGATCTGTGGCCCGCCCTCAGCGACACGCACCAGCTGGAGAACGCGCTGCTCAACCTCGCCATCAACGCGCGCGATGCCATGCCCGGCGGCGGCGAGCTGACCATCGCGACCCGCAACGCCGAGTTGGACCACGCCTATGCCGCACGCCAGGGCGGCGAAGTGCGGCCGGGCCATTACGTGGCCGTCAGCATCGCTGATTCCGGCGTGGGCATGACGCCGGACGTGCTGGCCAAGGCGTTCGACCCGTTCTTCACCACCAAGCCGCTGGGCCAGGGCACCGGGCTCGGCCTGTCGATGCTGTACGGCTTCATCACGCAGTCCCGCGGCCATGTCTGCGTCGTCTCGCAGCCGGGGAACGGCACCACCTTCACGCTGCATCTGCCGCGCCACGACGCCCCGGCCAGCCTGGCCGCACCAGGCGAAAACCCTGCCGCCCAGGCGCAGGAAGGTGCGGGGGAGACCATCCTGGTGGTCGAGGACGAAACGACGGTGCGCATGCTGGTGGCCGAAACGCTGCACGATCTCGGCTACGCCACGCTGGAAGCCGCCGACGGCCCGGCCGGCCTCGCCATCCTGCAATCCGATGCGCGGATCGACCTGCTGCTGACCGATGTGGGCCTGCCCGGCCTGAACGGCCGCCAGCTGGCCGATGCCGCCCGCCTGCACCGGCCGGCGCTGCGCGTGCTGTTCATGACCGGCTATGCCCATAATGCGGCGATCGGGCAGGGCGAGGCGTTCGCCCCCGGCATGGGCATCATCTCCAAGCCGTTCGCGCTGGAAGCGCTGGCCACCAAGGTTGGCGCCATGATCGAGGGCAGGGCGGAACCCGTCGCGTGAGCGGGGCCGCGCTCCCGTGGCGGCCCTCCACCCGGCACGCGGCGCTGGGCGCGGATTTCTACGATGTGGTCGAGCCGGCGCGCTTTCCGGCCCACATCCTGCGCTACCGCAACCAAGTCTGGGCCGCCCGCACCGGCCTGGCCGGCCTCACCGACGCCGAATGGATCGAGCATTTCGGCCGCTTCGTGCCGCTGCCGGGCAGCCTCCCGCAGCCGCTGGCGCTGCGCTACCACGGCCACCAGTTCCGCGCCTACAACCCCGATCTGGGCGATGGCCGCGGCTTCCTGTTCGCCCAGCTCTACGATCTCGCCGACGGCCGCCTGCTCGATCTGGGCACCAAGGGCAGCGGCACCACGCCCTGGTCGCGCACGGCCGACGGGCGCCTCACGCTGAAGGGCGGCGTGCGTGAGGTGCTGGCGACCGCCATGCTGGAAGCCCTCGGCGTCAACACGTCCAAATCCTTCAGCCTGATCGAGACGGGCGAGCAACTGGTGCGCGGCGACGAACCCTCGCCCACCCGCGGCGCGGTGCTGGTCCGCCTCAACCACACGCATATCCGCATCGGCACCTTCCAGCGCCTCGCCTTCGCGCAGGACAGCCTGCGCCTGCAACGCCTGGTGGATCACGCGATCGACGTCGCCATCCCCGAAGCCCGGCGCGACGATCCGGCCGAGCAGGCGGCCGCCTTCCTCTCGGCCGTCTGCACCCGTGTCGCCGGCCTCGGCGCGCAATACATGGTCGCCGGCTTCGTCCACGGCGTGCTCAACACCGACAACATCAACGTCACGGGCGAGAGCTTCGATTACGGGCCGTGGCGCTTCCTGCCCACCTACGACCCTGGCTTCACCGCGGCCTATTTCGACCATTCCGGCCTGTATGCCTATGGCCGCCAGCCCGACGCGCTGCTGTGGAACCTGGTGCGCCTGGCCGAATGCCTGCTGGCTTTGGCGCCACAGGCCACGCTGGAAGCAGCGCTCGCCGGCTTCGTCCCCACCTTCCGCACCGCGCTCACGGCCGGCGTGCTGCGCCGGCTGGGCCTTGCCGCGCGCGGGGCAACGAGCGACGACGCGCTGGCCGAAGCCTTCTGGACCGCGCTGGCCAAAAGCGGCACCGGTTTCGAACAGGCCTTTTTCGATTGGTTCGGCGGGGCAGCCAGCACGCCGCGCGCCTTGGCCGGCCCGGCCGCATCCGCGTACGCCACCCCGGCCTTCGCCGCTTTCCGCGCCGCCCTGCCGGGCTACGATGCCAACGATCCCGCCCGCCTGGCCCATCCCTATTTCGCGCGCACGGTCCCCTGCACCATGCTGATCGACGAGGTCGAGCAGATCTGGGCGCCGATCGCCGAAGCCGATGACTGGCGGGTGTTCGAGGCCAAGCTCGCCGACATCGCCGTCATGGCCGAGGCCTACGGCACCGGCTGAGCGGCGGGGCCTAACCCTCAGCGATCCAGCGGCGGCGCGAAATCCGGTATGCCGCGCAGGATCCGCGCGATCACCTCGGCATGGGCCGGCAGCCGGTCACCCGCGCCGCGCAGCACCTCGGCGGCGGCCATATTGCCCTCGTTGCCGGCGCCGATCGCGGCCACCTGGGCGGCCACGGCGCTGCACGTATCGTAGGCGGCACCCAGTCCCGCCAGCGTGCGTGCGATTTCCTGACCCTGCTGATCGACGGCATGGCCCAGCGCGCCGCCCAACTCGTGCTGGCTCTGGATCACGGCGCAGAGTTCGGCCACGCGCCGGCTGGCCGCAGCCGCCTCCTGGCGCAGGGCCGCGATCACCGTGCCCATGGCCTGCAGGCCCTCTTCGGCGCCGGCCGCCATGTCGCGCAGATTGGTTGCCAGGTCAGCGGCCGCGCCGGCCGGCTCCAGCGCCTCGGCCTGGCGCAGGCAGGCGGTGGCCAGGTGCAGTGCCCGGCGCAGCTGCGCCGCCGTGCCGTCCAGCGCCGCCGCGCGCCCGGCCAGCCGTGCCAGATCGGCCTGCGTGCCCATCGCCGTCTCGGAGACGGCAACCGCCATCTCCGTCATCTGCCTCACCTGGCCGGTCACCGCGCGCACCGAAGCGGCCAGCGTAGCCGAGCGCCCGGCGATGCCGCCGACCGTGTCGGTGGCCAGCGCCGCGTCGGCCGCCGCCGTCACCGCATCCGCGCGCAGCCGGGCAGAGGCCTGCAGGATGCCGCTCGCCGCCTCGGCGACCGTCGAGCCGTCGCCGCGCAGGCGCATGGCCAGCAGCTCGGCCTCGCTCCGCCCGGCCCGCAGGGCGGCGTTCAGCGCGCCGGCGGCCGCTTGCGTGCGCTCCTGGCCCCGCTGCATCCGGCGCAGCCGCAGGATCGTCTCGCCGAACAGCGCGCCCAGGCTGCGCGGGCCGTCTGCCGCCATCGGCGGGCGGGCCACGGCGCCGCCGCCGGTCTGGGCATGGGCCATCGTCAGCTCAACCAGGCGCGCCACGATCCGCGCCGGCTCCTCGCCCAGCCGGCGCGCCAGCAGCAGCCCTGCCAGCGCCGGCACCAGCAGCGCCGCACAGGCCAGCGCCGTCACCATCGGCCAGGTCGGTGCCCTGTCCAGCAGCAGCGCGGCCAGCCCGGCACCCCCGGCCGCCACCACAGCCAGCGCCGCGAAGGTGGCCTGCACCAGGCGCGCCATCGGGGCCTGCACCGCATCCGGCTCGGGCAGCGAACCGCTGAAGGCGGCAGGGATCGGCGGGAACATGGCAGGCCTCCAACACGTCACCCGGCAAACGTTACGGGATACGCGTAAATAAACTGTGTGCCGCCGCGGGTTGCCCTGCCCGGACGCAGCAAGCACATTGCCGCCATGCGCATCACCCCGCCTGCCTACGCCCTGCTGGCAGCCCTGGTCGCCGCCACCCCGGCCGCCGCTGCCGCCGCCGGGCTGGGCGCGCCCGAGGGCGGCTACAGCATCGAATATACCGGCTACTCGCACGGCTTTGTCGTCATCAAGCTGGCCGCCACGCTCAGCCTGGCACCGTCCGGCTACGCCGCGCACGTAACGTTCCACACCGCCGGCGTCGCCGGCTGGGTGGTGCACGCCGACAACGACAGCACGGTTACCGGCACCTTCCAGGAGGGCCGGGCGATGCCCACGCTGTTCGCCGGCACCGGCCATCTGCGCGGCCAGGCCAGGCTCACCCGAATCGCCTACAAGGGCGGCAACCCGGTCATCGAGGCCCTGCAGCCGCCCGTCGAGCACGAGCGCAGCCTGGTGCCCCCCGCCGACACCCAGCACACCATCGACACGCTCAGCGCGGTGGCCCTGCTGATCCATACCGTCGCGGTCGGCGGCGGCTGCGAGGGCAGCACGAAAACCTTCGACGGCCGCCGGCTGGCCGAGCAGACCGCCCACACCACCGGCCCCGAGACGCTGCCGGAGACCGGACGGTCGATCTTCCACGGCACCACGCTGCGCTGCGATTTCGACGGCCGCCAGCTCGGCGGCTTCGTCAACAACGAGAACGAGGACGATCTGCGCAAGCCGCGCCACGGCACCGCCTGGCTGGCACCCCTGCTGGCCGGCGCGCCGCCGGTGCCGGTGCGCGTGATCTTCGAGAACAAGCTGCTGGGGCAGGTGACCCTGTATCTCACCGCCGCCAAAGCCACCGAGCCGCCGCATAGCTGACCGGCATCGGCCACTTCTGCCGCGCCTGCGCGCTGTTGCCGAAAGCCGCCCTGATGGAGACCACGCCGATGCTGAACCCTGACACCCCGCTGAAACTCGCCGACCCCGATCTGCTGCGCCAGGCCAACCTGATCGACGGCGCCTGGGTGCAGGCCGATAGCGGCCAGACCGCCGCCGTGCGCAACCCGGCCACCGGCGCCGTCATCGGCGAAGTGCCCAGCATGGGCGAGGCGGAGACGCGCCGCGCCATCGCCGCCGCGTACCGTGCCCAGAAAGGCTGGCGCAAGCTCACCGCCAAGGAACGCCAGCGCCCGCTGCGCCGCCTGTTCGACCTGATGATGGAGAACCAGGAGGACCTGGCCGTCATCATGACGGCCGAGCAGGGCAAGCCGCTGGCCGAAAGCCGCAGCGAGATCGCGTATGCCGCCAGCTTCATCGAATTCTTCGCCGAGGAAGCCAAACGGGTTTATGGCGACACCATCCCGCAGCATCTGCCCGGCCGCCGCATCATCGTGCAGAAGGAGCCGATCGGCGTGTTCGCGGCCATCACGCCGTGGAACTTCCCCGCCGCCATGATCACGCGCAAGGCCGGCCCCGGCTGGGCGGCCGGCTGCGCCGGCGTGCTGCGGCCGGCCACGCAGACCCCGTTCTCCGCGCTCGCCCTGGGCGTGCTGGCGGAACGCGCCGGGCTGCCGGCCGGCATCTGCAACATCCTCACCGGGCCCGCCACCGCCATCGGCGCGGAAATGACGTCCAACCCGCAGGTGCGTAAGCTGACCTTCACCGGTAGCACGGCCGTGGGCGCCAAGCTGCTCGCGCAATGCGCGCCCACCATCAAGAAAACCAGCATGGAGCTGGGCGGCAACGCGCCGTTCATCGTGTTCGACGACGCCGACCTCGACGAAGCGGTGCGCGGCGCCATCGCCAGCAAATACCGCAACACCGGACAGACCTGCGTCTGCGCCAACCGCCTGCTGGTGCAGGACGGCATCTACGACAGCTTCGTCGCCAAACTCACCGAAGCCGTCAGCCAACTCCGCGTCGGCAACGGCATGGACGAGGGCATCACCCAGGGCCCGCTGATCAACGCAGACGCGCTGCGCAAGGTGGAAGACCACGTGGCCGATGCCGTGCAGCGCGGCGCCCGCGTCATCACCGGCGGCAAGCGCCACGCGCTCGGCGGCAATTTCTACGAACCGACCATCCTCTCCGACGTGCCGCGCAGCGCCGACATCTTCCGCGACGAGACGTTCGGCCCGGTGGCCCCGCTGTTCCGCTTCCACACCGAAGACGAAGCCGTGGAGATGGCCAACGACACCGAATTCGGCCTGGCCGCCTATTTCTACACGCGCGACGTCGGCCGCGTATTCCGCGTCGCCGAAGGCATCGAAGCCGGCATCATCGGCATCAACGAAGGCATCATCTCCACCGAAGTGGCACCCTTCGGCGGCGTGAAATCCTCCGGCCTGGGCCGCGAAGGTTCGAAATACGGCATCGAGGACTACCTGGAGATCAAATACCTCGCGCTGGGCGGGATCTAGCCGGCACCATCGTCTTCGGAGCGCTGACCTGCGGCGAGGGCAGCCAGTCGTGCGCCTCCCACGCCAGTGCATCCGGCCGCCCATATCGCCAGTAAGGGTTTCGGCAACCTTCGCGCGGTAGGCTGCGCCCCAAGTGAGGGGTCCATGCACACCAGCGCCTACACGCCGATCGCCTTGCCGGAAGCGGGTTCGGACGCGCTGATTGCCGCGGCACTCGACAGCGCGCCCGTCGGCCTTGTCGTGCTGAATGCGGACCGGACCGTCCGCCTCGTCACCGCGGCGGCCGCCGCCCTGCTCGGCCTACCCGCACGCCTGGCCGCCGCGGGGCAGGACGGGGCCGCCATGCTGGCCCATTGCGCCGCCCTGCACCCCGAAAGCCTGCGCCTGCTGCAGGCCGCCCTGGCCGGCCGTGCGGAGGTGCCGTCCGACCTGCTGCTCGACGTCGCCAGCCCCGCCGGCCCGCGCACTTTGGCCGTCGATCTGCGGGCCGCCGGCGCGCTCGGCTGGGTGCTGAGCCTGGACGACGTGACCCGCACGCGGCAGACGCAGGACTGGCTGCTGGAACACGCCTCCTCGGATGCGGTGACCGGGCTGTGGAACCGCCACCATTTCATGCTCATGCTGCAGGACAGCCTGGCCGAGGCGGCTGCCCCCTGCGCGCTGCTGCTGATCGGCCTGCAGCGCCTGAAACTGGTCAACGACACGCTGGGCCTGGGCGCCGGCGACAGCGTTCTGCGCATGGTGGCCGATCGCCTGTGCGCCGGCATGCAGGATGGCGACATGCTGGCGCGGTTCGGCGGCGACGAGTTCGCGCTGGCTTTGGGCACCGCCGGGGACGCCGCCGCGCTGCAGGAAGCGGCCACCAGCCTCGCCGCATCGCTGGCCGAGCCCTACGAGATCGAGGGCGAGGTGGTAACGATCAGCGTCCATATCGGCCTCGCCTGCGCGCCCGCCCACGGCACGGCGGCCGAAACCCTGGTCGCCCATGCCGGCCTCGCCCTGCGCGACACGGCACGGCGCGGTGCCGCCGCCATCCGCCTGTTCGATCCCAGCCTGATGGAACGCGCCCATCTGCGCCGCGCGCTGGAGACGGATCTGCGCCTGGCCCTGCCGCGCGGCGAGTTCGAGCTGCATTACCAGCCGCAGGTCGATGTCTATCGCGGCTGCGTCACCGGGCTGGAAGCGCTGATCCGCTGGCGCAGCCCGCAGCGCGGCCTGGTGCCGCCCGTCGAATTCATCCAGCTCGCCGAACAGATCGGCCTGATCAACGATATCGGTGACTGGGTGCTGGCCCGGGCCTGCCACGAAGCCGCGCGCTGGCCCGATGATGTGACGGTCGCTGTCAACGCCTCCCCGCTGCAATTCGAAACCGGCCAATTCGCCGACAGCGTGGCCGCCGCTTTGGCCGAGACGGGGCTGGCGCCGCACCGGCTGGAGATCGAGATCACCGAAAGCCTGCTGCTGCGCGATACCGGCACCGTCACCGCCACGCTGAACGCCCTGCACGCGATGGGCGTGCGTATCGTGCTGGACGATTTCGGCACCGGCTACGCCTCGCTCAGCCAGCTCAGCAGGTTCCGGTTCGACAAGATCAAGATCGACCGCTCCTTCGTCAGCCCCGGCGAGGCCTCGCCGGAAAACAGCGCCATCGTCCGCTCCATCGCCGCCCTCGGTCACAGCCTGAGCATCCCCACCACCGCCGAGGGCGTGGAGACGGCCAAGCAGCTCGAACAGATTATCGCCGATGGCTGCACCTGCGTGCAGGGCTACTATTTCAGCCGCCCCGTGCCCTGCGCGGAAGTGGACAACCTGCTGCTACGCCTGCGCCCGGATATCTGCGCCGCCGCCTGAGCCGGCTGCCGCGCAACCGAACGCCGTGTTATGTTCGCCACCGTAACGGAGCGCGCAGCATGAAGATTCTTGTCTCGGTCGGCAGGCTTCTGGTCGGCCTGGCGGCCTGCCTGGTGGTGCTCGCCGGCATACTGGGCGGCGGCGCCGCAGCGGGGCAGGCGGGCCAAAGCTTTCTGTTCGGCGCGCTGGCCGGGGGTGCCGCCGGCCTGGTCATCGCCGGCTGCCTGTTCGGCGCCCTGGCCGCCATCTTCCAGATCGCCGACAACACCGCCAAAACCGCGCGCCTGCTGGAGCGCCTGGAAGCCCGCGCCCCCAAATAGCGCCGCCTGCCACGAATGCCCCCGCGGGCGCAGGCCATCACGCACCGCTACGCAAGAGCCAGCAGCAAGCGAAAGCACCCCAGCTTTCCCCCCAAACCGCCCCATGCCACCCTGCACCCATGACAACCGACGCCATCATCATCGGCGCAGGCCATAACGGCCTGGTCTGCGCCTATTACCTCGCCCGCGCCGGCGTGGCCGTCACCATCGTGGAGCGCCGCGGCGTGGTGGGCGGCGCCGCCGTTACCGAGTCGTTCCATCCCGGCTTCCGCAACTCGGTCGCCAGCTACACCGTCAGCCTGCTGCACGAGCGGGTAATCGCCGATATGGGCCTGCACGCCCGCGGCCTGCGGATCATCGAACGCCCGATTTCCAACTTCCTGCCCACCGAGGATGGCGGCTACCTCAAGCTCGGCGGCGGGCTGGAACGCACGCAGGACGAGGTGGCGCGGTTTTCCAGCCGCGACGCCGCAAGGCTGCCGGCCTACTACGCGATGCTCGACGAGGTGGGCGACGTGCTGCGCCAGCTCGCCACCCAGACGCCGCCCAACCTGCCGGACGGGGTGTGGGGCATGCCGCGCGCGCTGCGCCAGGGCAATCTGCTGCGCCGGCTGGACCTGCCGCGGCAGCGCAACCTTCTCGACCTGTTCACCAAATCGGCGCGTGACGTGCTGGATTCCTGGTTCGAGAGCGACCCGATCAAGGCGGCGCTCGGCTTCGATGCCATCATCGGCAACTACGCTTCGCCCGACACGCCCGGTTCGGCCTACGTGCTGCTGCACCACACTTTCGGCGGCGTGAACGGCAAGAAGGGCAATTGGGGCCATGCGGTGGGCGGCATGGGCGCCATCACGCAGGCCATGGCGCAGGCCTGCACCGAGGCCGGGGTCACCATCACGCTGGATGCCCCGGTGGCCGAGGTGCTCACCCGGCAGGGCCACACCACCGGCGTGCTGCTGGAAGACGGCACCACGCTGCAGGCGCCGCTCGTCGTCTCCAACCTCAACCCCAAGCTGCTGTTCACCCGCCTGATGGACCCCGATGCGCTGCCGGCCGATTTCCGCGCGCGCATGGCCGCCTATAAATGCGGCTCCGGCACGTTCCGCATGAACGTGGCCCTGTCCGAGCTGCCCAGCTTTACCTGCCTGCCCGGCACCGCCCATGCCGAGCACCACGAGAGCGGCATCGTGCTCGCCCCCACGCTGGACTACATGGACCGCGCCTATCAGGACGCCCGCCGCTTCGGCTGGTCGCGCGCGCCGATCGTGGAAATGCTGATCCCCAGCACGGTGGACGACACGCTGGCGCCCCCCGGCCAGCACGTGGCCAGCCTGTTCTGCCAGCAGGTGGCCCCCGTCCTGCCCGGCCGCGACTGGGCCAGCGCGCGCGAGGAGGTGGCCGACCTGATGATCGCCACCGTCAACGCGCACGCGCCCAACTTTGCCGCCTCCGTGCTCGGCCGCAGCAGCCTCTCGCCGGCCGACCTGGAGGAGAAGTTCGGCCTCGTGGGCGGCGACATCATGCACGGCCACATGTCGCTCGATCAGCTCTGGTCCGCCCGCCCGGTGCTGGGCCACGGCAGCTATCGCGCGCCGGTGGCGGGGCTGTACCTGTGCGGCGCCGGCACGCATCCGGGCGGCGGAGTATCGGGCATGCCGGGGATGAACGCGGCGCGCGAGGTGCTGCGCGACCGCTCGCTGGGCCGCCGCCTCCGCGCGGCCCTGCACCGGCGCTAGGCGCCGCGCACGCCCGGCCGAACTTTCCCCTTCTCGCGGGCCGCAAAGGCGGCTTTGCTGGCGCATGCCCGACGACCAGCATCACGATTTCCTCGCCGCCTCCCACGGCAGCGCCGAGCGCCGCACCTGGGCCGTCATCGCGCTCTGCCTGGCCATGATGGTGGCCGAGATCGCCGGCGGCTGGCTGTTCGGCTCCATCGCGCTGGTCGCCGACGGCCTGCATATGTCCACCCATGCCGGCGCCCTGCTGCTCGCAGCCCTGGCGTATCGCTACGCCAGCCGGCTCTCGCAGGATCCCCGCTTCAGCTTCGGCACCGGCAAGTTCGGCGATCTGGCGGGCTTCACCAGCGCCATCGTGCTGTCGATCATCGCGCTGCTGATCGGCTACGAGGCGGTGCTGCGCCTGTTCCACCCCGTCGCGATCCGTTTCGGCGAGGCGATCCCCATCGCCTGCGTCGGCCTGGCCGTGAACGCCGCCAGCGTCTGGCTGCTCAGCGCCGGCCACGACCACGCCCACGGCCACGGACACGCTCACGGCCACGGCCATGCGGACCACGACCACGACCACCACGCCCACGGCCACCACCATCACGGCAAGTCCGGCCAGGACAACAATCTGCGCGCCGCCCTGGTGCACGTTATGGCCGATGCTGCCGTCTCCGTGCTGGTCATCGTCGGCCTGCTGCTCGCCCGCTGGCTCGGCTGGCAGTGGATCGATCCGGCCATCGGCATCGTCGGCGCGCTGGTAATCGCGAGCTGGGCCGCGACCCTGGTGCGCGACACCGGCGCCATCCTGCTCGACATGAACCCGGACCCCGCAATGGCCGCGGCACTGCGCCACACCGTCGAAGCCGACGGCGACCGCATCTCGGATTTCCACCTCTGGCGCCTGGGCCCCGGCCATCTCGGCGCGATCTTCTGCGTGCACACCGAACACGCGCGCGACGTCGCCTACTACCGCGGCCGCCTCTGCGGCTTCGCCACCGTCTCGCACCTCACCATCGAGGTGCATCGCAAAGACTGAGGCGCCGTCACTCACTATCGCAGCGCAACATGCGCACCGGCCCGCAAGTCACGGCAATCACTTCGCAAGATCACGTGGCACAGCTGACGAAATCGGGATGGAACGCCGCCCGAGAAGCCGCTTGACAGACCTGTCGAATACCCTGGTAGGCTCGATACGCTTCAGAACCGCAAGGTTGGGCAAAGCGAAAGGACGAGACAGGATGCAGGCAAGACATTGGCTCCTTTGTGCCGGAGCCGCGATGTTCGCTGTTTCCGCAGCGGGCCAGGCCGCCGCGAACGGCGAGCTGATCGTCAAGAGCGGCCGGGCCAACGCCCAAGGCTTCGCGCCGAAATTCGCCGTCATCAAGCGGCTCACGCCCAACATCCACGGCATCGCACCGGCTGTCGTGCCGCCGACATGGAATTTCGCGTTCACCTATGGCGGCACCACGTACAACACCACGATGATCGGCGCCAACCCCGCCACCGGCGCCAGCACTACCGTCCCCGTCTATATCATTCCGCTGAAGGTCACCTACGGCACCACCTCGTACGACCCCACCAAGGTCACCGCCAACGGCGTCAGCATCATCCAGAACGTCCGCAACTCGCCTGTGTTCTCCAGCACGATCGACTACAACCAGGGCGGCACGGATATCGGCACCACGCAGTATCTCGATGCATTCCAGCGCGCCAATCTGTGGGGCACCGTCAGCGCGCATCCGGGCTACCACGTGCTGCTCAACACCGTCGTCGAACCGGTGCAGTCGATCACCATCCCCACGCGTAACGGCAGCATCATCTCCGCCTTCGGCGCCAGCCGGCTGATCCTGGCCAACATCAACACGGTCGATCCGAAGCTGCAGAGCCTGATCACCTCGCTGGGCATTCCCAGCAACGCGCTGCCGCTGTTCATCACCACGCAAACCTACCTGTCGAGCAGCAACTCCTCCTCGGGCTGCTGCATCGGCGGCTATCACAGCGTGAACAACAGCGGCCAGCCTTACGCGATGAGCACGTACATCACCACGTCCGGCGCCTTCGCGCAGAACGTCAGCGCGCTCAGCCACGAGATCGGCGAGTGGATCGACGATCCCAACACCAACAACGCCGTGCCGCCGGCCTGCGGCGCCGGCGCCAATCTCGAAAACGGTGATCCGCTCGAGAACAACGCCAACTATGGCGACTACGCCTACACCGTCGGCGGCGTCACCTGGGATCTGCAGGATCTCGCGACCCTGCCGTATTTCGGCGCGCCCGCCAGCACCACGGTGAATGGCTGGACGACGTTCCAGGGCGAGAACCTGCCGTTCTGCTCTGCCGGCGGCTGAGCCCAACCGCACCCTGCCGGCCCGCACAGGCCGGCAGGGTGCACGCCGCCTGAACGCGTCACACCGCCACGCCCCGCACCCGCGCCCGCACGGCCTGCAGCGGCCGTTCCACCACCGCGTGCAGCGCCGCGGCCATGCCCAGCGCGCCCACCATGCCCAGGCCGTAAGGCAGCGCACCGCGCGCCGGCCACAACCCGGCAATCGCCCCCAACACCACCCCGTGGCCGATATAGAGCGGGTAGGACAACTCGCCGAGCCGCCGGTCCCATCGCCGCCACGCCCCTTGCGGCCGGCGCGCACGCGCCAGCAACGGTAGCGCCGCGCACAGCACCGCCAGCATCGGCAGTTGCCACGCCAGCACCGGATGCCCGCGCTCGCCGCACACCACGAACGCCAGCGGCACCAGGGCGGCGGCGAACAGCAGGTGCACACGCGCGCCCCGGCTGCGATCGGCCTGGATCAGGAAGGTGCACACCCCGAACGCAAAGAACGGCGCGTTGAGCAGCTGCAGCCCGCCGGCCGCACCGCCGGCCATCCAGTGCCGCCACAGGAACACACCGAACGCCGCGTAGCCGGCCGCAAAGGCAGCCGCACCCACGCGCCGGCGCCACGCCGCGCCGTCGCCGCGCGCCATCAGCCAGCACGTCGCCGCGGCAACGATGTAGAACGCCGCCTCCACCCGCAGCGTCCAGGCAAACGGGATGAAATCGAAATCCTGCCCGCTGATGCGGTGCGCCGGCAGGCCGGGCACCACATCGAGCACGCCGGCCGCGATCACGCCCGGCTGCCACGGCGTGCCCACCAGCGGCGCATCCAGCGGCACCAGCCGCCCGCCGGCATACAGCAGGCTATCGACTGCCATCGTCACGCCCAGCGCCGCCAGATATGGCGGCACCACCCGCAACGCCCGGTTGGCGAGGAACGCGCCGGGCCGCCCGGCATAAAAACGGCTGATCGCCTCGCTCACGATGAAGCCGGACAGCGCGAAGAACACCGCCACCGCAACCGCGCCCAGCTCGAGCGAGTACAGCACCGCCCGGCCCGCCGGGGGCAGCAGCAGCAGGCCGTGCTGCACCAGCACCATCGCGGCGAGGCCAAAACGGAAAGCCCCGAAGGGCCGGTAGCTGCCAGGGCGATCGGGCGTGCGGCTCGTCATGCAGCGGCAGGTATCGCCCACCCCAAGGCGGCACAAGCTAATCTGGCGCTGCGGCCAAGCTGCGGCTAGGCTGCCCCCGCCCGGGACGCCCCGGCTGGGAGCCCGCCGCCCGGATGACCATCGCCCCCGCCCCCAGCCGGCGCTGGCTTTTCATGTCGCCGCGCGACATCGGCCTGTTCCTGCGCAGCGCCCGCACCGACGCCCGCATCGCCGCACTCCGCACCACCCAGGGCGCCCGCGCCGCCTTCGAGGACGCCTACGCCGCCTCGCCCGATCCCTGGGCCTCGGCCGATCCGCGCTACTTCTACCAGCGCTGGAAATACGAGGGCCTGATCGCCGCCCTGCCGCCCGGCCGCCGCTTCGCCCGCGCGCTGGATCTGGGCAGCGGCATCGGCGCGCTCAGCCTGGCGCTCACCGCGGTGGCCGACAGCGTGCTGGGGCTCGACATCGCGCAATCCGCCGTCGAACGCGCCACCGCACGCGCAGCCGGCCGCCTTGGCCTGCAGTTCGCCCAAGGCGACGTCACCGCGCTGGACCCGGCGCTGGCCGGCCGATTCGATCTCGTCGTGGTCGCCGACACGCTCTACTACCTCGACCGGCTGGACGGCCCCAGCCTGCAGCAGACCGTCGCCGGCATCGTCCGCACGCTGGCCCCCGGCGGCCTCTGCCTGGTGGCCAACCACTACTTCTTCGCGGCCGACCGCGATTCCCGCCTGTCCCGCCGCATCCAGGACGGCTTCATCGCCAATCCGGACCTGCAGGTGATCGAAACCCGGCGCCGCCCCTTCTACCTCGCCGCCCTGCTCGGCCGCGCGCCGGGCCCGGCCGGGCCGGAACCAGCCCCCGCATGAGCTGGCGCCGCGCGGCCGCCCTGGCCGCCGGCGGCGTCGCCCTCGCCTGGATCATCGCCTCGGTCGGCCTCGCCACGGTCGTCCGCAACGTGGGCCAGGCGGGCTGGGTGCTGCCCGCCGCCGCCGCCATCCACGGTGTCCAACTCTACCTCTCGGCGCTCGCCTGGCGCGCGGCGCTGGGCGCCCGCGGCCTCGGCCGCGTCGCCATCCTCACCATCCGCTGGGTGCGGGAGGCGGTGAATACCCTCGTGCCGGTGGCCCAGATCGGCGGTCAGGTGGTGGGTGCGCGGCTGCTGGTCCGCCGTGGCCTCACCCCGGTGGCCGCCGTCGCCGGCACCATCCTCGATCTCACGCTGGAGGCCGCCGCCCAGCTGATCTTCACGCTGGCGGGCGTAGCGGTCCTGCTCGCCAACCGGCCCGATCACGCCCGGCTCGCCTGGGCCGGCGGCGGCCTGGCACTCACGGCCGCCGGCGTCGCCGCCTTCATCGCCGCCCAGCGCCTGGGCCTGCTGCGCCTGGTCGAACGCGCTGCCGCCCGCATGGTGGCCGCCTGGCCGTCCACCGCCGGCTGGTCGATGGCCGGCCTGCACGCGGCCCTGATGGCCCGCCAGGCCGACACCCCGGCCCTGGCCGGCGCCGTGCTGCTGCACACGATCAGCTGGGCGCTCGGCGGCGCGGAAATCTGGGTTCTCCTGCGCGCGCTCGGCCATCCCGTCAGCCTGCTGGATGCCACCGTCATCGAGAGCCTCGGCATGGCTGCCCGCAGCGCCGGCTTCGCGGTGCCCGGCGCGCTCGGCGTGCAGGAGGGCGGGTTCGTGCTGGTCTGCGGCGCCTTCGGCCTGCCGGCCGAAGCGGCGCTCTCGCTGTCGGTGCTCAAGCGCCTGCGCGAGGTGCTGGTCGCATTGCCCGTGCTGGCCCGGCGAGACGTGTTCTGATGCCCCGCGCGCATCGGGCGCCGCACAGGGCGGCGCCGTGCGGTGCCCGGCCGGGGATGCCGGGCCCGCGCTGTCCTGCTACTTCAATACGCTGGCCAGCTTCATCGCGATGCCGGTATTGCCCTTCACCTTCAGCTTGCCGGTCATGAACGCCATCGTCGCATCCAGCTGCCCGTTCATGATCTTCGTCAGATCGTCAGGGCTGATCACCAGCGTGCAATCCGCATCGTCGTCCGCGTGGCTCATCACCGCCGGCTTCTGCGTGCCGTCGATGAACAGGCGATCCTCGCCGAAATCGAATTTCAGCTTGGCACCCAGCTCGCTGAACGCGTCCAGCCGGCCGCCGAACGCCGTCTCGATATCGGCCACGCTCATCTCTCGTATCCTTCCTTGCAGACTGCGCGGGACGGTAACGGCGCGGCGGAACGCTGTAAACTCGGCGGCCGGCGCATGACGGCCAGCTTCCTCGTGGGCGCCGCCGTGCTGGCCGGGGGCGCCTGGGCCGCCGGGCAGGGCGTGCTGCTGGAAGGCGCGCGCATCGCCGCCATCCTGCCCGAGGCCGCCCAACCCGCCGCCGCCCGCATCGCACTGCCGCCCGGCAGCCTGCTCGCCCCCGGCCTGATCGACCTGCAGGTGAATGGCGGCGGCGGCCTGCTGTTCAACGACGCCCCCACCCAAGAAGACCGCGCGCGCCATCGCCGCCGCCCACCGCCGGCTGGGCACCACCGCCATCCTGCCCACGCTGATCACCGCGCCGCCCGCCGCCATGCACGCCGCCGCCGCCGTAACGGCCGAGCCGGCGCGCGGCATTCTCGGCCTGCATTTCGAGGGCCCGTTCCTCAGCCGCGAACGCCCCGGCGTGCACCCCGCCCACCTGATCCGCGCCCCGGACAAAGCCGATCTGGCCCTGCTGGAGCGCGCGGCCTCCAACCAGCCCGTGCTGCTGACCGTGGCGCCCGAAACGCTCACCGACGCGCAGATCGCGCGCCTGGCCGCCGCCGGCATCGTGCTCGCCGCCGGCCATACCGCCGCCTCGGCCGAGCGCACGCAAGCCGCGCTGGCCGCCGGCATCACCGGCTTCACCCATCTGTTCAACGCCATGCCGCCACTCGCCGCCCGCGCACCCGGGCCCGCCGGCGCGGCCCTCGGCCACGCTTCCGCCTGGTGCGGCGTGATCGCCGATGGCATCCACGTGCACCCCGCCATGCTGCGCCTGCTGCTGGCCGCCAAGCCCGGCCGCACCCTGCTGGTCTCGGACGCCATGCCGCCCACCGGCACCACGCTCGCCGGCTTCACTTTGGCCGGCCAGACCATCTACCGCGCCGAAGGCGCCCTGCGCACCGACGACGGCACGCTGGCCGGCGCCGACATCTGCCTGCTCGACGCGGTGCGCTACTGCGTCCGCACGCTCGGCCTGCCGCCCGCCCAGGCGATCGGCCTGGCTACAGCGGCCCCCGCCGCCTTCATGGGCGTGGCCGATCGCCTCGGCCACATCGCCCCCGGCCTGCAGGCCGACCTTCTGCTGCTCACCCCGGGCCTGGACCTGCTGGGCACCTGGCTGGCCGGCACCTGGCAGGGCCAGCCCGGCGCCAATCCAGGGATCCGCCGCATGACCGACGCCACCGAACGCTTCGCCGGCTATGTCGCCACCCTCGGCCGCGGCCCCGGCCGCTCGCGCGCCCTGACACGCGAGGAGGCGGCCGACGCCATCGCCCTGCTGCTGGCCGGCGCGGCCGATCCCGTGCAGATCGGCGCCTTTCTCATGCTGCTGCGCTACCGCGGCGAAGACCCGGACGAGATCACCGGCCTGGTGCAGGGTGCCGCCCCCGCCACGCGCGTGCCGGATACCGCCATCGACCTCGACTGGCCCTCCTACGGCGCCGGCCGCACCCGCGGCGCGCCGTGGTTCCTGCTCTCCGCTTTGGCGCTGTCGCGCGCCGGCTTCCGCATCCTCATGCACGGCACCAACGATTTCACCGGCGGCATGCCGGTGGCCGAAGCCTTGTCCCGCCTCGGCCGCGCGCCCGCCGCCAGCGTGCCGGATGCCGCCCGCCTGCTCGCCGCCGAGCGCTTCGCCTACCTGCCGATCGCCACGCTGAATCCGGCTTTGGCGCACCTGCTGGGCCTGCGCCGCCTGCTCGGCCTGCGCTCGCCGCTCAACACCGTGGCCCGCCTGTTGGACCCCGCCGGCGCCCCGGCCGGCGTCGATGGCGTGTTCCACCCGGCCTATATCGAAACCCACCTCGCAGTGGCCGAACGCTGCGCCCGGCCGCGGCTGCTCGTGCTCAAGGGCGGCGGCGGCGAAGCCGAACGCAACCCGCGCCGCGCCACCGTAGGCTATCTGTGGACCGCAGCGGGTGGCCGCACCGAAATCCCCCTGCCGGCCATCCCCTGCGGCCCGCCGGCAGCCGAGGAGCCCGACCTCGCCGACCTCTGGGCCGGCCGCATCCGCCACGCCGAAACCGAGGCCCGCATCGTCGCCACCATAGAGCTGGCATTGCTCGCCATGGGCATCGAAGCCGACGCGGCGGCGATCTGGGCCAAGCGCTAAATCGCCCTTCCAAACGGCCGATCCGTTCGCCTAAACTCGCCGGACGAGGCCGAGCGCGCGATGGCTTGGCCCGGGGGAATCGCCGCATGAACATCGTCCGCAGCGCCAAGCGCTTCGCCGTCGCCGCCATCCCGCCCGTGCTGTTCCTCTCGCTCACCGCCTATTTCGGCTGGAACGCGCTGCGCGGCGACCACGGCCTGCGCAGCTACGCACTGCGCCAGCAGCAACTGGTGCGCGCCACCAGCGAGCAGAAAGCCGCCGAAGCCGAGCGCCAGGCCTGGGAGATCCGGGTAGCCGGCCTGCGCGCGAACCACATCGACCCCGATACGCTCGACGAACGCGCCCGCGCCATGCTCAATCTGGCCGACCCGAACGACGTGGTGGTGCCCTACGGCCAGGGCAACAAGCTTTTCTAAGCGCCCGCTTGCCCCAGCCATCGCCCGCGCCTATAGTCATAGGGCTGGCTTCGGCCTGCTATGGCGATAAACGGTGCGTGGAATAAGCGTTGTGGACCCGGGGGCAGTGCCCGGCGTCTCCACCAACCTGCGGGGACGACACAGGCTCGACACGCGTGGTAAAGACTCACTTTTTGCCCGGCATGATTCCGCCGTCATCGGGTCAATTCACAAGTGCCAACGATAACTTCGAGGCGCTCGCGATCGCTGCGTAAGCAGTGACACGCGCGGTTAGGGGGGCCCCGGGCAACAGAATGCCCCCCACTTGCTCCGCCCCGCATGGCCACACAGCCGCCCCGGCGCTAAACTCCCGCCATGCCCCTATCCCCGTCCCAACTGGCCGAAATCGACGTACAGCGGCAGGCCGCCAGCCCCACGCTGCGCGCCACCGTGCCGGCGCTGGAAGCACTGCTCTACACCGCCGTGCCGCTGCTCGATCACGGCTTCATCCGCGTGATCGACTACATGGGTGACGATGCGGCGATCGTGCAGGCGGCGCGCGTCAGCTACGGCCGCGGCACGCGGCGCGTGTCGGAGGATGCCGGCCTGATCCGCTACCTCATGCGCCACCGCCACAGCACGCCGTTCGAAATGTGCGAGCTGAAACTGCACGTGAAGCTGCCGATTTTCGTGGCGCGCCAGTGGATCCGCCACCGCATGGCCAACGTGAACGAATACTCCGCCCGCTACTCGGTGATGGACCGCGAGTTCTACATTCCGGCCCCCGAACAGCTCGCCGCGCAATCGGCCGCCAACCGGCAGGGCAGGGGCGCCGTGCTCGAAGGTGCGGAAGCCGCCGAAATCCTCGGCCTGCTGCGCGACGATGCCGCCCGCAACTACGACCATTACGCCTACATGCTCAACGAGGCGCCCGACGGCACCCCGGCCGACGCCGCGCGCCAGGGCCTCGCGCGTGAACTCGCCCGCATGAACCTCACGCTCAACGCCTACACGCAGTGGTATTGGAAAACCGACCTGCACAACCTGCTGAATTTCTGCGCGCTCCGCGCCGACGCGCACGCCCAGTACCGAAATCCGCGTCTATGCCGACGCCATCCTTGCCATGGTGCAGGCCTGGGTGCCGGCGGCGTACGAAGCGTTCACCGACTACCGCCTCGGTGCGGTCACGCTCTCCGCCCAGATGCTGGCCGTGGTCCGCCGCCGCCTCGCCGGCGAGCCGGTCGAACAGGCCACCAGCGGCCTGTCCAAGCGGGAATGGGCCGAACTGGAAGCGGCACTGGCCTGACGCCGGACGCGAGAAGCGCGCCCTTCAGCCGCAGAGCGCGGCCATGCCGCCCGTCAGGCGGCGCGCAGCGCCCGCGGCAGGTCGGCGATCGCGCGGTCCAGCAGCGCCTCGGCGCGCTCGCCGCCGAAACCCTCGGCAATAACCCGCGCGGCCGCCCGCGTGGCGATCTCGGCGGCCGTCTGGCGCACGTCGTCCAGGGCGGCCTTTTCAGCCGCGGCAATGCGGTCCAGCGCCACGCGCTCACGCCGCCGGGCCGATGCCTCGGCTTCGGCCGCAGCGGCCTGCGCCAGGGCCGCGGCTTCTGCACGGCTGCGCGCGAGCACCTGCTCGGCCTCGGCCAGCGCTTCCGTCCGCGCCCGCTGCGCTTCGGCCAGCATCGCCTCGGCCTCCTTGCGCAACCGCTGCGCCGCATCCAGCTCGGTGCGCACTGCGCGCGCGCGGCCGTCCAGCAGCCCCAGCACAGCCACCCAGATCTTGCGTCCGAACAGCAGGAAGAACGCCAGGAAGCTGACGAGAACCCAGAATTCCGGATCGGCCAACAGGTGCATGCTTCTCAACCTTTATTCAGGCCGCCAGGCCGCGCTCGGCCAGCAGCGCGCCCACCGCCGCGTCCACGCGCGGCGCGTCGGCATAACCGTCAGTCACCCGCGCCACCACGGCCTCGGCCACCTCGCCCGAAACCTGGCGCAGCGTGCCCATCGCGGCCGCGCGCGCCTGCCCGATCCGCGCCTCGCTCTCGGCCAGCTGCGCGTCCAGCCGGGCGTCCTGCGCCGCCATACGCTGCGCCGCCTCGGTCTTGGCCTGGGCCGTCGCGGCGGCCACCGCCGCCTGGCTCTGCGCATAGGCCGCGCGCCGCGCCGCCGTCAGCTCGGCCACCGCCGCGTCCGCATCCGCCTTGGAGGCATGCGCCCGCTCCAGATCGGCTGCGATGGTGCCGGCCCGCATTTCCAGGATGGCGCCCACGCGCGGCAAGCCCCAGCGCGAGGCGAGCAGGTAGAAGCCGGCAAAGATCAGCGCGCCCCAGACAACCTGGGCCACCAGCAGCCGGTTGGCGAAATCGAGCTGCGGCATCGTGTCGGCGCGCGCCACGCCGGCCGTCAGCGATGCGGCGGCAGCCAGGCCGCAGCGTGTCAGTATGCGCATGGTGGTCCTCGTCGTTCCCATGAAAGCGGGGCCGGGATGGCAGCCATCCCGGCCGGCCGGATCAGGTGAACAGGATGAGGAAGGCGATCAGCAGCGCGAACAGCGCCACGGCTTCCGTCAGCGCGAAGCCAAGGATGCCCAGGCCGAACACCTGATCGCGCGCGGAAGGGTTGCGCGCCACGCTGGTGACGAGTGCCGAGAAGATGTTGCCGATGCCGATGCCCACGCCGGCCAGCGCAATCACCGCAATGCCCGCGCCCAGTTTTGTTGCCGCTGCGACGTCCATAGTACCAGTCCTTCGTTAAACGTACAGAAAAGCCCGCGTGCGCTAGTGCAGGTGCACAGCGTCGTGCAGGTAGATGCAGGTCAGGATCGCAAACACATAGGCCTGCAATGCCGCCACCAGCAATTCGAAGCCCATCAGCGCCACGTTCACGGCCAGCGGCCCCAGCGCCGCCGCCATGCCGATCACCGAATGGCCACCCATCATCACCACGAAGGTGGCGAACACCGCGAACATCACGTGCCCGGCCACCATGTTGGCAAACAGACGGATCGACAGGCTGACCGGGCGCGAGAGATAGGAGATCACCTCGATCGGCACGATCAGCGGTGCGAGGAACACCGGCGCTCCCGGCGGAAAGAAGTAGCTGAAGAAATGCAGCCCGTGCCGCGCCAACGCTACGATGGTTACGATCACGATCACCAGCACGGCCAGCGCCAGCGTCACAGCGATGTGGCTGGTGTAGGTGAAGCTGAACGGTACCAGCCCGAGCAGATTGCCCATCAGCACGAAGAAGAACAGCGTGAAGACGAACGGAAAGAACGCTCGCCCTTCCGGCCCGATCTGGTCGCGCGCCATGTTAAAGATGAAATCGTAGCTCAGCTCGGCGGCGGCCTGCAGCCGGCCCGGCACCACGGCGCGCGGGCGGCTGCCAAAATACAGCAGTGCGATCACCAGCGCGCTGCCCACCAGCATCAGCAGGTTGGCCTGCGTAAAGCTTAGCCGGGCCAGCGGCCCCACCGGCACCAGCTTGAACTGGCTCAGCGCGTCGATCGCGTGGCCGCTGTCGTGTGCGATGGTCGGTTGCACCGTGCGCGTATCCCTCTGCGGCCGAAACCCGGCCCATCCAAACCCGTCTAGCGGCGCTGCGGCCCGACGAGCCGCCACACATTGGCGACCCCGGCCGCCCCGCCCAGCACCAGGAACAGCACCAGGAAAAGCGGCAGCGTGTGCAGCCACCGATCCAGTGCCCACCCGATCGCCACGCCCACGCCCAGCGCGGAGACCAGCTCCACGCCCACCCGCACACCCAGCCCAAGCGCCGAGCCCTGGCCATCCGCCGGCCCGGCCGGCGCCGCGGGGTCGGGCCCCTGGCGCAGCCGCGCGGCTTTCAGCCGTTCGTCGAACGAACCGCGCGAACCCTCGTCATCCTGCTCCATCGCCGGACTCCAAGGGCGTGCAGCCTCCTTACCTTAACCCCCAACCTGAAGGCTGGGGCTTGCTAGATGCCGCATCCGGGGGTGTCAAGGCGCGCGCCGCTCACTGCGGCAGCGGAACCTTCACCTCCACGCCGGTGGCCTTGGCCGCTTCGCGATCATCGAGCGCCTGGGAGCTCGATCCGGTGGTGTAGCCGTCGCCCTGCGGCGGGTAGTGCAGCTGGAACACGCTCGGCGCCACGCTGGTCTCCGGCGTTGCATGGTCTATCGGCGCGCGCACCGCCTCGTCGGGCACCGGCGCGGGCCCGGCGGCCGGCGGCTGCGCGGCGGCCACCGGCGCGGCCGGCGCCGGCGCAAGGCGGGCGTGCTTGTGGCTGCGGTGGTGCGTGGCGTGCCGCGCATGGGATGCCGGCGCGGCGTGCGCCGCCGGCGCCAGCACACCCAGCATGGCCCAAGCCGCCATCGCCGTGCCTGCCGGCCGTAGTGCCACCCACATCGTCATCCGCCCTCTCCTGCCGGCCACCCAACGCGGCGGTGTTGACCCTGTTTCCCGGCCGATCCTATGTCGGCCAGCAAGCGGAGAACACGGGCGATGGTCTACGGCGTCGATGAGTGCCGCCGTTGCGGCAAACCGATGAAGGTGACCGGCAACGAAGCGATGCTGCGCTACGAAAAGAGCCTGACGCAAAAGCCGACCATGACCGAGGCGGAGTGGCGCGCCGCCGGCTGGAAGGCAGCGCCGACGCGCAACCAAATGCAGCGTGTTATCGATGGCCTGTGCCCCGAATGCACCTGGCATCTCGGTCTGCGGCGGCATAGCCGATGGAAGGCGCTGGCCGTCGTCGTCATCGCCTGCATCGTGCTCTTCGGGCTCGTCGGCTTCCTCTTCCTCACCGTCGGCGCCTGACCGGCGGTCCCGGCCGGCCCCGCGCCTACTCGGCCGCCTGCATCACCGGCCCGCTGATCGCCACCGCCCGGTGCAGGTTCACCGATAGCAGGCGCGACACCCCGCGCTCCTGCATGGTCACCCCGAACAGCCGGTCCATGCGGCTCATCGTCAGCTGGTGGTGCGTCACCACCAAAAACCGAGTTCCGGTATCGCGCACCACGTCGTCCAGCAGCGTGCAGAAGCGCTCCACATTGGCGTCGTCCAGCGGGGCGTCCACCTCGTCGAGCACGCTCACCGGCGCCGGCGCGCAGCGGAACACGGCGAAGATCAGGCTCAGCGCCGTCAGCGCCTGCTCGCCGCCCGACAGCAGCGAGAGTGCCGCCAGCCGCTTGCCGGGCGGCTCGGCATAGATCTCCAGCCCGGCCAGCAGCGGGTCGTCCGAACCGGTCAGCGCCAGATGCGCCCGCCCGCCGCCCATCATGCCGGTGAACAGCGTCCTGAAATGCCGGTCCACATCGGCGAACACCGCCAGCAGCCGCTCGCGGCCGGCGCGGTTGAGGTGGCCGATCGCGCCGCGCAGCTTGGCGATCGCGGTGCCCAACTCCTCACGCTCGCGCTCCAGCGCGGCCATGCGCGCATCCAGCTCGGCCAGTTCCAGCTCGGCGCGCAAATTCACCGGCCCCATCTCCTCGCGCTCCCGGCTCAGCCGTTCGAAGCGCCGCCGCGCGCGCTCCTCGGCGCCCGCAGCCGCGTCGGGTGCCTCGGGCAGCACCGCATCGGCGCCCAGCCGCTCGGCCGCCCGCGCCAGCACGGCTTGCATCGCCGCCTCCGCCGATGCCAGCGCCGCCTCGGCCCGCAACGCATCCTCCCGCCGGTGGGCGGCCAGCTGCGCGCCGCCGCGCTGGGCCATCAGCAGCGCGCGCACGCGCTGGGCCGCCTCGGCCTCGGCCGCGGCCGCCGCTTCATGCGCCGCCTCGGCTTCGGCCAGCGCCGCCGCCGAGCGTTCCGCCCGCGCCGTGGTCTCGGCCGGCGCCGCGCGCAACGCGTGCCAGGCTGCCCGCGCCGCCGCCTCCCGCCCCGCCAGCGCCGCCGCCCGCGCGCCGGCTTCCGCCTGCCGGCCCTGCCAAGCCGCCAGCTCGCTGCGCACCACTGCCAGCGCCGCCTCGGCCTGGGCCGCCGCTCCCCGCACGCCATCTTCCTGCCAGGCCGCCTCCTGGGCCGCAGCCGCCGCTCCGTCCCGCTGCCCGCGCGCAGCCTGCGCCGCCGCATCCAGCCCCACCGGATCGGGCAGGGCGGCCCGGTTCGCCTGCGCGGCCTCCAGCGCCAGTGCCGCCGCGTGGCGCGCCGCCTCGGCGCGGGCAAGTGCGCGCGCTTGCATCTCCAACCGATCGGCCTGGGCGGCCTGCCCGGCCTGCAGCGCCTGGCTGGCCGCACCGGCCGCCTCCGCCGCCGCCTCGGCCTCGGCGCGGGCAGCGCGCGCCGCCGCCTCGTCCCGCCGCGCCGCCTCATGGCCCGCCTCGGCCGCAAGCAGCAGCGCGGCGGCCGCGTCCTCGCCGGGCAGGCCGTCCAGGGCAGCCCGCGCCTCGGCCGATCCGCTCTCGGCCGCCGCGGCCGCTGCCGACAGGTCCTCCAGCGCCGGCACCGAGGCCGCCAGCCGCGCCTCGGTCTCGGCCGCCTGCCGATCCAGCGCGGCCGCGTGCGCCGCCGCCGCTGCCGCCGCCGCTCGGGCCGCCTGCCGATCCGTGCGCGCCGCTTCCAGAGCGTCCGCCGCCGCCAGCGCCGAGGCCGCAGCCTCCCGTGCCGCCGCCTGCAGCGCATCCCGCGCCGGCAGCGCGCTCTCCGCCTGCCGCGCCGCCGCCAGCGCCGTGCCGCAAGCCGCATGCTCGGCGGCCAGGCGCTCGGCCGCCGGCGCCAGCTCGGCCACGCGCCGCGCCGCCTCCGCCGCCTGCTCGGCCAGGCGCCGGTGATCCTGCTCGGCCATTCGCAGCCCCGACTCGGCCTCGCTCTGGGCCGCCTCGGCCTGCGCCGCGCCCTCACGCGCCGCCGCCGCCGCCGCGGCTGCCGCATCCAGCCGTGCCGCGGCGTCCTCTGCCACCAGGCGTGCCGCCGCCTGCGCGGTCCGCGCCTCGGCCAGCAGCCGCAGCTGACGCAGGCGCAGCGCCGCCGGGTTCGGCGCGCCGGCGCGCACCACGTAGCCATCCCACCGCCAGCACGCGCCCGCGCGGGTCACCGCGCTCATGCCGGGCGGCAGGCTGGCCTGCAGCGCCGCGCCATCCACCGCATCGTCCAGCACCGCCACATGCGCCAGCGCCCGCGCCAAGGCGGCCGGCGCCTGCACCAGGCTGGCCAGCGCCACGGCGCCCGCGGGCATCGCGTGTGCCGGCACGCAAGGTCCGGCCTCCCGCCAGAACCGGTCCGCTTCGGCATCCAACCCCGCCGCGCCCGCCTCGCCGAGTGCCGCGCCCAGCGCCGCCTCCAGCCCGGGCGGCACTGCCAGCGCGGCCAGCACCGTGCGGCCCGCCGCGCCGTCCCCACTTTGCGTCGCACCTTCCAGCCCGGCGGCTTCACCCTCCGCCTGAGCGGCGGCGCGCGCGGCAACATCGGCCGCCTGCCGTGCCGCCGCCGCCGTCACCTCCGCGGCCTCGGCCAGTTGCCGAGCGGCCTGCCAGGCCTGCCGGCGCGCCTCGAGCCCATCCCGCGCCGCGCCTGCCGCCTCCGCCGCCCGGGCCACCGCAGCCGCGCCCGGTGCCCCCTGCCGTGCGGCCGCGAGCGCCGCCGCCGCGGCTTCCACGTCGCGCGCCAGCCGAGCGGCCCGGCTTTCCGCATCGCCCAGCGCCGCCGCGGCCCGGGCCGCCGCCGCCTCCTGATCCGCCGTGGCGCGCGCCGCCTGCGCCGCATCGCCGCGCGCGGCCTCGAACGCCTGCTCGGCCGCGCCGAACCGGGCTTCGGCGGCCACCAGCGCCGCCTGCGCCGCCTCGGCGCCGGCCCGCGCGCCCTGCAACGTCGCCGCCGCAACCCGCCGCGCCTGCAGATCCTGCAGCGCCGCCTGTGCCCCCAGCAGCGACTGCGCGAGCCGCCGGTGCCGCGCCTCGGCCTCCTCGGCGCCACGCTGAGCGGCCGCGCGCAGCTGCCGCACCCGCGCCGCCTCGGCACCCGCCGCCGCATGGGCTGCCGCCGCCGCCGCGCGGCGCAGTTCCGCCTGCTCCACCCCGTCGCGCGCCGCCTGCTGTGCCGTCACCGCGGCGCGCGCAGCCCCGGCCGCCGCCGCCAGCGCCGCCGCGCTCACCTGCGCCGCCAGGGCTGCGGCATGGTCGTCCGCCGCCTGCGCATGTTCGGCCTGCGCCACCTCCAGCCGCGCCGCACAGGCCGCCTCGGCCGCCTGCGCCTGATCGGCCGCCAGCCGGGCTTCCAGCGCCGCCCGGATCGCCGCATCGGCCTCCGCCTGCGTCGCCGCCGCCAGCGCGCCCGCTTCCTGCAAGGCTTCCGCCGCCGCCGCCAGCGCTGCCGGCGCGTCGGCGATCACCGCCTCCAGCCGCGCCGCCTCGCCGGCCAGCCGCGCCACCGACGCACCGGCATCTGCCCGCGCGCGCTCGGAGTCCGACAGATCCGCCTCCAGCTCCAGCAGCCGCCGCTCCGCCGCTGCGGCCTCGCTCGCCACCCGCGCCGCCTCGGCCGCCAGCCCCTCGGCCGCCACATTGCGGCGGTCCAGCACGCGCGCCGCCTCAGCCAACGTGGCGCGCAGGTCCGGCAACGCCGCCTCGGCCGCATCCAGCGCCGCATCCGCCGCCGCGCCGCCGGAAGCCGCGGCCTCGGCCGCCGCAAGCGCCGCGCCGTGCGCCGACCGGGCCCCGGCCACCGCCGCCGCCGCGCCATCCAGCAGCACCGCCAGATGCTCGGCCTCCGCCGTGCGCACCAGGGCCGAAAGGTTGCGATACCGCGCCGCCTGGCGGGCCTGCTTGCGCAACCCGTCCTGCGCGCCCGCGAGCTGCTCGCGCAGGTCCTCAGCGCGCGCCAAATTCTGCTCGGCCGCCCGCAATTTCAGCTCGGCCTCGTGCCGCCGCGCATGCAGCCCGGCAATGCCCGCCGCCTCTTCGAGCACCGCCCGGCGCTCCTCCGGCCGTGCCCCCACCAGGGCGGCCACCCGCCCCTGGCTCACCATTCCGCAGGAACGCGCGCCGCTGCCCAGATCGGCATACAGCGTCTGCACGTCGCGCGCGCGCAGCTCGCGCCCGTTGGCGCGAAACTGGCTGCCGGCCCCGCGCTCGATGCGCCGCGTCACCGCCAGCTCGGCTTCCGCCTCGTATGGCGCGGGCAGCGTGCCGCCCAGCGTGATTGTCACCTCGGCCAGGTTGCGGCTGGCCCGCGCGGTGGTGCCGGCGAAAATCACGTCGTCCATCTCGCCACCGCGCAGGCTGCGCGCGCTGGTCTCGCCCATCGCCCAGCGCAGCGCCTCCACCACGTTGGATTTGCCGCAGCCATTGGGGCCCACGATGCCGGTCAGCCCGGGCAGGATGTCCAGGCCGACCGGCTCGGCAAAGCTCTTGAAGCCGGCAATGCGCAGATGCGTGAGCTGCGCCGTCATCCAGCCCGCCCCGGCGCGCGCGCCGCACCGCCTGGATACAGACGCCGAGCGGCCGTCCTCACATCCGCGCCTTTCCCATGCTTACGCCTTCGCCATCGCCTCGAACGCGGCGTAGGTCACGCCAACCTCGCCGGTATGCGCGTGGCCGCCCACCACGAAGGTGGGCGTCGAGTTGATCTCGTACGTCTTCTCCGCCTGCGCCTGGTCGGCCAGGATCGCGGCGCGCAACGCCGCATCCGCCGTCACGCTGTCGAACATCGCGCGCGACATGCCGGCCAGCGCCGCCATCTTCGCCAGCTCCTCCTTCGGCTCCACGCCGCGCGCGAACGCCCAGCGCGCCTGGCTGGCCAGCAGCGTGTCCTTGAACGCCTCGTAGCGGTCGGGCGGCAGGCTGCGCGCCACCATCGCGGCCATCAGGTCCACCTGGTCGCGCGGATATTCCTTGAACACGACGCGCAGCTTGCCGGTGTCGATCAGCTTGGCCTTGATCTCGGGGAACACGTCGGCGGTGAAATGCGCGCAATGCGGGCAGGTGAAGCTGAACCACTCGGTCACTGTCACCGGCGCATCCGGTTTGCCGTCGGCGCGGTCGGCCATGCGCGGATCGGTGCTGGCCGGCGCCGCCTCGGTCGCACTCTGGGCCAAGGCCGGCACGGCGCGGGCGGCCAGCAGGGCCCCGGTGGCGGTCAGCAGCAAGCGGCGGGTCGTCGGCATCACAATGGTCCTCGGCGGAAGATGGAAAGCCCGAACTCATGGCCGAGCCTCCCGGCCTGCGCAACACGCGCGCCGGCAGCGACTCGCGTTCACCCGATCTTAGCCCATCGCCGCCTAGTGTCGCTCCATCGCCGGCCGGCCCAAACGGGCCAGCCACACTGGGGGCGCTCGCCCCGCCAACCAGGCCTGCGCCGCCGCGAAAAGCGGGCGGCGCCGTCAGGCGCGCCAGCACGGCACGCCTCGGGCCCCGCGCGCAGGACGATGCATGGCCACCGATAGCTGGAGCGGCGTCTCGGCCGACTGGAACAACGCCGCCGACTGGAGCGGCGGCGCCCCCTCGGCCGCCACCACCGCCACCATCGCCGGCCCGGGCAGCTTCCTGGTCACGCTGTACGGCACCGGCAGCGCCGCCGCCCTGGCCATCAGCGCGCCGGGGGCGGAATTCTACGATGCCGGCCTGCTCAACCTCGGCGGGCTCCTCTCGCTGCAGGCGGGCACGCTGGCCCTGGCCTATGGCGAAATCGCGGGCGGCACGCTGGCGCTGGCCGGCGGCCAGTTCCTCTCCACCGGCGGCACGCTGGCGGGCGTGGCCGTCCAGGGCACGCTCGATCTCTCGGCCGCGCAATCCAGCCTCGTCGTCACCGGCGGCCTGGCGCTCTCCGGCCTGGGCGGCTCCGGCCAGGGCAGCATCGCGCTCACCGGCGGTTACGCCAGCCTCGATTGCGTCGGCAGCCAAACGCTCGCCAACGCCATCATCAGCTTCGGCGCCAGCGGCAGCCAGCCGGGGCAGGCGGGTGCCGCCACGCTGGCCATCGCTTCTGCCGGCGGCGCCACCGCGGGCGCCACCCTCACTCTGGCCTCCAATCTGTGGCTGCGCGGCGGCCCCGGCCAGGGCCAGATCGTGGTCGGCAACACCGGCCCGCTCGCCGGCGGTGCGCTGCCCGCCCTGCTGGTCAATGCCGGCACCATCACCGCCGCCAGCCAGAACGAGACGCTGTCGGTCGCCGGCAGCGGCGCCTTCATCAACCAGGGCACCATCGGCATCAGCAACGGCGCCACGCTCGCGCTGGCCACGGCCGCGTTCTCCAACACCGGCACCATCACGGTCGCCAACGCCACGCTGGCCCTGGGCGGCACCTTCGCCTCCAGCCTGCTCGCCGGCCTGGGCAACATCACGCTCAGCAGCGGCCAGGTCCAGATCGCCGGCACCCTGCAAAACGCCGGCACGCTGACGCTGGGCACCGGCACGCGCCTCACCGGCAGCCTCGGCGCGCTGTCGCTGGCCGGCACCATCGCCGGCGGCACCGTCACCGATGCCGGCGGCGGCCTCGCCTGGTCGGCCGGCACCGGCGTGCTGGACGGCGTAATCTATGCCGGCACGCTGGCACTGCCTGCCGCCGGCGCCGTCACGCTCACCAACGGCGCGCGCGTCACCGCGCCAGGCGGCGGCGCCGGCAGCATCGCGGCCACCGGCGCCGGCAGCACGCTCTTCCTGCGTGGCGCCGAGTCGCTCGACGGCGTGCAGATCGCGCTCGGCAGCAACGGTGCCGCCGCCACCATCGCGACCGCCGACACCTGGCTCGCCAGCACCGCCACCACCGCCACGCTCGGCCCGCACGCCGGCATCGTCCAATCCGGCACCAACGCGGCCCTGCAGGCGCTAGGTTGGAGCGGCGTGCCCGGCATCGGCGCGGCCGACACGCTGGTCAACCAGGGCAGCATCACCGCCGGCGTGGCCGGCGGCCGCTTCGCCCTGTCCGGCTACGGCACCATCATCAACCAGGGCGCGATCAGCGTCTTCGGTGGCGACACGCTGGCCGTCACCGCCGCCCAGTTCGCCAATACCGGCACGCTCACCGCCGGGGCAGGGGGCACGCTCCTGCTGGGCCAGGCGGCCCCCGCCTTCGGCGCACCCGCCGCCTGGTCCAACACCGGGCAGATCGCGATCAGCGGCGGCACGCTGGTGCTGGCCGGCGCGCTGGCAACCGCCCAGCTCGGCACCATCACCGAGACGTCCGGCACCGTCACCCTGACCGGAACGCTGTCCAACGCCGGCGCCACCCTGGCCCTCGGCGGCCACGGCGCGCTCGCGCTGCGCGGCCTCAGCCTGGCCGGCACCATCGCCGGCGGCACCATCATCGATACCGCCGGCGCGCTGCTCGCCACCGGCACCGGCGGCGCCCTGCTGGACGGCGTCGACTACCAGGGCACGCTGGCCCTCAACCAGGCCGCCAGCTTCCTGCGCATACGCGACGGCCTGGCGCTGAACGGCACCGCCAGCATCCTGGGCGCCGGCGCCACGCTGGATTTCCAGGGCTCGCAGAGCTTCGACCACGCCACGATCCTGCTCGGCGCCGCCGGTGCCGCTGCCAGCATCGACGTGGCGCACGACCCGTCGCAGGCCGGCGCCACCACCCTCACGCTCGGGTCGGGCCTCACCATCACCCAGGCCGGCCAGCACGCCGCCATCGGCCGGGCAGGCGGCACCGGCTTGCCCGGCGACGCCATCGTCAACCAGGGCACCATTACCGCGGCCACCCCCGGCGGCACGCTCACCCTCGGCGGGCCCGGCTTCATCAACCAGGGCCTCATCACCTTGGGCCAGAACGACACGCTTTGTGTCGCCAGCTCGACATTCGCCAATACCGGCACCATCGCGGTCGCCGGCGGCCTGCTCTCGGTCGGCGGCTCGCTCACCCTGGCCCAGCTCGGCCGCGTCAGCGTCGCCGGCGGCGCGCTCGCCATCGGCGGCACGCTCGATCTGGCCGGCGGCACCCTGGCCATCGGCCAGGGCAGTGCCGATGGCCGTCTGCTGCTCACCGGCACCATCCAGGGCGGCACCATCACCGATGGCGGCGCCGGCCTGGCCGCCACCGGCCAGGCCACGCTGGCCAACGTCAACTATCTCGGCACGCTGGACTTCAGCCGCCCCTTCGCCACGCTGAACACCGCGGGCGGCCTGGCCGTCGAGGCCGCCTCGGGCGTCCGCCCAGGCACCATCCTGCTCACCGGCGCGCAAACCCGCCTGCTGGCCACCGGCAGCGAGACGATCGACGCGGCGCAGATCGCGCTCGGCAGCGTCGCGCAGACCTATGCCGGCCAGAAACTCGCCGCCCCCGAACTGGCGGCCGCCGCCGGCGTGGCCCTCACGCTCGGCGCCGCCTGCACGCTCACGCTGGCCGGCACCGCCGGCACGCTGGGCGATGCCGGGCTGGGCCAGTGGAACGACAGCATCGTCAATGCCGGCCAGATCGTCGCCGCCGGCCCCGGCACGCTAACCCTGGGCGCCACCAATTTCATCAACACCGGCAGCATGGCCGCTTCCGGCGGGGCCGTGCTGGCGCTGGGCGACGCGGCCTTCACCAACGCCGGAACCCTGTCCATCGGCGCCGGCTCGGTGGCCGCCAACACGCTCTATGCCTACTACGCCGCACCCAATGGCGGCAGCGGCGCCGCGTTCACCAACACCGGCACCATCGCCATGCAAGGCGGCCTGCTGCAGCAACCCACCGCCAACGGCCTGTTCCCGCAAGTGCCGCTGGCCAACCTCGCCGGCGGCGTCATCGAGGGCGCCGGGCTCGTGTTCGCCCAGATCGCCAACAACGGCACCATCGAGGCGCATGCCGGCGGCCTCTATCTGGCGCAATCCGTGCTGGGCACCGGCGCCCTGCTGATCGACAGCGCCAGCACGCTGGAACTGGCCGGCAGCGTCGCCGCCAACCAGACCGTGCGCTTCCTCAGCAACACCGGCACGCTCAAGATCGACACGCCCACCGGTTTCGCCGGCACGCTCGCCGGGCTGCAGGCGGGCGACGTGCTGGACCTGCCCGGCCAGGTGCTCACCGGCGTGGGCCTCAGTAGCGGCACGCTGGTCGCCAGCACCGCCACGCAGAACTACCGCTTCGCCAGCACCACCCCGCTGGGCGGCGAGCTCTCCGCCGGCCACGATTTGCGCGGCGGCGCCACCATCAGCTTCCTGGCACAAACCCCCGGTGCGGCCGGCACCGGCATCGCCACCATCCCCATCGCCCAGCCCGGCATGCTGTTCTGGGCCTCGCCGGCCGGCGACGCCTTCCAGGGCGCGGCCGCCAACATCAATGGCGGCCACATCAGCAACTGGGGCGGGCTGGACAGCCTGGATATCACCGACCTCAATCCCGCCACCGCCGCCATAACGGTCAGCCAGTCCACCGGCCTGGCCACCCTCATGCTGACCGACGGCACGCTCTCGGCCGGCATCGGCCTGGCCGGCACGTTCAGCCCCGGCGCCTTCCACCTGGCGCGCGACGGCCATGGCGGCACCCTGCTCACCTACGGCCACGCCTGACCGGCCACCCCGGGAAAACTACAACCCACGCGCGAAGACCCGTTGCATCCCGGCCCAAAACCGGGCCTTGCTTGCACCCCGCATGCCCGACCTCCACCCCAGCTACCCCGCCCATCTGCAGGAACAGGGCGTCGTGCCCGTGGGCCTGCCGGTCAATGTCGGCGAGGTGCAGGACGATGCCGCCCGCACGCTGCTCGCCAGCTTCCAAAGCCTAGGTGACGATTGCGAGTTCGGCTTAGTGCAGCGCCGCTACGGCGCCGAGCATCTGGCCCTGCTACGCTGGGTGACACTCACGCCCGCCACCCTGACCAGCCTGCTGCAGGCTGGCCTGGCCGGGCTGGGCGATCCCGCCACCACGGAGATCTACACCGCCCCCTGGGGCGAGCTGATGGCCCACGACCAGCGCTACGACATCCGCATGCACAGCTTCGTTCAGGCCGGCAAGATCGACCTGCAGCGCTTCAAGCTGAACCACTGCCGCCGCATGGATTTCCTGCGCACCAAGCTGCTCGAAGACCTCGCATTGGGCGAGCGGCTGTTCGTGTTCAACGGCGGCGAGGCCCTCACCGACTCCGTAGCCACCGACCTGCAGGACAGCCTGCGCCTGCACGGCCCCGCCCGTCTGCTGGCCGTCAGCCTGCCCGGCCAGCACCCGGCCGGCACCGTGCGCGCCCTGCCGCGCGGCCTGCTGCGCGGCCACCTGGCCCGCCGCGGCAAAACGCTCCACGCCCGGCGGCCATCGCTGGGACATCGACTTCCCCGGCTGGCTGGCGCTGTGTGGCACGGCGCGCTTCATCGCCGCCCTGGGCTAGCCGCGCCCGCACATCGAGGCGGCTTCCTTCCGCCCCCGGCCACCCCTATCCTCACCGCCAACCGGAAAAGGATACCCTGCGTGCCCGAGTTCAAGAGCACCGGCAGCTACATCGCCTCGCGCGACCTCGAACTGGCGGTCAACGCCGCTGTCGCCCTGCAGCGCCCCCTGCTGGTCAAGGGCGAACCCGGCACCGGCAAAACCGTGCTGGCCCACGAGGTGGCCGCCGCGCTGGGCATGCCGCTTATCGAATGGCACGTGAAAAGCACCACCCGCGCGCAGCAGGGCCTCTACGAATACGATGCCGTCAGCCGCCTGCGCGACGGCCAGCTCGGCGACGCCCGCGTCCACGACATCGGCAACTACATCGTGCGCGGCAAACTCTGGGACGCGTTCGCCGCCGATGAACAATCCGTCGTGCTGATCGACGAGATCGACAAGGCCGACATCGAATTCCCCAACGACCTGCTGCTCGAACTCGATCGCATGCAGTTCTTCGTCTACGAAACGCGCCAGACGGTGCGCGCCAACAAGCGCCCCGTCGTCATCATCACGTCGAACAACGAAAAGGAGCTGCCGGACGCCTTCCTGCGCCGCTGCTTCTTCCACTACATCCGCTTCCCCGACCGCGCCACCATGGAACGTATCGTCCAGTCGCACTACCCCGACATCAAGCAGGATCTGGCGCGCGAGGCGCTGACCATGTTTTTCCGCGTGCGCGAACTGCCCGGCCTGAAGAAGAAGCCCGCCACGAGCGAGCTGCTGGACTGGCTCAAGCTGCTGATGATCGAAGACATGCCGCCCGAGGCGCTCCGCACCCGCGAAAAAACCGTGGTGATCCCGCCGTTGCACGGTGCGCTGCTGAAGAATGAGCAGGATGTGCATCTGTTCGAGCGTTTGGCGTTCATGGCGCGGCGGGAGGGTTAGTGAGGAAGCAAGGCCTTCTTTTTTGCAAAAAAGAAGCAAAAAACTCTTATCTCGGCTGTCGCGGAGTTGCCGGTAACACCCGCCTTGTTTCCGGATCGTCAGGAGTAAAAGTTTTTTGGTCCTTTTTTTCAAAAAAGGACTGCTTGCCTCACCTTCGCGCGGCGAGCTGAAATGTTCGCCACCCTCATCGAGCAGCTGCGCACCGCCGGCTTGTCGGTCTCGATCACCGAATACCTCACCCTCATGGGCGCCATGAAAGCCGGTGTGGCCGCCTACAGCATCGAGGATTTCTACTTCCTCGCCCGCGCCACGCTGGTGAAAGACGAGCGCTACCTCGACCGTTTCGATCGTGTGTTCGCCACCGTGTTCGAAGGCGTCGAACAGCCGTCAGGCGACCCGGCCACCGCCATCCCCGAAGAGTGGCTGCGCAAGATCGCCGAGAAGAACCTCAGCCCCGAGGAGATGGCCGCCATCGACGCCATGGGCGGCTTCGAGAAATTGATGGAGACGCTGCGCCAGCGCCTGGAGGAACAGAAAGAGCGCCACCAGGGCGGCAACAAATGGATCGGCACCGGTGGCACCTCGCCCTTCGGCGCCTACGGCTACAACCCCGAAGGCATACGCATCGGCCAGGCGGAATCCCGCCACCGCCGCGCCGTGAAGGTGTGGGACAAGCGCGAATTCCGCGATTTGGACGGCGACGCCGAAATCGGCACGCGCACCATGAAGGTCGCCTTGCGCCGCCTGCGCCGCTTCGCGCGCCAGGGAGCCGCCACCGAGCTCGATCTGCCCGGCACCATCCATGCGACGGCCAGCAACGCCGGCAGCCTGGATCTCAAGATGGTTCCCGAGCGGCACAATGCGGTGAAGATCCTGCTGCTGCTCGACAGCGGCGGCTCGATGGACGATTTCGTGCGCAACACGCAGGAACTGTTCTCCGCCGTACGCTCGGAGTTCAAGCACCTCGAGCACTATTATTTCCACAACTGCATCTACGAGCGCGTGTGGCGCGAGAACCGCCGCCGTGACGAGACCTCGCTCTCCACCTGGGATCTGCTGCGCACCTACGGCGCCGACTACAAGCTGATCATCGTGGGTGACGCCACCATGAGTCCGTACGAGGTGATCCAGCCCGGCGGCAGCGTGGAACATTGGAACGAGGAAGCCGGCCGCGTGTGGATCGAGCGCCTGACCGCGCATTTCCGCAGCACCGCCTGGCTGAACCCGGCGCCGGAAGAATACTGGCGCTACACGCAATCCACCGTGCTGCTGCGCGACCTGGTCGCCCAACGCATGTTCCCGCTCACGCTGTCCGGCCTGGACAGCATGACCAAGGAACTCTCGCGCTAACCCTGGCAGCGCGCCACAATCCCGGAGCCTCACCCATGATCACGGTCCATCACCTGAACAATTCCCGCTCGCAGCGCATCCTCTGGCTGCTGGAAGAATTAGGCCAGCCCTACGAAGTCAAACGCTACGAGCGCAACGCGCAAACCATGCTGGCACCGCCCGAGCTGCACGCCGTGCACCCGCTCGGCAAATCGCCCGTCATCACGGACGGCGCACACACCATCGCCGAGACGGGCGCCATCGTGGATTACCTCATCGGCACCTACGGCAACGGCCGCCTGATCCCGGCCGCCGACACCGAGGACCGGCTGCGCTACACCTACTGGCTGCATTTCGCCGAGGGCTCGGCCATGCCGCCGCTGGTGATGACGCTCGTGTTCGGTGCATTGCCCGCTCGCGTGCCGTTCTTCATCCGCCCGGTCGCCAAGCTGATCAGCGACAACGTGCAGAAAAGCTTTCTGAACCCGAACCTCGCCGCCCAGCACGATCTGATGGAAGCCGAGCTGGCCCGCAGCGCCTGGTTCGCCGGCGCGGACTTCACCGCCGCCGACGTGATGATGAGCTTCCCCGTTGAAGCCGGCGCCACCCGCGGCGAGGGCCTCGGCCGCCACCCCAAGCTGAAAGTCTGGCTGGCCACCATCCACGCTCGCCCGGCCTACCAGGCCGCACTGAAAAAAGGCGGCGCCTACGCTTACGCCTGACGTTTATGAACGGTAGCCGCACCATCGTCGCGATGCTGTCGCTGCTGACAGCGCTATCGGCGCCACCGCTGCACGCTGCGAACTGCCCGAAGCGACCGCCCTGTCACGGATGCGGTTGCAAAGGCGGCACCGGCTATCGCGCGCCCAACCATCGCTGCGTCGGCTTCGTCGAGTTCCCGGCAGTGTGCGTTTCAGCGGCAAGCCAAATATGCAAGTTCGAGCACGCGCCGAATACCGGGCTGAACCGTCATTGTGCGCTGGCACGCAAGAACCGCGCCGAGCCAGTCGGGTCCTGATGCTAGGCTGAGTCGAACGCGCGCCGTTGCCGCCGCAAACGCGCGCAGCGCCTGCGCCGTACGTCGCTTGCCTTCGCGCGAACCACAAGCCCGCACTCACCCGCTACGGATCGCCGCCAGCAGCCGCCCCAGCGCCTCGCCCAGGTCACCGTCCACGCCGGCCACCGGCTGGGCCGCTACCACACGCCGCGGCGCCGCCACACGCGGCCCGCCCACCAAATCCTGCACGAAGCGCAGCCGCTCCACCACGCGCCGCCCGGCATGGGTGTTGATGCGCTCGATCAGCACGCCGGCCACGTGCTGCAGCTCCATCGCCACCGGCCCGGAACACGCCACCGTCAGCGTCGTCCCGCTCAGCCGCCGCGGCTCGGTCTGCCCGGCCAGCCGCGGCCCCACCACGCTGGCCCACTCGCTCATCAGCAGCGCCCCCGCCGGGCTCTTCTTCTTGTAGGCGGCTCGCGTCAGCCCCGGCACCAGCTCGGCCAGCCCGCGCGCCGCATAGGCCCGCCGCTCGAAGGCTGAAGCCGCATTGTCAGCCGAGCCGTCTTTCGCCATGCAAGCCCCCATGATGCCGCCCGCGCCATCTGCCCTGCTGGACTGGTACGACCGCCACCGCCGCACCATGCCCTGGCGCGCCCGGCCTGGCGAGCAGCCCGACCCGTACCGCGTCTGGCTCAGCGAAATCATGCTGCAGCAGACCACGGTCGCCGCCGTCATCCCCTATTTCGAGCGCTTCACCGCCCTGTTCCCCACCGTCGCCGATCTTGCCGCAGCCCCGTCCCAGGCCGTCATGGCCGCCTGGGCCGGGCTCGGCTACTACGCCCGGGCCCGCAACCTGCACGCCTGCGCCAAGGCGGTGGCGGCCCAAGGCGGCCGCTTTCCGCCCACCGTGGACGCACTCGAGCGCCTGCCCGGCATCGGCCCCTACACCGCGCGCGCCATCGCGGCCATCGCCTTCGGCGTGCCCACCGTGCCGGTGGACGGCAATGTGGAACGCGTCACCGCCCGCCTGTTCGCCATCACCCGCAAGCTGCCCGCGGCCAAACCCGCGCTCGCCGCCGCCGCCGCCGCCTTCGGCGATCACGCTGATGCCCAGGCCCGCCCGTCCGATTTCGCGCAGGCGCTGTTCGATCTCGGTGCCACTATCTGCACCTCCCGCGCGCCCGCCTGTGTGCTCTGCCCGCTGGCCGCCGGTTGCGCCGGCCGCGCCATGGGCGCGCCCGAAACCCTGCCCGCCCGCACGCCCAAAGCGGCCCGCCCACACCGCCACGGCGCGCTCTACTGGCTTACCGACGCGCAGGGCCGCGTGCTGCTGCGCCAGCGCCCCGCCACCGGCCTGCTCGGCGGCATGACGGAGCTGCCCGGCACCGCCTGGACGCCGGATCCGCTCAGCCCGCAAGCCGCCCGCGCGGCGGCCCCCATGCCGGCCGCCTGGCGCCACGCCGGCGCGCTGCGTCACGTCTTCACCCATTTCGAGCTGCATCTGGAAATCTACGCCGCCGCCGTCCCGGCCATCACCGCGCCCGGCTTCCTCCGCCCGGTCGAGGCCCTGGCCGCCGAAGCGCTGCCCAGCCTGATGCGCAAGGGTGCCGCCATCGCCCGCTACGCCAGCCCCGTCCCTAACGTGCCGGCATGATCCGCCATGCCGCACTGGCCGCCGCCGGCGGCGCGCTGGGCAGCCTCGCCCGCTTCGCACTGGGCCAGGCCGCCCTCCGCCTCACGGGGCCGGGCTTCCCCTGGAGCACCATCCTCATCAACGTCGCCGGCAGCTTCGCCATCGGCTGGCTCGCCACCATCGCCCCCGGCCGCCCCGCGTTCGCCGCCTTCACCATGGCCGGCCTGTGCGGCGGCTTCACCACCTTCTCCGCCTTCAGCCTGCAAACCTTCGATCTGCTGCGCGCCGGCCACGCCGCCGCCGCACTCGCCAACGCCACCGCCTCGGTGCTGCTCTGCCTTGCAGCCACCGCGGCCGGCGCTGCGTTAAGCCGCTAGGGCAGGGCGCAACACCGCCAACACCAGGGGGGATCCGCAACGTGGACCACACAGTGCCGCAGGAATGGAGCAGCTACACCGCCGAGGAACACGAGGTCTGGCGCACCCTCTACGCCCGCCAGACGCAGATCCTCCCCGGCATGGCCTGCGAGCCCTACCTCCAAGGCCTGCAGAAGCTCGATCTGGGCGGCGGCATCCCCGATTTCGAGCTGCTCTCCCAGCGCCTGCATGCGCTCACCGGCTGGCAGGTCGTGGCCGTCCCCGGCCTGGTCCCCGATGACGTGTTCTACACGCATCTGGCCAACCGCCGCTTTCCCGCCGGCCGCTTCATCCGCGGCGCTCACCAGCTCGACTACCTCGAGGAACCGGACATCTTCCACGATGTCTTCGGCCACGTGCCCATGCTCACCGACCCCATCTTCGCCGACTACATGCAGGCCTACGGCCAGGGCGGCTTGCGCGCCCACAAGCTCGGCCGCCTGCACAATCTCGCCCGCCTCTACTGGTACACCGTCGAGTTCGGCCTGCTGCAGACCGAAGACGGCCTGCGCATCTACGGCGCCGGCATCGTCAGCTCGGCCACCGAAAGCGTCTACGCGCTCCGCGACCCGCGCCCCCGCCGCTTGGCGTTCGACCTGCAGCGCGTCATGCGCACGCCCTACCGCATCGACGACGTGCAGGCGCTCTACTTCGTCATCCCCTCGCTGCAGGCGCTGCTGGACGCCACTGCCGGCACCGATTTCGATCCCGTCTACGATGCGCTCGCCCGCACCGACGACATCCCGATCGACGCCCTGCTCGCCAACGACGTGCTGGCCACCGGCATGTGACGCCCGGCGGCCGCGCCCTTCCGCCGCGCCCCCGTTTCGCCCTATAGCCACCCCATGCCCGCCCGCACCGCCACGCTCACCCGCACCACCAACGAAACGGCCATCACGCTGAGCCTCGACCTGGACGGCACCGGCCAGTCCAGCATCGCCACCGGCGTGGGCTTCTTCGATCACATGCTCACCGCGCTCGCCCGCCACGCCGGCTTCGATCTCACCGTCCAGGCTCAGGGCGACCTGCACATCGACTCCCACCACACCGTGGAAGACACCGGCATCGTGCTCGGCCAGGCGATCCGCCAGGCTTTGGGCCAACACCGCGGCATCACCCGATTCGGCCATGCGCTGGTGCCGATGGACGAGGCGCTCGCCGAAGCCGCCATCGACATCTCCGGCCGCGCCCATTGCGCCTTCACCGTGCCGTTCGCCCGCCCCATGCTCGGCACCATGGATACCCAGCTCGTCGAGGAGTTCTTCCGCGCGCTTTCCGCCAATGCGCTGATCACCCTGCACATCACGCTGCGCGCGGGCAGCAACGCCCACCACGTCGCCGAAGCCTGCTTCAAGGCCGCCGCCCGCGCCCTGCGCATGGCCGTCGCCATCGATCCACGCCTGGCCGATGCCATCCCCTCCACCAAAGGCGCGCTATGAGGCTGTTCACCACCCACCTCGCCCCCGGCCAGCCGCCTCTGCTGGTGCGCGAGGGCTTTTCCGGCGCCGCCTTCTGGTTCGGCGCCTTCTACCTCGCCGTCCATCGCGCCTGGATCGCCGCCGCCCTCGTCATGGCCGCGTTCATCCTCACGGTGGCGCTGGGCCGCGCCACTGGCAGCCTCGCCCCGCTCGCCGGCCTGGCCGTGCTGCAAGGGCTGATCTGCCCGGATCTGCGGCGCTGGAGCCTGGACCAGCGCGGCTTCGCCCGCGGCCCCGTGGTCGCCGCCACCGATCCCGAACAGGCGCTGGCCCGCCTGCTCGATGGCCGGCCGGAGCTGCTGCGTGCCTGAAACCACCCGCCGCGACCGCACAGGCGCGCCGGCATGCTAGTCGCCGTCATCGATTGCGGCTCCGGCAACCTCGCTTCCGCCGCCCAGGCGCTGCACCGCGCCGCCGCCATCGCCGGCCTGCCGGCCGAAATCCGCATCACCGCCAGCCCGGACGAGGTCAGCGCCGCCGACCGCATCGTGCTGCCGGGGCAGGGGGCGTTCGCCACCTGCGCGCAGGGCCTGGCCGCCATCCCGGGCCTGCTGGCGGCACTCACCGCCCGCACCCAGGCCGGCGCACCCTTCCTGGGCATCTGCGTGGGCATGCAGCTGATGGCCGAACGCGGCCTGGAACACGCCACGACCGACGGCCTCGGCTGGATACAGGGCGAAATCGCGCGCCTGCCCGCGCCCGGCCTGCGCCTGCCGCATATGGGCTGGAACGCGCTCGATTTCGCGCCCGGCGCGCACCCGCTGCTGGCAGGGCTGGAGCCCGGCGCGCACGCCTATTTTGTTCACAGCTACGGCCTGCGGGGCTACGCTGGGGCCGACGTCGCCGCCACCACCGATTACGGCGGCGCCATCCCGGCCCTTGTCGCCCGCGCCAACCGCGCCGGAACCCAATTCCACGTGGAAAAAAGTCAGGAGGTCGGCTTGCGCATCCTCGGCAACTTCCTCCGCTGGGCACCCGAACCGCCGGCCGGCGCATGACCGCCGGGCCGGCCGAAATCCACACCCCCGCGCTCCTCGTCGAACACGTCACCGAGCTGCACGAGGACGACATGCAGGCGCTGTGCGAGGCCACCAACGCCGCCATCCTCGATGGCGGCGGCTTCGGCTGGATCACGCCGCCGGGCCAGCAGGCGCTGGAACGCTATTTCCGCGGCGTCATGCTGGTGCCGGAGCGCGAGCTGTTCGTGGGCCGCGCCGACGGCATCATCACCGGCAGCGCGCAACTTGTGCGCCAGCCCCGCAACAACGAGGCGCAATCCTTCGCCGCCGCCATCATGCACGCCTTTGTGGCCCCGTTCGCCCGCGGCCAGGGCCTCGCCCGGCTGATGACACTCCGCATCGAAGACCGTGCCCGCAGCCTGAACTACCGGGTGATGAACCTCGACGTGCGCGAAACCCAGTCGGCCGCCATCGCCCTCTACGAATCGCTCGGCTACGAGCGCTGGGGCATCCACCCCGAATACGCCCGCGTCCGCGGCCAGACGGTGCGCGGCTTCTACTACACCAAGCCGCTGCGCAAACATGCCGGCGAGCCGCCCGCCGCATGATCCTCTTCCCCGCGATCGATTTGAAGGACGGCGCCTGCGTGCGCCTTCGCCGCGGCGAGATGGACGACGCCACCGTCTACGCCACCGACCCCGCGCGCCAGGCCCGCGCCTTCCAGGACGAGGGGGCCGCCTGGCTGCACGTCGTCGATCTCAACGGCGCGTTCGCCGGCCACCCGGTCAATGCGGAGGCCATCGCTGCCATCCTGGCCGCCGTCACCATCCCCGTGCAGCTCGGCGGCGGCCTGCGCGACATGACGGCCATCGAAGCCTGCGTGGCTGCCGGCGCCACCCGCGTCATCCTCGGTTCGGCGGCGGTGAAAAACCCCATCCTCGTCCACCAGGCCTGCCGCAGCTTCCCCGGCCGCATCGCGGTCGGCATCGATGCGCGCGACGGCTTCGTGGCCACCGAAGGCTGGGCCGATACCTCCACCCTGCGCGCGCCCGAGCTGGCGCAGCGCTTCGAGGACGCGGGCGTCGCCGCCATCATCTACACCGACATCGCACGCGACGGCATGCTCGCCGGCGTCAACATCGAGCAGACGGTGGCCCTGGCCGCCACCGTCGCCATTCCGGTGATCGCCAGCGGCGGCATCGGTGCGGCGTCCGACCTGCAGGCGTTGCGCAGCCAGGCCGGCCACCTGGCCGGCGTCATCGTCGGCCGCGCGCTGTACGACGGCCGCGTATCCCTGCGCGAGGCGCTGGCCATACTGGGCGCATAGCGCAGCACAGCCTGGCGCACGCGCCACCCAACCCGCACGGAGCACCCATGGGCGAAACCTACGAGACCCACGAACACGCCGCAGAAGCCGCCCATGGCGGCCGCCGGCACACCGCCCTGCTGATCGCCGTGCTCGCCGCCGGCCTCGCCTTCTGCGAACAGGGCGCCCAGCACGCCAACACCCGCATGTCGCAAAGCGCGGTCGCCGCCACCGACGTGTGGGCCGAGTACCAGGCCAAATCGACGCGCGCCAACGAGACGCGCGACCTCGCCCAACTCGCGGGCCTGCTGCCGCCAGGTGCCGCCAACGAAGCGGCTGCCATCCAGGCCCGCTTCGCGTCCGACATCGCCCGCTTCGAATCCGATCCAAAAAGCGGCAAGCAGGCACTCGCCACCCGCGCCCACGCGCTGGAGGAGGAACGCGACGCCGCCCACGAGCGCCTGGAAGCCTTCGACAACGCCGCCGCTGCCCTCCAGCTCGGCATCGTGCTCACCACCGCCTCGGTCATCACCGGCTCGCTGATGCTGGTCTGGGGCGGCGCGCTGCTCGGCCTGGCCGGCGCCGTGCTGGCCATCCTCGGCCTCGTCGCCCCCGGGCTGGCGGCCTTGTGAATACAGCTGCGCGGCATTTCGTAACGGCACCTGATAACGAACGCCAACGACCCCATTTGCCTGTGTCGTTCAACAAGTCCGGCAATGTCGCGCAGACAGGTGGCCGTTCAGGGACCCCGTGCGCACATGGCTTTGGATAGTTTCTTCGCCGCCCGCTTCCAGCTCTATTTCGATCAGCTTCTCAGCACCGCGCCGCTCTGGCTGTTCGTCCACGTGCCCAAAACCGCGGGCAGTTCGCTCAACGCCGAACTCACCCCGATCCTCTCGCCCAGCCACCACATCTTCGTCGATTACAGCAAGCTGGACCGGCGGCCGTTCAACGAAATGCTCGACGAGGCCGTCGAGACCTTCATCGCCAAGGCACAGACGCGCCGCTACCGCTACTGCACCGGCCACATCACCGCGCCGCACGTCACCCGCATTGCCGCCAGCCTGCCCGACGTGCGCCCGATCACCCTGCTGCGCGACCCGGTCACCCGCTTCGTGTCGGATTACCGCTACCAGCGCTCATCGATGCATCCCGGCAACCAGCAATTCAGCGAACAACACCCCACGCTGGAGAGCTATCTCGACCAGCCCGGCGAGTGGAACAAGGCGGCCGCCCATCTCGTGCCGCACCATCTCCGCGACGATACGCAAGCCTGCATCGATCACCTCGACCGCGCTTACGCGTTCATCGGCATTCAGGAAGCCTATCCGCTCTCGCTGCGCCTGATCACCACGCTGGCCGGCGCCCCGCGCCGCCCCGGCGTGTTCAAGCGCGTCAACACGCCCACGCCCGAGACCGCAATCGCGCTATCGCCCGCACTGACCGAGCGCATCCGCGCGCGCAACGCGCTCGACGTCGCAATCTACGACTCGTTCGCCACACGCTTCCGCGCCGTCGGCCCGGCGCTGGAAGCCTATCTCGACCGGGTCGATCCGCTGGCGCCGCACTGATCGCGGCACCTGCCGCTCAGGCGACCTTGGCGACAGCCGGCTGCGGCAGGGTGCGCAGATACTGGATCAGCCCCTCGCGCACTACGCGCCACTTGGCAACGAAGGCCTGGAAGATGCCGATATCGACGGCGTTGAGCGCCCGCAGCCTGGCTTCGAGTTCCGGCGTCAACGCCACCTGGTCGGCCTCGCTGCGATTGACGCGCACCTTGGCCTCCGGCGCGCGCATCTCGCCCATCAGCGACGTCAGCGTGCGCAGGCCCAGCGGATACATCTCCTGCAGCCCCACAAAGGCATAGGCGCCCAGGATGTACTCCACGCATCCGGCCACGTCGCCGGTCATCACCAGCTCGCGCGGGGCCAGGGTCAGCGCGATCTTGTTGTGCACGTGCGGCCGCGCGACATAGGCGTCGAAACTCGCCGTGTTGGCCACGAACTGCGCCTGCGCGGTGTTCATCGGAGAGCGCTGGTAGCGGTAATCGGAAACCAGCCGCTCCAGCGGATTGCGCAGCATGCTGAACGCGCGAACGTCCGGGATGCCGCTGCGAATCATCTCCATCTGCCGCGCATTGATGTGCCCGGTGCAGAACCGGTAGGGCACCTGCGTATGCCGGGCCACGAAATCCTGCACCGCGCCGTCGAACTTGGCCTGATACGTGCGCGTCGTGTCGGTGTGGTCGATGTCGATGTTGAACGATGGCTGCAGGATGCTCTCGGCCTCGGCCGTCATCGAACTGCCGGCCGTCTTGGGCACGTGCACGAACAGCCAGAGCGGCGCGCCGCCGCCGACGGCCGCGAAGTAACGATCGAAATCCCCGGCGAACAAAGCTGACAGCAAGGCCGACCCCGTATGGCTCCCCACGGTATCGTGCCTCCGGGCAGAAACGGATGCAAACCGGGATTAAAACGATGCCGGGCAACCCGCCTTCCGGCCGCCGCCCGCTCAATGGAGCAGCCTAGCGCCTCGCGGTGCCCGAACGCAGCCGGCAGAAGCCCCGGTCCGCACCCTGCATCTGCCAGGCTGCCACGCCGCCCGATCCTCAGCCGCGTCAGTCGGCCGCGTAGCCGAACAGCGCCAGAAACTCGCCCCATTCCGCAGCGCAGCGCGCCCGCAGCGCGGCCGGCAGATCGGTCCGCCACCGGCCGATGGACGCCTCCGGCGACAGGCTGGTCGCATGCTGCGCGAAAATCCGGCTGCCCTCGCTCTCGCCCATGGGCGCCACATCGGCCTCCAGGAAGGCGCCCAGCCGCGCATAGGTCGCCGCATCGCGCCGGATCATGTCCTCGTAGCGGATGATGCACAGATCCGGGCCTGCCTCGGCGCGGATCTGCGTCAGCTGGCGGCAGCTATGGCTCAGCTGCTGGAACGCCTTGTCCTGGCTGCTGTCGAAATAGGCCACGTGCGAACACAGCACGTCGCGCGGATCGCGCACGATCACCACCTCGCGCACCGCCGGAAACACCCGCCGCACGAACAGCCGCGTCGGCCGGTGCAGGTTGTTGTTCTTCTCCGCGAAGAACCGCACGCCGTGCTTGCCCCGGTCCACCGCCAGCCGGCGGTAATACTCGCGCACCAGCCCGGCCATCGTCTCGCCTAGCCGGGCCGGCGCCCAGTTCTCGGTGTAATCGCGCAACGGCGGCTGCCGGCTGAAGGCATGGGCGTATTGCGGCGCCGCGAACGGGTTGAAGCCGATATGGAAGCCGTCGCCTTCCAGCCGGTCCGGATGGGTGGAACGCTCGGTATCGGCCGGCGCCGTCAGCACCGCATAGGCCGCCGCGTAATAGGAAAGCAGCCGCACTTCGTAGGGCACCAGCTCGGCCACCACGATCTGCGGCGCGGCGGCCAGGCAGCTCATCAGGTAGGTGGTGCCCGACCGCCCCGGCGCGGTCACCAGGATAGGCGAGGGCGCATCGCCGCCGGCGGGCGCCACCACCTCGGCGGCCACCGTCTTCTCGCCGCCCGGCATCAGCGCGCCATCCTCGAACAGCACGCGCACGCCATGCGCCTCGTGCGCGCTCAGTGCGGCGGGAAAATTGAAGCTGAACCCATGCGCCCCATCGCCGTACCGCCCCAGCACCGCCAGGTCGCGCCGCGGCCGCCCGGCCAGCGTGCGCCCCACCTCCTGCCCGTCCACCTCGATCGTCAATTCCAAAGCCGCGTCGGGCGCATCGGCATCGGCCGCCCAGCCCGAGACCGAAAGCCGTGTCACAGCATCCACATGTCCGCCGCGCATCAAGGTCCTCGGGCTGAAAGCCGGGCGTTGTGCGGCGGCGGCCTGGCCCCGTCAACCAAGCAGGCATCAGGCGCCTACGCGGGCTGTGGCAGCGCGCGCCGCCGATGCCACGGAATGTTCTTCGGCTCCCCCGGTTGCACCCCCCGCGACCCCACCCCTACAACCAACCCAGCAGGGGGGAACCGGCATTGGCGGCAAAACGCGGACAGGGGGGCTTCCGCCCGGGCGAAGACTTGGCCGCCCCCGCCGACCCGCCGGTGCAGGCCGCCACCTTCACCGCCGCAGCCGATGCCGGCGGCACCGACCGCGACGTGCTGATGGGCTACCAGCTCTTCCTCGGCCGCGACCCGGAGAGCTCCTTCGTCATCGCCGACGCCCGCAACAGCCCGGTCGGCGCCTTCATCCGCGCGCTCATGGGCTCGGGCGAGTTCCAAAGCGCCGTACTCGACCGGCTGGCTGCCGGCCGCAAGCTGCCGCACGAAGCCTTCGCCCAGGCGCCCAGCCCGGAGCAGCTCGACTGGCTGTTCGGCCTGCTGCACGTGCCGCCGCGTGCCGAGGCCGTGCTGCGGGCCGCCACCGGCTGGGCCGAGTGGCTGCGCACCCTGGTCGCCATCCCCGGCCTGCCCACCGCGCCATCCCGCAGCGCCGCCCCCGCCGATGGGCCGGAGGCACGCCCGGCCGGCGAGGGCTTCGTGCTCGTCACCATCGAACAGCCGCGCCCCGGCGAACGCCTGCGCCCCGGCACCCAGCTCCACGGCAGCGGCTGGGCCATCGCCCCGGCCGACATCGCCGAAGTCGCCATCCACCTCGACGGCACGCTGCTCACCCATGCCCGCTACGGCCTGCCGCGCCCCGACGTCGCCCGCAGCTTCCCGCATTACCGCCACGTGGATCATTGCGGCTTCAGCTTCACCGCCGAGCTGCCCGCCGGTGCCGCCGAAGCCGGCCAGCTCACCGTCACCGTGCGCAGCGCCGATGGCCAGACCGGCCGCAAGGGCGTCCGCCTCGAAGCCCCGCTGGCACCGGCTGCCGCCGAGCCGTCCTCCGCCGCCGGCGCGTCCGAGACCGCCTGGCCGATCCGCCTGCTGGTCGAAGAGGCGGTGATCGACGCCGCCCGCATGCTGCGCGTGCGCGGCTGGGCAATCAGTGCGGAAGCGATGCAGCCCATCGCCGTCACGCTGGGCGAGGTGACACTCGGCGAGGCCCGCCACGGCCTGCCGCGGCCCGATATCGCCGCCACCCACCCCAGCTACGCCAACAGTGCGGCGGCCGGCTTCGCCCTGGTCCGCCAGCTCGATCCCGGCCTGCCCGAAGGGCCGAGTTTCGTGCGCGTGCAGGCGAGCGATGCGGCCGGCCACGCCCGCCAATCCATCGTCCCCGTCATCGTGCCCGCAGCCCCGGCCCCGGTGGCCGCCCCGGCCGAAGCCCACCCCATCGCCGCCAGCTGCACCCGCGCCCTGCTCGGCACCGACGGCACGCTGCGCGTCGAAGGCTGGGCCCGCGCCGCCAGCGGCATCGCCGCAATCGCCGTCGAGCTGGACGGCATCTCGCTCGGCCAGGCCGAACTCGGGCCGCCCGACGCAGCCCTCGCCGAAGACGGCACGGCCCCGGATGCGGCCACCGCCGGCTTCGCGTTCAGCCACAACCTGCCGCGCCGCCCCAGCACCGGCGTCCACCGCCTTGTCCTGCTCGTCACCGCACAGGATGGCGCGGCGCGTGCGCTGGAAATGCCGCTGGTGGCCGAACGCCGCCGCGCCCGGCGCCGCGCCGGCCCGCCGCAAGGCCGCCGCCAGCCCGGCCCACGCCAAGCCGACCGCGCCCCGCTCCGCCCCTGGCATGCGGCTGGAAATCGACCGCCCCGCGCTCACCGCCGACGTGGCCGCCGAGCCGGTGCGCGGCGCGCTCACCATCGTCGGCTGGGCCGCCGCCCGCGCCGGCATCGACCAGGTCTCGATCTTCTGTGACCAGCGCCTGCTCGGCCACGCCCATCTCGGCATGCGCCGCGAGGATATCGGCGCCGCCTTCCCGGAATACAAAGGCTCGCTGCTCGCCGGCTACGCCCTGGTGCTGCCCCCCGGCAGCCTGCCCGAAGGCACGCACCGCATCCGCATCATCGCCCGCGGCGCGACCGAGGAGGCCGCCCGCGCCGGCACCGAGGGCCAGCAAGCCGAGCCGCCCATGCTGGAGCGCGGCTTCGACCTCACCGTCGAGCGCAACGACGTGCTGCCGCCCGACAGCACCATCCGCACCACCGTGCCGCCCGCCGAAGCCGAAGCCGGCCTGGCCTTGCTCGCCCGCCACGCCGCCGCCCCGGCCTTCCACGCCGTCATCACCGGCGCCGCCGCCACCGAGCTCGTCGCGTTGGAGGCGACGCTCGCCAGCCTGCGCGCCCAGGTGCTGGAGGACTGGTCCGTCACAATCCCCATGCCGGATGCCGCCACGCTGAAAGCCGCCCAGGCGCTGCCCGCTTCCGCCGACAGCCGGATCCGCTTCACCAAACCCGCCGCCGCCCCCGCGCGCGCGGCCCGCCGGGCCGCCGCACGCCCCGGCTTCACCCTGAAACTGCGCGCCGGCGACCGCCTGGGCGCCGACGCGCTGCTCGAACTGGCCCGCGAGAGCCTGGCTGATCCCGCGGCCGATTTCATCTACGCCGACGAGCTGCGCGCCGATCCCGGCCAGGGCCGCCAGCCCTTCCTCAAGCCGGACTGGTCGCCCGAGCTGCTGCTGGCGATGAACTATGTCGGCCGCCCCTGGTGCGCCGCCGACGCCCTGCTGGCCCGCGCCGGACTGTCGGCGGCCGCCCTGGCCGCCGCCTCGGACTACGAAGCCGTCCTGGCACTCACCGAACAGGCCGCCCGCATCGCCCACGTGCCGCGCGTGCTGTGCGACCGCGGCGCGGCCGCCGACAGCCAGCAGGCAGAAGCCGCCGCGCTCACCGCCGCCCTGGCCCGCCGCGGCATCGCTGCAAGCGCCGAACCCGCCGGCGCCGAAGGCACCTGGCGCATCCGCCGCAGCGCCGCCGGCAAGGCGGCCCGCACCCGCCGCCCGCGCGGCACCGTCGCCGGCCGCGTCTCCATCATCATCCCCACCTGTGCCGCCGGCGGGCTGGTGCGCACCTGCATCAAAACCATCCGCGCCACCACCGCTCCCGCCCGCGCCGGCGGCTGCGAGGTGGAAATCATCGTGCTCGACAACACCCCGGTGCGCGAAACCGCCACGCGCACCTGGCTGCGCCGCAATGCCGACGTGGTGATCGACATGCCCGGCGCCTTCAACTGGTCGCGCTTCAACAATATCGGCGCCAAAGCCGCCACCGGCGAATACTTGCTGTTCCTCAACGACGATGTGGAAGCCCGCCAGCCCGACTGGCTGGAAGCCATGCTGGAACACGCCAGCCGGCCCGAAGTGGGCGTCGTCGGCGCCCGGCTGCTTTACCCGGACGGCACCGTCCAGCATGGCGGCCAATACCTGGCCGACACCCATGCCCGCCACGCCTTCCGCTTCGCACCCGCCGCCAGCCCCGGCCCGTTCGGGCTGGCCTGCGTGGCGCGCGAGATGATCAGCGTCACCGGCGCCTGCCAGCTGATGCGCGCCCGCACCTTCGCCGCCCTGGGCGGGTTCGAGGAAGCCCACAGCGTCGTCAACAACGACCTCGATTTCTGCCTGCGCGCCTGGGCCGCCGGCCTGGCCGTCATCTACACCCCGCACGCGACGCTCACCCACCACGAACTGGCCAGCCGCGCCACCCTGCAGGACAGCTACGACGAGCAGCTCTTCGCCGGCGCCTGGCGCACCCGCTTCCTGGCCGGCGACCCGTACCGCAACCCGCGGCTGGCGCTCGATTCCGACCATTACGGCGCGGACGCCGAACCGGCCGTCCTGCTGCATGTCGGCCGCCGCGGCCCGCCGGCCGCCGCCGTGCGCCGCATCCTGGCCGTCAAGCTGGACCATATCGGCGATTTCCTCACCGCCCTGCCGGCGCTGCGCAGCCTCAAGCGCCGTTTCCCCGCCGCCACCATCGACGTGCTGGTCCCGGCCGCCTCGGCCGAACTGGCCCGCCACGAGCCCGCGATCGGCGAGGTGATCGTGTTCGACTTCTTCCACGCCCGCTCCGGCCACGGCCAGCGCGGCGTCACCGAAGCCGAGTTCGAAGCCCTCGGCGCCCGCCTGGCGCCTGCGGCCTACGACATCGCGATCGACCTGCGCATGCAGCCCGAAACCCGCGCCGTGCTGCCCCATACCGGCGCTGCCTTCCTGGCCGGCTACGATACCGCCAACCGGTTCGGCTTCCTCGACGTGGCGCTGGAATGGGAGGGCGACCACCGCCTCGTGCTCAAACGCGCCCACGTCTCCGAACGCCTGGTCCAGCTCGTCTCCGCCCTCAAGGATGCCTGCCGCAGCGAAGCCCCGTCGCCGCCCGCCCCCCGCCTGGCCACCGCCGACGTGCCCGCTCTGGCCAGCCTGCCGCCCGCCTTCCTCGCCCGCCCCCTGGTCTGCATCCACCCCGGCGTGGGCAACGTCGTCCGGCAATGGCCGGCCACCCACTACGCCGCACTGATCGACCTGCTGGCCGAAGCCGGGCTGCACAGCGTGCTGATCGGCGCGCCGGAAGAAGCGCCGATCAGCGAGGACATCCTGCGCCGGGTGACCAGCCAGGGGGCCGCCGAATCCCTCGTCGGGCGCGTGCGGCTCGGCCAGCTCGCTTCCGTGATGCAGGCCTGCGTGCTGTTCGTCGGCAATAATAGCGGCCCGCAGCACCTCGCCGGCTCGCTCGGCATGCCCACGATCGGCATCCATTCCGGCGTGGTCGATGCCGGCGAATGGGCGCCGCTCGGCCCGCAAGCCGTCGCCATGCGCCGGCGCATGATCTGCGGCCCCTGCTACCTGGAGTTCGCGTCCGATTGCCCGCGCAACCTGGCATGCCTCACCGGCCTGCGGCCACGCGACGTGCTTGCCGCGTGCCGGCGCATGCTCGCCTGAAGCAATCAGAATGAAGTTGCGGCAACGTAACTACAACACTAGGCTGCCGAACCATGCACCCTGTCATGAAATGGCCGTATTGTTGCTGCATCCAGAGCGTGCACAGACCTATCCTTTCGATTGTGCACTGCAAAAACACTGGCCCTTAATCCCTGTCGGGTGATACGTTTAGCAGGTGGCGTGCACCTCTGCGGCGGAATACGCTGCACCACTCCAATTCATGCACCTGGAGACTGGCGTGACCCCAATCCTGGTCGGCACGGAATTGAAGGCGCAGGACGGCGTCTCGCATAGCGGCTTCGTCGATCTCGTCGATTGCCGCCTGGGCGTCCGCGGCTGGGCCGTCTGCCATGCCGACCCGCTGGATCCCGTCCGCCTGCAGCTCTTCGTGGGCGACCAGCCCGTCGCCGAAACCTATGCCGATGGCGAGCGTGCGGACATCTCGGCCAAGCTCGGCCGCCCGGCCCGCGCCGGCTTCAGCTTCGATGCCGAAGTGATGCTGTCGCTGCCGGGCTTCATGGAAGATCCGGACGACGCGGTCACCGTGCGCGTGGCCGGCGCCGGCACCGTCCTGCCCACCGCCGACCGCCCGCCCAGCATCGGCGACATCATCGCCCAGCTGCGCCTGGACGCCACGCCGGAACCGCGCAGCACCATCGCCGATTTCGAATTCCTGCTGGACGAACTGCGCGCCGGCGCCGAACCGCTGGCCGAAGGCGCGCTGCGCCCGCTGCCGGAGAACCTGCAGGGCTATATCGAAACCGTGGCCGTCGATACTTCCGGCCAGGTCTGGTTCATGGGCTGGATGCAGCGCGGCCACGTGCAGGAATTCAGCGCCGTCGTCGTCGAACGCCGCAAATTCCCCGCCGCCGTCGCGGTCATGAGCTACCAGCGCGACGATTTGCCGGCCGAAAACTGCGGCATCGTCGGCCTCATCGCCTCGGCCTGGCGGCCCAGCTCGGCCACCGCCGACCTGCACGTCTTCTTCGGCATGGGCGGCCGTTTCCATCTGCGCGCCCACGCGCCGTTGCGCATCCTCACCTCCAGCGAGCTCGTCGCCGAATACGAGGGCGTGCAGGACCGCTGCTTCGGCGACGGCCGCGCCATCGCGCTCCAGCGCATGCTCACCGCGCTGGAAAACTGGCTGCCCACCCGCACGCCGGCCCAGTGGTTCGCCACCGAATGCTCCATCGACCGCATCCTGCTGGTCCCCGGCCTGGGCTGCCTGGTCGAAGGCTGGGTGATGAGCCCGATGAAACGCATCGAGGGCCTGCGCCTGCGGGTCGGCGCCTCGGTCATGTCGGCCGATCCCGAAAGCCTCTACTGGAAAGCCCGCCCCGACCTGCTCGCCGGCTTCCCCGGCAGCGAGCGCATGGTCGAACGCGCCGGCTTCGTCGGCCTGTTCGCCGGCGATGCCGAGCCGGAGGATTTCGCCGACCCGGTGCTGAAGGTCATCTTTCAGGGCGGCAGCTCGGCCAACTGGTCGGTCGCCGCCGCCGCCTTCCGCCGCCTCGGCCATTCCGCCCGGGTAGAAGACGCGCTGCTGTTCTTCCCGGCTTTGCAGGAGGAGGTGTTCTTCCCCCGCTTCGCCGAAGCGGCCATCCGCGCCGAACGCGGGGCGATGAACGCGCCGGTGGTGCTCAGCGCCGCGCGCAGCCGCCGCGTCATGGTGTTCGTGCTGCCGGAAGACCGTTGCGACCTGTTCCTGCTGTTCGAAGACATCGCCCACCAGTGCCGCACCGTCGGCGGCATCGAATCGGTGTGTTTCGTCGCCGCCTCCAAATCCAACCGCTCGGACGCGCTGTGGCTGTTTCGCGAGTTCCAGGCCAACCAAGCCGCCACCCACAACATCGATGCCAGCCTGCTGGTGATCGACGACGTGTCGCAGGCCTTCGCCCTGCTGCCCGACATCCTGCGCGAGATCGGCGCCAACCGCTTCGTCTTCGTCAGCGCCGGCGTGTTCCTGCGCGAGGCGGGCTGGGCACGCGCGCGCCTGGCGCTCACCCCCGGCAGCACCGATCTCGTCTTCTTCGGCCTGGATAACGACGAGTTCGGCCAGCACGATTCCTCCAGCGGCGTCACCGCACGCTGCTTCGCCTGGTCCACCGGCCACCTGGCCCGCTGGGCGCTCAGCGCCCCGGCCTTCATGGGCGGCTTCTACCGCGAGAACGGCCTGTTCGCCTCGCGCTCGCCGCACGTCGTCCACCACAACGCGGCATCCTGCACCCGCACGCTGCTCTCCACCCGCGTGCAGGATGCGGTCAACACCACGGTCTATGCGCTCAAGGGCAGGCACGGCGCCGGCGGCCCGCCGCGGCCGGCGCCGTTCCCCGTCCGCCCGCCCGCCCGCGCGCCGGGCCCGCTCCTGGTAGCAGGGCTCTGATGCCCGACAGTATGCCCGTCCCGCAATCCGGCCCGATCGCCGTCATCGCGCACACCCATCCCTCCATCAGCAAGGGCGGCGCGGAAATCGCCGCCTACGCGCTCTACGAAGGCCTGCGCCGCATCGGCACGGACGCGATCTTCATCGCTATCTGTCCCGCGCAGGACCGTGGCCGCCTCATGCTGGGCTCGGACCGCGAGTTCGCCATCATCGCCGACCCGAACCGCTACGACCATTTCTACCACCTCGCCGCGGCCGACATCTGGCGGCAGCTCAAGCCCATCCTGCTGCGCCAATCCGTGCGCCTGGTGAACTTCCACCATTTCCTCGGCCTGGGCGTGAACACGCTGCGCGCGCTGCATGCCGAAACCGACATACCGTTCACCGTCACGCTGCACGAATTCCTGGCCATCTGCGCCCATCACGGCCAGATGGTCACCCGCCCGGCCCGCCGCCTGTGCCCGCAAGCCTCGCCGGTCGCCTGCGCCACCTGCTTTCCTGAAAACAGCCGCCAGCAATTCGCCACCCGCAAGCAGCTCATCCAGTCGGCATTGGCCCCGGCCGCCGGCTTCATCTCGCCCAGCCACTTCCTGGCCGACCGCATGATCGACTGGGGCCTGCCGCGCGAGAAATTCGTCGTCATCGAAAACGGCCTGCGCCCCGCCGACCGCACCGAGGAACGCGCCCGTCCGGCCACCGGCGCGCACCAATCGCAGGCACTGGTCGCCGAACGCCCGTGGACCTTCGGCTATTTCGGCCAGATCACCCCGTTCAAGGGCGCCGACATCCTGCTCGACACGATCGAGCTGCTTGCCAAGCGGCCCGATATCGGCAGCAAGATCCGCATCCGCGTGCACGGCAACCTGATCGGCCAGGAAACCGCCTTCACCGCACGCTTCAACGCCATCTTCGCCCAGCACAATTTCGCCACCTATGCCGGCCCGTACGACAATGCCGACGTCCGCAAGCTGATGCTGGGCTGCGACTACGTACTCACGCCCAGCACCTGGTGGGAAAACTCGCCCGTCGTCATCCAGGAGGCGTTCGCGGCCGGCCGCCCGGTCATCTGCACCGGCATTGGCGGCATGGCCGAAAAAGTGCCCAACCGGCGCGCCGGCCTGCATTTCCGCGCCGGCGACCCCACCGACCTCGCCCGCGCCATGGGCGAGGCCGCCGACGAGACCCTCTATCAGGCCCTCGTCTCCGGCCTGCCCGCCACCACCGAGCAGACCGACATGGCGCGCGACTACCTCGCCAGCTTCAGCCGCCTGATCGCGGCTTCCGGCAAGCCCGATCTCGCGCGCACCCCCAGGCGCCGCGTGCGCGCCACCGTCTAGCCGCGCCGCCCGCCGCCGATCATGGCCGGCCGGCAATCCGTTGCATCCAAAAACCAATTCGCGCCGATACCTTATGGGCGCCTGGCCAGGCGTCAGTCCGCTCTGTCCCATCCCCTCACGGAGGCGCCAAAATGACGCAGAATCAGACCGACAAATTCGCCGAAACCGGCACGATCATGCACGAGCTCGTCGCCAAGGCCCGCGAAGCCCGCGCCCAGGGCCGCAGCCGCCGCGACTTCTTCACCGCCACCGCCAAGGTCGCCGGCGCCTCGGTGCTGGGCGCCGCGGGCCTCGGCCTGATGCAGCCCATGGCCGCCCGCGCCGCCACCCAGCCGGCCAGCAGCGACACGGTGCAGGACATCCTCAACATCGCCGCCACTGCCGAGACGCTGGCCATCACCTTCTACAGCAAGGCGCTGGAAAAGACCGCCGCCCTGCCGAACGTCAACAGCGCCGCCAACCTGAACTACTTCCAGGCGGCACTGACGCAGGAGCTCGAGCACCTGCAATTCCTGCAGGCTAATGGCGGCAAGTCGGTGCAGGGCCATTTCTACTTCCCCGAGAACATGTTCGCCAAGGAATCGGTGTTCTTCCCCACCGCCAGCACGCTGGAAGACTATTTCATCTCGGCCTACATCGCCGCCGCCCTGGATTTCTCGGGCGCCTACTCCAGCGGCATCACGGCCGCCAACCCGGCCCTGATCGGCGTCGCCGTCCAGATCGCCGGCGTGGAGAGCGAGCACCGCGCGCTGCTCAACGTGGCCGCCAACGTCAACCCGCCGAACAACCGCATCGTGGAATCCGCACTGCTCCCCAGCGTCGGCGCCGCGGTGGCACCGCTCACGCCGTTCCTGGCCGGCGGCTCGGGCTTCATCGGGCCGTTCGCAGCGCCCTCGCTCAGCAGCTGCATGTCGTTGGCGGGCCCCTACAACAGCTCGTTCTTCCCCAAGCCGACCTACATCTGAGGCCGGGCGCGGATCGGGGCGCAGGGCCCACACGGCGCCGGCCCCGATCCGGCGGCTTTCGCGATGGATCAGCCAGGGCTCCGGCCCCGGCGCCATCTTCAACGCGGGCGGGCGCGCGCCATATCGGCTGCACACTCACCCGGCGGTAACCTCCATGTCCGACACTCCTTCCAAGATCGAAAAATCCGACGCCGAATGGCAGGCCGAGCTGACGCCCGAGCAGTATCGCGTGCTGCGCGGCCACGGCACCGAACGTCCCGGCGCCAGCCCGCTGAACGCCGAAAAGCGCGCCGGCACATTCCTCTGCGCCGCCTGCGAAACCAAGCTGTTCGACAGCACCACCAAATACGAGAGCCATTCCGGCTGGCCCAGCTTCACCGCGCCGATCGCCGGCGCCGTCGCCACCACCGAAGACCGCTCGCTCGGCATGCGCCGCATCGAGGTGCACTGCGCCCGCTGCGGCGGCCATCTCGGCCACGTCTTCCCCGACGGCCCGCTGCCCACCGGCGAGCGCTACTGCATGAACGGCGCCGCCATGAAGTTCGAACCCGCCTCCTGACGCCGATGATGCCGATGACGCCGATCGACGCCGACCTGCCCGGCGAGCTGGCTGCCCTGCTCGCCGGTGAGCCCGACCGAATTGTGCTCGCGGCCCAGACCGCCGCGCTGATCTTCCAGCGCCTGCCCCGGCTCAACTGGGCCGGTTTCTACTTCCTGCGCGGCGAAACGCTGGTGCTGGGCCCGTTCCAGGGCCTGCCCGCCTGCACTCGCATCCCGCTCGGCCGCGGCGTCTGCGGCAGCGCGGCCGCCCGGCGCCAAACCATCGTGGTGGCCGACGTGCACGATTTCCCCGGCCACATCGCCTGCGACAGCGCCTCGGCCTCGGAGATCGTGGTGCCGCTGCTGGCCGGCGGCACGCTGCTGGGCGTGCTCGACATCGACAGCCCCGAGCCGGGCCGCTTCACCCCGGCCGACCAGGCGCTGGTCGAAGCACTCGCGGCGATTTTCACCCGCGCCTGGGAGGCAGCCGAGCCTGCTTGAGCCAACCCGCCCGCGGCGCCGCAGCACGGCTACACATTCTCTTGATAGGGCCCGGACGGCCGCCTATTCGGGCGATCAATGGTTGTAGCTGCGAAATAGCGACGATAAGCTTTCACCGTTGCAAGAGCAGCAAGCCGGCGAGCATAGGTGCAGGAAAGTATTGACTGCTTTCCGGCAGTCTAGTCCCTTGTCCGCGACGGCTCTGCTTCGACATGTAGTGCGGAAGTGCCGCCAAGCGGCGTTTCTATGTTGCAGCGCACCTCGATGGGAAATTTCAATGTCCTTGATGAACAGAAAAAGCCTGCTCTGCGCCACGTTGCTGGCCGGCCTGCCATTCGCCGCAGTGGCGGCTCCCCTCGTCACCGCCGCGGTCGATGATGCCGTCACCGTATCCGTGGCCGGCGAGCGTTCGCCCAACCTCGCCATCGCCCAGGATCAGGGGCCGCTCGCCGACACCCAGGTCCTCACCCACGTCAACCTGGTGCTCAAGCGCCCGGCCGACCGCCAGGCCGCGCTCGACGCCCTGGTGCGCGACCAGGTCGATCCCCGCTCGCCGTCGTTCCACAAATGGCTGACGCCGGCCGGCCTGCGCGCCTATGGCCCCGATGAGGCCGACGTGGCCAAGGTCACCGCCTGGCTGCAGAGCCACGGCCTCACCGTCAACCGCGTCGCACCCAGCGGCATGTCGATCGACTTCGCCGGCACCCCCTCGGCCGTGGGCCGCGCCTTCCACACCGCGCTGCACACCGTCACCGTCGCGGGCGAGGCGCATATCGCCAACATGACCGACCAGGCGATCCCCGCCGCGCTCTCCGGCGTCGTGCGCGGCGCCACCCTGTCGAACTTCTTCCCCAAGCCCAACGTGCTGCGCCCCGGCCCGCAATTCACGCTGCCGACGAACCCGGTCTTCTACGCCGTCGCACCGAACGACTTCGCCACGATCTATCACGTCAAGCAGCTGCGTAACCCGGCCACCAACCAGTTCGGCGCCGCCATCACCGGCCTCGGCAGCACGGTCGCCGTCGTCGAGCGCACCGACATCAGCCCGGGCGACTGGCACAAATTCCGCAACCAGTTCGCGCTCGGCGGCTACAAGGGCACGCTGACCATCGAACACCCCGGCAATTGCAGCGACCCGGGCTTCACGCCGGACGAAGGCGAGGCCGCGCTCGATGCCGAATGGTCCAGCGCCGTCGCACCGGACGCCAACATCATCGAAGCCGCCTGCGCCGGAACGTCCACCACCTTCGGCGTCGAGACGGCGCTGCAGAACCTGGTCGAGGTCGGCACCACCGCCGGCGTGCTCAGCATCAGCTATGGTGGCTCGGAAGCCGGCAACGGCCTCACCTTCCTGCAGGGCTGGAACAACCTGGTCGAAATGGGCGCGGCCGAAGGCCTGTCGATCATGATCTCGACCGGCGACGGCGGCGTCTCGGCCGATACCGGCCGGATCACCGGCAACGGCCTGGCGGTGAACGGCCTGTCCACCAACGCCTACAACACCTCGGTCGGCGGCACCGATTTCTACGACACGGCGCTGGGCAAGAACGCCACCTACTGGAACACCAAGAACGGCAACGGCCTCGCCTCGGTCAAATCCTACGTGCCGGAAATCCCGTGGGACAATTCCTGCGCCAGCAGCATCATCAGCGCCTATCTCGGCTTTGCCACGCCGATCGCCAGCTGCAATTCCACCACCACGCATAAGGGCCTGCCCTTCATCCAGAACGGCGTCGGCGGCACAGGCGGCGAAAGCATCCTGTTCGCCAAGCCGGACTGGCAGAACATCGGCGTGCCGGGTGTGCCGAACGACGGCGTGCGCGACCAGCCGGACGTCTCGCTCTTCGCGTCGAACGGCGCCTGGGCGCATTTCTACGTGTTTTGCATGTCCAACCCGAACGAGGGCGGCACGCCGTGCGACTACAAGAACGTCAGCGACGTGCTCGGTAACGCAGCCGGCGGCACCTCCTTCGCCGCACCCGCCTTCGCCGGCATCATGGCGCTGGTCGATCAGGTGAAGGGCCAGAAGGTCGGCAACGCCTCGCCGCGTCTCTACCAGCTGGCACAGCTGCAGTTCACCAACCCGCTGCTCAACACGCAGTGCAACGCCTCGCTGGGCAACGCCATCTCCACGGCCTGCATCTTCAACGAGGTGACTGCCGGCAACAACGCCGAACCCTGCATCAAGGGGACGGTGGATTGCCACAGCACGGCGGCCTCCACCCAGGGCGTGGGCATCCTGCGCTCGCCCAACTTCCCGAACGTGGACGCCTATCCCGCCACGCCGGGCTACAACCTGGCCACCGGCCTCGGCTCGGTGAACGTCACCAACCTGCTCTACAACTACTGATACCGTCGCGGCCGGTCGCAATGCGGCCGGCCGCTCCTGGCGTTGCGTCAGCGGATCCAAGATCCGCTGACGGCGTCAGCTCCCGCGCTTGGCCCAACGCTCCAGCCACAGCGGCACCGCCAAGGCCGGCAACGGTCGCGCGAACATGAAGCCCTGCACCGCGTCCACGCCCAGCGCCAGCACGCGGTCCAGGCAGGCCTGCGTCTCGATCCCCTCGGCCACCACGAAAATCCGGCGCGCCTTGGCCTCCGCCACGATGGTTTCCAGCAGCGCATGCTGCGCGCGGTCGCTCACCATCGCACCATCCAGCTTCAACGCATCGAACGGCAGCTCCAGCAGCGCGCGCCAATGCGGCAAGGCGGGTCCCGCATCGTCGATCGCCAGGCGGAACCCCGCTTCGCGCCACGAATCCAACGCCGCCCGCAACGCGCCCAAATCGGGCATCGTGCTGCTTTCCAGCACTTCGAGCATGATCTGCCCCGGCGGCACCTGGCCCACCGCGCACAACTCCATGCCGCGCCGCACCGCGGCATCGTTCATCACCGTCGATAGCGGCAGGTTCAGCGTGGCAAACAGCGTGGTCCCGCGCAGCTGTTCGCCGAATTCCAGGAAGGTGCGCGCCGCCGCAATGCCCGTCAGCACCCGCTCGCGCCCGCCATCGAGGATCACCTGCACGAAGTTCTTCGGGTGCACGATGCCGCGCCCGGAATCGTGCAGCCGCGCCAGCGCCTCCATGCCGATCGGCACCAGGTCGGCCGCCCGCAGGATCGGCTGGAACCGCATGCGCAACCCGCCCGCATGCAGCGTGGCCGCCAATTCGTCCGGGCTCATGCGCCCGCCGCTCTGCCCCGCCGCGCGGCCGGCGCCGAGGGCCGCCAGCAACCCGTCCACATCGGCATGCTGCACGCAGGCGATCGGCGTCGCCATGCCGCTATGCGCGCAGCCCAGCAACAGCAGCGGCGTCGGCCGCAACGTCACCTCATCCAGCATCCCTGCCAACGCATCGGCCGCCCGCGACCGGATCGGCGCCACCGCCAGCACATGATCGTACACCGGCCCCGGCGCCAGCATCGCATCCAAGGCAGCCCGCACGGTTGGCTGCACATCGAGCACCGCCCCACACCGCGCCGCCGCCGCCCCCGCCACCGCCTGCCACGCCGCATCCCGCCCCACGAACAGCAGGCGCGATAGAGGGCCGCTGGTCGTCATCTGGCTCAAGCCCCGGGCGCTGGATTGCGCCGGGACAGTAACAACAAACCGCCGCGGCTCAAAGCGGTTGTCGTCGCCGCGAGGAGTGTGTCAGGGTTCTGAGAGCCCTTGACCTGCAGTCAGTCGTGTTGGACTCGCGCCGGCGTGCCTGAAGCGGACACTTTTTATGGAGCGCAGTTCAAGCCGTGTGCACCAGCTCGCCGCGCTGCAAGTCGACCTGATAACGATGCGCTTGCACGATCGTCACGACCGGCGGAGCCGATCCGGCATTGATCGGAGGGAGAGATGATGCGTCCGTCTAGTTTGATTTTCTTCACTACGCTTGCGCTGACGCTTGCTTCACGAGTGTCGATCGCAGCCGAAAAAACCCCTTCACTGTGCCCAATGTTTGAGGGTCATGTCATCGGAACGAAGGGCGGTCGGCCAGTCGTCGCGACGTGCCTGTTCATAACGCGAGTCCAATTTGCCATCGATAAGGCGGTAACACGCTCCCCTTTTAGGCCCTTAGTCGACACCGTCATGAACATTGGCGGGCAGTCGTTTGAAGAGTTCCTGACCGAGCCAAATAACCAAGAATTTCGGGAGCGGTGCAAACCGGATTCCAATTTGAAAGCAGGAGAGGCCGGCACATTTACGTGCCTCACCTTTGGTGTGCCGTTTCGCTTCGTTGTTGACGCCCGACATCGAGTCATCAAGCTTGACATCATCATCGATTCGAATGAAGCGTTCGGTTCTAGACTTCTTCCACTCCTACAGGAGAGATTGGCGAGTAGCTCCTCAGCATACTTGAATAAACCTAACCAAGAGTATATTTTCCTTGTCTGGCAGGCCGAGGCGGCGCGCTTCAACCAGCTTGCTCTGCCGGGCGAAATCTATCGCGTCGAAAAACACTCATTCATGATCGACGTCAGAAACCCCTTTTCAACGCACTAGGGAGAGCCGCCGGCGTCCACGTACCAACAATGTTTGGTATAGAGTTCGAACAACGGTGGCCCCTTGAAACGCTTATGGGTCAATGTTGGTTTGAGTCCGAGCTTGCTCGACACGCTCCTCCAACTGCTGACGAGTCTTCCCGTCTTACGTGCGCGATCGGCATGCCGTCAGCACTGGCCAGAAAGATTCGCTCAAGGCCGTCCCAGGTAGTTGCCTGCAGCTCCTTCGTTCGCGGATCGCATAGGCCCAGTTCTTCAAGCGTATTGTGCATCCGCCCATAATTGCAGCCTGCGCAGGTCAGGACGAGGTTCGACAGCGAACTCTCACCGCCTCTGCTGTGCGGCAGCACGTGGTCGAACTGCATCCATAGAACGGCGAATGCTGCATGCTGCGTTGGATTTGTCGCGCCCCAGGTTACCGCCTCTGGATAACATCGATGAAAAAACTTTCTCACCTCCGCACCGACCAACGGAATACCGCAGAACACGCACTGCCGTCCAAACCTCTCAATCAAAGCCTTGCGTTCGGTCGCGTTGGGCATTCGACAAGAGTGGCGTTCAGACTTCGTAAGCAGGGGCGGAGCATTTGCAACATTGCGCAAGCGACGATAGAGCGGCTGATTGGGGTTCGCTTTAGCGCTGCCCCAGAGTGACTCCAGCCACTCGCGTGCGGTAGGGCAGTTTGCCTCGCGAAATAGCGCGTCGGCTTGGCGGCGATCGCCCGCCATATGAGCATCGGTTGCTTCGCTGAGCAGATTTGCAGCGCGCCAAATCTCTGGGATTGGCTCGCGCATGCAATTTCGAGGCGCGAGAAAAGTAGCTGGCGTGGAGGTGAGCATAAATAACCAAAGCCCCTCAAACGAGAGCGTAACCAGCGAGATCGCTTGCCTTTATACCCTAATCGAAACGAACTGTCACCCCCCTCCCTACCGCCCAACCTTAACCGGCGCCCGAACCTCCCGCCGCAACCTATTCTCCCCCAGCAACAACAAGATCGGCGCGGCAATCATGATGCTGCTCACCGTGCCGATCGCAATGCCGAACAGCATCGCCAACGCAAACCCCGAAAGGCTGGCCCCGCCGAACAACGCCAGCGGCACGCTAGCCAGAAACACCGTGCTGCTGGTGCTCAACGTGCGGTTCAGCGTCTCGTTGATCGACAGATCGATCAGCTCGCGCAGCGGCATCGTCTTGTACTTGCGCAAATTCTCGCGCACCCGGTCATACACCACCACCTTGTCGTTGGTGGAATAGCCGATGATGGTCAGGATCGCCGCCACCATCACGCTGTCGAACTCGATGCGCGTCAGCACCAGAAACCCGATCGTCTTGGTCACGTCCAGCAGCAGCGTCACCACCGCGCCCACGGCGAACTGCCACTCGAACCGGAACCAGATATAGGCGAAGATCATCCCCAGGCTGATCACCAGCGCCAGCACGCCGTTGCGGAACAGCTCGGCACTCACCGAGGCGCCGACAACGTCGTTGCGCAGCACGCGCGTGCCCGGCTGCGCGGTCGCCAGCACCTGCTCCACCCGATGCTGCATGGCCTGGTTGGCCTGCGGCGTCGCCTGCGCATCCAGCCGGATCAGCACGTCGTCATCGGCGCCGAAACGCTGCAACCCCGCCGTGGGCACCTGCGCGGCGGCGAAGGCCGAACGCAGCTTGTTGAAATCCGCCGGCCCCTGCGTCCGCGCCTCGATGGTGATGCCGCCCTTGAAATCCAGCCCGAGCCGCAGCCCCGGATAGAAGAACAGCCCGATCGACAGCGCCGACAGGATGAACGACCCGGCCAGCCCATAAAAGCGCGCGCGCATGAAGGCGAAGCGGGTGTTGTCCGGAACGAAGCGGAAGAGCGGGCGGGTGAACATTGGGGCGCCTGGAAGAGAGGGAAGCAAGCAGTCCTTTTTTGAAAAAAAGGACCAAAAAACTTTGACTCCGGCGCCTACGCCGGCCGGCGAGTCCGCGACAGCGCAACCAAAAGTTTTTTGCTTCTTTTTTTCAAAAAAGAAGGCCTTGCCTTAAACCGGCAACAAAGAAGGCCGCCGCGCAGCATACCACCGCACCATCATCAGCCGCGCCAGCACCGTCGCCGTGAACAACGTGGTCGCAATGCCCACGGTAATCGTCAGCGCAAAACCCTTCACCGGCCCGGTGCCGAACACGAACAGCATCACATGCGCCAGAAACGCCGTCACGTTGCTGTCCAGAATGGTCGAGAACGCGCGCCGGAATCCCGTCTCCATCGCGGCCAGCGGCGTGCGCCCGGCGCGCGCCTCCTCGCGGATGCGCTCGTTGATCAGGATGTTGGCGTCCACCGCCATGCCCAGGGTCAGCAGCAGCCCCGCCATGCCCGGCAGCGTCAGCACCGCCTCGAACAGGCTCAGCACGGCCACCAGCAAAATCAGGTTCACCAGCAGCGCGATGTTGGCCAGCCAGCCGAACAGCCCATAGAACGTGCCCATGAACGCCACCACCAGCAGGAAGCCGGCCACCAGCGCGTAGGCGCCGGCGCGGATGCTGTCGGCCCCCAGCTCGGGGCCCACGGTCCGCTCCTCGATCACCGTCAGCGGCGCGGGCAGCGCGCCGGCGCGCAGCAGGATCGCCAGCTGGTTGGCGCTGGCGGCATCGAAATGGCCGGATATCTGTCCCGTCCCGGTGGTGATCGCCTCGCGGATCACCGGATCGGTCAGCACCTTGTTGTCCAGCACCACGGCAAACTGCTTGCCCACATTGGCCCGCGACACCTCGGCGAATTTCCGTGCGCCGATCGAATTGAAGGTGAAGTTCACCACCCAGCTGCCATCCTGTTGGCTGGTGCCCGCGCGCGCGTCCGTCAGATCCGCGCCGTCCACTTCCACGCGCTTGCGGATGGAAATCTTCTGTTCCGGATTGGCCTGCATCGGCAGCAGCTCGGCGCCCGGCCCGGCCGGCGCGCCCGGGATCGCACCCTCCTCGAGCAGGTGGAAGGTCATCTTGGCCGTCTTGCCCAGCAGCTCCTTCACCCGGTTCGGGTCTTCGATGCCCGGCAGCTGCACCACAATGCGGTCGTCACCCTGGCGGGTGATCTGCGGATCCACCACGCCGGTCTCGTCGATCCGGCGGCGCACGATCTCGATGGACTGCTCCACGGCATGCGTCGCCGTCTGCACCAGCGCCGTGCGCGACAGCGTCACGGCCACCACGCCGGTGGGCAGCTCGCTCACGCTGAACTCGTCGGGCACGGCCGCCGGCATCGCGCGCAGCGCCGCCAGCGCCGAATCGCGCTGCGCCGGCTCGCGCAGCCGCACCGTCAGCCGCTGGCTGCCCGGGTCGGCCACCAGGTTCTGGTAGCCGCCACGGCTGCGCAGCACCTGCCGCGCCGCGTCCGCCAGCGCATCCAGCCGCTCGTGCTCCACGGCTTCCAGATCCACCTGCATCAGCAGGTAGCTGCCGCCGCGCAGGTCCAGCCCCAGATGCACGCGGCGCCAAGGCACGCCCGGCCCCGGTGCGGCCATGAAGTTCGGCAGGCACAGCAGCAGCCCCAGCAGGCAGACGCCCAGTATGGCGAGGGTCTTGCCCCGGCTGAAATACATCATGGTTGGCGGGTGGGCTCCGGCATGGATCGGCCGCGCCGATATGCAGCGACGGGCGGGGCAAGGCAAGGAAGCGCTTGCCGCCGCCCGGCCGCCCGGCTCACAGCGCCACCATGTTCGGCGGGCCGCGCTCCAGCACCTCCACGACGTCGCCCACGCGCAGCCGCCCCAGCGTCAGCGGCGCCAGGTTCTGCCCGAACATGATCCCCCGCTCGTCGTGGCGGAAGCCGCCCAGCGTGCGCAGCGGCTCCATCCGGTCCGGCCGCAACCCCGTCGCCTGGTCGATGGTCGTCACGATGCAGCGGTCGCACGCCTTGGCCACACGGAACACGGCCCCGCCGATGCGCACCACGCGCCAGCCATCCTCCTCCCAGGGTGCGCCACCCTCGATCACCAGGTTGCCGCGGAACCGCCCGGCCGGCACCGGATGGGCCAGCCGCCGGTTCAGATCGGCCAGCGAGCCCAGGCTCGTCAGCAGCACCGGAAACGCGTCGGCAAAGCTCACCACCTCGCCCGCCTGCGCCCAGGCCGAGCCGCAGGGCCGCGCCGCCCCATCGCGCAGATGCACCAGCCGGCACGCGACGCCCAGCGCCGCGCCCAGCCACGCATCCGCCGCCGCACCGGCCGGCACGGCAGCCACCGTGTCGCGCCATACCACCACCGGCTCGGCGGCAGCCGCCGGCCCCGGCTCCTCCACATGCAGATCGGCACTGCCCGGCGCAGCCAGCACCAGCCCGCCCGCTACCGGCAGCGCCCGCAGCACCGCGAGCCGCGGCAGCACGCGCTGCGTCAGGAACCGCCCGGCGGCATCCACCACCATCCACCGCCGATCGCCCGCCAGCCCGCACGGCTCCATCGCCGCCTCGTCCACTGCCACCCCGGCCATCCCCTTGACCGGATAGATCGTCAGCTCAGCCAGCCGCAAATCGCCAACCCCCGTCAGGCGCCCGCATGGCGCGATCCCGGTGGCCGCCGCCTCGCGCCCATGCCGGGCCGGCGCGCAGGCCGGTTTCGCGGCGGGCGTTCGCAATTGTCCGGTTGCGTTCGCGCAACCGCATGCCTCTATACCGCACCATGCCCATCCTCCGCATCGGCGTCATCGGCGCCGGCCATTTCGGCCGCTTTCACGCCATCAAGGTCGCCGCCTCGCAGCGCGCCGCCCTGGTCGGCCTCACCGATCCCGATGCGGCCCGCGCCGGCGCGCTGGGCCGCGAGCTCGGCGGCGTGCCCGCCCTGGGCCTGGCCGACCTGCTGGAAGCCGCCGACGCCGTCATCATCGCCGCCCCCGCCGAGGCGCATTACGAGATCGCCGCCCTGGCGCTCGATCGCGGCCGCCACGTGCTGGTCGAAAAGCCCATCGCCGCCACACTCGCCCAGGCCGACGAGCTCGCCCGCCGGGCCGGCGGCCGCCGGCTGCGTGCTGCAGGTGGGCCACCTGCTGCGCTACAGCCCCGAACACGCCGCCATCGCCGCCCGCATCACCCGCCCGCTCTACATCGAAGCCACCCGCATCGCCCCCTTCAAGCCGCGCGGCACCGATGTCAGCGTCATCCTCGATCTGATGATCCACGACATCGACCTGGTGCTCAGCCTCGTCGACTCCTCCATCGAATCGGTCGATGCGCTCGGCGCCGCCGTCAGCAGCCCGTTCGAGGACATCGCCAACGCCCGCATCCGCTTTGCCAATGGCTGTGTCGCCACCATCACCGCCAGCCGCATCTCGCTGAAAACCGAGCGCCGGATGCGCCTGTTCAGCCAGGATGGCTATCTCTCGGCCGATTTCGTGGAACGCCGCCTCACCATGATCGGGCGGTCCGGCGGGATCGAGCTGCCCGGCACCGGCGGCTTCCACCTCGACGAGGCCACCTGGCAGGACCACGACGTGCTGGAAGCCGAACACGCCGCCTTCATCGCCGCCTGTCTCGACGGCGCGCCGGTGCTGGTGGACGCCGCCGCCGGCCGCCGCGCCCTGGAAGCGGCACTCGCCGTGGCCGACGGCATGGCCCGCTCGCGTGCCGCCGCCGAAGCCTCCGGCCTGATCGCCGGGGCCGCCACGCCCGCCTGACCGCCTGCAAGCCCCGCGCGCGCAACCCAGCCACCCGGAACCAATCGCGCGCCCGGCGAGTTTGCCGGCCGGAGGTGGCGATGAACCCGACGACCGATACCGGCCCCGCACAGGCCGAGCCCGCGCACGACCCCGCCACCCCGGCGCCTGCCGGCCAGCCCGCCCCCGCCGCACCCCACAAGGTGGACCAGGGCGCGCAGGACGATGCCGCCCAGGAGCGCAAAGAGGGCGGCTACACGTGACCAGCCCCGCCACCAAGCCGCGCGCCGCCCTGGTGCTGGCCGGCGGCGTCGCCATGGGCGCCTTCGAGGCGGGCGGCTACGCGGCCCTGCACGAGGCCGGCTGGGCCGCCCAGCTGGATTGGCTGGCCGGCAGCTCCATCGGCGCGGTCACGGCAGCCATCATTGCCGGCAACGCACCGGAGGATCGCCTGGCCCGCCTCGCCCAGTTCTGGGCGGCGGTATCATCCGACCCCGCACCCTGGGCCACCTGGTTCGGCGCGCCCGGCACCGGCCTGTGGCGCCAGGCCTGCAACCAGGCCAGCGTGGCCCAAACGCTGCTGCTCGGCCGCCCCGGCCTGTTCCGGCCGCGCCTGCAGCCCGGCTTGCGCGCCGGCGTCAACGACGTGCCGGCGCTGTTCGATCTGGCGCCCCTGCGCGACCACCTGCCATCCCTGGTCGATTTCGACCGCCTGAACAGCGGCACGCCGCGCGTCACCCTGGTCGCCACCGACGTGCTCAGCGGCGAGCGCGTGGTGTTCGACACCGCCCGCGGCGCCGTCATCGGCCCGGAGCACGTCATCGCCTCCTGCGCCATGCTGCCGCTATTCGCGCCGGTCGAAATCGAGGGCCGCCTGCTCGGCGACGGCGGCTTCGCCTCCAACGTCCCGCTCGATCTGCTGCTGGCCGACCCGCAAGCCGCCGGCCTGCGCTGCTTCGCCATCGATCTCTTCGCCGCCGAAGGCAGCCGCCCCGCCACCCTGGCCGCCGCCGCCTCCCGCGCCGGCGACCTCGGCTTCGGCAACCAGTCCCGCCGCCTGCTCGATGCCCAGTCGCGCGAAGCCGTGCTGCGCGCCCATATCCGCGAGCTCGGCGCCCGCCTGCCCGCAGCCACCCGCGCCGAGCCCGCCATCGCCGCCATCCTGGCGCAAGCCCGCGCCGAGCCCGCCACGATCACCTACATCAGCTACCGCGCCGGCCTGGACGAAGCCGGCCTCGGCAAGCCGTTCGATTTCTCCTCGGCCACGATCGCCGACCGCTGGCAGGCCGGCCGCCAGCAGATGCAGCAGGCCCTGGACGGCGCGCCGCATCCGGATAACGACGATCCGGCCGAAGATGCCGAAACCGCAGGCGTCGCCCTGCAAGCCTGCGCGTAGGGCAGGGCAGGGCCGCGACGCCCTAGCGAACCGGCCTACGTCTCGTCAGCGCGGGCAGGCCAGCGCCGCCTACCGGCCCCCGCCGCCACCCGTGCCGTGCGCCGCCACCGTCATGGCGCCACCAGCCGGCCGCAGGCGCTGCAGGCACACGCTGGCCGCCTCGGCCGCACGGCGTGCCGAGCTGCGGTTCATCTCGCCCAGCATCACCATCGGCACCACCTTGGCGCGCATCACGCGCTCCATGTCGCCGCCCTGCGCCACCTCGGGCGCCACGGCCTGGTACACCTCCTGCGCTTGCGCCGGCAGCGCCTGCGCGCAGGCAGCGGCTTCCGCCGAACCCGCCCAAGCCGGATGCCAGGTCAGCACCCCGAACCCACACAGCACCACGGGAGATAATCTCATGAGCCATCCGCACCAAAGGACGTGAAAGACGACAGGCCACCCGCGCTCGCGTGGCAGCGCGGCCACACTCTCCACCCATCCTCGGCGGCGACAATACAACCTCGCGTGAGGCCCCCTGGCCATCGCCGAACACCGATCGGCGCTTGCCCAGCAAGCCATGAAGTTCCTAATATGTTCCCTCGTTCAACTAGCAACGGGCCCCTCCGCATGTCCACCCGCCCCACCGCCGACGAGTTGCCCGAAGACCGCACCGCCCGCCACCTGCAGCTCTGCCGCCGCCTGGCCGATCTCGCGCTGGCGCTGGCCGAACACGCGGCCGCCGAGTTGCTGAGCGCTCCCGACCCGGCCCTCGAGCCATCGCCCGAGGCGCCGCGTCGCGCGGCCGAACCCGCGCTCACCTTCACCCGCATGGCCCGCTGCGTGCGCGAGACGGTGGCACTGGAAGCGCGCATCGCCGCGCAGGCGGAGGCCCGCCGCAAGCCCTGGCCGGCCCCCAGCGCGCTCGCCGGCATGCTGCGCCCCGCCGCAGTCCCGGCGCCCGCGGCCAAACCCCGCCGCGAGCCGCTCTACCCGCCGCCGCCGCGCACCCGCGCCGCGGACTGGGCCAAGGTCAGCCGCCCTACCGCCGCCGAGCTGATGGCGCAGCTCGACAGCATCGCCACCCAAGCCGCCGAACCCTGATCCGAACGCAGGCGGCAGACGAACCCGCCGGGCCCGCCCACCGCGCCGCTCAGCCGAGCGACTGCCGCCCCGCCTCGATCCGGGCCGCAGCCGCACGCGCCGCATTGAACGCACGCACCCGATTCGGATATTTCCGCCAGGCCGACGTGCCCTCGTAACGTGCGAAGGGCGGCACCTTCTGATCGGCCGCCCGGCTCAACACGCCCGGCTGCGCGCGAATGGCGGCCCGCGCCTGCTCCACCCAAGCGGCCGACAGGCCGGCCGTGGCTGTCCGACCCTCCGGCGCCGCCAGCCGCCCGGCGCGGATCGCCTGCCGCAACACCCGCACCGCCACGCCCAGCCGGCGCCCCGCTTCCGGATACCCGATCATCGTCCCAGTCTCGCTCATGCCAGTCTCGCTCATCATGGTCACCCAAGGTTGTTGCCGCTCTCTCACCACCGCAGACCCCGCCATGCAAGGCCCGCACTGCCCGTTTTCCGCCCGCTCACCCGTCCAACAGCTCCAGCACCGCCCGCGCCGCCGCCTCGGCCGGCTCGCCCGCCGGCGCGCGCAGGCTGGCCATCACCGCCCCGAACGCCGCAAGCTGCGCCTGGCCCACCGCCGGATCGCCCAGCAGGCCGCGCACCACGGCGGCTAGCTTGGCCGGTGTGCAATCCTGCTGCAGCAGCTCCGGCACCACCTGCCGGCCGGCCAGGATGTTCACCATCGCCACGTAGGGCACCCGGATCATCCGCCGCGCCAGCGCCGCGCTCAGCGGGTTCACCCGATAGGTCACCGCCATCGGCACGCCCGCCAGCGCCAGCTCCAGCGTGGAGGTGCCCGACTTCGTCAGCGCCGCCCCTGCGGCAGCATAGGCATCGTGCTTGTCGTCGATCGCGGTCAGCACCAGCGGCCGCACCGCCCAGCCCGCCGCCTCGCGCGCGACGACCCCAGCCACCGAAGGCGAGCTCGGGATCACCGCCACCAGCCCCGGCCACTCCCGCCGCAGCAGCGCCACCGTCCGCCCGAACACCGGCATCAGCCGCGGCGCCTCGGTGGCCCGGCTGCCCGGCATCAGCACCAGCACCGGCGCGTCCGCGGCCACGCCGTGCCGCGCCCGGAAGCGCGCCGCGTCGCCTCGATCCGCACCCGATTGCAGCACCGGATGGCCCACGAACACAGCGGGCAAGCCGTGCCCGGCAAAGAACGCCACCTCGAACGGCAGCAGGCACAGCAGCCGGTCCCACAACCCGGGATAACGGCGCACGCGATGCTCCCGCCACGCCCACACCTGCGGCCCCACGTAATGCACCCGCTTGATGCCCAGCCCGCCGATGCGCGCCAGAAGCCGCAGCGCAAATCCCGGGCTGTCGATCGTCACCACCAGATCCGGGCGCAGCGCCTCGATATCGGCCACCGCCTCGCCCAGCCGGCGCCGCAGCATCAGCACGCGCGGCAGAATCTCGGCCAGCCCCATCACCGCCAGGTCGTGCATGGGGAACAGGCTGGCCAGGCCGGCCTCCTGCATGCGCGGGCCGCCCACGCCGCTGAAGGCCAGCCCCGGCCGCAGCGCCTGCAGCGCGCCCATCAGCCGCGCGCCCAGCACGTCGCCGCTCGCCTCGCCGGCCAACAGCCAGATGCGCGCCATCAGCCGTACAGCACGGTCGGGTCGGCCAAAGGTGCTGCAATCTCCACCGCCGCCCCGTCCCGCCATGCGGTGTAGAAACAGCTGCGCCGCCCGGTGTGGCAGGCCACCCCGGTCTGGTCCACCAGCAGCAGCACCGTGTCGGCGTCGCAATCGTAACGCAGCTCGACCAGGCGCTGCGTCTGGCCGGATGTCTCACCCTTGCGCCACAGCCCTTGCCGGCTGCGGCTGTAGTAGCACACCCGCCCGGTGGCCAGCGTCTCGTCCAGCGCGGCTTGGTTCATCCACGCCATCATCAGCACCTCGCCGGTATCATGCTGCTGGGCGATGGCGGGAATCAGGCCGCGGGCATCGAAGCGAAGGGCAGGGTGCATCGCGCGACATAACCGATCGCTTCGGAGGCCGGCAATGCAGCCCGCCGGAGCACGCCCCCCTGGCCTCAGCCGGCGCCCGGTCCGGCCAGCAGCAAGCCCCGGGCAGCCTCCAGATCGGCAATCAGATCGCCCACATCCTCCAGCCCGATATGAAACCGCACCATCGCGCCCTCCAGCGCGCCGGTGCTGCGGGTGACGAAGCCGGTGGTGGGCAGCGCCAGGCTTTCAAACCCGCCCCACGACGCACCGATGCCGAACAGCCGCAGCGCATCGACGAAAGCGTGCGTCGCGGCCACGCTCACCGCTGGCGCGAACACCACGCCGAACAGGCTGCACGCGCCGGTGAAATCGCGCTGCCACAGCGCATGGCCCGGCGCACCTGGCAACGCCGGGTGCAGCACGCGCGCCACCTCCGGCAGCCCGGCGAACCACGCAGCCACCTCCAGCCCGCTGCGCATCTGCCGCTCCAGCCGCACCGCCATCGTGCGCAGCCCGCGCAACGTCAGCCAGCAATCATCCGGCGAGGCGTACTGCCCCAGCACCAGGGCCGCATCGCGCACGCGCTGCCAATGGCCCTCCTCGTTGGTCACCGCCGAGCCGATCAGCACGTCGGAATGCCCCGCCGCGTATTTGGTCAGCGCCTGGATCGACACGTCCACGCCATGCGTGAACGGCTGGAAGGCATGGATGCCCCAGGTGTTGTCCATCAGCACCGCCGCGCCTTGCGCGTGCGCCAGCGCGGCCAGCGCCGGCACGTCCTGCACCTCGAAACTGTGGCTGCCGGGGCTCTCCAGATACAGCACCCGCGTTTCCGGCCGGAACAGCGGCGCCAGCGCCGCGGCGGTGCAATCGGCCGGATAGTAGGTGGTCGCCACGCCCAGCCGGCGCAGCATGGTGTCGCAGAAGATGCGCACCGGGCCATAGACGCTGTCGGGCATCAGGCAGTGCTCGCCGGCCGACAGATAGCCCAGCAGCGGCGTGGTGCAGGCCGCCAGGCCGCTGGAAAACAGCTGGCAGCGCGTGCCGCCCTCCACGGCCGCCACCACGTCTTCGAGCGCATGGTGCGTCGCCGAGCCCTGCGTGCCGTAGGTCAGCGCCTGGTCGAACCGGCGGCGCAGATGCGCGCGCCGCTGCGCCATGTCCTCGTACAGCACGGTCGATCCGCGATGCACCGGCGGGTTGACGAAGCCGTGCACCTTGGTGCCCGCTCGCCCGGCATGCGACAGCAGCGTCGCCAGCTGGTCCGGCGTCACGCTCACGCGCCCACCTTCGGCGTGTCGTCGCGGCTGGCCCACTCGGTCCACGAGCCGTCATACAGCGCGCCCTCGTCCAGCCCGGCCACCGCCAGGCCCAGCGTCAGGATGGCCGCCGTCACTCCGGTGCCGCAGCTGGTCACCACCGGCCGGCCGGGCGCCACGCCGGCGGCGGCAAAGCGCGCGCGCAGCTCGGCGGCGGGCAGCATGGTCTGGTCGGCGGCCAGCAGCGCGCTGGCCGGCAGGCTGACCGCTCCCGGCATGTGCCCGCTGGGCAGCCCCGGCCGCGGTTCGGGCGCCGTGCCCGCAAACCGGCCCGCCGGGCGGGCATCCAGCACCAGCACGCCGCGATCAGCCGCCCCCAGCATGTCGCCCAGCCCGCGCAGCCGGGAGGCGTGCAGCGTGGCGGTGAAACGCCCGGGCGCTGGCGGCGGCGGCACCCCCGCCTCGATGGCCAGGCCCGCCGCCCGCCACGCCGGCAGGCCGCCATCCAGCACGGCCGCCTGCGCATGGCCGAACAGCCGCATCAGCCACCAGCCCCGCGCCGCCGAAAACAGACCCTTCTGGTCGTAGAACACCACGCGGTCGCCATCCGATACGCCGAGGGCGGCCAGCCTGCGCTCGAACCGGCCCGCCGTGGGCACCATGTGCGGCAAGCTCGTCTCCTGGTCGGCCACGTCCTCCAGGTCGAAGAACCGCGCGCCGGGCACATGCGCCTACGGCGAACAGCGCGCGCGGGTCGCGTGCCTCGGCCGGCAGGTAGAACGAGGCGTCCAGCACGCGCAGATCCGGCGCCCCCAGCGCATCGGCCAGCCAGGCAGCCGAAACCAGCGGCCCGAAGCTCACAGCCAGCGCTCCCGCAGCCAATCCCGCCTGGCGGCAAACCACAGCAGGCCAAGCGTCGCCACCGCATTGGGGTAAGCGCCGGCCAGCGCCTGCTCGATCACGTGCGCGGCCGGCAGGGCCCGCACGCGGATATCCTCCTGTTCGCTGGCCAGGCCGTGGGCGCCCAGCAGCCCGTCAGGCCCCACATCGCCCAGCCGCACGCGGCCGGCGAACAGCGTGCACAGCTCGTCGCAACCGCCCGGGGTCAGCAGGAAGTCGCCGATCCGCTCCATCTCGCCCAGCTCGAGACCCATTTCCTCGACCGCCTCGCGCCGGATCGTCGCCTCCGGCGCCTCGGTGCCGTCGGTCAGCCCGGCGGCCAGCTCCACCATCACCCCCGGCAGGCCGGCGGCATAGGCGGGCAGCCGGAACTGCTCGATGGTCACCACCATATCGGCCACCGGATCATAGGGCAGCACGGCGGCCGCGGTGCCGCGCCGCAGCAGCTCCCACTCCCGCGGGCCCGACAGCGTGCCGTCGAACCGGCGCTGCCGAAAGCCGATCTTCTGCATGGCGAAGCGGCCGTCCCAGACGGTCTCCTGGCTGTCGATAATCACATCGGCGCTGGACGCCAGGGGGGTGCGGGAGGCTGCCATAGCCCGCAGGGAAGCACGTCCGCGCGCAGGGCAACAGGCAGGCCGGGCGGCTGCCGCGATGCCGCGCTCGCGCGAGGCCGCCGCGCGTCAGCGCTGCGCCGCCACCATGTCGCGCAGCTGCTGCGCCGCCGCCGGCCCCTTCTGCGCCTCGCGCCACATCGCCTCGGCGGTGCGCTGGTGCGCCGCCAGCGCCTCGTCGGCGCCGGTGATCATCGCCACGCCGGCCTGAGCATGCGGGATGGTATCCGAGCGGAACGGGTTGATCGCCAGCATGGCGCGGTCGCGCGAGCGCAGGATCATGAACTGGCCGGAGGGCTCGCCGGAGGTGATCAGCCCGAATTGCAGGCCCATCGGCTCGGCTTCCATCAGATTGGCGATGTTGGCCATCTCAGTCCGCGCCACCGCCCGCGCGCGCTGCCGCAGGCTGTCCGAACGCGCCATGTTCTGGCCCACGCCCTGCTGCAGGAAACGGTTGATGGCGCTGGTCGAGAGCATGGCGATGATGCTCGGCCGCCGCATGCGGAACATGCGCTTGCGCTCGGCCAGAATGCCCAGCACCTGCTCGGCCGTCGCGCGCGCGGCGGCACGGTCGGCGCCGGCATCGTTGGCCGCCTCGGCGAACAGTTCGGCCTCCAGCGCATCCAGCTCGTCGGACGAGGTCAGGTAGTTCAGCGGGAAGCTCACCTGCAGGATCTGGTCGGCCGTCTCCTCCACCTGGCGCAGGCGCTCGAAGAAGCCGATCGGCCGGTTGTAGTACTCAACCCCGATGCCCAGCAGCGACAGAGGTGATATCTTAAGCAGCTCGGCCAGGCGGTTGACCGTGTCGAGCTTGATCACCTCGCCTTTTTCATACCGGTAGAGTGCGGCCCGCGAGACGCCGAGGCGGGCGGCAATCTCTTCCGCGCGCAACCCCGATTCCAGGCGGTAGGCACGCAGTTGCTGTCCGATTTCCGTGAAACGCATGCAGCAGCCAATCTCCGACGATAGCGGCCTGGCTCTGCCGGGCGGCCTCTTGCGAAAGCTGCTACGGTGCAGCCGAAACCCTCAGGTGCTACGCTCTGCCGTGTGGCCAGGCCGAATCATCCCATCCGTCGCAGTATTGCACCAATTTTTATACTTTTTCCACCTTTTGTTTTCGCCTCGCCGATTTCGGGATGATTGCGCATTGAATTGCTTCCGCCCGGTCACCCGCCATCGTCGCTGCCCGGCATCAGGCAGCGCCAGCGCGGCATGATCGCCGATAACGTGCTCATGGCCCTGCTGCTCGGCGGCATTGCCCTTGGTTGTGGGCTGGTCCTCTACCCCTTCCTGTCGGCCATACTCTGGGCCGCGATTCTGGTCTATTCAACCTGGCCGGCCTATCGCTGGTTGCACCACAATCTGAAGCTGCCCAAGACGTTAGCTGCCCTCTGCATGGTTGTCCTCTCGGCGCTGCTGATCGTGCTGCCGCTGGCGCTCGCCGTGCCGGGGGGTGCTGCCGACGTCAAGGCGCTGCGGCTATCGCTGGAAAGCTGGCTGGCCACCATTCCGCCGGCCCCGCATTGGCTCTACGCCGTCCCGCTCGCCGGCGGCACGCTGACCGACACCTGGAACGCCTGGGCGGCCGACCTGTCGAGCATGAGCTCGTTCTTCCGGCCCTATCTCGGCACCTTCGCCGAGCGCGGGCTCTCGCTGCTGCTGGGCCTGGCCGGCGGGCTGGTGCAGTTCTTCATCGCCCTGTTCGTGGCCTTTTTCTTCTGGCTGTCCGGCGAGGCGATCGGCCGGCGCAGCCAGCTTCTGGTGCACCGCATCGCCGGGCGATACGGCCCCAACATCGTGGCCACCACCACGCGTGCGGTGCGCGGCACCGTCTATGGCATCCTGGGCACCGCCATCATCCAGGGCTTCCTCACCGCCTTCGGCCTCGCTCTAGCCGGCGTGCCACGGGTGGTGCTGCTGGGCACGGTCACCGCCTTTCTTGCCGTGCTGCCGATCGGCGCGCCGCTGATCTGGATTCCCGCCGGATTGTGGCTGCTGGCGTCGGGGCAGACCGGCCACGGCGTGTTCCTGCTGGCCTATGGCACGCTGGTGGTGTCGGGCTCGGACCACGTGATCCGGCCGTATTTCATCGCCCGCGGGGCGAAGATCCCGTTCCTGCTGACCGTGCTGGGCGTGCTCGGCGGCGTGCTGGCCTTCGGCGCGCTGGGCATCTTCCTGGGCCCGGTGCTGCTGGGCGTGGGCTGGATGCTGGTGCTGGAATTCGCCCGCCCCGAGCCCGCGGCCGAGCTGACCGCCGCCGCGAAGCTGCGGCCCTAGCCCATGCCGGAGGCGGCAGCTTTGCCGGCAGCGTTGCGCGCCCGGCGTTCGGCCTACGAGCGGGCCGGCGAGGGTGCCAGGCTGGCGCCGGTCGTCCAGCTTCGCACTGCCCTCTCGGCGCGCCCCGGCGGCGCGTGGCCGAGCAGGGCAGCGGCCGCCCTCGTCCACGGCGGCCTGCTGGCGCTGCTGCTGCTGCTCAAGCCTGGCAGCCCGCCCGGCGAGCCGCAGAACGCGCCCAATTTCGCCGTCGAATTCAGCGCCGACGCGCCAGACCCGTCGCTGCCCTCGCCGGCGTCCCAGGCGCAGGTGAACCTGGGCGGCACCGATGCGCCGCCGCCACCCGAACGCACCGACCCCGACAATTCGGTGCCGATCCCACTGCCACAGCTGCATTACGGCGCCGCGCTGCAGAAGCGGCCCCGCAATCCTTTCGCGGCCCTGGTGCCCAACCCATTCGCCCCGGCGCACAGCCACCCGCACGAAGCCGCCATCCCCAATTCACGTTACAGCGCCCTTTCCGGCGGCCCGGAGGTGAATGGCCGCCGACTTACCGACGCGATCAGCCACCCGCCCGGCAGCGAGGTGAGCGGCGATTACGACGCCGAGCTGCGCGCCTTTGTCGAGGCCCACAAGGACGAAATGCGGCCCGGACTGGCCAACTCGCCCCCCGGCCAATCCGGGCTGCAGGTGACGCTGTCGCGCGACGGCACCGTGATCGGCGTCCACCTGATCGCACCCTCGTCCTCGGCCCGGCTGAACGAGGCCTGGGTTGGCTTCTTCCGCGGCCACCATTTCCCGCCGCTGAGCGCCGACATCACCGGCCGGACCTACACTGTGAATTACGAGCTGGATTACAGCGTCACGGATGGGCCGCCGCCGGAATGACGGCGCCACCCGGCGCGATGTGCCGGCCGGTGACCGCAATGCCGGCCGCCAGCAGCGCGGCGGCGATGAAGAACGGCGCCCCGGGCAGGTGCAAATGCCCGCCGGGCGCCACGCAATGGGCGAAGCTTTCGGAGTACAACGTAGGCCCCACCAGGCCGGCCACCGCCATCAGGCTGCTGTTGACCCCGGCCAGCCGCCCCTGCTCGGTCTGTCCCACGCGCCGGCTCATCAAGCCGTTCACCGCAGGCGAAATGAAACCCCACAGCGCCAGCACGGGGATGGCGGCCAGGAACCAGCTGCCGGTGCTGGCCGCTCCCATCATGGCGAAGCCGGCGACACCGAAGGCCAGGCCCACGAGCAGGGCCCGCTTCTCGCCGATCTGCCGCACCACCGGGCCGGTCAGCAGCCCGCCCACCAGGGCCGCGGTCACGCCGAAGCCGGCCAGCATGTAGCCGACGGCCCGCTGGTCCCAATGGTAGCGATAGGTCGCGTAGAGCACGGAGATGGTCGGCAGCGAGTTCTGTGCCAGTGCAACCAGGAAGGTGATGCTGGCCAGGCCGGTGAGCCCGCTGCCACTTCCCAGCATGGCGAACGCGCCGAACGGGTTCATCGCCCGCAGCGAGAGCGGCGCGCGGCGGTCGGGCGGCAAGGATTCCGGGAGCACGAACAGGCCGAACAGGCCGTTGGCAAGGCTGAGCCCGGCCGCCACCCAGAACGGCAGCCGCGGGTCGGCGGCGCCGAGCAAGCCGCCCAGCGCCGGGCCGGCAACGAAGCCGAAACCGAACGCAATCGAGATCAGCCCGAACCGCGCGGCGCGCATGGCCGGCGGCGTAATGTCGGCGATGTAGGCCGTGGCGCTGGAGAAGCTGGCGCCGAAAATGCCCGAGACGAGCCGGCCCACGAACAGCAATGCCAGCCCCGGGGCGAGCGCCATCAGGATGTAATCGAGCCCCAGGCCGAAATTGGAGGCGAGGATCACCGGCCGCCGCCCAAACCGGTCGGACAGCGCGCCCTGCACGGGCGAGAAGATGAACTGCATCAGCGCCCAGGCCGTGCCGAACACGCCCAGTGCATGCGCCGTGGTGACCGCGCTGCCGCCCTCGAACGACAGCACGAGCCGCGGCAGGACCGGAATGACGATCGACATCGCCAGCAGATCGAGCGTGATGGTGAACAGGATGAAACCGATCGCCGCGCGACGCATGGGGGTCCTTGGAGCGGGTTGTGCAGCGTTAAAGGATCGGTAAGTTTTTGGGGAGAGTGTGCCGGGGCGAGGGAGATGGCGATGACCAATGCTGCGACCGGGATGGCAGCCGAACAGAGCGCCTGCCTGGCGCTGATCGCGGATGGCTGGGCCATACGCGGGCGGCGGCTGCGCACCAAAGCCGGCGAGATCGATGTAGTGGCCGAAAAAGATGGACTGCTGGCCTTTGTCGAGGTGAAAGCCCGCCCGACGCTGGCCATGGCCGCCGCGGCGCTCGGCGCGCGCCAGCAGGCGCGGCTGTTCGGTGCGGCAGAGATATTGTTGGGCGATCATCCGGCCTGGGGCCAGGCCGGCGTGCGGTTCGACGTGATGCTGGTGGATGGCCAGAGCCGGGTGCGCCGCGTGGCCGACGCGTTCCGGCTTCACTGAGCTCGCGACCAGGCTGTTCTTGCCGTCCTTCCGCGGCCTGCTACATGCGGGCACCGCGGCTTTGGACGGGATGACGGTATGGCTTCGGATGCGCGTGCCAGCAGGCAGCTTCGTGTGGCGGTCCAGATGGATCCGCTGGAGCCGATCAACATCGACGGCGACAGCACCTTCGCCCTCATGCTCGAGGCCCAGGCGCGTGGCCACGCTTTGTGGCACTACGAAGTCCGCTGCATGGCGCTGCGCGAGGGGCAGGGCAGCGTGGCGGGGCGACCCGCGGCGCGGCTGACGGCCACGGCGCGGCCGGTGACGGTGCGCCGGCAGGCCGGACAGCATGCCGCGTTCGGCGCGGCCCAGACGCTCGATCTGGCCGGCATGGACGTGGTGCTGATGCGCCAGGATCCGCCGTTCGACATGGCCTACATCACGGCGACGCACATGCTGGAACACATCGTGGCCCAGCCGGGCCGGCCGGGCACGCTGGTGGTCAACGACCCCGCCAGCGTGCGCAACGCGCCGGAAAAGCTGCTGGTGACGCACTTCCCCGACCTGATGCCGCCGACGCTGATCACCTGGGACCTCGACGCGATCCGCGGCTTCAGGGCCGAGCACGGCGACATCATCGTCAAGCCGCTCTTCGGCAATGGCGGCGCCGGCGTGTTCCGTATCCGGCCTGATGACGAGAACCTGGCTTCGCTGCTGGAGATGCATTTTGCCCGCTCGCGCGAGCCGCTGATGATCCAGCGCTATGAACCGGCGGTGCGGATGGGCGATAAGCGGATCATCCTGATCGACGGCGAGCCGGCTGGGGCGCTGAACCGGGTGCCGGCACAGGGCGAGGCGCGGTCCAACATGCATGTGGGCGGACGGGCGGAGGCTAGCGTGCTGACGCCGCGCGACCGGGCGATCTGCGAGCGGATCGGGCCGCTGCTGCGGGCGCAGGGGCTGATCTTCGTGGGCATCGACGTGATCGGCGATTGGCTGACCGAGATCAACGTGACCTCGCCCACCGGCCTGCAGGAGATCGCGCGTTACGACGGTACGAACCTGGCGGCGCGCATCTGGGACGTGATCGAGGCCAAGCGGGCCGCGTCGGCCGGTGCGGGGCTGGGGTAGGCCGGAGCGCTTTCAGCTTTTCGTGTGCCGGGCCCGCCTGCGTGCTGCGGCGGCGATGGCGGCGGCCAGGGTCAGCAGGGCGATCGTGGGTGGCTCGGGCAGATTGACGGGCTGGCCTGCCGGTGCCGGGCCGGGGGCGAGGCTGTGTGGTTTGTGGGGTGAGGCGGCGGCGGGCGTGACAGCGACGGGAAGGCCGGTGGGCTGGGAGGGGCCGGGCGACGCGGCGGTGCCGCTGGCGGCAGGCTGGGCGGGGCCGGCCGGCGCGTGCGCGCTGCCGGCGGTGGCGGCGAGGAGCGCGGCGGAGGCGGCCGCGGCGAGCAGGGCGGTGCCGGCGCCGCCGAGGACGGCGGCTTTGGCGGCGCCGATCCGGGCGATCGCGTGGCTGACCGGCGACGGGGCGAGCGCGCCCGCATGGCCGTCAGCGAAATGCTTGCCGCAGGACAGCGACGGTTCAGGCGCGGGTGCGGCGTGGGCGCCGGGTGCTGCGTGGTGGCGCAGGTGGCGGCCGACGTGGTGGGGCAGGCGGTGGTGGGCCGGGCTGGGGTGGCCGGCATGGTGGGCCGGGTTGCCGCTGGCGGCGGGGGCGGGCGCCGGCAGGCAGGGGTCGTTGGACACGGGCGGCTCCGGGTGGCGGCCTGGCGGCCGGGATACCCGGAGTGTGTGGGCGGCAGGTTAACCGGCGGTTGCTACCGGGCTCATTCCCGCCGGAGCAGCGTGTCGTTGAGGATGCTGCCCAGGCCGCCGGCGGTGAAATCCTGGCGGAGGCGGGCCTCGTCGTAGCCCTGGTCGATCCAGTCCAGGAACGGCACGCGGCCTTCCGCCTCGTGGGCGTAGAGGCGGAAGAAGGCGTCGAGAATGCCGGTGCGCGAGCTGCGGATATGGCCGAAGCGCCAGGAGAGCTGGGCGGCGGCCTGGGCGGCGGTGCCGCCTTCGAACAGAATGGCCAGACCGGCGGCCAGGCCCGCGCGGTCGGCGCCGGATTTGCAGTGCATCAGGGCAGGGGTCTGCAGGCTTTGGTAGATGCCGGCGAAGCGGAGGATGCGGTCGCGGTGCGGAGCGCCGCGGCTTTCGAACGCCATGTCCACATGTTGCAGCCCGAGCCGGGCGGCGGCAGCGCGGGAGAGGGCATCGGAGCCGCATTGGCGGTGGCCGCGCAGATTGATGAGGGTGCGCAGGCCGTAGCGTTGCGTCAGCCGCTCCAGGCGGTGCGGGGTGGGGTGGTTGCAGCGGTAGAGCCGGCCGGGGATGATTTCGGCGAAATTGTCCCACACCATGCGGAACACGGCGTGGTCCACCAGCATGGAATCCGACCAGGCGTGCACGCGGCCGCGGCGGGAGGACAGGTCACCTGCGAACATTGGTCCAGTTTCCCGCTTTGCGCCGCCGGGCGCCAGGGTGGCGCCGGCCGTTCCGGGACCGGCGCGGACGACAAGCCGCTCCTGGCCCGGCTCGCTCCAGGAAGGAGCGAGTGGCGTCACCCGATCCGGTCAGGCTTCAGCCCTGGCGCTCGCTGATCAGCTGCTTGATTTCCTGGATCGCCTTGGCCGGGTTGAGGCCCTTGGGGCAGGTCTGGGTGCAGTTCATGATCGTGTGGCAGCGATACAGCTTGAACGGGTCTTCAAGCGCGTCCAGCCGGGCGCCGGTGTTCTCGTCGCGGCTGTCGGCGATCCAGCGATAGGCGGCCAGCAGGGTGGCCGGGCCGAGGTATTTGTCGCCGTTCCACCAGTAGCTTGGGCACGAGGTGGTGCAGCAATAGCAGAGGATGCACTCCCACATGCCGTCCAGCTTGGCGCGCTCCTCGCGGCTCTGCAGGCGCTCGCCATCCGGCGGGGCGGGGCTGTCGGCCTTCAGCCAGGGCTGGATCGACTGCAGCTGCGCGTAGGCGGTGCTCAGGTCGGGCACCAGATCCTTGATGACCGGCATGTGCGGCAGCGGGTAGATCGCCACCGCGTTCTTCACCTCGGCGGTGGGCTTGAGGCAGGCCAGCGTGTTGCCGCCATCGATGTTCATGGCGCAGGAGCCGCAGATGCCCTCGCGGCAGGAGCGTCGGAAGGTGAGCGTCGGGTCGATCTCGTTCTTGATGTAGATCAGCGCGTCGAGCACCATCGGGCCTACGCGGTCCAGATCGAGCGTGTAGGTGTCGATGACCGGGTTCTGGCCGTCATCGGGGTTCCAGCGGTAGATGCGGAACTCTTTGGTGCGGGTGGCACCTTCCGGTTTTGGGAAGGTTCTGCCTTTGCCTACTTTGCTGTTCTTGGGGAGCGTTAGCTCTACCATTCGTACTCTCCAAGGAAGGCTGGGGGAGATGTGCCATCCCCCCCAGACCCCCCGTCATCTGTAAGTTAATAAACGCGCTTCTTGGGGGGGAAGACTTGGACTTCGTTGGTTAGGGTCTGCATGCGGACGGGGCGGTAATCCAGGGCGACCTCGCCGTTGTCGCCGACCCAGGAGAGGCTGTGCTTCATCCACTCGGCGTCGTCGCGGTCGGGGAAGTCGTCATGGGCCTGGGCGCCGCGGCTTTCCTTGCGGGCTTCGGCGCTGACCATGGTGGCCGAGGCGTTGCGCACGAGGTTCTGCAGCTCCAGGGCTTCGACCAGGTCGGAGTTCCAGATCAGGCCGCGGTCGCTGACCGACATGTCCGACAGGCCGCCCCACAGATTGCTCATCTTGTGGACGCCTTCGGTGAGGCTCTGGCTGTCGCGGAAGACGGCGGCGTGGCGCTGCATGGTGCGCTGCAGAGTCTCGCGCAGATGGCTGACCGGGGTGTTGCCGTTGGCGTGGCGGGTCCAGTCGAAGCGGTCGAGGCTGGCCTCGCCGGCGCGGGCGGGGAGCGGGGCCTGGCTGGCGCCGGGGGTGACGATCTCGGCGGCGCGGTGGCCGGCGGCGCGGCCGAACACCACCAGATCGAGCAGCGAGTTGGTGCCCAGGCGGTTGGCACCGTGCACCGACACGCAGGCTGCCTCGCCGACTGCCATCAGGCCGGGCACGGTGGCATCGGGGTTGTTGCGGGTGGGGTTGATCACCTCACCGCGGAAGTTCGTGGGGATGCCGCCCATGTTGTAGTGCACGGTGGGCAGCACCGGGATCGGCGCCTTGTTGACGTCCACGCCGGCGAAGACGCGCGCGGTCTCGCTGATGCCGGGCAGGCGCTCGTGCAGCAGGTCGGCGCCCAGATGCTCCAGATGAAGCAGGATGTGGTCCTTGTTGGGGCCGACGCCGCGGCCCTCGTTGATCTCGATGGTCATCGAGCGGCTGACCACGTCGCGCGAGGCGAGATCCTTCGCTGTCGGGGCGTAGCGCTCCATGAAGCGCTCGCCTTCGGAGTTGGTCAGGTAGCCGCCTTCGCCGCGGGCGCCCTCGGTGATCAGGCAGCCGGCGGGGAAGATGCCGGTAGGGTGGAACTGCACGAATTCCATATCCTGAGTCGGCAGGCCGGCGCGCATGGCCATGCCGCCGCCATCGCCGGTGCAGGTGTGGGCGCTGGTGCAGGAGAGATAGGCGCGGCCGTAGCCGCCGGTGGCCAGGATGACGAGCTGGGCGCGGAAGCGGTGGATGGTGCCGTCTTCGAGGCACCAGGCGGTGACACCGCGGCAGACGCCCTCGTCGTCCATGATGAGGTCGAGCGCGATGAACTCGATGAAGAACTCCACCTCGTGCTTGAGGCACTGCTGATACAGCGTGTGCAGCATGGCGTGGCCGGTGCTGTCGGCGGCGGCACAGGCGCGCTGGGCCGGCTCCTTGCCGTAATCCTTCATGTGGCCGCCGAACGGGCGCTGGTAGATCTTGCCGTCTTCGGTGCGGCTGAACGGCATGCCGTAATGCTCGAGCTCATAGACGGCCGGGGCCGCCTCGCGGCACATGTATTCGATGGCGTCCTGGTCGCCCAGCCAGTCCGAGCCCTTGACGGTGTCGTACATGTGCCAGCGCCAGTCGTCCTCGCCCATGTTGCCGAGCGAAGCGCCGATGCCGCCCTGGGCGGCCACCGTGTGAGAGCGGGTAGGAAACACCTTAGTGAGGCACGCGGTTTTCAGGCCGGCGGCGCCGGTGCCCAGGGTGGCGCGCAGGCCGGAACCGCCGGCGCCCACCACGACCACGTCATAGGTGTGGTCGATCACCTGGTAGGCGGCGTGCGACGGCTTGGAGATCGCGTTCATCTGTGTTGGTCCGCCTCGTTCAATGCGCCGCTGCGGCGAGCTTGATCACGCTGATGGCGGCGAGCAGGCCGAGCAGCAGGCAAGCGCCGCGGGTGGCGAGTATCGCAGCCTCGCGCCGCGGAATGTTATGAATGTAGTCCTCGTACACCACCTGCAAGCCCAGGTGCATGTGGTGGAAGTTCATGGCGATCAGCGCCAGCAGCAGCGCCGCGTTGAGCGGCTGGCCGGCCCATTGCGCGACCACGGCCTGGTCGGCGCCGAGATGGCCGAGCACGGCGATGACGAACCAGACGGTGAGCGGCACCAGCGCGATCGCGGTGACGCGCTCGGCCTTCCAATGGTGCGAGCCGGCATGGGCGGCACCGGCGCCGCGCACGCGGCCGAGCTGGCTGCGCATGACGGTGACCTGGGCGGCGGCGGCCTTGGTGTTCTGTCCGGCACCCATGGTTCAGGCCCCCGCGATCGAGAGATAGCCGGCGACCCACACCCCGGCGGTGGCCGCGGCCGTGAGGCCGAGGATGACCCACGTCCAGGGATTGAGGCTGGGCTTGGCCAGGCCGCGGCCGGTATCCCACACCAGGTGCCGGATGCCGCCGAAGAAGTGGTAGAACAGCGCCGCGGTCCAGCCGAGGAGCAGGATGAGGCCCACCGGCGAGGCGATGAACGACTGCACGTGGGCGAAGGCCTGCGGCCCGGCGGCGGCGGCGGCCAGCCACCACACCAGCAACAGCGAGCCGACCGAGAGTGCGATGCCGGTGGCGCGGTTGAGGATGGAGGCGAACATGGTGACCGGCCAGCGGTAGATGCCGATATGCGGAGAGACCGGCCGGTGGACCAGTTTCGCCTCGGAGTTCCTGGCGACCAGCAACGCGTCGCGGATATCGTTCATGGGATCGGCAAACTCCTGGCCCCGGGCGGGCGGCTTGGTGCGGCGCAGCGTGGATAAGTTATAGGTATGGTGGGGTCAACGCGCGCCAAGGGCTGGGGGAAGGCCAGGGGCTCTGCCCCTGGACCCCGTTGGGGTTTGAAACCCCAAACCCTCACTCGGTTAGTTTCTGCGCCAGACTTCTTCCTGCAGGATGGCTGCAAAGACTACCCAGCCTAGTAGGGGCAGGCAGGCGCGGGCGGCGCGGCGGTCCACCACGGCGGCGGCCACCGCGGTGGCGGCCGCGGTGGCGACCATGCCGGCCGAGACTTCCAGCGCTTCGTCCAGCCGCCGGCGGCCGAACAGCACCCAATTGAAGCCGGCGATACCCAGCAGGTTGAGCGACCAGGCCCCGAGCGCCGCCGAGCGGGCCGGGGAGGGCGGCGCCATCAGCAGGCGGCGGCCGGCATAGCCGAGCAGCGCGTCGAGCGCCGTCCAGGCTGCGCCGAAGACCGGGCCGGGGGGCGTGAAGGACGGCTTGCGCAACGCGAGATACCAGGCGGCCGTGCGCGGATGGGTGGGCGAAGGATTGAAGCGTGCGCCGGCGAGCTGGGCGGCGAACACGGTGCCGTAAGCCACGACAGCGGCGGCGGGTGGGCGCATGGTAGTGGCCTCCGGAGGCGCGCCGAGGCTCGGCGCGATGCTGGCACAACCGCCAGCACCGCACCAAGTTCATCCCCGCCAGTGCGGACGCCTGCGGTTCAGAACGGATCGCTCCGCAAGCAAACAGACAAAAGCTTTTTGCTTCTTTTTCTCGAAAAAAAAGGCCTTGCCTTACTTCAGATCCTTGATGCTTCGAATAATTTTGTTGAGCATCCCATAAGCAATCGCCTCCTCGGCGCTCATCCAGTAATTCCGGTCCGTATCGCGCGCGACCTTGTCGTAATCCTGGCCGGTTTCGTGCGCGATCAGGCGGTTGAGGCGTTCGCGCATCTTGATGATTTCGCGCGCCTCGATGGCGATGTCGACCGCCGGGCCGCGCACGCCGCCCATGGGCTGGTGCAGCAGGAAGCGGGTTTGCGGCAGGCAGTAGCGGCGGTGCTTGTGGCCGGCGAGGAAGATCAGCGCGCCGGCGCTGGCGACCCAGCCGGTGCCGATCATGCGCACGGGCGCTTCGGCATCCACGAAGCGGATCATGTCGTGGATGGTGTCGCCGCTTTCGACGTGGCCGCCCGGCGAGTTGACGTAGACGTCGATCGGCTCGGAGGAGGCGCTGGCGAGGGCGAGCAGGCGGCCGGTGACGTCGCGGGCGATCTTGTCGTCGATGGCGCCGAAGATCAGCACCTTGCGCTGCTTGAGCAGGCGGTGCTCGAGCTCGTTGATCGGGGTGCCCATGGCCTTGTTCTCGTCGGGCTCGGACTGATCGGGGCCCTGCGGGGTGGGCACGTCCGGGCTGTCGGGATCGTGGTCGGGCGCGTCCTCGTCCAGGCGGGTGCGGTCGATGGGGGTCCAGGTCTGCGTCATAGGCGTGGTCGTCTCCTGATTCCGCCGGCGGTGGGCGGGCCGGTGCGCAACGTGGTGCGGCGCGCGGGTAGTGGCAAGCGAGGGGTGGTGGGGCTGGGTGATGGGCGGGCCTACTCGCCGGCTGCGGCTTCCGGCACGGCGCCGAAGCGGCTTTGCGTGCCCCATTCGGTGCGGCCGGTGAGGAACACCCACCAGCCCATGGCGGCGCCGGTGTGGCGGAAGATCTGGAAGGTGAAGGGTTCGGCCAGGGCGGCCAGCAGGGCGGCCGGCAGGGTGGCGCTGCGCACGTCGCCGGTCCAGCGGCGGTAGAGGACGACGGACCAGAGGTGGAAGGCGAGATCGATGCCGATCTTGGCGGCCATGATGCCGGCGGCGGGCAGCAGGATGGCGAAGCGGCCGGTGGCGAGGAACCAGGCGAGCAGCCCGATGGCGGTGAGGCCGTAGAGGGGTTGCAGCGTGTCGGCGGCCTTGACCGGCAGCATGGCCAGGCCGAGCCAGCCATAGGCCCGGCTGCCGACCATGTCGCGATACCAGAACTGGGTCTGCAGGAAGCCGCCGAACCAGCGGCGGCGCTGGCGCAGGAAGGCGCCGGGGGTGGCCGGGGCATCGGTGGAGGCGCGGGCGCGGCCGAGCACGGCGGTGTGCCAGGCGCTGGCGTTGCGGGCGGAGGTGCGCAGCAGGCGGTGGATCAGCTCGTAATCCTCGACCAGGCAATCGGCATCGAAGCCGCCGACCTCGATCAGGGCCGTGCGGCGGAAGCCGGCGAAGGCGCCGGAGATGAGGAGCAGGCTGTCGAGCCGGCTCCAGGCGTAGCGGGAGAGGAAGTTGCGGACGTATTCGTAGGTCTGGAACCACTCGAAGAAGCCGGCCCAGGCGCCGCCGCGGCAGATGGGCGTGAGCACGCCGGTGGCGGCCACCAGGGCAGGGTCGGCGGTGAAGGCCGCGCGCATGGCGGCGATGGCCCCGGGGTCGAGCAGGGTGTCGGCGTCCACGGTGAGCAGCACGTCGGTGTGGACCAGGGCGATCGCCTGGTTGAGCGCGCGGGCCTTGCCGCCGTGGGGCAGGCGCAGCCAGTGCAAGGCGGGGTGGGCGGGGGAAGCGGGGCTGAGCGTGCCGGGGGGCGGCGGGGCCAGGCCGTAGCCGGCCATCAGTGCGGCGGTGGCGTCGAAGGAGCCGTCGTCGGCGACCACGATCTGGTCCGGCGCGTCGTGCTGGGCGAACAGGGCGGCCAGCGTGCGCGGCAGGATGGCTGCCTCGTTATGGGCGGCGACGATGACGCCGAGGGTAGCGCGCTGGGCGCCGGCGGGGGGTGGGGCGGCGGGTTTGAGCAGCCGCCAACTCTGCCAGGCGACGAAGCCGAGCAGGGCCGTGTCGTAGCCCACGTAGACGATGCCGGTGGACCAGGCGAAGACGCCGCCGCCGCCGAAGGCGCGCAGCAGCAGGACGAGCCACAGGCCGAGCACGGCGCCGTGGATGAGCAGGCTGGCCGCCGGGGTGGTGAGCTTCTGGCGGCGCGGCGAGGCGGCGCGGAAGGCGCGGTCCAGCGCGGCGGCGCTGTGCGGGGGTGGCGCGGCCGGGCGGCGCGCGGCATCCGGCAGGGCGGCGGTTGGCGCAAGCAGGGTTGGGGCTATGTGCATCGCATGCCAATGTGGGTGGCGCAGGCCGGGCTGCATCGCCGGGGCTGACGATTGCGCACACCTTTCCCTCGTCGCACCAGGAGGCTGCCCTGTCCGCCACTGCCATCCATGCCGCCAGCCCCGGCCGCGCGCCGGCCCGCTACACCAGGCTGGCGATGCTGTTCCACTGGCTGGTGGCCGCGGGGATCGCGGCCAATTTCCTGATCATCTGGACGGTGGACAGCCTGCCGAAATCGGCCGAGCGGCCGATGGTGAACCTGCACAAGTCGATCGGGCTGACGGTGCTGGGCCTGGCGATCATGCGGCTGCTGTGGCGCTACGCGAACCCGCCGCCGGCGATGCCCGCGCACTACAAGAAGTGGGAGCGGATGCTGGCGCATGCGGCGCATTACAGCCTGTATGCGCTGATCTTTCTGATGCCGATCACCGGCTGGATCCATGACAGCGCGTGGAAGGGGGCGGCGGGCAATCCGTTGCGGCTGTTCGGGGTCATTCCGTGGTTCCGGCTGGGCTTCATCCAGGACCAGGACCCGGCGACCAAGGAGCAGATCCACAGCATATTCGCGCAGATCCATGGCGTGCTGGGCTGGGTGCTGCTGGCGGTGTTCGCGCTGCACGTGGCGGGCGCGCTGAAGCACCAGTGGCTGGACCGCGAGCCCGAGTTGCAGCGCATGCTGCCCGAGAGCGTGCTGGGCGGCGGGGATGCGGGCCGGGGCTAGGCGGCACCGCGCCGGATGAAGCGCCAGTAAAGCGGGGTGCGGCCGGCCGCGTGGGCTTTGGCTTCGTAGCGGGTGGGTGGCCAGCCCGCGGGGCGTTCAGCGGCGGGCGTGGCGGGTTCGAACTCCGGCCGGGCGGTCATCACTTCGGTGACCCAGGCCTGGTAGGTCGGGTCGTCGGTGGCGATGCGCCATTCGGCGCCGGGGGCCATGCGGCTGGCGACGAGCGAGACGGTTTCGGGGTGGACGAAGCGACGCTTGGCGTGGCGGGCTTTGGGCCAGGGGTCGGGGAAGAGCAGGAAGAGGCGGTGCAGGCTGGCTTCGGGCAGGGCGCGCAGCAGGGTGCGGGCGTCGTCGGGCCAGATGCGCAGGTTGGGCGGCAAGGGTGCCGTGGCCTCGCCGCCTTCGGGGACCAGGGCGGCGAGGAGCGAGCAGAGGCCCTGTTCGAAGACTTCGCAGGCGATCAGGCCGGCCTGCGGGTTGGCGGCGATCGTGGCGCGGCTGTGCTCGCCGCCGCCGAAGCCGACTTCGAGCCAGGTTTCGGTGACCGGCGGCGAGAAAGGGCTGAGCGCCAGGCGCGGCAAGGTGACGTCGAGCAGCAATTGCTGGCGCGGCCGCAGCGCATGCGTCCGCTGCCGCCCATAAAGCCGATCCGGCGGCGCCTTCACCTCCACGCCCATCTCCGGCCTATCCCCGCGACAGCGCAGGGACCTTACCTGTTGAACGCCGAGCGCAAAGCCGGAACCAGATCGGTCTGCTCCCAGGTGAACAGCCCGTTTTCCGCCGTCCGGCCGAAATGCCCGTAGGCGCTGGTGGGCACGTAGATGGGTGCGTTGAGGTGCAGGTGCTCGCGGATGCCGCGGGGCGAAAGGTTCATCAGCTCGCGCAGGGTGCGCTCCAGATGCGCCTCGTCCACGTCCTGCCCGGTGCCGTGCAGCTCGACATAGACGCTGAGCGGGTAGGCGACGCCGATGGCGTAGCTGATCTGCAGGGTGCAGCGCTCGGCCAGGCCGGCGGCGACAACGTTCTTGGCGAGGTAGCGGGCGGCGTAGGCGGCGCTGCGGTCCACCTTGGTGGGGTCCTTGCCGGAGAAGGCGCCGCCGCCGTGCGGGGCCGCGCCGCCGTAGGTGTCCACGATGATCTTGCGGCCGGTCAGCCCGCAATCGCCGTCGGGCCCGCCGATGACGAAGTTGCCGGTAGGGTTGATGTAGAGTTCGTCGTCGGCGCACATCCAGCCGTCGGGGAGTGCCTCGGCGATGAGGGGGCGGATTGCGTGCTGGATGGCTTCCTGGCTCATGCCCGCCTCGTGCTGGGTGGAGAGCACGACGGAGGTGGCGCCGACCGGCTTGCCGTCCACGTAGCGCAGCGTGACCTGGCTTTTGGCATCGGGCAGCAGGCCGGCGGCGCGCGGGTCGTTGGCGCGGCGCAGTTCGCTGATGCGGCGCAGGATGAGGTGGGCATAGTGGATCGGCGCCGGCATCAGGCTTGGCGTTTCGGTGGTGGCGTAGCCGAACATGATGCCCTGGTCGCCGGCGCCTTCATCCTTGTTGCCGGCGCTGTCCACGCCGACGGCGATATCCTGGCTTTGGGCGTGCAGGTGGCATTCGACATGGGCGTGGCGCCAGGAGAAGCCTTCCTGGTCGTAGCCGATGTCGCGCACGGCCTCGCGGGCCAGGTGCATGAGCATTTCGTGGCTGACGCTTTCCGGGCCGCGGGTTTCGCCGGCCAGGATGATGCGGTTGGTGGTGACCATGGTTTCGCAGGCGACGCGGGACAGCGGATCGGCGGTGAGGAAGGCATCGAGCACGGTGTCGCTGATGCGGTCGGCGACCTTGTCCGGATGGCCTTCGGAGACCGATTCGGACGTGAACAGGAAGTCACCCTTGTCGCGCATAGTGTCTGTAATCCGTTCGCCGATGGTTGGGAGTGGGCACGCGCAGTCCTGCGGGCCCGGACGGGCCGCGCGCGTGCGGCAGGCTGCATGGCGGAAAGGCCACCCTGGGTCAAGTTCGGGAGGCGGCCGGCGGGCGGGGGCTCAGGCGAGCAGGGCGTGCATGCCTTGGGCGATGCGGGTGACGATGGCGGCGGCGGGTTCGGCGCAAGCCAGCCGGGCGGATTGGCCGGCCCAGCTCTGCATCTGGTCGAGCCGGCCGGTGGTGGCGCCGGCTTCGCGCAGCGCGCGGGTGAGGCCGCGCTGGATGGGGTAGGGGGCGGGCGGCGGTGCTGCGGGGCCGGCGGCGGCGCGGACATAGGCGGTGGCCAGGCTGCGGCCGGCGCGGCCGCTGAAGGCGCGGGTGAGGCTTGTATCTTCGGGTGCGGCTGCGGCCAGAGCGTCGGCCCAGGCGGGGTGGATGGCGGCTTCGGGGCTGCGGAGGAGGGCGGTGCCGAGCTGGACGGCGCTGGCGCCGAGCAGGAGGGCGGCCGCCGCGGTGCGCGCGTCGGCGATGCCGCCGGCGGCCACGATCGGCAGGCGGGTGGCGTCCGCGATGGCGGGCAGCAGGGCGAACAGGCCGACGGATTGCGCCTCGGCGGTGGCGGCATCGAAGCAGCCGCGGTGGCCGCCGGCTTCCGCACCTTGGGCGACGAGCACCTGCGCGCCGGCGGCTTCGGCCGCGCGGGCCTCGGCCACGGTGGTGACGGTGGCCCACCAGGCGATGCCGCGCTGGCGGGCGCGGGCGACGAGGCCGGGCGGGAACAGGCCCATGATGCTGGAGATGGCGGCCGGGGCGGCGTCGAGCAGGGCGTCGCACTGGGCGGCGAAATCGGGCAGGGCGGCTTCGGTGTCGGCGGGGGCGCCGGCGGGCGCCCAGGTGGCGAGATAGTCGCGCAGGCGGGCTTCGTGCGCCGGATCGCGGGGCGGCGGCGGGTCGGGCACCCAGAGGTTGAGCAGGAGCGGGCCGGTGGCGGCGGCGCGGAAGGCCGCCACCCAGGCGGCGAGCGCGGCGGGCGGCATCAGCAGCGCGCCGCACGCGCCCATGCCGCCGGCATTGGCGACCGCGGCGGCCAGCGCCGGCGGGCAGGCGCCGGCCATGGGTGCCATGATGACGGGCGTGCGCAGGCCGTAGGCGGCGCAGAACGCGGCGGCGCGTTGCAGCGCGGCGAATCGGGTGGGGGGTTCATCCGCCATAGAAGTAGCGCTCCCCCAGTTCGCACAGGTGCAGCACCATCTCGTCCGGCCTGGCCTGTTCGGGCAGGCGCATGTGGGCTTCGATCACTTCGGCGATGATCGGGTGGTGGTCGCCGAATTCCAGCACGGCGCGCACGGCGAGTTCCAGCACGGCGGGTGCATCGTCGAGCAGCGGCAGGCCGGTGGCGGGCGAGGGTTTGACGCCCCAGCCGGAGAGGGTGGCGCCGCGCGGCTCGGCGGGGCGCTGGGTGAAGGCCAGCGCCTCGGCGGCGTCGTCGCGGCCCAGCATGTGGAGCGTGAAGGCGTTGGTGGCGCGGATGGCGGCGTAGATGGGGCTGGCGGCGGGCAGGGCCACGGTGACCAGCGGCGGCGCGAACGAGGTTTGCGTGACCCAGTGGGTGGTGGCCGCGTACGGGAAGCCGGCAGCATCGCGCGCGGTGACGATGTGCACGCCGTAGGGGATCATGCGCAGGGCGAAGGTTTTGCTGCTGGCTAGCATGGCGTAGCGGGGCGGGCGCCTGCCCGGGAGGGCGGGCGCCCGCTTCGGCTCAATCGAACAGCGCGGTGGAGATGTAGCGCTCGGCGAACGAGGGGATGATCGTGACGATGCGCTTGCCGGCCATCTCTGGCCGGGCGCCCAGGCGCAGGGCAGCCACGAGCGCCGAGCCGGACGAGATGCCGCCGGGGATGCCTTCGGTGCGGGCGAGGCGGCGGGCGGCGGCGAAGCTTTCCTCGTTGCCGACCTGGATCACCTCGTCGATCAGCCCGGTTTGCAGCACGGCAGGCACGAAGCCGGCGCCCAGGCCTTGCAGCGGATGCGGGCCGGGCTCGCCGCCGGAGAGGACGTGGCTGGCTTCGGGTTCGACGGCGACCATGCGGATGGCCGGGTTGCGCTGCTTGAGAACCTGGCCCACCCCGGTGAGGGTGCCGCCGGTGCCGACACCGCTGACGACGGCATCCACCTGGCCGGCGGTATCGTGCCAGATTTCCTCGGCCGTGGTGTTGCGGTGGATTTCCGGATTGGCGCCGTTGCCGAACTGGTTGGGGCTGACGGCGTGCGGGATGGTGGCCAGCAGCTCCTCGGCGCGGCTGATAGCGGCGCGCATGCCGCCGGCCTTGGGCGTGAGTTCGATCTGGGCGCCGAGGAAGGCGAGCATCTTGCGGCGTTCGACGCTGACGCTTTCCGGCATGGTGAGGATGAGGCGGTAGCCGCGGCTGGCGCACATGAAGGCGAGGCCGATGCCGGTGTTGCCAGAGGTGGGCTCGATTATGGTGCTGTCGGGCAGGATGGTGCCGGCGGCTTCCATCGCCAGGATCATGTTGACGCCGATACGGTCCTTCACGCTGCTGGTCGGGTTGAAGAATTCCAGCTTGAGGCAGATGTCGGCGGCGATGCCGTCCTCACGCGTGATGCGCGGGATGCGCACCAGCGGGGTGTTGCCGATGGTTTCGGCGATGCTGTCGTAGATGCGGCCGCGCAGCGGCGGGTCGAAGCGCAGCTTCTTGAGCTCGGGGGCGTGGGTGTCCATCGGCGGTCTCCTGGTGGGCGGGCCATGTTCGGGGTGGCGGTGGGGCGATGCTTTCGCCAAACTGGCCGCCATGTCCAGGCGGCACTTCGACGTGACCCCCGATCTGATGCTGCGCGCCTATCGCGCCGGCCTGTTTCCGATGGCGGAAACACGCGGCGGCGACCGGCTGTACTGGCTCGACCCCGAGCAGCGCGGGATATTGCCGCTGGACGGTTTCCACCTGCCGCGGCGGCTGCGGCGCACGGTGGCCAGCGGCGGCTACCGGGTGACCGCGAACGTCGATTTTGCCGGGGTGATCGCCGGCTGTGCGGCGCCCGGGGCGGGGCGGGAGGATACCTGGATCAACGGCGACATCGAGCGGCTGTTCGGCGCGCTGCATGCGCGCGGGCATGCCCACAGCATCGAGGTGTGGCTGGAGGACGGCTTGGTGGGCGGGCTGTACGGGGTGGTGCTGGGCGGGGCGTTCTTCGGCGAGAGCATGTTCAGCACGGCGCGCGATGCTTCCAAGGTGGCGCTGGTGCATCTGGTGGCGCGGCTGCGGCTGGGCGGCTTCAGCCTGCTGGATACGCAGTTCGTGACCGCGCATCTGAGCCAGTTCGGCGCCTGCGAGGTGCCGCGCGACGCCTACAAGGCGATGCTGGAGCGGGCGGCGCGGCAGCCTGCGCGCTGGATCAGCGATCCGGGGGGCGAGGCGCTGGCCGGTGCGATTGCGGCGCTTTAGCAGGGTTCAGGCAAGGGGCTTTGCCCCTTGACCCAATCAAAGGCGAGCCTTTGAAATCCTTGACTTAGAGTGATTGGGGGTTTGGGGTCTCAGACCCCAACGGGGTCCAGGGGCAGAGCCCCTGGCCTTCCTGGACAGCCTGCCATGAGGTAGCGCTTGCATTTCCGCGCGCCGGCGGCTCCCTTCGGGGCATGCATCATGCCCTTGCCGCCCTCCTCCTCAGCGCCTCGGCGGCGCAGGCCGCGCCGCTGCTGGTGCCGCTGCGTGACGTGACGGTGGAGTATGCGGTGACGCCGCGCGACCATGCGCCGCTGGATGTGCACGTAGCCATCGAGGCGGGCGGGCGGCATCTGCGGGTAACCAGCGCGGAGCTGCCGACGGCGTTCATCGTGGACCGGCCCGAGGGGGTGGCCACCATCCTGCTGCCGATGCTGAAGCTGTATGCGACGGTGGGCGTGGGTGCCTACGACCCGGAGCGCACGGTGCTGCGGGGCGCGCGCTTCGAGCGGCACAACCAGCACAGCGTGGCCGGGCTGGTTTGCACCGAGTGGACCGCCGCCTCCGCACAGGGGCAGGCGCAGGCGTGCATCACCGTCGACGGGGTGATCCTGCAGGGCCAGGCGGCGGACCGGCACGGGCTGCTAGGGCGCGTGCGGGCGACCCGCGTGCAGTTCGGCGCGCTGGACCCGGTGCTGTTCCGCCGGCCGGAGGATTACAGCAACGCCGGATCGCTGCCGCTGGACGGGTTCGGGGGTGGCGCGCCGTGAGGCGGCTGGCCTGGGTGGCGTTGGCTGGCATGATGGCCGGGCCGGCCTTGGCGCAGGGGGGTGCGCAGCCCGGCCCGGTGGTGCAGCCGACGCGCGACGTGGACGTGACGTATCGCGTGCCGGTGCCGGGGGGCGGGGCGGCGAGCCTGCTGCAGCGGCTGCGCTGGTCGGCGGCGCGGCGGCAGCAGCGGGTGGACCTGCCGACTTCGGGCAACTGGATGGTGCTGGATTTCGGCGCGCACCGCATGGCGCTGGTGAATGACGGCAGCCGCGAGGTGATCGACCTGCCCAGCCCGCGCAATGCCGACCAGCCGGGCGGCGGGGCGGGTTTCACCCGCGTGGCGCCGGCGAACGTGGACGGGCTGGCCTGCACGGAATGGCGCACGGTGGATACGCGCGGGCAGGAGACGCTGGCCTGCTACACCGATGACGGCGTGCTGCTGCGCGCGATCGCCGGCACGCGCGTGCTGATGCAGGCCGTGCACGTGGCCTACACGCCGCAGGGCGAGGAGGTGTTCGCCACGCCGCCGGGCTATACGCATCAGCAGAGCAGCCGGTGAGGGATGGGCAGATGATGTGGAACAGGGTTTTGGCCGGGATGGCGGTGGGCCTGGTGGCCTGCATGGCCAGCGCGCAGGCGGCGACGTTGCGGCTGGTGGAGCGCGCGGAGGGCAACGCCACGCATGTGCATGGCGGCAGCGGCGCCGACAACGTGGGCGATATCCTGACCTTCTATAATCCGGTGTACGACGCCGACAATACGATGCGCATGGGCAGCGACCAGGGCTATTGCGTGCGCCTGGTGGTGGGGCAGATTTATGAGTGCCACTGGACGCTGAGCCTGGCGCACGGGCAGATCGTGGTGGACGGGCCGTTCCTGGATGCCGGCAATTCGACGCTGGCGGTGACCGGCGGGACCGGCGAGTTCAGCGGTGCACGCGGCGAGATGCGGCTGCACGCGCGCGACGCCAAGGGCAGCGCTTACGATTACACGTATGATTTGAAGTAGCGCGGGCGATTTGAAGTAACGCGGGCCGTTCAGCCGACGCGTTTGAGGATGGCGGCGGTGATCTCCGCGGTGGTTGCGGTGCCGCCGAGATCGCGCGTGCGCACGCCGTCGGCCACGACGGCCTGGCGGATGGCGGCGCGCAGCGTGTCGGCCAGCGGCTTGTGGCCGGCATGATCGAGCATGAGGCCGGCGGCGAGCATGAGGGCCACGGGATTGGCGACGCCGCGGCCGGCGATGTCGGGGGCCGAGCCGTGGACGGCTTCGAAGATGGCGGCGTTGGCGCCGATATTGGCGCCGGGTGCCAGGCCCAGCCCGCCGATCAGGCCGGCGATGAGATCGGAGAGGATGTCACCGAACAGGTTGGTGGTGACGATGACGTCGAACTGCCAGGGATTGAGGACGAGCTGCATGGCGCAGGCATCCACGATGCGGTCGTCCATGGCGACGCGGCCTTCGTATTCCGGCGCGATCTCGCGGCCGACATCGAGGAAGATGCCGGTGAGCGCCTTCAGGATATTGGCCTTGTGGACGATGGTGACGCGCTTGCGGCCGTTGGCGACGGCGTATTCGAAGGCGTGGCGGATGATGCGGCGGCAGCCGGCGCGGGTGTTGAAGCCGGCGGAGAAGGCGACCGCGCGCTGGTCGTTGCCGACCGGCATGTAGTGTTCGAAGGCGGCGTAGAAGCCATCGAGGTTTTCGCGCACGAGCGTGATGTCGATATCGTCGTAGCGGCCGCCGGGGATGAGCGTGGTGGCCGGGCGCATGTTGGCGAACAGCTCGAATTCGCGGCGCAGCTCCACGTTGACGGATTTGAAGCCGCCGCCGACCGGCGTGGTGAGCGGGCCTTTCAGCGCCAGCTTGGTGGTGCGGATGCTCTCCAGCGTGCTGGGCGGCAGCGGGTCGCCGTGACTGGCGATGGCGGCCAGGCCGGCGGGCGCCGTCTCCCACGCGAAGGGGGCGCCCAGCGCGTCGAGCACAGTGGTGACGCTGGCGACGATTTCGGGGCCGATGCCGTCGCCGGGGATGAGGGTGGCTGGGATCTGGGTCATGGGCAAGGCTTAGAGCACGAGGCGGGCTTTGGAAAACCGGGCCGCCGCCGCTGTCGCTTGGGCGCGAGCGGCGGCGGCGGCGCGTTTGGGCGGGTTACTTGCTGACGACGCTGGCGGGGCGGAGCTGGGCCATGCCGGTGATCGCCGATTGGGCTTCGGCCGGCGAGAGCTCGGCGCCCAGCGTGCCGGCGGCTTCGCGGTCGTGGCCGGCCATCACCTGGGCCAGCGCGAAATCGACGCGGACGCGGGGTGTGGCGGTGCTGCTGGCGGCGACGTCGCGCATCATCTGCTCGGCGCGGTCGGCCTGGCCGCTGAGCGCCAGCGAGAGCGCGTAGTTGACGCGGGTGGAAATGCGGCCCGGGTCGATCGCCAGCGCGCTGCGGTAGACGGCCTGTGCTTCGGCGTGGCGTTCCTGCAGATCGAGCACGTAGCCGAGATCGTTGAGCACCAGCGGGCTGCGCGGATAGTCGGCGGCCACGGCGCGGAACATGCTTTCGGCGGCGGCGATGTTGTCGCGCACGGCGAGTTTGCCCAAGCCGAGGCGGGCGTGCTGATCGTGCGGGTTGAGTGCCAAGGCGTGGCGGTAGCTGGCGTCGGCGGCCAGGCGGTCGCCCAGCACGGCCTGGGCGTCGCCGGCCTGGGTGAGGGCGGCCGTGTTGTTGGGCTGCGAGGCGAGCACGCCGCGGGCGATGGCGAGCGAGGTGCCGGCCTCACCCTCGTTGAGTGCGTCGCGCGCGGCCTGGATGCTGGGGCCGCTGCTGGCGATCTGGCCTTGCGGCGTGTGCTGGCAGGCGGCGAGCAGGGCCAGCAGCGGGAGGGTGGCCGCCATGCGCAGGCGCGGCAGGTGGCAGGCGCGGTGTGCTGAGGATTTTGACATTTTGAAATACCTTAGTGGCCGCCGAGGGTCTTGCTGATCTGCAGGCCTGCCGGCCCGCCGACGATGATGAAGACGCAGGGCAGGATGAAAACGATCATGGGCAGCGTGAGGAAGACCGGCAGGCGGGCGGCTTTCTCCTCGAACCGGGTGAGGTTGTCGGTGCGCATTTCGGCGGCGAGCACGCGCAGCGCCTGGCTGAGCGGGGTGCCGAACTGCATGGTCTGGATCAGCGTGCCGGCGAGGCGGCGCATCGATTCCAGTCCGGTGCGGTCGCCCAGCGAGAGCAGGGCGGTACGCCGGTCGGTGCCGATGCGCATCTCGCTCGAGCAGATGGCCAGTTCGGTGGCGACGGCCGGGTTGGCGAAGATGAATTCCTGCGCCACGCGGTCGATCGCGGTTTCCAGCCCCAGGCCGGCCTGGGCGCAGATGACCATCATGTCGAGCGCATCGGGCAGGCCGCGTTCGACTTTTTTCAGATGCGCGCCCCGCATCTGCTTGATGAAGAAATCGGGTGCGAGCATGCCGACCGCGAAGGCGGCGCCGAGGATGGCGTAGAAGGTGGTGGTGCCGAAGCCATGGCCGTTGATGAGCAGGTAGGCCATCGTGGGCAGGCCGAACATCAGCAGGATCTTGCTGCCGAAGAACAGGCCGAAGACGCGGCTGCCGCGCAGGCCGGCTTGCGCGATGGTCTGTTCGAGCTGGGCGCGGGTGGTGTCCGACAGGATGCCGCTTTTTGCGGCGGCGGCGCCGAACTTGGCGATTAGATCGAGGAACTTCGTGCCTTCGCGGCGGCCTTCGAGCGGCAGGCCGGCCGAATCCAGCGAGGTGACGCGCGAGAGGCGGGCGCGTACGCGTTCCTGCTGGTCGATGGTGCGGAGCAGGGCGTAGGAGCCGCCGACGAAGGCCAGCGCCATGGCGCCGAGCACGGGAGCGGGCAGCGGCAGGTTCATCATGCCAAATCTCCGGGGTGAGCTGAAATGCGGGCGGGCGGCATCAGGAGAGGCTGCGCTTGACGATCTGCTGCATGCAGGCGAGCCCGGTGAACAGCATGCCGACCGCGATGGCGAGCAGCTTGTTGCCGCCATCGGTGGTGAACAGGATGTCGATGTAATCCGGGTTGGAGACCCACAGCATGACGCCGCTGACGACGGGCAGCACGGTGAGCACGTAGATGCTGGTTTTCGCCTCCGAGGCCAGCGCGTTGCCGCGCTTGCGGGCGGCTTCGCGCTTGCGAATGGTGTCGGCCAGCGTGTCGAGCGTTTCGGTCAGCCCGCCGCCGGTCTGGCTCTGCAGCGCCAGCGCGGTGGCGAAGAAGCGGTATTCCGGCAGGTCGTTGCGCTCGGCCATTTCGACGAGGGCGATTTCGAGGTCCACGCCGATCGCCACCGCATCGGCAGCGCGGCTGAATTCCTCGCGCGTGGGGATCAGGCCTTCGCGGGCGACGACCTTGATGGCTTCGCCCAGCGGCACGCCGACGCGGACGGAGCGGGCGACCATGGAGAGCGCATCGGGGAACTGGCTGAGCAGCTCACGCGAGATTTTGCCGGTGCAGTGGCCGAGGAACAGGCGGGTGAGCAGCAGATCGAGCGCCGGAACGCCGGCCCAGCCGAGCGTGCCCAGCACCTTGGTGGCCAGCAGGCCGCCCACGGTGGCCGGGCCCAGCATGACGAGCAGCACGCCCCACCAGGTCATCGGATATTGCGAGCGGCGGTCTTCGCGCCAGTTCACCAGGCGGTGGATCTGGGCCAGCAGGGTTGCGGGCTTTTCGGCCTGGCGGGCCGAGAGGATGAGCGCCGGGCCGGCCGAGAGCTTGGGCTTGAGATAGCCGCCGATCGTGGCCTGGCGGCGGGCGGCCCAGGCGGCCTCGCGCTTCTGTTCGGCGAGCATCCACAGGCCGGCGGCGATGAGGCCCATGAGGCAGACGAGGGCGCCTGCCATGACGAAGGCGAGGTGCGTGTTCACCAGTTTGTCTCCTCCATGGCGGCCACCCAGGCGCGGTCCATCTGGAAGTACATCAGGCGTTCCCAGAAGCTCGGCCGGCCGCGGCCGACCTTGTAGGCGCCGACCAGCTTGGTGCCGTCCGGCGTCTCGCCGGTGAATTCGAACTGGAAGATGTCGTTGAGCACGACGACGTCGCCTTCGAGGCCGACGATGTCGGTGACCTGGGTGATGCGGCGGCCGCCGTCGCGGTGGCGTTCGACCTGGACGATCATGTCCACGGCGCCGACGATCTGGGTTTTGATGGCTTTGCTGGGCAGGCCCATATTGCCCATCTGCACCATGTTTTCGATACGCGTGAGGGCGTCGCGCGTGTTGTTGGCGTGGATGGTGCTCATCGAGCCGTCATGGCCGGTGTTCATCGCCTGCAGCATGTCGAAGGCTTCCGACGATCGCACCTCGCCGATGATGACGCGATCGGGGCGCATGCGGAGCGCGTTGCGGACGAGGTCGCGCTGGGTGATCTCGCCGCGGCCTTCCAGGCTGGGCGGGCGGGTTTCCATGCGCACGACGTGGGGCTGCTGGAGCTGCAGCTCGGCGGCGTCCTCGATGGTGATGACGCGTTCGGCCGGGTCGATCATCCGGCTCATCGCGTTCATCAGCGTGGTTTTGCCCGAGCCGGTGCCGCCGGAGATGATGATGTTGAGGCGCGCGCGGCCGGCGATTTCGAGGATGCGGGCGACCTGCGGGGTGCAGCTGCCGTGGGCGACCAGGCGCGCGAAATCCATCTTGCGCTTGGTGAACTTACGGATCGAGACGTAGGGGCCATCGAGCGCGAGCGGCGGGAAGACGATGTTGACGCGGCTGCCGTCCATGAGGCGGGCATCGACCAGCGGCGAGCTTTCGTCGATGCGGCGGCCGATGGCGGCGGCGATGCGCTGGCAGATGTTGGCCACGTGGCCGGCATCGCGGAAGCGCACGTTGGAGAGGGTGACGCGGCCGGCTTTTTCGATGAACACCCGGTCCGGGCCGTTGACCATGATGTCGGCGATGCTGTCGTCGTCAAGCAGCGGCTGCAGCGGGCCCAGGCCCAGCATGTCGTTGACCAGCTCGGCGGCGAGCTGGCGCTGTTCGCGGGCGTTGAGCTGGATGCGGCGTTCGGTGGCGATGTCGCCCACCAGCTTTTCGATTTCCGGCGCCAGGCGGTCCTGCGGCAGGGCGGCGGCGGCGGCGGGGTCGAGCTGGGAGAGGGCCAGGGTGCGCAGTTCGGCGAGCTGGTCCGAGGTGGACTGGCTCTGCATGACGGCCGGCACCGGCGCCTTGGGCGGCGGCGGGGGTGGCGGCATGCCGCCCGGCTCCTCCGTGCGGCGGCGGCCGAACATGGGGGTCGCGTTCATTCGCCGCGCCCGGTCAGCTTGTCGATGAAGCGGCTGAAGCCGCTGGGCCCGGCCGTTTCGGGTTTGACCACCAGGCCGCCCTCGGCGACGAAGGCCACCTCGCGCGCCAGCGCCAGCATGCCGTTGCGGAAGCCGCCGCTGACGGTGCAGGCCGGGGTGCCCATGGTGGCCGCCTGGCCGACCTGGCGCGGCTGGTAGGGGATTGCCACGTCGATCGGCATTTCCAGCGCCTCCTCGATCTGCGGCCGGGTGAGGCCGCCGGGCTGGCCCAGGCGGTTCAGCACGATGACGGCGCGGCGCACCTGGTCGGGGCCGGTGGGCAGGGCGAGCAGGCGCAGCGTGTTGCGCATCGAGGCGAGCGTGGGATCCATCACCAGCACGCGCTGGTGGGCCAGCATCAGCAGCTCGCGATAGACGGGCACCGGCGCCGATGGGACATCGGCCACGACGAAATTGTAGCGGCGGCGGAGGGCGGCCAGCAGCGCGCGGCCGGCCCCTTCGGCGATCTCGGCGGCTTCCGTCACCTTCTCGTCGCCGGCGAGCACCGAGAGGCGTTCGGTGACGGGCTGGGCGGCGCGTTCGACGAAAAGCTCGTCGATACGCGAGGGGGTTTCGAGCGCCAGACGGAGGCCGGTGCCGGTGCGGCCGCCCAGCATCATGGCGGCGTTGCCGGTGTAGATATCGGGGTCGAACAGCAGCGTGTGGCGCTTGAGTTCCTCGCCGAGATACCAGGCGAGGTTGGCGGCGATGGTGGTGGTGCCGACGCCGCCGCAGGCGCCGCTGACGGCCACGATGCGGCCGCCTTGCAGCGCGCCGCTGGTGACCGGGCGTTGCAGGCAGGCCGGCCCGAACATGCGGGCGACCATCTCTTTGGCGAGCGGCTTGTAGAGGTATTCGGCCACACCGAGGTCGCGGGTGAGCGAGCGGTAGAAGTTCATGTCGGCGCGGTCGCCGATGACCAGCACGCGGGTGTTGGGCTCGACCACTTCGGAGAGGTCGTGCAGGGCGGCCAGCGGCGCGTCCTCGCCGGTGATATCGACCACCAGGACTTCCGGGCTGGGCATCTTGCGCAGCAGGGCGGTGGCCTGGCGGATCGAATTGCGCTTGATGAGCATGGAGGGGACCAGCTCGGACATGCCCTCGCGCAACGCCATCTCGCTATCGGCATCGGTGACGAAGCCCATGACGGCGGCGCGGTCGGCGGCCGGTTTCTGGCCGGATTCGGCGGCCGATTGGGCGAGGGTTTGCTGGGCCATGGCTACGGCGTCCCGCTGCCGCCGCCGGCACCGCCGCCGCCGTTCTCGCCCGATACGCCGGCTGCGATGGTGGAGATGTCGGAGGCGGGCAGCTTCTTGACCTTGTCCTGCCGCAGGCGGTCCACGGCGGCCGCCGCGAGCTGGCCGTCGGCCGTGGTGCGGCCGGTGCCGCGCACCAGATCGGCCGGGTTGGCGACCTGGAGCGCGAGGTTGGCGCGGTTGGCGTGCAGCGGCTGGTAGAGCCCCTCACGCGAGATGGGATCGTATTGCGGGCCGCAGGCGGCCAGCGCCAGCAGCGCGCCGAGAGTGGCCGTGGTGGTGAAGGGGGTGCGCATGATCGGGCCTCCTACTCGACGATGAAGCCGGCATCGGCCGGAATGTGGCCGGCAGCCTGCCAGGTGCCGCGCCCGAGCTGGCGCAGTTCGAGGATGCGCTCGAAATCGTTGGGCGCATGGTAGCCGTCGGTGGGCAGATGCAGCGCGCTGGGGTCGCTGATCGGGCGCACGATGTAGGGCGTGACCACGATCACCAGCTCGCTTTCCTGGCGCTGGAAGCTGTCCGAGCGGAAGAGCGCGCCGAGCACCGGAATATCGCCCAGCCCGGGGGTGGCCTGGGTGACCTGCGTCGTCTGGTCCGACAGCAGGCCGGCGATGGCGAAGCTCTGGCCGCTGCCGAGTTCGACGGTGGTGTCCGCACGGCGCACGGTGAGGGCCGGGATGCTGATCGAGACGTTGGAGTTCAGCACCGAGGTGACGCCGTTGGCCTTGTCGAGCTGGCTGACTTCGGGGCGCACGTGCAGGCTGATGCGATCGGGGCCCACCACGGTGGGCACGAAGGCCAGGCTGATGCCGTACTGCTTGAACTCCACCGAGATGGTGTTGTTGTTGGTGGCGACCGGGATCGGGAACTCGCCGCCGACGAGGAAGCTGGCGGGCTGGCCGCTCATGGTGGTGAGGTTCGGCTCGGCCAGCACGTGGACCAGCTGGTCCTGGCTGAGCGCGTCGATGATGGTTTCGAGGTTGTAGCCGCCGCCCTGGCCGTAGCGGCCGAACAGGCTTTTTGCCTCGGTGGGGTTGACGCCGGGGATCGGCGAGATGGCGTTCTGGGTGATGACCGAGAAGGCGGCTTCCTTGCCCAGTGCCGCGGCGGCCTGCCAGTTGACGCCCAGGGCGCGGCTGACGGTGCGCGTCATCTCCGCGATGCGGACATGCAGGCCGACCTGGATGGTCTGGTTGACCGTCATGTGGTTGTCCACCTTGCCGTCGGCGGGCAGCGAGCCCTTGGCGGCGGTGACGGCGCGTTCGGCGTCGCCGGGGGTGGCGACGCGGCCGGTGAGGCTGACGCCGGTTTCGGTGCCGCGCGTGTTGACCGCGCTGCCGGCGTGGGCAATGGCGCCGCGGACCTGGCGGGCATCGAAGCCGGAGGGCACGACGGATACCTGATATTGCGCGATCGGGTCGCCGGCGGCGTTGAGTGCGGCCACCGTGGTGGTGCCGGGCGCCACGCCGAAGACGAACAGGCTGTTGGCGCTGGCCGGCCGGACTTCGGCCACCTTGGGATCGGCGGTGAACACGTTGGTGGCGCTGGCGTGCAGGTGCATCACCTGGCCGCTGCCGGCCGACAGCGTGATGCTGGCGCGCACCGGGGCGATGGGCGCCGTGTTCTGCGGCACGGCCAGGCCGGGCTGGATGCCCTGCTGCGTGGCGCCGATGGCGGCATCCTGGGCGAAGGCGGCCGGCGCCAGGGCGCCGGGGGCGACGAGGGCGGTGGCGGTCAGCAGCGCGCCCCAGAGGGGCAGGCGGCGACGCGAGCGGGGTGCGGTCGGCATTAGAAGTGGTATTCCTTGTCGGTTGGGCCTTCGTAGACGTGCATCGTGGGCGCAACCTGCAGCTCGGAGGGCCGGCGCATGTTGCCGATCGCGCTGGAGACGTCACGTGAGCAGGTCACCGCGTGGTCTTTCTGGTCCACCGGCATGCCGGCATCGACGGGGCGGACGGCCAGGCCGAGCTTGCCCAGGCGGGTGGCGACGGCGACCTTCTCGACATCCTCGGGCGAGACTTCGAGAGTGACGGTGCGCGATTGCTGCGAGGTGTCGGCGGCGTTCGACGTGCCGCCCTGGACCAGCTGCTGGTCGATGGCGATGACGCGGACATCCTTGAGCACCGTCTCACCGGAGAAGCGGCAGCCGATCGGCACGTTCACGTCCTGGATCTCCTGGGTGAGGATGAGGTCCACGTGATCGCCGGGCCAGATCAGGCCGGCGGTGCCGCTGACGGCGTCCACGCCCACCGAGGTGGCGCGCTTGCCGGGGGTGAGCACGGCGGCGAGGAAGCCGTGGTCGCCGGGGCGCATCACGTCGGACGGCAGCACGATCTGGTGGGGCAGCAGGGTCTGGCGGACCATGGCGCCGAACAGCTCGGAGCGGGCCTGCGGGGTGTCGCGCCGGGCGCCGGTCGGCACGTCGCCGTCCAGCACCTCGCGGATCTCCAGATCATCGGGCTTGAGCAGCGTGCCGGCGCGCAGCGTGCCGGCGGCGGCCAGCACCTGCACGTGGCTGACCGGTGCGACCACGGGGGCCGGCGGGTGCAGGCCGACCCAGGCCACGAAGGAGAACACCAGCACGCCGGCGGCCATCAGGAGGAAGAGCATCGTTCTCAGCATGATACGGCCTCAAATTCAGGGGTCTGGATGATGGGCGTGCAGGCCATTCTCATGACCCTGCGATGGCCAGCAGGCCGCCCGCGGCGATGGCCGTGGCGTAGGGGAGCGGTCCGCGGCGCCGGAGCCGGCGCAGCTCGCAGCGCGCTGCACGGCGCAGCAGGCCGGGATGGGCGGCCAGCACCGTGGCGGCCGGGGCGGGAGCCGGGGCGATGCGGCTGCCGAGCAGGTAGATCATGGCCAGCACGCCGCCGGCGAGCGAGGTGCCGATCACCAGCGAGGGCACCATGGCGGGGGCGGCGACCACCGAGAGGGCGGTCAGCAGCTTGACGTCGGCACCGCCCATCCAGCCGAAGCGCCAGAAGAGGTAGGTGACGGCGAAGACGATGGCGCCGCAGCCCAGGCCCCAGGCGGCATCGTGCTGCAGCAGCCGGAGCACGATGCCCAGTGCGAGCAATGCCACCGAGACCCAGTTGGGCACGGTGCGGAAGCCGATGTCGTGCACGGCCGCGAAGGCGGCGAGCAGGCCGGCGGCGCAGAACAGGACGAGGGTGGGGGCGGAATGGGGCACGGCGGATCCCTTGACCGTCAGAACTCGGTCCGCAGGAGGGGTGCGGCTGGCGCACATGCGCCGGAATACGAAGGGTGAAAATCAGGCGGTGGGCAGGGCGGTGGCAGGGCCGGCGCGGCGCCATAATGTGGCGGGCTCGCGTGGGCGAAGCAGTCCCGGGGCGGGTAGGCGCCGCCCCGGGGCAGGTGTTCAGATCGACGTCGCGACGGTGTTGAACAGCGTGCTGAGCGTCTTGCCGAAGCTGGTGAAGATGGTGACCAGCACGAGGCCGAGGATGCTGGCGATGATGCCGTATTCCAGGGCGGTGACGGCCTTGCGGTCGGCCTTGAAGGTGAGGGCGCGTACGATGAGCTTGTCCATTGTGTCGTCTCCATGACTGCGGTGCGTTGTTGCGCCCGCGTTGCGGTTGAGTGGCATCGGCTTCGTCTGCCGCAGCAACGCCGTCCGGAAGAAGGCGTGCCATGTTCGTAACGGTTCCCGTATTAACAGTCAATCTAAAAATTATTCCTGAACGTAAGAATTTCGTTTTAAATTTAAGAAAACGCTAGCCGTTCGGATCGATTTACAACCCATCGTTGATTAACCGAACGTAAAAAAGGCTACACACATCACGTCCGCGTGAGAAGCATCATCTTGTGTTCATGTAACGCGCCCTCTGGACTGTGGCGAAAGGGCAACAAAATCGGGCCGGTGCCCGATGGACGGCGCGCTGTTAGGCGGCCGCGGCGCTGCGCATGCGGCCCAGCGCCAGGGCCAGGATGACAGGGGCCACGAGCGTGCCGGTGGCCAGGTGCAGCAGGGCGGCGGCGGGGTAGGCGACCAGGCTGGCGGCCAGGCAGGCGGCCAGGGCTGTGGGCTCGCCGGGGCGCCAGCCGACGCCGCCCCGGCGCATGGCGCGCATGAGCCAGGCGGCCGCGGTGCCGGCCATGACCAGATCGTAGAACAGCAGGAACGGCATGGCGGCGAGCGTGGCGGCGACCAGCACGGCGCAGGCGCAGGCGGGTGCGGCGGCGAAGCGGCGCGGCTGCCAGGCCCAGGCGACGGCGGCGGCGGCAGCGGCCGCGGCCCCGGCCTGCAGCACCCAGCTCGGCCCGCCGGGCAGGCCGGCGAGGCGGGCGGCGCCGGCCAGGTCGATATGGCCCGAGAGCGCGATGCCGGTCTCCGCCGTAGCGCGGGCGTGGGTGACCATGGCGAAAAAGGCGCGCCAGGTGGCCAGGCCGAAGCAGGCGGCGGCCAGGGCGCACAGCCCGGCGAGGGTGGCGGCAGCGGCCAGCAGGGCGCGCCAGTGGCGGCCGGCGAGCAGGGCCACCGGGATCAGCAGGCCGAAATGCGGCTTGAAGCATAGCGCCCCGAAGGCCGCGCCGGCCAGCAGCGGGCGGCGCGGCAGCAGCAGGGTGGCCGCGGCCATCAGGCCGGCCGAGAGGAACGAGTTCTGGCCCCAGCCCAGCGCCCACCAGACGGCCGGTATGGCGGCCAGCGCGGCTGCGGCGCCGGCCCCCCCGGCGATGCGGCTGGCCAGCAGCAGCCAGGCGAGCGCGGTGGCCGCCTCGAACAGCAGGAAGGCGGGCAAATAGGGCAGGCGGGCCAGCGGCGCGCAGATGAGCAGGAAGGGCGGCGGGTTGAGGAAGCGCTTTTCCTCGACGCCGCGGGCGATCACCGCTTCTTCAACGGCGCGGTGGGCTGCCGGATCGTAGGCATCGGCGGCGCGGCCGGCATTGGCGAGGCGGCCGGCAGTGTAGAAGCTGGCAAAATCGGTGGTGGTGGGCGGGCCCTGCAGCGGGGCGAAGGCGCCGTGGCTGCCGGCGGCGACGAAGGCCAAAGCGGCGGCCTGCACCAGGATGAGGATGCGCAGGAGGCGGCCGGTATAGGCGGCCAGCCAGCTATCGGATCGGGCGAGCCAGGCTGGGGCCATGCGCGGCTGCTCAGGCCGGCTGGGGTGCGGCGGCCGGGGTGGCGGCCAGGGTGGCGGGCCGGCGCAGGGCGGCGGCGAGGAAGCAGGCCACCAGCAGCGGCTGCAGCCGGCCGGCGGGCAGCACCAGCGGCGGGCAGAGCAGCGGCACCACCCACAGCATCAGCACCAGCATGGCCTGCTTGAAGGTGGGCGCGGGCAGGCTGGCGAACCACAGCGCGCCGGCGATGGCCAGGAGAACCATGTCGTACGGGTTGAGATGGGGGGCGGCCAGCACGGTGGCGGCGAGCAGGATGGCGAGCCGGCGGTCACGCAAGAGGGGGCGGCGGCAGGATGCGTAGACGCAGGCGATGGCGGCCAGCCCGGCGGCGGCCTGCAGCAGGGTGGCGAGGGCGGGTGGTGCGTGCAGCAGGGTGGCGCAGGTGAACACGCTGCTGTCCCAGATGCGGCCGAAGCGGTCCCACTCCGAGCCGGCATCGCCGGCGTGCAGCGTGTGTATGGCCCAGCGCAGCCAGGCTTGCGGGCCGAGTGCTGTGGCGGTGGCGGTCATCAGCGCCAGCGCCGAGGCGGCGGCCGCGGCCAGAGCGGGCCAGCAGCGCAGGGCCAGCAGTGCCACGGGCACCAGCACGGCGAAATGCGGCTTGACCGAAGCCAGGCCGAGCAGCAGGCCGCCAAGCCAGGGGCGGCGGGGCAGCAGGCGGAAGCCCAGCACCAGTAGGGCAGCGATGAGAAAGGCGGTCTGGCCTTCGACCACGTTGACCGAGGCGGCGGGGCAGACGAGCGCGGCGAGTGCCACCCATCTGGCGCTGGCCGGCTGTTCGGGCGCGGTGAGCAGGGCGGCGGCGAGCAGGGCGGCGGTGGCGAGCTGGAAGGCGGCGTAGGCGCCCATGAGGCCGAGCGGGGCTATGGGCAGCAGGAACACCAGGAAGCTCGGCGGGTAGACCCAGGGGCGGTAGAAGAGCGGGTGCGGCAGCCAGGCGGCGAAGCTGGTGTTGAGGTAGGCGGTGTAGGCGGTGCTGTCGGCGGTGAGCGCGAAGTGGCCGCTGACGGCCAGGCGGATGGCGCCGTAGAGGGCCATCCAGTCGGTGCCGGGTGCGCCGTAATCGAAGCCGATGGCGCCGGGGTGGCCGAAGGTGGCGATGAACACCGCCCAGCCGTAGAGGGACGCGGCGGCGGCCAGCAGCACGGCGGGCAGCATGGGGCGCAGCAGCGGGGCGTGCATGCCGCCGGCGCGGCGGGGTGCGCGCCGGGGCCGGGCCGGGCCACTCGTTACGTTGCTGTGCATGATCGCATGATTTACAGACGGGTACCCGGGTGGGCAAGGCAGGCTGCCGGGGCCGGGGGACCCTATGCATGCCGACCGAGATTGCGGCCTGCGCTGCCGGGCTGGTCATGCTGGTGCTGGTGCTGCTGCACCCGGGCGTGCTGGCCGATGGCGACACCTACAGCCACATCGCGGCGGGCGGCTGGATGCTGGACCACCATGCGATCCTGCGCAGCGATCCGTTTTCGGCCACGCGGGCCGGCGCGCCCTGGGTGGCGCATGAGTGGCTGGCCGAGATCCTGCTGGCCGGCGCGTGGCGGGGTGCGGGCTGGGCGGGGGTGGTGGCGCTGACGGCGGCGGCGGCGGGTGCGGCGTTCTGGCAGATGGGCCGGCACCTGGGGCGGTGGCTGCCCTGGCAGGCGGTGCTGTGCCTGCTGGTGCTGGCGGCGGCCTGCGTGGCGCCGGGGCTGCTGGCGCGGCCGCATATCCTGGCGCTGCCGGCGCTGGAGGCCTGGGTGGCCGGGCTGCTGATGGCGCGCGCGGCCGGTCGGGCGCCGCCCTGGTGGCTGCTGGGCGTGATGGTGGTGTGGGCCAATTTGCATGGCGGTTTCATCATCGGCCTGGCGCTGGTGGTGCCGCTGGCGGCCGAGGCGCTGGTGGAGGCGCCGGCGCAGTGGCGTGCGGTGGGGCTGCGCTGGGGTGCGTTCCTGGCGGCCGCTGTGGCGGCGAGCCTGGCCACCCCGCACGGGCTGGCGGGGCTGACGCTGGGGTTCAGAATGGCGGGGATGGCTGGGCTGTCGCACGTATCGGAGTGGCAGCCGGCGGATTTCAGCACGCTGACGGTGCTCGAGCTGCTGATCCTGATCGGGTTGTATATGGGGCTGGGGCGGGGCGCGCGGCTGCCGCCGCTGCGGCTGGCGATCGTGCTGGGGCTGTTGCATCTGGCGTTGCAGCATGCGCGGCATCTGATGCTGATCGGCATGATCGTGCCGCTGCTGGTGGCCGGGCCGCTGGGGGCGGCGCTGCTGGCCGAGGCGGGCGGCGGCAGGCCGGCTGCAGGCGCGCGGTGGCGGCGCGGTGTGCCGGCGGCGGGGCTGGCGGTGGCCGCGCTGATGCTGGCGGCGCGGCTGGCGGTGCCGGTGGTTCGGGTGGATGGGCCGACGGCGCCGATCGCCGCGCTGGCGCATGTGCCGGCGGCACTCCGGGCCGAGCCGGTGCTCAACGATTACGCGTTCGGCGGCTACCTGATCTTCGAGGGCGTGCGGCCGTATATCGATGCGCGGGCGGAGCTGTACGGGCCGGAGGCGCTGGCGGCCTATGCGGCGCTGGTGCGGCCGGACCGGGGCGTGCTGCAGGCCGCGCTGCACGATGGGCGGATCGGCTGGACGATGCTGGCGGTGGGCAACCCGGCGGCCGGCGAGATGGACAGCCTGCCGGGCTGGTGCCGGCTGTATGCCGACGGCGTGGCGGTGATCCACCGGCGTTGCGGGTGAGCGCGGCCGGCCGCCGCCTCAATGGGCGGCGGCGATCGCGTGTTCGGTTTCCACCCAACGGGCCGTGCCGCGGATGCGGTAGGGCTTGGCGTCCACGCGCAGCGGCAGGTCCCAGGTGACGTCCGGATGCGCCTCGCCGGCGGCGTTGGTGCGGCCGCGCGGTTCCAGCCAGGCATAGGCGGCGCCGGCCGAGACGCGGACCCAGCGCGGCGGGCCGGCCTGGAGCGTGGCGCGCTGTTCCTGGCCCCATTGGCGCCAGGTGGGGCTGCCGGTGTTGACCAGCACGCCGGCCGCGCCGATGCGCACTTCGTCCTCGCCGGCCAGGCCGGTCAGCACGATGTCGCGGTGGGCCGGGTCCATCAGCAGGATGGCGGGGATCGGGCCCGGCGAGACGTGCAGGGTGATGCCGGGCGGGAAATCGGCGGGCGGGACGAGTTGCGTGACGTAGGCGCCGTCGGCCGGCGGCTCGTATTGGAAATGGCCGGCGATCTGGGTGGCGACCCCGGCGATGCGCACCGGGACCTGCCAGCGCCGGTGCTGGCCGGGGCGTCGGCCGCGCGCATGGCGGGCGTGGGGGCGTGCGGGCCCACGGCAAGGCGCGGATCGAACCAGCCGAAGCTGTGTTCGTGGTTGATCAGCGCCCAGCGCGGCGGGCTGTGCGGATCGTTGGCCGCGGCCGGGGCGGGCACCGCGGCGGTGGAGAGCGAGCGGTACCAGGATTGCGCGTTGAGGTCGGCTTCCACGCCGGCCGGCCCGATGCGGACGAAGGGCCGGCCGGTGGCATCGAGCACGGTGAGCGTGTCGGGGCCCGGATTGGCGATGAGCAGCTGCGGGGCGAGCGTTTCGGCGACCTCGATGGTGAGGCCGCGCAATTCGGGCGGCGTGGGATCGAGCACCGGGTGCACGGGGCTGCTGCCCAGATCGTGCGCCCGGGCCGCCCCGCCTGCCAGGCAGCAGGCGAGTGCGGCGACGAGGTGGCGGCTCACGGCACCAGGTCGGCGGACTGGGTGATGGCCGCGCCGCTGACCAGGACGGGCGCCGAGATGGACGGCACCAGGCCCGACGACGTCTTCTGGTTGACGAACAGCATGTAGGTGCCGGGCGGCACGGCGGACTGGTTGGCGGTGAGCCAGAGCGTGAGCTTGCCGGCGCTGCGGCCGGTGATCGGCAGGACCACGGAGCGCTGGTCGCCGTCCACATCGTGCGTGATGGCGGTGCGGCGGATCAGCACGGCGCTGTCGATGCTCGCGGCCTGCGGCGTGCTGATGCTGAAGCTGGTGCCGGGGGCTACGGTTTTCGGCGCGGCGGTGATCGCCGGGCGGGGGCCGAACATGTAGGGCGGGTAGTAGATCTCGAAGGACGGATCACGGCCGTCCGGCGAGGAGCCGGGGATCTGGAAATTGTAGAGGTAGAGCGAGTTGATGGGGGCGTGGCCGCCCACGAACACCGAGCCGTCCTGCATCAGCAGTGCCGTGTTGTGATAGGTGCGGGCGTGGTTCTGCTGGGCCATCCGGGTCCAGGTCTGAGTAGCGGGATCGAACATTTCGGTGACCAGCACCGGGTTGCCGAGTGCCGGGGTGACCACCTCGTCGTCCGACGAGCCGGAGAACAGCATCACCTGGCCGGTGGGCAGCAGCGCCGGCGTGCCGTACCAGCGGGGCTGGGTGAGTGGCGCGGTCATCTGGCTGGTGTAGGCGAGCGTGCCGGAGCTGGCATCCAGCGTATCGATGCGCGAGAGCGTGGTGGCGAGGAATAGGCCGGGGTTGGTGGCCACCACGCCAGTGAGCGTGCCGCCGGCGATGAGGAACTGCGCCTTGCTGTAGGCACCGTTGGCATCGGGCACCAGCGGCATCATCAGCTCGAAGGTGGAGCCGCGCATGCCGCTGCCGATGGCGGTGTCGATGCGGTTGGCCAGCGAGCCGCCGCCGAGGTTAAGCGTTGCCAGCGCCTGGCCGATGATGGCGCCGGGATCGGTGAGCGTCTGGCCGATGAAGCTGTTGACGACGGTGGCGACGGTGAGGGCCGCCACCGGGTCGGACGGGCTGATGGCGCTGACGATCTGTGCCGCGCCGACGGCGTTGAGCTGCAGCGGCAGGCCGCCATAGCCGAGATCGGTCCAGGTCTGGGCCATCGGGTCGTAGGCGGCGACGACGTTCCAGAGCGGCTGGTCGATGCTTTGGCCGAACGGGCTGAATGCCTGGCCGCCGGCGCCGTACAGCACCTGGCCGTTGGGCAGCAGATGCATGCGCGCGAAGAGCGGCAGCGAGCGTTGTGCGGTGGCGCCGTTATCGGTCCAGGTGCCGTCGTACAGGTGGAAGGTTTCGGTGTTGACGACGTTCTGGCCGGAGGTGAGCGGATCGGACGGATAGACCGGCTTGACGAGTTTGGTGACGCCGCCGAACACTTCGACGTCGCCGTTGCCGAGCGTGGTGAGCGACGGATACCAGCGCGCGTAGTTCATGCTGCCGGTCTGTGCCCAGCCGTTCTGCTGTTCGTCGAAGATGCGCGAGGCGCGCAGGCCTTGCAGTTCGGTCAGCCCAAGCTGGAACGGGCTTTGAGCGACGGTGAGGTTCACGCCCGGTTCGGCGTAATAGTTGGTGCCGCCGACGGCCATGACGCGGCCGTCGTAGAGGTTGACGAGGTCCGAGCAGAACAGCGCGCCGCTATTGGGGCGGTTCGGGTTGCCGCCGGTGTTGAGCAGGCAGCCGGGGAGCAGGCATTGCGCGGGCTCGCCGGCGCCGCCATCGGCCGGGCCGGGCACCAGCCAGGTGGCGGTCTGTTTCGTCTTGTCCATGGTGAGCACGCGCAACTCGTCGTTGATGATCGAGCCGCCGCCTTCGATGAGGATCGAGAACTCGATGTTCTCGGTGCCTTCGAGGTTGTTGTAATACATGATCCTGCCATCGGGCAGATTGGCGAGGCTGGCGCCGGCGGGTTTGCATTCCTCGGCGCCGGTGGTGGGGTCGGGCGCGCAATTGCTGCCGGTGGGTGTCTGCTTGAGCGGATTGTGGATGGGGATGCCGCCGGTTTGCCCGGGCTGGTTGGCGCTGGTGTAGATGACCGGCTCGACGAAGGTGGGCCCGAAGCCGCCGATCTGCGCGCAGGAGGCCGGCGTGCATTCGGCGTTGGCGATGCTGGGGAGCGGTGCGGAAGACGATGCGCCCGGTTTGAGCGGCGGCAGGCTCTGCGCGGCGGCGCCCCCGGTGATGGCGAGGGGCAGCAGAATGGTCAGAGCGGTGGCGTGGCGCATCAACGTCTCCCTTGCGGCTGTGTTTCCAGTCCTGAGCGGGTTACGCGGGCGTTACATCGGCGGATGCGGCTGTTGCGGACACGAAAACGCGAGTGTGCGGCTGGGGCGATGCGGGGTGGCGGGTGCGTTGGCTAGAGCCCGTGCTCGTGCAGGAAGGCTGCGAAGCGCGCGTAGCCGGCCGGGTCGGCGCGCGTTGCGTCGTCGGTGAAGTAGGGCAGGGTTGCCGCCCAGCAGGCGCGGCCCAGCGCGTCGTCGAGCTCCGGATGCGCCTTGCTGACCAGCGCCCAGCTTTCCGCCGGGTGGGCGTGCAGATAGGCCAGGCCGCGATTGGTGGCACGCAGGAAGCGGGACAGGCGCGGGTCGGCATCGGCTGCGCTGCGGGCGACGAGGATGAGATCGTCGAAGGGCGGCACGCCGTAAGCCTCGTAGTCGAAGCCGGTGGTGGGCGTGCCGTGCGCCGCCATCTCCAGCGGCTCGACGTTGCGGTAGACGCTGACAGCATCGATCTGGCGTGACAGCAGGGCGACGCTGAGCTGTTCGCCGATCTGCACCATGGACACATCGGTGGCGGCCAGGCCGGCGTGCTGCAGCATGGTGGCGACCATCAGGCGTTCGACCTCGCCCGAGCCGTAGCCGATGCGCCTGCCGCGCAGATCCTGCAGGCGGGTGATGCCGGAATCGCGCCGGACCAGCAGCGTGGAGAGCGGCCGGGCGATGAGTGCGCCGATCCGGACCAGATGCAGACCTGCTGCGTGCTGCTCGATGAATTGCGGTTCCGCCGTGAGCGCGATGTCGCCCTGGCCGGCGGCGACGAGCTTGGGGCCGAGCGTGGCATCGGTGGGTGCGACCAGTTCCACGTCGAGGCCTTCGGCGGCATACGCGCCGATCTGCTGGGCGACCAGGATGGGGGCGTGATCGGGGTTGACGAACCAGTCGAGGATCAGGCGCAGGTGTTCGGCATGCGCGGCGGCCGGGGCCAGCAGCAGGCAGAGGGCCGCGGCGATGATCGTGCCGGCGGTGCGGCGCTGGCGCGGCATCAGAACGCCGAAGCCAGGGTCAGCACCGCCGCGAAACCGGGGCCGACATAGTAGGTGGGCGCGGCGCCGGCGATGGGTGTGCCGTGCAGGCCGATCGTGGCATGCGCGTTGGGCTGCACGCTGGCCACGCCGGAGAGGAACTTGGCATCGGTGAGGTTGATCAGGTTCAGCCGCGCTTCGGGCCGCTTGATGAAGGCGAAATCCGGCAGGCGCAGGCCGAGCGTGGCGTCGGCTTGCGTGTGGGATGGCATCTGCTCGTCGTTGATGAAGGTGGCATACTGGCGGCCGACATATTTGACGTCGAGATCGGCGAAGATGCTGCCGGCGTCGTAATCGAGCCCGATCGCGCCCTGGAAGGCGGGGCTGCGCACGGCGGTTTTGCCGGCGGTGCGCAGTGCGTCGCCGTTGACGGCGAAGTTGTTGTCGATGGTGGCGTGCAGGTATTCGGCCGAGACGTAGGGGCGCCAATGCGGGCCGGCAAGCAGGCCGATTTCGCCGTCCAGCCCGCGCGAGGTTTGGCCGCCGGCGTTGATGGTGCTGCCGATCACCGTGTTGACCAGCGTGGTGACCTGCCGGTTGGTGAAGTTGTAGTTGAACGCGGTAAGCGAGGCGGTGATGCGCGGGTTCTGGTAGCGGATGCCGGCTTCTTCGGAGATCGAATATTCGTCGCGCGGGGCGACGCCGCGGGTGAGCTGGTCGCCGAACACGTCGTACGTGTCGTAAAGCGCGTATTCGGTGGGTGAGCGGAAGTTCGTTGTGGCGTCAATGAAGAGCTGGATTTGCGGCGTGAGCTGGTAGCGGGCGGCCAGGCGCGGCAGCGGCTGGGCGCTGTTCAGCCCGACGCGGTATTGCGGGCCGGGCAGGCTGTTGGTGCCCGCGCGGTTGACCATGGCGAACTTCAGCCCGGCATCGATGCGCAGGCGGCCGCCGAGCAGGCTGAGCGTATCGCCGACGAACAGGATGTTGGCCTGTTCGCGCGTGTGCGCCGCCTGGGCGGACAAGGTTCGGCCGTCGGCGGTTTGGATCAGATAGGGGCGGCCCTGAATCGAGGCTGGGTCGCCGTTGGCGCCGACCGGGGTGAAGGGTTGCGGGTCGTCGTCGTCGGCGTAGTCGTACCACCAGCCGGCGACGATGCGGTGCGGGCCGAGCGTGGCGATCAGCTCGTTAGTGACGCCGGCGCGATATTGGTTGCCGATATAATCGGCCAGCACGAGGTGCTGGCCCTGTGCGTCGGCGGGCCCGGGAATGTGCACCGGGGCGAGCGGCTGGGTGCCGAGATACAGCTCCGCCTCGGGCAGCGTGGTGCCGTAGGGCGAGTTGCCGTAGCCGTGTTCGAAATACGGCGTGGATTCCAGCGCCAGATTGTCGGCCAAAGTGAGATGTGTGGGCGCGCTCACCTGTTCGTCGTGCCAGGTCTGCGCGAACAACTTCCAGTAATTCGTGTCGCCGGGCGTGAAGTGCGCGTCGTAATTGTTCGAGCGGCCATAGGCCAACCACGATGGCAGGCTCGGCATGGGATACGAGCTGAGGATGGCGTCGTGGTAGGAGCCGGCGACGGCGATGCGGTTGCCGTCGCCCCAGCTGTCGGTGAGCTTGAAATCGACGTGCTGGCGGTGGTCGTTGCCGGCGCCGCGGGCGTTGCTGGTGACCGTGTCGGAATAAGACGCGAAGGCGCGGGCGTTGGTGCCGGCGATGGCGCCGCTGTCGAGGCGGATGAAGGCGCGGCCTTCGTGGTAGGAGCCGAACGAGCCGGATAAATAGCCGCCGCGTTGCTCGAGCGGGTCGCGCAGATCGAGCGTGATCAGGCCGGCGCCGGCGTTGACCGTGGGTGTGTCGAGATCGGCCGTGCCCTGTTGCAAGCTGACGCTGCGAATGTTCTCGCTATCGACCCATTGCGACGGGTAGCCGCTGTAATAACCGACGTCGTTGACCGGGGCGCCTTCGACCAGATAGGCGATCTCGTCGCCGCCCAGGCCGCGCACGGCGATGTTGATGCCGGGTGAGAGGCCATACGGGTCGGATGTGGAGACGTTCGCACCGGGGGCGAGGCGGAGCGCTTCGAAGGCGTTGGTGGTGGGTGCCTGCCGGGCGATGAAGGCGGCGCCGATCGTGCTGCGGGCGGCGGCACCATCCTGCCTGGCGATCAGGCCGGCGCCGGGGGCGGCCGCGGCCAGGGCGGCGTGGCGGGCGCGCACGACGAGCTGTTCGACGGCGGAGGGCTCGGCGGCGCGCGCCGTGCCGGCGGCCATGGCGAGCAGTAGCAAAAAGGCGCGCATCGCATCTTCCCCTGCGACGCGAGGAGATGATTCGGGGGCACGATGGCTGTGCGTCCTCCACCATTCCCTACGCCGGCATGATCCGGATCAGGTTCCCCGGTGCGGCGCTGGGCCGTCCCGGCAGGGTTACCGTGCTGCAGCGCCCTGCGGGCGCGGCCAACGGTGTCTCAGCCCCTTGCGGGGCACCCCTTGGTAAGGCTGCTTTTCGGGAGCCGTGGCGCGCGTGTCAATGGCGGCGGGCTAGGCGGGCTCGGCCAGGCTGTGCAGCAGGCGCCGGCCGGCGGGGCCGGCAAACCAGGCGGCGTGGCCGAGCAGGAAGCCGGCATAGGCGAGATCGGCGTCGGCGGGAGCGCGGGCGATGGCGTGGAAATAGGCCAGCTCCGACAGCGCGAAATCGACGTGCACGACGGGCAGCATGCGCGGCAGGGCGGCGCGTTCGGCGGCGGGCAGCGGACGGACGGCCTGGTAGCCGGCGAGCAGGGCGTGGGCGAGATGCGGGTGGGCGATCTCCTGGCGGGTGGGTGCCAGATCGAGCCAGGCAATGGCGTTGCGCTCGATGGCGGTAGCCAGGTCGTAGAGAGCGCTGGCGCGGTTGCAGAGGCCGAAATCGAGGACGGCGGAGACGGTGCCGTGCTGCCAGAGCAGGTTGGAGGCGTGGCAATCGCCATGCACCCAGAGCGGTGGCAGGGCGGCGATATGCGGGTGCAGGGCGCGGTGGGCGGGGAGCAGGGCTGCCTGGATGTCGGTCTGCCATGGGCGGCCAGCCAGGGCGGCGCGCAAGGCGGCGTCGTGGCCGAGCCGGGCGGTAATGGCGGCGGCCAGATCGGGGGCGTGCAGCAGGGCGTCCGAGGCCACGATCAGGCGGGTCTGGCGGGAAGGGGCGGGGTAGCCGGCGGCGGCTTCGTGCAGGCAGGCCAGCGCGGCGCCGATGGCGTGGGCGTCCGTCACGCTGCGGGCCGGGGTCCAGGAATGGGCGTCGCGGTAAGTGTCGTGGCCGGGGGCGATCGACGTGCACCTCGTAGGTGCGGGCGCCGGCTTGCGTGACGGTGGCGCCGTCCTGGGTGGCCAGCACGGCCGCGGTGGCGGCGCCGCGGGCGCGCAAATGGGCGATGAAGGCGTGTTCCTCGAGCAGGTCGGCCAGGCTGCGCACCCGGGCATCGTGGCGTTTGACGTAGACGGGCCCGGCGGCACATTCGGCGATGCCGCTGGCGGCGAACGGCCTGGCGCTGTGCCAGGCGAGGCCGCGGAAGCCGGCGGCATCCGGGTAGCGGGCCAGCACGGGCGCCAGCTCGGCGGGCGTGAGCGGCGGCCAGACGGGGGCGGCGAGTTGGCCTGCCAGGCCGTGCGCCCGGTGGCTCATTCCGGCGCCCAGGCGAGCAGGCGGGCGAGCAGGCGGTCGGTGGCCCACCACAGCCCGACCGTCATGGCCGACAGGACGAGCAGGGCGGCGAACATAATATCGGTGCGGACGCGGGCATTGGCGTTGAGCATGAGGAAACCCAGCCCGTTCGATGCGCCCACCCACTCGCCGATGACGGCGCCCACCGGGGCCCAGCAGGCGGCCACGCGCAGACCGGCGCCCAAAGCGGGCAGGGCGGCGGGCACGCGGACGGCCAGCAGCACGCGCCAGGGCCGCGCGCCCATGCTGGCGGCCAGATCGAGCCAGCCTTGCGGCACGCGGCGCAGCCCGTCGTAGAAGGCGGACAGGACGGGGAAGAAGATCACCGTGGCGGCGACGGCCGCCTTGCTGGCGATACCGAAGCCCAGCCAGAGCACGAGCAGCGGGGCCAACGCGAATACCGGCACGGCCTGGCTGATCAGCAGCACCGGCAGCAGCCAGCGCCGCACCCGGGCGGAGAGGGCGACCAGCAAGGCGGCGGCCATGCCGAACGCCACGCCGGCGGCCAGGCCGAGCAGCGTCTCCAGCAGGGTGGTGAGCGTGGCGGCGGCCAGCGCGCCGCGCTGCGTCCATAGCGCACGGGCGACGGCTGGCGGGGCGGGCAGCAGGTAGTCGGGCACACCGAGGCCGGCCTGGATGGCCCACCAGGCGGCGAGCAGGCCGGCGCAGGTTGCCAGGCGCCTCATTCCGGGCCGCCCAGCAGCATGCGCAGCAGGGCGCCTTGCGCGTGCAGCATGGCCGGATCATCCACCGCGCGCGGGGTGGCGCCGCTGAGCGGCAACGGTGGGCCGATGGTGGCGGGGAAGCCGGCCATCACCAGCACGCGGTCCGCCAGGCGGCAGGCTTCCAGCGGGTCGTGGGTGATCAGCACGGCGGTGCGGCCGCGCAGCAGGCCGGCTGCCAGCGTCTGCATGCGGGTGCGGCTGAGTTGGTCGAGGGCGGAGAACGGCTCGTCCATCAGCACCACGGGCCGGTCCTCGTACAGCGTGCGGGCGAGGGCCACGCGCTGGCGCATGCCGCCGGAGAGTGTGGCGGGCAGGGCGGCGGCCTGGCCGGGCAGGCCCACGGCATCGAGCAGCGCCAGCCCGCGGGCCGGATCGGGCGCCTCGCCGCGCAGGCGGGCGCCGAGCATGACGTTGCCGAGCGCCGGCAGCCAGGGCAGCAGCAGATCGTCCTGGCCCATATAGGCGACCAGGCCGGTGAGCGGCGCGCCGGCTTCGGTGGCCACCCGGCCTTGGGCAGGCACGAAGCCGGCCAGCACGCGCAGCAGGCTGGTTTTGCCGACGCCGCTGGCGCCCAGCAGCGCGGTGAGCTGGCCCGCGGGCAAAGCCAGGCTGAGACGGTCGAACAGGCGGCCGGCGCCGAAGCGCAGGGTGAGCTGGTCGATGATGATGCCGGGGCCCATGTGGCGGCCGTTCTACGGAGCGGCGGCAGGGCGCGGAAGGGGCTGGGTGGCGCGCCCCGTCACGCGGTTGTCAGCCGGCTTGCGGCAGGGGTGCGACCAACCGCGCGTGCAGCGCGGCGTTGCAGGGGCGCGATGGCCGGAGGCTGCGCCGGCGAATTTGAGCGCGACCCAATTCACGACAGGAGTTTCAAGATGCGTGCACTCTGCTGGCATGGCAAAGGCGACATACGCTGCGACAGCGTTGCAGACCCGACGATTGAGGATGCGCGCGACGTCATCCTGAAAGTGTCGAGCTGTGCGATCTGCGGCTCGGACCTGCATCTGATGGACGGCCAAATGCCCACGATGGAGAGCGGCGACGTGCTCGGCCATGAGTTCATGGGCGAGGTGGTCGAGGTGGGTTCGCCCAACCACAAGCTGAAGAAGGGCGACCGCGTTGTGGTGCCGTTCAACATCAATTGCGGCGAGTGCCGGCAGTGCAAGCTGGGCAACTGGTCGTGCTGCCTCAATTCCAACCGCAATGCGGCGATGGCGGCCAAGGTGCAGGGCTACGCGACGGCCGGGCTGTTCGGCTATTCGCATCTGACCGGCGGCTATTGGGGCGGGCAGGCGGAATACGTGCGGGTGCCGATGGCCGATGTGGGCCCGATGAAGGTGCCCGAGGGCATGTCGGACGAGCAGGCGCTGTTCCTGAGCGACATCCTGCCGACCGGCTGGCAGGGTGCCGTGCACTGCGACATCGAAGGCGGCGACACGGTGGCGATCTGGGGCGCGGGCCCGGTGGGGCTGTTCGCCATACGATCGGCCGTGATCATGGGCGCCGAGCGCGTGGTTTCCATCGAGAGCGTGCCGGAGCGCATAGCACTGGCGGCCAAGGCGGGGGCGACCGACCACATCAACCCGGAGAAGGAAGACGTGCTCGAGCGGATCAACGAGATCACGCATGGGCAGGGTGCGGATTCGGTGATGGATTGCGTGGGCATGGAAGCCCATGGCGGCCACGGGATCATGGGTGCGATCAGCGCGGTGCAGGCGACGCTCACGTCGATGCAGCGGCCGTATGCGCTCGAGCAGATGATCATGGCGGTGCGGCCTTGCGGCAATGTGTCGGTTCCCGGCGTTTATTCGGGGCCGGTTCCGCTGAACATGGCGGCGATCGTGCAGAAGGGGCTGACGATCAAGTCGGGCCAGACGCATGTGAAGCGCTACATGGAGCCGCTGGCCAAGATGATCCAGGAGGGCAAGATCGACCCGACCTTCCTGATCACGCACCGCAGCAGCAAGCTCGAAGACGGGCCTGAGCTGTACAAGACGTTCAGGGACAAGAAGGACGATTGCGTGAAGGTGGTGTTCCACCTGTAGGAGCGGCGTGAGGGCGGAGTTCGCGCTCCGCCCTCGTTGTTCTAGGCGATGATGGCGGAGCGCTCGATGCTGGCGCGCATCCAGGCTTCCGCCGCATCGTCGTCGAACAGTTCGGAGAGTTTCTTCATCATCGTGCCGCCCAGTTCCTCGGCGTCCACGATGGTGACAGCGCGGCGGTAGTAGCGCGTTACGTCGTGGCCGATGCCGATGGCGATGAGCTCGACGGTGTCGCGCGATTCGATCTCGTGGATGACCTGGCGCAGATGGCGTTCGAGGAAATTGCCGGGGTTGATGGACAGCGTGCTGTCGTCCACGGGCGCGCCGTCGCTGATGACCATCAGGATGCGGCGGTGTTCCGGCCGGGCCATCAGGCGGCGATAGGCCCAGAGCAGGGCCTCGCCGTCGATGTTCTCCTTCAGCAGGCCTTCGCGCAGCATCAGGCCGAGATTCTTGCGGGCGCGGCGCCAGGGCGAGTCGGCGGATTTGTAGACGATGTGACGCAGATCGTTGAGGCGGCCGGGATTGCGCGGCTTGCCGGCCTGCACCCAGGCGTCGCGGCTCTGGCCGCCCTTCCAGGCGCGGGTGGTGAAGCCCAGCACTTCGGTTTTTACCGCGCAGCGTTCCAGCGTGCGGGCCAGGATATCGCCGCACATGGCGGCCACCGTGATCGGACGGCCGCGCATGCTGCCGGAATTGTCGATCAGAAGGGTAACGACAGTGTCGCGGAATTCGGTGTCGCGCTCGTGCTTGTAGCTGAGCGACTGCATGGGATTGACGATGACGCGGGCCAGCCGGCCGGCATCGAGCATGCCCTCCTCCAGGTCGAACTCCCAGGCGCGGGTCTGCTGGGCCATCAGGCGGCGCTGCAGGCGGTTGGCCAGGCGGGAGACGACGCCCTGCAGATGCTGCAACTGCTGGTCGAGCTGCTGGCGCAGGCGGGACAGCTCGTCGGCGTCGCACAGATCCTCGGCGGCGATCTCCTCGTCGAAGGCGCGGGTGAACGTCTTGTAGTGGCCCTCGGTGTCCTCGTCCGGGCGCTCGCGGCGGGGCTGCGGGCCGGCGGGGCGGTCCTCGCCCTCGGCGCCGGCGGCGTCTTCGTCCTCGCCTTCGCCGGTCTGGTCTTCGGCCTGGTCGCCGCTCATCTCTTCGGGCGCGGCCGAAAGCGCGCTCTCGCTCTCGGACTGCTTCTGGCCCTCGGTTTCGGTGCTGTTGTCCTGCGCGCCGCTCTGCTCGCCGGACTCCTCCTTCTGGTCCTCGCTCTCCTGCTGGTCGGCCTCGCTTTCGGCTTCGGCCAGGTCGAGTGCGGCGAGCAGTTTGCGGGCGGCGCGGGCGAACGCGTTCTGGTCGTGCTTGGCCGAGGCGAGTTCGGCGAGCGCGAGGTCGGCCTTGTCGCCCAGGCCCTCGCGCCAGAGGTTGAGCACAGCGCGGGCGGCTTGGGGCGAGGTCTCGCCGCTCATCGCCTCACGCGCCAGCAGGGCCAAAGCGGCGCTGGCGGGCAGCTGGTCGCGCCTGGTCATGCGCTCCAGCCCGTCGGCCTCGACGGTGTCGGCCAGGCGGGCGCGCAGGTTGGCGGCCACGCCGGCCATGTAGCGGCCGCCCACCACCTCCACGCGCGCCTGTTCCAGCGCATCGTAGATCGACCTTGCGTCGCGTTCGGCCGGGCTGCGGGCGGCGTGGACCGCGTCGTCGTGATGGCGCAGGCGGAGCGCGGCGCTGTCGGCGGCGCCGCGCAGGCGGGTCATCTCGGCGGCGGGCAGAGCGCGGGTGGGGACGGGCAGGCGGGCACGTTTGCCGGTGACGCCGGAGGGGCCGGGCTGGAAGGCGACCTGCACGTCGGGCGCCTGGGCCATGGCGCGCAGCGCGCCGGCGGTGGCGCGTTTGAAGTCTTCGCTGCGGGTGTCTTTGTTGGTGCCGCTCATGTTTCGGTCCGGACGGGGGGAGTAGGAAGGCCTTCTTTTTTGAAAAAAAGAAGCAAAAAACTTTTGGTTGGGCTGTCGCGCCGTCTCGCGGAGATTTGGGTGGTGGGGGGTTATGGGAAGGGGAGGTTGGGGCGGATCATGGTTAGGGTGGGGATGCTTTGGGTGCCGATGCGGGTTTCCGTGCGTTCTACGGTGCGAAAGCCTTGGCTGGCATAGAAGGGTTCGGCTTGCGGGCTGGAGAGGCAGTGGAAGGTGTGGATGCCTGCGGTAAGGGCTTGCTGGCGGCAGGCCTGGTAGATGGCAGCGGCCAGGCCTTGCCTCAGCCAGGCCGGATGCGTGGCGAAATGGCGGATGTGGCCGATGCCCGGTTCGGCCTGGCCGGGCGGATGCGGCGTCCAGCCGCCGCAGGCGACGATCTGGCCGGTGGGCGTTGTGTGCACGAAATAGGTGCCTGAGGCGAGCAAAGCAGGGTTGGCGCGGGCCATGCTGGGCGCGGCTTGTGATTGTGGGAACGCGCTTGCCAGCACGACGGTGATGGCGTCGGCGTCGTTGGGCCGGGCGATGCGGGGTGGCATGGATGCCTCGGGTTTGGTGCTGGTGGAACGGGTGAGCGGGCCGTTGTTTGCAGCGGGCCGTTCGAAAACTGACAGCGGCGGGACTGCGCGGGGGCGTTGCGCGCTGGTGATGTGTTTGGCGATGACTTGGTAACCAGCGGCTTGTCGAGCCACGCCATTCGCGGCGGGCCAAACCGCGGTGTTCAGCGAATTGATTACGAGCGCTGATCGCTTGTCGTGAGAGGGGGAACCGTCAGACGGATCTTCCAGGCCACCTGACGTAAGCGAGGGTCCAGAGCCCGATCAGGTTCACGAAGGGAATCAGGTAGAGGGGTGCCCACCAGGCGCTGTAGCCTGTGCGGCGCAGGACACGACCGACCGGGTACAGATAGGCAAACAGGAAGCCTGCAAGAACAAACCAGTGCCAAATCGGTAGGGCGAACATTTCGGCATCCTCCGATTGAACGTTGTTTTATCTCAATCGGATCGATTTGGGTATCTGTCGTTGCCGCAAAGCATGAATATCGTGTCGCGCCTTTAGCTCGTCTCATTGCGTGGCGGATATTATCTGAGGAACGCTGTCGCAGTCTGCAGGACTTTAAATCGACGAACCCGACCGAACTCCTCCCCGTCGCTCACGCCGAAACCGGCTTAATCGGTCATGTAAAGGTTGTTCGTGTCCGTCGAACTCAACGACGACCTCTATTCTCGGAGCTGCCTGCCCAAGTATCAGCGTAGCCAACCGCTCCCAATCACGCACGTAAAACCACCCTGCGCGCGACAGCCCAAGCAAAAGTTTTTTGCTTCTTTTTTTCAAAAAAGAAGCGCTTGCCTGACCTAACCGGAAGCAGCAACCGGCAACTTGGCCCGCAACCGGCGAATACGCCGCGCATCCGAATCCAGCACGCGGAATTCCGCGCCCGAGACGTGCGAGATCACCTCGCCGCGGGCGGGCACGCGGCCGGCGATGGTGAAGATGAGGCCGCCGATCGTGTCGATGTCGGCTTCGCGTTCTTCCTCGGTGAGGATGGCGCCGATGCGGGCTTCGAAGTCGCGGACTTTCATGCGGGCGTCCACGTCCAGCGTGCCGTCGGCGCGTTCGGTGACCATGGGGGCGTCGTGTTCGTCGTGTTCGTCGGCGATGTCGCCGACGATGGTTTCGACCAGGTCTTCGATGGTGAGCAGGCCGTCGATGCCGCCGTATTCGTCCACGACGAGGGCCAGGTGCATGCGGGCGACGCGCATCTGCAGCAGCAGGTCGAGGATGGGGATTTGCGGGGCGACCATCAGCGGCTTGCGCAGCACGGATTCCATGCGGAAGCCGGCGGCCGCGCCATCCCAGGCGAACACGTCCTTGATGTGGACCATGCCGACGATGTCGTCGAGCTGTTCGCGGAAGACCGGCATGCGGCTGTGGCCTTCGCGGCGGATCAGTTCGACGGCCTGGTCCCAGGTGAGGTCCACCGGCATGGCGACGATATCGGCGCGGGGCACCATGACGTCGTCGGCGGTGGCGCCGCGCAGGCGGAGCACGTTGGCGATGAGCGCGCGTTCCTGGCGGTCGAGTTCGGGGACGCTGCCGTCGGCCTCGCCGGCATCGGCGGCTTCCTGCACCAGCTCGGCGATGCTTTCGCGCACGCCGTGATCCTGGTGGCGGCGCCGGGCGCGGTTGCCGAGCAGCGTGCCGAGGCGGTTGAGCAGGTTGGTTTCGCTCATCGTCCGGGCCTGTGCGGCGGTTTGGGGCCGCGGGCGGGACGGGCGCGCATCACCGGTGTTTCCAGGGGTTCGGCACGCCGATGCCGCGCAGGATGCGGGCTTCTTCCATTTCCATGCGGCGTGCGTCGCCCACGTGGTGGTGGTCGTGGCCGCGCAGGTGCAGTGCGCCGTGCACGACCAGGTGGGCCAGATGGTGGGCGGGCGGGCGGCCGGCGGCGGCGGCTTCGCGGCGGACGGTGCCGAGCGCCAGGATGATGTCCCCGCCCAGGAAGCCGGCATGGGGTTCGGCATCGAGCGTGCTTTGCCCGGCTTCGAAGGTGAGCACGTTGGTGGGCGCGTTGCGGCGGCGGTGGAGCGCGTTGAGCGCGCGCACCGCGCGGTCGCTGGAGAGCACCACGGTGCCGGCGCCGCCGGCCGCGCGGGCGGCGCGCGCGGCGAGGCGGCTCGCGTCCGGTATCAGGCGCCGCCAGCCGGTATCCTCGATCAGGATGGTGGGCTGCGGGCCGGCACCTGTTGGCCCCGCTTTCGCGGGGTCAGGACTGGACGGTTCCATCGCTCTCCCGGCGCGTCTTGCTCCGGGTGGTTTCCCGGGCGGCGGCCGCGCGCTGATCATAGGCGTCCACGATGCGGCCTACCAGGGGATGGCGCACCACGTCGCGCACGCCGAAGCGGGCGAAGCCGATGCCCTGGACGCCTTCGAGCGTTTCGACCGCGTCGCGCAGGCCGCTGCGGGTGCCCGACGGCAGGTCGATCTGCGTGAGGTCGCCGGTGACCACCATGCGCGTGCCTTCGCCCATGCGGGTGAGCGCCATCTTCATCTGCGCCTCGGTGGTGTTCTGCGCTTCGTCGAGGATGACGAAGGCATGCGCCAGGGTGCGGCCGCGCATGAAGGCGAGGGGGGCCACCTCGATCTCGCCGGTGCCCATGCGGCGGATCACCTGATCGCCGGGCATCATGTCGTGCAGCGCGTCGTAGAGCGGGCGCAGATAGGGATCGATCTTGTCCTTGAGGTCGCCGGGCAGGAAGCCCAGGCGCTCGCCGGCTTCGACGGCGGGGCGGCACAGCACGATGCGTTCCACGCGGCCGGCGAGCAGCATGGCCACGGCCTGGGCGACGGCGAGGTAGGTTTTGCCGGTGCCGGCCGGGCCCAGCGCGAACACCATCTCGTGGCGCGCCAGGATATCCATGTAGGCGGTCTGCCCCGGCGAGCGCGGGCCCACGGCGCCGCGGCGCGTGCGGATGGCCGGCAGGTCGGAGAGCGGCAGGCGCGGGTCTTCATCCGTGCGATTGGTCATGCGGATCGCGGCGTCCACGTCGCCGGAGCCCACGCCCTCGCCTTTTTCCAGGCGGCGCCAGAGGCCGGCGAGGGCTTCCTGCGCCGCCTGCACGCGGCCGGGCTCGCCGGTGATGGCCACGCGGTTGCCGCGGCACGCCAGCCGCACGCCAAACCCCTGCTCCAGCCGCACCAGGTGTCGATCGTGATCGCCGAGCAGCAATGGCAGCAGGGCGTTATCGTTGAAGTTGATCGTGACGGCCTTGCCGGAGGCCGGGATGGGGGCGGGTTGGGCGAGTTGGGTCAAGCGCAGGCCTTCTCCTTGAGGGTGACTCCAGACAGTGAATTGGTGTGCGCGGATGCGATGCACACCTCTATTTCCTCGCCGACCAGGGATGCGGGGCCGGTGAGGTGGACGGGTTGCAGCCAGGGGGCGCGGCCGGCGATCTGGCCGGGGTGGCGACCGGGGCCGGTGATCAGCACCGGGATGGTGAGGCCGACGCAGCGCGCGTTGAAGCCGGCCTGCTGGGTGCGCAGCAGATCCTGCAAGGCTTGCAGGCGGCGGTCCTTTTCGGCTTCGGGCACCTGGCCGGGGGCGCCGGCGGCAGGCGTGCCGGGGCGGGCCGAGTATTTGAAGCTGAAGGCCTGCGCGAAGCCCACGTCGCGGATCAGCTGCAGCGTCGCCTCGAAATCGGCCGCCGTCTCGCCCGGGTGGCCGACGATGAAATCCGACGACATGGCCAGATCGGGCCGCGCCTGGCGGAGGCGCGCGACGACCCGGCGATACTCGTCGGCCGTGTGCCCGCGGTTCATGGCCGCCAGCATGCGGTCGCTGCCGGATTGCACGGGCAGGTGCAGGAAGGGCATCAGCTGCGGCAGGTCGCCGTGGGCGGCGATCAGGTCGCCGTCCATGTCGCGCGGGTGGGACGTGGTGTAGCGCAGCCGGGCCAGGCGGGGGATCTGGGCCAGCGCCCGCAGCAACCAGGCGAGCGTGCGGGGCGCGCCGTCCGGCCCGGCGCCGTGCCAGGCGTTCACGTTCTGCCCGAGCAGCGTGATTTCGCGCGCGCCGTTGGCGACCAGATGCCGCGCCTCGGCCAGGACGGAGGCGGCCGGGCGGCTGGCTTCGGCGCCGCGGGTGTAGGGGACGACGCAGAAGCTGCAGAACTTGTCGCAGCCTTCCTGGATGGTGAGGAAGGCGCTGAGCCGGCCGGCGCCCTGGGCGCCGGCGGCTTCGGGCAGGTGGTCGAACTTCGATTCGGCGGGGAAGTCGGTGTCGATCACCGCGCCGGCGGCGCGGCTCGCCTGGGCGACCATTTCCGGCAGGCGGTGGTAGGTTTGCGGGCCGAGCACGATATCGACATAGGGCGCGCGGGCCAGGATTTCGCGGCCTTCCGCCTGGGCCACGCAGCCGGCGACGGCCAGGATGGTGCGCTGCCCGGCCTCGGCGCGGGCGGCCTTGACCACGCGGAGGCGGCCCAGCTCGGAGAACACCTTTTCGGTGGCGCGATCGCGGATGTGGCAGGTGTTGAGGATGACCATGTCGGCATCTTCCGGTCCCTGCGCCGGGGCGTAGCCGAGCGGGGCCAGCACGTCGGCCATCCTGCCGGAATCATACACGTTCATCTGGCAGCCCCAGGTGATGACGTGCAGGCGTTTGGTGGGCGACGGCATGGACGGGGGCTCCGGCTGCATCCCGCATGCGGCGGGGAACAGGGGAGAGATCGCGGCGGGCGGGTGTGCCGTCAACTGTGTCCCGTGCTGCGCATCGTCGTCTCCGGTGCTGGGCCCCATCAGGTCTGGCGATCGGAGTTTGCGTCAAGCGCCAAATGGATCCGGCCGCGTAACGTGATCATGCGACGGTTGCCGGCTCGCGGTTCTGCCGCAGGGTGGCCGCACCTTCGGCCACCACCGCCCAGGCCGCCTGGCTGAGCGCCTTGCGGGAGGCGAAGCTTGCCGGGTCCAGTGGCGGGTGGAACAGCAGGGTGACGCGCTTGCCGGGCCATTGGGTGACGCGCCAGACATGCGGTGCGAGGTCCATGTCGCCGAACCAGGCGAACACGCTGCGGCTGCGGCGGCCGACGGGCAGGCCGGCCAGGCGGTCGTACACCACCGAGACGGGCTGGATCAGCGGGGCGGCCGCGCCGTAGGCGGCGCCGAAGAACGAGGAGTGGAACGGCAGCACGCGCGAGCCGTCGGAGCTGGTGCCTTCGGGGAACAGGATCAGGTCGTCGCCGCCGGCCAGCTTGCCCTGCATCTGATCGCGTTCCCGCCCGATGGTGGCGCGGGCGCGGCTGACGAAGACGGTGCGGCCGAGGCGGGCGATGGTGCCCACGATCGGCCAGCCGGCGACCTCGTCCTTGGCCACGAAGCAGGCGCGCAGCGTGCCGCCGAGGGCCGGGATATCGAGCCAGCTCGAATGGTTGCAGACGTAGATGACGGGGCGGCGGCCGGGCTGGGTGCTGCGGCGGGCGGCCGGGCTGCCCAGGACGCGCACCTGCAGGCCGACGAGGCGCGCCAGGCCGTGCCAGTAGGCGACGGCGAAGCCGACCCGGGCCGGCGCGCCGAGGGCCAGGAAGGCGGCCTGCAGCACGCAGGCCAGCGGCGTGATGGCGAGCACCACGGCGATGCGGCCGGCGGCGCGCAGCCAGCGGATGAGGCTGCGCTGGCCGGGAGGCGGCTCCGGCAGCCGCACGGCAATCAGGGGCATGGTGGTGCGGGTTGCGGAGATCGTTCGGGCCATCGCCCGCACCCTGTAGCGCGTGCGGCGGCGCGGCGCGATGACCGTGCTGTGACGGTCGGGCGACCCGGCCGGTGCGGCTCAGGCCCGCTTGCGCTGCTTGGCCGGGGCGGCGGCGGGCAGCAGGGGGGCGAGGAAGCGGCCGGTGTGGCTGGCCGTGGAAGCTGCCACTGCCTCCGGCGTGCCTTCGGCGACGATGCGGCCGCCGCCGTCGCCGCCTTCCGGGCCCATGTCGATCACCCAGTCGGCGGTTTTGATCACCTCGAGGTTGTGCTCGATCACCACCACCGTGTTGCCCTGGTCCACCAGCGCGTGGAGGACTTCGAGCAGCTTGGCCGTGTCCTCGAAATGCAGGCCGGTGGTCGGCTCGTCGAGGATGTAGAGCGTGCGGCCGGTAGCGCGGCGGGCGAGCTCCTTGGCCAGCTTGATACGCTGCGCCTCGCCGCCCGACAGCGTGGTGGATTGCTGGCCGAGCGAGATGTAGCCGAGGCCCACGCGCTGCAGGATGGACAGCCGGTCGTTGATGCGGCCGACGGCGCTGAACAGCGGCTGGGCCTCGTCCACCGTCATGGCCAGGATTTCGGCGATCGAGCGGCCGCGGAACTTGATCTCCAGCGTTTCGCGGTTGTAGCGGGCGCCCTTGCAGGTGTCGCAGGTGACGAAGACGTCGGGCAGGAAGTGCATCTCGATCTTCAGCACGCCGTCGCCCTGGCAGGCCTCGCAGCGGCCGCCTTTGACGTTGAAGCTGAAGCGGCCGGATTTGTAGCCGCGCACGCGGCTCTCCGGCAGCTCGGCGAACCAGTCGCGGATCGGCGCGAACAGGTCGGTGTAGGTGGCCGGGTTGCTGCGCGGGGTGCGGCCGATGGGCGACTGGTCGATGTCGATGATCTTGTCGAGCTGGTCCAGCCCGTCGATGCGGGTGTGGGCGGAGGGGACTTCGCCCGAGCCCATCAGCCGGCGCGAGGCGGCCTTGTAGAGCGTGTCGATCACCAGCGTGGATTTGCCGCCGCCGGAGACGCCGGTGACGCAGGTGAAGGTGCCGAGCGGGAAGCTGGCGCTGACATCCTTGAGGTTGTGGCCGGTGGCGCCGACGACGCTGACCTGGCGCTTGGGGTCGGTGGGCCGGCGGCGGGGCGGCACCTCGATGCGCTTGCGGCCGCTGAGATAGGCGCCGGTAAGGGAGTCCGGGTGGGCGGCGACCTCGGCCGGCGTGCCGCGGGCGATGACGTGGCCGCCATTGGTGCCGGCGCGCGGGCCCATGTCGATCAGGTAGTCGGCCTGGCGGATCGCGTCCTCGTCGTGTTCGACCACGAGCACCGTGTTGCCGAGCGATTTGAGGCGCTGCAGCGTGCCGAGCAGGCGTTCGTTGTCGCGCTGGTGCAGGCCGATGGAGGGCTCGTCGAGCACGTAGAGCACGCCGGTGAGGCCGCTGCCGATCTGGCTGGCGAGCCGGATGCGCTGGCTTTCGCCGCCGGACAGCGTGGTGCTGCCGCGCGACAGGCTGAGGTAGTTGAGCCCGACATCGACCAGGAATTGCAGGCGTTCGACGATCTCGCGCAGGATACGGCGGGCGATTTCGGCACGCTGCGGGGTGAGCGTGGCCTCGACGCCGCGGAACCAGGCGAGCGCGTTCTGGATCGACAGGTCACTCACTTCGGCGATGGTGCGGCGGTCGATCTTGACGGCCAGCGCCTCCGGCTTGAGGCGGGCGCCGAAGCAGACGGCGCAGGGCTTTTCCGCCTGGTAGCGGCTCATCTCCTCGCGCGCCCAGGCGCTGTCGGTCTCGCGCCAGCGGCGGTCGAGGTTGCGGAGCACGCCCTCGAACGGCTTTTTGACGCTGTAGGCGCGCGTGCTGTCCTTGTAGGTCATCTCCACCACGGTGGTGCCGGTGCCGTTCAGGATGGCGTCGCGCACCGCTTCGGGCAGCTCGGCCCAGGGCGTGCGGGTGGTGACCTTGAAGTGGCGGGCGAGGCTTTGCAGCGTCTGGTCGAAATACGGGCTCATGGCGCCCGTCCATGGCGCGATGGCACCTTCGGCCAGGCTGCGGCGCTCGTCGGGCACCACCATGGCGGGGTCGAAGAAGGTCTCCACGCCCAGCCCGTCGCAGGCGGGGCAGGCGCCGTGCGGGCTGTTGAAGCTGAACAGGCGGGGCTCGATGTCCTCGATGGTGAAGCCGCTGACCGGGCAGGCGAAGCGGGAGGAAAACACGGTGCGCGCCTGGGTGTCGGCGTCCTCGGCATAGACGATGCCGTCGGTGACCATGCCGAGGCCGGTCTCGAAACTGTCGGCCAGGCGCTGTTCGGCGCCGGCGCGGACGACCACGCGGTCCACCACGGCCTCGACCGTGTGTTTGGTCTTGCGGTTGAGCGCCGGGCACGTCGGCCACGTCGTACAGCGTGCCGTCCACCTTGGCGCGGGTGAAGCCGCGGCGCTGCAGCTCGGCCAAGTTCCTTGCGGTATTCGCCCTTGCGGTCGCGCACCACGGGGGCGAGCAGCAGCAGGCGGGTGCCTTCGGCCATGGCCATCACGCGGTCCACCATCTGGCTGACGGTCTGCGCCTCGATCGGCAGGCCGGTGGCGGGCGAGTAGGGGATGCCGGCGCGCGCCCAGAGCAGGCGCATGTAGTCGTGGATTTCCGTGACCGTGCCCACGGTGCTGCGCGGGTTGCGGCTGGTGGTCTTCTGCTCGATGGAGATGGCGGGGCTGAGGCCCTCGATGCTGTCGACATCGGGCTTGCCCATCAGCTCGAGGAACTGGCGGGCGTAGCTGGAGAGGATCTCGACGTAGCGGCGCTGGCCTTCGGCGTAGATCGTGTCGAAGGCGAGGCTGGATTTGCCGCTGCCGGACAGGCCGGTGATGACGGTGAGCTGGTCGCGCGGGATCTCCACGTCGACGTTCTTGAGGTTATGCTCCCGGGCGCCGCGGACGATGATGGAGGACAATGGGGTTCCTTGGGGACGGTGCGGCCTGGCGCGGCGTGAGTGCGCGTTGGCGGGGCCGGCACGCACCGTGCTGCAGGCGTGGGAGCAAAAGTTTTTTGCTTCTTTCTTCGAAAAAGAAGGCGTTCCGCGCCTCAGAAGATAGTGTAGCCCCCGTCGATCAGGAAGTCCCCGCCGGTGTGCCAGGACGAAGCGTCGCTCATGGCATAGACGGCGATGCCGCCGAAATCGGCCGGTTTGCCCCAGCGGCGCATGGGGATGCGCGGTTTGACGTTGCCGGCGAAGCGTTCGGAGGCGAAGGCGTCGGCGGTCATTTCCGTCTCGACCCAGCCGGGCAGGATGGAGTGGGCGCGGATGCCGTGGCGGGCGTATTCCACCGCGAGTGCGCGTATCATGGACAGCACGGCACCCTTGCTGGCGCCGTAATGCTCGTTGCGGGCGGCGCCCATGATGGCGGCCGTCGACGAGGTGGCGACCAGCACGCCGCCGGGATCGGCCCGGGTGCTGCGGGCGACCATGTGGCGGGCGGCGGCGCGCAGGGTGAGGAACACGCCGTCCAGGTTGATGCGCAGGACGCGGCGCCATTCCTCGAGACTCATCTCGCCGAAGCTGGGCGTGCCGCGGCCGCCGATGCCGGCATTGGCGAAGCAGCCATCCACGCGGCCGAACCGTTCCAGCGTGGCGGCGAAGGCGGCGTCGGTGGCGGCTTCGTCGCCGACATCGCAATGGAAGGCGGCGACCCTGGTGCCGTGCGCGGCGAGTGCGGCGATGGCGGCCTGGTTCTTGGCGGCGTTGGTGCCCCAGACGGCGATGTCGGCGCCGGCCTGGGCCAGGCCTTGGGCCATGCCGAGGCCGATGCCGCCATTGCCGCCGGTGACGAGGGCGACCTTGCCGGTGAGGTCGAAGGCGGGGTGGGGCATAGGCTGTCTCCGTGAAGGTGGTGGCTGGCGGGCGGCGGCCTGGGGTGGATCGCTGCCCAGGACGGATCGGCCGGGGTGGCGCGCGCGAGGCGATCCAGCAACACGATACCGTCCGGCGTGGCAACCGGCCTTGCCGCTTCGGCCTGCCGCGCGGACATCTGGCGCCCTGGCCTTGGCCTGACCCTGGCCCGGTGCGGCGGGCGGGCGGGCGTGGCGCCGCTGCCCGCCCGAGCGGGACCGGCCAAGGTTTTCTGCTGCATTTTTTGCAAAAGCGGGCCTTGCTTGCTTCCCCTCGGGCCGGCGATGCGGCCATAGAAGCCTATCGACACAAGGACGAACCAGCATGGCCGGCAGCGTGAACAAGGTGATCCTGATTGGCAATCTGGGCCGCGACCCGGAAGCCCGCACGATGCAGAACGGCGGCAAGGTGGTGAGCTTTTCCATCGCCACCAGCGAATCGTGGAGCGACAAGGGCAGCGGCGAGCGCAAGGAGAAGACGCAGTGGCACCGCATCGCGATCTTCAACGAGAAGCTGGGCGAGATCGCCGAGAAATACCTCAAGAAGGGGTCCACGGTGTATATCGAGGGCTCGCTGGAGAGCCGTAAATTCACCGACAAGGACGGCGCGGAGCGCGAAGCCTTCGAGGTGGTGCTCGGGCGCTTCCGCGGTGAGCTGACCTTGCTGGGCGGCCGTGGCAGCGAGGGCGGCAGCAGCTTTTCCGGCGAGGGCGGCGGCTATTCGCCGCGGGCGCCGGCGGCGCGGCAGGCGCCGGGCGGAGCGCGCGGCGGCGGTGGTGGCGGCGGCGGCGGCGCGCCGAGCTGGGAGCCGCCGGGTGGCGATCTGGACGACGAGATCCCGTTCTGACGCGGCCGGGCATGCTGCCGCGCCCGCGCGTCGAGCCAAGGACGGCGTGACGATGGCGATGATCCCCGGCGTTCCCGTTCTCAGTGTGATGGCGGCCCTTTGGGCGGCGGGCGGCCTGTGCTGGCTGGATGCCCGCGCGGCGATGTATGCGGGCCCGGTCTTGTTCTCGGCGTTGGTGCTCGCGGCGGCGCGGCGGCCGGCCCGCAATCTGGCGCCCAGGACGCCGGAGGAGAAGCGCGCATCGACAGGCTGATCGGGTTCTGGAGCATGGTGGAGGGCATCGTCATAGGTGCGGTCGTGCTGATCCTGGGTGCCACCGGCCGTGCCCGCCTGATACCGGCGGCGATCGCCATCATGGTCGGCCTGCATTTCCTGCCCATCGCGCGGGGGGTGCCTCGCTCGCTCAACTACGCGACGGGTGCGGGGATGATCGCCGCCGGCGCCGCCGGCCTGCGGTCGCCCGACACGGGTGCCGTGGCGCTGGCCTGCGCGGCCGTGCTGTGGGCCACGTGCATCGTCATGATCCTGCAGGCCGCCGCGGTGGGCCGGCGCGCCGCGGCCTGACCCGGGAAGCCGTGCTGCCGCGCTACGCGATGCGCCGCGCGAACACCAGGATCGAGGCGGCGACGGTGGCGGTGGTGACGGAAAGGCCCACGCGGCCGGCCGCGTCGAACAGGTCGAAGGCGGTCACGGCCAGCAGGAAGGCGAGCCCCAGCGCCGGCGGGGCCGGGAAGCCGGGCATGCGCCACGTCGCCCGGCCGCTGGCGCCGGTGCGCCGCGCGTGCCATGCGGCCAGGCAGAGGGCGGCGTAGGTGGCGACGTTGCTGTTGCCCGAGATCAGCACCAGCGCGTGCGGATCGAGCAGGCAGCATGCCAGGCCGCATCCGCCCATCGCCAGCGTGGCGGCCCAGGGCGACCCGAAGCGGGCGTGGATGCTGCCCAGCACCCTGCCGACCGGCGCGGGCCAGTGCCCGTGATGTGCCGTGGCATAGAGCTGGCGGCCGGCCATCAGGGCGATGGCGAGCATCGTGTTGAACACCGCGGCGGCCACGCCGAGGCTCATCAGCCGGGCCAGGCCGCGACCGGCGGACTGTTCGATGAAGGCCGGCACCGGTGCTGCCGCTTCGGATAAAGCGTGCAGATCCGGCGCGCCCAGGATCACGGCGGCGACGGGCGGCATCACCATCACCACGCCGGCGGCCAGCGCCAGCAGCACCACCGGCGCGATCCTGCCGGCGTTGCGCATGTCCTCACCGAAGAAGATTGCTGCCCCGTAGCCGTTGAAGGCGTAGATGCCCGCGGCGGTGGCAGCCCCCAGCCCGGCCAGGGTTGGCGCCGCGAGGCTGCCGGCGGGGCCGGCGACGACGGGGTGCAGCAGGGCCGACAGAGGCTGGTGGGCGTGGCCGATGCCCAGGGCGGTGAGCGTGCCGAGCGCCAGCAGCTCGACGAGCAGGAAGCCGCCGGTGACCACGGCGCCCACCTGGACGTGCAGCACGGCGATGCCGGCGACCGCGGCCACCAGCAGGGCCGCGACCGGCCGCGCCGGCAGGCCGGGCATCACCGCCCCCAGATAGGCGGCGACCCCGAAGCCGGACAGCGCCAGCGACACGCTGAAGCCGAGCAGGTTGAGGCCGAGCACGCCGCTGGCCCAGCGCGGCCCGAACACCTGGCCGAGGATGGTGTATTCGCCACCCGCGCCGGGAAAGGCGGCACCGAGCTCGCCATAGACGAGCGACATGGCGACCCCGAACAGGGCGGCGGCGCCGAAGCAGAGGAAGACGCCGGAGCCTACCTGACGGATCACGTCGGAACCGACGATGAACACCGCGATGCTGGGGGCGACGACGGAGACGGTGATGAAGAGGGCCCCGACCGGGCCCATCGAGGGTTTCAGGCCGGGCATGCTCGGCTTTCGCTCTGGGGGAGGGAGGAAGAAAGGCCTTTTTTCGGGAAAAAGAAGCAGAACGCTTCTGTTCTGGCTGTCGCGTGCCGGGGTGCGGGCGCTTCGTTTGGCACCGCAGGCGCCGGAGTGTAGAACGCCCCTTCCATGGCGGCAGGCATCAGACGACCTTGAGCGACTCGACGACGATCCGATCCCTTCCGGCGCCGGCGGCCCGGGCGAAACCCAGCCGGTGACGCTCGAGGAGGAGATGGAGCGCTCCTACCTCGCCTATGCGATGTCGGTGATCGTCAGCCGGGCGCTGCCGGATGCGCGCGACGGGCTGAAGCCGGTGCATCGGCGCATCCTGTTCGGCATGCACGAGGCCGGCTACACGCCGGACAAGCCGTATCGCAAATCCGCCCGCATCGTGGGCGACGTGATGGGCAAGTATCACCCGCACGGCGATGCCAGCATCTACGACGCGGCGGTGCGCATGGCGCAGCCGTTCAGCATCCGCGTGCCGCTGATCGACGGCCAGGGCAATTTCGGCAGCGTGGACGGCGATAGCCCGGCGGCGATGCGCTACACCGAAATGCGGCTGGCCAAGTCGGCCACGTATCCTGCTGGCCGACATCGACAAGGACACGGTCGATTTCAATCCGAACTACGACGAGAGCGAGCAGGAGCCGGTCGTGCTCCCGGCGGCGTATCCGAACCTGCTGATCAACGGCGCCGAGGGCATCGCCGTCGGCATGGCGACGCGCATTCCGCCGCACAATCCCGGGCGAGATCATCGATGCGGCGCTGGCGCTGGTGGCCGACCCGGATACCACGCTGGATGCGCTGATGCAGATCGTGCCGGCGCCGGATTTCCCGACCGGCGGGCTGATCATCGGGCGCGCCGGCATCCGCAGCGCGTTCGAGACCGGGCGCGGTTCGCTGACACTGCGCGCGCGCTGCGCGTTCGAGGAGGTGCGCGCGCGATCGCCAGGCGATCATCATCACCGAGCTGCCCTATCAGGTGAACAAGGCGACGCTGCAGGAGCGCATCGCCGAACTGGTGCGCGCCAAGCAGATCGAGGGCATCGCCGACATCCGCGACGAGAGCGACCGCACCGGCATGCGCGTGGTGATCGAGCTGAAGCGCGATGCCACCGGCGAGGTGGTGCTGAACCAGCTGTATCGTTTCACCAACATGCAGATCAGCTTTGCCTGCAACATGCTGGCGCTGGATCGCGGCCGGCCGCGCACCATGGGGCTGCGCGAGCTGCTGATGTGCTTCGTGGATTTCCGCGAAGAGGTGATCCTGCGCCGCAGCCGCTACGAGCTGGCCAAGGCGCGCGAGCGGGCGCATCTGCTGGTGGGCCTGTCGATCGCGGTGGCCAATATCGACGAGGTGATCCGGCTGATCCGTGCCAGCCCCGATGCGGCGGCCGCGCGTGCTGCGCTGATGGCGCGCGACTGGCCGGCCGGCGACGTGAGCGCGCTGCTGGCGCTGATCGACGACAGCGGCAACGTGATCACCGGCGAGAGCGTGCGGCTGACCGAGGCGCAGGCGCGCGGCATCCTGGAATTGCGGCTGCAGCGCCTGACCGGGCTGGAGAGCGAGAAGATCGACGCCGAACTGCGCGAGGTGGCGCAGCGCATCGGCGAACTGCTCGAGATCATCGCCAGCCGGCCGCGCCGCATGGAGGTGATGCGCGAAGAGCTGGTGGCGGTGCGCGCCGAGATCGCCTCGCCGCGGCTCTCGGCGATCGTGGATTACGCAGCCGACCAGGATGACGAAAGCCTGATCGAGCCGGGCCAGATGGTGGTGACCATCACGCGCGACGGCTTCATCAAGCGCACGCCGCTGGAGACCTATCGCGCGCAGAACCGCGGCGGGCGCGGGCGCACGGCGGCGGGCACGCGCGGCGACGACATCGTGGCGCGCAGCTTCAACGCGCATACGCATCAATGGGTGCTGTTCTTCAGCAGCGGCGGCAAGGCGTTCCGCGAAAAAGTGTGGCGCCTGCCGGAAGCCAGCCCGACCGCCAAGGGCCGTGCGCTGGTGAACCTGCTGCCCGAATTGGGCGCCGATCAGGTGACCACCGTGCTGCCGCTGCCGCAGGATGAGAGCCTGTGGGAGGCGCTGCACCTGGTGTTCGCGACCTCCAGCGGCAACGTGCGGCGCAACAGGCTTTCGGATTTCGGGCGCATCCGCACCAGCGGGCTGATCGCCATGAAGCTGGACGAGGGCGACCACCTGGTGGGCGTGGCGACCTGCCGCGACGGCGACGACGTGTTCCTGGCCACCCGCCTGGGCCGCTGCATCCGCTTCCAGATCACCGACGAAACGCTGCGCGTGTTCTCCGGCCGCGAATCGGCCGGCGTGCGCGGCATCCGGCTGGCCGCGCGGCGACGAGGTGAACAGCCTGGCCGTGCTGCGCCATGTGGAGGCGACCAACAGCGAGCGCGCCAGCTTCCTGCGTGCGATCGCGGCGCGGCGGCGCAATGCGGGTTTCGAGGAGGAGGCCGCCGAAGTGCTGGCCGAGCCCGCCAGCGAGAGTGCCGCCGAGCCTGACGAGGAGCAGACCGCCGATCTGGCGCTGTCGTTCGACCGCATTGCGGAGATGGAGGCGGCCGAGGAAGTGCTGATGACGGTGACCAATGGCGGCTTCGGCAAGCGCAGCTCGGCCTATGATTACCGGGTGACCGGGCGGGGTGGGCAGGGGATCACCAACATCATGCTGGCGCCGCGCAACGGCACTGCGGTGGTAGCCACCCTGCCGGTGCGCCGTGGCGACGACGTGATGCTGGTGACCGATGCCGGCCGGCTGATTCGCGTGCCGGCCGACCAGGTGCGCATCACCGCGCGGCAGACCATGGGTGTGACGCTGTTCCGCCTGAGCGAAGGCGAGCACGTGACCAGCATCTTCCCGGTGCTCGAAGTGGCCGCGGTGGCCGGCGAGGAGGAGCCTGAAAGCGGGGCCGCCGCCCGCGAGGCGGAGACGGGCCCCAACGATGTCTGAGCGCGTCGGCATCTATCCCGGCACGTTCGATCCCGTCACCAACGGGCATCTGGACATCATCTTCCGCGCCGCGCGGCTGGTGGACCGGCTGGTGGTGGGCGTGGCCGAAAATATCGGCAAGGGGCCGCTGTTTGGGCTTGAGGAGCGTGTGGAGCTGGTGCGCGAGGAATGTGCCGCCATTGCCGCGCGCACCGGCACGCCGATCGATGTGGTGAGTTTCGGCACGCTGCTGATCCGCTTCGCGCGCGAATCCGGGGCGACGATGCTGATCCGCGGGCTGCGCGCGGTCTCGGATTTCGATTACGAGTTCCAGATGGCCGGCATGAACTACCGGCTGGACCCGCAGGTGGAAACGGTGTTTCTGATGGCCAGCGAGCACCACCAGTTCATCTCGTCGCGCTTCGTCAAGGAGATCGCGCGGCTGGGCGGCGACGTATCCAGCTTCGTGCCCCGGCTGACGCTGGAACGCACGCTCGCCCGGGTGGGCACACAGAAGGGAGAGACCGAGAATGTTTAGACGTGCACTGCTCAGCCTGGCCGCGATCGGGCTGTTGGCCGGCGCTGCGCCCGCGCAGGATTCGCCGGCTGCCGCGGCCGCGTTGGCACCCGATCCGCAGAACACCGTCTATCTCGATCTGCCGGCGGGCCGCGTGGTGATCCGCCTGCGGCCGGATCTTGCGCCCAAGCATGTGGCGCGCGTGAAGCAGCTGATCCGCGACGGCTTCTATGACGGCACGCCGTTCCATCGCGTGATCGACGGCTTCATGGCCCAAGGCGGCGACCCGACCGGCACCGGCGAGGGCGGCAGCAAATATCCCAACATACCGGCCGAGTTCAGCACCAGCGCGCACTTCCTGCGCGGCACGGTGGGTGCGGCGCGCTCGGGCGATCCCGACAGTGCCAATAGCCAGTTCTTCATCATGTATGCGCCGGGCAGCAGCCTGGATGGCCAGTACACGATCTGGGGCAACGTGATTTCCGGCATGGAATTCGTCGATAAGCTGAAGCACGGCAATCCGGACGATAACGGCAAGGTCGATGTGCCGGACAAGATCGTTCACATGCGGCTGGCCGCCGACGTGAAGTGAGCGGCCGCATCGTCATCTTTGCGCTTTCTGCCGTGCAGAACAGCCGCTTTCATCGGAGCTAGAGAATGGCCGACCCAGAGAACACGTTGCACCTGCATCTTAACACCGGCCGCGTGGTGATCGAGCTGCGGCCCGATCTGGCGCCCAAGCATGTCGAGCGCGTGAAGATGCTGGCACGCGAGGGCTTCTATGACGGCACGCCGTTTCATCGCGTGATCGAAGGCTTCATGGCGCAGGGCGGCGACCCGACCGGGACGGGCACCAGCGGCAGCAAATACGGCAATCTGCCGGCCGAATTCAGCCGCAGTGCGAAGTTCGTGCGCGGCACGGTGGGCGCGGCGCGCACCGGCGATCCGAACAGCGCCAACAGCCAGTTCTACATCATGTTCGCGCCGGCGCCGCATCTGGATGGCCAGTATACCATCTGGGGCCAGGTGACCGAGGGCATGGAGCACGTGGACAAGATCAAGCGCGGCAGCGGCGGCGGCGGCACGGTGAGCGACCCCGACCGCATCATCAAGGCGCATCTGGCCGCCGACGCGCCGGCGGAGTAGGCGACGCGTCGGGGCGCAGCGGCGGCGGCGGCGTGAAGCTGGCGCTGCGCCCTTGACCTCTTGCCGCAAACCCCCTTTTACGGATGCGGAGCGAGCCTGTAGCTCAGTCGGTAGAGCACGAGACTTTTAATCTTGGGGTCGTGGGTTCGATTCCCACCGGGCTCACCAATGATTTCAGAGGGTTAGCAGGTCAACCGAGGCCGAATTTGCTGCCCTGGGTAACCGGACGGGTAACAAAGGCATCTAATGACTATTTTCGTGGTCGCCTATGACGAGCATGAGGGACAGGACTACCGCCCGCTCATTGAGGCCATCAAGGCGTTTGGCACTTGGTGGCACTGCCTAAACTCAACTTGGCTTGTTAAGACCGACTTGTCGGCTGCGGCCCTTAGGGATCACCTGTGGGGCAAAATGTATTCAAACGACAAGCTGTTGATAGTGCGTTACCATCACTCAACCCTCGGCGGAGACGCTGCTTGGAGCGGCTTTGCGAGAGGTGATGCGAAGTGCAATGACTGGCTTAATGAGTTCCTTTAAGAGAAAGCCCAGCTAGCGGCTTAGGCCTTGTTCCTCGTTCGTTCCCCTGCTTACCTGGGGTTATGGACGAACAACCGGCCTCCCGACTGCTCCCCGTCACCCTCGATGAGCTGGAACAGGCCGTCGCCCACGCCCTGCAATTCGACGGGCGTCGGCATTTCAAGCTTGCGGGGGAGATCATGGGCAGGGTCACGGCAGCGCACCTGATCAGGTGCTTGGAGCAAGACGGCTTCGTCGTCATGAAGCGCCCGCCAGCCCCGTCTGGCGCTTGCCCGCCGACCTGGCCCAAAGAGCGAGGCAGGGACGGGCCGTAGCAATGGCGTGGTCACCTGACGCCGACCGGAAGAGCTTCCTCAGTTCGATCTGCCGTAAGCAAACAGCGGCAAGGCACCGGCCAGCACTGCCGCCGGTCGCCACTCGACCGGCACCGGCTTAGGCACCACGGCAGCAGCTCGAACCGCGGCCACTGCCACGGCCGGCGTGACCGTGAACCACTCATTGCGGGCACACACGTGGGCAAGCGCCCGATGCGCCCGCCGCTCGATGGCGTGGGCGTCACCGAAGGGAACGCGGAGGGCGAGGTGCAGAACTAGATCGAACGGTATGGCTGTCTGCAGCGTCGCCATGCGGCTGCGCGGATCGGTGGTAAGCCCGATCTTCTGGAGCCCCACCGCGGGGCCAATCACGTAGACGAAGCGGTAGGCGGGTGTGGTGCGGAGGGGTTTCACGGTTCCCTCGGAACCCAAGGCGGTGGCGGCGGGCGCCTCACGGTATCACCCATTGGCGGCGGCCAGACGAACGATCGGAGTCGTACAGCCGGCCGAGTGGGGACGGGTACGCCGGTCACGCCTGGACCCCCACCGCCGTCCAGCGGTTCGGCCTTAAGGACAAGTCCTGCTCTGCCCACCCCATTGCCGCCATGTCCAGCCCTGCCGCCTCGGCCAACACGGGCAGGATGCCGAGTGTCATCCGGTCGATGCGCGTGATCAACGCAATCTGCGCGCACTCGTTGAGGTTGTGAGCGTCGAGCTGGCAGGCGATATCGCTGATCGCAGACATCTGCACAGCAGCATCAGCGACCGTTCTGGCGGGTTGGGTTGTGATTAACAGGCGCAAGGCGTCCTGCCTCTCGTCAAGCAAGTCTTGCGCCCTCGTTGCGATCAATCGACGCCTGCCGTGCGCAGGGTGCTCCGCATTAGAGTTCACCATCGTGGCTACGTCGAACGCATGGTAAGCCTTCTCGGAACGGGCGAGCATCTGTCCCAGCAGCAGGATCGACGGAGCGTCCTGAAGCACGTTGGACGCCGCTTCAACGGCCGCTTCCCAGGCTTCATCTGCCGCGTGAATCGTCTGTGCGGATGTGCTATCTTTGTGCGTAGCCATAGTGCCTGCTCCTTCAGGTGCGGTGGTCAGGCCGAGCCTGGGTGTTGCAAGCGCCCTTGCTCGGCTGTTCCTTGCGGAACGTCGCTGGTTTACCTACAATGTCGCCATCTGTCAACGTCAACGTAGGTAAGTGTCGCCGATGGTCAAATCTCACTCACTAGGGATCAGGCTACCACCGGAGGTCAAGGATGCCTTGGAGGGTGCGGCTAGAGCTGATGTGCGCTCAATGTCATCGATGGCTGAAAAGATTTTAACCGATTGGCTTCAACAAAACGGTCATCTGCCAAGGACGAAACCCGGCATAATCGAGTATTATGAGCAGCTTGCAACCGAGAACCCGGACAACGATTAGTCTAACTTCAGGGTCTGCGGGGCGCTGAAGGGCGCCTACTTCGTTCAGCTAAATAATCGACCAGCTGCGGGCGACTGCTTAACGAGCGCCGCTCAGAAAACTTGATGTGATCACTCCAAGCCCGTGTTTGCCTGCGGGGTTAGCAGAGGGTGTCGCGCCATCGATGCTCGCATTCCGGCGGCGATAGCGTCCGCATCGCCCCGCGCTGCATTCACTTCCACTTTTTGGATATGCACAGTGCTGCTGTTGTCGGTGTCGCCATGAACTTGAGAGATCGAGGATGCCACATTGGCGCCGGGCGCCAGGTTGGCCTGTATCTGCCGGATATAATGGCGGGTTTCGGGGGGAAGCCCGCTGTCGTCGCCGGTAGCAGCAAAGCGCCCGAGACTGCTATTGTTCGGCCCCGCGTTGTAGGCCGCGTCCGCTGCCTGCATGTTGCCGTGCATCTTTTTCAGCACGTGCATGTAGTAGCGCAGGCCGCCGTCCGCGTTCTGGCGCCAGTCGTAATCTGCATCACCAGGCTTTGCGGTGATGCCTAAATCACCCGCCGTCTTTGGCATGAGCTGGGCTGGGCCGAATGCACCAGCCGGGGAGAACTTGTCGTAGCCGCCTTTTTCCGCACGGAACAAAGCAACCATGTGGTCGGGATCGAGCCCACGCTTAAGAGCACGCTTGCGCACGTAGGCTTCAATATCGGCAGGCAGCACGGGCGACTGACGGAAGCCGGCCGGCGCACCGATTGTTGCCCCTGGTCCGCCTGTGCCGTCAGGCGCAATCGGGTCAACGATACCGGCCTTCTCACCAAGCCAGTGCAAGCCCTGGTAAGTGTAGGAATCTTTGAAGTTCCAGCCGACACGATCAACCCAGCCTCGCGGCGCCGCCTTGTCGGCTGCTGTTGCTTCCGCCTCCGCTTTCGCCGCGGGCACGCCCCTGTTGATCAGCCGGTCAACCTCGGATTCATGCCAGTGCTGCTTATAGCTGGCGCGCAAGTCCTCAAGGCTCGACTTTCCGCTCAGCACATCCCCAATGGAGGAAACGTCCTTCAACAGCCGCACCAGATCGGGGCCGAACTTGAAGGTGAGCTGCTGACGCAAACGCTCGAATGATTGTTCAAGGTCCGTCGCCGCCGTGGCTACCTTTGCATCCTCGCGAACCTCAAGGGGGTTCGGAACGCCCCTCTTCTTCGCCGCGTCGATGGCGGCTTGAACAGCCTGCGGCCCCTTCTCTGTAAGGTTGATGGTCCCGTCATCCATCAGCCCCGACATCAGGCCCGAATACAACTTCGGGTCCATCTTCTCGCCAGCGCGCGCAAACTGCATCACGAGCTGTTCGGGATTCAGAAACTTGCCGTCAGGACCTTTTAGCGTGAGCTGCTGACCGCTCATCTTCGACAGTTGACCCATCAACCGCGGAAGCGTGGTGATGTCCGCGCCGGTTCGAAGCCCGACCAGGGCTTGAGACAAATTGCCCAACGTCCCGATAGCCGCCTGAGCGTTGCCGCCCACAGCCGAGGCAACCGCGTTGCCAAACGCGGCAACCTCTCCGATGGGCAGATCTAGGTTGTGCGCCGTGCGACCCAGATCGGCAACGCTGTTAGCCGTGGCCTTGATGGCTTCCACAGCCAGCGCGCCAGCAACCGCCGCGCCAAACCCCAGCGCAGCCTCCTTGGCAGCGTCGAAGCCTTCCTTGCGCTCCTTGGCGGCCTTGCGGTTCGCCAGTGTGCGCTCGCGCTCGGATTCTTTCTCTTTGCGCACGTCATCGGCGCGGGCCTTGTCCTTTTCCTTGACTGCGGCCTTGTCGCGTCGGTCGTTCTCTTTCAGCGCCTGCTCGTGAACGCGCTGCTGCTCTTTGGTGCGCTTGGAAGCCTCGCGCTCTTCCTGCTTGACGCGGGCGGCGGCTTCCTTCTCACGCTGGGACTGCGCCTTGGCGGCCTTATCGCCCGCCTTGTCGATGTCCTCTACGCCAGCCGCGATGGCAGCCGTGGCCTCCTTGGCGCGATCTTTGGACGAGATGAAATCAGATGCGTCTAGCTTTAGTTCGACTATCAAACTGTCGATGATACTGCTGCTGCCGCTCATGGTGCGTTCACCGACTCAGAGTAGTTTGGCGACAGTGCTTCCATCGTCATGAACCAGGCGCCGTTCGGCGTCTCGGATTGTAGCTCGTAAGATAGATTGATGACGTTCCACAGTCCGCACGCAGGTTGGAGGCTGCTCTCAACCTTGATCTGCTGTCCGTATTTGACCGCTGGATTTAGCAGGGCCTTGACGATGACGCCTTGCGTGGTGAAGGTCGGAAACCCGACCATGCCAGTTGCTGGTGAAAATACGACAGGCACGCCAGCCCGAAACCCGTTCTTCGGCCAAATAGCAAGCGTCTTATGGTCAATAACCCAATTGAACTCTCCCGCCTCCGCAATTTCCTGCACCTGCATTCGTGCCGAACCTGACAGGTAAGGATGCGATACCCGAACGTTGACGCCGTTGTTCTCGAATTGGTAGCCCATGATCTTCGCAAGGCTCTCAACGATTCGCGCACAGTCAGCGCCGCCGTTTATGCTTGTCGGTTTGGCCGGCTTGATCGCGTCCACCAGGCCCGTAAACGCGGTGATGCTGAACGCCACCTCGGGCGCTTGCGCGTAATCCGCCATCGCCGACTGAATGTTGCCGACCGCCACGACCGCAAGGCCCGCCTCGTCGTCGCCAGCCGACACCTGAACCACGGTCGATGTCGCGGCATCCGGCGGCGCCCCATACGTGCCCAGCTGGGCCATAAGAGAGGGCGACAATCCGAAAACCCTGAGCTGCGTCGTCGTCATCCCGGCGCCGCCGGATTTAACGATGGAAACCGAACACCTTAGACCCGACAGCGTGATGATGTTGGAATTGGTGCCGGCGAAGCGCGTGCCGTCCATCAGCTGAAAGGCGAGCTCAATCTTCCGCTTGGTGAAGCTCAAGTCACACCAGCCAATCCGAGATGCCGGCAGCCGTCCATCACGGCACCTCAACAATCGGCAGTGGCGCCTGCGGATTGACCTTCAAGTCTTCTAGCGCGTGCTGCCAGCGCGACGCACCGAAACGCGCAAGGTTGTCCGCATTGTCCTCGCTACCATCGATCCAGAACCGACCTTGCATGGTCAAACGATCAATCACGCGGTTAATGCGCCGGTCGTGATCCGAGACAAATGGCCCCGCACTCGTATGAGCCTCGACCTTCACCACACCGCTGCTGCGCAGAGCCGCCAACGTGGTCATCATCACAACAACCTGTCGCTGCATCGCCTCGGTTCGCTCAGCAAGCGATGCGACAAAGGGGTGCTCCGCGAGCACCCGCGCCGCAGCCCGATCAACACGCGTGGCCAGCTCGCCTGCCTGCGACGCCGCCCGCGCCTGGCGCTCGGGCAGCGAATCGAAGGCAACGCCCGCCACCGAAAGGGCGTCCTGCGCCGCCTGCAACTTGGCCCGCGCGGCGGGCACATCCCCGGCCGGGCTTGGAATACCCCCCAGAGCCGCGGAGACGGCATCTTCCGCCGCCTTGCCCTGCGCGACGGCCAACTCCGCTTGCGCTGCCTCCAGCTCACCCCTGGCCGCAGCGAGGGTCGCGTTGAGCGATCCCCATGCCCCGTCCAGCACTGCGGAAGCCTGTGCATGGGCGCCTCGCGCCGCAATCGCTAGCGCGAGATCGGCGCGCGCGGCCGTGTCAAAGCCGGAAGGCTCGACGGGCCGAGCCCGCGACGGGCGAAGCATCGCGATTACCCGCGCACGCGGTTGGCGTCGGGAAACATTGCGGCGCGCGCTGAGCGCTGTTCGTCCGTCGCCAGCGTGACCGTTCGCCCGCCGCCCCGAGCGATCCGCCAAGCCCTTTCAGCGCCGCCCTGAGCAAAGGCGTCGCCGTCCCGGCCGATGCGGTTCAGCGCCTCGACGTACACCGCATTGGCCGAGTCCATCGCGAGCGTCGTGCCCACAACCGGCTCAACCTCGGCTCGTGCCGCCAACGTTTCCTGCACTCTCTGAACGATACTCATTTCCGCTACTCCTAGTTAAAAGTTGTTTGTCGAAAGGCTACGCCCGTTACCCCGCTGCAAACAGCATCGGCGCATTCTTCTCGCGGAACGCGAACGCTTCCGGGTTTGCGGCACGGCACAACGCAACCACGCGCTCGGAAAACTCAACGTAGCGCCTGTGATCCCGAAAACGCACCGTTGGGCGAAACACAAGCGAGCCGGACTCATCACGGGCCGGACTATCGGCCTGCAACACCAGGCATGTCGGAAGATGCGCCACCGCCAAGTCGCGCGACCGTTGCACGATCCGGATACCGTAGACGTCCATGCCCGAGTCACTCAGGATTACGCTGGCATAGCCAATCACGCGATGGTTGGACGTTACCTTGCGGGGCAGAAACTCTATCAGCTCAATGCGGAGTTCAGGAAGGTCCACCATCACACCCCGATCAAGTCTTCAAGGGTGAAAACGAAACCGCGCTTTTTCGCAAAAGCGACAAGTAGGGCGCCGGCAACAGCGTTCGCAGTGTCATCGTGACCGCCGGGCGGATGGTCGATACTATCGCGCCCGCCGCGCGCTGTTCGACGCTCAAGGCTGCACAATTGCGCACTAAGCCTCGAAAGGTCTAGCAACTCGACCTGACCACTATTCAACAATGGTAAGATGTCGCGATAAATATCGCTTTTTGGCTTTTCACTGCACTCGTAGGAAATACCATGCTCGCGGAAGCGTTCGCGCGGCCATTCCCCCGCGTATCGGTCGCCTGTGACCTTGTTGACGCGGTAGGCTTGCAACAACTCAGCGAACTCGACAACCACGCTTTCCGGCGAGAAAGGCGGCTTGCGTTCCCGCACTGCATCCAACACCGCCCGCTTTCCGTCCGCGTGTGCGATGGCGAGGGTCATGCTGTCCGATGATCCTCCGGACGGGTCCACAAAAGCCGCGTAGCGCATGCCGGAGAGGGGCGGCAGCTCGTAGCGGCCGAGGGCGGTGCAGCCGTCCACCACCTCTCGGGTCAGAAATTGGGCTATGTCGTCGCGGAACTGCGCGCCGAACTCGGCAGCCGCGTTCTGGCTGTCTTCCTCGTAAGCCTCCTCGATGATCCGAGGGTCAAGGGCAGGGTTCATCTCCCGCGTGGTGCCGCGCCAGACCAGCACCCGCGACGCGTCCTGTGCCCAATGCTTGCGGAAGGCAGCGTAGAGAGGGCCGCGTTTGTCGTAGGGCGAGCTCGCCATCAGCAGAAGCCCGCCAAGGTTCGCCAAGCCAGGGCGCAGGGCGCGCAGGATTTCCTCAGCTGGGTTGGCGCTGGCGTCGTCGGATCGCCAGAACGCCACCTCATCGCAGATCGCGGCAACCAGACTGTAGCCTCTCGTGACCCTGAAACTTGCGGTGTGGACTTCAACCACGACCCCAGTGGTGAGGGTCAGGCTCTCGGCGGTCTGTCCATCGAGGAGAGGGGTGAGCAGAGGCACGGCGTTGAACATGCCCACCATGAACCGCATGACAGACCGCGCCTGCTTGCGATCGGCGGCGATGATCGCGACCGTTCCGACCTCACCAGGCCCCAGCCGGTCTCGGTAATCGCGAAACACGGCAAGGAACACTGCCAGGAGAGCCAGCACGCGGCTTTTGCCTCCGCGCCTGCCGACGATAAGAGCGGCTTCGGCAAAGGCGGCCGTGGGAGGCTCCTGGCGGCCTGTGTGGTGCCGATAGGCGGCCAGGGCGCCGGCATCCATCGGCAGGGCGAACAGAGCGGCCAGGAACGCGCGCCAGGCCAGCCAGGACGGGCCGGCGAACAGCGGTGCGAACAATCGAGGATCGTCCAAGGCCTCAATGATGCTGACGGATGGAGAGGGAGAATGCTTCATGATGCTAAGCCTGCCGGCGCGAGCATGACACCCGCGCCGGGCTTGGCTACGCTGCGGCTGTTCACACCAGCAACGGAGTCGCTATGTCTATCAACATTCAAGGTGAGGGCCGCGAGGCCGTTATCCTCAAGATCGTTTGCGATCTCGCGCTTTCTGAAGCGAAAACGGTCACCTCCAACGGCTTGTTCAGTGAAGGGGCGATTGACCGTGAGTGGCTTTCGGAAGCCTTTACCTTCGCCCGCAGCTGCGTAGACGGTCCAACTCGCAGGTAGAGAAAGCCGTATCATGCTGCGACCTGCCGGGACGCCAAGTGCTCCTGTAAAGTTCGGGTCGGTGCGATAACAGGCTTCATGCCCAGCCTACCCAGGAGGCGGCTGTAGCTGTTCGCCCAAGCCAAATAGGCGCGGCTGTCGTGCTCGGTCATCTCGCCCGTGGCGGCGAAATGCTCGTCCATAAGCGCCAGCCGAAGGCGCAGCTGGCACGCTTGTTCAATCAGCGCGCGCTGCACGGCAGAGGGGGCGCCGCCTACGTGCGCGAGCAACTCCGCACGCCCCTGTCGCAACACGCGCGCTTCGCGGGTGCGACCGTCAAGCTTCGCGAGTGAAGCTGGGGCGCTATACGGTCCTATCGCCATGCTATCGGCAGCTCCTGGCTCAAACGAAATACCCGCTCGTTACCCTCGACATGCCGATGAGCATAAGGCGAAGAAGAATACGCTGCAATTACAACAGTCTATAACAAAGCAGCACATGACGCGAGGACATGTGCTGCACGCACAGTCCGACGATGCGTCGTGGGTGCACGAGAATGCCGGTCTGTCAGATCGGGAATCGCGTGCGCTCCTTTGACAGTATACACTCAAATAAAAGCCGCTTGGCGGGTTTAGTTACAACTTGCCTGTCGGCACTCTGCATTGAGATAACAAGTCATTATCCCACTAGCGCGAGTCAATACAGTGGATTTTTGGAAGCACAAAAAAGCGGTTATAGTTCATTTTCTGGTCGCCTCACTTCCACCAAAAACCATGACGCATGACGGACTGTGACGCATTTTCCTTCGTGCTAATCACGTGAGAAGAGTGTTTTCCAGAACATGCACTTCTCCCGTGAATACCTATATGGGAAACGCGTCATCGTGCGTCATGCGTCATTCTCGGATGCCACGTCTTTTTCGTTCTTGGGCACGATCCTGTGCAGCAGCGCCGGGCTCGTAGAACCGCCCATCGGCCTTACGCGGCCCTTGCTCCCAACCCAGCCGATGGAGTGCTGCCCCAATCCGGCGCTGATCAGCCGTTCCTAGTTTTGTCGTCTCCATCTGCAAAGCTAAGCGCGCCACCATCAAAACGGTGCACCTCGCCTCGATCATCGTCCTGTTCTGCCAAACCACTGTTCTAGGCTCGTCCTGAAGCCCGTCCAGCCACTCGCTAATCGCATCCTCCCATGCATCGGCCTCGTATCGCGCTGCCTGCTCTTTGGCGATGTGCTCAGCCTCGAAAGCGCTATCTGGCCACCATGGATTGCCGGCCTTGAACCACGCATCTGCTTCCGCGAAGAGCTGCGCACGGTCCCGGCTTAGCGCCTCAGTGTTGATCGATCCTACCGTGACCGGCCAGAAGCGTCGGCCGCCGGTTTCGTCGCGAAGATACAATCGCGCATTGGTGGTGCCAATGAACACACACTGGCGCGGTTCGACTACCTCACTGTGTCCATAAGAAGGCCGGTATCGTTCGATCGGCCGGGTTATGAATGCTTTGAGAGCGGCGGCCTCGGCTTTTTGGAGCGCCGAGAGCTCGGCCACCTCGATCAACCATCGTCCATTCAAATGTTGCGACACGTCCTTACCGGCCCGTATGTCGGGCAGGCTGTCGGAGAAGTATTCTCCCCCGAGGATTGCGCAGGCCGTAGACTTGCGGGCGCCTTGCGGGCCTTCCAGAACGAGAGCGTAATCGCATTTGCATCCAGGCTTGCGAACGCGCGCTATCATCGAAGTCAGAAACAGCGTGCCGATATTGGTGGAGTAGGGACTCTCGACCGCGCCAAGATAGACGGTAAGCCAATTCGCTAGCCTATGTGTGCCATCCCATTCCAAGCCGTCGAGCCATTGCCTGACGGGATGAAAGGAAAGTTCTCGCGCGCGGGCGTCCACCGCCTGGCGAGTGGTAGTGCTGGCGACTGACTGAAGCCCTTCTTTTTGGAGCCATTCCTGAAGCGCGGTATAGTCCTCATCGCGTATCGGGCGAGGGTGGAAGCCGCCACCGTCCAGCTGCGCTCCCGGAACGGGTTGCATCAGGATCGGCAATCGCAGCATTTCATCATAGCGGACGATTGACGCCACGCGCGGGTCGTCACGCATTGGCAGGAAGGTGTTTACGAGGTTTGAGCGTACCTCACCCTGCTGCGTGAGTTGGCACTTGCTCAACCATGGGCGGCCAGTGTTGGCCATTTCCTGCGCTCGCATCGACCGTTGATGCGCTTGCACCTCCTTGTCGAGAGCGGTGACGCTGATCCCCAGCGCCTTGGCTTCCGACCTTCGAGTCCGATCGTATTCCAGCGCATCTAGTCGAGCGAGGCGAAGAACCGCGCTTGCATCAGTGAGCAAGCTGCCGCGTTCCGTGCTCTGACTTTCTTTCGCGGCGAGCAGCTTATCGTAGTGCGGGGCGGCGTCCATCATGCCGCGCTCTCAAATGGATTGTCTTTGCCACGTTGCAGACCAGACGCAATGGTGAGCTTTGCATTTTCCTCGTCAACCTTCTTGCCGCCTGCCGCAAGAACGGCTTGGAGTAAAACCTTCTCAGCTTCCTCAAAGGCAATTCCGCGGTTCAGGAGCCCACCGATCACGCAGCTCGCACCTCGCAAGGTGTAGTGGCGCTGGCCAGCACTGGCGCTGCTCACCTTATCGAGCCAACGCTGCATAACACGCCGCGCATGTGTGTTCCCTTCGATGACAGGAGCATCGCGTGTCGCACCGGCCGTCTGCTTGGGTTGAGGTCGGGCAATGCGGCCGAGCCAGCCGGGCCAATGCCTCGCAGGCACTCTCTTCACGATGGAGCCGCCGCAACCTGCCCAGGCGATCGCGTAGCCCCCTTCCCCACGCACATCCACGCCAGGTGCGATTGCGGACTCAGAGTTTCGCATCCCCGGCCAATGCTTAAAGAAAAGGTGCGTGCCGCCGCTGCGTGTCCGAACCGTCAAAGTCTCGCCCAGATGCCCGAGATGGTGCGCAAGCCACACGTCCCCACCGTGCCTCGGGTCGATGTCGAGCAGGTCTAGGCCACTTGCCGGACCAGTCGGAAAGCCGATCAGCGGGCCGGGCCGTTCACGCCAGAGCGCGATGAGCTCTGCTGTGTCTACCGTCGCATCTTTGAAGCCATGCCTTGTGCACGGTCGCTTTTTAGCGTTGCACGGGAACACTGGGATGCCGCGAGCAGCAAGGCGCAGGGCGTAGGGCGGCGGTTTCATCGCAGCGCCTCCAGCCGGTAACCACGTGCCAGAAATTGTGCTTTGCGTCTCAGAAACGGGCGAAGATCGGCCAATCTCTCAGCGTGCAAAGTGATCGGCAGCTTTTCGGCCAAATAGACCTCAAAAGCAGCATCATCGAGGACAACCAGGCCGCAGCCCTGATCGATCAAGAACAGACCCGCCAAACCTGTGTCGGGCAACGGCCCGTCACCGGGCACAAGCGCCAGGGCAAACGGGAAGCCGGGTGGGTTCCGAATAGCTTGTGCTGTGCCGGCGATGTAAACGCTTTCAGGGAGCGACATTACGCCACCCTCCGCAACGGCCGTGCCGGAAACCGATCGCCGCCAACCGCCCGGAGCTGATTGGGCTGCAGCCGCTGATACTCGGTCAGCAGGTTTAGGATCGCGGGCAAGCCGCCGATGCGGCCGGCCAACTCGGCCAGGAACTCAGCCTCAGCACGCGCGCCAAGGCGATGAAGGTGCTCGACCCCGCGTTGAAGGCGGAGGCGGTCGTGGGGGTGTAGGTTTGTCATTGCGTGTCCTCTGTTCGGACACGGTGGGCTTGAAATCGTGAGACGTGCTGCGGTATCTAGCCGGGTGTCGAGGCCTGCAAGAATAGTTCAGCGAGCCGTCACGGGTTGCCCTCCGTGGCGGTTTTCGCGTTCTAGGCTGCGGCTTTCGAGGTGACGCGTTCGGCCTGCCAGCGCCGCAAGTCACCCAGGCGCCAGTAATTGCGCCGATTCATCTGCATGGGGCGCGGAAACATTACCCGCTCGTCACGCATCCAGCGCCAGATGCACATATCCGACACGCCTCCGACACGAGCGCGGATCTGCTTGCTGGTGAGCAAGACATCTTCGTCACCTGCTTCCTGGTGGGTGACTAGGGGAGCAGCGCTGTCCATGATCCGTTGCTTCATACTGCCTCCGTTTGAACCTGTGATCGCTGGTGCGGTCGGGTTAACGCAGACTGATTGAGAGCAAGCGGACGTGGCTGTCCAAGGGAGGATAGCCACAATACGAATTTTCCTAGATCAAGGACGGGAGCTACAGGCCGATCAATTGCCCGCTCGGATGGCTTGAGAGCGCTTTGCGTACTTGATCGGGAGTGAATGATCGCTGTTTTTGGGAGGCGCCTCTACCAACAGTAATGCGAAGCGACCGGTTCAGGGCTTCAACTATAAAACCGATTGCGGGTGAACTGACACTTTTGAAGCTATACTCCTTACTTTGTCGGATCGCTATGGCGCGTAAGCGATAGGCAATAAGAAGTGCGTCATCATGCCAAAACGTCCATTTGCGGTGTACCGGCGCAGTGTCGTCCTGAACCGTCTTTCTAGCTCTAGTAACGGCCCTTTGTAGTCGCTCCAGTTCCCAAAGGAACGCCGGGACCGAGATTCTAAGCTTTGGGCTACCCAGCGTCTCGTCCGAGGTGAGCGCCACTTTGGTCTCCGCAATAGCTAGGGGCAACGAAGCTTCTAGGTCCTGTAACGCTTTCTGCGTTGTCTTCAGTGGATAGCTTTCCGGCATCGCTTCTCTGGGCGGAACCGTCACTCGAATAAGATTAAGGTCAGCAAGAAAGTCGCTGAGGTCCTCGCTTTGAGCCGGAATCTTGTATTTTTCAAACCACTCTTTGATTTCTGATGCGGTTATAGCATCTCCCTCTTGCCTGATATTTTTGCGTAGCTTGGCAGCTTTCAAGTAAAGAACAGGATTGCCATTCGGCTGTCGGCCAAATTCATAGATACGCGTCGGCTTGACGAGAGTAAGCGTCACGCCCGCAACGCCACTACGTTGGCACTGCTCGAAACTAGCCGCTCCAGGTAAGCTCCCCACTGCTCCAGCGCGTGCCTTTTCTCCGCAAGATATTCGTAGCGGTTATACACCTGCCCGGTGACGCCCTTGCTGGAATGGTTCAGCACCTTGCCGATGAGAAACTCTGGCGTGCCCAGACGGCCCATTTCGGTTGCAGCGGTGCGACGCAGATCGTGCAGCGTCCAGCCGAGTGCCGGATCAGCCCCGGCATCTGCGCGAGCCTTCGCCACCTTGGCGTCGATGGCGTCCTTCGCCCGTGAGAAGCCGCTGACCGGCGCAGCGCCATCGGATGTGAACACATAGGCGCTCGGCTTGGTGGTGCCGTTAGCTGTGACAGACATGCGGGGGATCGTCGCCAGAAGGTCAAGCGCCGGCTGTGACAGCGGAACAACGTGCCCCCGGCCGGCCTTGGTCGCGTCAGCCGACAAAGTCCAAGTCTTTGCGGCCAAGTCGAGATCGTCCCAACGCATGCCGGCCACCTCGGACCGGCGCTGGGCCGTCAACAGCAGCATGCGGAACAGTCCTCCGAATGGGATACCGGCGCCGACGAACAGCGGCCACAGCTCGCGGATTTCCTCTGCCGTTAGGGTGCGGTCCCGCGACGTTTCCTCGCCCGGTCGCTCAACGGACGTGCAAGGGTTCACTTCCACAAGCCCGCGGCGCAACGCCCAGCTGAACATGGCACGCACTGCCGCAAGCACACGATTCGCAGCCACTGGCCCGCCTGCCGGGCGCTTTGCCTTGGGGGCTGCCCTGGCACCGTCCGGAGCCTCCTTAGCCGCTACGGCATCGAGCAGCGCGATCACGTCCCTGCGGGTGATGCTCGCCAGGTCGCGATCCCGCCAGCGAGGCAGCACATGGTTCTCGAAATTGGCCTTTGTGCCGTCCAGGTAGCCTTTTGCCAGTGGCTTGCCTTTCTTGCCCTTCATTCCTGACGACAAGAACTTCGTTACCGTAGTGTCCACGGTGTCCCGCTTACGCTCGCCCTCGGCTTTGATGGCGGCGCGCTCAACGGCCGGGTCCACCCCGCGCGCAACTAGCAGCAGCGCGTCGCCGGCTTGTTTGCGGGCATCACCCAGACCCAGCGCAGGGTAGGGCAGGGAGAGGGTGAGGCGCTTTTGCGCGCCTGCGTGCCGATAGAACAGCACCCAGCTTTTCCGGCCTTCCGGTGTGCGGGGGGTCGGACCAGCCACCCTCAATCCAAAGCCGGGCAAAGTCGCGTCAAAATACTCTACCCGCTCGCCTGGTTGCGCCTTGAACTTCTGCACCGCGGCATCGGTCAGTTTGAGCGTCGGCATGTCTCGTGCCCCCCGTGGGTAGCACATGGGTAACAGCTACCCACCGTTATGCCATGTTACCCGCGGTTGGTAACATGGCATAACGTTTGAAGGCTTTGCAAGAGGATAAGCGGCTCTGGAGCGGGGTAGATGCTAAGACTGTTATGCCCGGTTAGGCCTGAAAACGAGACTTTTAATCTTGGGGTCGTGGGTTCGATTCCCACCGGGCTCACCAATCGCTTTGAAGCCGGTTGCGTGCCGCAAGTTGGGGCGCTGCACTCGATCTTTTCACATCGACGCGCCGGCGCATCGTTGCCGTGGCAGCGTCGTTTCCGTTACGACAACGCCGTTTGCGGCTGCAGGATGTCAGCCAGGTTCGCTTCGAGCGCCAGGGCGCGGTGGCGGGCGGTGTGGGCGCCCAGCACGCGGCGGCGGGCGGCTTGGCCCAGCGCCAGGCGGCGGGGTTCGGGCCAGGCGAGGTGGTCGAGGATCTGCTCGGGGGTGTGGGCCACTGCGATCTCGGTGCCGACGGCCAGGATGCTGTCCAGGCCGGGCCAGGCGTCGCTGAGGATGGGGGTGGCGCAGGCTGCCGCCTCGAACAGGCGCACGCTGGGGCTGTAGCCGGCGGCGATCATGTCGGCGCGCGTCACGTTCAGCGTCCAGGCCAGGCTGTTGTAGAAGGCGGCGTGTTCGGCCGGCGGGAGGTGCTCGAGGCGCTCCACGTTGTCGGGCCAGGTGATGGTGGCGGGGTATTGCGGGCCGGCGACGACGAAGCGCAGGGCCGGGGCGCGGCGGGCGGGCTCGATGAGCAGGCGTTCGAGGGCGGGCTGGCGATCGGGGCTGTAGGTGCCGAGATAGCCGAGCTGCCAGCGCGGCGAGGGGCGGTGCGGATCGGGGGCGTAGAGCGCGGGATCGACGGCGCAGAACAGCGCGCGGGCGGCGCGCGCGCCGTAGCGGTCTTCCAGCAGGCGCAAAGTGGGCCCGCCGGTGAACGAGAGATACAGGTCGAACAGCGGGATGGTGTCGGCCGAGACGTAGCTGGCCTCGTTGCGGGCGAGCATTGCGAGCGTGACGGGCGTGTCGATGTCGTAGAAGGCCAGCGTGCGCGCCCAGGGGCGGACGAGGCGGGTGGCGGCGATGCCGTCCACCACGTAGGAGCCGATGATCACGAGATCGGCGCGCGCGATGTCGGGCCGCCAGCGGTGGAGGTCGTCCACCTCGTCGTAGAAGGCCAGCGTGCAGAAATCGGGCGATTGCAGGTCGCGGTGCTGCGCGTACCAGGGGCGGTCGCATTCGAGGAACAGGATCGTGTGGCCGCGCGCGGCGAGCGCGCCGAGCAGCGCGCGGTAGGTGGTGGCGTGGCCGTTGCCCCAGGAGGAGCTGAGCGACAGGCCGATGACCACGATGCGCAGCGGGGTCATGCGGCGGCGACCTGCGCCAGCAGGGCATCCACCTCTGCCGCGCGCTGCGCGTAAGTGTGCTGGGCCAGGCAGCGCGCGCGGGCGGCCTGCCCTATGGCGCGGGCGCGGGCGGGGGTGAGGCCGGCCAGGTGCTCGGCCACGTCCTGGCCGTCGCGCGCCACCAGGATTTCGGTGTCGGGGGCCAGGAACATGGCGATGCCCTCCCAGGCATCGGTGATCAGGCACGCGCCGGCGCCGGCGGCCTCGAACACGCGGGTGGCGGGCGAGAAGCCCACTTCGGCCATGCTGTCGCGTGCCACGTTGAGAACGGCGAGCGCCGAGCAGTTGAGCGCGTTGTGCGCGGCGGTGGGCACGTGGCCGATGCGGGTGATGTTGGCGGCCATCGGCTTGTCGGCCCAGCCATTGCCGCCGAGCAGGAAGCGGCGCTGCGGCAGGGCGGCGGCCGGCGCCAGGAAGAAGGCTTCCACGCGGGCCTCGCGGTCGGGCAGCCGGTTGGCGAGGAAGCCGAGATCGGCGGCGTAGGCCGGGTCGGCGGGCACCGGGTGGTGGGTGGCGGGATCGAGGCCGTTATAGATCGGCACGCAGCGCCGGGCGCCCAGCGCGTGGTAGGCGTCGACCACCGGCGGGCCGCCGCCATAGGTCAGCACCAGGTCGAAGCCGGGCAGGCCGCGGCGCAGCACGTGGTCGGGCGCGGCGCGCAATGTGGCCAGCGTGGCGGGTGCGTCCACGTCCCAGAAGATGCGCAGCGCGCCGGGGCGGGCCTGGGCGAGCACGCCGGATACCAGCTCGTCGTCGAACACGCCGACGCCGCTGGCTTTGACCACCACATCGGCCGCGCCGGCCTGGGCGAGCACGCCGGCGAGCCCCTCCGGGGTCGCGGGATAGACGACGACGCGGGCCCAGTCCGGCGGCTCGATGTCGCGATGGGCCTGCCGGTCGAAGGCGTCGGGCTCGTAGAAGGTGATGGCGTGGCCGTAGCCGGCCAGGGCCTGCAGCAGGCCGCGATAATAGGTGGCGGCCCCGTTCCAGTAGCTCGACAGCAGGCTGGAGCCGTAGAAGGCGATGCGCATCAGGCGGCGACCCGGGCCGGCGCCAGGCGGGCGGCGATGGCCAGCAGCTCGGCGGCGCGGATGGCGCAGCTGTGGCGGGCGGTGATGCGTGCGAGCCCGCTGGCGGCCAGCGACTGCGCCAGTGCCGCATCGTGGGTGAGCGCGCGCATGTGGGCGGCCATCTCGGCGCCGGTGCGGGCCACTAGATAGTCCTGCCCGGGGCGGAACAGGCCTTCGCTGTCCTCCCACGGCGCGCAGACCAGGGGTATGCCGCAGGCCAGCGCCTCGAATACGCGGATGGTGGGGATGCCGGGCAGCGCCTGGGTGTAGAAGCGCCGCGGCACGTGCACGGTGAAGCGGTGGCGTGCGAAGGCGGCCGGCACGTCGGCGTTGGCGATCCAGCCGTGGTAGCGTGCGCCGTAGCGGGCCAGCAGTGCCAGCGCTTCGGTGGGGTAGCGCACGCCGTGCACGTCCAGCGCGGTGCCGGTTTGGGCCGCGGGTTCCAGCAGGAAGGTTTCGAGCTCGGCGGTGCGTTCGCCGTCGCCCCAATTGCCGACCCAGATGGCGCCGTCGCGGGGCCCGGGGGTGGCAGGCGGGTGGAAGAGGGTGGTGTCGGCGGCTTCGTGCCAGATGGCGACGCGGCCGGCCCAGCCCCAATCCTCATACACGCGGGCCAGCGTGGCGCCGAAGGCGAGCACGCCGTCATAGGCGGAAAGATCGAAGCGGCGGATGGCATCCGGCTCGCTGACCGCGCGGTGGTGGGTGTCGTGGAACAGCAGCGTGAAGCGGGCCGTGCGGCGGGCGCGGCCGATGGCGGCGACCAGGGCCGGCTCGTTCCATTCGTGCACGATCACCAGGTCGGCGCCGTCGAGTGCGGCGTCCAGTGCGGCGTCGTTGTTGAGGATGCGGGCGTCGAGATCGGGAAAGCGGGCGGTGAAGGCGGCGGCGGGGTCGATGGCCTGGTCGGCGGCGAGGTTGTCGCGGCTCCAGCTGTGCGCCGGTTCGTAGGCCACCGCGCTGTGCCCCTGGGCGGCCAGCGCGCGCAGCACGCCGCGCAGGAAATGGGCGTTGCCGTGGTTCCAGCAGGAGACGAGCGAGTGGGTGAAGTAGACGATGCGCATCAGGCGGCCAGCTGTGCTGCGGGGGGCAGGTCGGCATGCAGGGCGGCGGTGGCTTCCACCATGGCGGCCAGGCTGTAGCGCTGGGCGCGCGCCTGGGCGGCGGCGCCGAGGGCGGCGCGGCGCGGCGGGTCGTCCACCAGCGCTTGCAGCGTTGTGGCCCAGGCGGCGGCGTCGTTGGCGGGCACGAACAGGGCGGCGCCGTTCCACAGCTCGCGGAAGGTGGGGATGTCGGCCAGCACCAGCGGCGTGCCGAGCAGCGCGGCTTCGGCGACGGCCAGGCCGAACGGTTCGTAGCGCGAGGGCGCGGCAAAGGCGGCGGCGCGCGCCATGGCGGCGGCGAGGGCGCGGGGATCCAGCCGGCCGAGCAACGTGAGGTGGCGTGAAGCGGCCGGGGTGCCGCCGGGCGCGTTGAGGGGGCCCGCAGCCAGCACGGGGGTGCGCATCATGCCGGCTGCCTGGTCCAGCACCGCCATGTTCTTGCCCTCGTCCCACAGGCGGCCGGCGGTGAGCACGAAATCCTCGCGCGCGGCGGGGCCCGCAGGCGGGGCGGCGACGCCGTTATGGATCACCGCGATGGGCCGGGCGGGCTGGTAGCAGCGGCGCAGGGCTTCGGCGAAGGCGGCGCTGGGGGCAACCCCGCGGGTGGCGCGCTGCAGGCCTTCGGCGGTGGCGGCGGCGTGCCAGGCGATGGTGGGCGGTGGCGGGCCGCCATGTACCGCCTCCCACCAGGTGGCCATGCAGGAGTGGGCGACGGCGACCGTGGGCAGCGTCCAGGCGGCGGTGGCCAGGCAGGGCGCGTGCAGGTGGGCCGCGGCGGCACCGCAATCCTGCGCCACGGCGAGCAGCCCGGCGGCGATGGCGTCCAGCGCCGGGCGGCTATCGACCGTCCAGTCCAGCTGCAGGCCGGTGGCCACCAGGGCGCAGCCGGCAGTGCGGGCGGCGCTGGCCTGGGCGGCATCGGGCGGCGGGCCGAGCACGGCCAGGGTGCAGGGCGTGCCGCCGGCGACCAATCCCCGGGCCAAGGCCAGGCTGTAGGTCCAGACGCCGCCCACCGCATCGGTGCTGATCAGCACGTGCCTCACGCGGGCAGGCAGTCGGCTTCCAGCCGCGCCAGGCTTTGCGGTGCCGCGTCCTGGATGTCGGAAAAGCTGGTGAACTGGCCGAGGTAATGGTCCAGCGCGCGCTCCCAGGCGTCGTCGTCCGGCAGGCCCCAGCGTGCGCGGTAATCGGGACTGCTGGGGTAGGGGAACATCGGCACCGGATCGTTGGCCCACACGCCGCCCTGCTGCAGCTGGTCGCGCCAGGCGGCGATCATGGCCGCCTGGTCGCCCGGCGTTTCGATCAGGTTGGCCTGCACGAAGGGCACGTGCTGGCGGGCGAGCAGCAGGCGGGCGGTGAGGTCGTCGGTGCTCATGCGGCAGCTTTTGTCGAGCGCCGCACGGCCGGCTTCCGTCAGGCTTTCCACGCCGGCCTCGATCGACACGCAGCCGGCGCGGCCCAGCATCGCCAGCAGCTCGGGCTTCCAGAGGTCGATGCGGGTTTGCATGCCGAATTGCAGGTGGCGGTGGGCGAGCGCTTCCAGCAGAGCCGGCTGCGGCAGGAAGATCTCGTCGATGAAATACAGGTAGCTGACGCCCTGGGCGCGCAGAGCGTCGATCTCTTCCAGCAGGGTCGGCAGGTCGCGGCGGCGGTAGGCGTCGCGGAAATCGATCTTGGCGCAGAAGCTGCAGTGGTAGGGGCAGCCGCGCGAGGCTTCGACTTCGGCGCCGGGGCCGCGGGGCGTGGCATCGAAGCGGTGGTGGTGGTGGTGGTGGCGCGCCACCCAGGCATCCGGCCAGCGCAAAGCCGGCAGGTCGGTGAAGCGCGTGGCCTGCACGCCGCCGGTCAGGCGCAGTTCGCCGGCATCCAACACGGCGGCGCCGGGCACGGCAGTGCTGGGCCAGGCCTGGGCGAGGGCGGCGACGGCTTCCTCGCATTCGCCGCGGATCACCACGTCGGCGCCCAGCTTGCGCAGCGTGGCGCGCGGGGTGGCCGAGCCGTGCGGGCCCACGGCCACGATGCGGCCGCCGCGGCCGTCCAGTGCGGTGACCATCTCGCGCGGCACCCGCAGCTCCGGCGGGGCGCAGCGCCAGAACAGATAGGTGGGCGCGGTGGGGATCACCGTCATCGCCGGGCGGAAATCGGCTACGGCATCGGCGAGTGCGGCCGGGGTGGCCGGATCGAGATGGCCGTCCAGCAGCAGCACCTCGTGGCCGTCGCGTTCCAGCAGCGCGCGGCAGGCGCCCAGCTCCAGCGGCAGATGCGGCTCGCGGCAGCCGAAATAGATGCTGCCTTCGAAGTGCCAGGGCGGGTTGACCAGCGCGACCCTCATTGCGCGGCGGCCGCTTCGGCGGGCACGGCGCCGAAATGGCCGGCGAGCTGGGCCACGCCGGCGCGCCAGCCGAGCGGCTGGCCGAGGCTCAGGTCGCGCCGTGCGGCGGCGGTGTCGGCCACGAAGAAGCGCTGGTCGCCGGGCCGCCAGTCGGAGAACGCCACCTCGACCCGGCGGCCGAGCAGATCCTCGATATGGGCGACCAACTGCAGCAGGCTGATGGCGTTCGCCGGGCCGCCGCCGAGGTTGTAGGCGCGGCCGGCGACCGCATCGATGCGCGACCAGGCGGCCATGTAGGCGGCCACCGCGTCGCCCACGTGCAGCACGTCGCGCACCTGGCGGCCGTCGCCGTAGATGGTCAGGCCCTGGCCGGCGATGGCGCGGAGCAGGAAATGGGCGACCCAGCCCTGGTCTTCGGTGCCCAGCTGCCGTTCGCCGTAGATGCAGCTCATGCGCAGCACGGCGGTGCGCAGGCCGAAGCTGTGGGCGTAGTCGAGCACGTACTGGTCGGCGGTGCCCTTGCTGCAGCCATAGGGCGTGTGGAAGCAGAGCGGCCGCTGTTCGCTGACGCCGTGCGCGCGCAGTTCCGGGCTGGCGGGCAGGTAGCTGTCGCCGTCGCGTGCCAGCGCGATGTCGGCCAGGTCGCCATACACCTTGTTGGTGCTGGCGAAGACCAGCGGCGCGGTCGGGTTGCGCTGCCGTAGCGCCTCGAGCAGGGCCAGCGTGCCGCGGGCGTTCACCTCGAAATCGGCCAGTGGCTGGACCATGCTGGTGGTGACCGCGACCTGGCCGGCGAGGTGGAACACCGCTTCGGCGCCGGCTGCAGCGTCCGAGAGGGCCGCCTCGTCGCGCAGGTCGCCCAGCACGACGCTGATCCGGCCGGGGTGGCGGCGGGCCAGCCAGCGCAGGTTGCGCTCGACGCCGGCGCGGGCCAGCGCATCGTAGATCAGCACCTGGTGGCCGTCGGCGGCCAGGCGGTCGGCCAAATTGGCGCCGATGAAGCCGGAGCCGCCGGTGACCAGCACGGGGCGGGTGGCCATGATGGCCGGCGCGGCGAGCTGACGGATGGTGGCCAGCACGCGCTCCACCTCGGCCACGCCGCCGCCGAGCAGCCGGCCCAGCAGGCGCGGGTTGCCGGCCGCATCGTCGATGCCGAACGGGCTGCCGGCCGGCTCGCCGGGGGTGCCGGCGGCTGCATCCGACAGGCTGCGCCAGGTACAGGCGCTCGGCGGGCGCTGCCACCGCCTCGATGAAGGCCTGCGCCTGGGCGCCTTCGTCATGCCGCCAGGCGGGATAGCCGGTGGCGGTGATCCAGACCGCGAGGTCGGGGTTGCAGGCATGGGCGAGCTGGCAGGTTTCGGCCAGCAGGGCGCTCCATGCGGCGCGGCCGCCGAGCGGCGCCGGCACGTGGTGCACGCCCACCACATCGAACCCGGCGAGGAAGGCGCAGCCATCTTCTGCGTGCAGGCGGGCCAGGCCGGCGGGGAGCGGCAGGCCGAGCACGGCCCGGCAGCCGGCAGCGCGCACCAGCCCGGCTGCGGCAGAGGCGGCGGCACCGGTGCCGCAGATCTCCACGTGGTCCACGGCGCCATGCAGGCCGGCCAGCACCGGGGCCACCCAATCGGGCAGTGCCGCGCCGTCGCCCACCGTCAGGCTCGGCAGCAGGTCGAGTGCCGGGGCCAGGCGCTGCAGCAGCAGGCCGAACCACGCGAGCCCGGCCGGGCCGGCGCAGGCGGCTTCGTCGAGCTCCAGCCGCAAATGGCGGATGCCCAGCGCATCGAGCCGCCGCAGCGCGCTATCCACCCCGGCGGCGTCGCGGCTGGCGAAGCGTTGCGAGACGCCGATCCGTTCGGCGTGCGCCGCCTCGATCACGCGACCAGCCCGTGCGTCTCGAGCTCGCGGCGGGCTTCGGCCACGCGGTCGATGGCAGTCTGGCGGGAGACCCAGTCGGCCATCTCGTCGAAACTGTCCTCGAAGCTGCGACGGGGGTGGAAGCCCAGCACCTGGCGCGCGAGGTCGATGTCGGCGAAGCAGTTGCGGATGTCGCCGGTGCGTGCCTGGCCGGTGATGTCGGGCTGCAGATCCGTGCGGCCCATGGCGGCGGCGAAGCTGGTGGCGACTTCGGCGACGCTGACGCTCTGGCCGCTGCCGATGTTGAACACGCCGCCATCGGCCGCCGGCTCGTCGAGCGCCAGCAGGAAGGCGCGGGCCACGTCCTCGACATGCACGAAGTCGCGCCGCTGGGCGCCGTCCTCGAACACCATCGGGCGCTGGCCGTTGAGCAGGCGGGAGGCGAAGATGGCCAGCACGCCGGTGTAGGGGTTGGAGAGCGCCTGGCCGGCGCCGTACACGTTGAACAGGCGCAGGGCGACCGCCTGCATGCCGTAGGCCGGCGCCACGTTCAGCGTCAGCCGCTCCTGGACGAATTTCGAGATCGCGTAGACCGAGGCCAGGCTGGGCGGCTTGCCTTCGGGGGTGGCGACGGGCGTCAGCACCTCGCCGCCCGGACCCACCGGGTTCCAGCCGGTATCGGCCGGGCGGCGCACCGCATCATCCACCACCGTGCCGGATGGCGTCACGTAGCGGCCCTCGCCGTAGATGCTCATCGACGAGGCGACCACCACGCGCTCGACGCGCTGCTTGATGAGCGCCTGCAGCAGCACCGCGGTGCCGTGGTCGTTGACCGAGACGTAGCGGTCGATCGCATACATGCTCTGGCCCACGCCCACTTCGGCGGCCAGATGCACCAGGCGGTCGGCACCGCGCAGCGCCTGTTCGACGGCAGCGGGATCGCGCACGTCACCGCGGATGAACTCGACATGGTCGAGCACCGGGTTGCGCGGGGCGCCCGGCGGGTGGACCTGTTCGATCAGGCTGTCGAGGATACGGACCTTGTGGCCGGCGGCGAGCAGGGCGGTGGCGACGTAGGTGCCGATGAAGCCGGCGCCGCCGGTGATGAGGGTTAGCCCGGGCATCTTGGTCCTGACGTGGCTCTGCGGCGAGGATTCGCGTGTCATCGCAATGACATCGACTTCACGCTAACCGTGAAGCTACAAAGATGTTCCTTCACAGGGTTGTGACGAAAGCGGGATGGGGCGCCTCAGCGCCGGCGGCGCAGCCCGGCCGCGCGCTGGGCCAGATCCTCGCCGCCGATCGGCTTGCGAAGCACCAGCGTCTGGCGGTCCTGCGCCAGGCTGAGCGCCACCTCGGCATCGCCTTCGGCATAGCCGGTCAGCAGAAGCGCCGGCAAATTGGGCCGGCGGCGGCGCGCTTCGGCGATCAGCGCCAGGCCGTCCATGCCGGCCATGGCGAAATCAGTGATCAGCAGGTCGGCCGGCTGGCCGCCATCGATCAGGACCAGGGCGGCTGCGGCGTCGGCGGCGGTGGTGACCAGGAAGCCGCGCGCTTCCATCTCGCCGGCCAGAACCTCGCGGACCATGTCGTCGTCATCGACCATCAGCAGGCGCATCGGCGTGTCGTCGCGGGTGCCGGGGGCGGCGATGGGCAGGATTGCCGGCGCGCGCTCCGGCGCGCTAGCCTGCGGGAACCACAGGCTGACGGTGGTGCCCAGGCCCGGCGCGCTGGCGATCGCGAAGCCGCCGCCCGATTGTTCGGCAAAGCCGCGCGCCATGGCCAGGCCGAGGCCGGTGCCCTGGCCGGGCTCCTTGGTGGTGAAGAACGGCTCGCTGGCGCGGGCCAGCACATCGGGCGACATGCCGGCGCCGGTATCCGTCAGCACCAGGCGCACGCGGGCGCCGGCCTGTGCGCCCTCGGCCCAGGCCGAGCCGGCCGGGCTGCACAGGCCGGCCGAGAGCGTGAGCGTGCCGCCTTCCGGCATCGCGTCGCGCGCGTTGATGGCGAGGTTGATCAGCACCGTTTCGAGTTGCGGCTTGTCGGCGCAGAAGCGCGGCAGGGTGGCGCTGGCCTCCACGTGCACCGTGATGTCGCTGCCCAGCGTATAGGCCAGCATCTCGCGCAGGCCTTCGAGCAGCGGCTGCGCTTCAATCGGCACCGCGGCCAGTTCGCCGCGCCGGGCGAAGGTGAGCAGGCGGCCGGTGATCGCCGCACCGCGTGCGGCGGCATCGGCGGCCAGGGTGGCCAGGCGCCGTACCGCCTCCTGGTCGCCGGCGCGGCGCTGGATCAGGCTGAGGCCGCCGGTGACGGCCTGCAGCACGTTGTTGAAATCATGCGCGATGCCGCCGGCGAGCTGGCCCAAAGCCTCCATGCGCTGCGCCTGGGCCAGCTGGGTCTGGGCTTCGATCCTTGAGGCGATCTCCTGGCTGATGCGCGCTTCCAGCCCGTCATTGAGCGCCTGCAGCGCGTTCATCGCGGCCTGGCGCTCGCGCAGGCTGTGGCGCAGGGCGGCGGCGACCGCGTCCAGCTCCGAGAGGCCCATGCGGCCCGGGCCGGCATGGGCCGGGTCGGCGGCGAAGCGGGTGAGGGCGCGCAGGGGGCCGAGGATGCGCTGGCCGATATGGAAGGCGACGGCGGCGCTGGCCAGCATGCCCAGCGCGCCCAGGCCGAGCGCCACGCTGATGGACCGGCGCAGCGGCGCGCGCAGTTCGGCTTCGGGCACGCCCAGCGACACGCTCCAGCCGGAAGGCTGGGTGCGGCTGAACGCTGTCAGGGTCGGCTGGCCTTCGCGCGAGATGGAGCCGAGCACGCCTTCATCCTGCCCGAGCAGCGTGGGCAGCAGGGAGGCCGCGGCGGGCTGGCCCACGACCGGCCCGGCACTCGGCACGCGGGCGACGCTGACGCCGTTGCGGTCGAACACCGCGGCGACGGTGCCGGCCGAGAGGTGCTCGGCGGCCAGGATGGCGGCGAAGCGGCTGGCCGGCAGCACCAGGCTGAGGTCGTAGGCGACGCGGCCATCCAGCAGCACCGGCACGTCGGCGGTGGTGATCAGGCCGCCCGATGGCGGCTGGTAGAGGTTGCCGATGATCGGCTGGCCGGTGCGGAACACGCGCCGGACCAGCCCGGCATTGGCGGGGGGGCTGGAAGCGCGGTCGGCCGCGGTGGTGACGAGCTGGCGGCCATCCTCGGTGAGCAGCATGACGGTGGAGCCGGCCGGCGCGGTGGCGATGTAGCGCATGGCCAGCGCGCGGAAGCCGGCCATGTCGGCCTGCTGCAGGCGCGGCGAGAGGGCCAGCACCTGCAGGCTGACGGTGGCGGTGTGCAGCTCGCGTTCGACAGTGGCGGCCATGCTGCGCGCCACGTTGAGCTGGCGCTGGCCGGCGCGCTCCCGCTCGGCGCGATAATCGATATAGGCGGCGGTGCCGAACAGCAGCAGCATCGGCAGGGTGGAGGCGATGGCCAGGACGGCCAGCCGTGCCTGGACCGAGCCGGCGAGGCGCGAGCGTGCGGGCCGGCGCCCTGCCGCGCGCGTCGGCTGGTCAGCCCAAAGAGCCGGCTCGGCTACCTCGCCAGACAGGTCCGCATCCTCCGTGCACGCTGGGGCGGATCACGGCCCCGGCATCGGACACCCTAGTGCATCCAGCGGATCGTGCCAGGAGAGTAATTGTTACAGTAGCAGTTATTTTAGGCGCGCTCAGGTGCTGCGCAGCGCGTCCGGCGCGAAGGGCAGGCGGCGCAGGCGCTTGCCGGTGGCCGCGAAGATGGCGTTGCCGAGGGCTGCCGAGGCGGCTGCGGTGCCGGTCTCGCCGACGCCACCGGGCTCCTCGTGGCTGTCGATCTGATGCACGTCGATGCGCGGCGCCTCGTTGATGCGCAGCAGGCGGTAGGTGTTGAAGTTGCTCTGCTGCACGCGGCCCTGGGCGAAGGTGATGTCGCTGTAGAGCGCCATGCTGAGGCCGAAGATGAGGCCGCCTTCCACCTGGGCGGCGATGGTGTCGGGGTTGATGCGCTGGCCGCAATCGATGGCGGCGGTGCAGCGGTGCAGGCGGATATGGCCGTCGGGCGTGACCTCCACTTCCAGCACGTGGGCCAGGTAGCTGGAGAAGGCGAATTGCAGCGAGACGCCGCGCCCGTGGCCGGGCGGCAGGGGATTGCCCCAGCCGGCGCGCTCGGCGGCGAGATCGAGCACGGCGCGGGCGCGGAGATTGTGGCCGAGCAGGGCGCGGCGGTAGGCGACCGGATCCTGCCCGGCGGCGGCGGCGCATTCGTCGATGAAGGATTCCACCACGAACACGTTGTGCGTGGGGCCGACGCCGCGCCACCAGGCGGTGGCCACGCCCTGCGGCTCGGCCCGCACGTAGGATACGTGGATGGCGGGCAGCGCGTAGGGCGTGTTGGCGGCGCATTCGACCGCATCGGGGTCCAGCGCGCCCTTCATGTCGCCCGGATCGTAGCGCGCGGTGATCGAGGAACCGGCCGTCTTGTGCGACCAGCCGACGATGCGGCCCTGGGCATCGAGCCCGGCGGCGAGCACGTCGTGATAGGCGGGGCGGAACATGTCTTGGGTGATGTCCTCCTCGCGCGACCAGACGATCTTGACGGGGTAGGGCACGTGGCGGGCGATGGCGGCGGCCTGCTCGATGCTGTCGATATCGAGCCGGCGGCCGAAGGCGCCGCCCATGATGTGATTGTGCACGCGCACCTGGTCTGGCCGCAGGCCGGTGATTCGGGCCACGGCGGCCTGGGCGCGCACCGGCACCTGGGTGCCGACCCAGAGGTCGGCGCCATCGGGCCGCACGTGGATGGTGGTGTTGATCGCCTCCATCGGCGCATGCGACAGGAACGGCAGCTCGTAGGTGGCATCGAGCCGCCGCGCGGCGCCGGCGATCCTGGCTGGCGCGCCGTTGGTGTCGGCGGCGACGGCGCCGGGCTGGGTGCTGGCCTGCTGCAAGGCGGCGCGCAGGCCGGCGGTGGCGACGCTGGCGTTCGCACCCGGCGCCCATTGCGGGTTGGCGGCCCGCAGGCCCTGGCGCGCGGCCCAGAAATGCTCGGCGATGACGGCGACCGCGCCGTCCAGCTGCACCACCGCGCGCACGCCCGGCACTGCGCGGGCGGCGGCTTCATCCAGGCTCGCCAGGCGGCCGCCGCGCACGGGGCTGGCCGCCACGGTGGCGATCTTCATGCCGGGCACCCGCACATCGATGCCGTAGGTGGCGGTGCCGTCCACCTTGGCCGGCGTATCCAGCCGCTTCTGTGGGCGGCCGGCCAGGCGCCAGGCGGCTTGCGGCTTGAGGGTGACCGTGCGCGGCACCGGCTGGCCTGCTGCGTCGGCTGCCAGATCGCCGTAAGGGGCGCTGCGGCCGGAGGCAGCGTGATACACCACGCCCTCGACCGCGTGGCAGGATGCGGGCTCGACGGACCAGCGCTGGGCGGCGGCGGCGACCAGCATCATGCGGGCGCGGGCGCCGGCCTCGCGCAGGCGCATCCAGTCTCCGATGGTCGATGTCGAGCCGCCGGTCGCCTGCTCGACACCGTCGGTGGCATACAGCGCGGCATCGGGCGGCGCGGGCTCCACGGCGATCTGGTCGAGCCGCACCTCGAGCTCCTCGGCGATCAGCGTGGCCGCACTGGTCCAGATGCCCTGGCCGAACTCGGTATCCGGCATGATCAGCGTGATGGCGTGCGGGGTGATGCGGATGAAGGCGGATGGCGGCAGGATGGGCGGGCCGGAGCTGTGCGGCGCCTCGCCGGCGTGCAGCGGGATGGCGAGCAGCAGCCCGCCGGCGGCCGACAGCTTGAGGAGATGGCGGCGGGGAAGGCTGTGCACGGCGGGGCCCTGCTCACGCATTGGCGGCATCGTGGATGGCGGCGCGGATGCGGACATAGGTGCCGCAACGGCAGGCATTGCCGGCCATGGCGGCGTCGATCTGCGCGTCGGTCGGCTTTGGGGTGTGCGTCAGCAGCGCGGTGGCGGCCATGATCTGCCCCGGCTGGCAGTAGCCGCATTGCACCACCTCGCGGTCCAGCCAGGCCTTTTGCACGCGCGCGCCGGTGGGCAGCGTGTGCGCCGCTTCGATGGTGGTGATGGCGCGGGTGCCGACGCTGCCGGCCTGCAGGGTGCAGGAGCGCACCGCCTCGCCATCGAGATGGACGGTGCAGGCGCCGCAGAGCGCGATGCCGCAGCCGTATTTGGTGCCGGTAAGGTTAAGTACGTCGCGCAGGACCCACAGGATGGGCATGTCGGGCGGGACGTCGACCGTGTGAGGTTGGCCGTTGATGGTTAGGGTGATCATTGGCGGGGAGTTTGGATGGGCAGTGGCGGGTAAGGCAAGGCGAGCGCTTCTTTTTTGAAAAAAAGAAGCAAAAAACTTTTGTTCATGAGGGATGGCAGGGGCTCGGGTTTTCGTGGGCGAGTAGCCAGGCTTTGCGGTGTAGGCCGCCGCCGAAGCCGGTGAGTTTCTTGTTTTGCGCGATGATGCGGTGGCAGGGGACGACGATGGCGATGGGGTTGGCGCCGTTGGCGCCGCCCACGGCACGGCAGGCGGCCGGGTGGCCGATGCGGGCGGCCAAGCCTGCGTAGGTTTCGGTGTGGCCGGGCAGGATGGTGCGCAGGGCGGCCCAGACGCGGCGCTGGAACGGCGTGCCGGCGGTTTGCGTGGGGATCGCGTTCAGGGCCACGGGATTGCCGGCGAAGTATTGCGCGAGCGCGGTGACGATGAGCGCCGGTGCTGCGGTGGGGTGGAGTGCGACGGGGCCGTAATGCAGGCGCAGGAGGCGGTGCATGCGGGGCTCGTAATCGTGGAAATCGAGCGCGCGGAGGACGCCGTTCGGATCGGTGACGAGCAGGATGTGGCCGAGTGGCGAGGCGAGCATGGAGAGGTGGAGCGAGAGCGCGCCGGGGGGCGGGTGGAGGCCGGCGCGCGCGGTGGACGGCTTGCTTGTCGGTGGGCGTGGCGGGGGGCGGGATTCAGTGGGCGTGGGCAGCATCGGCGGGCTCCCTGGCAGGATGGTCGGGCGCGCGGTTCGCCCGGGCGGGCGGCCGCAGCGCGGAGGGTGGGCGGCCGTAGAGGGCGAGAAACGCCGCGCCCATGCGGCGGGCGCTGGGAAAGCCGGCCTGGAGCGCGATGGCCTCGATCGGCAGGCCAGTGCTGTCGAGCAGGCGCTTGGCGCGCTGCAGGCGCAGGCTTCGGGCGATTGCGGCCGGCGAGGCGCCGAGCTGGGCGGCGAACAGGCGGGTGAGGTGGCGGGGGGTGATGCCGAGGCGGTCGGCCAGGGCGGGGACGCCGGCGGCATCGAGCGCGCCCGCCTCGATCAGGCGCAGCGCGCGCGCAACCGTGCAGCGCGTGCCCTGCCAGGCCGGGCAGAACGGTGCGGTTTCCGGGCGGCAGCGCAGGCAGGGGCGATAGCCGGCGCGCTCGGCCGCCGCCGCGGTGGGCAGGAAGGTGACGTTGCGCAGAAGCGGCTGTTTTACGGGGCAGACCGGGCGGCAATAGATGCCGGTGGTGCGCACGGCGATGAAGAAGACGCCGTCATAGGCGGGGTCTCGGGTGAGGAAGGCTTGGATGCAGGCGGGTTTGGGGGGCATGGGTGTGGTGTAGCGGGTGGGGTTGGGTGCGGGCGAGGGGTTTGGGGGGATGAGGTCTGGAAATGACCGGCGTGCGCTGCTTTTGGCCGGTTAGCTGGTTGGAGGCGGGGCGGGCGATGCTGGCCGGGCATTGTTGCTGTTGGAAACTGGCTAGAACTCGGTGCGCTGAAAATCTTTTTTGGAATTGATACGCAAGCTCGATTGCGGATAGTTCAGACGCCGCCGCGGAACCGGATTGGCAAGGTTGAGGACTTCATGGTTTTACTGCGCCCGCGAGCGACGGCGTGCGTTGATCGACGCCGCGAGGGCCGCAAGCGCGCTGGTTTTGCCGCAGCGTGGAAGAACCCGAACGAGGTCGCGCACGACAAGCATCGTCGAAAGTTTCTGGTGTCGCGCACATCATGCGATCAAACCGGAGCTTTGAGCATCACGTGTAATCCGATACACGAACGAGCGCGACCAAAGGGCCCAGTCTGGATAAGGCCTTGACGACAGGTCCGTGATGGTCTGCACCGGTTACGATGGCGATGCGACGCCCGGGATGCTGTAGAACCGCTGCGGCGATGTTGGCGGCGATCTCGTGGTCACGTCTTGCATACCACCGCGAGACCTCCTCGCAGGGGGTGCCACGCGTCATTTGAGCCACCAATCGGTAATACTCCGTCGTCACGGCGTCATAGGGCCCTTCGGACAGGGATGCAGCGCTTGCTGTTTGGAGCAAGTTCTCTTGCTGCCGGGACAACTCGGCGATTCTTGCGTTCAGCGCCGCGGCGACTGGCGACGTGGCAGGTGATGCTGCGCTGCATGTGCGTTCGAGCTGCTTGATGTGGCTTTGCCGGGTCCACCAATCATCGGGAACGGCGCGTCCCTTCAGCTCGTCCCCGAGCCAATCGAAACCGAAAACCCGATCCTGGTAGAGCCCTTCGAGGACAATCATCTCCTGCGGGTAGTTGTGCTTCAGATAGGTTTCGGGGCGTTCGAGGTCTTCTTGTCTGATTTCGACGCCCACGAGGTCGGGGGTGAACGCTGCCACCAGGGCATAGAGGCGTGCGTAATCATAAAGCGGATTTGCGGCGAGCAATTTATGGATGCTGGGAATGACGAGCACGCGGGTCGGTGCGGCGCTCCGGCAGCGAGCGCTGGCCGGAAAGCAGGACGCTCGCGATCATGGACATGGCACCGCGGCGTTCCAGCAAGGCAGCCATGCTACCGGCTCCCCGTTTCCAACACTCACCTTCCGGCAGCCCGCACCTTTCAAAAATCACTGTGCCACCCGCACCGTCAGAACCAAAAGTTTTTTGGTCCTTTTTTTCAAAAAAAGGACTGCTTGCCTTCCTACCGAGCCCCGCTAGGCCACAACACCACCCGCAACGTCTGCAACAAAATCAGCAGGTCGAACAAAATCGAGAAGTTCTTCACGTAATACAGGTCGTAGCTGAGCTTGGAGCGGGCGTCGTCCAGTGAGGCGCCGTAGGGGTAGTTGATCTGGGCCCAGCCGGTGAGGCCGGCTTTGACCATGTGGCGCTCCTGGTAGAGCGGCAATTGGGCGGCCAGTTGTTCGATGAAGGTTGGGCGTTCCGGGCGGGGGCCGACCAGCGACATGTCGCCGCGCAGCACGTTGAGCAGTTGCGGCATCTCATCGATGCGGGTCTGGCGCAGGAAGTTGCCGACGCGGGTGATGCGCGGGTCGCGCGCGGCGGCCCAGACGGCGCCGGCACTTTCGGCATCGGTGCGCATGGTGCGCATCTTGTAGATGCGGAAGCGGTGTTCGCCGCGGGTGACGCGATCCTGGCTGTAGAGGACGGGGCCGCCGTCATCGAGTTTGATGGCGATGGCGGCGCCGATCAGGAAGGGCGAGAAGATGACGAGCAGGACCAGGCTGACGACCACGTCGAGCAGGCGTTTGAGCGCGTTGTCGATGGTGCCGAAGTAGAAGCCGGTGGAGTAGAGCAGCCAGCCGACTTCGACGCGGCGGATATCCACGCGCCTGATCTCGTGTTCGAGGAAGGTGAGGTACTGGACGACGGGGTAGCCTTCTTTCTTGCAGGCGAGCAGGCTGTCGAGCGGCATGCCGCGGCGTTCGTCCGGGGCGACGACGATTTCGTCGGGCAGGAAGCGGCGGGCGGCGGAGAGCACGTCGGTATCGTGCAGGATGTCGATGCCGTCGCCGGTGGCGGCGACCAGGCGGGGGTCCACATTGCCCATGGCGGCTTCATGGACGAAGTGCATCTGGTAGGTGGGCCGGCTGCCTTCGTTGCGCAGCATGCACAGCAGGTCCCACGCGCGCTGGCCGGCGCCCACGATGACCAGGCGGCGCTGGAAGGTGCCGCGGCGTTTAAGGCCGGAGAAGATCAGCCGGGCGACCAGGCCGGAGACGCAGAAGCCGATCACCGCGCCGGAGAACAGGCGCACGCGGTTTACGGGCGAGCCGATCCACGCGCTGACGGCCACCAGCAGCACGGCGGCGCCGACCGCGCCCAGGCTGACGGCCAGCGGCACCCGGCTCAGCGATTCCCGCGTGTCGATGATCGCCTCGCGCCGGTACAGGCCCAGCGCGTAGAGCGAGACGATATTGGCGAGCGGGTAGAGGAGGGCGGCCGCGCCGTCAGGCGTGGGCCGGAAGCATTCGGGCCCCCAGCAGCCGACATGCAGCAGGATCGGCCAGACCACCAGCATCGCCGCCACGTCGAGCAGGAACAGGGCTCTGCCTGTAGTCATACCACCGATACCGCCCGAAACTGTGGGGGCTTCATACACCGGCGGTTGGGATGGCGGACACCGGATTGTGAGCTTGGGCGGGCAAGCGGGGCCGCGCCGTCACCGTGGCGCCACAGCGCCGGGTTGACGCGGCCGCTGCGCGGGGCGACCTGCAAGGACGATGCTCGTCGATCCCTTTCAGCGGCCCGTCACCTACCTGCGCGTCTCGGTTACCGACCGGTGCGATTTGCGCTGCACGTACTGCATGGCGGAGGACATGACGTTCCTGCCGAAATCCGAGATCCTCTCGCTGGAGGAGCTCGAGCGCGTGTGCCTCGCCTTTGTGGCGGCCGGGGTGACGAAGCTGCGGATCACTGGCGGCGAGCCGCTGGTGCGGCGCGGGGTGATGACGCTGATGGCCAGCCTGGGGCGCCAGCTCGGCCGGGGGCTGGAGGAGCTGACGCTGACCACCAACGGCACGCAGCTGGCCAAGCACGCGGCCGCGCTGGCCGAGGCGGGCGTGCGGCGGATCAATGTGAGCCTGGATACGCTGGACGCCGCGCGGTTCACGCGGCTGACGCGGTGGGGCCGGATCCAGCAGGTACTCGCCGGGCTGGAGGCGGCGCGGCGGGCCGGGCTGGCGGTGAAGATCAACGCGGTGGCGTTGCGCGGCGAGAACGAGGACGAGTTCGACGCCATGCTGGAGTGGTGCGGCCGGCAGGGCTTCGATCTGTGCCTGATCGAGACCATGCCGATGGGTGCCATCGATGGCGCGCGCGCGGATGCCTACCTGCCGCTGTCGCTGGTGCGGGCGCGGCTGGCGCGGCGCTGGACGCTGGAGGAGAGCGGCTACCGCACGGGCGGGCCGGCGCGTTACGTGACGGTGCGCGAGACCGGGCGCCGGCTCGGTTTCATCACGCCGCTGACGCATAATTTCTGCGAGGATTGCAACCGCGTGCGCCTGACGGCCACGGGCACGCTGTTCATGTGCCTGGGGCAGGACGATGCGGCCGATCTGCGGGCGCCGCTGCGGCGGGGCGACGACCTGCAGGCGGCGATTGCCGAGGCGATTACCCGCAAGCCGCGCGGGCATGATTTCGAGATTGCGCGGCGCAAGCCGGCGGTGGCGCGGCATATGAGCGTGACCGGCGGCTAGCCGCCGCGGCGCGCCGGGGATCCGCCCGGCCGCGTTAAGTTCCTGCAACCCAAGGGCGCGGCGCTTCCTTTTGCGGCCGTAGCACGGTAACGCCAGCGCGACCGGTTGGCGGAGGGTGTTTGCTCGTCGAGTTCCTTGAGTGGTGGGCTGGCCAGCTGCGGGAGTTGCTGCCGCAGCGCCTGCTGACCAGTCCCGGCGCCCAGGACGCGCTGGTGGCCGACGTGAGCGTGCCCGATACGCTGACTTTGTGGCGGCGCCGGCGAGGGACCGAGCAGCGTTTGCTGCAGGTGCGCGGCGATGTGGCGGGCGCCCCTGGCGTGCAGGCGGCGCTGGCCAACCGTGCCGGCGGCGAGGCGCTGCTGCTGCGCGTGCCGCCGGGCTGGCTGCTGGAACGTGCGGTGAGCCTGCCGCTGCCGGCCGAGCGCGAGCTGGCCCGCGTGCTGGGCTATGAGATGGAGCGCCTGACGCCGTTCACGGCGGCCGAGCTGGTATGGGGCTACGCCGTGCTGCAGCGTGACCGGGTGAGGGCGCGGCTCGGGCTGCGGCTGACCATGGTGCCGCGCGCCACGCTGGCGCCCTGGCTGGATGCGCTGACCCGGCTGGGCGGCGCGCCGCAGGCGGTGGAGGCCGCACTGCCCGATGGCGTGCGGCTGTTGCGGCTGGCCAGCGCGCAGGAGGCGGGCCGGACGATGCTCTCGGCGCGCAGCCTGGCGGTGGTGGTCGGCGTGCTGGCGGTGCTGGTGCTGGTCTCGCCCGCGCTGCGGCAATCGCTGGAGCTGCAGGAGCTGCAGGACCGGCTGGACGGCATGGCGCCGCGCATCGCCCAGGTGGCCGATCTGCGGCGGCGCATCGCCGGCAGCACGGCCGGCGGCGATGCCGTGGCGGCCGAGACGCGGCGGCTGGGCGACACGCTGGAGGCGCTGGCCGCGATCACCGAGGTGCTGCCCGACGACAGCTACCTGACCGAATTCACCATGCGCGAGCGCAAGATGACGATGGCCGGGCTGGCCGGCTCGGCGCCGCGGCTGATCAGCGGGTTGTCGGCCGATGCGCGGGTGCGCAATCCGGCGTTCACTGCGCCGGTGACCAAGAGCGAGACCAACCACCTCGACGTGTTCGCCATCCGCGCCGAGCTCGCGCCGTGAGGCGGCCCGGGTTGCTGCCGTGCTAGCCGCCCTGCCCACCGGCCAGCGTGGCCGGCTGCTGGCCGGTGGGCTGGCGGTGCTGACGCTGGTGCTGTTCTGGCTGGGCGTGATCAGCCCCATCCTAGGCTGGTATGGCGACCACAGCGAGGAGATCGGCGCGCTGCGCAGCAAGGCGGCGCGCGAGGCGGCGCTGATCGAGACGCTGCCGGTGCTGCGGGCCGAGGCGGCGCAGGCGGCGCGCACGCCGGCGCGCGCCGTGCTGGCCGGCGCATCGGATGCGATTGCCGGCGCCACGCTGCAGGAGCAGGTGCAGGCGATGGCCGGCACGGCGGCGGCGCAGCTGACGAGCATCGAGACGCTGCCGGCCGAGCAGGTGGGCAGCTATCGGCGCATCGGCGTGCGCGTGGAGCTGAGCGCGCAGCTGGCCGTGGTGGTGGCGCTGCTGCGCGCGATCGAGGAAGCCCAGCCCAGCATGCTGGTGGACGACATCCGCCTGACCGCCACGCCGGTGGGCCCGCAGAACACCCAGCTGCCGATGGATTGCGCGTTCACCGTGTATGCCTTCCGGGTCGGCACGGCGCGGGGCGACCAGCCATGAGGGCCGGGCGGCCGGGCCTGCTATGGGGCGTAATCGGCGCGCTGGTGCTGCTGCTGGTGCTCGAATGGGTGTGGCCCTCCGGCAGCACGCCGGCGCAGCGCGCGACGGCGGCCCGGGTGGCGCGCCAGGCGCACGCGGCGGCGCCGGCCCGCACCACCGCGGCCTGGGCGCAGGCGATCCTGGCGCGGCCGGTGTTCAGCCTCAGCCGGCGGCCGCCCAAGCCGGTGGTTACCGTGCACGGCCAGGTGGTGGCCGGCCAGGCGCGGCTGGCCGGCATCCTGATCACGCGGGCCGGCCGTCGGGCGATCTTCGCGCCCGAGGGCGGTGGGCGGCAGCTGGTGCTGGCCGAAGGTGCCTCGGTGAACGAGAGCACGATCCGGCAGATCCAGGCGGACCGGGTGCTGATGGCCAGCGGCGCCGTGCTGCGGCCCACCTACGATCGCAACCGGGTGACTACGACCACGCCGCCGTTCCAGCCTTTTGCGCCGAGCTTTCCGGCGCCGGGATTTCCCGCCGGCAACCCCGCTTTTCCCAGCCAGGGCTTTCCCAATCCGGGCTTCCCCAATCCCGGCATGATCAATCCGGGCTTTCCCAATGCGCCCACGCCCGGCGTGTTTCCCAACGCCAACTTCAATCCGGGTATCCCGCCGGTGACGCCGCCGGGCGAGGAGGCCGCCGTGCCGCCCGCCCCGGTGCCGATGCCGATGCGCGGCAACCTGATCCCTCAACGGAGAGAGTGATGATTCGCGCCAAGCGTTGCCGTGGACCGGCAGGATGGCTTGCGGCCAGCACCGCCCTGTGGGCGGCGGGTTGCACCCAGATGGCGCAGCCGCGGCTGATCCCGCCGCTGCCGCCGCTCGGCCCGCGTTCGGATACGGCCACGCCGCGCATCAATGGCAGCGTGGCCGGCAACCCGCCGCCGCTGCAGGTGGCCGTCAGCAACGGGCCCGGCGTGCTGGTGGCCGCGCCCGCGGCGCGCCGGGGTGCGGCGGGCGGCAGCATCACCCTGGATTTTGCCGATACCGACATCCGCGAGGTGGTGGCCCAAATCCTGGGCAACACGCTGCACGTGAACTACGCGATCGACCCCACCGTGCACGGCACGGCCACGCTGCGCACGGTGACGCCGCTGGCCGAAAGCCAGCTGATTCCGGTGCTGCAATCGCTGCTGGCGCAGAACCAGGCGACGCTGGTGAATGCCGGCGGGGTGTATCGCGTGCTGCCCACGGCGGCGGCGGGCGGCATTGCCGGCGGCGCCGGCACGGCCGGCGGCATGATGGTGCCGTTGCGCTATGCCGCGGCCGAGGATCTGGCCAAGGTGTTGCAGCCTTACGTGCAGGGCGGCGCCCGGCTGGTGGCCATCCCCAGCAGCAACGCGCTGGTGATCGGCGGCGAGCCGGCGCAGCGCGACGCGCTGGTGGAGCTGGTGCGCGCGTTCGACATCGATGTGCTGGCCGGCCAGAGCTACGCGCTGCTGCCGGTGCCCAACGGTGCGGCGGAGGATTTTGCCACCGCGCTGCAACAGGCGTTCCGCGCGCAGTCCGGCGGCTCGTTGGCCAGCCAGGTGAAGGTGGTGCCGCTGGCCCGCGTGGATGCGGTGCTGGTGGTGACCAGCTCGCCGCGTTACCTCAACGACGCGCGCCGGGTGTACTCGGTGGTGGAGCGCGGGATGCGCCAGACCATGCGCACCTGGCATGTGTATTACATCCAGAACAGCACGGCGCAGGACACCGCCTACATCCTGCAGCAGGCCTTCACGCCGGATAACGTAACGGCGCAGCCCACGGCGCACGGGCAGGGGCAGCAGACGCAGCAATCCGGCCTGGCCGGGGCTTCCACATCGGGGGTGAGCGGCAGCGGCAGCGGTTCGGGCATCGGTGGCGGCGGCGGCTCGGGCATCGGTGGCGGTGCTTCGGGCGGCGGCGGCATCGGTGGCGGCGGCGGCGGCACGGGTGGGCTGGGCAGCAGCCTGTCGGGTGGTGGCGGCGGCATCGGCGGGGGCACCAGCGGCTCCGGCGGGCAGGGCATGCCCACGCATGGCGGCGGCACGGCCGGCGCCAACCCGCTGCTGGGCGGCCTTTCGGCCGGCGGCGGCGCGGCGGCGGCCAACGCCATGCGCATCATCCCCAACCCGGAAAACAACGCCATCCTCGTCTATGCGACAGGCGAGGAAGAGGCGACGGTGGAGGCGATGCTGCACAAGATCGACATCCTGCCGTTGCAGGTTCGCATCGACGTGATCATCGCCGAGGTCGATCTGAACGACCAGCTGCGTTACGGCACCGAGTTCTATTTCCGCCATCACGGGCTCTCCGGCGCGCTGGGCCAGGCGGCGGGCGTGATTTTGGGCGCCGGCAGCCCCACGGTGGGCAATCCGGGGTTCTCGTTCGGCGTGTCGGGCGCTTCGGGCGATGTGGTGGTGCAGGCGTTGCAGGGCATCACGACGGTGAAGATCCTGTCCTCGCCGGCGCTGCTGGTGCTCGATAACGAGACGGCCTCGCTGCAGGTGGGCAATTTGGTGCCGTATCTGACCGGCTCGGCCACGCCGCTGGCCACCGTGGGCACGGTGGGCAGTGCGGTGGTGAACTCCATCAGCTACCAGAAGACCGGCGTGATCACGCAGGTGACGCCGCGCGTGAATAGCGGCGGGCTGGTGACGCTGGATATCAGCCAGGAAGTGGCCGGCATCGCGCAGGACAGCACGTCGGTGGCGACATCGGGCTCGACGATCAACTCGCCGACCTTCACCGACCGTGCGGTGCAGAGCCGGGTGGTGGCGCAGGATGGCGAGACGGTGGGGATTGCCGGGCTGATCACCGATTCGGTGAGCCGGGGCAATACCGGCCTGCCGTTCCTGAAGAATATTCCCGGTGCTGAGCCTGCTGACCAGCACGCAGAGCAACGCGCGCATCCGCACCGAGCTGCTGGTGCTGCTGACACCGCATGTGATCCACAACCAGCGCGACGCGCGCTCGCTGACCGACGATCTGCGCGAGCAGCTGCCGCGCGCGGCCTTCGTGCCATACGAGGTGCAGAGCCTGCCGCGCGGCGGGTCGGACGATCCGCATCTGCGCGCGCAGCAGCGGCTGGGGGTTGGGCCGTAGACGCGGCGATCCGCCGCGGTCTATGGCCTGCCGATGACGGCGGTCCAGCTTCTTCAGGTGCTTGCGGTGACCGGCATGCTTGCCATCGGCCAGCTGCTGTTCCGCCGCGCGGCGGTGGGCGTGCCGCCGCTGTCCACGCTGGGCGGCGTGGCGGCGCTGCTGAGCCACCCGCTGTTCCTGCTGGCGCTCGCGCTGTACGGGGTGGCGACCGTGCTTTGGGTGGGCGTGCTGCAACAGGTGCCGCTGTCGCGTGCCTATCCGTTCACGGCGCTGGGCTTCGTGGTGGTGCCGCTCTGCGCGGTGCTGTTTCTGGGTGAGCCGATGGATACGCGGCTGGGCGCCGGGCTGGCGCTGATCTTCGCAGGGCTGATGCTGGCTGGCAGCCGCCGGTGATCACCGCCGTGATCCCCTGCTACAAGGTCGCCGATCACATCCTGCCGTTGCTGGCCGGCATCGGGCCGGAGGTGACGCGCATCATCTGCGTGGACGACGCCTGCCCCGAAGGCAGCGGATCGGTGATCGAGCAGGGCTGCCGCGACGCCCGGGTGAGCGCACTGCGCCACGCGCAGAACCGCGGCGTCGGCGGAGCCATGGTGACGGGCTTTGCCGCGGCGCTGGAAGGCGGGGCGCGGGTGGTGGTCAAGCTCGATGGCGACGGGCAGATGGATCCGGCATTGATTGCCGCACTCGCCGCCCCCGTGCTGGCGGGGCAGGCCGATTACGCCAAGGGCAATCGGTTCTTCTCGCCGGAGACGGTACGCGGCATGCCGGCGATTCGGCTGGCCGGCAACGCCGTGCTGAGTTTCATGACCAAGCTTTCCACCGGCTACTGGTCGGTGTTCGATCCCACCAACGGCTTCCTCGCCATCGATGCCGGCGTGCTGCGGCTGCTGCCGTGCGACAAGCTGGCGCCCCGCTACTTTTTCGAGAGTGACATGCTGTTTCGCCTGAGCGTGTTGCGTGCCGTGGTGGTGGATGTGCCGATGCAGGCGCGATACGGCGAGGAGGCGAGCAGCCTGCGCATCGGCCGGGTGATCGGCCCGTTTCTGGCCGGCCATGCGCGTAACTTCGCCAAGCGCATCGTGTATGGCTATTTCCTGCGCGACTTCCACATCGCCTCGCTCGAGCTGGTTCTGGGCCTGGCCGCGACGATGTTCGGCGTGCTGACCGGCACGGCCGACTGGATCCATTCGGCGCATCTCGGCCGGGCGACGCCGGCGGGCGCGGTGATGCTGGCGGCACTGCCTCTGGCGTTGGGCGTGCAGCTGTTGCTGGCGTTCCTGAACTTCGACATCACCGCGGAACCGCAGCGGCCAATTCAGCACAGCCTGCGCAGCCTGCAGGTGACGGGGGTGGCGTGATCACGCCCCGGCTGCTCGCGGCATTGTACGGGCTGTACGGCGCGCTAGCCGTGCTGCTGCTGGCGGTGCTGATGCCCCCATACCAGAACGTCGACGAGCCGGCGCATCTGACGCGCGCCGACCAGGTCTCGCATAGCGGCTGGGTGGCGCAGGCCGGCCCGGGGGCGCCGGCGCTGATCGATGCGGGCGTGCTGAATGGCGCGCTGCGGTTCAGTGCGCTGACTCGCGATGCGCGTTCGCATGTGACGCGCGATCTGTATGCGCCGGTTGGCTGGTCCGCGCGGCAAGTGGCGGCCTATCCCAGCAGTGCGGTCTATTCGCCGACCTTCTATTTGCCAGCGGCCGTGGCGCTGGCGATGGGCCGGCACAATCACCTCTCGGTGCTGCCGGCCGCCGAATTGGCGCGCGGGCTGAGCGGGGCTGCGGCGGTGGGGGTGGGCGTGCTGGCGATCGCCTTGGCCGGGCCGGCCAGCGTGTGGCTGTTTGCGGTGCTGACGCTGCCAATGGCGCTGGCCCAGGCGGCGGCCGTGGGTCAGGACGGGCTGATGATCGCCTGCAGCGGGTTGGCGGCATCCTGCCTGATCCGCCTGCAGAGCGCGGCGGCACGGCATCGGCGGGCGCTGTTCGCGGTACTCTGCCTGGCGCTGGCGCTGGTGGTGCAGGCGCGGCCGCCTTACGTGGCGCTGGCGTTGCTGCCGCTGGCAGCCGGCGGGCGGCGATGGCTGCGGGTTGCGGGGTGCGTGGCCATCGTGGCTGCGGTGGCGGGCTGGAGCGTGATCGCCCTGCGGGCCAGCGGCGCCGATATCGGCCATTTCAACGGTTCCGACGCGCACGCGCAGGCGCTGCTGCTGCTGACGGCGCCCTGGCGGCTTTTGGGCGTTCTGGCGATGACGCTGGAGCGCTCCGGAAAAGGTTTCCTCGAGCAGGCGGTGGGCGTGCTCGGCTGGCTCGATGTGCATCTGCCGCGAACCTACGCTGACGGCTGCATGCCTTGGCTGGCTGTGGCGGCGGCGGCAACCTTGCTTGCCGGCCGTGGGTGGGCAGGGTGGCGGCGGCGGGGTGATGCCTGGGCTGCATTCTGACTGCGGCGCTCGGTGTGTTCGTCATGCAATACCTCACCTGGTCTAAGCCGGGTGCGGCGGTGGTGGATGGCGTGCAGGGGCGCTATGTCCTGCCGCTGGCTATGCTGCTGGGGGTGTGCTGGCGAGGCCGTTGCATGGCCGGCTGGGGTGGATCGCCTGGCCGGTGGCGCTGTTTCCGATCGTGAGCATCGTCATCACGGTCCATCGCATCACATTGCGATATTATTTCTGAGCGGGGCTGCGGACGTGGCGGCCGCTCGCCCGATCCCAGTTCGCCGCGTAGCCCTGCAGGGCTGCCAGGATGAGATGGGCGTCCTCAGCGAGCCAGATCAGCAGGCAGGGGGCCAGCCCGGCGGCGAGGGCGCGGGGGAGGGGCGTTGCCAGCACGGCGGCGAGATAGAACAGCACGTAGGGCACGATCCAGTAGCGGCCTTGCACGCCCTGGATGATCTGCGCATCCGGCCGCGAGAAGCCGATCTTGAATGCCAGCACCATGGCCTACCCGAGGCCGGCGGCCAGCACGGCCAGCAAGCCGGCGGCACGGGGCGAGGCGCGCGATCGCGGTTCGGCGATGGCGATGCCGAGCAGGACGAGCAGTGCCAGCAGCGTCGTTGTGCCGTTGAACCATTGCCAGAGCGGTAGCGGGCCGTTGCCGAAGCGCGCGAAGGCATCCGACCAGTAGGTGTAGAAGGCGTCGTGGATGTTGTGCAGCACCAGCAGCGCGTGGTGCAGCGGTGCTGCCAAGATCATGTGGACGGCCACGGAAGGCTGCGCGCCGTAGCCCCAGTAAGCGCCGGGCACGAAGCGGAAATGGCCGTTCCAGAGCCCGGCCGTGCCGAAGGTCAGGGCGACCGCGCCGGCGCGGAACAGCCAGGCCGCGCGCGGGGTGCGGAAGCGGCGGTCGGGGATCAGCAGCACGCTGAGGCACAGCAGGGCGCTGGTGAGTTTCAGCAGCCCGAGGCAGATGGCGAGCGCCAGCGTCAGGATGCGCTGCTTGCGGCCGAACAAGGCTGCCGGGTCCATGTGGAGGCGCAGGCACGCGGCGACGAACAGGCAGGAGATGGCGTTCGTCATCGGGTCGGCGCTGTAGGAGGCGGCGACGCCGATGGCGGCGGGCATGGTGAGCAGGGCCAACGTGCCGAAGGCGCCGGCGGGCAGCACGCGCATGACGAGCGCCACCACGCCGAGCCAGGCGGCGAGCGAGGCGAGCCGGCCGGCCACGACCTGGCCCGCCAGGCCGAGATGCAGCACCCTGCCAAGCAGCAGGCCGGCGGCTGCCGGCAGATAGGGCAGCGGCGGGAAGGAGGCGGAGGACGGGAAGGACGCCATCTGCCGCCCGGGAGGCATCTGCTCGATGGCGGCCGTGGCGGCATCGGCTTCCGGCACGAGGGAGGGCCGGCTGGTGTTGCGCCGGTCATTGAACCAGGCCTCGTAGGCGAGCAGGCGCGTATCCAGCGGGCCGCCCCAGTCGTTGGGGCCCAATGACCGGGCCAGCAGCCCACCGGCGCTGATCTGGACCGCCCGCCTGAAATGGTAGGATTCGTCGATCCCGCCCATCGGCGTCGCCCGGAACGCGAGCACGATGCCGAGCACGGCAACAGCGGTGAAGTAGATGATCGTCACGTCCCGCCGCAGCCGGGCAGACATGAGGCGGGCGAGCAGCAGGTTCATCCAGGTCGCTCCGCAGTCGATCGCCCCGCAGAACCCATGCTGCCCCCGCCTCCGCCCGTCAATACGCCGCGAAAACGTCCACATCCCAACGCCCAAAAGGCACAAGTTTTTTGGTCCTTTTTTTCAAAAAAGGACTGCTTGCCTTCCTCTTCCCCACCTAGGTTCCCGCAATGCCCAGCTTCGTCCACCTCCGAGTCCACTCCGCCTATTCGCTCAGCGAAGGCGCCATCAAGCCGGAGAAGATCGCCGCGCTGGCGCGCGAGGCCGGCATGCCGGCGGTGGCCATCACCGACACCGCCAATCTGTTCGGCGCGCTGGAGTTCTCGCAGTACTGCACCGGGCGCGGCGTGCAGCCGATCATCGGGTGCCAGATCACGCTCGCGGGCAATCGGCGCGCCGGTGGTGCTGCTGGCGCAGACCGAGGCGGGGCTGGCCAATCTGCAGCGCCTGTCTTCGGCCGGGTTCCTCACATCGGATCCGGCCGACCCGCAGCTGGTGTTCGATACCGTGGCGGCGCATGCCGAGGGGATGATGCTGCTGACGGGCGGCACGCGGGGCCCGCTGGCGCGGCTGCTGGCCGAGGGGCGGGAGGCCGAGGCAGCGGCCATGCTGGCGCGGATGGACGAGGCGTTTGGCGGCCGCGTGGCCGTGGAGCTGCACCGGCACGGGCTGGCGGTGGAGCGGGCGGTGGAAGGCGGGCTGATCGCGCTGGCCGACGCGCGCAGCCTGCCGCTGGTGGCGACCAATGAGTGCTTCTTCGCCACGCCGGCGATGCACGAGGCGCACGACGCGCTGCTGTGCATCGCCGGCGCGCGCCTGCTGTCGGAGGCCGAGCGGCGGCGGGTGACGGCCGAGCATTACTTCAAGTCGGCCGCGGCGATGCGTGCGCTGTTCGCCGACCTGCCGGAAGCCTGCGACAACACGCTGGCCATCGCGCAGGGCTGCGCGGTGATGGCCGAGACGCGGCGAGCCGCTGTTGCCCGTGTGCCCCAAGGTGCGGCCCGGCAGCAGCGAGGGAGAGACGTTGGCGGCGATGGCGCGCGAGGGGCTGGCGCGGCGCATGGATGCAATGGCTGCCGACGCCGCCCAGCGCGCGCGTTACCGCGAGCGGCTGGACTACGAGCTGGGCGTGATCGCCGGCATGGGTTTTCCGGGCTATTTCCTGATCGTTGCCGATTTCATCCAGTGGGCGAAGGCGCAGGGCATTCCGGTGGGGCCCGGCCGCGGTTCGGGCGCCGGCTCGGTGGCGGCCTGGGCGCTGACGATCACCGATCTCGATCCGCTGCGGTTCGGCCTGCTGTTCGAGCGGTTCCTCAACCCCGAGCGCGTGTCGATGCCCGATTTCGACATCGATTTCTGCCAGAACCGGCGCGACGAGGTGATCAGCTACGTGCGGCGCGAGTATGGCGACGACCGCGTGGCGCAGATCATCACCTTCGGCAAGCTGCAGGCGCGCGCGGCGGTGCGCGACGTGGGGCGTGTGCTGGGCATGCCGTATGGCCAGGTGAACCGCGTGGCCGAGCTGATCCCCAACAACCCGGCCAAGCCGTGCACGCTGCGCGAGGCGGTGGATGGCGAGCCGCGATTGCGCGAGCTGCGCGATGGCGAGGAGGCCATACGCCGCCTGCTGGAAATCGCCATGCAGGTGGAGGGGCTGTACCGCCACGCCAGCACGCATGCGGCCGGCGTGGTGATCGGCGACCGCAAGCTGGTGGATCTGGTGCCGCTGTATCGCGACCCGCGCGAGGGTACGCTGGTGACGCAGTACAACATGAAATGGGTCGAGCAGGCCGGGCTGGTGAAGTTCGACTTCCTCGGCCTGACGACACTGACCATCCTGCAGCGCGCCGTCGAGTATCTGCGCGAGATGGGCGTGACCGTCGATCTCGACCGGTTGCCGCTGGATGATGCGGCGACGTATGCGATGCTGCAGCGGGGCGATGCCGGCGGCGTGTTCCAATTCGAAAGCGCGGGCATGCGCGACGTGCTGCGGCAGATGCGGCCGGACCGGCTGGAGGATCTGATCGCCGCCGTGGCGCTGTATCGGCCTGGCCCGATGGCCAACATTCCGGATTACTGCAGGCGCAAGCACGGCGAGGCCTGGCAGCCGCCGCATGAGGAGCTGCGCCAGATCCTGGGCGAGACCTACGGCATCATGGTCTATCAGGAGCAGGTGATGCAGATCGCCCAGACGATGGGCGGCTACAGCCTGGGTGCGGCCGATCTGCTGCGCCGCGCGATGGGCAAGAAGATCCGTGCGGAGATGGATGCGCAGCGCGCGGTGTTCACCAGCGGTGCCGTGGCGCGCGGCATCCCGGAGGCCAAGGCCATCGAGGTGTTCGACCTGATGGCGAAGTTTGCCGATTACGGCTTCAACAAATCCCACGCCGCGGCTTACGCGCTGGTGAGTTATCAGACCGCGTGGATGAAGGCGAACCATCCGGAGGCGTTCCTGGCGGCCTGCATGTCGCTGGCGATGGGCAACACCGACAAGCTGGCGGCGCTGCGGCAGGAGGCCGAGCGGATGGGCATCCGCGTGCTGCCGCCCAGCATCAACGCGAGCGGCGCCGATTTTACGGTGGAGGCGGCGGCCGACGGCACGCTGGCGATCCGCTACGCGCTGGCTGCGGTGAAGAAGGTGGGGTTTGCGGCCATGCAGGGGCTGGTGGCGGCGCGCGGGCGGCGCCCGTTTGCCGACGTGTCGGATTTCGCCGCCCGCATCGATGGGCGCAGCGTGACGAAGATGCAGCTGGAAAACCTGGCGCGTGCCGGCGCCTTCGATGCGATCGATGCCAATCGCGCGCGCCTCTTCGCCGGCGCGGAGACCATCCTGCGCAGCGCCCAGGCGCGGGCGGAGGAGGCGAGCAGCGGCCAGATCGGCCTGTTCGGCGGCGGCGAGCCGGAGCGGCTGCGCCTGCCGGCCATCGCCGATTGGCCGGACATGGAGCGGCTGGGCTACGAGGCCGAGGCGGTGGGGTTCCACCTGACCGCGCATCCGCTGGACGGGTTCGCCAGCCTGCTGAAGCGCCTGGGCGCGGTGCCCACCACGGCGTTGCAGGCGCGGGCGGAGGCGGGCGGCGGGCGGGTGAAGGTTGCGGGCTGCGTGGCGGGCAGCAAGGAGCGGACGACCAAGAGCGGCAACCGCATGGCGTGGGTGACGCTGTCGGATGCCGGGGGATCGTGCGAGGTGACGCTGTTCAGCGAAGTGCTGGGCCAGGCGCGGCCGCTGCTGGCCGCCGGGGCGCCGCTGCTGGTGACGGTGGATCTCCGCATGGAAGGCGAGGCGCTGCGGATTACCGCGCAGGATGTGGTGACACTCGACCGCGCGGCGCTGGAGGCCGGGGCGGGCATGCGCATCTGGCTGAAAACCACCGAGGCGGTGCCGCATATCCGCGCGCTGCTGGACCGCGAAGGCAAGGGCCGTGGCTCGGTGAGCCTGATGCCGATGCTGGACGGGCCGGAGGTAGAGATCGCGCTGCCCGGGAGGTTTGCGGTGACGCCGCGGCTGCGCCAGGCGCTGAAGACGATTGCCGGGGTGGAGCGCGTCGACGAGGTCTGACCGCGCAAAACAGGGCCTTCCTTCCCGGCGTGCGGCCTGCTATCACGCCGCCTCGCTGAACGGCGGGCACTTAGCTCAGTTGGTAGAGCGGCTGACTCTTAATCAGCTTGTCGTAGGTTCGATCCCTACAGTGCCCACCATTCCCCGCTGACCGGAGCGGCATGGCCTTCCTCGACGAACCCGAGCCCACGCGCCTGACGCCGCTGCAGGTGGCACTGGGCATTCGCCGGCTGGTGGCGCCCAATCCCGGCCCGATGACGCATCATGGCACCAACACCTGGCTGGTGAATGGCCCCGACGGGCTGAGCGTGATTGACCCTGGGCCGGACGATGCCGGCCATCTCGCCGCGATCGCGGCCTGCGGGCCGGTGGCGCGCATCCTGCTGACGCACACGCATCCGGACCATCTGGCCGGCGCGCCGGCGCTGCGTGCGGCCACCGGCGCGCCGATCCTGGGCTGGGGGCGGCCGTGGGCGGCGGGGTTTCTGCCGGACCGGGCGCTGGGCGATGGCGAGCGCGTGGCCGGCCTGGTGGCGCTGCACACGCCAGGCCATGCCAGCGACCATCTGTGCTTTGCGCTGGAGGGGACGGGGATTGTGTTCACCGGCGACCACGTGATGTCGTGGTCCACCAGCATCGTCAGCCCGCCGGATGGCGACATGGCCGATTACATGGCGAGCCTGCGCCTGCTGCTGGCGCGTGCCGACACGCTGTATCTGTGCGGGCACGGGCCGCCGCTGCCCAATCCGGCGCCGCTGGTGCGCGGCATGCTGAACCACAGGGCCGGGCGCGAGGCGGCGATCCTGGTGGCGCTGCGCCAGGGGCCGGCGAGCGTGGAGGCGCTGACCGAGGCGATGTATGCGGGCGTGGATGCGCGGCTGCTGCCCGCGGCACGGCGCAACGTGCTGGCGCATCTGCTGAAGCTGGCGCACGAGGCGCGGGCGGCCGAAGATGGCGCGCAATGGCGGTGCATTCCGGCACCGGCCGAAGGAGAGCGGCAATGGCACGACTGAACGACAAGGTTGCCGTGATCACCGGCGGCTGTTCCGGCATCGGGCTGGCCACGGTGGAGCTGTTCGTGGCCGAGGGTGCGCGGGTGATCGTGGGCGACATCCAGGACGAGCGCGGCGCGGCGTTGGCCGAGCGGCTTGGCGCGGCGGTGCACTACCAGCATTGCGACGTGACCGACGAGGCGCAGATCGCGGCCCTGATGCAGGCGGCGGTGACGCGGTTCGGCCAGCTCGACATCGTGTTCAACAACGCCGGCGCCGGCGGGGCGCGCGAGCGGATCGACGAGATGACGGGCGAGCTGTGGGACCGCACCATGACGCTGCTGCTACGCTCGGTGGCGCTGGGCATTCGCCATGCGGCGCCGCACATGCAGGCGCGCGGCGGCGCCATCATCAACACGTCCTCTGTCTCGGCGCTGGAAGCCGGGGCGGCGCCGATCGCCTACTCGACGGCCAAAGCCGGCGTGCTGCATCTGAGTTCCCTGGCCGCGGCCGAGCTTTCGCGCTTTCGCATCCGGGTGAACGCCATCTGCCCGGGGTTCATCCTGACCGACATCTTCACCAGCAGCTTCGGCATGACGGACAACGCCGCGGCCCAGGCGAAGGCCGGCCTAGCGGCGGTCTCGCCGCATGCGCAGCCGCTGGCGATGCCCGGCACGGCCGATCATATCGCCAAGGCGTGCCTATACCTGGCCAGCGACGACGCGGCCTTCGTGACCGGCACGCATCTGGTCGTCGATGGCGGCCTGACGATCGGCCCGCGCAGCTCCTGGGACCCGAACGCGCCGTCGATCGTGTACGATCTGCTGCAAGGTGCCGTTGCGGCGACGCAAGGAACGTAAGAAGAGGGCCTTAGCCTCCCCTGCTCGCATCCAACGCCGCCTGAAGCATGTAAGCCGCCGCCATCTGATCCACCACGGCGGCGCGCCGCTGGCGCGTCATGTCGGCCTCGCCGATGAGGAAGCGGTTCACCGCCGCGCTGGACAGGCGTTCGTCCCACAGCGCGGCGGGCAGGCCGGTGGCGTCGGACAATGCGCGCGTCCAGTCCCGCGCGGCCTGGGCGGCCGGGCCCAGCCTGCCGTCCATCGACAGCGGCAGGCCCACGACCAGGCCGCCGACGCCGAGCCTGCGGGCGATGGCGGCGATTTCGGCCGCGTTGGCGCCGAGCTTGCCGCGGCGCAGGGCCGTGTGCGGGCTGGCCAGCAGCAGGCTGACGTCCGAGAGGGCCACGCCGATCGTGCGTGCGCCGGGATCGAGCCCGATCAGGCGCGCGCCCGGAAGCAGGGCCGCGCGCAAGGCGGCGATGTTGATGACGGGCATGGCCGCGACTATGGTCCGCCGCCTGCCCACCAGCCAGAGGCCTGCTTATGTCGCTCGATCCCGCGACCGTCCGCCGCATTGCCAAGCTCGCCCGCATCCGGCTGGAGGAACAGGACCTGCCGCGCCTGCAGGGTGAGCTGAACAACATATTGGGCTGGATCGAAACGCTGTCGGAAGTGGATGTGGAGGGTGTGGCGCCGCTGACGGGCGGTGCGCAGATCGCGCTGCGCCTGCGCGCCGATGCGGTGACGGATGGCAGCATGGCGGACGCGGTGCTGGCCAACGCGCCGGACCGGGCGGGCGCCTTTTTCACCGTGCCGAAGGTGGTCGAATAGCATGTTGACCGATCTGACGATCGCCGCGGCTGCCGCCGGGCTGCGCCGGCGTGCGTTTTCCGCACGCGAGCTGGTGCAGGCGCACACGGATGCGGCCGCCACGCTGAACCCGCGGCTGGGTGCGTTCATTACGCTGACGCCGGAGCGCGCGTTGCAGCAGGCCGATGCGGCCGATGCGGCGCTGGCGGCAGGTGCCGCGGGCCCGCTGGCGGGCATACCGCTGGGCATCAAGGATCTGTTCTGCACGGCGGGTGTGCGCACCACCGCGGGCAGCCGCATCCTGGATGATTTCGTGCCGCCGTACGAGAGCACGGTGACGGCCAATCTGCTCGACGATGGCGCGGTGTTCCTGGGCAAGACCAATCTGGACGAGTTCGCCATGGGCTCGTCGAACATGACATCGGCGTTCGGCCCGGTGGAGAATCCTTGGAAGCGGGCGGGCGATGCGGCGGCCGTGCTGGTGCCGGGCGGCTCTTCCGGCGGCTCGGCGGCCGCCGTGGCGGCGCGGGTGGCGATGGGCGCCACGGGCACCGATACCGGCGGTTCCATCCGCCAGCCTGCGGCGTTCTGCGGCCTGGTAGGGGCCAAGCCGACCTATGGCCGCTGCAGCCGCTGGGGCACGGTGGCGTTTGCGAGTTCGCTGGACCAGGCTGGGCCGTTCGCACGCACGGTGGAAGATTGCGCGATGCTGCTGGCCAGCATGGCGGGGTTCGATGCCAAGGACAGCACCAGCGTTGATCTACCGGTGCCCGATCTGGTGGCCGCGTGCCGCCGAGGCGTGGCCGGGCTGCGCATCGGCGTGCCGCGCGAGTATCGCGCCGATGGCATGCCCGAGGCGGTGGAGCGGTTGTGGCGGGACGGGCTGGACTGGCTGAAGCGCGCCGGCGCCACCGTCGTGGATGTGAGCCTGCCGCATACGAAATACGGCCTGGCGACCTATTACATCGTCGCACCCGCGGAGGCGTCCTCCAACCTCGCGCGCTATGACGGCGTGCGGTTCGGCCATCGCGTCGAGGGCCACGATCTGACCGAGCTGTACGAGCTGACGCGCGCGGCGGGGTTCGGCGCCGAGGTGCAGCGCCGCATCATGATCGGGACGTATGTGCTCTCGGCCGGTTATTACGACGCATATTACCTGCGGGCGCAGAAGGTGCGCGCGCTGATCCTGCGCGATTTCACTACCGTGTTCGGCGAGGTGGATGCGTTGCTGACGCCCACCGCACCTTCGGCGGCGTTCGCGCAGGGCGAGAAGATGGATGATCCGATTGCGATGTATCTGAACGACGTGTTCACCGTGCCGGCCAGCATGGCGGGCGTGCCGGCGATCAGCGTGCCGGCCGGGCTGGACGGGCAGGGGTTGCCGCTGGGGCTGCAGGTGATCGCGCGGCCGTATGACGAGGCGACGATGTTCGCCGTGGCACAGGCGATCGAGGATGCGGCGGGGTTTACGGCAATGCCGGCGGTGCGGGCGGGGGTGGCGGCATGAGCTACACGATCGAGGGCGCATCCGGCACGTGGGAGATCGTGTGCGGGCTGGAGGTGCATGCGCAGGTCATCAGCCGCTCCAAATTGTTCAGCGGTGCGGCGACGGATTTCGGCAGTGAGCCGAACAGCCAGGTGAGCTTCGTGGATGCGGCGTTTCCGGGCATGTTGCCGGTGCTGAACCAAGAATGCGTGGCGCAGGCCGTGCGCACCGGGCTGGGGCTGAACGCGCAGATCAACCTGACAAGCCGGTTCGACCGCAAAAACTACTTCTATGCCGACCTGCCGAGCGGCTACCAAATCAGCCAGTTCGAGCATCCAATCGTGGGCCGCGGCGCGGTGGACATCGAACTGGCCGATGGCAGCACGCGGCAGATCGGCGTGACGCGGCTGCATCTGGAGCAGGATGCGGGCAAGAGCCTGCACGACCAGGATCCGGCGCGCTCGTTCATCGACCTCAACCGCTGCGGCGTAGCGCTGATGGAGATCGTCAGCGAGCCGGATATCCGCTCGCCGGAGGAGGCCGGGGCCTATCTGCGCAAGCTGCGCACCGTGCTGCGCTATTTGGGCACCTGCGACGGCAACATGGACGAGGGGAGCATGCGCGCCGACGTGAACGTGTCGGTGCGCCATGCCGGCGAGGCGTTCCGCACGCGCTGCGAGGTGAAGAACGTCAATTCCGTGCGCTTCGTGATGCAGGCGATCGAGGCCGAGGCGAAGCGCCAGGTGGCGGTTTGGGAGGCCGGCGGCGCGGTGCATCAGGAGACGCGCCTGTTCGATCCCGCGCGGGGCGAGACGCGCAGCATGCGCAGCAAGGAAGACGCGCACGATTATCGTTACTTCCCCGATCCGGACCTGCTGCCGCTGGTGCTCGACCAGGATTGGGTGGACAGCCTGCGCGCGGCCCTGCCGGAGCTGCCGGATGCCAAGCGGGCGCGCTTCGTGCGCGATTACGGGCTGCCGGCCTACGATGCCGGCGTGCTGGTGGCCGAACAGGCCACGGCCGCGTTTTTCGAGACGGTGGCGCATGGCCGCGATGGCCGGCTGGCGGCCAACTGGATCACCGGCGATTTCTTTGCAGCGCTGAACCGCACCGGCCGCACGATCGAGACGAGCCCGGTGAGTGCCGCGCATCTGGGCGGGCTGCTGGATCTGCTGGCCGACGGCACGATCAACGGGCGCATCGCCAAGGAGGTGTTCGAGGCGATGGTGGAGACCGGCGCCGCGCCTGGCGAGATCGTGGAGGCGCGCGGGCTGCGGCAGGTGACCGATACGGGTGCCATCGACGCCGCGGTGGATGCCGTGCTGGCGGCCAATCCGGACAAGCTGGCGGAATACCGCGCCGGCAAGGACAAATTGTTCGGTTTCTTCGTGGGCCAGGTGATGAAGGCGATGGCCGGGCGCGGCAACCCTGCTTTGGTGAACGAGACGTTGCGTGCGCGGCTGGGCCCGGCTGCTTGATCGAGCCGCCGCTTGATTGACCCGCCCGCCGCGAGCCCGTAAGACGGTTGGGCAAACGTCGTGTTGCATCCCGGCGGAGGGGTGGCCGAGTGGCTGAAGGCGGCGGTTTGCTAAACCGTTGTACACTGTAAAGGTGTACCGTGAGTTCGAATCTCATCCCCTCCGCCAAGGGGCTTCGCGGCCGGTATTCCCGGCGCGGCCGGCGCCGCGGCGCTAATAAGGCTTGCGGTTATCCTGGACGATGCGGGTTGTCTGCATGACCTCGATCGGCTTGCCGGCGAAGGGGCGGTCGGCTTCGGCGCCGGGGCCGCGCCGGCTGGCTTCCAGGGCAAAAGCGAGGGTCAGCGCGCGGTCGTAGTCGCGCTGCTGCCGGGCGTCCGACAGCGAGCGCAGCAGGCGCGTTTCGATCGTTTTGGCCAGGTCTTCCATGGCGACGGTATGACACAGACGAATACTGTTTTCCAGAACGATCGTAAAAAAGTGTCTTGCCGCGGCGTGACTTGCGCCATGGGACTCGTTTGCTGATTTTTGTACGCGCGCTCCGAGTATTCGGCGCTGCTTGCAGCGGAATTTTCAATCGCCAGTTGTAGCGACTCGGCGGATCCAGGGCAGCTGCATCACGCGCGCTGGCGCATCTGCATCGCGCTTGCGGCGGGCGGAGGCGGTGTTCGCGGCGACGCGGGCGGCCTATGATTTTCGCTTCACCACCGGGGCGCGGCGATGGCTGAGATTTTTGGCTGGATGACGATCGCCGACCCGTTCGCCAACGTGCTCTATGCCGCCGCCGGGTGGGATGGCGTGGTGATCGATGCCCAGCATGGCCAGTTCGACGAGCGTGCCATGGTGGCCACCCTGCTGGCCCTGCCGGCGCCCCGGCCCCGGCGCCTGGTGCGCATCGCGGCCAACGACGCGGCACTGGTCGGCAAGGCGCTGGATAGCGGTGCCGACGGGGTGATCGTGCCCATGGTCAACAGCGCGGCCGATGCCGTGCGGTTGGCCCAGGCGGCCTGGTATGCGCCGCGGGGCGCGCGCTCCTTCGGGCCGGCGCTGGCCCTGCTGCGGGCCGGCAGCCAGCCCTATGGCGACTTCGTGGCGCGCCAGCAGGTGCTGGCGATGATCGAAACGCGCGAGGCGCTCGATACGGTGGCCGCCATTGCGGCGGTGGACGGGATTACCGGGCTGTTCGTGGGGCCGAACGATCTGGCGCTGACGCTGGGGCTGCCAGCCGGGTCGGATCGCGAGGAGCCGGCCTTGCTGGACGCGTTCGGGCGGGTGGTGGCGGCCGCCAGGGCACAGGGCAAGACGAGCGGCATCTTCTGCGCCAGTGCCGCCTACGCGCGGCGAATGGCCGCAATCGGGTTCGACCTGGTGAATGTGGGCACCGATGCGATGGGGCTGGCGAGCGCTGCGGCGGCAGCGGTCGCCGGTGGGCGCGACGCGGGCTAGCGCGGGCTATTCCAGCCGCAGGGCGAGCGCCTCGATGGTGCGCAGCATGGCCATGAAGCCGGCCAGCTCGTCTGCGCCGAAGCCCGCGAACAGGCGCTGCTCCAGCTCCAGCGCCTTGGGCACCACCTCGGCGTACAGGCGCTGCCCGTCGCGGCTGAGGCGCAGGAGGTGCGAGCGCCGGTCCTCCGTATTGGCCCCGCGCTCGATCAGGCCGCGGCCGGTCAGCGCGATGGCGGCGCGGCTGACCGTCACCTTGTCCATGCGCGTGCGCCGGCCGATCGCCTGCTGCGTGATGCCGTCGTTTTCGGCGATGACGGCGATCAGGCGCCATTCCGGGATGCGCAGCCCGAACAGCGTCTCGTAGGCGCGCGCGATGGCTTCGCTGACCGTGTTCGAGGCCACCGAGAGCCGGTAGGGCAGGAAGGCGTCGAGCACGAGCCGGTCTGGCATGGCGATGGTCACCGTTGACACCAAAGGGGTGCCTGCCCATGCTTGGTATCATAAGATATTATCTGCCGGGAGACTACGCCCATGACCGAAGCCGCCAATCCGCTGGGCCTGGACGGGTTCGAGTTCTGCGAGTTCACCTCGCCCGATCCCGATGCGATGGCAGCGCAGTTCGAGCAGCTGGGCTTCGTGGCCGCCGCGCACCATCCGAGCCGCGCGGTGACGCGCTACAAGCAGGGGCGCATCAACCTGCTGCTGAACCGCGAGACGACCGGCCAGGCGGCCGATTTCCGCGCGGCGCACGGGCCCTCGGCCAGCGGCATGGCGTTTCGCGTGGCCGACGCGGCGAAGGCTTACGAGACGGCGCTGGCCTGCGGCGGCAAGCCGGCCGATGCCGCGGCGGGCACGCTGGGTGACGGCAGCCACGTGCTGCAGGGGATCGGCGGCTCGTATCTGTATCTGGTGGACCGGTTTGGCGCCAAAGGCAGCCTGTACGACGATTGGCAGCAGGTCCCCGGTGCCGCCGAAGCAGAGGCGGCCAATTCGGTCGGCTTCGATCTGCTGGACCATCTCACGCACAACGTGCGCCGCGGCGAGATGCGCACCTGGTCGGGCTTCTACAACAGGATCTTCGGCTTTCAGGAGCAGAAGTATTTCGACATCAAGGGGAAGGCGACCGGCCTGTTCAGCCAGGCGATGATCGCGCCGGACGGCGCCATCCGCATTCCGCTCAACGAGAGCCAGGACGATCACAGCCAGATCGAGGAGTTCCTGCGCGAGTATAAAGGCGAGGGCATCCAGCATCTGGCTTTGTCCACGCACGATATTTTCGCGACGGTTGAAAAGTTGCGGGCGCGCGGCGTGCGGCTGCAGGACACGATCGAGACGTATTACGAGCTGGTGGACAAGCGCGTGCCCGGGCATGGCGAGGATTTGGCGCGGCTCAAGCAGAACCGCATCCTGATCGACGGCGACGTTGAACGCGAAGGCATCCTGCTGCAGATCTTCACGGAAAACCTGTTCGGGCCGATCTTCTTCGAGATCATCCAGCGCAAGGGCAACGAGGGCTTCGGGGCCGGCAATTTCCAGGCGCTGTACGAATCGATCGAGCTCGATCAGATCAGGCGCGGCGTCATCAAGGTCGATGCCTGACACGACGCTGATGTGCTGAAAGGCGGCGAACGATGCTGACCGGCTTTGCCAATCATTTTGCGAGCGAAGCCGTGGCCGGCGCACTCCCCGTCGGCCGCAATTCGCCGCAGCGCAACGCGTTCGGGCTGTACACCGAACAGCTTTCCGGCACGGCCTTTACCGTGCCGCGGGCCGAACAGCGGCGCAGTTGGCTGTACCGGTTGCGCCCCACCGCCAATCACCCGGCCTACCGCGCCTACGCCAAGCCCGGGCTGCTGCGCTCGGCGCCGTTCGACGAGGTGCCGGCCTCGCCCAACCGGATGCGCTGGGATCCGCTGCCGATGCCCGAGACGCCGGTGGATTTCATCGACGGGCTGGTGACCTATGGCGGCACCGGCGACGTGGCCGATGGGCGGGGTGCCGGCCTGCATCTGTACGCGATCACCGCGCCGATGCAAAGGCGGGCGTTCAGCACGGCCGATGGCGAGCTGCTGATCGTGCCGCAGCAGGGCACGCTGCGGCTAATTACCGAATTTGGCTGCTTCGACTGCGCGCCGCAGCAGGTGGCGCTGATCCCGCGCGGCGTGCGCTTCAGGGTGGAGCTGACCGACGGCCCGGCCCGCGGCTATGTGTGCGAAAATTACGGCGCGCTGTTCCGCCTGCCCGATCTCGGTCCGATCGGCAGCAATGGCTTGGCCAACCCCCGTGACTTCGAAACACCGACGGCGTGGTTCGAGGATATCGAAGCGCCCTGCGAGATCGTGCAGAAATTCCAGGGCGGGCTGTGGGCCACGCAGCTGGATCACAGCCCGTTCGACGTGGTCGCCTGGCACGGCAACCTGGCGCCGTGCCGCTACGATCTGCGGCGATTCAACACGATCAACACCGTCAGTTTCGATCACCCGGATCCATCGATCTTCACCGTGCTGACCAGCCCCACCGAGGCGCCCGGGCGCGCCAACGTGGATTTCGTGATTTTCCCGCCGCGCTGGATGGTGGCCGAGGATACGTTCCGCCCGCCCTGGTTCCATCGCAACGTGATGTGCGAGTTCATGGGCCTGATCCACGGCGCCTACGACGCCAAGGCCGGCGGCTTTGCACCCGGCGGTGCCTCGCTGCACAACCAGATGGCGGGCCACGGGCCGGACCAGGCGAGCTATACGGCAGCCACCGCGGCCGCGCTGAAGCCGCACAAGATCGAAAACACCATGGCGTTCATGCTGGAGACTTCGGCGGTGATCCGGCCCACGCGCTACGCCGTGGAGTTGCCGACCATGCAGCTGGATTATGACGATTGCTGGTCCGGCTTCGCCAAGGCGCAGTTGCCGGGGTGAGTGCGGACGAGCGGCTGTCGGCCACGCCTGCCGGCATCGCGTTGTGCGACCTCGACACGATTGCGGACGGTGGCGCGCGGAATTTCGTGCTGCAGCTGCGCGCGGGCCGCTTTCACGGCTTCGTCTGCCGGCGCGGCGCGGCGGTGTTCGGCTATCTGGACCGCTGCCCGCATATGGGGCTGCCGCTGGCGCAGGTGCTCGACGATTATCTATCGGCGGACGGCGCTGCCATCGTGTGTTCCTGGCACGGGGCGGTGTTCGATGTGGCGAGCGGGCGGTGTTTGGGTGGGCCTTGTGCCGGCCAGGCTTTGGTGGCCTGGCCGGTTGGAGTGGTGGGGGGGCGGGTTGTTACGCGGTAAGCAAGGTCTTCTTTTCTGAAGAGAAGAAGCAGAAGACTTTTGCTATTTGGGGGTGGCTAGTTTGGCTAGCTTCTCGCCTAGTTTGCTGGCGTACTGGTCGCCTTTGTAGATGTCGCTAACGATGGATTTCAGCTTCTGGGCGTGGTCGTCCTTGCCGAGTGCCTTGGCGTAGGCGGCGGCCGAGCCGAAGCCGGCGATGCCGTAATGGCACATGCGCTGATACTGGGCGATGATCGTAATATCCAGCAACTCGCCATCTTCCGGCGCTTCCTTCACCGTGTGCTTGAGCGCCTCGCGCACCAGGCCTTCCATGCCCTTGCAGTGCTCCTTTTCCACCTCTTCGCCGCTCTCCTTCAGCAGGGATTTCAGCGTGTCGGCATGGGTGTTGATGCCGGTGACCGACTCATCGAGCATGGTCTTCAGTTTCGGGTCGTGCGCCTTGCCGGCCATCGTGGTCACCGCGCGGGTCATCTGGTCGTTGGCCGACCACAGATCCTTCATCTCGTCTCCATAGATCTCGTCGAGGCTGTCGGGGGCTGACATTTTCCGTCTCCTGCTGGGTATGCCAGCAACGGAGGCAGGCTGGCGTTGTTCCGCCAGCCTAGCGCAAGCGTGACGGGCGCGGCGCCCGTGCCCCCGTGCTGCGCCCGGCTCGGTTGATCCGCCGCCCAGTCTCGTCCATGCAGGCGCAGTCTCGCCAGGAGCCGTCCGGCCGCATGCCCAACGATTCGACCGGCCTCGGCCGCACGCTCCGTGCCCGCCATGTGACCATGATCACCATTGGCGGCATCATCGGCGCCGGGCTGTTCGTGGGCAGCTCGGCCTCCATCGCGGCGATCGGGCCGGCCGCCATCGTCAGCTACGGGCTGGCTGGGCTGGTGATCCTGTGCGTCATGCGCATGCTCAGCGAATTGGCGGCGGCCAACCCGGGCGTGGGCGCGTTCACCGAGTTCACGCGGCTGGCCTTCGGCGATTGGGCCGGGTTCACCTGCGGCTGGCTCTACTGGTATTTCTGGGTGGTGGTGGTGCCGATCGAGGCGATCGCCGGCGGCGGTATCCTGCATCAATGGGTGGCGCTGCCGGTATGGGCGCTGGCATTGGCGCTGCTCGCGGCCATGACGGCGGTCAACCTGCTATCGGCCCGCTCGTTCGGCGAATTCGAGTTCTGGTTCAGCTCGATCAAGGTGGCTGCCATCGTGGCCTTCATCGCCATTGCGGCGGCCTACGTGGCCGGGCTGGGCGCGCCGGCGGGGCAGGCGGGGTTCGGCAATTTGACGGCCCATGGCGGCTTCGCGCCGCACGGCGCGCTGTCGGTGGTGGCCGGCGTCACCAGCGTGATCTTCGCCTTTGTGGGCGCCGAAATCGTGACCATCGCGGCCGTGGAATCCGCCGAGCCGCAGCGCAGCATTGCGCGGCTGACCAGCACCGTCGCCGTGCGCATCCTGCTGTTCTACATGCTGTCGATCACGTTGATCGTGGCCGTGGTGCCGTGGACGGCGATCGTGCCCGGCATCTCGCCGTTTGCGCGCGCGCTCGGCGTGATCGGGCTGCGGGGTGCGGAGACGATCATGAACCTGGTGGTGCTGACGGCGGTGCTGTCATGCCTCAATTCGGGCCTCTACGTCACTTCGCGCGTACTGTTCGGGCTGGCCGGCAAGGGCGAGGCGCCGGCCTGGCTTGTGCGGGTGAATGCGCGGCGCGTGCCGTCCCGCGCCATCCTGGCCGGTGCCGCCTTCGGCTATCTGGCGGTCGGGCTGTCGGTGATCTCGCCGGGGCTGGTGTTCAGCTTCCTCATCAACGCTTCGGGTGCCATCGCGCTGTTCCTGTATCTGCTGGTGGCGCTGGCGCAGATCCGCCTGCGCCGGGTGGCCGAGCATAGCCGGCCCGAAGCGCTGGTGATCAGGATGTGGCTGTTCCCCTATGTGAGCTGGGCCGTGGTGGGCGTGATCGGGGCGGTGCTGGTGGCCATGGCGGCCACGCCCGGCACCTCGCGCGTCGAGCTGCTCTCCAGCCTGGCGGCGCTGGGCATCGTGCTGGCGCTGTTCGCCGTGCAGCGCCGGCGGGCCGTCTGATGCTGCACCGCCTGTATGCGCGGCTGATCGCGCTGTCGGCCACCCGGCTGGCACCGCTCTGGCTGTTCTGCGTGGCATTCGCCGAGGCCAGCTTCTTTCCGCTGCCGCCGGACCTGCTGCTGATCCCGATGATCCTGGCCAGGCCGGCGCGCGCCTGGTGGCTGGCCGGCGTGTGCACCGCGGGCAGCGTGCTGGGCGGGCTGCTGGGCTACCTGATCGGGGCCACGCTGTTCACCACCCTGGCCGTGCCGGTGGTGCATTTCTACCACGCCGAGCACGCCTACGCGGCCTTCAAATCCTATTTCGAGCATTACGGCTTCATCGCCATCCTGGTGAAAGGGCTGACGCCGATCCCGTTCAAGCTGGTGACCATCGCGGCCGGTGCGGCACGCTTCAGCCTGCCGCAATTCGTGCTCGCCTGCATCATCACCCGCGGCGGCCGCTTCCTGCTGATCGAGGCGCTGCCGCTGCGCATCTTCGGCGAGCGCGCGCGTGTGTTCATCGAGCGCCGGCTGGGCCTGGTCACCACCATCTTCCTCGTGCTGGCGATCGCCGGGCTGGCCGCCTTGCGCTTCCTCTAGCCGGGCCGAAACCCCTTCCGCCGGGCGGCCGACTCTGCCAAGCTTTGCGCAAGCGGCACGAAGCTGCATGAGGGAACGATGGACGACAACGCCTATACGCGGCTGCGCGCCAACGCCGCCTTCCAGGAACTCGAGCGCACGCGCGGCCGGCTGGGCTGGACGCTGACGGTGCTGATCCTGGTGATCTATTTCGGCTTCGTGTTCCTGGTGGCCCTGGCGCCCGGGCTGATGGGCCGGCCGGTGTTCGGCAGCATCACGCTGGGCTTCCCGCTCGGGCTGGGGGTGATCGTGAGTGCGATCCTGCTGACCGGCATCTACGTGCTGCGCGCCAATAGCCGGTTCGATGCGCTGACGCGCCAGATCGTGGCCGAAGCGCCATGAGGCGGCTCTGGCTGGCTTCGGCTTTGGCGCTGCTGCCGGGTGCGGCGCTGGCGCAGGCGACGGCGGCAGCACCGCCCGCGGCGCCGGCCACCGACACGGTGGCGATCGCCATGTTCGCCGGCTTCGTGCTGCTGACGCTGGCCATTACCGGCTGGGCAGCGCGGCGTACCCACACGGCCAAGGACTTCTACGCGGCGGGCGGCGCCATCACCGGCTTCCAGAACGGCATCGCCATCTCCGGCGATTTCATGTCGGCCGCCTCGTTCCTGGGCATCTCGGCGATGGTGTACGCCGCCGGGTTCGACGGGCTGCTCTACTCGATCGGCTTTCTGGTCGGCTGGCCGATCATCATGTTCCTGATGGCCGAACGGCTGCGTAATTTGGGCAAATACAGCATGGCCGACGTATCGGCCTATCGGCTCGATCCGGTGCCGGTGCGCAGCATGGCGGCCGTCAGCTCGCTCGTTGTGGTGGCGTTCTACCTGATCGCGCAGATGGTGGGCGCCGGGCAGCTGATCCAGCTGTTGTTCGGGTTGCCTTACAGCACGGCGGTGGTGATCGTCGGCGTGCTGATGGTGCTCTACGTCACCTTCGGCGGCATGATCGCCACCACCTGGGTGCAGATCATCAAGGCCGTGCTGCTGCTGTGCGGCGCCAGCTACATCGCGTTCGCGGCGATGGCGCATTTCGGCTTCAGCCTGACGGCGATGTTCGATGCCGCCGTGGGCACGCACGCCAAGAAAGGCGCCATCCTTTCGCCCGGCCTGCAGTTCAAGAACCCGATTTCCATCATCTCGCTCGGCGTGGCACTGATGTTCGGCACCGGCGGGCTGCCGCATATCCTGATGCGGTTCTTTACCGTTTCCGACGCCAAGGAAGCCCGCAAATCGGTGTTCTGGGCCACCACCTTCATCGGCTATTTCTACATCCTGACCTTCATCATCGGCTTTGCCGCCATCAGCATGATCGGCCAGGCGGCCGGCACCAAGATCACGCCGGCCAACAGCAACATGGTGGCCATCTTCCTGGCCGATGCGGTGGGCGGCGGCGTGCTGAAGGGCTTCATCAGCGCGGTCGCGTTCGCCACCATCCTCGCGGTGGTCTCCGGGCTGACGCTGGCCGGTGCCGCGGCTGTCAGCCACGATCTGTATGCCAACGTGATCATGCGCGGGCGGCTGACGGAAGGGCGCGAAGTCGTCGTCTCCCGCGTGGCGACCGTGGCGCTCGGCGTGCTGGCGATCGTGCTGGGGCTGGCGTTCCAGAAGCAGAACGTCGCCTACATGGTGGGCCTGGCCTTTGCGGTGGCTGCGAGCGCCAACTTTCCGGTGCTGCTGCTGAACATGTATTGGCGCGGGCTCAATACGGCAGGCGCGGTGCTGGGCGGCTGGTCCGGCCTGATCTCGGCCGTGGTGCTGACGGTGCTGAGCCCGGGCATCTGGGTGAAGGTGATGGGCCACGGCGCGGCGATTTTCCCTTACGACAACCCGGCGCTGTTCTCCATGCCGATCGGCTTCCTCGGCTGCTGGCTTGGCAGCCTGCTCGCGCAGGGTTCGGTGCGCTCGCGGGCCGAGGCGCGGCAGTTCGATGCGCTGTATGTGCGTTCGCAGACCGGCATCGGGGCGGAGGGCGCGGCCGGGCATTAGCGCGGCCCGCCGGCAGGCGCGCGCGGGCGCGCCTCAGCGCGGCTGGGGGCGCAAATGGGAGGGCAGCTCGGCCAGGCCGGCGAAGGTGAAGCCGAGCTGGCTGGCCATGGCGTCGAGCACGCCCGAAAGCCGGTCGTAGAAGCCCCGCAGTTCGGCATCGTTGCGCACATACGGGTTGCGACCCGGCGCCAGCGAGGAGCTGTGGAAACTCAGGACGAACACCGTCTGCCCGCGCGCGCGCAGATGGCGCACCAGGCGCAGCATGGCGGCTACGTCGTTGCCCTCCGGCGACAGCGTGATGCGTTCGGCGAAGCGCAGGCGGGTGGCGATGCCGGGCAGCCGCAACCTGGCCAGCGACGCGGACGAGAGCCGGCGATAGACCGGCGGCGCCAGCCGGCCGCCCCAGCCGACGATGCTGCGGCAGAGCGGCAATTCGAGCAGCTTGCGGTCCTGGCCGAACCAGAACGGGGCGCAATCGTAATCGGCGTAGTCGGGCCCGCCCTCGTCGGCCGAGCTGGTGCGAGGCGCCACGCTGGTGTCGATGGTGAAGCCGTGTCGTTCCAGCAGCGTGCCGGTCTGCGGGCCGAAGCCGTAGCGGCCGGCGCGGTAGATTTGCGGCTTGTGGCCGAAGCGCTCCTCGAACCGTGCCGAGAGGGCGGCCAGTTTGCGCGCCTCCATGCCTGGCGCCAGATTGCCGGAAAACGAGGCGGCGGGCCCGGCCTCGCCATCGAAAGGCGGGTTGACCCAGGGGTGGAGCTGGACGCCGACATCGCAACGGCCTTGCTCGATGGCGCCGCGGAGCAGGTGGATGGCAGCATCGTCCTGCAGCACCGGATAGGTGAGCAGGTAGGTCGGCCGCAGCCCGTAGGCGCCGGTGATGGCGTGCAGGTCGCCGATGCGCTGCATGCAGTCGGTGGAATGTTGCGTGTGCGCGACCGGCTGGTCCCAGTCGAAATCCTCTTCCGCATCGACGGCCAGCGCGCAAACCGGGCGGGTTCCGGCGGGGATCGCGGGAACGATGTTGGAAAACAACCGCCTGCCTCCGCGATCATGCAACGCACCGCGTGCGGCACCACGCGACTTAGCGGCTTGCGCGTGTGCCGCACAAGGCGCGCTGACGCTTGATCGTGCATTCTGTTGTCAGAACGTTCACCGTCTTGGCCTAACCAGCCTCGTGCGGCGCCGCATCGGGCGGTTTGCCATGCGCAAGCGGAGCCATCCATGCAGACAACCGACATGCCCGTCCGTCGCCGGCTGAGCGACCGGATCGAGGACGCGTTCGAGCAGGCATGCCGGCAGGGGCAGGCCGACGTGGCCGCCTGCCTGCTGAAGGGGCTGGATTTGTGCCTGCTGGGCCAGCCTACGCCGTGGGATCGCCGGCAGACTGCCCTGGTGCTGCTGCGGGCCTGTGCCGTGCGGCTGGATGCGCTGCGCCAGGCCGAGGCGGATCGCACGCCGGAGCCGGCCTATGCCGGATTTCACGGCCGCGCCGCGACCTCCGGCCACGGGGCGGCCGCGACCGCCTGAGGCGAGTGATTGTTGCGGCGTGCAACCGAGATTGACAGACCTCAACTTTTCGTTACCTGATGCGATCCGAGATCAATAAACCGTGATGAAGCCCGGCATTTCCGGGCCGGATCCGGTGTTGAACGAAGGATACGCACGATGCAGCGCCGTCCCCCATTCGTTCGTTTGGCCGCCGGTGTAGGGGCGGTCGCACTCTGTTCCGCAGCCTCGGCTGCCACATCGCGCATCAGCACCGGCGCTTTCGTCTCGGCGGATGCCGTGTTCGAACTGGCGCAGATGTGCCCCAGCGGCACCGGCTATCCGCAGGAGAGTGGGTGGGCCAGCTTCCAGGGTGCCACGCCGCAATCGGCAACAAGCGGCCAGCCGCGCATCGATCAGTATCGCTACGGCCAGCTGATCGCCACCTACACCAGCTTCGCCAACCAGCCCGGCTGCACGATGGCCGGCGACGGCACCGATCATGCTTCGCCCGCCGCGGCAGCCGCTTCGGGCTGCGGCCCGTTCACCCGCCTGCATACCTGGCGGCTGTGGGAGCCGGGCGACGTGTTCTACGTCTATCCGGCCGTCTATACCGGCGAGGCGAACCAGCCCTGGTTCGGGCCGCAATACGATTCACCGGACGACTACAACGCCGGCATCACCCACGCGCCGGACTACATCACCGTGCAGGGCGTGGTGCAGAACAACCAGCGCCCGGTGATCGTGCTGCAGGGCGGCGCCTCGGACAACACGCTGGGCCAGGCGCCGGTCTATTTCGACGCGAGCCGCGGCATGGTGATGGACAGCATCAACGTCATTGCCGGCGCGGGCGCTGCTTCCGGCAAGGCCGGGGTTTACGAATACGCGGCCAGCGACCTGACGCTGAGCAACATGCGCATCAGCGGCTTCCAGCGGGCCGGCGTGAACGGGTTGTTCGGCGCCGGCGGCTACAGCGGCACGCTGACCCTGACGGGGTTGGAACTCGACCACAATGGCGGCACCAACGGGCCGGCGCACAACGCCTATATCGGCGCCAGCGCGGTCGATCCAAATTTCACGGTGGCGATGTCGCGCTCCTGGTCGCACGACGCTTACTACGGCCACCTGTTCAAGTCGCGCGCGCAGAACGGCGATTACACCGGCAACTTCTTCCAGGGCGGCGTGCCGCAGCGCGGCCGCGGCCAGGCGGAGACCTATCTGCTGGACCTGCCCAATGGCGGCCAGGTGACGGTGCGCAACAACGTATTCGTCAAGAACGCGTCGGGCCCCAATTCGAACGGCATGTCGCTGACGTTCATGATGGAGGGCGCATCGGACAGCCGGCCGCAATTCCTCGACGTGGAGAACAACACCTTCGTGACGTTCGCCGAAACGTTCGACGGCACGCACGCCAACTACCCGATGTCGTTCCTGTACCCGAACGTGCGGCCGGACAGCCCGGCCTGGCCGTCCAACATTCCGGCCCGCATCATCAAAAACGCCTTTGTCGGCTATTGCGCGCCGGGCGATGGCAGCAGCCAGGATTTCCGCGGCGACATCAGCGCGGTGGAGAGCTTCTCCGAACTGACGCGCGTCTTCGCACTCACGACGAAGGTGGAGGCGTCCGACACCGCGCTGGGCGCGATCTACGACCACTACATACCCGAGCTCGGCACGCCCTTTTACGGCTTCCTGTTCGGCGCGGCGCCGGTGCGGCAGCGTCAGACTTTGGGCGCCAGGGACTGAGCGGCCGGCTCTAGAACAGCGTATCCTTCTGCCCGAGCGAGACGCCGCGGGCCAGATCGAGCCAGGGGTGCCGCCGTTCCATGTCGGCGGCGAGCACCTCCCTGTGCTCGCGCTTCTCGGTGGTGGTGTGCAGCATGGAGCGGTGATGCACGCGGTATTCCGCCAGTATGGCGGGCACGTTGACGCCGAAGCCGCCGCGCTCGGCGATGCGCGCCCAGAAATCGAAATCTTCCCAGCCATAGCGCACGTGATCGTAGCCGCCGGCCAGCGCCCAGGCGGATTTGCGCACCAGCGCCATCGCATCGATGTAGTTGCCGGGCTGCAGCCGCAGCACCGACCAGGGCGCATCGCCGACGATTTCGGCCGTATCGCCGAATTTCTGGATCGCCGGATAGGCGAAGGCGGCGCCCAACTCCCGCAAGGCGGCCAGCAACGTGGCGCAGGCCGCCGGGCGCAGCCGGTTATCGGCATCCAGCGGCAGCACGAACGGCGTCTCGGCGGCGGCAAACCCGCTGTTGCGCGTAAAGCCCAGCCCGGCATTGGTGCGGTGGCGCAGCACGCGGATGCGGTTGAAGCGCTGTTCATGGGCACGCACCCAATCGAGCACCATCGCACCGGAATCGTCGGGTGAGGCGTCTTCAACCACCACGAGGTCGATCAGCGCCAACGTCTGTTCGGCCACCGATTGCAGCGCTTCGGGCACGTAATCGGCGTAGTTGAATACCGGCACGATGACGGTCACTTCGGCCTGGCCCAGATCGTCGCGGGCGAACAGGATTTCGGCTTCGGGCACGCGCGGTGCCGCACTGGCGGGCAGGCTGGCGCGGTAGCGGTCGCGCTCGAAGGCGGCGGCACCGGCTGCCCCGCCTTCGGCCAAAGCGAGCATCTGCCCAAAGGCCGCGGCGCGCGCCTCGGGGCCGAAGCGTGCCAGGCTCACGTGGTAGGCGGCCTCGGCCATGCGGGCGCGCTCCTGTGGGTCGGCGACCAGCCGGCTCAGGGCCGTGAACCATGCCTCCTCGGTGTCGGCCAGCAGCCCGGTCACGCCGTCCTCGATGGCGCGGCGGAACGGGCCGGTGGGCGAGGCGATCGTGGGTACGCCGGCCAGGGCCGCCTCGAAGAATTTCAGCTCGCTTTTGCACTCGCAGAACACGTTGCCGGCCTGCAACGGCGCGATGTTGATGGCGAAGCGCGCGACCTCGGCGGGCAGGGCCGCGAGGGGAACCATGTCGCGCCACTCGATGCGGTCGGCCAGATCGGCCAATTCGGGGAACTCGTTGAGCAGGACCAGGCCCTCGCCGCTGGACGGGTCGCGGAACAGCGTCAGCCGCGTATGCGGGTGTTCGCGCAGGATGCGCGCCAAGGCGGGTGCCGCGGCGGCGAAATCGCGCTGGTGAGTGCGCGAGCCGCCGGCATAGCCGATGCGCACGAGATCGTCGGCATAACTCAGCCAGTCGCGCCGGGCGCGGCGGGGGGCATCGTGGCTGGCGGCATCGAAACCGTTGGGCAGCACGTAGGCCGGCCGGCCGGTCAGGCGGGCCTGGTGCGCGAGCTCCTCGGTGGGGCAGGTGACCAGGTCGCAGGCGCGCAGCGTGCGGGCGATCAGGCGGAAGAATTCTTGCGTATCCACCTCGGAGTAGCGTTGGCTGCGGATGCCGTCGATCACCTCGATCGTGGCCAGTTCGGGGCGGAACATCAGGTCGTCCACGTCGAACACCACGGTGGCGCCCTGTTCGCGCGCCACCTGCACGATGCCGGCGATATGCGTGCTGAACGGCACGCGCCACAGCACCACCAGCCGCACGCCGGCCAGCTCGGCCGGGCCGACCGGGCCGGCCAGCGACCAGCCTGCATCCAGGCCGAGCGCGCGGGCGGCAGCCACGTAGCGCTCCACGCGATAGGCATTGCCCGGCGTGTGGTCCTCGCCGCTGATGAACAGCACGTTGGGGTGCGGCGTGGCCGGCGGCGCCGGTTCGGCTGGTGCCGCGATGGTGGCGGCCGGTGCGGCCGGTGCGGGGGCGGGCGGCTCGGCCGGACGGGTGCCGCCGCGCACGCGGCGCAGCGGTTGCGTCAGGCGCCAGCTCGTCGAAGCCAGCATCTCGTCGCGCGCGCGTTCCAGGGCCGCGGCGTGCTGCCGCGCGCCGGCCAGCGCCGCCTCGGCCGCCTGTGCCCGCGCCTCGGCGGCCGCGCACGCGCTCTGGGCGCTGGCCAGCGCCGCCGCGTGGGTCGCCAGGGCCGCTGCCTGCTCGGCCAACTCGCGCTCGCGGGCCGATACATCGTGGCGGGCGCGGGCCAGATTGGCGCGCACGCCGCGATGCGTGTCGGTGAGCGCGGCGTAGAGCGGGAACAGCCGGTCCACCTCCGTTTGCGCCGTGGTGGCCCATTGCCGCGTGGCCGTCAGGTCCTCTTCCGCCTTGGCCAGCATGGCGGCCAGGTGCGTGCGCTGCAGCGCCGCGTTCTGCAGATCGCGGGCGGCGATCCAGCGCTCGCCTAATTGGGCGAAGCGCTCGCGCACCACGTGCACCCGATCGGTGCCGGCCAGCGCGCACAAGGCGGCCGCATTGCCCGCCACTTCGGGCCCGACGGCGAGCACGCCCAAGCCGTGACCATGCAGGAATTCGAAGGAGGGATGCGCGCCGCGCAGCTCCGCCCACAGGCGGTGCACGCCGAAATCGCGTTCGCGCACGTTGGTGTCGTGGAACAGGACCAGCGCGCGCGGCGAAAGCTTGGGACGCCAGCTGTTGAAATCGTGCAGCACGTCCTCGTAGCGGTGCCTGCCGTCGATATGCAGCAGGTCCACGCTGCCATCGGGCACGCGGGGCAGCGCCTCGTCGAAGGTGGCGCGCAGCAGGGTGGAGAAGCCGGCGTAGCGCTGGTCGTGGAACAGCTGCAGGTCGGCGTAGACGGAATCGTCGTAGAAGCCGGCGTGCTCGTCGCCCTGCCACGTATCGACCGCCAGCGCGCGGGCATCCACGCGTTCGCGCAGCACCGCCTCGCAGAAGGCGGCGTAGGAGACGCCGTTATGCGCGCCCAATTCGACGATGCTGGCCGGCCGGTGCTGGCCCACGATCCAGTGGGCGAACGGCACGTGGCCGAACCACGCGCTATCGACGCCGAGGCGGGTTGGCCGCCAGAAGAGCGGCGCCAGGGCGTCGTCGGTGAGCGCCGCCAGATCGTGCGGCAGGTGTTCAGCATCCATGCGCGGTGGCTCCGGTGCGGCGTGCGGCGGCGATGCGCGTGAGGGTGGCGTGCAGGGCATCGGCCTGGGCGCCGTAATCCATGATCGCGCCGGCGAGCGGGTTGCGATAGCCCGCGAGCTGGCCGGGGCGGTCGAGCAGGGCCGCGATGGCAGCCTGCAAAGGTTCGTGGCGGCCGTCCAGCGGGATCAGCGTGCCGTTGACGCCATCGGTGATCGCTTCGGCCGGGCCGCCGCCGGCGGTGGCGATCACCCACACGTCGCGGGCCAGCGCCTCGCGCACCGTCAGGCCGAAACTTTCCTTCCATTGCGAGGGGAACACGAGCACGTCGATGCCGGCGAAGAATGCATCGATGCCGTCCTGCGTGTAGGCCGGCACCACCTCCAGCCCGCCGCGCACGTGCCATTCGGTGGCGTCCACGCTGGAGAAACCGAGGTTGAGCGTGTTGTCCACCAGGACGAGCTGCCAGTCGGCGCGGTCCAGTGCCTCGAAGGCGCGCTTGGCGACCGAGTAGCCCTTCACCTCGACATTGCCGCCGACATAGGCAAAGCGCAGCCGCGGCCCCCTTTCGCGCGGCGCGCGCGCGACGGGCAGGCGGACGCCGTTGGGTGCGACCTCGATCTGCGCAGGCGGAATGCCGTTGGCGATGTGCAGGGCCCGGTGCGCCGCGCTGGGCGAGAGCAGCAGGGCCGCACCGCGCAGGGCGGCGTGCATCAGCCGCGCGCGCTGTTCGAGATGGTAGGCGCCGGGGATGCAGTTCTGGCAGATATGCAGGTCGATCGCCGTCTGGTGGCAGTACTGCCCATCCTCGCGCACCATGAACTGGCGCGCGCAGAGCCACCAGGCATCGTGCAGCGTGATGACGTAGGGGATGCCGCGCTGCGTGCAGGCGGCGGCGAGGCTGGCGCTGAGGCCCTGGATGGCGTGCAGGTGCACCACGTCCGGCTGGGCGGCATCGAGCACGCGGCCGAACGCCTCGCCGGCGGCCGGATCGTCGAAGGCGGCCACGGTGTCGCTCTCGGATGTGGGCACCGCAAAGACAGTGATGCCGTCCTGGTCGGTGCGGGTGGTGACGCGCGCCGGCGCATCCTGCGGCAGGCCGGTGAAGATATGCACGTCGGTGTCGCCGCGCGCGTACAGGCGGCGGGCCATTTCCTCGACGACCAGCGTGGCGCCGCCATAGCTGCGCGGCGTGTAGTAGATGTTGGCCAGCAGCACGCGCAGCCCGCGATGCGGCCGCTTGTCCGGTGCCGCCTGCAGCAATGGCGCGACCTGACGGGCGGCAACCGCTTCGGGTGCGTATCGGTCCAGCGCGGTCTGCCGCGCCGCCGCGCCCAGGCGGGTGCGCAGGCCGGCATCGTCGGCCAGGCTGGCGAGCGCCGCGAACCAGGCATCCTCGCCTTCGGCCAGCAGGCCGTTGGCGCCGTGCTCGATCACGTCGGTGAAATGCGCGCGCGGCGAGCAGACGGCCGGCACGCCGAGGATGGCCGCTTCGAGGAATTTGATGTTGCTCTTGGCATCGTTGAACAGCGTGTTTTCCAGCGGCGCGATGGCGATCGTGCTTTCCGCCAGCAGCGCCATGTAGCGCGCGTAGGGCACCGGCGGCAGGGTTTCGACCTGCGCGGCGACGGTGGCGAAATCCTCCGGCAGGCGCAGTTCGCCCACGATGCGCAGGCGGGCGCCGGGCCGTGCGCGCAGCAGGCGCAGCAGGCCAGGGCGCGGCTTCGCGGAAATCGGCATCGTGCGTTTTGGTGCCCGAGCCGTAGGTGATCAGCACGCCGGCGCCCTCGGCAGGCTTGCGGGCGGCGTGCAGCCCGTGCGCCAACGCGAGGGTTTCGGCGTCCAAGGCGTTTTCCACCACGTGCGCCTCGGAAAGGCCCGCCTCGCGCATGATGGCCGCCAGGCGCGGCGTGCTGGCGATGCCGCGGCCGCAGGCCAGCATGGCGGCGCGGTACAGTGTCACGCCGGAAAGGATGCCGTCGCGCATCGCCGGCTCGAGGGAATCCACGTTGCGGTTCTGCAGGAACAGGTCGCGATCGAAGATGAGGTCGTCCACCTCCCACGCGAGCGGCAGGCCGAGCGCGTGCAGGCTGGCGATCATCTGCAGGACGGGCGGATAGCCGGGCACGCGGTAGAAGATGACCTGCGTGGCGAGGGCAGCCGCCGACAGGCAGTCATCGGTGCGGCGCCAATCCACCACGCGGCAGGGGATGCCCAGGCGGTGGAAATGCTCCTGCTTCTGCCATACGCGGTATTTGGCGCATTGCTGCAGCGACAATTCGGCGATGATCAGCACCGAGGGCGCCAGCACCGCGCAGGGTTCCGGCATGGCGACGGCCGCGGCTTGCGACCCAGAGGTGGCGGCAGCCCGCCGGGACTGCACCGCCTGTCGCAGCTGGCGCTGGCTGCGGCGGTAGCGGCGAGCCGCCTGGAACGCGGCCGCGATGCCGCGCCGGCGCAGCAGCCCGGCGCCGCGGCGCAGCAGCAGGGCTTCGGCCGAGGCGGTGGGCGGTATGCCGCGGGCGATATCGGCGGCCAGGCGCAGCGGCAGCGTCAGGCGCCAGAAGAAGCTGGCGCGCATCGCCTGGATCTGCAGCCGCAGCGCGTGCGCCTCGCCGCCCTGGCCGCCGGCGCGCAGGCCCTGCACCGCGGCGCTGGCGGCCGCCTGCTCGGCCAGCAGGGCCAGGCGAGCGTTCTCGGCGGCGAGCCGGGCCAAAGCGGGGGGTGCATCGGCCGTGGCTGGGGCGTCATCCTGCATGGCGGCGTGGTAGATGGCGGGGCCGGGGCGCACAAGCGCGGCCGGCCTGCGGCGGGTGCGGGCCCTGTGCCGGCGGGCAGTCAGCCGGGCAAAGCGAAGGCGTAGAGCGTCTTGCCGGGCGTGCCGTAAGGGTCGCCGTTGCCCCAATAGACGACGCCGTCCACGATCGCCGGACCGCAGGTGACCGACGCGCCGCTCTGGAACTGCCACAGGAGCTGGCCGGTGGCGGCATCCAGCGCGGCCATCGTGCCGCCGGTGGTGCCGCCGAACACCACGCCGTTGGCCACGCTCATCGCGCCCTCGGCGCCCGTTGGCTGGCCGGGCACCGCGGTGCGCCACAGCACCGCGCCGGTGGCGTTGTCCAGCGCCGCCCAGGATCCGCCGCGGATCGTGGTGGTGCCGTTCGGGTTGAGGCTGTAGGGGGCGTGGCTGGAGTTGTTCTCCGTGATGTAGACGTGGCCTGCATCCACGGCCGAGCCCCACATGATGCCGCCGCGCCGGCCGCCCGGGCCAGGCGCGGCGTGCCAGGCGAGCGCGCCGTTGGCCGGGTTCAGCGCCCAGTAGAAGCCGCTTTTCTGCCCGGCGCCGACCAGCTCGGTGGGCACGCCGTTGCGCGTGATCGGCAGCAGGTTGGGCGCCGAGCCGAAATCGTAGTCGTGGCCGGCCGGCGTGGGGCAGGGCTGGGCCGGCTGGCTGTTGCCGCAGTTCAGCGTGAACGTGTCCAGCCCGTCCAGCCGGCGGCCCCAGCGCACCGAGCCGGAAGCGAGATCGAGCGCGACGACGGCGTCCACGTAATCGTTGGCCGCGAGGCAGGCCTGGCGCGCGGCGGCGGTGCTGGCGGCCGCCACGCACTGATCGACCGCCGGGGGCAGGCTGTAATTGTTGCCCGTGGCGACGTAGAGCAGGCCGCGACTGGGCGAGACGGCGAACCCGCTGCCCCAGACGGCGCCGCCCGTGTAGCCGGGCGGCACCATGTGCGTCTGCCATTGCAGGTGGCCGTCGGCCAGGCTGAGCGCGGCGACGCTGCCGCGGAAGCTGGGCGTGTAGCTGGCCGAGACGGAGGCCCGATATTCCTCGTTCGACGCCGTGCCGACATAGACCGTGCCGGCATGCACGACCGGGCTGGCCGTCAGCAGCACGGCGGGATTGGTTTCGATCACCGTTTTCCAGACCAGGCTGCCGGTCGCCTGATCGAGTGCCACCACCGCGCCGGAATGCCGGTCGGCCAGGATCATCAGCTTGCCCGCCAGCGCCGGGCTGCTGCGCGAGGCCGAGCTCACCGCGCCGGTGTAATCCGACATCCAGTGCATCCAGATTTGCGCGCCGGTGCGGGCATCGAGGCGATAGACGCCGCCCCAATCGTCGGTGAGGAACACGGCGCCGTTGGCCACCGTGGGTGTGGCGGCGATGTTGCCGGCCGCCGTGAAGGTCCATTTCGTCTGCAGGCCGGCGACGGTGGACGGGCTGATCGCCGTCTCGCCAATGGCCGCACGCTGGTTGCCGGGCCCGGCGCCGCCCCATTGCGGCCAGGTTGCGGCCGCGGCGGGGGCGGCGAGCCAGGCGGTGCAGAACAGGATGGAAGCGAGGCGGTGCATGGCGGCATCCGGATAGCGTGCACGTGAGGGTGTATGCGCCTGGAACCGGCGCGCACCATCAACATGGGTTGGCCTCACGCAGAGTTGGCGGGGCCACGGGCGTGCGGCAGGGCTAGGCAGGCTGGCCGAACCACGGCACGGTCGGTGCGGCCACACCGAGCCGGACAGGAGACTATCGATGCGCTTGATCATACTTGCGGCGACATTGGCGGCCCTCGCAGGGTGCGCGAGCGACGACCATGCGGCCCCGGCCGGCAGCGGCAGCATCGCGCCCAGCGGTGCGGGCGCCCAGCCCGGCGCCAGCGCGGGTGCCGCGGTGGGCGGCGGCCCGGCCGGCACTGGGACGACGGACAGCGCGGGTGGTGCGAAGTAGGCGGCTTTCCACGCGGGCGGCGCGGCCGGTGGGTCGCGCCGCTGGTAGGGATGCGATTGCGGGTAGCTTATCTGGCGCCGGCGAGCGGGGTTCGGCGATCCTGTATGCCGGCTTGATCCCGACCGACGGCGCCTTTGCGACCAGTATTTGGCTTTATCCCAGCGCGAACCGCTAGGTTTTCGCGGATCAGGGAGTGCAAAGTGGACGAGGGCGGCTTGCAACTGTATGCGCTTGGAAATAGCGTTACGGCCCCATAACTAGGGTCTGGGCTATGCGTTCGGCCGCCGTTTTTTCGATCGTGTGCGTCACAGTCTCTCCGGCTGCGATGGCCGACACGACAGCCCTCTCGAGGAATGGCGCGTGGCTGACACTTGGCTCCGACAATGGCGCGGTGAAAGGTTGCGCCGTGCAGACGGAGGTGAACGGAGGGAAGTTTGCTCTGGGCGGTGTGACTGACCGGCAGGGCGTCCTAACACTCACTCTTACAAAAGCGACTTGGACAATACCCGAATTGCCAGTGCCGCTGGTTTTTACGTTCGCAAGTGGCGGGGTGATGCGGCTCTCGGCAAGGGGCGTCAACACAACCATTACTGCCGACATACCAGTGGCAGCTGTCAAGGTGCTGATCCACCGGTTTACTGCCGAGAGTAGTGTAGATTTAACTTTCCCGGAAGGGCGAGAAGCGGATTGGCGCTTAGACCTTCACGGCACCACGCCCGCCACTTTGGCTATGGCCGAGTGCATCGATGCGGCGCAGCTTGTACTTCCATCTCCGTTTCGTAAACCGAACCCGCCAGCTCCACCTTCTCCGTCGACGCAGATCACACCCGACGAAGGCGAGACATCGCATCCGCAAAGTTTAGCTGTGGATAATATCACCGCACGCTCGTTGGAGTCGCATGTCTCTTCTGACGTTGCTAAAAGCGGGGCGACTGATTTTGCCGCTAGACCCGACGGAGCGCCCCAGGCTCAGGTTGACACGAAGGGCATAGCAGAACCGAGCAGTCCTGCGGTCGCCGTATCGGCTCAACCGACGAACGGTAAAACCAGCATGTCTAGTTCATTCCTCGTGTTTTTGGGTTTAGTCGCTACGGCGGCGACTGTCTGGAAGGTTGTCTCGCGAAGGCTAGCAACCAGGAAATGGCTAAAGACGGTTCAATCCATCGAGGATGAAATTCAGCACAATGCCCGGGCGCTTAACATAAAGCGGCGCCAGACAGTTCAGAAGGACGAGTATGGAACATGGGTATTCGACAGGTGGTACGAAGCTAAACGTTACTACTGTAAAACGCGGATTGCACCAATTCTTGTGAGTGCCGGGTATTAGTTATGGCCCGAGGGCATCGAGGGATCGATCGACGCGCTGATCGAGCATGTTGCGACAAAGCCGCTGGAGGACGGCGTGGGAGTTTCGCCGAAACCTTACGCGAGTACGCCAGATAGCTATGATCCTCGAATGGACCCAGTCGACTATGAAGGTTTCTGTGCGATCCAACTGCAAAAAGCTGGATGGAATACGCGGACCACGGTTGTAAGCGGCGACCAGGGAGCGGATGTAATCGCGCATCAAGCGGGCAAAACTCTGGTTGTCCAATGTAAGCTGTATGGCGGCTCGGTGGGGAACGACGCTGTTCAGCAGGTACTAGCCGCGAGAACCTTCCAATCTGCGCACATGGCCGCCGTTGTCTCAAATCAGCCCTACACGCGGAGCGCGAAGCAGCTTGCGTCCGTGGGCCGCGTCTACCTGCTCCATCACGATGAGCTTGCAAGCTTCCGCCCCGCTGAGGTTATGAGTAGGGCGTAACATTGCTCATTGGTTGCACGTCGCTTGAGTAACGATCTGAACACGTCACAGCGCGGAACTCAATCGGGGATGGAGGCCATTTCGCAATCGGCGAAGTCGCGTTCGTTCACGCCTCTTTGCTTTACCCCGGTTAGCCATGCACCGCCGGTGCTAAGGCGGCTGGGCAGCAGCGTGGGAAAGCTAAGGCCCCAAGCCTCTCGGACCCGCTGCAGCTTCGCGCTTGGTTGGGCAGAAGCCCGCCAACGTTGCCAGCGAGCGACTTTCGCTAAACCCGGGCGGGAAACCATGCTTTGGCGTCCCGGGACGATCGGAGCCAGCTGTAAGTTAGTGACTGGCGGAAGGAGTGGGATTCGAACCCACGGTACGCTTTCACGCACACACGCTTTCCAAGCGTGCGCCTTAAGCCGCTCGGCCATCCTTCCAGCGCGGCGGCAAACTACGGGAGGCGATGCGGGGAGGCAAGGTATTCGAAGTCAGGTTTTCAAAGGCTCGCCTTTGATGGGGTAAAGGGGCAAAGCTCCTTGCCTTCTTGAGCATTTCAACAGCCTTTCAGGCGTCCATCTTCAGGGCGGCCAGGAAGGCGCTCTGGGGGATCTCCACCTTGCCGAACTGGCGCATGCGCTTCTTGCCCTCTTTCTGCTTCTCCAGCAGCTTGCGCTTGCGGCTGATGTCGCCGCCGTAGCATTTGGCGGTCACGTCCTTGGAGAGCGCGCCCAGCGTTTCGCGGGCGATGATGCGGCTGCCGATGCTGGCCTGGATGGCGATCTTGAACAGCTGGCGCGGGATCAGGTCCTTCAGCTTGGCGCAGATCGAACGGCCGCGCGTTTCGGCCACGCTGCGATGGGCGATGAAGCTGAGCGCATCGACCGGATCGTTGTTGACCAGGATGGAGATGCGCACGAGGTCGCTCTCCTCGTAGGTGTCCATCGCGTAGTCGAAGCTGGCATAGCCGCGGCTGATGCTCTTCAGCCGGTCGTAGAAGTCGAACACCACCTCGTTGAGCGGCAGCTGATAGACGGCCATCGCGCGGTTGCCGACATAGGTGAGATCGACCTGGCGGCCGCGGCGTTCGTTGCAGAGTGTCAGCACGTTGCCGAGATAGTCGTCGGGCACCATGATCGTGGCACGGATCCACGGCTCCTCGATGTGATCGATGTAGGTGGGATCGGGCATGTCGGCGGGGTTGTGCAGCTCCATCACCTCGCCGTTGTTGCGGTGCAGCTTGTAGACGACCGAGGGCGCGGTCGCGATCAGGTCGAGGTCGAACTCGCGGCTCAGCCGCTCCTGGATGATCTCCAGATGCAGCAGGCCGAGGAAGCCGCAGCGATAGCCGAAGCCCAGCGCCGCCGACGTCTCCGCCTCGTAGTGGAAGCTCGCATCGTTCAGCCGCAGCTTGCCCAGCGATTCGCGCAGTTTCTCGAAATCGTCGGCATCGACGGGGTATAGCCCGCACCAGACGACCGGGATGCTGGGCTTGAAGCCGGGCAGCGCCTCGGCGGCCGGCACGCGGTCGTCGGTGATGGTGTCGCCCACGTTGCAATCGGCCACCGTCTTCATCGCCGCCGTCACGTAGCCCATCTCGCCCGGGCCGAGATCGCCGGAGGGCACCATTTTCGGGGTGAACACGCCGCATTGTTCGACGATGTAGGCGTGGCCGTTGGCCATCATGCGGATCTTCTGGCCGCGCTTGATGCGGCCGTCCTTCACGCGCACCAGGATCACCACGCCGAGATACGGATCGTACCAGCTATCGACCAGCAGGGCTTTCAGCGGCGCGTCGGCGTCGCCGGTGGGCGGCGGCAGGCGCGTGACGAGGGCTTCGAGCACGCCCTCGATGTTCAGGCCGGTCTTGGCGCTGATCATCACCGCGTCCGACGCATCCAGGCCGATCACGTCCTCGATCTGCTGGCGCACCTTGTCGGGCTCGGCGGCGGGCAGATCGATCTTGTTGAGCACGGGGACGATCTCGTGATGCGCGTCGATGGCCTGATACACGTTGGCCAGCGTCTGGGCTTCGACGCCCTGGCTGGCATCGACCACCAGCAGGCTGCCTTCGCAGGCGGCCAGGCTGCGGCTCACCTCGTAGGCGAAGTCCACGTGGCCGGGCGTGTCCATCAGGTTCAGCTCGTAGGTGAGCCCGTCATGCGCCTTGTAGGCCAGGCGGACGGTCTGGGCCTTGATGGTGATGCCGCGCTCTTTCTCGAGCTCCATGTTGTCGAGCACCTGCGCCGTCATCTCGCGGTCGGTCAGGCCGCCGCAGGCCTGGATCAGCCGGTCGGCCAGCGTCGATTTGCCGTGGTCGATATGGGCGATGATCGAAAAGTTGCGGATCAGGTGCAGCGGGGTGTCGGTCATGCGCTCAGATAGGCGCAAAAGCGCCGCGCGGGGAGGGTGCAGCAGGCGGGCGAACCGGCTTTTATTGCGGCGTCGGCAGTGCGGCCTCTAGGGCGGCTGGTAGTCGGTGCCCGGCGGCAGCATCTGCGCCACCCGGCGGGAGAGCTCCTGCACGCTGTACGGCTTGGCGAGCACGGGGAAGCGCAGCGCGCCGGTGGTGAGCGCGGCGCTGCTGTAGCCGGTGGCCAGCAGGATCGGCAGGCGCGGGAAGGTTTGCGCCACCAGCTCGGCCAGCTCGATCCCGCTCATGCCGCCGGGCATCACGATGTCGGAAAACATCAGGTCGTAATCGGCGTCGGCGCGCAGCAGCGACAAGGCGGAGGCTGCATCGGGGCTGTGGGAGACGACGTGGCCCATATCCTCGAGCACCGTGCGCGCCACTTCGGCGACCTGCGGATCGTCCTCGACGATCAGGATGCGGCTGCTGCGCCCCGGCTCGCTGAAAGCGGGGCCCGCGCTACCTTCGGCCTGCGATCCGGGCGAGAGGGCCAGCAGGTCGTGGGTGAGCCTGGCGCCGCGCTCTGCCGCGAGGCGCATGTTGTAGAGCAGGCGGATCAGCTTCTCGTTGCCGGCGGCATGGCGTTCGGCCAAAGCGAGGTTGCCCGCGATCACCGTCAGCACATTGTTCATGTCGTGGGCGAGCGTGCCCGCCATCTGCAGCAGCGTGGCGCTGGGCGAGGCGCCTCCGGGCGGCCCGCCCCAGGGTTCGGCCTGGCCATACTCCGTCATTGCGGGCCCGGGCTAGCGGAGCTGTGCGCCGGTGGCTTTGGCAACGGCCTGGATCACTTTCGCAGATGCGGTTTCGAGGTCATCGTCGGTCATTGTGCGCTCGGCAGGCTGAAAGACAACCTCTATCCCGAGCGACTTCGTGCCGGGGGGCAGGGTGCCGCCTTCAAAAACGTCGAACAGCGACACGCGGGCGATCAGCGCGCGGTCGGCGCCGCGGGCGGCGCGCAGCACGGCTTCGGCGGGTTGTGATGCGGGCAGCACGAAGGCGAAATCACGCGCCACTTCCTGCAGCGGCGGCAGGATGGGGGCGGCGCGGCGGCGGCGCTTGGGGTCGGCAATGGCGTCGAGGAACAGCTCGAATCCGGCGGCCGGTTCGGGCGAGCAGCCGAGGGCATCGGCCAAAGCCGGGTGAATGGTGCCGAATTGCGCCAGCACGGTGCGCGGGCCCTGCCGGACGACTCCGGAGCGGCCCGGGTGGTAATGGGAGGGCGCGTCGGGCGTGACGCTGAGCGCATCCATCGGCACGCCGAGCGCCCCGAGCAGCGCATAGACATCGGCCTTGGCCTGCAGCGCCGCGTCGCGCGCGCCATCCTGCTGCCAGTGGCGGGCCGGCGTGCCGGTGCGCAGGCCGGCGGCGATCAGCATCTGGCCATCCGGCGTGTAGCCGGGGCCCACCTCGAACAGATTGGCCTGCCCGGCGCCGCGGGCCGCGTTGCGCGCGGCGGCCTGGGCCAGGGTGGCCAGCGGGGTGGGGCGCATCTGGTCCAGATCGGCGGCGATCGGGTTTTTCAGCGTGAGTGCGGCCGCGCCGCCGCCGAACAGCCGCGCCTGGGCGCCCGAGGTGAGGCTGAAGCCGACGCATTCCGCCATGCCGCGCGCCGCCAGCACGCGGCGGGCCAGCGCCGTGCGGGCCTGGCGCGGTGAGAGTGCGGGCCGTGGCGGGGTGGCGATGCCGGGCAGCGAGACGGCCGGGATCGCGTCGAGCCCGACGATGCGCAGCACTTCCTCGATCAGGTCGCATTCCGGCTCGAGCGCCGCGGCACCGGCAGCGGCCGCCGCGGCGCGGGCCGGCTCCAGGCTGGCGGGCTGGTCCAGTGCCGCGAGGCTGGCCACGTCGTTGCGCCAGGACGGGACGTGGACGCTCACCTGGGTGGCTGTCGCCCGGGCGGGCGTGAAGCCGAGCTGTTCGAGCACGGCGAGCGCGCGGGCCGGCTCGATGGCGGCGCCACCGAGCCCGGCCAGGCGTTCGTAGCGCAGGCTGGCCTGGCGCTGCCATGCGGGCTCGGCGCCGGCCGCCACGACGCTGCCGGGCTGGCCGCCGCAGAGCGACAGGATCATCGCGGTGGCGGCTTCCATGGCGTCGGGCAGCAAGGCCGGGTCGATGCCGCGTTCGAAACGCTGCCGCGCATCGCTGGCGAGCTGGTGGCGCCGGCCGGTGCGCGCGGTGATCACCGGATCGAACAGCGCGCATTCGACGAACACGCGCGTGGTCTCGGCGTTGGTGCCGGTCGCCTCGCCGCCGATGATGCCGGCCAGCGACACCACGCGGGTGGCATCGGCGATGACCAGATCGTCCGGATGCGTGGTGAGGTCGCGCCCGGCCAGCGTGCGGAAGGTCTCGCCGGCGCCGCGGCGCAGCGTCAGCGTGGCGCCGTCCAGGCGGTCGGCATCGAAAACGTGCAGCGGACGGCCGAGATCGAAGGTGAAGAAGTTGGTGACATCGACGAGGGCGCTGATCGGGCGCAGGCCGATGGACGTCAGGCGCTGCTGCAGCCAAGGCGGGCTGGGGCCGTTGCGCAGGCCGGCGATGGTGCGGCCCAGCACCCAGGGGCAGGCTTCCGGCCAGGCGATCGACCAGCCGGTCGTCGTCTTCAACGCGGCCGGCACTGGCGGCGCCGACCAGGAGACGCAGCGTGCCCAGCCCGGCGGCGGCCAGGTCGCGGGCGATGCCGCGCACGCTCAGCGCGTCGCCGCGGTTAGGGGTGACGGCGATTTCGATCACCGGATCGTCCAGCCCGGCCCAGGCGGCGTAGGGTTCGCCGATCGGCGTGGCTTCGGGCAGTTCGAGGATGCCGTCATGCTCCTCGCCCAGCCCCATCTCGCGCGCGCTGACGAGCATGCCGGCCGATTCGACGCCGCGGATCTTGCCCACCTTCAGCGTGATGCCGGTGCCCGGCACGAAGGCGCCGGGCGGGGCGAACACCGCGTGCAGGCCGGTGCGTGCATTGGGCGCGCCGCAGACGACGGTGATCTCGGCGCCGGTGCCGGCATCCACCCGGCACACGCGCAGGCGGTCGGCATCGGGGTGCTGCACCGCCTCGATGATGCGCGCAGTGCGGAACGGTGCCAGCGCGGCCGCGCGGTCGGTCACACCTTCGACCTCAAGCCCGATGCTCGACAGGGTAGTGGTGATCGCCTCGAGCGGGGCCGCAGTGTCCAGATGCGTGCGCAGCCAGGACAGGGTGAACTTCATCCGCCGACACCCTCGTGCAGGCTGGCGGGGCTGAACGGCGAGCTGGCGTAATGGCGCAGCCAGCGCAAATCGCCCTCGTAGAACGGCCGCAGATCGGCCATGCCGTGCTTGAGCATGGTGATCCGTTCGACGCCCATGCCGAAGGCGAAGCCCTGCCAGACCCGCGGATCGATGCCGCAATTGGCCAGCACCCTGGGGTGGACCATGCCGCTGCCGAGGATCTCCAGCCAGTCGGTGCCGGCGCCCAGCTCGCCGGTGCGGCGGCTCCAGCCGATATCGACTTCCATGCTCGGCTCGGTGAACGGGAAGTAGCTGGCGCGGAAGCGAACGGGCAGGGTGGCGATGCCGAAGAAGGCGCGCAGGAAGTCGATCAGGCAGCCTTTGAGATGGCCGAGCGTGATGCCGCGGTCGATCACCAGGCCTTCGCATTGGTGGAACATCGGCGAGTGCGTGGCGTCGTGGTCGGCGCGGTAGGTGCGGCCTGGCACGATCACGCGGATCGGCGGCTCCTGGTCCAGCATGGTGCGCACCTGCACCGGGCTCGTGTGCGTGCGCAGCACGCGCGGCGGGCCGCCATCGGTCGCGGGCAGATAGAAGGTGTCGTGGTCGTCGCGCGCGGGGTGGTGGCCCGGAATGTTGAGCGCGGAAAAATTGTGCCAGTCGGACTCGATGTCCGGCCCCTCGGCCAGGGTGAAGCCCATGGCGCCGAAGATCGCGGTGATCTCCTCCAGCGTGCGGCTGATCGGGTGGATGCTGCCGGCCGGTTCGGGCCGCGGCGGCAGGGTGATGTCGATGCGTTCGGCGGCCAGCCGCGCTTCCAGCGCTGCGGCTTCGAGCACCGTGCGGCGGGCTTCGACGGCGGCACTCAGCATGTCGCGCAGCTGGTTGAGCGCGGCGCCGCGTTCGCGCCGCTGCTCCGGCGGGGTGCGGCCGAGCTCCTTCAGCAGCGCGGTCAGGCTGCCGGACTTGCCGAGCGTGCCGACGCGGATCGCGTCCCAGGCTTTCAGGTCGGCAGCTTGGCCAGCGCGTCGAGCGTGCCGGTGCGCAGGGCTTCGAGGTCGTCGGACATCAGATCAGGTCAGCCAAATCGCTCGGAAGGCTGGCACGAAGGGCCGCCACACTGCGCGTGTGATGCCCCCTCGCGCCGTCCCCCAAACGGACGAGCCTAGGCCGCAGCGGCCGGCTCGGCCGCGGCATCCATGGTCGCCTGCACGGCGCGCACGATTTCGGCGAAGGCCGCCGGATCGTCGAACGCGATGGCGGCGAGCACCTTGCGGTCCATCTCGATGCCGGTCTGGTTCAGGCCGTGGATGAAGCGGCTGTAGGTGATGCCGTGCTCGCGCACCGCAGCGTTGATGCGCTGGATCCACAAAGCGCGGAACTCGCGCTTCTTAACCCGGCGATCGCGATAGGCGTATTGCAGCGACTTCTCGAGCCGCTCCAGCGCGATACGGTAATTGGTGGATGACCGTCCGAAGAAGCCCTTGCTCTGCTTGAGGACCTTCTTGTGACGGGCGTGGGCGGTTACGCCCCGTTTGACGCGTGCCATCTATGCGCTCCTTACCGCAGACCGTAGGGGGCCCATTGCTTGACGGTGATGCCGTCTGCATGGGTGAGGGTCTGGCTGCCGCGGTTGCTGCGGATGGCCTTCTGCGGGCGGGCGGACAAATTGTGCCGCTTCTTGCCCGGGCCGGCCAGCACCTTGCCGGTGGCGGTGATCTTGAATCGCTTTTTGACGGCGGATTTCGTCTTCATCTTGGGCATTTCGGGACTCCTCTAGGTAGGCCCCGTGCCGATAGGCGCCGCGGATGGGCGCCGTGCACGAGCGTCGCGGCCGGGCATGCCCATACAGGCCCGGACGCGCGATCAGGGGCGGGGTTGTAGCGGCGCGGCGCCCGGGGCGCAAGGCGAGCCGCCGCGCCGGCGCATCCCAGCGCTCCGGAAGAATAACAAGCACGGCAATGCAACCGCAGGTGCGTAGGCTTTCGCCTGAAGCCGTCTTATAGATGACAGAACGTTCAATAAAAGATACACCGGCGGAAGGATGACAGGTTGCCGTGAGCCCCGGTGATACACCTACCAGGCGTGTCGATATCGACACGACTCCGGGGCGATGCAGCAATCTCGACTATTGCTCGATCGGCATGCAGCGCGTGCTGGTGCATGTTCCGGTCAGCCAGGCCTTCGTCTGCCCCGAATGCGGCGGCCCGCTGCGGGCCCCGTTAGGGCGGCGGAGCACGTTGCGCCGCAACGCCCTGCCGGCGCTGCGGATCGCGGTGCTGCTGGGCGCGATGGCTGCCAGCCTCGGGCTCGGCTACAGCATCGGCCGGCTGCAGGATATCGCGCGCCAGGCGGCCGAAGCCGCCGCGCGCGATGCGCAATCGCGGCTGGCCGTGGCCGGCGGCGCGCTGGGGCTGAGCGATTCGGCGCCGGCCTTGCCTGGCCCGCCGCCCGTGTTCGTGGCCGAGCGGCCCTATCCGGCCAAGGCGCCGAGCGTGGATGTCAGCAACCCGGCGGTGCGGCTGCCCCGTGAGGCGCGGTTCGGCCAGGTGACGCTGGATTGCGTGCTGGAGCAGCCGGCCGTGCACGCGGCCTGCCAGGTGACCGACATACGCGGCGCCGACGCCTTTTCCGCCCAGGCGATCGCGTGGCTGCAGAGCCTGAACGTGCATTACGCGTCCAGCGCAAAGGCCGGGCACCCCGCCGAGCTCAACCACCGGTGGCGGATGGTGATCGAGGATTTCAGCGGCGCGCCGCGTCGCTGATCGGTCGGAGGAGGGGCTGGCGTGCAAAATTTGCAACGGTTTCCGGAAAATGCGCTGCTCCCGTCATGCTGGCGTCTTCGAGGCTCGCTTTATCGCAACGATGGTGTAACTATCGCGATTGTGATTGGTATTTTAGGCGGGCGCTGGCCGGCCGAGCCGGGAGGCATTGGTTAGATGGTCGAAACACCAGGCGTATGCACGCAGACGACGCATTGCGAGATGGCAAGGTCGGGCCGCAGCGTCACCATCCCTCTGGGCGCGGCTTTTGTCTGCCCCGATTGCGGGCGCGGGCTGGTGCCGCCGGTGCAGGCGAGCCCGCCGCTGGTTGCGCGCAAGATGCCGATGGCGATTCCGTTTTCGCTGGTGGGCGCCGGGTTGCTGGTGCTGGGCGGGGCGGTGTTCGTGGGCCGCGAATTGGGTGCCGGGCCGCCGCCGCCGGTGGTGGCCGCCAGCCTGCCTGCACCCGCTTCGCCTGCCGCGGTGACGCCACCCGCCGCGCCGAGCCAGGCGGCGCCGGCCCTGTCGCCCGCTACCGTTGCTGCGTTGCCGGCAGCAACACCGCCCGCATCAACCGCGCCAGCTCCGGCGGTAGTGCCGCCGCCCGCGCCTGATCTGGCCAGCGCGGCAGCCCAGCCGGCTGTGGTTGCCAGCGCGGCCGGCGCTCCGCTGGCCGCGATGCCGGTAGCGCCCGCCCCTGCCGCCCCGGCGCCGCTGCCGGCCGTAACGCCCAGGCTGGCCGATGTGGCGAGCGCGCCGGCGCCGCTGCCCGCCGCTTCGGCCGCGCCGGCGCCCGCCAAGTCCGCCGCCGCCACGATCGCTTCCGCCGCGCCCGCACCCGCACCTGCCAAGCCCGCGCCGCTGCCGGCGCCGCTACCGGCGCCTGCCACCGTGGCCGCGCTGCAAGCAGCCCCGGTAGTGCCCGACCAGCCTTTCTCGCCGGTGGCCATCGCCGGTGGCGCGCCCGCCTATCCCGCCGATCTCGCGGCCGATGGCCGGCCGGGCAAGGTGGCGCTCACCTGCCAGATCCTGGCCGACGGATCGCCCACCGCCTGCCACGCCAGCGCCGCCAAGGGACAGTCGGCCTTTGCCACCGCCGCGCTCGCCTGGCTGTCGCACGCGCATGTGCGCTACCGGCCGGTGATCCTGCACGGCCACGCCGTCGCCGGGCCGCGTAGCTGGACGATCGCCATCGAAGAGCCGCCCGCCATGCTGGCCGAAGCCAAGCGCAAGCGTGACGCGGCCGCGCTGCAGGCCGCCGCCGCCGTGCCCGATCCGCTGGTGCACACGGCGCTGCCGCCGGCCAGCCCGCCGGTGCAGCAGGCTGCGGCGCGCCAGGTGATCCCGGCATTGGCGCCCGCGGCGCCGGCGAGCGTGGATCGGCCGTTCTCCACCCGCGTTGTGGCCGGCGGTGCCCCCATCTTCCCTGCCACCTATGAGGAGAGCCGGTCCGGCGCCGTCACCGTCAGCTGCACCATCACCGAGAGCGGGACGCCGACAGCCTGCCACATCGTCAGCGTGCGCGGCGGCTCTGCCTTCGGTCACGCGGTGCAGGATTGGCTGGGTGCCGGCCGCGTGCGCTTCCATCCGGTAACGGTGCAAGGCCAGCCGGTCAGCCGGCAGGAGAGCTGGACGATCGTGTTCAACGCCATGCCGAGCTCTGACAACTGAGGCCATCGCGGCCGCCTTGCGCCGGGGCGGGAACGGCGTAGGACAGGGCCTCCCGGCGCAGGACGCTCATGCTCACCGCTTTCGTCAAGATGCATGGCGCCGGCAACGATTTCGTGGTGATCGACGCACGCCCGGGCGGCCTGGCGCTGGGCCCCGCGCAGTTGCGGGCGCTCGCTGACCGCCGGACCGGCATCGGCTGGGACCAGCTGATCGTGCTCGACCCGCCGGCCTGCGCCGAGGCCGCGGCCGCCATGCGCATCTACAACCAGGACGGCTCGACGGCCGGTGCCTGCGGCAACGCGGCACGCTGCGTTGCCGACCTGCTCGCCGGCAGCGACACCCCGGCGCTGGCCATCGAGACGGCGGCCGGCCTGATCCGGGCCGAACGCATGCCCGGCGGTGACATGCAGGTGGATATGGGCGCGCCGCGCCTGGGCTGGGCGGATATCCCGCTCGCCGCCGCGCACGACACGCTGCATCTGCCGCTGCCCGGCGACCCGGCCGCAGCCTCGATGGGCAACCCGCATGCCACGCTGTTCCTCGCCAGCATCGACGACGCCGACCCGGCCATCGCCGGCCCGCCGCTGGAGCGCCATCCGCTGTTCGCCGACCGGGCCAATATCGGTTTTGCGCAGGTGCTGGCGCCCGACCTGATCCGGCTGCGCGTGTGGGAGCGTGGGGCGGGGCTGACGCGCGCCTGCGGCTCAGGCGCCTGCGCGGCGCTGGTCAACGCGCATCGCCGGGGGCTCACCGGCCGGCACGCCCGGCTGCTGCTGGATGGCGGCACGCTGGCGATCACCTGGCGGGAGAGCGACGGCCACGTGCTGATGACCGGGCCCTCGGTGCTGGCCTTTCGCGGCACCGTCGATCTGGCTACCTACCCGCCATGAGCGCCACGATCCTCACCTTCGGCTGCCGCCTGAACAGCCATGAGAGCGACATCATCCGCGGCCATACGGGCCATCTGGCCGACACGCTGGTGGTCAATACCTGTGCCGTGACGCACCAGGCCGAGCGGGATGCGCGCCGGGCGATCGCACGCGCGCATCGCGCCGATCCCGGCCGGCCGATCGTGGTGACGGGCTGCGCCGCGCAGATCGACCCGGCGGGCTGGGCGGCGCTGCCGGGCGTCAGCCGGGTGCTGGGCAATGCGGAGAAGCTGGACGCGGCCGCCTGGCAGCCCGGCGCCGGCTCGGCTCATGCCGGCATCGGCCGGGCGCGCCAGGCGGTGGCCCATGCGGTTACCGGCGGTGCGCGGGCGCGCGCCTATCTGGCGGTGCAGCAGGGCTGCGACCATCGCTGCACCTTCTGCATCATCCCGTTCGGCCGCGGCGCCAACCGCAGCGTGCCGGTGGGCGCGGTGGCCACGGCGCTGCGCACCCTGGCCGAGAGCGGCGTGGCCGAGGTGGTGCTGACCGGCGTCGATATCGCCAGCTACGGCGCCGACCTGCCGGGGCGGCCGAGCCTGGGGCAGATGCTGCGGCGCGTGCTGGCCGCCGTGCCCGGTCTGGCGCGGCTGCGGCTCTCCTCGCTGGATCCGGCCGCGCTGGACGACGATTTCTGGGCGGTGCTGGCCGCCGAGACGCGGATCATGCCGCATCTTCACCTTTCGTTGCAGGCCGGCGCCGACCTTATCCTCAAGCGCATGAAGCGGCGCCACGATGCCGCAGGCGCCGCCGCGGTGATCGCGCGTGCCCGTGCCGTGCGGCCGGGCATCGCGATCGGTGCCGACCTGATCGCCGGCTTCCCCACCGAAACCGACGCGCTGTTCGAGGAGACGCTGGCTTTCGTGCAGGCCCAGGCGATCCCGTATCTGCACGTATTCGCCTATAGCGAGCGGGCCGGCACGCCGGCGGCCCGCATGCCGCCAGTGCCGCATGCCGCCCGGCGCACCCGCGCGGCGCTGCTGCGCCAGGCCGGGCAGGCGGCCGAGGCGGCGTTCCATGCAGGCCACGTGGGCAGGCAGGCGGCCATCGTGGTCGAGCGCGCGGGGCCGGAGGGCGCCAGCGGCCATACCGAGCATTTCGCGCCGGTGCGGCTGGCAGGCCTGTGGCCGCGCGCCAGCCTGGTGCAGGCGCGCATCGTGGGTGCCGATCAGCGCGGTCTGCTGGCGCAGGCGGCCTGATGGCGCTCGGATTCTTCTCGCGGCTGAAGGAAGGCCTTTCGCGCAGCACGCAGAAGCTGACCGAGGGGCTGGGCGCCGGCTTCACGCGCCGCAAGCTGGACGACGCGGCGCTCGAGGAGCTCGAAGACGTGCTCGTCTCGGCCGATCTGGGGCCCGCCGTGGCCCGGCGCATCGTCCGCGCCTTCCGCGGCAGCCGCTTCGGCCGCGAGGTGACGGACCAGGAGGTGCGGACCGCGCTCGCCGACGAGATCGCCACGATCCTGGAGCCGGTGGCGCGGCCTCTGGCGCTGGATCCCGCGAAGCGGCCGCATGTGGTGCTGATGGTGGGTGTGAACGGCACCGGCAAGACGACGACGATCGGCAAGCTCGCCTTGCAATACGCCGCCGAGGGCCTGCGCCCGGTGCTGGCGGCCGGCGACACGTTCCGCGCGGCCGCTGTCGAGCAGCTGCAGATCTGGGGCCAGCGCACCGGCGCGCCGGTGATTGCCGGGCCGCCCAACGGCGACGCCGCCGGGCTCGCCTTCGATGCGCTGACGCGTGCGCGGGCCGATGGCGCGCAGGTGCTGCTGATCGACACCGCCGGGCGGCTGCACAACAAATCCGCGCTGATGGAGGAGCTGCAGAAGATCATCCGCGTGCTGCGCAAGCAGGACGAGACGGCGCCGCATTCGGTGATCCTGGTGCTGGATGCCACCACCGGGCAGAACGCCATCGAGCAGGTGCGCGTGTTCCGTGAGATGGTGGCGGTAACCGGGCTGATCGTGACCAAGCTGGACGGCAGCGCGCGCGGTGGCGTGGTGGTGGCGTTGGCCGAGGCGTTCGGCCTGCCGATCCATGCCGTGGGCGTGGGTGAGCAGGCCGGCGACCTGCGGCCCTTCGTGCCGGCCGATTTCGCGCGCGGGCTGGTGGGCGCGGCCTGAGGGCTGGCCGCCGCCGCCGCGGTTGCCTTGCACCCCCCAACCGCCTGCGCTAACCCGTCCGCTTCGCGGCCGGCGGGCGTGGTGAAATTGGTAGACACGCCAGATTTAGGTTCTGGTGGCGTAAGCCGTGGGGGTTCAAGTCCCTCCGCCCGCACCAGCCGAGCCGACGCACCACTTGAGGATGGTTACGAGATGCAGGTTACCGAGACGCTGTCCGACGGATTGAAGCGCGCTTTTTCCGTGGTCGTCCCGGCTGCCGAGATCGAGGGCAAGGTGGCTGCCAAGCTCGCCGAGGTGGGCCGCACCATCAAGCTGCCCGGTTTCCGCCCCGGCAAGGTGCCGGTGAACCTGGTGCGGCAGCGCTACGGCGCGTCGATCACTGCCGAGGTGATGCAGGATTCGCTCAACACAGCCGCCGACCTGGTGGTCGAGGAGCGCGGCCTGCGGCCCGCCGGCCAGCCGAAGATCGAGCTGGTGGGGCAGCCCGACGTGAAGGCGGCGCAGGCCAGCGACCTGGCGTTCAGCATGGAAATGGAGCTGCTGCCCGAGATCACGCCGCCCGATCTGGCCGCGCTGAAGCTGACGCGCCTGCGCTCCGAAGTGGCGCCCGAGGTGGTCGAGAAGACGCTGGAGCGCCTGGCCTCCCAGCAGCGCGACTCCGTGCCCGTCGAGGACCGCGGGGCCGAAACCGGCGATGTGCTCACCGTTGATTTCGCAGGTTCGGTGGATGGCGATGCGTTCGAGGGCGGCGCCGGCACCGACACCAAGGTGGAGATCGGCGGCGAGGGGTTCATCCCCGGCTTCTCCGAGGGCATGATCGGCCTGCGGCCCGGCGAGGAGCGCGACGTGCCCGTGACGTTCCCGGCCGCCTACCACGCCGAGGCGCTGGCCGGTAAGGACGCGGTGTTCCACATCACCGCCAAGGCGCTGGGCAAGCCGGCCCCGCTGGCCATCGACGACGCGCTGGCGACCAAGCTGGGTTTCGAGTCGCTGGACAAGCTGCGCGAGACGGTGAGCGCGCAGATGCAGCGCGAGCTGGACCAGATGTCGCGCCTGCGCATCAAGCGCGAGCTGCTGGACGTGCTGGCCGACCAGGCCGCGTTCCCGGCGCCGCAGAACCTGGTGGATGCCGAGTTCGGCGCGATCTGGCAGCGCGTGGAGCAGGATAGCGCGTCCGGCCAGGTGGACGAGGAAGATCGCGGCAAGGACAGCGAGACGCTGCGGGCCGAGTACCGCGCCATTGCCGACCGGCGCGTGCGGCTGGGCCTGCTGCTGAGCGAGATCGGCACCAAGGCCGGCGTGCAGGTGAGCCAGGCCGAGCTGACGCAGGCGTTGCGCCAGGAGGCTTCGCGCTATCCCGGCCAGGAAATGCAGGTGATCGAGTTCTTCCGCAAGACGCCGGCCGCCATCGAGCAGCTGCGCGGCCCGCTGTTCGAGGACAAGGTCGTGGATTACATCCTCGAGATGGCGCAGGTGGAAGACCGCGTCGTGGAACCCGACGAGCTGAACCTGCCGCCGGCCAGCGAGGCGGCCGCGCCGCGCGTGACGTTCCAGCCCGGCGCGGACGATGCCGAGGCGCCCGAAATGGCCGACGAGGACGCCGCGCCCGATGCGGCGCCGCAAGCCGTCGAGCATTCGCAGGGTTTCGCCACGGAGCCGGCAGAGGGCGCCGGCGCGGCGGGCCACGGCGATGGCGGCTCCGAGGCTGCGGCCTGAGCCCCTGCCAGCGCGCCGCGGGAGCCCGCACTGGAAGCGGGCCTGCCGCGGCCTATGTCATAGCGCCTGAGCCTGCCGGCGTTCTGCCGGCACGCCGCAAATGTTAGGAGTGCGTATGAGGGCCCAGTCCTTCGCCGGCCGAACACCTCTCGTGGACCGCGATCCGGCCGAGATCTACAGCCAGGCGCTCGTGCCCATGGTGGTCGAGCAGACCGCACGCGGCGAGCGGGCCTACGACATCTACTCGCGCCTGCTCAAGGAGCGGATCATCTTCCTGACCGGGCCGGTGTTCGATCAGATGAGCGCGCTGATCTGCGCCCAGCTGCTGTTCCTGGAGAGCGAGAACCCGGCCAAGGACATCTTCTTCTACATCAACAGCCCCGGCGGCGTGGTCTCCGCCGGCCTGGCGATCTACGACACCATGCAGTACATTCGCTGTCCGGTGAGCACGGTGTGCATCGGCCAGGCCGCCTCGATGGGCTCGCTGCTGCTGTGCGCCGGCGCCAAGGACAAGCGCTACGCGCTGCCCAACAGCCGGGTGATGGTGCACCAGCCCAGCGGCGGCGCGCAGGGCCAGGCGGCCGATATCGAGATCCAGGCGCGCGAGATCCTGCATCTGCGCAGCCGGCTGAACGAGATCTACCATCGCCATACCGGCCAGGCCATCGAGGCGATCGAGGCCAAGCTGGAGCGCGACAGCTACATGTCGGCCGACGAGGCCCGCACGTTCGGCCTGGTGGACCACGTGGTGGAAAACCGGCCACAGGCGCTGATCGACGACGCCATCAAGGTTTAGGCAGCCCGCGCATCTGCCGGCGCATCCGGCCCGTAATCCTGCCACGAGCCGGGTCGGGCCGGAGGTGGCAAGGCCGACGGGGCCATGCCGCCTTGTCGATTCAGAAAGGCAGCGCGTAGTATTGGAAAGATTGTGGTCCCGGGTTCGCCTGGGGCGGGAGACCCCATGAGCAAGTCTGGCGACACCAAGAACACCCTGTATTGCTCGTTCTGCGGCAAGTCCCAGCACGAGGTGCGCAAGCTGATCGCCGGCCCGACCGTGTTCATCTGCGACGAATGCGTCGAACTGTGCATGGACATCATCCGCGAGGAGCACAAGACCCACCTCGTCAAGGCGCGCGACGGCGTGCCGACCCCACGCGAGATCTGCCGGGTGCTCGATGATTACGTGATCGGCCAGAGCCACGCCAAGAAGGTGCTGAGCGTGGCCGTGCACAATCACTACAAGCGCCTGGCGCACGCCCAGAAGAACAACGACATCGAGATCGCCAAGTCCAACATCCTGCTGGTCGGGCCCACCGGCTCGGGCAAGACGCTGCTGGCCCAGACCCTGGCGCGCATTCTCGACGTGCCGTTCACCATGGCCGACGCCACCACGCTGACCGAGGCCGGCTATGTGGGCGAGGATGTGGAGAACATCATCCTCAAGCTGCTGCAGGCGGCCGACTACAACGTGGAGCGGGCGCAGCGCGGCATCGTCTATATCGACGAAGTCGATAAGATCAGCCGCAAGTCGGACAACCCGAGCATCACCCGCGACGTGAGCGGCGAGGGCGTGCAGCAGGCGCTGCTGAAGATCATGGAAGGCACCGTGGCCTCGGTGCCGCCGCAGGGTGGCCGCAAGCATCCCCAGCAGGAGTTCCTGCAGGTGGATACCACCAACATCCTGTTCATCTGCGGCGGCGCGTTCGCCGGGCTGGAGAAGATCATCGGTGCCCGCGGCAAGGGCTCGGGCATCGGCTACGGCGCCGAGGTGCGCGACCCCGACGAGCGCCGCACCGGCGCCATCCTGCGCGACGTGGAGCCCGAGGACCTGCTGCGCTTCGGCCTGATCCCCGAATTCATCGGCCGCCTGCCGGTGGTCGCCACGCTCGAGGACCTCGACGAGGCGGCCCTGATGGAGATCCTCACCAAGCCGAAGAACGCGCTGGTCAAGCAATACGGCCGGCTGTTCGAAATGGAGGGCATCAAGCTCTCCTTCACCGACGACGCGCTGAAATCGGTCTCCACCCGCGCCATCGCCCGGCGCACCGGCGCGCGCGGCCTGCGCTCGATCATGGAGAGCATCCTGCTGACCACGATGTTCGACCTGCCCGGTATGGACAACGTGGACGAGGTGGTGATCAACCGCGAGGTGGCTGAGGGACGTGCCAATCCGCTGCTGACGTACTCGAAGGAGCGTTCGAAGGAACGGGCCGAAGGGGCGGGGTAGAAAACGCCTTCGCGGGTGCAATATGAGGGTGACGGCAGCCGCCGCTCCGCTCTGCGCGCCGGGATCGGCCGGCGGTGCCGGGTCGGTAGCCTGCCCGATGCCGGCCCGCCGCCCGGCCTTTCTCTTCTCTTGAGCCTGTTCGTGCCAAGCTAAGGGCGAATCGCGCTCCAGACTGTCCTTCCAGGAGGTCCATCCAGATGCCCGCTAAGAAAATTGCCGCCCCGGTCGCCCCTCCTGGCGACAGCATGGCCGTCCTCCCGCTGCGCGACATCGTCGTCTTCCCGCACATGATCGTGCCGCTGTTCGTGGGCCGCGAGAAATCGGTGCGCGCGTTGGAAGCCGTGATGAAGGAAGACAAGCAGATCCTGCTCGTCGCACAGAAGAACGCCGCGCAGGACGATCCCTCGGCCGATGACATCTACCGGGTCGGCACGGTTTCGACGATCCTGCAGCTGCTCAAGCTGCCGGACGGCACCGTGAAGGTGCTGGTCGAAGGCGGGCGCCGCGCCAAGCTGGCGAGCTTCCGCGAGACCGAGGCCTATTTCGAGGCGAGCGTCGAGGATCTGCCGGACCAGGAGAGCGAAGCCAAGGAGCTCGAAGCGCTGAGCCGCACGGTGGTGGGTCAGTTCGAGCAGTACATCAAGCTGAACAAGAAGATCGCGCCCGAAGTGCTGGTCTCGCTCAACCAGATCGAGGAGCCCTCCAAGCTCGCCGACACCATCGCCAGCCACCTGAACCTCAAGATCAGCGAGAAGCAGGAGCTGCTGGAGACCACGCGCATCGGCGAGCGGCTGGAGCGTGTGTTCGGCCACATGGAATCCGAGATCGGCGTGCTCCAGGTGGAAAAGCGTATCCGCAACCGCGTGAAGCGGCAGATGGAGAAGACGCAGCGCGAGTACTACCTCAACGAACAGCTCAAGGCGATCCAGAAGGAGCTGGGCGAGGGCGAGGACGGCAAGGACGAGACGGCCGAGCTCGAGGAGAAGATCAAGGCCACCAAGTTCACCAAGGAAGCGCGCGAGAAGGCGATGGCGGAGCTGAAGAAGCTGCGCACCATGAGCCCGATGAGCGCCGAGGCGACGGTGGTGCGCAACTACCTCGACTGGATGCTGTCGATCCCGTGGAAGAAGCGCAGCAAGATCCGCAACGATGTGGTCGAAGCCGAGAAGACGCTCGATGCCGACCATTTCGGGCTGGAGAAGGTCAAGGAGCGAATCACCGAGTATCTGGCGGTGCAGGCGCGCAGCCCGAAGGTGCGCGGGCCCATCCTGTGCCTCGTCGGCCCGCCCGGCGTGGGCAAGACCTCGCTCGGCAAGTCCATCGCGCACGCCACCGGCCGCAGCTTCGTGCGCATGAGCCTGGGCGGCGTGCGTGACGAGGCGGAGATCCGCGGCCACCGGCGCACCTATATCGGCAGCATGCCGGGCAAGGTGATCCAGGGCATGAAGAAGGCCAAGACCAGCAACCCGCTGTTCCTGCTCGATGAGATCGACAAGCTGGGCCAGGATTGGCGCGGCGACCCGACCAGCGCGCTGCTCGAGGTGCTCGATCCGGAGCAGAACGCCACCTTCGCCGACCATTACCTCGAGGTCGATTACGACCTGTCGGACGTGATGTTCGTCACCACGGCCAACAGCCTGCGCATGCCGCAGCCGCTGCTCGACCGCATGGAGATCATCCGCATCTCCGGCTACACCGAGGACGAAAAGGTGGAGATCGCGCGGCGGCATCTGATCGCCAAGCAGAGCGAGGCGCACGGGCTGAAGGCCGATGAATGGGCCATCGACGACGATGCCCTGCGCGACCTGATCCGCACCTACACGCGCGAGGCCGGCGTGCGTAACCTCGAGCGCGAGCTGGCCAATCTGGCCCGCAAGGCGGTCAAGGAGATCGTCACGCGCAAGACCAAGAAGGTCACGATCGACCTCAAGAACCTCGAGACCTATGCCGGCATACGCCGCTTCCGCTACGGCGAGACCGAGGCCGAGGACATGGTGGGCGTGGTGACCGGCCTGGCCTGGACCGAGGTGGGCGGCGAGATCCTGACGATCGAATCGGTCATGGTGCCCGGCCGCGGCAAGATCCAGCACACCGGCAAGCTGGGCGACGTGATGCAGGAGAGTGTGACGGCCGCTTTGTCCTACGTGCGCAGCAAGTCGATCACCTTCGGCATCAAGCCGACGCTGTTCGAGAAGCGCGACATCCACGTGCACGTGCCCGAAGGTGCCACGCCGAAGGACGGTCCCTCGGCCGGCGTGGCCATGGCGACCTCGATCGTCAGCGTGCTGACCGGCATCCCGGTGCGGCGGGATGTGGCGATGACGGGCGAGATCACGCTGCGCGGCCGCGTGCTGCCGATCGGCGGCCTGAAGGAGAAGCTGCTGGCCGCCCTGCGTGCGGGCATCGCCACCGTGTTCTTCCCCAAGGACAACGAGAAGGATCTGGCCGAAATCCCCGACAACGTGAAGCGCGCGCTGACGCTGATCCCGGTCAGCCACGTCGATGACGTGATCGGCCAGGCCCTGGTGCGGCGCCCCGAGCCGATCGAGTGGGAGGAGCCGCCCGAGCCGATCGCCAAGGTGGGCGGTGACGGGGCGGCGGCCTCGCTGCCGCATTGAGAGATGTTTCGCCGCCTCGCCGACCATGCCCGAAAATGGCGGAAGTCCGCGGTTCTTGACCCGGACGCGGCGGCGGCTCTAGGGTCCGCCGTCGCGGCCGATGATGGCCGGGCGGAGGGGAGCGAGGCCATGAGCGAAGCAGCGGCACCGAAGGGCAAGGACGCCAAGCCTGCCAACGTGTTCAACAAGAACGACCTGACCACGAGCGTGATGGAAAAGACCGGCCTGCCCAGGGCCAAGGCCGTCGCCGCGGTGGATGCCATGATCGCTTCCGCCGGTGCGGCCTTGCAGGACGGCAAGGAAATCCGTCTGGCCGGATTCGGCGTGTTTGCGGTGAGCGAGCGCAAGGCGGGCAAGGGACGCGATCCGCGCACCGGCGCCGAGATCGACGTGCCGCAGAGCAAGTCCGTCCGGTTCCGCGCGGGCAAGCTGCTGCGCGAGCAGGTGGCCAACACGCCGGTTGCCTGACCGGCCGCACGGTTTGCCGGGTTGTGTGCTGGGGCGGTTAGCTCAGCGGTAGAGCGGCTCGTTTACACCGAGTTGGCCGGCGGTTCGATCCCGTCACCGCCCACCACAACCGGCTGTTGACGGCGGGCAGGCGCGCTCGTAGAAGCGGCGCCTGCCTGAAGGAAAGCGGGTGTAGCTCAGTTGGTTAGAGCGCCGGCCTGTCACGCCGGAGGTCGCGGGTTCGAGCCCCGTCACTCGCGCCAGGCAATGCCGTTCTGGCCACCCATGCCGCCTGGCGCACCGGCTGCGATCGCAGCCACACTCACTGTTGCTCTCTCCACCGGCAAAGAGGGCTTTGCCTCGCCGGTTGAGGCTTCTAATCTCCGCTGCATGTTGCAGCGCGGTAGCCAGCGTGGGCGCCGCTTTTGCCGTCGGGACCACCATGCAACCCATCCTCGCCAACTACTTCCCTGTCCTGGTCTTCCTCGGCATTGCCGTGGGCATCGCCTCGGCCATGGTCGGCGGCTCGCTGCTCTCTGCGCGGCAGAAGCCGTATGCGGAAAAGCTGTCGGCTTATGAATGCGGGTTCGAGCCGTTCGACGACGCGCGCCGGCGGTTCGATGTGCGGTTCTACCTGGTCGCCATCCTGTTCATCATCTTCGATCTCGAAGTGGCGTTCCTGTTCCCGTGGGCAGTCAGCCTGGCGCGGATCGGCATGCTGGGCTTCTGGTCGATGATCGGTTTCCTTGCTGTTCTCACCGTCGGCTTCATCTACGAGTGGCGCCGCGGCGCGCTTGACTGGGAGTAGTTCGATGAGTGTGACGGCCACCGATCTGGCGACCGGCGAGCAGATCGCCTGGAACCGTGACGCACTGCCGGCCGGCGAGGCGCAGGATGCGGTGGTGCGCGGCATCACCGGCGAGATCACCGACAAGGGCTTCGTGGTCGCCAACCTCGACAAGCTGATCAACTGGGGCCGCACCGGCAGCCTGTGGCCGATGACGTTCGGGCTGGCATGCTGTGCCGTGGAGATGATCCACGCCTACATGCCGCGCTACGACCTCGACCGCTTCGGCATCTTTCCGCGCGGCTCGCCGCGGCAGAGCGACGTGATGATCGTGGCCGGCACGCTGACCAACAAGATGGCGCCGGCGTTGCGCCGCGTGTACGACCAGATGCCGGAACCGCGCTGGGTGATCAGCATGGGCAGCTGTGCGAATGGCGGCGGCTACTACCATTACTCCTACTCCGTCGTACGCGGCTGCGACCGCGTGGTGCCGGTGGACGTGTACGTGCCCGGATGCCCGCCGACAGCCGAAGCTTTGGTGTACGGCATCATGCAGCTGCAGAAGAAAATCCGGCGTACCGGGACCATCCTGCGTGGCTGAGCTCGTCGCTGCGCCGGATACCCGCCAGGCGGCGCTGGCGCTGAGCATCGGCACCGGCCTGCCGGGCGTCTCGCGCGCCGGGCTGGAGGGCGGCGAGCTGGTGGTGCACGCCTCGCGCGACGATCTGCTGGGCGTGATGACGCTGCTGCGCGACGATCCGCGTTTCGCCTGCGAGCAGATGGTCGATCTGTGCGGCGTGGATTTCCCGCAGCGGGCCGAGCGTTTCGACGTGGTGTACAACCTGCTGAGCGTGTCGCTGAACCACCGCATCCGCGTGATCGTGACGACCGACGAGACGCATCCGGTGCCGTCCGTCTCCAACATCTGGCCGTGCGCCACGTGGTGGGAGCGCGAATGCTGGGATCTGTTCGGCGTGCTGTTCGCCGGGCTGGCGGATCATCGACGCATCCTGACGGATTACGGGTTCGAGGGGCATCCGCTGCGCAAGGATTTCCCGCTCACCGGCTATGTCGAGGTGCGCTACGACGAGGACCGCAAGGAAGTCGTCTACGAGCCGGTGAAGCTGACGCAGGATTTCCGCGATTTCCGGTTTCTCTCGCCCTGGGAGGGCATGACGACTTTGCCCGGCGACGAAAAGGCCCATGTGACACGGCAGGCGCTGGCCAACAGCGTATCGCCCGCCGAGGTGACCAAATCATGAGCACGATACTCGAAGAAATCGAGCAGCACGGCCATAGCGCGGTGCCGCTCGACCAGGCCATGGCATCCGGCGCAAAGACGGTGCAGATCGACAGCCACGCCATCAATTTCGGCCCGCAGCACCCGGCCGCGCACGGCGTGCTGCGTCTGGTGCTGGAGATGGACGGCGAGGTGGTGGATCGTGCCGATCCGCATGTCGGGCTGCTGCATCGTGGCACCGAGAAGCTGATCGAGAGCCGCACCTATCTGCAGAACGTGCCGTATTTCGACCGGCTCGATTACGTCTCGCCGATGTGCATGGAGCATGCCTTCGTGCTGGCGACGGAGAAGCTGCTGGCGATCCAGGCGCCGGAGCGTGCGCTGTGGATCCGCACGATGTTCGACGAGATCACGCGCATCCTCAACCATCTGCTGAACCTCACATCGTTCGCCATGGATGTCGGCGCGCTCACCCCGCCGCTCTGGGGCTACGAGGAGCGCGAGAAGCTGATGGAGTTCTACGAGGCGGCCAGCGGGGCGCGGCTGCATGCGAACTACTATCGGCCGGGCGGCGTGGCGAAGGATCTGCCGGCCGGGCTGACGGACCGGATCTGGGCGTGGTCGGAGAAGTATCCCGCGTTCATCGACGATCTTTGGAACCTGCTGACCGAGAACCGCATCTGGAAGCAGCGCACGGTCGATATCGGCGTGATGAGCGCCGAGCAGGCGCTGGCCTGGGGGTTCACCGGGCCGAATTTGCGCGCCAGCGGCGTGCCGTGGGATCTGCGCAAGGCGCAGCCTTACGCGAAATACGCCGAGGTGGCGTTCGACGTGCCGATCGCGCGCAACGGCGACTGCTACGACCGCTATCTGGTCCGCATGATCGAGATGCGGGAGAGCGTGAAGATCATCCGCCAATGCATCGAGGCGATGCAGCCCGGCCCGGTGAAGATCCAGGACCGCAAGTTCACGCCGCCGCGGCGCGAGGAAATGAAGCGCTCGATGGAAGCGCTGATCCATCACTTCAAGCTGTACACGGAAGGTTTCCACGTGCCCGAGGGTGCCACCTATACCGCGATCGAAAGCCCGAAAGGCGAATTCGGCGTGTATCTGGTGGCCGATGGCACCAACAAGCCGTACCGCTGCAAGATCCGCCCGACCGGGTTCTCGCATCTGCAGGCGGTCGAGGTGATGAGCAAGGGCCATATGCTGGCCGATGCGGTGGCGGTGATCGGCTCGATCGATCTGGTGTTCGGCGAGGTTGACCGCTGATGGTGGGCGCGCATCCCGGGGCCGGCCCGGCCGAGAATATCGGCGACGGTTCGACGGCCGCGCATAACCGCACGGAGCCGACGTCGTTCGCCTTCGACGCGGCCAGCGAGGCCGAGCTGGACAAGCTGCTGGCCAAGTATCCCGCCGGCCGCCAGGCCAGCGGCGTGCTGCCGGCGCTGTATCTGGTGCAGGACCAGATGCGGCGGCAGACGGGCAGCGCCTGGGTGCCGCGCGTTGCCATGGATGTGGTGGCCGCCCGGCTGGGCATGCCGCCCATCCGCGTCTACGAAGTCGCTACCTTCTACCTGATGTTCAACACCACGCCGGTAGGCAAGTACCACCTGCAGCTGTGCACGACGACGCCGTGCTGGCTGCGTGGCAGCGACGCCGTGGTCGCCGCCTGCCGCAAGGTAACCGGCATCCAGGGCTGGCATCAGACCAGCGAGGACGGGCTGTTCACCATGTCCGAAGTCGAGTGCCTGGGCGCTTGCGTGAACGCGCCCATTTTGCAGATCGGCAACGATTACTACGAGGATCTCGACGGGCCGCTGACCGAGCGGCTGCTCGAAGGCCTCAAGCGCGGCGAGGCGCCGCCGCAGCCCGGCTCGATGATCGGGCGCATGACATCGGCGCCCGAGGGCGGCCCGACCACCCTGACGCTGGTTTCGGAGTAGGCGCCGTGCTGCACGACCGTGATCGCATCTTCACCAATCTGTACGGCCAGCACGATTGGCGGCTGGCCGGCGCACGCGCGCGCGGCGACTGGGACGGCACGGCCGCCATCCTCGCTGCGCGGGCGCGAGGCGATCGTCGACGAGATGAAGGCTTCGGGCCTGCGCGGCCGCGGCGGGGCAGGGTTCCCCACCGGCATGAAGTGGTCGTTCATGCCGAAGGTCTCGGACGGGCGGCCGGCCTATCTGGTGATCAATGCCGACGAGAGCGAGCCGGGCACGTGCAAGGATCGCGACATCATGCGCCACGATCCGCACAAGCTGATCGAAGGCGCGCTGATCGCCAGCTTCGCCATGGGCGCGCATGCCTGCTACATCTACATCCGCGGCGAATACTACAACGAAGCGCTGAACCTGCAGGCGGCGATCGACGAGGCCTACGAGGCCGGGCTGATCGGCACCAATGCCTGCGGCTCGGGCTGGGATTTCGAGCTGTTCCTGCACCGCGGCGCCGGCGCCTATATCTGCGGCGAAGAGACGGCGCTGCTGGAATTGCTCGAGGGCAAGAAGGGCATGCCGCGGCTCAAGCCGCCGTTCCCCGCCGCCGTCGGGCTGTATGGCTGCCCCACCACGGTCAACAACGTCGAGACGATTGCCGTCGCCCCCGAGATCCTGCGGCGCGGTGCCTCGTGGTTTTCGGCCCTGGGCCGGCCGAAGAATGCCGGAACCAAGGTGTTCTGCATTTCCGGCCACGTGAACAAGCCGTGCAACGTGGAAGAGGAGCTCGGCATCCCACTGCGCGAGCTGATCGAGCGCTATGCGGGCGGCGTGCGCGGCGGCTGGGATAATCTGCTGGCGGTGATCCCCGGCGGTTCCTCGGTGCCGCTGATGCCGAAGGCGACGTGCGACACCATCCTGATGGATTTCGACAGCCTGCGTGACGTGAAAAGCGGGCTGGGCACGGCCGGCGTGATCGTGATGGACCGTTCGACCGACGTGGTGCGCGCGATTGCGCGGCTCGCCAAGTTCTACAAGCACGAGAGCTGCGGCCAGTGCACGCCATGCCGCGAGGGCACAGGCTGGATGATGCGGGTGATGAACCGCATGGTGGAGGGCCGGGCCGAGGTCGAGGAGATCGACATGCTCGAGCAGGTGACGCGGCAGATCGAGGGGCACACGATCTGCGCGCTGGGCGATGCTGCGGCCTGGCCGATCCAAGGCCTGATCCGGCATTTCCGCCCGGTGATCGAGGAGCGTATCCACGCCTATCGCGCCGGGCCGCGCGTGGTGACGCCGGTGAACCTGCCGCTGGCGGCTGAATGATGATGGGCGGGGCAGTGCCGCCCCGCCGGTTGGGTGCCGAAGCGCCGGCGGCGCAGTGCCGTGGCGGCCGCTTCGGGCCGGTTGGAACTGGGATGTGCGTATGGTCAAGCTGATCGTCGATGGCGTGGAGACCGAGGTCGCCGCCGGCATGTCCGTGCTGCAGGCCTGCGAGCAGGCCGGGCGGGAAATCCCCCATTTCTGCTACCACGAACGGCTGTCGGTGGCCGGCAATTGCCGCATGTGCCTGGTGGAAATCGAAAAGGCGCCCAAGCCGATCGCCAGCTGCGCCTATCCGGTTGCCGAGGGCATGGTGGTGCACACCGACAGTGCCATGGTGCGCCAGGCGCGCCGCGGGGTGATGGAATTCCTGCTGATCAACCATCCGCTGGATTGCCCGATCTGCGACCAGGGCGGCCAGTGCGACCTGCAGGACCAGTCCTACGCGTACGGCATGGACCATTCGCGCTATGCCGAGAGCAAGCGCGCGGTGAAGGACAAAAATCTCGGCCCGCTGGTCAAGACGGTGATGACGCGCTGCATCCAGTGCACGCGCTGCATCCGCTTCGCCACCGAGATCGCCGGCGTGCCCGAACTGGGTGCGGTGGCGCGCGGCGAGAACATGGAAGTCGACGACGTATGTCGAGCACGCGCTCACGTCCGAGCTGTCGGGCAATTTGATCGACATCTGCCCGGTGGGGGCGCTGACCAGCAAGCCCGGCGCGTTCGTCGTGCGGCCGTGGGAGCTGCATAAGACCGACAGCGTCGACGTGCTGGACGCGGTCGGCACGCCGATCCTGGTGGAGACCAAGGGGCCCGAGGTGTTTCGCGTGCTGCCCCGCACCAATGACGAGATCAACGACGAGTGGCTGGCCGACAAATCCCGCTTCTCCTATGACGGGCTGAAGCGGCGCCGGCTCGACCGGCCCTGGCTGCGCGAGGGCGGCAGGCTGCGCGAGGCGACCTGGCCGGAAGCGTTTGCGGCCATCGCGGCGAAGCTGTCCGGGCTGGACGGCAGGCGCGTTGGCGCCATCGCTGGCGATCTGTGCGATGCGGAAAGCATGATGGCGCTGCGCGACCTGATGGGCGTGCTGGGCTCGCCCAATTTGGATTGCCGGCAGGACGGTGCGCGGCTGGATGCCACGCGGCGCGAGTTCTATCTGTTCAACAGCACGATCGCCGGCATCGACGCGGCGGACGCCATCCTGCTCGTCGGCACCAACCCGCGGCGCGAGGCGCCGATCCTGAACGCGCGCATCCGCAAGCGCTGGATGGCCACGGCCGGGCACATGCCGATCGGGCTGATCGGCGCCGACGCCGATCTCACCTACCGCACCACGCATCTGGGCGACGGGCCGGCAGCGCTGGCCGCCCTGCTGGATGGCGCGCACGATTTCGCCAAGATTCTGCACGGCGCCGAGCGGCCGATGGTGATCGTGGGGCAGGGTGCGCTACGCCGCGACGATGGTGCCGCCGTTCTGGATGCGGCCTGGCGCCTGGCCGATGCGGCCGGCGCGCTGCAGGCCGAGTGGCACGGCTTCAACGTTCTGCACAATGCCGCCGCCCGGGTGGCGGCGCTGGATCTGGGCTTCCTGCCCGGCCCCGGCGGGCTCGATCTGGCCGGCATGATGGGCGGCGGCGTGGATCTGCTGTGGCTGCTGGGTGCCGACGAGTTCGACACCGGGCGTATCGGTGCGGGCACCTTCGTCGTCTATCAGGGCCATCACGGCGACCGTGGTGCCGCCCGGGCCGACGTGATCCTGCCGGGCTGCAGCTACACCGAGAAGGACGGCACCTACATCAGCACCGAGGGCCGGGTGCAGCGCGGCTACCGCGCGCTGTTCGCGCCGGGCGATGCGCGTGAGGACTGGCGCATCCTGCGCGCCTTCAGCGCGGTGGCCGGCCATGCGCTGCCGTACGACGACATCGGCGCGCTGCGCGCCCGCCTGGAAGCGGCCAACCCGGTATTCGCCCGGCTGGGCCTGGCGCGCCACGGCGCCAACGATCGCACCGGCCCCGGCGGCGCCGGCGACCGGCCGGCCCTGGGCGACCAGCCATTCGTGCCGGCGGTGGCCGACTACTACCAGACCAACCCGATCAGCCGCGCGAGCTTGACGATGGCCGAATGTTCGCGCATCGCGCCTGCTGCGTTGGCGGCCAGTCCCTTGGCCGCCGCGGCGGAGTAGGCCCGTGTACGCGTTTTTCCATGACAGGCCGATCGGCATTCTGCTGCTGACGATCGGCGAGACGCTGGCGATCCTGGTGCCCGTGCTGCTCAGCATGGCCTACGCCACCTATTTCGAGCGCAAGGCGCTGGCCGCTTTCCAGCTGCGGCGCGGGCCGAACCGCGTGGGGCCGTTCGGGCTGTTTCAGCCCTTCGCCGACGCGGTGAAGGTGTTCACCAAGGAGACGATCATCCCGGCGGGCGCCAGCCGGGCGCTGTTCCTGATGGCGCCGATGCTGACCTTCGTGCTCGCCTGCCTGGCCTGGGCGGTGATCCCGGTGAATGACGGCTGGGCGGTGGCCAACATCAATGTCGGCATCCTGTACCTGTTCGCCATCAGCTCGCTGGGCGTGTACGGCATCATCATCGCCGGCTGGGCCAGCAACTCGAAATACGCATTTCTGGGTGCCATGCGCTCGGCCGCGCAGATGGTCAGCTACGAGGTCTCGATCGGCTTCGTGCTCGTCACCGTCATGCTGTGCGTGGGCAGCCTGAACCTGAACGACATCGTGCGCGCGCAGGCGCATTGGTGGTTCTGCTTCCCGCTGCTGCCGATGTTCGTGGTGTTCCTGATTTCCATGCTGGCGGAAACCAATCGCGCGCCGTTCGATCTGCCGGAAGGCGAGAGCGAGCTTGTGGCCGGGTTCTTCGTCGAATACAGCGCCATGAGCTTCGCGCTGTTCTACCTCGGCGAATACACCAACATGATCATGATGAGCGCGCTGGCCAGCGTGCTGTTTCTGGGCGGCTGGCAGGCGCCGTTCGGGCTGACCTTCATCCCCGGCATCTTCTGGCTGATCCTGAAGATCTGCGCGGTGATGTTCTTCTTCTTCTGGGTGCGCGCCACCTTCCCGCGTTTCCGCTACGACCAGCTGATGCGCCTGGGCTGGAAGGTGTTCCTGCCATTGTCCCTGCTGTGGCTCGTGCTGACGGCCGGCTTCCTGGAAGCCACCGGCCTGTTGCCCGATCTGGCGGGTTGAGGAGAGGCTTATGCTGACCGGTCGATCCGCCTGGCGTCTGCTGATGTGGGAGCTGCTCAGCGGCATGGGCATCACGCTGCGCTATTTCTTCAAGAAGCCCGTCACCATCAACTACCCCTACGAGCACGGGCCGCTGAGCCCGCGCTTCAAGGGCGAGCACGCGCTGCGCCGCTACCCGAACGGCGAGGAACGCTGCATCGCGTGCAAATTGTGCGAGGCGGTGTGCCCGGCCTACGCCATCACCATCGAGGCCGAACCGCGCGAAGACGGCTCGCGCCGCACCACGCGCTACGACATCGACATGACGAAGTGCATCTATTGCGGGCTGTGCGAGGAATCCTGCCCGGTGGACGCCATCGTCGAAGGGCCGAACTTCGAGTTCTCGACCGAGACCCGCGAAGAGCTGATGTACAACAAGGAAAAGCTGCTCGATAACGGCGATCGCTGGGAGGCGCAGCTGGCCAAGCGGCTGGAGCTGGACGCGCCCTACCGATGATCACCTCGCTCGCATTCTACGTGTTCTCCGCCATCCTGCTCGGCTCGGCCGGCATGGTGGTGACCAGCCGCAATCCGGTCCACTCGGTGCTGTTCCTTATCCTCGCGTTCTTCAACGCGGCGGCGCTGTTCCTGATTGCCGGGGCCGAGTTCCTGGCGATGATCCTGGTCATCGTCTATGTCGGCGCCGTTGCGGTGCTGTTCCTGTTCGTCGTGATGATGCTGGACGTGGATTTCGTGGCGCTGCGCGAAGGCTTCCAGCGCTACGCCTCGCTCGGTGCCGTCGTCGGCGTGCTGCTGGTCGGCGAGCTGCTGTTCGTGCTGCTCGGCTGGAAGTTCTCGGCCAACGCGCCGGTGCTGCGGCTCAGCGCCATCCCCGACCAGGTGACCAACACGCGCGCCATCGGCCAGGTGCTCTACACCAACTACATCCTGCTGTTCCAGCTCTCCGGCCTAATCCTGCTGGTCGCCATGGTGGGCGCCATCGTGCTCACGCATCGCGACCGCCGCACCAGCCGCCGCCAGAACATCACGCGCCAGCAGGAGCGCCGCGTGTCCGACACGCTGGAAGTGCTGAGCGTGCGCACCGGCGCGGGTGTGGGCGAGCTGGGCATCTACCGGCCGAAGCCGGAACGCGCGCCGGCGCATGCCAAGGCGATCGGGCATGGCGATGCCGCCCATCTCGACAGCAGCCACGAAGGACCGCTGCATGATGGCGCCCCGGCGCCGGAACCCGTGCAAGGGGAGCATTGACGCCGTGGTGATCAGCGTCGGCCATTACCTGTTCGTGGGCGCCGTGCTGCTGGTGCTCGGCGTGTTCGGCGTGTTCCTCAACCGCAAGAACGTCATCGTCATCCTGATGTCGATCGAGCTGATCCTGCTCGCCGTCAACATCAACCTGGTCGCGTTCAGCGCTGCTCTGCACGATCTGGCCGGCCAGATCTTGGCGATGTTCGTGCTGACAGTGGCCGCGGCCGAGGCGGCTATCGGGCTGGCCATCGTCGTCGTCTATTTCCGCAACCGCGGCTCGATCGAGGTCGAGGACGTGAACCTCATGAAGGGCTGAGGATGCTGTTCTCGCTTGCCGTCTTTGCGCCACTGCTGGGCTGCCTCGTTTGCGGCCTGGCCGGCCGCGCCATGGGCGACCGTCCGGCGCAGCTCGTCACCATCGCCTGCATGGTGCTGGCCTCGGCCTGCGGCGTGGCAAGCTGGTATCAGCACGTGTTCGCCGGGGTGCCGAACGGCACCATCGGCATCGCCAACTGGATGGATGTCGGCCGCTTCCACCTGGATTGGGCGTTCCGTTACGACACGCTGTCCACGTCGATGGTGGCCATGGTCACCTGTGTGGCGACCCTGATCCATGTGTACAGCACCGGCTACATGGCGCACGAGCAGAGCACGACGACGCGCTTCTTCGCTTACCTGTCGCTGTTCACCTTCGCCATGCTGATGCTGGTGACGGCCGATAATCTGGTGCAGCTGTTCTTCGGCTGGGAGGGCGTGGGGCTCGCGAGCTACCTGCTCATCGGCTACTGGTACGACCGGCCCTCGGCAGCGCGCGCCGCCATCAAGGCCATGGTGGTCAACCGCGTGGGCGATCTCAGCTTCGCCGTCGGCATCGCGCTGGTGTTCTTCAAGTTCGGCGCGGTCGATTTCACCACCATCTTCGCCGCAATCCCCGCGCATGCGGCCGATACCTACCACTTCATGGGTGCGTCGCCGCGCAGCTTCGAGGTGATCGGCTTCCTGCTGTTCATCGGTGCCATGGGCAAGTCGGCGCAGATCCTGCTGCACACCTGGCTGCCGGATGCGATGGAGGGACCCACCCCGGTTTCCGCGCTGATCCATGCCGCAACCATGGTGACGGCCGGCGTGTTCCTGATGAGCCGCATGTCGCCGCTGATGGAGTTCGCGCCGGCGGCGCTCGGCTTCGTCACCTTCATCGGCGCCACAACCTGCCTGTTCGCCGCCACCATCGGCTGCGTGCAGAACGACATCAAGCGGGTGATCGCCTACTCAACCTGCTCGCAGCTCGGCTACATGTTCATGGCGGCCGGCGTCGGCGCCTACCAGGCCAGCATGTTCCACCTTATCACGCACGCGTTCTTCAAGGCGCTGCTGTTCCTGTGCGCCGGCTCGGTGATCCACGCGATGAGCGACGAGCAGGACATGCGCCGCATGGGCGGCATCTGGCGCAGCGTGCCGATCACCTACGCGACCATGTGGCTGGGCAGCCTGGCGCTGTGCGGCATTCCCTATTTTGCCGGCTACTGGTCCAAGGACGCGATCCTGGAGGCGACTTACGCCGCGGGCACCGGCATCGGGCTGTACGGCTTCGTCTGCGGCACGCTAGCCGCGTTCCTGACGGCGTTCTACTCCGGCCGCCTGCTGTTCATGACGTTCCACGGCACGCCGCGCGCGGACGCGCATGTGATGGGCCACGTGCATGAGAGCCCGTGGAGCATGACCGTTCCGCTGCTGCTGCTCTCGCTCGGCGCGGTGTTTGCCGGCTGGCTGCTGCACGCGCTGTTCATCGGCGACCACAACGCCGACTATTGGCAGGGCGCGATCTTCAACGGCCCCAACAATCACGTGCTGCAGCAGATCGAGCGCACGCCGCTGCTGATCGGCCTGCTGCCCACGGCCACCGGCGTGCTCGGCCTGGCACTCGCCTATGTGTTCTACGTGCTGCGCCCGGCAATGCCGGCGCGCCTGGCCGCGGCGTTCCCCGCCGTGTATCGCTTCCTGCTCAACAAATGGTATTTCGACGAGCTGTACGATTTCCTGTTCGTGCGCCCGGCACTGTGGCTGGCGCGCGAGCTGTGGCAGGTGGGCGACGCGCAGATCATCGACGGCGTGCCGAACGGCCTGGCCAATATGGCGCAGGGCGGCTCGCGTGCAGGTGGTCCGCATCCAGACCGGATCGATCGCCGTGTACGCCTTCACCATGCTGATCGGCCTGGTGGTGATGGTCACTTTCTTCGTGCTCGTCCGATGAGGCAATCTCCCAACCAGTCGCGCCCCCTAGTCCAAAAGTTTTTTGCTTCTTTTTTTCAAAAAAGAAGGCCTTCCTTCCTTGAGAGTAACCCACCATGACCGAAGCCAACGCCGCCGGCTTCCCCGTCCTCTCGCTCATCACCTTCCTGCCGCTGCTCGGCGTCGTCATCCTGATGACGCTGCGCGGCGATGATGCCGTCACCGCGCAGAACGCGCGCTGGACGGCGCTGTGGACCAGCCTGCTCGTCTTCCTGATCTCGCTGGTGCTGTGGACGCGGTTCGACCTGCGCACGGCCGGCTACCAGTTCACCGAGAGCGCGTCGTGGCTGCCCGAATACGGCATCGGCTACCGCATGGGGGTGGACGGCATTTCCGTGCTGTTCGTGCTGCTCTCCACCGCGCTGACGCCGATCTGCATCCTGGCGAGCTGGGACAGCGTGCAAACTCGCGTGCGCGAATACATGGCGGCGTTCCTGATCCTGGAGACCATGATGGTCGGGATGTTCGCGGCCAGCGACTTCCTGCTGTTCTACATGTTCTTCGAAGGCGTGCTGATACCGATGTATCTCATCATCGGCGTCTGGGGCGGCCCGCGGCGGGTGTACGCGTCGTTCAAGTTCTTCCTCTACACCTTCGCTGGCTCCGTGCTGATGCTGCTGGCGTTGCTGGCGATGTGGCACCAGGCCGGCAGCACCGACATCGTCACGCTGCTGCACACGCCGTTCAGCGCCGGTATGCAGTATTGGCTGTTCCTGGCGTTCCTCGCCTCGTTCGCGGTGAAGGTGCCGATGTGGCCGGTGCACACCTGGCTGCCGGACGCGCACGTGGAGGCGCCCACCGCCGGCTCCGTCATCCTGGCCGGCGTGCTGCTGAAGATGGGCGCCTACGGCTTCCTGCGTTTCTCCGTGCCCATGCTGCCGGTTGCGTCGGCGCATTTCGCGCCGCTGATGTTCGCGCTGGGCGTGATCGCGGTGATCTACACCTCGCTGGTGGCGCTGGCGCAGGACGACATGAAGAAGCTGATCGCCTATTCGTCGGTGGCGCATATGGGCGTGGTCACCATCGGCATCTTCACCTTCAACATCCAGGGCATCGACGGCGCGCTGTTCCAGATGCTGTCGCATGGCATCGTCTCGGCGGCGCTGTTCCTGTGCGTGGGCGTGATCTACGACCGTATCCACACGCGTGAGATCGCGCGCTACGGCGGCCTGGCCGACCGCATGCCGCTCTACGCCTTCGTGTTCATGCTGTTCACCATGGCTTCGATCGGCCTGCCCGGCACGTCGGGCTTCGTGGGCGAGTTCCTGGTGCTGATCGGCGCCTTCCAGGTCAGCCTTTGGCTGGCGCTGCTCGGCAGCTTCGGCATGGTGCTGGGCGCCGCCTACATGCTGTACCTGTATCGCCGCGTGATCTTCGGCAAGCTGGTGCGGCCTGATCTGCGCTCCATCCTCGATCTCTCGCCGCGCGAGGTGGCGATCTTCGCGCCGCTTGCCATCCTGACGCTGTGGCTCGGCATCTATCCGAGCAGCTTCACCAGCTTCTTCGGCGCGACGGTCGCCGCCATGGTGGACAACCACGCCCAGGCGATGAACATCGCCGCGCACGCAACCAAACTCGCCGGGGCCGCCCCATGAACTGGTCGCTCGCGACACCGGAGATCGTGCTGGCCATCAGCGCCATGGCCATCCTGATCGGCGGGGTGGTGCAGAAGCGCGATTCCACGCTGATCTGCACCATGGCCGCGCTGGCCGCGTGCGCGATTACCGCCGTGCTCGTCATCGGCACGAAGGTTGGCTTCGGCTTCGGCGGCCTGTTCGTGTCGGATGCTTTCGCGCGCTTCAGCAAGCTGCTCATTCTGCTGGGCACCGGGCTCTGCGCCGTTCTCTCGCTCGATTACAACGATCGCCAGGGCATCAAGCGCTTCGAATTTCCCGTGCTCATGCTGCTCAGCACAGTCGGCATGATGGTGATGGCTTCGGCCAACAACCTCATGACCCTGTATATGGGGCTCGAGCTGCAATCGCTCGCCGTCTATGTGCTGGCGGCATTCGCGCGTGACGATCTGCGTTCGGCCGAGGCAGGGCTGAAATACTTCGTGCTCAGCGCGCTGGCTTCGGGCCTGCTGCTGTATGGCATTTCGCTGGCCTACGGGTTCTCCGGCAGCATGGATTTCGGCCATATCGCCCAGGCCGTCACCGATCCGGCCGGCGTGTCCACCGGGCTGATCGTCGGCATCGCCTTCATCATCGCCGGCCTGGCGTTCAAGCTGTCGGCCGTGCCGTTCCATATGTGGACGCCGGACGTCTATGAAGGCGCGCCCACATCCGTCACCGCGTTCATGAGCACCGCGCCCAAGGTGGCGCCCTTCGTGGTGCTGCTGCGCGTCATGTTCGGCCCGTTCGGCCACATTTCGCTGCAATGGCAGCCGATCATCATCGTGGTCGCCATCGCGTCGATGCTGCTGGGCAGCTTCGCCGCCATCGCGCAGACCAACATCAAGCGGCTGATGGCCTACTCCTCGATCGGCCATATGGGCTACGCGCTGATCGGCCTGGCGGCCGGCACCCAGACGGGCGTGCGCGGCGTGCTCGTCTATCTGCTCACCTATGTGGTCATGTCGGCCGGCGTGTTCGCCTGCATCGTCGCCATGCGCCGCCGCGGGCTGGCCGTCGAGCGCATCGTCGATCTCGGCGGCCTGGCCAAGACCGATCCGACGCTGGCGGTGCTGATGACCATCTTCATGCTCAGCATGGGCGGCATCCCGCCGTTCGCGGGCTTCGCGGGCAAGTTCTTCGTCTTCGAAGCCGCGGTGAACGCCCATATGTGGACGCTCGCCATCATCGGCGTGCTCACCAGCGTGGTCGGGCTGTTCTACTACCTGCGCGTCATCAAAGTGATGTTCTTCGACCCGGCCGAGGCGCCGTTCGATGCGCGCTCCGGCTCGCTGTCGTTCGTGGCGCTGGCCACCGGCGCGTTCACCCTGCTGTTCTTCGTGTTTCCGGCGCCGTTCCTGGGTGCGGCCAGCCAGGCGGCCAAGGCCCTGTTCGGGTGACAGAAGCTGCGCCGCCCGGCTGGCGGTTGCAGGTTCACGAATCCCTGCCGTCCACGCAGGACGCGGCGCTCGATGCGGCGCGGACCGACGATCCGGGCCGGCTCGCCATCCTCGCCGCGCGGCAGACGGCCGGGCGGGGCCGGGCAGGGCGGTCCTGGGTGGCACCGGCGGGCAACCTCAACCTGTCGGTGCTGTGCCGCCCCGGGGCGGGCCCGATCGAACCGGGGCGGTGGGCGCTGCTCGCCGCACTCGCTCTGCATGCGGCGTTGGCGCCGTACGCGCCGGCGCTGCAGCTCAAATGGCCCAACGATGTGCTGCTGCGCAGCGCGAAGCTCGCCGGCATCCTGATCGACTGCGTGCCCGGGCAGGCCGTGGTGATCGGCTTCGGCGCCAATCTCGCGGCGGCCCCGGCCATCGATGACCGGCCGACCGCCCATCTGCCGCCGCCCGCGCCCGACCCGTCCAGCGTGGCCGCTTGCGTGCTGCGCGGGCTGGATGTCTGGTCGGCCCAGCCGATGCCGGCGCTGGTGGAAGCCTGGCTGGCGCGGGCCCACCCGGTGGGCACCTTGCTGGATGTGCGCATGCCGCAGCGGCGGGTGCAGGGCGCGTTCGCCGGCCTCACGCCGGCGGGCGAGCTTCTGCTCGCGGGCCAGCCGGCGGCGATCAGCAGCGCCGAAATCTTCCTCGCGTGACCGCCCGCCCCGCAGCACGGCAACCGGCAACCGGCACGCGCCCTTATCAAGCAAGCCGCCCCAGGGGGCACCACCGTCAGCGTCCGGAACCGCCGCCATGCTCCTAGTCGTCGATGCCGGTAACACCAACGTCGTCTTCGCCGTGCATGACGGCCGCCGCTGGGCCGGCATCTGGCGCATCGCCACCGAACCGCAGCGCACCAGCGACGAATATGCCGTGTGGCTGCTGACGCTGCTGACCCATAGCCGGCTGGCACCCGATCAGGTGAGTGCCGCGGTGATCGGCACGGTGGTGCCGGCCGCGTTGTATCACCTGCGGCGGCTGTGCCGGGAATGGTTCAACGTGGAGCCGCTGGTGGCCCGCGCGAGCCTCGATTGGGGTTTCGACATCCGCGTGGACAACCCCGAGGACGTGGGCGCCGACCGCCTGCTGAATGCGCTGGCCGCCTATCGCCACTTCCGGGCGGCGCTGGTGGTCATCGATTTCGGCACGGCAACCACCTTCGACGTGGTGGGCGAGGACGGCGCCTATCTGGGCGGCGCCATCGCCCCGGGCATCAACCTGTCCATCGAGGCGCTGCACCAGGCCGCCGCCCGCCTGCCGCGCATCGGCATCGGACGCCCGCAGGCGGTGATCGGCACGGGCACTGTCTCGGCCATGCAATCGGGTGTATACTGGGGATATATCGGGCTGATCGAAGGATTGGTCGCCCGGATACGCCGCGAGATAGACGTGCCGGCGAAGATCGTAGCGACGGGCGGCCTGGCCCCGTTGTTCTCCGAAGGCACCGAGATATTTGACCGGATCGACCCGGACCTGACCCTGGACGGGCTGCGCCTGTTGGCGGAGCGCAACCCCGCCCCCAAGTTAACACGAACATCTTCCAGACTTGAACATGACCAGAACGATTGAAGGCGATTAATGGACGCAACCACCGGTGACCTTGCCTTCCTGCCCTTGGGCGGGACGGGCGAAATTGGCATGAACCTCAACCTCTACCGCTGCGACGGCCACTGGCTGGCCATCGATTGCGGCATCGGCTTCGGCGGCAACGAATTGCCGGAAGCCGACGTGATTATGCCGGACCCGGCTTTCATCGCCGAGCGGCGGGACAAGCTGCTGGGCCTGGTGATCACCCATGCGCACGAGGATCACGTGGGTGCCGTCGCCCATCTGTGGCGCCAGCTGCGCTGCCCCGTGTACGCCACCCCGTTCACCGCCGCCGTGCTGCGCCGCAAGCTGACCGAAGCGCATCTGGTCAACGAGGTGAAGATCCACGTGATCCCGCCGGGCGGCAGCTTCGAGCTCGGTCCGTTCAAGCTGCAATTCCTGCGCGTGGCCCACTCCACACCAGAGGCGCAGGGCCTGGCGATCCGCACGCCCTACGGCACCATCGTGCATACCGGCGACTGGAAGCTCGATCCGCATCCGCTGGTGGGCCCGCCCACCGACGAGGCGGCGTTCTCCGCACTCGGCGACGAGGGCGTGCTGGCGATGGTGTGCGACAGCACCAACGCGCTGGTGGAGGGCCATTCCGGCTCCGAAGGCGACGTGCGCAAGTCGCTCGCCACGCTGATCAAGTCCATCGAGGGCCGCATCGCGGTCACCTGCTTCGCCAGCAACGTGGCACGGGTGGAGAGCGTGGCGATCGCCGCGCGCGATGCCGGCCGCAGTGTCGCCCTGGTCGGCCGCTCGCTGCGCAACCTGGAAACGGCTGCGCGCGAGTCGGGCTATCTGAGCACCATCCCGCAATTCGTCAGCGAGGACGGCGCCAACGATGTGCCGGACGGCAATCTGCTGATCCTGATCACCGGCAGCCAGGGCGAGGCGCGCAGTGCGCTGGCCCGCGTGGCAGCCGATACGCACCCCAACATCGCGCTGGGCGAGGGCGACACCGTCATCTTCAGCAGCCGCATGATCCCCGGCAACGAAAAGGCGATCGGCGCGGTGCAGGACAATCTGGTGCGCCGCGGCGTGCGGGTGATGACCGACGACGACCACATGGTGCATGTGAGCGGCCATCCCGCGCGCGACGAGCTGCGCCGCCTGTATCGCCTGGTGCGGCCGCAATACAGCGTGCCCGTGCATGGCGAGTGGCGGCACCTGACGGCGCACGCAGCGCTCGCCCAGGAGCTGGGCGCGGTGCCGGTGATGCTGGAGAATGGCGACATCCTCAGCCTGTATCCCGGCCGCCCGCAGGTGACCGACAGCGCGCCGGTGGGCCGCCTGGCGCTGGACGGCAACCGCGTGGTGCCGCTGCAGGGCGGCGTGATGGCGGCGCGCCGCCGCATGCTGTTCAACGGCGTGGTGGTGGGCAGCCTGGCGGTGGACGCCACCGGCCGGCTGATGGGCAAGGTGCGGGTAACCGCCCCCGGCCTGTTCGAGCCGGAGGATCCCGAAACCGAGCGCCTGAGCCGCGATTTCGGCGCTGCCATCGGCGACCTGCCGGCGCCGCTGCGGCGCGACGACGGCGCGCTGGCCGATGCCGCGCGCGCGGCACTGCGCAAGATCGTCGGCCGCAAGCTGGGCAAGAAGCCGATGGTGGATGTCCATCTGCTGCGTGTGTGACGCAGCCGGGTGAACTGGTTCACCGCGCTCGTCGTCTTCGTGCTGATCTGGTGGACGGTGCTGTTCGCCGTGCTGCCGATCGGCACCCAGGCTGTGGCAGAGCCGGACGAGGCAACCGGCTGGCGCGGCGTGCCGCAGCAGGTGCGCATCGGCCGCAAGCTGCTGATCACCACGCTGGTCTCGCTGGCGATATGGGGCGTGGTGGTGGGGCTGATTCTGAGCGACTGGCTCAGCTTTCGCCACGGCATCCTGCAGATGCCCGAGGATTACGCAACGCCGGCGCGCTGATGCCTCCGTTTCGGGCAAACCACGCGCGGGCGCGTCATTTTCGTGGGAAAACAAGGCTGGTTTTGGTGGACGGAGCCGCGCCATCGCGGTGATGATCACCGGCAGGAGGAGCGATCCTCCTGCCGTGTGACTGGCGTTTCCTCCCTAAACCTGGCCCTGCCGCCGCCGGTGTGCGGGCCATTTTTTTCGTAGCATCGGCAGCCGCTCCCGTCACCCGGCTTTTGCACGGAACCGGCAAAAACTTGCTCAATTGCGTGCTGCGGCGCAGCATAATGTCGGGCCAGCGCGCCTCGGCCGGCCTGCCGAACCTCGGCTTGTGCAATGCGGCGAGCCTTGCTTCCTTCCGCCCCCGCCGCGCGCTAGGTTCCGCCCGTCAAACGAGGACGGCAACATGCGGCTCGCCCACGGGTTCATCCCCACGCTGAAGGAAACGCCGGCCGAGGCGCAGATCGCCTCGCACCGGCTGATGCTGCGCGCCGGCCTCGTCCGCCAGACCGCTTCGGGGATTTATGCCTGGCTGCCGGCCGGGCTGCGCGTGCTCCGCAACATAGAACGCATCGTGCGCGAAGAGCAGAACGCCGCCGGCGCGCAGGAAATGCTGATGCCCACGCTGCAGACGGCCGATCTGTGGCGCGAGAGCGGGCGCTACGACGCCTACGGCCCGGAAATGCTGCGCATCCGCGACCGCCACGATCGCGACCTGCTCTACGGGCCCACCAACGAGGAAATGGTCACCGACCTCGCGCGCAACGCCATCAAATCGTACCGCGAGCTGCCGCAGACGCTCTACCACATCCAGTGGAAATTCCGCGACGAGATGCGCCCGCGCTTCGGCGTGATGCGCGGCCGCGAGTTCCTGATGAAGGATGCCTACTCCTTCGACCTGGATTACGAAGGCGCGGTCAACACCTACCGCCGCATGATGCTCGCATACATGCGCACTTTCCAGCGGCTGGGGGTGCGCGCCATTCCTATGCTGGCCGATACCGGCCCGATCGGTGGCGATCTGAGCCACGAATTCATCGTGCTGGCGCCCACCGGCGAAAGCCAGGTGTTCTACGACGCGACGCTCGAGCAGCTCGACTACCTCAAATCCGACTTCGCGTACGACAAGCCGCAGGATCTCGCGGCCTTCCACGAGCTGATCAACACGTATTATGCCGCCACCGAGGAGAAGCACGACCTGGCGCGCTGGGGCAGCGTGGACGCCGCGCAGAAGCGCGAGGGGCGCGGCATCGAGGTAGGCCAGATCTTCTATTTCGGCCGCAAATATTCCGAGCCGATGAAGTTCACCGTCGCCGGCCCGGGCGGCACCACAATCACGCCGGAGATGGGCAGCTACGGCATCGGTGTCTCGCGTCTCGTCGGCGCCATCATCGAAGCCTCCCACGACGCCGCCGGCATCATCTGGCCGGACAGCATCGCGCCGTTCCCCGCCGCCATCCTCAATCTGCGCGTGGGCGACGCCGCCTGCGACCGCGTGTGCGACGACATCTATGCGCGCTTAGGCGGCCAGGCGCTGCTCGACGACCGCGACGAGCGGGCCGGCGGCAAGTTCGCCGACGCCGACCTGATGGGCCATCCGTGGCAGATCATCGTGGGCCCGCGCGGGGCTGCTGCGGGCACCGTCGAGCTGAAACAACGGCGCACCGGCGCGCGCGAGGATGTCAGCGTGGACAGCGCGGTGGCGCGCGTGCGCGAGGCGGCGGCATCGCTGTGAAGGCGCGCACCACGCGGGCGCCGCGCGCGGGCGCATCCATCGTCCGGGAAGCCTGACGCATGTTCAACGCGTTCGAGCGCGCCGTCGCCGGCCGCTATCTGCGCGCCCGCCGCGGCGAACGCTTCGTCAGCGTCATCGCCATTTTCTCGCTGATCGGCATCGCACTCGGCGTGGCAACGCTGATCATCGTCATGGCGGTGATGAGTGGCTTCAAGGAGGATCTGCTCTCCCGCATTCTCGGCCTGCAGGGCCATCTGGACGTCTATTCCAGCAGCACCGCGGGCCTGGCCAATTACGATCCGCTGGCCGCGCGCATCCGTGCTTTGCCCGGCGTGGTGTCCGCCACGCCCGTCATCGAAGGCCAGGTGCTGATGACGGTGCGCACCCAGAGTTCCGGCGGCATCATGCGCGGCATCACGCAGGAGGATCTGCGGCATCTGCCCTCCATCGCCGGCAACATTCGCCAGGGCTCGCTGGACGATTTCCGTGGCGAGGACGCAATCGCCGTCGGCCAGACCTTGGCCGAGCGCTTCGGGCTCGAGATCGGCTCCAAGCTGACGCTGCTCTCGCCGGAGGGCGCGGTGACGGCGTTCGGCACCGTGCCGCGGGTGAAGGCGTATCGCGTGGTGGCGGTGTTCCAGGCCGGGATGAATGAGTACGACAGCACCTACACCTTCGTGCCGCTGGCCGCCGCCCAGGTGTTCTATCAGAAGCCCGCCGCGGTAACGCAGATAGAGGTGATGGTGCGCGACCCTCAGCATGTGGGCACGGTGACGGCCGAGGTGCGCGAGGCGCTGCGCGGCGAGGGGCTGCGCATCTTCGACTGGACGCAGAGCAACGACAGCTTCTTCGCCGCCGTGCAGGTGGAACAGAACGTCATGTTCCTGATCCTCACGCTGATCATCATCGTGGCCGCGTTCAACGTCGTCTCCTCGCTGATCATGATGGTGAAGGATAAGACGCGCGACATCGCCGTGCTGCGCACGCTGGGTGCCGGCCGTGGCGCCATCATGCGCATCTTCCTGATGTGCGGCGCTTCGGTGGGCATCACCGGCACCTGCGTCGGTACGCTGCTCGGCGTGGTGTTCTGCCTCAACATCGAGCGCATCCGGCTGGCGCTGCAGAGCATGACCGGAACTACGCTGTTCGATCCGACGGTGTATTATCTCGAGCATCTGCCGGCGAAGCTCGATGCGCTCACCGTGGCCCAGGTGGTGTCGATGGCGCTGGTGCTCTCGCTGCTGGCCACGCTGTATCCGAGCTGGCGTGCCGCGCGCACCGATCCGGTGGAGGCGCTGCGCCATGAATGAGGCGCTGCATCTGCGCGGGGTCGGCCGCGTGTACAAGAGCGAAGCGGGCGACCTGCCGATCCTGCGCGGCGCCGACCTGGCCGTGCGCGCCGGCGAGATCGTGGCGCTGGTGGCACCTTCGGGCACCGGCAAATCCACGCTGCTGCATCTGGCCGGTCTGCTGGAGCGGCCCGACAGCGGCGCCGTGTTCGTGGACGGCGTGGATGCCGGCAGCCTGGGCGACGGCGAGCGCACGGCGATACGGCGCGGCAAGATCGGCTTCGTCTATCAGTTCCATCATCTGCTGGCCGAGTTCTCGGCGGTGGAAAACGTGGCCTTGCCGCAGATGATCGCCGGCATCCCGGCCCGTGCGGCGCGCGCCCGGGCGCAGGAGCTGCTGGCCGTATTTGGCCTGGCGCCGCGGGCGGGGCAGCTGCCGGGCAAGCTTTCCGGCGGCGAGCAGCAGCGCGTGGCCATCGCCCGCGCGCTGGCCAACCGGCCCCGCGTGCTGCTGGCCGACGAGCCCACCGGCAACTTGGATGCCGGCACGGCCGATGTGGTGTTTGCAGAGCTGCTGCGCATCGTGCGCCAGCAGGGTGTGGCAGCCCTGATCGCCACCCATAATGCCGAGCTGGCCGGCCGTATGGACCGGGTGGTGACGCTGAAGGACGGCCGCGTGGTGCCCGGCTGAGGCGCCGGATTGACCGCCACTGGCCCGGCGGCGCAGGAAGGGCCGCAATGGCTTTGAGGAAGAAGAGATGAAGCTGCACGAGGTCCGCGTCCACCCCGAAGCCGAGCGCTTGCCGCGCGAGGACCAGCTCGCCTGGAAGGTCGCCGCCGTCGCCGCCGATGCGGTCGCCGTGCCGCAGGACGTGACCGAGATGATCATCAACCGGGTGATCGACAACGCGTCCGTCGCCATCGCCTCGATCAACCGCCACCCGATCGTGACCGCGCGCGACCAGGCGCTGGCCCACCAGCGCGCCGGCGGTGCCACGCTGTTCGGCTGCGCACCTGAAATACGGGTGCATGCCGAATGGGCCGCCTGGGCCAACGGCACCGCGGTGCGCGAGCTCGATTACCACGACACGTTCCTCGCCGCCGAATACAGCCACCCCGGCGACAATATCCCGCCGATCCTGGCCACCGCGCAGCAGACCGGGCGCGACGGCGCCGCACTGGTGCGCGCCCTGGCCACCGGCTACGAAATCCAGGTCGATCTGGTGCGCTCGATCTGCCTGCACGAACACAAGATCGACCACGTGGCGCATCTGGGCCCCTCGGCAGCCGCCGGCATCGGCACGCTGCTCGGCCTGCCCACGGAGATCATCTACCAGGCCGTGCAGCAGGCGCTGCACGTGACCACGGCGACGCGGCAGAGCCGCAAGGGCGAGATCAGCAGCTGGAAGGCGTTCGCGCCCAGCCATGCCGGCAAGCTCGCCATCGAGGCGGTGGACCGCGCCATGCGCGGCGAGGGCGCGCCGAGCCCGATCTATGAAGGCGAGGACAGCGTGATCGCCTGGATGCTGGGCGGCAAGGATGCACGCTACCAGGTGCCGCTGCCCGCGCCCGGCGAGGCCAAGCGCGCCATCCTCGACACCTACACGAAGGAACATTCGGCGGAGTATCAGAGCCAGGCGCTGATCGACCTCGCCTTCCGCATGGGCAAGCGCGTGGCCGACTGGAATGACGTGGCCGACGTGCTGATCGAAACCAGCCACCACACGCACTACGTCATCGGCACCGGCGCCAACGATCCGCAGAAATTCGATCCCGAGGCCAGCCGCGAAACGCTGGACCACTCGATCATGTATATCGTCGCCGTGGCGCTGCAGGACGGCGCCTGGCACCACGTACGCAGCTACGCGCCGGAGCGCGCGCGCCGGCCCGATACGGTGGCGCTGTGGCGCAAGATCCGCACCGTCGAAGACCCGCGCTGGACGGAGCGCTACCACGCCACCGATCCGGCCGTGAAAGCGTTCGGTGGCCGCGTGGTGATCACGCTGAAGGATGGCACGGTGATCGCCGACGAGATGGCGGTGGCCAACGCCCATTCGCTGGGTGCCACGCCCTGGGGCCGCAGCCACTACATCGGCAAGTTCCGCATGCTGACCGAAGGCCTGCTCGATACGGCCGAAGCCGAACGTTTCCTCGGCCTTGTGCAGCGCCTGCCGGCTTTGAGCGCCGACGAATTGTTGGGCCTCAACGTGGCAGTGCCCGCCGGCCGCTTGGAGACGGGCGCGCGCGGAATCTTCTAGCCGGCGCGGCCCGTCTTTCCGGTGGGCCTCGCCTGAGAATACCTTGATCAACACGCAGGAATGACGATGAGCGAAACCGCCCAGCCCAAGCCGAAGAAAAGCGTGGCCCTCTCCGGCGTGGTGGCCGGCAACACTGCGCTGTGCAGCGTCGGGCGCACCGGCAACGATCTGCATTATCGCGGCTACGACATCCTCGACGTGGCGGAAAGCTGCGAGTTCGAGGAGATCGCCCATCTGCTCGTGCACGGCCATCTGCCGACCGAGGCGGAACTGCGCGCCTACAAGACCCGCCTGCGGGCGATGCGCGGGCTGCCCGCCGCCTTGCGCGCGGTGCTCGAGGAAATTCCGGCCGCTGCCCACCCGATGGACGTGCTGCGCACCGCCGTCAGCATGCTGGGCTGCGCGCTGCCGGAAAAAGACGACCACAACGAGGCGGGCGCGCGCGAGATCGCCGACCGGCTGATGGCGAGCCTCGGTTCGGCGCTGCTCTACTGGTATCACTACGCCGTCAAAGGCCGCGTCATCGATGTGGAGACCGACGATGACAGCATTGCCGGCCATTTCCTGCATCTGCTGCACGGCCGCCCGGCGTCGCCCGCGCATGTGCGCGCCATGCACACGAGCCTGGTGCTGTATGCCGAGCACGAGTTCAACGCCTCCACCTTTGCCGCGCGCGTGATCGCCGGCACGGGTTCGGACATGTACTCGGCGATCGCCGGCGGCATCGGCGCGCTGCGCGGCCCGAAGCATGGTGGCGCCAACGAGGTGGCCCTCGAAATCCAGCAGCGCTACGCCTCGCCCGATGCCGCCGAGGCCGATATCCGTGCGCGCGTGGAACGCAAGGAAGTGGTGATCGGCTTCGGCCATCCCGTGTACACGGTCAGCGACCCGCGCAACGTGGTGATCAAGTCGGTGGCCAAGCGGCTGAGCACGGAAGCCGGCGACACCAAGCTGTTCGCCATCGCCGAGCGGCTGGAAGCGGTGATGTGGGACAGCAAGAAGATGTTCCCCAACCTCGATTGGTTTAGCGCGGTCAGCTACCGCATGATGGGCGTGCCGACGGCGATGTTCACGCCGCTCTTCGTCATCGCGCGCACCAGCGGCTGGTCGGCGCACGTGATCGAGCAGCGGCAGGACGGCAAGATCATCCGGCCCACGGCCAATTACGTGGGCGCGGAGGATCTGCCCTTCGTGCCGCTGGCGCAGCGCAAGGCGGCAGCGTGACCTATCTCGTCGGCGCCGATCTGCCGGCCGCACCCGCCGGCGAACGCTTCCGCGCGCTGCTGGCGCAGCCCGGCATCGTGCAACTGCCCGGCGCGCATAACGGGCAGGCGGCGCTGCAGGCGCGCGCGGCCGGGTTCAGCGGCACCTATCTGTCGGGCGCCGCGATGTCGGCCTCGATGGGTCTGCCCGATCTGGGCGTGATCACCATCGAGGATGTATGCTTCTTCATCCGCCAGGTCGCCCGCGCTTCCGGCCTGCCGGTGCTGGTCGATGGCGATACCGGCTATGGCGAGGCGCTCAACGTCATGCACATGGTGCGCAGCTTCGAGGATGCGGGCGCTGCCGCCGTGCATCTGGAAGACCAGCTGCTGCCCAAGAAATGCGGCCATCTGAACGACAAGCGCCTGGCCGATCCGCGCGACATGGCCGCCAAGATCGCCGCCGCGGTGCGCGCACGCCGGCATCTGTTCGTGATGGCGCGGACGGATGCCGCCGCCAGTGAAGGCATCGACGGCGCCATCGCGCGCGCGCGGCTCTACATGGATGCAGGCGCCGACGCGATCTTCCCCGAAGCGTTGCACACGGCCGAAATGTTCCGCGCCTTCGCCGCCGCAATGCCCGGCGTGCCGTTGCTGGCCAACATGACGGAGTTCGGCCGCACGCCGTTCTTCACGGCCTCCGAGTTCGAGGCGATGGGCTACCGCATGGTAATCTGGCCGGTCACCTCGCTCCGGGTCGCCAACAAGGCGCAGGCGGAGCTGTACGCCGCCATCAAGCGCGACGGCGGCACGCACGCCATGCTGGACCGCATGCAGACGCGCGCCGAGCTGTACGCCACGATCGATTACGCGGCCTACGAGGCACTCGATGCCTCGATTGCGAAAACCGTGGTGCCGGAAGGCATGCCGCAGCGGGATTGACGGTGGCGGGCGCCGCTAAAGGCCCGTGAACGCCGCGGGCCGCTTGGCCAGAAAGGCGGCCACGCCCTCGCGGCAATCGGGGCTGGCGCCGGCCTGGCGCTGCAGGTCGCGCTCCAGCATCAGCTGCGTCTCCCAATCCGAACTCAACGCTGCCCAGGCCGCACGCCGGATCAGGCCGAGTGCCAGCGTGGGCCCGGCGGCCAGCGTGGCAGCCAGTGCCGCAGCCTGCGCCTCCACCGCGTCGTCGGGCACCACCCGGTTGATCAGGCCCCAATCCAGCGCCGTGGCGGCCGGCAGCTTGTCGCCGAGCAGCATCAGCTCCATCGCCCGCACGCGCCCTACGGTATGGGCCAGCAGCAGCGCCGAGCCACCATCCGGCACCAGGCCGATGCGCCGGAACGCCTGCAGGAAATAGGCGCTCTCGCCGGCCACGATCATGTCGCAGGCCAGCGCCACCGAGGCGCCGATGCCCGCCGCCGCCCCGCACACCGCAGCGATGATGGGAACGCGGCAGTCCTTGATGGCGCGCATCAGCGGGTTGAACGAGCTCTCCAGCCGCGCGCCGGCATCGGTTCCGGCGGGCCCGGCGCCCGTCAGGTTGGCGCCGGCGCAGAACGCCCGCGCGCTGCCGGCCAGCACGATGGCGCGCGCGACGGCGGCCTCCTCGTCCAGCCTTGCGTGCAGTTCCTCGGCCATCTCGCCGCTCATCGCGTTCAGGGCCGCGGGGTTGTGCAGCCGCAGCGTGGTCACGTCGCCCTGCCGCTCGATCAGGATCTGCTCGGGCATCGTTGTCCTCGCCTTGGAATGGCGCCATGCAAACGGCTAGGGTGCGGGCAGTCAAGCAAGGGATGGTGGCATGGTTCGGTCCGGTGCGTGCGCGGTGGCTCTCCTCCTGCTCGTCGGCCCGGCGGCCGCGCGCAATCTGACGCCGCACGATCTGGTCACGCTGGACCGGGTTGCCGACCCGCATCTCTCGCCGGACGGCAAGCGCGTGGTGTTCGATGTGCGCAGCACGGATTACGCCGCCAACAAGGGCGTGCACGCCATCTGGTCGGTGTGTGCCGATTGCGCCGCACCGCACGCCGAACGCCTGGCCGCATCGGATGGCGGCGCCACGACGCCGCGTTTCTCGCCCGATGGCAACAGCATCTTTTTCATCTCGTCACGCTCCGGCCGGGCGCAGATCTGGCGCGTGGGCGCCGGAGCGGGCGCCCAGCCGCCGGTGCAGGTGACGCATCTGCCGCTCGACATCAGCGCCTACCGCGTGGCGCCGGACGGCCGCACGATCGTCGTTGCGATGGATGTGTTTCCGGATTGCGCGACGCCGGAATGCACCCGCCAGCGCCTCGATGCGCGGGCCGCCGGCAAAACCACCGGCGTGCTCTACGACCATCTGTTCGTGCGCCATTGGGATGCCTGGGCCGACGGCACGCGCACGCAGCTCTGGGCCGTGCCGCTCGACGCCGCCGGTGCTGCCGGCACGGCGCGCCCGCTGATGCGCGGCTTCGATGGCGACAGCCCGGGCAAGCCATTCGGCGGCGACGAGGATTTCGCCATCTCGCCGGATTCGACGCAGCTCGTCTTCTCCGCGCGCCAGGCCGGCAAAACAGAGCCCTGGAGCACGAATTTTGATCTGTTCCAGGTCAAGCTCGACGGCAGCACGAAGCCGGCCGACCTGACGGCGGCCAACCCGGCCTGGGATGCGGCGCCCGTCTTCTCGCCGGATGGCCGCACGCTCGCCTACAAGGCGATGGCGCGGCCGGGCTTCGAGGCGGACCGCTTCGGCATCATGCTGCGCGACGTCGCCACCGGCGCCACCCACGCGCTCGCCCCGCATTGGGACCGCTCGGCGGACGCGCTGCGCTGGGCGCCGGACGGGCGCAGCCTGCTGGTGACCGCAGCCGATGGCGGGCATCAGGTGCTGTTCCGTATCGATGCGGGCAGCGGCGCCGTCACGCCCTTGACGCATGACGGGCACGTGGCCGAGCTGGATGTGGCGGGCAGCAGCATCGTCTATGCCCGCGACAGCCTGGCCGGCCCGGCGCAGCTCTACGCCAATCCCGCAGCACCGGTGCAGTTGACGCAGTTCAACGCGGACAAGCTTGCGGGCGTGACGCTGGCTGCCGCCACGCCGTTCACCTTCACCGGCTGGAACCACGAGACGGTGCACGGCTACGTCATGCCGCCCGCCGGCGCGCAGCCTGGGCAGCGCTACCCGGTCGCGTTCCTGATCCATGGCGGCCCGCAGGGCAGCTTCGGCGACAGCTGGAGCTACCGCTGGAATCCGCAGACCTATGCCGCCGCCGGCTATGCCAGCGTGTTCGTCGATTTCCACGGCTCCACCGGCTACGGCCAGGCGTTCACGGATGCCATCAGCGGCCACTGGGGCGACCGTCCGCTCGACGACCTGAAGGCCGGCTGGGCGGCGGCGCTGGCGCAATTCCCGAGCCTGGATGGCAGCCGCGCCTGCGCGCTCGGCGCTTCGTATGGCGGCTACATGATCTACTGGATGGCCGGCACCTGGTCGCAGCCCTGGCGCTGCCTGGTGGACCATGACGGTGTGTTCGACAATCGCATCATGGGTTACGCCACCGAAGAACTCTGGTTTTCCGAGTGGGAGAACGGCCATGCGACGCCGTGGGACAAACCGGAGAATTACGAGCGCTTCAACCCGGTGAACCACGTGGCCGACTGGCACGTACCGATGCTGGTGATCCACAGCGCCAAGGATTTCCGCATCCCGTTGGAACAGGGCCTGGCCGCGTTCACCGCAATGCAACGCCGCGGCATCCCGAGCGCGTTCCTGACCTTCTCCGACGAGAACCATTGGGTGCTCAAGCCGCAGAATTCCGAGCTGTGGCAGAAGACGGTGATCGACTGGCTGAACCGCTGGACGAAATAGGCGCCGCCTAGCGATACAGCGGATACATCGGTGCGTAGGCGCGCGGATCGGGCGTGCCGTCCGGCGGTGCGGCGTTATAAGCCCAGTACGGGCGATACGGCCGGTAGGCGAAGGGCGCGGCCGGGTGGTAGTTCGGCGGCTGCCCGTCCGGCGCGCGCGCGGCGCGGTGCTCGGGCGGGGCGTAGCGGGCGGCGGCAGCAGGCGCCGGCGCGGCCTGCGGCAGCATCAGGTCGTGCGGCGGCTCCGAACGGCCTTGGCCGGCGTGGCGCGGTGGCTGCGGCGTGGCCAGCGCCCAGGAGAGTTTCGGGCGCGGTTGCCAATGTGCGGCGAAATCGCGCGGTTCGAGCAGTGCGCGGATCAGTTCGGGGCGCATCAGCGTGGGCGGGCGATACAGCCGCGGCCTGAGTTCGGCGCGGGCCATCAGCCTGGGCGCCGGTGCGGGTGCCGGTGTCATGGCCGGGCGCGGCGCGGCACGCATCGCCGCACGCGGTGCATCCTCGGCCGCCGCGACCGCAAGGCCGGCATCACGCCGGCCAGCCGCCTGCGCCGCCGGCAAGGCGGGTTCCGGATCGACCAGGGCCGGAGGCGGGCCGGCATGGGCCAGCACGCGCACCGCCTCTTGCGGCGCCGTCACAACCGGCGGGTCGGGCGGCGCCTCGGCTGGGGCGGCGGGCGCGGCCATGGCCAGCAGGCGACGGCCGGCGGCGGGGTCGGGCGCGTCGTCGCGGTCCGGCTCCGGCGGCATCGGGCCGTAGAGCACGGGCGGCAGCCGGGCGTGCAGCGCCGCTTCCGGCACGAACTGGCTGGCGTCGGTGGCCTGCAGCGCCAAATAGCGGTCGGCCAGCGCATGCAGCCGGTCCGGATTGTTGAGCAGCGACCACTCCGCCCGCAGCAGGCTCGCCTGCTGGTTGGCGGCACCGGCGGCGTGAATGGCCTGGGCGATCTGCCCGTCCAGCGTCGCTGCCGCGTGCTTGGCCGAATAGACGAACAGCCCCGAGGCGATTGCGGCGATCAGCCCGAACATGGTGGCCTGCGGCGCATACCGGATCGGGCCGGGGGTTGCGGGCTGGGCGGCGTGGAAGGCCTCGGCATCCGCGGCAGCCTGAGCCGCGCGCTCGCTCAGCCGGCGGGGGATCACCACTGTCCAGCGCCGGTGTCCTGCCGGGGCGCTGACAAGGGCCGCCACTGCGCCGCCAGGCTTGGCGGCCGGCGGGCGTGCGGCCTGGCGATCCTGGCCCGCGCGGGCGGCGGCAGGTTGAACCTGAAACGGCAGATTGGGCATCGCGCTGGCTCCACACGCGCCCGTATAGTTGAACGGCGGGCCAACCATCGGCAAGTGCAAAAATTACGGGATCGACTAGGTTTCGTGCTGCTCTAGTTGTGATCCGGCAAGCGTTCGGCCTCCCGCAGGATCAGCTGCAACGCATGCACCACCGCGGCCGCCCTGACGGCACTGCGATCGCCCGGAAACACGGCCATCTCGGCCAGTGCAGCGCCACCGTGTGCCGCATAACCGAACCAGACCAGCCCGACCGGCTTCTCGACGCTGCCGCCGCCGGGGCCGGCCACGCCGGTCACGCTGACGCAGCATGCGGCCCGCGAGCGCGCGAGCGCGCCTTCCGCCATGGCGCGCGCCACCGGGCCGCTCACCGCGCCGTGCTGCGCGATCAGGCCCGCCGGCACACCCAGCAGCGCCGTCTTGGCCGCGTTGGAGTAGGTGACGAACCCGCAATCGACTACGTCCGAAGCGCCGGCCGCATGGGTCAGCGCCGCGGCGATCAGCCCGCCGGTGCAGCTTTCCGCCGTGCCCACCATGCGGCCCTGCGCGCGCAAGGTGGCCAGAACGCGCGCCGCCAATTGCAGCACCGCATCATCGAGCATCGCCGGGCACCTCCACAGCGCGCGCGCCACCGTGCAGCAACGTGCCGTCCTTCAGCGCGCGGCAGAAGGCGGCATGGTCCAGCTCGGTCTGGTCGGCGTAGGATTCCGCGAACGCCACGACCGCTGCATCCAGCCCGGCACCCTCGTCATCGGATACGAAGGCCGGCGCGATCCGGGCGGCATCCCCGGCGCGGCCATGCGCGCGGGCCAGCGTGCGGCCGCACAGGGCGGCGCTGAACGCCAGCTCGTCGGCCTCCAGCGCAGCGCCGATCGCCGCCAGCCGCGAATCCTTCAGCCGCCTTACATAGAATTGCCGGCCGTCCACCGGCGACGGCGTCCAGCCCAGGAAGGCGTCGCTGCGTGCCTGCAGCCGCCGCTGGCCGCGGACTACCCGTTCGCCGTCACTGGCCACCGGCGGCGCCCCGAGCGGGCCGGCGAGCACGGAAGCCTGCGCCTGCTTGAGCTGCAGCAGCAGTGATCCGCCCTGCGGCGCGGTGAACAGGCCGATGGCGCAGAACGTGCCGACCGAGCCGATGCCCACCACCTTGAACGCCCGGTCAACCAGCGTGTAGCGGGCGGCCAGATCGGCGTATTCCGGCTGCAGCGTTGCCGGCCAGGCGGCGAACGCCGCATCGATGGTGCCGGCATAGGCGGGCAGATGGCGCGTGTTGCCGGCGTCGATGATGGCCGGCTGGCCGCCCTCGCTGCCGACAAGGCCGTAATGTTGCGCGTTGGCCTTCCAGGCCGCCCGCAAGCGCCGCTGCAGCCGCCGGCGCAGCTTGTGGTGCGGCACCGCGCGGAGTGCCGCCTGCAGGTCGATGGCGCTGTGCCAGGCCTCCAACGGCGCCATCTCTGCCAGGCGCAGCACATGCCGGCGGTAATGCCGCGCCGCGCGCGCGGCCAGGGCACGGCACGCGCGGGCCGGCAGGCCGTGCTCGCGGCCGCTGAGCACCAGGCTGATGGCCAGGCGCATCAGGTCCCATTCGAACGGGCCGGGCATGGTCTCGTCGAAATCGTTGACGTCGAATACCGGGGTGCCGTCCGGCGCCGCGCACACGCCGAAATTGGCCAGATGCGCGTCGCCGCAGAGCTGCACCGTGGGCCCGCGCCGCTCCAGGCCGGCGAGGTCGGCCGCCATAACGGCGGCACTGCCGCGCAGATAGGCCAGCGGCGAGGCGGCCATGCGCTGGTAGCGCAGGGGCAGCAGTTCCGGCAGGCGCCCGCTCGCCTGCGCGGCTACGATGGCCAGCGGCCCGGCCCGGCCAGCCACTTGCGGCCAGGATGGCGGCGGGCGTGCCTTCACAGCGGCGCCTGCGTGGCCAGCCGCAGCAGCAGCAGGAGCATCGCCACGCCCAACCCGGCCAGCAGGTCGTCGGCCATGATGCCTGCCGCACCGCCCTGCCGGTCTGCCCAGCCGACCGGGCCGGGCTTCCAGATATCGAGCAGCCGGAACAGCCCAAAGGCCAGCGCCAGGCCGAGCAGGCTGGCGCGGTGCAGCGTCAGCAGCGCCAGCATCTGGCCGGCAACCTCGTCGATCACGATCCAGCCCGGGTCGGCATGGCTGGCCGCATCGCCGGTGGCGCGCAGGGGCAAGCCGGTGGCGGCGCCGATGGCCCACAGCCCGCCATAGGTGGCCGCCACGATGCCCGCCAGCAGCAGCACGGGCGAGGCCTGCAGCAGCAGCGCGCCGATCACCAGGCCGAGCAGCGAGCCGGCGGTGCCCGGCGCGGCCGGCGCATAGCCGCTGCCGAAGCCGGCGGCGATCAGGGTGGCGAGCCTGTGGCGGGTCATCGAAGGGGCGGGTGCCGGCTGTGAGCGGGCGAGCATAGCAGGGCAGGGTGGCCCTCGCCACGCGGCCGGGCTGGCCGTGCTGTCCGCCGGGCGGCTGCCGGGCCGCGTAATCCACCCGGTTTTCCAGCACGCGCTGCACGTAATTCCGCGTCTCGGCGAACGGGATCGCCTCGATCCAGTCCACCGCCTCGGCCGAGCCCGGATCGCGCCCCGCCTCGCCATTGGCGGCCACCCATTCGGCCACGCGCGCAGGGCCGGCGTTATAGGCGGCGATCGCCTCGGGTAGCGACCCGCCAAAGCGCGCCAGCAGGCCGGCCAGATAGGCGGTGCCCAGCCGCATATTCACCGCCGGATCGTTGAGCGGGCCGGACGGCGCGTGCTCGGTGCGGGCGACCAGCTGCGCCGTGCCGGGCATCAGCTGCATCAGCCCCTGCGCGCCGGCATGGCTGACGATGGCGGGATCGAAGCTGCTCTCCTGGCGCATTACCGCCAACGACAGCGCGGCCGGCACCGCGCCGGTGGGCGGCTGCACCGGGATCGGCCAGCCCGCTTCGGGCAGCACGGTGCCGTCGCGCCCGGCCAGCCGGGCCGCCTGCACGGCCACATCCGGCAGGCCCAGCCGCAGCGCCAGGCCGGCGGCCAGCGCGCGCGTGCCCAGGCTGGCCGGCGGTGCGATCGCCTGCACCAGGAAATCGGCGCCGCGCCGCTTGTCCTCCCAGCCGGCCAGGATCACCGCGGCGCGCGCGGCTTCGGATTGCGCGAACGCCGTGCGTTCCGCAGGCGAGGCAGCCGGGTCGTGCTGCGCCAGGATCGCCGCGCGCAGCCCGGCCTCGCCCAGCCCGCAGGCACGCGCGGCCAGCTGGCCGTAGAAGGTGAGCGGCCAGGCGGCGGCCTTGCGGTAGGCGGCCTGCGCGGTAGCCGGGTCCGGCGCCGCGCGGCCCAGCCAATACCAGGCCCGCGCCTGGGTGATCGCGGCATGCGACAGCCGTGCCAGCGCCTCGAACTTGACGCGCGCCCGCGCCGGGTCGTGCTTGCGTTGCAGCGCGATCCAGCCCGCCAGGAAATCGGCATCCACCGCCTGGTCCGGTGCCAGCAGCCCGTCATCGGCCAGCGCGTAGGCCTGGGCGGGATCGGTGGCGATCAGCCGACGGGCCAGCGCGTCCCGCTCCACCCACCAAGCGGCGCGCTGGCCGGGCGGCACCGCCGCCTCGGCTGCCGGCAGCGTGCCGGCCCACAGCGCGGCCGCTTCCTGCGTGGCGCCGCTCCGCCGCAGAGGCCCGCGCCTCGGCCAGCAGCAGCGCGGGCGTGCTGCGCATATCCGCCGGCAGCGCCGCCAGGCTCGCCAGCGCACCGGCATCACCGCGGCGCAAGGCGAGCAGGGCGGTGCCCAAAGCCCGCGCCGCCGCCGCCAGCCGGGGTAGCTGGCGCTCGGCGGCAGCCGGATCGGTAGCAAGCAGATGGCTGAACCGCGCCTGCTCGTCGGCCGGCGTGGGCACCCAGGCCCAGCGTGCGAGAAACGCCGTCACCTCGTCGGGCGCCGCCAGCGCGCCCACCCAGGCAGCGCGGGCGGCGGCGGCGGCATCCGGCTTGTCATGCGCGGCGGCATAGGCGTCGGCACAGCGCAGCAGCCCCAATCCCGGCTGCGGCGCATGGCCACGGCAAAGTGCCAGCGCCGCCGCACCGTCGGGTTCTTCGGCCAGCGCCTCGGCGTAGCGCCGCTCCAGCGTCGCCTGGTCCGGCCAGCCAGGGTGGGCGGCCATGAACGCCGCCAGCTCGGCCGCGCTGGCCTGCCCCACATTCAGCAACCGGATGAAGGTGACCAGCTTGGGCGCCAGCGCATCCGGCTCGGCGGCCGCCAGCGCGCTGGCCCGCGGCCAGTCATTGGCGCGCAAGGCCTGCAGGATCGGCGTCTCCGCGGCCGCCTGGCCGGCCAGGAGCCACGGCGCCAGGGCCAGCAGGAGGCGAATCGGGCAGCGGCGCATGGCTGCGTTATAGGCCGGGCCGGGGCCGCGCTGTCACCCGCCGCGCCGCGCTTGGGCGCCGCACCGGCCCTGCGCGCGGCTTTCCTATCCCCGAGACACCGCTTAATGACGGCGGCTCACCGGCGGAGCCATCCATGTTCAAGGGGTCCATCGTCGCCCTGATCACGCCCATGCGGACCGACGGCAGCCTCGACGAGGCGGCCTATGCCGGCCTGGTCGCCTGGCAGATCGCCCAGGGCACGCAGGGCCTGGTGCCGGTCGGCACCACCGGCGAAAGCCCCACGCTGACGCACGCCGAACATCTGCGCGCCATCGAGATCGTGGTCCACGAAGCTGCCGGCCACGTGCCGGTGATCGCCGGCACCGGGTCCAACAGCACCGCCGAAGCCGTCTCGCTCGCGCAGCAGGCCCGCCTTCTGGGCGCGGACGCGGTGATGGCGGTGACGCCGTACTACAACAAGCCGTCGCAGGAAGGGCTGTTCCTGCATTTCACCGCCATCGCCGATGCCGCCGGCCTGCCGGTGATCATCTACAACATTCCCTCGCGCAGCGTGATCGACATGAGCGTGGAGACGATGGCGCGCCTGGCCCGCCACCCCGGCATCATCGGCGTGAAGGATGCCACCGCCAACCTGACACGCCCGCTGCACACGCGCCGCGCCTGCGGGCCGGATTTCCTCCAGCTCTCGGGCGAGGACCATACCGTGCTGCCCTTCCTGGCCGCCGGTGGCCACGGCTGCATCTCCGTCACCGCCAACATCGCGCCCGCGCAATGCGCGGCGCTGCACCGCGCCTGGGCCGAAGGGCGCGTGGCCGAGGCGATCGCTTTGCAGGACCGCCTGCTGCCGCTGCATGATGCCATGTTCTGCGAAAGCAGCCCGGGCCCGGTGAAATATGCGGCCAGCCTGCTCGGGCTGTGCACGGCGCAGTGCCGGCTGCCTTTGGCGCCGGTATCCGAGGCGGCGCAGGCGCGGGTGCGTGCGGCTTTGGATGGGATCGGCGTTGGGGAGCTTTTGGGGTAAGCGAGGAAGGAAGCAGTCCTTTTTGCAGAAAGGACCAAAAAACTTTTGCTTCTGCGCTGGCGGCGCCTGCCGCGTCGCGTTGGTGTGTTGGCGTATTTGCTTTGAATGAGGGCTTTGTTTGGCGTGGCTGAGACCAAGAAGAAATCCGGCCTGATCAGCCACGGCATTGCTGCGCAGAACCGCAAGGCGCGGTTCGATTACACGATCAAGGAGACGGTGGAGGCCGGCATCGTGCTGCGCGGGCCCGAGGTGAAATCGTTGCGGCACGGGCGCGCCACCATCAGCGAGGCCTGGGCCGGCGAGCGCGATGGCGAATTGTTCCTGTTCGGCTGCCATATCCCCGAGTACCAGGCCGGCGTGCTCTCCCGCTTCGAACCAACAGCGCCGCGCAAATTGCTGCTGCACAAGCGGCAGATCGGCAAGCTGCTGGCCGAGACCACCCGCAACGGCTTCACGCTGGTGCCGCTGGACATCCACTTCAACGAAAAAGGCGTGGCCAAGGTGGTGCTGGGCGTGGGCCAGGGGCGCAACAAGGCCGACAAGCGGCACGCCATCGCCGACCGCGACTGGAAGCGCGACAAGGCGCGCATCATCCGCGAGAAAGGCAAGGAGTAGCCGCGGCTCAGGAGCCGGGCCGTGCCTCGGCGGCCAGCAGGCGCTCGATCGGATCCCACTGATAGGCGACCTGGCGCAGCGCCACGCCGGCCAGTCGGGTCTCGCCCTCGGCCGCCGGCAGGCCGCCCAGATGCTGGTAGAACCAGCGGCTGGGATTGTCGCGCAGCACCCAGACGAACAGCGAGGCATGGCCCTGCGCGCTGAGCTGGCTGGCCGCCGCCTGCATCATGCGGCGGCCGACGCCCTGGTCACGCCAGTCGTCGAGCACGTATAGCGTCTCCACCTCGGCCCCGCCCAGGCCGCCGGCCCGCGCCCGCCCGCCAGTGGCAAAGCCCACCACGCGCGGGCGGCCCGCCAGCGGGGCGGCCACCATCACCAGCCCGCCCGAAGCGATCGCCGCGCGGTAGTGCAGCGCCAGGCGGGTGGGCGAGAGGCTGGCCAGGTAGCCGTCGGGCAGGATGCCCGGATAGGCGCTGCGCCACGCCGCCACATGCACCGCGGCAATGGCCGTGGCATCCGTCAGCTCCGCGCGGCGAACCTTGAACATGGCTCAAACTATCACGGCTCGGCGGCGGGGGCAGCCGCGCGCTCCAGTACCGCGCCGAAAAATCCGTCCGTGCCGTGCTGGCGCGGCGTCAGGCTGAGGAACGGCCCCGGGCAGGGCAGCGGCGCCGGCAACGACCATACCTCGGCCACCGGCACCACGCTGTAGGCCGGGTGGCGCGCAAGAAAGCCCTCGATCTGCGCCTCGTTTTCCTCGGCCAGCAGCGAGCATGTGGCGTAGACGAGCCGGCCGCCGGGGCGCACCAGCCGCTCGGCGGCATCCAGGATGCGCGCCTGCTTGGGCAGCAGCTCGGCCAGATCGGTCTCCGACAGCCGCAGCCGTCCGTCCGGGTTGCGGCGCCAGGTGCCGGTGCCGGTGCAGGGCGCATCTACCAGCACGCGGTCGAAGGTCTGCGCGCGGCGCTTGGCCCATTTGTCGCCGTCGGTGGTCAAATGGCGCTCGGCATTGTGCACGCCGGCGCGGCGCAGGCGCTTGGTGGCCCCCTCCAAGCCGCACCTGGCTCACGTCGCAGGCCACGATATGGCCGCGGTTCTCCATCATGGCCGCGATGGCCAGCGTCTTGCCGCCGGCACCGGCGCACCAATCGGCCACCCGCATGCCGGGTGCGGCACCCACCAGATGCGCCACCAGCTGGCTGCCCTCGTCCTGGATTTCGATCGCACCGGTCTGGAATGCGGCGCCCGAGGTGACGGCGCGGCGGTGCGCCACCCGCAGGCCCCACGGCGAATAGGGGGTGGGCTCGGCCTCGATCCCCTCGGCCAGCAGGGCGGCGCGGGCCTCGAGCAGGGTGGTCTTCAGCAGGTTGATGCGCAAATCCAGCGGCGCCGGCTCGGCCATGGCGGCCATCTCTTCCGGCAAATCCTCGGCAAAGCGCGCCTGTAGATGCGGCAGGATCCAGTCGGGGATTTCCAGCCGCACCGCCTCGCCCATGCTGGGGTGGTCCAGCGTGCGGCCTTCCAACGGGCGCAGCACGGATTTCTCCTCGGCCAACAGCGGCGCCGGCGCGAACTGGCCGCCTGAATAGCCCTGCAGCACGCCCTCCATGGTCCAGCCTTCCAGCAGCAGGCTGGCGGCCACCAGCAGCCGCGGTGCCGGGTAGGCGCCGGCGCGCGCCAGCCACCAGCCGAGCCGCCGGCGCGCGCGCAGCACGCCCCAGGCGCGGTCCGACACGGCCCGGCGGTCGCCCGAGCCGATGAACCGGCGCTCGCGGAAAAACGCGTTGGCCACGGCGTCGGCCGGCTTGCGGCCGGAAGTGTCGATCTGCTCGAGGAGCTCGATGGCGGCCAGAAGGCGGGCGGAGGGGGTCATCGCGGTGGTCTAACCCATGTCGGGCCGGGCGTCCCGCACCCGGCGCGCTTGCGGGCTTGGCGCGCCTTCAGCCTTCCTGGCGGTAGTTCGGCGCCTCGCGGGTGATGGCCACGTCGTGCACGTGGCTTTCGCGCAGCCCGGCCCCGGTGATCCGGCGGAACTGCGTATTGGCCCGCAGCTCGGCGATGGTGGCCGCCCCGGTATAGCCCATGCCGGCCTTCAGCCCGCCCACGAGCTGGTGCACCACGCCGCTCATCGGCCCCTTGTAGCCGACGCGGCCTTCCACGCCTTCGGGCACCAGCTTGAGGCTGTCGGTGATGTCCTGCTGGAAATAGCGGTCGGCGGAGCCGCGGGCCATGGCCGAGATGCTGCCCATGCCGCGATAGGATTTGTAGGAGCGGCCCTGGTAGAGGAACACCTCGCCGGGCGCCTCGTCGGTGCCGGCCAGCAGGCTGCCGACCATGACGGATTCGGCGCCGGCGCCCAGCGCCTTGACGATGTCGCCGCTAGTGCGGATGCCGCCATCGGCGATGCTGGGAATGTCGCGCGCCGCACAGGCGGAAGCGGTTTCCATCACGGCGGAGAATTGCGGCACGCCCACGCCGGCCACCACGCGCGTGGTGCAGATGCTGCCGGGGCCGATGCCGATCTTGACGCAATCCGCACCCGCATCGATCAGCGCGATGGCACCTTCCGGGGTCGCCACGTTGCCGGCCACAACCTGCACCGCGTTGGACAGGCGCTTGATGCGGTCCACCTGCGCCAGCACGCCGGCGCTGTGGCCATGCGCGGTATCGACCACGATCACATCTACACCGGCATCGATCAGCGCCTCGGCGCGCGCCTGGCCGTCATCGCCCACGCCGGTGGCCGCCGCCACGCGCAGCCGGCCCAGCTCGTCCTTGTTGGCCAGCGGATGCGCCTGCGCCTTGTCCATGTCTTTGACGGTGACCAGGCCCACGCAGCGGAACGCCTCGTCCACCACCAGAAGCTTTTCGATCCGATGGTGGTGCAGCAGGCGCCGCGCCTCGGCCGCACCGGGGTTGCCCGTCACCGTCACCAGGTTCTCGTGCGTCATCAGCTCGCGCACCGGGATGGCGGGATCGGTGGCGAAGCGCACGTCGCGGTTGGTCAGGATGCCGACCAGCCGGCCATCGGCTTCCACCACCGGAATGCCGCTGATGCGCCACTGCGCCATCAGCGCCCGCGCATCGGCCAGGGTCTGCTCGGGGCGGATGGTCACCGGATTGACCACCATGCCGGACTCGAATTTTTTGACGGCGCGCACCTGGGCGACCTGGTCCTCGATCGACAGGTTCTTATGGATCACGCCGATGCCGCCCTGCTGGGCCATGGCGATCGCCATCGGGCCTTCGCTCACCGTATCCATGGCGGCGGCGAGCAGTGGGATGTTGAGCGCGATACTGCGGGTCAGCCGCGTGCGGGTGTCGGTGCGGTTGGGCAGCACCTGCGAGTAGGCAGGCACCACCAGCACGTCGTCGAACGCCAGCGCCTCGATGATGCGCAGGCCTGAAGCTGGGGAGTGATCGGGTGCCATGGGCGGGATGCTCTCGCTGCCTTGGCAGCGCGTCTTAGGCCGCCCTCCTGGCCAAGGCAACGGCCGGCATGCGAAGCTGTCGGCCATGATCCGCCGTCCTGCCCCCGCTGTGCTGTGCCGCGCCGGGGGCGCGCGGCCAGGATGCGCGAAGGTGGCGGCGTGAGTGCCGCGCCCATCCATGTCGGCGTCGGTGGCTGGACGTTCGCGCCCTGGCGCGGGCGCTTCTACCCGCCCGGCCTGCCGCACGCGCAGGAACTGGCGTTTGCCGGCACGCATCTCACCGCCATCGAGATCAACGGCACGTTCTACCGCCACCAATCGCCGGCCAGTTTCGCTGCCTGGCGCGACGCCGTGCCGGAGGGTTTTATCTTCACGGTGAAGGCGCATCGCGCCACCACCCAGGGCCGCGACCTGGCTGCCGCCGGCCCGGCCATCGAGCGCTTCCTGCGCTCGGGCGTGACGGAACTGGGCGCCAAATTGGGCCCGATCCTGTGGCAGTTCGCGCCAACCAGGCGCTTCGACGCGGACGCGATGGAGTTGTTCCTGGCGATGCTGCCGACGCAGCTGGACGGCGTGGCGCTGCGCCACGCCATCGAGGCGCGCCACGCCAGCTTCCTCGATCCCGCCTGGCCTGCCCTGGCCGCACGCTACGGCGCGGCGGTGGCCATCATCGACAGCGACAAGCAGGCGCTGCGCGGCGACCTCACCGCCGATTTCGTCTACGCCCGCCTGCAACGCAACGCCGCCGACGCGCCGGAAGGCTACGATACGGCCGCCCTGGACGCCTGGGCCGGGCGCGTGCGCCAATGGTCGGCCGGCCAGCAAGCCGACGGGCTGGAAAGCGCCGCCCCGGTGCGCGCCGACCAGGTGCAGCCGCGCGCGTGCTACGTGTTCTTCATCAGCGGCGACAAGGAACGCGCCCCCGACGCCGCCCGGGCCATGCTGCGGCGGCTCGGATCACCAACGGCCTGACCGGCCGCTTCAGGCCACGTTCTGAATCGCGGGCCGCAGGGCCGCGAACACCTCGTCGATCTGTTCGCGGCTGATGATCAGCGGGGGCGAGATGGCCAGGATGTCGCCGGTGGCGCGTACCAGCACGCCGGCCTCGTAGCAGGCGACGAATACCTCGTACGCGCGCGCACCCGGGGCACCCGGGCGCGGCGCCAGTTCGATGCCGGCGACCAGGCCCAGATTGCGCACGTCGATCACGTGCTCCAGATCGGCCAGGCCGTGCGCCGCCTCCTCGAAATACGGCGACAGCTCGGCCGCGCGTTCGAACAGGCCTTCGTCGCGATACGTATCCAGCGTTGCAATCGACGCGGCGCAGGCGAGCGCGTGCGCCGAGTAGGTGTAGCCGTGAAAAAACTCGATCCCTGCTGGCGCTGCCATGAAGGCTTCGTGCACGGCCTCGCTGGCGACCACGGCGCCCATCGGCACCGCGGCGTTGGTGATGCCCTTGGCCAGGCACACCATGTCGGGCACCACGCCGAAGCGGTCGATCGCGAACGGCGTGCCGAGGCGGCCGAAGCCGCTGATCACTTCGTCGAAGATCAGCAGGATGCCGTGCCGCGTGCAGATGTCGCGCAGGCGCTGCAGGTAGCCCACGGGCGGCACCAGCACGCCGGTGGAGCCGGCCAGCGGTTCGACGATCACGGCGGCGATCGTGCTGGCATCATGCAGCGCCACGATCCGCTCGAGCTGGTCGGCCAGTTCGGCGCCGTGCAGCGGCTGACCGGCCGAGAACGCGTTGCGGGCCAGATCGTGCGTGTGCGGCAGGTGGTCCACGCCGGCCAGCATGGCGCCGAAATGCCGGCGGTTGGCGCTGATGCCGCCCACCGAGATGCCGCCGAAGCCCACGCCATGATAGCCGCGCTCGCGCCCGATCAGCCGCGTGCGCGCGCCCTCGCCGCGCACGCGGTGATAGGCGAGCGCGATCTTGAGCGCGGTATCCACCGCCTCGGACCCGGAATTGGTGTAGAACACATGATCCAGCCCTTCGGGCAGCATGGCCGACAGGCGCGACGCCGCCTCGAACGCGAGCGGGTGGCCCATCTGGAACGGCGGCGCGAAATCCATCTGCGCGGCCTGGCGCTGCACGGCTTCCACGATGCGCGGCCGGCAATGCCCGGCATTGACGCACCACAGCCCCGCCGCGCCGTCGAGCACCTGGCGGCCGTCATGGGTGGTGTAATGCATGTCGCGCGCGCCCACGAGCAGGCGCGGCGCCGCCTTGAATTGGCGGTTGGCCGTGAACGGCATCCAGAACGCGTCCAGATCGTTGATGGCGGTGTGCGCGTCCATGCTGCGAGCTCTCCCGGGCGATGCGGGTGGCCTCCAGCACTGCCCGCGATCACGATCTTCGGCTCAAGCCGCGGCGGCGTCCAGCGGGCGAACGCGCACGTCATCACCGCGTTACAGCTGCACCAAGTCACACCAGGAGATCGCCATGTCCGACAACCCGCTCGACGACAGCGACGAGGGCCGTCAGCAGCGCATCCGCGAGCGCGCGTATCATCTGTGGGAAGCCGACGGCAGCCCGCATGGCCGCCACGATGAATACTGGGAGCGCGCGCAGGAGCTGATGGGCATGGAGGAAAGCGCCGGTGCCGCCCAGCTGCCCAACCCCGCCAGCCTGCCGGGTGCCGACCCCGCGCGCGTGCAGATCGTCGAGGAAGCGTCGATCCAGGACAATCTCGGCGAATTCCCCGACCGTTTCAGCGACCAGGGCGAGCGGCGCCTGACGCCGGCCAAGGCGAATCGGAAAGTCTGACGCAGGCGCTCACCGCCGGGCAGGGCTGGATCGCGGCAGGTAGCCGCAATCCAGACCCTAGCCGCTATGCTGGAGCGCGTGGATCGAGAACAGGCGCGCCGGATCGGTCCAGACCTGGCGTGATTGCCAGCCCGCCGAAGCGGCCAAAGCGCCGAAGCCTTCGATGCTGTGCTTGGTGCTGTTCTCGGTATGGATGGTCTCGCCTTCGGCGAACGCGATCTGCACGCCGGCCACCTGCACCCTCTGGGCGCGCAGGCTCTGCAGGTGCATCTCGATCCGGCTCTCGGCTTCGTTCCAGATCGCCTGATGGCGGAAGGCGGCCACGTCGAAATCGGCGGCCGCCTCGCGATTGAGGCGATGCAGCAGATTGAGGTTGAAGGCGGCCGTCACGCCCGCCGCATCGTCGTAGGCGGCCCGCAGCACGTCCAGGTCCTTGCGCAGATCCACGCCCACCACCAGCCATGCATCCGCCCCCAGGGTGCGGCCCGCCTGGCGCAAAAAGGCGCGCGCGCCGTCAGTATCGAAATTGCCGATCGTGGAGCCGGGAAAGAAGCCGAAGCGCGGCATGGACCGCACGCTGTCGGGCAGCGCGATAGGCTGCAGGAAATCGGCCTGCAGCGGCACCGTTTGCAGGCCGGGACGGCGCGCGGCCAGCCGCGCGGCCATCGCGGCCAGCGCGTTGCCGGCGACGTCGATCGGCATGTAGGCGGCATACCGGCCGGGTGCCGCGTCGAGCAGCATCATCGCCTTGCCCTCGTCGCTGGCGCCGTATTCCACCAGCACGCTGCCGGGCGCCGCCAGCGCCGTGATCTCGCCGGCCACATCGCCCAGCAGCGCGCGCTCGGTGCGCGTCAGGTAGTATTCCGGCAGGCGCGTGATCGCCTCGAACAGCGCCACGCCGGCATCGTCGTACAGCAGCGCCGGCGGCAGCGTCTTGCGGGCGGCGGTCAGGCCGGCCAGGGCCTCTGCCACCAGGTCGGTGGCGGCAATCGCGGTGTCGAGCATGATGCGTTCAGGCCTGTGGCCGGGCGGCAGGATCACACATCGCGCGCAAGGCGGATGCCGGAGAACTGCCAGCGCTTGGAGGGGTGGAAGAAGTTGCGATACGTGGGCCGCGTATGGCCCGCTGGCGTTGCCATCGAGCCGCCGCGCAGCACCATGGCGTTGATCATGAACTTGCCGTTGTATTCGCCCACCGCCCCCGGTGCGGCGCGGAAGCCGGGATAGGGCAAGTAGGCGCTATTGGTCCATTGCCAGACATGCGTGTCCAGCTCGGCCAGCGCATCGGCGCCGGCCAGCGTGTGGCCCGCCTCCATCTCCGCCTCGGTGGGCAGGCGCGAGCCCTCCCAGCGCGCATAGGCATCCGCCTCGTACCAGCTGACGTGGCGCACGGGTGCGTCGGGATCGAGCGGCACGGGGCCGGCCGGCGTCATCTGGCGCCAGCCCGCGCCGTCGGTGCCGCGCCGCCAGTGCAGCGGGTGCTCCCAGCCGTCGCGCCCCACCTGGTCCCAACCATCGGCCATCCACAATGCCGCGCGGCGGTAGCCGCCATCGTCGATGAAGGCCTGGAACTCGGCATTGCGCACCAGCCGGTTGGCCAGCAGGCAGGGCGCCAGCAACACGCGGTGGCGCGGCGTTTCGTTGTCGAAGCAGAAGCCGCCGCCGTGCTCGCGGTGGCCGATCGCATCGATGCCGCCCGGCAGGGCCACGAACCGCGTGGGCCCCGGCGCTGCCGGCGGCTCTTGCCAGCCCGGGATGGCGGCTTCCAACAACGGGTTCTGCGCGAAGGTGTAGAGGATGTCGGTGACCAGCAGCTCCTGGTGCTGCTGCTCGTGATGCAGGCCGAGCTCCACCAGCCGTACCGCCTCGCCGGGCGCGTGGCCGAGCCAGCCGAGGATGGCGGCATCCACGGCGGCGCGATAGGCACCGACCTCATCGGCGCTGGGCCGGGTGAGCAGGCCGCGGGCCGGGCGCGGATGCCGGGCACCGACCGCCTCGTAATACGAGTTGAACAGGAAGCCGAAGCGCGGATCGAACACGCGGTAGCCGGGAATGTAGGGCACGGCCACGAAGGTTTCGAAAAACCAGGTGGTATGCGCGCGATGCCATTTCGCGGGGCTGGCATCGTCCATTGCCTGCACGCATTGGTCTTCCGGCGACAGCGCGGCGGCCAGCAATTCGGTATGGCCGCGCACGGCCGCATAATCCGCGCTCAGCGTAGCCATCGCGGCAGGGCGGTCAGAGGCGCGGCGCGGGGGTGCGTTCATCAAAGCCTCCTGAAGCTGAACGGCGCGCCGGCAGCGGCGGTTCCCGAAGGCTGCGGGCCTCGCATATTGCGGCGGCCCCGCATTGGGCAAGCCCGCCCTGCGGCCGGAATGCGACACGCTTCATACGCATTCCTCTTGCGAGCGCAACGTTTCCCTGCAATTAAGAGTTGCGCGTTCAAAACGTCCTCTCCCGCTCGGGGCGAGAGGACGCAGCATGACGGCACGCAGTTACGTGTGGCTCTCAATCGGCGGTGGTGCATGGGGTCTGGCCTCCAACTGGGCAGATACGACGGACGGCACCAGCCCGTCCGCCAGCGCGCCCGGCGCCCTGGATGATGTGACGGTGACCGGGCCTGCAGGCGCCGCCGTGCAAACCATCACGAGCTCGGCCGCGAGCCCGGGGCTGGCTGCGCTGGCGCGGTTCGACGGCAACACGGCGCTGGTCGGCAGCTTCGCGTTCACCGGCCTGGCGCTGGGCCAGGGCGGCGCGGGCGGCCTGCTGGAGTTGTCGGCCAACACCATCCTGCAATCGGCCACGGCCACCCTGGCGTCCGGCAGCTTGCTGGCCGGCAGCGGCGCCACCCTGTCGGTCGCCGGCACGCTGGGCCTGGGGGCCGCCGGCGCGCCTGCGGCGAACCTCAACATCACCGGCGGCAGCACCGCTTCGGCGCTGGCCGTGCTGCTCGCCGCCGGCAATGACAGCATCTACGTCGATCCGGCCTCCATCCTGGAAGTGGGCGGCACCGGGCAGGGCAAGGCCGGCCGGCTCACCATCGATGCCGGCGGCATGCTGGCGGGCCAGGGCAACGCGAATGCCTACGGCGCGGTCGCCAATAACGGCACCATCGCGGCGCAAGGCGGCACGCTCGCGCTGGGCGCGCTGTCGGGCAGCGGCACGCTGCTGATCGGGGCCGGCGCCACGCTGATGCTCGACGGCGCATGCGGCGCCGGGCAGGCGGTGGGCTTTGCCGGCGCCAACGCGACGCTCGCTTTGGCCGCCGAGGCCGACGCACCCGCCGGCACACTGACCGGGTATGCCGCCGGCGACGCGATCGACATCCACGGCAGCCAGATCTCCTCGGCCAGCTTCCAGCCCACCGGGCCCGCCGGCGGCGTGCTGACGCTGTTCTACGGCACCCAGGCGGCCGCCACGCTGCGTCTCGCCGGCAGCTACGCGGGCGACGTGTTCCTCACCGCCGGGGACGGCGCCGGCGGCACGCTGATCACGCTCGCCGCCGCGCCGCGGCGGCGGCGGCCCCGGCCCGGGCACGTCTACGCCAGATCAATATGCCTGGACCGGCGGTGCGTCCGGCGGCTGGGGCAACGCCGCCAACTGGGCGGACACGACGCGCGGCCAGTCGCCGGCGCGCATCGCCCCGGGTGTGAACGACCTCGTTACCCTGGCCGGCGGGCAGGCCGCGTTCACCGTTATCGGCGGGGCCGGCAACGCGGCCAGCCTGGGCGTCACCGGCGAGGTCGCGCTGTCCGGCACGTATCACGTGGGCACACTCAGCGTCGGCAGCCTGGCAGGCGCCGCCACGCCGGGCACGCTCGACCTGCTCGCCGGTACCGTCATGGACGCGGCCACCGCAAGCATCGCCGACGGCGCCATCAGCCTCTCCGGCAGCCTGGCCACGCTGGATGTCGCCGGCACGCTCACGCTCGGCGGCGGCCCCTCCGGCGTGGGCCTGCCGGTCACCGCCCTGAGCGTCACCGCCGGCGCGGCGGTGCAGGCGGCCTCGCTGGTGCTGGGCGGCGGCTCGGGCGACAGCATCGTCACCGACCCGACCGGCAGCGTGGAGGTGGGCACTGCCGGTGGCGCTGCTTCCGGCGCGGTCACCATCGATGCCGGCGCCGTGCTGACGGGCAACGGCAGCATCAACCCGCTGGGTCAGACGGTCGATAACGGGACCGTTCTGGCGGCCGGCGGCACGCTCACCTTGGGCACAGTCAGCGGCGCCGGCGCGCTGGAGGTGGCCGCCGGCGCCACGCTCGAATTGCTCGCCGCCAGCGCGGTGCCCGTCACCCTGCAAGGAACAGCGGCCACCGGCGGCTCCGTGCTGGCGTTCAGCGGCGCGCGCGCCGCTCCCACCGGCATCATCGCCGGCCTGGTGCCCGGCGACGCGATCCATCTCGAAGGCAGCCCGCTCACCGGCCTGCAATTCACCGGCGGCAGCACAGGCGGTACGCTGGCGCTGATCTACGGCACCACCGTCGTCGGCCGGCTGGCGCTGGCCGGCAGCTTCGCGGGCATGCGCTTCGTGCTGACGCCCGACAGCACGGGCGGCAGCGTCATCACCCTGGCCACCACCACCGGCGGCGGCGGCGGGCCGGGGCAGGGCGGCACCGACACGCTGGCCTGGACCAGCCCCGTCAGCGGCGCCTGGGGCCGTGCCGCCAGCTGGACCGACCAGACGACCGGTGCGGCCGCTACTGCCCCGCCCGGCGTGCAAAGCCCGGTGGTGATCGCCGGGCCGGGTGGCACCGTTTTCGAAGACATCACCGGCCAGGGCACCTGCGCCAGCCTGAGCGCCAGCGGCAACACGGTGCTGTCGGGCGGCTTCTCCACCGGGCAGCTCGGCATGGCGGCCGGGGGCGCCCTGGTGCTCGGCGTCAACACCACACTCACGGCCACGGGGGCCACCCTCGCCAACGCCGAACTCATCGCCAGCGGGCAGAGCGCGCTGCTGGCCTGTAGCGGCACGCTATCGCTGGCCGGCGACGCTAGCCTGCTCGCCGCGCAATCGCATGGCGCGGTGCAGGGCGCCGGCCTGGTGCTGGCCGGCGGCGCCGTCACTGCCGACGTGACCGCCTCGGTCGAGATCGGCACGCTGGGCGGGGCGGCTGCCGGCGCGCTCACCATCGATGCCGGCTTCGCCGCTTCCGGCTTCGGCGCGCTCGCCCTCGGCGGCACGATCATCGATAACGGCACCGTCACGGCCCAGGGCGGCACGCTGTCGCTCGGCAATGTCGGCGGTGCCGGCGGCCTGGCGATCGGCACCGGCGCCACGCTGGCGCTGGTGGGCACCGATGCCTGTCCGGTCAGCTTCGCCGGCGGCGCGGCCACGCTGCTGCTGGCCGCCACCAGCCTGGGCGGCAGCCTCACCGGCTTTGCCGCCGGCGACGCCATCGTGGTGGGCAGCACGCCGATCGACAGCGTGGCCTACCGGCTGGGCACCGGCGGGCTGGGCACGCTGACGCTGGGCGAGGCCGGGCGGGTGGTCGGCCAGCTCGTGCTGGCGGGCGGCTATGCGGGCCAGACGTTCAACGTGCAGCCGGATGGCGCTGGGGCGGCCATCACGGTCTCGGCGCCCGGTGCCATCGGCCCCTCGCCCGGCACGGCCACGCCGGACCAGTATCGCTGGACGGGCGGGCAAGCCGGCAGCTGGGGCAACGTGGCCAACTGGCTGGATGTAACGACGGGCCAGAACCCGGCCGCCGTGGCGCCCGGGCTCAATAACGGCGTGAGCATCGCCGGCGGCAACGGCACGGCGCTGCAGATCACCGGGCCGGCGGACGCGGCCTTGCTGGCACTCACCGGCACCGTCTCGCTCACCGGCGCCTATGCCCTGGGCACGCTGTCGGTCGGCGCCGCGCCCGGCGCGGCCCCAGCGCTGCTCGCCATCGGCGCGGGCACCACCCTCAGCACCGGCGCGGCCACCATCGCCGGCGGCAGCATCGCCTTGGCCGGCGGCGCCCTCTCGGTTGCCGGCACGCTGGCACTGGCCGGCGCCGGTAGCGCGCTGGAGGCGAGCGGCGCTGCCTTGGTGCAGCTCGGCGGTGTGGTGCTGGGCGGGGCCGGCGGCGTGCTGGCCGATGGCGGCGCGGCCTCCATCGAGATCGGCGGCAGCGGACGCGGCACGGCGGGCAACATCACGCTCGATGCCGGCGCGCTCATCACCGGCACGGGCAGCGTGGCTGCCTCTGGCACCATCATGGACGCGGGCACGATCGCCGCCAGCGGCGGCACGCTCACGCTCGGCACGGTCGCCGGCACCGGTACGCTGCTGGTGGGGGTGGGCGCCGAGCTGGTGCTGGCCGGCACCGCATCGGCGGCGCTCACGGCCGATTTCGCCGGCGCCGGCACGCTCAGCCTCGGCCAGGGCGCGCTGGCCGGCGCGCCTGCCATCGCCGGCTTCGGCACCGGCGACCAGATCCTGCTCGCCGTGGGCGGCGTCACGCAGGCCACCTACGCCCAGACCGCGCCCGCCTCGGGCGTGCTCACCATTACGTCGGGCACCACCGTGCTGGCGCAGCTGACCCTGCTGGGCGACCAGTCCGGCCAGGCCTTTACCGTCACCGGCACGGCCGATGGCGGCACCATCCTTACAGCAACGCCGGACAAAACGACCGGCCAGGGAGGCGGCTTCGTGACCAACCCAACCACCAGCGGCGGCATGCTCGTCGACGCGAACACGCTGGAGACCAATCTCGGCGGCCTGTTCCTGCCCGAAGCGCTCACCGGCCTGGCCAACCTCATCGACGGCACCGGCGGCTTCAACCAGACCACCTATGAGTGGTTCTCGGCCGATGGCAGCGCGGCGGGCGCGCCTTCACAGGCGGTGCCGACCAGCGTCGAGCTGGTGGGCCCCGGCGTGCAGGCGGGCACGCTGCTCGGGTTGCAGGCCGGCTACCGGGCGCTGCTGGTCGAAGGCAACCAGTCGCTCAACATCACCGATAACGGCCTCGGCAACGCGCTGCTCGCCGGCAACATGGGCACCGACAGCATCACGGCGGCCGGCGAGGGCGACACGCTGGTGGGCGGCGCCGGCGCGCACGGCACGCAGTTCTTCGCCACGCTGACGCACCCCGTCGCCGGTGGCACCCCGAGCGGCTACGACGTGGTCATCCACGGCAGCGGCAACGACACGATCGTCACCACCAACGATGCCGCCGCGGTGACCACCGGCGGGGGCGGCCACAGCCTGGTGTTCCTCGGCACGCCGCAGAACACGGCCGGCCGCACCAATTCCATCACGCTGGCCGGATCCGACACCGTGGTGTGCGTGCCCGGCAGCGGCTCGACCGAGCAGAACGTGACGGTGAGTGCCGCCGCTGGCCTCGCGCCCGAGGTGGTGTTCGGCCCGGCGGCCGGCGGGCTGCATTTCGTGGGCGGCGCCAGCCCGGCCATCGTGGTGGGCTATGGCGGCCAGGTGCTGATGCAGGGCGGGGCCGGCAACGGCAGCGTGCTGTGGGCCAACAGCAGTGCGATCAGCTACGTGGGCGGCAGCGGCTCGGCCGTCATCATCGGCGGCTCCAACCAGGCCGACGTGCAGGGCGGCTCGGGCCCCGTCACGGTGTTCGGCGGCAGCGGCGAGGGCCTGTATGCCGGTGCGGCCGGTTCGGTGTTCGTGATCGGCGACGGCGCCAGCACGGTGACGGCCGCGGCCGGCGTCGGCGTGTTCATCACCGGCGGCGCCAATGTCTCGGTCAGCGGCAGCGCCGGGGGCGACGCCTATGCCGGCAACTCCACCGGCAACAACATCTTCCAGGCCGGCGGCGGCAACGAGACGCTGTGGGGCGGCGTGGGCAACGACCTGTTCCTCGGCGGCAGCGGCCACATCGCCATGATCAGCGGCGGCGGCGACGACGTGTTCAGCTTCCTCAACGGCGCCAATAGCGGCGGCTCGGACACGATCTACGGCTTCGTGCCCGGCCAGAGCAGCATCGAGCTGAGCGGCTACGGCCTCACCGTGCCGCTGATCACCCACGCCGGGGCCGACAGCATCCTCAACCTCTCCGACGGCACGCAGATCACCGTGCACAACGTGGCCAATCTCGGCGCCTCTTCGATCATCCTGCACTGAGCTTGCGGTAGCGCTGGCCGGCGCCGATGCGGGCGCCGGTCAGGCCTCGCGCGCGCTTGCCGCGACTCCGACAGCCAGCCTAGCGTTCCTACGCAGTGCGCCGGCCGCCCTCCCGGCCGCGTCTCCTGCGCCCAGGGGAGACCCCGTATGTCTCTAAGCATGCAAGCCAGCCCCGCTGCCAACCCGCTCGATGTCGTCGAGCAGATCGTATCGGCCAACGAATGGTCGTTCGACCGCCGCTCGGATGCCGAGATGGCCGCCGAAGCACCCGGCAAATGGTGTGATTACGGATTGTATTTCAGCTGGTCGGGCGAGATCTCGGCCATGCACTTCACCTGCACGTTCGACCTGAAAGTGCCCGCACCCCGCCGCGCAGCGCTCTACGAATTGCTGGCGCGCGCCAACGAGCGGCTGTGGATCGGCCATTTCGGCATGGACAGCGACGACGGCATGCCGCTGTTCCGCCACTCCGTGCTGCTGCGGCGGGGCTCCCGGCGCCTCGGCCGAGAGCCTCGAGGACATGGTCGATATCGCGATCACCGAATGCGAGCGCTTCTACCCGGCGTTCCAGTTCGTGCTGTGGGGCGGCAAGGCGCCGGCCGAGGCGCTGGAGGCGGCCATGCTGGAATGCGTGGGCGAGGCTTGAGCGACCATCGTCTGCCTTCCGTCCTGCTGGTGGGCGCCGGCCGCATGGGCGCGGCCATGTTCGCCGGCTGGTCGGAAGCCGGGCTTGCACCCTCGCTGCTGATCGACCCGTCGCTTCCGCCCGGCGTGGCCCGGGCGGAAGATCGCCTGCTCGCTTCCATCGACGACCTGCCGCCGGATTACGCCGCCGACGCGGTGGTGCTCGCCGTCAAGCCGCAGGCGGCGGCTACCCTGCTGCCCCCGCTCGGCCGCTTGGTGCCGCCGGGCGCGGTCGTGCTCTCCATCCTGGCGGGCCTGCCGGTGGCCCGCCTGTCGGCGCTGCTGGGCGGTGCCAACCCCATCGTGCGCGCCATGCCGAACACCCCGGCCGCCATCGGCCGCGGCATGACCGTGGCCGTCGCCGGCCCGGGGGTGAGCGCGGCGCAGCGCGAACTGTGCCACCGCCTGCTGGCCGCCTCGGGCGAGGTGGCCTGGCTGGAGGACGAGGCGCTGGTCGATCCCGCGACATCGGTATCCGGCTGCGGGCCGGCCTACGTGTTCCTGCTCGCCGAACTGATGGAGCAGGAGGGCGTGGCCCAGGGCCTGCCGCCGGCGCTCGCCCGCCAGCTGGCGCGCGCCACGGTCGCCGGCGCCGGCGCCCTGCTGGCCGCCTCGCCGGAGGAGGCGGCCCAGCTTCGCCGCAACGTGACCAGCCCGAACGGAGTGACCGAACGCGCGCTGGCCGTGCTGATGGAGCGGCAGGCCTGGCCCGATGCGCTGCACCGTGCGCTGGAAGCCGCCACAGCGCGCTCGCGGGAGCTCGCCGCCTGAGCCCGGCACCGCGCCGCCGCACGCGCGGCGCGTTACTTTTTTAGCCGCGCGCGCTTTCTTTCCGCGGCGCCGCCCCCAAGCTGCCATCCCATCCCCAGCCACGGATTGTTCATGACCGACGCGGAATTCGACCAGGCGCTGATCTCCTCCGCGTTCAGCCTGGCAGCCGCCCAGGGCTGGTCCGCCGTCTCGCCCGCAGCGGCGGCGCGGCAGGCCGGCCTGCCGTTGGAGCAGGCGCGCCAGCGCTTCGGCGTTGTGCACGATATCCTGATCCGCTTCGGCCAGCTTGCCGACGCGCAGGCGATGACTGACGCGCTCGACAGCGGCCCGGTGCGCGAGCGGCTGTTCGACGTGGTGATGCGGCGCATCGATGCGCTGCAGGCCCAGCGCGCCGGCGTGCTGGCCCTGCTCGGCGGCCTGCCGGGCGATCCCGCTGCCGCCGTCATCCTGGCCGGCGGCACCATGACGAGCATGGGCTGGATGCTCGAGACGGCCGGCGTGCCCGTGATCGGCTGGCGCGGCGCGCTGGCCGTACAGGGCATGGTGGCCGTCTGGCTCTACACGCTGCGCGCTTGGCAGGCCGACGAGAGCGCCGACCTGTCATCGACCATGGCTGCGCTGGACCGGGCCCTCAGCCGCGCCGAGCGCGTGGCAGGCTGGCTGGGGCAGGGGCCGGCCGCGGCCGCCGTGGCAGCCGAGCCCGGCCCCAAGCCGTTCCCGGAGCCCGCGCCGGAGGATGCAGCCGCCGTGCAGGCCGCCATCAGCGGCGCCGCATCGGCCGTTCCGGTCGCCTGACCGGCAGCGATACGCGCCGCCCAGGGCTTCCAGAACGCCGGCCGGCGACGCATTCTGTCCGGTGCGGTATGCAGCCGCGCCAGAAGGAGGAACGACATGGCCGACTCCCACGACCCCGCGACCCTGCTGACCGAGATGACGCGCCGCTTCACCGAGATGCGCTTCCCCACCATGATCCCGGACAGCTCCGCCCTGCTGGCCGCACACCGGCGCAACATGGAAGTGCTGTCCAACGCGAACCGCCTGGCCCTGGAAGGCGCCCAAGCCGTGGCCCGCCGGCACATGGAAATCATGCAGCAGACGATGACGGAGCTCTCCGAGCACGTGCGCGAGCTGTCCACCGCGGAAAGCCCGCAAGCCAAGGCGGCGCGGCAGGCCGACCTGGTGAAAAAATCCTACGAGCGTGCGGTGGCCAACATTCGCGACCTCTCCGACCTGATCCAGCGTTCCAACGGCGAGGCCCTGGCCGTGCTCAGCGAGCGCTTCAAGGAGGCGATGGACGAGGTGCGCGGCCTGCTGGAGAAGTCCGAGCATCCAAGCAACTGATCACCCGCCGGCCCTGCGGTCCTACGCCGTCAAGGAGATCTTCCTGACGCTGCAGGGTGAGGGCATGCAGGCCGGCCGGGCGGCGGTGTTCTGCCGATTTGCCGGCTGCAATCTATGGTCCGGGCTGGAGCGCGACCGGGCGACCGCGACCTGCCGTTTCTGCGACACCGATTTCGTGGGCCTCGATGGCGGCGGCGGCGGCCGTTTTGCGGATGCCGCCGCGCTGGCCGATGCGATCGAGGGCGCCTGGACGGCGGGGCCGGCGCACCGGCTCGTGGTGCTGACCGGCGGCGAGCCGCTGCTGCAGGCCGACGCCGCACTCGTCGCCGCCCTGCACGCACGCGGTTTCGAGGTGGCGGTGGAGACCAACGGCACGCAGCCCGCGCCGCCGGGCCTGGACTGGCTGTGCGTCAGCCCGAAAGCCGGCGCGCCCCTGCTGCTGCAGGGCGGCGACGAGTGCAAGCTGGTGTTTCCGCAGCCGGGGGCCGAGCCGGGCCTGTTCGAAGGCCTCGCCTTCCGCCATTTCCTGCTGCAGCCGATGGACGGCCCAGACGCGCAGGCCAACACGCAGGCGGCCATCGCCTATTGCCAGGCGCATCCACGCTGGCGACTCGGCGTGCAGACGCACAAGGTGCTGGGGCTGCGCTGAGAAAGCCGCCGCTTGCCGCATCTTGCGCCGCCACGCCCCCAACCATGCTGATCGGGGCTTTATCGCACCGGAAACCGGTGTATAACCGTATCGTGCGCGAAGCGCCGCGGCGGCGCGTCCACGCTCATGTGACCCTTCGGCTCGGACGATTTCATGGCGAAGACGGATAACTGGCAGAGGCGGCGTCGGTCCGAGAAGGGGTTCGACGAGTACGCACCCGATCCGGTCACGCCCATGCCCTCGTTCCAGCGCCGCCCCCCGATGGCGGCAGCGCCCGCCACCGGGCCGGAAAGCACGGCCGTCGTCAAATGGTTCAATGCCGAAAAGGGCTTCGGCTTCGTCGAGGTGACCGGGGGCGGCGACGTGTTCCTGCATGCCAGCGTGCTCGCCCGCACCGGGGTCACGGCCGTCAGTCCGGGCGCCACGCTGAAGGTGCGCACCGGCCTGGGCCAGAAAGGCCCGCAGGTGACCGAAGTGACCGAGGTGGACGAGAGCACCGCCGGCAGCGCACCGGCCGCCCCACGGCCGCCGCGCAGCGAGGCCGGCGGCTACGGCGATGGCGGCTACGGCGGCGGCCAGCGCCGCGGCTTCGAACTCGCCGCCGCCCTCCGGGCCCGAGCAGGCCGGCACGGTGAAGTGGTACAACGCCACCAAGGGCTTCGGCTTCATCGCCCCGGAAGACGGCGGCAAGGACGTGTTCGTGCACGCCTCGGCCCTGCGGCGCGCCGGGCTGACCGAGTTGGCCGAAGGCCAGCGCGTCAGCGTGCAGATCACGCAGGGCCAGAAAGGCCCCGAGGCCGCCTCGGTGCGTATCGGCTGATCCGGCCGTCGCGGCTGGCCCGCGCGCTCTCCGCGCTGGCCAGGGGTTTTCATCCCCGATCACCGTCGCCATCTGCGCCGTCAGGCTGGAGGGCAGGCACCATGGACGAGACGGGTTCGGCGGCGGCGGTATTAGGCGGCGGATGCTTCTGGTGCGTCGAGGCGGTCTATCGCGACCTGGACGGCGTGCTCTCGGTCAAGTCCGGCTATGCCGGCGGCCATACGGACCACCCCACCTATCGCGAGGTGTGCGGCGGCGCCACCGGCCACGCCGAGGTGGTGCGCGTCGTCTATGATCCGGCCCGGCTGAGCTACGCCGACCTGCTGCGCATCTTCTTCACCATCCACGATCCCACCACGCCCAACCGCCAGGGCAACGACGTGGGCAGCCAGTACCGCTCCATCGTGCTGACGGCCAACGCCGAAGAGGCGGCCACCGCGCGCGCGGTCATGGCCGAGATCGCGGCCGCCGGCCTGTTCGACCATGAGCTGGTGACCGAAGTGGCGCCGCTCGGCACCTTCTTCCCGGCCGAGGACGAGCACGACGACTATTTCGCCCGCAACCCGGGCAGCGGCTACTGCCAGGTCGTCGTGGCGCCGAAGGTTCGCAAGTTCCGCAAGCAGTTCGCCGACCGCCTGAAGGCCCGCGCCGCGTGAGGGCGCTTGCAGCCGCCGCCGTGCTCGCCGCCTGCGCCCTGGCCGGCCCGGCCGCCGCCGGCGACGGCGATCCCACGCGCATCGGCAATGTCAGCACCACCTTCCGCCTGCTCGGCCGCAACGACCGCATCGTGGTCGATCGTTACGACGATCCGAAAATCGATGGCGTGAGCTGCTACATGTCGCGGGCGGAAACCGGCGGCGTCAAAGGCTCGCTGGGCTTCGCCACCGATCCGAGCCGCTTTTCCATCGCCTGCCGCGCCACCGGGCCCGTCACGCTGAAAGGCGAGCCGCCGGAAAACGAGGTGGTGTTCGGCGCGAGCGCCAATTGGCTGTTCAAGGAAATCCGCGTCAGCCGGCTGTGGGACAAGCAGAAGCGCGTGCTGGTCTATCTGGTCTGGTCAACGCAGGCGCTCACCCCGCAGGGCAGCCCATACAACAGCGTCTCGGCCGTGGCCGTCGATCACTGAACCCCGTCATCGAGGCTGCCATGAGCGATACACTCTCCACCGTCACCCTGCGGGTGAACGGCCGCCCCCACACTTTGGCGCTCGATACGCGCACCACCCTGCTGGACGCTCTGCGCGAGCATCTGGGGCTGACCGGCACCAAGGTCGGCTGCAACCACGGCACCTGCGGCGCCTGCACCGTGCATATCGACGGCAGGCGTCGGCTGGCCTGCCTGACGCTGGCGGTGGCCGCCGAGGGCCAGGCGATCACCACCATCGAGGGCCTGGCCGCAGCCGACGGCACGCCGCACCCCATGCAGGCCGCCTTCGCCGCGCACGACGCGCTGCAATGCGGCTATTGCACGCCCGGGCAGATCATGTCGGCGGTGGCGTGCATCGAGGAAGGCCACGCGCGCAGCGACGACGAGGTGCGCGAATACATGGCGGGCAATCTGTGCCGCTGCGGTGCCTACCCCAACATCGTGGCCGCCATTCGCGAAGTCGCCGGCTAGGCTCTCCTACCCGGCAGGCGGCCGCCTGGCCGCTGCCTGACCGAAGCGCCGTCTCAGCCCTCCGTGGGAGCCCCTCCATGCAGCCCTTCACCTACACGCGTCCGGAGACGATCGAGCAGGCGCTCGCCGAAGCCGCGCAAGCCGGCAGCGCCATCCTGGCCGGCGGCACCACCATGGTCGATCTCATGCGTGGCGGGCTGGCCTTCCCCACCCGCATCATCGACATCGCGCATCTGCCGGGCTTGGCCACCGTGCAGACCGACGGGCCCGTGCTGCGCTTCGGCGCGCTGGCCCGCATGGCCGACACGGCCGAGAACGCGTCGCTGCAACGCGACTACCCGGCGCTGGTGGAAAGCCTGCAGCTCGCCGCCTCCCAGCAGCTGCGCAACGCCGCCACGCTGGGCGGCAACATCCTGCAGCGCACACGCTGCCCGTATTTCCGCAACGGCGTGTCGGACTGCAACAAGCGCGTGCCGGGCTCGGGCTGCTCGGCCCTGGATGGCGAGGACCGGGAGATGGCGCTGTTCGGCACCTCCGAGCGCTGCCTGGCCAACTACCCGGGCGACTGGGGCACCGCCCTGGCCGCGTTCGACACGGCGGTCGAGCTGCGTTCGGCGGGCGGCACCCGCACCGTGAAACTGGCGGATTTCTTCCTGCCCTACGGCGACGATCCGGCGCGCGAGACGGTGCTGGCCCCCGGCGAGATCGTCACCGCGATCACCGTGCAGGCAACCCCGGCCGGCCGGCGTTCCACCTACCTCAAGGTGCGCGACCGGCAGAGCTACGCCTACGCGCTGGTCTCCGCCGCCGTGGCGCTGGAGATGGACGGCGATACCGTCACCGCGGCCCGCGTCTCGTTGGGTGGCGTGGCCAGCAAGCCCTGGCGCGCACCGGAGGCCGAGGCCGCCCTGGTCGGCCGCCGGCTGACCGAGGCCGTGGGGCTGGAGGCAGGCGAGGCGGCTTTCGCCGGCGCCCGGCCGGGCCGGCACAACGCATTCAAGGTTGAACTGGGCCGCCGCGTCGTCGCACGCGCCGCCCTCGTCGCCGCTGCAAGGAACTAGATCATGGATGGAAGCATCGGCCAGCCCGTCATCCGCCGCGACGCCGCCGCCAAGGCCAGCGGCGCCGCGCAATATGCCGGCGACTTCCCGCACGCCAACGCCGCCTATGCCGCGCTGGTGCTGAGCAAGGTGGCGCGCGGCCGCATCACCAGCATCGACACGTCGGAGGCCGAAGCCGTGCCGGGCGTGCAGCTCGTGCTCACCCACCGCAGCCTCAACGAGGGCATCGGCGAGGAGACGTTCGCCATGAAGGGCGGGCACATGCAGTCCTCCTTCATGCCGCTGACCTCCGATGAGGTGCATTACGCGGGGCAGATCGTCAGCCTGATCGTGGCCGATACGCAGGAGGCGGCCGAGCAGGCGGCCAGCCGCGTGGCGGTGGATTACGCCACCCAGCCGGCCTCGGCCGCCATGGACGATCCCGGCCACACCGAAGAGCCGATGGAGGCCAAATCCATCGACGTGGGCGACGCGCTGGCCGCGTTCGCCGCCGCGGAGGTGAGCGTGGACGCCACCTATCTGACGCCGGCACAGCACCACAATCCGATGGAACTGTATTCGGCCATCGCCGTGTGGCGCGACGGCGCGCTGCTGGTGCACACGCCGAGCCAGTGGGTGGTCGGCAAGCAGGCCGCGCTGGCCAAGATCTTCGGCATCCCGATGCACGACGTGCACGTGCAGTCGCCCTACATCGGCGGCGGCTTCGGCGGCAAAGCGACGCTGCTGCCCCACACCGTGCTGGTCGCCATGGCCGCGCGCCGGCTGGGCCGCGCCGTCAAGCTGGTGGTGCCGCGCGAGGCGATGTTCACCGTGGGTTCGTTTCGCCCCGCCACGCGCAGCCGCGTCCGCCTCGCCGCCACGCGCGACGGCACGCTGACCGCCGTGCTGCACGACGAGGTGGGGCAGAGCGCGGTGATCGACCACGTGGCGTTCCCCGCCACCGATGTCACGGCACGCATGTATGCCTCGCCCAATATCCGCATGCGCGAAGCCACCATCGCCACCGACGTCAACACGCCCGGCTTCCAGCGCGCACCGGCCGAGGCGCCGGGCTTCTTCGGCTTCGAGAGCGCCGTGGACGAGCTGGCCGAAAAGCTCGGCATGGACCCGATCGAGCTGCGCGTGCGCAACGAGCCGGCGCGCGATCCCGTCAAGGGTCTCGCCTGGAGCAGCCGCTCGCTGGTGCCCTGCTTCCGCCGCGGCGCCGAGCTGTTCGGCTGGAACCGCCGCTGGCCCAAACCCGGCACACTGACGACACCAGGCGGCCTGCTCATCGGCCTGGGCTGCGCCACGGCCACCTACCCGTCGGCCATGGCGCCCTCCTCGGCCCGCGTTCGCCTCGCCGCCGACGGCACCTGCGTCGTCAGCTGCGCCGCCCACGATCTGGGCACCGGCGCCTACACCGTGCTGGGCCAGGTGGCGGCCGATGTGCTCGGCGTGCCCAACGAGCTCGTGCGCGTGCATCTGGGCGACACCACACTGCCGTCCGGCCCGGTCGCCGGCGGCTCGATCACCACCGGCTCCTGCGGGTCGGCGGTGCAGAAAGCCGCGCTGGCGGTGCGCACCACGCTGCTGGCGGCCGCCAGTGGCGGCCAGCCGGCCGGCTGGACGCTGGCGGGCGGCCAGGTCGTCAGCCCCGACGGGCAACGCCGCCCAGCCACCGAAGTGCTCGCCACCATGACCAGCGGCGCCATCGAGGAGACCGCCGACTGGAAGCCGGCAACCCTCAGCGACGACCAGATGCGCCAGGGCCTGGCCGGCGGCATGGCCTTTGCCGGCCCTACCACGCCCACCTACGCGAGCTACTCCTTCGGCGCGCAATTCGCCGAAGTGCATATCGACCCGCTGCTGCGCACCGTGCGCGTGGCCAAGATGGTGGGCGTGTTCGCCTGCGGCCGCATCATCAACCCGCGCACCGCACGCAGCAACCTGGCCGGCGGCATGGTGTGGGGCGCCAGCTTCGCGCTGCTTGAGGAAAGCCAGGTGGACCGCCCCCGCGCCCGCTTCGCCAACACCGATCTGGCCGGCTACCACGTTTCCACGAACGCCGACATCGGCGAGGTGATCGTGGAAACCATCCACGAGGAAGACGCGGTGGTGAACCCGATCGGCGCCAAGGCCGTGGGCGAGATCGGCATTGTCGGGATGAACGCGGCCATCGCCAACGCGGTTTATAATGCGACGGGGGTTCGGGTGCGTAAGACGCCGATCCTGGTGGAGGATTTGCTTTAGGGCAAAGCAAGGCCTTTTTTTTTGAAAAAAAGAAGCAAAAAACTTTTTCTAGTTTAGGCGCGCGTTGGGGCAGCGCGACGCACCAGTTTGCAAAAGTTTTTTGCTTCCTTACTCCCGATACCCAGGATCAATCCGGTCCAGCTTCCGCAACATCGCTGGCCACAACAGCTTGTTCGCCAAGGTCGCAAACCCCGCCGCAGCACCCATGCGCTCGTTGCTCTCGATCACGTCGGGATGGGTCGGGTAATCGTCGGTGCCCAGGATGCGCGTGCGCACCTGCATCGTGCAGGCGCGCTCCAGGTAATACATGCGGATGAACGCTTCGGCCGGCGTGCGGCCGACGGTCAGTGTGCCGTGATTGCGCAGCAGCATCAGGTTCTTCGTCCCCAGATCCTTCTGCAGGCGCGGCCGTTCGTCATGGTCCAGCGCCACGCCCTCGTAATCGTGGTAGGCCAGGTCGCCGGTGATCAGCTGCGCCGTCTGGTTCAGCGGCTTCAGCCCCTCGCGGCAGGATGACACGGCGGTGCCGTCCGGCGTATGCACGTGCATCACGCAGCCGGCATCCTCGCGCACCTCGTGCACGGCGGAATGGATGGTGAAGCCGGCCGGGTTCACGTTGTATTCGGACTGCCCGATCACGTTGCCGTCCATGCCCACCTTGACCAGGCTGCTCGCGGTGATCTCGTCGAACGTGTAGCCGTATGGGTTGATCAGGAAGTGGTGATCCGGGCCCGGCAGGCGGGCGGAGATATGAGTGAAGATCAGGTCGTCCCATCCGTGCAGCGCCACCAGGCGATAGGCGGCGGCCAGGTCGCGGCGGATGGTCTGCTCGGTGCCCAGTCCGGACATCTCGTTCATCGTCGGCTCTCCTGCGCTACTCTTGCAGCAAGTCTAGCGACATTGCCTTGATCAGCGCCAGCACTTGCCGGCCCGGGCCCAAGCCGAGGCGGCGGGCGGCATCCATCGTCACGCGCGCCAGCAGCTGCCCGCCGCCCGCTTCCAGGCTGATCAGGGCAGCGTGGCCCGTCACGTGTTCGGCCATGTCGATCACCACGGCGGGCACCATGTTGCTCACGCTGATGCCGCGCGGCGCCTCGAGCGCCAGGATCACCTCGCGGGCCGGCACCAGCAGGCGCAACGGGGCGCCGATCGGTGCCGCCAGCAGCGGCACCCAGATCAGGTCTGCGCCGCACGCCACCGCGCTCAGCTGGCGCTCGGCCTCGTGGGAGACGACGCGGCCGCGCAGCACGCCGCCGGCACCTTCGCGCGCGGCCAACGGCAGGCGCACGTCGGTCGCCACGTCCCCCAACGGCCCGCCGGCCTGCACGCGGCCGTCCTGCAGCAGCACCAGCGTGTCGGCCAGCCGCATCACCTCGTCCAGCGCGTGGCTGGCGTACACGATGGGAATGCCCAGGCCGCGCAGCCGGCCGAGGAAGGGCAGGATCTCGTCGCGCCGCGGCTGATCGAGGGCGGAGAGCGGCTCGTCCATCAGCAGCAGCCGCGGCTGGCTGAGCAGCGCCCGGCCGATGGCGGTGCGCTGCCGCTCGCCGCCGGAGAGCGTATGCGGCCGCTGGCGCAGCAGCCCGCCCAGCCCCAGCAGATCGACGATGGTGGCGAAGGCAAGCCGGCCCGGCCCGGCCCGGCGCAGCCCGTAACGCAGATTGCCCTCCACCGACATGTGCGGGAACAGCCGCCCCTCCTGGAACACGATGCCGATGCCGCGCTGTTCGGGCGGCAGGTCGTGCAGGGGCAAATTGTCCAGCTCCACATGCGCCCGGTCGGCGCGGAGCAGGCCCGCCATGGCCAGGATCAGGCTGGATTTGCCGGCGCCCGAGGGGCCGAACAGGGCGGTGACGCCCGGCGTCGGCGCTTCGAACCGAACCGCGAGCGAGGCGGCGCGGAAACTGTGCTCGACGGCAACGCGCAGCGTCATCGCCGCACCCGCCGCGGCGCCAGCAGCTCGGCCAGCAGCAGCCCGCCCGCGGCCAGCGCCACCGAGAACAGCGCCAGCCGCGCCGCATGCGCCTCGCCGCCCGGCGTTTCCAGCGTCGTGTAGATGGCCAGCGGCAAGGTGCGCGTCTGGCCGGGTATGTTGGCGGCGAAGGTGATCACGGCGCCGAACTCGCCCAGCGAGGCGGTGTAGCCCAGCACCAGGGCGGCCAGCACGCCGGGTGCGGCCAGCGGCAGCGTGATGGTGCAGAAGCGGTTGGCGGCATGGGCGCCCAGGCTGCGCGCCGCCTGCTCCAGATGCGGGTCGATGGCATCGAGCGACAGCCGCATCGCACGTACCATCAGCGGCAGCACCATCACCCCGCAGGCCAGGGCCGCGCCGGCCGTGCTGAACACCAGCCGCAGGTGGAACCAGCGCCACAGCAGCGCGCCGAGGGGTGCGTGCAGGCCGAACAGCAGCAGCAGCAGCCAGCCGGTCACCACCGGCGGCAGCACCAGCGGCAGGTGCGCCACCGCATTGAGCACGAACCGGCCGGGAAAGCGGCCCCGCGCCAGCGCGGTGGCGATGGCCAGCGCAAAGGGCAGCGCGCCCGCCGTGGCGAACAGAGCGACGCGCAATGTGAGGAGGACGATCTGCCTCTCGTCGGCGGTCACGATGCGCTGCCGACCGGGATCATGGCCGCTGGAAGCCGTAATGCGCGAACACGTCCTGCGCAGGCTGCGAGCCGAGGAACACCAGAAAGGCGCGCCCTTCGGGCGTGTTGGCGGTCAGCGCCACCGGGTAGCGGATGGGATCGTGGCTATCCTCGGGGAACGTGCCGGCGATGCCGAGCTTCGGGCTGGCCGTCACGTCCGTGGCATAGACGATGCCGGCCGGCGCCTCGCCGGCTTCCACCAGCCGCAGCGCCGAGCGCACCGAATCGGCCGGCGCCAAACGAGGCCGCAGCGCGGCCCACAGCCCCAGCTTGGTCAGAGCCTGCTGCGCGTAGATGCCGGCGGGCACATGGTCCGGGTCGCCCACCGCCAGCCTGCCCCCGGCACCCAGCACGCCGTCCAGCGACACGCCGCTGCGCAGCAGCAACGGCTTCAGAGTGGCCTTCGGCTCCACCAGCACCAGGGTGTTGCTCACCAGATCCGCCCGGGTTCCGGCGACGATCCCGCGCTGGGCGGCCAGCTCGTCCATCCATTTTTCGTCGGCCGAGATGAACACGTCGGCCGGCGCCCCGTGCTCGATCTGCAGCGCCAAGGTGGAGCTGGCGGCCAGCGAGAACACCACCCGCCCATGGCCGCCGGCCGTCCACAGCGTGCCGATATCCTGCAGCGCGTCGGTCAGGCTGGCGGCGGCGAACACCGTCAACGTGCGCGGCGCGGCGTGCGCGGCCGGTGGCGTGGCAAGAAGGCCGGCAGCGAGCAGGAGCGGGGCGAGCAGGGGTCTCAAGGGGCGGCTCCGTCTTTCCAGCCGGACATCTCCTGGCCGGCATTGCGTGGGAACAGTAACGAGGCAGGCGCGGCCAGTGCCGATATCCCGGCCACCACCAGGAAAGCCAGCGCAAAATCCGCGGTGGCCGGTGCGGCTTGGCCGGCGGCGCCCCGCGTCATCTGCAGCACGAAGGCGCTGAGCGGGATGCCGACGGTGAGCGAGACCTGCTGCAGCATGGCGTACAGCGTGGTGGCCGCACTCATGCGCGCCCGCGGCACGTCGGCATAGGCCACCGCGTTGTAGGCGGTGAACTGCACCGAGCGCAGCACGCCGTTGAGCCCCAGCACGCCATACAGCGCCACGACCGGCCAGCCGGGGCGAAACGCGGCGCAGGCGGCGAGTGCCACGGCGCTGGCCAGGCCGTTGGCCACCAGCACGTTGCGAAAGCCGAAGCGGCGCAGCACCCATTGCGTGGCGGGCTTGACGCCGATCGCGCCCACCGCGCTGGCAAACGTGATCATGCCGCTTTGCGCCGGGCTGCGGCCGAACCCGATCTGCAGCATCATCGGCAGCAGGAACGGCACGGCGCCGATGCCGATGCGGAACAGCGAGCCGGCGATCACCGACACCGCGAAAGTGGGCAGCAGCAGCAGCGAGAAATCCAACAGCGGCCGCGCCTGCCGCCGCGCATGCACGGCGTAGCCCGCCCCGCACACCACGGCCGCCGCCGCTATGCCGATCACCACCCAAGGCGGCACCAGATGCCGGCCCGCCAGCTCCAGCACGCCCATGAAACCGCCGAGCGACAGCCCGCTCAGCAGCAGCCCCGCGGTATCGAGCCGGCCCGGATCGGGTTCGCGCATGTCGGGGATGAACAGGCTGGCCAGCACGATGCCCGCGAGCCCGATCGGCACGTTGATGTCGAAGATCCAGTTCCACGAGAGGTAGGTGACGATGAAGCCGCCCACCGGCGGCCCGATCACCGGGCCGATCAGCGCCGGCATCGTCACCCAGGCCATCGCTGCGATCAGCCTGTCTTTGGGCACCGAGCGCAGCAGCACCAGGCGCCCGACCGGCAGCATCATCGCCCCGCCGGCGCCCTGGAGCACGCGGGCGGCCACCAGAAAGCCCAGCGTATCGGCACGTCCGCACAGCACGCTGCCCAGGGTGAAGGTGGCGATGGCGGCGCGGAACACCTGGCGGGTGCCGAAGCGGTCGGCCATCCAGCCGCTGGCCGGAATGAACACGGCGACGGCGAACAGATACGCGGTGAGCGCCACGTTCATGTGCACCGGGTCGGCATGGAAGCTGCGCGCCATCGAGGGCAGGGCGGTGGCGATCACCGTGCTGTCGAGGTTCTGCATGAACAATGCCGTGGCCACGATGACGGCGACCAGCCGCTGCCGCCCGGCACTGAGCAGCGCCGGACGCGCGGCGTCCGGCAGGGGTGGCGCCATCACAGTCAGCCGCGCACCGGTGCCGCGGGGTTGCCCACCACCGTAGCGCCGGCGGCCACGTCGCGCGTCACCACCGCGCCGGCGCCCACGATCGCGTCCGCGCCGATCCGCACGCCCGGCAGGATGATGGCGCCACCGCCGATCCAGGCATTCTCGCCGATGCTGACCGGCCGCGCGATTTCCTGGCCGGCGCGCCGCAGCGCCGCCTCACGCGGGTGGTCGGCGGCGTAGATCTGCACCGCGGGGCCGATCTGCGCGCCCTCGCCGATCGTCACCGCGGCGGTGTCCAGGATCACGCAATTGTAGTTGAGGAACGCGCCGGCACCGAGGCTGATGTTGAAGCCGTAATCGCAGTGGAACGGCGGCCGGATCACGGCGCCTTCGCCCACATGGCCCAGCCGCTCGCGCAGTAGCGCGCGGCGCTGTTCGGGCGAGGCGGCCAGGCTGGCGTTGTAGGCAACTATCCATGCCTTGGCCACCGCCATCGCGGCCTGCAGCGCCGGGTCGCCGGGCCGGTACGGGGCGCCGGCCAGCATCTTGTCCATCTCCGTCCGGCTCACGCGGCGGCCCGCCCCCCACCGCGCCGGAACTCGGCGGACAGCGCCGTCAGGCCGCCTTGCGGATGGCCGCGGCCCGCACGTCGTCGCCCACGCCATCGGCAAAGGTGGCGAAATTGGCCTCGAACCGGGATACCAGCTCGGCTGCGGTGGCGTCGTACGCCGCCGGGTCGGCCCAGGAGCGGCGCGGGTCCAGCACCTCGTTGGGGATGCCCGGCACGTCGCGCGGGATCATCAGGCCGAAGAACGGGTCCGGGCTGAACTGGGCGTTGTTCAGCGAGCCGTCCAGCACCGCGCGCAGCAAGGCGCGGGTATGGCCGATGGCCATGCGCTTGCCGGTGCCATACTTGCCGCCGGTCCAGCCGGTGTTGACCAGCCAGCAGGCCACGCCGTGGCGCTGGATCAGCTGTTCGAGCAGCTTGCCGTATTCCTCCGGCCGGCGGGGCAGGAACGGCGCGCCGAAGCAGGTCGAGAAGGTCGCCTGCGGCTCGCTGCCCAGCCCCTTCTCGGTGCCGGCCACACGCGCGGTGTAGCCGCTGAGGTAATGATACATCGCCTGCGCCGGCGTCAGCCTGGCGATCGGCGGCAGCACGCCGAACGCGTCGGCGGTGAGGAAAATCACGTTCTTCGGCTGGCCGCCGCGGCCCGACAGCTCGGCGTTGGGGATCGCCTCGATCGGATAGCAGGCGCGCGTGTTCTCGGTGTAGGCGGCGTCCGTCAGATCGAGCTTGCCGCAAGGGTCGGCGACCACGTTTTCCAGCACGGTGCCGAAACGGTGCGTGGCGTTCCAGATCTGCGGCTCGGCCTCGGCCGACAAATTGATCACCTTGGCGTAGCAGCCGCCCTCGAAGTTGAAGATGCCGTCCGGCCCCCAGCCGTGCTCGTCATCGCCGATCAGCGCGCGGGCGGGATCCGAGCTGAGCGTGGTCTTGCCGGTGCCCGACAGGCCGAAGAACAGCGCGGTGTCGCCATCGGCGCCGATATTGGCGCTGCAATGCATCGGCATCACGCCGGAGGCGGGCAGCTTCCAGTTCATCACCGTGAAGATGGATTTCTTGATCTCGCCCGCATATTCGGTGCCGGCGATGATGATGCGGCGCTCGGCGAAGCTCAGCGCGATGGCGGTGCTGCTGCGCACGCCGTCGATGGCCGGATCGGCCTGGAAATCCGGCGCGTGCAGGATGACGTAATCGGGCTGGAAGCCGGCCAGATCGGCCTGTTTGGGGCGGATGAACATGTTGCGGGCGAACAGCGTGTGCCACGCGCTGGTGCTGACCAGGCGCACGCAGATGCGCTGCCCGGGATCGGCGCCGGCATACAGATCCTGGGTGAACAGCTCGCGCCCCTGCATGTAAGCCTGCACGCGCTGCTTCAGCGTGGTGAAATGCGGCTGGGGCAGCTTCTGGTTCACCTTGCCCCACCACACTTCGGCGGTGGTCTCCGGCTCGTCGGCCACATATTTGTCGGCCACCGACCGCCCGGTATGGATGCCCGTGCGCACGATCAGCGCGCCATCGGCCGACAGGCGGCCTTCGTTGCGGCGCAGCGCATGGGCCACCAGCTGCGGGGCGGTCAGGTTGGCGTGCACGATGGAGGCCGCCTGCACACCCGACCCGGTCAGCGGCGCGTGGCCCTGGCCCTGGCCCTTGGCTTCGGTCTTCAGTTCCAAGCGCGCATCCATCCGTCCAGCTCTCCATACGCCATGCCAGCAGCCGCTGCCCGACCGGGCATGCTTCGTCCGTGCGGCGCGTCAGGTAGCTTAAAGCCTCCACTGGCCGGGAAAGGCAATGGCTGACTGGGCCCGCGGCGCCGGGGTGGGCGTGATTACGCTCGACCGCACGGGGCGTTCCTTTGCCGGCACGCTTCGGCCACAATCGCGGCCCAGCGCTGCCGGACAATCTCGGGGGACCGCCATGAAGCACACCATCGCCCTGGTCGATGACGACCGCAACATCCTGACCAGCGTGAGCATGACGCTGGAGCAGGAGGGCTACCTGGTGCGCACCTACACCGACGGCGAGAGCGCGCTGCAGGCGATCAACGCCAAGCCGGTGGACCTGGCCGTGCTCGACATCAAGATGCCGCGCATGGACGGCATGGAGCTGCTGCAGCGCCTGCGCACGCGCACGCAGATGCCGGTGATCTTCCTGACCAGCAAGGACGAGGAGGTGGACGAGCTGATGGGCCTGCGCCTCGGCGCGGACGACTACATCACCAAGCCGTTCAGCCAGCGCCTGCTGATCGAGCGCATCCGCGCGTTGCTGCGCCGCAACGAAAGCAGCCGTGCCGAAGGCTCCGGCACGCCGGCCGGCGGCATCCTCACGCGCGGCGACCTGGTGCTCGACGAGACCAAGCACCAATGCATCTGGAAAGGCACCGACATCCAGCTGACGGTGACCGAGTTCCTGCTGGTGAAAGCGCTGGCGGCACGGCCGGGGATGGTGAAAAGCCGCGACCAGCTGATCGACGCGGCGTATGGCGAGAACACCTATGTGGACGACCGCACGATCGACAGCCACGTCAAGCGCGTGCGCAAGAAGTTCCGGCAGGTTGACGGCGAGTTCAACGCGTTCGAGACGCTGTACGGGATCGGTTACCGCTACAAGGAGTGACACGGCGCATCGTGCCGGCTGCGTATTATTGTAGACCCCGTCTAGAAATTTCCGAACGGTCGTGTGCCGCGCGTCAGGGTTTGGCATCGCGCGGCGGCGATAAGGCTGGCTGATCGTGCAGACCGGCGCGCGCAGTCGTTGCGGATCTCGCACTGGAGCGCATGCTGCTTGCGGCAGCGCGCGCAACGGCTCGGCGGCGGCGCCGATCGGCACAGGCGCCGTTTGGCCTTGACCCCGGCGGCGGACCAGAACAAAATAAGAACATGATGCCAACCTGCCCTGCCGTCAGCCTGCAGAGCCTGCGCCAGAGCGTGCGCCGGCTGGAACGGCCGGCTGCCCATCCCGGCCGGCCGCTGGCGTTCGGCGTGCGCGCGCTCGATGGCTGCCTGCCGGAAGGCGGGCTGGCCACCGGCGCCCTGCACGAGGTGGCGGGCGGCGGGGCCGACGGCGTGCCGGCCGCCGCCGCCACCCTGTTTGCCGCCGGCATCCTCGCCCGCCTGCCGCGCACCGTGCTGTGGTGCACCCCGGCGGCCGACCTGTTCGCCCCCGGCCTGGCCTGTGCCGGCCTGCATCCGGGCCGCATCATCCACGCCCAGGCCGCCGATAACGCCTCCGTGCTGGCGGTGATGGAAGAGGCGCTGCGCCACCCGGGCCTCTCTGCCGTGGTGGGCGAACTGACCCGGCTGGAGATGACCGCATCGCGCCGGCTGGTGCTGGCGGCCGAGAAATCGGGCGTGATGGCGGTGGCCCTGCGCCGGCGGCGGGAGGGCAGGGCGGAGGAGGCCGGGATGACGGCTTCGGCCACGCGCTGGCGCATCACCCCGCTGCCCTCCGCGCCGCTGCCGGTGCGCGGCATCGGGCGCGCGCGCTGGCAGGTCGAACTCACGCGCTGCCGCGGCGGCGAGCCCAGGACATGGATCATGGAGGCGTGTGATGCGCAGGGTCGTCTCGCTGTACCTGCCGAGCTGGCCGACCGACAGGCTGCACCGGCATGGCGTGCCGCCTGATGCGCGCCCCATGCTGACCGCCGCCCGCCAGGGGTCCCGCCGCGTGGTGATGGCGGTGGATGCGCGCGCCGCCGCGCTGGGCCTGCATGCCGGCATGGCGGTGGGCCACGCCCAGGCGCTGGTGCCCGATCTGCGCGTGGAGGAGGCCGTGCCGGAGCAGGATGCCGCAGCCCTGGCCCGCCTGGCGGCCTGGTGCCTGCGGCAGTTCACGCCGCTGGCCGCTGCCTGCCCGCCGGACGGCGTGTGGATGGATGTCACCGGCTGCACGCATCTGTGGGGCGGCGAGGCGGCCCTGCTGCAGACCATCGCCGCCCGCCTGGCCGAAGCCGGCATCGCCTGCCGCGCTGCAGTAGCCGCCACGCCCGGCGCGGCCCACGCGCTGGCCCGCCATGCTTGCGCCCCGCTCACCATCGTGCCGGCCGATGCCACCCGCCAGCACGTGGCCGCCCTGCCGCCCGCCGCCCTGCGGCTGGACGAGGCCACCGTGCTCACCCTGCGCACGCTGGGCTTCGACAGCGTGGGCGCGCTGCTGGCCGCACCGCGCGCGCCGCTGGCCAAACGCTGCGGCACGCTGGTGCTGCGGCGGCTGGACCAGATCACCGGCGCGGTGGCCGAGCCGATCGAGCCCACGGCGGCACCCGGCCTGCCGCGCAGCCGCCAGAGCTTCCCCGAACCCATCGCCACCGCCGACGATCTGGCGCGCGCCACCACGCTGCTGGCCGAAAGCCTGTGCCGCAAGCTCACCAAGCGCGGCCTGGGCGCCTCCCGGCTCGATCTGCTGTTCCACCGCATCGACGGCGCCCGCCAGGCGATCCGTGTGGGCACCGCGGCGGCCACGCGCGATCCCGCCCACCTCACCCGCCTGCTGGTGGCCCAGCTGGAAACCATCGACCCCGGTTTCGGCATCGAGGCGATGATGCTGACCGCCTGCATGACCACGCCGCTCGATGCCCGCCAGACGCTCAGCGAACTCTGCGCCGATCAGACGCCGGAACTGGCCAGTCTGATCGACACCCTGCTGAACCGCCTGGGCGAGCACGCGGTGTTCCGCGCTGCCCCTGTGGAAAGCGACGTGCCCGAGCGCAGCATCCGCGCCATTCCCCCTCTGGCCGCCGTCGCGGCCCCCGCGCTGGCCCCCGTCGCGGCCCCCGCGCTGGCGGGCGAAGGGCAGGGCTGGCCCGACCGCCTGCCGCGCCCCGCCCGCCTGTTCACGCCGCCTTGCCGGATCGAGGCGATGGCCCTGCTGCCTGACCACGCGCCGGCTTCCTTCATCTGGCGCCGCCGCTCGCATCGCGTGCGCCGCGCCGATGGCCCCGAGCGCGTGTTCGGCGAGTGGTGGCGCGATGACGGCGAGACCTGGGCGGTGCGCGACTATTTCACCGTGGAGGACGAGACCGGGCAGCGCTTCTGGCTGTTCCGGCGCGGCGACGGCGAGCAGGCGGCCACCGGCGACCTCACCTGGTTCCTGCACGGCCTATTCGGATGAGGCCCGCACCGCCGCGCCTGCGCGCCGCCGATCCGCGCCGCTGACCGCGCCCGCGCCGCGATGTACACCGACCTGCAGACCACCTCGAACTACAGCTTCCTGCAGGGCGCCTCGCATGTGGAGGAGCTGCTCGCCCAGGCCAAGCATTTCGGCTGCGAAGCGCTGGCCATCACCGACCGCAACACGCTGGCCGGCATCGCGCGTGCGCATCAGCGTGCCGACGAGGTGGGCATCCGCCTCGTCATCGGCTGCCGTATCGACCTGCGCTGCGGCATCTCCGTCCTGGCCTACCCCACCGACCGCGCCGCCTATGCCCGGCTCTGCCGCCTGCTCAGCATCGGCAAGGGCCGCGCCGGCAAAGGCGCCTGCCACCTGGATTGGGCCGATCTGGCGGCGCATGCCGAAGGCCTGCTCGCCATCCTGATCCCCGACCAGCCGGACGACACGCTGCGCGCCAACCTGGCACGCCTGCACAGGGCTTTTCCCGGCCGCGCCTATCTGGCGCTGACCCTGCACCGCCGCCCCGGCGACAGCCTGCGCCTGCATGCGCTGAGCACGATGGCGCAGGCCGCGCAAATACCCACCGTGGCCACCAACGACGTGCTCTATCACGAGCCGCGCCGCCGCATCCTGCAGGACGTGGTCACCTGCATCCGCGCCGGCTGCACCATCGACGATTCCGGCTTCCGCCGCAGCCGCGCACCGGAACGCCACATGCGCGCCCCCGAGGAAATGGCGCGCCTGTTCGCCGCCTATCCGGAAGCCGTCGCGCGCAGCGGCGAGATCGCCGCGCGCTGCCGGTTCAGCCTGCGCGAGCTGTGCTACCAATATCCGCACGAAACCACACCCGGGCAGACGGCGCAGCAGCGGCTCGAAGCGCTCACCTGGCAGGGTGCAGAACGCCGCTACGGCACGGTGCCCGAGAAAGTGACTGCGCAGCTCAGGCACGAGCTCGCGCTGATCGCGCACATGCAGTACGCGCCGTATTTCCTTACCGTGCACAACATCGTCCGCTTTGCGGTCTCGCGCGGCATCCTCTGCCAGGGCCGCGGCAGTGCCGCCAACTCCGCCGTGTGCTACGTGCTCGGCATCACCGCCATCGATCCGGTGCAGAGCAACCTGCTGTTCGAACGCTTCCTCAGCACCGAACGGCGCGAGCCGCCCGATATCGACGTGGATTTCGAGCACGAGCGGCGCGAGGAAGTGATCCAGTGGATCTACGAGACATACGGCCGCGACCGCGCGGCGCTGTGCGCGGCCGTGGCCCGCTATCGCTCGCGCGGCGCCGTGCGCGAAGTGGGCAAGGTGATGGGCCTCACCGAAGACGTGACTGCGGCGCTGGCCGGCCAGGTGTGGGGCTGGAGCAGCGACGGTGTGGAGGAGGAGCACGCCGAGGCGCTGAACCTGAACCTCGCCGACCGCCGCCTGCGCATGACGCTGGAGATCGCCCGCGAGCTGATCGGCTTTCCGCGCCACCTCTCGCAGCACCCCGGCGGCTTCGTCCTCACGCAGGACCGGCTGGACACGCTGGTGCCCATCGAGCCCGCGGCGATGGACGACCGCCAGGTGATCGAGTGGGACAAGGACGATATCGACTACCTCAAATTCATGAAGGTGGACGTGCTCGGGCTGGGCATGCTCGGCTGCATGCGGCGCGCCTTCGATCTGCTGGCCACGCATCGCGCGATCGCCATGGCCACCATGGCCGACGTGCCGACGGAAGATGCCGAGACGTACCGGATGATCCAGCGCGCCGACACGATCGGCGTGTTCCAGATCGAGAGCCGCGCGCAGATGTCCATGCTGCCGCGCATGAAGCCGCGCGAGCTGTACGATCTCGTCATCCAGGTCGCCATCGTCCGCCCCGGCCCGATCCAGGGCGACATGGTGCATCCCTATCTGCGCCGCCGCGACGGGCTGGAGGCACCCGAATATCCCACGCCGGAACTGCGCGCCGTGCTCGGCAAAACATTGGGCGTGCCGCTGTTCCAGGAACAGGCGATGCAGGTCGCCATGGTCTGCGCCGGCTTCACCGCTACCCAGGCCGACCAGCTGCGCCGCGCCATGGCCACGTTCAAAGTTACCGGCGGCGTCAGCAGGTTTCAGATCGAGCTGATCGAGGGCATGGTCGCGCGCGGCTATCCGCGCGCCTTTGCCGAACGCACCTTCAAGCAGATTGAGGGTTTCGGCAGCTACGGTTTTCCCGAAAGCCACGCCGCCAGCTTCGCGCTGATCGCTTACGCCAGCTCATGGATGAAATGCCACCATCCGGACGTGTTCGCCTGCGCCCTGCTCAACGCCCAGCCGATGGGCTTCTACGCGCCGGCGCAGATCGTGCGCGATGCCCGCCAGCACGGCGTGGAAGTGCGCCCGGTCAGCATCAACGACAGCCGGTGGGATTGCACGTTGGAGCCGGCCGGCCGCCTGCTGGCCGTGCGCCTCGGCCTGCGCATGGCCAAGGGGCTGGCCAACAAGGATGCCCAACGCCTGATCGCGGCGCGCGACAGCCCGTATGCCGGCATCGCCGACCTGCACCGCCGCACTGCCCTGCAGCCCGGCGCGCTCGAGCGCCTGGCCGAAGCCGACGCGTTCGCCTGCCTGGGGGCCGACCGCCGCCGCGCACTGTGGGAAGTGCGGGCCCTGGCACCGGCCGACCTGCCGCTATTCGCCGGCCGCGAGGATTTCACCGAGCCGGCCACCGCGCTGGCGCCGCTCCAGCCGGGGCGCGAGGTGGTGGAGGATTACCGCAGCACCGGGCTTACGTTGCGCCGGCACCCGCTCGCCTTCCTGCGCGCCGAACTGGCGGCCCAGGGCATGGTGCGCGCCGCCGAGCTGGAACACACGCGCGACGGCCAGCGCCTCGCCATCGCCGGCATCGTGCTGGTGCGCCAGAAGCCGGGCAGCGCCAAGGGCGTAATGTTCATCACCATCGAGGACGAGACCGGCCACGCCAACCTCATCGTCTGGCCGGCGGTGTTCGAACGCCAGCGCCGGCTGATCCTGTCGGCCGGCATGGTGGCGTGCCACGGCAAGCTGCAGCGTGAAGGCAGCGTGATCCACATCATCGTGGACCGGCTGGAGGATTGTTCGGCGCTGCTGCGCAGCGTGGGCCAGCGCGACGAGGCATGGGCGCCGGGCATCGGCCGCGCGCCCGAGGCGTTCCCGCTGCGCACCGGCCGCGGCGACGAGGCCAAACACGGCGGCGCGCCGGATATGCGCGGCATCAAGGTCGGCACCAGGGATTTCCGCTGACGCTGCCCCGCCGGCCGGCCGGGCAGGGTGCCACGATGCCGCGCCGCCTGCTACGCAGGGTGCCATGATCCTCCGCCGCCTGGCACTCCTGCTCCCCCTGCTGGCCATGACCGTCCCCGCCCGGGCCGCCCCGATCGACCCCAGCCTGCTGCAGAACCTGCGCTGGCGCTCCATCGGCCCGTTCCGCGGCGGCCGCGTGCTGGCGGTGCAGGGCGCGCCGGACCGGCGGGAGCGATTCTATTTCGGCGCCGTCAATGGCGGCGTGTGGCGCACCGATGATGCCGGCCGCACTTGGCAGCCGATCTTCGATGCCGCACCGGTCGGCGCCATCGGCGCCCTGGCCGTGGCCCCATCGGCGCCGGCCACCATCTATGTCGGCACCGGTGAGGCGGACATGCGGTCCGACATCGCGCAGGGCCAGGGCATCTTCGGCAGCCGCGACGGCGGCGCCCACTGGTCGCCTCTGGGCCTGGCCGACACCCAGCAGATCGGCCGCATCCTGGTCGATCCGCGCGATGCCGCCACCGTGCTCGTCGCCGCCCTGGGCCACCCGTACGGCCCCAATGCGGAGCGCGGCATCTTCCGCTCCACCGATGGCGGCGCCAGCTGGACGAAAACCCTGTTCCACGATGCCGATACCGGCGCCATCGACATGGCGTACCGGCCCGGCGACCCCTCGGTGGTGTATGCCGCGCTGTGGCAGACCCGCCGGCCGCCCTGGAACGTCTATCCGCCCTCCAGCGGCCCGGGCAGCGGGCTCTACAAATCCACCGATGGCGGCGCGACCTGGGTGGCGCTCACCGGCCACGGCCTGCCGGCCGCCCCCGGCCGCATCGGCATCGCCACCACCCCGGCCCGGCCGGACCGTGTGTACGCGCTGATCGACACGCGCGACGGTGCGCCCGGCGCCGGCCTCTACCGGTCGGAGAACGCGGGGGCGGACTGGGTGCGCGTCAGCGACGACCGGCGCATCCTCGAGCGCGCCTGGTATTTCTCCGGCATCACCGCCGATCCGGCCAAGCCCGACACGGTGTGGGTGTGCGACACGGTGATGCTGCGCTCGGACGATGGCGGCGCGCATTTCGTGCCGGTGCTGGGCGATCCCACCGGCGACGACTACCACAGCCTGTGGATCGACCCCGCCGACCCGGCCCGCCGCATCCTCGGCGTGGACCAGGGCGCGCTGGTGTCGCTGAATGGCGGCCAGAGCTGGAGCAGCTGGTTCAACCAGCCGACCGGCCAGTTCTACCACGTCAGCACCGACACACGCTTCCCCTACCGCGTCTATGGCGCCCAGCAGGATTCCGGCGCCGCCAGCGTGCCCAGCCGCACCGACAGCCCTTCGGACGGCATCGGCATGCCTGACTTCCACGAGAGTGCCGCCGGCGGCGAGAGCGACAATATCGCACCCGACCCCGAAGACCCGGACGTCGTCTATGGCGGGCGGGTGGACCGGCTGGACCTGAAATCCGGCCAGATGCGCAGCGTCGATCCCACGCTGGCCTTTCCGGCCAAATACCGCAGCACCTGGACGCTGCCGCTGGCCTTCGGCCCCAGGGACCACGCGCTGTATTTCGCCAACCAGCACGTCTTTCGCACCGCCGATGGCGGGCAGAGCTGGGCGAAGCTGAGCCCGGACCTCACCCGCCCCGATCCCGGCATCCCCGCCACGCTGGATGCACCCACGCGCGCCGACATGCCCGAAGCCGGGCCGCGCCGCGGCGTGGTGTATGCGCTGGCACCCTCGCCGCTGCAGGCCGGCCTGATCTGGGCCGGCACCGATGACGGCCTGATCTGGCGCACCCAGGACGATGGCGCGCACTGGGCCGACGTGACACCGCCCAGCGTGGGCCCCTGGTCGAAAGTGGGCGTGCTGGAAGCCGGCCATTTCGACGCCGCCACCGCCTATGCCGCCATCGACCGCCACCGGCTGGACGACCCCGCGCCCTATCTGCTGCGCACGCATGATGGCGGCCGCAGCTGGGCCGCCATTACCGCGGGCCTGGGCGATGCGGTGCGCAACAGCGTCAACGTGGTGCGCGAGGATCCGGTGCAGCGCGGCCTGCTCTACGCCGGCACGGAAAGCGGCGCCTACGTCTCCTTCGACGATGGCGCGCACTGGCAGCCACTGCAGAACGGCCTGCCGCGCACCAGCGTGCGCGACATCACCGTGCATGGCGACGACCTGGTGATCGCCACCCATGGCCGCGGCTTCTACGTGCTCGACGACATGGCGCAGCTCCGCACGCTGGCCGCGAGCCCGCCCGCCGCCGCCGCCATGCTGTTCCCGCCCGCGCCGGCCATCCGCCTGCACCCGCCCGCCTTCACCGGCACGCCGATGCCGCGCGACGAACCGATGGCCGCCAATCCGCCCGCGGGCGCGATCATCGATTTCGTGCTGCCGCCCGGCATTGCCGGCCCGGTGAGCATCGCCATCGAGGACGCGGCCGGCGCCACGCTGCGCACGGCATCGAGCACCGACGCCCATCCGGCGCCCGACCCGGCCACGATGACGGTGCCTGCGCAATGGCTGCCGGCCCCCGCCATGCCGCGCGCCACGCCGGGCGCACAGCGTTTCGTGTGGGACCTGCACTGCACGCGCCCGGCCGGCCTGCATGGCGGCGACCCGGAGCCGGAGGGGGTGTGGGCGCCGCCCGGCACCTACACCGTGGTGCTCACCACGCCGGCCGGCGCGCTGCGCCAGCCGTTGCGCATCTTGCCCGACCCCCGCCTGCGCCTGCACCCCGGCGACCTGGCCGCGCAATACACCCTGGCGCGCGCCATCGAGACGGCCCGCGTGCAGGTGAGGAGCGCGCTCGACGATGCCGGCCACCTGCGCGAGACGCTGGCCCACGATCCGGCGCGCGCGCCCCTGCTTGGGCAGCTCGACGATCTCGTCGCCGCCCAGCCTGATCCGTTCAGCGCCGCCCGCCCGCGCCCCGGCGCGCCGGCCGAAGGGCTGAGCACCATCTCGCTCCGTCTCGACAGGCTGGCGCAGGCGGTGGACGGTGCGGATGCGGCACCCACGCCGGATGCTGTCAGCGGCTTCCGGCAGAACGCCGCGGCGCTGGCCGCCGCCCTGTCACGCTGGCAGGGATTGCGCGCCAGCGTGCAGGCCACCCCACACCGGAGCACCCAATGAGCCTTCGCCGTCCAGCCTTCACCCGCGCGGCCCTGCTGGCCGGCGTGGCGCTCCTCTCCCTCGGCGCCCGCGCGGCCGAGCCTGCGCCGCAGGTCGATCCCGCGTCGTTCGGCGCCATGCAGTGGCGCGGCATCGGGCCGTTCCGCGGTGGCCGCGCGCTGGCCGTCGCCGGCGTGCCGGGCGAGCCGGGCACCTTCTATTTCGGTGCCGCCGCCGGCGGCGTGTGGAAGACGCAGGATTCGGGTGCCACCTGGCGGCCGATCTTCGATGCGCAGAAGATCGCGTCCATCGGCGCCATCGCGGTCGCACCCTCCAACCCCAACATCGTCTATGCCGGCACCGGCGAGGGCGCGTTGCGCGGCGACATCACCTATGGCGACGGCATCTACCGCTCGGCCGATGCCGGCCGCACCTGGGCCAATATCGGGCTGCGCGACAGCCGCCAGATCGGCGCGGTGATCGTCGATCCCGCCAACCCGGATACCGTGCTGGTGGCCGCCATCGGCCACGCCTTCGGCCCCAACCCGGAACGCGGCGTGTTCCGCACCACCAATGCCGGGCGCAGCTGGACGCGCGTGCTGTTCCGCGACGACCAGACCGGCGCGATCGACATCACCGCCGATCCGCACGATCCGCGCACCATCTACGCGGCCCTCTGGCAAGTGCGCCGCCAGCCGTGGAATTTCTCCAGCGGCGGCCCGGGCAGCGGCCTGTTCCGCTCCACCGATGGCGGCGTCACCTGGACCGAGCTGCACGGCCACGGCCTGCCCGGCGGCATCCTCGGCCGCATCGACGTCGCCGTCTCGCCGGCCGATTCCAAGCGCGTCTATGCCATGATCGAGGCGCAGGATGGCGGGCTGTACCGCTCGGACGATCGCGGCGAGACCTGGGAGCGCGTGAGCCAGGATGGCCGCATCCGCCAGCGCGCGTGGTATTTCTCGAAAATCTACGCCGATCCCAAGGCGATCGACACCGTCTACGCGCTCAACACCGGCATGCTGCGCTCCACCGATGGCGGCAAGAGCTTCAACCTGGTGCCCGCCACGCATGGCGACCACCACGCGCTGTGGATCGATCCCGCCGACCCCAAGCGCATGATCAACGCCAATGACGGCGGCGCCAGCGTGTCGCTGGATGGCGGCGCGCATTGGAGCACGCAGGACAACCAGCCCACCGCGCAATTTTACCACGTCGCCGCCGACACGCGCTTCCCGTATTTCCTGTACGGCGCGCAGCAGGACAATTCGAACCTGGCCGTCGCCACCTACAGCGATGCCGGCGTGATCGGGCCGCGCGACTGGTATCCGGCAGGCGGCGGCGAATGCGGCTTCGTGCTGCCCGATCCGCGTGACGCTTCCATCATCTACTCCGATTCGGAAAACCAGATCGGCCGTTTCGACAAGCACCGCGAGCAGACGCAGGATATCAGCGCCTATCCGGTGGACAATTCCGGCCACCCCGCCGGCGAGCTGGCCCACCGCTTCAACTGGACCTCGCCGCTGATGCTCTCGCCGCACGATCCGGACGTGCTGTACGCAGCCTCCGAGGCGGTGTGGAAGACCACCGATCACGGGCTGAGCTGGCAGGTGATCAGCCCCGACCTCACGCGCAACGACAAATCCAAGCAGGGCCCCTCGGGCGGGCCGCTGACGAAAGACATCACCAGCGTCGAGTACTACGACACGGTATTCGCCCTGGCGGAATCGCCGATCAAACGCGGCATGATCTGGGCCGGCACCGATGACGGGCTGGTGCAGCTGACCGACGATGGCGGCGCGCACTGGGCCGCACGCACCCCGGCCGACCTCAAGCCGTGGAGCACGGTCAGCATGATCGAGCCCTCGCCGCACGATGCCGGCGTGGCCTATCTCGCCGTCGATCGCCACAAGCTGGACGACGTGGCCCCGTACGCGTGGAAGACGGCCGATGCCGGTGCCACCTGGACGCCGATCGTTGCCGGCCTGCCGGACGGCGCCATCGTGCATGCCGTGCGCGAAGACCCGGTGCGCCGCGGGCTGCTGTATGCCGGCACCGAGCGCGGCGTGTTCGTCTCGTTCAACGATGGCGCCAACTGGCAGTCGCTGCAGCTGAACCTGCCCAGCACGCCGGTGCACGACCTGATCGTGCACGGCAACGACCTGGCGGTCGCCACCCATGGCCGCGCCTTTTGGGTGTTGGACGATGTGACCCCGCTGCGCCAGGCGGCTGCCGGCCCGGTCGCGTCCATGGTGCTTTACGCGCCCGAGCACGCACTGCGGCTGCAATACCCCGACGACGTGGACAGCCGCCATCCGGTAGGCGCCAACCCGCCGGCCGGCGCGCTGATCGACTACGTGCTGCCCGCAGCGCCGAAAGGCGAGTTGACCGTCGATATCCTGGACGCCCAGGGCAAGCGCATGCGCCACATGTCAAGCACGCACACCGACAAGGAGGCCCAGCCCGCCGAGTGGCCGGACCGCATCGTCGAGGACGGGCTGATCCCCGCCAAGCCGGGCATGAACCGCCTGGTGTGGGATCTGCGCATGGACGACCCGGTGCAGATCCCCGGCGCCTTCTACTCGGACCAGGCGCCGCGCGGCCCGGTGGTGGCCCCCGGCACCTACCAGGTGCGGCTGGCGGCCGACGGCCAGGTAAAAACCGCCACGCTGGTGATCGACATCGACCCGCGCGAGGCCGGGCACGAGGCGGCAGTCGCCGAGAAGACCGCGATGGCGGTGGCCACGCTCGCCGATATCGACCAGCTGCACCGCGCGGTGAACCAGATCCGCAAGATGCAGGCCGGTCTCTCGCGCGTGCGCGCCGGCATTGGCGAGTGTGCCGCCACGCACGACGTGGCCGAGGCGGCCGACGCGCTGGGCAAGCAGACGCGGCCGATCGAGGAGGCGCTGATGCAGGTCAACATGAAGGGCTCGGAAGCCAACCTGGCCTTCCCCGGCATGCTCAACGAGCAATACGCCGCTTTCGCGCTCAGCCTGGGCGATGCCGACACGCCGGTGACGGCGCAGCACCGCGCCATGTACCAGTCGCTGCACGCGCAATTGGGCACGCAGCTGGCGGCCTGGCAGCAGCTGCGCAGCGGCCCGCTGGCGGCGTTCGACGGCAAGCTGAAGCAGGCCGGAATCTGCCCGGTGACGGAGTAGGTGCTGCGGCCGGCCGCCATCCGCGGCGGCGTGCCGGCCTACGCGCCCAGCCGCGCGGCGATGGTGAACAGCAAGGTGCGCCCCTGCCGCCTGTAATACGATGAATCGCCGAACTCGCTCTGCGTGACCGGCGGCCGCGCATCCGACAGGTTCGTGGCGCTGAGCACCGCATCGTAGTCGCCGAAGCGGTAGCCGGCCGTCCCGTCGCAGGTGACGTAGCCCCCGGCCACCGCCGTGCCCGCAATGTCGAGCGTGCGCCGCCCGACGTAATCGGCCGTAAGCGAGCCGTGCAGGCCGGAGGCCGGCTCGTACAGCACCCCGCCGGAGGCCAGCCAGCGAGGCGAGAGCGGCAGCGCGTGGCCGGACGCATCGACATTGGCGCCGCCTTCCGTCGCCACGTAATGCGTAAAGCGCGCGTCGTGGTAGCTGACATTGCCGGCCAGCGTCAGGCTGTGCGGCAGACGTGCGCGCAGCCCCGCTTCGGCGCCTTGCAGCAGCTCGCCGCCGGCATTCTGCAGCACCGGCTGGCCCGCAACGTTGGTGGTGGCGACGACAAGGTTGCGGAAATCGACGCGGAACGCCTCGGTGTCGTACTCCAGCACGCCACCTGCCAGCTTGCCCTTCAGGCCGATCTCGGCCGAGCGCGCCGTCTCCGCCTGCAGCACGTTGGGTGTCAGATCCGGGCCGAAATCGATCGCCGCCGGCTTGAACGTATCGCGGTAATCCGCATACAGCACCGCCTCGTCGGGGCCGTGCCGCCAGGCCGCGTAACTGGCGCCCAGCATGAAGCTCGGCCGCGTCTGCCGCCGTTCGGAGGCGAAGGCCGCATCGTTGGCCGGCGAGAAGCCGTCCACATGCGCCGAACGCAGCCGCTCGTACGTTTCGTTCAGGCGCAACCCCGCGGTCAGGTCCAGCCGCCGCACCGGCTTCCAGTCGGCCTGCACATACTGGCCCAGGAACACGCGCTGATCGGCAATGCTGTTGATCTCGTCGATATGCAGCGCGCTGGTGGCCGGCGGCATCGGCGCAGCCAGCGCGGCGTAATAGGCGCCGTTGCTGCTCGCCTGCCTGCCCAGCCCGTACAGCATGTCGGCGCCGTACAGGATGCTGACCGTGCGGCTCGGCTCGGCGCTGATGTGGCTGTCCAGATAGCCGTCCTGCACGCGCCGGCGCTGCGATTGCGAGTTGGCGTTGGGCGACCCGTTATCGATCAGGCTCGGCCGCAGGAAGCCGCGTATGTCGGTGATCGCCGAATAGGCGAAGGATGCGGTGGTCTCCCACCGCCCCAACGGCGTGGCGTGGCCGTAGCCGAGCACCCCATGCGGGCGGGTCTCGTCGATGCGCGCATCCGCCGGGTTATAATTGGCGTCGAGCGGCGTGCGCGTGGTCAGCCCGGCGCCGACGCGCACCACCGGACTAGGCGGCGTGGTGCGTTCGATGGCGAGGTCGATATCGACGCGGAACTGCCCGCCGCCCAGCTCGGCGGCGCCGCGATACAGCAGCTTGCCCGCGCCGATCTGCTCGCGCCGGTCGGCGAACCCCTGCGACTGGCCCTGCAACGACAGCGATTGGACGTAGCCGCCGATCGCCGGCAACACGGCCGAGAGTTCGCCCCGCGCCTCGCCATGGCTCCCGTAGCCCAGCCGCACCTCGCTGGCCGCGTGCCCGGCCGGGTAGTGGATCACCTGGATCACGCCGACGAACGCGGTGGCGCCGTAGGTGACCGGGGCCGAGCCCTTCAGCACCTCGATCCGCTGCACGTCGGCGAAATCCAGCGTCGGGATCGAAGGGTTTAAGGCCCCGCCCCACGGCACGCCATCGACCACCAGCAGGAACGCATCGAATTCGTGCAGCCCGAGGAAGGAAGGCACCGCGCTGGCCGGGCCGGCATCCCCGCCGGCCGGCGCCTCCACGCCGGGTACCAGCGCCAGCGCGCCCGCCAGATCGTGCACGTCGCGCGCACGCAGCTCCTCGCCCGAGACGACACTCACCGAGGCGGGCACGGTGGATACCGGCTCGGGCACCCGCGTGGCCGTCACTTCGAGCAGTTCGGGCACCGGTGCTGGCTGCGCACGCGCCGGCAGGCCGGCGAGCAGGGCCGAGGCCAGCAGGCCGATTTTGCGGGCCGGCGCGCGCAGCCTCGCGCGCGGCCCGAACGGGGATCCTGCCTGCCTCAAACTGACGTGCCTGCTCCTGGGTGTGCGCCGCAAGCATCCGTCCGGCGCCGCGCCCGCCGTTCATATCGCAACCCGCTCGGGCCGCAACCCGGTCGTCGCCGGCGTGTTGCCTGCCTACCAGCCTCGGAGACTCCCATGCCGCGCATCACCCTCAAGCCTGTCGCCAGGCAGACTATCGTACTGACCGGCGGCACCTCCGGCATCGGGCTGACCACCGCGCGCATGCTGGCGGCCAACGGCGCCAACCTGTTCCTGATCGCGCGCAACGAGGATGCGCTGAAGGCCATCCAGGCCGAGCTGCAGGCGCAGGGCAGCAAGGTGGAATACGCGGTAGCCGATGTTGCCGACGAGGCCGAGCTGCGCCAGGCGGCCGCCCACGCGATCACCGCCTTCGGCAGCTTCGATACCTGGATCAGCGACGCGGGGGCCTTCATCTACGGCCGGCTGGACGCGGTGGCACTGGCCGACCAGCGCCGCCTGTTCGACGTCAACTACTGGGGCGTGGTGCATGGCACGCTGATCGCGGCCGAGCACCTCAAGGCGCATGGCGGCGCCATCATCAACGTCGGCAGCGTGCTGGGCGAGGTGGCGATCCCCTACCAGGGCGCCTACTGCGCCTCCAAATTCGCCGTCAAAGGCTTCACCGAAGCCTTCCGCCGCGAAACCGAAGCGAGCCACCAGCCGATTTCGCTGACCCTGATCAAGCCAGCCGCCATCAACACGCCGTTCACCGACCACGCGCGCAACCGCATGGACAGCGTGGGCACCCGCAACCCGCCGCCGGCCTACGACCCGCATCTGGTGGCGCGCGCCATCATGCATGCCTGCGCCACGCCGGTGCGCGATCTGACCATCGGCGGCGCCGGCGGTGTCAGCATGGTGCTGGGCAATCTGGTTGCACCCCGTGCGATGGATTGGATCGCCGCGCGGGTGGGCCATGCCAGCATGACCACCAAGAACCCGGGCGACGAGGCGCAGCGCGACAACCTCTACGAGCCGCGTGCCGACTCCCACGAGAACAGCAGCCTGCACCCGATGACGCGCAAGACCAGCCTGGCGCTCGAAGCCCAGCTCAACCCCGGCGCCACGCTCGCCGCCGTGGCCGGCATGGCCGCTCTGGCCCTGGCCGCCGGACCGCGCCGGCGCCGCTAGGCAAGGCCAGCGGGCGGTTTCAGTCCGCCGCAGCGTCGTTGCGCAGCAGCCAAAGGCGGGCATGCGCCTCGACCAGGCTTTCGGTCGCAACCCGGCGCCGGAACTCCGAGCTGGCCCCCTCCTTGGCCGCAAGCCGCTCGAGCATCTGCAGCAGGGTGGCGGCAATTTCCAGCTCGCCCACGTCGCAGGCTTTGTCGAAGGCAATATGCAGTTTGTCGGACAGGCGCCGTCCGAAGAAGATGTAGTCGGCCGGCTGCTTCTTATCCGCTGCCATCGGCCATCTGTCCCCTTCGCCGCTACCGGCCCGACCGCACGCGTTCCAGCGCGAGCGCCAGGCTGAGCGCCACGTCCGTCTCCTTGTAGCGCTGCGCGTGGGCGATCGCCTCGATCAGCGCCGTCTCGCATGATGTCCTTGCTGCCACGGTCAGCTCCTCCTGCACGCCCTTACCCTGATGATAATGTTCTCTAGCCGAGTCGGTTCCGCTCATTACGCGGCTGGTGTCATTTCGGATGCGGCGCCTGCTGCCGCAGCACGATGGTCACGAAGCTGGGCCCGTCCTTGCGCGCCGGATCCTTGTTTCTCAGCACCACGCGGGCCGGCGCCTGCCGGCAGCCATCCGCCCGGCACCGCAGGCGCGGCAGCAGCACGGCCAATCGCATTTCCGGTCCGCAGCGCTCGACCAGCGTCCTCAGCGCCACCATCCGCTCCGAACGGCAGGGCTGGCAAGTGCATAGAAGCTGCCAGGTCGCCAGCTCGCCGATCGGCAGCCGCAGCAGCGTCTCCCGCCGCCGGTTGGTGTGCTCCCCCTCCGCCACCCCTAGCGCCGCTTCGGCAGGTCCGGCCCGCCAGCGGTGGCGCTCATTCCCGGGCCACCTCGCTGATGCGGGTCATGTCGGCGCAGGAATGCCCGCTGGAATCGATGCTGATCACATCGTTGTACCGCATGCCGAACAGCACCGCCTCCGGCCCATAGCTGCGCAGATCGTGCACCACCAGCGCCAGGGCCGGATCGCGCGCCTCGAACGAGACGAACAGCCGCGTATCGGCAGCCACGAAGCCCCGCTCGCTCATCCCGTGCAGCGGGCTGTGCGTGTCGATCTCGTGCATGATGGTCCAGGTCAGCGGGAACACCGGGATGGAGGCGCGCACCAGCGCCAGCTCATGCGTGCGGCGGAAGCTTACGCCCTCGGCCGAGGTCTCCGAAATCAGCACGCTGATCTTCACCTTGGCATCGGCCAGCACGCTCGCCCGCCCGTTGCCCACCCGCAGCATCAGCGTCTGTACGCCGTTATGCGTGGTCACGACGGGGTTGTCCGCAAACAGGAACTTCGCCCGCGGCTTGGAGAAGCGCACGAAGATCAACCCGGTCAGGATGGCGGTGAACGCCAGCCCGGTCATGATCTCCACGGCGGCCACGCAATGGCCGTACAGCGTGGCCGGATACATGAACCCGTAGCCGACGGTGGCCAGCGTCTCCAGGCTGAAGAAGAAATGGTCGGCAAACGAGTAAGGCCGCGCATTGGCCACCGCGCCCGGCACCGCGGCCAGGGCCACGGCGAACAGCGCGATCACCGCCACATAGAACACCACGAGGGCCACGATGAATTGCGGCCAGGTCAGGTCCACCGCCACGCGGTAGGGATCGGCCCAGTCGTAGCGCGACACGCCGGTCTTGGTGAGCGTGTAGTCGCCCACCATGACCAGAGCGTGCTTCTGCCGCCGGCGCCCCTTGGGCCGCATCGCGGGCGCCACCGGGATCGCAGCGATCAGGCCGGGTTCGGGCGCTTCGCTCACCTTACCCTACCGCCAGGCCCGCTCCGGCCGGCGCGCGGCAGCTTCATGGGGCGTGGCCTGGCTCAGACCGTCTCCAGCATGCCACCGGCGCGGTCCACCACGCGCATGTGGTGGTCGGTGTCGCCGAACAGGCTTTGAATCATGGTCAGGCGCTTGAAGTAGTGACCGGCGCGGTACTCCATCGTCACGCCGATGCCGCCATGCAGCTGCACCGCCGTCTCGCCCACGAACTTGGCCGAGTTGTTGATCTGCACCTTGGCCGCCGACAGCGCCCGCCGCCGGTCGTCCGCATCGTCGCTGGCCGCCATCATCGCGGCGTAATAGGCCATGCTGCGCGCCTGCTCGAGGGCCGTGAACATGTCCACCGCCTTGTGCTGCAACACCTGAAAGCTGCCGATCGGCACGCCGAACTGCTTGCGCGTCTTGAGATAATCCAGCGTCAGCGCGTGCAGCGACGTCATCGCACCCACCGCCTCGGAGCACACGGCGGCGATCGCAATGTCGGTCACATGCTCGATCAGCGCGCCGCCATGGTCGAGCTCGCCGATGATCGCATCGGCGCCCACCTGCACGCCGGCAAACGAAATGGCCGCACCGCGCTGCCCGTCCTGCGTGGGAAAGCCGCGGCGGGAAATGCCCGGCGCGTCCGCATCCACCAGGAACAGCGTGATGCCGTGCCGGTCCCGCCGGCTGGCCGAGGAGGTGCGCGCGCTCACGATCAGCTTCTGTGCGCTGTCGCCGCCCAGCACGACGGATTTGTCGCCCTCGATCGTGTAGCCGGTCTCGGTCTTCTTGGCGTGCGTGCTCACGTCGAACAGGTCGTAACGCGCCTGGCGCTCCACATGCGCGAACGCCACGCGCAGCGAGCCGTCGGCAATGCCGCCGATCGTCGCCTCGCGCTGCGCCGGCGTGCCGCCCAGCCGGATCAGATTGCCGCCCACCACGACGGAGGAGAGGTACGGCTCCAGCGCCAGCCCGCGGCCGATCGCTTCCATCACCAGCATCGTCTCCACCGGGCCGCCACCGAACCCGCCATCTTCCTCGCTGAAGGGCAGGGCAGTCAGACCTAGCTCGGCATACTTGCCCCACAGCTCCTCGCTGAACCCGTGGCCTTCGGCCTGCGTGTTCTTGCGCTTGCCCAGATCGTCGTAGGCGGGCGGGATCAGGCGATCGATGCTGTCTTTCAGCATGCGCTGTTCGTCGCTGTATTCGAAGTCCATCGCGGTTTCCCCAAAGCTAAGACAGGAAGAGTTCTTTTTTGAAAAAAAGAACCAAAAAACTTTCATCTGCTGTCGCGCGGTTCCGGGGAGCCGCGCGACAGCGGAGTCAAAAGTTTTTTGCTTCTTTTTTTCAAAAAAGAAGGCCTTGGCTCGCCTTAAAAGCCAAGCACCATCTTGGCAATGATATTACGCTGGATCTCGTTGGACCCACCGTAGATCGACACCTTGCGGTAGTTGAAATACTCCGGCGCCGCCGTGTCGGCCCAGCCGAAGCCGTCCGGCAGGTCGTTCTTGCCTTCCGGGATTTCCTCGTTGCTGTCGTGATAGGCCAGCGCGAACGGCCCGGCCATCTGCAGCGCCAGCTCCGTCGTCGCCTGCTGGATCTCGCTGCCCTTGATCTTCAGGATCGAGCTCGCCGGGTTGGGCTTGTTGCCGTGGTCACGCTCGGCCGCCACCACGCGCAGCTGCGTCATCTCCAGCGCCTTCAGCTCGATCTCGACGGCCGCCACCTTGTGGCGGAACGCCTCGCTGTCCCACAGCGCGCCGTCACCATCGGGCACGCTGCGGGCGATCTCACGGATGCGCCTCAGCCGCGCCTTGCTGGCGCCGATGCGCGCGATGTTGCTGCGCTCGTTGCCCAGCAGGAACTTCGCGCAATCCCAGCCGCGGTTTTCCTGGCCCACCAGGTTCGCGTACGGCACGCGCACGTCGTCGAACCACACCTCGTTGACCTCATAGTCGCCGTCGATCAGCTGGATCGGCCGCACGGTCACGCCCGGCGTCTTCATGTCCACCAGGATGAAGCTGATGCCTTCCTGCGGCTTGCGCGCCTCGGGGTTGGTGCGGGCCAGCACGAAGATCCAGTCGGCCCACTGGCCCAGCGTGGTCCAGGTCTTCTGGCCGTTGATCACCCACTCGTCGCCCTCGCGCACGGCCTTCGTCTTCAGGCTGGCGAGGTCCGATCCGGCGCCCGGCTCGCTGAAGCCCTGGCACCACCAATCGTCGATGTTGGCGATGCGCGGCAGATACTTGGCCTTCTGCTCCTCGTTGCCGAACGCCGCGATCACCGGGCCCACCATGTGGGTGTTGAAGGGCAGGGGCGTGGGGCAGTTCTCGCTCATCATCTCTTCGTTGTAGATGTAGAGCTGGATCGGGCTCCAGCCGCGGCCGCCATGCTCCACCGGCCAGTGCGGCACGGCCAGGCCGTGCTTGTTCATGATGCGCTGGCTCTCCACCCACTCCGCCTTGCTCACATGCCGGCCGGCGCCCAGGCGGTTGCGGATCTCGGCCGGAATGTTCTCGCGGAAGAAGGTGCGCATCTCGTCGCGGAAGGCGACTTCCTCGGGGGTGAAACGAAGGTCCATCGGTGGGTTCCTCGGAAGATGGGGAAAAGCCAGGCCTCCTCTTCCGGAGAAAAGGAGCAGGAAACGGTCAGGCGGGAGCCTGGGGCTGCGCCGCTTTGGCGCGTTCCTCGTCAGCCAATTGGGTCGCCAGCAGCTTTCCAACAGGGCTCCTCGGCAACGAATCCCGCAGCTCCAGCGCCTTGGGCATCTCGTGCCGGCCCACCTTGTCGGCCAGGAAGGCGCGCAGCGCGTCGATATCCATCGGCTTGGTGCCCGCGCGCTGCTTGATGAACGCCTTGGCCGCCTCGCCGCGGTAATCATCCGGCACGCCGATCACGATCACCTCCTCCACGTCGGGGTGCTCGTAGATGCTGTTCTCGATCATGGCGGGATAGACGTTGAAGCCGCCGGAAATGATCATCCGCTTCTTGCGGTCCACCAGCGTGAACAGCCCGTCCGCGCTCATATGCCCGATATCGCCGGTCAGGAAAAAGCCGTCGGCAAAGCATTGGCGCGAGAGCTCGGGCTGGTTCCAGTAGCCGCCGAACAGGTTTGGCCCGCGTATGGCAATCTCGCCCACCTCGCCAGGCGGCAGCGCCCGCGTTGGCTCGTCCAGCGCCACGATGCGCATTTCGATGTTGGGCAGCGGCACGCCCACCAGCCCGGGCGTGGCCTTCAGCCCCGGCGGCACACGGGTGCCGATGGCTGCCGTCTCCGTCATCCCCCAGCCCTGCCGCAGCTGCTGGCCCACCAGCCGCTCGGCCCGCTCGCACACGTCGGTCGGCAGCGGCGCGCCGCCCGAGCCCACCATGGTCAGCGAGCTGAAATCATGCGCCTCGATGCCCGGCGTGCTCAGCAGCGCGATCAGCATCGTCGGCACCGCGGGAAAACTCGTGGCGCGCTTGGTGGCGATGTCCTCGATGGTGGTCGGGATGTCGAAGCGCGGCCGCAGCAGGATCTCGTTGCCGTCGGCGATGTTCATCAGCAGCACCACGCCGAGCGCATACACATGGAACATCGGCAGCACGCCGATCACCCGCTGCGTGCCGGAAGGCGGCACGTCGGAATCGCGCCAGCCGAGATAGCTGAACGTGGCGGCCAGCATGTTGGCATGCGTCAGCATCGCACCCTTCGGCATGCCCGTGGTGCCGCCGGTATATTGCAGCAGTGCCAAATCGCCGGGTTCGATGGCGGGCCATTGCGCCGGCGCCGGCGTGTCGAGCAGTGCGGCCAGCCGGCCGATCTTGTCGCCATAGGCGACGGCCTCGCCGGCCGGCCCGCCCCATTGCGCGTCCTCGCCCACCAGCAGGCGCGGGATCGCGCCCATGGCCACCAGCTTGGCCGCACCGCCGGCCAGCCCGCCCAGGTCGGTGGTCACCACCACGGCCGCGCCGCTATCGGCGATCTTGAACATCAGCTCGCGCGGCGCATCCAGCGGGCTCAGATGCGCCAGCTTGGCGCCGGCCTTCAGCGCCGCGAAGAAGCACACGGTGTGCCAGGGCGTGTTGGGCAGGTACAGCGCGATCGTGGCACCGGCGCTGTAGCCGGCCGCCAGGAAGCCCGCCGCCACCCGGTCCACCATGTCGGCCAGCGCCGTGAAGGTGATCTGCCGGTCGCGGTATTCGATGGCCGGCAGCGCGCCGTACTGCGCGGCCGCGCGCTCGAGCAACTGCGGCAGCGTCATCGGCTCGATCGCCTGGCGCCAGCTCACATGCGCCGGGTAATGCGCTTCCCAGGGATGCCGGGCCGTAGCCGCACCGCCAGCCTGTCCGAGTGTTTCCGAATCGCCAGACCCGTGATGGTCCATGGCATAGCCCTTCCGTTCCCTGGCCGCTCTGCCCGGCAGGGCAGGGGCGCGTGCACGGGCCGCTTGGCGCGGCCGCTTTTGTCTGCCGTGCAGGTTAGGGTATTCGCCTCCAACGTCAAATCACCAAGCGGAGGTGCCCCATGGCCGACACCCAGCCCATCGCCGGCCTGTTCGACCTCACGGGCCGCGTGGCCCTGGTCACCGGCGCCAGCCGCGGCATCGGCGAGGCCACGGCCCGCCTGCTCGCCCGCCACGGCGCCCACGTCATCATCAGCGCGCGCCGCGAGGCGGGCTGTGTCGCCACCGCCGAACTGATCGCCGGCGAGGGCGGCTCGGCCGAGGCGCTGGCGTTCCACACCGGCGAGCCCGAGCAGATCGCCGCGGCCTTCGCCACCATCGCCCGCACCCATGGCCGGCTGGACATCCTGGTCAACAACGCCGCCACCAACCCGTATTACGGCCCCATCGAGCAGACCGATCCGGCGGCCCTGCAGAAGACCATCGACGTCAACCTGCGCGGCAGCTTTCTCGCCAGCACGCAGGCCGTCAGCCTGATGCGCGGCGGTGGCGGCGGCGCCATCGTCAACGTCGCCAGCGTCAACGGCGTCACGCCCGGTCTGCTGCAGGGCATCTACTCGATCACCAAATCGGCGGTGATCGCCATGACGCGCGCTTTCGCCCGCGAATGCGCGCCGCACGGCATCCGGGTGAACGCGCTGCTGCCGGGGCTGACCGAGACGAAATTCGCCGGCGCGCTGCTGGAGGGCGACACCTTCGCGGATTGGCAGTCGCGCATACCCATGCGCCGCGCGGCCCAGCCCAACGAAATGGCCGGCGCCGTGCTCTACCTTGTCTCCCCGGCCGCATCCTACACCACCGGCGCCGCACTCACCGTCGATGGCGGGTTCCTGACGAGCTGAGGCAGCACGCCGCTTGTGCTGCTATGCTGGCGCGGTGACCCCCGACTCGCCCCCCGCCATCCAGTGGCGCCGCAACCCGCGCGCGCGCCGCATCACGCTGCGGATCGATGCGCGCGGCGGCCACGTCGTCATCACCCTGCCCACGCGCGCGGCCAAGGCCGCCGGCATGGCGCTGCTGGACCGCAACGCCGCCTGGGTGGCCGCTCACCTGGCTGCCTTGCCGCCGCCCAGCCGCTTCGCGCCCGGCGGCGCCGTCACCATCGACGGCGTGCCCCATCCGATCGTCCACGCGCCCGCCGGCCGCTTCGGCGCGCGACTTGCCGAGGGCGCGCTGCACGTGGCCGGCGAGCCGGAGTTCGTCGCCCGCCGCGTGGCCGATTTCCTGCGCGCCGAGGCCCGGCGGCGCTTTGCCACGCAGGCCGCCGCCAAGGCCGCGCTCGCCGGCCTCGCGCTGCGCAGCGTCACTGTCAAGGACACGCGCACCCGCTGGGGCAGCTGCTCGGCCGATGGCGCGCTGATGTTCTGCTGGCGGCTGGTGATGGCGCCGGCCTACGTGCAGGATTACGTCGTGGCACACGAGGTGGCGCATCTGCGGCACCTGAACCACGCGCCGGCCTTCTGGGCGCTCTGCGCCACCCTCTCGCCGCACCGCGCCGCCGCCGATGCCTGGCTGGCCGCCGAGGGCACGCGGCTGCTGCGCACGGGCTAGCGCATTTCCGCTTCTGTTTTCATCGCGGATCAGGCTTTCTCGTGCCCATGAACGATAGAGAACTGGGCATGGACCGCCCGATCGCCCGGCGCGACTTCCTGCAGGGAGTGGCGGCAACCGGCATCGGGCTCGCTTTGCCGCGCCAGGACAGCGCGGCCTACTACCCGCCCGCGCTCACCGGCCTGCGCGGCAGCCACCCCGGCTCATTCGAAGTGGCCCACAGCCTGCGCGACGGCAGCTTCTGGCGCACCGCGCCGGCGCCGCTGCCGGGCGAAGACAGCTACGACCTGGTGATCGCCGGCGCCGGCATCAGCGGCTTGGCCGCAGCCTATTTCTACCGCCAGCGCCATCCGGCCGCACGCATCCTGCTGCTGGACAACCACGACGATGTCGGCGGCCACGCCAAGCGCAACGAGTTCACCCTGCGCGGCCGCACCCAGCTGATGAACGGCGGCACGCTGGAAATCAACTCGCCCCACCCGTACAGCGCCGTGTCGGACGGCCTGCTGCGCGCGCTGGGCATCGAGCCGGTGGCACTCGAAGCACGCTGCGCCCGCAAGGATGCCTACGCGGCACTCGGCATGTCGCGCGCCGTCTTCCTCGACCGCGAGACCTTCGGCGCCGACCACCTGACGCCGGGTGCCGCCAACCGCTCGTGGTCGCAGATCCTGGCCGGGGCGCCGCTGTCGCCGGCGGTGCGCGCCGATATCGTGCGCCTGCAGGAAGCCCGCACCGAATACATGCCCGGCCTCACATCGGCCGCCAAGAAAGACCGTCTCTCGCGCATCAGCTACGCCGATTTCCTCACCAAGGTGGCCGGCGCCGACCCCGGCGTGCTGCCCTTCTTCCAGGCGCTCAGCCACGACGAATGGGGCGTGGGCATCGATGCCGTCTCGGCGCTGGACGTGTGGAGCTTCGATTTCCCCGGCTTCCAGGGCCTGGGGCTCGAACCGGGTGCGGCACCCCGCATGGGCTACACGGCGGCCGGTTATGCGGGCACCAGCTCCTACGTGTTCCATTTCCCGGACGGCAACGCCAGCATCGTGCGGCTGCTGGTGCGCCGCCTGATCCCCGGCGCGCTGCCCGGCAACACGGTGGAAGATGCGGTCACCAGCCGGCTCGACTACGCGGCGCTCGACCGGCCGGGCCAGCCCACGCGCATCCGGCTGAACAGCATTGTGGTGGGCGCCCGCAATATCGGCAGCCCGGCGAGCGCCACCGGCGTCGAACTGGCCTATGCCAGCGGCGGGCAGGTCCGGCGCGTGCGCGCGCAGGCCTGCATCCTGGCCGGCTACAACATGATGATTCCGTATCTCTGCCCGGACATGCCGCAGGCGCAGAAAGACGCGCTGCACTACGCGGTGAAAATACCGCTGGTGTACACCTCGGTGGCCCTGACCAACTGGCGCGCCTTCCACAAGCTCGGCGCCGCGCAGATCTACGCGCCCGGCATGTACCACACCACGCTGAACCTGAACCCAGTCGTCGATATCGGCAGCTACCGATCCACCCGCTCACCCGACGAGCCGATCCTGCTGCGCATGACGCGCGTGCCCTGCCACCCCGGCGCCGACGAGCGCACGCAGCACCGCCTGGGCCACGCCGACATCCTGGCCACCTCGTTCGAAACCTTCGAGCGCCGCATCCGCGACCAGCTCGGCCGCATGCTCGCCCCCGGAGGCTTCGACCCGGCCACCGACATCACGGCCATCACCGTCAACCGCTGGCCGCACGGCTACGCCTACGAATACAACTACCTGTTCGACCCGGTCTGGCCGCCCGGCCGCGCCCCGCACGAAATCGGCCGCGCGCCGTTCGGCCGCATCGCCATCGCCAACTCGGATTCCGCCGCCGCCGCCTACACCGATGCCGCGATCGACCAGGCGCATCGCGCGGTGGACGAGGTCGCGCGCTTCGCGTAGTGCGCGGCGCTGCTAGCCGCCCGCCAGATCGGCGATCTGCACGTACAGGTTCGACAGCGCCTCCTCGGCCAATGCGCGGGTCAGCACCGGTGCCATCGCAAACGATGCGCACGCTTCGGCGGCCTGCCGGCAGATGAATTTCGGCTGAAAATAGGCGAGCCCGAATTCGCCGCGCACCGTCAGCAATTCGGCGATGTGATCCACCACGCCTTCTTCCAGCGCCAGCCCGCGCGCTTCCGCTTCGGCCGCGAAGATCGCGCGGTACTCCGCCATCTCGGGCGCGTATAACTTGATCTTGTAGGGGATCCGCCGCAGCAGCGCCGGGTCCATGATATCTTTGGGGTCGATGTTGGTCGAGAAGATCAGCAACTCGTCGAAAGGCACGCTGAAGCTCTTGCCCGAGTGCAGCTTGAGGTAATCCACCCGGCTTTCCATCGGCACGATCCAGCGGTTCAGCAGGTCGGTGGGCTTCATCCGCTGCCGGCCGAAATCGTCGATCAGGAACACGCCGCCCAGCGCCTTGATGTGCAGCGGCGCGTCGTAGAACTTCGTGTGCGGGTCGTATTGCAGATCCAGCATTTCCATCGACAGCTCGCCGCCCGCCACCGCGAACGGGCGGCGGCACGGCACGAAGCGGTCGTCGAATGCCAGGCTGCTCAGGCCCTCGCTGCCCAGTTGTGCGCGGTCCTCGTCGGTCAGCGTGGCCAGATGCAGCCCAGGGTCGAACACGCGCATGATCTGGCCGGCCACCTCCACTGCGTAGGGCACGAAGATCATTTCGGTGAACAGCCCGGCGATGCGCGAGGCGATGCTGGTCTTGCCGTTGCCCGCCGGCCCGAACAGCAGGATGGAGCTGGAGGCATTGATGGCCGGCAGCAGCTTGCGCGCGAACGCGCCGGGCACGCTCAGCCCGCCCAACCCGCGCTGCAACGCGGCCGCATCCAGCCGCTCGCCGCCCAGCCGCTGGCGCAGCACCTGCGCCTGGAACGCTTCCAGCGGCACCGGCGCTGGGCCCACATAAAGGCTCTGGTTCATTGCATCGGCCAGGGCGGCCCGGCCTTCCTGGCTGATGGTGTAGCGCGGCTCGGCGGCGTTGCCCGACAGCCCCATGCCGATCGCCTGCACCCAGCCGCGATGGCGCGCCTCGTCGAGCAGCTTTTCCACGATGCCGTAAGGCAGGCGCAGTGCGGCGATCAGCTCGGCCGCGGTCTCGCGCGTCTCGGCCGCCATCAGGCGCAGCATCAGGTTGATCAGCGGCGCGGTGCCGATCCCCGTCTCGGCCAGGCTGCGGGGCTGGGCCGGCGCCACGGCCGTCACGGCGGCCATCGCCGCGCTGAGCCGGTCGGCGCTCAGCAGGCGCATGCCCGTCAGCACGTCGGTCAGCCGCCCGCCGCCGCGCCGCTGCCGGTCATGCGCCGCCGCCATGTCGGCAACGCTCACGTCGCCCCGCGCGACCAGCATATGGCCCAGATGCATGTCGGCTCCTTATGCCGGCAGGCTATCGGCCAATCGACAACGAACCCTTACCGGCCGGGATGACCGCCGAGCTCAGGTCCAGTACCAGCAGCCGGGCCTGCGGCAGATGCGCCGCCACCGCGCCCTCGATGCTCGCCCGCATCTCGGCCATCTGCTCCTTGGGGAACACCCATTTCACCGAGCCGAACTTGGTCATCTTCCGCGCCCGCGCCGCCTCGTCCATTTCCAGCGGACTGCCCGGGTACCAGCCATCCAGCACAGCCTTCGATTTCGGCGTGAAACGGTGGGTGATCAGCTCGGCCGTCAGATCCACCTCCGGGACGCCCTGCAGCGCCGCCGCCACGTCGGCAAACAGCTGCGCGTAAGCCGCCTGCCACTCGGGCACGCGCATGATCGGCGCCACCGTCAGCCCGATCGGGTAGCCGGCCTGCGCCATCGCGCGCAGTGCGGCCAGGCGTTCGGCCATGCGCGGCGCCCCGCCCTCGTGCCGCTCGGCCGCCCGCGCGTTCACCGAAAAGCGCACGCGCGTGCGGCCATGGTGCGGCAGGCCCATCAGCGGCGCCACGGCAGCAAACTTGGTGGTGAAGCGCAGCTGCACCGGTGCATCCCACGCGCCGAACCGCGTGATGCAGGCGGCCAGGCTGCCGGTGATGTGCTCGATGGCCAGCGGATCGGTGTAGCAGGAGCACTCGAAGGTGGTGCCCTCGGCCGCCCGCGCCGCCGAGCGCGAGGTCACCTGACCCTGGCCCACCGCCGCCGGCAGCTCGTCCAGGATCTCGTCCAGATTGGCATACACCCGGACGATCGGCGGCCCGGCCAGCGAGCCGGCAAGATAGCAATACGAGCAATGCGCCGGGCACCCCTCGGCCAGATCGAACCGCCAGTCGGCGCTGGGCGGGATCGGCTGCAGGCGCCGGCGGCTGGCGCTTGCCGTCACGATGGCCATGGTTGTCTTGGCGTCGCGGTAGGTGTCGGGCAGCCCGGTCAGGCGGTCCGCACGCAGCGCCACCAGCTCGGCCCCCAGCGCCAAAGCGCGATCGGCCATCGCCCGCCCCTGGGGCAGGGCCAGCGCCGAGGGCGTGGCGAGCACGCGACGGGGTATCCAGAGCCGGGCCATGGAAGGCAGGAAGCCCGCTGCCGCCAAAAAGCCCCACAACATTCCGCCGCCGCCGAGCACGTATGCGGGAGCAGGCGCCTACCAGCTATCGACGAAGCCGCGCCGCCCGCGGGCCACCTCGCTTACGCCTGCCAGCCCGCGCAGCAGCCAGTCGCGCGTGTGGGCGGGGTCGATCACCGCGTCGAATTCCAGCATCGCCGCCGCGTTGATCGCCCGCCCGCGCTCGTACAGCGCGGCCGTCAGCCGCAGCCGCTCGGCCTCGCGCGCCGCCGGGTCGGCGATTGCCGCCAGCTCGCGGCGGAAGCCCAGGCGCACCGCACCCTCCAGCCCCATGCCGCCGAACTCCGCCGAGGGCCAGGCAATGGTGAACACCGTCTGGTGGAAGCCGCCGGCCGCCATCGCCATCGCGCCCAGCCCGTAGCCCTTGCGCAGCACCACGGTGAACACCGGGACGGACAGGTTGGCACCGCCCACGAACAGCCGGCAGGCATGGCGCACATGCGCCGCCCGCTCGCTCTCCGGCCCCACCATGAAGCCCGGCGTGTCGCACAGGCTAACTATCGGCAGGCCGTGCGCGTCGCACAGGCCGAGGAAGCGCGCGGCCTTGTCGGCGGCATCGGCATCGATGGCGCCGCCCAGATGCAGCGGGTTGCTGGCGATCAGGCCGACTGGGCGGCCGCCCAGCCGTGCCAGCGCGGTGACGATGCCGGCGCCGAAGCCGCCGCGCAGCTCAAGCACCGATTGCGTGTCGCACAGTGCTTCGATCACACGCCGTATGTCGTAGGCCTGGCCGCGATCCTCCGGCACCAGATAGCGCAGCGTGCGCTGGTCGGCGCAGTCCCATGCCGCACGCGCGCCCTGGAAGTAGCCGAGGTAGCGCCGCGCCGCGGCCACCGCGGCGGCCTCGTCATCGGCCAGCACGTCGATCACGCCATTGGCCCACTGGCTGGCCGCTGGCCCGATCTCCGCGGCGGTGTAGACGCCCAGTCCGCCGCCCTCGATCATCGCCGGCCCGCCCATTCCGGTGTTCGAGGCGCGCGTGGCGATGATGACGTCGCAGCACCCCAGCAGCGCCGCGTTGCCGGCAAAGCAGCTGCCATGCACCACGCCCACCAGCGGCACCGTGCCGGAGAGGCGGGCGAAGGCAGCGAACGTGCCCACGTCGAGGCTGCCGGCAGAGAGCGGCCCCAGATCGGTATCGCCCGGCCGCCCGCCGCCGCCTTCGGCCAGCAGCACCACCGGGTGGCGCAGAGCGGCGGCCACGCCGAACAGGCGGTCCTGCTTCTTGTGGTTCATCGCACCCTGGGTGCCGGCCAGCACGGTGTAATCGTAGGCGGCCACCAGCGTGGTGGCCCGGCCCGGTGCGGCCAGCGCCGCGTTCACCGTGCCGATGCCGCACACCAGCCCGTCGGCCGGCGTGTTGCGCTGCAGATCGTCCAGCGCGCGCCGGCTGCGCTGGGCGGCCACCGCCAGTGCGCCGTATTCGCTGAAGCTGCCGGTATCCAGCAGATCGGCCACGTTCTCGCGCGCGGTGCGGCCGCCCGTGGCGTGGCGGTGCGCCACCGCCTCCGGCCGGGCGGCATCGTCCAGCAGAGCGGCCCGGGCGTGCAGGGCGGCCAGATCCGGCCGGATATGGTCCGGGTCGGCCACCGCGGCGGCCACCGTCGCGCCTGTGCCGCGCCCCAGCGCCTGCAGCGTCAGAATGGGCGCGCCGGCCGTCAGCACGGCGCCTTCGACCGCCGCCACGCTTAGCACCGTGCCCGCCTCCGGCGCGGTCACGCGCAGCTGCATCTTCATCGCCTCCAGCACGCACAGAAGCTGGCCCGCCTCCACTGCCTGTCCGCTCGCCGCCTCCAGCCGCACCACCGTCCCCTGCATCGGCGCCGCAACCACCAGCGCACCCGCGCTGGGCGCCGCAGCCATGTCCGCCGGCAGCAGCGCTGCAGCGTGTCGGCCCACCCAATCGGTGGTGACCGCGCCGGCCGCGAAATCCGGGTGCGCGAGGATGGCGCGCAGGAAGGCGATGTTGCTGGCCGGCCCTTCCAGCACGAACTCGCCCAGCGCGCGGCCGGCCAGTGCGGCGGCTTCCGGCAGGGCGGGCGCGCGCGCGATCAGCTTGGCCGCCAGCGTATCGAATGCCGCGGCGGGCACGTATCCGGCATGGGCCGCACCATCGATGCGCAGCCCCGGCCCGCCCGGCGCTTCGTAGGCGGTGATGGCGGCCGATTGCGGCACCGCCGTGCCGTCCGGCCGCATGGCCTCCAGGTTGATGCGCGCCTGCACGGCCACATCGCGCGGCGCGCTTGCCGGCGGCAGCCCCAACTCGGCCAGGGCGCAGCCGCCGGCCAGCCGGATCTGCGCCGCCACCAGGTCGAAGCCGTAGGCCTCCTCAGTGACGGTATGCTCCACCTGCAGCCGCGGATTGGCCTCGATGAACACGAAGCGCCCGTCGGGCTGCAGCAGGAACTCGAACGTGCACAGCCCGCGCAGCCCGGCAGCGGCCGCCATCGCCAGCGCCGCCTCGGCCAGCGCCTGGCGGGTGGCGGGGGCCAGGTTCGGGCTGGGTGCGATCTCGATCAGCTTCTGGCGGTTGCGCTGCACGCTGCAATCGCGGTCGCCGAGCACCGCCGGGTTGCCGCCGCCATCGCCCAGCGCCTGCACCTCGATATGCCGGGCGTGCTCGATCAACGCCTCCACATACAGCGCCGGCTGCCCGAACGCGGCCTGCGCCTCGGCCTGGCACGCAGCCCAGGCTTCGGGCAGCCCTGCCGCGTCGCCCACCGCCCGCATGCCGCGGCCGCCGCCGCCATGCACCGCCTTCAGCATCATCCCCGCACCCGCGGGCAGGGTGGCCAGGAACGCCGCCGCCTCGTCGCGGCCGACGGCGCCGCCGCTGCCCGCCGGCACCGCCACGCCGCAGCGCACGGCCAGCGCGCGGGCGGCCGTCTTGTCGCCCAGCAGCGCCAGCGTCTCGGGCGCCGGGCCGATGAAGGCGAGCCCGGCCGCGGCACAGGCAGCGGCGAATGCGGCACTCTCGCTGAGGAAGCCGTAGCCCGGATGCAGCCCATCGCAGCCGGCCGCGCGCGCCGCATCCACCAGCGCCGTGCCGTCCAGGTAAGCCGCCGCACCCTGTCCGGGCAGCGCTACGGCGGCATCCGCGCGCCGCACATGCAACCCCGCTGCATCGTCGCGCGCGAATACGGCCACCGAGCGCACGCCCAGCGCCGCGCAGGCGCGCGCCACGCGAATCGCCACCTCGCCCCGGTTGGCAATCAGAACGGATCGGATCAAGGTGCGGTGTCCTTCAACGCCTGTCGGCTGCAGCAAAGCCGTCCTGCCGCAAAGAAGCAAAACCCGATCCGCCGCCGCCGCCCGCTCGTGCGGCGGATCGGCCGCCGCCTGCCTCAACCCCTTTCGGGAACACCCCACCGCATGGCCCTGACCCGGCAAGTCATCACTTCGCTGAACAACGACGGCACCGACATGCTGGGCACCCGCAACGTCGCCATCAAAATCGTGGACGACAGCATCGTCTCGGGCTCGCTGCTGACGGTGGAAAGCAACCATTTCTGCGTGCTGAAATCACGCGGCGCGGTGCTGCAGGTGTACGAGACGGGCCAGTTCGCACTCGTGACACCCGACAAGCCGATCATCGGCTCGGTGGTGCAGGGCTTCTTCGGCGGCGCCAGCCCTTGGGTGTACGAGGTGATTTACATCAACCGCAGCAAGCTGCTGGTGCGCAGCACCGGCACGGCCACCAGTGCCGAGATGGCCGAGGTGGCCTACGTCGCGGATTATTACATCCACGTGGACACCAAGGAAGCGGCGCTCGACCTGATCACGCATCTGCCGTTCAACGGCCGGGTGATCGACACCAGGGAGATCGCCGACTACGCCGGACCGGCGATCGAGCAAGCCATAAACCAGGTGATCCAGGTGACGAAACTGGAACACATCAACGAGCACATCAACGAACTGCGCGAAGGCGTCAAACAGCATCTGACCGATTTCCTGCGCGTGTTCGGCATCACGCTCAACGATCTGAAGATCCTGATCCTGCCGAAAGACGAACGCATGCGCGAGCTGATCTCGCTGCAGGCCATCGGCCTCTCGCCGATCGAAGCGGTGCGCTATTACCTGGCACTGCGCATGGCCGAGAAAGGCCTGGTCTCGGCACCCAACGCTGCGGCCGGGCTGGGCTACTTCGTGGGCAACCCGCAAATGGCGCTGCTGCAAGATCCGCCCGGCGGCGCTGCCTGAACAGGCGATCGGCGATGCGCGGAGTGCGATGATGGAGATGTACGACGCGGCCGCCGAAGAACGGCTGGTCATCAACCTCTTCACCGGCTGGGGCTACAATTTTTACCGCGCGGAAAACCAGCTGCGCGCCGACGACCTGATGGTGCGCGCCCGCGTCAGCGAGATGCTGGGCACCGCGCGCGCCAGCGTGGCGGATGCCGAAGCCGCGTTCCGGCGGGCGCATCTGGGCCCGCCCTCGCGCGCCCGCCCGCTGCCCGATCCCGCTGCCGTGGCCCAGGCGCAGGCGATGGAGGCGCTGGCCGCCGCCATCGGCGCGCTGGAAGGCCAGATCCGCGCGCTGCCGGTGCCCGAGACCGACCGCATGAGCCAGCGCCTGCGCGCCGAACGCACGACGCTGGAAGCGCTGCTGCGCGCCGACCGCACGATGGTGGCCGGCGCCGCCCGCCTGCGCACGCTGGCCGCCGCGGGCGAGCAGGAGGGCGCACGCGCCGCGCTGGCCGCACTCGCCCAGGCCGTGCAGGACCGGCGCGACATCCTGCGCGTGGTCGATTAGCGCCGCACGCGCCTTGATTTGGCCGCCGCCACCGTAGAAACCGGCATTCCCACCCGAGGACCTGCCGCTTGAGCCAGAACATCTACGCCACGATGCGCGCCCACGTGGTGGCCGCCCTGCACCGCGCCGTGCCCGGCCTGCCCGCCGAGATCGCCGCGCGCGTGGAGGTGACCCCGGCGCGCGACCCGGCCCATGGCGACATGGCCACCAACGCCGCCATGGTCAGCGCGCGCCATGCCGCCCGCAAGCCGGCCGAACTGGCCGCCGCCATCGCCGCCGCGCTGGCCGGGCAGGCCGACGTGGCTGCGGCCGAGGTCGCGGGCCCGGGGTTCATCAATCTGCGCCTGCACAAGCAGGCGTTCCGCGCCCAGCTGCCGGTGATCCTGGCGGCCGGCCAGGCGTACGGCGACAGCGCGGCCGGGCAGGGCACGCGGGTGAACGTGGAATACGTCTCGGCCAACCCGACCGGCCCCATGCATATCGGCCATTGCCGCGGCGCCGTGGTGGGCGATGCGCTCTCCAACCTGCTGGCCAAGGCCGGTTACGCGGTCACCAAGGAATACTACATCAACGATGCCGGCGCGCAGGTGATCGCCCTCGCCTGGGCCGCCTATTGGCGCTACCTGCAGGCCCTGGGCACCACGCTGAGCCAGGACGAATTCGCCGCCGGCGTGCCGGGCGGGCTGCAATATGGCGGCGACTACCTGGTGCCGGTGGGCACGGCCCTGGCCGCCGCGCATGGCGCCGCGCTGGCCGGCCCCGGCGCCACGCCGGCCGACCCGGCGCTGTGGCTCGATACCGTGCGCACGGCCACCATCGACATGATGATGGCCGGCATCCGCCGCGACTTGGCAGCGCTGGGCGTGGTGCCGGACGTGTTCACCTCCGAGCGCGCGCTGCTGGAGAGCGGTGCCGCCGACCGCGCGATCGCCACGCTGCGCGCCGCCGACCTGATCTACGAGGGCGTGCTGGAACCGCCGAAAGGCAAGGCGCCCGAGGATTGGGAGCCGCGCCCGCAAACCCTGTTCCGTGCCACGCGGTTCGGCGACGACGTGGATCGTCCGCTGCGCAAATCTGATGGCAGCAACACGTATTTCGCCAACGACATCGCCTACCACGCCGACAAGGTGGCGCGCGGCGCGCAGATCATGATCGACGTGTGGGGCGCCGACCATGGCGGCTACGTGAGCCGCATGAAGGCCGCCGTGCGCGCGCTGTCGGGCGGTGCCGACCTGCTCGACATCGTGCTGTGCCAGATCGTGCACGTGCTGCGCGGCGGCGTGGCGGTGCGCATGAGCAAGCGCGCCGGCAGCTTCGTCACCCTGGCCGAGCTGATCGAGGAGGTAGGCCGCGACGTGGTGCGCTTCACCATGCTGACGCGCAAATCCGACGCGCAGATGGAGTTCGACCTGGATCTGGCGGTCGCCGAAACGCGCGAGAACCCGGTCTATTACGTGCAGTACGCGCACGCGCGCTGCCGCTCCGTGCTGCGCCTGGCCGCCACGCTGTTCCCGCCCGCCGACCTTACCGACGCGGCGCTGGCACAGGCCGATCTGTCGAGCCTGGAAAGCGAGGCCGAGCTGGCCATGCTGCGCCGGCTCTGCCAATGGCCGCGCGTGGTCGAAGCCGCGGCCGCCGCGCGCGAACCGCACCGAATCGCGTTTTTCCTCTATGAGTTGGCGGCTGACTTTAGTACATTGTGGCAGCAGGGCCGGGCCGACGCCACGCTGCGTTTCCTGCGGGAGGACCACCCGGCCGAAACGCGCGCGAGGCTGGCTCTGGTCAGTGCCGTGGCCATCGTCATCCGCTCCGGCCTTGCCGTGGCGGGGGTGGAGCCGGCCGAGGAGCTGAGGGACAGATAGGGAGGCTTCAGATGGTAGACGCGCCGCAGATCACCCAGAATTTCGGCCGCCCCTCGTGGCGGCCCGAAGCGCCGGCCGGCGGTATCGATCCGGACATGCGCCGTATGGCCATCGTGGCCGCGGGCTTCGGCGGCGCGCTGGCGCTGATCATCGGCGCCTTCAGCCTGTCGCATCGCGTCCATCACGGCGTGCCGGTGATCCTGGCGCAGACGGGCCCCGTGCGCATCAAGCCGGCCGATCCGGGCGGCATGAAGGTGGCCGGCGCCGAGGAAGTGAATGCCGGCGCCGAGCGCCTGGCGCCCGAACCCGAAAAGCCGGCCCTGCACGCGCTACACGCCCGGGTGCACGCCGCCGCCAAGCCAGCGGCCGAACCCGCCATCGCCGCCGCACCGCCCGCGCCCACCGCGGCCGCCACCGCCGCGCCCATGCCCGCCATCGCGCCGGCGCCCGCGGTGCAGCACGCATCGGCCACCGCCGCCATCCCGGCATCCGACCTGCCACGCGGCACCTCGATCCAGCTTGCCGCCTTTGAAAACCAGCAGGCGGCCGAGCAGGATTGGGGCAGGCTGTCGGCCAGGATGCCGGGCCTGTTCGACGGCCACAAACCCGAAATCGAGCGCGCCCTGGTGGCCGGGCGCACCGTCTATCGCCTGCGCACCGCCGGCTTCGCCAACATCGCCGCGGCCACGCAGTTCTGCGGCAAGGTGCGGGCCGAGGGCGGCGATTGCACGATCGCGGCGTTCTGAGCGCGCGGCCAGATAGGCTGCAACCGGCGACCGGGCGGCCGCCGGCGCCGTGATGCGCCCGGCCATCATCGGCATCGCCGGCCTCGCTCTGGCGCCCGAGGAACGCGCTCTGCTCGCCGGGTGCCAGCCGCTCGGCGTCATCCTGTTCGCGCGCAACGTGGAATCGACCGCACAACTCACGGCGCTGACAGCCGCGCTACACGCTTTGCTGCCCCCGGGCGGCGTCATCATGATCGATCAGGAGGGTGGCCGCGTCGCGCGCCTGCGCCCGCCGGCATGGCGCGCCCACCCGCCCGCCCGCACGCTGGCCGGCGCCCGCGATCCCGCGCGGGCCTGCTGGCTGACGGGCGCGCTGATCGGGCTGGATTGCGCCGCCGCCGGCATCGACGTGGTCGCCGCCCCGGTGCTCGATGTCGCATCGCCCGACGGCCACGACGTGATCGGCGACCGCGCCTTTGCGGCCGACCCCGCCCAGGTGGCGGCACTGGGCGCCGCCTTCGCCGCCGGCCTGCTCGCCGCCGGCATCCAGCCGGTGGGCAAGCACGCCCCCGGCCACGGCCGCGCGCGCGCGGACAGCCACCTGGCGCTCCCGGTGCTCGACGCCATCGATCCCGCCGATCTGGTGCCCTTCGCCGCCAACCGCGCGTTGCCGTGGCTGATGACCGCCCATATCCGCTACATGGATACCGACGCCCAACACCCGGCCACCCACTCGGCCGCCATCATCAGCCGCATCATCCGCGCCCCCGCCGCCATTGGCTTTCCCGGCGTGCTGGTCACCGACGATCTCGCCATGCACGCGCTCTCCGGCCCCCCTGGCGAGCGCGCCAGCCGCGCGCTTTCCGCCGGCTGCGACGTGGCGCTGCACTGTTCCGGCGTGATCGAAGACAGCGCCGCCGTGCTCGATGCCATACCGGAGGCCAGCGCAGCCTGCCTCGCCCGGCTGGAAGCCGCGCGCAACGCGGCAAACGCCGCCCGCATCGCGCTGGATGCCGCAGCCCTGGCCGCCGAACGCGCGGCGCTGCTCGCATGAGCGCGCAGGGGATGGCCATGCTGCAGCAGGGGCTGCTCATCGGCGGCCTGGTGATGGTGGCCATCATCCTGCACGAGCTGGCGCATGGCTATGCCGCCTGGGCGATGGGCGACACCACCGCGCGCAGGGCAGGGCGGCTCTCGCTCAACCCGCTGGTGCATGTGGACCGGGTGGGCACCGTGCTGCTGCCCGGCTTCCTGCTCATCAGCCAGCTGCTCAGCGTCGGCCACGTGCTGTTCATGTTCGGCTGGGCCAAGCCGGTGCCGGTCGATCCCACCCGCTTCCGCCATCCGCGCCAGCAGATGGCGGTGGTCGCCATCGCCGGCCCGCTGACCAATTTCACCCTCGCCGTGGCCGCCGCCTGCTGCCTGCGCATCCCCGGCCTGACCGCCGCCTGGGCCCAGACGATCGACACCTTCATCGTGCTGAACCTGGTGCTCGGCCTGTTCAACCTGGTGCCGATCCCGCCGCTCGATGGCGGCCGCATCGCCGTGGGCCTGCTGCCGCTGCGCGCGGCCATGCAATGGGCCCGGCTGGAGCGGGTGGGCATCGTGCTGGTGCTGGTGTTCCTCACCGCCGGGCCCGCGCTGCTGCGCGCCAACGGCATCGCCTTCAACCCGCTGGGCGGCACGCTCATCCCCGCGGTCACCTGGGTGCATGACGAGCTGCTGCGCCTGGTGCACGTGCCGTTCGACACCGGCGATACCGAAGTCTGACCGCTGCCTGGCCCCGACTCGGCCGCAGGCGCGCATCCTGCCGCCTTTCCGCAGCGGTCTTCCTCCGGGGCGCCACCGATGTCCGATCACCTCCACCTCACGCTCGATGGCTTCGAGGGCCCGCTGGACCTGCTGCTGGACCTCGCCCGCACGCAGAAGGTGGATCTCGCCCTGATCAACATCGTGGTCCTGGTGGACCAGTACCTCGCCATCATCGCCGACACGCGGCTGGAACTCGCCGCCGACTGGCTGGTGATGGCCGCCTGGCTCGCCTGGCTGAAATCGCGCCTGCTGCTGCCCGCCACCGGCAACGCGGCCGATGAGGGCGAACCCTCGGCCGACCTTCTGGCCGCGCGCCTGGCCGAACTCGCCGCCATGCGCGAAGGTGCCGCCTGGCTCGCCGCCCGCCCGGTGCTGGGCATCGATGTGTTCCGCCGCGGCGCGCCGGAAGCGCTGACCGCCACCGACCGCTCGCGCCTGGCCGCCGACCTGCCTTCCCTGCTGCGCGGCTACGTGGAGGCCACCCGCCGCGGCACCGCCCGCATCGCCTACGCGCCGAAGCAGCTCAGCTTCTGGACGGTGCAGGATGCGCTACGCCGGCTCTCGGCCACGCTGGGCGCCATGCCGGCCTGGAGCACGCTGGAGCTGTTCCTGCCCGCCGCCCTTTCCGGCCAGCAACGCCGCGCGGCCATTGCCGGCACGCTGATCGCGGCCCTGGAACTGGCCCGCAGCGGCGGCCTGCGCCTGCATCAGGAAGCGCCGTTCGCGCCGATCCTGTTGGCCGAACCGGCATGAATGGCGAACCCTCCGAGGACCATCTGCGTCTTGCCGAGGCGCTGGTGTTCGCGAGCCCCGACCCGGTGCCCGCCCGCGTGCTGGCCGCTCTGCTGCCGGAAGACGTGGATGCGGACGCCACGCTGCGCGCGGTGCAGGCGCGCTATGCCGGGCGCGGCGTGGAACTGGCCGAGGTGGGGCTGGGCTGGCAGTTCCGCACCGCGCCCGATCTGGCCCCGCGGCTCACCCGCACCATCAGCCGCCCCCGCCGCCTGCCGCGGGTGGCCATGGAAACGCTGGCCATCATCGCCTGGCACCAGCCGGTCACCCGCGCGCAGATCGAGGAGATCCGCGGCGCGGCCCTCAGCCAGGCCACGCTGGATGCGCTGCTGGAAGCCTCGCTGGTGCGGCCCGCCGGCCATCGCGAGGTGCCGGGCCGCCCCACGCTGTGGGCCACCACGCCCGCTTTCCTGGCCCAGTTCGGCCTGCGCGACCTCTCCGACCTGCCGCGCCGCTCCGATCTGGTGCTCGAGCAATCCATGGCGCCGGCCGCGCCCCCCGAGCCGGAGTAGCGCCTGCGCCCCACGTCCCCGCCGGCGGCGGCCTTCCGCCCAACCCAGCCGCGGGCTAGAACACCGCCATGTTCGATTTTGCCTGGTCCGAGATCGCCCTGATCGGCGTGGTGGCGCTGATTGCCATCGGTCCGAAAGACATGCCGGTGGCCATCAAGGCGATGAGCGACACGGTCAAGAAGCTGCGCCGCATGGCCGGCGAGTTCCAGGGCCACGTGGACGAAATGATCCGCGAAGCCGATCTGGGCGACGTGAAATCCACCTTCAACGAAATCCGCAGCCTCAATCCGAAAGCGATGGTGCAGCGCGCCATCGATCCGGACCGCACGCTGGGCGCCAGCCTGGCCGACCCGTTTGCCGCCCACCCCGTGCAGCCGGTGATGACCAGGCTGGAGCAGGTGGACGTGCCGGCCCGCAGCGACGTGGTGATGGCACCGCCCGAAGGCGCCGACCCCGCGCCCGCCTTCATCCCGCCCCAGGCAGCCGCCTTGCCTGCACAAGCCGCACCCGCCTTCATCCCGCCTGCCGCCACGGCCCCCACTGCCGGGCAGGGCTGATCGCGTGGCCAGCGACGCGGTGCAGGACGATCCGATCCACGACAAACCGATGCCGCTGCTCGAGCATCTGGTGGAGCTGCGGCGCCGGCTGCTGTGGTCGGCCGTGGCCTTCATGCTGGCGTTCTTCGTCTGCTACCATTTCTCCGGCCCCATCTACCTGTTCCTGGCACAGCCGCTGGCGCGCATCATGCACGCCAAGGGCGAACAGCCGCGGCTGATTTACACCGCGCTCTACGAGGCGTTCTTCACCTACCTGAAGGTCGGCTTCTTCGGCGCCACCTTCGTGGCCTTCCCGGTGATCGCCAGCCAGGTGTGGATGTTCGTGGCCCCCGGCCTCTATCGCAGCGAACGCCGCGCCTTCGCGCCGTTCCTGCTGGCCACCCCGGTGCTGTTCCTGCTCGGCGCCGCCCTGGCCTACTACTTCGTCTTCCCTTTCGCCTGGAGCTTCTTCCTCAGCTTCGAGACGCCGGGCGGCCAGGACGTGCTGCAGATCCAGCTGCAGGCCAAGGTCAGCGAATACCTCTCACTGGTGATGAAGCTGATCCTCGCCTTCGGCATCGCCTTCCAGCTGCCGGTGCTGCTCACGCTCTGCGCCAAAGTGGGCCTCGTGAGTTCGCGCGGCCTGAAGAAATATCGCCGCTACGCCTACGTCGGCTGCTTCATCGTCGCCGCCATCCTGACGCCGCCCGACATCATCACCCAGACCGGCCTGGCCGTGCCGCTGATCGCGCTATACGAAATCTCCATCGTGGCGGCGGGCCTGGTCGAGGCCAAACCGGTCGTTCCCTGATGCACGATATCCGCGACATCCGCGCCGACCCCGCCGCCTTCGACGCGGCCATGGCGCGGCGCAAACTGACCGACGCCGCCGCCCCGCTGCTGGCGCTCGATGCCGATCGCCGGGCCGCCGCCACCGCGCAGCAGGCCGCGCAATCCCGCCGCAACGCGCTGGCCCGCGAGATCGGCCAGGCCAAGCGCAGCGGCGCCGACACCGCCGTGCAGGAAGCCGAAGCCACCGCCTTGCGCGGCGAGATGGAGCGGCTGGACGCACGCACCGCCACGCTGGATGCGCAGTTGCGCACGGCCCTGAGCACGCTGCCCAACGCGCTGGACGCCGAAGTGCCCGACGGCACCGACGAGACAGCCAATGTCGAGCTGTCGCGCTGGGGCACGCCGCCGGCATTCGGCTTCCCCGCCCGCCAGCATTTCGAACTGGGCGAGGCGCTCGGCATGATGGATTTCGAGCGCGCGGCCAAGGTCGCCGGCGCCCGCTTCACCATCCTGCACGGCCCGCTCGCCCGCCTCGAACGCGCGCTGGGCCAGTTCATGCTGGACATGCACACCGGCGAGCATGGCTACACCGAGGCCAGCGTGCCCGCGCTGGTCAACGACGCCGCCATGTTCGGCACCGGCCAGCTGCCGAAATTCGCCGAGGACCTGTTCCACACCACCGACGGGCGCTGGCTGATCCCTACCGCCGAGGTGCCCATCACCAACCTGGTCGCCGGCGACATCCTGCCCGAAGCGGCGCTGCCGATCCGCCGCGCCGCGCTCACCGATTGCTTCCGCAGCGAGGCCGGCTCGGCCGGGCGCGACACGCGCGGCATGCTGCGCCAGCATCAGTTCCGTAAGGTGGAGCTGGTCAGCATCGCCCACCCCGAGCACAGCGCCGAGGAGCACGAGCGGATGACGCGCTGCGCCGAACGCGTGCTCGAAGCGCTCGAACTGCCGTACCGCCGCATGCTGCTCTGCGCCGGCGATACCGGCTTCGGCGCCGCGCGCACGCACGATCTGGAAGTCTGGCTGCCGGGCCAGGGCGCGTGGCGCGAGATCAGCTCCTGCTCCAACACGCGCGCCTTCCAGGCCCGCCGCATGAACGCGCGCTTCCGCGCCGCCGACGGCAAAACGGTCGCCCCCGTGCACACGCTGAACGGCTCGGGCGTGGCGGTCGGCCGCGCGCTGATCGCGGTCATGGAAATCCACCAGCAAGCCGATGGCAGCATCCGCATCCCCGCCGCTTTGGTGCCTGCCATGGGCGGCGCCACGGAGATCACGCGTAAGGGTTGATGCCACGGCCGATCGGATCGGCTACCATGCGCGTATCGATCCGGAGACCGACCGCCATGGCCCTTGGCCGCTGCGATTCCTGCAAGACGCGCCTGCGCTTCGGCTCGCGCACCTGCGCGCATTGCGGCGCCAAGAAGAAGCGCCTGAAATACCTCATCATCGCGGTGATCCTGGGCGAGGTCGCCGCCATCATCGTGCATCTGGAAATGCCGCGCGACATGGTGGTCCGCTCGGCCGACGACAGCCGCGCCGTGCCGCCGCCGGTCGCCGACAAATCGGCCCCGGCCGGCTGGCTGTATTTCCAGACGCGCGACGACATGATCGGCGACGTCACCCGCCACGCCCGCGTGCTAAGCCTCAGCAACCTGGCCGAAGGCACCGCGCGCGACCATGGCAGCACGGGCGTGCTGGAACTGCGCGCCAGCCCGGCCTACGGCCGCAGCGTCATCATCACGCTCAAGCGCGCCGCCTTCGATACGGTCAGCGAGAATTGCGAGCTGCGCGCCCGGTTCGACAGCGGCGAGGTCGCCGTCTTCCAGGTGGCCGGCTCGGCCGACGAAGCCAACGCCACGCTCGTGGTCACCGACAAGCAAGCCTTCACCGACCGCCTGCGCTCCGCCCGCACCCTCGAACTCGACGCCGTGCTCTCCAAGACCACCGAGCGCACCGCCCAGTTCGACGTTGCCGGCCTGCGCTGGAACTGAGCGGGCCCGCTCAGCGCCCCGCGTAATCCACCATGAATTGCCACGCCACCCGCCCGGACCGCGCGCCGCGCCCCACCGACCAGGCCAGGGCCGCCGCCCGCAACGCCACCGGGTCCGCCGCCAGGCCCATATCGGCGGCGTAGCCTTCCACCATGGCCAGATACGTCGCCTGGTCGCAGCCATGAAAGCCCAGCCACAGGCCGAACCGGTCCGAGAGCGAAACCTTCTCCTCGGTCGCCTCGCCTGGCGAGATGGCGGTGGCCCGCTCGTTCTCGATCATGTCGCGCGGCATCAGATGGCGCCGGTTGCTGGTGGCGTAGAACAGCACGTTCTCCGGCCGTCCCTCGATGCCGCCATCCAGCACGGATTTCAGCGCCTTGTAGTCGGCATCCTCGCGCTCGAACGACAGGTCGTCGCAGAACACCAGCACGCGGCGCGTCTGCTGGCGCAGCCGGCCGAGCAGCCGGGGCAGGGTGGCGATATCCTCGCGCGCGATCTCGATCAGCGCCAGGCTGCCCGGCGCCAGGGCCAGCGCTGCGGCGTGCACGGCCTTGACCAGGCTGGACTTGCCCATGCCCCGCGCGCCCCACAGCATCGCGTTGTTGGCGGGCCGGCCGCGGGCGAAGCGCAGCGTGTTCTCCAGCAGCACGTCGCGCACCCGGTCGATGCCGCGCAGCAGGCCCAGCTCCACCCGCGCCACGGCCGCCACCGGCACCAGCCGGCCGCCATCGCCCTGCGGTGCGGGGTGCCACACGAAGGCGTCGGCACCCGCCAGGTCCAGCTGCGCCGGCATGGGTGGCGACAGACGCTCCAGCGCCTCGGCCAGGCGTCTGACGAGAGGGATCAACGCGTCCATGGTTCTGGGCCTGCCGGGCGATGCTTGACGGGGGTGGGACGGAAACTATGGTGCGCCGCATCCTGCCGCAACCCGGCCGCCGCATAGCTAGGACCCATACCGCCGATGCCGCCGCTCATCTCGTCAGCCGCCGCCCAGACAGCCTCAGGCGGCGGCGTGCTCGCCAATCCGCAGGTCATGCAGTTCCTGCCGCTGGTCTTGATTTTCGTGGTGTTCTACTTCCTGATGATCCGGCCGCAGCAGCAGCAGCAGAAATCGCTCAAGGCGCAACTCGCCGGCATCAAGCGCGGCGACCGCGTGCTGACGGCGGGCGGCATCGTCGGCGTGGTGCAGCGCGTGCGCGACGGCGCCAACGAGCTGGAAGTCGAAATCGCGCCGAACGTGCGCGTGACGGTGGCACGCGACACCATCTCCACCGTGCTGACCCCGGCACTGCCCGCCGCGGCCAACGACAGCAAGTAAGCCACCGGCCGGCATGGATGCCGGCCGCCGCGGATTACGAGATCAGGACCGCAGGCGCTTCGCGTTGGCGGTCGCACCGCGATGGAAGGGCCGCAGCACCGCCTCCGTGCTCTGCCCGGTGATCATAGCCACGCTGGCCTGCTGCACGGCGCGCATCTTCTCGTGCACCATGCGCTCATACTCGGCCGGGCTGCAGGCGCCGGTCACCATCAGCGCGGTGCGGTGCCACACCGTCTCCCAGCTCGCCATCGCCAGCTCGGTCATCATCACCGGCAGCGCAAACATCCCGCCATTTGCGGCCATGTCCCTGTTCCTTCTCACGACTTGCTAGGATTATGCGCCCGGTATCGTTGCGCGTCACGCGGTATCAGGCGGCCGCCAGCTGCGCCTCGGCGAACTCGTAATTGGCCAGCTTGTCGAGGAAGTTGGTCACGTAATCCGGCCGGCGGTTGCGGAAATCCAGGTAGTAGCTGTGCTCCCACACATCGAGCCCCAACAGCACGCGCCCCTCGCCGGTCGCCAGCGGGTTCGAACCGTTGGGCGTCTTGGTCACGGCCAGCTTGCCGTCCTTGCCCATCACCAGCCACGCCCAGCCCGAGCCGAACTGGCTGGTGGCGGCCGCCTTGAACGCTTCCTTGAACTTCTCGGCCCCGCCCAGATCGCTGTCGATCTTGGCCGCCAGCTTGCCCGGCATCTGCCCGCCTTTGGGCGAGAGGTTCTGCCAGAACAGGATGTGGTTCCAATGCTGGCCGGCATTGTTGAACACCGGGCCCGGCGTCTGCGCCGTCAGCGTCACGATCTCGTCCAGGCTCTTGCCCTGCAGCGAGGCATCCTTCTCGACGAAACCGTTCAGCGCGGTCACGTAAGCCTGATGGTGCTTGCCGTGGTGCAGCTCCAGCGTCTCCTGGCACATGCCGGCGCCGGCCAGCGCGTTGGTCTCGAAGGGCAGCGGCGGCAGTTCGAAAGCCATAGGTCGTGCTCCGTAACAGGATGGGGGTGCGGCGCGCAGGCGCGGCTTGCAGCCTCAACGCGCGGCAGCCTTATTGTTCCCGCATGCCGACGCCAACCCCCCCATCCGGCGAAGGCCTGGGCCCGTTTGCCCGCCGCACCGACCCCGACCGCTATTTCTGCGCCCTATTCGCGCCCGCGCCGCAGCGCGAGACGCTGTTTACGCTGATCGCCTTCAACCACGAGTTGGCGCGCGCCTGCGAGGTGACGCGCGACCCTGGCCTGGCGTTGATCCGGCTGCAATGGTGGCGCGAGGCGATCGAGGGTGCCGCCCGGGCGCACGAGGTGGCCGCCCCGCTGCACGCCGCCGTGCAGGACGGCCGGCTGCAGGCTGCCCCGTTGCACGCCATGATCGCGGCGCGCGAGACGGAGGCCGAAGCCAGCATGCCCACGCTGGCCGCCTGGACCGCCTGGCTGGAACAGGGTGCCGGTTCGCTGGCCGTGGCCGCCGCCCGTGCGCTGGGCGCGCCCGCGGCCGGGGCCGAGACGGTCCGCGCGCCGGGCGCCGGCTACGGCGCCGCCGGCCAGCTGCGCAACGTCGCCGCACTCGCCCGCCAGGGCCGCTGCCTGCTGCCGGAGGACACGCTGGCCGCTGCCGGCCTGTCGCCCGCCGACGTGATCGCCGACCCCGGCAGCCTTGCGCTCGCGCCGGTCCGCGCCACCCTGGCCGCCACCGGCCGCACGCTGCTCGGCCCGCCTGCCGCCCGCTCGCGCGCGTGGCTGCCCGCCACGCTGCCCGCCGTGCTCGCACGCCGCGACCTGGCGCAACCCGATCGGGCGCACACGGCGAGCCCCCGCGGTCTCGCCGACCGAGCCGCCGTACTGGCCGCCTTCCTGGCCGGCCGCGCCTGAGCGCCGCTGCCGGACTGGCGCGATTCGCCAGAAGATGACGTGCCACGCTCGGCACACCGTCGGAGGGCGCCGATATCTCGCCGAACAGCTTGGCACGGCGGCTGCACAAGGTCCTCCATCCCAGGAGCACCCCTCATGCCCATGCGCACCACCCTCGTCCTGCTCGCCGCCGCCGCCCTGGCATCGCCCGCCAGCGCCGCCAGCCTGGCCACGACGCTCACCGGCACGAGCCTGTCGATCAATTCGCCCTGCGCCCGCTCCGTCACGGTCACACCCGACCCCGCCTTGCACGGCCAGGCCATGGTGCAGGCCACCGCCGACAACCAAAGCGAGATCGACCACCTGCTGCTCGACAGCCAGGGTGCCGCCCGCATCCACACGCGCCCCGGCCGCTGCTATCAGCCCTGGCTCGGCGCGTCGCCCACCCTGGTCCTCGCCATCCGCGTGCCCGCCGCCAGCCCGCTCGCCATCGACGAGTCGGGCGCCGGCCACTACGTCGTCGGCGCCCTGGCCGCACCGCTGACGCTCGACATCTCCGGCGCGGCCATGGTCACCGACGCGGCCGTCACCACGCTGCAGGTCAACATCAGCGGCGCCGGCGACCTGCACGTGGCCCGCGCCGCCGGCACCGCCCGAATCGACATCTCCGGCCAGGGCCACGTCACGCTGGACCAGGCCGATTTGCCGACGCTCGATCTGGAGCTCAGCGGTGCCGGGCATCTGAACGTGGCGGCCGGCCATATTGGCCGCGTCAAGCTGGACACCAGCGGCGCCGGCAGCGTGGCGATCGGCGCCAGCGTGGATGACGCGCATGTGGATTTGTCCGGCGTGGGCTCGGTGCATTTCGCCGAGGTGCCCGGGCAAGTGACCAAGGACGTGAGCGGCGTGGGCTCGGTCAGCGTCGAGCGATAGCGGCACGCGTCCCGGTGCGCCGGTGCGGGCCCGGGCGCGGCCGCTCAGGCTGGCGGCGTGCGGATCGTCGCGTCCAGATAGTGCCAGGACAGGTCGTCTCGCGGCGCCCAGCGGCTGGTAACGATCATCGCCCGCACCGTCTCGCCGAAACCGTAGCCGAGCGGATATTCCGCCATCACCGACACGTCCTCCGGCTCGCCGTTCGGCCCGATCCGGAACCGCACGCCGCCGCAGCCGGACACGTGTTCGGCCAGGGCGCGGAGTGGCTTGTCCACGCTCTGAGTTGAGATCGGACGGGGCATCGCCTGGAACGGACCGGTTCCGGCCGGCGGCAGGCATTGCGACGCGCCCGTCTGCACCACACGGGGCCGCGGCGCGGGCGCAGGCTGCGCACCGCTGAACGCGGCGGCCTGCGATTGTTCGACCACCACGGTCCTCTGTTCCTGGCAGCCGCACAGCAGGAGAGCGGCCGCACAGGCCGCCAACAAACCGGATCGTGTCATTATGCGCCACCCTGAAGACCGTTGCATGATGCCGCCAATCGGCGATGTCGCCAAGCAGGCGCGCTACGGCGTCATCACCAGCAGAGTCGAGGTGGCCGAGGCCAGCAGCGTACCGGCCGCATCCACCAGCCGCGCCTCGGCGAACGCCGCACGCCGGCCGATGGTGAGCACCGTGCCTTCGGCGCGCACCAGGCCGGTCTTCACCGTCACCGCCTTGTGGTAGGCCACCTTCAGCTCCAGCGTCGTGTAGCTTTGGCCGGCCGCCAGGCTCGTATGCACCGCGCAACCGCACGCCGAATCGAGCAGCGTGGCCGCGTAGCCGCCATGCACCATGCCGATCGGGTTGTAGGCATGCTCGCCCGGCACCCCTTCGAACACCACCCGCCCATGCGCCACCTCCACCAGCGTGAACCGCAGCGACTCGCCGATGCCCGGCCGCTTGCCGGCCTGCATCAGCGCCTGCATCTGCTCCAGCCCGGTCAGCCCCGGCGCCAGCTCGTCCACCATGCTCATCGGCCGCTACCCCGCTGTCTGACGCTGCCCGAACCGGCCTCCGCTAGGCCGCTACCGGATAATCCAGGTAGCCCTCGGTGCCCTGGCTGTACCAGGTCGCCATGTCGTCCTTGGCCAGCGCCGTACCGGCGGCGATGCGCGCCACCAGATCGGGGTTGGCGATATACGGCCGGCCATAGGCGATGGCGTCGGCCACGCCGGTATCCAGCATCGCCTGGCCGCTCGGGCCGTCATAGTCGCAGTTCAGCACCAGCTTGCCGCCGAAGGCGCGCTTGATGGCCGGTGCGGTGGGCGGCACGGCGGCCTTGCCGAACGTGCCCTCGAAGCCCGGCTCGCGCAGTTCCAGGAACGCCAGGCCGTGCCCGGAAACCGCTTCGGCCGCGGCGCTGAACACCGCTTCGGGGTTGGTATCATCCACGCCCTGGATGGCGCCGTTGGGCGACAGGCGGATCGCGGTGCGCGCGGCGCCGGCAATGCCCACCACCGCCTCGGTCACCTCGGCCAGCAGGCGCACGCGGTTCTCGATCGAGCCGCCGTAGCGGTCCGTGCGGGTGTTGGTGTTGTCGCGCAGGAACTGGTCGATCAGGTAACCATTGGCGGCATGGATCTGCACGCCGTCAAAGCCCGCGGCCAGAGCGTTGCGCGTGGCCCGGCGATAATCCTCCAGCAGCGCGGGGATCTCGTCGGCCTGCAGCGCGCGCGGCGCTGCGTAGGGCTGCTTGCCCGCATAGGTATGCGCCTTGCCCGGTGCCGCCACGTCCACCGAGGAGACGGGCGCCGCACCGTCCAGGAAGCTCGGATGCACCAGCCGGCCCATGTGCCAGAGCTGCGCGAAAATGCGCCCGCCCGCCGCATGCACCGCCTCGGTCACCGGCCGCCAGCCCGCCACCTGTGCATCGCTCCACAATCCCGGCGCGAACGGCCACCCCAGCCCCTGCTGGCTGATGCCGGTGGCCTCGCTGATGATCAGCCCGGCCGCCGCGCGCTGGGCGTAATACGTGGCCATGATCGGCGTCGGCACATGATCGCGCGTGGCCCGCCCGCGGGTCAGCGGCGCCATCAGGATACGGTTGGGCGCGGCGATCGCGCCAAGCTGGATGGGGTCGAGCAAAGACGGCATGGAATACTCCGGTCAGCAGGCGCGGTGTCTTGCTACGCCAGCCGGTCCGCCGGCAAGGGGTCACCGCCGCCGGCCGCATCGCCGCAGCCCAGGCAGGCCAGCAGCCCCTCGTCGATGCAGCCCGAGGGGGCCAGCCCGCTATCGCCCTGAAACTGCCGGATCGCCGCCACCGTCGCCGGGCCCATCAGCCCGTCGCCGCCATGCACGTCGTAGCCGAGATAGATCAGCGCCAGCTGCACCGCGCGCACGGCCAGATCAGGCGCCGGCCCGGCGCTGAACCGCGCGTGGAATTGCCGCAGCAGGCCATCGTAATTGTGCCGCGCGTAATTCGGCCCGTTATAGCCCAGCGCGAAACCCACCCAATCGTGCCGCGCCAGGCTGCGCGCCAGCCGGCTCGCCTCGAGGAAGCCGCCCATGGCGGCCAGCTGCTCGTCCTCGCCGGCCACCATGCCGGCCACCATCGCCTCCACATCGCCGTAGCCGGCCGCAGCGAAGTTGGCGCCCATCACCTGGCCGATCCCCCACGACGTGCTGCGCAGCGCCGCCTCGCGGTTCAGCAGCAGCGCCTCGGCCAGCCGGTTGTACTGGTTGGCGCCACCCAGCCCGTAACCGCCGGCCGCGGGCGCGCTGATGTCGGGGTGCGACTGGCCGTAGGCGCCGCCGGTCAGCGCGTGGAAACTGTGCCGCTCGAACAGGATTTTCGGCCGCCGGTCCGGCAGGAAGCCGCAGCCGGAGGTCTCCACCGCCAGCACCGCCCACAGATCCGCCGCCGCCGTGCCCGTCCTGGCCAGAAACCGCGCCAGCCCGGCCGCCGTCAGCGGCGCCGCCATCCCCACGAAATCCGCCATGCCCCACCCCCGGCCCGCCGCCACGGCGAGCCGGCGGTTTTACCGCAACGGCACCGAACGCGGCAAAGCCGATCCAGGCACCGCACTCCTTGCGCTCCCGTGCCGAGCGGCTACCGTCGCGTCGGCTCCCGGGCAGCGCGATCGGACGACGCATGGCTGAGATCACCCAATGGCGCTTCGCTGACGCCGTGTTCGACACGGCCGCCCACCGGCTGACCGTCGCCGGACAGGCCGTCGAACTGGAACGCCGGCCGGCCCGCCTGCTCGCCTTGCTGCTGGCCCATGCCGGCGAGGTCGTCACGAAGGACGAAATCCTCGACCATCTCTGGCCCGACCGCGAGGTGAGCGAAGCCTCGCTGACCACCTGCGTGGCCCGGCTGCGCCAGGGCCTGCGCGATACCGCCCACACCATGGTCAAAACGGTGCACGGCTACGGCTACCGTTTCGCCGTGCCCGCCTCGGCCGCCTTCCGCACGCCCGACAGCCCGCCGCCCCCGGCCGCCGCGGCGCTGGCCCCCGGCCAGGCGGTGCCCGGCCGCCCCAATTTCGTGCTGGTGCGGCGCCTGGGCAGCGGCGGCTTCGGCGAGGCCTGGCTGGCCGAGCAGGCCAAGTCGCACGAGCAGCGCGTGTTCAAATTTGCGCTCGACCCCGAGGGCCTGGCCGCCTTGCGCCGCGAGATCGCGCTCAGCCGCCTGCTGCACGAGGCGCTGGGCCCGCGCCGCGACCTGGTGCGCATCCTGGACTGGCGGCTGGGCGAGATGCCCCAGCCCGGCCAGCCCGCGCCGGGCGAGCCGCCCTTCATCGAAATCGCCTACTACCCCGAGGGCAACCTGGCCGAGTGGATGGACAGGCAGGGCGGCGCCCAGGCCGTGCCGCTCGCCACCCGGCTGGAGCTGGCCGCCCAGATCGCCGACGCGCTGGCCGCCATCCACAGCCTGTCGATCCTGCACAAGGACCTCAAGCCCGCCAACATCCTGATCCGCGTGCAGGACGGGCAGCCCGCCGTGGCGCTGACCGATTTCGGCAGCGGCCGCGCGCTCAACGCCGCGCTGTTCGACGCCCACGGCATCACCCGCATGGGCGCCGAGGTCACCGCCGCGGGCTCCACCGCCGGTACGCAGGCCTACGCCGCCCCGGAATTGGCCAGCGGCGCCGCCCCCACGCTGCTGGCCGACATCTATGCGCTGGGCGTGATCCTGTTCCAGCTGGCAGCCGGCGACATGCACCGGCCGCTGGCCCCAGGATGGGAGGCGCGGATCGGCGACGCGGTGCTGTGCCAGGACATCGCACAGGCCGCCGCCGGCGACCCCGCCCACCGGCTGGGCGAGGCGGCCGAACTGGCCCGCCGCCTGCGCAGCCTGCCGGCCCGCCACGCCGCCCTTCTGGCCGCCGCCGCCGCCCAGGCCGATCTGGAGCGCACCCGCCGCGCGCTGGAACTGGCGCGCGCCCGCCGCGCCCCGCTGCTGGCCCTGGTGGCAGCGCTCGCCGTCTTCACGCTGGCCAGCACCAGCCTGTATGTGCGGGCCGAACGCGCGCAGGCCCGGGCCGAAGCCGACGCGTCCCGCGCCGAAGCGGTCACGCGCTTCCTCACCGAGGACGTGTTTTCGGCCGCCAACCCGCTGCTGGCCACCGACCCCAACGCGCCGGTGCGCAGCGTGCTGGCCGCCGCCGCCGCCGACCTGAACCGGCGCTTTCCGCACGACGATCTAGACCGCGCCACCATCGCCCAGGCGATCGGCGGCGCCTATGCCGGCCTGTCGGACCGCGCGCACGCCACTCCGCTGCTGCAGGCCGCACTGGCCACCTTCGCCGCCCGACTGGGCGCTGCCGATCCGCGGGCGCTGGCGGTGCACCTGGCGCTGGGCGACGTGGCCGAGCGCGCCCAGGATTTCGCCGCCATGCGCCGCGAAGGCCAGACGGTTCTGGCCGCCCACCCTGCCGACGCGCCGACCCGGCTGGCCGCCGCCTACCTCGTCATCGAGGCCGATTGCGGCACGACCGGTAACGGCCAGGCCTGCGTCGCCGCCATCCGCCCGATCTGGCAGGAAGCCCGCCGCGCGCTCGGCCGCGCCCACACGCTGACGCTGCACATGCAGAGCGATCTCGCCTTCCAGCTCAGCCAGATCGAGAGCACCGCCGAAGCCATCACCCTGTCGCGCGAGACGGTAGCGCTCACCACCCAGGCCTACGGGCCCGACCACCTGCTCGTGCAGGAACGGCTGTTCCAGCTGGGCGAGGTGCTGGTGGCCGCCGGCCAGCCCGCCGAAGCCGCGCAGGTGCTCACCCGCGCGCGCACACGCCTGCTGGCCGCCCAGGGTGGCGAGACCGATCTGTCGGCACGCTGCGCCGAACAGCTCGGCCACGCCTACCTCCAGCTCGGCCGTCCGGAGCAGGCGCTGCAATCCGAACAGATCGCGCTGGCCACGCTGGAGCGCGCACGCGGGCAGAACGATCCGATGATCCGTGTGGCGGTCAACAACATCGCCAACATCGATGCCGCCATGGGCCGCATGGACGACGCCATCGCCATGGGCCGGCGCGCCTATGCGCTGCAGCGTGCCGCTACCGGCGAGAACCAGGCCGATACGCTGTGGTTCGCCAACAACGTCGCCAACTTCCTGCATCTGGCCCACCGCCTGCCGGAAGCCGAAGCCGCCTACCGCGACGTGGTGGCGCGCGGCCGGCTGGTATTCACCCAGGGCGAGTGGGATCAGGGCCATTTCCTGTTCCATCTGGGCGAGATCCTCGCCGAGGAGGGCCGCCCCGCCGAAGCGCGTCCGTTCCTGGTGGAGGGCATCGCGCGGCTGCAATCCAAGCTCGGCGCCGACAGCCCGCGCGTGCGCAAGGCGCAGGCCGTGCTGGCCGCGTTGCATTAGCCGGGGCGGACATCCCGCCCGCCCCGGCGCCCAAGCTGCCCGCGCCTGCCGTGCCCCGCACGCAACGCGGGCGATGCGGTTAAGGCTTGATCCTGTAATACACGCCGTTGGAGGTCAGCCCCGCAGCCGGCGTGAAGAAGCCGCCGCTTGCACCATACGATGTTGCCCGCGGCATCGAGCACCGGCGCGTATTGCGGAGCGACCGGGCCCGCGGCGGTATCGGGGCCGGACCGTACGGCGAAACCCTGCCCGAACACGCTGTCGGCGCCGGTGGCGGGATCGACGCTGACCAGCCCGCCCTCGTAGGGCCCGTCTTTCGCCTGAGCCAGGCCGCCATCGGTCATGCTGAGCAGCAGCGCGCCGGTGCGCGTCCGTGTCAGGCCGATGCCGTACTCCACATAATTGTCGGGCGTGGCCGAGCCATCGGTGGTGTGGAACAGGAAATTATGCACCACGGCGAAATTCCAGGCGCTGCCGGTCCGCGTCAGGCTGAATGCCACCCCGCCCACGCCGGCGCTGCAGCAATTGGTGATGCCCGGATCGGTCCCGTCCACATAGGTCAGGCCATAGAGGGTGTTGCTGCCCGGGGCGCCGGTGACCAGCCCGGTGGGCGCGTAGCCGTCCACGCATTGGTTGCTGGCGTTGCGGATGCTGCAGAACACATGCAGCACCTGGAAGGCGTAGCTGCCGTTCTGCGCGCGCACCGCTTCCCAGGCATCGCCGGCATAGGTGTTCACGCTCTCCACGCCGTAGAAATTGCCCAGCCCGTCGCGCACCATGCCCAGCGCCACCGCCTTGGCCGGCGTGGCGAGCAGGATGCGCGAGCGGTCGGCGCCGCCGGCCAGCATGGCGGCGGGCAGCTCCCAGATCCGGTTGCAGTCCCCCGGGTAACAGCCATTGGCCTGCGTGCCGTCGATGGCCAGGCCGTACAGATTGCCGGCAGGGTCGAAGATCAGCGTGCCCTGGCCCACGGTGGGCGCCAGTTTGGCCGGCATCTGCAGCACCACGCGGTAGCCCCAGGGCGCACCTTTGCTCGCGGGCTTCGTCAGCTCGAACAGCGTGCCGGCAGCGTTGGCGCCGCGCGAATCGGTGGTGCCCCACAGATTGCCCGCCTTGTCGGCCACCAGATTGCCGCTGGGCGATGCGCCGTCGCTGTCGCGCGTGGCCGGATTCCAGGCATGGATCAACGTCTTGGCGTAAGGCTGGCCGGCTTTGCCCGGCGTCAGCACATAAACCTGGCCGTTATCGCCGAACCCGGCGCTCTGGCCGATGACGGCGCCGTAGGCCACCGGCACCGGCCGCTGCAGCACGGTGCGGGTCGGCTCGGTGGCGGTGTCGTAGATCACGCTGAGCGTGGCCGCCGCAGCCGGCGCGGATACGGCCGCGAGCAGCAAGGCGCTGGAAACACATCTGATCATGTCTGGCTCTCCGGTTGGCGCGGCCGATGCCGCTGCCGGGAAACTGCCGGGCGAGCGCTCGCGATGTCCTGACGGAGTTCTGAAAACTTCTGAAAACGCGCCGTGGGCCGGCTGGCGCCGCGACGACATGTATGGCATAGCAGCACACGAAAACGTGATAACAGGTGATCGTGACACGCGTGCTCCGCTCCGCCGGCCCTGAACTGGCCGGCCTCATTATCCTGGGTGCCACGATCGGTGCGGTGGCCGGCGGCGCCGGCATGGCCGGCCTGCCTTCCCACGTGGCACCGGCCAGCGCCGCCGGAGCGATCCTGCTGCCGATGCTGTGCCAGGCACCCTGGGCGCGCCTGCTGCGCCGCCGCGATGGCGCCGGGGCGCAGGGTTCGACTTAGGCCGCGCCCCATTCAGCCGGCGGGCTGACGGACCGGCGGCGAACGTTACGCCGCTACTTCGATAACGTCCTTTCACGACCGTAGGCAATGTCGGCAAGCGGCCGCGCGACGAGCGCGCGCACGCCCCCAGGCCAGGCACTCCCAGCGCCACAAAGCAACGTTTACGGCAGGGTAGAGCCTGCCCGACCGGCCCGCGCTGCTCAGGCGAACTAGAGCAACCAATTCTGTGCGCTGCAACGCGACAGCTTCATGGTCGAGCGGTTGCTGCAACGGCATTCGCCCTTGGCGCTCATTCGCGCCGGGCGCGTGTCCATCGCAGCAACCATGCCGCATCTCGCCCCGGACCCGCCTGCTCCTCGTTCTCGACCCAGCGCTAGGACACTCCGATGCCTGCATCCCTGCGTTCCGCGCTCCACGCACTCGCCCTGTCCGCCCTGGCCGGATCGGCCCACGCTGCAGACTGGCTGACCTACGCGGGCAGTGCGCAGCGGCTCGGCACCAACAGTCTCGAGACGGCTCTCACGCCGGCCACGGTGCCCAATCTGAAGCTGCATTGGTCCCGCTCGGTTCGCGGCACGTCGCAGACGCAGCCGCTCTTCAAATCAGGCGTCCTGATCAACAACAAGACGACGCAGGACGAGGTCTTCCAGGTCACCGCCAAGGGCGCCGTCGTCGCCCTCAACGCGGCCACCAGCACGATCGACTGGACGACGAACCTGCCGGTATCGGTATCGCCGCTGGGCTCATGCGTGCCGAATGGCATGGGCATCATGGGAACGCCGACGATCGATCCCGTCGCCCAGATCATGTACGTGGTCGATGGGCTCGGCGCCCTGCACGCGCTGGCGATCGGCACCGGCCAGGAAATGGCCGGCTATCCCGTGCAGATCATCGACAGCGCCAATTACGCCCAGGGCAGCTTCAATCACAGCAGCCCGACATTGGTCGGCACGACGCTGTACATCACGACCTCCGGTCAGGGAAAATGCGAGTTGGCCAACGCGCACTACCAGGGTGCCGTCATCGCATTCAACACGGCCACGCTGGCAATCGCACAAACCTATTTTCCGGTGACCGACCCCACCGGCGGCGGCGGCATCTGGGGCCCGGGCGGCGTCATGTCCGATCCGATCACCGGCCGGCTGTTCGTCGCCACGGGCAACGCGCAGGGCAGCGTATCGACCAAGCCGGATGGCGAATCAGTCGTGGCGCTCGACGCCAATCTCACGCGTCTGGATGCCGACTCGCCCGGCCTGCCCTGGCTGCCGCCCGGTGGCGACTACGATTTTGCAACCACGCCCACGCCACTGGACACGCCGAACTGCCCGCCGCTGCTCGCCGCCCTCAACAAGACGGGCTACTTGTTCATCTTCAACCGATCTGCGCTCGCAGGCGGTCCGACGCAGGTGCTGCGGCTGTCGAAAGGCGGCGGTTCCAGCGATTTCATCGGCATGGGTGCGTACGATCCCGCAACCCAGATGATGTTCATCAACAACCCGATCGCATCGGCCGACGGAACGGTCGCTAATGGCGGCGTCGCCTTCAGCTACACCGCGCCCGGATGCACGCTGGTGCAGGCCTGGCAACACGCCTTCGGTGCGGATGTCTACTCGCGGTACACGCACGCAACCGACCCGGTGGTGGCCGGCGGAATCGTCTGGTTCTCGAGTGGCGCCGCCGGCTTGGTCGTGGCGCTGAGCGAAGCCGACGGCAGCCATCTCTGGGACAGCGGCACAATCATGACGTCGCCCACGCAAGGGTCGGTCACCGTCGCGAACGGACAGGTCTTCGTCCAGAGCGGCTCGCGTCTTTACGCCTTCGGTCTCTAACCCCCGCCAAAGGACACGGACAATGCTTGAGGCACTCTTCGCGAAAGACTTCGAGAAATACATCAGCACGGCCAGCGAAAACCGGGGTTTGTGGCTGTTCGTGCACGTGCCGAAAACCGCCGGCAGCTCCATGGCGGCCGAAGTCCGCGAGCTCCTGCAGCCCTATTACAGCATCGAACTCGATTACGGCGATCCTACCTGCCCGAACAAGGACAAGTTCAATCGACCGATTGCCGAATTCCTGGCGCAGAACGAAACCCGGCACTTCCGCTTCTGCCGCGGCCATATCAACGCGCAATGCGTCGAAGTCATCCGCGCCGCAATCCCCGAGACGCAATGCTTCACCATGCTGCGGGATCCGCTGAAGCGCCTGGTCTCGGATTACCGGTTCCAGCGTTCGGCGATGAACAAGGGGCGGGAGAAATTCATTGCCGAGACGCCGACCTTCGAAGCCTATATCGAGCGCAAGCACGTGCACAATAAAATGGCGCTGAACCTGGCGCCGCGGGCCATGGTGCTGGCCGGAGATGTTGCAGCCTGCGTGGACTACATTACGGAAACCTACGCGTTCGTGGGCGTGCAGGAAATGTATTCGCTCAGCCTGCGCCTGCTGACGCTGTTGATGGGCGCACAGCGCTTGCCGGAAGCCAAGCTGCGGGTCAACGATGCGAGCGAGAACAATGTCGAGCTGTCGGCGGAACTGACGCGATCGCTGCGCAAGCTCAATGCCGTGGATCAGGGCATCTTCACGGCATTCCGCGCGCGCTGGCAGGCGATCCAAGAGGATCTGGTGGCCTATCTGCGCGTCCATCACCCGCAGGGCGGGGCGATGCGGCCCAATCTGGGTGCCGCGGCGCCGGGCTCGGAACTGAACAACTTCACGCTGGGGAAGCCGAAGGGGCAGCACCAGAACCGGCCCCTGCACGGCTGAGGGAGCGCCGTCCGTCACGCGCGACGGACGGGCCGGGCGGCCTACAGCGCCGCCATGGCGCGCAGATCGGCCCGCGGCCGGGCGCCGTACTGGCCGATCACCTCGGCGGCGGCCAGGCTGCCCAGGCGGCCGCAGGCGGCAAGGTCGCGGCCGGCGGTGTAGGCGGCCAGGAACCCGGCGGCATACGCGTCGCCGGCGCCGGTGGTGTCGATCACCTGTGCCGGTTCGGCAGCAACCTTCACCCGCTCGGCGCCGCGCAGGATGACGCTGCCCTGCTCGGCGCGGGTGATCGCGGCCAGCGCCACCTCGCCGCGCACGGCGTCGAGCGCATCGTCTAGCGCGTTGGCCTCGTACAGGCTGCACAGCTCCGCCTCGTTGGCGAACAGCAGGTCGATGTCGGCCAGCAGCGCGCGGAACGCCGCCCGGTGCCGGCTGACGCAGAAAGCGTCCGACAGCGACAGCGCCACCTGCCGGCCGGCCTGGCGCGCCGCACGCGCGGCCGCCCGGAACGCCGCCTGGGCGGCCGGCGGATCGAACAGGTAGCCTTCGAGGTAGAGCACCTTGGCCTGGCCGATCAGCGACGCATCCACGTCGTCGCCGCTGAAGGCCACGCAGGCGCCCAGGAACGTGTTCATCGTCCGCTGGCCGTCGGGCGTGACCACGATCAGGCAGCGCGCGGTGGGCGCGCCCTGGGCCAGATCGGCGCTGGGGAAGTGCACGCCGGCGGCAGTGATGTCGCGCCGGAACGCGGCCCCCAGCGCATCGGGCGCCACCTTCCCCAGATAGGCCACGCGCGCGCCCAGGGCGGCGGCCACGGCACAGGTATTGGCCGCCGAGCCGCCGCTGCTCTCCTGGCCGGGCGGCATGGCGGCATACAGCGCCTCGGCCCGCTCGGCGTCGATCAGCGCCATGCTGCCGGGGTGCATGCCGTGGCGGGAGAGGAAGGCGTGGTCGGCCGGAGCCACCACGTCCACGATGGCGTTGCCGATGCCGATGATATCGTAGGATGCTTGCATGCAACGGGTATTCCCGCGGCGGGCGCGGTAAGGCAAGGCGGGCGCTCCGAAAATCCTGCAGCCGGTGCGCGCCGGCGGCCGATGCGCCCCCCGACCTCCAGACAAGGCGCCCGATGCTCAAACCGATCTTCCGCGCGTTCGAACAGCTCGACGATCCGGCCATCCTCGGCGTCCTCCTGCAAAGCCTCGCTTTGTCGGCCGCCGCCTTCGCCGCGCTCTGCGGCGGCAGCGTCATCGGCCTGCACCATGTGCTGGCGGCCAGCGGTTGGCTCGCCTGGGTGGCCGGCGTGCTGGGCGGGTTCGCCGCGCTGGCGGCCGGGCTGTGGCTGTTCCTGCCGGTGGCCGTCGTCATCGCCTCGCTGTTCATGGAGCCGGTCTGCCGCGCGGTGGAGCGCCGCTGGTATCCCGGGCTGCCCCCGCCCTCCGGCGCGCATCTGGCTGCCCAGATCTGGGACGGGCTGGTGGTGGGCGCGCTGGTGCTGGCGCTGAGCGTGGCCTCGCTGCTGCTGGCGCTGCTGGTGCCGGGCATCGGCCTGGTGCTGGGCTGGGCGATCACCGCCTGGGCGCTGGGGCGCGGCCTGTTCGTAGCGGTGGCCATGCGCCGCATGGGCCGGGCCGAGGCCAACGCCGCCTACCGGCGCCATCGCGGCGGCGCCTTGCTGCAGGGCGCGGCGCTGGCGCTACTCGGCAGCGTGCCGCTGGCCAACCTGCTGGTGCCGGTGCTGGGCACCGCCTGCATGGTGCACGTGCTGATGCAGGCTGCCGGCGCGCCGCGGAGCGAAAGCTGGGGATAAGCCGCCCCTGCGGGTTGTTGCCGGCAAAGCCTGCGTGTTAGGCCACCGGACCGGCGCATCGCCCTGGAGGCGGTGGCTGCATGAGATTGGGGGCTGCCCTTGTTCAAACGACGCAAGCCCGAGGACGAGGCGGATACCGCGACGGAGGGCCTACCCGCTCCGCCAGGGTCCGCTGCGCCCGTACCCGATAACGGCCTGGGCGTGCCGCCGCGGCCGCCGGCGACCGCCACCATCACGCCTGCGCCTGCCACCATCGCATTGATGAAGGACCCCGCCATGGGACGCCCGCCTTTCGCCTCGCCCACGCCCGCCACCACCGCTGCCGTTCCCGGCGGCCCGGCATTCGGCGGGGGCGGCAACCCGCCCATGCCGCCCTCCGCACCCCGCCCGCCCGGCCCACCCGGCGCGCCGGCCGCGCGCCCCGGCCCCGAGCGCCCCGCACCCACGCCCGAGCGCCGCACCCTGGTGGTCGGCCGTGGCATCAGCGTGCAGGGCATGGTGCAGGATGCCGAGCGCCTCGTGGTCGAAGGCACCGTGGAAGCCACCATGATCCACGCGGCCGAACTCGCCGTTTCGCATGGCGGCATCTTCCGCGGCGAGATCGAGGTGGAGAACGCCGAAGTGGCCGGCACCATCGACGGCACCATCACCGCCCGCGGCAGCCTGGTGGTGCGCGGCACCGGCGTGGTGCTGGGCACGGCGCGCTGCCGCCGCCTGCAGGTGGAAGATGGCGGCCAGATCACCGGCCGCATCGAGATGATTCCGGAGACGCCGCGCACCGCCCCGGCTGCGCGCCCGGAGCCGGCAGCGGCAGAGAGCGCCAAGCCGGCGCTGAGCTACGAGAGCTGACGGCGGCTCGCCCCAGCCGGACTCGATAGGTGGGCCAGATGCCGGCCGCGCGGCCCCCGCCGGCGTGCCGGCTGTCTGGGAAGGGCGTGCGGGCGCTCGCCGCCGTGGCGTTGGCTACGGCAAGCGGCTGTGCCGGCCAGCCGGGTAGCGGCTCCGCCCGGGTTACTCCGGCATCGACATCCCGGCCGGTGATCGCCAGGCTGCCAGCTGCGCCACACTGGCTGTATACGGTTGTCAACGTGGTTTGCACGATCGGCATCGACGGCCGCGCGGCTGGCTGTTCCGTACCGGATCGCGATGCCGATCCGGCCTTCGCCCGGTCGGCGGTGGAATATATGCAGGCGTTGCGGTTCAAGCCGCCTATACGGGATGGCGCCGCGACCGCCGAGGTGGAGGCAACGCCGATCGGGTTTCTCCAGCCCGGTGTGATGGCCACCGCGTCGCCGCCGCAGATCGCGGTGCTGCCGCACGTCGCCTATCCGGCCGGCATCGGGCCGGAGGTCGGCCGCGTCGTAGTGTATCTCGGCTGCGCGATCGAGATTACGGGCGACACCTCGCATTGCATGGTCACCAGCGCCGATGGGCCGCCCGCCTTTGCCAGTGCGGCGTTGGATGCGGCGAGCAAGGCCCTTTATTCGCCGGCTTGGCGCGCCGGGCATCCGGAGCGCACGGCCGACTACCCCATCACTGTCGTGTTCAAGCCACCACTCGCCCCGTTCGCCCGAGGGCCGGCGTTGCCCGCGGGTGTCGTGGTACGTAACGTGTCCCCGGGTCCGCTTCTAGGCTACCCGGCCGCGATGCTCGAACGCGAGCGAGAGGGTGAGGTGCTGATTGCCTGCGATCTCGGCACCGACGGCGTCAATCGGAACTGCGCCATTGCCGAGATCCACGGTGACGCTGCGTTCGGGCAACCGGCGTTGGCCTACATCGCCGCCTTGCATCAGTTCGCAACGCGTGACGGCGTGCCTGTGGCCGTGCCCGGCATGCTGCATGCGATCCGCTTTACGAGGAACGAGGACCGTTGGTGAGGACGTCGATCCGGTAGCGTGCGTGCCGCGTGCCGGCGTGGCGCCATCCGCGTACGCCATCCATAAACAGGTCGGCCGCCTGGTCCCCGGTAGTGGGCGTGTCCGTGTATCCGGTCCAGTTCACCAGCAGCACGGCGCCGCCCGCGGCGAGGCTGCCGGCCGTCAGCCGGGCCGTGTTGGCCAGGTCCTGCGGGCTGAGGAAGTAGAGCACCTCGGAGATGACGATCAGGTCGAACAGGCCGGCCGGCCAGTCGACCGGCACGCGGGCCTGGCGGACGGCCACGTGGGGCAGGGCCGCGCAGCGTTCGCGCGTGCGGCGCACGGCTTCGGCGGCGAAATCGAGCGCCAGCAGGCTGTCGCACCTTGTGGCCAGGCGCACGGTCTGTGCGCCGATGGAGCAGCCGATTTCCAGGGCGCGGCGATAACGGGGCGCGGGCAGGGCGGCCAGGGTGGCGTCGTATTTCTCCCGCTCATAGGCGCTGGTCTCCACGTCCCACGGGTCCGCGCCGCGCGCATAGATGCCGTCGAACACGGAGGCGTCCCACGAGCCGCTCATGCGGGCAGCGCCTGGGTGGCGAACCAGGCGGCGGCTTCGCACAAGGTCTCGTCGGGGGCGGGCTGGCGCAGGTAGGTGGCCAGGTCGCGCATGAGAGATTCGGCGGGGTGGCCGGCCATGAAGGCGGAGAGGCCCAGGCTGCGCTGGGTGAGGCGGATCACGTCCAGCGCGGCGCTTTCCACCGCGATGCGCGCCAGGTTCACGTAAGCCGCGACGCAGCCCGGGTCGGCGCTGTCGCCCTCGGCCAGGCCGGCGGCCTTGGCCATCCATAGAGCGGCGCCTTCCTGTGCGATCAGGGCGGCGCCGGCGCGGGCGCGCTGGTGCGGGTCGGCGGCGCGGCCGCGGGCGGCGAGTTCGGCCTGGGTGATGGATACCAGGGCATCGATGCCGCCCAGTGTCACCGCCGAGGTGCGCCAGGCGCCGGCCGAGAAGGCGGGCTGGCGCAGGTAGTCGCCGGGCTGGCCGATCACTTCGGCGGGCAGGCCGCTGAGGTCCACGCTGCCGGTGGTTGCCGCGCGCATGCCTTGCAGGCGGATGCGCGACGGGGTGGCGCGGCTGTCGGTATCGAGGGTGACGGCGAGCAGCACGGGCTCGCCTGCCTCGGGCAGTGCGGTGACGATGGCGTGGCGCAGGTGGCCGACGCCGGAGCACACGCTCTTGCCGCCGGTCAGCTTGCCATTGGCCAGGCGCAACGGCTCGGCGCCATCGGTAACCCAGAGGCCGTAGAGGTGGCCGGCGGCGGCGTGGCCGGCCATTTCCGCGCGTTGCGCCGGCGAGCCGTAGAGGGCGGTCAGTTTGATGGCGTTGACGTGACCCTCGTAGAGCCGGCCGGTGGCCAGGCTGCCGCGGCCGATCAGGCGCAGCGTGGACAGCAAAGCTGGCGCGCCTGCCGGCGTGGTGCCCAGGCCGAGGCCGCCCTGGGCGGGGGGGAGCGGGGCCGTGAAGGCGCCGATGGCGGCCAGGTCGGCGAGGTTCTCGGCGGGAAAGGCGGCTTCGGCATCCAGTGCGGCCGCGCGTGCCTGGAAGGCGGGGATCAGATCGGAGAGGCGGCCGAGGAAGGGGGTCATGGGCCGGCGAACGTGGCGGGAGGCTGCCGGGTTCTTGCCTCGGGCGTCGCCTCTGCCTAACTCGCGCGGCCAGGAGGACCATCCATGACTGTCGAGACTGCAACGGAACGCCATGAATTCGGCGCCGAGGTCGGGCGCCTGCTCGATCTCGTCGTCCACTCGCTCTATTCGGAGCGCGAGATCTTCCTGCGCGAACTGGTGGCCAATGCGGCCGATGCGACCGATCGCCGGCGCTTCGAGTCGCTGAGCGACGCGGCGCTGGGGCTGCCGGAGGGGGCCGGCGTGCGCGTGGTGCCAGACAAGGACGCGCGCACGCTGACCATCGAGGACCAGGGCATCGGCATGAGCCGCGACGAGCTGGTGGCCAATCTGGGTACGATTGCGCGCAGCGGCACGCGGGCGTTCGCCGCCGGGCTGGAGGGCGCGCAGGCCGAGGACAGGCCGAGCCTGATCGGGCAGTTCGGCGTGGGGTTCTATGCCGCCTTCATGGTGGCCGACCGGGTGGAGGTGACCTCCCGCAAGGCAGGCGCCGAGGAGGCGTGGCTGTGGGCCAGCGACGGGCGGGGCGAGTACACGCTGGCGCCGGCCGAACGGGATGCCGCCGGCACCACGATCGTGCTGCACATGAAGGCCGATGCCGAGGAGTATCTCGAGCCCTACCGGCTGGAGACGGCGATCCGCAAATGGGCCGATCACATCGCCCTGCCGATCACCGTGGTGCGGGATGGCAAGGACGTGGCGGCCAACGAAGGCACGGCGCTGTGGCGCAAGCCGAAATCCGAGGTGACCGAGGAGCAGACGCAGGAGCTGTACCGGCATCTTGGGCATTACTTCGATACGCCGTGGGCGACGCTGCAGTGGCGTGCGGAAGGCAATCTGGAATTCTATGCCCTGCTGTTCGTGCCCGGCGCCAAGCCGTTCGATCCGGTGGAAGGCGACCGCGCCAGCCATGTGCGGCTGCACGTGCGGCGGATGTTCATCACCGACGACGCCAAGCTGCTGCCGGAATGGCTGCGCTTCGTGCAGGGCGTGGTGGACACCGAGGACCTGCCGCTGAACGTGAGCCGCGAGATGCTGCAGGCGACGCCGGTGCTGGCGCGTATCCGCAAGGCGGTGACCAACCGCGTGCTGAGCGAGTTGAAGACGCGCGCCAAGGATGCCGAGGGTTACGCGGCGTTCTGGGAGAATTTCGGCCCGACCATGAAGGAGGGGCTGTGGGACGACACCGAGCACCGCGCCACGCTGGCCGAGCTGATGCGGTTCCGCAGCTCCACGCAGGAAGGCTGGACCAGCCTGGCCGGCTATGTGGAGCGCATGAAGCCGGAGCAGGCGGCGATCTACATCCTGATCGGCGAGGATGCGGCGGCGCTGGCCGGCTCGGCGCAGCTGGAGGGATTCCGGGCGCGGGGCATCGAGGTGCTGCTGCTGGGTGACGCAGTGGATGCGTTCTGGCCGGAGCGGATGACCGAGTTCGAGGGCAAGCCGATCCGCAGCGTGACGCAGGGCGCGGCCGATCTGGCGGCGTTCGCGCCGGAGGGAGCGGTGGGCGAGGCGGCCGATACGGGCAAGCTGGCCGAGGCGCTGCGGGCGGCGCTGGGCGACCGGGTGGACGAGGTGCGGGCCACCGACCGGCTGGTGGACAGCGCGGTGGTGCTGACAGCCAAGGCGAGCGGCCCCGACCTGCAGATGCAGCGGCTGATGCGGCGGACCGGGCGCGCCGGAAGGCCGAGCGCGCCGGTGCTGGAGCTGAACCCGCGCCATCCGCTGATCGCGAGCCTGGCGGCGCGGGCGGAGGCCGGCGAGGATCTGCACGACGTGGCCGAGACGCTGCTGGACGTGGCGCGGGTGCAGGATGGCGAGCCGCCGGGCGATCCGGCGGCGTTCGCGCGGCGTGTGGTGGCGGCCCTGGTGCGCTAGGCGCGGCGGCTACGACGCCGGGTCGGGCGTGCCCGGGCACCGGAGTGCCCGGGCCGCAGCCGCCCGGCCCGCCTGCCAGATGCCGCAGGAGGTGGAGCGCCTGGTTGAGATCCACGGCCGGCTCGTCGAGCAGAGCCAGCGCGATATCGGCGCCCTGGCCGGCGAGCAGGGTGCCCAGGGTGAGGCGGAGCTGTTCGACCGGGACTGCGAGGTCGGGCGGCAGGGTATGGCGTTCGCGCACCAGCAGGCGGTGGGCATCCTTGAGGTCGTTGTATTCGGTGCGGCTGGCGGCGAGGTAGGCTTCCAGCCGGGCGTCGGTCTTGTCGTCCAGATGCGCGGCGGCGGCGGCCATGGCGGCCGAGACGGTTTGCAGATGGCGGACCAGGATTTCGGCCAGCAGCGTATGCATGTCCGGGAAGTAGCGGCGGATGGTGCAGGGTGCGAGGCGCATGGCGTGCGCGAGCGCGCCCAAGGTGAGCGCCATGCGGCCATGCGTGGCCATCAGCGCGGTGCCGGCGGCCAGGATGCTGGATTTCTGCGCGAGCTCTCTGGTGGTGAGGTGGGGGCGGTGGGCGCCGGGCAGGCTGTCGGCTTGGTTGCGAAGGATGCGGGCGAGGAGCATTGGGCGGAAGATAGGAAAGCATGCCTGTTCTAGGCAAGGTGTTTAGGCTGTACGGGACGGAGTTTGGCAAGCCGTTGGCGCGGCTGCCGAAGGTGGAGCGATTGCCGTTGCATGCAAATGGCCGTGCAACGGCGGCTTGATGCCGAGGCGGCGCGGCGAGCCCGCACGATAGAGCCGACAGAGGAAAGCCGCTGCACCCGGCTACGTGGGCGTCCTTGCCAGCCGGGCCGCGGGCCTTAGTGGCTCACCTGATAGGCGCCGAGATCCACCGTGCCGTTCGTGACGCGGGGGTTGCCGGCGAAATCCGCAGCGCCGAGCGTGGCACCCAGATTGGTGCCGGCGCCGCGTGCGGGCGATTGGGCGGAGGGGATCAGCACCGGCGGCGTGGCGAGACTGGCGAAGAGCGGGTCGGTGAAGCCTGGGCCGTGCGAGTCCTGGCCCGAAGCCGCGCGGTAGGCGGCCAAGCCGGTATGGGCCGTGCCGTTCCACTGCCACACGCTGCCGCTGCCGTGCGGCGAGAACCACAGATTGTAGTCCGACGTGACCGGGACGGCCGTGTTCCTGGTGTAATTGTGCAGCATCAGCGCCTGGGCGCCGGCATAGACGATGTTGTTCTCGAACAGATTGTTCGTGGGGTGCCACTGCACCTGGAATTCGCCGCTGCCGGTGTTCTTGGTGTCGTTGTTCCACAGCGTGTTGTTGACGATGGCGATGTGGTCCGATCCGCCCCGTGCCGAGCCGTAGCCGCCGATCGAGATGCCGTTGCTGTTGTTGGCGTAGACGACGTTGTTGCGCACGGTGACGTAGCTGGTGGTGCGGTTGGCGTGTTCGCTGGCCAGCTCGATTCCCAGATCGACGTTGTGCACCAGGTTCTGCTCGACGACGATCTGCGTGCCGCCATCGACGTAGATGCCGTCCGATGCGTATTGCTTGCCGTAATCCGGATTGCCGTACGAGGTGATGTTGCGGACGGTGTTGCCGCGGATCTCGCCATGGCGCGCCTGGTCGTAGGCGGGGTTCGGCGACATGCCCTCGAAGCCGATCGCGTCGATGCCGATGTTGTTGTTGTCGTGGACCACGTTGCTGGCGACCACGAAGCCGTCGACGTTGCCGTCCAGCGACATGCTCTCGCTGCAGCCGGTGACGAGGTGATCCAGCTCGTTGCCGCTGACGACGATGTTGCTCAGCGCCGCGGGCGCCGTGTTGCCGTAGATCGCCATGCCGAGCGCGTTCGAGTTGCAGCGGGCCGGGGTTGTGGCGGCAGTGGTGCGGATTGCGGTGACGTGGTTGTTGACGAGCTGGATGGTGTCGCCGGCGCCCAAGACGTAGAGGCCGACCGGCACGTTGTTAGCGCTCGACGTGCTGTAGTTCTGCAGCGTGAAGCCCTGGATGACGATGTTGGCCGTGTTCTGCAGCGTGATGAGCCCCCATTGCCCTTGCGGGATGGCCAGGCCGGTGCCGTCGATCACCGCCGCCTCGCCCGGGTAGGCGCTGATCGTCAGCAGCCCGTGCGTGCTGTCGCCGCCGTGCTTGGGTGCCAGCAGCGCGTTGTAGGTGCCGGCGTGCACCAGCACCGTGTCGCCGGCCTGCGCGATGTCGGCGGCGTGCTGGATGGTGGCGAAGGGGGCCTGCGGCGTGCCGGGATTGGCGTCGCTGCCGCTTTTGGCCACGATGTAGGTGGTGCCGGTTGCCGGATAGGCCAGCAGCGTGATGGTGGCGGTCGCACTCAGCGTGGGGTCGGCGACCGAGACGGCGGTGACGGTGACGGCAGCGGGGCTGGGCAGGTTGGCCGGGGCGGTGAACGCGCCTTGCGGCGTGATGGTGCCGGCAGCGGCCGAGCCGCCGTTGATGTTGTTCACCTGCCAGGTGACCGCGCCGGAGGGCTCGCCCGTGACCACGGCGGAAAAGGCCGCCTGCGCGCCCGGCAGCATCTGGACGTAGCGCGCCGACAGGGTGATGGACGGGGCGGCCAAAGCGGCGGCCGGCACGCTGGCCAGGGCACAACAGAGGAGCGCGGGCCGGGTGATCGACGCCATGGTCTGTCCTTTTTGCTTCGCCTGCGGGCCCGCGTCACCGTGCCCCAGGCAGGGTCCTGCCGATCGTCGATAGCACGTGCCGCGTAACGAGTCTCGCCTTCCTACGTCGCCAGGGCGCCCAGCAGGCGGGCATGCGCGTTGGTGCCGTGATCGAGGCAGCGCACGTCGAACTTCTCGTTGGGGCTGTGCACCTGATCGTCGTTCAGGCCGAAGCCCATCAGCAGCGTATCGAGGCCGAGGATGCGGCGGAGGCTTTCGACGACCGGGATGGAGCCGCCGCTGCCGATCAGCACGGCGGGGCGCTGGTATTCCTCGGCCAGGATCTGGCGGGCCAGCGTGACGTAGGGGTTGGTGGCGGTGACCTCGAAGCCCGGGGCCATGCTGTGGGACTCGATTTCGACCTGCAGGCCGGGCGGAGTGTGGCGGGCGACGAAATCCTTGAAGGCGGCCAGGATCTCGGCCGGGCGCTGGCCGGCGACGAGGCGGAAGCTGACTTTGGCGCCGGCCTGGCTGGCGATGACGGTTTTCGCTCCCTGGCCCTGGTAGCCGCCCCAGATGCCGTTGATGTCGGCCGTGGGGCGCGCCCACAGGCGGTCCAGCCCGCCGCGGCCCTGCTCGCCGGCGGGCGTGTGCAGGCCGATCTCGCCCAGGAACTCGGCTTCGTCAAAAGCGAGGTCGGCCCATTCGGCGGCCTGCCCGGCCGGGGTTTCGGCCACGTTGTCGTAGAAGCCGGCGAGCTGCACGCGGCCCTGTTCGTCGTGCAGCTTGCCAAGGATGCGGGTGAGCGCGTTGATCGGGTTGAGCGCGCTGCCGCCGTATAGGCCGGAATGCAGGTCCCGCGAGGGGCCTTGGACGCGCAGTTCGGCGTACACCATGCCGCGCAGGCGGGTGGTGATGGCCGGGGTGTCGATGTTCCACATGCCGGTATCGCTGATGATGGCGATCTCGGCGGTGCCCAACTCGGGCGCGTGGGCGGCGAGGAAGGCTTCGAGGTTGACGCTGCCCACCTCCTCCTCGCCTTCGAGGATGACGGTGATGCGGGCGGGCGGCGCACCGGCCACCGTGTGCCAGGCGCGCAGCGCTTCGAGCCACATGGTCACCTGGCCCTTATCGTCCACGGCGCCGCGGGCGGTGATGCGGGGGCCGTGCCGGCCGTCGGTGAGCGTGGGGGTGAAGGGCGGGCTGGTCCACAGATCGAGCGGCTCGGCCGGCTGCACGTCGTAATGGCCGTAATAGAGCAGATGCGGCACCTGGCCGCCGGAGCCGGGATGGGTGGCGAGCAGGACGGGGTGGCCTGGCGTTTCCACCAGGCGGGTGGCGAAACCGATGGCGTCGAGCTCGGCGCGCGCCCAGTTGGCGGCGCGGCGGCAATCCTCGGCATGGGCGGGTTGGGCGCTGACGCTGGGGATGGCCAGGAAATCCATCAGCCTGGCATGCGCCTGGGCGCGTGTGGCGCGGATGTGGTCCAGCACGATCTGCGTGGTGGTGGCGGGCGAGCTGTGGGGTGCATCGTTCATGCGGACGATGTTAGGCGGGCGGTGCGGCCGGCGGAAGCTTCCGGCGGTTCCCAATGCCGTGCGGCTCGCGCTAGGCAGGGGCTTGGCAGAGCATGGGGACGGGCGATGAGCGACGTGGCCGGACGGATGGCGGGCAAAGTGGGGCAGGAGCTGGCAGTTTCCGACTGGCTGCTGGTGGACCAGGCGCGCATCGACGCGTTTGCCGCCTGCACCGGCGACCACCAATGGATACATGTGGACCAGGCGCGCGCGGCGGCCGGGCCGTTCGGCGCCACCATCGCGCACGGCTTCCTGACGCTGTCGCTGTTGCCGGCGCTGACGAGCGGCACCTGGGCCGATGGGCTGGGGCTGGGGGCGACGCTGAATTACGGCAGCGACAAGGTGCGCTTTCTGGCGCCGGTGCGGGCCGGGCGGCGGGTGCGCAACCGGCTGCGCCTGTTGGGTGCCGAGGCGAAAGGGGCTGGGCGCACGCTGCTGCGTTTCGAGAACACCGTGGAAATCGAGGGCGAGGACAAGCCGGCGCTGGTGGCCGAGACGCTGGCGATGGCATTCGGCTAGGAGCGCGCGCGGGGCCGGCCTCTGGGCCGCCTGCATCCGAACGGTGGCGGGCCCCGTTCCCTTAGGGACACTCAACCCACGCGGGAGAGGCCCGATGGTTGGCAAGGGCCGGCAGCCATGCATGTATCCATGACGACGCACAGACAGGATAGCGGGCATGGCTTATGCGGAGGCGGCTTCGGGGCCGGTGCCGAGCGACCAGGAGCTGATCAGGCGCTGCGCCGCGCAGGACAGGGCGGCGTTCCGGTTGCTCTACGCACGCTGGAGCGGGCGGTTGCATGGTGTGGCCGTGCGCATCACGCGTGACCCTGCCCTGGCGGCCGATGCCACGCACGATGCGTTCGTGCAGGTGTGGCAGCAGGCCGGCCGGTTCGATGCGGCGCTGGGCGAGGCGGGCAGCTGGCTGATGAGCCTGGCGCGCTACCGGGCGCTGGATCTGGTGCGCCGGCGCGGGCGCGAGGTGCTGGGGCATGAGCCGCTGGCCGAGGAGCCCGATCGCGGACCGGATCCGCTGAGCGCGCTGCTGACGAGCACGGATGGCGGCGCGTTGCATCGCTGCCTGCAGACATTGAGCGAGGATCGCCGGCGGCTGGTGCTGCTGGCCTTCGTCGAAGGATTTTCGCACAGCCAGCTGGCCGCGCGGATGGAGGTGCCGATCGGCACCGTGAAGTCCTGGATCAGGCGCAGCCTGATCGGGCTGAAGGAGTGTTTGTCGTCATGAGCGGCACGGTGACGGATGACGACGCGCCGGAGATGCTGGCGGCCGAATACGTGCTGGGCACGCTGGATTGGGCGGAGCGGCTGGCCTGCGAGGCGCGCCGGGCGGCCGAGCCGGAATTTGCCGCCGAGCTGCGCTTTTGGGAGACGCGGCTGTATCCGCTGACCGCGCTGGTGCCGCCGGTGACGCCGCCCGAGGCGGTGTGGACGCGGATCGAGAGCAGCGTGGCGGGCGGGGCTGCTGTATCGCCCGGTACGCCGGCCCGCGTGCCAGCGGCCAACGATAATCGCGTTGGCCGCTGGCGCGCGGCGGCGTTGGCCTCGATGGCGGTGGCGGCCGGGTTGGCGCTGTTCATCGCCGTGCGGCCGGCGCCGGCGCCGCTGTTTGCGGTACTGATGCCGGCGGGCAGCAAGGCTGGCGTGCTGCTGGCCGTGGCCGGGCATCCGGGCGCGCTGCTGGTGCGCGCCAACGGCACGATCACGGTGGCCGGCGACCGTGATCTGGAATTGTGGGCGTTGCCGGCGGGTGCGAGCCGCCCGGCTTCGCTTGGCGTGCTGCCGGCCGGCGGCACCACGGTGACGACGCGGCTGGCTGCCGGCACGCAGCTGCTGGTGAGCGTGGAGCCCAAGGGCGGCTCGCCGACCGGGCAGCCGACCGGGCAGGTGGTGTATGGCGGCGTGATGCAGCGGGCCGATTAGACCCGGCTTGCCCGCTACTGGGCGGGGGCCGCCTGCATCAGCTTGAGGAAGTCGTCCTGCGGGGAGAGCACCAGGCGCGACTTGCCGGCGCCGAACGCGGTCCGGTAGGCCTGCAGGGTGCGCCAGGTGGCGAAGAATTTCGGATCGCGCTGGAAGGCGGCGGCGTAGATGGCGATGGCCTGCGCCTCGCCTTCGCCGCGCAGGCGGTCGGCATCGGCGCGGGCCTGGGCGACCAGCACGGTTTTTTGCCGGTCGGCATCGGCGCGGATGCGGGCGGAGGCTTCGGCACCTTCGGCGCGGGCCTGGGCGGCCACGCGTTTGCGCTCGGATTGCATGCGCTGGAGGATGGCCTCGGTGTTCTCCTCCGGCAGGTCGGCGCGGCGGATGCGAACGTCGACGATCTGCACGCCGAAGCCGACCATCTCGGTGTTCACCTGCGTCTTGATGGCCGTCATGATGCGCTGCCGCTGGTTGCTGAGCACGTTCAGCAGGGTTTCGCCGCCGAGCACGCGGCGCAGGCTGCTGGTGACGACGCTGTTGAGGCGGGCGCGGATGCCGTCTTCGGTGGGGCCGACGGATTGGTAGTATTGCAGCGGGTTGGTGATCAGGTAGCGCGTGAAGCTGTCCACGAGCAGGCGGCGCTGGTCGCCCAGGATCACTTCTTCCTGCGGCGCCTCGTAATCGAGCAGCCGCTTGTCGAAAGTGTTGGCTGTCTGGATCAGCGGCGTTTTGAAATGCAGGCCGGGGGTGGTGACCACCTGCTTGGGTTCGCCGAGCTGGGTGATGAGCACGGTTTCGGTCTGGCTGACTTCGTACGAGCTCAGGTCGATGACGACGAGGACGAGCAGGAAGGCTGCCAGCAGGGCCAGGAGCGAGCGGTTCATTTCGGCTCTCCCTGCGCGGCGCCGGGCTGCAGCTGCAGCGTGGGCAGCAGGCCGCGCAGTTTGTCGTCCACCACGATTGTGGGCGTGTGTGCCAGCACGTCCTGCATGGTTTCGATATAGATGCGGCGCAACGTCACGTCTTTCGCCTGGCTGTAGGCGGCGAACACGCTGAGGAAGCGCTGCGATTCGCCGGTGGCGGTGGCGACGGCGGCGGTTTTGGCACCATTGGCTTCGGCCATGATGGCGGCACTTTCGCCGCGGGCGCGGGGCACGATGTCGTTGCTGTAGCTCTGCGCCTCGTTGCGTGCTGTGTCGGCATCGGTGGTGGCGCGCTGCACGTCGCGGAAGCTTTCGATCACGTCGGCGGGGGGATCGACCTTCTGCAGCTGCACCTGGGTGATTTCCACGCCGGATTTGTACTGGTCGAGGATCGCCTGGGTGCCGGTGGTGACGGCCTGCTCGATGGCGGTGCGGCCTTCGGTGAGCGCCGACTGGATCGGGGTGTGGCCGACCACCTGGCGCAGCACGCTTTCGGCGGCCGATTTCACCGTGTAGCCGGGGTTGCGCGTGTTGAAGGCGTAGGCCGGCGCGTTGGCGATCTTCCAGAACACGCTGGCGTTGATGTCGACGATGTTCTCGTCGCCGGTGAGCATCAGGCTTTCTTCGCGCAGGTCGCGGGCGGGCAGGCCGCGGGCGGGTTCCACGCGGCCTTCCGGCGTGCGGGGCGTGATGTCGGGTTCGTCCTCCGACGAACTGCGGAAACCGATCTCGACGCGGTTGATGCGGGTGACGGGCAGGATCTGCACCGTCTCGAAGGGCCAGGGCGCGTGGTAGTTCAGGCCGGGGGGCGTGCTGCCGACATAGGCGCCGAAGCGCAGGACGAGGCCCTGCTCGTCGGGCTCCACGCGGTAGATGCCGGTGGCGAGCCAGATGGCGAGGATGGCGGCGGCACCGACCAAAGCGAGGCCGGAGCTGCTGCCGCCGGTGAGGCGCCGGGCGAGGGCGCGCAGCTGGTCGAGCAGGCGTTCGAGCTCGGGTGGCACGCGCGGGCCGCCGCCATTGCCGCCACTGCTGCCGCCGCCGGGCCCCCAGGGGCCCTTGATCGGGGTGACGGGGGGGCGGCGCGCACCTTCGCCTTGGTTCCAGGGGTTCTGATCGGAAGGCATGGGGGGAAGGATGCTCCTGCGCCAGCGTGCATTGGCCGGGCCGCGCTGCTGGGCCATATGCCGGCGTGTGGGCTGGATATGGACCCCACCTGGGAGTTTGCAAAGCTATGGCCGAACCGATCGCCGCCACCCCCGACCAGCTGATGCAGGCGCTGCGCGGCGTGGCGGGGCCGGACGGCACCGACATCGTGGGCGCCGGGCTAGTGGACGGGCTGCAGCTGCGCGACGGCATCGTGCAGCTGGCGCTGCGGGCGGAGCGCGCGCAGGTGGGGCGGATGGACCGGGTGGCGGCCGAGGCGGCCAGCGTGCTGCGGGCCCAGCCCGGCGTGCTGGCGGCCAATGTGGTGCTGACCGCGCATCGGGCGGCCGCACCGGCCGCGGCGGCACCGGCGGCGCGTCCGGAGCCGGCGATGACGGCGCCGCCGCGCGGCGTGATGCGCGGCCATGGCGAGGACCCGCACGGGCCGAAATTCCTGTCTGGGGTGCGGCGGGTGATTGCGGTGGCTTCGGGCAAAGGCGGCGTGGGCAAGAGCACGGTGGCGGTGAACCTGGCGGCCGCCTTCGCCGGCATGGGGCTGCGCACCGGGCTGATCGACGCCGACATCCACGGGCCGAGCCTGGCGCGCATGCTGGGGGTGAACCGGCGGCCCGAGCTGGTGGGGCAGGTGTTCCAGCCCGTGAGCGCCTTCGGCATCAAGGCGATGAGCATGGCGTTCCTGGTGCCGGAGGACCAGGCGATGATCTGGCGCGGCCCGATGGTGATGGGCGCGCTGCAGCAGATCATGGGCCAGACCGACTGGGGCGAACTGGACGTGATGGTAATCGATACGCCGCCCGGCACCGGCGACGCGCAGCTGACCCTGGCGCAGCGTGTGGATCTGGCGGGCGCGGTGATCGTATCGACGCCGCAGGACATTGCGCTGATCGATGCGCGGCGCGGCGTGGCGATGTTCGAGAAGACCGGCGTGCGCGTGCTGGGGCTGGTGGAGAACATGAGCACGTTCCACTGCCCGCAATGCGGCCACGATTCGCCGATCTTCGGGCATGGCGGGGCGCGGACGGAGGCGTTGCGGCTGGGCGTGCCGTTCCTGGGCGAGGTGCCGCTGCTGCTGGATCTGCGTGCCGCTGGCGACGCGGGCATGCCGGCGGTGCTGAGCGCGCCGGAGAGCGCCGGCGGGCAGGCGCTGCTGGCGATCGCACGCGCGGTTTGGCAGGCGGTGGAGGCCTGAGGGCCGATGTTGCCGGTGGCGCGGGCCTAGGCAAAGGCGGCCAAACAGGGCCAGAGTGCCGGCCTGCTCCAAACGATGAGGACGCCCCAATGCGCATGATGCTGGCTGGATTGACGATGGCCTGCCTGGCGGCGGGGCCGGCCGTGGCCGCGTTGCAGCCCGGGGCGGCGGCGCCGGATTTTTCGACCACCGCGACGCTGGCCGGGCACGAGTTCGCGTTCCATCTGGCCGATGCGCTGAAGCACGGGCCGGTGGTGCTGTATTTCTATCCGGCGGCATTCACCAGGGGCTGCACGGCCGAGGCGCATGCGTTCGCTGAGGCGACGCCGCAATTTGCCGCCCAGCACGCGACGGTGGTGGGCGTATCGATGGACAAGATCGGCACGCTGGATAAGTTCTCGGTTTCCGAATGCCGCAACAAGTTCGCCGTGGCCTCGGATGCTTCCGGCAGCATCAGCAAATCCTACGATTCTGTGCTGGTCGGGGCGCTGGGTTATGCCAGCCGCACCAGCTACGTGATCTCGCCGGAGGGGCGGGTGATCTACGCTTACAATGCAATGGATCCGGATGCGCATGTGGGCAACACGATGAAGGCCGTGGAGGCCTGGAACACGGCGCATCCTGCGGGGAAATAGGGCTGTCCGACGCGGCTAAACGGCTGGGGCCCATCGCAGTCGCGCCGGGTGCCTGCGGGCTGTAGTTGTGCCGCGTCGGCACAGACTGCCGCTTGACGGCGGCATGGTTGCCGGGTGGCTCCTGGCCGCTGTGAAGCCGCGCGCACAGGCGAACTCGAGTGGTGATTGTTGGAAGATGCGGCGCTACTTTATGGGAACGGCGATGAAGCCGCTTTCATTGACGTTCGTGCAGCCCGGCGTGTTGCAGCTTTCGGTGAAGCTGCCGGTGATCGTGCCATCTTCTTCGACCGCGGCCGGATAGACGGCGGTAACCGTGTCGCCTGCAACGACCGGCGCCACGGTGATCTGCACGGGTGTGTAGGCGGAACCGTCATAGATGTAGGTTCCGGCGAACCCGGTCCGTTCTGGATAGGTCTGCACCAGATACTTTCCGCCTTGCGGCGATTTGAGCATTCCCAGCACCGCCGGGTAAATCGGGCCGGCGGGCGTGGCGATGGGTGGCAGCAGCGCCGTGTGGCCCGTGGTGGCGTTGTAGATGAACCCGGTGCCCTTGTATGTCGTGCCGGCAACCACGCCGTCTTTCACGCCGGTGACCACCAGGGCCGGCAGCCCATGCGTGGGTGAGGACGTTCCAGGGACGATCGTGGTGATTGCCTTTTTACCGGGAGCGGCGAAGAGCAGCGCGTTGCCGATGGTGCCGGCTATGCCGTTGGTGTCGCTCTCTGCACCGATGGTGACAAACCTGCAGGGGCTTACGACCGGTATGCGGACAAACCGGCCCGACACGTAGCGGAACGGCTGCCCGCATGTGGAGGTGTTGGTGTACGCGAACCCACCGGCGAACTCCGGAGCGGACGAGGGTGCGGCTTTGTTGATAGCCGATATCCCGGTGAGCAGGACGCCCTGGCTGGACCATTGGGGCAGGTTGACGATCCGGTAGCTTGCGGCCGGAATGTCGTAGATGAAACCGCTAGTGGCGTCGCTGCCGGCGAGCCAGGTGCCGTCGTTGCTGGGGCTGGTGAACTGTCCGTAGGGCGAACCTGCCGGGGTCAGCAGGTTTGTCACGACCGGCGGTGATCCGGCCCGGATCAGGGCGAAATGCGGGCTGTTGTAGCTCGGTGCGCTCAGCAACTCGCAGAAGGCAAGGCCGGTTTCGCTGGCGCCGCTGCACAGCGCCAGGCTCGTGGTTGGATTATCGTAGAGCGGCTGGCCGGTGTACTGCACCGGCGTCTGGCCCCAGGCGGCGGCGGGGAGTGCCAGCAGCCCGATGGCCCATAGGCCTGCGCGGCGTTGAATGTTGGCGGCCATGGCTGGCGGTTCCCCGATAAGCTCTCCCGGATTATCGGCCTACAAGCACCTTCCGCAGAAGGCACGATCGTGTGTTTGCGCGGTGACGCAAGCTGCTGCTTGGCCTGTGCCTATTGCCGTCACTCCGGTGAGCGGAAAACAATCGGACATTTCACCACACGCTGGCGGTGAATGGGTCCATGAAAGGCGGGTTACCACCCGAGATAGCCGACCACGCTGGATGCGGTCAGCGGAAGCGATCCACGCCACGTACCAGGAGTAGCGGGCAATGCTTTTAGAAAATCGTTCGCCTGCCACGGCGGGGCCGCTTGCACCCGATGAGCTGGCGAGCATGGATGCCTGGTGGCGGGCGGCGAATTACCTCTCGGTCGGGCAGGTTTATCTGCTCGACAATCCGCTGCTGCGCGAGGCGCTGACCGCTGCCCATATCAAGCCGCGGCTGCTCGGGCATTTCGGCACGGTGCCGGGGCTGAACTTCATCTACCTGCACCTGAATCGCGTGATCAAGGCGCAGGATCTGAGCGTGCTGTTCATCGCCGGGCCGGGGCATGGCGCACCCGGCGTGGTCGCCAGCACCTGGCTGGAGGGAACCTATTCCGAGATTTATCCGGACATTTCCCGCGACGAGACGGGAATGGGCCGCCTGTTCCGGCAGTTCTCCTTTCCGGGCGGCATTCCGAGCCACGCTTCGGCCGACACGCCGGGTTCCATTCATGAAGGCGGCGAGCTGGGCTACTCATTGTCGCACGCGTACGGCGCCGTGCTCGACAATCCTGACCTGATCGCGGCCTGTGTCGTCGGTGATGGCGAGGCGGAGACCGGCCCGCTTGCCGCTGCGTGGCATTCGAACAAGTTCATCAATCCGGCGAGCGACGGTGCGGTGCTGCCCATTCTGCATTTGAATGGCTGGAAGATCGCCAACCCGACCGTGCTTGCGCGCATTCCGCACGACGAGCTTGCTGGCCTGCTGATGGGTTACGGCCACGACCCGATTTTCGTCGAGGGTGACGACCCGGCCGCCATGCATCAGGCGATGGCTGCCGCGATGGACACCGCGATCGCGTCCATCCGCGCGATCCAGGTCGGCGCCAGGCAGGGCGGAGCCGTGCCGCGGCCACGCTGGCCGATGATTGTGCTGCGCAGCCCGAAGGGCTGGACCGGCCCCAAGACGGTCGATGGGCTGAAGACCGAGGGGTCCTGGCGGTCGCATCAGGTGCCGATTGCCGACATGACCAAGCCAGGCCACGTGGCGCTGCTCGAAGCCTGGCTGCGCAGCTACCGGCCCGACGAGCTGTTCGACGAGGGCGGCCGTTTGCGGGCCGATATTGCGGCGTTGGCACCTGCCGGCGTGCGGCGGATGGGTGCCAATCCGCACGCCAATGGCGGCGCGCTGATGCGGTCGTTGGTGATGCCTGATTTTACGGCCCACGCCGTGCAGGTGGAGCGCCCCGGCCAGCACGATGCGGAAGCCACGCAGGTGATGGGCAGTTATCTGCGCGACATCATGCGGTGCAATGCCGAGAGCCGGAACTTCCGCATCGTGGGACCGGACGAGACCGCCTCGAACCGGTTGCAAGCGGTGCTGGAGGTGACGGGGCGCAGCTGGGATGCGGCGACCATCGCGGACGATGACGAGCATCTCAGCCCGGATGGCCGGGTGATGGAGATCCTCAGCGAGCACACCTGCCAGGGTTGGCTGGAAGGCTATCTGCTCACGGGGCGCCACGGCCTGTTCTCCTGCTATGAGGCGTTCATCCACCTCGTGGATTCGATGGTGAACCAGCATGCCAAATGGCTGAAGAGTTCGCGGGCCATTGCCTGGCGACGGCCGATCGCATCGCTGAATTATCTGCTCACTTCGCATGTCTGGCGGCAGGACCATAACGGATCGAGCCACCAGGATCCCGGCTTCATGGACCATGTGGCCAACAAGAAAGCCGACATCGCGCGCATTTACCTGCCGCCGGATGCCAACACGCTGCTGTGGGTGACGGATCACTGCCTGCGCAGTTGGGACCGCATCAACGTCATTGTGGCTGGCAAGCAGCCGGAGCCGCAATGGTTGGGTATGGAGGCCGCTATCCGCCACTGCGAGGCGGGCCTGGGCATCTGGGAGTGGGCCGGCAACGATGCGGCTGGCGCGCCCGATGTGGTGATGGCCTGCGCCGGCGATGTGCCGACGCTGGAATGTCTGGCCGCCGTCGATCTGATGCGCAGGCTGCTGCCGGCGTTGCGCGTGCGCGTCGTCAACGTCGTCGATCTGATGACGCTGCAGAGCCAGGCGGCGCATCCGCACGGCTTGCCGGACAGCGTGTTCGAGGCGCTATTTACGCCCGACAAGCCGGTGATCTTCGCCTTCCATGGCTATCCGGCGCTGATCCACCGCCTGATCTACAACCGCGCCAACCATGCCAGTTTTCATGTGCACGGATTTATGGACGAGGGCACCACCACGACACCGTTCGACATGGTTGTGCTGAACCGGCTGGACCGGTTTCATCTTGTGCTTGACGTGATCGATCGCGTACCTGGCCTGCTCGCATCGGCCGGACATGTGCAGCAGGCCATCCGCCACAAGCTTATCGAACACACGCGTTACACCGTGGCCCACGGCGTGGACATGCCCGAGGTGCGCGACTGGCGATGGCCGTCGGTAGACTGAGTGCGCGGCATGGCGCCTAACATCCTCACGCTGAATGCCGGGTCCAGCAGCCTGAAATTCGCCCTGTTTTGCGAGGGCGAGCAGGCGATGCTGAGCGGTGCGATCGAGGGACTTGGAGAGGCGCCACATCTTACCCTCGCCGCGTTTCCCGCGCGGCGACCTGATCCGCCGGCGCTGGCGGGCCGCTCTTACGCGGAATTGCTGGAGATTCTGCTGCGATGGCTGGGTGAGCAGTTAGGAGACGATGCCATTCATGCGGTCGGGCACCGTATCGTTCACGGGGGCCGATGTTTTGCCGAGCCCATCCGTATCGACGAGGCCATCCTGGCTGAGATGGACGGGCTGGTGCCGCTTGCGCCGCTGCACCAGCCGCACAACCTGGCCGCCATCCGCGCCGTCGCCAAAGCGCAGCCGGCGCTGCCGCAGGTCGGCTGTTTCGACACGGCATTTCATCGCACGATGCCCGCGGTGGCAACGCGCCTCGCACTGCCCCGTGCGTTGGGCGATGCGGAGCTGCACCGTTACGGCTTTCACGGCCTGTCGTACGAATACATCGCCGGTCGGCTGCGCGTGGTCGCGCCGGCACTTGCCGAAGGACGCGTGATCGTTGCCCATCTCGGCAGCGGCGCCAGCCTGTGTGCCATGCGCCGCGGCCGCAGCGTCGAGACCACGATGGGTTTTTCCACGCTGGACGGGCTGGTGATGGGGACGCGGCCCGGCAGTCTGGATGCCGGGGCCGTGTTGTACCTCCTGCAGGCTCGCGGCATGACGGCAGAGGCCGTCGCGGATCTGCTGTATCACCAGTCTGGCCTGCTCGGTGTTTCCGGCATCAGCGGCGACATGCGCGCATTGACTGCCAGCACGAGGCCGGAAGCGCGTGAGGCGATTGCGCTGTTCGCCTACCGTATTGCCGGTGAAATCGGGCGGCTGGTTGCAGCCTTGGGCGGGTTGGACGGGCTGGTGTTTACCGCCGGCATCGGCGCGCACGATCCTGATCTGCGCGCCACGGTGTGCGGACAGCTTGCCTGGTTGGGCGTGGCGATGGATCCGCTGGCCAACGCAGGCGGGCCGGGGCGGATCAGCGGCGGCGCCAGCGCGGTTGAGGTGTGGGCCATGCCGACCGACGAGGAGGCAATGATCGCCCGGCACACGCGCGCTGTGGTGGGCGGCTGAGGCTACAGCACGAAAAAGGCGATGCTGGTGGCGAGCATCAGGGCCGTGGCGACCCAGCCGCCGACCAGCATGGGGCGCGGGACGGTCAGGCGACCCATGATACGGCCATTGCCGGCGACCAGCATGAGGGTGGCCATAACGGGGGCCGCGAGGATGCCGTTCACCACGGCGCTCCAGTAGAGCGCACGCACCGGGTTGAGCGGCGTGAAGTTGAGGCCGACGCCGGCCAGGGTTGCGACCGCAATCGCTGCGTAGAACGATTTGGCCTGCAACACGCGCTTGTCCAATCCCTCGCGCCATCGGAAGGCTTCCGACAGCGCGTAAGCCGCGGAACCGGCCAGCACGGGAACGGCCAGCAGCCCGGTGCCGAGGATGCCGGCGGTGAACACGACGAAGGTAGCAGGCCCGGCTATCGGACGCAGCGCCTCGGCCGCCTGCGACGAGGTTTCGACCGTAAGGGTGCCCGCCTGATGCAGCGTGGCCGCGGCAGCGTAGATGATGCAGATTGCAATCAGGTTGGAGACGGCCATGCCCACGACCGTGTCCGTGCGGATACGGCGGAACTCCGGCGCGGCGTTGTGTGGGGTGAGGCAGAGCGGCCCCGCCTGGCGGCGTTTGCGCTCTTCGACCTCCATCGCCGACTGCCAGAAGAACAGGTAAGGGCTGATCGTGGTGCCGAGTACGGCCACCAGGGCCATGGCAGCCTCGTGCCCGGACGGGAGGTGTGGGACGACGGTGGTCAGCATGGCCGTGCGCCAGGGGATGTGCACGGTGAGGACCACGGCGACGTAGCTGAACAGTGACAAGGTCAGCCATTTCAGCGCTGCCGAGTAGGCGGCGTAGCTGATGAACACTTCGGCGATGATGCAGAGGAGGCCGAAGCCGAGCGTGTAGAGATGGGCACTGCCGCCGATCAGCAGGCGCAGGGCGGCACCCATCGCGCCCAGATCGGCGCCGAGATTGGTGACGTTGGCGGCGAGCAGCAGAAGCACGATCGTGCGGCCGAGCCAAGGGTTGTAATGCCGGCGGACGTTCTCCGAGATGCCGCGGCCGGTGACACAGCCGATGCGGCCGCTGATCTCCTGGACGACGATCATGAACGGCAGGCTGAACAGCATCGTCCAGGCCAGGGTGTAGCCGAACTGCGCGCCGACCTGGCTGTAAGTGGCGATGCCGCTGGGATCGTCGTCGGCAGCACCGGTGATCAGGCCGGGGCCGAGGCGCCGGACCAGGCTTGGCGGCGTGTGGGCATCGTTCGTTAACACGGCGGCACAATCAGGCCGGCTCGGTTTGGCGTCCAGATAATTGCGTCGATTTCGCCCCGCCGTTGGCAGCTAGCGGTGTTGTTGGGGCCGGCATGGCAGTAGCCGGGTGCGATCACGGCTTCAGTATTGTTGCCGGCCGCGCTCCAGGAACAGGCGGGAGGTGGCGTAGGAGACCCAGACGCGGCCGCGTTTGAGGAATTCCACGCCGAGCAGGCCGTCGCCGCTGGAAACGCGGCCGTTATTGACGACGACGGCGCGGACATCGCCGTAGATGTCGCCGGCGATATCCAGCCGGGTGAAGATGTGCAGCCAGGCGTTGAAGCTGCGTTCGTTGACGCCTCGGCCCTGCATGGTGCGGCCTTCTTCGAGCTGTTCCGGCGGCACGCCGGCGCGGGCGGCGGCGCGGGTGGAGAGCAGCAATTCGGGCGAGCCGGTATCGAGCATCAGGGTGAGCGCCACGCCGTCCAGCCGGACCGGGACGCCGATATGGTGCGAGGGCGCGATCTCGAGCGCGGCGGTGCCGGTGGGCCCGGTCCAGTCCGGGGTGACGGTGTTGCAGCCGGAAGCGTCCCACAGGCCCAGGCGGCGGTGCGGGATGTCGATGTCGAGGTCGTAATGCGAGAGGATGTCGGCGCCGACGAGGCCGGCGGCGCGCACGCCTTCGGGTGCGGGGGGCGGGAATTCGGCCACTGGATAGGTGCGCGCGGTGAAGGTGATGCCGCCCACGGTCAGGCTGCGTGTGTGGACGAGGTAGAGGTGGTTTTCGATGCCGCCCACGCCGAATGCGTCGGCGGTGTGGTCGTAGTCGCGCGGCAGGTTGAGCGCCGCGGCGGTGTCGGCGGCGAGCGTGGTGATGGCGGCGCCGGTGTCCACAAACATCATGCGTGGTGCGCCGTTGATGTTGACGGGCACGAACAGCTTGTTCTGCCACAGCGTGATGGGCAGTTCGGCCACACGGTGCGGGGCGCAGGCGGCGTGGGCCGCATGGCCGGTCAGCAGCAGGGAGAGGAAAGCGAGGGGGCGGATCATCCGTTATGCGGCTTTGCGATCTGCTGGCCGATCGGCTGCTTCAGCGCGGCGGTGATCACTTCCGTCATTGCCAGCGCCAGGCAGGCATAGCCGCGATTGTTCATGTGAAAGCCGTCCACCGCCACGAAATCATCATAGGGTGCACCGGCGGCGGCCCAATGGTCCATCAGCGCGCTGCGGGAGAACAAATTGACGTTCGTCTCGGCTGCGATGTCGCGCAACGTGTTCTCCATAACGGTGTGTTCGGGTGCCGCCATGATGCGCGGGCTGCGCTGGTTGTCCATCAGCATGACATCGGTGCCGGCGGCCTTCAGCTTGGCGATGCCTTCTTCCAGCAGGTGACGGAACACGGTGGGCGCCTCGTCGTGCACGGCGCCGTTCGCACCCACCTGCCAGATGACGAGCTGCGGGCGGATGGCGAGCACGTCCTGATCGAGCCGGGCCACTTCCTCCGGCGCGTCCTGGCCACCAATGCCGCGGTTGATCAGCGCGAAATGGGCTTTGGGCAGGCTGTCGTTGAGGCCGCGCTGCAGCAAAGCGGGATAGGAATGGGCGATATCGGTGGCCATCCAGCCGCGGGTAGAGGACGAGCCCAGGGCCACGACGATCAGCGGCTGGTTGGTGGCCAGCGCCGCGCGTGTATGGGGGAGCAGCGGGATGGGCATGTCGCCCTTAGGCGGGCAGTCCTCGGCATGGGCGGCACCTGAGAGCAGCGCCATTAGCACGGCGGCACGTGTGTGCCGGCGGGCCTGCGGGGCCGCCCGGCGCGGCCGGCCGGAACCGAGGCGGGTCAGCGGCGGCACTGGCGGGCGGCAGCCGCGCTCAGGTGGCCGTGCCGCCGACCGTCAGGCCGCGGATCTTCAGGGTGGGCTGCCCCACGCCCACCGGCACGCCCTGGCCGTTCTTGCCGCAGGTGCCGATGCCGGGATCAAGCGCCATGTCGCCGCCCACCATCTCCACCTTCGTCAGACTGTCCGGCCCGTTGCCGATCAGGGTGGCGCCCTTCACCGGCGCGGTGATGCGGCCGTCTTCGATCAGGTAGGCTTCGCTGGCGGAGAAGACGAACTTGCCGCTGGTGATATCGACCGAGCCGCCGCCGAAATTGACGGCGTAGAGGCCGCGCTTGACCGAGCCGATCATCTCTTCCTTGCCGTGCGTGCCGTTGAGCATGACGGTGTTGGTCATGCGCGGCATCGGCGTGTGGGCGTAGCTTTCGCGGCGGCCGTTGCCGGTGGGGCGCACGCCCATCAGGCGGGCGTTGAGGCGATCCTGCAGGTAGCCGGTCAGGATGCCGTCCTCGATCAGCACGGTGCGGTTGGTGGGCGTGCCTTCGTCGTCGATGGTGAGCGAGCCGCGGCGGTCGGGCAGGGTGCCGTCATCGACCACGGTGACGCCCGGGCTGGCGACGCGCTGGCCCATGAGGCCGGCGAAGGCGCTGGTTTTCTTGCGGTTGAAATCGCCTTCCAGCCCGTGGCCGATGGCTTCGTGCAAAAGGATGCCGGGCCAGCCATTGCCGAGTACCACGGCCATCTCGCCGGCGGGTGCGGCGACGGCATCGAGCTTGAGGGTGGCCTGGCGCAGCGCTTCGTCCACAGCGGCGCGCCACACATCGGGCGCCAGGAAGCGGTCGAAGCCTTCGCGGCCGCCCATGCCGTGGCTGCCGGATTCGCGCTTGCCGTCGCGTTCGACGACGACGCTGACGTTAAGGCGGACTAGCGGACGGAGGTCGGCGGTGCGGGCGCCGTCGGCGCGCACGATCTGTACGGCCTGCCACTCGCCATGCAGCGAGGCCATCACCTGGACGACGCGGGAGTCGCGGCCGCGGGCGTAGGTGTCGATTTCCGAAAGGACGGCGGCGCGGCCGGCAAAGCCGTCCTGGGTGATGGGCGAGGCGTCGGCATAGAGGCGGGTGTTGGTGCCGTGCGGGCCGGCGCTGGCGGTGCCGCTGCGGCCCGAGCGGACGGCGCCTACGGTAGCAGCGGCGCGGCGCAGGGCTGCTTCAGAGAGTTCGCCGGCATGGGCGTAGCCGGTCTCCTCACCGAGCACGGCGCGCAGGCCGAAGCCCGAGGAGGTGTCGTAGCTGGCGGCGCGGATGCGGCCGTCATCGAGGCTGATGCTTTCGCTCTCGCGGTATTCGAGGAACAGCTCGCCGTCATCCATGCCGTCCAGCGCCTGGGCGGTGATGCGTTCGGCAGCGGTGCGGTCCAGCGTGGCCTCGGCGCGGTCGAAGAACAGGTGGTCCGTGGTGGCCAGAGCCGACATGAGAGAGTTCCTAGAGGGGGCGGCGGCGCGCCGGGGCGCTGCGTGCGTATGGGATCCGCGGCTTGGCGCCGCGCGCAGCCAAGACCCGCGGCTTGGCGCCGCGCGCAGCCAAGAACCGCGGCTTGGCGCCGCGAAGACCGTGCAGCGTTGCCAGCGTGGCGGCGAGCAGGAAGACGGCGTTGGCCTGGTGGGCGACGGCGAGCGGTGCCTGCACGTGGGAGAGCAATGTGGCGACGCCGAGGCCGTATTGCACGGCGACGGCCGCGCCCATCGCCAGCAGGGCGGCGCGCGCCTCGGTGGGCAGGCGCAGGCGCAGGCCCCAGACGAGCGTGGCCAGCGTGGCGGCGGCGGCCAGCGTGGCGAGCAGGCGGTGGTTGAACTGCACGGCGATGACGTTCTGGGTGACGTTGCGCAGCAGCGGGTGCAGGTCGCCATAGCCGGCCGGCACCAGGCGGCCATCCATCAGCGGGAAGGTGTTGTAGGCCAGGCCGGCATGCAGCCCGGCGGTGAAGCCGCCGGCCACGATGGTGAGCGCCACCAGCACGGCGGCGGCGGCGGCCAGGCGGCGCAGGCCGCCGGCGGCCGGGATGGAGGTGGCGATCGGGCGGGCCTGGCCCAGCGCCGTCCATAGCACGGCGGAGAACAGGGCCAGAGCGAGGCTCAGGTGGATCACCAGACGCCAGGGCGAGACGGCCGTGCTGTCGGCCGCAAAGCCCGAGGCGACCATGAACCAGCCCACCGCGCCCTGCAGGCCGCCGAGGACGAAGAGCAGCGCCAGGCGCGGGATCAGGCGGCGGGGAATGGCGCCGGTGACCGCGAACCACACCAGCGGCACGGCGAAGACGATGCCGATCAGCCGGCCCCAGGCGCGGTGGGTCCATTCCAGCCAGAAGATGTCCTTGAAGCCGGCGAGGTCCATATCCGGATGCAGCAGGCTGTATTGCGGGATGGCCTTGTACAGGCCGAACAGGCGCTGCCATTCGTGGGTGGAGAGCGGGGGCAGCGCGCCGGAGAGCGGCGCCCATTCCATGATGGAGAGGCCCGAGCCGGAGATTCGGGTGGCGCCGCCGAGCACCACCATGCCCCAGATCATGAACGCGACCGCGAACAGCCACAGCGCCACGCGACGGCGCCGGCGGCGCGTGATGGCGGCTTCGCTGGCGGGGAAATCGCGGTCGTCGAACGGCATGGGGCGAGGCTACCGGCTGGGGGCGTGGGTGAAAAGGCAAAAGGCCGCGCATTGTCGCGGCAGGCTTGCAGGTGCTACCGGCGCAGGGCCATGCAAGTCCCGCCTGTCCTCTCCGTGGTTGTTCCCGTGCGCAACGAGGCGGCCAACATCGCGCCGCTGATCGCCGAGATCCGGCAGGCGCTGGCCGGCGTGGCGCACGAGATCGTCTATGTGGATGATGGCAGCACCGATGGCACGGCCGAGGCGCTGCTTGCGGCGGGGGTGGTGGTGCGGCGGCATCGCGTGGGGTGCGGGCAGAGTGCGGCGGTGATCACCGGCGTGCAGGCTGCCGCCGGCGCCTGGGTGGCGACGCTGGATGGCGACGGGCAGAACGATCCGGCCGACATTCCGGCGCTGTTCGCACGTGCGCAGGCCGAGCCGGCGTGGACGCTGGTGGCCGGGCACCGCACGACGCGGCGCGACAGCCGGATCAAGCGCATCAGCTCGCGCGCGGCCAACGGGGTGCGCGCCTGGGCGCTGGGCGACGCCACGCCGGATACGGGTTGCGGGCTGAAGGTGTTCCGGCGCGCCGATTTCTTGGCTTTGCCGGCGTTCGATCACATGCACCGCTTCCTGCCGGCGCTGTTCATCCGCGCCGGCGGCCGCGTGGTTTCGGTGCCGGTGGGGCATCGGCCGCGGGTGCGGGGGGCCAGCAAGTATGGGACGCTGGACCGGCTATGGGTTGGGGTGTTCGATCTGGTGGGCGTGGCGTGGCTGCAGCGGCGCTGGACGCGGCCGGAGATCGTCAGCGAGGACGGCGCGAGGCGGTGAGTGGGGCGGGGCCTGGGCGGCCTGGCGCAAGCATGCGCCTGAGCGCCGCATTTGCTGGGTCGCCGACGGCACGGGCCAACGTGGCCGCCGCTCCGGCGGAGACGAGCAGGAAGGTGAGCAGCCACGGCGCCTGCCAGGCCAGGGCCAGTGCCTGGCCCGGCACGATGTTCCGCATCAGGCCGAGCACGATGATGTGGAACAGGTAGAGCTCGTAGCTGTGACGGCCGAGCCAGGTGATCGTGCGCTGCGCGGCCGAGCGGGGCGCTGCGTGTGCGGGCGTGCCGGTGCCGGCCAGGATGATGGCCGCCGTCGCGAGCGCGATGATCGTGAAGCTGAAGCGCAGGTTGGCGCCTTCGAAGCCTCGCGGCCAGGCGATAACTAGTGTCGCCCAGCCGCCGATTTGCAGGAGGCGTGCGAGCCGGGGCAAGGGCCGCCAGCATCGCGCGAGCATCGCGGTCAGGCAGCCGATCGAGATCGCGTCGAAGCAGGCCGGATTGGCGTAGAGGTAACGGATGTCGTCGTTCGCATGAGCGGCGCGGTAGGCGGGTGCGACGGCGACGCAGAGGAGGCAGGGGATCGCGATAAGCCATTGCCGCCGTAACACCAGGCAGACGATCGGGAAGGCCAGATAGAAGACCTCCTCGACCGACAGCGACCAGTAGACGTTCAGCGCGTAGTCGAAATAGCCCCATCGCTGCATCAGGATATTGTGGACGAAGCACAGGACCGAGGCGGTGCCGAGCAGCAGCACGCGCCACGACCCGGCGCCTTCTGGAGCGAAGAAACCCAAGCCGCAGAGGCCGAGGGTGGTGATGATGGCGAGTGCCGCGAGGAGGCAGGGTGCGATCCGGGCGAAGCGCCTGACGTAGAAATCGCGCAGGCGGAGCGCCCCGAGACTGCCGGCGCGCTCGGCCGCGTTTGTGGTGATCAGGAAGCCGGAGACGACGAAGAACATCGTCACGCCGAAATTGCCGTTGCCGAGAACCGCCAACGTCCAATCATGGCCGAGAAGGCTCGCAAGGACGCCGCTGTTCCACGGACGATAGGTCAGGCTGAAATGCAGGAGCAGCACCATGAGGATGGCGGCGCCCCGGAGAACGTCGAGTCGCGCATCGCGCGGGATGGGAGCGCCGGGCCGTGCCGCCATGCAACGACGCTCCGTGCCGTGTTGCAGGAGCCTGCCCTAGGGCAGCCCGCGTGCCAATGCAGGCCGACGGCGCGGCGCTGCCGCTTGGCATGCTGGTGGCTGACTTTCAGCGGGCGGAACTGCACCCGGCTGGGTGCGCTGCAAGGGCGTGCGGAGTGAACCGCAGCGCCGGATTGGCGACGGATCCAGTCGGCCCTTATCGACTGCACGGAGATACTCTCAGCGATGCGTCACAATAAACTTGGCCGGACCGGCCTGCTGGTGAGCGAACTCTGCCTGGGCACCATGACGTTCGGTGGCGGGGAGGGCATGTGGCAGAAGATCGGCGCATTGCAGCAGGAGGATGCCGAGCGGCTGGTGGGGCGCGCGATCGATGCGGGCATCAACTTCTTTGATACGGCCGACGTGTATGCCGAGGGGCTGTCCGAGCAGATTACCGGGCAGGCGCTGCGCAATCTTGGCGTGGCGCGCGATGCGGTGGTGGTGGCCACCAAGGCGTTCGGGCAGACGGGGCCGGGGCCGAACAACCGCGGCAATGCGCGGGTGCATCTGATCGACGCTGTCAAAGCCAGCCTTAAGCGGCTGCAGATGGACCATATCGATCTGTATCAGATTCACGGCTTCGATCCGGTGACGCCGATCGAGGAGACCGTGCGGGCGCTCGATACCTTGGTGCAGCACGGGCATGTGCGCTACGTTGGCGTATCGAACTGGGCGGCCTGGCAGATCATGAAGGCGCTGGGCATTGCCGAGCGGCAGGGGCTAGCGCGGTTCGAGAGCCTGCAAGCCTATTACACGCTGGCCGGGCGCGATCTGGAGCGCGAGATCGTGCCGATGCTGCGGTCCGAGAATGTGGGGCTGATGGTGTGGAGCCCGCTGGCCGGCGGGTTGCTGAGCGGCAAATATAAGCGCGAAGACGAGGCATCCGGGGACGGGCGGCGTGCGCAGTTCGATTTTCCGCCGGTCGATCGCGCGCGGGCTTATGACTGCATCGAGGCGATGCAGCCCATCGCGGTTGCGCACAAGGTTTCGGTGGCGCAGATCGCCCTGGCCTGGTTGCTGCATCGCCGCGTGGTGAGCAGCGTGATCATCGGCGCCAAGACGCAGGCGCAGCTGGACGACAACATCGCCGCAGCCAGCATCGAACTGTCGGATGCCGAGCTGGACCGGCTGGATGCGGTGAGCGTGCTGCCGCGCGAATATCCCGGGTGGATGTTCGAGACGCAGGGCGCGCGCGGCAAGATATTGGCCGAGCTTGGGCGGCCGAACGCGCGGTAGATCCCGCCGCCGCCTTGCCTAGGCGGCGGCGGCGCGCTGCAGCCTGGCGGGAATGGCCACACCGTTGCGGGCGAGCAGGCCGCGCAGTTCGCGGATGGCCGGGAACACCTCCTGGTTCCAGTCCTCGCCCTGCGCGTCGTGTGCCTTCTGCTCTTCCTCGACGATCCAGCGGTCTTCGGTGAAGATGCGTTCGGTGAACCACACCAGCACGGGCCAGGCGGCATCGAGCAGGAAGCCGGCGCGGGCGGGACGCTGGATGGAGAGCAGGCCGAAGGTGCGGTTGGTGCGCTGCTCGCGGTCCAGCGGCACGTAGACGATCCACAAATTCATCACCGGCAGCTCGCCATCGGTCCAGATGCGCAGGTTCTGGTAGGGATATTCCGTGCGGATCGTCATCAGATCCTTGTGGTTCTGGTCCACGTCGCCGGTACGGCGGCGCTTGCCCAGGATCGCCGCCTCACCCAGCGGCTGCTTGCCGCCGGTGCGGCCGAATGTGTAGTCCACCTCCATCCACGTATCCTCGATCCGCATGCCGCGATGGCGCGGGCGGACCTGGCCCATCTGCTTGCGATGCAGGAACTGGTGGTTCATGTCCGTCAGGTTCTCGTGCATGAACGTGTAGTGGCAGGCGACTTCCTGGCCGAAGCGGCGCGTGCGGTAGCGCGGGTCCGCGGCCGCACCGAGTGCCGGAAAGGCGACCGTGGCGGCCAGTGCCGGGTCGCCGGGGAAGACGAAGATGAGGCCCGCTTCCTCGCGGCACGGATAGGCGCGCACGCCGTTGGGCAGCTTGTCCTTGCCGAGATAGGGCACTTCGATGCACTTGCCGGTCTGGTCGTACGTCCAGCCGTGGTAGCAGCAGCGCAGCGCGCAGCCATCCACCACGCCGTCATGCAGCGGCACCTGGCGGTGGGCGCAGCGATCTTCCAGCGCGAACACGGCGCCCTGCTTGGGGCGCACCAGCACGATCGGGTCGCCGGCGAAGCGCACGCCCAGGGCGCGGCCGGGTTTGAGTTCGTGCGACCAGGCCAGCGGATACCAGTGGTCGGGGTGGGCGCCGACCCGGCGCAGATCGATGGGCGGGCAGCTGGGCTGGGGATCCAGCGGAACGTCGAAGCTGTGGGTATCCATGGCGGCGATTAACGCTGGGGTGTCCTTTGGTTGCAAGGCACAAAAGGTAGCGGCGCCGGCGGGCGCCCCGCGCAAGCAGTGGCCCGGAGCGATCGGGCCGTGCCTGCCGGATCGTGCCGGTTTGGGCCTGTCGTGCGCCGCGCCGCCACGCTAGACAGGCGGGGGAGGATAGCAGGATGGGCCAGGCGTTTCCGTTTTCGGCCATCGTCGGCCAGCAGGAGATGAAGCGCGCGCTGCTGATTGCCGCGGTGGATCCGACGGTGGGCGGGGTGCTGGTGTTCGGCGACCGGGGCACCGGCAAATCCACCGCTATGCGCGGCCTGGCCGCCCTGCTGCCGGCGATGTGGTGCGTGGATGGCTGCCGCTACCAATGCGACCCGGACGGCGGCGCGCTGTGCAGCGAGTGCCTGGCGCGCGGCGCGCCGCAGGGCCGGCATCGTGCGCCGGTGCCGGTGGTGGACATGCCGCTGGGCGCCACCGAGGACCGGGTGGTGGGTGCGCTGGATCTGGAGCGAGCGCTGACCCGCGGCGAGCGCGCCTTCGAGCCCGGCCTGCTGGCCCGCGCCAATCGCGGCTTCCTCTATATCGACGAGGTGAACCTGCTCGAGGACCATCTCGTCGATCTGCTGATCGACGTGGCCGCTTCGGGCGAGAACGTGGTGGAGCGCGAGGGGCTGAGCGTGCGCCATCCGGCGCGCTTCGTGCTGGTGGGCAGCGGCAACCCCGAGGAGGGCGAGCTGCGGCCGCAGCTGCTCGACCGGTTCGGGCTATCGGTGGAGGTGTCCACGCCGGGCGACGTGGCCGCGCGCGTTGATATCGTGCGGCGGCGCGATGCCTTCGACCGCGATCCGCAGCGTTTCTGCGCGGAGTGGCAGGCCGAGGATGCGCGGATTTGCCAGCGTATCGAGGCTGCGCGGCTGGTGCTGGGCTCCGTCGAGGTGCCGGATTCGGTGCTGGAACATGCGGCCAGGCTGTGCATCGCGTTGGGCACCGATGGCCTGCGCGCGGAACTGACGCTGCTGCGGGCCGCCCGCGTGCTCGCCTGCCTGGAGGGTGCGGTGCGCGCGAGCGTAGCGCATGTCGAAGAGATTGCCGCCTCCGCGCTGCGGCATCGGCTGCGGCGCGATCCGCTGGACGAGGCGGGCAGCAGCGAGCGCGTGGCGCGTGCGATCCGCGAACTCGGCCGGGTGCAGCCGGCGCTCGGCGCCGCGGCTTGACGGCGGCCGCCTGGCAGGACGCGGTGCTGGCGGCACGGTTGCTGGCCGTCGATCCCGGCGGGCTGGGCGGCATGGCGATACGGGCCGGGGCGGGGGCGGTGCGCGACCGGTGTGTGGCGCTTCTGGGCGGCACGTTGCGCCGGCTGCCGCCCAACACTGCCGACGATGCGCTGCTGGGCGGCCTGGACGTTGCCGCCACGTTGGCGGCGGGGCGTGGCGTGCGGTCGGCCGGCCTGCTTGCCGGGCTGGACGGTGCCACGCTGGTGGCGCCGATGGCCGAGGCGTTGCCGCCGCCGCTGGCCGGCCGGCTGGCGGCCTGGCTGGACGGGCCGGACGCGGCGGCACTGGTGCTGCTGGACGAGGGCAGCGAGCCCGACGAGCAGCCACCGGCCGCACTGCTGGATCGCCTGGCCTTCCATATCGACCTGACCGCGCTGAGCCACCGCGACGCGCCGGCGATGCCGCCGCCGGATGCGGCAGAGGTGGCGGCGGCCCGGGCCGCGCTGCCGGGGGTGAGCGCCCCCGACGAGGTTGTGGCGGCGCTGTGCGGCACCGCGCTGGCGCTGGGCGTGACGGCAACGCGGGCGTGCCTGCTTGCGTTGCGGGCGGCGCGGGCGATTGCAGCATTGGCGGGAGACCCCGAAGTGCGGGCCGAAGATGCGGCGGTCGCCGCCCGGCTCGTGCTTTCGCCGCGCGCCACGCAGGCGCCGGCGCAGGAGGAGGCGGCGGGCGAGGCGGGCGCGCAGCCCGATGCAGCGCCGGATCAGCCGGAGCAGCAGGCGGGCGAGGGCGCCAGCACGGCGGCGGCGGAAATGGTGCTGCAGGCGGCGCGGGCGGCCCTGCCCCCCGGGCTGCTGGCGGGGCAGCAGGAGGATCAGCGGCGGGGGCCGGTGCAGCGTGCGGGGGTGGCTGGGGCGCGACAGGCGGCCAGCCGGCACGGGCGGCCGGTTGGCGTGCGGGCGGCCGCACCCGGCCCGGGCCTGCGGCTGGACCTGCTGGCGACGTTACGGGCGGCCGCACCTTGGCAGCGCCTGCGGGCCGGCCCGTCTGCGCCCGGCGCGGCCTTTGCGCTGCAGTTGCGGCGCGAGGATTTCCGGGTGGTGCGCACCGAGCAGCGCACCGGCAGCACGATGATTTTCCTGGTGGACGCTTCCGGCTCAGCCGCGCTGGCTCGGCTGGCGGAGGCTAAGGGTGCCGTCGAGCTGCTGCTGGCCGATTGCTATCGCCGGCGCGACCAGGTGGCGGTGATCGCGTTCCGCGGCCGCGCGGCGCAAACGCTGCTGCCGCCCACGCGATCGCTGGTGCGGGCCAAGCGCAGCCTGGCGCTGCTGCCGGGCGGCGGTGGCACGCCGCTGGCCGCGGGGATCGATGCTGGCGCCGGGCTGGCCGAGCGCGTGCGCCGGGGCGGGGCCACGCCGACGATCGTGCTGCTGACCGATGGGCGCGCCAATGTGACCCGGGCGGGCGCCGGCGGGCGGGCGGTGGCGGCCGAGGAGGCGAGCCAGGCTGCCCGTGCCGTGCGGGCACGCGGCATCGCGGCCATTCTGCTCGACACCGCGGCCCGGCCTTCGCCGGAGGCCGGGGCGCTGGCCCGCGCCATGGGCGCGCGCTACGTGCCGCTGCCCTATGCCGATGCCGCCGGCGTGTCGCGCGCCGTGCGGGCGATTGCGGCGGAGCGATGAGCGACTGGCCCAACCGCGCGGCCAGCCGCTATGTGCGCGCCGGCGGGCTGGACTGGCACGTGCAGGTGGCAGGCGCGGGCCCGGTACTGCTGCTGGTGCATGGCACCGGCGCGGCCGCCCATTCCTGGCGCGACATGCTGCCGTTGCTGACGCCGCATTTCACCGTGGTGGCACCCGATCTGCCCGGCCATCACGGCACGCGGGTGCCGCGCAGCCACGCGCTCTCGTTGCCGGCGATGGCGCGGGACCTGGCTGCCTTGCTCGGCGTGCTGGGCCTGTCGCCGGCGCTGGCGGCCGGCCACTCCGCGGGGGCGGCGATCCTGGCGCGCATGTGCCTCGACGGCGCCATCGCGCCGGCCGGGCTGGTGGCGTTCAACGGCGCCTTCCTGCCGCTGGGCGGGGCGGCGGGGCAGGTGTTCTCGCCGCTGGCGCGGCTGCTGGTGGGGCTGCCGCTGCTGCCGCAGGTGTTCGCCTGGCGCGCGGCCAATCCCGGCGTGGTCAGGCGGCTGCTGGAGGGCACCGGCTCGCATCTGGATGCGGCAGGCGTGGCGCTGTACGCGCGGCTGCTGACGGTGCCCGGCCATGCCGAGGCGGCGTTGCGCATGATGGCGAGCTGGGATCTGCCGGCGCTGGTGCGCGACCTGCCGCGGCTGCGACAGCCCGTGCTGCTGGTGGCGGCCGATGGCGACCGCGCCATTCCGCCGGGCGATTCGGTGCGGGTAGCCGCCATGCTGGGGCAAGGCGAAGTGGTGACCTGGCCCGGGCTGGGGCATCTGGGCCACGAGGAGCAGCCGGCGCTGGCGGCGGGGCTGATCGTGGATTACGCGCGCCGGCTGGGTGTGCTGTGACGGCTTGGTTTGCCAGCGGCTGGGTGATCGACTGGATCCTGGCGGCCACCGTGGCCGAGGCCGGCCTGCTGTTGGTGGGCTGGCGGATGTTCCGCCGCGGCGTGCCGCCGGGTGCCTGCCTGCCGAACCTGGCGGCCGGCTTCTGCCTGCTGCTGGCCATGCGGCTGGCCCTGGGCGGGGCGTGGTGGGGCTACGTGTCGGCGGCGCTGTTGGGCGGGTTGGGCTGCCACCTGATCGATCTGCGGGGGCGCTGGGTGCGGGAGTGAGCGGGGCGGGGTGCCTCGGCGGCGTGCTCAGGTAACGGCAACAAAGGCCTTTCAGCGAGTGTAAACTTAAGCTTACACTCGCGGCGATGACGCATCTGTCGCCCGTGCAGGGCCGCCCCCAGGCCATCGTGATCGGCAGCGGCTTCGGCGGGCTGGCGGCGGCTATCCGCCTCGGCGCGCGGGGCTACCGGGTGACGGTGCTGGAGAATTTGGACACACCTGGCGGCCGCGCGGCGGTGCACCGGCAGGACGGGTTCACCTTCGATGCCGGCCCCACCATCATTACCGCGCCGTTCCTGCTGGAGGAGTTGTGGGCGCTGTGCGGCCGCCGGCTCTCCGACGACGTGGAGCTGCGCGCCGTCGATCCGTTCTATCGGATCGTGTTTCATGACGGTGCGGCGTTCAACTACTCCGGCGATGCCGCGCGCATGCGCGCCGAAGTGGCGCGGTTCTGTGCTGCCGATGTGGCGGGCTACGAGACGTTCTTGCAGGCCAGCCAGGAGATCTACCGCGTCGGGTTCGAGCAGTTGGGCGACGCGGCGTTCGATTCGTGGACCGACATGGCGCGGCTGGTGCCGCAATTGCTGCGCCTGGGCAGCCTGCGCAGCGTGCACGGCCTCGTCAGCCGCTACATCAAGGACGAGCGCCTGCGCACGGTGTTCAGCTTCCATCCGCTGCTGGTGGGCGGCAATCCGTTTGCGGCGAGCTCGATCTACAGCCTGATCTGCTTCCTCGAACGGCGCTGGGGCGTGCATTGCGCGATGGGCGGCACCGGCCGGCTGGTGGCGGGCATGGTCGGGCTGATCGAAGGGCAGGGCGGGCGGCTACGCTGCAATGCGCAGGTGAGCGAGATCATAGTGCGCGAGGGTGCGGCGTGCGGCGTGCGGCTGGCCGATGGCGAGGCGCTGCCGGCCACCATCGTGGTCTCCAACGCCTGCTCGGCGCACACCTATGGCACGCTGCTGGGCGCGCATAAGCGCAAGCGCTGGACCGATCGGCGCATTGCGCGCGGCCAGTATTCCATGAGCCTGTTCGTGTGGTATTTCGGAACGCGGCGCCGTTACGACGACGTGGCGCACCACACGATTTTACTTGGCCCGCGCTACCGCGCGCTGCTGCGCGATATCTTCGCCAAGCAGGTGCTGGCCGACGATTTCAGCCTGTATCTGCACCGCCCGACGGCGAGCGATCCGTCGCTGGCGCCGGCGGGCTGCGACAGTTTCTACGTGCTCTCGCCGGTGCCCAACCTTGGCAGCGGCACCGATTGGCGCGAAGCGGCCGAGCCGTACCGGCGCCGCATCGAGCAGGCGCTGTCGGACACGCTGCTGCCGGGGCTGGCGGACGAGATCGTGACGTCGCGCATGACGACGCCGCAGGATTTTGCCGATCGGCTGCTCAGCTATCGCGGCGCGGCCTTCGGGCTGGCGCCGCTGCTGACGCAGAGCGCCTGGTTCCGGCCGCATAACCGGAGCGAGGAGATCGACCGACTCTATCTGGTGGGCGCCGGTACGCATCCGGGTGCGGGCCTGCCCGGCGTTCTCTCCTCGGCGCGTGTTCTCGACAAGGTTGTGCCCCATGCCAGCGTCTATGCCTGATCCAGCCGCCGATCTGGCAGCGTGCCGCGCGCTGATGCGCACCGGCTCGCGCAGCTTTTTCGCCGCCGCGCACGTGCTGCCGCGCCGGGTGCGCGAGCCGGCGACCGCGTTATACGCATTCTGCCGGCTCGCCGACGACGCGATCGACTGTGCGCCACAGGGCGGCGGTGCCGCGGCGCTGGCGCAGCTGCAGGATCGGCTGGAGCGGGCCTGCCGGGGCCAGCCCTGCGACCATGCCGCCGACCGGGCGCTGGCCGCGGTGATCACGCGCTTCGATATTCCGCATGTGCTGCCACACGCTTTGCTGGAAGGCTTCGCTTGGGATCTGGAGAACCGGCGCTACGACACGCTGGATGCGCTGCTGGATTATGCGGCGCGGGTGGCCGGCAGCGTGGGCGCCATGATGGCGGTGCTGATGGGCGCGCGGGGCCCGCTGGCGCTGGCGCGTGCCTGCGATCTGGGCGTGGCGATGCAGTTGACCAACATTGCGCGCGACGTGGGCGAAGACGCGCGGGCCGGGCGGCTGTATCTGCCGCGCGACGCGATGGCGGCAGCGGGCGTGGATGAGGCTGCGTTTCTCGCCGCGCCCGCCATGAGCGCCGGCGTGGCCGAGGTGGTTTCGGGGTTGCTCGATGTCGCTGGCGGGCTGTATCGGCGGTCGTGCTCCGGCATTGCCGCGCTGCCGGCGGGTTGCCGGCCCGGTATTCGCGCGGCGGGGCTGATTTACGCCGATATCGGCAATTCGATCCTGCGCAACGGCTGCGACACCATCAGCCGCCGCGCCCGTGTTTCCGGGCGGCGCAAAGCCGCTTTGCTGGCGCGCAGCGTGGTGACTGTGCGGGCTGCGCGGGGGGCGGGGGCGCCGGCTTTGGCGGGGTGCCAGTATCTGGTAGATGCCGCCGCGCGGGAAGGCCGGGAGGCGGCACGGCTGGCGCCGATGCGGCTGCTCGGGGCGCGGCTGGACTGGACGCTCGATCTGTTCGGACAGTTGCAGCTGCGCCAGCTGGAGACGCGCTGACATGGTCGGGCGATACGAGTGGATCATCCTCGAACTGCTGTTCTTGGGCGTGCTGGTCTATGAGCTGGTCTCGGTGAAGCGCTCGCTGCGCAAGGACCGCGCTGCGGCCGCCGCTGCGGCGGCGGAGGCGCGCAAGCCGGACGAGCCTGCCGGCTGACGGCGGCGCTTCACCAGAGCGCGCGCGGCGCCTTGAACGGCAGCATGGCCTGGACCCAGGGTGCGACGAAGCGGTCGAGCGACAGGCATTCGTGCACGGCCGTGACATCCTGCCCGCAGACCCGCGAGGCGATGACCGAGCGCGCGTAGAACGGTGCATCTTCCAGCCGCTGCACCACGCGTGGCGTGCAGCCGGCATCGGCGCGCGTGTCCATGGCCATGCGCCACCTACTGCGGCCGAGTGCCGCGGGCGGCGGCGGTGCGATGTCGTGCGCCTGGCCGTCGCGGCCGTAGCGCAGCGCGGTGCAGAACGGCGTGCCGTTGCGGCGACTGCCGTGATAGAGCACGGCCACGCCATCCTGCAGCGGCGCGCGGCACCAGCTCCACGCGCGGAAGCCTTCTTCGAGCGGCTCGTCGCCGCTGTTGGTGTCGAAATAGGCGTGGCCCTGCCAGCGCATTTGCGGATGGGTGAGCGCCACCTCCACGCGCGCGCCGGGTGCGATCGGTGACCAGCGATGCCTGCCCACGCCGTCCAGTGCGACGACGTGCGTGGAGAGTGCGCCGGGGTGCACGCGGATGGTGCCGCGCAGGCGGGTGGGAAGCGGCGCGGTGATTTCTGCGATGGTGGCGGTGAGCGCGGTGCCGTCCCATGCCAGCGCGCTGGGGCCGATGCGCAGGTGGTCGGGATCGCGTTCCAGGGCAGCGGCGTTGCGTTCGGTCATCGCCCAGCGTTTGCCGCCTTCGCCGTACAGCGCGACGTTCATGGCGCAATGCTGCGTGGGCTCGCCGCCGCCGCCGCGGCGCGCCAGGCGATACCAGGGGGAGAACACGCTGCCGATGAAGGCGATCAGCGTGAGGCCGTGGCGGCCGTCGTCGCTCAGCGCATCGATATACCACCAGGCGTAGCCGCGTGGGGCTACCGGCGCATCGAACCGCCAGTGGCGATCACGCTGGCTGCCGCCAGGCGCCCCGAAAGTGCGGCCATCGGCACCCCCGCCCCCGGATGCGTGCTGCCGCCCGCCAGGAACAGGCCCGCTATCCGCGTCGTGCTGCCCGGCCGGCGGAATGTCGCCATCGGGCCGTGCACCGCCGGGCCGTACAGCGCGCCCCCCATCGCCGGGAACAGGGCCGCGAAATCCTGCGGCGCCGTCGTCACGATCTCCGCCGGTGTCGGGGCGATATGCAGGCCGCATCGTGCGAGCAGGCCAAGGCTGCGGTCCAGGCATCGTTCGCTCTCCTGCGCGGATAGGGGGTGTGTATCGCCGGTGGCCGGCGCGTTGACGAGGCAGAGCAGGCGTTCGCGGCCGGTGGGCGCCTGGGCATCGTCGTCGCCGCGGTCCTGCGCGCACACGTACACCGTCGGCTCCTGCGGCAGGCGGCCTTGCCGCAGGTCGGTGAACTCGGCGGCGTAGTCCGAGGAGAAGAACACGTTGTGGCGGCTGAGCGGAAAGCCGGAGGTGGGCGCGTGCATGGCCCAGGTGAGGGCGGAGAGCGAGCGTTTTGCGGGCGGCAAGGCGCGGGACGGCGTGTGCGACGGCGGTGCCGAAGCGGCCCGCGGCCAAAGCGGCAGCGATCGGCGTTCAGCACGATGGCGTCGGCGGCGATGCGTTCGCCCGCCGCGGTGCTGACCGCAACGGCGCGGCCGGCTTGCGTCTCGATGGTGCGCACCTTGGTGTTGTAGCGGAAGGTGACGCCGAGCCGTTCGGCGGTGGCGGCCAGCGTGCGAGCCAGCGCGTGCATGCCGCCTTGCACGAACCACACGCCCGCGCGCTCCACATGCGCCACCAGCATCAGGGTTGCGGGCGCCAGATACGGCGAGGAGCCGCAATAGGTGGCGTAGCGGCCGAAGAGCTGGCGCAGGCGGGGGTCGGTGAAATGGTCCGCCAGCGCGTGCATCATCGTCGTAAACGGGCTGATGGCCAGCATGGGACGCATGCCGGCCTCGCGCACCAGCGATAAGGGTGTGGGCAGCTTGCTGCGCAGGAACGGTGACTCGAGCGTTTCGTACGTGCGGCGTGCGCGTTGCGTGAAGGACAGGAAGCCTGCCGCCTCCGCCGCGCCGGCGAAATGGCCGATCGCGGTTGCCGTGCGGTCCAGATCGGCGTGCAGATCCAGCGTGGCGCCATCGGGCCAGGCGTGACGGGCGAGGATGCCGGCCTGGTGCAACGTGAGCTGCGCATCGAGGGTGGTGCCGGCATCGGCGAACAGCGAATCGAACACCCAGCGCATGGTGAAGACGGTGGGCCCCGCATCGAGCGTTGCGGCCCCGGCGTGCACGGTGCGCATTTTGCCGCCGGGTGTCGCCTGCGCTTCGATGACGGTTACCGCATAGCCGGCCACCGCCAGATCGATGCAGGCCGCCAGCCCGCCGATGCCGGCGCCCACCACTACGACACGCCGGTCGCCCACGCTGCATCCTCTGCTTGACTTGACTGTCATTAAAAGATGACAGTCGGGACGACAAGTCTGTCTGACAGTACGGGGGCTCCATGGATCCTTTGTCGCGCATCGAGCGGGCGCTTGACGCTGCGGTGGCGTTGTCCGAGGCGCCGGGTTGCCCGCCGCTGCTGGCGGCCGCGCTGCGGGGCAGCGTGTTTCCGCGCGGCGCCCGAATCCGCCCGCGGCTGTGCCTGGCGGTGTCGCTGGCCTGCGGCGAGGATGCGCCGGCCTTGAGCGAGGCCGCCGCGGTGGCCGTCGAGCTGCTGCATTGTGCCTCGCTGGTGCATGACGACCTGCCGTGCTTCGACGATGCCGCCACAAGGCGCGGGCAGCCGACGGTGCATTGCCGGTTCGGCGAGCCGCTGGCGGTGCTGGCGGGCGACGCGCTGATCGTGCTGGCGTTCCAGGTGCTGGCCGATGCGGCGGGCCACGCGCCGGCGCGACTGGCGCCGCTGGTGGGGATCGTGGCGCGGAGCGTGGGCGTGCCGCGCGGCATCGTGGCCGGCCAGGCGTGGGAGTGCGAGGCTGCGGCCGATCTGGCGCTGTATCAGCGCGAGAAGACCGGGGCGCTGTTCGAGGCGGCGACGATGGCCGGCGCAGGGGCGGCAGGTGCCGAGCCGGAAGCTTGGCGGGCGCTGGGGCTGCGGCTGGGCGAGGCCTATCAAGTGGCCGACGATCTGCGCGACGCCACGTGCTCGCCCGACGAGCTGGGCAAGCCGTGCGGCCAGGATGCGGCCCATAGCCGGCCCAATGCGGTGGCACAGCTCGGGCTGGCGGGCGCGGTGGATTGGCTGCGGAGCCTGGCCGCCGATGCCGTAGCCGCGGTGCCGGCCTGCCCGGGGATGGCGGATCTGCGCAGCCACATCATGAGCGAGACGGGGCGCCTGCTGCCGGCGCGGCTCTCGCGGCAGGCTGCCTGAGCACTTGCCTGCCTTGAGGCCACGGCGATGCTGCCGGGCGTAGCTTCGGTTCGCGACCGCCTGGTCGGTGATCCGCGGTTCCGCGCCTGGGCGGCGCGCTTTCCGCTGACGCGGTTCGTGGCGCGGCGGCGCACTGCCGAGCTGTTCGATCTGTGCGCCGGCTTCGTCTATGCGCAGATCCTGCACGCCTGCCTGGAGCTGCGGCTGTTCGAGGCGCTGGCCAGCGGCCCGCTGCCGCTGCCCGCGCTGGCCGGGCATGTCGGGCTGGAGCCGCCGCAGGCCGAACGGCTGCTGGAGGCCGCTGCGGCGCTCGGCCTGGTGGATCGCCGCCGGGGCGGGCTGTTCGGCCTGGGCCGACTGGGGGCGGCGCTGGTGGGCAATCCGGCGGTGGCCGCCATGGTTGCGCACCACGCTATGCTCTACGCCGATCTGCAGGATCCGGTGGCGCTGCTGCGTGGCCAGGCCGGGCCGACGCGGCTGGGTGCCTATTGGGCGTATGCCGGCAGCGAGTCGCCGGCCGGCACTTCGGCGGTGGCGACCCAGGGCTACAGCGCGCTGATGGCGGCGTCCCAGGCGCTGGTGGCCGGCGAGATCCTCGATGCCTACGACGTACGCCGGCATTGCTGCCTGCTGGACGTGGGCGGCGGCAATGGCAGCTTCCTGGTGGCCGCGGCGCGGCGGGCGCCGGCGTTGCGGCTGAAGCTGTTCGATCTGCCGGCCGTTGCTGCGCTGGCCGAGGAGCGGTTCGCGGCCGAGGGCCTGGCGGTGCGGGCGCAGGCCTTGGGCGGCAGCTTTCTGGACGGCGCATTGCCGGCGGGCGCCGACCTGATCAGCCTGGTGCGCGTGGTGCACGACCACGACGATGCGGCGGTGCGCCAGTTGCTGCGCGCGGCCCGGCAAGCGCTGCCGGCCGATGGAACGTTGCTGCTGGCCGAGCCGATGGCGGAGTCGCGCGGGGCGGCGCGCATGGGCCACGCTTATTTCGGGTTTTACCTGCTCGCCATGGGGCAGGGGCGGCCGCGCAGTGCCGCCATACTGACGGCCATGCTGCGCGAAGCCGGCTTCAGGCGCGTGCGGGCTTTGGCCACCAACACGCCGCTGCTGGTGAGCGTGCTCGTGGCCGACTGTAAATCTTGATTGACAACTCTCCCCGTCAGGATAGGTTTACGCATTGGCAACGGCGCGCCGCGGCAGAGTGGCTGGGAGGGATCGGGATGCACACCAACGCCGTCGTACTCGCCGCCCCCGGACAGCTCGGCCTGAGCCGCGTCGGACTGCAGGCGCCCGAAGCGGGCGATGTGGTTGTGGACATGCAGTGGAGCGGCGTGAGCGCCGGCACCGAGCGGCTGCTGTTCGATGGCCGCATGCCGCCGTTCCCGGGCCTGGGCTACCCGCTGGTGCCGGGCTACGAATCGGTGGGCCGCGTGGTTGGCGCCGGTGCCGACGCCGCGGTAGCCGAAGGCACGTTCGTGTTCGTGCCAGGTGCCAACTGCTATGATGGCGTGCGCGGCCTGTTCGGCGGCGCTGCTGCGCGGCTGGTGACCCCGGCTGCGCGTGTGGTGCCGGTGCCCGAGTCGTTGGGCGCACGATCGGTGCTGCTGGCGCTGGCGGCCACGGCACAGCACGCGCTGAGCCTGCCCGGCGCCGCGCTGCCCGACCTGATCGTGGGCCACGGCACGCTGGGCCGCCTGCTTGCCCGCCTGACGGTGGCGGCCGGCGGCAGCCCGGTGGTTTGGGAGACGCAGGCCAAGCGGCGCGGCGGCGCCCAGGGCTATGCGGTGGCCGACCCCGCCGAGGATACGCGGCGCGACTACCGCACGATCTGCGACGCCAGCGGCGACGCGGACCTGCTCGACACGCTGGTGGCGCGGCTGGCCCCCGGCGGCACGGTGGTGCTGGCCGGTTTCTACAGCGCCAAACTCAGCTTTTCCTTTCCACCCGCTTTCATGCGCGAGGCGCGCATTCTCGTTGCCGCACAATGGCAGAAAGCGGATCTGGTCCACGTTGCCGCGATGGCAGCGGATGGCAGGCTTTGCCTGGACGGGCTGATCACCCACGAGGCGCCGGCCGCGCAGGCGGTTGATGCCTACGCCACGGCCTTTACCGATCCCGCTTGCCTGAAAATGGTTCTCGATTGGAGCGCACAATGAACGCACATGTCGGCATCGCCCCGCAATCGCCGCAGGCGAGCATGACCGCTTCGCTGCGCGCGGAGGCTGCCGTGGAACCCGATGCGGTCTCCACCGCGCCTGCCAAGAAAGAGACGCAGGTGATCGCCATCTACGGCAAGGGCGGCATCGGCAAGAGCTTCACGCTGGCCAACCTCAGCTACATGATGGCCCAGCAGGGCAAGCGCGTGCTGCTGATCGGCTGCGACCCCAAGAGCGACACGACCAGCCTGCTGTTCGGCGGCCGGTCCTGCCCCACGATCATCGAGACGTCTTCGAAGAAGAAATTGGCGGGCGAGGCGGTGGCCATCGGCGACGTGTGCTTCAAGCGCGATGGCGTGTACGCGATGGAGCTCGGCGGGCCCGAAGTGGGGCGCGGCTGCGGCGGGCGCGGCATCATCCACGGCTTCGAGCTGCTCGAAAAATTGGGGTTCCACGAATGGGGCTTCGATTACGTGCTGCTCGACTTCCTGGGTGACGTGGTGTGCGGCGGCTTCGGCCTGCCGATCGCGCGTGACATGTGCCAGAAGGTCATCGTCGTCGCCTCGAACGATCTGCAATCGCTCTACGTCGCCAACAACGTGTGCTCGGCGGTGGATTACTTCCGCAAGCTTGGCGGCAATGTCGGTGTGGCCGGCATGGTGATCAACAAGGATGACGGCACCGGCGAGGCGCATGCATTTGCCGAGGCCGTGGGTATTCCGGTGCTCTCGGCCATTCCGGCCGATGACGATATCCGCCGCAAGAGCGCCAATTACGAGATCATCGGCACGCCGGGCGGCCGTTGGGCGCCGATGTTCGAGCAGTTGGCGCAGCAGGTGGCCGAGGCGCCGCCGGTGCGGCCCAAGCCGCTGACGCACGAGAACCTGCTTGGGCTGTTCAAGGGCGATGCGGTGGGCCGCAGCGTGGTTCTGGTGCCGGCGACCGAAACGGACATGTGCCCCGCCAGCGTGAGCAACAAGGCGTCGCTCGAGGTGATCTATGATGGCGTCTAGCGGGAAGGGCGGCTGAGATGGACGGGATGGCAGCGCCTGCCTCCGATAGCGGCTGCCATGGCGGGCGCGAGCGCATGCTGGAAGCGGCACGCGCGGCGGGCAAGACCGACGCGATGGAGCGGCTCGCCGCCGACTATCCGCGCGGGCCGCATGACCAGCCGCAATCGATGTGCCCGGCCTTCGGCTCGCTGCGCGTGGGGCTGCGCATGCGGCGGGTGGCGACCATCCTGTCGGGATCGGCATGCTGCGTGTACGGGCTGACCTTCACCTCGCATTTCTACGGTGCGCGGCGCAGCGTAGGCTACGTGCCGTTCAATTCCGAAACGCTGGTACGCGGCCAGCTGTTCGAGGATATCCGCGCCGCGGTTCACGAGACGGCCAAGCCGGAGAATTACGACGCGGTCGTGGTGATCAATCTGTGCGTGCCCACCGCATCGGGCGTGCCGCTTGATCTGCTGCCCAAGGAGATCGACGGCGTGCGCATCATCGGCATCGACGTGCCGGGGTTCGGCGTGCCGACCCATGCCGAAGCCAAGGATGTGCTGACCGGCGCCATGCTGCGCTACGCACGCGGCGAGGCGGAGAGCGGCCCGGTGGCGCGGCCGCGCGTGGTGGCCGACCTGCCGAGCGTGGCGCTGCTGGGCGAGTTCTTCCCCGCCGACCCGCCGGGCGTGGGCGCGCTGCTGGCGCCGATGGGCATGGCGTTGGCGCCAACGCTGCCGTGCCGTGAGTGGCGCGACCTGTACGCTGCGCTGGATTGCGCGGTGGCGGGCGCCGCGCACCCGTTCTACACCGCCTCGGTGCGCGAATTCCGCGCTGCCGGACGGCCCGTGGTGGGTTCGGCCCCGGTGGGCGCCGAAGGGACCGAGGCGTGGCTCGACGCGGTAGGTGCTGCGGCGGGCGTGAACCCTTCGCGCATATCGGCCGCCAAGGATGCCTGTCTGCCGGCGATCCGCGCGGCACTGGCAGCCAACCCCGTGAATGCGCGGATTACACTGTCGGGCTATGAAGGTTCGGAATTGCTGGTGGCGCGGCTGCTGATGGAGGCGGGTGCCGATATCCCGTATGTTGGCACCGCATGCCCGCGCACCGAGTGGAGCGAGGCCGACCGCGCCTGGCTCGCCGCGCGCGGCACGCATGTCCAGTATCGCGCGTCGCTCGAGCAGGACCTCGCCGCGATGGAGGATGTGCGGCCGGATCTGGCGATCGGCACGACGCCGCTGGTGCAGCGCGCCAAGCAGCTCGGCATTCCTGCTTTGTATTTCACCAACATGGTTTCTGCGCGGCCGCTGTTCGGGGCGCCGGGTGCGGGTGCGCTGGCCGCCATTGTTGCGGCGCAGACCGGCGGTGCAGCGCGCTTCTCGCGCATGGTGTCGTTCTTCGAAGGCGTCGGCACCGGGGATGCTTTGGGTTACGGCTGGCAGGGCAAGCCGGTGGAGCCGCCCGGCGCGCGCGAGCGGACCAGGCGGGCGCGGCTGGCGCGTGCCAAGGCCCTCGAAGCGGTGGGGACCTGAGCGATGCTGGTGATCGACCACGATCGGGCGGGCGGCTACTGGGGCGCGGTGTATGCGTTCTGCGCGGTGCGCGGCCTGCGGGTGATCGTGGACGGCCCGGTCGGCTGCGAAAACCTGCCGGTGACCGCGGTGCTGCATTACACCGACGGCCTGCCGCCGCATGAACTGCCCGTCAGCGTCACGGGTTTGTCGGAAGACAATCTGTCGATGGACGGCACGGAGGGTGCGATGCGCCGCGCTGCCGAGGCGGGCGACCAGGACCTGCCGGCCGTGGTGGTGACCGGCAGCATCGCCGAGATGATCGGCGGCGGCGTGACGCCGGAGGGCAGCAACCTGCTGCGCTTCATCCCGCGCACCATCGACGAGGACCAGTGGCAGGCGGCCGACCGCGCGATCTACTGGTTGTGGACCGAGTTCGGCGCCAAGAAGGCCAAGATCAAGCCGCGGCCGGCGCGGGCCGAAGGTGTCAAGCCGCGCGTGAACATCATCGGGCCGATCTACGGCACGTTCAACATGCCGTCGGACCTCGTGGAGATCCGCCGGCTGGTGGAAGGCATCGGCTGCGAGATCAACCTGGTGTTCCCGCTCGGCGCGCATGTGGAAGACGCGGCGCGGCTGCCGGATGCCGACGTGAACGTGTGCATGTATCGCGAATTCGGCCGCAAATTGTGCGAGGCGCTGGACCGGCCGTATCTGCAGGCGCCGATCGGCATCTTCGCCACCACGAATTTTCTGCGCGCGCTGGGCGAGCTGGCCGGTGTCGATCCCGAGCCGTTCATCGAGAGCGAGAAGCACACCACGATCAAGCCGATCTGGGATCTGTGGCGCAGCGTCACGCAGGATTTCTTTGCCACGGCATCGTTCGCGGTGGTGGCGACCGACACCTATGCGCGCGGGCTGCGGCAGTTCCTCGAAGGCGAGATGGGCGTGCCCTGCACGTTCGCCGTATCGCGCACGGCCGGCACCAAGCCGGACAACGCCGCGGTGCGCCGCGCGCTGAAGACGCATCCGCCGCTGGTGCTGTACGGCTCGTTCAACGAGCGCATGTATGCCGCCGAGCAGGGTGCGCGCTGCATGTTCGTGCCGGCCTCGTTCCCGGGTGCGATCATCCGCCGCGCCACCGGCACGCCGTTCATGGGCTATGCCGGTGCTACCTGGATCATCCAGGAATACTGCAATGCGCTGTTCGATGCGCTGTTCCATATCCTGCCGCTGGCCACCGACATGGATCGCGTGGACCCGACGCCGGCGCGCGCGCACACGATTGCGCCGTGGGACGACGATGCGCTTGCGTTGCTGGATGCCGAAATCGAGCGCGCGCCGTTCATCACGCGCATCTCGGCGGCCAAGCAGCTACGCGACCGCGTGGAGCAGGATGCGCGCGCGGCTCAGGAAGGCCGCATCTCGGCCGTGCGCGTGGCCGCTTCGCTGGCACTGGCGCCGGCATGAGCGCCGCCGTGACACACCCATTCGGAGGCCGGTCGCCGTTGCGCGCCGCCTCCCTCAGCACCGGCCGGCATTGCCGGACGGCGACCAGCCCGGCCGGGCAATCGGCTCAGGGCTCCCGGCTGCGCGGGACCAGCGCGGTAATTGGCGGAGGGTAGAACATGTCGGACGTCACAAGACGGCCCGTAGCGGCTTCGGGGCTGACCGAAATCGAGGCAAAAGAGTTCCACAACATCTTCATGACGAGCTTCATCGGCTTCGTCGTGGTCGCCATCGTGGCGCACATCCTGGTTTGGTTCTGGCGCCCGTGGCTGCCCAGCATCAACGGTTACCAGACCTCGATGCTGGACGGGGCGCAGCACACCCTGTTCGTCCTGAAATCGATGGTTGGGTAGGAGGACGGCATGTTCCGCATTTGGCTGCTGTTCGATCCGCGCCGCGTGCTCGTGGCGCTGTCGATCTTCCTGTTCGTCCTGGCATTGCTGATCCACTTCATCCTGCTCAGCACGGACCGGTTCAACTGGCTCGAGGGACCGCATCACGGCATGGTTGCCCAGCAATTGGCGCCTTTGCCGTCGGGAACGAAGTAGGCTGCTGACGGTGGCGGGCGGCCGTACGGGCCGCTTGCCGCCGGACGCGTGACGGAGAAGGGAGGGCTGGCGATGGCGATGCTGAGTTTCGAGGGAAAATATCGCGTTCGCGGCGGCACCCTGCTCGGGGGCGACCTGTTCGATTTCTGGGTGGGGCCGTTCTATGTCGGGCTGTTCGGCGTCACCACGATCTTCTTCTCGGCGTTGGGAACGCTGCTGATCCTGTATGGGGCCTCGCTCGGCCACACCTTCAATGTCTGGCGCATCAACATCGCGCCGCCCGATATCAGCTACGGGCTGGGCTTCGCGCCGATCCGCGAAGGCGGGCTGTGGCAGGCGATCACCATCTGCGCCATCGGGGCCTTCTGCTCGTGGGCGCTGCGACAGGTGGAAATCTCGCGCAAGCTGGGCATGGGCTACCATGTGCCGTTCGCCTTCAGTGTCGCCATCTTCGCCTACGTATCGCTGGTGGTGATCCGTCCGTTGCTGATGGGCGCGTGGGGTTACGGTTTTCCCTACGGCATTCTCAGCCATCTCGATTGGGTATCCAACACCGGCTACCAATACCTGCACTTCCATTATAATCCGGCGCACATGCTGGCGGTGTCGTTCTTCTTCACCACCACGCTCGCCCTCTCGCTGCACGGTTCGCTGGTGCTCTCGGCGGCCAATCCCGGCAAGGGCGAGGAGATGAAGACGGCCGAGCACGAGAACACCTTCTTCCGCGATATCATCGGCTACTCGATCGGCACGCTGGGGATCCATCGCCTCGGATTGTTCCTGGCGCTGTCGGCAGGGTTCTGGAGTGCCATCTGCATCATCATCAGCGGACCGTTCTGGACCGGCGGCTGGCCGTCCTGGTGGGGCTGGTGGCTGAACCTGCCGATCTGGCGGTGAGGCGCGGCGCCGGGGAACTCGCTGCAAGCGGGCAGCGGATCACCTGGGCGCCAGCACCGCAGCGCCGCCCGTGCCTTGCGACACGCCGACCATAACACGAAGCCACAGGGACATCCGTCATGGCTACCTACCAGAACATCTTTACCAGGCTGCAAGTGCGCGGGCCCATCTATGCGGGCACGCCCATGCAGGCCCACACCGCCTTCCAGCGCAGTTCCAGGCCCGGCTTCAACCATCTGTTCGGCCGGTTGGGCGATGCCCAGGTGGGGCCCATCTATCTGGGCGTGAGCGGCATGGCGGCGCTGATCTGCGGCTTCATCGCCTTCGAGATCATCGGCCTGAACATGTGGGCTTCGGTGAACTGGGATCCGGTGCAGTTCCTGCGGCAACTGCCTTGGCTGGCTCTGGAGCCGCCCGCGCCCGCCTATGGCCTGCGCATTCCGCCGCTGGCCGAAGGCGGGTGGTGGCTGATGGCCGGGTTCTTCCTGACCGCCTCGATCCTGCTGTGGTGGACGCGCATCTATCTCCGTGCCCGGGCGCTCGGGCTCGGCTCGCACACTGCCTGGGCGTTCGCGGCCGCCATCTGGCTGTATCTGGTGCTCGGCTTCATCCGGCCGCTGCTGATGGGCTCCTGGGCCGAGGCCGTGCCGTTCGGCATCTTCCCGCATCTGGACTGGACCGCCGCGTTCTCGCTCCGCTACGGCAATTTGTTCTACAACCCATTCCACATGCTCTCGATCGTGTTCCTGTATGGCTCCACGCTGCTGTTCGCCATGCATGGCGCCACCATCCTGGCCACCAGCCGCTACGGTGCGGAACGCGAGCTCGAGCAGATTGCGGACCGTGGCACCGCATTCGAGCGCGGTGGCCTGTTCTGGCGCTGGACGATGGGGTTCTGCGCCACAGCCGAGAGCATCCATCGCTGGGCGTGGTGGTTCGCGGTGCTGTGCCCGCTGACGGGCGGCATCGGCATCCTGCTGACCGGCACTGTGGTGGATAACTGGTATCTGTGGGGCCAGCATCACGGCCTGGTGCCGGAATACCCTGCGACATGGGGCCCGGTTATCGACCCCGCCACCCTGCCGGGAGCGCCGAAATGACCGATCACGTGACGAAGGGGATCTGGTACGGCCTTGGCATCGTGGGTGCCGCGGCCGGGACCTTGCTGGGCATCGTGGTGCTGCGCGATTTCGAGCGGCCGCCGATCGTGGCCGTGCAGCGCGGCTTCCGCGGCACCGCGATGGACCAGATCTACAACCCGCGCACGCTGGCCCAGCTGGCCGTGCTGGCCAAGGTGCCGCGCAGCCTGCCGCCCGCCAGCACCGAAGGCGTGCGGGCCGGTGTAGCCTACAAGAACGTGCAGGTGCTCAAGAACATCAGCGTGGCGCAGTTCACCCGGCTGATGGTCAGCATCACCCAGTGGGTGGCACCCAAGCAGGGCTGCTCCTACTGCCATAACGTGGCCAACATGGCGTGGGACGGGCTGTACACGAAAGTGGTGGCCCGGCGCATGATCCAGATGACGCAGAACGTCAACGGCAACTGGAAGAGCCACGTGCAGAACGTGGGTGTGACTTGCTACACCTGCCACGGCGGCAATCCGGTGCCCAAGAACATCTGGTTCAACACGCCGGGCCCGCAGGCGGCGATGGGCGTGGCCGAAACGCAGACCGGGATGGCGCATCCGACGCGGCTGATCAACGACAGCTCGCTGCCGTACGACCCGTTCTCGCCGTATCTGGAGCAGGCGGCCGACATTCGCGTGCAGGGCACTACGGCGTTGCCCACGGGCAACCGCGCCTCCATCAAGGAGACGGAGTGGACCTATGCGCTGATGATCCATTTCTCGCAGGCGCTGGGCGTGAACTGCACCTATTGCCACAACACGCGCTCGGCAGGCGATTGGTCCACCAGCTCGCCGGCGCGCGTGACGGCGTGGTACGGCATCCGCATGGTGCGGGATCTGAACAACGCGTATCTGGACTCGTTGCAGGGCGTGTTCCCGGTTTATCGCAAGGGGGAGCTGGGCGACAGCCCGAAGGTGAACTGCACCACCTGCCACCAGGGGCTCTACAAGCCGCTGTATGGGGTGAGCATGGTTTCCACCTTCCCCGAGCTGGCGGGGCCCACGACGCAGACTGCAGCGGCTGAGCCGCCTGCTGCACTGCCGCCGGTGACGGCCTCCTCGCCGGCCCAGCCCACCACGCCGGTGCCTACGCAGCCGCCGACGGCACCTGCCGCACCTGCCGCACCGGCCGATGCGGCCACGCCGCCGCCGGCGCAGCCGCCGCAGTAGTATCGTGGGTCAGGATCGGCGCAGGGGAGCGCCGGTCCTGCTCCCGCGCCTGAAACGACAAAACCGGCCAGGTGACGTCACCTGGCCGGTTTTGCGTAAAGCGGTCCTTCGCTCGAAGGAAAGGCCGCCGAAGCGGTTACGAGCCCTTGGGGGCGTAGGCGACGCACCAGCCTTCGGGGCTGATGTTGCCCTGCACGACCTTGCAGGCGTTCGGGGCCACGAAATTGGCGCAGCCGCTGCACTTCTGCCCGTCCTTGGGATTGGGCTGATACTGGACAACGCTCTGCTCGACCTTGCTGTCGGCGTCCTGCGCGCGGGCGGCGGCGGTGGCCAGGATGCCGCCGGCAATCGTTGTCAGGCCAATGCCGAGCAGGCGGCGGCGCGATGGGCTCGATAGGTCGGTCATGCGGTCTTCCTCCGTTGAAGGGATGGCCAGGCGGCGCGAAGGTCCGTCTTCACGCGGATCCGCTTCAGGCCGCCCGTGCCAGGCTGAGTTGTGCCCAGATGGTAGATAGGGCGCTTACCAGTTTGTCCACATCGGCTTCGGTGTGCATCGGCGACGGCGTGATGCGGAGCCGCTCGGTGCCGCGTGGCACGGTGGGGTAGTTAATCGGCTGCACGTAGATGCCGTGCTGCTCGAGCAGCGTGTCGCTGATCTGCTTGCAGAGCAGTGCGTCGCCCACCATGACCGGCACGATGTGGCTGGGGTTGTTCTGGTGCGGCACGCCGGCGGCATCCAGCTTGCCGCGCAGCATGGCCACCAGGCGGCGCTGTTCCAGGCGTTCGGCGTCGCTGGCCTTGAGGTGGCGGATGCTGGCGAGCGCGCCGGCGGCCACCGCGGGGGGCAGGGCGGTGGTGAAGATGAACCCGCTGGCAAAGCTGCGGACGTAATCGACCAGGTCGGCCGAGCCGGTGATGTAGCCGCCGATCACGCCGTAGCCTTTGGCCAGCGTGCCTTCGATCACGTCGATCCGGTCCATCAAGCCGAGGCTTTCGGCGATGCCGCCGCCGCGCGGGCCGTAGAGGCCGACTGCGTGCACCTCGTCGAGGTAGGTGAGCGCGTTATGCCGCTCGGCCACGTCGCAGATCTCGGCGATCGGCGCGATGTCGCCATCCATCGAGTAGATGCTCTCGAACATCACCAGCTTGGGCAGCGCCGGATCGAGCGCGGCCAGGCGGCGGTCGAGGTCGGCCGGGTCGTTATGGGCGAACACCTCGATGCGGGCGCGGCTGTGGCGAGCGCCCTCGATCATGCTGGCATGGTTTTTCGCGTCCGACAGCACGACGCAGCCTTGCAGGCGGGCGGCCAGCGTGCCGATGGCGGCCCAGTTGGACATGTAGCCGGAGTTGAAGAGCAGGGCGGCATCTTTGTGATGCAGATCGGCCAGCTCCTCCTCCAGCAGCACGTGGTAATGGTTGGTGCCGGCGATGTTGCGCGTGCCGCCGGCGCCGGCACCGCACACGTCCAGCGCCTCGTGCATCGCGGCCTTGACGGACGGGTGCTGGCCCATGCCGAGATAGTCGTTGGAACACCAGACCGTCACCTCGTCGCGCCCGCCATCCAGCGTGCCGGAGCGGCGGTGCATCACGCGTGGGAAGCTGCCCGGCTGGCGCTGCAGATTAGCGAACACGCGGTAGTTGCCCTGGTGGCGCAGAGAGTCGAGTTCGCGCTTGAAGAAATCCGCGTAGTCCATCAGCCGCTCCTAGCGTGACGCATCATGGAAGATAGGCTGGGTGGCGCGCCGGCCGGCGCAAGGGGCGCCTCGGCAAGCGCGGCGCCGGCCTGGTCCGGCCCGGCTTCACGCCGCCGCACCCACCAGCCCCACAGGGCGGTGAAGGGCAGCGGCAGCACCAGCATGGCGTGTTCCAGCACGCCCAGCGCCAGCATGGTGATCAGCAGCGCCAGGCCGGTGCGCTGGAACGCCGAGACCCCCGGCGCGCGGGCCAGGGCGGCCAGCCAGGCGACGGCCAGGCCGCCGCCTGCCAGGGAGAACGGCATCAGCCAGTTCATCCGGCGGCGGGCCATGAAGCTGAGCAGGTAGGTGAGGTGGGCGGGCAGGAACGCCTCGCCGAGGTTGAGCACGCCCAGGAAGACGTTCAGCTTGGCGCTGACGCGCATGGCCCACAGCGCCAGGAAGGTCCAGGTGCCGACCTGGTTGGGCGCGCCCCAGCCCGCCCACAGCACGGCCGCGCCGGTGGCCAGGATGGCGAGCTCGTGGGCGATGCAGGCTTCCACGCCGTGGCGGAAATGCCGCCAGCCGCGGCAGCCGGGGTGGCAGGCGGTGCGGCGCGGGCCGGTGAGGAACCCCATGAAGAACGCCGCCTCGTGCCAGCCCCATACCAGCACGCCGTAGGTGAAGGCGGCATAGGCGCCCGTCACCGTCGCATCGTGGCTGACGCCCAGCAGGCGCCACAGGCACAGGGCGGCGATGATGCTGAGGCCGCTGAAACTCCAGACGAAGGTGCGGCGCGGCAGGTTGTTCAGCAGCACGATGATGCCGGTGGAGAGCCACCAGACGAACAGGCAGTAGAGCGCGGGGGTGGCGCCGGCCACGGTGGGTCAGGCTACCAGCACGGCGCCAGCGACACCTGGGCCGGCAGATCCGCGTGGCGGGCAGGGGCCGCGTACATGCGCACGAAGGTGAGCCCGGCGGCCAGCGTGAGGGCGGCGCCCTGCAGGCGCCCGGCGATGCCGCCGCGGGCCCGGGCACGCGCCTTGCCTTCGGTGATGCGCCGCATTCGGTCCAGCCCCTGGCGGAAGACCGGGCTGTCGAGATCGAGCGTGACGGGGAAAACCTGCTTGCAGATCTCCGTCGTCGTGCGGAACACCTGCATGTCGTATTCGGTGGGATCGAGGCCGAGCGCTTCGTGGAACACCGGGCGCGCGTGGTCGCGCACATACATGGTGGCGAACACGGCGAGCTGGAAGAAGCGCACCCAGAGCAGGTTGGGGCCGCGCAGCAGCTTGGGCTCGGCGCGCATCAGCAAAGCGAAGGCCTCGCCGTGACGGAACTCGTCGCCGCACCATTGTTCGAACCAGGTGAAGATCGGGTGGATCACGCGGTCCGGGTTACGCTGCAGGTGGCGGAAGATGGTGATGTAGCGGGCGTAGCCGATCTTCTCCGACAGATAGGTGGCGTAGAAGACGAATTTCGGCCGGAAATAGGTGTATTTCTTGGTCTTGGTCAGGAAGCTGAGGTCCACGCCGACGTTGAAATCCTTCAGCGTCTCGTTGATGAAGGCGGCGTGGCGGGCTTCGTCGCGCGCCATGAAGGCGAACAGGTCGTGCACGTCGCCATGCGGCACGCGCTTTTTGATTTCGGCGTACAGCACGCAGCCGGAGAATTCGGCCGTGACCGAGCTGACGAGGAACTCCAGGAACTCGCGCCGCAGCTCCGGCGGCATGGCGGAGAAATCCTGCTTGAAGATCTCGGTCTGCACGAAATGGTTGCGGTTCGGGTCGGCGCGCAGATCGGCGATCAGCGCATCCCATTCCGCGCGCACCAGGCTGACGTCGATGCGGCTCATCGCCTCGAAATCGGTGGTGTAGAAGCGCGGGCTGAGCACCGTGTCCTGCTGCGCGTACAGCGTGCTTTCGTTGGGGCCGTCGGCGCGTTTGGAGATGGCGTTCATGCGCTGGTCCCTTCGGAAACGGCGTGGCTGGCTTGTGCGGTGGGTGCGGTGACCAGCACCAGCTCCTCGTCGGGCTGGAAACCCACTTCGTAGAGGCTGGTCAGGTCGAAAATGCCCACGGCCTGCGTCCATGTGCGGCGCAGCCAGCCCGCGCGGGTGACGGTGGCGGTGGTGCGGAAGCGCCGTGCCTCGCCGAAGCGCAGGCGGGAGGGCAGGCCGTGCACCTGCACCACGTCGCCCGGCCGGATGTCGATACCATCGGGCACGGCGTAGGCGTGGAAGCTGTCGAGCGTGCGCTCGAGGTCCACGTCGCAGCCGGCCTCGACGCGGGTGCGGGCGAACAGGGCCATTACGCAGCCCCCGGATGGGCCGGCATGGCGGGACGGGTCAGCAAATCGACGAACACCGCCTCGTTCTGGCTGCCGAACGCTTCGATTTCGACATGCCGGCCGGTGGAGGGATCGAACAGGATCAGCCGGCCATCGGCATAGCCGGTGAGCCGCAGCGGCGGGGTGGCGCCCACGCCATCGGCGCGGCGGGTGCGGGCGAAGCCGCGCAGCGTGCCGCGCAGGAAGCCGGCCTGGCCGGTGACCACGGCCACCAGCGCGCCGCTATCAGCCAGGCTGACGACGACCGCACCATCGTCGCGATCGGCGAAGCGCAGCATGCGTTCGGCGGTGGCCGCTGCGGCCGGCGGCTGCACGCCGGAGCCCGAGAGGCGGCCCAGCACGGCGAGCAGCAGGACGCAGGACAGCAGGGCGGCCACGCCATAGACCGGAACACTGGCGCGTCTGCGGGGAGCGATCGGTCCGGCCAGCATGTTGATCCCTCCTTCGATGTTGGGCGACGGGTTCGCCCGGGCCGCAGGCGCTGCGGCGTGCTGTGCGCAGAGTGCCGCCGGATCGGCGTCTTGTCACGCGCCGCCGGCGGGGCTGGCGCCTAGCCGGCCATGGCGCCGGCCGGCTGGTCCAGCAATTCGGGCTGGCGCGCCGGCCGTGGCGCCGCCGATGCAGCCGAGGCGGCTGCCGCGGGTAGCGCTTCGGTGCGCGCGTGCTCGGCCAGGGCGGCCGCCAGGATGTCGGCTACGGCGGCGGCGGCCGGCACGCAGCGCAGCATCGGCTCGGTCTGCGCCATCCGCCAGGGCCGCACATGCGGCCACAGCGCGAAGAAGGAGACCTTGTCACCCTTGCGCAGGCGCAACGTGAGGTCGCCGGCGCCGCCGCGATAGAGCCGCAGGGCGGCCGCATCGATGCGGGCGAACGGGATGTTGAACGAGACCGGCAGTGCCAGCCCGCTCTGCACCACCACGCGGCGCGAAGTGATGCTGTAGGTGGTGCTGGCCGCCACGGCCCAGGCGTAGAGGGCGATCAGCGCCAGCGGGACGGCGGCCAGCTCGGCCCGGTGCAGCAGCGAGACGGCCAGCGTGTGCGCGCCGGCGCCGTTGTGGTGCGCCACCAGCGCGCATGCCGCTAGCACGAGGCCGAAATAGGCGGCCACCACGCCGATGCGCATTGCGTGCAGGCCCAGCGCGGTGGCGGCGGGCCGGCCCTGCCATAGCAGGCGCTCGCCAGCGGGGAGGCGGGACGGCAATCCGCGCCCGGTCATGGTGTTTCCCATCGTTCGCATCCTTACAGCAGCGGCAGCATGCGTTCCGGCGTCGCGTAGAGCAATCCGCCGCCGAAATAGGCGGTGATCTTGTCCTCTTCGAGAGACGTGACGCTGTCAGGGTTTTTCAGGCCAGGCACGTCGGCGAAATGCGCCGCCAGCAGCGCGTAGACTTCGATGGCGCGGCGTTTGGGGCGGAAGGTGACGAAATGCGTGGGCATCAGCACGTGGCGGCCGCCGAACGCCGGCAGCGTTTCGACCTCGAGGTAGCGGGCGATGTATTCCGACCGGTCGATCCAGACATCGGTGACGGTGCCGGCCTGCACGCCGTCATGGCCGAACACGGCGTAGCCGCGCGGGTCGGGGTCCTCGTAGGAGAGGAAGAAATCCTCGGCCGTGCGCAGCGGCACGATCTTCGGCAGCCCGTCGTCATAGGCCAGTTCGGGCACGTCGTGGCGGCGGGCGTAGGCGGCGGGGCCCACGCCGTCGATCATCGGGTTGCCGGTGGGCTCGAACGGCGCGCCGGGCCAGCCGAGCGTCTGCTGGGCGGCGAAGACTTCGGGCGCCTCGTGCTGCGGCTTGGCGGCAACGACGCCGGCACCGAGGTGGAAGTGCTTGGCGGGCGGCATGGTGGGGAATTCGCGGGCATCCTGGCCGGCGAAATCGGCGACCAGCGGGTAGCCCTCGCGATGGTCCTCCCGCCGGAGCCACCAGACCAGGGCGAAGAAGAAGCCCCAGAAGACGTAGATGGCGATCTGCGCCACGTCGAAACGGGCCAGCACGGCGCCGAAACCTGGGTTCATGATGCTCTCCTCAGGCACAAGGGATTGACGGGGATGGCAAGCGCGGCGGGTGCCGGCGTGCGCACCAGCGGGCCGGCTGCCACCAGCGTGGCGAACAGCAGGCCGATCTCCAGCGTGTAGACGACGCCGTAGCCGGTGGCGGGGTCGGCCAAGGCAGGGCCCAGGCGGCCGGTCTGGGCCAGGGCGGCCACGCCGTCGCGCAGCAGGCCGCCGCCGGCTACCGCGAGCCCGGCGGCCGAGGCCTGCACGGCGCCCCAGATGCCGAGCGCCAGGCCGATCTGGCCCTGGCCGGCCATCGCCATGGCCGCCGTGAGCGTGCAGTGGGCGAACAGGCCGGCGCCCAGGCCGATCAGGGCCACGCCGAGGGCGAACAGCGCCGTCGATTGCATGGGTGCGGCAAAGATCAGCGAGGAGAACGCGAACAGCCCGACCAGCGCGCCGGCGCAGGCGAGCCGGTATGGGTCCATGCCGCGCCGGGTCGGTGTGGCGGCCAGCAGGTGGGCGGCGATGCCGAAGCCGACCAGGCCGCCCATCGCCAGCAGGGCGGTGAACGCGGTGGTGGCGCCCACCGAAAGGTGCAGGATCTGGCCGCCATAGGGCTCCAGCAGGATGTCCTGCATGCTGAAGGCGACGGTGCCCAGGCCGAGCGCCACCAGGCGCCGCCGGGCGCCGCCGGCACCCTCGAACGCCGCCCAGGACTGGGCGAAGCTGGGGCGCGGGCGGTTGGGCGCGGTCTCGGTGGGGCGCCGCGGCTCCTGCTTCCACAGTGCCACGGCGTTCAGCACGATGGTGGTGACCGACGCGCCCTGGATCACCTGCACCAGCCGGACTTCGGAGAAATGCGCCAGCAGCACGCCGAACAGGATGGCGCTGACCACCATGCCGAGCAGCAGCATCATGCACAGCAGGGCGACCACCTTGGGGTGCTTTTCGGGCGGCGAGAGATCGGTGGCCAGCGCCAGGCCCACGGTTTGGGTGGTGTGCAGGCCGGCGCCCACCAGCAGGAAGGCGAGTGCCGCGGCAGCCTGGCCCAGGAAGATCGGGCCGGTGGTGTCGCCCGAGAGGATGATGAGCGCGAACGGCATGATCGCCAGGCCGCCGAATTGCAGCATGGTGCCGATCCACAGATAGGGCACGCGCTTCCAGCCCAGCACCGAGCGGTGATTGTCGGACCGGAAGCCGATTACGGCGCGGAAGGGTGCGGCGACCAGCGGCAGCGAGACCATGACGGCGACGAGCCAGGCCGGCACGCCCAATTCGACGATCATCACCCGGTTGAGCGTGCCGATCAGCAGCACGGCGGCCATGCCGACCGTTACCTGGAACAGCGACAGGCGTAGCAGGCGCGACAGCGGCAGGTCGGCGGTGGCCGCGTCCGCGAAGGGCAGGAAGCCCGGGCCGATGGCGCTCCATTTGGCGGCCATCCGGCCGTGCAGGCGGCGCAGCCGGGCAGGGGCGGCCGTGGCGTTCACCGCCGCACCAGTTCGAGCGCCTGGCTCTTGTAGAAGCCGCTTGTCACCCGCTCGGTGCGCGCCAGCGTCCATTCCGCCAGGCCCGGCTCGGCGTGCAGGCGCCGGGCGATGGTGGCCGGGGAGACCGGCTCGATGGCCGGTGCGCGGTCCTGCCGGGGGAACAGGCGGCCGGCGGCGTGCATCACGCTGAGCAGCGGCGTGCGCGGCGCGAAGGTGAAGGCGGCCGAGCGGCTGGCGCGGGCCGCCAGGGCGGCGGCGGCGCGCGCCATGTCGGCGGCGCGGTAGTGGATCAGCGAATCCATCGCGACCACATGGTCGAAGCTGCCCAGCGCCGGATCGGTCATGTCGCCCACCGAGAAATCGATGCGGCCGCCGCGCAGGTCGCGCGGCGTGCGTTCGCGGGCCAGGGCGACCAGCGTGGGGGAGAGGTCGATGGCGGTGACGTGTGCGCCGCGCCGTGCGGCTTCGACGGCCAGCGCACCGGTGCCGCATCCGGCATCGAGCACGCGCAGGCCGCTCAGATCGTGCGGCAGCCACGACAGCAGGGCAGCGCGCATGCGGTCCCGCCCCGCGCGCACGGTGGCGCGGATGCCGCTGACCGGCGCGTCCGAGGTGAGGCGCGCCCAGTTGGCCGCGGCGGTGCGGTCGAAATAGGTTTCCAGCTCGCCGCGGCGCGCGATGTAGGTGGCGGTCTGCATCACTCGTAGCCGAGCAGGTCGAAGATCTCGCGATCCTTCAGCGGCGTGCCTTCCAGCGGCACGGTGCCGGCCCAGAGCTGTGCCGCCAGGCGCAGGTATTCCAGCTTGACGGCTTCGAGCTCGGGCGAGCTCTCCATTTCGAACAGCGTGGATTTCTTCAGGCGCGAGCGGCGGATGACGTCGAGATCGGGGAAATGCGCGAGCGTCGAGAGGCCGGTGGCCGCATTGTAGCGGTCCACCTGGTCGGTGGCCGCCGAGCGGTTGCAGATGACGCCGCCGAGGCGGACGTTGTAGTTGCGTGCCTTGGCCGCGATGGCGGCCACGATGCGGTTCATGGCGAAGATGCTGTCGAAATCATTGGCCGCCACGATCAGCGCGCGATCGGCATGCTGCAGCGGTGCGGCGAAGCCGCCGCACACGACGTCGCCCAGCACGTCGAAGATCACCACGTCGGTTTCTTCGAGCAGATGGTGCTCCTTGAGCAGCTTGACCGTCTGGCCGACCACGTAGCCGCCGCAGCCGGTGCCGGCCGGCGGCCCGCCCGCTTCGACGCACATGACGCCGTTATAGCCCTGGAAGACGAAATCCTCCACGCGCAGCTCTTCGGAATGGAAGTTCACCGTCTCCAGCACGTCGATCACCGTCGGCTGCAGGTGCTTGGTGAGCGTGAAGGTGGAATCGTGCTTGGGGTCGCAGCCGATCTGCAGCACGCGCTTGCCGAGCTTGCTGAAGGCGACGGACAGGTTCGAGGACGTCGTGCTTTTGCCGATGCCGCCTTTGCCGTAGACCGCGAACACTTTGGCGGTGCCGATCTTGGTGGCCGGGTCGAGCTGCACCTGCACGCTGCCCTCGCCGTCGCCACGCCCGCGCGCCGATGCGGGGAGCAGGTTGCGGCGTACCATCGTGTCACTCATGCTGCCATCTCCACACCGCCTGGCTGACCGACGCCTTCGATCCGGTCCTCTAGATCGTCGCTTGCGCGCTGCAGGGCCTCGCGCGTTGCCGCGTCGGGGGCCCAGTATTGCCGGTCGCTCGCCTCGATCAGCCGGTTGGCGATCTTCAGCGACGCGGCCGGGTTGAGGTCGGCGAGGCGGTCCCGCATGGCCTCGTCGAGCACGTAGGTTTCGGCGAGCTTCTGGTATACCCAGGGCGATACCTCGCCGGTGGTGGCCGACCAGCCGAGCGTGTTGAGCACGTGGGCGTCGATTTCCCGCACGCCCTCGTAGCCGTGCTTGAGCAGCGCCTCGTACCATTTCGGATTGAGCGCGCGCGTGCGGGTTTCCAGCGATACCTGCTCGGAGAGCGTGCGCACCGCGCCGTCGCCCCGGGTCTGGTCGCCGATATAAACGCTCGCCGCGGTGCCGCCGCGCGCGCGGCGCACCGCGCGCGTGATGCCGCCCAGCGTGTCGAAATAATGGTCGACGGTGGTGACGCCGAGATCGATGGAGTCGAGATTCTGATAGGTGATATCGACGCCTTCGAGGATCTGCCCCAGCAGCGCGGTCTGCTTTTCCGGCCGGCCGCTGACGCCGTAGGCGAAGCCCTTGCGGTTGACGTAGGCGTCGGCGAGCTCGTCCTCGTTGGTCCAGGCGCCGCTGCCGACCAAAGCGTTGACGTTGGAGCCGTAGGCGCCGTCGGCGTTGCCGAACACGCGCAATGCGGCCTGTTCCATGCCGCCGCCGTGCAGGGCGATGAAGGCCAGAGCGTGGCGGCGGATGTGGTTCTGCGCCGGCGGCTCCTCGGCCGTGGCGGCCAGCAGCGCCGCTTCGGCCAGCAGGCGCGTCTGCAGCGGCAGCAGGTCGCGGAAGATGCCCGAGAGCGTCAGCACCACGTCCACGCGCGGGCGGCCGATATCGGCCAGCGGCAGCAGCCGGGCGCCGGCTAGGCGGCCGTAGCTGTCGAAGCGCGGGGCCGCACCCATCAGCCACAGCGCCTGGGCGATCGGGCCGCCCTCGGTTTTGAGGTTGTCGGTGCCCCACAGCACCATGGCCACGGTTTCCGGGTAGCCGTGGCCGTCGGCGGCGTGGCGGGCCAGCAGGCGCGCGGCCTGGCGTGCGCCGTCCTGCATGGCGAACAGGCTGGGCAGGCGGAAGGGATCGAAGCCGTGCAGGTTGCGGCCGGTGGGCAGGATGGCGGTGGTGCGCATCAGGTCACCGCCCGGCGCGGGGCGCACGTAGCCGCCATCCAGCGCGTGGATGATGGCGGGCAGTTCGTGATCGGTGGCCAGCAGGCCGTCCACCCGCGCGCGTTCGGCCGGATCGGTGATGTTGGCGGCATCCAGCATGGCCGCGCGTGCGGCGGCGTGGGGCGGCGTGCCGATCACGTGCAGCCCATCCGGGATCAGCGTGTATTCCAGCTCCAGCAGGGCGGCGCCGAGCTGCGCGATGGTGGCGGGCGCGTGCTCGGCCCAGGCCGGTTCGGCATCTGCCAGATCGACGGCGGCGGCCTGGGCCTGCAGCAGTTCGGCCAGCAGGTCGCGCTGCCCGGCATCGGCTTCCGGCTCCATGGCGTGCCAGCGATCCAGCGAGGCTTTCAGGTCGGCCAGGCCGCGATACAGGCCGGCCTGGGTGACGGCGGGCGTGAGATAGCTGATCAGCGTGGCCGAGGCGCGCCGCTTGGCAATCAGGCCTTCGGACGGGTTGTTGGAGGCGTAGAGGTTGAAATTCGGCAGGTCGGCGATCAGTCGGTCGGGCCAGCATGCCGCCGACAGGCCGGTCTGTTTGCCGGGCATGAATTCGAGCGCTCCGTGTGTGCCGAAATGCAGCACGGCATCGGCGGCGAAATCCTCGCGCAGCCAGCGGTAGAAGGCGGCGAAAGCGTGGGTGGGGGCGAAGCTGCCGTCGAACAGCAGCCGCATCGGATCGCCTTCGATGCCGAAGGCGGGCTGCAGGCCAACGAAGATGTTGCCGAAATGCAGGCCGAGCACGAAGATGTTGCGGCCGTTGCTGAGCTGGCGGCCGGGTGCCGGGCCCCACTGGCCTTCGATCTGCCCGAGCCAGTCCTGCCGCTCCAGATGGCGATCCACGCCGATCAGTTCGGCCACGTTGGCTTCGGTGCCGTACTGCGCGGCGTTGCCGCCCAGCAGCGCGTTGCGCAGCGCATCCACGCTATCGGGCACGTCCAGCGTGTAGCCGGCCTGACGCAGGGCGCCCATGGTGTTGAACAGGGATTCAAAGACGGCGAGGTAGGCGGCCGTACCGATGGCGCCGGCGTTAGGCGGGAAATTGAACAGCACAATGGCCAGCCGGCGCTCGGCGCGCGCCTTGCGGCGCAGCGATACCAGGGCGGCGACGCGCGCGGCCAGGGTGGCGGCGCGTTCGGGGTGGCTGACCATGTCGCGCGTGCAGCGCAATCCGTCACAGCCGGCGCAGGGATTGGCGGTCTGTGCCCGGCCGCAGCGACCGCCGAACGTCATCGGCACGATGCCGCCATCGAGTTCCGGGATCGCCACCATGATGGTGGCTTCGACCGGCAGCAATCCGCGCGGATCCTGCACCCAGGAGTCCAGCGTCTGGAACTCGACGGGGTGCGCGGTGATGTAGGGCACGTCCAGCCCGGCCAGCGTGGTTTCGGCGGCTTCCCGGTCGTTGTAGGCGGGGCCACCGACGAGCGAGAAGCCGGTGAGCGAGACGACGGCGTCCACCGTGGCGACACCGTCGCGGGTGAAATAGGCGGCGATGGCGGGGCGCTGGTCGAGCCCGCTGGCGAAAGCCGGGATGACGCGCAGGCCGCGGCGCTCCAGCGCGTCGATTACCCCATCGTAATGCGCCGTGTTGCCGGCCAGCAGATAGGAGCGCAGCAGCAGCACGCCAACAGTGCCCTTGGCACCCCAGGCCGGCACCTGATCGAGCCGGGTGACGATGCGGCCGGGCGCGCGCGGGTGATACAGCCCGATATCGGGGTATTCGACCGGGGCCGCGGCATTGGCCAGCGCGAGCGCCGGAGTTTTGCCCACCGGCACGTAGCGCTCGATCAGCATGCGCAGCAGGTTGGCGAGATTTTCTTCCGATCCGGCCAGCCAGTATTGCAGCGCCAGGAAATAGGCCCGCACATCCTGCGCGGTGCCGGGGATGAACCGCATCAGCTTGGGCAGGCGCTTGAGCATGCGCATCTGCGCCTGGCCGCTGCTCGCCTCCGCACCGGCCTTGCCGCGCGAGGATTTGCCGCGCAGGTTTTTCAGGATGGCCAGCGCGCCGGTGGCTTCCTGGCCCATGTCGAACTTGCCGAGCCGGGTCAGCTTGGTGATCTCACTGGCCGACATGCAGCACAGCATGGCGTCGCATTGCGCGCGCCGGGCCGCCAGCGCGGGTTGCATGGCGCGCACGTGGTCTTCGAGGAACAGCATGGCGGCAACCACGATGTCGGCCTGGCCGATATCTTCGTGGCACGCCTGCAGCGCGCCGGCATCGGTGCCCCATTCATCGGCCGCGTGCACGGTGACGACCAGATTGGGCACTTCGGCGCGCAGCTTCGCCTCGGCGCGCGTCATGGCTGCCGAGAGATGGCTGTCCATGGTGACGAAGACGATCCGCAGCGGCGAGGTGTGCACGCGATCTCCTTGCATCGTCTCAGCGCGCATAATGCGCCTTGGCGTCGTAGAGCGTGTCGAGCGTGATCACCGGCAGCCCGCGTTCGACGGCGAAGCGTTCGGTGTTGCGGCGAACCTTGCCGCGGACGAAGAACGGGATGCGGCCGAGCTCGGCCTCGGCTTCCGCCGCCCAGCTTGCGGCCTGGATGGCATCGGGTGCTGCGGCCGGCGTCGCCGCGCGCAGGATCGCGTCCGGGAGGGGCGCCTGCTTGGCGGCGCCGAGATGCGAGGGGGCGGCGTCGGCGGCGAATTCGAAATCGTCGCGGAACATCGTCACCAAATGCTCCTCGAGCCCCATCATCAGCGGGTGCACCCAAGTGTCGAACAGCACGTTGGCACCTTCGGGGCCCATCTGCGGCGAGTAGCGTGCCGGGAAATCCTGCACGTGCACGGGCGCCGAGATGACGGCGCACGGGATGCCCAGGCGCTTGGCGACGTGGCGTTCCATCTGCGTGCCGAGCACCAGCTCCGGCCGCAGCGCGGCAATGGCGGATTCCACTTCGAGGTAGTCGTCGGTGATCAACGCCTCGGTGCCGTAGCGCGCGGCCGCCTCGCGCACGTCGCGGGCGAATTCGCGGCTGTAGGTGCCCAGGCCGGCGATGGAAAAGCCGATCTCCTCGGCGGCGACGCGGGCGGCGGCGATCACGTGGCTGGCGTCGCCGAATATGAACACGCGCTTGTTGGTGAGGTAGGTCGAGTCCACCGAGCGCGAAAACCAGGGGAGGTTGGTGGCCGCCGCACCGGCCGCGTTGGCGTTGAGGCCGGCCAGGGTGGCCACTTCGGCCATGAAGTCGCGCGTGGCGCCGACGCCGATCGGGATCGTGCGTGTGCAGGGCTGGGCGAAATTGCGCTGCAGCCACGAAGCGGCGGTGCCGGCCACTTCCGGGTAGAGCACCACGTTGAAATCGGCCTCCCCGAGGCGCGCGAGATCGGCCGGGCCGGCGCCTTGCGGCGCGGTGACGGCAATGTCGATGCCCATCGAGGCGAGCAGGGTGGTGATCTCGCGCAGATCGTCGCGATGGCGGAAGCCGAGCGCGCAGGGGCCCAGGATGTTGCAGCGTGGCCGGGTGCCGGGTGCGCGTGCCGCGCGGGCGGTGCCGGCTGGCGGCACGTGCGGGCCGGCGCAGGCGCGGACGAGCTGGTAGAACGTCTCGGCGGCGCCCCAATTCTCCTTTTTCTGGTAGGCGGGCAGCTCGACGGCGACGACCGGGATCGGCAGCCCCAGCGCGCGGGCCAGGCCGCCGGGATCGTCCTGGATGAGCTCGGCCGTGCACGAGGCGCCCACCAGCATGGCCTGCGGGCTGAAGCGCGCGTAGGCGTCGGCCACCGCGGTCTTGAACAGCTCGGCGGTGTCGCCGCCAAGGTCGCGCGCCTGGAAGGTGGTGTAGGTGACCGGCGGGCGGGTGGCGCGCCGTTCGATCATGGTGAACAGCAGGTCGGCGTAGGTGTCGCCCTGCGGCGCGTGCAGGACGTAGTGCACGCCGGTCATCGCGCTGACCACGCGCATGGCGCCTACGTGCGGCGGGCCTTCATAGGTCCAGAGCGTGAGCTGCATGCGCCTAGACCGCCAGCTTGGCGCGGCGCAGCAGCGGGCGCGCGAAGAGTTCGGCCAGGTCGGCTGCCTGGTTGTAGCCCTGGATGGGCGTGAACAGCAGCTCGATCGACCATTTGGTGGACAGGCCTTCGGCCTCCAGCGGATTGGCGAGGCCAAGGCCGCATACCACCAGATCGGGGCGGGCGGCGCGGCAGCGGTCCAGCTGGCGATCCACGTCCTGGCCTTCGCTGAGCATTGTGCCCGGCGGCATCAAGGCCAGTTCCGGCGCCATGTGCGCGCGGTGCAGGTAGGGCGTGCCGACTTCGGTGAGGCGCATGCCGAGTTCGCGTGCGGCGAAGCGGGCTAGCGGCAGTTCGAGCTGGCTGTCGGGGAAGAAGAAGATGCTCTTGCCGCCGAGTTCGCGCCGCGCCGTTGCCAGGGCGGCCACGGCGCGCTGGCGGGAGGCTGCGATGGCCGCCTCGAAGGCCGGCGCCGCGACGCCGAAGGCGTGGGCGGCGGCTTGCAGCCAGGCGGTGGTGCCCTCGACGCCGAGCGGAAAGGGTGCGGGCAGCAGCGTGGCGCCACGCTCTTCCAACGCGCGCGCGGTGTCGGCCAGGAAGGGCTGGGCCAGCAGCACCAGCGTGTCGGCGCCCACCGCCGGCAGGTCGATCGAGCGGCGGGGCGGCAGGAAGGCGACCCGGTCCACGCCCATAGCGGCGAACAAGCGGCCGAACTGATCCTCCACCGTTTCGGCCAGGGCGCCGACGACGAGGAGGGATTTCTGCGCGCCCTGCGGCGTGCGGGGCAGGATGGGCACCAGCGCGGCCAGGCAGGCATCCTCGCCCTGGGTGAAGGTGGTTTCGATGCCGCTGCCGGAGTAGTTGAGCACGCGAACCTGCGGCATGTGCACGCCCGACAGGCGCTGGGCGGCGCGGTGCAGGTCCAGCTTGATCACTTCGGACGGGCAGGAGCCTACCAGGAAGAGCAGCCTGATTTCCGGCCGGCGGGCGAGCAGCTGGGAGACCACGCGGTCCAGCTCGTCATGCGCGTCGGCCAGGCCCGCCAGGTCGCGTTCGTCGATGATGGCGGTGGCGAAGCGGGGTTCGGCGAAGATCATGACGCCGGCGGCCGACTGGATCAGATGCGCGCAGGTGCGGCTGCCGACGACGAGGAAGAAGGCGTCCTGGATCTTGCGGTGCAGCCAGACGATGCCGGTGAGGCCGCAGAACACTTCGCGCTGGCCGCGCTCGCGCAGGACGGGCGCATCCAGGCAGCCTGCAGCCGGTTGCTGGCCGCCCGCCATTACGCCTGCCTCAGGCCGACTGCCGCCTGGTGCCATGCATTCTGGTTCAGCCGCCGCGCTGCCCGCAGCTTCAGCACATATTGGCCGGCGTTGACGACGTAGGTGCCGTAAGCGACGAGCGCCAGCAGCATGAGGCGGCGTGTGTCAAGCGAGCCTGACAGCAGGGCGGCGAGATAGGCGGTGTGCAGCACGATCACCGCCATGCTCATCGCGTCTTCCCAGAAGAACGCGGGGGCGAACAGGTAGCGGCCGAACACCGCTTTTTCCCAGATCGCCCCGGTGACCATGATGCCGTACAGCGCCACGCATTTCACGACAACCGAAACGGTGGCCGCGTGCTGCCCGGTTTGCGTCCACAAAAAATGCACGACCAGCGCCAGGCTGACGAGGAACACGCCGAACTGCAACGGAGCGAGGATGCCTTGCACGAGGGTCCAGGGCGAGTCGTCGCGGCGGCGCTTTTCGTCGGGCGTATAGAGCGGGCGGCGATTGTTGCGTTGCACAAAAGCGATGTTGCGGACAGGTGCGGTTCGCACATGGCGGCCGGCGGCGGCGCCCCACGGTGCAAAGTCCACAGTGTTAACAAGACGGTCGATCGCGGAGCTTGCTAACATTGCTTGACAACGCCTCCCTGTGCGGGTGCGCTGGCCTGACAAGAGTGGGAACTCCCGCCGCACGCACCCATCGTCGCCTGATCCACCAGCCCTCTTCCGACCTCTTGTCGTATCCGGACCGCGCCGACCTGGCGGTTGCCCGCCACCCAGGAAGCTAAGGCTCGGCTTCGCTGACTGTCAAGCAAACCTTACGTAAATCTAGCTTGACAGGTGCCCCTCGAAACGTCCTTCAATAATGGAGATGCGAGCAATGCCATCCATGAAGCAGCAGGCTGAGAACGAGGGTGACTGGAGTTCGGCGGAAGCCGCCCAGATCACGCGCGCTTTCATCCGCGTTGTGCGTAACGAGACGGCCGCGGCGCCGGCTGCCGAGGCGCGGCGCGACACGCTGACGCGGGCCGTGGTCGATGAGGTGATCCCCCGCCTGCTGCTGGCCCGCCGGCCGCAGCGCCTGGCTCGGGCGGCGATCGACTCGGCGGTGGCCGAGAGCGATCAAGTGGCCCGGCTGGTGTGCCTGGTGCTGGAGGGCAGCCAGGCCGAGGCTTCCGCCTATGTGGGCGCGCTGAGCGATGGCGGCGTGCCGGTCGAGTTGCTGCTGCTGGACCTGCTGACGCCCACGGCCCGCCGGCTGGGCACGATGTGGGAAGACGACGATTGCAGCTTCAGCGACGTGACGATGGGATTGCTGCGGCTGGGCAACGTCATGCACCTGCTCAGCCATGCGTTCACCGAGGGCGCCGCGGTACGGTCCGGCCCATCGGTGCTGCTGGCGCAGGTGCCGGGCGAGCAGCACGGCTTCGGGCTGGCGATGGTGGTGCAGTTCTTCCGGCGGGCCGGCTGGAACGTCCGCCAGGAGGCTGCGCCCTCGCGCGATCTGCTGTGCGGCATCGTGGAGGATCAGTGGTTCGGGCTCGTCGGGCTGTCGGTCGCGTGCAGCGATCAGATGGACCAGCTCGTGGTCGATATCCGCGAGATCCGCCGGGCTTCGCGCAACCGCGCGATCGGCGTGATGGTCGGCGGCCCGCCTTTCGTGGCGCATCCGCAGCTGGCCGCCATGGTCGGGGCCGATGCCACCGCGGTGGATGGGCTGCAGGCGGTACGCCAGGCGCACAGCCTGGTCAGTTTATTGGCGCGAGAGCGATGACGACCGACCGGCCTGGCGACGAACGACGCCTTCGCCTCCCCATCGCTGCCTCGAGAGGAGGGCCGCAGCGCCCCAAACAAACAGTAACCGGCAAAGCCGGATAAGCGGGAAACGGGAAATGCATTGGAGGATCTCGTCTCTCGTGAAAAGTTTTGTCTTCCCGGACAGTTCGCTTGGTGAGTTGGATGCCCAGTCCGTGGCAACGCTCATCGCCATGGCCTCCGACGTGGCATTGATCGTGGATGCCGACGGCACCATCCGCGACATCGCGTTCCAGAACGAGGAACTGGCGGCCGACCTCGACACTGCCGGCGATTGGATCGGCCGCAAGCTGATCAGCACCGTGGTGACCGACAGCCGCCCCAAGGTTGCCCGCCTGCTGACCGATGCGGGCGCGTCCGATGCCAAGCCGAAATGGCGCCACCTCAACCACGCCAATTCCGACGGCGAGTCGATCCCGGTGCTGTACTGCGCCGTTCAGGTGGGCGCGGACGGGCGGATGGTGGCGTTCGGGCGTGACCTGCGGGCCGTCTCGGCCTTGCAGCAGCGGCTGCTGACGGCGCAGGAGGCGCTCGAGCGCGACTATGCGCGCATGCGCGATGTTGAAGCGCGGTATCGGCTGCTGTTCCAGATGTCGTCGGAATCCGTGCTGGTGCTCGATACCGTGCGCCACCGTGTGGTGGAGGCCAATCCGGCGGCGCGCGGCCTGTTCAAGACGCAGGCCGACTACGCATCCGGGCAGGGGCTGGGCGACATCTTTTCCGCCGAGACACTCGACAGCGTTTCGACCCACCTGAGCGCGGTGCGGGCGGACGGGCAGAACGAGGAGTTCGCCGCCCGCCTGGCGCGTGACGGCGAGGAGGTGCTGGTTGCCGCTTCGTTGTTCCGGCAGGACAGTGCCACGCTCATCCTGGTGCGCATTTCGCCGGCGCCGGTTGGCGGTGCGCGTGTGCCCGATGCCAAACGCCGGCTGCTGCAACTGGTCGAGAGCGCGCCGGATGGGTTCGTGGTGGCCGACAGCATGGGCAACATCCTGACCGCCAACAAGGCGTTCCTCGACATGGCGGGGCTGGCCGACGAAAGCCTGGCGCGCGGCGAGGCGCTGGAGCGCTGGGTGGGACAGTCCGGCGTCGAGCTGGACGTGCTGATCACCAATCTTCGCCAGCGCGGCTCAATCCGGTTCTTCACCACAACGATGCGCAGCGAGCAGTCGGTGACCTCGAAGGTGGAGATTTCCGCTGTCGCCATCGGCAATGGCGGGCAGCCGTCGTTCGGTTTCGCCATCCGCAACATCGGCCCGCGGCTGCAGGTGGATGCGCCGTCGGCGCCGGCGCTGCCGCGCTCGGTGGCGCAGCTCAGCGAGCTGATCGGCCGCGTGTCGTTGAAGGATCTGGTGCGCGAGTCCACCGACGTGATCGAGAAGCTTTGCATCGAGGCGGCGCTGGAGATGACCGGCGACAACCGCGCTTCGGCGGCCGAGATGCTCGGGCTGAGCCGGCAGAGCCTGTACGTGAAGCTGCGCCGCTACGGGTTGGGGGATCTGGCGACGCATGAGCAGGATTAGCCGCATCGACCGGCCTGCCGGCGCGCCTGCGGCGCTGGCCGCGGTGCGGGCGCCGCGCACCGGGCTTGCCGCCTATGGCGAGCTGCTGAAGCCGATCACCTGGTTCGCGCCGATGTGGGCGTTCGGTTGCGGCGTGATCTCGGCCGGCGGCCCGGGCGGGGCGCGCTGGTGGGTGGTGCCGGCGGGCGTGGCGCTGTGCGGGCCGCTGGTGACCGGCACCAGCCAGGCGGCGAATGATTGGTACGACCGGCACGTGGATGCCATCAACGAGCCGGGGCGGGCGATCCCGTCGGGCCGCGTGCCCGGCCGCGGCGGATTGTGGCTGGCCGTGCTGTGGACCGCGCTGTCGTTGGCGGTGGGGGCCGCACTCGGGCGTTGGGCGTTCGGGGCCACGCTGCTCGGCCTGGCGCTGGCCTGGGCGTACAGCGCGCCGCCGCTGCGGCTGAAGCTGAATGGCTGGCTGGGCAATGCGGCATGCGGGATCTGCTACGAGGGGCTGCCCTGGTTCACCGGGGCGGCGATCATCACGGGCCGGCTGCCGCACACCGGCATCATCGTGGCCGCGCTGCTGTACAGCGCCGGTGCCCACGGCATCATGACGCTGAACGATTTCAAGTCGATGGATGGCGACCTGCAGACCGGCGTGCGCTCGCTGCCGGCGACGCTGGGTGCGGCCCGCGCCGCACGGCTCGCCTGCATGGTGATGGCGCTGCCGCAGGCGGCCGTGGCGGCCCTGCTGCTGGCCTGGGGGTTCAGCTTCTATGCCGGCTGCGTGGGCCTGCTGCTGCTGGCACAGCTCGGGCTGATGGCCTCGTTCCTGCAGGCGCCTCGCGAGCGCGCGCCCTGGTATAACGCGACGGGCACCAGCCTGTACGTGCTCGGCATGCTGGTGACCGCGCTGGCGTTGCGGAGCGCCTCATGAAGGCGCTGAGCTGGCTGTCGATCGTCCGGCTCGGCATCGTCAATGCGGCGCTAGGCGCGCTGGTCGCGCTCGTGACGTTCACGCTGAACCGCGTGATGGTGGTGGAGCTGGCCTTGCCGGCGTTGCTGCCCGGCGCGCTGGTGGCGCTGCATTATGCGGCGCAGATGGTACGCCCGCGGCTTGGCTACGGGTCGGACCGCAGCGGGCGGCGCACGCCGTTCATCGTGGGCGGGCTGGCGGCGCTGGCTTCCGGCGCCATGCTGGCCGCCGTGGCCGTGGCGTGGATGGCCGGGCATCGCTGGGCGGGGATCGCAATGGCCGTGCCGGCCTATGTGCTCGTGGGCGGCGGGGCCGGAGCCGTCGGCACCTCCTCGCTGGCGCTGATGGCCGTGCAGGTAGCGCCGGAGCGGCGGCCGGCTGCGGCCACGATCTTCTGGGTGCTGATGATCATGGGCGTGGTGGTCACGGCCGGCGCCACGTCGCATCTGCTGCACCCGTTCTCCTGGCCGGCGCTGCTGCGCGTGGCGGCAACCGTGTCGGCTGCGGCGTTCCTGGCCGGCAGCACGGCGATCTGGCGGCTCGAGGACGCACGGCCGGTGGCGCCCGCGCGCGTGGCGGGGCCGGCGGGCGGGTTCGGCGCCGTGCTGCGGGCCATCTGGCAGGAGCCGGCTTCGCGCCGGTTCGCCATTTTCGTTTTCGTCTCCATGCTCGCCTACAGCGCGCAGGAGCTGGTTCTGGAGCCGTTCGCCGGCACGGTGTTCGGGCTCGATCCCGCCCGCACGGCGGGGCTGACCGGATTGCATAATGGCGGCGTGCTGTGCGGCATGCTGCTGGTTGCCGTCGGCGGCAGCCTGGCCGGCGCCGGCCAGCGTGCCCGGCCGATGCGGCTGTGGACCGTCGGTGGATGTGCGGCATCGGCCGCGTGCCTGGTGGCGCTGGCGGCGATCAGCCTGATCGGTCGGGGCGGGGCGCTTTCGGGCCTGCTGCTGGCGCTCGGTGTGTCGAACGGGGTGTTCGCCGTCTCGGCGATCGGCGCGATGCTGGGCATGGCCGGGCGTGGCGGCGGCGAGCGGGAAGGGGTGCGCCTGGGCGTGTGGGGCGCCGCACAGGCCGTGGCGATGGGGCTGGGCGGGCTGGCCAGCACCGGGGCCAGCGATCTCGCCCGCCTGCTGCTGGGCACGCCGCATATCGCCTACGCCGCCGTTTTCTGCGCCCAGGCGGCGCTGTTCCTGGCCGCCGCTGCGCTGGCGGGCACGGTGTTCGGCGCGCCCGCCCGGCTTTCATCCGCCAACGCCACCGCCGCCGCATGATGCAGGAGCCCCCAATGACCCAGCACGCTTTGGCCGCGCGCCACTCTGCCGATGATGCCGCGCCCTACGATGCCGTCGTGGTGGGCGGCGGCCCGGCCGGTGCCACCGCGGCCGATGTTCTGGCGCGGGCCGGCCGCCGCGTGGTGCTGCTGGACCGTGCCGGCCGTATCAAGCCGTGCGGCGGCGCCATCCCGCCGCGGCTGGTGCGCGATTTCGACGTGCCGCCGGCGCAGATCGTGGCCCGCATCCGCGCCGCGCGCATGGTCTCGCCGGCCAACGTGCAGGTGGACATGCCGATCGATGGCGGCTTCGTCGGCATGGTGGATCGCGAGCATTTCGATGCGTGGCTGCGCGAACGCGCCGCGGCGCATGGCGCCGAAGCGCGCATCGGCACGTTCGAGCGGGTGGATCGCGATGCCGATGGCGTGGCCGTGGTGCAGTATCGCGACAAGGACGGCGCGCCGGTGCGGCTGCGCACGCGCGCGGTGGTGGGCGCCGACGGCGCTAAATCGGCGGTCGCCAAGCAATGCGTGAAGGGTGCGGACCGCGTGCCTTACGTGTTCGCCTACCACGAGATCCTGCAGGCGCCGGCCAACGCGCAGGATGCGCTGGGCCGGCTGTTCGAGCCGGAGCGTTGCGACATCTTCTATCAGGGCAAGCTGTCGCCGGATTTCTACGGCTGGGTGTTTCCGCACGGCAAGACGGTCAGCGTCGGGTCGGGTTCGGCCAAGAAGGGCTTTTCCATCCGCGGCTCGGTGACCGCGCTGCGGGCAGCGGCCGGGCTCAGCGATGCCGTAACCGTGCGGCGGGAAGGCGCGCCGATCCCGATGCGCCCGATGCGGCGCTGGGATAACGGCCGCGACGTGATCCTGGCGGGCGATGCTGCGGGCGTGGTGGCGCCGGCTTCCGGCGAGGGCATCTATTACGCCATGGAAGGCGGCCGGCTGGCTGCCGAGGCGGTGGACCGGCTGTGCGCCACCGGCAACGCGCGCGCGCTGCGCGAACCGCGCCGCGCGTTCATGAAGGCGCATGGCACGGTGTTCATGGTGCTCGGCGTGATGCAGTGGTTCTGGTACAGCACCGACAAGCGGCGCGAGAGTTTCGTCTCGCTATGCCGCGATCCCGACGTGCAGCGGATGACGTGGGATTCCTACATGAACAAGCAGCTCACACGCAGCAAGCCTGCTGCGCAGGTCAGGATCTTCTTCAAGGATCTGGCGCATCTGTGCGGCCTGGCCAGCCCGTCGTGAGACGACTTCGCGCCACCGCCTACCGCTCTTTCGTACAAGGATGTGTTCCGTGCTGCTAGACACCATCGTGGACGATGCGGTTGCCTTCACCGACCTGCTGCCGCCGCCGCCCCGCCGCACGCGGCGCCACTCCCGCACGCTGCCGCTGCGCGTCGGCACCCGCCGTTCACCGCTGGCGCTGGTGCAGACGCGCACCTTCCTCGAATTGCTGCGCGGCGTGTGCCCGGTGCTGCGCAATATGGACGTGTTCCAGGAGCATCTGATCCAGACTACGGGCGATGCCGTGCAGGACCGGCGGCTCGCCGATATCGGCGGCAAGGGGCTGTTCGCCAAAGAGATCGACGAGGCGCAGATCGCCGGGCGGATCGATTTCGCCGTGCATAGCCTGAAGGATCTGGAGACGAACCTGCCGGACGGGATCGTGCTGGCCTGCACGCTGAAGCGCGAGGATGCGCGCGACACGCTGATCTTCGGCCACGAGGTGCCGCGTTCGGACGATCCCTACGAGGCGCTGCCGCACGGCGCGCTGGTGGGCACGTCGTCGGTGCGCCGGCAGGCGCAGCTGCTGCATGCGCGGCCGGACCTGCGCATGGCGCTGATCCGCGGCAATGTGCAGTCGCGCCTGGCCAAAGTGCGGGCGGGCGATTGCCAGGCGAGCCTGCTGGCGCTGGCCGGGCTGAAACGGCTGGACATGGTGCACGAAGCCTCGGTGATATTGGACACCGATGTGATGGTGCCCGCGGCCGCGCAGGGCATCATCGGCGTGACGGTGCACGAGGACGACACCGAACTGCTCGAGATGCTGTCGGCCATCGAGGACCCGGAGGCCCGCGCGGTGGCGACGGCCGAACGCGCGCTGCTGCGCGTGCTGGACGGCACCTGCCACACGCCGATCGGCGGCCATGCGCGTATCCTCCCGAACGGGCGGCTGCACATCGTGGGGCTGGTGGCCCGCGCCGATGGCAGCTTCCTGCTGCGGCGCACGTCGGAGGGTTTGCCGCGCGATGCGGCGATGATCGGCGCCGAACTGGGTGCGTCGCTGAAGCGGGATTGCCCGGCGGATGTGTTCGCCTAGCGCCGCTTCGCCCGTCAGGCGCGCTTGGCGGAGCCTGCGGCGGCGAACGGCGCGTTCAGCCGGACGATGGCCCAGTTCAGCCAGAAGGCGAAGCTGACCCACACCAGATAGGGCACGAACAGCCAGCTCGCCACGATCGAGAATGGCCGGAAGCCGATCACCACGGCGAGCACCGAGAGCCAGAGCAGCGCGTTTTCAGCGAGCGCCCAGTCCGGCCGTTTCGCCTTGAAGAAAAGCGGGCTCCACAGCAGGTGCAGCACCCAATTGGCGGCGAGCAGGAGGGCGACCTGCGTGCGGCCGGCCGCATCGGGCGCGCCCCGCCAGGCGAGCACGCCGGCGACGGCGGCAGCACCCAGGATCAGCGTCCAGGCGGGGCCGAACAGCCAGTCCGGCGGTTGCAGCCGTGGCTTGCGCAGGTTGCGATACCACGGTCCCACATCGGTCAGCAGCCCGCCGGCCGCGGCCAGCACCAACGTCAGTATCGCGGCGACCGCAATCGTTACCATGCTCAACGGGCTTTCACCTTCGGGCACGCAGGCCCGTTCCCGGCAGATAGGGTCTGTAGCCCGCCGCGGAAGGTTGCGGGCTACAGTTTGCCGGCGGTGTCGGGCGATGCCGAATCCTGGCCCTGGCTGACGATGTCGGTATAGACCCGTTCGGCGAAGCCGTCCAAAGCCTCGGATTTTTGCATCTGGCCCAGGCTCTTGTCGGCCAGCACCACCGGGCAGTAGGCGATGGTGAGGCTGTTGATGATGTCGGCCTGCGTGGCCTTCGGTGCCACGGCCCGCACGTGCTTGATCATGATCTCGGCGTTGGCGAGCACGTTCTGCTGCGTCGTCGTCTGCAGCAGATGCGACATTTCGGGCGTGGCGATGGCGCGCGCGGTATCGCCTTCGGCCAGCTTGGGGCAGCCGCCTGGCAGGCGCATCGCCAGCAGCGTGCCGGTGGCCTTGCGCAGGGTCGCGACCTCACCGGGGCCGACCTGTGCCGGCGCCGTGTTGCCCCAGGCGGAGCGGGCGTAATTGGCCGCGTCGGCCACTTCCTGATCGCTCATCTGCTGACCGATGGCCGGCATGGCGGAGTAGCTGCCCTGCGCGTTGATGCCGCCCAGGATGACGCGCAGCACGGTCTCAGGCCCTTGCGCGTTGACCACGCCGTTGCCGGCCAGGTTGGGCACCGCGCCGGCCAGGCCCTTGCCGTTTTCCAGATGGCAGGAGGCGCAATAGTTCAGGTAGGATTGCGCGTTGACCGCCACGCGCTCGCTGCCGGCGGCCGGTTTGCTGGCGGTATAGCCCTCTTTCGGCTGCGTCGATTTCAGGTAGGCGACGATGGCGTGCAGATCGTCGTCGGTGAGCTTGCCGAGGCTTTCGTGCATGGTCTGCGCCATCGGGCCCACCACCACGCCCATGTCGGGCGAGGTTCCCGTCTTGAGGTAGTGGAACACGTCCTCGTCGCTGTAGCGGCCGATGCCCTGCGTCTTGTCCGAGGTGATGTTGGGCGCGTACCATTTGTCGATCGGACCGCCGCGCAGCGAGGCGGCCATGCTGGTGTCGCCCAGCATATTGTTGCCGTTATGGCATTCGCCGCAATGCTCGAGCCCCTGCACCAGATAGGCGCCGCGGTTGACCTGGGCGGATTGCTTCGGGTCCGGCTTGAATTCGCCGGCCTTGAGGAAGACGGCATCCCAGCCGATCAGAGCGGCGCGGATGTTGAAGGGAAACACCAGCTTCAGCGGCTTGCGCGGTGCATCCACCGGCTGCAGCGAGAACAGATAGGCCTTGATGGCCAGCGCATCGTCGCGCCGCACCTTGGTGTACCAGGGGAACGGCATGACGGGGTACAGCCGTTCGCCTTTCATGCCGATGCCCTGGTGGAACACGCGCACGAACTGGTCGTCGGTGATGTTGCCGATGCCGGTGGCTTTGTCGGGCGTGATGTTGGGCGTGGAGATCGGGCCGAACGGGGTGTTCATGTAGCGCCCGCCGGCGAATTCCTTGCCGCCCGGCGCCGTATGGCAGGCGGCGCAGTCGCCGGCATCGGTCAGGTATTTGCCGTGCGCGATGGATTGTGCATCCGCGGCGCCGGGTCGGGGTGCCGACGGGGCCGCCGCAGCGATGCATGGCGCGAGCAGTGCCGCGAGCGCGCCGAGCATGCCCGCGGCTGCTTTTCCTGCGCCCTGTCCACGATCATTCATCGGCTGGAGCCTCCGTCCACAACGCTTCTGGCGAGCACGCTGCACGGTTGCTCACGCGGCCCCGCGACATCGTTTGGCGGCTGCCCGCCGGGGTGCCGCCTTGTGGTTGAAAACTCCGGCCGGCGTTGGAGTTGCGCATCACGAAAGCGTTTGCCAGCGCATGCAACGCTGCGGCATGCTGCGCTGCCAACGATACGGGCGTGACAGTGAGCGAATCAGAGCCGCCCATCAGCCTGTGGATCGAACGCTCGGCAGCGGCTTTCCTGTGGGTGGAGCACGCGGCCTATGTGGCCCTGGGCGCGCTGCTGGCGCTCGCCGCCCTGGTGGCACTTGCCGGCACGGCGTGGACGCTCGGCGCCGGGCTGGGCGACTGGACCGACACGCGCGACATCCTGCAGGTGATCGACCGCCTGCTATTCGTGCTCATGCTGGTGGAAATCCTGCACACCGTCAGGGCCTCGATGAAATCGGGCGAGCTGAACTGCGAGCCGTTTCTGGTGGTGGGGCTGATCGCCACGATCCGGCGCGTGCTGGTGATTACGCTGAAATCGTCGGGGACCGGTCAGGATACCGCGGTGAGTGCCGGCGGCGAGAAGCTGTTCCACGATTCGATGACCGAGCTGGGCGTGCTGGCCGTGCTGATCCTGGTGATGGTCGTATCGATCAGGATGCTGCGGCCGGCGCGGTAGTGATGGGGGTCGGCTGAGGAGGATCGGCCCGTGGCAGGCGGAGCCTGGTGCCCCGTACGGGATTCGAACCCGTGTAGCCAACGTGAAAGGCTGGTGTCCTAGGCCTCTAGACGAACGGGACGGGCCGGGCACGGTGGGTAGCCAAAAGGGTGCGCTGGGTCAAGTAAGGCGCCTGGCTGCCGCAGGCGTGTTGCGGCCCCCTAGTGCCGCTGCTGCGCGATCCAGGCGCCGATGCGCGCCTCGAGCACGTCCAGCGGCATGGCCCCGTCATCGAGCACCGCATCGTGGAAGCGCCGTTCGTCGAAGCCGGCGCCGAGTGCTGCTTCGGCGCGGTGGCGCAGCTCCATGATCTTGAGCTCGCCGATCTTGTAGCCGAGCGCCTGGCCTGGCCAGGCGATGTAGCGGTCCACCTCGCTTTGCATGTTGGCTTCCGACAGCGCGGTGTTGTCGCGCAGGCAGGCCAAAGCCTGGTCGCGGGTCTGGCCGCGCCAGTGCAGGCCCACATCCATGACCAGGCGGCAGGCGCGCCACATCTCGAGCGAGAGCTGGCCGAAGCGTTCGTAGGGCGTGGCGTAAAGGCCGAGTTCGGTGGCGAGCTGTTCGCTGTACAGCGCCCAGCCTTCGACGAAAGCGGTGATGTTGCTGTCGCGGCGGAACGGCGGCAGGCCGGTCAGTTCCTGGGCGAGGGCGATCTGGATGTGGTGGCCGGGCGCGCCCTCGTGCGCCACCAGGGCCGGCAGTTCGAAAAGCGGCCGCTGGTCGAGATGCGAGGTGTTGATCCAGAGCGAGCCGGCGATCGCCTGCTCGGGGCTGCCGCCATTGTAGCGCGCGCTGGTGTAGCCGTCCTCGATGGCGGCGGGCACCGGGGCCACGCCGTAGGGCAGCCGCGGCAGCTTGCCGATGATGCGCGGCAGCTGGCCATCCACGCGCTTGGCTAGGCGGCTTGCGCGCTCGAGCAGGGCTTCGCGGGTGGTGGCGTAGAAGCGCGGGTCGGTGCGGAGCATGGCCTGGAACGCGGTGAAGCCACCGTGGAAGCCGGCGGCGGCGATCTGCACGTCCATGGCCACGCGGATGCGGGCGATCTCGGATTGGCCGATGGCGAAGATCTGGTCCGGTGTCAGCGCGGTGGTGGTCTCGCGCCGCACCAGCATGGCGTAGCAGGCGCGTCCCTGCGGCAGGGCGGCGGCGCCGATCGTGGTGCGGCTGTGCGGCAGGTAGGTATCGGCGAAGAAGCCAGCCAGCGCGTGCTGCGCGGGCTTGATGCTGTCGGCGATGATGGCGAGCGCCTGGGCGCGCAGCGCGGTGGCCGCCGGGCTGGCGGGCAGGGTGTCGAGCGGGGCGAGCAGCGGGTCCTGCGCAGGCGGCACGGCGGCGCGGGCGGCGGCGGCCTGCGCCTGGCGGGCAGCGATCGCGTGCGGCAGCGTGAAGCCGGTGCGGATGCCGCGCTGCAGATTGGCGGTTTCGGTGGCGTAGAAGGCGGGCAGGGCGCGCAGGCGGGCGAGCCATGCCTCGGCCTGCGCCGTATCGTGCAGGGCGGTGCCGCTGGCCGCGTAATCCGGCACGGTGAAGAAGCCCTGGTCGCTGGCGAACGGGATGCGGTTCTCGTCGAAGCCGTCGGAGGCCTGGTCGGTGGCGATGCGGGCGAGCAGCAGTGTGCGGTTCAGCGCATCCTGGCCGGTGAGCGAGGCGGCCGGGATCGCCTCGAGATCGGTGCGGATGCGGGCCAGGGCGGCCATGCGGGCGGATTGCGCGGCCGGGCTGTCATCCGGCCAGCGCCGGGCGGCCTGGCTGTCGCCGCGCTGGGCGGCGCCGATCGGATCGGCCTCGGTGAGCCATGCATCGTAGGCGGCCAGCACGTGGGCCAGGTCGGGCGCAGCGGCGTGCGCGGCGGGCGCCAGGCAGGCGAGGGCGATGGCGAGGGCGACGGCAGGTTTGCGCATGCCGCGACGTTGGCGCAGGCAGGCGCGATTGGCCAGCCGGGGGAAGCATTGCGGCAGCGCAGCGCGTGGCTGGCGCGGGCGCAGGCTGCCCGTGATAGAGCAGCGCCATGCCGCCGAGCCTGCAACGCACCACCGCCACGGGTTTCCTTTGGCTGCTGTTCCAGGGGCTGTCCGGACGGCTGGCCAGTTTCGTCAGCCAGATCGTGCTGGCCAGGCTGCTGATGCCCGAGGCCTTCGGGCAGATCGGGCTCGCCTACACGGTGGGCGCGTTGGTGACGGCGGTGGTCAGCTTCGGCATCGACGACGTGCTGCTGACCCGGGCGCGGCAGCTGCGCCTGTGGGTGGCGCCGGCGCTGTGGAGCAGCATGGGGCTGGCGCTGGCGGGCATGGCGGTGATGCTGGCCGCGGGCCCGGTGGCCGCGCGGCTGTATGGCGCACCTGGCCTTACCGGCCTGGTCGCCGTGCTGGCCATCAATCTGCCGCTGGGGGCGGCGGCGACGGTGCCGACCGTCCGGCTGAGGTCCGAGCTGAATTTTCGCTTCCTCGGCGCCTATGCGAGTGCCGAGACGGTGGCGATCCAGGCGGCCACCATCCTGTGCGCGGCGGCGGGCCTGGGGGCCTACAGCTTCGTTCTGCCGCTGCCGGTGGCTGCCGCCATCAAGGCCGTCGTGTTCTGGCGGCGCGCGCCGGTGGCGATCCGGCCGGGGCACCGCCGCGCGCAGTACCGCCACTTGGTGGGCAGCGGGCTGCTGGTGCTGAGCACGCGGCTGATGATCGCGCTGGTCAATCAGGGCGACTACATGGTGCTGGGGCTCCTGGCCTCCCAACGCGTGGTGGGCGTGTATTTCTTTGCGTTCCGCCTGGCCGCCCAGCCCGTGCAGATGCTGGCGGGCAGCTTCGGCGGGGTGCTGTTTCCGGCGTTCAGCCAGCTTAACGCGGCGCCGGCGCGGCAGATGGAGGCGGCGCTGCGGGCCTCGCGCGTGCTGGCCTACGCGATTACGCCGGTGTGCTTTCTGCAGGCGGCTGAGGCGGCGCCGCTGCTGCACCTGATGTTCGGCGCGCGCTGGGATGGCGCGGTGCCGCTGGTGCAGATCCTCAGCCTGGGCCTGCCCGGCGACGCGCTGGCCTGGGTGGCCGGCGCGCTGCTGATCGCCCGCGGCGAGTTCCGGCGCGACGTGCGGCTGGTGGCCGTGTTTACGCCGCCGTTCTTCGTCTGCGTGCTGCTCGGCGTCTGGCTCGGCGGTGCCACGGGCGTGGCGATCGGCGTGTCGCTGTTCTACGCGCTGATCAAGCCGCTGAACTCCTGGCTGGTGTTCCGCCAGGCGATGACGCTGCGCGACGTTCTGGCGATCTACGTGCTGCCGCCGGTGCTGGGGCTGGCGACCATCGGTGCGGCCAGCGCGCTGGCCGCACTGCCGGTGCTGGCGGGCAGAAGCACGGCGCAGGTAGGCGTGATCGGGGTGCTGGGCCCGGTGTTCTACGTGGCCGCCCTGCGCCTGGTGGCGCCGGCCACCCTGGCCGAGATCGTCGGCTACCTGCCGCTGGGCCGGCTGCGCCAGCTCATGGGCCGGCGCAAAGCCTCAGCCTGAGGCAGCCTGCAGCCTCGCCCAGGTTTGCCGCAGCGCATCGTCCACCTGATCCGGCGTGATCGCGCGCAGGCAGCGCAGGTTGAACGGGCAGGGCTCGCGCAGCCAGCACGGGGCGCATGGGACCGGGGTGTAGAGCTCGGTATTGCCCTCGTAATGGGCGTTGGACGGGTGTTCGTAACCGCCGATGATGACGACGGACGGTGTGCCCACGGCGGCGGCGACGTGCATGGGGCCGGAGACCGGGCCCACATGGATGTCGGCCGCGGCAATCAGCGCCACCAGCTCGGCGATGCTGGTCTCGCCGCGCAGGTCCAGCGTGTGCGGCGCTTGGGCGGATTGTGCCGCCTGGGCGTCGGGCAGGCCGATCTCGATGACGCTGCCCCAGCCTGCGACGTTGGCGAGCAGGCTGTTCCAGTCGGCGTCGGGCCAATCCTTGTTGGGGGTGAAGCGGCTGGCGCGGCGGAGCGCCACCACCCAGGGGCGGGGCAGGTGCGCCCAGGATTGGCGGTAGCGCTCGATCAGGGCCGGATCGGTCACGCAATCCGGCCGCACATCCGTCACGTTCACGCCCATGCGGTCGCCCAGCAGGCGGGCCAGGTGGACGGGCGAGGGGACCAGATTGAGATAATCGACGTAGATGTTGCCGGCCGGCCGGTCGGCGAAGGGCAGCACCGCGTCGATATAGGGCAGGCCGCGCACGAGATCGGGCACGTCGGTGTAGAACGACAGGCGGGTGGCGGGGTTGGCGGCCTTGATGGCGCGCAGCCCGGGCGTGCAGAGGATGACGTCGCCGATGCCCGAGCCGCGGGCGATGTGCACCGCGGGCGCGCGGGCCGGGCTGGCGAGGGGGTTGGGGTAGAGCAGGCGCCGGGCAAGAGGGCCCGACCGGGCCAGCAGGCGGCGGCGCAGATGCAGCGCGGGTGCCGCCACGCGCAGGCTGGCGATCGCGCTTGCCAGCCTGGCGGCAGCGCTGCGCATGGCCCGGGGCCGGTCTTCCGCGGTGGTGGCGTCAAAGCCCTCAGCCACGCGGTGGGCTGCCTGATGCGAGTGGTGCCATCGCGCCCTCGATAGCAGTTGTGCGGTGCGAAGTCTTGGGCCCGACCCTTGGCCAGGGGTCGGCTGACGCGCACGTGAGCCGGGGCCGGTCGCGATGGTGCCCCGTCAACTGATGGAGAACGCAGCCCACCCGGAAGGTGCGTAGCGGCCGAGTGACGGGCAGAGCGTGAAGACCCGCCATGCGTAGTGGCCCGGTTTGAGCGACGGCACCCGGGTTGCGGAGATTTCCGTGGTGGTGGTGAACACCGGCGTCGGCGGCCCGGCCGTCACCTGCATCACCTGGACGAAGAACCGGGCCGGGGCCGGGGCGGCCGAGGCTGTCCAGACCAGGGCCAGGCCGCTGTCGGGGGCTGGCAGGGCCATATCCTGCCAGGGGTAACGCAGGGTTGGTGGCTCGAGCGGCGGCGGCGGGTCCTCGGGCGGCGGTTCGGGGTGGTCGCCGGCGGCGATGCCGCCCACGGCCGCCTGGAGGAACCACAGCCGCGCCAGGCCCGCATTGCGCGGCACGCCGTCTCCGGCGGTGTAGAGCTGCGCCAGGTCGAACGCCGCGCGGGCGTCGCCGCCGGCAGCGGCCGCAGCATACCAGGTGGCCGCCTGCGCCGGATCGTGCGGCGCCCCGCGCCCGCTGTCGTAGAGAACGGCGAGGTCGCGCTGGGCCTCGGCCAACCCGGCTTCGGCAGCGCGCCGATACAGGGTGAGGGCGCGGGCGGCATCGCCGGCATGGTCGGCGACGCTCGCCTGGGTGAGCAGGTCGTGCGGGTCGGGGCGGTCGGCGGCGGCCAGAAGCAGCAGAAGAACGCGGGCGACGGACAAGGCGGCGAACGGGCGATGCGGGCCGGATGTCATGGCAGCTGGATCTCGATGGCGCCGGGGCTGCGCGAGGGCAGGCCTGCCGGCAGCAGCACCAGCGAGGGCTGCAGCAGCACGCCGTTCAGCCGGGGCCAGTGCACGCCCGCCAGGGTTCTGGCGACGGCATCGGCGAGCGATTTGTCGTCGCTGTAGAAGAATGAGACTGCGCGCCGGGGTGGTGGCGCGTGCACCGGCCGGGCGCGGATGTCGGTGTAGCCGGCACGGTGCAACGCCTCGGCAACCGGGCGGAGCTGCGTGAGAACGCTGGGACGGCTGGCGGGGTAGAGCAGCAGGATCGAGGCAGGTGCGGCCTGGGGCAGCGCGGCTTGCGGCTGCAGGTTGGGTGCGCCGCCGGATGGTGGCGCCGGCGGTGCCGCGACCGCCACCGGCGGCGGCAAGGGCGCCAGGACGGGCGGGGGCCGCGCAGGGCCGGGCTGGCTGCTGGCGGGTGGCGGGGCGGTTCGCGGTGGCGCCGGTTGGGCCTGCGATGCCGGGGGCTGGGCCGCCTGGGATTGGAGCTTCTCGGGCGAAGGCGGCTGATCCTGAGACTGAGCCGGCGGGGGCGGGGCGGCGGCGGGCGACTGCAAGGGCAGGATGGCGGCCGTGCGTGGCTCCGGCGCCGGTGTGTGCGGCTGCAGCACGATCAAGACGAGGCCGATCGCCAGGGCGGCCGCGGTGATCGCCAGCAGCAGGTGCCGCGGGGCGATGCGGGGCCGGCCCGCCGGCAGGCTGTCCACCGCGATGGGTGTCAGGGGGGTCGCCTGCGCGGCCAGGGCGCGGCGCACCAGGGCAGCGTCGATGCGGGGCGCGTCCTCGGTGGAAGCGAGGAAGAGCGTGGCGGCCAGCGTGGTGCGCAGGCGGCGGCCCGAGCCGCGCGCATCGGCGACCAGGGCGGCGACGGCGCCGGGATCCAGCAGGTCCGGCGGGTGGTCGAGGGCGACCAGGCGGCGGGCGATCAGCGCCTCGGCGGCTGCCGCGTCGAGCCTGGCGCCGCTGGCCGGGGCTTGGATGCCGGACAATGCGCGTCAGGCTTGCGCCGCGCCGGCGGGCGGCGGGGTGGGGGCCAGCCGCGCCGTGGCGAGCAGCAGCAGGACGGGAAACAGCACCGGCGGAAACTGCTGGTAGCCGCCGGTGAACAGGAACAGCAGCATGCAGGGCACGAACAGGGCGCCCTGCAAGGCGGTGCGGCTGTTGCGCCAGAACAGCGCCAGGTAGGCCAGCAGCAGCGGCAGGCCGAATTCGAGGAACACCTTGACCGGCGTATTCACGTCGAACGCATAAGGCAGGCTGAGCTTCTCGCTGACCCCGGCGCCGATGCCGGCGAGCAGGGCGCTGGGCGCGCGGGCCAGCACGTCGTCCATCAGCCAGAACGGTGTGACGAAGCGCATGTGGCCGCTGGTGCCGGGCTGCGAGACCTCGCCCAGCCGCGCCGAGAGCGCTGCCGCGAAATCGGGCGCCAGCAGCGCCATGGCGGCCGCCGCGATGCCAATGGCGCAGAGCGAGACCAGGGCCACGGTGAGGAAGCGCGGGCCCAGGCGCAGACCGGCGAACAGGAAGAAGCTGGCCAGCACGATCCACCCGGTGCCGGAGAATGAGAGCAGCAGGCCGGCGATGAACAGGCCGAGATTGAGCGGGCGGCGGGTGGTCAGGATTTCGATCATCAGGCCCACGGCCATGAACTGCGAGAACACCGACGGCTCGATGAGGAACAGGCCGTTGGATTTCAGCACGTCGCCGATGCCCACCGGGATTTCCAGGTTGTAGCCCTGCTCGAGCAGCAGGGGGGCGGGCACGAGGCCGGTGAAGGCGAACAGGCGCAGGCCCACGAACTGGGCGGCGAACTGGCCGATGCCGAGGATGGCCACCAGCGTCAGCGGGCGGTTGATGCGGGCATAGAACGCGCTTTCATCCACCGGGACGGCGAAGCCCAGCGTGGCAAACGCGGTGATGCCGAGGAAGTGGAGCAGCGAGTTGGTGCTGGGCGAGGCATCGAACGGGTTGGGCGTCATGGCATGCCAGGCAGCGCCGAGCAAAGCGAGTGCGACGACGCCGAGATAGAGGGCGGTGCGGCCCGGATGCAGGATGAGGGTGCCGCGCGACAGGCCCCAGGCGCCCAAGGCAAGCCCGATCGGCCCGACGATGCTGAGCGGCTGGCCGCCGGCCGGCACGCCGAAGCGTTGCAGGAACAGGCACACGCATAGCAATACGGTTGTGAAACGCAACGCATCGGCCTGCGTTCGCACGACGACGGCACGGCCAGCATCGGGGTGCGGCTTGGCGGGCGGGGACGGGGAAGTGCTCAGAGTTATGGCGGAATTCAACACGGGCGATCTCTTGTGCGTGGCGTCGCCATGCAAGGGTGCGGCTGCCGGCCCTAACTGTGCGGGCGCGCGTTCGTTCCGGAGGCAGGTGGGCCCGGCCGGTCTGGCGGCGACGGCTGCGCTGTGGCTGGCCGGCAGCCATCCTGCGTCCGCCCAGGTGATCGGCCAATACCTGGACGCCGCCGTGCCGGGCTACGACACCACGGCGGGCGTGACCGTGGCTACGCGCCAGCATCCGGAATACGAGGCGAGCGGCGTGCGCCTGGGCACGTTCCTGTTTACGCCGGTACTGAGCGAGAGCGTGGGCTATGACGACAACGTCACCGGCACCAGCCGCGCGCGCGGTTCCGCGCTGATCGAGACGAATGCCAGCGTAGGTGCGGCGGGCGGCTGGTCGGACACGCGGTTCGGCGGCGCGTTGACGGTGGACGATTTCGAATACCCGCAGCAATCCAACCAAAGCTACACCAACTGGACCGCCGCGCTGGGGGCCAGCCATGATTTCGGGCGCGACACGTTGAGCATCGGCGCCACCCACCTCAACCTCAACCAGACGCCGCGCGACCTGGACGTGCCGGGGCTGGACCAGACGATCGCCTATCGTGTGGAAGACGTGCGCGCGTATTACCATGCAGATCTGGGCCGCATCTTCATCCAGCCCGGCATCGACGTTTCGTATTTCAACTTCGACAACGGGCGCGTGGGCGGGCGGGAATACCTGCAGAGCTACCGCGACCGGGTGACCATCTCGCCGGAGATCATCGGCAGCTACGAATTCGCCACGCGCCGCCGCGTGGTGGTGGTGCTGCGCGACACGCAATCCGATTTCGACCGCTCGCCGCCAGGCCAGCCCCGGCAGAACTTCAACGATGCGTCGGTGCTGGGCGGCGTGGCCTATGATGCCGATGGCGCCATCGGTTTCCGCCTGCTGGCCGGCTACGAGGAGCGCAGCTTTGCCGCGCGTTCGGCCTATCGGATGATCCAGGCGCCTATAGTGGAAGGCGCGGTCACGTGGACGCCCACGGGGCTGACCACGGTAACCGGTTCGGCGGCGCGCTACATCGAAGATTCGGCGGCCGAGGCGACGGTCGGTTTCACGGAAACCGCGCTGAAGCTGCAGGTGGATCACGAATACCTGCGCAACGTCATCCTCAGCCTGCACGGCGCTTTCTTCATCGACGATTACGCGTCGTCGCGCACCAGCAGCAGCGGCAGCCAGAACTATTTCACCGGCGGCGCCGGGGCTTCGTGGTCGTTGAACCGCAACGTGCGGCTGGCTGCCGATTACACCTATTCGACGCGCAGCGGCAGCAACGCAGTCGGCCAGAACGTGCAGCAGCCGCTGAACCTCAATGGCGAGATCTTCGGCGGCAGCTACTCGGAAAACACGTTCCGGCTGACGCTGCGCCTGGCCCTCTGACCCCCATCGCCCGCAGGAGTTCGACCATGACAACACGCGCCTTCATTCTTCGCCTGGTTACCGGTTGCGCGCTGGCCGGCGGCGTTGCGGCCTGCACGCCGGGCGAGAACCTGCAGCCGCTGAGCGACTACACGCCCGGCGCCTACCGGCTGGGGGGTGGCGATCAGGTGCGAGTGATCACCTTCGGCTCGGACCAGCTGAGCGGCACCTTCCATGTGGACGATCAGGGCAGCGTGGCGATGCCGCTGGTGGGCAACATCCAGGCCGGCGGGCTGACATCGACCCAGTTTGCCGAGAAGCTGCAGGAGACGCTCGAGCAGCAGAAATTCCTCAAGGAGCCGAAAGTCTCGGTCGAGATCCTGGCCTACCGGCCGATCTTCGTTCTGGGCGAGGTGGCCAAGCCGGGACAGTACAATTACTCGCCGGGCATGACGATGCTGACGGCCGTTGCCGTGGCGGGCGGGTTCACCTACCGCGCCGTGGAGGATTACGCCTCCGACGTGCGGACGGTGGGCGGGCCGGCGCGTGAAGGCAAGATCACGCCGCACTCGTTCCTGGCGCCCGGCGACGTGGTGAAGGTGTATGAACGCCATTTCTGAGCGGGCGGCATAGGGGCTGCAATGAACGCGGCTGGGCCTGCGCTGTCGCGCCGCGCAATGCTGGCCGCGCTGGCGGTGGCGCCGTTCGGTGGCCCCGGCCAGATCGAGGTTCTGGCCGATTACCGGTTCGGCACGGGGCGTGCCGACGCCACGGTGCGCAACATGGCCGAGCTGCGGCGCGCTTTCCGGTTCCGCTACATCTACGATGGCGGGCGGCTGGACGGGCTGGATTCCTACTGGTCCAAGCACCGCGACTATCCGGAGGGCGATCCGCGCTCGCTGCACGTATTCGGGGCGGATCATCTGGCGCTGAAGGCGCGCGTGCCTGCGGGCGGCGGGTTGCGGCCGGGCGGCATCGAATCCGGCATGTTGCGCTGCCTGTTCCCCGTGGTGCCGGGCATGATCGTGGAGATGCGGGCCAAGCTGCCGCGCGGCCTGGGAACCTGGCCTGCCTTCTGGCTCAACCCCGGGGTGGAGTATGCCGACGGCCATTTCTCGGCCACGCCCTGGCCGCCCGAGATCGACATCTTCGAGTTCTTCGACTGGCAAGGCCGCGAGCGGCCGCGGATCATGACGGCGCATCTGCAGGATGCCGGGCGGCCGCAGGATTTCGGCAATCCGCAGGTGCTGATGACGAAGTTTGCCGGTGGCGAGTACGATCCCGGCATCGATTTTTCGGCCGGCTACCATGTGTTCGCCCTGGATTGGCAGGAGGGCAAGCCGACCTGGCTGCTGGACGGGCAGGTGATCCAGCAGAGCACCTATGCCTGGCGGGCGCCGCCGGCGCATGTGCTGATCACCAACCAGATCGGCATGGCGCTGAAGGGCACGGACATGACGGGCATGCGCGACGAGGGCGACGGCTGGGATTACTGCGTGGACTACCTGCGGATCATGCGCCGGCGCTAGGGCGGGATTGACGGCTTACGACGCCGCGCGCAGAGCCCGGCGGAGCGACCATGCTTCGGCCAGCAGCAGCCGCCCGCTTGGCAGCACCAGCAGGGTGGCGATGCAGGACGCGTAGGACAGCGCCAGCGTGGCGGCCAGGAGCAGGGGCGTGGCGGCCGGCAGCAGCAGCATCGCCGCGCCAGCCGTGGTCAGGCCGGCGAGGATGGGCCAGGTGGCGCGCCCGATATCGGCCAGCCGCACCGGGCCATGCCGCGTGGCGCCCCACAGGGGTGCGCCGACGATGACCGGGGCGAACAGCGCATAGGCGCGCGCCACGCCGAGCGGGCCCCAATGCAGCCCGCACAGGATGGAGGCGATGAGCGCGCCGCCGCTGATCAGGCCGTAGCGGAGCTGGGCGCGCACGCGATCCTGGCTGACGAACAGCCAGTAGGCCGCCGCGCCGAAGGGCACCAGGATGGTGGCCAGCGACAGTGTGCCGACGATGGGTGAAGCTTCGGCCCAGCGGGCGCCGAGCACCGCGGGCACCAGGGCGGCCGATTGCAGGCTGGCCCAGAGCAGGCCAGGGGCGGCGACCAGCAGCAGGCCCTGCAGCATCTGCCGGTGGGCGCGGGCGTATTGCGCGTCGCTGCCGGCCAGGCGGGAGAGGAGCGAGACCGCCACACGGTCGATCGGCAGGCTGAGCTGCCACCAGGGCACGATCACCAGCTTGTAGGCGCGGTCGTAAAGGCCGAGCGCCGCGGTGCCGTCGAGCCGGCCGATCAGCACGGTGGAGAGGTTCGTCTCCAGATAGGCGAGCAGGTTGAAGCCGGTCAGGTGGCCGCCGAAGCGCAGCAGGCTGCCCAGGCCGGCCTGCCGCCTTGGCCGGCTGGGGCGCCAGCCCGACAGAATCCAGGCGAGCACGAGGATGGTGGCCGAGTTGGCGGCCTGCATGAGGATGAGCGACCACGCGCCGCAGCCGCCCAGCGCGGCGGCCATGCCGGCGAGGAAGGCCGCGGCGGCGCAGGCGACGTCGATCGCGGCCAGGGCGGCGTAGCGCATGTGGCGGTTCAGCAGCGCGATCTGCTGGGCGGCGGCGCCGCTGAGCACGAGCATGGCCCCGGCGGCGGCCGTGATGCTGGCCAGGCGCGGCTCCTGGTAGAACCAGGCCACCAGCGGCGCGGCGGCGGCGAGCATGAGGGCCAGGCCGAGGCTGACGCCGAGATTGATCCAGAAGAGGGCCGTGAGCTCGCCCTGGCTGATGGCGGGGCGCTGGATCGTGGCCTGCGCCAGCCCGAGATCGTTGAACACCTGCACCAGCGCCAGAACCGGCGCCACCATGGCGACCAGGCCGAACTCCGATGGCGCGAGAAAGTGGGCGAGCACGATCTGCGCGCTGAATTGCAGAAGGAAGCGCGCCCCTTGGGAGCCGAAGGTGAGGGCCACGCCACGCACCGAGGCGCGTTGCAGGTCTGCGTGCGATACCGACGCTTCGAGTGGCGCAGGCGAGAGGGGATCGTGGCCCGGCTGCGGCGTGAGCGGCACCGAAGCCGTGTTCATTCCAAGATTGTCCCTGCGGGAAGCCCGGGCCCGCCCCGATGGCAGCGCGTGCGGTGGGGGCTGGTTAGTGGCCGAGGATTTTCCATGCAAGCAGTGCGAGACCCGCCCAGAGCAGGGCACCCACCGCCAGGCCCAGCATCAGGCCGCGGGCGGGGCCGAGGCGGCTGCCGGCAGCCTCGTCGATCAGGCGATGGCCGTTCGCGTCCAGCACGTTCAAGGGCAGAACGAGCGCCGACGGGCGTGCGTCGGCTTCGGCCTGCATACCGTGGGGTGCTGTCGCGCGGTCGATGATTGTTTCAGGCTGTGCGGCCATTTCAACCCCTGCGTGTGCTCGGTAAGGCGTCAGCTCCGCCTGATGCAGTGCAGCAAGCTCTCAGCTATGACAGAGTTGTGAGCAAGACGTGGTTATAGCCTGCCGGAGGTAAAAGGCCAGAGTGACGTGATTCGTCACAACGGCGCCTTAATTCGGCCTCTTTTTCCCCTGCCGCCAGCTTGTGGGGATGCTGCTTGCGGCCTGGGCTTTCTCTGTGCTCAGTCCCGCCATGAGCCACGACGCTATCGAGAGCCGAATCCTGATCCTGGATTTCGGCAGCCAGGTTACTCAGCTGATCGCCCGCCGGCTGCGTGAAGCCGGGGTTTATTGTGAGATACTGCCCTACACGACGGATGCTGCCCGGGTGGCGGCCTGGGCGCCGCGCGGCATCATCCTCTCCGGCGGGCCGGCCAGCGTGGCCGATGCCGGGGCGCCGCTGGCCGATCCGGCGATCTACACACTGGGGTTGCCGATCCTGGGCATCTGCTACGGGCAGCAGCTGCTGGTGGCGCAGCTGGGCGGCGCGGTGCAGGGCAGCGACCATCGCGAGTTCGGGCGGGCCTATGTCGAGGTGATCGCCGAGTGCGCGCTGTTTGCCGGTGTTTGGACGGCGGGCGCGCGCGAGCAGGTGTGGATGAGCCACGGCGACCGGGTGACGGCGCTGCCGCCGGGTTTTGCCGTGGTGGCGCGCAGCGAGGGGGCGCCGTTTGCCGCCATCGCCGACGAGGCGCGGCGCATCTACGGCGTGCAGTTCCATGTGGAGGTGGTGCACACGCCGCATGGTGCGGCGCTGCTGCGGACCTTTGCGCGCGATGTATGCGGCTGCACCGGCGACTGGACGATGGCGGCCTTCCGGACCGCGGCGATCGAACGCATCCGGGCGCAGGTGGGCGAGGGCCGGGTGATCTGCGGCCTGTCGGGCGGGGTGGACAGCTCGGTGGCCGCCATGCTGCTGCACGAGGCGGTGGGCGATCGGCTGACCTGCATCTTCGTCGATCACGGGCTGCTGCGCGCCGGCGAGGCGGCGCAGGTGGTGGAGACGTTCCGCGACCGCTTCCACGTGCCGCTGGTGCACCGCGACGCGAGTGCGCTGTTCATCGGCGCGCTGGCGGGCGTGACCGACCCCGAGACCAAGCGCAAGACTATCGGGCGGCTGTTCATCGAAGTGTTCGAGGAGGAGGCCGCGCGCGCCGGCGGCGCCGACTTCCTGGCCCAGGGCACGCTGTATCCGGACGTGATCGAGAGCGTGAGCGTGACGGGCGGGCCTTCGGTGACGATCAAGAGCCACCACAACGTGGGCGGGCTGCCCGAGCGGATGCGCATGGCGCTCGTCGAGCCGCTGCGCGAGCTGTTCAAGGACGAGGTGCGCGTGCTGGGCCGCGAACTGGGCCTGAGCGATGCGATCGTCGGCCGGCACCCGTTTCCCGGACCGGGGCTGGCGATCCGCATTCCCGGCGAGGTGACCGCCGACAAGCTGGATGTGCTGCGGCGCGCCGATACGATCTACCTTGAGGAAATCAGGGCCGCCGGCCTGTATGACGCGATCTGGCAGGCTTTTGCCGTGCTGCTGCCCGTGCGCAGCGTGGGCGTGATGGGCGACCAGCGGACCTACGACCAGGTGTGCGGGCTGCGCGCGGTGACGAGCACGGACGGCATGACGGCCGACGTGTATCCGTTCGACATGGGGTTTCTCACCCGCGTGGCAGGGCGGATCGTCAACGAGGTGCGCGGGATCAATCGGGTCGTGTTCGATGTGACGAGCAAGCCGCCGGGGACGATCGAGTGGGAGTGATTTGGTAAGGGGCCGGCAGCCAAGGCTTCGGCCGTTGCGTCGCCAGGGCCTATCAGAGAACGACGAGTTGTTGTGCGCATCGGCTCGGCAGACATCGCAAACGGCTAAGATCATCGGCGGAGCCATGACGGTTCAGTATCGATCTTTGTGGCGGGCGGAGTCGCAACCGACTATGTTGCGCAGGACTGAATTAGGGTGGCGCATGTCGGTCAGGCACCTTGTGCTTCTGGCGCTTGGCGCCGCCCTCATCATGCAGGAGCCTGCGATGGCTGAACAACCGGGGCACGTCACCGGCTTGGGCGGTGTCTTTGTCAAGAGCAAGGATCCCAAGGCTCTCGCCCAGTGGTATCGTGAGGTTCTGGGCCTCGACGTGAAGGCCTGGGGCGGGGCGGCTTTGCCGTTCGACGCGCCTGGCCATCCACCGAAGGTGTCCTGGACGGCCTTTCCGGAGTCTGGCGACTACATGGCGCCCTCGACGCGGGAGTTCATGATCAACTTTGCCGTGGACGACATGGACGCTATCCTCGCCCGCCTGACGGCGAAGGGTGTTCCCATTCTGAAGCGCGACGACAACGATGCGTTCGGCCGCTTTGCCTGGATTCAGGATCCCGACGGCACCAAGATCGAGCTCTGGCAGCCGAAGAAGAGTTAAGCAGCCTCTGCCACCGCGGCCGGCCATTCGCGGGTGATCGGTCCGTCGATGGTCTTGCGACTTCGCGCATTCACGATGGCGGCCTGTTTCAGGGCGTCGCCGGCCCGCCGTGCCGGCGATTTGCGGCGCTCAGGCCTGGCGCACCACCTGCACATATCAGTTCGCAGCGCTGCGCTGGCGGATGACGCGCGGTGCACCGGCGGAAGCTTCGCGAATAAGCCGCCGCGGCTAGCAAGGCTTGCAGCACCGGGACTCACGCGATGGGCGTGCTTCACCCACGGAGTTGGAGCTTTCTGTGGGGGGGGGACGATTCGGGGTAAGTTCAAAGTGCCGGTGTGCGTTTCGAGCTTGGGCGTCGCTAGTGGCGCTGCACTCACCCGAACACGAGGAACAGCTTGGATAAGTTTGCGTCGATCAAGGTCTTTCTTCAGGTCGTGCGGGCGGGCTCGTTTATTCGCGCGGCCGAGCAGGCGGGCCTGTCGCAGACCAGCGCGTCGCGCATGGTGCGGGAGCTTGAGGACGCGATCGGCGCGCGGTTGCTGAACCGTTCCACGCGCAGCCTGAGCCTTACCGATGCGGGCGAGAAGCTGTTCAGCTTCTACGGTCAGGTCGTCGATGATCTCGAGGGCATCGAGGCGGAGGCGGCAGGCCTGAACGGCACGGCGGGGCCGGCCCGGCTGCGGGTTGCCTTTCCGCACACGTTTGCCACGCGCAGGCTCGATGCGGCGCTGTGCCGCTTCCGCGAGGCCCATCCTGCCGTCGAGCTGGAGATCCGGCTCGATGATTCGCCGACCGATCTCATCCGCGACGGGTTCGATCTGAGCATCCGGATCGCACCGTCGTTGCGCGCTTCTACCGTCGCCCAGCGTATCGCTTCGGTGCCGGTGGTGGCGTGCGCCGCGCCGGCTTACATTGTGCGGCGTGGCACTCCGATCGCGCCGGCCGATCTCGGGCAGCATGAATGCCTGATTTACACGGATAACGATCCTCCGGATGAGTGGATGTTCGAGCGTGACGGGACGCGGATCACGCAGCTTGTGCGCGGGTCGGTGAAGGCGAATAACGGCGATCTGCTGCGCGCCCTGGCCGTCGCGGGCCAGGGCATCATTTTTCAGCCGGCGTTCATTGTTGGTGCCGAGATCGCTGCTGGAACACTGGTGCCGGTTCTGCCGGGGTTCGAGCCATTGCCGCGCACGGCGTTTGCGATCTATCCGAGCAGCCGCTTCATCCCGGGCACGGTGCGGGCGCTGACGGAGATCATCGCGGGCGAACTGGCTGACGAGGCGCGCACGCGCCTGGCCCCGGGTCCGGCTGCGTGAGGGGCGATCCACCCCGCCGCCGTGCGGTCAGCCTGGGCGCGTTGTGGCCGCGGCTGGCTTTGCTCGGGCTTGCCGCATTGCGGCTGGCGGTTGCCGCACATGCGCCGCTATCGGCCGACGAGGCGTATTACTGGGTGTGGTCCAAGGCGCTGGCAGGTGGCTACCTGGACCACCCGCCGATGGTGGCGCTGTGGATCCGCGCGGGATGCGGCGTGGCCGGCGACACCGCGCTGGGGGTGCGGCTGCTCGGGCCAGTATCGGCGTTGCTGGGCACAGTGCTGCTGGCGCAGGCGGCTGAGGATCTGGCGCCGGGCCGGCGGGCCGGCCTGGCTGCGGGCGTGCTGCTGAACGCCACGCTGGTGCTGGGCGTGGGTGCGGTGGTGATGACGCCCGACACGCCGCTGCTGTTCTTCTGGACCGCGGCGCTGGCTGCGCTCGCCCGCCTGCTGCGCACCCGGCAGCCCGGATGGTGGCTGGCGTTCGGGCTGGCCAGCGGGTTGGCGCTGGACAGCAAATACACGGCCGTTCTGCTGGGCGCCTCGGTGGCGGTCTGGCTGGTCGCCGTGCCGTCGGCGCGGCGGTGGATCGGGTGTTGGCAGCTTTGGGCTGGCGGCGCGCTGGCTGTGGCAGCGTTCGCGCCGGTGCTGGCCTGGAATGCCGCGCATGGCTGGATCAGCCTGGCCAAGCAGGGCGGGCGGGCGGGCGACTGGCACCCGCGCGATGCCGGACGGTTTCTGGGTGAGCTGCTCGCCGGCCAGATCGGGCTGGCTACGCCGCTGGTTGCCGGCGTGCTGCTGGTTGGCGTGTGGCGCGCCTGGTGTGCTGCGCGGCGGCGGGCGCCGGCTGCGGGGCTGCTGGCCTGCATGGTGCTGGTGCCGGCTTTGGTGTTCCTGCAGCACGCCTTGGGTGGCCGGGTGCAGGCGAACTGGCCGGCGGTGGCCTTTCCCGGCGCGGTGCTGGCGGCCTGCTGCCTGGGCGAAGCGCCGGTGCGCTTCTGGCGGCCGGCCGCCGCTCTGGGCTACCTGATTGTGCTGCTGGTGTATGTGCAGGCGGGGTGGGGCGCCCTGGCGCTGCCGCGGGCGCTCGACGTGACCCTGATCCGGCTGGCCGGCTGGCAGGATCTGGCCGGCGAGGTGTACGTGGCCGCGGCTTCGTCTGGTGCCACCTTCGTGGCGGCCGACGAATACGGCTTGGCCAGTGCGCTGGCTTTTCGCATGCGCAGCCCGGTGTTGGGCGTGGAGCCGCGCTGGTCGAGCTTCGCGTTGCCGCCCGCCAGCGTGGCGGGGCAGACCGGATTGCTGGTGCGCAGCCTGCGCGAATATGGGCCACCCGACAGTCGGCGCTGGGCGCAGATGGGCTTGGTGGGCAACGTGCGGCGCGGGCGATCGGGCGTGGTTGCCGAAGAGTATGCGCTGTATCGCGTGGTGGCCGGCGCCGGCGGTGTGCCGGGCGCGGTGTTGCTGCCGCATGCCGGCGCACGGTGAAGCCACGCCCCGGCGCGCGGAAGGCAAGCTGCCGGCGTTAGAAGGCGATTAATGCTGCGGTGCCATGCTGGCCGGAGTGCGGTGGCGGTGGGGCTGGATGGGCAAGCGCAATACCAAAGGCATCACCATCATCCGACGCGAAGAGGTGGTCGAGGCCGGGCATCACGGCGGGGCCTGGAAGGTCGCTTACGCCGATTTCGTGACGGCGATGATGGCGTTCTTCCTGCTGATGTGGCTGCTGAATGCCACCACGGAGGCGCAGCGGCGCGGGCTGGCGGACTACTTCAGCCCCAGCGCTTCGGTGGCCGTGCAGCGTTCCGGCACCGGCCGGCCGCTGGGCGGGCAGTCGCCGTTCACCGAAGGGCTGGCGATATCGGACCGTGGCACGGTGGCGGTGATGAACGCCAACGCGCCGCCGGTGGACGAGGAGGATGACGGCAGCGACACGCTGGCGACCCGCACGGTGCACACGGCGACGCCGCCGGGTGCTGCGGCCGGGCACGCCGGCGGCCCCGATGCGGCCGCGCTGCGCCAGGCGGCCGAAGCGGCGCGGCGCAGCGAGCAGGCCAGCTTCGCCAAGGCAGCGACGGACATGCGCCGGCTCATCGCAGCCGACCCCGCGCTGGCGCCGGTTGCGCGCCAGCTGACGGTGGATCTGACGCCCGAGGGGTTGCGCGTGCAGATCCGCGATTCCGAGGGTCTGCCGATGTTTGCGCAGGGGGCGCCGGAGCCTAACGAGCGGGCGCGCGCGGTGCTGACCCGGCTGGTGCCGATGCTGATGGGGCTGCACGAGAACGTGGCGGTGGCCGGCTACACCGATGCCGCGCCCTATGCCGGCGGGGCCGGGCGAACCAATTGGGATCTGTCCGCCGAGCGGGCCAACGCCACAAGGCGCATTCTGACCGAAGCCGGCCTGCCGGATTCGCGCATACGCGACGTGACCGGACATGGCGACCGCGATCCCCTACTGCCCGCAGCCCCGCTGGCCGCTGCCAACCGTCGCATTGCCATCCTGCTGCTGCGCTCGGCCCCGCCGGCGCCCGACGCCGACGCGCCAGCGGCACCGGCCGGCACCGGAAGATGAGCAGACGACCATGCTGACGATCGGCGGACTGACCTTTCTGCTGGCCTGCGTGTTCGGCAGCTTCGTGGCCAGCGGCGGCGCTATCGGGCCGCTGCTGGCCTCCATGCCGTTCGAGCTGCTGACCATTCTCGGCGCTGCCATCGGCACGTTCGTGATGGCCAACTCCATGACGGGTGTGAAGCACACGCTGGCCGGGTTCGGCATGATCCTGAAGGGCGAGCGCTACAAGAAAAGCGAGTATGTCGAGCTGCTGTCATTGCTGTTCTTCTTCACCAAGCTCGCCAACCAGCGCGGCGCCATGGCCCTGGAGCCGCATATCGAAAAGCCGGAGGAAAGCACCGCTTTCAAGCATTTTCCGAAGATCCTCGCCGACCACCATACGACCGCGCTGGTGTGCGATTATCTGCGCATGATGGGGATGAATGCGGACGATCCGCATCAGATCGAGGATCTGATGGGACGCGAGCTGAAGAAGACTTTGCACGAGGAGCTGCACGGCAGCCACGCCATCCAGACGATGGCCGACGCGCTGCCGGCTTTGGGCATCGTGGCTGCCGTGCTCGGCGTGATCAAGACTATGGGCCACATCAACGAACCGCCGGCTGTGCTGGGCGAGATGATCGGCGGCGCGCTGGTCGGGACATTTTTGGGCGTGTTGCTGGCCTATGGCATCGCCGCGCCGTGCGCTTCCAGGATCAAGGGAATTGTGGAGGGTGACGCTCGGTATAGCGACGTGATCCGCGCCGTGCTGGTGGCGCATCTGCACGGCAATGCGCCGCAGGTTAGCGTGGAGACCGGGCGCAAGATGGTGCCCAACGAGTTCATGCCGAGCTTTCAGGAGCTCGAGGAGTCGCTCGGCAAGCTGCAGGTGCCTGCGTGACGGTGCACGAGCGGGTCGTTCAGGAACATTTAACCCGCGCTGCGTAACATTCCCAGCATGGCAAAAACTGCACTGGCCGAGGCGGATGGCGGCAAACCCAAGAAGAGCAGGAAGCTGTTGCTCGCCGTTCCTGTACTGCTGATCGCTGCAGGTGCTGGCGGTTGGTTCAGCGGCGTGATCCCGAAGATGATGGGGCAGGGTGCGGCACCCCGGCAGGCTGGTGCGGGCAAGACGGCAGCGGTGGCGCCGCCGGTCTATGTCGATGTGCCGGAGATCGTCAGCAACCTCAACGTGCCTGGCAAGCGGCCCAGCTATATGAAAGTGCACGCCAAGCTTGAGTTGTCGTCGGCGGACGACCAGGCGGCTGTGGCAGCCGCGATGCCGCGTATTCAGGACCTGTTCCAGACCTATCTGCGCGACATGCGCCCCGAGGAATTGCGCGGTTCGGAGGGAAGCTACCGCCTGCGCGAGGAGCTGATCGGCCGGGCGAGCCTGGCCGCCGCACCGGCGCGTGTCACCGACGTGCTCTTCGTCGAAATGATCATCGAATGAGCGAGGCCGAGGACGCGCTGGCAGCCGCTTGGGGTGCCGAGCTGGAGACCGAGATCCCCGCCGTGGAGCCCGCGCGCGTGCTCAACCAGGCCGAGATCGACAGCCTGCTGGGGTTCGACGACGGACCTGGCGGTGGCGAGACGGTCAGCGGCATGCAGCGCATCATCAGCTCCGGCCTGGTGTCCTACGAACGGCTGCCGATGCTGGAGATCGTGTTCGACCGTCTGGTGCGAATCATGTCCACCAGCCTGCGCAACTTTACGAGCGACAACGTGGAGGTGTCGATCGACAACATCGTCTCCCTGCGGTTCGGCGACTACCTCAACTCCATCCCGCTACCGGCGATGCTGGCGGTGTTCAAGGCTGAGGAGTGGGACAATTACGGGCTGATGGTGATCGACAGCGCCATGATCTATTCGATCGTGGATGTGCTGCTGGGCGGCCGCCGCGGCACTGCGGCCATGCGTATCGAGGGACGGCCGTACACGACCATCGAGCGGACGCTCGTTGAACGGCTGATCCAGGTCGTGCTGGCCGACCTGTCGGCGAGCTTCGACCCGATCTGCCCTGTCACGTTCCGTTTTGAGCGGCTGGAGGTCAACCCGCAATTCGCCGCGATCTCCCGGCTCTCCAACGCCGCGGTGCTGGGCCGGCTGCGGGTGGATATGGAAGATCGTGGCGGCCGTATGGAGCTGTTGCTGCCGTATGCCACGCTCGAGCCGGTGCGCGAGCTGCTGCTGCAGCAGTTCATGGGCGAGAAATTCGGCCGTGACTCGATCTGGGAAACCCATTTGGCCGAGGAGTTGTGGAGCACGGAGGTCGCACTCGACGTGGTGCTCGACGAGCAGGTGATGCGCCTGTCCGATATCGTGGCGCTGAAGCCGGGCGACAGGATCCTGCTCAACACCTCGGCCGGGGCGACGGTGCAGGTGCGCTGCGGCACCGTGCGGCTGTTCGAGGCGCAGGTGGGGCGGCGCAAGAACCATGTGGCGGTGCGGATCGGGGCCGCGCTGGAACGCACGCCGCTGCCGACGCCCGAGTGAGGCGGGCCACCATGCACGATCTGGTAATCACAAGGGTGCAGCATGGGTAGTGCGCAATGGCTTTTGGAAGTGGCGCTGCTGCTCTTGCTTGCCGCCACGCTGTTCCATGCGCTGCGCCTGGAGCGCGCGCTGGGTGTGCTGAAGCGGGACCGTGCCGTGCTGGAGGAGCTGGTGACAGGATTTAACGACAGCACACGCCAGGCGGAAAGCGGGATCGAGCGGCTGCGTAGCGCGGCCGATGGCGCCGGGCGCCAGATGGCGCGGCAGACCGAAACCGCGCAGCGGCTGCGCGATGATCTGAGTTTTCTGGCGGACAGGAGCGACCGTCTGGCCGAGCGGCTGGAGGCTGCGGTGCGAGCGGCGCGCATGTGCGGCGACGGGCTGGTTCTGGCGCCACCGATGCCGGTTGCGGCTGCGCCCGTGCCGCAGCGCGCGGCGGTGGCACACACTACAGAGCCGATGCCGGACCCGACCGCCGCACCGGTGCTGCGCAGCCAGGCGGAGCGCGAATTGATGCGCGCGCTGCACGGGAGGAGCTAGCATGCCGTTGACACGCCCGAGGCTGCTGCCCGCGACGATCGCTACGATGTCGGCGCTGCTGCTGCTGAAATCGGCCTTGCTGGTGCAGGCTGCGGCCGAGGAGCCTGCTGCCGCGAAGGCGTCCGAAGCCGCGCCGGCGATGGCCGCGGTATCGGCATCGCCGCCGGTGCATGCCGCCGCTGCCGCGCCGCGGGCTGGCACCAGCCTTTCTGCCGCGCCACCCGAAGCCGCTGCACCCGCCGGGATCGGCACGCAGCCGGCGCCGATGAGCGACGGGGAGCGGGCGGTGCTGCTCTCGCTGCGCGCCCGTCGCGAGGCGCTCGATAATCAGGCGCGTGCGCTGGACCAGCGCGCGGCCGAACTGGACGCGGCTGGCCACCGGCTGGAGGAGCGGGTGCGGCAGTTGGCCGCCTTGCAGACCCGGCTGGAGGATCTGGAAGCCGGGCGCCAGGCGCATCGCACGGAGAACTGGGCCGGGCTTGTCAAAACCTACGAGGCCATGAAGCCCCGCGAGGCGGCGGCAATCTTCGATGCGCTCGATATGCAGGTGCTGCTGCAAGTGCTGGACCGCATGCAGGAACGGCGTGCCGCGCCGGTTCTGGCCGCGATGCAGCCGGACCGCGCACGGCTGGCAACGCAGCTGCTGGCCGAGATGCGCACGCGTGCCACGGCGGTTCCAGAACCGGCCGCACCATCCCCCTCAGCCCCGAAAGGATAAAGCCCCAATCATGGCGATCGACAAATCGATGAATGTTCTCATCGTGGACGACTACAAGACGATGCTGCGCATCATCCGCAACCTGCTTAAACAGATCGAGTTCAGCAATGTCGATGAGGCTTCTGACGGCGCCGAGGCCTTGGCCAAGTTGCGCTGCGGCCATTATGGCTTGGTGATCAGCGACTGGAACATGGCGCCGATGACGGGGCTCGAGCTGCTGTGCGAGGTGCGCCAGGATATTCGTCTGAAGCATACGCCGTTCATCATGATCACCGCCGAGAGCAAGACGGAAAACGTGGTGGCCGCCAAGCAGGCAGGTGTTTCCAACTACATCGTCAAGCCGTTCAACGCCGAAACGCTGCGCGAGAAGATCGAAAAGGTGCTGGGGCATGCCTGAGGCACCCGGCATGGGACATGACGATTTCGCGGCCAGGCTGCAGCGGCTGGCGCTGTGTTATGCAGGCGAGAGTAACGGCGCGCCGGGCGGGCTGGTGAGTGGACGGTTGGGGCCGCAGCGGCCGCTCAGCGCCGGCGAGGCGGCGTTGCTGGCCGAGATCGAGGCGCTGGCGGCAACGCTGGCCCATGCACGCGCCGAGATCGCGGCTATCGGCGCGGACGACATCACCGCTAGCCACATCCCCAGCGCGACCGACGAGCTGGATGCGATCGTAACGCACACTGCCGCGGCGACCGACAGCATTCTCGAATCGTGCGAGCAGCTCGAGGCGATGGCCGAACGCTTAGGGCGCGATGAAGCGCGCACGCTGCAGGATTGCGTGACGCGGATCTACGAGGCCTGCAGCTTTCAGGACATCACCGGCCAGCGGATCACCAAGGTCGTAGGCGCCCTGCAGGCCATCGAGCAGCGCGTGGCGCACATGGTGACGGTATTCGCACCGGACGGCGCGGGCGGCGGCGCGGCCGCGCCCCCGAGCGGAACGCCGCTGCTGAACGGCCCGCAACTGCCGGACGCGGCGATGGACCAGGCCACGATCGACGCGCTGCTGGCGAGCTTCGATTGAGCCTGCGACCGCCCGGACGGAGAGGACTGCGCGCCGGATGCGCAGGGCTTGCTTTGCTGCTGGGCGCGGCCGGCCCGGAGGCGGCAGGAAGCCCGCGCATCGAACGGCAGGTGCACGGCGCGGCAGACCGGATTGTCATTCGTATCAGACGCGCGCCGGGGTTTGCCGTCCGGCAGAATGGGGCGGAGCTGGTGCTGGAAGTCTCCGGTCTGCCAGGCGGGCTCGCCACCCCGCCCGCTGCTTCGTCCGGCTGGGTGCGCGGGATCGTCTCGAACCCCGGCGGGGTGCGGCTGTTACTGGCGCCGGACGCGCAACCGCGCGTGCGCGTGTTGGCCGACAGGATCGTGGTGGATGTGGATGGCGCGGCGGCGGCGTTGCAGCCGGGCCAGTTCCGGCCGGCTGTGCTGCCGCGACCCGCGGTGATGCCAAAGCGTGCTCGCGAACCGGCTTTGCCAGCCGCACGAGCGATCATCGCCGCCGTCAGCACCCCGGAGCCGGGCGCGACGCCGCAAAAAGCCGCGGGGCTCGCTCAAGCGACGCCGCCGCCAATGATGCAAGCGGCCTCGGTCAGCTTGCAGCCGGGCAGCGCCGGCCAGGCCGGCGGATCGCTGCTGCTGCCGGCCGACCGGCTGACCGGCGCTGCCGCGTTCACCCGCAATGGCGAGCTGCACGTGGTGCTCGATTCGCCGCGCCTGGCCGATCTCAGCCAGCTCAAGGACGACCCCGTGTTCGGCGCGGCAACCGAGCGGCTGCTGCCGGACGGCGCCGAATTGCGGATGCGGCTGCCGAAAGGCGCGGTGCCCGTGCTGGTGCATCAGCCGGCGGGCTGGATGCTGACGCTGGGCGAGGGCCCGGGCACGCCGGAGCCGATGAGCGGGACCATCCAGGCCGGTACGCTTGCGCTGGGTGCGGCGAATGCCGGCCATGTCGTCTCGGTGGAGGACGAGGCGACGGGCGGGCGGCTGCTGGTCGGCACGCAGCGCGATGCCGGGCAGCGTGTGCTGACGGAGCACCGCAGTGCGGAGTGGGTGCTGTTGCCGAGCTGGCAGGGCGCGGTGATCCAGCCGCTGGCCGACCGCGTGCGCCTGCTGAGCCGGGAGGGCGGGTTTACCGTCTCGGCGAGCGAGCCGCCGGCCTTGGCAGCCGTGTGGCCCGATGGGGCGGCGGCCGTAGCACCCGACGGTCGGCCGATGACGCGGCGATTCGATTTGCCGGCGCTGCCGGCTGCCATGCTGCAGCGTCGCCTTGCCGAGGCGCTGCACGATGCGGCCGTCGCACCGCTGGCCAGCCGCGCGGCGCCGCGGCTGCGGGTGGCGCAGGCGATGCTGGCCTGCGGGCTGGACGCGGAAGCTGCAGCGGTGCTGCAGGTAGCCGCCGCCGACGCGCCCGCGCTGATGCGGGACGCGACCTGGCAAGGCCTGGGCGCCATGGCCGCCTGGTCGATGGCACGCGCGGGCGGCGGGCCGGCGGCGCCGCCTGGTTTCGATCCGGCCGCGTTGGGCGACAGCGACGAGGCGATGCTGTGGCGGGCGCTGTGGCAGCCCGGCAGCGATCAGGCTGCCGCGGCCGGGCTGATGGCGGGGCGTTGGCGGCTGCTGCTCGGCTATCCGGAGCCGCTGCGGCACCGGGTTCTGCCGGCAGCTGCCGAGCTGCTGGCGGCCGGTGGCCAGGATGCCGCGCTGCGCGCGCTGCTGGCCGCGGTGCCCGACCCGGCGCTGGACTTGGTGCGCGCCACGGGCCTGCTGCGGCAGGGTCGCACGCAGGACGGCCTGGCCATGCTGGACCGGATAGCAGCGCGGCCTGACCGGCTGGCCCGGGCCGAGGCACGCGCGGCGGCGGCCGAAGCGCGACTGGCGGCGCACATGATCACCGTGGCGCAGGCCGCCGACGCGCTGGACGGGCAGCTTTACGCCTGGCGTGGCGATGATCGCGAGCTGCGGCTGCGGCTGCGCATCGCGGCGTTGCGGACCCAGGCGGGTGCCTGGCGTCCGGCGCTCGCACTGCTTGCCGAAACCGAACATCTGTTTCCCGCGGCGCAGGCCGAGTTGCATGCGGCTCAGGTGGGCGTGGTGTCGGGCCTGCTGCACAACGAACAGGCGGCGCAGCTGAATGCGTTGGACCTGGTGGCGCTGGCCGATGCTGCTGCCGGCCTGCTCGGCGCGGCGGATACCGAGGCGGCGTTGGCGCCGTTGCTGGCCGACCGGCTTCTGGCGCTCGATTTGCCGGATCGCGCCGAGCCGATCCTGCGCCGCTTGCTCGATCGTGCGGGCGATGGCGCCGCCCGGCCGGGGCTGGGGCTTCGTCTGGCGCGGCTGGTGGCTGAGCGGGGCGACGCGCGCGGCGCGCTGGATGTGCTGGACCGCTCGCACAACGACGGCGAGCCGGCGGCAGAGCCGCGAGTGCTGCTGCGGGCGCGGCTGCTCGCCGAGCTCGGCCGTGCGCCCGAAGCCTTGGCCGAACTGGCTGGCCTGCAAGACCCCGCCGGGGTGGAGATGCAGGCGAGCCTGCGCGAGAGCGCGCATGATTGGGCCGGCGCCAGCCAGGCGCTCTGCCGGTTGACGGCCGATCCGTCCTTTGTCGCGCTGCCCGCGCCGGAGCGTCAGGCACTGGTGCTGCGTGCGGCGCGCGACGCCAGCGAGGTCGGCGACATGGCCGCCTTGCGGGCGTTGCGCGGGCGCTTTGCCGCGCTGTTCACGCGCGACCAGGGCGCCGGCTTGTTTGGCGTGCTGACGGCCGAACCGGTCGCCCGCGTGTCCGACTTGCCGCGTGCAGCGCGTGAGTTGGGCGAGATGCGTGCGCTGCCGGCCGCGCTGAAAGCGATCCGCGCCTCCTGAGATGGTTACGCATCACAACCGAAGCCGAGAAATCTTTGGCCATCTTCGATATTTAGCTTGCTTAGGGGGGGTGCGGACCCTATCTCACGCGTCCCGGCCCAAGGGGGCGAAAGCCCAACAGGTCATCTGCTGGTTTGGGGGTACGTGATGAACGCACTTGCTCAGCTGGGGATGGTCTCGGATTTCCCGAGCGATTGCCAGAACGACGTTTCCTTCCCCGTGCACGGCGCGGAGGAGCGAACGGATTACTTTGTTGAGAAGGACGGCATGAAGTTTGCCGGCACGCACCTTCTCATCGACCTCTGGGGCGCCAGGAATCTCGATCAGCCGGAGCTGATCGACCGTGCGCTGCGCGAGGGGGCTATCGTTGCGGGTGCGACGATTCTGCACAGCCATTTCCACCACTTCACGCCGAACGGTGGCGTGTCGGGCGTGGTGGTGCTCGCGGAGAGCCACATCTCCATCCACACCTGGCCGGAACGCGATTTCGCGGCGATCGACATCTTCATGTGCGGCGTGTGCGATCCGCGGCGTGCCATTCCCGTGCTGCAGGCGGCCTTCCATCCCGAGCGAACGGATGTGGGCGAGCAGCGGCGCGGCCGGGTCAGGTAAAGCCGGCCCTCGATCTCGTGTAAGCGTATGAACGCCGCCGCCGGCATAGCTTGCCGGTGGCGGCGTTTGTTGTGGTGAGAGGGATGCCGCTGTCATGTGGATCGAAGAAACGCTCTACCCGGATTGGGGCCAGCGCTTCCGCGTCAAGCGCGACATCGCCTCCGTGCGCAGTGCGTTTCAGGACATTCGCATCTTCGAGAGCCATGATCACGGCCGTGTCATGGTGCTGGATGGCTGCATCCAGATCACCGAGCGCGACGAGTTCGTCTATCAGGAGATGCTGGGCCATGTTCCGTTACTGGAACATGGCGACGCGCGCCGTGTGCTCATCATCGGCGCCGGCGATGGCGGTGTGCTGCGGCGCGTTCTGATGCATGCGAGCGTGGAGCGTGCGGTGCTGGTGGAGATCGACGGCGAGGTGATGCGGCTCGCGCGCGAGCATTTGCCGGCGATTGGCGGCGGCGCGTGGGAGGATGCCCGCGCGGAGATCGTGACCGGCGACGGCATCGCCTATGTTCGTGATGCGGCTCCGGCCAGTTTCGACGTGATCATCGTTGACAGCACGGACCCGGCGGGCGTGGGCGCGGTTTTGTTCACCGAAGCATTCTACGCCGATTGCGCGCGGGTGTTGGGGCCGCGCGGTATCGTGGTGAACCAGTGCGGCGTGCCGTTCATGCAGGCCGACGAGCTGCGCGACGCCAGCGCGCGCCGCCGCACCGCTTTTGCGTGCGTGACGGCCTATGTGGCCGCGGTGCCGACCTATGTGGGCGGGCTGATGGCATTGGGCCTTGCGGCGAAAGACCCGGGCTGGGTGCGGCAGGATGTGGACGTGATCCGCGCGCGGGCGGCAGCGCAGGGTATTGCGGGAACTACCGAGTATTGGACGCCGGAAATCCACGCAGGCAGCTTCAACTTGCCGCCCTACATTCAGCGTTGCCTCGCTTGATCGCTCGGCGCGTCGGGAAACCAGGCGTGGATCAGGCAGCCTCGCCCGCGGCAAAGCCGCTCGCCCACGCCCATTGGAAATTGTAGCCGCCGAGCCAGCCGGTCACGTCCACGGCCTCGCCGATGACGAACAGGCCGCGTATGCCGCGCGCCTCCATGCTGCGCTGGCTGAGTGCCTGGGTGGCGATGCCGCCGCGCGTGACCTCGGCCTTGGCGTAGCCCTCGGTGCCCGAGGGTGTCAGGCGCCAGCACCGCAGCTGCGCTTCCAGCGCGGCCAGCTCGCGATCGGGGATGTCGGCCATCGGGCCGGCAGCGCGGTGCGTGGGCAGGAAGGCGTCGGCAAGGCGTTGCGGCAGCAGCTCGGCCAGGATGGCGCGCAGGCCTGATTTGGGGCGGCTGCGCTTGCCGGCGGCCAGCACGCCTTGCGGTGCGTCCGGCGCCAGGTCCAGCGTGATGGCCTCACCCTCCTGCCAGGCTGTGCTCACCTGCAGGATGGCGGGCCCGGACAGGCCGCGATGGGTGATCACCATGCCCTCGCGAAAACGCATGCGGCCGACTGCGGCGGCCACCTCGGTGGAGACGCCCGCCAGCTTTTGCGTGCGGGCCAGGTCTGGCGTGGCCAGAGTGAGAGGCACCAGGGCCGGCCCGGTTGGCACCAGCGGCAGGCCGAACCGTTCGGCCAGCCGGTAGGCCAGCCCTGTTGCGCCGATTTTGGGTATGGACAGGCCGCCGGTGGCCAGCACGAGCGCTTGGCACGCGATGGAGGCGCCGTTGGCTTCCACGCGGAACCCGTCGCCGCCGGCCACCTCGCCGATCGTCTGGCCGAGGCGGATGGTGGCGCCGGCCGCGGCGCATTCGGCCAGCAGCATATCGACGATCTGCCGGGCCGAGCCGTCGCAGAACAATTGGCCCAGCGTTTTTTCGTGCCAGGCGATGCGGTGGCGCTCGACCAGCGCCAGGAAGTCGGCCGGCGTGTAGCGCGACAGGGCGGCCCGCGCGAAATGCGGGTTGGCGGAAAAGAAGCGGTCGGGCGCGCAGCCGGTATTGGTGAAGTTGCAGCGCCCGCCGCCGGAGATCAGGATTTTCTCGCCGGCGCGTTGCGCGTGGTCCAGCACCAGCACGCGGCGGCCGCGCCGGGCGGCGGTGAGCGCGCAGAACAGGCCGGCGGCGCCGGCGCCGAGGATCAGGACGTCAGTGTGTTCCACGATGCCTGGGAGGTGCGCCTGGCGGCTGGCTGGGTCAAGGAAGGCGCGTTCTTTGCCAAACGAGAGAACCGGGCGGCGGCCGTGGGTTTGCAACCGGCATGATGGTGAAGCTGGACCGCCCGCTGGCCGCCGCCGCCGTGGAGAGTGGCGCGCGGGCCTATTTCGCCGCGCGGCGCGCTTGCGTGGCGCCGTTCGTGGCGGCGCATTTCTCGTGGCGCGGCACGCTGGCGCTGCACCGTGCGGCGCTCGGCTGGGATGTGCTGAAGGCACCGGCCAATCTGTCGCTGGCGGTGCCGCAGGTGGCGCTGCATCTGGCCGCCAAGGCAGCCGGCCGGCTGGGTGCCGCGCGGGCGCAGGCGATTCTGGGCCGCTCGATCCTGTTGCCGACCGCCGTATCGCGCGAGATCGATTGGCTGGTGCATACCGAATTGCTGGAGCTGCCCTATGAGCAAGGCGAGCGACGCAGCGAGGCCAATGCGCTGGCCGACGCAATCCTGGCGGGCACCGAACTGACCGAGGCGCTCGAGGCGGCGCTGCGGGAGATCGGCGGGCATGGCGACGACCCGGCATTCCGCGCGCGGCTGGGCGAGGCGATGCAGGCTTACGGCCTGGCGCGGAGTGCCGCGGCCGAGATCACCACCGGGCTGCTCAATCTGAGCCTGGGCGCGGTGGCGCTGAATAAGGTGACGCCGGGGGCGGCGAGCTTCGGCCCGGCGCTGGCCGGAGTGATGGCGCATCAGACGGCGATTGGCGCCTTCCCGCTCGGGGCCTGGCTGGGCGGCGCCTGGTATGGGGTGTTCCCGGTTGCACCCTCGGCGGCGCTGCTGGCGACGACCACGGGTGGCATGATGCTGGCCGCCACCACCTTCGCTGCCTTCGCGGGCGTGATCTCCGATCCCGTGCAGAGCAGGCTGGGCTTGCACCAGCGCCGGCTGATGCGGATGATCGACGGGCTGGAGCGCCAGTTCTTCGACCAGGGTGCGGCAGGGTTCACGGTGCACGACCATTACGTAGCCCGCCTGCTCGATCTGTTTGATCTTGTGAGCGCGGCACTCCGGATCGCCCGCCTGTAGCGTGCGTTCCTGTCACGCGCCCTGCCGGATGGCGGGCTTTGCCCCAAGGGATATTCCTATGCGCATTCGTACGATGGTCGGCGCCGCCGCGGCGGTGGGAGCCTTGCTGTCCCTGTATGCGTGCGGCGAGCGCGCGACCCTGCCGGTGGCGGCCGGAACGGGGCCGCACCCTGAACTGCCGCCGCCCCATGCCGGGCTGCTGCCCACCGTGAACGTGGCGCCGGCCCGCGGCTGGGCGGAAGGGACTGGGCCGATGGCTGCACCTGGCCTGAGCGTGACGGCGTTCGCGACCGGGCTGGATCACCCGCGCTGGCTGTACACCCTGCCCAACGGCGACATTCTGGTTGCCGAGACGAACGGCCCAAAGCGGCCGCAGGACGAGGCCGGTATCAAGGGCTTCGTCGCCGGGCTGATCATGAAGCGGGCCGGCGCCGGGGGGCCCAGCGCGGAGCGGATCACGCTGCTGCGGCCGCAGGGGCAGGGGCCGGCACAGCGGTTTACGTTGCTGAGCGGGCTGCACTCGCCTTTCGGCATGGCCCTGGTTGGGGATGCGCTGTACGTGGCCGACACCGATGCGGTGCTGCGTTTCCCCTACCAGGCCGGCCAGACCAGCATCACGACACCGGGCACGAAAGTGGTGGACCTGCCCGCCGGGCCGATCAATCACCATTGGACCAAGAACGTAATCGCCAGCGCCGATGGCAGCCGGCTTTTTGTGAGCGTCGGTTCGAACAGCAACGCGGCGGAAAACGGCATTCCTGCCGAGACGGAGCGCGCGGCGATCTGGGAAGTGGACCCGGTGGGCGGAGCGCATCGCGTGTTCGCCAGCGGCCTGCGCAATCCGGTGGGGATGGGATGGGAGCCGGTGACGCACGCCTTGTGGACCAGCGTGAACGAGCGCGATGAGATCGGCAGCGATCTGGTGCCCGACTACATGACCGCGGTGCATGACGGCGCGTTCTACGGCTGGCCGTACAGCTATTACGGCCAGCACGTTGATAGCCGTGCGCAGCCGCAGCAGCCCGATCTGGTGGCCAAGGCGATCGCCCCCGATTACGCGCTGGGGCCGCACACCGCCTCGCTGGGGTTGGCGTTTGCGCGGCCCGGGGCGATGGGCGCCGCTTACAGCCAGGGCGCGTTCGTGGGCCAGCATGGCAGCTGGAACCGCGTGCCGCGCAGCGGATACAAGGTGATTTTCGTGCCATTCGAGAACGGCCATCCATCCGGGCCGCCGATGGACGTGCTCAGCGGCTTTCTCGACAGCAACGGCAATGCGCAGGGGCGGCCGGTCGGGGTGGCGCTGGATGCGGCAGGCGCCCTGCTGGTGGCCGACGATGTGGGCAACACGGTGTGGCGTGTGACGGCCCGCTGAAGGAAGCGACGCCGGCGGCGAAAAGCCTTTGTGGGCTGCCGCAAGCCTGTGGCAATTTCGGCTGATGAAACTGCCAGCCCTGTTCGCCCGCAAGCCGCCGGCAGCCCCGCCGCGCGTGACACTCGATTTGTTCCTGCTGCGCACCGGCAGCGGTCATTGGCTGGCAGCCGAGGCGGGCGAGGTGGGCATTGCCGAGGCGCCTGCACCCGAGGACGCGGTGCTGCTCGCCGTGCCGCGCGGCGCGCCGCAGACGAGCCTGCTGCTGGCGGCTGACGGCCGCAGCTTCGCGGTGGAGGGGGACGGCATGACGGCGCCGGCCGTCTCGTGCCGGCTGCGCCGGGCGCCGGGGGGCCGTGTGGAGCTGCGCCATCCCATCGCGGCCGGGCGCCACCTCGGCGTGGTGACCGGGGCGCCGGTGGGCAAGCCGAATCGCGTGCTGTTCGACCGGGTCGGCGACAAGGTGATGGACCGGTTCGAGCTGCAACCGGCCGAGGCCACCGTGCTGCTGCCGGCGGCCCGCGCGCTGTGCGAGGAGCTGGCCGCTGCACTGTGCCCGCCCATCAGCGGCGACGGGCTGTTGGCGCTGCTGCACGCGGCCCAGTTGCGGCCGGCTTTGGCCGAGACGCTGCTGCGGCTGCTGCCGGCCGACGAATTGGCGCGTGTGGCCACGCGGCTGATGGCCAGCCCCGCCGATCTGGCGCTGGTGCGCCGCGCGGTGCCGCATGATCCGTTCCTGGCCGGGCTGCCGGATCTGATCGGATGGCTCGCACAGGACCGGCCAGCCACGCGCGAGGCGGTTTCCGCCGCCGGCGAGGATCATGTGAGCGTGCTGCAGGCCGGCGATCTGCGCCCGCAGGCCGGGCTGGCGCTGACGGCGCTGGCCCGCCGCACCGTGCCGCCGCGCCGCCTGGCCGCGGTGCTGGCTACGGCGCGCAACGAGGGCCCCTACATCCTGGACTGGCTAGCGCATCACCGCGCCTGCGGCTTCGACCATGCCGTGATCTACAGCAACGGCAATGATGACGGTTCGGACGAGCTGCTGGGTCTGCTCGCCGCGCATGGCGAGATCACCTGGGTACGCAATGAGCTGAGTGCCACCGCCAGGCCGCAATGGAAAGCCTATGGTCACGCCTTCAAGGTTCTGCCCGACCTGCTGGATTACCGCTGGACGATGGTGCTCGACCTGGACGAGTACGTCAGCTTCCGCACCGATCTGTTCAGCTCGATCGGTGACGTGATCGGCTGGCAGGAGTACCAGCCTTTCGATGCGCTGGCGATGCGCTGGCTCAATTTCGTCGGTGGCCGCACCGATATGTGGCACGACGCGCCTTCGACCCGCCGCTTCGTGCGGCGAGAGGCTGAAGTGAGCCCGCTGTTCAAGAGCCTGGTGCGCAGCAACCTGTTCTGGGATTCGCACGCGCATTTTCCCTATCCCACCATGGACGCGCCGTTCGCCTATAAGATCGAGGACGGGGCGCCGTGCCATCACATGAGCCTGCTGAAAGGCGTCAAGGTACCCGATGAGGCGCGCAGTGCGGATATCGCCTGGGTGGCGCATCATGTCTATCGGAGCGCCGGCGAAGCGCTGGTGAAGGCGATGCGCGGCGACGTGCTGTGGAACGAGACGTCGCGCGCAGATTCGGAACGGCTGGACACCATCGTTCGCCGGTTCGTGGCGATGGCCGACAACCCTGGGCTGGTGACCGACGATCGCACCATTCACGCAGCCCGCGGGCTGGACGGGCAACTGGCGCGGCTGAGTGCCCTGCCGGGCGTGCGGGATTGCGACCAGGCGATCAAGCAGCGTTTCGCCGCGCGCCTGGCGGCGGTGACGCAGGCCTTTGCCGACGTGCCGGTGGCGGGCGACCGGCCGCGCGAATACGCGCAGTTCCAGAACATCCTGCGCCAGCAAAACGAGCGCGGACGGGCGCGGACACGCGCCGCCTGAGCACGGGACGGCTCGCAGGCAGCTTCGATCACAAGCACGTCGGGCGGCTGAACCTGCCTACGATGGCTCCGTTGCCTGCCTGTTCCGGCACGGGGCCGGAGGCAATGAGGATCATCCGGATGAATCGTCGTCACACCCTGCTCGCGCTCGGCGGCGCGCTACCCTTGGCCCTGACGGTCGGCAGCCTGAAGGCGCAAACCATGCCACCGGTGAACGTGACCACCTGGCGCGATGGAACTTTGCAGTATGGCACTCTGGCCAAGGCGACCAGCCAGTATGCGCTGCTGCGCTCCGGCAATCAGTTCGTGCGTGATTTCGCACGCGGCGAGATCCAGGAGCAGACGGCGTTCGCGCAAGCCCTGACTGCCACGCCGAACCCGCCGCCGTTCCCGCTGACGCCCGCCCAGCAGGCGATGCTGGCCAGCGTGCAGAACGCGCCGGATGCGAGCTTCGATGCAAACTACATCGCGCTGCAGATCCAGGGCCACGAGATGCTGCTGGCGTTGCAGATCGGGCTGCTGTCGGATGGGCTGCCTTACACGTCGGCCGCGGTGCAGCAGGCGCTGGTGGCGCAGGCGTTCATCGAGAACCACCTGGTCGCGCTGCAGCTGCTCTCGACCTATCGCCAGTAGGCGGCAGGCGCGGTGTTCTGCCGGTGAGCCCATGCGGGCCCGCCGGCAGCCGCCTCCCTAGCCAGGGCGGCCAAGCTGCCGCATGCTGCGCCCGCACGGCCCCGGCACCAGGGGCCGCAACCCGGGAGCGAGCGTGAAAGCGATCGTCTGCAACGAGTTCGGACCTATCGAGACGCTGACCCTTGAGGAACGGCCTGATCCCGTGCCGGGCGCGGGCGAGCTGCTGGTCGAGGTTCATGCGGCCGGGGTCAATTTCCCCGATGGGCTGATGGTGCGCGGTGAATACCAGGTGAAGCCGCCGCGCCCGTTTACGCCGGGCAGCGAGGTTGCCGGCCTGGTCCGCGCCGCCGGCCCCGGGGTGACGGGTTTCACGGTGGGAGACCGCGTGGTGGCCCTGCCGGGCATTGGCGGGTTTGCCGAGATGGTGGTGGCCTCGGCCGACCGCACGGTGAAGCTGCCGGACGGAATGGGGTTCGAAGCGGCCTCCGGCTTCATGCTGGTTTACGGCACGTCGCTGCATGCGCTGGCCGATTGCGGGCGCCTGAAGGCTGGCGAGACGCTGTTGGTTCTGGGCGCGGCGGGGGGCGTGGGGCTGGCGGCCGTCGAGATTGGCCGCGCCTTGGGCGCCCGCGTGATTGCAGCGGCCTCCACCGACGAGAAGCTGGCGCTGGCCAAGGCGCATGGCGCCGAGATCGGCATCAATTACGTGACGGCCGACCTGAAAACCGAGCTGAAGCGCCTGGCGCCGGCCGGGGTGGATGTGGTGTACGATCCCGTGGGCGGTGCTTCGACCGAGGCAGCCGTGCGCGGGCTGGCCTGGGGCGGCCGGCTGTTGGTGGTCGGGTTTGCTGCCGGCGACATACCGCGGTTGCCGCTCAACTTGCTGCTGCTGCGCGAAGGCGAGGCGAAAGGCGTGTTCTGGGGCACCTGGACGCAGCGCGAGCCGGCGGCGCATGCCGCGGCGGTGCAGCGCCTGTTCGGCTGGGTGGCGTCGGGCGAATTGAAGCCGCATGTCTCGGCCGCATATCCGCTGGAGCGGACGAGCGAGGCGCTGGCCGAGGTGATGAATCGCCGCGTGCAGGGCAAGGTTGTATTGGTGCCGGCCAGGAGCTGAGCCGCAGTGAGGGCTGCCGATTACGGCGTAGCCACGGGTGCGATGCAGTTCGACTTGCGCGCATTGCGCGGCGGTTTTTTGTGGGAGTGACGCATGGATTTTACGTTCAACGACAAAACGCGCGAGTATCAGGAGCGCGTGTCCGCGTTCATGGACAAGCACATTTATCCCAACGAGCATCGCTTCCACGAGCAGGTGGCCACGGGCGAGCGCTGGCAGCCGGTGCAGCTGATCGAAGACCTTAAGCCGATGGCGCGCGAGGCCGGGCTTTGGAACCTGTTCCTGCCCGATTCGCACCGTGGCGCCGGGCTGAAGAATATCGAGTATGCGCCGCTGGCCGAGATCATGGGCCGTGTGGAATTTGCCAGCGAAGTGTTCAACTGCTCCGCACCCGACACCGGCAACATGGAGACGATCGAGCGCTACGGCACGGACGCGCAGAAGCAGGAATGGCTCGAGCCGCTGCTGGAGGGGAAAATCCGCTCGGCATTCGCGATGACCGAGCCGGGCGTGGCATCCTCGGATGCCACCAACATCGAGAGCACGATCGAGCGCCAGGGCGACGAGTATGTGATCAACGGCCGCAAATGGTGGACCAGCGGCGGCGGTGATCCGCGCTGCAAGCTGCTGATCTTCATGGGCAAGACGAACCCGAAGGCCGACCGCCACAGCCAGCAATCGATGATCCTGGTGCCGCGCGACACGCCGGGCGTGGAGATCATGCGGCCGCTGACGGTGTTCGGCTACGACGACGCGCCGCACGGCCATATGGAAGTGGATTTCCGCAACGTGCGCGTGCCGGTGGCCAATATCCTGCTTGGCGAGGGCAGGGGCTTCGAGATTGCGCAGGGGCGGCTTGGCCCGGGGCGAATCCATCATTGCATGCGCCTGATCGGCAAGGCGGAGCGGGCGCTGGAAGCCATGTGCAAGCGTGCCAAGTCTCGCGTGGCGTTCGGCAAGCCGATCGCCGAGCAGACGGTGACGCTGGAGCGCATCGCCGAGGCGCGCTGCATGATCGAGCAGGCGCGGCTTCTGACGCTGAAGGCGGCGCACATGATGGACACCGTCGGCAACAAGGCGGCGCGCGCGGAGATCGCGATGATCAAGGTGGTCGCACCGTCGATGGCGTGCCAGGTGATCGACTGGGCGATGCAGGTGCATGGCGGCGGCGGCGTGAGCCAGGATTTCCATCTGGCGTATCACTACGCCAGCAGCCGGACGCTGCGGTTTGCCGATGGGCCGGACGAGGTGCATCGCAACCAGATCGGGCGGCTGGAACTGGGGAAGTATAACTAGCTGTCCGAACGATCTGCCGGCTGTCGCGCGCCATTGTTGTGGCGCGCGACAATCGGTGAGCGGTTTTGTGGTCAGGCTGCGGGCTCGTCAGAGGCGAACCTCGGACGGCAAGCGGAACGTTGCAAACAGCCGCCGGGCGGGCCGCACTGCGCCAGGCGGGCCCAGAGATTGCGGCCGCGTGCCGGCGTCGCGCCAAGCCATAGCAAACGCAGCCTGTTCTACGACGGCATGGCGAAAAGTCGCGATGCCCTGTTTGCCTCTACAGGACGCGCCGGACCCCCTCCGCTCAGTGTGGCCGCGACGGCACGCGTTGCGCGTGTGCAACTCCCTAATGGAGAGCTGTAGGAGCCGCTCGCGCGCTGGATCTGCTGGAGACGAACCGGCTCCGACCCTCGCGAGGATCGGAGCCGAGCGTCTCGAGGTCAGGCCGCGATGGGCAGGCGGGCGCGGATCAGCTTTTCGATGCCGCGCAGCTGGGCGCGTTCGCCGTCGTCGCACAGGCTGATGGCGCGGCCGGCTGCGCCGGCACGGGCGGTGCGGCCGATGCGGTGGACGTAGGCTTCGGGCACGTCCGGCAGGTCGAAGTTGATGACGTGCGTGACGCCGTCCACGTCGATGCCGCGCGCGGCGATGTCTGTGGCGATCAGCACCGGCACGTTGCCGCGCTTGAAGTCGGCGAGCGCGCGTTCACGCTGGCCCTGGCTCTTGTTGCCGTGGATGGCGCTGGCGCTCAGGCCCGCGGCGGTCAGATGCTGCACGATACGGTCGGCGCCGTGCTTGGTGCGGGCGAAGACGAGCGTGCGGCCCATTTCCGGGTTCTTCAACATGCGCGTCAGCACAACGCGCTTCTCGGACTGATTGACGAAGACCACGCTCTGGTCGATGCGCTCGGCGGTCGTGGCCACCGGTGTGACGCTGACGCGCACGGGGTCCTTCAGCATCGAGTTCGGCCAGCGCCTGAATCTCCTTCGGCATGGTGGCCGAGAAGAACAGCGTCTGGCGCACGGCCGGCAGCTCGCGGGCGATGCGCTTGATGGGAATGACGAAGCCCAGATCGAGCATGTGGTCGGCCTCGTCGAGGACCAGCACCTCGGTGCGGTCCAGGCGCACATGGCCTTCACCAAACAGGTCGAGCAGGCGGCCGGGTGTAGCGACGATGACGTCCACGCCATTGGCCAGCGCGGTAATCTGGCGGCCCTTTGGCACGCCGCCGAAGATCAGGGCTACGCGGATGCTGGTCTGGCGGCCATAGGTGCGGAAGCTCTCGGCGATCTGTGCCGCCAGTTCGCGCGTGGGGGCCAGCACCAGGCAGCGCGTCGTCTTGCGCTCGTAGGGGCGGGGATGCCCCATCAGCCGGTGCAGGATCGGCAGCGCGAAGGCCGCGGTCTTGCCGGTGCCGGTCTGTGCGATGCCGAGCAGGTCGTGCCCCTTGAGCAGATGCGGGATTGCCTGCTGCTGGATGGGGGTGGGAATCGTATAGCCAGTGGCGACCAGCGCCTTGAGCAGCGGAGCTGCCAGGCCGAGTTCTGCGAATTCAGTCATGGGGAGGGTAAAGCTTTCTGTGCCGCGTGCCCGAAGGAGCGGAAGAGCGGTCGGCAGGACCGCAAGCCGGCGCGTGTAGTCAGGAACGGAAACCGGCCAGGCTCTGAAAGCGAACGGTCGCGTTATTGCCGCGCCGCAGCATAATGGGGCGGCACGACCGCGAAGTCAAGCAAAACAGATGCTTCCGCGGTTGCCGGCCATGTAGCCTGCGCGGTTGCGGCCAGGGGCGGGGCGCGTGAAGTCGCCGTGCCGCTTGGCACTCGCCTACACGGGGGCGATAACAGCTTCCATGCCGCACGAGAGCACTATTCTGAGCGAGCCGTATGCGGGCCTGCAAGCGCAGGCGCTGGGGCTGGCTGAGGCGGCGGGGCTGGAGCCTGGCATCGTGGAACTGCGGCCGCGCCGGCCGTGGTCGTGGGTCGGCGCCGCGTCCTGGCCGGCGCCGTTGCGGGCGGTGGGGCTGGACGAGCCGCCGCCGGGCATACTGTTCACCGCCGGCGGCACGGCCGGCGCGGTGGGGGCGGCGTGCCATCGGCGCGGCAGCGTGGTGGTGCAGGTGCAGAACCCCCGCATCAGCCTGCGGCATTTCGATCTGGTGGTAGCCAACCGGCACGATGGCCTCTCGGGGCCGAATGTTATCGTCACGCGCACGGCGCTGCACCGGGCGACGCCGGCGCGGCTGGCAGAGGCCCGGGCGATCTGGGAACCGCGCCTGGCGCATCTGCCGCGCCCGCTGGTGGCCGTGCTGGTGGGCGGCAGCAACGGACGCTTCAGGCTGGGCGCGGCCGAGGGCGCCGCGCTGGCCGGCCAGCTTTCTGGCATGATGAACCGCGATCGCCCGGGCGTGGCGCTGACCTCCTCGCGGCGCACGCCACCTGCCGTGTTGCAGCAGCTGCGGCAGACGTTGGAGCCGCGCGGCGCCTGGGTTTGGGACATGGCAGGGGAGAACCCGTATTTTGGGCTGCTGGCCTTGGCCGATGCGATCATCGTGACGGTGGACAGCATCTCCATGGTCTCCGAAGCCGTGGCCACGCAGGCGCCGGTGCTGCTTGCCGACCTGCCGGGGCGCAGCGCCAGGATCGGCCGATTTCGGCGCGCGTTGCTGGCCGAGGGGCGCGTGCGCCCGTTCTCCGGCCGGCTGGAGACCTGGCCGGTGGTGCCGGTGGATGATACGCCGCAAGCCGGGTGGGAAGTGAGCCGCAGGTTGGGCTTGTAGAGCGCGCCATGCGCTCAACCGGCGTCGGCGCGCGGCTGAACATCGTTGGCCACGCGTCTTCTGCACGAAGATCGGGCTACCACTAAGGTCAAGGCAATGCTGGATATCCAAACCTTCGACGCCCGGCGCGGCGGCAACGTTCTCTACAAGGCGCTGACCCATCCGCTGGCGGCCGAGGCGATCACCGCGCTTGCGGCCACGTTGCGCGAAGCCGGTCCGTTGGCCGTCTTTGATCCGGAAGGCTTTGCCGCGGCGTTGTATGCGCTGCACCCCGACATGCCGGCTCCGGCGGAATACTACGTGCAGGACGTGGCTGCGCTGGGCAGCAATCTGGCCGGCGTGGAGGCACGGCCGGTGACGGCGCTGTCGGATAGCGGGGCGGCCACCGTGCTGGTGGCAGCGTTCGATGCCGGCCGGGTGCAGGCGCGGCTGGGTGCGGCTGGCCGGCGCGTCGTATCGTTGGACAGCACGCGCTTACCGGCGGCAATGCTGACCGCGCGCGCGTATCTGGACCGGCTGAATTTCGCAACCAACCACGCGTTCTTCCGTGACCAGGATGGCCTGAGCACCCGGCTGACGAGTGCCAATTATTGGGCGGGTTACGGCGCTGCCGCCGTGCGCCTCTGGCTGCGGCTGTTCGGCGCGGATGGCAGCGTGTTGGCGACGTGGGAGGAAACCCTGCCGACCGGTGCAGGTGGCTTCTCGATCGACAGCACGGAGGTGCGCGCACGCTTCGGCCTGCCGGCGTTCACCGGCCAGCTCTTCATTCATGCGATCGGCGTGGCGGGGCACGATGTCGTCAAATATGCGCTCGATACGTATGGCGATGCTGGGCCGGGCGTGTGCGACCGCGGCTTGTCGGTGACGCATGATGCCAATGCCTGGCCATCGGACCGCTATGCCGGATTGCCGGCGCCGGGTGCGGGCGAGCAGGTTCTGCTGTGGATACAGAACAGCCACGCGGCGCCGATCCCCGCCGGCGCGATCACGCTGGACAGGATGGGCGCGGAGCACCCCGTGGAGGTGCCGGGCCTGGTGGCACCTTTCGCCAGCGTGTCGATCGACGTGAGCGCATTGCTGCCCGGTGTACGCTGGCCGGCGCAGCTGGAATTGCGCACGGGCCGCCATGTGGTGAGGCCGCGCTACGAGGTGATCAAAGATGGGCACGCCCGGATCGCGCATGTGAACGTGGAACGCGCGGATCTGCGGCCCGATCCGGGCATTCCACAATTGTCCAACCTGCTTGGCCGCGGCTACATTTTGCCGTTTCCGGTGTTGGATCCGGCGACCTTCCGCACCATCGTGCAGCCGAACCCGATGGCAGAGTGGCAGGACAGCCTGCCGTTGCGGATCGACGTTTTCGCCGCGGACGGCCGCGTGGTTGCCCAGCATTTCCTCGGTAACCTGCCGCGGGATCATGCGCTGGCGCTCGATCTGGCGGAGCTTGGCGTTGTGGAAGGGCACGCCGAGCTCACCTACGATTTTCGCGAGGGCGGGCGCGCGGATGGCTGGATGCACGCACTGTTCCGTTATGAGCATCGCGTAAGCGGGCATGCAGCTGATACCAGCTTCGGTGCCCACATCTTCAACACGGCGATGACGTACAAGGACGAGCCGCAGTCCTATGCGGGGCCGCCGCCCGGCCTGACGACGCGGCTGTTCCTCAAACTTGGTAGCGAGCAGCGGCAGAGTTTCGCGGTGCTGATCTATCCGGCCAGCGCGATGTGGCACGCCGAGTCGAGTACCGAGCTGCAGTTGCTCGACGGGAGCGGTGCGGTGGTGGCGGCAAGGCCGTTGCGCATCGCCTGTTCAGGTTCGGCTCTGGTGCGGCCCCACGCTCTGTTCGGCCCGGATGCGTTGGCGCAAGCGGGGGCGGGGGGTTACGTGCTGGTGCGCGATGCGACCTGCCGGCTGTTCGGCTACCACGGCCTCGATGACGGCGCGGGCGGCTTCTCGCTGGATCACATGTTCGGTTTCTAGGGCTGTCTGTCAGGCCAAGGCTGCCACGGTGCCCGCTTGTGCCGCATCCTGGAGCCCATAGACTTGCAGGTAGCCGTCCACCATTTCGTCGCGTGACGGCGGGGTGGGAAGGTTGGCGGCGAGCCGGTCCCACAGCCCGTCCTCGGTGGCGGCGCGGCGCATCGTCTCGGCCAAGGCGCGATGGTCGCCCATTTGGAATTGCAGTGCGAACACCTCGTGCGGATTGCGTTCGGCGAGGCCACCGACATTGCTGCAGATGACCGGGCGACCGAACATCCAGGCTTCGGAGACGACGAGGCCGAAGCTTTCCCACCAGACACTGGGAACGATGCACCAGTCGACGCGCGCCATGCGGCTTGGCAGGGCGTTGACTTCGTAGGAGCCGCGGTTGACGACGATGCGGTCCTGCACGGGGCGGGCTTCTTCCTCCACGAAAAAGGCCTCGAACTCGGCGCGGATGGCGGGGCTGGCATAGCGGATGTTATCGCCGTTCAGCTCGACGCTGAAGCGCGTGAACCCCTCCGCACGCAGCAGGGCGACCGCACGCAGGATCACCTGCACGCCCTTCACATCGACATACTGGCCGAAGAAGCCAAAATGATTGCGGCCGGCGCTGGCCGCGGGCAGCTTGCCGGTGCTGGCATAATTGTGCTGGCCGTTGGTCACGTGGCTGATCTTTTCGGGCGGTATGCCCCAGCGCGTGAAATGCGGGATCATGAAGCGGCTGGGGCACGTGAAGGCGTCCACCTGGCCGAAGTGACGGCCGAACCAGAGCTTGCGCAGCAGGAACTGCTCGGGCCCGCGATCGGGGAAGCATTGATGGCAGCGGATCTGGCTGGCGTGGGTGCAGAGCGAGCCATCGGTGCGGCGGATCATGTGGCCATCGGCCGCGCAGATGCCCATGAATTCGTGAAAGGTGAACACGAAGCGGCAGGCGGGAAGCACGCGGCGGATCAAGGTGAGGACGTCGATGCCCAGGGTGAGGAAATGGTGAACATGGACCACGTCCGGAGCGATCTGGAGCAGGAACTCCTCAAGCGATTCCAGCGTGGCCGGGGCGCCCGTCTTGTGCCAGACGTAATCGTAGTCGCGCGACAGAAAAACGTATTCGTTTGGGCGGCCGTCGAACCCTGTGATGCGGGCGCCGGGTTTGTAGAGTGCGGTGAACTGGCGATCGATGCTCGCGAGGAAGGTCACGTCCGCGGCCCCCCGGTCGCGCAGGCCGGCAAACAGTTCGTAGGCGATCTGCTGCGCGCCGCCGCGGACGAGCTCCGGGTGGAACAGGCTGATCAGCAGGATGCGGGGAAGGGCGTTCATGGTGTCGCCTGCAGCGCGGCGAGGCGCGCGGGGGCGGGGCCGGAAAAGCCGTCCTCGACCATGCGCGTCCATAGGCGCGTGAAATGCCATCGATTGACGGTAGAGCCGCCCTCATGTGCGGGCAGGCGTGTCGAGCCTTTGCCTTCCATGTGCCAGAAGGGAAGGTCGTGCAGCCATACCTGGCCGCCTTCCTTCCAGGCGCGCAGGCATAGATCCGCGTCTTCGTAATGGCCGAAGACGTAATCCTCGGAGAAGCCGCCGAGTCGTTCGAACCAGGCGCGATCGGCGGACATGAAGGCGCCGGTGATGGCCGGCACGAGGCGGGCTGCGCGGAAACGGGCGTAGTCCGGTGGCGCGCCTTTGCCGTAATGTTCCACCCGCAGCAGGTTCTGCCGGGTGGTGCCCTGGCCGGTGACGGACAGGCCGAAATCGGTTTCGATGAACATGCCCCCATGCATCAATGCGCCGTCGTCATAAAACAGCGGCACGCCAAACAGCGCGGTCTGGGCGGCTGGCAGGCTTTCGACGAGATGGCGGTGGGCGTGCGCCCAGTCCGGCGCGTGGGGAAAGACGTCCGGATTGATGATGAGAATGCGGTTTGTGGCCGCCGCGGCCACGGCTGCGTTGTTGGCGGCCCCGAAGCCCGCGTTCCCGGGTAGGATCACCAGGGTGATAGCCAAGCCATACATGCGGGCCGCGAGCCGGGCCTCGCGTTGCAATTGCTCAGTCAATTCAGGGCTGTTGCTGACATAGACGTATTCGTAGGACCCGGCGCCGGGCGCGGCGGAAAACAGGGCGGCTTGCAGAAACAGATACTCAAGGCGGCCATAAAGGCAGACGACCACCGACGCGCAGAACGCGCGCGCGTGGTCGCCGTGGCGCTCTACATAGGCCAGCGACGTTATGCCGGCCGAGATGCCCCGGTTGAGCGCGAGCAGCGCATCGCCCACGCCGGACTGCAACTGCAGGAAAGATTCGACGGGTGGAGCACCGAAATAGGTGGCGGACGCCAGATACTCGAACGTCGCGTCGCGGAGTGCGGCCGGGGTGAGCAGGTTCGGGCGCGCCGGATGGCTGATCGGCTCGCCCCCGCAATGTAGCTGCACGGTGGCGCCAGGGCCCAGCGGCTCGGGCTGATCCAGCTCCAGCACCGCATAGAAGCCGAGCAGGGTGCCTGGCGGGCACCCTATCGCCGCCTCGGCATCTGCCCGGCGGCAGCGCGCGATGGCCAGGGTGGGGCTGGTGCGCCCATTGGTCAGGCGGAGGGAGATGGCAACGAGGGGTGCTCCGCGATCATCGACCCAACCGATGACGACACAGGTGCCGCCGGAGGCGACGAGGATGGTATCCAGGCCGCTTGGGATGTAGGCACGGGGCGCAACGACAGACACCGGCGCTCCAGGCTGCGCCGGTTCGATGGCCGACGGCCCTGCCGGCTCAGGCGGCTCGGCAGCACGCGACTGAAACAGCGCGGGCGAGGACAGACGGGCAAGGAGCGCCTGCTCAGCGAAAGCCTTTCGGTATAGCGGCATCCTAAGCCGCTTCTCAGCTGCGCCGCGCCGCAGGTAATGGTCATGGCCGGATTTAAAGATCCCTGATCGCACCTTCTCGGCGACTTTCGGAAAGGCAGCCAAATAGGCGACCTCATCAAACTCGCCCGGCGCGCTCGAGGCGTCGTCGTCCATAATGCCGCCGTCGGCTGAAGGCTTTTCACTCATGGCTGATCGTCGCTTCCAGTCGGAGCATGCAATCGTATCATATAACCACGACTGCTCGGGGTTGCACACCTCCTACCAGACACACCGAAAACCTAATCGCAATCAGACCCTGGCGGTCTCCACCTAGCGGGCCGCTGGTCGTAAGATTGGCGCGGTCTACTCCAGCTGGGTTAAGGGTTTGCCTCGCCAGGCTGCAAACAGGAAGAGCTATGGTCAACGCGCCCAACGTCTTCATCCTAGGTTCGCCGCGCTCCGGCACCTCGATCACCTATTTCGCGATGCGAGAGGTATTCCGATTGCCCGGCCGGGGAGAGAGCCACGTCATTCCTCTGTTCACGCGTCTGATGGCATTGTTCAGGACTTTTAAGGATGGATTTAAGGGCAACGAAGGTGTTTTAGCCGCAGATTTGGATGAAGATGTTTTCCGGCAAACCATGTGTACTCTTGCCCAGTATTACTACGTCAGAGAATACGGTGTGGACGGCTTCGTCGACAAGACGCCGGGTGCCGAAGCGATCGCCGGATGTGACTTCATCCTGAAGGCGTTTCCGGAAGCGAAATTTCTTCTTATGCAACGCAACGGCATTGAGGTCATCAACTCGTATCAGCGCAAGTTCAGTAAGTCGTTCGAAGATTCGTGCAAGTCGTGGAGCACGGTTATCGATGTGTCGGCGCGGGTGCGGCCCGATGTTCCGGGCATGCTGGTGATTGACCAGTTCGACCTGACGAACCGCCCGGCCGAGGTTGCGGCGCGTGTGGCCGATTATCTGAACCGGCCTAATTTGGCCGCCGACCTCGCCGCCTATTTCAAGACGAAGCGTGTCGAACAACAATCGAGCCACGATTGGAGCCGCCGACTGACATTGGCGGATGTGACCTGGACCGAAGATGAAAAGGAGATCTTCCGAGAAATTTGTGGGGCGCAAATGCACAGCCTTGGTTACGCGCTGTAATGGTGAACCGCCATGTTGCATACGCACGCAGCATTGTGATGCTGGCCTGTCTGTTTGCGCCGCCGCCGGCCGCTTGGGCGCGCGCGCCGGGGCATGAGCCGCAGATTTGGCTGAGCGCCATCGAGCCGCCTTGGCGCAAGATCTGGAGGTTTCCGCCAAATGACTTTTTGGACCTTTTTCATGCCGGCGCGCCATGGGACGAAGCGTCGCGGCGTGTCGGCGTGTTCGAACTGACGAAGTGCTTTGTGCTGGAGAGCCCGGACGATGTGCTCAGGCCTGTCCTTGCCGACCTCGCGCGCCGTCACATCGCTTTGTCGATGCAACTTACGCCGCTTATCGCAACGCGGACTTGCGGCTTGGGTGTGGAGGGCTTTGGGCCGCCTGACGATGCGCTAAGGGCTGCGCGGCGGATCCGGCAGATGGGCGGCGTGCTCGCTTATGCCAGCATGGACGAACCTCTGTGGTATGGCCACGCCTGGCCCGGCACGCTGGCCCTTCACGCCTGCAAGCTGCCAGTGGCTGAGCTGGTGCGTGAAGTCGCAGCCAAGTTGGGCGATTTGCGGCGCGTGTTTCCATCGGTCGTAGTTGGTGCGGTCGAGCCCGTTGGCGTGGCGCAGGGTGGTTGGCCGGATCTCATGGTCACGTGGCTGTCGGCGCTGGCCCAGGCGCCTGAAACACGGATCGGCTTTGTTCACTTCGACATCGTCTGGCGCAGCCCGCTCTGGGAGAGCCAGTTCGACAGCCTGCGCTTGGTGCCATTTACAACGCGGATTCGAGCAACCACAGTGATCAAAGCTGGATCGAGGAGGCCGAAGCGCACTATATGTTCTTAGAAGGACCGTTGGCCTGGCATCCGGACCATGCTGTATTCGCAACGTGGACGGATTATCCACGCAGGATGCTTCCGGACGCGGCGCCGTTTACCTTTACGCATTTGCCGCTCGCTTACGGTAGCTGGCGGGTGCGAATGAGGGAATAGTGTAAGCTCACTTCCGGCTCTCGATGCATGCCGATCTATGTCGGATCTCGGATCAGCATTCGCGAAGCGGTAATCGAAGGCGACACTGCCGATAAGGGGGGCGGGAAGCTGCAAAATGTCGCGTTTCTTTACAGAAACCCTCGACGGCACTCCTCGTTTTGATTTGCGGCGTCCGGCTAAATCCAGCCAAATTGGAATACCCCATGGTCCGAGCACTTGCGACTGTTCTTCTTCTTGCCATCGCAATGCCGCTCGCCGGTTGCATCGTTGAGGGTCCTGGCCGGCCTGGCTGGTGCTACTACCATCCTTATCGTTGCCGGTAGCAACGCTGCATCGACGGCTGCCCGTGCCTCAATTCGCGCGCAGCGTTGATCCGCTCGGCAAGTTCTTCATCGGGGGAGCTGAAGCTTCCCGTGCGCAACTGCTTTACAGCGGTTTGTCTTAAGCCTTTGATTACAATCCCCACAAGCAGCCCCGGGCTTTATGTTGGGTTGCGTGTGCTCGCTTCGATGCAATATGTTGCTAGTTCGCGTCGGCGTGGAGGGAACGATGTCACGAGCGCTCGCCGTTATAATCACCATAGCCATTGCTACGGCACTGGCGGGATAATGCGTAGAGGAGCCGGTTAGGGCTGGGTGGTGCTATTACCATCCGCAACGCTACAGCTTGTGCCCTCATCGAATCGGGCGTGTCAGGTTGAAGCCGGACGCGCGGAAGCGTCCAACGGTCTAGGCCCAGCCAATCGCCGCAATCAAAAAAGGGCGCCGAGGCCTAAGCCCCGGCGCCCTTGCCGTGAGCCGCCTCCTTACTTGGAAGCGTGCTCCTTCGACTTGCTGTGGGCAGCCGTTGTGCTGGCATGCGCCTTGGTCGAATGGCCGTGGGCTTCTTCGGCGTGGGTGTGGGCGGTCTTGTGGTCGCCCTTGTCGTGGTGCTCGGCGGCGGTGCGGTGAGACTTGGCGGCCTTTTCGTGGTGGTCGGCGGCCTCGTGATGCGTGGTCTTCGGCATGTGTGACTTCCTCTTGTTACCATGCGCTTCTGCGGCGCACGGCAGGATAACGGATCAGTGTGCCCGCGGTTGCCCGCGGGCACGGGTGGCTAGCTGAGCCCGCCGAGCAGGCGGCGGAGGCTGGCAGCACCCGGGCTGCTGACGGCGCGGCGCTCGACGATGTCGGCCGAGGTGACGGGGCGGCCGTAGTAGCTCCGGTCGGCGTCGTTGGCCGGGGCGATCACCGAGCCGTCCAGCGAGATGCCGGCGAACGCGCCCGAGGAGGATGCCCAGGCGATGATGTCGGCGTTCAGGTTGGCGGTGGTGGCTCCCTGGACGTCGCTGCCCAGCGTGGCGATGGCGATGCCGGCGTCGGCGCCGATCTTGAACTTGTCGCGCATGACGGCCTGCAGGGCCTTTTCGCTGCGGATGAACAGGATCAGCTCGCTTTCCTTGGCGCCGATCTGCAGGCCGAAGCTGGCCGAACCAATGGTGTAGAAGGCGGGGTCGGACCAGCCATGGGCGCCGCGGACCATCAGCACGGCCGAGCCACCTTCGCCGCCGAAGAAGAAGGCGCCCTTGAAGATGCGCGGGGCGATCAGAACGGCGCGCGCGGTGTGGAGCAGCTGGCGGGCGTTGCCGAATTCCTTGTCGCGGCGCAGATCCTGCAGCGTGCCGGCGGCATGGTCCACGGTCGCCTGCTGGTCGGGGCCCGCGTAGGCGGGCGCGGAGATGGCGGCGCTGCCGGGCGCCGTGCCGGCCAGAATGGCGGCCAGCGCGCCCCAGCGGCGGAGGCCGTTTCGTTTGGTAGAGATCATGGTTGAGGTCCTTGCGTTCGGCGCAGCGGCCGGGATTTGCATCCGGCCTGTGCGCCCGGTGACAAGCGCACAACCGTGCGGCCCGGCAATCGTTCCCTTCGGCGCGTTAAATCTGCGTCAGGCCAATGGCCTGCAGTTCCCTCACGAGTTCGCGCAACCCGTTGACCAGGCGACGCGCGCGGGACGGATCGAAGGCTGTCGGGCGGTCCTCGTCCATATAGGTGCGCTGGGCCAGCTCGAGCTGAATGGCGTGGATACCGCTGGCGGGCTCCCCGTAATGACGGGTGATGTGGCCGCCACGAAAGCGGCCGTCGAGCACGGCGGCAAAGCCGGCCTTCGCTATGGCGGCCATGGCGCAGGCGGCTATGGCCGGCGCCGCGCTGGCGCCGCCGTTGGTGCCGAAATTGAGGTCCGGCAGGCGGCCGGCAAACAGACGGGGGATCACGCCGCGGATGGAATGCGCGTCCAGCAGGATGGCCCGGCCGTGCAGGGCGCGCAGGCGGGCCAGTTCGGCGGTGAGCGTCGCGTGGTAGGGGTGCCAGTAGAGGGCCAGCCGGCGGGCGATCTCCTCGGCGTCGGGCGGCGTGGTGTAGAGCGGCACGCCGGCGAACGTCTCCGTGGGGCAGACAGTCGTTTCGGCCTGTCCTGGATAGAGCAGGCCACCGGCCGGGTTGCGGTTCAGGTCGATCACGGTGCGGCTGTGGGTGGCGGCCAGCACGGTGGCGCCCGCCTCGGCGGCGAATTCGTAGAGCGTGTCGACATGCCAATCCGTGTCGGTCAGCGCGCGGTCGGGGTCCTGCAGCTGGGCAGCGATGGCGGGCGGCAGGATGGTGCCGGCGTGGGGGATGCTGATCAGCAGCGGCGAGGTGCCGCGCACGAGGGTGTAGGTCATCTGATCGCCGGAGGCCTGAACCCGGCGGCGCGCCGCCTCACAGCGCCAGCTCTGCCAGCGGAAAGGCGCCGGCTTCCACCAGCGCGGTCGCGGCCGTGATATCGGGGGCGAAGAAGCGATCCTCGGTGTAGGGCGGCACCGCGCCGCGCACGGTGGCGATCGCCTGCTGCAAGGCGTCGCTGGTTGCCAGTGGCGCGTGAAACCCGATGCCCTGGGCGGCTGCCAGCAATTCGATGCCGATGATAGCGGCGGTGTTGTCTGCCATGGTGTGCAGGCGGGCGGCGGCGAAGGTCGCCATGCTCACATGGTCCTCCTGGTTGGCCGAGGTGGGCAGGCTGTCCACGCTGGCCGGGTGGGCCAACGATTTGTTTTCGCTGGCCAAGGCGGCCGCGGTCACCTGCGCGATCATGAAGCCCGAGTTGATGCCGGGATCGGTGACGAGGAAGGCGGGCAGGCCGGACATGACCGGGTCGGTGAGCAGGGCGATGCGGCGTTCGGACAGGGCGCCGATTTCGGCGATAGCCAGCGCCATGGTGTCGGCCGCGATCGCCACGGGCTCGGCGTGGAAGTTGCCGCCCGAAAGCACGTCGCCGTCGGCGGCAAACACCAGCGGGTTGTCGCTGGCGGCGTTGGCTTCGATCGTCAGCACGGCGGCGGCTTGGCGCAGCGTATCGAGGCAGGCGCCCATCACCTGCGGCTGGCAGCGCAGGCTGTAGGGATCCTGCACACGGCCGCAATCCAGGTGGGCGTGGCGGATGGCGCTGCCGGCCAGCAGGTTGCGGAAGGCGGCGGCCACCGCGATCTGCCCAGGCTGGCCGCGCGCGTCCTGGATGCGTGCGTCGAACGGAGTGTCGCTGCCCCGGGCGGCATCGACGGAGAGGGCGCCGGCGATGACGGCCGCGGCGAGCAGGCGTTCGGCGCGGAACAGGGCCGAGAGGGCCAGGGCCGTGGAAGCCTGCGTGCCGTTGAGCAGGGCCAGGCCCTCCTTGGGGCCCAGCACCAGGGGCGCGATGCCGGCGCGTGCCAGGGCGGCGGCGGCCGGCATGCGGATGCCGGCGAGGTCGGCGTCGCCCACGCCGATCAGTGTGGCGGCCAGATGGGCCAGGGGCGCCAGGTCGCCCGAGGCGCCGACCGAACCTTTGGCGGGAATGACGGGCAGCAGACCCGCTTCCAGGCAGGCCAGGATTTGGTGGAGCACGGCCGGGCGCACGCCGGAGAAGCCGCGTGCCAGCCCGACCACCTTCAGCGCCATGATGAGGCCGACAATGGGGGCGGGCAGGTCCGGCCCGATTCCGGCGGCATGGGAGAGCACGAGGCGGCGTTGCAGCTCGGCCAGTCGTTCGGGTGGGATCGAGGTCTGAGCCAGCAGGCCGAAACCGGTGTTGATGCCGTAGGTGGTGCGCCCGGAGGCGACGATGCGCGCCACCGTGGCGGCTGCCTCCTCGATGGCGGGCAGGCAGGCAGGATCGAGCGTGACCGGCTCGCCGGCGGCCAGGCGGCGAAGATCGGCCAGGCTGAGGCGAGTGCCGAGGGCGATTGTCATGGTGTTGACCTGAACCCTTCCTGAGCGGTGCCCTGAGGCCGCTTCGTTGCCTCGCTGATAGCACGAAGCGGTTGCGCGATGACCACGGCCGGCGATGCGCGTTGCAGTGGCCTTGGAACAGCCGCGCGCATGTTGCTACAGTCGCGCATCAATTCGCGGGTGCACGATGCCGGTTCCAGGCGCAAACAATGCTTATCGCTGGACCGGGCAGTCGGGCAGCATCTTCCAGAACGGCGCCGATTGGGCCAGCGAGACGCCGGGTGCGCCGCCCTTTGCGCCCGGAACTTCGTCCGAGGCCGATTTTGGCGGCACCGGCTACGTTACCGGACTCGGCAACGTGTTTGAATTCAATGCGTCGGGCACGATCGGGCTCGGCTTCGTGTTCACCGGATATTTCGCTGCCGTGCAGGCCGATTTTGCCGGCACTGATTGGCTGACCGGCGGCACCACGCTGACCGTCGGCAGCTATGTAAGGATCGGGCACAATACCGATACGCAGCCCGCATCGGTGGCGGTGCTGGCAGGATCGGTGCTGGCGGAGAGAGCGGGCGGGCAGGGCCTGGGCATCTTCAACGGCGGCGCGCTGGGTGTCAGCGGGACGGGCGCGCTGGTGAATATGGGCCAGAACAATATCATGCTCGGAAGCCAGGGCAGCGGGCGTCTGACTGTTTCCGCAGGCGGCAGCGTGCTTGCCGGCTATCTGAATGCGGGCGATCCGACCGGCGGCGCCGCGGTGCAGGTGAGCGGGTCCGGCAGCACCATTCGCCTCAGCAGCCCGAACAGCGGTGGCTTTGCCTCCATTGGGGCCGCTGGCGGTAGCGGCTTGCTTTCGGTCAGCGGTTTCGGCGTGTTCACTTGTTCCGACCTCGCCGCGGGCTCGTTCGCGCCGCAAGGCGGGGTAGGCGCTGTGGACGTTGTGCTGGCCCAGCTTTCGGTGGGCCGCCAGCTTCAGGTGGCACCGGGATCGTATCTGGACGCCAGCTTCGGCGCGCTGGTCACCGCCGGCACGCTTTCGGTTGCAGGCACGCTGACCGAAGCGGGGCAGAACACCTTCGTCGATGTCGGCAGCCTGGGCGTGAGCGGCGTCTATCTGCTCGAATTGGGGTCCGACCTGTCGATCAACTCAGCGATAAGCGGGAACGGGTTGTCCATCAACGCCACCAGTGGCGGGCCGGCGATGCTGACCGTGGATGCTGCGACGATGTATGGCGTGCCCACCTCGATCGGTGGTTCCTACGGCACACTTGGGTCTGGCACGCTGGCCGTGCAGGATGGCGGCTCTGCGACCTTGACCAGCCTCAGCCTGAACAGCGCGGTTGCCAGTGCACCCTCCGCCATCGTGGTCACCGGCGCCTTCTCCAGCCTCAGCATCGGGGGCGGCGTCTATGTCGGCAACTGGGGTGCGGGCACCGTCAGCGTCGCCGCGGGCGGCAGGCTGACCGTCGGCGCCAACAGCGCGCTGTCGTCGATCGATATCTATCATGGCGCGTTCAATGCAGGCGCTGGCGCGCAGGTCACGATGGCCGGGCAGCTCAAGATCGAGTCCGGCGACAGCTTCACGGCGAGCGGCGCGACGCTGGCTTTGGGCGGACTGGCCATCCTGGGCGGCACCGGGACCGTCTCGGCCGGCACCACGCTGGTTTCCGATACGACCGCCGCACCCGGCAACTACGCCCTGCTTCTCAACAGCAGCGCAGCCGGTGCCGGCCAGCTTTCGATCTCGGGCAGCGCCACCGTGCTGAATACAATCGGTCCGGCCTACGTCGAATCAAGCACATTGACGGTCTCATCGGGCGCGACCTTTACCTGCGGCGCGGCCGGCACGAACCCCAATGCCCTGATCCTGAACCCACCACTCACCGGCGCACCGGCGAGCGTTGTCGACGTAACGGGTGCCGGTTCGCGGCTGGGCGTGACGGGCAATCTGATCAGCTACTACTCAGCGGGCGAGACCCTGTCGGTGACGAATGGCGCGACCGCCATGGTGAGCGGCGACGTGATCGATGCGCGTCTGGTGATTGCCGTTGACGGAGGGGGCTCGGCGCTGAGTGTCGGCGGCGCGCTGAGCCCGTTCAGCGAGGATCCTCTCGGGGGCACGACCTTGTCGGTCACCGGCGGCGCCTCGGCGACGATCGGTGCCGGCTCGCATATCGTGCAGCTGACGATGGCGGGTAGCCTGAGCGCTGCAGGCAATCTGGAGGTGGATGCGGCGAGCGGTTACGGCACGATTTCGACGGCCGGCACGCTGCAAGGTGGCGGCATCATCCAGGCCAGCGGCGGCACGCTGGTGCTGAACGGTGCCTCGCTGGGCGGCGTGCTGGCCACCGGCGGCGGCAGCACGCTGGTGCTGGCCGGCCTCGGTGCCGACGTATCGGCCATAGAGTTCCTGGCCGGCGGCGGCACGCTGGTGGAAGCCAACACGGCCAAGCTCGCCAGCATCAGCAATTTCCGCGTGGGCGACTTCATCGACCTGACCGGCATCCATAACGTAACCGACAGCTTCGCCGGCGGCACGCTGACCCTGCTGAACAGCCAGCACAGCGCCGTCGGTGCGCTGGTGTTCGGTAACAGCTACACCGCAGCCAATTTCACGCTGGCGGGGGATGGCCATGGCGGCACCAAGATCGGCTTTCACGCCTGATGCCGTCACGCTCTTACGCCCATTTGGCCTAACGCCGGCGCGCCATCGGCAGATCCAGCCCGTGCCGCAGCGCGCAGTCGATCGCCGCCTCATACCCGGCATCGGCATGCCGCATCACGCCGGTGGCCGGGTCGTTCCACAGCACGCGCTCGAGCCGGCGATCGGCATCCTGCGTGCCATCGGCCACGATCACCATGCCGCTGTGCTGGCTGTAGCCCATGCCAACCCCGCCACCGTGGTGCAGTGACACCCAGGTGGCGCCGCTGGCGGTGTTCAGCAGCGCGTTGAGCAGCGGCCAGTCGCTGACGGCATCCGAGCCGTCGCGCATGGCCTCCGTCTCGCGGTTCGGGCTGGCGACACTGCCGCTGTCGAGGTGATCGCGCCCGATGACGATGGGCGCGCGAACGCGGCCGGTGCGGACCAGATCGTTGAAGGCGAGACCCACGCGATGGCGGTCGCCCAGGCCGAGCCAGCAGATGCGGGCAGGCAATCCCTGGAAACGGATACGCGCGCCGGCATGGGCGAGCCAGGTGTGCAGGGCGGTATCGTGCGGCATCAGCGCGGCCACGGTTTCGTCGGTGATGCGGATGTCTTCCGGGTCGCCCGAGAGTGCGACCCAGCGAAACGGTCCGCGGCCGAGGCAGAAGAGCGGGCGGATATAAGCCGGCACGAAGCCCGGGAAGTCGAACGCCGCCGCCAGCCCTTCGTCCTTGGCGACCTGGCGGATATTGTTGCCGTAATCGACGGTGGGAATGCCCGCGCGATGGAAGCCGAGCATGGCTTCCACATGGGCGCGCATGGAGGCTTTTGCGGCGCTGGCGACGCCGGCGGGATCGCTGGCACGACGAGCCTCCCACTCGGCGACCGTCCAGCCGGCGGGCAGGTAGCCGTTGGCGGGATCGTGGGCGGAGGTCTGGTCGGTGACGACATCCGGCCGGATGCCGCGTGCCAGGATCAGCGGAAACAGTTCGGCCGCGTTGCCGAGAAGGCCCACCGAGCGGGGCGTGCCGGCCACGCGCGCGGCTTCGATCATCGCCAGCGCCTCGTCCAGCGTGGCGGCGCGCGCGTCGAGGTAGCCGGTCTCCAACCGTTTCTCGATGCGGCTGTCCTGCGCTTCGATCGCGAGCATGGAGGCGCCGGCCAGGGTTGCCGCCAGTGGCTGGGCGCCGCCCATGCCGCCAAGCCCGGCAGTGAGAATCCAGCGGCCCGCCAGCGATCCGCCGAAATGCTGCCGGCCGATTTCGACAAAGGTTTCGTACGTGCCTTGGACGATGCCCTGGCTGCCGATGTAGATCCACGAACCGGCGGTCATCTGACCGTACATCATCAGGCCCAGCCGATCGAGGGCCGAGAAATGCTCCCAGGTGGCCCAGTGCGGCACCAGGTTGGAGTTGGCGATCAGCACGCGCGGCGCGTTCTCGTGGGTGCGGAAGACGCCCACGGGTTTGCCGGATTGCACCAGCAAGGTTTCGTCGCCGGCCAAGGCAGTGAGGCTGGCGACAATCTGGTCGTAGCAGGGCCAGTTGCGCGCGGCGCGGCCGATGCCGCCATAGACGACGAGATCTTCCGGGCGCTCGGCCACGTCCGGGTCCAGATTGTTCATCAGCATGCGCAGCGGAGCTTCGGTCTGCCAGGAGCGCGCGGTGAGAACGCGGCCGGTGGCGGCGCGGATGAGGCGGGTGTTCTTCACGGTTCACATGCTCCGTAACGACGCGGGCCAACTTCGGCGGAAACGGCCGCGGATCATCGTTGACCTCGCGCGTGCGCAGGGCAATGGCAGGGCTCGTGTTGCGGCAGCAGAATGGTCGGGGCTATCACCCAAGCAGCTTGGCCAGCGCCCGCGTGTAGGCCACGGTGATCGCCTGCTGGCGCACATGCGCGCCGTCGCGCACCACCCAGGCGCCGCCACACATCACGTGGCGGGCAGGGCGTGTGTCGCTGGCGAAGATGGCGGCATCGAGCCAGAAATCAGGGTGCGTGCCGAGGGTCTCGGGCGTGGGCTCGATCACCACCAGATCCGCACGACAACCGGCCCGCAATACGCCGACCTGGCGCCCGGCTGCCTGTGCGCCCCCGGCACACGCAGCCTGCCACAGAATACGTCCGGTGTGGCCGGCGGTGCCGGCCAGCACGTTCCGGCGTTCGGCGCGCAGCCGCTGCGTGTATTCCAGCAGGCGCAACTCACAGAATGCGTCGAGGCTGACGTGGCTGTCGGTTCCGACGCCGAAACGGCCACCGGCCTCGGTGAAGTCCGGCAGGGTGAACAGCCCGTCGCCGAGATTGCTCTCCGTGCTGGGGCAAAGGCCGATCGCAGCGCCGGTGGCCGCCACCCGCAGCCTTTCCTCGTATGTGGTGTGGGTGGCGTGGATCAGGCACCAGGACGGCCCGATGGCTGCGCGATCCAGCAGCCACGCGACAGGGGCGGAGCCGAGATGGGCGATGCAGGCTTCCACCTCGCCGCGTTGCTCGGCGACGTGAATATGCAGCGGCGCGTCGAAGTCGATGGCAGTGACGTCGCGCACCACAGCTGCGAGCGCGGCGGGCGAGACCGCGCGCAGGCTGTGCGGCGCCAGCCCCACGCGCAGCCCGGCGTGCTGGGTCGCTTGAGCCTCCGCCAACATGGCCAGCGCGGCCTCCGGTCCGGTGCGGAAGCGGAGCTGGCCGCCGCGCAGCGCCGCGCCGGTGAAATCGGCGGTCTCGTAGATGCCGAAGAGCAGCGTCAATCCGATGCCAGCCTGCTGGGCGCCCTCCGATGATGGCTTCGGCCATGGCGGCGCGATGCGCATAGGGCCGGCCGTCGGGGGCGTTCTGCAGATAGTGGAACTCGACCAGCGAGGTGAAGCCGCCTTGCAGGCACCGCATGGCGAGGTAGGCGGCCACCGGCGCCATGGTGTCCGGCTCGATGCGTCCGGCCGCCTCGTACATGGCCTCACGCCAGCTCCAGAAATCACCGCCGCCACCGGCGTATTCGGTGCGGCCGGCAAAGCTGCGCTGGAAGGCGTGGCTGTGCAGGTTGACCATGCCGGGCAGCATCGCGCCGCGCACATGTTCGGCGGCGCGGCCTGTCGAGATGGCGGTGATCAGGCCATGCTCATGCGTGATGAGAACATCGCGTTCGAAACCGCTGTCGAGCAGGGCGTAGTCGGCCGAGAGTTCCGCCATGGAGCGACACCAGACCTTTCGACCTGCCCATAAAGCCGAACAGGGTGTCGGCGCATGCCGTGGCGGCCAGACTTCCGACGGGCCGAACTGCGCCGATTGTAAGCGTTGCTGGCACGAGCGTAAAGATGCGCATGACACAAGCCGCGGACGCGATCTGGCACGCCAACCTGGCCACCATGGTGGCCGGCGGTGCGCCGTACGGCACCGTGCAAGACGGTGCGCTTGCCGTGGGCAGCGGCCGCATCCTGTATGCCGGTCCGCGCGCGCAGATGCCGGCGCATCTGGCCGGTTCCGGCACCATGCGGCACGATGCCAATGGCGGCTGGATCACGCCCGCGCTGATCGACTGCCACACGCACATCGTGTTTGCCGGCAACCGTGCCCATGAGTTCGAGGCGCGCCTGACCGGTGACACGTACGAGGGTGCCGCGCGGCAGGGCGGCGGCATATCTGGCGACGATGCGGGCGACGCGGGCGGCCACCGAAGCCGAGCTGATGGAGGCGGCGGGAGAGCGCCTGACGCGCCTGCTGGCCGAAGGCGTGCGCACGGTGGAGATCAAATCCGGCTACGGGCTGACGCTGGAGAGCGAGCTGAAAATGCTGCGCGTGGCCCGCCGGCTGGGCGCACGCCATAACATTCGGGTACGCACCACGCTGCTGGCGGCCCACGCCGTTCCGCCCGAGTTCGCCGGTCGGGCCGATGCCTTTGTCGATCATGTCATCGCCGACATCCTGCCGGCTGCGCTGGATGCGCGTCTGGTCGATGCGGTCGATGTATTCGTGGAAACCATCGCGTTCACGCCAGCGCAGGCGCGCCGGCTATTTGCGGCTGCGGCGCGTGTTGGTGTGCCGGTGAAGCTGCATGGCGATCAGCTGAGCGACTGCGGCGGCGCGGCGCTGGCGGCCGCCAGTGGCGCGCTGTCGGCCGATCACCTGGAATACACATCCGATGACGGCGTGCGCGCGATGGCGGCAGCGGGCACCATAGCGGTGCTGCTGCCAGGCGCTTACGCGACGGTCAGCGCGCGGCGCCCGCCACCGGTGGCATCGTTTCGCGCCCATGGCGTTCCGATGGCCGTGGCAACGGACTGCAACCCGGGCTCCTCGCCGCTGTGCTCGCTGCTGATGGCGGTGAACCTCGCCTGCGCGCTGTTCCGGCTGACGCCGGAGGAGGCGCTGGCAGGAGTGACACGCGAGGCGGCGCGGGCGTTGGGGATTGCAGGCGAGGTCGGCACTCTCGAGGCGGGCAAGGCGGCCGAATTGGCCGTGTGGCGCATCGGCCATCCACGGGAGCTGGCCTACTGGATGGGCGGCCTCTCGCCGGTGGCAGTCCAGCCGTGAGCGCTGCTTCTCCGATGCGCATGGTACAGGGTGGACTGGATGAGCCGCAGGTGCTGGCGCTGTTGCAGGCGCATGTGGCCGGCGTGCAATCGTCCACCGGACCCGCCAGTGCGCACGCTTTGGATGCCGAGGGATTGCGGGCGCCCGACATCGAGTTCTGGACGGCTTGGGCAGGGCCGGTGCTGGCCGGTTGCGTGGCGCTGAAGCATGTCGAGGATTGGCATGGCGAGGTGAAGTCCATGCATGTGGCGGCGGCGATGCGGCGCCGCGGCGTCGGCACGATGTTGCTGCAACACGTGCTCGCGGTCGCGCGCGAGGCTGGATTGCAGCGGCTCAGCCTGCAGACCGGTTCCTGGGCATATTTTCAGCCGGCGCATGCCTTTTACCGCCGGCATGGCTTTGTGGAATGCGCGCCGTTTGGCGACTACGCAGAGGATCGTAACAGTCTGTTTTTCACGAGAGCCCTGCACGAGCCGTAATGGTGGCGGCCACATCAATGGCCCAGGAAGTCCGTCAGCTTTTCGACACTTGCCGGTGCTTCTTCCTGCGGCAGATGTCCAACTCCCGGCAGCGTCGCAAGTGTCGCGTGGGGTAGCGAACGGAGGTAGTCGGCGGCATTCGCAAAAGGGATCATGCCGTCTTTTTCGCCCCAGATCAGCAGCACGGGGGCCGCAATGGATGCGAGCAGCGGCACCGGATCCACCAGAACCGTCTGGCCCATGCGACGAACGATGGCCGTGCGGACGCCTGGGGCCAACATCATATCGCGGTAGCGCGCCAGCAGCGCCGGGGTGACGAAGCGAGGGTCGGCATAGGCCGGCGTGAGCGATGCCCGCAGCAAAAAGGACGGGAGCACGTAGGGAAGCGCGCGCATCATCAGCGGCACTTGCGGCGGCGCCCCATAGGCCAGTCCAGGGCTGGCGAAGCCGTCCGGTGCGATGAGAATGAGCTTGTCCACGCGATCGGGGTGCGTAGCGGCGAAGGTCCACGCAATCCGCCCGGCCATGGAATGGCCGACGATGCTGGCATGCGCCAAGCCGAGCCGGTCCATCAACGCCATCAGCACCGTCATCGCACGGGCGTCCGAGTAGTCGCCGGTCGGGTCCGGCCCGGTCAGCCCGAAGCCCGGCTGATCGTAGCGGATGACGCGGTAATCACGTTCCAGGACGCGGGACCAGGCGTCCCATGTTTGCAAGCTGGCGCCGAAGCCGTGCAGCAGGATGAGTGCCGGAGCCGTACGGGGCCCGCTGTCGCGCACGTGCAGCCTGATGCCTGCGGCGACGATGAACGCTGATGGCGGCTGCGCATAGTCCGCTTCCAGAGCCGAACGGGGCCGATCGGGTGTGTACAGCCAGGCCATGTGCCTGCCGCCAGAACAGTCAGGACAGCAAGCCCGAGTGCCACCCGCGCGGCATTGGTCATTGCCGCGGGAGGTGTCGCGTCGCGGGGCACGAGGGCGTGCCTCCAGCGGCCAACGGCGAAGCGGTCACAGGTACGCTACGCTTGCAGCGCCTCGGCAAAGCGCTCGACGGCCCAGTCAACCTGGTCGGCGGTGATCACCAGCGGCGGTGCGATCCTGATTGTATGATGGTGCGTTTCCTTGCAGAGCACGCCGAGTTTCTGCAGCGCCTTGCAGACGCGGCCTGCACCACCGGCATCCGCATGCAGCTCCATGGCCAGCATCAGCCCGCGGCCGCGCACTTCACGGACGCTCGAAGGCGCGATAGCGCGCAGGCCGGCCAGCATGCGCTCCCCCATGGAAGCAGCGTTCTCGATCATGCCCTCTTCGGTCAGCACACGAAGCGCCATACGGGCGACGGCGCAGGCGAGCGGGTTGCCGCCGAACGTGCTGCCATGCTCGCCCGGCTGCAGCACGCCCATTACCTCGGCGTTCGAGAGCACGGCGCTGACCGGGTAAAAGCCGCCCGAGAGGGCCTTGCCGACCAGCGTGAGATCGGCCTCCACGCCCTCGTGTTCCTCGGCCAGCAGGCGGCCGGTGCGGCCTAGGCCGGTCTGGATTTCGTCGAGCACCATGACCACGCGGTTGGCGGTGCACAGCCGCCGGATTTCGCGCAGGTAGCCTTCAGGCGGGATGATGACGCCCGCCTCGCCCTGGATCGGCTCGACCAGGACGGCCACGGTGTTCGGCGTGATGGCGGCCGCGAGCGCGGCGGCATCGCCGTAGGGCACAACGATAAAGCCCGGGGCGAAGGGGCCGAAGCCGCGGCGGCTGACCGGATCGGTCGAGAAGCCCACGATGGCCAGCGTGCGGCCGTGAAAATTGTCGCCGCAGACGATGATCTCCGCCGCGTCCTCGGCCACGCCTTTGACCTGGTAGCCCCACTTCCGCGAAACCTTCAGCGCGGATTCCACGGCCTCTGCGCCCGAATTCATCGGCAGCACCGCGCTCGTATGGGTCAGCGCGCAGATTTCCTCGTAAAACGGGCCGAGCTGGTCGTTGCGGAAGGCCCGTGACGTCAGCGTCAGGCGTGAGGCCTGTTCGACCATGGCGGCCAGGATGCGCGGATGGCAGTGGCCCTGGTTGACGGCCGAGTAGGCCGACAGGCCATCCAGATAACGATTGCCATCCACGTCCCAGAGCCAAACGCCCTCGCCCCGCGTGAGGACGACGTCCATCGGCTTGTAGTTGTGGGCGCCATACTGCGCCTCTAGCAGCAGGTGATCCTGGGTGCTGCGTGGGTGGTCGTGCAGAGATCGGGCGGCAATCTGGTCCATGATCGGCAGTCCTGTCGCTAAGGAGAGAACGTGCGCCGTCGCGTATTCAGAAGGAAGGTGGAAAACTGCTTCATTCCATCCTCACTTCTGGCATATTGCCAAGGTTGGCTGTAATTATGATAGGTTTGTGCGCAGTTGGATGACACCGACAGGACCTTATTGGCACTTCTGCGGCAAGATGGGCGGGCGTCGGTTTCCGCCCTGGCGGGCAAGCTGGGCGTATCGCGGGGCACCGTGCAAAACCGTATCGAGCGCCTGATGCAGCGTGGCACGATCGACGGGTTTACCGTGCGTTTGCGGCCCGATGCGGCCACCAGGGGCGTGCGTGCGATCATGATGGTCGAGGTGCGGGGCGATCGCGCGGCGGCAGTTTTGCGCACCTTGCGGGCAATGGTGGAGGTGAGGAGCGTGCACACCACCAACGGAAGGTGGGACATGGTCGTGGAACTCGGTGCCGACAATCTGGAGCGGTTTGACGCTGTGTTGCGACAGATCAGGCAGACCGACGGGGTGGCAAACTCGGAAACCAGCCTGTTGCTGTCGAGCCTATAGGCAGCGGGCGCAGGGCTGCCAGCCCTGCTCGGGGCCGACATCCAGCAGCCCCTTCCTGGTTACGTTATTAGGACTTTGCCCCGCTCATTTTCGCCGCTTGCACGTAGTCGGCAGGGAAAAGGGCTTTCAGCGCAGCCACTTTCGGCATGTCGTTGTAGACGATGTAAGGGTAATCTGGATGGGTTTCGAGAAAATCCTGATGGTAGGCCTCAGCCGGATAGAAGCCGCGCAGTGGGTCCACGCGGGTGGCAATGGGTGCAGTGTAGGCGTGGCTCGTATCGAGCTGGGCGATGTAAGCTTGCGCTACACGCGCCTGGTCGGCGTTGGCCGCGAAGATCTCTGAGCGATATTGCGTGCCGCTGTCCGGGCCCTGCGCATCCTTCATGGTGGGATCCAGCGCCACGCTGAAGAAGATCTGCAGGATACGGCCGTAGCTGATCTGATGCGGATCGAAAGTAATTTGCACCGATTCGGCATGGCCCGTGGTGCCGGTGCTCACGGTTTCGTAGTTGGCGGTCGTGGCCGCGCCGCCGCTGTAGCCGGCCAGCACCCGCTGCACGCCGTGAACATGGGCGAACACGCCCTGCACGCCCCAGAAGCAGCCGCCCGCCAGCACAGCGGTTTGCGTGCCGGCCGTGGCCGGCAGGTCCTGCGCTGGTGCCGGCATCACACGCGCATCCTCGGCGCCGCGGGCAGGGCTATGCAGGGCGGTGGTGGCCAGCAAGCCCAGGGCGGCGGCGCCCAGGAGCAGTCGGGTCAGGGTCCTCACGAGCGGTCTCCTTTGCGGAACGTCAGAGCCACGCCGTTCATGCAGTAGCGCAGCCCGGTGGGCTTGGGCCCGTCCTCGAATACGTGGCCGAGATGGCCGCCGCATCGGGCGCAGTGCACCTCCGTCCGGTCCATCAGCATCGAATTGTCGGATTGCGTGGCAACAGCCTTGGCGAGCGGCTGGTAAAAGCTCGGCCAACCGGTGCCACTGTCGAATTTCGTCGCCGCGGCGAACAGCGGCAGGGCGCAGCCTGCGCACGCGTAGGTGCCGGCCGCGAACTCATGGTCGAGCGGAGAGCTGCCCGGCGCTTCGGTGCCTTGCTGACGGAGAACCGCGTAGCCTTCGGCGCTGAGCAGTTTGCGCCACTCCTCATCGGAGTGCGTGACCGAGAAACGTGCGTCGGCGGACGCGGTGCCGCCGCGTGAGAGCAACGCGCCGGCAGCGCCCAGAGCTGCCGTGCCCAAAAGCAGGAATCGCCGTCTCACCATATCGTCTCTCTCCTTCAGCCCGCTTGCGACGCCGCCGCCGTGCTCCATCTCTCGTTCGCCGAACGCTGGTGGCCGGTTACGCCGGGCGGCGACATGCAGTAACCTTCATGCCGGTCATCCCGAAAACAAGGGCTACGGAGGTTCTCGTGCCAGCAGTCCAGCGTGCTCATCCGGCTATCCTCCGAATAACGCACTGGGTGGGCGCCGCGGCGATGATCGTGATGATCCTGAGCGGCTGGGCGATCTACAATGCCTCACCCATTCTGCCGTTTGTCATCCCACCGGCCTGGACGCTTGGCGGTTGGCTGGGCGCCGGAATCGCTTGGCACATTGCGGCCATGTGGGTGCTGATGGCCGATGGTCTGATCTATCTGGCCTGGGGCGTCGGCAGCGGCCATTTTCGGCGCGATTTCTGGCCGATCCGACCGAGTGCCGTCCTGCGCGACGTTGGGCAGGCGTTGACCTTTCGGCTGGCACATCGGGCGGGGCACTATAACGCCACGCAAAAGCTTCTCTACACACTTGTCACCCTGGCCGGCGTTCTTGCGGTGCTGAGCGGTCTGGCGATCTGGAAACCCGTGCAACTCGGCGCGCTGACGTGGCTGTTCGGCGGCTACGATCTGGCTCGCGACATTCATTTTTTCCTGATGGCGTCGATCGTGGCGTTTCTGATCGTGCACCTGGTGCTGGTCGCTGCCGTGCCATCGACGATGGTGGCGATGGTTACCGGCGGCCGGGCGACGCGGAGGGATGCGTCGTGATTCGCCGAGCGGATCACCTCAGGCAGATCAGATTATTCGAGCGGCGACATCTGCTGCGTGGCGGGCTTTCGGTGGGCGCTGTGGCGATGCTGGGCGGCTGCGACCTTTCGACGAAAGACGGCGCGTTCGATCGCATGCTTTGGGCGATGCTGCGGTTCAACGACCGCATGCAAGCCCTGCTTTTCAGCAAGGATCGGCTGGCGGCCACGTTCCGCCCGGACCAGATTACCCATCCGTTCAAGTTCAACGCCTACTACCCCATCGACCAGGTGCGTGCGCCCGCCCCGGATTGGACGCTGAAGGTGCTTGGGCTCGTCGACGACACGTCCGACTGGACAGTGGATCGCCTGCGTGCGTTGCCGCAGGAAAGTCAGATCACCCGCCATATCTGCGTCGAAGGCTGGAGCCAGATCGGGCAGTGGTCCGGCGTGCCGTTGCGGCTGTTCCTGCAGCATGTGGGTGCAGATTTGCGGGCGCGCTACGTCGGTTTTACGTGCTTCGACGATTACGCGTCGAGCATCGATATGGCGAGTGCCTTGCATCCGCAGACGATCCTGGCACTCGACTTTATCGGCAAGCCACTCACGCCGGAATGGGGGGCGCCGCTGCGGTTGCGGATCCCGACGAAGCTGGGCTTCAAGAACCCCAAGAATATCGCCGCGATCACGGTGAGCAATATCAACCCGGGCGGTTACTGGGAGAACCAGGGCTACAATTGGTTCAGTGGGTCTTGAGAGCGGCTGGCGCAGGCTTCTCGGTTGAGCAAGCCGGTGATTTACGCACATTGCGAGACAGAGAGCTTTCTTGCCGCTCCGGCGTTCGCACCGTAGAACGGCTGTATGGATCTGGCCGCCGAAATGCGCGCCGCTCAGGCCGGCGACAAGCAAGCCTATGCACGCGTGCTGAGGGCCTGCGTGCCCCTGATTGCCGCCTCCGCGCGCCGCCACGGCGTTCGGCCCGATCGGGTGGATGATGTGGTGCAGGACACCTTAGTCACCATCCACCGGGCGCTGCCCACCTACGACCCGGCGCGTCCGTTCCAGCCCTGGCTGCGCGCCATCGCCCAACGCCGCAGCATCGACTCGCTGCGGCTGCATGGCCGCCACGGCGCGCGCGAGGTGCAGGATGAGATCGCCTACCTGGCCCAGGCCGAGCCCGGTGCCGATGCCGAGACGCAGGTGGCGCGACAGGCCGACGCCACGCGCCTGCGTGCCGCAGTGGCCACCCTGCCGCCGCTGCAGCGGCAGGCGGTGGAATTGCTGGCGCTATCCGAACGCTCGCTCGACGAAGCGGCACTCGAGACCGGGCGGAGCAAAAGCGCGCTTAAGGTGAACCTGCACAGGGCGCTGCGTGCCCTGCGCGGGCGGGTTCGGAGGTGGGACGATGTCTGACGCCGCCTCGACCGATCGGCTCATCGACAGTCTTGCGGCCGATTTGCGGCCGACGGCCGCCTTGGCAGCACCCTGGAAGCGGATGGTTGTGTGGGCGCTAGCGGTCGTGTGGGTCGGGCTTCTGCTCAGCTTCTTCGCCGATCTACCCGGTCTGCGAGTGCGCTTGATGGCGACGCCGGACCTGCTCTACAGCCTGGTTGGTGCCGTGCTGACCGCGGTGCTGGCCGGCGTGGCTGCATTGCAGACCGCAATTCCCGGCCGCTCCGCATGGTGGGCCCTGCCGCTTCCCGCGCTGGTATTGTGGGTTGGCGCCAGCACCGCCGGCTGTTTGCGCATGACGGTGCCTCCGGCCACGCTGGCCGAGCCTGCCATGCACCCGGTCGTCTGCCTGCAGGTGCTGGTCCTGATCTCCGCGCCGCTGATCTTGCTGTTGGCTTGGCAGGTGAAGCGCGGTTGTCCGCTACGGCCTGGTTTGAGCGCGGCGCTGTGCGGCCTGGCGAGCGCGGGGGCTGCTGCAGCGTTGTTGACGTTGATCCATCCTTTCGATGCCACGGTAGCCGATTTGGGCGTGCATGGTTTGGCGGTTGTGCTGGTCATCGCCGTGACCGGCGTGGCCGGGCGCCCAGCATTGTCGCGCGCTACATCTCGCGCCCGGCAGTCCGCAGGCTGGTTGTGAGCGGTTCGATCAGGAAATCAAGGGCAGTGCGTGGCTTGGTTGGCACCACGATTTCGACGGGCATGCCGGGGCTGAGTTGCTTTAGAAGGCTGCCGCCGGCGTGGTCGGTGAGGAGGGACACCTCGGCGGTGTAGTAGCTTCGGCCTGTTCGTGGATCGGTGATGCGGTCAGCGGAGATAACGTCTACTTGCCCCTCCACCGGCTGAGTTTCGCGTGGATTGAAGCCGCTTGCGATCACATGCGCGGTCTGACCGGTGTGCAGATGCTCGATGTCCTCAGGCCGGATCTCGGCCATGGCCACAACGCGAACGCCTTCTGGAACAATGTGCAGGATCGGCTTGCCGGGCTCGATCACGCCGCCACGGGTAAACGCCTGGAGATCAACAACCCGCCCCGCTTCGGGCGCGCGGATCTCCAATCGCGCCAACAAGTCGCGGTCGGCGGCCAGCCGGGGCAGCACATCGTTGATGCGGAGCTGCGCCTCGCGTAGCTCGCGCGTGGCTTCTCCTTGGGCGGCAGCACGCAGTCGCAGTTTCTCGGCTTCCAACTCCGCGGCCTCGGCAGCGTGGCGAGCGATATCGGTTTGCAACTGCCCTGTCTCCCCGCGCGATGCCTCGACCGAGCGCGACAGTTCCAAGATCGTATTGCGGCCGGCTAAGCCCATCCTTTCGAGCGCGCTCAGTGCCGCGAGCTGCTGCGCGCCGAAAGCCAGGCCGCGCATCGCTGCTTCATGCCCGGCAATGGCACCGCGCTGCTGCTCCCGCGCTTGAGCTATGCGCTCATCCGTGATGCGTAGTTGCTGCAGCAGCAGGTCGCGATGGGAGGTGAACACCACGCGTTCGCGCGCCATGACGGATTGCGCAACTGGATCAGTGTCTCTGAGCTCCGAGGGGAAGGCGATGGCGGCGGCGCCGGCGATCTCGGCAAGGTCGCGCGCGCAAAGCGCCTCGTCGCCCGCGAGCTGCGCCTGGTGGACGCGCAGCATGGCGAGCAGTTGTGTGTCGTCAAGTCGGATCAATAGCTGGTTGCGGGCAACCCTGTCGCCGTCTTGCACGAGCAGCGCGGCTACGATGCCGCCCTCTTTGTGCTGCACAGTCTTGCTGTTGCCGTGTACAGCCAGCGAACCTTGCGCAACGATGGCGCCATCCAGGGGAGCAGTCGCAGCCCACGTGCCGAACCCGCCGAAAAACACGGCGAGCACGGCAATACCCACGGCGACTGGTTTATCGTATTTTGGCATAAGCAACAGCTCTTTCATCAGCGGGAATCGTCGGCAGCAAGTCTGTGGTATGGCTGTGCCTTGTTGTGTGAACGCCGATCACTGGCCTGCTGCGCGCGGCAGGGTGAGAAACTCGGTCGAGCGCTGGACGCGCAAAATCCGGCCGCCCACTATGGTGGCAACCGCGTCCGCAATGCGCACCAGCGCCGTGCTGTGCGTGATCAGCACCACCGTTCGCCCCCGCTCGCGTGCGGATATCACACATCGGAACAGCGCGGCTTCGCCGTCCGCGTCGAGGCTGGCGCCTGGCTCGTCGAGTATAAGGACTTGCGGGTCCCATAGCAGGGCACGCGCTAATGCCACACGTTGCCGCTGACCGCCGGAGAGCACGCCGGTGCCGTCCTCCAGCATTGTTTGGTAGCCGAGTGGCAGGCGCAAAATCATCTCGTGCGCGTTGGCAGCCTGGGCGGCGGCGATCACCGCCTCGCCGGGCGCGTCGCTGAAGCGGGCGATGTTGTCGCGGATTGTGCCGGGGAATAGGGCTGCATCCTGCGGCAAATATCCGATCGCGCTGCCAAGCTGGTGCTGTTCCCAGGATCCGTATTCAGCGCCGTCCAGCCGCACCGTTCCAACGTCTGGCTGGATGGCACCGGCCAGCACGCGACCCAGCGTCGACTTCCCGGCCGCATTGGGGCCAATGATGGCCAGCACTGCACCGGCTTCGATGTGAAGAGTGATGTCGCTCAGGGCAGGGCGGTCACCTCCGGACGGAGTCCAACGAACCTCACTGAGTGCGACTTCACCGCAGGGCGCGGGCAGCTCCACATTCGGCGTGGGGCCGGACACTGACACCGTGCGGATACGGGACCAAGCGTCGGTTGCGGCCAAGGTGGCGCGCCAGCTCGCGATGATGCCTTCGATCGGGGAGAGGCAGCGGCCCAGCAACAGAGAACCAGCGAACATGGCGCCGCCGCTGACCTTGTGTTCGATGGCCAACCATGCACCAACGCCGAGGATCGCCGATTGTGTCAACATACGGACGAACTTGGCTGAGGCGCCTAGGATCGCTGCGCGGCTACTGGCGACCGACTGTGCCGCCAGCATGTCGGATCGCAAAGCCTGCCATCGGGCTGTAATGCCGGCGCCGAGACCCATCGTTGCTGCGCAATCGCCGTGACGGGTGATCGCCTCCCCAAACCGGTAGGCGTGGCCTGCGATCGCGCTCGCCCGAGCCATCGGCTCTCGGGCGGCCCGTTCACCTGCAACGCTGAGCGCCAGTAATATGCTGCCGGCACAGAGTGCGAAGACACCGAGCAGCCAGTGAAGGAGGAACAGGACACCGAGATAGAGTGCGGCCCAAGGTAGATCGATGAATGCCAGCACGGCCGCGCCCGCGGCGAACTGCCGGACGGTGTCCAGGTCTCGCCCGATATGCCCGGCACCCGGCCGAGCCTGGCCGCGCTGGCGTGGTGCCGTCGCACCCTGAAGCAGGTGGGTGGCCAGCGTGTTCTCGACCGCATCGCTGACTGTTGCGAGGATTTGCCCTCGCACAGCGTCCAACACCGCAAAGCTTGCGTAAGCCATGGCGACCGCGAGTGTCAGGTAGAGCAGGGTCGGGATGCTCTGGCTGTGCATCACCCTGTCGTAGACTTGCATCATGTAGAGAGGCGCAGCCAGGTAACTGACGTTCAGGAAGCAGGAGAAGAACACGACCCAGCCTAGGGGGCGAGCGGTGGCCCCCAGAAGGCTGCGCCAAGTGATACCGTGCATGCTGCGCCCCTCCAGCTCAGCTATGGTGCTTGATGATGATGTCAGCGGCGTCCAGGCTGGCTGGGTGGGCGGTGCCACCGAGCGTGATCAGTGTTACTGGCGCGCCGGCCGAGCCTTCGAGCGAGATCGTGTGGGCGACAGGATCGTAGACCAGCGCCGCCTGGGTATGCGCGGGCACGGATCCGGCCTCGTAGAGATTCAGCGCGAGACCAGGCGCTACCTGGATTGCGCCCGTGCTGCCAAAAGTTGCATTGGCGAGCGAGGCGGCGTGCTCCAGCGCGACGTCGTCCAGTACAATCAGCGGAGCGCCTTCGACGCCGCCGACGGTTTGTGTGAGTGCATAGTTCTGGCCGGCGGTGGGATCGGCGATGGTGATGGTGAAGCCTGCGTTCGCCGGCGTGGTCGATGTGAGTAGTGCACCATCAGCGCCGTAGATGTGCACGGTGCCGCCTGCGATGCCGGTTGCCGATATGCTGAGCGCGCCGTGATCCGCCACTGTCGCCAAGGCAGGAGCGACCCCCAGCATGTGACCATTGGCCACAACGTGATCCGTCTGCAGGGCGGCGTACTCGGTTGGTGAGAGGTTCAGGACATCCTGCGTCAGAGTCACAGTATGACCATTGGCCAGAAAGGCCGAACCATCACCGGCGATTGCGTGCAGGGTTGCTGCATCTGCAAAATCGTTGCCTGCCAGAACGAGGTGTGAAGTGCCCGGTGTGAAGTGGGGCAGCGCGGCGAGCCGCAACACTGTGTTGGCCGAGACGGTCTCGTCGCCCGACAGCGTCACGCTCGCGGCGATCTGCTCAGCGGTCAGGTTGGCGCTGTTGATGAGGTATGATGCGCCGTCAGCTATGGTCAGGTTCGTCGTATCGGCAAAGCCAGGAAGCGAAACCAGGCTTTCAGCTGTGTCCGCGTCGAGCGTTTCGGGTCCTGCCAGATGGATGGTGATCTGGTTGCCGAAGCCGCTCGCATTGATCGCACCTGACAGATGACCGTCCAGCAGATTGGCAGAGCTGTCGCTGATGGCGAGCGGTACGGTGAGACTGAAATGGGCAATGGACAGAAGAGACTCGGCGTCGGCCGCATCCACTGTGACGGGCATGGCCAGTCTCACAAAATTGGCGATACCAAGTCCGGGTGCATTGGCAGGATTCAGCAGGTCGGTGGGGCTGTCCTGCACGGTGATCAGATGATCGTGCTGGAAGTGGATTGTCGTGGCCACGTTTGCCAAGTTGGTCGCAGATGCGGCGCTGATCGTAGCGTCGCTGGCCAGTCCGGTCGCCGCTAGGCCAGAGAGGAAAGTGCTGTTCGCGGAGTCCGCCAGGTTGGCAGCGCTGTCGCGTGCGACCAGGGAAAAGTCCTGGTGTGTGCCGGTATTGCCGGTCCAGCCTGCGCTCGTGCTGAGTCCGCGCAGGTTTGCAATGGTGTCGCTGACGGTATGTACCTGATCGAACGTCAAGTTGCCTTCCGTGATACCCTGACCGGGGCTGGCATGCACCTGCCCAAGGAAGGTGGCCACGCTGGCGGCATTGAGCGGCGCGTTGCCGGTTACCTCCACGGTTCCCGCCAGCAGCGGTGAGCCAGCTGGCAGGGCAGCGATGTTCGCGAAGCTGTCGATCAGAGCCGGCGTTACCAGACCCAAAGCTGCTTGGGTGAGGCCTTCGAGTTGTGCCGCGTTGCCGTCCACGACGAGATGGTAGCCGCCCAGGTTGAGCGCACCCGCAATGTTGCCGAGTGCGTTGGCGTCCGCTAGCGAAATGGCGGTGTCGGCCGTGAGGTTGAGCGAGATCGTGTAACCATTCGAGCTGAAGTGCGCGAGGTTGCCGAGGGTGACTGCCTGAGCCTCGTTGAGGACGCCGTTGTCGGACAGCGCCCATGCCGACGCTACGATGCTGTGGAGGCCGGATTGTGCCGCCGCGTTGTCCGCAATAGCCGCCGCCGTATCGCGAACGGTGATAGCGGCACCGCTGCCTGCCACGGCACCCAGGCCCTGCAGATCATTGAGCACCTGATCGGTGATCGTGGCTGGCGCGTTGACCGCAATCGCACCGATACCCGCCCGGTTGTTTGTCAGCGACGCCAGTTGCGCCTCGATATGGGCAGCCGAGTCCGACACGTTCAGGGTGTTCGTGCTGTGGTCCGGGTTGTCGGTCGAGAACCCGCGGATGGTGAACAGGGTGGCAGCGGTGGCGGCCGCAACGGTCACTGCCCCGCCGAACGTCTTGAGGTGAACCGCGTCGATCATCGAGCTCGCCAGCGCTGACTGGTATGCAGGCGTGGTGAGGTGGGCGGCCGTGTCCCACACGTTGAGCTGGTAGCCCGCCTTGCTGAAGCCTGTCAGCCCTTGCAGGGCCAGGGCCTCGGTTGCCACGACGATGCTGTCGCCCGACAGGGCGGCCCCGTGGGCATTCAGGTAGGCGGTGGCGGCAGGATTGTTGGCCTCGGCCAGTTCCGCGATCTGCGCGCCGGTGTCGACCACCGGTATGCCGGACGGGCTCAGGTTGCTGATCGTGAGCAGGGGGATGACGGCGCTGGCGGCCAGGGTGCTGTCGGTGAGGGTCACCGCGAGCTTCGAGCCGGCCGCCTGCAAGCTGGCCAGGTTGGCGATGACGTTTGATGCAGCGTCGGTGACGGTGACGCTGCCAATGGCTGCGCTTGCGGCGATTTCCGAGGCGAGCGGGGCGACAGCGGTGGCGTTGCCGGCTACGGCGACCGCCCCTGTGTTGATGATGGCGTTCAGGGTCGCGGCATCCGCAGCATACTGGCCTGCCTGGACGGTGATGCTGGGCGACGTGTTTGTCAGCTCGATGCTGAGCGCCCCGGCGTATTTGGCCTGCAGGGCATCGAGGTAGGTGGAGACGGCAGAGTCGGTGTCGCCGACGTGGACGAGCGTGGCGAGGGCTGTCGCTGCCGGTGGCAAAGCAGCCAGGGCCGAGGCGGTGTCGGAGACGGCGAGCGGGGCGCCTCCGGTAGAGAAGCTTGGCAGCGCCGCCATGTGCGTGAGGGTGGCTGCATCAACCGTGCCGCCCGCAGTCAGCGTGACACTGACCACGGCGGCTGCAGCGGCTGCGAGCTGAGGGCTTCCGGAAGCCAGATCTGCGGCGATATTGCCGGCGCTGTCCGCCACCGATATGTGAAGGTTGGGCCAATGGGCGCCGAGAAGGCCGGGTATGTCTGCCACGGTCGCCCCGCCGACATCAACGATCGTGCTAGGGTCCAGCGCCGCCATCACCGCAGACGCCGATGCCGCATTCAGCACGGCTTCGGCCTGTGGCTCCGTCAGGTGAAGCGTGCCGTGGGTGACGGTGATCGCGCCGATCGAGGGGAGATTGACGGCGAGGGCAGAGGTGTTGGAGGTGAGGTCGGCTGCGATGTTGTTGCTGCTGTCGATGATCGAGATGGTCGTGGGTGCGACCTGCAGCGCTGTCAGGGCGGCGAGTTGGCTGATCGAGGCTCCGGAGACAGCGAAGGCGTGACCGACCAGGCGGCCGATCAGCGAGGCTGGGCCATCGTCCGTGTGCGCGGAAAGCGCTTCGGCGGCGGTGAGGACGAGCGGGGCTCCGCTGGTTTCGATGGACGATATGGCTCCGATATCAGCGACGATGGTGCTCAGGTTGCTGACGACGTGGGCTGCGGTATCGGCGATGGTGACGCTGCCCGGTGCGACGGGCAGCCCAAACACTGCGGCAAGATCGCCTGCTGCAACGCCGGTGACGGCGAGCGAACCGCCGGTGAGCCTTGCGAGCATGGAGCCGGCACCATCATCGATGTTGGTTGCCAGCGCTTGCGCTTCGGTCAGCGTGATGGCGCCGCCATCCGAGACTGCGACGTTGGCCAGGGTGGCGAGGCTGGATACCAGGGCAGGGTTCGGCGAGGCGAGGTCCGCGGAGATGGATGCCGCGGTGTCGGACACCATGATGGTCGTGGCCGGCACCTGCAGCGCGGCCAGCGATGCAAGCTGGGACACCGTGGCGTCCGTGACGGACAAGGTCGCACCATGCATCTTGGCGAGAACCGAAGTCGGGCCGTCGTCGACCCCCGTGGCGAGCACCTCGTTGGCCGTCAGCCTCAGGGTTGCGGGCCCGGTCACGTCGATGCGCGCCAGGGCAGCGCCTGCGTCGGTGAGTGCGGAGTTGCCGCTTGTCAGGTCGGCGGCGATGGCGGCGGCGCTGTCCACGACTGCTATGGTTGCAGGCGGGTGGGCCAGGTGCATGACCTGCGACACATGAGCCGTATCCACGCCGCTGACATCCACGGCGCCGGTGAACTTGGCCAGGGCAGATGCCGGCCCGTCGTCGATGCCAGTGGCGAGGAGCTGTCCCTGTGAGAGGTTGAGATGCGCCCCGTCACTGGCCACGATCTGGCTGACCTCGGAGAGATGACCCGCGATCACGGACGCGCCCGAAATGAGATCCGCCTTGATCTGCGCAGCCGTGTCGTTAATGGCGACGGAGAACGGGCTGGCGATCTTGGCAAGGACGGATGCGGAGGCCGCGAGGGTCGCGATGTCGAGCGCGAGGACCGGCGTGCTGGCGTCGGTCAGGGCGATGCTTGTCAGGCCGGTGATGCCGGCCAGGTTCTGCAGGCTGGCGTCGACCGCGGCGGCACTGTCGGTGATGCTGACCGTTGCCGCGAGCGTGTTCAGGGCGGCGGCATTGCTGGTGGCGTCCTGCACGGTGGTGTCGGCGACGATGACGGCGGCGAGCCTGTGATCGGCCTGCAAGTTCGACAGGCCGGCTTGATGGGCGGCGACCGAGGCTGCATCGCCCGTGGCGGTCAGCATGATGCCGGCGCCGAGATGCTGGTCGAGCGGAGCCAGCGCGGCGGCGACTGCGGCGATCTGAGTCGTGCCGTCGGACAGGGTGAGCGCGCCGATTGCCTGGCCGAGGGCGAGGAGCCCGGGGAGGTGGGCGATGGTCGCTGCGCCGGTATCGGTGACGGCGAGCGTGGTGCCGGGGACCAGGTGCGTGCTGAGCGGCGCGAGGGCGGCGGCTGTTGCGGCGGTGACGGGGGCGGTGTCGGTCAGGGAGACCGAGGCGAGGTTGGACAGCCCCGCGAGACTGCTGGATGCAGCGCCGATCGCGGCTGCGCTGTCGATGACCGAAGTGTCGATATGCGTGCCGAGCGCAGCCAGGTTGGTGAGGGCGGCCACGACGTTGCCGGCCGTATCGACAACGTGGAGGACAGGGCCGGTGAGTTTGCTTGCCAGCGGAGCCAGAGCAGCGGCGGCGGCGGCGGTGAGGCTACCCATGTCGGTTGCCTGGACTGTCGCGACAGCGTTGCCCAGGTTGGCCAGGTTGTTGGCCTGCGCACCAAGGTTAGCGGCGGTGTCGATGACGTCGGCCGTGATGGCCAGTGAGGCCAGCGCCGGTGCGGCGCCGACGATGGCGGCAGCGCCGTCAACCGCGGTCAGGATGTGGCCGTGCGGGGAGAAGTGGGTGCCGAGGTTGGCCAGCGCCTGCGCCTGCGTCGCGGTCACCAGACCGTCCTGTGTGAGTGCGTAGCTGGGATTGAGCGCGCCCCAATCGTGGGTGGATGCGGTAACCAGGTTGGACGCCGTGTCGAGCACGCCCAGCCGTGCTGCGAGCGCCACGCCGGATGCGTTGGCCTGGCTTGTCAGGGCTGCGAAGCTGTCCTGAACGAGCAGCTGGTTGCCGCCCTGGAAGCTGAGGAGGCCGGCGCCCGACACGATGGCCAGCTGATCGGCCATGGCGGTTGATACCGGGCCCGAGCCTGTGACGACGGCATTGCTGGCCACGGCCAGGATGGCGTCGACATGGGCGGCGATGGCGGCCGCGCTGTCGATGACGTCGAGCTGGGACGGGGCCGCTGTGAAGTGCGGGATGCTGGCGATCTGTGCAGCGGCGTTGGCGGTGATCTGGGCGTTGCCGGACAGCGTCACCGCATCTGCGGTCTGCAGCAGGGGTGCGCTGGCATTGGCGGCGAGATTGGCTGCCGTGTCCGTCACTTGCGTTCGGTTGGCGACGGTCTGCCAGCCGGTGTTGGCGGTGGTGGTGAGCGCGGCGACGCTGTCGGACACTTCGACGGTGGCGGTGCCGACTGTGAAGTGCGGGATGACGCTGAGGGCGTGGGCCTGGGCGGCGCTGACGACGACGTTGCCAGGCGAGAGCTGAACGCACGCGGTGGCGGCCGGCGCGCCAGCGCCCATGGCCAGCACGTTGGGAACGCTGTCCTGCACGGTGAGGGTGGCGCTGGGCGCCACGCCGAAGTGCGGCAGCGCGGCTAGGGCGAGTGCGACGGCTGCGGTGACGGTGGCCGGTGCGGCGAGGAGTTCGGCTGCCGCGAGCGCGGCCGTGGCGGGCTGCAACGCTGCGAGGTTGGCTGCCGTATCGGTGCAGATGACGCTGTGCCCGGCTTCGGTGAACTTGATGCCGAGGGCGGCAAGCTGGCCCAGGGTTGCGGCGCTGACGGACTGGTCGCCGGCCAGCGCCAGAGTGGTGGCGGAGAGCTGGATGGAGGTGGGCAACGCGAGCAGGTTCGCAGCCGTGTCGGCGACCGTGACGTGGTAGGCGCCGGCTGCAAAGCCCGGTTCGGCCATCAGGGCCGCCGTCTGTGCCGCGGTGAGCGTCGCGTCGGCAGAGAGTGTGACGCTGGTGGCCAGGTGGGTTGCTGCGGGTGAGGTGGCCAGGATGTTGGCTGCGGTGTCCGACACGGCGAGGGCATGGCCGGCGGTGGCGAAGTTGGGGAGCGCCGCAAGCGCCTGGAGCTGCGAGGCGGTGACGCTGGCGTCGGCGATCAGCACGCTGGCCGCCGCGTTCGCCGCTACGGCCTGCTGCGCGGCCAGCAGGTCGGGTGCGGTGTCGGCGATGGTGATGGCGTGGCCGTTGAGGGTTGTGTGCGGCAGGGTGGTGAAGGCGGTGAGCTGGGCTGTGCTGATGGTCGCGTCGCTGGTGACGACGAGGGCGGCAGCGGATGCCGTGACCTGGGACGGCAGGTTGAGCAGGGCCGTCAGGTGATCGGCTACCGTCAGCGTGGCGGCTGGCGACGGGCTGAAGCCGGGCGTGGTGGCCAGCGTGGTGGCGTCGGCGGCGCTCAGCGTTGCCGGAGCGGTCATCGTCTCGGCAGTGACGTATGGCCGTGCTGTCGCGGGCAGCGAGAGGAGGGCGGCGGCGGTGTCGGCCACGGTGAGGTGGTGGCCGGCGAGGGCGAAGCCGGGCTGGCTGGTGAGCTCGGCCGCCTGGCTGGCGCTGAGCGTTGCGTCGGCGCCGAGGCCGATTGATGCGGCGAGAGCGAGGGTGCCCGCCGGGAGTGCCAGGAGCGCGCTTGCCTGATCGGAGACGGCGAGCGTGTGGCCGTTCAGCCCGAAGCCCGGCAAGGCGGCCAGGGTGGAGAGCTGGGCGGCGCTGACCTGGGAATCGGCGGTCAGGTGCGTGCTGCCTGCCATGGCGAGGCTGCCGGAAAGGGAGAGCAGGTTGGGCGCGGAGTTGGCGACGGTGAGCGTGTGGTTGCCGAGGCTGAACTGCGGCAGGCTGCGCAGGGTGGCGAAGCCGGCGGCGGCGACGGTGCCGTCGGCCGAGAGGGTGGCCGTGGCGGCGTAGGCGAGCGCCGGGGCCGCGATGGCGGTGAGGTTGGCGGCTGTGTCGGTGACCGCGATGGCGTGCCCGGCCAGGCTGGAGTGCGGCAGTGGCGGCGAAGGCGGTGAGCTGGCTGGCGGTGCAGGCAGCGTCGGTGCTGAGGGCAACGGCGGTGGCCAAGCTGGCGGCCGGGGCAGGCATGGCGAGCAGTGCGCCTAGCGTGTCCGACACGGTGAGGCTGTGGCCGTTCAGGCTCAGGCCCGATGCGAGCGTGCCGGCGGCGGTGGCCAGGGCGGCAGCGGTGGCGGCGGTGACCACGGAGTTGGCGGACAGCAGCGCCGCGGTTGCGACGCCCTGCCAGGCCGGCGCGGTGGCGGCGAGGTTGGCGGCGGTGTCGGCGACCGAGAGCGCGGCGCCGGGCGCCAGCGTGAAGCCGGGCAGGCTGGCCAGGGCGGCGGTGGCGGCGCCGCTGAGCACGGCGGTGCCGGTGAGCTGCGCGTGGGCGCCGGGGGCGAAGCGGAGGGTGGCATCGGTGAGCAGCGCGGCTGTGGCGGCGAGCGTGCCCGTGCTGACCTGGATGTGAGCGAAGCCCTGGCCGAACACGGCGGCGGTATGGCTGCCGATGTTGGCGGCGGTGTCGGCCACGGAGATGGCGTGCGCGGCGGCGCTGAAGCCGTGCAGGGACGCCAGCCCGACGGCATCGGTGACGGTGACCGTGGCCCCTTCGTTGGCGAGGGTGAAGCTGAGCGGCTGACGGGCGCCGAGGGCGTTGAGGCTGGCGGCGTTGCTGCCGAGATCGTGGGCGGTGGCGATGATGGGCAGGGTGGTGTTGCCGGCGCTGGATACGAAGCTGAGGGTTCTGCCGTGCTGGGCGAAGTTGTTCAGCTGGGTGGCCGGGTAGGCGCCGATGGCCGTACCGTCGAGATGGACGACCATGCCGGTGAGCTGGGTGAACCAGGCGGCGTGGTTGGCCAGCAGGGCGGCGACGTGCGCCGTCGTGTCCGACAGCGTGAGGTTGGCCGACGTGCCGAGGGTGAAGCCGGGAAGGCCTTCGAGCGCGGTCATCTGCGCGGCAGTGACGGTGGCGGCGCTGTTGAGCTGCAGCGCGCCGGAGGCTGCGTGGAGCTTCGGGCCGAGAGCTGCGAGCGCCAGCAGCTGGACGCTGCTGAGGGTGGCGGGTGCGGCGATGGTGAAGGAGGCGACCCTGGCGACCAGCCCGGCGTTCGACACCGACGCCGCGATGGCGGCTGCGCTGTCCTGCACCAGCAAGCCCGAGGCTGTGCTGGCGAGGGCCTGGGCGATGGTGACCGTGTGGGTCTGCGTCATGTGCGGTGGTTCCCTGCGTGCGGATGCGGCGCCATGGAAGCGGCGCGCTTGCGGTGCAGGATGACCAGGGGAGATTGCGGAACGCTTAAGATGCGCGCGGGCATGTTGGCGTGGTGCGCGGATGTGAGCGTGCCGATATGCGCGCCGGCGCCGCGCGGTGGCGCTTCGGGGCTGAGGCGTGGCGGATCGGTGATCGGCGGTGTGTGGTGTGCCTGGCAGCCGGCGGCTCCGTGATGGAACGGGAACGATGCGCTGCGTTTGGCGGGCGCGGTTGCTGGTGGTGGCAACCGGGTGTTTGGGTTCGGTGCGCGCTGCGACGTTACGACATTGGCGGTTTGGGCGCCAGCGTTGGTGGTGCTGAAGGTGCGTGTGTCAGACGAGAACGTTCAGCAGCGAGCCCTTGTGACCGGGGTTGGCGGGTGCCTGTGCCGCGGTGGTGGTGGCGGGGCGGGTGGCGGGTTGGGTGATGCGCGGTGTGGCGGGGGCGGAGGGTTGCGCGCGGCTGATGGTGGGGGTTGTGGTCATGCTCATTGGCTTGCTCCTGCGTGGCGCGGCACCATTGGCTGCTTTGGTTAACAGAGCTTGCTACGACGGTTCGATTCGCCGTGGGTGCGTGGCGCTTCAGTGCAGGGTGCGGAAGAAGGTGGTGTTGCGGCAGGTGTCTTTGATGATGGAGGGGGCTTCGGCGAGCCTGACCGAGTGGAGTTTGCCGTCGAGTTGGCGGGACCAGAAGTCGAGGAACTTGGTGAGTTTCGGGAAGAGCGGTGCGAGGTCGAGGTCTTGCCAGACGTAGGTCTGCAGCAGGCCGGGGTGATCGGGCATGTGGTAGATGATCTCGGCGGTGGTGAGGCGGTAGCCGTTGAGTTGCTGGTGCAGGCGCATCGGAGTCCTCTCGGTCGCTGGCGGTGGCTTGCTGGGCGTGTTCCTGTTCTGGCTTCGTGTGGTGGTGGTGCGAGCCCGGCTTGCGCAGCATGACGCAGGCTGCAGTGTGCTTGCAAAGGGAAAACGCGGTGCTAACAACGGCTTAGCACTCGATCGTTGCAGGTGCTGCCGATGGGTGCGGCTGATGCGATGTTCGCGTGTGTTGCTTGGTGTGGTGGTGGGCGCTGTTGGTGCATGCGGCGTGTTGTGCGGCTGCATGACGGATTTGACAGCTTCTCTGCTTTCTGCCCCCATGCTTGGACAATCGACGCCTTGGCTTGCCTTGCTGCGCTGCCGCTTTCGGTCGCCGCCAAGTTGCCTGACGCAACGGTTGGCAACAGGCTGATCCAGAAACGGATCGGTGAGAATGGAGTGCAGGCTGCAATGGCGAACGGTACGGTCAAGTGGTTCAACACGACGAAGGGTTTCGGCTTCATCATGCCGAGTGATGGCGGTAAGGATGTGTTCGTGCACATCACTGCGGTGCAGGCGGCGGGGTTGCGTGGGCTCAATGATGGGCAGGCGGTGACCTATGAGGTTGTGATGGAGCGGGGCAAGGCTGCGGCGACCGAGCTGAAGCTGGTTTGAGGCGATAGGCTGGCGGGCAGGCTCGGCCGGGTGGCCGTGCCTGCGCGTCTGCTTTGGCGAGGGTTGGCGCGGTTAGACGATGGCGCCGCCTTGGCGGGTGACGGTGACGACGCGGGTGGCGCCGGCGGCCTGCATCTCCATGGTGGCTTTCATGACGGCGTCGGAGTCGTTGGCGGCGGCCGAGAGGACGAGTTCGCCGGCGGCGGCTGCGGCGTCGCGCTTCTCGTCGTAGGCGTTGTTGGCGGCGAAGTGGGCGGCTGAGACGGCGCCACCGGCCGCTGCGCCGAGGCCGGCTGCGGCGGCTGCGGCGACCAGGGCCGCGCCACCGGTGGCGACGGTGACACCGGCACCCAGGAAGGCGGCGGCGGTGGCGGCCATGCTGGTTTGCATGGTGCGGGTCTGCTGCAGATCGTCGTTGGTATTGGGATCGTCGGCACCCTGAGAGGGGGTGGCTTCGGCGGCGTTGGGGTTGGGGGCGGGCAGGCTGAGGGCGGCGCGATCGAAGCCGACGCGGGTGAGGCGGCCGACGGCATCCTGCAGCGCGGCGTTGCTGGGGAAGATGCCTTGGACTTCCTGGATGGTGGCGGCCAGAGTGGGGGATTCGGCCTGGTTGTCGAGCGGTTCGGCCATGGGCTGGGTTCCTGCTGTTTGGGGGCGAACGCCAGGGTGGCGCGCGGAGTTCACCGGACGCGCTGGTAGCGGGCGCGGGTGCCGCGTTCGATGGCGGTTACGACCAGGGTATCGAGCTTGAGTTCGGTGCCGATGAATTCGAGCATTTGCAGGATGGCCTGGCCGTGCACGCGGTCGGCGGCGACGACGTCGCAGGCGAGGGTGTAGGCGGTTTCGCGCAAGCGGGGTTCGAGGGCTTCGCGAATGAGGCGGCCGGCATGGGCCAGGCCGTCATCTTCCTGCAGCAGGCCGAGCGTGGCGTCGATGGCGTGCTGGAGCTGTTCCTTCGAGAAGCCTTCGAAGGCGGGCAGAGTTTGGACGAGCGTAGCCATGACGCCGATTTCGCGATCGGTGATGCCGCGTGTTTCGGCGGCGCCGACCAGCACCATGGTGCAGACGAGCGCTTCCTGCGGGTCGAGTTCGGTGCGGGCGAGCATGGCGGTATCCTTTCGGCGGGGCGTGGGGATGAGTGCCTGCTTGGGGTGGTTTGGGCAAGGTTAGGCAAGCAGTCCTTTTTTGAAAAAAAGGACCAAAAAACTTTTGCCTTCTCGCGCGCGGCAACCGCTTTGGGCGCTTTGCGAGGCGCGCGTTTGCAGCACCTGGGCGCGACAGCCGAGCAAAAGTTTTTTGCTTCTTTTTTTCAAAAAAGAAGGCCTTGCCTACCATCAAGGCGGCGCCCGGCTCTGCCAATCCGCCTGGATGAGCATCCGGAACTCATCGATATCGAAGGGCGGTTCATCGTCGGGTGCGGGGGGCAGGCAGGCATCGGGGAGGCGGGGCAGGTTGAGGGTGAGCGCCATGTCGGCGCTGATGGATTCGAGGAGTTCCCAGACCGGAGTGGTGACGTCGGGGTCGGCTTGCAGCTCGTCTTCGATGCGGGCGTCGATAGCGCGGCGGAGGAGGGCGGGATCGGGCTCGGTGGCGGCGGCTTCGTGGAGCGCCTGGCGCAGGAGGGCGCGGCGGGCATCCGGCCTTCGGGGCTGGGCGGGCGCGCGGGCGGCGGCTGCGGGGCGTGGCGCGAAGGCGTCGGCCGCGATGCGGGCTTCGAGTGCGATGGCCTGGCGGATGGCGTTGGACAGGCGGGCGAAGGTGAAGGCGTGCGACTGGGCCGGGGTGAGCGGGACGGCCGCGGTGACGGGGGGTGGTTCGGGCGCTTCGGCCGGGTCGGGCGGCGGGGCTGCGGCTTCTTCGGCGAAGAGGGTTGTGGCGCGGGCGGCGGCGCTGCGGGCGAGGCCCATGCCGAGTTCGGCCAGCTCCTGCGCCATGGCGAGATGGCGGGCTTTGCGGGCGGGCTCGGCGGTGGGTGCCAGGGCGTTCAAGGTGTGGGGGCTTTGGGGTGGGGCATGGGAACGGGAGGAGAACATAGGTGGGGGGAGGTGGGCAAGTTTGTTGGGGGGTTGGTGGCTGACAAAGCCACTATCGGGGGGGCAATTTCGGCTCATAGGCGGAGCCGATCCGATGCCTGGCGTTCACAACGCCTGTTTCTCGACCAGCTTTCAGATGAACCGACGGCCGGGTGTTTGAAAAGCCGGAAACGGCTAGGCAACTCGCCCCGGCCTTCTCAAGTGCTACACGTGCCGCGAGCAGAGCCGTGCTACGGTGGGCACTGTTTTGGAAAGCAGCTACGTCAAGCTGCGTGTGTGGCTACGGGCCGCTTACCTGATGTGCAGCAGCAGAAAAGGTATCAGCTCTAACCAGCTTTCCCGCACGCTTGGCGTAACGGTCAGACCGCGTGTTTTGTGTCGCACCGCCTGCGCGCTGCCATGACGAGCGGTGGCAAGCTGGACCTAATGGGCGGCGCTGGTTGACTTGTTAGAACTCGCGCGACGTCATCGGCCAGAAGGAAGGCACGGTTAAGCGTCGGGCGCAGCCGTCACACATGTCTCATCACTTGTCGGATAAGTCCGTCAAACCTTAAATCGATCGATTTCGCGAGGTAACTCGCAAGCTATGCTGCGACCAAGACGAGGCAGCGTTTGGTGAGAAGCTGAAGGCGGTGGTAGCGCGGAGGCGAAGGTCGCCGCAGCTGGAGGCGGAGAAAGTAGGATCGACACGGGAAAAGTCGGTTTGACGCTTACCTACAGGCAGATGGGATCGACCTGTCCTTTGACGGCGGCTATCTTCCCGTTAAGGTCTGATCTCCAATAAACCCAATAGTCAAAGCGGCACACGAGACTGGATTCTGTGCGCTGGGCGGAATGCCATTGATCTGCTCCGGTCGTCCAGTCTGCTCGGGCGAATGCTTGTTTGCCTAAGACCGCACCAAGCTCCTGTTCGGGCGAACCTACTGGAAACTGGACCTGGACGCGTTCGTCGAACACTGGCGTCATATCGGCTGTCCGCCGTGGGAGGCCGCTTGTGAGCGCGGACGGCTTTTGGTTGCTGCTGGCTATGCCGAGCCAAACGCGCGTTGCACACGACGAGATCATCGCCACGCCTGCCAGCACCGCGAATTGCTGCAACCTCATCCGAGTTCCGCTGTAACCGTTGACACTGATCCAGCCTTACTTCACGGCCTGGGTTCGTCAACTACTGCATTGCCGGAGCTTTTGGGGGGACAGATACATCTTGCCGAAGCGACGCTGACCTCCCGGGGGCGGTGACGGCGCATCAGGCTTGCCGCAATTGCAGTGTCCACGCGCTCAGGGCGGTGAGCATGGAGGCGAGGATGTTGCGGGTGGTGGTGTCGGTGAGTTGGCCGTTGGCATCGAAGCGTGTGTGGGCGGCGGCGATCAGCACTTCGGGTTTGTTCAGGACGTAGGCGTCGAGATAGACGAAGCTTTTGCGCAGATCGTATTGCGCGCGGGCAGTGCCGAAGGCCCCGGGTGTGGCACCGATGATGGCGACCGGTTTGCGCGCGAATGGTTGCGGTTCGGTGCGTGAGATCCAGTCGATGGCGTTCTTCAGCACGCCTGGCACCGCGTAGTTGTATTCGGGTGTTGCGATGATGACGGCGTCGGCGGCTGCGATCTGGCGTTGCAGCGCCTCGACGCTGGCCGGGATGCCGGACGCCCTGACGTCGTCGTTGTATAGCGGCACGCCGGCGATGTCGGCCAGGGTGAGTGTTGTTTCCTGCGGCGCGAGCGTGGCTGCGGCGCGCAAGGTTGCGGTGTTGAGCGAGGCGGCGCGCAGGCTGCCGGAGATGCCGAGAAATGCGAGGGCCATGGATGCTCCGGGATGCGCGCGGGTTCAGAAATGCAGGGCGATTTCGGACATGCCGAAATCCTGGGGGTGGGCGTGGGCGGCTTGCAGGAAGTGGCCGGGTTCGAAGTGGACGTAGGCGGCGGTAAGGTCGAGATGGGGGGTGGCGTGCCAGGTGGCTTCGAGTTGGTGTTCGAGGCCGGTGTAGCGGTGTTGGGATGCGGGGTTGGGCGGGATGAGGGGGAAGGTGGGGGCGGCGTAGACGGCGTCGGCGGTGCTGTAGCGCCAGAGGCCTTCTAGTGTGGCGTTGATGGTGATGGCTGGGGTGGGGTGGAAAGCGAGGGTGAGGCCGAGTTCGATGAGGTTGGCGGGGGCTTCGATGGTGGCTTCGGTCGAGTAGGCGTAGTTCGGGTAGAGTGCGTTGAAGGTGTGCAGCGTGCCTTGGGTGTTGTTGCCGCCGCTGAGTGCGTCGGCGCGGAGGCCGAGGCGGGGGGCCCAGGGGGCGGGCAGGGTGTAGCCGGCGTCGGCGTGGGCGGCGTGGGCGGCGACGGTTTGGGTGGCGGTGTGGCCGAACTGGGCGATGCCGCCGAGCGAGCCGTCGAGGGGGCCGATTGTGGCCAGCAGGCGCAGGCCGAGCGTGTGGGTGAGCTCGCTTCCGTGGGCCTGGTAGAGGCCGACATGCGGCATGGTGTTGCCGTAGTAGAAGGCGGTGAGCCGGACGGGGGCGAGGGCGGCGGGTGCCGCGCTGAGATGGACGCCCCACAGCAGTTGGCCGTGCAGCGCGTGGTCGTCGAAATAGCTGGGGCCGATGCCGATCGGCTGGACCAGGAAGGCATCGATGCGGGCTTCGGGAAGGACGGTGTAGGCCTGCACGCCTTGCCAGACCTGGCGGACGTTCGGGCCGTCGCGCAGGCCGATCAGCGCGCCTTCGTCGTAGGCCATTTCGAAGCGGCCGCCGCGTAATGTGAGCGGCATGCCGGCGATGGTGGGGGTGTAGTCGAGGAAGGCCTGGGCGAGGTCGCCGCGGTCGATATCGGTGGGCAGCGGGCCTTTGGCGCGGCCGGCTTCGGTGGCGCTGCTGAGCTGGAGGAAGGCGCGGATGTTGCCGTCCTGCAGGTCGGCGAAGACCAGGATGCGGTGCAGGTCGTAGAGATTGGCCGAGCGGTCGCGGAAGCCGAGCAGGGCGTTGCTGTCGGCTTCGATGCGTTCGCGCAGATCGGCGCCGAAGGAGAGGTATTGGTCGGGCGCGCCGAGGGGGATGTATTTGAGCTCGTCGGCCAGGCTGATGCGGGCGGCGGGGTTGGCGTATTGCGTGACGTCGTCGTCGTAACGGAAGGGCGATTGGGCGTGGGCGCGCGCCGGCGGGCCGAGGAGGGCCAGGGCCAGCGCGGCCGCACGTAGCACCTCACGGTGCTGCATGCGGGAGCGCGCCGACATAGGCGACGCGGTAGGTGACGGGATCGATGGCGGTGGCGAGGCTTGCGACTTCGGCCATGTGCGCGCGGGCGGCGGGCGTGGCGAGCGCGGCGGCGAGATCGGCGCCGGTGCGCCATTGCACGTAGTTGACGACGCGGTGGCCATCGAGGCTGGCGTGGACGGAGGCGGCAAGGAAGCCGGGTTGCGACCGCGCATGCGCTTCGGTGAAGGCGCGCAGCGCGGCAATGACGGCTTCCTGCCGGTCGGGCGTGACAGTGAAGGTGTTGATCAGCGTGTGGATGCGGTGCCCGGCATCGATGATGGCGTGCATGGCGAGGATTCAGGACTGGGCGAGTTTGGAGATGATCTCGTCGCCCATGATGGTTTGCGCTTTCTGGCCTTCGGGCGTGCCGAAATTGCTGACCAGTTCGGTGACGGCCTGGTTGACCACGGCGACGGTGATGCCGAGGCCGCGCAGGCGATCGTAGGTGAGCGTGTCGCCGAGCGCGGTCATGGTGCCGCAGGCGTCGGCCACGACCATGACGCGGTAGCCGAGGCGTTGCGCATCGACGGCGGCCCAGAACAGGCAGATGTCGGTGGTGAGGCCGGCCAGGACGATGTTGCGGCGGCCGATTGTGGCGACGCCGTCGCGGAGGTCGGCGGCATCCCAGCAGCTGAGTTCGCCGCCGCGCCTGTAGCGCTGCTCGAAGGCTTTGGGGGCGAGGGTGGCGATGTCGGGGATGGTGGGGCCGACATACTCTTCCATGGTGGTGGTGAGCACGAGGGGCATGGCGTAGGCCTCGGCCATGCGGGCGAGCACACGGCAGCTGGCGATGGTGGTGGCTTTGGGCAGGCTGTGGACCCAGTCGATGGTCATGGTCTGGTGATCGACCAGCATGATCAGGCTGTCGGCTGGGGTGAAACGTTGGAATTCGGCCATGGGGCGCTCCGGGGTGAGGTGTCGTTGCGTGCTTAGCGCAGCGGCGGTTTCGGGATAGGGGAGCGTGGTAGGAAACATCTTTCCGCTGATGGGATAGACTGGGCCATGGATGAGCTGCGCGATCTGGCCTTGTTCGTTGCGGTGGCGCGGAGCCGCAGCTTTTCGCGGGCGGCGGCGGTGGTGGGGGTGCCGACATCGACGCTGTCGCGGCGGATTGCGGCGCTGGAGGCGTCGTTGGGGTTGAAGCTGCTGGCGCGCACGACGCGGATCGTGGAGCTGACCGAGGCGGGGGTGATTTATCTGGCGCGGTGCGAGGCGATCGTGGAGGCGGCGCGGGAGGCGCACCAGCATGTGCGCGGGCTGCTGGACGAGCCGCGCGGGGTGTTGCGGCTGTCGGTGGAGGCGGAGATCGGGCCGCGGTTGGTGGCGCCGGTGCTGGCGGCGTATCTGGAGCGGTTTCCGGGGATGCGGCTGGATTTGGATCTGTCGCCGCGGCGGGTGGATCTGGTGGCCGAGGGGTTCGACCTGGCGATCCGGCTGGGGGTGTTGCCGGATTCCACGCTGACGGTGCGGCGGCTGGCGGGGTTGAGTGCGAGTTTGTTCGCCGCGCCGGCTTATCTGGAGCGGCATGGCGTGCCGGAGCATCCGGCGGCGCTGGCGGGGCATCGGCGCATTCATCTGCTGCACAAGGGCGACCGGGGCGAGTGGCGGCTGTCGGATGGCGCCGAGCATGTGGAGGTGGCCGCCACGGATGCGTTGTGCGCCAACAACATGACGATGATCCGGCATTTGGCGCGGTTGGGCGTGGGCATTGCGGTGGTGGATGCGCTGATGGCGCGCGACGATGTGGACGCCGGCGTGCTGGTGCCGGTGCTGCCCGGGTGGACGCTGGCGCCGGTGGCGATTTCCGTGGTGCTGCCGGACCGGATATTGCCGACCAAGACGCGGGTTTTCGTCGATATGCTGACGGCCGCGATCAGCGGGACGGTGGGGCTGGTGGCCTGACGCGGTGCGGGTGGGGGCGCGCCTTACGCCGGGGTGGGCTGGGCGGGGCGGAAATAGGCGCGGCGTTCGTGTTCGGTGCGGGTGACGGTGGCGCGGATCTGCAGCAGGTCCTTGCGGGTGACGAGGCCGACGAGGGCGCCGGTGAGCGGGTCGGTGACCGGGATGCGGCCCTGGTCGGTGGCCAGCATGATGTCGACCGCGTGTGAGGCGACGTCGTTGGGGTGGAGGACCGGGAGGGAGGCGTCCGAGACGTGTTCGCCCAGGGTTTCGGCCTCGTGGGCGCCTTCGACATCCCAGCGCAGTGCGTCGGCGCGGGAGACGAGGCCGATGGGGCGGCCGGCGGGGTCGAGCACCGGGTAGATGCGGTGGCGGCCGGCCTGGAGGGCGGCGACGGCCTGGGGGATGGGCAGGCCGGCGGGCAGGGTGTCGATCTGGCGGGCCATGATGTCGGCGACGCGGGTGAGCTCGTACGGGTCCACGCCGTATTCGCGGGTGATGTGCTGGCCGCGGCGGGCGATCTTTTCGGTGAGCATGGAGCGGCGCAGCAGCAGGACGGTGACGGCGTAGGCGGCGACCGTGGCGGTGAGCAAAGCGGGCAGGGCGGCGAGGTTGCCGGTGAGCTCGACGGCGAACAGGGCGCCGGTGAGGGGTGCGCGCATGGTGCCGCCGAGCATGGCGGCCATGCCGAGCAGCGCCCAGTAGCCGGGCGCGCCGGGGAGCGCGTGGCCGGTGAGCCAGCCCAGGGCGCCACCCAGGATCAGCAGCGGCGCCAGCACGCCGCCCGAGGTGCCCGAGGCGAGGGCGAGCAGCCAGATGGCGGCCTTGACGAGCAGGATGGCCAGCACGGCGCGGACGGCGATGGGGGCGGTGAGGAGGTCGTTAATGACGTCGTAGCCGACGCCGAGCGCGCGGGGTTCGATGAGGCCGCCGAGGCCGACGCAGAGGCCGCCGAGCATCGGCCACCACATCCAGTGGATGGGCAGGCGTTCGAACGCGTCTTCGGCGCGGTAGAGGAGCTTGGTGAGAAGGGTGGAGAGCAGGCCGGCGAGGATGCCGGTGGCGGCCCCGCCGAGCAGGCCCCAGGGCATGGCGGGGCCGGCGGCGGCGAAGGGGAAGAGCGGGGCGGCGCCGAACAGCATGGGGCGCCAGGCCATGGCGGCGATGGCGGCGGCAACCACGGGGATGAAGCTGCGGGGGCGCCATTCGAAGAGCAGCAGCTCGACGGCGAGGAGCACGGCGGCGACGGGGGTGCCGAAGATGCCCGTCATGCCGGCGGCGGCGCCGGCGACCAGCAGGGTTTTGCGTTCGGCCGCGCTGAGGTGGAAGAACTGGGCGAAGAGCGAGCCGATGGCGCCGCCTGTCATGATGATGGGGCCTTCGGCGCCGAACGGGCCGCCGGTGCCTATGGAGAGGGCCGAGGAGATCGGCTTGAGCACGGCGACCTTGAGGGACATGCGGCTGCCGCCGATGAGGATGGCCTCGATGGCTTCGGGGATGCCGTGGCCGCGGATCTTCTCGGAACCGAAGCGGGCCATGAGGCCGATGGCCAGGCCGCCGATGACGGGGGCGGCAACCATCCAGGGGCTGCGCGTGGCCATGGCCATGGAGCGGGTGGCGACATCGGGGGCGCCGAACCAGACCAGGTTGGTGACGAGCGTGATGAGTTTGACGAGGACCCAGGCGGCGCCTGCGCCGCCGGTGCCGATGACCAGGGCCATGGCGGCGAGCATCAGAAGGCGCGGGTCGGCCCGGAAATCGGCGAGCGGCGTGCGGCGCGCCGCGGCGGGGGGTGCGGCGGGGCGCGGCGGGAAGGTGTGGTCCATGAGGGCTTCTGTGCGGTTCGGGGCCAAACATATATCGTGAGACGACATAATCCAGGGGCAGGGTGCGGATGGAGGATGAGGAGGGGGCGGCGCTGGGGCAGGCGCAATATGCGGCGCTGGCGGCGTTCCGGCATGCGCTGCGGCGGTTTCTCTCGTTCAGCGAGGCGGCGGCGCTGGCGGCGGGTTTGCCGCCGCAGCAGCATCAGGCGCTGCTGGCCATTGCGGGGCATGGCGGGGCGGAGCCGCCGACGGTGGGTATGTTGGCCGAGCAGCTGATTATTGCGCCGCATAGCGCGGCCGAGCTGGTGGGGCGGATGGTGGAGGCGGGGCTGGTGCGGAAGGTGGCGTTGGCGGCGGATCGGCGGCGGGTGGGGGTGGTGATGACGCCGCGGGCGGAGGGGGTGTTGCGGAGGCTGACGGCGGCGCATTTGCGGGAGCTGGCGGGTTTGGCGCCGGCTTTGGTGCGGGTTTTGGGTGGGGGGTGAGGGCGTTTGGCAAACGGTCGTTCGACGGAGTGATACAAGGTCACAGGCATTGTTTCGCCAAGAAAGCTAGGCTGACACTGGTGTCCTCCCGCGCCAGCCAGTTCCCAGGTGATGAGCCCAACAACATCGGCTCCAATTCCGTTAAAATGGGATTGTCGTTGAGCGCCCTGCGAACACTTGGTTCAGCGAGGTGTCCAAGTGTAGCAATGATCCAGGGTCGGCGGGGATGATCGGCCTTTGCTGCATCAGAAAGAGAGGTGATAACGGTTTCGCTGCCAATGATCTGCAGGGCTGCCGAGTAGGAGGCGGACTGCATCGGCTCGCCCGAAAGCATTCCCTGAATTAAGTCTGCGATAACCTCGCAAGGCGTGTCAGTTCCAAAAGCTGCAATTGCGTGAAGCGCAACGTTCTCCTCGGAGTTTGTTAGATACGGGAGAAGCTTGTCGTATGCACGGACCCCGGCATGACCAAGGCCCCAAACGGCTGCCTGTCGCGCTTCGTCTTCCCGAAAGCGATCGCGATCTCCCGCGATGCTATCCAATTCGGCAGTCGCAAAGTCTACTTGGCCACGCCTTCCTAACTCCGTAACGATAAAGACGGCCTCCATCCGCATCGGGCCGCTAGCCTGTTCATGAATGACGTTGAGGATGAAGTCTGCTGCAGACGATATCCCCAGTCCTGCAGCCGTGTTCGCTATCTCAAGCGTAACACGCTGATCCGCGTCTTTTCCAATTTGCTGTTCAAGAATGGGTCTTGCGCTCAAGTGGAGGTCACTACGAAATGCAAGAGCTTTGGCTGCTGAATAGCGAGTGATGCGGTCGTCACTCCCAAGGTCGGAAAGCGGATCATATCGCTGTTCCAGGTACGGACTGAGGTCAGCCATCGCCGCCGGAGTTCCGGCCAGAAATTGGGTTTCGCCGGCAAACCTGCTTGCGCGGCGGACATAAGGGACCTTGCCATTAAGGGTATAGGTATGACGGCGAGGAGACTTACCATCACCTGACCATTCAACCCCAAGGTGGGTTGGTGTCACGTCGACTACGACCCCCGGCCTGTTAGACACAATAGCGGGCCAAGTTAAATGCTGCTCAGACCCTTCTGATGCCGCTTTTAAGCGACTTAATTGATTTTGATCTACCGATTGTCGAAGGTTACTGACACTGAAGAAACTTGCTCCGCCCGCGACGCAGGGTCCGGTATCCCCGATGTAGCATGGGACAAGTGCGATGATGTCTTCATCCGCATTGCCCGCATCCCAGTGCCGATCTGGATTGTTGGGCGCATGACTTATCCGGATTTCGAGATTAGATTTTGCCTTCACCTCGACCCTCATGCCTGTACGGACACACAAAAGGTCCGGTAGGCGCAGGCGCTTGATTTTTGTACTCCATATTTTGTTGGAGCTTGCATACCGCTCCAACTCTATTGGAACAAAACCCAATCGGGTAAGTTGTCCCATGACATGCTGCGGACCGAGCGCGCCCATGGTAAGAAACCGCAAGAAGCTCGTGTCGGTTTTAAAGCCCATTTGAGCCGATTAGGCTGAAAGATGTCATTCGACTTCGTTCCTAATTAAATCGGCCGCAACAATCTTTAGTGCTTTCGCCAGTCGCTCTATATTGTCGAGCGACACGTTCCTCTCGCCGCGTTCAATTGACCCGACATAGGTCCGGTGTAGCCCAGCCAGATCGGCAAGAGCCTCCTGTGACAGGCTGCGCTCGCCGCGCAAACGTCGCAGGTTCCGGGCTAAGATCTCACGTGTGGATGGGATGCAACTCGGCTCTGACACTGGTCCAGGCTTGCCGTTTGATGACTATGCATCTACAGACTATGAGTAGCTATCCGCTTAGGAGCTTGTCCGAATGCCTCTTCCCGTCCTGCCGGCTGAACCAGCCTACACGACCACACACGGGGCTGCTTTCTGCGGGGACTCCCTGGAGCTTCTGGCGAAGCTTCCGGACGAATCAGTCAACCTGGTCGTCACGTCTCCGCCGTTCGCTTTGCTCCGAGAGAAAGCTTACGGCAACCGCGACCAAGCTGAGTATCTGGACTGGTTAACCGCTTTTGCTCGGCAGGTGCATCGCGTGCTCCGGAGCGATGGCAGCTTTGTGCTCGACCTTGGGGGAGCCTATCAGCGAGGGGTTCCCGCGCGGAGCCTCTACCCATTCCGAGTGCTGCTACGCTTCTGCGATGAAGTCGGGTTCTTCCTTGCGGAAGAAGTATATTGGCATAATCCCGCGAAGTTGCCTTCGCCTATCGAGTGGGTAAACAAACGGAAAATTCGTATGAAGGACAGCGTCAATACTGTTTGGTGGTTTTCGAAAACCGAATGGCCAAAGGCCGACGTGTCAAAAGTGCTATCGCCATATAGCGATCGAATGAAAAAACTTCTCGATGATCCAGAAGCCTTTTATAAGCCCAAGGTTCGGCCATCCGGGCACGATATTGGCAAGGGGTTCGCTACTGACAATGGCGGCGCCATTCCTTCCAACCTTTTGCAAATACCTAATACCGAAAGCAACGGCCTATACGTAGAAGCCTGTAAAGCTGTAGGCGCGGATCGTCATCCCGCCCGATTTCCTGCAAAACTGCCTGAATTTTTCATCCGGCTCCTGACCTCTCCAGGGGACTTGGTCATTGATATCTTCGCTGGCTCTAACACGACGGGTCAAGTTGCCGAGGCGGAAGAACGCAACTGGTTCTCGTTTGAGCTGCGGCCCGACTACGTGGCGGCCAGCGCTTTTCGGTTTTTAGACAAGCGCAACACGCGGTCTGAGCTGGAGGCTGTTCACGCAGCGATCCTTGCGGGCGAAGCTGTCCACCTGCCTGATCGCATACCTCAGCCAGATATGCTTGCTACGAGGAGGCTTCCTAAAGAAAGCTTGGCTGAGGCCCCTCGCCGTCTGGGCGACGGCGACGCGCCATCCTCTCTGCCTTTGGATCGAAGCCCTCTCGCATGAGCTGATCGTGAGCATCTGCAAACAGCTGAAGTTTGCTTTCCGCTTCAGCCTCAGATGCAATCACCAGCTCTGCGATCGGGATTAGACGAAGAACGCGCTCGTCCCCATCGACATTTCGCATGTCAGCGATCAGCAGGCCAACATCGGAGTAGCCCGCGCGCGCCGCCTGAAGCATAAAAAGCCGACCGAGTAGAGCAAGCTGCACGGGTGTCGGAGCGGTTATGCCCATTCGCATCTGCATCCAGAACAGATAGGGCTTCTCATCTTCGACAACGAGTTGGTCAGCTCGTATGGACACTGCGAGATCAGAACGGAAGTCGAGCTGCCAGCGTGGCGGATCGTGACTAGCCCAGTGTTTTTCTCCTCCAAGACGCCACAGAGACCGAATAATTTGAGCATTCGGTTTCCGGCCGTCCGGCGGTCGTGTTAATTCGCACTGGCGCAAAAGCATGTCGAGGTTGAGAGAGTGATCCAACGCAAACGGAGCTGCGGCCCGAGCCGGGTCGTAGCTGAATGGACCTGCACCCCGGAGTAGATAACGGCGGTACCGCCGCACTGTGTCGTCCAGGTTGATGCCCACGATCATGGGAAGGTCGTGGGCGGGAGGGACTCGGAATCGGGTCATGTGGTATTATACCCTGTTCGTGCCGATGTCGCCGAGTCGGCAATCTGTTTCGCCGCACCCACAGCCACTATGACGATTTGTAGGCCCCTACCCCTCTGCGGAAGTGTGCCCGGATACTAGGGTTGGGAATCCGCATTCCGAGGGAGATTTTGCCTTTCGGGGCGTTCCAAACTCGGTCCCAAGGACCATCCCTCTCATGGGTCATTTCCGATAGTTCGAAGGCATGTAGGGTGCCATACCCGCTGACTATCTCGCGCAGGAAGTCTAGCTGTTCGCTCTCAATCTCTTGCCGAACTACACTAACACGCCTTGTGACTAGATCGAACCTAGTGGCTCGGCAGGTGACCGGTGAGCTTCCTGAGATTTTCAGGGCCTCCCAGACAAGACGCTGAACAGGCCCGTCTTTCCAGGCTTCGAAATCCTGTTCAATAAAAGGCGCATCGTACTGAGCAAGATGCCAGCCGTGGGCATAGTACATGACCTTGTGGACGGCCATGTGTGTCAACCTGAGCTTCAGTTGATCACCCAGGTCCAGGACCGCATTCGCTATGGCTCGGCAGTCGTAAGACATGGCGCGCGTTCTAGGCTGCTGTCCTCCTTGGGTCGAGGCAGCAGCGCCGGTCATCTTCCCAGCCCTAGCCCGCGTTCCTGCCTCTGCCGCTCGCGGGTCCTTCTCCGGCTCTGGCGGTAGTCCCCTGCGCTCCCGCTCCTCGGCCCGCGCGCGGTGCCGCTCGGCCTCCTTGGCCTCCCGCTCCACCCGCTGGTCCCATGCTGCGCTAAGCGCCATCCCGTCGCGCCCCTGCACGAAGCTACGGGCCAGCTCATCAAGACCGGCCAGGTGCTCGCGCCCAACGCCGGGCAGCTCCATGCTTCTGCCACTGCTGGCGGCACGAGACGCATTCCGCATGCCTTCCTCGCCGAGCCGTTCGCTGGCTGCCGCCATAAACCCGTCCAGCTCGTTCGCGACACGCGGATCGGCGCGGCCTTCGCGCCATGCGGCGGATACCAGCTGCTCTTTCCGGCGCTGCCGGGCGTCATAGCGTTCGCCCTCGCGCGGTATCTCCGCCGTTAGCCTGGCCATCTGCACGGCCTTGAGCGTGTCCAGCGCCGCTTTGAACAGCCCCGGTACCTCGACGGCATCCCGTGCCCGCTGCTGCTCCACCTCGCCCGTATAGTTGCGGACGGCGGCATCCCGCGCCGCCGCCTCCCGGTCCAGGCTGCCGCCGATCGCCGCGGCGGCCGATCTGGCGCGCGCTCGATCGTCCTCGGCGGCACGGCCGGCAAACAATCCCTCCCGGCCGCGCAAGGTGCGCAGAACCTCCGGCCCGTCCTCTCGCAAGGTCCGTGCGGCGGCTCGAAGATCGCGGCGGGATCGCTCGATCAGCTTGTCCAGCGCATCGGCCGCCTGGTCAGGATCGCGGTAGGCGCCCTGCAGATAACTCGGCGCGCGAACGCGCGCCGCGCGGCGGCTTGGGCGTTGCGGGTCGCTGGTCGTGGCGGCGGGCTATGGAGCTGGTGCGTGCGCGGCCGGTTTGCATGGCGGGCCAGTTCGCGGGGTGGCTGGGCAAAGTGGGTGGGGGGTCCATGTGGGGGTTTGGGTTGGGTTGGTTGGAGGGTTGGCGTTGCTGGTTTTGGGGTTGGCGGTTTTTCTGTTGGCGGTGGCGCCGGTGGGGTTGTGGGTGGCGGGTTGGGCGGTGGCTCGGTGGACGGATCCGGGGCGGTTGGCGGCGCGGGCTTCGGGGGGCGGGTTGCGGCGGCAGGCTGGGGCGGGACTGGCGGGGGATGGGGAGGTTGGGTCGGCCTGGTATTATCGGCCGATGCGGCCGGCGTTTCGGTGGGAGGAGTAGGGTTGGGGCGGCTCGGCCGGGTTTGGGGGGTTTGTTGCGGGCGGGGTGATGCGGCGTGCTGTTTGGATGCGTTTGGGTCAGGCGGTAGTGGGTTGGCTGGCCAGGAAGGCGGCGGTGCGTTGGGCGGCTTCGGCCAGGCCCAGGCGTTCGACGGTGACGCCGGGAGGGAAGGCGGTGAGGAGGCGCGAGGGGGTTCTCCGGTCGAGCAGGGTGAAGACGCCGCGGTCGGTGGAGGTTCGGATGAGGCGGCCGAAGGCCTGGCGGAGGCGGAGGCGGGCGATTCGGTCGTCGTAGGCGGCGGGGCTGCCGCCGCTGAGGTGGATGCGGCGTTCGCGGTGCAGGATGTCGGGCCGCGGCCAGGGGGTGCGTTCGAAGACGACGAGGCGGAGTGCGCGGCCGGGGACGTCCACGCCGTCGCGCAGCGCGTCGGTGCCGAGCAGGCAGGAATCCTCTTCGGTGCGGAAGACGTCCACCAGGGTGGTGTTGTCCATGGCATCGATATGCTGGGCGAAGAGCGGGATGCCGGCGGCTTCGAGCGCCGGGCCGATGCGTTCGTGGACGGCGCGCAGGCGGGCGATGGCGGTGAACAGGCCGAGTGCGCCGCCGTGGCTGGCCATAAACAGCGTGCGGTAGGCGGCCGCCAGGCTGGCGATGTCGGGGGCGACGTCGGTGATGATGAAGGCGCGGGTTTGGGCGGCGTAGTCGAACGGGCTGGGCAAAGCGGCGCGGATGGCGGGCGAGGGGAGATGGGTGGCGCCGACGCGGGATTCGGCTTCGTCCCAGTCGTGCTCGGCGTTCGCTTCGGCCGGGGCGCCGGCATCGCGCAGGGTGGCGCTGGTGACGAGCAGGCCGTGGGCGGCGGCGACCAGGGTGATGGCGAAGGGCTGGGTGGGATCGAGGTGGTGGCGGCAGAAGGCGACGTCGCGGTCGGCCCCGTCGCGCCGGTCCAGCCGCAGGAAGTAGATGTGGGCGGGGCGTTCGCCGGGCTCGGGGCGGGGTTCGGGCAAGGCGGCCAGCATGGCGCGCCAGATGGTGACACGGTCGAGCACGCGGCGGCGCAGCGCGCGGGTGGCGGCTTCGATGCGGCTGCGCGAGGCGGGGTCGAGCGCGTCGGCTTCGGCGTCGAGCTTGTCTTCGAGGCGGGTGAGCAGGGTTTGGGCGGGTTCGGCGATGCGGGCGAGCGCGCGTTCGAGGGTGGCGGCCGTGGCGATGGCGGTCTGGGTGGGGGGGAAGGCGTCGGCTTCGAGGGTGGCGGCGCGGGCGGGCTGATCGGGGCCGGGCAGGCGGGCGGCGATCTGCTGGCGGGCGGCGCGCAGGAAGGCTTCGAAGGGGGCTGCATGCGGCGGTGCGGCGTCCAGCGCCGCCTCGGCCGGCGGGGTGGGTTCGTTGGTGATGCGGGAGGACCAGCCGGGGGCGGGCAGCGCGCGGGCGGCGCCGAGCAGGGCGTCCAGCGGGGCTTCGAGCTGGGCGTCGCCTACCAGCAGATCGAGCACGCGGCGTTTGAGGCCGCGGGTGCGTGAGCGGGAATCTTCCGCGCCGAGCAGCCAGCGGCGCAGTTCGGCGCCTTCCACGCCGCTGATTTCCGACGAAAAGGCGCTGTCGGCGGCTTCGAAGACGTGGTGGCCTTCGTCGAAGACGTAGCGTGTGGGGACGGTGTCGTCGTCGAGGCCCTGCCAGGCGGCCTGCGTCATGACCAGCGCGTGGTTGGCGACCACGAGATCGGCGGTGCGGGCGCGGCGGATGGTGTGTTCGACGAAGCAGCGCTTGTAGTGGGCGCAGGCGCCGTGGATGCACTCGCCGCGGCGGTCGGCCAGGTTGGCGGTGGGCGCGTGGCCGAACAGTTCGGCGAACCAGCCGGGCAGGTCGCCGCCTTGCAGGTCGCCATCCGCGGTGGCGCGGACCCAGCGGGCGAGCAGGCCGATGGGGATGACGCTCGCGGAGACGCCGGAGAGGGCGGCGGTGGTCTCGGATTCCAGGTTGAGCAGGCAGAGGTAGTTCTCGCGGCCCTTGCGGACGACGACGTGGCGGCGGCGGGTGGCCGGGTCGGGGTGCAGGCGGGTGAGTTCGGCGTCGATCTGGCGCTGCAGCAGCTTGGTGTAGGTGCTGATCCAGACCGGGGCGTGGTTGCGTTCGGCCCACAGGCTGGCGGGCGCGATGTAGCCGAGGGTTTTGCCGGTGCCGGTGCCGGCTTCGGCGAGCACCATATGCGGGTCGCCCTGGTGCTCGCGCGGGGCGAAGGCGAGGGCGGCGGCCGCCGCGTAGTCGGCCTGGCCGGGGCGTTGTTCGGCGTGCGGGCCGAGCAGGCGGGCCAGGCGCGTGCGGGCTTCGGCGGCGGGCACCGGGTGGGCGCTGGGCGGCGGGGGTGGGGCGGCTTCCTCCCATTCGGGGAGCTTGCGGTAGGCGTGGAAGCCCTCGAGCGAGATTGACGGGTCGGCCAGCGCGGCCTGGATGGCGGGCGCCCAGAGCCAGCCGGCGCGGCCCATGCGGGCGGCGATGCCGGCGGCGTTCGTGTGGATGGGCAGGGCGCGGCCGGCATGCAGGCGGGAGAGCAGCGCCTCGGCGATGTCGTGCAGGGTGGCCGCGGCCTGCTCGAGGGTGGTGGGGGGCGCGATGTCGAGCGCCAGGGCCAGGCCGCGCGGCGTGGGGGCGGCGGGGCGGGCGGGGAGGACGAAGGCGTAGAGCTCCAGCAGGTCGAGCGCCGGGGTGGGGCGCTGGCCGAGGCGGCGGAAGGTGGCGGGTGCGTGGACGAGGAGCGGCGGCGGCAGGGCGCGGAGTGCGGCGGCGGCTTCGGCGGCGGGCAGAGTGAGGAGCTCGCCATCGGGGGTGAGGATGACGGCCCGGCCGGTGCCGGCGGCCAGGGCGGGTGAGGGCAGCACGGATCATATATGAGGGCGCGCGGGATGGGGCGCCAGCCGGGCGGGCTTTTGCGCCACCTTCGGCAACCTTGTAGCCTGCCGGCATGAACGACGCCGCACCGAGCCTACCCAAAGCCTGGCCGTTTGAGGAGGCGCAGAAACTGGCGCTGCGCGCCGAGGAGGCGGGCAAGCGGGAGGTGCTGTTCGAGACCGGGTATGGGCCTTCCGGGTTGCCGCATATCGGCACGTTCGGCGAGGTGGCGCGGACGAGCTGGGTGCGGCACGCCTATACCGTGCTGACCGGCGGGGCATCGCGGCTGCTTGCGTATTCCGACGACATGGACGGGCTGCGCAAGGTGCCCGACAACGTGCCGGACCGCGACCGGCTGCGCGGCTATATCGGCCAGCCGCTGACGCGGGTGCCCGATCCGTTCGGGACGCATGCGAGTTTCGGCGCGCACAACAATGCGCGGCTGTGCGGGTTCCTCGACACGTTCAGGATTCGAGTACGAGTTTGCGTCCTCGTCGGAGTATTACCGCGCGGGGCGGTTCGATGCGGCGTTGCGGCGGTTGCTGGAGGCTTATGACGAGGTGCTGGCGGTGATGCTGCCGAGCCTGGGCCCCGAGCGGCGGGCGACGTATTCGCCGATCCTGCCGATCCATCCGCGCACCGGCGTGGTGGAGCAGGTGCGCATCGACCGGGTGGATGCGGCGGCAGCCACCGTGTTCTGGACCGATGGCGAGGGCGAGCGGTTCGAGACCAGCGTGCTGGGCGGGGCGGCCAAGGCGCAGTGGAAGGCCGATTGGGCGCTGCGCTGGTTTGCGCTGGGCGTGGATTACGAGATGTCGGGCAAGGACCTGATCGACAGCGTGAAGCTGAGTAACCGGATCTGCCAGGTGCTGGGCGCCAAGCCGCCGATCGGGTTCACCTACGAGCTGTTCCTGGACGAGCAGGGGCAGAAGATCAGCAAGAGCCGCGGCAACGGGCTGAGCGTGGAGGAGTGGCTGCGTTATGCGCCGCCCGAGAGCCTGGCGCAGTTCATGTACAATCAGCCGCATCGGGCCAAGAAGCTGTTCTTCGACGTGATTCCGCGGGCGGTGGACGAGTATGTGGCCAATGTGGAGCTGGCGCATGTGCAGGCCGAGAGTGCGGAGGGGGCGGCGGGGCTGCCGGCCAATCCGGCGTGGCACGTGCATAAAGGCGAGGTGCCGGCGCGGGCGGGCAGCCCGATCCCGTTCGGCATGCTGCTGAACCTGGCCAGCGTGATCAATGCCGAGACGGCGGAGATGCTGTGGGGGTTCATTGCGCGCTACCGGCCGGGGGCGAGCCCCGAGAGCGAGCCGTTCCTGGCACGGCTGGTGGACCATGCGGTGCTGTACTACGCCGATTTCGTGCGGCCGAAAAAGGCGTTCCGCGCGGCCGATGCCACCGAGCGGGCGGCGCTGCTGGATTTGGCCGCCGTGCTGCGGGCGATGCCGGCGGGGGCGGCAGCCGAGGCGATCCAGGACGAGGTTTATGCGGTGGGCAAGCGGCATCCGTTTGCCAGCCTGAAGGCGTGGTTCATGTGCCTGTATCAGGTGCTGCTGGGGCAGGCGGAGGGGCCGCGTTTCGGCGGCTTCGTGGCGCTGTACGGGGTGAGCGAGACGGTGGCGCTGATCGAGGCGCGGCTGGCATGAGGCTGGGCGGGGCGCCCGGCGCAGGCGTGCCGGCGGCATGCTGAAGCGCGTTGCCCGCCATCTGCCGGCCGTGCTGGGCGTGGTGCTGCTGATCGGCGCCATCTATGTGGTGCAGCGCGAGTTCCGGCACCTGAACGTGCGCGACGTGGGGCATGCGCTTTCGGCCATTCCGCGGCGGGCGCTATGGGAAGCGGCCGTGCTGACGGTGCTGAGCTACGGGCTGCTTACGTTCTACGACAAGCTGGCGACCGTGTATGCCGGCCATCACGTGAGCTATGCGCGGGCGGCGTTCGCTTCCTTCTGTGCGTATGCGCTGGCGCATAATCTGGGGTTTGCCGCGGTTTCGGGTGCCGCGGTGCGTTACCGGCTGTATGCGCATTGGGGCCTGTCGGCCGTGCAGATCGGCAAGGTGGTGGCGTTTTCCAGCCTGACGTTCGGGCTGGGCGGCATGACGCTGGGCGGTGCCATCCTGTTCACCGAGCCGAATGCGGTGCCGGTGCTGGGGCCGCTGCTGCCTTTATGGGCGCTGTACCTGGCCGGGGCGGCGATGTGGCTGGTGGTGGGGACCTACGTGATCCTGGCCAGCGTGTTTCCGGTGCTGCATGTGCGCGGGCGGCAGATCGAGCTGCCGGGGTGGCGGATGGCGCTGGCGCAGGTGGCGCTGGCGACAGCAGACGTGTCGCTGACGGCATCGATCTTTTACGTGTTGCTGCCGGCGGCGCCGGGGCTGAGCTGGGTGCGGTTTCTGGCGGTGTATCTGGGCAGCTATGCGGCGGGCCTGGCCTCCAACGTGCCGGGCGGGCTGGGGGTGTTCGATACCGCGATGCTGGTGGGGCTGAAGAGCAGCCATCTGGCAGCCCCGGTGGTGCTGGGTGCGATCGCGGTGTTCCGGCTGTTCTATTACGTGGTGCCGCTGTTCCTGGCGGGCGCGCTGTTTGCCGGCAACGAGGTGCTGGTGGGTCGGCGGCGGCTGGCGGCACCGGGGCAGAAGCGGTGGAGCGAGCCGGATCTGGCGGTGGCGGCGAGCACCGGCGGGGTGGCGATCTGCGGGGCGATGCTGCTCTCGATCGGGGTGTTGGACACGCATCCCGATTACTCGTGGATGGACGCCGATTTTGCCGCGTTTGCGGCCAGTGCGGGGCAGTATGTGCCATCGCTGCTGGGCACCGGGCTGATGGTGCTGGCGGTGGGGTTGTCGCAGCGTGTGACGCTGGCCTGGGGGGCGACGATTGCGTTCCTGCTGGCCGGGGCGGCGGTGACGGCGCTGCAGGGCGAGCCGGCTTTCGTGCCGGCGATATTGGCGCTGGCGGCGCTGTCGATCGCGCCGTTCCGGGATGCGTATTACCGCGCGGCGCGGCTGTTCAGCCATCCGCTGCGGGCGGGCACGGTGGTGCCGGTGCTGGCGCTGCTGTTTAGCGTGGTGTGGCTGGCGAGTTTCGAACCGCGGGTGCGCAACCTGGCGCAGACGAGCTGGTGGGCGATCGTGCTGTCGCACCGGGCGCCGCTGCCGATCCGTGAGGCGGTGGCGCTGGCCGTGCTGCTGGCGCTGACGGCGCTGTGGGGGGTGATCCGGCCGGGGCGGGTGCGGGCGCTGCCGTGGAATGCCGAGGGGCGGCTGCGTTACGCGGCGCTGGGTGCGTTGGCGCCGGCCGAGGCGGACGGGCTTGTGATGGGGGAGATGGGGCGGGCGGGCATTCCGTTCCGCCGGGTGGGGCGCGTGCTGCTGGGGCTGTGCGATCCGGCGGGGGTGGAGAACGACCGTGCCTCGGCCGTGTGGCGGCTGCGCGACCTGGCGGTGCAGGAGGGCTGCGATGCCGCGGTGTGGCGGGCCGGGCCGGCGATGCTGAAGCTGTATGGCGATTTGGGGTTGACGGCGATTCCGCTGGGGGCGGACGGGTTGCCGATGGACGACCATGCGGCGGCGGGCGGGGTGGACCGCTATTTGTGCTGCGTGGTGGAGCGGGATTTGAAGGTGTTGCTGCCGCTGCTGCCGGGGCTGGGGCGGCGACGGGCGCAGGCGGCGAGCTAGCGCCCGCCCGCTTCGTTGGCGTGGCGTGCGGATGGGCTGCAACCGGGCGGGCTGGTTGCTGTTAGCGGTGAGCCTTTCCAGGAGCCTGCCGTTCATGCCCGATCTCAAGCGCACTTCGCGCCTTTCCGAAGGTTTGCCGTATCCGTTGGGCGCCAACTGGGATGGGCTGGGCGTGAACTTCGCGCTGTTTTCGGCCAATGCCACCAAGGTGGAGCTGTGCCTGTTCGACGAGAGCGGGCAGACCGAGGTGGAGCGGATCGAGCTGCCGGAATTCACCGACGAGGTGTGGCACGGCTACGTGCACGATGCGCGGCCGGGCACGACCTATGCCTACCGCGTGCACGGGCCGTATGCGCCCGAGGAAGGCCACCGCTTCAACCCTAACAAGCTGCTGCTGGACCCGTATGCGCGGGCGCATGTGGGCGAGCTGTCGTGGCACCCGGAGGTGTTCGGCTACACGATCGGGGCCGAGGGCGACGATCTGTCGTTCGACGAGCGCGACAGTGCGCCGTTCATGCCGAAATGCCGCGTGGTGGACCCGGCCTTCACCTGGGGGCGCGCGAAGAAGCCGAGCGTGCCGTGGGAGCGGACGATCTTCTACGAGACGCATGTGCGCGGCTTCACCAAGAAGCATCCGCTGGTGCCCGAGGCGATGCGCGGCACGTTTGCCGGGTTGGCCGTGAAAGAGGTGGTGGATTACGTCAAGTCGTTGGGTGTGACATCGGTGGAGCTGCTGCCGATCCATACGTTCATCAACGACGACTACCTGCTGAACAAGGGGCTGACGAATTACTGGGGCTACAACACGATCGGGTTTTTTGCGCCCGATCCGCGCTATGCGCATAACGCGGCGTTCGCGTTTGCCGAGTTCAAGGAGATGGTGGCGCGGCTGCACGATGCCGGGCTCGAGGTGATTCTGGACGTGGTGTACAACCACACCGCCGAGGGCAACGAGCGGGGGGCGACGCTGAGCTTCAAGGGCATCGACAATGCCAGTTATTACCGGCTGATGCCGGACCAGAAGCGGTTCTACATCAACGATACCGGCACCGGGAATACGATGAATCTGAGCCACCCGCGGGTGATCCAGATGGTGACCGACAGCCTGCGCTACTGGGCGCAGGAGATGCAGGTGGATGGGTTCCGCTTCGATCTGGGCACGATTCTGGCGCGCGAGCCGGACGGGTTCGATCACCAGAGCGGGTTTTTGAAGGCGTGCAGCCAGGACCCGGTGCTGAGCGGCGTGAAGCTGATTGCCGAGCCGTGGGATTGCGGGCCGGGCGGCTACCAGGTGGGCGAGTTTCCGCCGGGCTGGGCCGAGTGGAACGACAAGTTCCGCGACACGACGCGCGATTTCTGGAAGGGCGACGTGGCGCCGAAGGCGTTTGCGCCGCGGCTGTGCGCTTCGGCCGACATGTTCAACAAGCGCGGCCGCAAGCCGTGGGCGAGCGTGAACTTCCTGACGGCGCATGACGGTTTTACGCTGAACGACGCGGTGAGCTACAACGAGAAGCACAACGAGGCCAATGGCGAGGACAACAAGGACGGCACGGACAGCAACCGCAGCTGGAATTCGGGCGTGGAGGGGCCGACCGAGGACGAGGCGATCTGCACGTTGCGCAACCGGCAGATGCGCAACATGATGGCGACGCTGCTGCTGAGCCAGGGCACGCCGATGATCCTGGCCGGCGACGAGTTCGCGCGCACGCAGGACGGCAACAACAACGCGTATTGCCAGGACAACGACGTATCCTGGGTGAACTGGGATGTGGGCGAGAAGGGGGTCAGCATGATCGCCTTCGTGCGCAAGCTGACGCAGTTGCGGCACGATTACCCGATTTTGCGGCGGGGCCGGTTCATGACGGGCGACATGAACGAGGAGCTGGAGGTTCGCGACGTGACGTGGATCAACGCTTCGGGCCAGGAGATGAGCGGCGGGGACTGGGACGATGCGAACATGCGTTGTTTCGGCATGCTGATGGACGGGCGGGCGCAGGCGACGGGCATTCGGCGGCGCGGCAGTGCGGCGACGATGTTGCTGGTGCTGAATGCTTACCATGATCTGGTGCAGTTTACGTTACCGGATTGCACGGACGGCAAGCATTGGAAGCTGTTATTCGATACGAACACGCCGGATGAGGCGCGCGAGGAGCCGTTTGGGATTGGGGATGTTTATGGGGTTACGGGGCGGAGCACTTTGTTGTTTCGGTTGAATGCTTAAGGGGGGGGGGGCGGCAAGTTTTGGCTGCCGTTTCGACTGGGCGCAGCCGCTTGCCGAGCAGGTTCGGGTGTCGGCTACGCTTCAATTCCTAAAGTCCAGGAAGCTCGCTTGCCATCCTGGAAGCGGACATAGCTCACTGTAAGTGGCCCCATCCACAGGGGTCCTCTAGTTCGCGACAGGATCGTCCAGCGCCTACATTCCGGCGCCGCCGGCCACGAGCAGTGACTCGCCTGTGATCCAGCTCGCATCGTCGGAAGCAAGGAACGCAACTGAGGCTGCAATGTCCTCGGGCTGGCCGGGGCGCCCGAGGGGCGTGTTGGCGACGGCGTATGCCTCGAATTCTCCGCCCGCCATGCCGGCGGAATGCGTTCCTTCGGTGATCACAAAGCCCGGCCTGACGCAATTGACTCTTATTTTCCGCGGCGCGAACTCTTTCGCCAGGGATTTAGTGATCGAGTTGACTGCTCCCTTGGTGCCGACATAGATCGCGGCTGCGGGCGGCGCGAGCGAGCTGACCACGGAGCTGATGTTGACGATGCTGCCGCCGTTTGCCGGAAACAGCTTAAGTGACGCCTTCGTCACCAGCAACAGGCCCAGCACGTTGGTGTCGAAGTGCCGGTTGAACTCCGAAACTGATAGACTCTCGATCGGCTTCGGATCGTAAACTCCGGCATTGTTGACGAGCACGTCCACACGACCGAATAGCCTGCTAACTTCTTCAAACAACCGGGCCACGTCGTCCTCGTTGGACACACTTGCAGCGACCGCCACGGCTTTGCCACCGCGATGAATGATGTCCTCGACGACCCGGTTTGCGCCGTCCTTGCCTGATGCGTAGTTGACGACGATCGTGGCACCTTCAGAAGCCAGCCGTTTCGCGATACCTGCGCCGATGCCCTTGGAAGCGCCTGTGACGACGACGATCTTGTCGATGAATCTGGCCATGGCGGAATTGTCCTTGATTGATTATCGGGGCGATAGCTCCGACAAAGATGTAAGATAGAGCGGCACGGACCGGTGATCAGGCAATCTGGAAATGGGATTGGCCGTTCGTCATCACTGCAGTTGGCCTGAGCGCGAGGTGTCGGTTTGGTTCGGCATAAATCGACGTCGATCGTGCAGGTCGGCAATCGGTTGTTCCAAGTTCAAGATGTGAGATGCCAGGGCCAGCGCCGCCCTCATTGTCCCATCGTGACAGCGCTCGTTGCGTCTGAAGCTCATCCTGGAGTCCGTCTGCACTAAGCCGACGCATCGGGGCGTTCTTTCCTTTTTTGAGGCCCTGAGCCGGGCAGGTTATCCGTCCGGCTCAGGAGTTGGTCACGATTTCAGAAAGCCAAGCAGATCGGCACTCAACCGGTCCTTCTGTGTGATGAGCAGGCCATGCGAGCCGCCGTCATAGGACAGTAGCCGGGCGTGCTTGACGACGCTCGACATCAGGCTGCCGGAAATCTCGATCGGAACGATCTGATCGTCAGTGCCGTGGACGACTAGGGTCGGCACGCTGATCTTCGCCAGATCATCCCTGAAATCCGTCTCGGAGAAGGCGGTGATCGCGTGGGTTGCAGCCATTATTCCGGTCGCCATGCCCTGACGCCAGTAGTCGTCGCGGACGCCTTCCGAAACCTGGGCGCCGGGGCGGTTGTAGCTGTAGTAGGAAGTCGTAACATCCTTGGTCCATTGCGACCGGTCGGCCTGCACGGCCGCGCGCATGTCGGCAAAGACCTGCGCCGGAGCACCGTTCGGATTGGTTTGGGTTTGCAGCAAGAACGGCGTGACCGAGGCGACAAACGCGGCCTTCGACACGCGCTGCTCGCCGTAGCGGCCGATATAGCGAGCGACTTCTCCGCCGCCCATGGAGTGGCCGACGAGCGTGACGTCGGTCAACGCCAACGCGTCGAGCAACGCGGCCAGGTCGTCTGCGAAGGTATCGTAGTCATAGCCCCGGCTAGGCTGGCTGGAGCGGCCGAAGCCGCGGCGATCATGGGCGATGACGCGGAAACCATGCTCCGACAGGAACATCATCTGGTATTCCCAGGCGTCCGACGATAGCGGATAACCGTGGCTGAAGACCACCGCCGGGCCGCTTCCCCAGTCCTTGTAGTACAGGACAGTGCCGTCATTGGTCGTGAGCGTATTTGAGGTGAGCTTGCCGGCCAGTGCGGACGTGGCTGGGGCAATGTCGGTCGGCTTGTTGATATACATGGGATGGACCATTCCAGTTTGGGATTGAAGCGAGACACGAGAAGGTAATTTTCGACGTCTCCGGAGAGCCGTTAGCGCGGGCGGTCGATATCACGCCGCCTTGCTCAACGAGACGCCGTATCGCGCGGCAGGCGCGGCATGCGACAGATTCGGCGCGAGGGTTCGGCGGGCGGCCTCGAAGCGATCCCAATCGGTGACATCGGGCAGCGCGGGAATGGTCACCAGCTCGCCCTGGTCGAGGCCCGCGAGCGCCGCATCGACCATGTCATCGGCCGACATGACGATCGCAGGCGAGAGGTTCGATAGCGCATAGCCCGAGACGTCCCAGAACTCGGTCGCTGTCGCGCCGGGCAGAACTGCCTGTACACGGATACCGTTCGCGCCGAGCTCGTGTTGCAGCGAGTGGCTGAACGCGAGAACAAACGCCTTGCTGCCGCCATACACGCCATTCAGCACCTCGGGCGCGATGGCGACGATCGACGCTATGTTGATGAGCGTGCCTGTGCCGCGCGCGATGAGGCCGGGAACTACGGCATAAGTCAGCCGGGTTACCGCGCCGACGTTGAGCGCAATCATGTCGCTCATCTTATTTACATCCGAGGCGACCAGGGGGCCGGCGGCTCCGACGCCTGCGTTGTTCACCAGCATCGTAATGCTGGCATCTGTCCGAAGTATGTTCTCGACCTGGCCGAGCTCGGCCGCGTCCGTCAGATCGGCTATAACTGTCTGGACGGCACGGCCTGTCGTGTCGCTTAGCCTGGAGGCGAGCGCGCGGAGTTTGTCGCCGGTTCTGGCGACGAGGATCAAGTCGTAGCCCCGCCGGGCAAGCCGATCCGCGTAGACCGCCCCGATGCCCGACGATGCGCCCGTGATCATGGCAGTGCCCTTGTGACGGCTGTCGTTCATCTGAGTTGTCCCGGTCCACCGACTGAATGTCAGTGTCTGAGGACGTAGATATGCGTGCTCGCATTCGGCTCAAATGTCGTATATGCCACGTTTTCGGACGCGGGAGGTCTCGATGCTGCGGATTGGCTATGTAATCGGCTCCGGCTTCCAGGTGATGGGTTTCGGCGCGTTGTCCGTCTTCGAGTTCGCCAACCTGGCTGCCGCCACGTCATTCTACGACGTGCATGTTTTGTCGGAGACGGGGAGCTCGGTCCGCAGTTCGCTTGGACTGGCCATCGAGACCGAGCCATTCGATGTCAGCCACTTCGACACGATCATTGTTGGCGGCAGCACGGGCCTGGCCGCGGTCTCACCCCGGCTCATCGCCTATTTGCAGGATGCTGCTTTGAAGTCTCGTCGGCTCGCATCCGTCTGCACGGGCGCCTTCGTGCTTGCGGAAGCGGGCCTTCTTGATGGTCGCCGCGCGACGACGCACTGGGCGCATGCGCGAGCGCTTCAGAAGCTTTTTCCTCGGGTGAAGGTTGAGGAAGATCGCATTTTCATCGTCGATGGGCCGGTGTGGACGTCGGCCGGCATGTCCGCCGGGATCGACCTCGCGCTGAGCATGGTCGAGAAAGACCTTGGCGCTGAGATTGCCCGTATGGTGAGCAAGTCGCTGGTCATCCACCATCGCCGCGCCGGCGGCCAATCGCAGCACTCGGCGCTGCTTGAGCTCGACGCCAAGTCGGATCGTATCCAGACCGCGCTGGAATACGCAAAACGCAATCTGCACACGCCTCTATCGGTCGAGCAGCTAGCCGATGCTGCGCATCTGAGCCCGCGCCAGTTCAGCCGGGCGTTCCAGGCCGAGACAGGTCAATCGCCGGCAAAGGCGGTGGAGAACATGCGTGTTGAGGCGGCGCGCGTGATGATGGAGCAGGGACGGCATTCGATGGACGTCGTCGCAAACGAAACCGGCTTTGCAGACCGTGAGCGAATGCGACGGGCCTTTCTTCGTGCTTACGGCCAGCCGCCGCAAACGATGCGCCGCAATGCACGCGAGGGCGCGCACGCCTGAGCTGCCGTGATCATAGGGTCGCTGCTCCAAAGCGGAATGTCGGCTTTCGGCCACCATCTTGCCCCATGGGCAAGCGGAGAAATGTGCGACAGCTTTGAGCTGGTTAGCTGCGCAACTGAAGTCGCTTACATCTCCAACTCCAACCCCACCGAAACTGCCTGGTGGGGCGGGATCTGGAACCACTCCACGGGGCTAAGCCCGGTTTTGCTGAGAAACAGGTAAATCCGTTGCAGCGCGCGGCGGGTCCAGGGGCCGTGGTTGGTGGGGGTTGGGCGGGGGAGGATGAAGGCGGCGGATTCCCAGTCGAACGGGAGGATGCCGGCGAGGACGGTGCCGACGCAGGGTTCTTCCATGAAGCCGAAGCGTGCGGTGCCGGTGTAGAAGCCTTGGCAGTGTTGGGTGATGGTGACGCGTTGGCCGTGTTCGACGTAGGGGGCTGGGGTCATGTCGATGCGGAGCAGCAGGACGTTGTCGTAGCGGCAGTTCTCGCGCAGCCATTTATGGCGGCCGACGAGGGGCACCCAGTCGAGGTTGGAGGTGAGGAAGACGGCGCTGCCGTCGCGGCGTTCCCAGCCGGCCATGTCGGCCACGAAATCGGTGGTGCGCATGGACCAGGTGGCCAGGCCGCGGCGGTAGCGGGCGCGGCCGACCGTCCATAGGGTGAGCAGGGTGAAGACGAAGGCGCCGATGGCGAGCGGGACCCAGGCGCCCTGGAAGATTTTGACCAGGTTGGCGCCGAGGAACGCGCAGTCGAAGGTGAGGAAGGCGGCGGCGAGCGGCAGGGCGGTGTAGAGCGGCCAGTGCCAGACGCGGCGGGTGACGATGAAGAAGACGATGGACGTGACCGTCATGGTGCCGATGACGGCCAGGCCGTAGGCGTTGCCGAGGGCGGCCGAGCTGCGGAAGCCGAAGACGACGGCGAGGCAGCCGGCCATGAGGAAGTAGTTGATGACGGGCATGTAGACCTGGCCGCTTTCGTCGGCCGAGGTGTGGTGGACGGCGTAGCGGGGGGCGAGGCCGAGGTTGACGGCCTGGCGGGTGAGCGAGAAGGCGCCGGAGATGAGCGCCTGGCTGGCGATGACGGTGGCCAGCGTGGAGAGTGCGACCATCGGGTAGATGCCCCAATGGGGGATGAGGCCGTAGAACGGGTCGGTGGCGGCTTCGGGGCGGCGGAGCAGCAGCGCGCCCTGGCCGAGGTAGTTGAGCATGAGGCCGGGGAGCACGAGGCAGTACCAGGCCAGGATGATGGGCCGGCGGCCGAAATGGCCGAGGTCGGCGAAGAGGGCTTCGACGCCGGAGAAGGAGAGCACGACGGCGCCCAGCGTGGCGTAGCCGAGCCAGCCATGGCCGAACAGGAAGCCCACGGCGTAGGCAGGGTTGAAGGCGGCGAGCACGGCGGGGTGGCTGGCGATGCTGACGGCGCCGGCGGTGCCGATGGTGGCGAACCAGACGAGCATGACGGGGCCGAACAGGCGGCCGACTACTTCGGTGCCGCGGCTTTGCACCAGGAAGAGGGCGGCCAGGATGGCGGCGGCGATGGGCAGCACGTAGGGCTTGAAGATGGGGGTGGCGGTGTTGAGGCCCTCCACGGCGGAAAGGACGGAGATGGACGGCGTGATCATGCCGTCGCCGTAGAGGAGGGCGCTGCCGAACAGGACGAGGAGCGTGAGCGCGCCGGGGCCGGCGAAGGGTTCGGGCGGGTGGTTCTTTTCGATGAGGCCGAGCATGGCGAGCGTGCCGCCTTCGCCGTCGTGGTCGGCGCGCAGCACGAACAGCGTGTATTTGATGCAGACGGCGAGGATGATCGACCACAGGACGAGGGAGAGGATGCCGAGGATTTCGGCGGGTTGGCGGGCGAAGGCCGGGGTATCGTGGAAGACCTGCTGGACGGCGTAGAGCGGGCTGGTGCCGATGTCGCCGAACACCACGCCGAGCGCGCCCAGCATGAGCGTGGGCAGTTTTTTCGCGGACATGCGGGGGCGGCTCCGGGACGGTTCGGTGGAGTAACGCACGCGCCGGGGGTTGGGTGTGCAAGGCGGGTTGCGACTCGGGCGCCGTGTGGCATTCTGGACCAAAACAGGAACGGTGGCGATGGGCTTGGATCTGGCGGTGGCGGTGCTGGGCGTGGGTTTGGTGGCATTGGCCGTGCTGCTGGTGCGGGTGTTGGGGGCGATGCCGCGGGGGGCCGACATGCAGGTGTTGCGGCTGCTGTGCGAGCAGGGGCTGGCCGGGCAGCGGGCGGAGGCGGAGGGCATGCGCAGCGCGGTGGCGGCGCTGGAGCGTGCCGTGGGCGCGCGGCTGGACGGAATGCATGCCGGGACCGAGCAGCGGCTGGGTGAGCTGACGGTGCGGCTGGCGCGCGATCATGGCGAGAACCGCGTGTTGATGGAGGCCAAGTTGCGCGAGATGGCCGATCATACGACGCAGCGTCTGGGCGAGATTCATCGCAGCGTGAACGAGAGCCTGCAGCAGGCGGTGGAGCGGCAGATGACCACCAGCTTCGGTAAGGTGATCGAGCAGTTTACCGCGGTGCAGAAGGCGATGGCCGATGTGGCGGCGGTGACGGCGCAGATCGGCGATTTGCGGCGGGTGTTTTCCAACGTGAAGAGCCGCGGCGGCTGGGGCGAGACGCAGCTGAAGGCGCTGCTGGACGATCTGCTGCCCGAGGGTAGCGTGGTGTGCAATGCGCGGCTGCGGGAGGGCAGCGCCGAGGTGGTGGAGTTTGCCGTGCGCATGCCGGTGCGCGGCGAGCAGCGGCCGTTGCTGGCGATCGATGCGAAGTTTCCGACCAGCGATTACGAGCGGCTGCTGAATGCCACGGATGCTGCCGATGCGGAGGGCGAGCGTGCGGCGCGGCGGAGCCTGGAGGGCAAGTTTCGGCTGGAGGCCGGCAAGATCGCCGAGAAATACATCGTGCCGCCGACCACGGTGGAGTTTGCGGTGATGTACCTGCCGACGGACGGGTTGTATGCCGAGGCGGCGCGGATACCTGGGCTGATCGACGAGCTGGGGCAGCGGCTGCGGGTGATGGTGATGGGGCCGAGCCTGTTGCCGGCGCTGCTGCGGACGGTGCAGCTGGGTTACGTGACGCTGGCGCTGGAGCAGAAGGCGGGGCAGATCGCCGAGCTGCTGGGGGCGACCAAGCGCGAGATGATGAAGATGGACGAGACGCTGGAGAAGCTTGGCAAGACGGCGGGCACGATGGGGCGCACCATCGACGAGGCGCGCAAGCGGACGCGGGTGGTGACGCGCAAGCTGAAGGGCATGGAGGTGTTGGAGGAGGCACGGGCGGAGATGGTGCTGGGGTTCGAGGACGAGGAGGAGCGCGAGGGCGTGTCGCTATCGCCGGCGCTGGCGGTGCTGTAGCGGGTGCGGCGTGCGGGGGTGATGGGGGTGTCGGGGATGCAGCGGAGTTTTCTGGGGCACCCGATCGGGTTGTCGGTGCTGTTCGGCACCGAGATGTGGGAGCGGTTCTGCTATTACGGCAACAACGCGCTGATCACCTACTACATGGTGGATTACCTGTTCGTGGGCGCGCAGCCGCAGCATGTGATCGGGTATGCGGGTGTGAAGCGGGTGCTGGAGGCGGTGTACGGGCCGCTGGGGCCGCAGCCGCTGGCGGCGCTGGTGTATGGCAGTTTCGCGGCGCTGACGTATCTGACCGGGCTGGCGGGCGGGGCGCTGGCCGACCGGGTGCTGGGGCAGACGCGGGCGGTGATCGCTGGCGCGGCGATCATGGCGGTGGGCGAGTTCATGCTGAGCGATCCGGCGCTGTTTTTTGTGGCGCTGCTGGTGTTCGTGCTGGGCGTGGGGTTGCTGAAGCCGAACGTGGCGACGCAGGTGGGCGGGCTGTATGCGCCGGGCGACAAGCGGATCGATAGTGCGTATTCGATCTTCTATATCGGCATCAATCTGGGCGCGTTGCTGGCGCCGCTGATCGTGGGGCGGCTGGGGCATGCGCCGCCCGGTGCGCCGCCGCAATGGCAGTGGGGCTTTGCCGCGGCCGGCGCCGGCATGTTGGTGGGGCTGGTGGTGTTCGTGCTGGGGCTGCGCTGGTTGCCGCCCGATGTGCGGGCGCGCCGCCGGGCGGCCGAGCGGGTGCGGATGGATGCGGGGCTGGCGGCGCCGGCGGCGGCGCTGACCGCGGTGGAGCGGCGCACGGTGGGTGCGCTGTTCATGGTGGCGTTCTGCAACCTGTTCTTCTGGGGCTGCTACGGGCAGCAATATTCGACGATTGCCTTGCTGGCGCAGAACAATACCGATCTGTCGGTGGGATTTGCGACGCTGCATCCGGAGGATGTGCAGTCGTTCAATCCGTTCTTCATTTTCGCGTTCACGCCGGTGGTGCTGGCGCTGTGGGCGTGGCAGGGGCGGCGGGGGGTGGAGCCGGCGCCGGTGACCAAGATGGCGATCGGGTGCGGGCTGACGGCGTGCTGCTTTGCGGTGCTGGCCTGGGCGGGGGTGAGCGTGGATCGTGGCGTGCATGTGAGCGTGGGCTGGCTGGTGGGCGCGCTGGCGTTGCAGACGGCGGGCGAGCTGTATCTGTCGCCGGTGGGGCTGAGCCTGTTCAGCCGGGCGGCGCCGGCGCGGCTGGCTTCGGTGATGATGGCGGTGCAGTTTCTCTCGTTGGCGTTCGGGAATTACATGTCGGGGTATCTGGCGTCGTTCTGGAGCGGGATGGGGAAGGCGGCGTTTTTTGCGATGATTGCGGGGATTGCCGGGGCGACGGCGGTGGCGATTTTCGGGTTGAGCCGGGTGTTGAATCCGGTGCTGGCGGGGCCGGCGGTGGCGCAACCTGGGGGGTGAGTTTTGGTTGGCTGGTCAGGCATGATCGCGTCAGGTTATTGGCCGTTGTGCGATACATGCGCTTGCAGGAGCGGGCGTCGGGCTTCAGACCGCTAGGCGGCTTGTGCCGGTGCGGCTTTGGTTAACTCACTGGCTGAGTGCAGCGCAGGAGTGGTTGCGGCGGTTGCTGCCGAACATATCGTTGGACATGCATCGGTAAGACGGACCGGGTTCTGCGGGCCGACATGGTCGGGTTTTCACACGATCCGCTGGAACTCTGCACCACTGGGATCGGCGGGTTTCGCCTACCGTGTGATGGACCATGGCTTGGTTGATTGATGTGCTGGCGCGCATCGTTTCTGGGCAGATTAGGGCACACCAACTACGCAATTTATTGCCTTGGTGCTGGCGGGCCAAGAGCAGCATCGATGGAGAGACGACATGCGTTCTGGCGGTCTAATTGCCTCCATAGGGGCCGGGCGTGGGTTGGCCATTCTCCTTGCTGCTGCGTTGAGCTGCGAAGGCTGCATGAGCAGCAGCCCCGAGGCGCGGCAAAATGCTGCCGCGGCGGCGGCTGTTGGCGTTGTGGGCGCCACAGCCATCGTCCTTGCTCCAGTGACTGCAGCGGCGAGCATCACCGCACTTCCGTTCCGGCAGTTCGGCGGCGGGCCCGCCGTGTATCTGAGATCCTCGCTGCCTGGCGTGATAACGCAGAGAGCGGTCATCCATGACGTTCCGTTGGGGGCGGCCCCCCTGGATGACGGAACTCTGCTTTTTGCTGGTGCGGCTCCCGGCAGCACCGGCATTTGTTCACCTGACAAGGGATGCCCGGCCGGCGCCTTGAGAGATGCCTGGTCGCCTTACGTTGCCGCGACCCGGCACGACGGTGTGTTCCTGAAAGGCTCGTCTGCCGAAAGCCTGTTCCTGACACTTCCAACCTCGAAGTATGCTGCGCAGCCGGTAGGGTCTTGCGACCGGTTCTCGCCATCCGGCACAGCCTGTCTGTCGCGATCAGCAAATCATCTCCTGATCCGCGATCTGCGAGACACCGCCACGCCGCCGTTCGACATCCCCGTCACGTCGATGGCCAATGACCATTTCAACTCGGTGCTTTCTGACAACGGTAGCCTCTATGAGCCGGGAACAGGCGAGATCATCCAAATTGGCCGGGCCGGTGAGCGGCGGCTCGCAGTAAGCGGGGGGCGAGTCGCTGCGGTAGCGCCGCTCGGCTCAACGCAGAACGTCGCTGATACTGCTGTCGTCTCCGGGATCGCGCGGAAGCGGAACCTTGCTGCTCCTGGACGTTGCCACTGGCGCCACCATCGCCCCTCCTCTCAGCCTCGACGGCATCTTTAGTTTCGGGTTGGCGACCATGCGTGCCAGCGGAAATGGCGACTGGCTTCTGATTCGTGCGCAGACCAATACATACTGGCTGCTTTTCGTGGGTGACCGATACATCACTCGTGTGGCCGTGATCGTTGGTGCGATGTGGGAGTTGCAGGCGCCCGTGTTCTCTCCGGATGCCGAATACCTTGCGCTGCGTGGCGATTTCTATAGCCGACCATTATCGCGGGCGGTGCGGCATTCGAATGTCACACTGTTCCACTTGCGTCGGCCTTTCGCAGCCCCTTAACTCCTGCGCCGAGCCTGCTGCGTTCGCGGAGCGCTGTGCCGGGTACGAAGGATGCGGTCCGTGGCCGGTTTGCTGACTACAGAAGCTTTGCGCCGCCATGTACCGCCGCCGCTCTGCTTACGCTGAGCAGTCGCTAGAACCTGAAGCGGATGACGCGCAGCAGGTCGGAGCGTTGGTCGGTCCATAGCGCGGCGGGGTCGGCGGGGGGTAGGGGTTGCCAGCCGTCGGCGGGTTTGAGGGTGTCGAGATCGGCGGCCTCGCGGGCGACGGCGACGAGTTCCGAGGGGGCGTGGCGCCAGATGGTGGGGGCGGGGGGTGGGTTGAAGGCGACGATGCGGGCGGCCAGGCCGGCATCGGCCATGAGTGCGCTGACGAGCGGTTGCAGGTCGAGCGAGCGGTTGCTGATGTGCAGGATCATGCGGCCGTGCGGGGAGAGTTTGCGGGTGTAGAGCGCGATGGCTTCGCGGGTGATGAGGTGGATGGGGATGCTGTTCGACGTGAAGGCGTCGAGCACGATGAGGTCGTATTGGCCGTCCGGCACGGCGGCGATGCGCAGGCGGGCGTCGCCGAGGACTACGTTCGGGTGGCCGCAATTCTGCATGAACTGGAACGTTGCGGGGTCGCGGGCCAGGCGTTCGACGAGGGGGTCGATTTCGTAGAAGGTCCAGGCTTCGCCGGGGCGGGCGTAGCAGGCGAGGTTGCCGATGCCGAGGCCGATGACGGCGACGCGCTGGTCGGCGCCGGGGGGCAGGGCGCCGAAGAAATGGCCGAACGAGCCTTCGCGGTCGTAATACGACATCGGCAGGGTGGCGTCGCCGGCGCCGAGGCTGCGGACGCCGTGCATCGTGGTGCCGTGCATCATGACGAGGTAGCGGGTTGTGGCGTCGCTGACGGCCTGCACGCGATAGACCCCGAAGAAGCTGCGCTGTGTGGACAGCGTGCCGGCGGTGCCGGCGAGGGCGGCGATGAGGAAGCAGGCGGCCACGCCGAGGCCGAAGCGCAGGCGGCGGGTGGAGAAGTTCAGCAGCACGAGGCCGGGGAGCACGAAGCCGCAGAGCGCGCTCCGGAACGGGATGTGCTGGCCTTCCTGGGCGGAGGGCAGCAGCCAGCGCGCGGCCAGCAGGGCGAGCAGCAGGGCGGCGGCGAGTGCCGCGTCGGTGAGCAGGCGGCGGGGGCCGCCGGTGGGCTCGGACGGTTTGAGCAGGCAGGCGGCGATGAGGGCGAGCGGGTATTCCCAGAGATCGGGGAAGAGCACGGGTGCCAGCAGCGCGTTGAAGATGCCGCCGAGCACGCCGCCGATCGACATGAACAAATAGAACTCGGTGAGGCGGTCGGTGGCGGGGCGGCGGTGTGCCAGTTCGCCGTGGCAGACCATGGCGACGGCGAACAGGCTGCCGAGATGCAGCACCAGCAGGACCGGCGCCGGGATGAACAGGCCGGGGGTCGCGGTGATGGCGACGGGGATGACCAGCAGGGGCATGGCCCGCACCATAAGTGCGTGCGGGAGCGGCGGCTTGCGGGCGAAAGCGAGGATGAAGGTGAGGAGATAGATGGCCAGCGGCACGACCCAGAGCAGGGGGGCCGACGCGATATCGGTGCTGATATGGGCGGTGGTGCCAAGCAGGAGCGAGGAGGGGACGAAGGCGAGCGTGGTCCAGAGCAGGCGTTCGCCGCGTGCTGCGCGGGCCGGCAGGGTGGTGGTGCGCGGGGCCGGCCGGGCGGAGTGCCGGAAGACGCTGGCGCCGGTGAGCGCCAGGCCGGCGCAGAGGGCGCCGAAGCCGTAGGCCCAGAGCAGCGCCTGCTGGTTCAGCGGGAAGGCGGGCTCGACCAGCAGCGGGTAGGCCAGCAGGGCGAGCAGGCTGCCGGCGTTGCTGCCGGCGTAGAGGAAATAGGGGTCCGACGCGGCTTCGTGGCCGCTGCCGGCAAACCAGGTTTGCAGCAGCGGCGCGGTGGCCGAGAGCGCGAAGATGGCGGGGCCGGCGGTGGCCGCGAGGTGGGTGAGGAGCCAGAGCGCCGGCCAGTCGGTGGCGCTGGGCGCCTGGTTGCCGATGGCGATGGGCAGCGTGAGGACGGCGAGCGGCAGCACGAGGCCGCAATGGAGCAGGATCTGGAAGCGGCGCGGCAGCAGGCGGGCGATGGCGTGCGCGTAGGCGTAGCCGAGGAGGAGCATGGCCTGGAAGAACAGCAGGCAGGTGCTCCACACCGAGGGCGAGCCGCCGAGCTGGGGCAGCACCATCTTGCCGACCATGGGCTCGACCAGGAACATCAGGCCGGCGCTGAGGAAGATGGTGGCGGTGAAGAGCGGCAGCGCGGCCGAGCGGGTGAAGCGTTGCGCGCGCGCTGCCGTGGCCGTTGCCGTCATGTCCGATCCTACCATAACGGTTTCGTTATGGTTGCTGACTACCATGCGGTGCGGCGCGATGTCACGCGCTTCGGGGCTGAGGCTGGAGGAAGCGCCAGCCGGCGGAGGCTGCGGCGACGGCATCGAGGAAGATGCGGGATTTGCGTGGCATCAGGCGGGTTGTGGGGAAGACCGCGTGGATCGGCACGGGGGAAGGCGCATAGGCGGCCAGTAATTCGATGAGCTCGCCGGCCCGGATGGCTGCATCGGCCTGGTAGCAATAGGCGGCGGTGATGCCGCCGCCGGCAGTGGCGTGGGCGAGTGCTGCGTCGCCGTTATTGGTGGTGAGGATGGGCGCGCGGTGCACGACGATGGCGCCGCGCCCTTCGGGTGCTGCGAACACCCAGTCCGATCCGGGGGTGACGCCGCGGAAGCCGATCATGGTGTGGTGGGCGAGGTCGGCCGGGGTGGCGGGGGTTCCGTGTGCTGCGAGGTAGGCGGGGCTGGCGACCAGGATTCGGCGCGTCTGGCCGCATCGCGTGGCGATCAGCGTGGAGCTGGGCAGATGGCCGATGCGGATGGCGACATCGATGCCCTCCTCGACGAGGTTGGCGATGCGGTCGGTGAGTTGCAGGTCGATGCAGAGCTGGGGATAGGTGGCCAGCGTGTGGCTGACGATCGGTGCCACGTGGGATCGTCCGAACAGCAGGGGGGCCGTGACGACCAGGGTGCCGCGCGGTTCGGCGTGTTCGCCGCGGGCGGCGGCTTCGGCTTCGTCGGCGGCCGCCAGGATGAGGCGCGCGCGTTTCAGGTAGCGTGCGCCGGCATCGGTGAGCGCGAGCGTGCGGGTGGTGCGCTGGAGCAGGCGGACGCCGAGCTGCGCCTCGAGCCCGGCCAGCGTGCGGGTGACGGCGGAGGGGGCGAGGCGGAGCCGGCGCGCTGCCGGCGCGAAGCCGCCGGAATCCACGATGGCGGCGAAGACCTGCATCGCGTCGAGGCGGTCAGGCACCGTGGTTCCGGCGGGGGTAAACGATTGGTGTGTCCGATCGCGAGCGGGTTGGTGCAGGTTAACGCACCGAGGGGGCGGCTCGCCATTGCGATTCCGGCAATGATCTCTTCCGCGGCTGCCGTATTATGCGGCGGGCTTGGGGATGCCAGCTTGCGTGGTGCCGATCAGGCATTTCAGGAGCCGCGCCATGTCCCGTATCGCCATACCGTCGATTGAAGCAGCACCCGTGCCATCCCGGGCGATGCTGGATGCCGTGGGCAGCCAGCTCGGCGTGGTGCCGAACCTGTACCGGCTGGTGTCGATCAGCCCGGCGGCGCTGACCGCGATGACGGCGTTGTCGGGCGCGCTGACAAAGGCGCTGGATGTGAAGACGCGCGAGCGGATTGCGCTGGCGGTGGCACAGGTGAATGGCTGCGATTACTGCCTTTCGGCGCACACCTATCTGGGGCTCAATCTGGCCAGGCTCGACGAGGACGAGATCGCGCTGAACCGTGGTGGGTCCTCATCGGACCGGCGTGCCGATGCCGCGGTGGGTTTTGCGGCCAAGGTAGCCAAGACGCGGGGGCGGGTGGATGATGGCGATCTGGAGGCCGTCAGGGCGGCTGGTTTCAGCGAGGCGCAGGTGATCGAGATCGTGGCCTTGGTGGCGGAGAACTTCCTGACCAATCTGATCAACAACGTGGCCCGGACGGACATCGATTTTCCGGTCCATCATGCCGCCGAGGCGGCCTGATCGCGCAGGATGGATGCCGACGCCGTCGAGCGACATTGCGTTCACACCGGCGGTGAAGGCGGTGCAGGCGAGCCGGCACTCGCGCGCAATGTACGCGAGAATGGAGGCGCGCGGGGGTTTTCGGACCGCGATCGACGACGACCTGGCGGCGTTCCTGCGCGAGGTGGATACGGCGTATCTGGCGACCGCGAGCGCCGGCGGCCAGCCTTATGCGCAGCATCGCGGCGGGCCGAAGGGGTTCATCCGCGTCGTCGATGAGCGCACGCTGGGGTTCGCCGATTTTGCCGGCAACCGGCAATATGTTTCGACCGGCAATTTGGCCGAGAACGACAGGGCGTTTCTGTTCCTGATGGATTATGCGCATCGGCGGCGCGTCAAGCTGTGGGGTGTGGCACGGGTGGAGGGCGATCCGGCGCTGATCGGGCGGCTGATGCCGGCGGGTTATGCCGCGCGGCCGGAGCAGGCGATCCTGTTCCGGGTGGAGGCATGGGATGTGAATTGTCCCCAGCATATTCCGCAGAAGATCGATGCGGCGCAGGTTGAGGCGGCACTTGATGGGCTGCGCGGTCGCATTGCCGCGCTGGAGGCGGAGAATGCTGCGTTGCGGGCGGCGTGCGGCGGGGTTGGGCCATGAGCCGGCCGCCGCTGCCGCCGTTCACCGAGGCGACGGCGGCGCAGAAGGTGCGCATGGCCGAGGATGGCTGGAACAGCCGCGATCCGCGACGTGTGGCGCTGGCCTACACGCCGGACAGCCAGTGGCGGAACCGGGTCGAGTTCCTGAGCGGCCGTGACGCGATCGAGGCGTTTCTGGTTCGCAAATGGGTGCGCGAGCTCGATTACCGGTTGATCAAGGAGCTGTGGGCGTATGGCGGCTGCCGGATCGCGGTGCGCTTCGCCTACGAGTATCGCGACGAGGGCGGCTGCTGGCATCGGGCCTATGGCAACGAGAATTGGTTGTTCGCTGCCGATGGGCTGATGGCGCGGCGCATCGCCAGCATCAACGAGCATCCGATTGCGGAGGGCGAGCGGCTGTTCCGTTGGCCGCTCGGCACGCGGCCGGATGGCCATCCCGGGCTGAGCGCGCTGGGGCTTTGAGGCGGACGCCTGCGCGGCGGGGTGATCAGTGCAGGGTGAAGGTGATTTGCGTGGTGGGTTCGGTGACCGGGAAGGCGGCGGTTTTGTAGGCGGGGGGGCCGAAGCGCATGGGGGCGTCGTTGGAGAAGCCCATGGGTTCGGCGGGCAGGCCGAGCAGGGTGCGGTCGAGCCGGCCGTTGGCGTTTTCGTCGTGGAAGGCCTGGGCGGCGTAGGTGCCGGGCGGGATGGCGGGCAGGGTGATGGTGACGCTGCCCGGGTGGGCGGGGGTGCGGCCCTGGTAGGTGCAGTGGGGGCGGAGAAACTCGGCGCGGGTGCAGAGGGCGACGAGGACGGCGCCGCGGTCGTTGCGGATGCCCTGGACGGTGATCTGCACGGTGGCGGCGCGGGCGGCGGTGCAGGCCAGCGTGGCGGCAAGCGCGGGCAGCAGGCTGGCGCGGCGGCTGGCGCGGCGGTGCATCAGCTTTGCGCCGGATAGGCGCGGCCGCGCCAGGTGGCCGGGCGGCCAGCGGCGGCGCGCAGCAGGGCGGCCCATTGCACGGCGAGCAGAGCGGCGATGCCGAGCGGGTGCAGCAATGCGCTGAGCCAGGGCTGGCGGAAGCGGGCGGCCAGGATGACGCGGGTGGCGAGCCAGCTTGCGCAGGCGGCCAGCGTGACGAGCGAAGGGGCGGCGGCCAGCATGGCGACGGGCAGGATGGCGCCGCCGGCGAGGATGACGGTCCAGACCGGCAGGGCGGCGGGCTTGGCCATGCCTTCGGTGGCGTTCTTGGTCAGGCCTTCCCAGACCGCGGCGGCGCTCGTGTACATCCGGCAGGTGGCGAACGCGGTGGCGTCGAACAGGCCGGTCATCTGGCCGGCGCGACGAAAGGCGCGGGGCAGAGTGAGGCCATCGTGCAGCGAGGCGCGGATGGCGGCGTGGCCGCCGGCGGTGGCGTAGGCGTCGGCGCGCGCGATGAAGATCTGGCCGCAGCCGGCGCCGAGCGCCGGGGCGGGCGAGCGCTGCATCCGGGCCAGCGGCAGGTAGCCCAGCAGCAGGAAGTGGATCAGCGGCAGCAGCAGGGCTTCGGACCAGGTTGCAGTAATCTGGCGGGGGAAGCCGCTGGCCAGGCCGATGCCGGGGTGGGCCTGCATGAAGCCGGCCATGCGGCTGAGTGCGTCCGGCGCGAGGCGGACGTCGGCATCGACGAAGACGATGAGGGGGTGGCTGGCGAGGCGGGCGAGCGCGGCGCAGGCGTGCTGCTTGCCCGACCAGCCGGGCGGCAGGGGGATGCCGGTGGCGGTGCGCAGGCGCGGGTCGGCGATGGCGGCGAGGATGGCCGGCGTGGCGTCAGTGGAGCCGTCGTCGAGCACGATCAGTTCGAGGGTGACGCCGTGGCTGGCCAGGATGGCGGCGGCGGCGGCACCGATATTGGCGGCCTCGTTGCGGGCGGGGATGAGGACGGAGATTGCGGGCGCGCCGGTGGCTTCCTGCGGGCGGTGGAAGCGGCGGAGGTTGTCCAGCAGCAGGCAGAGCGGCAGGGCGGCGAGCGCCAGGCTGAGCCAGGACAGCAGGGCGGTCATTGCAGGCAGGGCCGGGTGGGGGCGGGCGGCATCTAGTGCGGGCCGGGCTGGTGGCGGGCGTGGAAGGTTTGGCCGGTGGCCAGCGCGCGGGTGCGGCGCCAGGCATCGTAGATGCCGCCGACGCCGGCGGTGCCGCTGTAGAGGCGGGTGAAGGCGGCGGGGTTGCGGGTGGCTGAGGCCGCGGCGAGCTGGTCCATGGTGTCGGTGAGGGCGGCTTCCAGCGCGTGTTGCCAGGCTTCGACGCTGGTGCCGCCGGTGGGCTGGACGGGCGGGCCGAAGCGGAGGAGGGCTTCGGGCTTGCTCTCGTTCCAGAAGCTGTATTCCAGCGCGAGCGGCAGGAAGACGGCTTCGGGGTGGCGGCGGGCGAGGTGGGCGACGCCGGCGCGCAGGCGGATGGGGCGCAGGCGGGGATCGGTGAAGTCGCCTTCGGCGGTGATGCACAGGCATGTGCCGGGCAGCGCCATGCCGGCGGCCGCGATGCGCAGGAAGGCGGCGGCGCTGCGCGGGTTGCCGGGCTGCACGCCGAACAGGCCCATGCGCTGGAACAGGGCGTAGCGCTGCAGCTCGGTAGCGTCCATCGGGCCGAAGCCGCGGCGTTGCAGAAGGGTGGGCAGCGTGAGGAGGAGGATCGCCGGATCCCACCAGGACGGGTGGTTGCAGAACACCACCAGCGGGCGGCCGGGATAGGGCGGCGGGATGGTGCCGGCGGCGATGCGCACGGCCGAGAAGCTGCGCCAGCTGTAGTAGCGGACGTAGAGGCGGAAGGCGGCGGTGAGCGCGGGGTCGTAGCGGGCGAGCGGGTGGCCGGGCGGGAGCATCAGCGGGCGGAGTGCGGGGTGTGGGGCGCCTGGCCGGCGCACGGCGACGTGGCGGGGTCGTCGTAAGCCGGCCTGGGGTGCGGGGCCTGGGAAGGTTGCAAGATGGCTGGGCTGCCTAGCTGGCCTGAGCCAGAGCGGAGGCGGCGACGTCGGCATCCAGCGTGTCGGCGGCGATCCAACCGGACATGAGCACCATGGGCATGCCGGGGCCGGGATGGGCGGCGCCGCCGGCGAGGTAGAGGCCGGCGAGTTCGCGCGAGCGGTTGCCCGGCTTGAAGGCGCCGAACATGCGGCCGTGGCTGGCCAGGCCGTAGATGGCACCGTCGAGCACGCTGTAGCGCTCGTGGATGTCCTGCGGGGTGAGGATGCGTTCGACCTTGATGCGGGATTGCAGATCGGCCAGGCCGGCGGTGCGGGCCAGCTTGTCGAGGATGACCTGGCGGTAGGCGGGGAGCATTTCCGTCCAGTTGTGGTGCGGGCGCAGATAGGGGGTGTGGACGAGGACGTAGAGCGCCTCGCCGCCGGGTGGGGCGACGCCGGGTTCGGTGCGTGACGGGGCGGCGATGTAGCAGGTGGGGTCGGGCGCGGGTTCGCCGCGGTTGTAGATGTAGTCGAACTCCTCCTCCGGATCGCGGGAGAAGACGAAATCGTGGTGGGCCAGGTGCTCGTAGGCGCGATCGAGGCCGAGATACATGACGACGCCGGAGCAGGCGGGTTCGCGCTTCCAGCGGCGGGCGAATTTGGCGGCGGGTGCGCCGCGGACGAGCTCGCGGTAGGTGCGTACGCTGTCCATGTTGGAGATGACGGCAGCGACGGGGACCGTCTCGCCGGATTCGGTTTCGACCGCCGTGACGCGGCCGGCTTCGCTGTGGATGCGGGCGATGCCGGTGCTGGTGCGGATGGTGACGCCGAGCTCGAGCGCGAGCTTTTCCAGCGCGAGCGGCACGGCGCGGGTGCCGCCCATGGGATACCAGACGCCATCGTTGGTCTGCATGTGGGCGATGCTGCACAGCACGGCGGGCGAGCCGTAGGGGGAGCTGCCGACGTACTGGACGAAATGGTCCAGCATCTGCGCCACCCGCTTGTCTTTGACGCGCTTGCGGATCTGGCCGGCGACCGTGGTGCCCATGCGCAGGCTGAGCACGTCGCGCAAGGTGGCCAGATCCATGTTCTTCTTGAGGTCCATGGTGTCGAACACGTCCTCGACGCTGCGCCAGAAGAAAAACTTCTCGCTGACCTCGTGCAGCTTGGCCGACATGGCGATGAAGTCCTCGTAGCCGGCCTCGGTGCCCGGGGCGTAGGCGGCCAGCGTGGTCTTCATGGTGGCCATGTCCTGCTGCAGGTCGAGGACCGAGCCGTCTTCGAAGAAGCAGCGCCATTGCGGATCGAGGCGGCGGAGGTCCAGCGCGTCGGACATGGTGCGGCCGGCTTCGCTGAAGATGCGTTCGAGCACGCGGGGCACGGTGAGGATGGTGGGGCCCATGTCGAAGCGGAAGCCGTCCTGCTCGAACAGGGCCGCCTTGCCGCCGATCCAGTCGTTGCGTTCGAACAGCACGACCTTGTGGCCGCGGGCGGCCAGCGTGCAGGCGGCGGCGAGGCCGGCGAGGCCGGCGCCGATGACGGCGATGGGGTGGGGCGAGGGCGGGGGAAGGTTCTGGCCGTCCGGCATCGTGGAGTTTCCTGATGAGAGCGGGGTAGGCGGGGTGCGCCTAGAGAGCTTCGGCGAGGACGGGCGTGTAATCGGGCGTGGCCATCTGCGAACCGGCGGACCAGTGGCCGGCCAGGCCCAGATCATCGGCCAGCAGGCGGCTGGTGATGCGGGCGGATTCGAAGATGACCGGCAGGCCACTGCCAGGATGGGTGCCGCCGCCGACGAGATAGACGCCGTCGAGATCCTCGAAGCGGTTGCGCGGGCGGAAGTTCAGCATCTGGTCGAGCGAATGGGCGAGGTTGAAGGTGGCGCCGCGATGGATGGCCAGGTCGTGTTCCCAGTCGTGCGGGGTGATGACCTTCTCGAAGCGGATGCGTTTCTCGACGTTCTTGATGCCGATGCGCTTGAGGCGTTCGAGGGCGGTGGCGCGCAGGCGGGGCGCTTCGGCGGCCCAGTCGATGCCGGCGCCCTGGCGGTTGCCGACCGGGAGCAGCACGTACATCGTCGAGTGGCCGCGGGGGGCCAGCTCGGGATCGGTGACGCAGGCGTTCTGCACGTAGAATGACGGCTCGGTGGGCGGGGCGCGGCCGGCTTCGATCTCGGCGATGTTGCGGCGGTAATCGGCGCTCAGATAGATCGTGTGGTGGGCGAGTTCCTCGTCGATGCCTTCGAGGCCGAGATAGAGCATGAAGGTGGAGCAGGAGAATTTCTTGGTCGCCAGCTTCTTGTCGGTCCAGCGGCGGCGCAGGCGGTCGGGCACGAGGGACTGCATGGCGTGCGCGAAATCGGCGTTGACGACGACGGCGTCGAAGGCTTCCTCGCCGGCCTGGGTGCGCACGCCGGTAGCGCGGCGGCCCTGGAAGACGATATCCTGCACCGGTTCGCCGAGGCGGAAATTGACGCCGAGATCACCGCCGACGCGGGCCAGGCTGTCCATGACGGCGCCGCAGCCGCCGCGCGGGTGATAGACGCCGAACTCGTATTCCATGAAGGAGAGGATGGTGAACAGGCTGGGACAGCGGTACGGCGACATGCCGAGATATTTGCTCTGGAAGCTGAAGGCGAGGCGCACCCTGTCGTCGCGGAAATAGGTGGCCAGATCGCTGTCCACCGTGCGCAGCGGGCGCATGAGCGGGAGCGATTTCAGCATGTGCGGGCGGATCAGGTCGCGCCAGCCGTGGAAGGGCGATTCCAGCACCGGGCGGAAGGCGGCGAGCTTGGCGCGGTTATCGGCCATGAAGCGCGGCAGGCTGAGCGCGTCGTCGGGTGCGATGCGGGCGATTTCGGCGGCCATGCGGGCCGGGTCGCCGGTGGCGCGGATGTGGCCGCCGGCTTCGAAGATGAGATCGTATTGCGGATCGAGGCGGATCAGGTCGATCTCGCGCGCCATCTCGCGGCCGCAGGCGGCGAAGATGTCGTCGAGCACGCGGGGGTAGAGGAAGAAGGTGGGGCCCATGTCGAAGCGGAAGCGGCCCTGGCCGGTGGCGAGCGGGGCGGTGGCCTCGATGGTGGCCGAGCGGCCGCCGACGCGTTGGGCGCGTTCGAAGACGGTGACGTCGGCGCCGGCGCGGGCCAGCAGCATGGCCGAGGCGAGGCCGCCGGGGCCGGCGCCGATGATGGCGACGCGGCGGGTCAAAGCGGGCGCCCCTGGGCAGGCGTGGGCGGGAGCGCAGGGCGGGTGAAGGCGGGCATGCAACCAGGGTTCCTGTCTTGACCGACCGCCTACTTGGGGGCGATCCGGGGCTTGTCACGGCCCTGTTTTGTGCGGTGCGCCGGCCGGCGGGGCGGTGATGGTGGGCATGCAAGCGACGGCAGCGGTAGCGGTTCCCGCTGGGGTGGCGGGGGCGGTTCCCGGCGCAGGCGCGGCGGCGGGACGGTATGCGGTGGCGCTGCCGGCGGGGGCTGCCGGGCGCTGGTGCGTGGTGGCGGTATGCGCCGAGGGCACCTGGTGGGGCAAGGTGGAGGCGGCGAGCGCTGCGCGCGGCCAGGTGGTGCGCGAGGCGTTTCTGGGGCCGCGCGGCCGCGGCGGGTGGCGGCGGCTGCTGCTACATGTGCCGCGGGATGCCGATGCGCTGGAGCTGGCGATGTTCGGGCAGGCCGACGCGCCGGTGCCGACCGGGCTGCGGCTGCGCGTGCTGGGGCGGGCGGAGACGGCGCTGCGGCTGCTGCTGGGGGGCTGGCGCGGCTTGCCGGGGATCGTGCGCGGCGACCGCGCGGGGCTGGCGGGGCGGCTGCGGACCGAGCTGGGCCAGGCGCCGGCGCGGGCGGGCGAGGCGCCGCCTTATGCGGTGTGGCTGCGCCTGTACGATGGCTGGGGGGAGCGCGAGCGGGCGGCTTTGGCCTTGGACGGCGCGGGGCTGCCGGTGGTGGAGGTGGCTGTGGTGGGCGATGCGGCGGCCGCGGCGACGCTGCGGTCGGTGGAGGGGCAGTGGCTGCGGCCGGCGGCGGTGAGCGTGGTGGCGGATTTTGCCGCAGTGCGGCGGCGGCCCGGGGCGTGGCTGGTGCGGGTTGCGGCGGGCGATGTGCTGGCGCCGCATGCCTTGGCCTGTTTCGCGCACGCGATCCGGCGGGCGCCGGAGACGCGGCTGTTTCATGCCGATGTGGACCGGCTGGCCGAGGGCGTGCGGTCGGCGCCGCTGTTCAAGCCGGGTGCGGATGGGCTGGGGTTGCAGGAAGGGCTGGCGTTGCAGGGGGCGTGTGCGCTGCATCCGGGGCAGGCGGGCGATGGCGCCGGGGCGTGGCGAGGCGGGGAAGCTGCGGTGCGGCATGTGCCGTTCATCCTGACGCATATGGGCGATGTGCGGCCGGCGGCGCGGGGCGCGGCGGTGGCGGTGGGGAATGCGGGGCCGTCGGTGAGCATCGTGATCGCTTCGGGCTGCCGGTCGGCGCTGATGCTGCGGTGCCTGCGCGGGGTGCTGGCGTGCACGGATTATGCGGATTTCGAGATCGTGCTGGCGGTCTCGGCCATCGATGAGCGCGATGCGGCGCAGCGGCGCGTGCTGGCGCAGGTGGCGGCGTTGGCGCGCCATGCGCGCGGGTGCGCGTGCTGGATCTGGCGATGCCGGTGTTCAATTATGCTGCGGTGAACAATGCGGCGGCGCGCGCGGTGCAGGGCGATCTGCTGCTGCTGCTGAACGACGACGTGCTGCCGGCGCGGGCGGATTGGCTGGCGCAGATGGTGGCGCTGACGGAGCGGGGCGATGCGGCGGCCGATGTGGTGGGGGCGCGGCTGCTGTACGGCCATGGGCGGGTGCAGCATGGCGGCGTGATCATGGGGTTGGCGCATTTGTGCGAGCATGCGTTCCGGCTGCGCGCGGGCGATGATGGCGGGCCGCACGGGCTGGCGCTGGCAAGCCGGCAGGTGAGTGCGGTGACCGGTGCCTGCCTGCTGGTGCGGCGTGCGCTGTGGGAGCGGTTGGGCGGCATGGATGAGGGGTTTGCCGTGGCGCTGAACGACGTGGATTTCTGCCTGCGCGCCGGGGCGGCGGGCGGGCGCGTGGCGATGGCGGCGGCGGCCACGCTGTATCATTTCGAGGGGCAGTCGCTGGGGCGGCATTACCGCGGCGCGCGGGCCGGGCTGGAGGCGGTGGAAGTGCAACGTTTGCACCGGCGCTGGCAATCGGTGATTGCGGACGATCCGTTCTACAACTTGCAGGCATCATTGGAGCCGGGGCGCGCGTTCGAGCCGGGTTTTCCGCCGCGCCTGACGCCGCTTGCTTGGATCGGCGGCGAGGACGCAGCCTAGGGCTGCGTTTTTTCCGAGCGCCGGTGTTGCGCCGTGCAGCGGAAGCCGCTAATCCGGTTGCGAAAGGTTGAGCGGGTCAGGGGCGCATGCGGGTGGCATGCGGAGTTGCTTGATGGGGGCGGGGATGTTCGGGGCGGTGCTGCAGCCGGCCGGCGGTTCGTTTCGGTTGATCCTGGCCGGTTGAGCCGATCTGGGTAGCACACGAAGGACACGGAGAGACCATGAGCAAGGCGTTCATTGCTGGCATCATCCAGGAAAGCACCGACTGCACGGGGGTTGCGGCGAATGCGGCGGCCGGGGTGCTGATCGAGGCGATCGTCAAGCAGCTGAAGAAGGAGGGCGGCTTTACGCTGCCGTCGTTCGGCACGTTCACGGTACGCAAGACCAAGGCGCGCAAGGCGATGAACCCGCGCACCGGCGAGCCGGTGAAGGTGAAGGCGGGCAAGACGGTGCGGTTCAAGGCGAGCCCGAACCTGAAAAAGGCGGTCTGACACGCGGCACGCGGCGGGCCGCCCGTTCATGTGAGGATGTGCCATGTCGGCGCTGAAGATTGCCGTGGTGCCGGTGACACCGATCGAACAGAACTGCACGCTGGTGACCGACGTCGCCAGCGGACAGACGGTGGTGATCGATCCGGGTGGCGACGTGGGCAAGATCGTGGCCGCGTTGCGGGCGGACGGGCTGACGGCTTCGGCGATCTGGCTGACGCATGGGCATCTGGACCATGCGGGCGGGGCGGCCGAGCTGGCCGAGACGCTGGGCGTTCAGGTGATCGGGCCGGACCGGCGCGACGAGATGCTGCTGCAGGGGATCGTGCGGCAGGGCGCCATGTACGGGCTGAGCGGGTTTCGCGACTGCACGCCGGACCGCTATCTGAGCGAGGGCGACACGCTGGCGCTGGGGACGCAGAGTTTCGACGTGCTGCATTGCCCGGGCCATACGCCGGGGCATGTGGTGTTCGTCAACAAGGCGGCGCGGTTTGCGCAGGTTGGCGACGTGCTGTTCCGCGGATCGGTGGGACGGACGGATTTTCCGTATGGCGACGGGGCGGCGCTGATCGATTCGATCAAGACGAAGCTGTTGCCGTTGGGCGACGACATGGCGTTCGTGTGCGGGCATGGGCCCGGCTCGACGATCGGCGCCGAGCGGGCGGGTAATCCGTTTTTGCGCTAGGCCGCGCCTGGCCTCAGGGCAGGCCTTGGCCGCCGGCGGGCTTGAGGATGTCGAGGTCGTTGGCCCGCGCGTCGAGCTGCTGGGTGCGCTGGAACATCCAGTCTTCGGCTTCCTGCTGGGTGGCGAACTCGCCTTCGGTGTTGTCGGGGATCGTCTCGCCGGCGCCGTGGACGGCGTAGCGGCCGTTGGGCAGGGCGGTGATCTGCAGCAGGACGGATTGCGAGGTGTCCATGGGGGTGGGCTCCGGGTGGTGTTGGGGCGTGAACTCGGCGGTGGGGGGTTGGGTTGCGGGGCGCGGGTGGGGCGTCGGCGCGGGGGCTGGGTTTGGCCGACGTTCGGCGTGCGTCGGGATAGCGTTTCGCGGACGTGCCTGGGCGGCGTTGGCTTGTTGACGACGAGGGCCTGAACCAAGACAGCGCTGGACAAGCTTCGTCGTCAGCGTGGCTCGGCTTGCGGTCGCGCAACTCTGCGTGCAGCGGTTGCTAGGGGTGCGAAGCGGCGGCTGCCATGCCGGCGGAAATCAGAACGCCGCCGCCGGCGCGTTGCGCCCACAGGATCGTTCGGCGCTTTCGCAATGTTCGGCCCAGCTTCGATGCGGCCAGGGCGTAGGCGGTGTCGGTCGCTGCAACGACCGTGCAGAAAATCACGATCAGCGAGGCTGCCTGTGGCACGTAGGGCCGGGATGCGTCGATGAATTGCGGGACGAAGGCGACGAAGAAGACGATGGTTTTCGGGTGGGAGATCCCGATCGTGACGGTGCTGGTAAAGGCGGTGCGCGCGCTGATGTGTCGGGCTTGCTGCGGCTGCTCGCCTGCGTCGGTGACGCGGGCTTGCGTGATGGTCCGCACACCGAGCGTGATGAGGTAGATTGCGCCGATCCACTTGATGATGGCGAGAGCAAGCGCGGATGTGGCGAGGAGTGCGCCGACGCCGAACAGGCAAATCACCATGGTTATGGCGTTGCCGGTCGCCATGCCGGCGACCGCGGCGAGCGCCGTTCTGCGGCCTGAGCCGAGCGCGGTAGCCCACGATGCTGACGACGCCTGGGCCTGGGATCGCGCCCATCGTCGCTGCGGCGGCGGTAAAGGCGAGCCAGGCGTGGCCGTGCATAGTGTTCCCGCAGGTCTGATCGCAGTTACGCGAAGCTTGCAGTTATACGCGCCGGCAAAGCTGCGATCGCAATCGTCGGATTGTCGGTAGCCGCAGACTGGCGTTCTTTTGCAGGAAGGTTGGCGTATCGGCTGTCGTCAGGCGGCGTTGCTTTTGGCGGGCATCAGGCCGAGCAGGGTGTCGCGGCCCATGCGGGTGCAGAAATCGCCGAAGCCTTCGTTGGGGTGGCCGTCTTTGGCCCAGGCGGCGAAGAGGGGGTCGAAGAGGCTGATGACTTCGGCGTGGGGGACTTTTTCTAGCAGCTTGAAGCTGAGGCGGGTGCCTTCGAAATCGCCGCCGGCGTAGATGGCGTAGAAGCCGGGCATGCGGCCGACGATGCCGATATCGCCGGCATAGGTGCGGGCGCAGCCGTTCGGGCAGCCGGTGATGCGGATGCTGATGCGGCGGGCGGCGAGGCCGTGGCGGGCGAGCAGGGCATCGAAGCCGCCGACGATTTCGGGGTGCATGCGTTCGGCTTCGGTGAGTGCGAGGCCGCAGGTGGGCAGGGCCGGGCAGGAGAGGGCGTACTGCGCCATCGGCGAGAGGGTTTCGGCGGCGGCGACGCCGTGTTCGGCGAGCAGGGCGGCGATGGCCTCGCGGTTGGCGGGGTCGATGTTGGTGAGCAGCACGTCCTGCTGCGGTGTCATGACGTACTCGGGTGCGTACCGTTGCCCGATTTCGCGAAGTGCGGTGCGCAGGCGGGCTCCGTGGGGCTGCGAGGGGCCGCCATCGATGATGCGGCCGGCGGCGACGGGGACGCCGAGCCAGAGGCGGCCGTCGCCCTGTTCGTGCCAGCCGAGCAGGTCGGGCACTTCGAGCTTCATCGGGCGGGGCGGGGCCAGGGGGCTGCCGTAATAGGTGGCGAGCATTTCGGCCATCCAGTCGAGGCCCATGTCGTCGATGACGTATTTGAGGCGGGCGCGGCGGCGGTTGGTGCGGTCGCCGTGGTCGCGCTGCAGCTTGATGACGGCTTCGACCATGCGGATCAGGTCGTCGGGACCGATGAAGGCGATGGGCGTGGCCAGGCGCGGATAGGTGCGCGGGTTGTTGTGCGTCATGCCCAGCCCGCCGCCGACGGCGACGTTGTAGCCGACCAGCGTGTCGCCTTCGAAGATGGCGACCAGGCCGAGATCGTTGGTGAGCACGTCGATGGTGTTGTCGGCGGCGTGGGTGATGCCGACCTTGAATTTGCGCGGCAGGTAGGTGGCGCCGTAGAGCGGCTCGTCCTCGTCTTCGCCGGTGGGCGCCTCGTCGAGGAAGATCTGGTAGTAGGCGCGGGTTTTCGGCTTGAGGTGTTCGCTGAGCAGGCGGGCATCGGCTTCGATGCGGGCCTGGCGGGCGTCGCGATACGGGGTGGGGCTGGCCATGATGTTGCGCACCACGTCGCCGCAGGCCGACATGGTGGTGAGCAGGGTGGTGTTGATCTCGGCGATGGCGGGCTTGAGGTCGCCCTTGAGGATGCCGTGGAACTGGATGCCCTGGCGGACGGTGATGCGCAGCGAGCCGTTGGCGCGGCTATCGGCCAGGCCGTCGAAATAGAGGTATTGCGCGGCCGTCATGTGGCCGCCGGGCATCCGGCAGCGCAGCATGAACTGGTATTCCTTGTCCTGCCCCTGCTGCTTGCGCGCGGTGGCGGTGTCGCGGTCGAACTGCTCGTAGCTGCCGTGGAATTTGAGCAGCTGGTAGGCGTCTTCGCTGACCTGGATGCCGCCGGCGGCGAGCTCTTCGGCGAGCGTGCCGCGGAGGCGGTGGCTTTCCGTCTTGAGCAGTTCGACGGCGGAGAGTTTGGGGGACATTGGCGGCCTTGGCAGGGATGCGTAGGGGTGAATTGGAGTGTCGGGGGCGGGTTTACAGAAAGGCCGGGTGGATTTTTGCAAAAAGGGCCGCTGCCGTGCGGGGCGCGCAGGGCGGCTCAGTTTGAAGGGGCGGTTCAGATGGAGAAGGTGATGGGTTCGGGGCGCGGGCGGCATAGGCCGGCGGCTTCGGCGCGGCGGAGCATGTCTTCCAGCGTGAGGGCGGATAGTTTGTTGGCCAGCATGTGGTCGAGCTCGGCCCAGAGCGGTTCGACGACCCTGGTCTGCAGCGGGCTGGCGGGGCGGTCGGGGGCGCTCGGGTCGTCGGCGAGGGCCACGCGGATGACCGCGTCGAGCGGGATGTCGCGGCTGGGGCGGCCGAGGCGATAGCCGCCGCGCGGGCCGCGCAGGCTGTCGAGCAGGCCGGAGCGCGAGAGGGCCTGGAGCAGCGGCTCGATGCCGCGGCGGGCCAGGCCGGCGCGGCCGGCGAGGTCGGCGGCGCTGACGGTGCTGCCGCGGCCGGCGTGGAACGCCACGTCGAGCATGACGAGCACGGCCAGCATGGCTTTGTCTCGCCTGGCGATCATGGGGCCTCCCGTGGCCGCTGGCGGCGGCGCGCCTGCCCGATTTCTACAGGTTCGGGCGGGTATTTACAAACGGAAGGCGGGGCGGATGATGACGGGTGTGGAGGGGATCGGGGCGATGCGCGACGGGTATGGGTTTACGCACAGCATTGCCACGCGCTGGATGGACAACGACGTGTACGGCCACGTGAACAACGTGGTGTATTACAGCTATTTCGATACGGTCATCAATTTGTACCTGATCCAGCATGGCGGGCTGGATATCCATGCCGGTGCGCAGATCGGGTTGTGCGTGGAGTTGCATTGCCGTTATGCCGCGCCGCTGGCGTTTCCGGGCAGCGTGGAGGCGGCGTTGCGCGTGGAGTCGCTGGGGCGCAGCAGCGTGCGCTACGGCGTTGGGTTGTTTGCCGAGGGTGAGGCGCGGGCGGCGGCGGAGGGTTGGTTCGTGCACGTGTTCGTCGATCGTACGACTCGGCGGCCGGCTTCGATCGGTGGTGCGTTGCGGCTGGCGCTGGAGCGGCTGCTGTAGGTGAGGGAGATTGTGGTGGGAGCCAGCATGCATACCCAGGCGGCCATTCTGCGCGAACTCGGGTTGCCGCGGCCCTACGCGGTGTCGCGGCCGCTGGTGATCGAGGATGTGGCGCTGGCGGCGCCGGGGGATGGGGAGATCCTGGTGGCGGTCGGCGCGGCGGGGCTGTGCCATTCCGACCTCTCCGTGATCGACGGGACGCGGCCGCGGCCGATGCCGATGGTGTTGGGGCATGAGGCGGCGGGCGTGGTGGAGGCGTGCGGGGCGGGAAGCGGGTTCGTGCCGGGCGACCACGTGGTGTTTGCGTTCGTGCCGAGCTGCGGTGCGTGCCTGCCCTGTGCCGAGGGGCGGCCGGCTTTGTGCGAGCCCGGGGCGGCGGCCAACACGGCGGGCACGCTGCTGGGGGGCGGGCGGCGGTGGTGCGAGGATGCGGCCGGGCCGCCGGTGAACCACCATCTCGGCGTGTCCGGCTTTGCGCGGCACATCGTGACGAGCGGGCGCTCGGCGGTGGCGATCGATCGGGCGTTGCCGATGGATATCGCGGCCCTGTTCGGCTGTGCGGTGATGACCGGGGTGGGTGCGGTGGTGAACACCGCGCATGTGCCGCCGGGGGCCAGCGTGGCGGTGTTCGGGCTGGGCGGGGTGGGGCTGGCCTGCGTGCTGGGGGCCGTGGCCTCGGGCGCCTATCCGGTGGTGGTGGTCGATCCGGTGGCCGAGAAGCGGGCGCTGGCGCTGGCGCTGGGGGCGAGCCATGCCGTGGAGGCCGGCGAGGGTGCGGTGGCGGGCGTGCGGGAGGCGACGGGCGGCGGGGCGGCGTTCGTGTTCGAGTCGGTTGGGCACGAGGCGGTGCTGGGGCAGGCCTATGCGGCGACGCGGCGGGGCGGCATGACGGTGGCGACCGGGCTGCCGCATCCGAGCCGGCAGTTTGCCGTGCCGGCGGTGAGCCTGGTGGCCGAGGAACGGACGGTGCGCGGCAGCTACATGGGCTCGGCGGTGCCGCGGCGGGATCTGCCGCGCTTCGTGGCGCTGTATCGCGCGGGGCGGCTGCCGGTGGACCGGCTGCTGTCGCACCGGTTGGGGCTGGGGGAGATCAACGAGGGGTTCGACCGGCTGGCCGATGGGCAGGCGGTGCGGCAGGTTGTGGTGATGTGAGCGTGGGGCCGCGGGGTCATGGGCCGGCCGGCGGGTGCTGGGTGGCGCGCATGCGGGCGACGCTGGCCTGGTAGGGTTCCATCAGGCCGGGGGTGGCGGAGTGGTAGAGGCCGGCGGCGCGGGCCCAGCCGCGTTCTTCCCCGCCATGGCCGGCGCGCAGGCTGAGCAGCAGGCGGGCGGCGTAGTCGGCGTTGCGGGCGGGGTTGAAGGCGTCGGCGAGGGTGGGGAAGGCGTCGGCGTGCATGCGCAGATCGACCTGCATGCAGCCGATATCGACGTAGCGGGCGCCGCCGGCCAGGCGGAGGGTGGTGGCGGCCATGGCCTGGGCGCGGGTGTCGAAGAACAGCGACGCGCCGTCGGCATTGACGGACCAGGGCCAGGGCTGGCGGTCGTTGGTGACCGGCAGGCGGCGGCCGGTCTCGACCCGGGAGATGGCGGCGAGCAGGCCGGGTGGCAGGTTGTAGCGGGCGCCGGCTTCGGCGATGGCGCCGAGGCAGAGGGCGGATTGGCGGGCCATCCAGGCGCGGCGGGCGGCGGGTTGGACGTGGGCGGGCAGGACCGTGTCGCCGGGTTGGGCTGGGGCCTGGGGCGCGGCGGCGGTGGCCAGGGGGGCTGCAAGCAGGGCGGCGGCGAGGGTGGCTGCGCGCTTGGCGCGCGCGCAGCTTCGGGCGGCAGGTTCACGCGTTGGCGGGTTTTTCGTCATAGACGGCGTAGGCCAGGCGCAGCAGGCGCTGGGCGGGGCGGCGCATGCCGGAGCGGTCGGCATCCTGCGCCAGGCGGAGCAGCTGATCGGCCAGCATCAGCGGGCTGACGGGCGAGGCAAGGTGGCCGGGCAGGGACAGCGCGGCGGCGGCGGCGAGGGTGGCCATGGTTTCTCCAGTCGTTGCACCCGTTTTTGGGTGAGCGGACTGTGCAGGCGCAGGGCTTTCGCAACGGTTAACGCGCGGGGTGATTTTGCGCGCAGGCCAGCGCGTGAAGGCGGAGGGCCGAGGCGAGGGGCTGGCCGGGGGCGCGGGCGGCGTCGATGCCGGCGACCAGGGCCAGCAGCGCGGTGCCGGAGGTGGCGGCTTCGGCTTGCAGCACCGCCCAGAAAGCCGGTTCCAGCGCCACGCTGGTGCGGTGGCCGGCCAGCGCGAAGCTTCGTTTGAGCAGGTGGGGGGCGGCGTTCATGCCGGCAAGCGGGCGGCGGCCCATTGGGCGGCTTCGGCCACCACCGGATCGGCATCGGCGGTGAGGGCCTGGGCGGTGGGGCGCAGGGCGGCCTGGCCGGAATTGCCGATGGCGTTGAGCACGTTGCGCACGAAGCGGTGGCGGCCGCTGCGCTTGATCGGCGAGCCGGCGAAGAGGGTGCGGAAGGCGGTGTCGTCCAGCATGGCGAGGGTGGCGAGGTGGGGGGCGGCGAGGTCGGCACGGGCGGCGAGTTTCTGCTCGCGGCCCTGGCGGGCGAATTTGTTCCACGGGCAGACGGCCAGGCAGTCGTCGCAGCCATAGATACGGTTGCCCATCAGCGGGCGCAGCGTGTGCGGGATGGGGCCGGCATGTTCGATGGTGAGGTAGGAGATGCAGCGCCGTGCATCGAGCTGGTAGGGGGCGGGAAAGGCATCGGTGGGGCAGGCGGCCAGGCAGCGTGTGCAGGTGCCGCAGCCGCCTGGCGCGATGGCTTGGGTTGGCGGGCCGGCGGGTTGCGGCAGGGCCAGGGTGGTGAAGATCTCGCCGAGGAACAGCCAGGAGCCGTGGGTGCGCGAGACGAGGTTGGTGTGCTTGCCTTGCCAGCCGAGGCCGGCCTGGGCGGCGAGCGGCTTTTCCATCACCGGGGCGGTGTCCACGAACACCTTCACCGCGCCGCCGAGGCGGCTGACGATGAACTGGGCCAAATGTTTCAGCTTGCCGCGCAGCACGTCGTGGTAGTCGCGGTGGCGGGCGTAGATGCTGATGTTGCCGCGGCCGGGGTGGGCCAGGGTGGCCAGCGGATCGGTGGCAGGGGCGTAGCTGAGGCCGAGGGCGATGACGCTGGCGGCTTCGGGCCAGAGGGCTTCGGGTGCGCTGCGCTGGTGCTGGCGTTCGGCGAGCCAGCCCATGGTGCCGTGGTGGCCGGCGGCGAGGAAGTCGCGGAGGTGGGCACGGGCTTCGGGGGCGAGGCGGGCCGGGGCGAAGCCGATGGCGTCGAAACCGAGCGCCATGGCCTTGTCGCGAAGCTGGGCGGCCAAAGCGGTGCCGGGCGGGGGCAGGCTGCCGGCGGGCGGGTCAGCCGCGGCCACGGTAGCCGGCGACACCCTGATCGGGGATCCATATTTCGGCGGGTGGCGGGCCGGATTGCCAGAAGACGTCGATCGGCATGCCGCCGCGGGGATACCAGTAGGCGCCGATGCGGAACCATACCGGGCTGAGCAGGGCCGTCAGGCGGGTGGCGATATCCATGGTGCAGGCTTCGTGGAAGGCGCCGTGGTTGCGGAAACTGCCGAGATAGAGCTTGAGGCTCTTGCTCTCGACCAGCCAGGCATCGGGCACGTAGTCGATGACGAGGTGGGCGAAATCGGGCTGGCCGGTCATCGGGCAGAGCGAGGTGAATTCGGGGGCGGCGAAGCGGACGAGGTAGCGCTTGTCCGGCGCCGGGGCGGGGACGCGTTCGAGCAGCGCCGCCTCTGGGCTCGGCGGCAGGACGGTGGGATGGCCGAGCTGGGTGAGGGTGGCGGGGTGATCGGGATTGTTCATGGCCGGACAGTAAGGAGTTGGGGAGCGGGCGGCGCAGGCGGGCGCGGCTGGTGGCGGTGATATAGCACGCGGCGGGGCGTTGTTCAGGCGGCGGCGGGCGCCCAGGCGGCGCGCACGGTGGTGGCGAAGGCGGCCAGGCGGTTGGCGATGATGGCGGCGCGCAGGCCGCGCATCAGCGATTGGTAGTAGGCGATGTTGTGCCAGGTGAGCAGGACGGGGCCGAGCATTTCCTCGCAACGGAACAAATGGTGCAGGTAGGCGCGGCTGTGGCGGGTGCAGGCGGGGCAGGCGCAGGCGGGATCGACCGGGCCGGGGTCGGCGGCGTGGCGGGCGTTGCGCATGTTGAGCACGCCGCCCGAGGTGAACGCCCGGCCGGTGCGGCCGGCGCGGGTGGGCATGACGCAGTCGAACATGTCCACGCCGCGCTGGACGGCGCCGACCAGGTCGTCGGGCGTGCCGACGCCCATGAGGTAGCGCGGCTGGCCGGCGGGCAGATGCGGCACGGTGGCTTCCAGCGTGTCGAACATCGCGGCCTGGCCCTCGCCCACGGCGAGGCCGCCGATGGCGTAGCCGTGGAAGCCGGTGCTTAGCAGGGAAGCGGCCGAGCGGGCGCGCAGATCGGGGTAGATGCCGCCCTGGACGATGCCGAACAGGGCGTAGCCGGGCCGTTCACGGAAGGCGGCGCGGCAGCGTGCGGCCCAGCGCATGGAGACCTCCATGCTGGCTTCGGCGACGACGTGGGTGGCCGGGAAGGCGGTGCATTCGTCGAGCACCATGGTGATGGTGGCGTCCAGGCTGTCCTGGATGGCGATTGCGCGTTCCGGCGTGAGGCGGTGTTTGCTGCCGTCGAGGTGGGAGGCGAAGGTGACGCCGTCGGCATCCAGCGTGCGGAGCTTGCCGAGGCTCATGACTTGGAAGCCGCCGGAATCGGTGAGGATGGGGCCGGGCCAGTCCATGAAGCGGTGCAGGCCGCCGAGGGCGGCCACGCGCTCGGCGCCGGGGCGCAGCATGAGATGGTAGGTGTTGGCGAGCACGATGGGCGCGCCGGTGCTGCGCACGGCGTCGGCCGTCATGGCCTTGACGGTGGCGGCGGTGCCGACGGGCATGAAGACCGGGGTGGCGACGGGGCCGTGGGCGGTGTGCAGGGTGCCGGCGCGGGCGGCGCCGTCGGTGGCTTCGGGCGACCAGGCGAAGGTGCTCGCGGTCATGGGGCCGGGCTCATGGCGCGCTCCAGCAGGCAGGCGTCGCCGTAGGAGTAGAAGCGGTACTGGGCGGCGATGGCGTGGCGGTAGGCCTGCTGCATGCGCGCGGTGCCGGCGAAGGCGCAGACGAGCATGAAGAGGGTGGAGCGGGGCAGGTGGAAATTGGTGAGCAGCAGGTCGGCGCCGCGGATCGTGTGGCCGGGGCGGATGAAGATGGTGGTTTCGCCGTCGAACGGGTGGGTGTGGCCGTCCGGCGTGGTGGCGGCTTCGAGCAGGCGCAGACTGGTGGTGCCGACGGCGACGATGCGCTGGCCGGCCTGGCGGGCGGCGGTGACGGCCGCCGCGGTGGCGGGATCGAGCACGCCGCGTTCGGCGTGGATGCGGTGGCCGGAGAGGGTTGAGCTGCGCACCGGCAGGAAGGTGCCGGCGCCGACGTGCAGGGTGAGCGTGGCACGCTCGATGCCGCGTGCGGACAGTTGGGCCAGCAGCGCCGGGGTGAAGTGCAGGCCGGCGGTGGGTGCGGCGACGGCGCCGTCATGGGTGGCGAACATGGTCTGGTAGTCGGTGGCGTCCTGGGCGGCGGGGCCGTTCGGGCGGGCGATGTAGGGGGGCAGCGCCAGGGCGCCGGCTTGCTGCAGGGCGGCGGCGAAGGCCGGGCCCGCGCGGTCGAACACCAGGCGCACGCCGCCATCGTCCTCGCGGGCGGCGACCTGGGCGGTGAAGCCCGCCGCGCCCTCGAAGGCCAGCGTGTCGCCGGGGTGCAGGCGGCGGGCGTTGCGGGCCAGCGCGTGCCAGCTGCCGTCGGGTAGCGGGCGGTCGAGCGTGATGCCGATACGGGCGGCGCCGCGGCGGGCGCGGAGCTGGGCGGGGATGACGCGGGTGTCGTTGACGACCAGCAGGTCGCCGGCGCGGAGCAGGCCGGGCAGGTCGGCCACGTGGCGGTCGGCCAGGCTGTCCGTCACGTGCAGCAGGCGGGCGGCCTCGCGCGGGGTGGCGGGGTGCTGGGCGATGCGCTCCGGCGGCAGGTGGAATTCGTAGGCGGCGGTGGCGAGGTCCCCTGGCGCGGGATCACTCAAGGTAGGATGCGAGCTCGATCAGGTTGCCGTCGGGGTCGCGGCAATAGACGCTGTTGGTCTCGCCCAGGGCGCCCAGTTTCTTCACCGGGCCGGCTTCGACGGCGACGCCGCAGGAATGCAGGTGGGCGACGACATCGAGCGGGCCCACGGCGGTGACGAAGCAGAGATCCTGGCTGCCGGGCGCGGCCTGGCGGCCGGTGTTCCAGCCGATGGCGTCGCGCGGGCGGACGTTGATCTTCTGGCCGCCGAATTTGAGCGCGCAGCGGCGGTCGGGGCCGAAATCCTCGCGTTCCATGCCCAGCACGCGCTGGTACCAGGCCGCGGTGATTTCCACCTCGTCGCAGGTGATCACGATGTGGTCCAGGCGGTCGACGGTGAAGCGCATGGGCGGCTTCTATGGCGGCGGGCGGGTTGGGGCAAGGCGGGCGGAGGCGGGAAGGCTGGGCGGCAGGGTGTCGATGGCGGCCAGGACGGCTGCGGTGTCCAGCGTGTCCAGCCGGTCGGCTTGCAGCAGTGCCGCCGCACCGACGGGTGCGGCGAGCGTGGCGTCGCTGAAGCGGGAGAAGAGGGCGACGACGGGGCAGCCCATCATGGCGGCCAGATGGATGGGGCCGGTGTCGCCGCCCACCGCGAGTGCCGCGCGATACGCGAGGCCGGCGAGGTCCTGGATGGTGGTGCGGCCGGTGAGATCCAGCGTGGCCGGGCAGGCGGCGGCGATGGCGGCGGCGGCGGGTGCGTCGGTGGCGGTGCCGGCCACCACCGGGCGCAGGCCGCGGTCGGCGAGGGCCGAGGCCAGCGCGGCATAGCGTTGCACCGGCCAGCGTTTGGCGCCGTTGCGCGCGGCCGAGGTGCCGGGGACCAGCAGCGCGTAGGGGGATGCGATGGTGGGCCCGCGCTGGTGCAGCCAGGTGAGGTCGGGCGCGTGGGCGGGCACGCCGGCGGCGGCGAGCTGGCCGCGCTGGCGATCCAGCGTGTGCAGGCGGTTGCGGGCCGGGTCGGCATCGGGGTGCGAGCAGCCGGGCGCGATGCCGGACCAGGGCGGGCGGCCGGCGAGGCGGAAATAATATGAGGAGCGGCGCGAGGTCTGCAGATCGTAGATGAAATCGTAGCCGGCGAGCTGGCGGCGCAGGCGGAGCAGGCCGGGCAGGTCGGTCCAGCGCGGGCGGGCGTCGATGGCCACGCGGTCGAACCAGGGGCTGTCGCCGGCCAGGCCGGCGAAGGGGGCGGTGGTGAGCAGCGTGATGTGGTCGCGCGCGTGGTGGGCGCGCAGGGCGGCGAAGGCGGGGAAGGAGAGCACGAAATCGCCCAGCGCGCCGAGGCGGATGACCAGGATGCGGCGGCTCATGGCGGCGCGGCGGGCAGCAGCTCGCGGTAGACGGCCAGGGTGGCATCTTGCATGGCGCGCGTGGTGAAGCCGTCGAGCACGGCCTGGCGGGCCTGCCAGGCGAGCAGGGTGCGCTCGGCTTCCGGCAGGTCGAGTGCGGTGGCGATCGCGGTGGCCAGAGCGGGCACGTCGCCGGGCGGCACCAGCAGGCCGGTATGGCCGTGCACCACTGTCTCGGCGGCGCCGCCGTGGTCGAAGGCCACCACCGGGCGGCCCATGGCCTGGGCTTCGATCACCGCGCGGCCGAACGGTTCGGGCTTGAGGCTGGCGCTGACGACGACGTCGGCCAGCATGAGGGCGGCGGGCATATCGTCGCAATGGCCGGCCAGGCGCAGGCGGGCGCCGAGGCCGAGGCGGGCGGCCTGGGCTTCCAGCGCGCGTGGGTAGCGGGTGCGGCCCTGGTCGGCGCCGACCAGCAGGCAGACCACATCGGGGCGGCCGAGCGTGGCGATGGCTTCGAGCAGGGCGGTGGCGCCTTTCCAGCGCGTGAGGCGGGCCGGCAGCATGACGATGCGGGCGCCGGTGGGCAGCCGCCAGGCCTGGGCCAAGCGATGGATGCGGTCGCCGGCGACGCGGGCCGGGTCGAACAGGCCGGTATCGACGCCGCGGGGGATGACGCGCAGGCGGGCCGGCGGGACGCCGTAACCGGCAGCCACGCGCTGGCCCACGTAGCGGCTGATGGCGATCACCCGGTCACCGCGCGCCATGACGCTGTTGTAGAGGCGCTTGCCGGGCGCGCCCTCGCCATAGACGCCGTGCCAGGTGGTGAGGAAGGGGGTGGCGGTGCTGCGGGCGGCGAGCAGGGCCGACCAGGCGGGGGCGCGCGAGCGGGCATGGACCAGGGCGATGCGCTCGGCGGCGATCAGGCGGCGCAGGCGGGCGGCGTTGACCAGGATGTTGACCGGGTCTTTCGTCATCAGCGGCAGGATGATGTGGCGGCCGCCGGCGCGTTCGATCTGCGCCACCATGCGGCCGCCGGCGCTGGCGACCCAGGCCGTGCCGCCGGTGCGTACGATGGCCTGCACCATCTCCACCGTGCCGCGTTCCACGCCGCCGGTGTCGAGCGCGGGGAGCACCTGCAGCACCCTTAGTGAGCCGTCGTTCAGCATGGCGCGTTCTTGGCCGGGCGGCGGCGCCGCGACAAGCCGGGGCAGGGGTTCCATGGCGCCTGATGCAGGTGCCGGCGGCGGGCTGGCGAAGTTAGGTGTTCGCACGGGGTGGAAACTCACGCTAACGTAAGAACGGTCAATTCCTCCAGGATGCTGGTTCCATGCTGACGCCTGTTGCCCTGGCCTATCCGCTGCTCGGCCTGCTCGTGGGCCTCGTCGTCGGGCTGACCGGCGTGGGCGGCGGATCGCTGATGACGCCGCTGCTGGTGCTGCTGTTCCACATCCATCCGACGCAGGCGGTGGGCACCGACCTGCTGTATGCCGCGGTGACCAAGTCGTTCGGCACGGCGGTGCACTCGGCCAGCTCCACGGTGGATTGGCGGATCGTGCGGCGGCTGGCCTATGGCTCGGTGCCGGCGACCGTGCTGACGCTGGGCGGGCTGGATGTGTTCGGGCCGGAGAGCCCGCGGGTGGTGCATCTGATCACCTTCAGCCTGGGCATCGCATTGCTGCTGACCGCGCTGAGCATCCTGTTCCGCAAGACGATCATCGACGGCCTGGCCAACCGGATGGGCGATCCTTCCGAGCGGACGGCTTCGGTGCTGACGACCGTGAGCGGGGTGGTGCTGGGCGTGCTGGTGTCGCTCTCCTCGGTGGGGGCCGGGGCGCTGGGGGTGACGGCGCTGATCCTGCTGTACCCGCGCGTGAAGCTGGCGCGCATCGTGGGTTCCGACATCGCGCACGCCGTGCCGCTGACGCTGCTGGCGGGGCTGGGGCATTGGCGGCTGGGCGATGTGGACGTGCATCTGCTGGGGCAGCTGCTGATCGGCTCGATCCCGGGGATTTTGCTGGGCAGCTATCTCTCGCCGCGGATGCCGGAGGGCGGGTTGCGGCCGGTGCTGGCGGTGGTGCTGTTCGTGGTGGGCGGGAAGCTGGTGTTCTGAGCGGCGGCGCGGGTGCAAGCGAGCCGGATGCGGCGGCGCTGATCGCGGCGCGGCCGGCGTTGCGCGTGTGCGCGATGGACGGGTTGCTGTTCGAGGGCGAGCCGCTGGCGGGGATGGCGCGGGCCGCGGGCACGCCGTGCTGGGTGGATGGGGCGGCGACGCTGCGTGCGCGCTACCGGCGGCTGCGCGCGGCGATGCCGGAGGTGGCGATCCATTTCGCCGTGAAGGCGAATGCGGCGGCCGGCGTGCTGGCGACGCTGGCTGCCGAGGGGGCCGGGGCGGATGTGGTGAGCGGCGGCGAGCTGGACGCGGCGCTGGCGGCGGGCGTGCCGGCGGGGCGGATCGTGTTCTCCGGCGTGGGCAAGACGGTGGCCGAGCTGACGCTGGCGCTGGCGCGGGGCATCGGCCAGGTGAACGTGGAGAGCGCCGAGGAGCTGCACACGCTGGCGGCCCTGGCGGTAGCGCGCGGCGAGACGGCCACGGTGGCGCTGCGGGTGAACCCGGATGTGGATGCGGGCACGCTGGACGGCATTTCCACCGGCCGGGCGGGCGACAAGTTCGGCGTGCCGTTCGGCGATGCGGCGGCGCTGTATGCCCAGGCGTGCGCGCTGCCGGGGATCCGGATGGTGGGGCTGGCGGTGCATATCGGCAGCCAGATCGCCGCCATGGCGCCGTTTGCGGCGGCTTACCGGCGGATGGCCGGGCTGGTGGGGGCGCTGCGGGCCGGCGGGCTGGCCGTGCAGGCGATGGATTGCGGCGGCGGGCTGGGGATACCGTACGAGGGTGAGCCGGGCGTGCTGCCGGAGGCTTGGGCCGGGTGCATCCGGGCGGCGTTCGGGGGTTTGGATTTGCGCCTGGCCGTGGAGCCCGGGCGGTGGCTGACCGGGCCGGCGGGGTTGCTGCTGGCCAGCGTGGTGCGGACGCGGCGGGCCGGCATGGACCGGCCGACGGTGATCCTGGATGCGGGCATGAACGACTTGGTGCGGCCGGCGCTGTATGGCGCCTGGCATGGCATTCTGCCGGTGGCCGCAGCGGCGCTGGCCGCAGTGCCGGAGCGGGTGCGCATCGCCGGGCCGGTGTGCGAGAGCAGTGACGTGTTCGCGCAGTCGCGGCTGCTGGCGCCGTTGCCGGAGGGTGCCACGGTGGCGATCCTGGATTGCGGTGCATATGGTTCGTCCATGAGCTCCACCTACAATGCGCGGCCGTTGGCGCCGCGGCTGCTGACCGGCGGCGGGCTGGGCGCGGTGGCGGCGTGAGCGGCGCGGGCACGGGCGGGGGCGCGGTTCGGGTGCGGCCGGATAGGCGGCTGGCGGCGTGGCGGTTGGCGGCGGGGGTGGCGCTGGCGTGGGAGGCGGTGACGCTGGCGTTCTGGCCGGTGGTGGCCGCGGCGGCGGCGATGGCCGGGTGCGTGCTGTTCGGGGTGGCGGCGCTGGTGCCGGGCTGGGTGCAGGACGGTTTGGGCCTGGCGTGCGTGGCGGGGTTGGCGGTGCTGGGGTGGCGCGGTGCGCGCCTTCTGGCCTGGCCGGATGCGGCGGCGGCCGAGCGGCGGCTGGAGCGGGATTCCGGGCTGCGGCACCGGCCGTTCGCCACGTTGCGCGACGCGCCGGCGGGCGGGGCGGAGGCGCTGTGGGCGATCCATCGGGCGCGGGCGGCAGAAGCGGTGGAACGGCTGCGGCTGCGCGCGCCGCAGGCCGGGCTGGCGGCGGCCGACCCGTACGCGCTGCGGATGGCGGCGCTGCTGGTGCTGGCTGCCGGGCTGGGGGTGGCGGGGCCGCAGGCGGCAAGTCGGCTGGCGGCTGGCTGGCCCGGGTGGCCGCACAGGCTGGGCGGGGCGGCGCCGGTGATCCAGGCCTGGGTGCAGCCGCCTTCCTATACCGGGCTGGCGCCGATCTTTCTGCCGGCGGGCGCTGGCACTGTGAGCGTGCCGGTGGGCGGGCGGCTGACGGTGAGCGTGACGGGCTTGAACGCGGCGCCGCGCGTGGCGCTGGCCGGCGGCGGGCTGGCGGCCGAGGCGCTGGGGCAGGGGAGCTGGCAGGCGAGCGGGCTGGTCGGCGGATCGGGCGTGCTGAGCGTGGGCGGCCGGTTCTTCGGGCTGGCGGAGTGGCATATCGAGGTGGTGCCGAACCCGCCGCCGAGCGTGGCCTGGGCCAAGTTGCCGGGGCGGGCCGGCACGTCGTTGGCGACCGCGCTGCCGTGGCAGGTGGCGCAGCGCTGGGGCGTGGCGGCGTTGGAGGCGCGCCTGGCGCCGGCCGGGCGGCCGGACCTGCCGGCGCGGCATATCCGGCTGGCGCTGCCCGGCACGCCGCGGCAGGCGAGCGGCGTGGGGAATGCCGAGCTGGCGGCCGACCCCTATGCCGGAGTGACGATGACGGCGACGCTGGAGGCGCGCGACGTTTCCGGCCAGCACGCGACGAGTGCGGCGGCCACCTTTGTGCTGCCGGCGCGCAGCTTCCGCCATCCGCTGGCGCGCGCGATCGCCGATCTGCGGCGGCGGCTGGCGCTGCATCCGGAGGACGCGGCGGCGAGCGGTGACGCGCTGGCGGCACTGGCCGAGGCCGGGCTGGCGCCGCCGGTGCCGGGGCTGGCGGCTTCCGGCGTGACGTTGAATTTGGGTGCGGCGGCGGCGCTGCTGACCGGCACGCCGGGGGCGCCGGCGATTGCCGAGGTGCAGGCGCGGCTGTGGACGCTGGCGCTGGCGCTGGATGGCGCGCTGCCCGATGCGGCTGCGGCGGCGCTGCAGGCGGCGCGCGAGGATCTGCGGCGCGGGCTGGAGGCGCATGCGCGCGGCACGCTCGGGGACAAGGCGCTGGCGCAGAAGATGCAGGCGCTGCGCGACGCGCTGGATCGCCGGCTGGCCGAGATGGCCAGGCAGGCGGTGCGCCAGGGCGCGCTGCAGCGTTTCGATCCGCAGAGCCAGCATCTTTCGGCCGGCGCCATCGACCGGGCGATCGCGCGGCTGGAGCGGGCGCTGCGGGAGGGCCGGACGGAGGATGCGCGCCAGGCGATGGCGGCGCTGGGGCAGATGATGGAGCAGCTGAACAACGCGCACATCATGAGCCAGGCGGAGGCGCAGCAGCAGGAGCAGGCCCAGCGGCAGGGTCGCCAGCAGATGGGTGCGGTGCAGGACATGGTGCAGCGCGAGACCGGGCTGCTGGACCATGCGCAGCAGCGCGCGCCGCGGGCGCCGGCGATGCCGCCGGTGTTCATGCAGGATGCCGGGCGGCCGGATCTGCTGGGGCCGCAGGGCACCGAGGATCCGTCGCAGGCGCCCGACGCGTTGGCGCCGGGTGGTGCGCCGCCGGTGGCACCGCCGGCCGCCGTGCCGGATGCCGGGCGGTCGCAGGTGGCGGATGCGCGCACGCAGCGGGCGCTGGGCCGGGCCTTGGATGCGCTGCGGCAGGGTTTGACGCAGGCGGGGCAGAAGGCGCCGGGCGCGCTGGACGAGGCGGGCCGCGCGATGGCGGACGCGGCCGGTGCGCTGGCGCGGCATGACGACCCGCCCGCGCGCGATGCCATCGGCCGGGCGATCGCGGCGTTGCAGCAGGGCGGGCAGGCGATGGCGAAGTCGCGGCAGGGGCAGGGTGGCGCGGGCGGGTTGCAGCTGAGCCTGCAGCCGGGCGGCGGCGTGGGCGAGACCGGCGAGGATGGCGAGGGTGGGCCGGGCGAGCGGAACAGCCTGACGCGCAAGGATCCGTTCGGCCGGCAGGTGGATGGCAGCAGCGGCGTGGCCGACGACCCGGATTTGCGTGTGCCGGACGCGATGGAGCAGGGCCGCAGCCGGGCGATTCAGGAGGAGCTGCGGCGGCGCGGTGCCGACCGGGCGCGGCCGAAGAGCGAGCTGGACTACATCGATCGGCTGCTGCGGCCGTTCTGAGGCCTGGCGGACGCGGCGGGCGAGAAAAGATGCGGGTTCGCGCCGGCAGGCCTCACGGATAGTTTATTTCTGTTGAGAAACTGGTTATGATGGCCGGTATCCCTGCCGAGAGGTCGTCGCCTCCTCCATGCTGGCCAACCTTCTCAGGCGAACGAGCCGCGCTGCGCTGATCGCCTATGGCGGGTGGGCGTTGCTGACGGTGCTGCTGACGGCGGGCACGCTGACCTCGTTGAGCCAGGCCGAGCGGACCGGCACGCAGGCCGTGCTGGCGCGGGCCGAGGCGGGTGCTTCGGCGGTGGAACAGACGATGCTGCGCGTGTTCGAGGCGGCGCGGGCGTTGAAGACCCTGGCGCAGGCGCGGCTGCGGCTGAGCGATTCGGGCAACCAGGCGGGCGTGCTGGCGATCGACGATCAGATGCGCGACAGCGTCGCCGACGGGCATTTCGGCATCGAGGCGGTGAGCATCTACCGGCACGATCGGCTGGAATGGACCAGCGGGCGGGATGGCTGGGCGACGGTGGCGGCCCAGCCGGCTGCCGACGATACGGCGCCGTATGACGCGGCGGCGCCGGTGCGGTTGGGCAAGCCGGAGTTCCTGGCCGGGCTGGGCCGCTGGTCGGTGCGCACGACCTGGACGCTGCGCGACCGGCTGGGCGGGGTGACCGGGACGGTTGTGATCTGGCTCGATCCGATCGCGCTGTCCGAGACGATCGCCAGCCAGACGGCGGGGCTGGGTGCGGTGAGCATGGTGCAGCGGCTGAGCGACGCCGCCTTCATCGCGCGCAGCCAGCATGCCGGGCGCGCGCTGCTGGAGCAGCCTTCGGCGACCGACCCGGCTTTCGTGCAGGCGCGGCTGGCCGGGCATGGCCAGGTGGAGGATCTGACGGGCGGGGTGGCGCGGCTGGTGGGCGTGCGGGTGCCCGATTCGGTGCCCATCGTGATCACCCAGGCTTTCGATGCGCGGGCGGCGCTGGGCGATTTCTTTCGGCTGCGGCGGATCGTGCTGAGCGTGGTGCTGGCGCTGGCTTCGGGCGCGTTCATCGCGACACGGCTGGTGCTGGCCAACTACCTGCTGCGCGAGCGGCTGGGCGAGCAGGCGCTGCTCGATCCGCTGACCGGGCTGCACAACCGCCGCTATTTCACCGATTCCATGTCCAAGCGCTTCCTCAATGCGCGGCGGGACGGGATGTCGGCTGCCGTGCTGCTGATCGACCTGGACGGCTTCAAGCAGGTAAACGACACGCGCGGCCATCCGGTGGGCGACGCGCTGCTGCGCCAGGTGGCCGAACGGCTGCGCCACTGCGTGGGCGAGGACGACCGGGTGATGCGGCTGGGCGGGGACGAGTTCGCCATCGTGCGGCTGTGCCGGCAGCAGCGGCGCGACAGCACGTCGCTGGCCCGCTTCGTGGTGAGCGAGCTTGTCCAAGATGTACGAGGTGGACGGCTACCACCTGCGCATCAGCGCCAGCGTGGGCGTGGCGCTGTATCCCACCGGCGGCGAGCAGCTGACCGACCTGCTGCGCAGCGCCGACATCGCGCTGTATTTCGTCAAGGCGGAGGGCGGGGATGCCTACCGCATCTTCGATCCGGCGATGGAAGAGACGGTGCGCACGCGGCGCGCGCTGGAGATCGATCTGCGCGAGGCATTGGCCCGCAACCAGCTGGAGGTTTACTACCAGCCGCTGGTGCAGCTGGAGCCGCGGCGGGTGAGCGGCTTCGAGGCGCTGCTGCGCTGGCACCACCCGGTGCTGGGGCTGGTGATGCCGGGGCGGTTCATCCCGATTGCCGAGGAGACCGGGCTGATCGCGCCGATCGGCGAGTGGGTGCTGCGCCAGGCCTGCCAGGAGGCGACGCGCTGGCCGGCCAATACGCGGATCGCGGTGAACCTCTCGCCGGTGCAGTTCGAGCGTTCGGACATCGTGGCCATCGTGGCCAGCGCGCTGCGCGAGACGCGGCTGCCGCCGAGCCGGCTGGAGCTGGAGATCACCGAGGGCGTGGTGATGGGCGACATGGGCGACGTTCTGGCGACCATGCGGCGGCTGCAGGCGCTGGGCGTGCGGCTGGCGTTGGACGATTTCGGCACCGGCTATTCGTCGCTGAGCTACCTGCGGTCGTTCCCGTTCGACAAGGTGAAGATCGACGCGAGCTTCCTGGCGGACCTGCATGGCGATGGCGGCACGATCATCCGCGCCGTGCTGGGGCTGTGCGGGCATCTGCAGCTCGACACGCTGGTGGAGGGCGTGGAGACCGAGGAGCAGCTGCACTGGCTCCGGGTGGAGGGCTGCACCGAGGTCCAGGGGCATCTGTTCAGCCCGCCGCGGCCGGCTTCTGGTGTAGTGGAGATCATTGCCAACGTGGCGGCCCGGATCCCGGCGGGGATGCAGCGGAGTTTCGCGCGCTCGTCCTAAGACGCGGAGCGGCCCGGGCGGCTAGCGGATGACCTTGCGGCCGCCTTTGGACGTCTTGCTGGCCATGTCCACGCTCCAGGTTTTCGGCGCGTTTTCGCGCCGAATGCGGGCCCAGTCGCCGCGCCAGTACCACCAATTGGCGAAGATCCAGAAGAAGGCGGCCACGGCGGCGAGCATCAGCCCGCGATGTTCCCTGATCCAGAGCAGCGTGTGGTGCATGGGCAGATCCTGCGCGGGTGGGCCGCAAGGCCGCGGCCGGGTGGCGCAGCCTAGCAGATTTTTGGGTGGCCGGCGCCACCCCGGCCGGGCGCCCACGTTAGGGCAAAGCGGCCGAAGGTGGCCGGTGCATGCCTCCGCCTTGGGCGGGATAACAGGCAGCCCGGCCGGCGTGCACCCGGTGCCGCGCGGGAGAGGCGGCATGACGAGCGGGACGGTCAAGTGGTTCAACCCGGCCAAGGGCTATGGCTTCATCGCGCCGGAGGCCGGGGGCAGCGACGTGTTCGTGCATATCAGCGCGGTGCAGAAGGCCGGGCTGCGCAAGCTGGACGAGGGCCAGGTGGTGGGTTTTGACGTGGAGCAGCGGCAGGGCCGGGCGGCGGCGGTGAACCTGCAGGGCTAGCGGGGCGCGGCATTTCGGCTGTGATGCCAAAAAAAGTGCCGGTTGTGCCCGCAGCAAGATGACGCCACCGCAGCGATACGCTACGCGCACGGCGTGACAAAGCTCGATGCCGATGCGGTGCGCACCGCCTACCGCCGCCAGGCGGCCTTCTATGACGCCGCGTTCGGCCGGATTTCGCGGCCGGCGCGACAGCGTGCGATCGACCTCATCAACGCGCTGCCGGGGCCGCGCGTGCTGGAGGTGGGCGTGGGCACCGGGCTGGCGCTGCCGATGTATGACCGTTCGAAGCGGGTGACGGGCATCGATCTGTCGGCCGACATGCTGGACCGGGCGCGGGCGCGGGTGGCGGCCGAGGGGCTGAGCCAGGTGGAAGCGCTGCTGGAGCAGGACGCCGAGGCGACGACGTTTCCGGATGCCAGCTTCGACATCGCGGCGAGCATGTTCGTGGCCTCCGTGGTGCCGCATCCGCGGCGGCTGCTGGCCGAGCTGCGGCGGATCGTGCGGCCGGGCGGGCACATCCTGTTCGTCAACCACTTCGTAGCCGAGGGCGGCGTGCGGCGGATGGTGGAGCGGGCGATGGCGCCGATGGCGCACAAGCTGGGCTGGCACCCCGATTTCGCGCCGCAGGACCTGTTCGGCCCGGTGATCCCGCCCGAGGCGCGGTTCGAGCCGACGCCGCCCGGGGGGCTGTTCACGCTGCTGAGCCTGCCCCGCTGAGCGGTTTTCTCGCGGCACTGCACCTTGATCTGTACCAGGCGCTCCGATATCGCATGCAGGCCGGCGTGACCGGCCTTTGCGACCGTACGGGACCTATCTCCACATGAAGTTCACAGCCAGGCTCATGGCACCTTTCGCCGCGCTGGTGGCGCTGGCCGATTCGGCCATGGCCCAGACGCCCGCGCCTTGGCAGACCGGCATGCAGGCGGCGCACAGCCCGGTGGAAGCCGGCATCCACAGCCTCAACACGCTGGTGACCTGGATCATCGTGGCGATCACGCTGTTCGTGGCCGGGCTGCTGGCCTACGTGATGTGGCGCTACGACCATAAGCGGAACCCGGTGGCCGGCAAGCTGAGCCATCATTCGCTGCTGGAGGTGGCCTGGACGGCCATTCCGGTGCTGATCCTGGTGGTGATCGCCGTGCCGAGCTTCCGGCTGATCTACTTCGAGGACCGCACGCGCGACCCGTTCATGACGGTGAAGGTGACCGGCCACCAATGGTATTGGGAATACACCTATCCCGACGCCAAGGGCCTGCACTACGACAGCTACATGGTCCATGACGAGGACCTTTCGCCCGAGCAGAAGGCGCAGCATCTGCGGCATCTGGCGGTGGACAACCAGCTGGTGCTGCCGGCCGGCAAGCCGATCCGCATTCTGACGACCAGCGGCGACGTGATCCACAGCTTCTTCATCCCCAGCCTGGGCGTGCAGCGCTACGCGATCCCGGGCCGGACGATCGAGACATGGGTGCAGGTGGACGCGCCGGGTGACTATTACGGCGAGTGCAACCAGATATGCGGCACCAACCACAGCGTGATGCCGATTTCGATCCACGCCGTGAGCCCTGAGGATTTCAAGACCTGGCTCGAGAAGGCGCCTGCCAAGTTCAATAATGCCAGCCTGGAGGGCACGACCCACCTGGCCTTGGCATCGGAGCACTGAGATGTCCGCGACAACGCATGACACGCACCACCACGACGCGCACGGGCACCACAGCCCGACCTTCGCGCAGCGCTGGCTGTTTTCGACCAACCACAAGGATATCGGCACGCTCTATCTGATCTTCGCCGTGATGGCGGGGCTGGTGGGCGGTGTGCTGTCGATCATCATGCGGGCGCAGCTCTCGCATCCGGGCAACACGGTGGTGACCAGCGGCCAGGAGTGGAACACCATCGTGACGGCCCATGGGCTGATCATGATCTTCTTCACCGTGATGCCGGCGCTGATCGGCGGGTTCGGCAACTGGTTCATCCCGCTGATGATCGGCGCGCCGGACATGGCGTTCCCGCGGTTGAACAACATCAGCTTTTGGCTGCTGGTGCCGGCCTTCGCGCTGATCGTGACCGGGCTGCTGATGGGTGAGAGCGGTTCGGGCTGGACGCTGTATCCGCCGCTGTCGAACGCGACCTACGAATCCGGCCCCGGCATGGATTTCACGCTGTTCGCGCTGCATCTGGCCGGTGTTTCCTCGTTGCTGGGCGCGCTGAACTTCATCACCACGATCTTCAACATGCGCACGCCGGGCATGACGCTGCACAAGATGCCGCTGTTCATCTGGGCGATGCTGGTGACGGCGTTCCTGCTGCTGCTGAGCCTGCCGGTGCTGGCCGGTGCGATCACCATGCTGATCTTCGACCGCAATTTCGGTACCTCGTTCTTCGACCCGCAGGGCGGCGGCGACCCGGTGCTGTGGCAGCATTTGTTCTGGTTCTTCGGCCACCCCGAAGTGTATATCATGATCCTGCCGGGCTTCGGCATCATCAGCCACGTGGTGAGCACGTTCAGCAAGAAGCCGGTGTTCGGCTACCTGGGCATGGCCTACGCGATGGTGGCGATCGGCGTCGTGGGCTTCGTGGTGTGGGCGCACCACATGTTCGTCAGCGGCATGTCGGTGGACACGCGGGCCTACTTCATGGCGGCGACGATGATCATCGCGGTGCCGACCGGCATCAAGATCTTCTCGTGGATCGCGACGATGTGGGGCGGTTCGATCGAGATGAAGACGCCGATGCTGTGGGCGATCGGCTTCATCTTCCTGTTCACCGTGGGTGGCGTGACCGGCGTGGTGCTGTCCAACGCGGGGCTCGACCAGATCCTGCACAATTCCTACTACGTGGTGGCGCATTTCCACTACGTGCTGTCGCTGGGCGCCGTGTTCTCGATCTTTGCCGGCTGGTATTACTGGATCGGCAAGATGAGCGGCCGGCAGTATCCCGAGTTCTGGGGCAAGGTGCATTTCTGGGTGACGTTCGTGGGCGTGAACATCACGTTCTTCCCCATGCACTTCCTGGGTGCCGCCGGCATGCCGCGCCGCTACCCGGATTATCCTGACGCCTTTGCCGGCTGGAACTATGTAGCCAGCATCGGCTCCTACGTGGGCGCGCTGTCGGTGCTGATCTTCCTGTATGTCGTGTTCCGCACATTCACCTCGAAGGTGACGGTGGCAGACAACTACTGGGGCGAGGGTGCGACGACGCTGGAATGGACGGTGAGCTCGCCGCCGCCGTTCCACACCTTCGAAGAGCTGCCGCGGTTCAGGTAATGGCAGCGCTCAGCACGCCGGCGGGGCTGGCCTCGGGTTCGGCCGGCCCGCTCTGGGCCGGGCTGGACGGTACGGCTTCGGCCGAGTGGCAGGACTGGCTGGCGCTGCTGAAGCCGCGGGTGGTGAGCCTGGTGGTGTTCACCGGGTGGATCGGGCTGTATCTGGCGCCGGGGCATCTGAACCCGGTGCTGGCGTTCACGGCGATCCTGTGCATCGCTGTGGGTGCCGGGGCGGCCGGGGCGCTGAACCAGTGGTATGAGCGCGACATCGATGCGCTGATGAACCGCACGCGGAAACGGCCGGTGCCGGCAGGGCGGATTGCGCCGGGTGCGGCGCTGAGCTTCGGCGTGGCGCTGGCGGTGGGCTCGGTGCTGATGTTGTGGCTGGCGACGAACCTGGTGGCCGCTGCAGTGCTGGCGGCTTCGATCGGGTTCTACGTGTTCATCTACACGATCTGGCTGAAGCGGCGGACGCCGCAGAACATCGTGATCGGCGGCGCGGCCGGGGCGTTTCCGGCGCTGATCGGCTGGGCGGCGGTGACCGGGTCGGTGGGCGTGTTGCCGGTGCTGCTCTTTGCCATCGTGTTCTTCTGGACGCCGCCGCATTTCTGGGCGCTGTCGTTGTATGCGTGCCAGGATTACGGGCGGGCAGGGGTGCCGATGCTGCCGGTGGTGGCCGGGGCGCGTGAGACGCGGCGGCAGATCTTCGGCTACACGCTGGCGTTTCCGGCGTGGCGGTGCTGCCCTGGGTGCTGGGGACGACGGGCGCGCTGTATGGCATTGCGGCTGGCGTGCTGAGCCTGGTGTTCGTGGGCTTTTCGTGGACGGTGCTGCGCGATGGGCAGGATCCTTCGGGCAACAGCGTGACGGGTGACAAGCCGGCGCGGCGGACATTCCGTTACTCGTTGGCCTATCTGGCCGCGATTTTCGTGGCGGTGGCGGCCGACAAGATGGTGCGCGGCTGGTGAGCGATTTTCCGCCGCGGCCTTCGGCGGCGCAGGCGGCCGAGCTGGTTCGGCGGCAGCGTGGCCGCAACATGGCGCTGATCGTGGTGCTCGCCGCGCTGGCGATCCTGTTCTTCGCGATCACCATCGTGAAGCTGGGCCATCTGGGCTAGGACCGGGGGGCCGGCCGGCGTTATAACGCCGGAACCGGGTTTCTGACCGCGCAGCCCTTGCCTTGCCTTCCTCGCCTCAGCTACGGACCGACATCATGGACAGCAACGTACATTCGCCCACCATCGGCGCGTCTTCCGGGATGAAGCAGCCTTACCACCTCGTCGATCCGAGCCCCTGGCCGATCGTGGGTGCGCTGGGCGGCGGATTGCTGCTGACAGGCGTGGTGCTGGCGGCGCATTACGGCAACTACCTGATGGTGGCGGCCGGTGGCGCGCTGGTGGCGCTGACGATGACGATGTGGTGGCGCGATGTGCTGCGCGAGAGCAGCACGCCGGGCCTGCACTCGCCGGTGGTGCGGCTGGGGCTGCGCTACGGCATGACGCTGTTCATCGCCTCCGAGGTGATGTTCTTCGTCGGGTTCTTCTGGGCGTTCTTCCACTTCTACTTCTACCCGGAGCATGTGCTGGGGGCGACGACTGCGGTGTGGCCGCCGGCCGGCGTGCATACGTTCGACCCGTTCCGCATCCCGTTCCTCAACACGATGATCCTGCTGCTTTCTGGCTGCACGGTGACGTGGGCGCATCACAGCCTGATCGAGGGCAACCGGCGCGCGCTGCTGATGGGGCTGGGCATTTCCATTCTGCTGGGGCTGAGCTTCAGCTCGCTGCAGGCGCTGGAGTATTCCGAGGCGCCGTTCCACTTCGCCGGCGGCGGCATCTATCCTTCGGTGTTCTTTCTGGCGACCGGCTTTCATGGCTTCCACGTGATCGTGGGCACCACCTTCCTGGGCATTTGCTGGCTGCGCGCCAAGGCGGGCGGGTTTACGCCGACGCAGCATTTCGGCTTCGAGGCGGCGGCCTGGTATTGGCACTTCGTGGACGTGGTGTGGCTGTTCCTGTTCTTCTTCGTCTATGTGCTGGGCGCCGGGGTTCCGGCGGTCGAGTAGGTGGCGGCCAGCGAGCCCAGCGTAGCCCAGGCGACGCTGGGGTGCCGCTGCCCGCGCTGCGGGGAGGGGCGGCTGTTCGACGGGCTGCTGTCGATCCGGCCGGCCTGCACCGTGTGCGGGCTGGATTTCACCGGCGCCGATACCGGGGACGCGTTCGCGGTACCGATCCTGATCGTGCTGGGCGCGATCATCGTGGGCGCGGCGTTCTGGCTGGACACACGGTTCGCGCCGCCGCTGTGGGTGCATGCGGTGATCTGGCCGCCGGTGACGGCCGTGCTGGTTGTGGTGATGACGCGCTACATCAAGAGCTTCTTCACCGTGCAGCAATACCACACGCGGCGTGACGAGATGGGCGTTTGACGCCAGCACCGGCGCGGCGCGCTGCGCTGTTGAAGGCTGCGGCGGCGAGCGCGGTCGCGTTGGCGATCCTGATCACGCTCGGCATCTGGCAGCTGCAGCGGCGGACGTGGAAGGCCGGCATTCTGACGCAGATCGATGCCGCCGAGGCGCAGCCGCCGCGGCCGCTGGGGCGCGAGGTGCCGCCGCTGTTCACCCGCGTGACGGCCAGCGGCGTGCTGGCCGGGAGCCCCACGGCGTTGTACGGCGCCGAGGTGCGCGACGGACGGCTGGGCGCGCAGCTGGTGGAGCGGCTGGATCGTGCGGATGGGCCGCCGCTGGTGGTGATACTGGGCTGGGTGCCGACGGAGACGGCGCGGCCGGTGAGCGTGGCGGGGCCGGCGACCGTGGCGGGCTATGTGCGGCTGCCGGAGCGTGCGACGTGGCTCTCGGCGCCGGACGATCCGGAAGGGCGGCGGTTCTACACGATGGATCCGGCAAAGCTGGCGCAGGCCGTGGGGGCGCAGGGGGCGCCGCTGTTCGTGCTGGTGGCAGAGGACCCGCATCCGGCGCGATCGGGCCCGCCGGTGCCGGCGGACAGCCTGCCGCGGCCGACGAATAACCATCTTCAGTATGCGTTTACGTGGTTTGGTTTGGCGGCATCGCTGGTCGGGGTATTCCTGGCATTCGCGTTCAAGCGCGAGGCATAAGGAAGCAAAAGTTTTTTGGTCCTTTTTTTCAAAAAAGGACTGCTTGCTTCCCTACGCCGGCAAAAGCTCGCCCGCCAAAGTGACGAAATGCGGCAGATCCCGCGCCACCGCAGCGGCGCCGGCTTCCATGCCGGGGCGGCCGTAGCCCCAGCCGGCGAAGATGGCCTGCATGTTGCAGCCGGTGGCCGCCAGGATGTCGTTGGTGTGGTCGCCGACCATGAGGGCGCGGTTGGGCGTGCCGCCGGCGGCGGCGATGGTGCCGAGCAGGTGGCGGGGGTCTGGCTTGTGGGCGGCGAAGCTGTCGCTGCCGCCGATGGCGGCGAATTTGTCGGCGACCCCGAGGGCGGCCAGCAGGAGGCGGGCGGCGCGTTCGGGTTTGTTGGTGCAGACGGCGAGTGTCCATCCGTCGGCGCGCAGCGCGTCGAGGGCGGCGTGGACGCCGGGGTAGAGGCGGGTGTCCACGGCGACCTTGCTTTCGTAGTCGGCGAGGTAGTCGGCGCCGGCTTGCGGATCGGGCACGCCGCCTGCGGCAGCGAAGGCGCGGTTGATGAGGGGTTGCAGGCCGTCGCCGACCATGGCGGCGATCTCGGCATTGGGCAGCGCGAGCAGGCCGCGGGCGGCGAGCGTGCGGTTTACGGCGGCCGCGATGTCGGGCACCGAATCGGTGAGCGTGCCGTCCAGATCGAAGGCGAGGGTGCGCATCAGGCGGCGCGCTGTGCGGGCTTGGCGTAGCGCGTCGCCATGGCTTCGAGCGGCACCGGCTTGATGCGGTCGGCGTTGCCCGCGGAGCCGAAGGCTTCGAAGCGGGCGCGGCAGAGGTCGCGCGCGGCGGCGGTGGCGGCGGCGAGGAATTTGCGGGGGTCGAACTCCTCGGGCTTCTGGCCCATCAGCTGGCGCATGGCGCCGGTCATCGACAGGCGGATATCGGTATCGATGTTAATCTTGCGGACGCCGTGGCGGATGCCCTCCTGGATCTCCTCGACGGGCACGCCGAAGGTTTCCTTGATGGCGCCGCCATGCGCGCGGATAATCTGCAGCCATTCCTGCGGCACCGAGGAGGAGCCGTGCATGACGAGATGGGTGTTGGGCAGCTTGGCGTGAATGGCCTTGATGCGGTCGATCGCGAGGATGTCGCCGGTGGGTTTGCGCGAGAATTTATAGGCGCCGTGGCTGGTGCCGATGGCGATGGCGAGGGCATCGACGCCGGTGCGGGCCACGAAATCGGCGGCCTGGTCCGGATCGGTGAGCATCTGATCGTGGGTGAGCTTGCCTTCGGCGCCGGAGCCGTCTTCCTCGCCGGCTTCGCCGCTTTCCAGAGAGCCGAGGCAGCCGAGTTCGCCTTCGACGGTGACACCGACATCGTGCGCCATGTCGGCCACGTATTTCGTCACTTCGCAGTTGTACTCGTAGGTGGCTGGGGTTTTCATGTCCTCACGCAGCGAGCCGTCCATCATGACGCTGGTGAAGCCCGAGCGTATGGCGCGCAGGCAGACGGCGGCGCTGGCGCCGTGATCCTGGTGCATGGCGATGGGGATGTGCGGCCAGGTTTCCACCGCGGCGGCGACGAGATGGCGCAGGAAGGCTTCGCCGGCGTATTTGCGGGCGCCGGCCGAGCCTTGCAGGATGACGGCCGAGTTGCAGGCATCGGCGGCCTGCATGATGGCCTGGATCTGCTCCATGTTGTTCACGTTGAACGCCGGCAGGCCGTAGCCGTGTTCGGCTGCGTGATCCAGCAGCTGCCGCATTGCAACCATCGCCATCGGTGATCTCCGTCTGTCGCGTGAGGGTGTGGTGGGCGCAGGGGTGTTTCAGAAAGCGCGTTTCTTGCGGTCCATCAGTTGCCAGATCATGGGCGTGAAGATCAACTGCATGGCGAGCGCCATCTTGCCGCCCGGGCAGACGATGGTGTTGGCGCGCGACATGAAACCGTCTTTCAGCATGGAGAGCAGATAGGGGAAGTCGATGCCTTTGGGATCGCGGAAGCGGATCACCAGCATGCTTTCGTCGGGGCTGGGGATGTCGCGCGAGACGAAGGGGTTGGACGTGTCCACCGTTGGGACGCGCTGGAAGTTCACGTGCGTTTCGGAGAATTGCGGGCAGATATAGTTCACGTAGTCGGGCATGCGGCGCAGGATGGTGTCAACCACGGCCTCGTGGCTGTGGCCGCGGGCGCGCTTGTCGCGGTGCAGTTTCTGGATCCATTCCAGGTTGACCGTGGGGGCGACGCCGATCAGCAGATCGACTTCGCGGGCGATGTTGACCTTCTCGGTGCGAACGCCGCCGTGCAGGCCCTCGTAGAACAGCAGGTCTGTGCCTTCGCCGAGGTCGGTCCAGGGCGTAAAGGTTCCCGGTTCCTGCTTGAAGGGTGCGGCTTCTTCCGCATCGTGCAGGTAGCGGCGCGTGCGGCCCACGCCGGTTTTGCCGTAGGCCTGGAACAGGGCTTCGAGTTCCTCGAACAGATTACTGTCGGGGCCGAAATGGCTGTAGTGGTGATTGCCGGCCTTGGTTTCCTCGGCCATGCGGGCGCGCATCTGCGCGCGGTCGAAGCGGTGGAAGGCGTCGCCTTCGACGATGGCGGGGATGACGCCTTCGCGCCGGAAGATCTGCTGGAACGTCCACATGACGGTTGTGGTGCCGGCGCCGGACGAGCCGGTGATCGCCACGATCGGGTGTTTGACCGACATGCTCAGAGCGTCCTGAAAATGCTGCGCTGGCGGAACAGCGGCGACTCGAAGGCCATCGATTCCCCGCGATCATAGGCGGTGTGGTAGCCCTGCACACGCGCCACGTCGTTGGGTGTGCCGAGGATCAGCGGCAGCTGCTGGTGGAGGTGTTCGGGGACGACATCGAGCACGGGCATGCGGCCGGTGCTGGCCGCACCGCCGGCCTGTTCGACGAGCATGGCGATGGGGTTGGCTTCGGTGAGCAGGCGGACATGGCCGAGGCGCGAGGTGTCACGCGTATCGCGCGGATGGAGGAAGACGCCGCCGCGCAGCAGGATGCGATGGACTTCGGCGACCAGGCTGTCGATCCACCGGATGGTGCAGCCCTGGCCGGTGCCGGGTGCGCCGTGTGCGGTGTATTCCTGCACGAAGCGCCGCACCGGGGTTTCCCAATGCGGCTCGATGGCCGCGTCGATGGCGAGTTCGCAGCCGTGGCTTGGGATTTTCATGTTGGGGTGGGTGAGCGTGTAGGCGCCGGCTTCGCGATCGAGCGTGAAGCCGTGCACGCCGGCGCCCAGCGTGATCACCATCATGCCGACCGGGCCGAACAGCACGTAGCCGGCGGCCACCTGTGCGCGGCCGGGCTGCAGGAAATCCTCCGCGGTGGGATGGGTGACGCCTTCGGGTGCGCGCAGCACGGAGAAGATGGTGCCGACGGTGAGATCGACATCGAGGTTGGCCGCGCCATCGAGCGGGGAGAACACCAGCATGTAGCGGCCGCGCGGGTATTGTTCGGGGATGGCGTGCGGGGCAGGCAGGGCGGCCGAGACGATGCCGCAGAGCTGGCCGCCCCATTCGCAGGCGCTGAGCATGATGAGGTTGGCGATCTCGGCGAGGCTTTGCGGCGGCTCGGCGGGTTTGGTGGCGCTGGTGGTGACGACGCCGCCGGTATCGAGCGCGCCGCGGGCGACGGCGGCGCCGATCAGCTTGCCGGCGCGCTGCAGATCGTTGAGCAGTGCGGCCAGTTCGGGATCGTGGCTGCTGTTGCGGCGCAGATCCTCGATGACGAATTTGCTGAAGGTGGTGCGGCGGTAAGGCATGTGCTGTTCCCCTGCGTTCCTTACCGCACCGTGCGGCCGCGCGCCGCCCTATGCCGGATCGGCGAACACCCGGCTGGCGCGGATATCGGCGCCGGTGATGGTCTGCAGCGCGAGCCGGTCCAGCGGCGTGGCGCGGCCGGCGAACAGGCGGTTGGCCTGGCGGAGGCGCGCGCGGTCCAGCGCGTTGCGGATCGAGCGTGCGTTGGAGAAGCGCGGCTGCTGCATGCGGCGGTTGATGTAGTCGCGCAGTGCCGCCTTCGCGTCCTCGCCCAAAGCGTAGTGCATCTGGCCGAGCATGATTTCGGCGATCTGCACCAGCTCGTCTTCGGAGTAATCGGGAAAATCGACGTGGTGGGCGATGCGCGAGGCCATGCCGGGGTTGCTGCGGAAGAAGATGTCCATACGGTCTTTGTAGCCGGCCAGGATGACGACGAGGTCGTCGCGGCGGTCTTCCATGACCTGCAGCAGGATTTCGATGGCTTCCTGGCCGTAGTCGCGTTCGTTCTCCGGGCGGTAGAGGTAGTACGCCTCGTCGATGAACAGCACGCCGCCCATCGCCTTCTTCAGCACCTCCTTGGTTTTGGGCGCGGTGTGGCCGATGTACTGGCCGACCAGATCGTCACGCGAGACGGTGACGACGTGGTTGCGGCGGATATAGCCGAGCCGGTTGAGGATTTCGGCCATGCGCTGGGCCACGGTGGTTTTGCCGGTGCCGGGGTTGCCGGTGAAGCACATGTGCAGCGAGGGCGGTTCGGCCTGCAGCCCCATGCTGCGGCGGGCGGATTCCACAAGCAGGAGGGCTGCCACTTCGCGGATGCGGGTTTTGACGGGCACCAGGCCCACGAGGTCGCGGTCGAGCGCGCCGATAACGTCGCCGATGTTGCTTTTCTGGTAGACCTCTTCGAGGTCGATCGTGGTGGCAGGCGCCTCGGGTGTAAGCGTGTTCATGCTGCCTGCCGCTGCTGGGATGCGCCTTCGAGCGCGCGCCGGAACTCGTTGATGATCGTGCGGTAATGGCCGTCGCGATCGGGGGCGCCGAAGATTGCAGAGCCGGCCACGAAGGTGTCGATGCCGGCTTCGGCGACGGCGCGGATGTTGTCGGGCTTGATGCCGCCGTCGATCTCCAGCCAGATCGGGCGGCCACCGGCGGCTGTGTGCGCGTCGATCATGGTGCGGACGGCGCGGGCCTTGCGCAGGGTTTCGGGAATGAAGGCCTGGCCGCCGAAGCCGGGGTTGACCGACATCAGCAGGATGAGATCGAGCCGGTCCATCACGTGCTCGAGCACCGCGAGCGGGGTGGCGGGATTGAGGACGAGGCCGGCGCGGCAGCCTTTCTCGCGGATCAGCGCCAGCGAACGGTCGATATGTTCGGAGGCTTCGGGATGGAAGGAGATGATGTCCGCGCCCGCCTCGGCGAACAGGCCGATCAGCGCATCGACCGGCTTGACCATGAGGTGCACGTCCAGCGGCGCGGTGACGAGCGGGCGCAGGGCGCGGCAGACCAGCGGGCCGAAGGTGAGGTTCGGCACGTAGTGCATGTCCATGACGTCGATATGGACGATGTCGGCGCCGGATTCGATGACGCGCGTCACCTCCTCGCCCAGCCGGGCGAAATCCGCCGACAGGATGGAGGGGGCGATGCGGTAGGCGGGGGCGGGCGGTGTCACGGTGACTGGTCGGGCGTTGGGGCGCGGCTGGTGGCGTGGCTGCGCAGCGTGTAGCGGAGCATGCGGCCGCCGGCTTCCTGGCGGATGAGCTCGAAGCCCGGCTCGAATTCGGGGCGCTGGACCATGAAGCTCATGCGCACGCTCTCCCAGCCTTTCTGCGAGTTGAAGGCCAGGATCTTGATGTATTTGCCGACGGCTTCGCGTTTGCAGGCTTCCAGCTCCATCATCACGCCGGCCGGGTCGCGCAGATCGAACATCGGGTTGCCCCACATCGACCAGTAGCAGTTCCGCGGATGCGGATCGTCGGTGTATTCGATGGCGACGGCCCAGCCGTTGTTGAGCGCGTATTCCACCTGCTTCTTGATCTCGGCATCCGTGAGGTCCGGCAGGAACGAGAACTGGCCTTGCGTGATCTTCATGGTTTGTCTCCGCCGATGCCGTCAGGAGGCCGTGGGGGTGGGGACGTAATCCACCGAGTCCGTGCTGGCGTAGTTGAAGGTGACGTCTTTCCAGGTGTCGAGTGCGGCGCGCAGCGGGCGGCACCATTTGCCGGCTTCGGCCAGGATTTGCGGGCCTTCGTTCCAGATGTCGCGGCCTTCGTTGCGGGCCTTGACCATGGTTTCCAGCGCCACGCGGTTGGCGATGGCACCCGACTGGATGCCGTCCGGATGGCCGATGGTGCCGCCGCCGAACTGCAGCACCACGTCTTCGCCCAGATAGGTGAGGAGCTGGTGCATCTGGCCGGCGTGGATGCCGCCGGAGGCGACGGGCATCATCTTTTTCAGACTGGCCCAGGGCTGATCGAAGAACACGCCGTGGGCGAGGTTCTTCGGCACGAACCCTTCGCGGCAGGTATCGTAGATGCCGCTGATGACGGCGGGATCGCCTTCGAGCTTGCCGACCACGGTGCCGGCGTGGATGTGGTCCACGCCCGCCATGCGCATCCATTTGGCGATGACGCGGAACGAGACGCCGTGGTTCTTCTGCCGGGTGTAGGTGGAGTGGCCGGCGCGGTGCAGGTGCAGAATCATGTCGTTGCGGCGGGCCCATTTCGCCATGGACTGGATGGCGGTATAGCCGATCACCAGGTCGATCATGACGATGACGCTGCCGAGTTCCTTGGCGAATTCGGCGCGCTCGTACATGTCCTCCATCGTGCCGGCGGTGACGTTGAGGTAGGTGCCCTTGGTTTCGCCGGTTTCCGCGCAGGCCTTGTTCACGCCTTCCATGCAATAGAGGTAGCGGTCGCGCCAATGCATGAAGGGCTGCGAGTTGATGTTCTCGTCGTCCTTGGTGAAATCGAGGCCGCCTTTGAGCGCTTCGTAGACGACGCGGCCGTAATTGCGGCCCGAGAGGCCGAGCTTCGGCTTCATGGTGGCGCCGAGCAGGGGGCGGCCGAAGCAGTTCAGGCGCTCGCGTTCGACGACGATGCCGGTGGCCGGGCCCTGGAAGGTTTTGAGGTAGTGGCCGGGGATGCGCATATCCTCCAGCCGCAGCGCCTTGAGCGGCTTGAAGCCGAAGACGTTGCCGATGATGGACGCGGTGAGGTTGGCGATCGAGCCTTCCTCGAACAGATCGAGATCGTAGGCGATGTAGGCGAACCACTGGCCTTGCTGGCCGGGCACCGGATCCACGCGGTAGGCCTTGGCGCGGTAGTATTCGCTGTCGGTGAGGCGGTCGGTCCAGACGACGGTCCAGGTGGCGGTGGAGGATTCGCCGGCTACGGCGGCGGCCGCTTCCTCGGGGTCCACGCCATCCTGCGGGGTGATGCGGAAGACGGCGAGGATGTCGGTGTCCTTCGGTTCGTAGTCCGGCTCCCAGTAGCCCATCTGCCGGTATTTCAGGACGCCGGCGCGGTAGCGTTCCTTCATGTCGGTGATGGTGACGTCGGCGACCTGGTCCATCGTGGGTGTGCTCCCTGCCTGTTCCGCTCGGCTTGAGGGACGCTAGGCGCGTGGACAGCTTCAAGGGAAACGAAATAAACTGGACGTTATGACAAGGGATTGCTTGATGGTTGCGGGGGTGTGCAGGGGTGGCGGTGCGTAACGTGACGATCCGGCAGTTGCAGATGTTCGTGACCGCGGCGGACCAGCGGTCGTTCGCGCGGGCATCGGAGGCGCTGCACGTGTCGCCGGCGGCGGTTTCGTTCCAGATCAAGCAGCTGGAGGAGCGGACGGGTTTCGTGCTGTTCGAGCGCGCGGGGCGGAGCGTGCTGCTGACGGATGCGGGGCGCACGCTGCTGGGGTTTGCGCGCACCACGCTGCAATCGGTGGAGGATGCCGACCAGGCGCTGGCCGGACTGCGCGGGCTGAACGGGCGGGTGCGGCTGGGCGCGGTTTCCACCGCCAAATACATCGTGCCGCATGTGCTGGCGCGGTTCCAGGCGATCTATCCGGGTGTTTCCATCAATCTGCGCTTCGGCAACCGGCAGCAGATTGCCGAGGCGCTGCTGCAGGGCGAGATCGACCTGGCGGTGATGGGGCGGCCGGATGCCGGTGCGGATTTGGCAGCGACGCCGTTTGCCAGCCATCCTTCGGTGGTGATTGCGGTGCCCGGGCACCGGCTGGCCGATGCGGCCGAGGTTTCCCTGGCCGAGCTGGCGGGCGAGCGGCTGATTACGCGCGAGGAGGGTTCGGGCACGCGGCTGCTGATGCAGCAGGCGTTTGCCGCGGCGGGGCTGACGCCCACGATCGGCATGACGACGGACAGCAACGAGACGATCAAGCAGGCGGTGATGGCGGGCATGGGGGTGGCGGTGATTTCCCGCCACACGATCGGGCTGGAGCTGGCGCTGCGGCTGGTGCGGATTTTGCCGGTGGCGGGGTTTCCGGTGTTGCGGACCTGGTTCGTGGTGCGGCGGCGATCTTTGCCGATGGTGGCGGCGCAGGCGCATCTGGAGGAGTTTTTGCGGGTGAATGCGCAGGTGGTGATTGATGGGTTGGAGGTTGGGTATGCGGCGGCGGGGGGGAGGGGGTGAAGGGGGATGGAGTACTAACTATAAATATAGCTTAGGAGCGGCAAAAAGTTTGACTCGCTGACTATTTTGGCAGGTTTGCTCCAATGGCAGTCATCAAGCTCCGTTGGGCACCCTCCCCAAAAACAGACGACGGCAGAGAACGCTGACCACGGGTTGAGGAGAGAAGCGGCCTGTCTGCTTTCCCGCAAGAACTTGCAATAACAGACATTCGTACCGGAATTTTTCACCAGCTTAGCCGTTAGCCGTTAGCCGATCGCCATTGTGCTTCGGTGCATAAATCTTGACTTTTTTACGAGTGTTAAATTTGCGACCGTTTTCCGTGTGAAGTTTCCGCCGCCTTAGGATGGAAGATCGTGGCCATAGTGCATGTGATGCCGGGCGACAGCGCTGGCGGCTCTTTACTGAAAGCTCTTCGGGATGCGCAGCGTGACGAGACGATCATCCCGTTCCCAGATAACCTGAGCTACGGTCCCATAGGTGCTGACGACAGCAACGCTTCCGGGAGATGGGAATGGTGGAGGTGGGAGTTCCTCGGTAGCCGAGAGGACCATGCGCGTGCGCTACGGGACTTTTGGCATCGCGTGATGACGGCCGAAGGTAATCTGGTAGTCTGGTGGGGGCGCTCGCCCCCGGAATGGAGCTTTTTTCTAGCTTTCGCGGCCCAACTCGCTGAGAGATCATATGAAACAATCGAGGTGACGGGAACACAGCATGAGTTCGTAGGTCGGAATGGAACACGCATTCTCAGCCAGCCGGCTGAAGGAGTTTCCACAATGCGGCACGAGGGGCTCGAACTTCTGTTTGACAAACAAGTTCTAGTCAGTGCGGGGCAGCGCGAATTAGCCGCCGCGCAGTGGCTTCATCTTTGCCGAGAAAATGCGCCGTTCCGAATAGTGTCTGACACAGGCCTCGTCTCTGCACCTATCGACGTCTTCGATGCGTTCATCTTAGAAAGGCTGTCAACGGATTGGCGCGACCTCTCTGCCGTGTTGTGGGATGTTTACAGCCGTCAACATCATTATTGCCGAATTTCAAGCGGAATGATCCTAATGCGGCTGGCAGCCATGGTGGACGACGGCCGTGTTCTCGCGAATCAAGTTCCTTTAAACGTAAAGTGTAGCCGAATCCGGCTTCCGGGCGGCGGGTAACGTTGAAGACCGTGATTGGACACTTTGCACAAGTCGTGATTTCTGCAAATCTCGGTTTGTTGTCGCACTGTTCAGAGACGGCTAGCATCGACGCAAGCGGTAACCATGGAGCAGATGGACGTGTATTGGGTGACTATCGTCTGTCCTGGTGTTACCGAAGAGCTTGGAAGCAAGGCTGCGGCGGATGTCGCCGCTCATTTTGCTGCTGACCGCAAGCACTACCAGAACGTCTCGCTCATTTTAATTTGGTAATCGCACACTCGTCGCTGAAAGCGATTTCGACGCGAATGTCTTGAACTTCAAGATGAGTTTTTCGACTTTATTTCTCGGTTTCTACTTGTCTCTGACTACAGACGTTCAGAAGCTACCGCGCACAACGTGCGAAGGTCAGTCAAATCCAGCCGTGCCTCTCCTGTGCCGCCGTCCAGGTTTGGAACCACAGCGAGCGCACCCCCGAACCCGTCCCGTTCGCCGTAGGTGCTCGTCGTAATGACGCACGGAATGCCCGCCGCAGTCGCGCTCTGCAACCCATTGATCGTGTCTTCAATGGCGATGCAGGCGGTGGGGGGGAGTTGCAGTCGTTCGAGTGCGAGCGTGTAGACGTCGGGAGCCGGTTTTTTGGCCGGCACGTCGTCTCCGGCGGCGATCACCTCGAAGGGGCTGTGGCCGAGTGTGGCGGCGAGGAGCGTGGTGACGTTTTGCAGTGTTGTGGTGGTGGCGATGGCCAGGCGGATGCCGGCTTGTTGGGCTTCGGCGATGAGGCGGGCGATGCCGGGGCGGAGTTCGATGTGGCCTTCGGTGAGTGCGGCGGCGTAGCGGGCGGTTTTGTCGCGGTGCAGGGTGGCGATGGCGGCGGGGTCGAGCTTGGTGGCAGGGGCGTGGTGTTGGGCGTAGTGGGCGATGCGTTCCTTGCCGCCGGTGACTTTGAGGAGTTGGGCGTAGGTCGGCTGGTCCCAGTGCCAGGGCAGGCCGGCGGCGGCGAAGGCGGCGTTGAAGGCTTCGCGGTGGAGCTCCTCGGTTTCGGCGAGCGTGCCGTCCACGTCGAAGATGATGGCTTGCAGGGGTGGGGGGCTCATGGCGCGGGGGGTTCCGGCAAAGCGGGGCCGGGCAGGGCGGCGCCGGGGTTGCTGCGGCGGTAGCCCAAAGCGTGGGCGGCGGCCAGGGCCGCGAGGAAGGGCAGGCCGCAGGCGAGCGTGAGGTGGAAGGCGGGGGTGGTGGCTGTGGTGGCCAGGATGGCCAGCATGAGGGCGAGGCCGAGCAGGGTGGCCCAGGGTGCGGCCACCCGCGCCGGGGTGCCAAGGCGGGCGCGGGCGGCGCGGAAGCGGAGGTGGGTGACGAAGATCATGCCCCAGGTGAACAGCGCGCCGAACATCGAGAGCGCGATCATGACGGTGAAGGCGCGGTCGGGCACCAGCGTGTAGATGGCGGCCGCGATGCCGGTGCCGGCGGTGGAGACGAGCAGGGCGGCCAGCGGGATGCCGCGGTGGTTGACGCGGCCGAGCAGCGCGGGGGCGGTGCCGGCCTGGGCGAGGCCGAACAGCATGCGGGTGGCGGCGTAGATCTGCGTGTTCATCGAGGAGATGGCGGCGATGAGGATGACCGCGTTCATCAGCCCGGCGGCGCCGGGCACGCCGGTGGCGGCCATGACGGTGAGAAAGGGGCTGGTGCCCGAGGCGGCCTGCGTCCAGGGCATGACGGCCAGCATGATGGCCAGCGTGGCGAGGTAGAAGACCGCCAGCCGGGCCATGGTGAGCCAGAGGGCGCGCACGATGACGCGCGCCGGGTCGCGGGCTTCGCCGGCGGCGACCGCGATGGTCTCGATGCCGAAATAGCTGAAGATGGAGACGACGACGCCGAGCCAGAGGCCGGAGAGGCCGTGCGGCAGCACGCCGCCGCGGCGGACGGCGGCCAGGCCCGGGGGCGTGCCGGCGCCGTGCAGCAGCACCCAGCCGCCGAGCGCCAGGAAGACCAGGATGGCGGCGACTTTCATGGCCGAGAAGCCGTATTCCACCCAGCCGAACACCCGCACGCTGGTGGCGTTGAGCGCGGTGAGTGCGGCCCAGCAGCCTAGGATCCACCACCAGCCCGGCACGGCCGGCGCCCAGTAGCGCATGTAGAGGGCCACCGCGGTGACCTCGGTGCCGACAGCCAGCACGTTGGCCGACCAGTAGGCGTAGCGGACCAGGTAGCCGGCGAGCGGGCCGATATAGGTTTGAGCGAGCCAGCCGAACGAGGCGTTGCCGGGGTGGGCCACCGTCATTTCAGCCAGGCAGCGCATCAGCAGGAGGGCGATCAGGCCGCCGATGGCGTAGCTGGCGAGCACGGCGGGGCCGGCCAGGCTGATGGCGAAGCCGCTGCCGAGGAACAGGCCGGTGCCGACCGCGCTGCCGATGGCGATCATGGAGAGCTGGGCGGTGCCCAGCCGGCGCTGCAGCGTGGGGGCGGGGGCGGCGGGGTTCATGTGACGCGCGCCTTGGTGCGGTAGGCCGGCTTGTCCCAGGCGCGGGTCTGCATGACCTGGCGCAGTGCCGCCACCGCATCCCACACGTCGGTGTAGGCGGTGTAGAGCGGGGCGAAGCCGAGGCGCAGCAGGTTGGGCACGCGGAAATCGCCGGTGACGCCGGCGACGATCAGGGCCTGGCAGATGGCGTAGGCGTGCGGGTGGGCGAAGCTGAGGTGGCTGCCGCGTTCGTGCGCGTCGGTGGGCGAGGCGAGCGTGAAGCCGAAGGGGGCGCATTGCTCGGCCATGAGGCGGATGGCGAGGTCGCCCAAGGCGCGGGATTTGGCGAACAGGGCGGGCAGGGCCACGCCCTCGAACTGGGCGAGGCCGGTGGCGAGTGCGGCCATGGCGAGCACCGAGGGCGTGCCGCAGAGGAAGCGCTGCAGGCCGGGGGCGGGGCGGTAGGCGGCTTCGAAGGCGAAGGGCTCGGCGTGGCCCATCCAGCCGGAGAGTGGGGAGTGCAGCGTGGCGTGCAGGCGTTCGGCCACGAACAGGAAGGCCGGGGCGCCGGGGCCGCCATTGAGGTATTTGTAGCCGCAGCCGACCGCCATGTCGGCGTTGCAGGCGGCCAGATCGACCGGCACGGCGCCGGTGCTGTGGCTGAGATCCCACAGGATGAGCGCGCCGCTGGCGTGGGCGGCGGCGGTGAGGGCCGTCATGTCGAGCTTGTGGCCGCTGGTGTAGTGCACGTGGGTGAGCACGACGATGGCGGTGGTCGCGTCGATGGCCTGGGCGATCCGGTCGGCTTCGGCATGGCGGAGCGCGGTGCCGGGGCGCAGGGCGGCGACGCCTTCGGCGATGTAGGAGTCGGTGGGAAAGATGCCGGCCTGCATCAGGATAATGGGGCGCCCGGGGCGGGCCAGCAGGGCGGCGGCGATCAGCTTGAAGAGGTTGGCCGAGACGCTGTCGGCCACGATCACCTCGTGCGGCGCGGCGCCGATGAGGGGGGCGAGCTGGGCGCCCAAGCGGGCGGGCATGCCGATCCAGTCGTGGCGGTTCCAGCTGGCGATGAGGCCAGAGCCCCATTGCCGCGTGACGAGGTCGGCCAGGGTGGCGGCGGTTTGCCGCGGGAGGGCGCCGAGGGAGTTGCCGTCGAGGTAGACGCCGTGCTCGGGGAGCACGAAGCGGTCGCGGAGCGGGGCCAGGGGATCGGCGGCGTCGAGGCGGGCGGCGTCATCACGCGATAGGGGTGGCGGGAGGGGCGCCGCCTGGAGTGCAGTCAAGCGGCCGATCCTTGTGCGGACGATGGGGGTGCGGCGGGTGGGGGCGGTGGCCCGGCAGCGCGGCTGCCGGGCGTGGGCGCCGCTAGCCCATGCGGTGCAGGGCGCAGAGCTTGTTGCCGTCCGGGTCGCGCAGATAGGCGAGGTACATCTTGCCCATCGCCCCTTCGCGCACGCCCGGCGGGTCCTCGCAGGCGGTGCCGCCGGCGGCGAGGCCAGCCTTGTGCCAGGCCTGGGCCTGTTCGGGCGAGGATGCGGCGAAGCCGATGGTGCCGCCGTTCGGTGCCGTTGCCGGCTCGCCGTTGATCGGCTTGGAGACCGAGAACACGCCCTTGCCGGTGGCGTAGAAGATGCGGTGGCCGTCCACCCGGGCCGGCGGGACATCGAGCGTGCCGAGCAGCGCGTCGTAGAAGCTCTTGGCGCGCTCGAGGTCGTTGGTGCCGATCATCACATGCGAAAACATTGGGGTTGCCCTTCTTGCGGTGCGCCGGTGCGCGCGGGTGGGAATAAAGGGCACGGCGTGCGGGCCGTCCACCCCTGGGGGGTGCCGCGCGGCGGGGATCACGCTGCGTTGGGTGGCCTTGCGGGGGCTGTGGGCGCGGGCAACCTGCAGGGGGCATACTGCAACGGACGAGCCCGCATGCGCCTGACCATCCTTCTTCTTGCCTTGGCCGCTGCCGGCTGTGCGGGCCCGATCAGGCGGCAGCCGAATCCGCCGCCCTTCGTGTTCGAGGGGCTGATCACCGGTGCCGACACGGTGCCGTTGGATCTGCCGGCCGATCCGGGGCCGTAAGGCCGCCGGAGCGCGGCCTAGCGCAGCGCCAGCAGCAGCAGGACGATGCCGGCAACGGCGGCGACGAAGATTAGCGTGCGCAGCACCGGGATGCCGAGCGCGTAGACGGGCACGAAGGCCACGCGGGCCCAGAAGTAGAGCGCTGCACCGCCGGTGGTGAGTGCCGAGTGCCGGTTGGCCAGGTGGGCCATCAGCACGGCGGCGGCGAAAAACGGGAAAGTCTGCATGTAGTTGGCGAAGGCGCGGTCGATTCGGCCGGGCACGCCAGTGAGGCGCTTCTGTTCGTCGCGCGGGCCGAGTGCGTAGGCGGTGCCGTGCTGGAACAGGCCGAGCTGGCCGGTGGCGACCGCGTGGACGAGCCCCAGCACGACGGCCCAGGCGAGATAGGTCAGTTCGGTTGTCATGGGCGCGGGCCTCGTTGCGTGCGGGTGGCGAACTTGCGGCGGGGCGGCGGTGCTGTCCACCCGTGGGGGCGGGTGGGGGGTGCCGGGGTGTGTTGTTGGGCGCGGCGCTTGACGGCGGCGGGTTCGTGGTGATGCTCGCCGGTTCGTGACCGCGGGTTGCAGGGGTGTGGCCAGGCCCGCAGGCGGAACAATCAGCGGCCGGGTGCGCCCGGTGCGCGTCAGGGGCAACACCACCGATGGACCCAGCACCTACCCGGCACGGCCTGTTCGCGCTCAAGCCGGTCAGCGCCATGTTGGCGGATTCCGACGAGGGCGACGCGCATGGCACCCAGCTGCAGCGCACGCTGGGGTTGCGCAACCTGGTGGGGTTCGGCGTGGGCAGTGCGGTGGGCGTGAGCCTGTTCGTGCAGACTGGCCCCGAGGCTGCGCTGCATGCCGGGCCGGCGGTGGCGCTGAGCTTCGTGCTGGCCAGCTTCGCCTGCCTGCTGGCGGCGTTGTGCTACGCGGAGTTCGCCAGCCTGGTGCCGGTGGCCGGCAGCGCCTATTCCTACGCCTACGCCACCATGGGCGAGGGCGTGGCCTGGCTGATCGGCTGGTGCCTGCTGCTGGAATATCTGATGTCGGGCAGCCTGGTGGCGATCGGCTGGTCGGGCTACGCCACGGCCACGCTGCACAGCTTCGGTTTCGACCTGCCGGCGGCGCTGACCGGCGCGCCGCTGGCCTATACCGACAACCACATATTGCGCAGCGGCAAGCTGTTCGATTTGCCGGCGGTGCTGATCACGTTGTTCACCGCCTACCTGATCATGCGCGGCACGCGGTTATCGGCGCGCGTGAACGACGTGGTGGTGACGTTGAAGGTGCTGGCCATTCTGGCGGTGATCGCCGGGGCGGCGCCGTTCATTCACGTGCATAACTGGACGCCGTTCATTCCGCCCAATACCGGCGCGCAGGGCAGTTTCGGCATCAGCGGCGTGATGCGCGCGGCGGGTATCCTGTTCTTTGCCTATGTGGGCTTCGACAGCATTTCGACGCTGGGCCAGGAGACGCGCAACCCGCAGCGGACCATTCCGCTGGCGCTGATGATCTCGCTGGCGATCTGCGTGATGCTGTATGTGGGCGTGGCGCTGGTGATGACGGGCATTGCCGATTACCGCACGCTGAACGTGGCCGACCCGATTGCCGAGGCGATGCGGGCGCAGGGGCCGCAGCTCGCCTGGGCACGGTGGTGCGTGAGCATCGTGGCGATCTTCGGCCTGATCAGCGTGCTGCTGGTGACGCTGCTGGGCCAGGTGCGGATCTTCTACGCCATGGGGCGCGACGGCCTGTTGCCGGCGGCGTTCGCGCGCATCCATCCGCGTTACAAGACGCCGTATGTCGGCACGATCGTGACGGGCATCGGTGCGGCGCTGTTCGCCGGGCTGTTCCCGCTGGATCTGCTGGGCGACTTGGTGAGCATCGGCACGCTGCTGGCCTTTGCCGTGGTTTCCGCGGGCGTGCTGATCCTGCGCCGCACGATGCCGGATGCGCCGCGCGTGTTCCGTACGCCGTTCATGCCGGTGACGCCGATATTGGCGGTGGTATCGTGCATCGCGCTGATGACGTCGTTGGCGCCCAACACCTGGGGCCGGCTGGCGGTGTGGCTGGCGTTGGGCGCTTTGGTGTATGCGGCGTATGGCTACCGGCATTCGCGGCTGCGCGCGCCGCGGTGATCAGGGCGGCGGCTGGCCGGCCTGCGGGTCGGTGGGCTGCTGCTGTGTTCTGCTGCGGTTGGTATTGCTGTGGTTGGGTCGGCTGGCCCTGCTGCTGGCCGGCCATCTGCGCGCGGCGCGCCCGGCGGAAAGCCTTGATATCCTGCAGCGTCAGATAGCCCTTATGGTCGGCGTCGATCTGATTGAAATGGTAGGCGATGCCGGCCAGCCCGCCGGCCTGGGCCTGCTCGCGGGTCAGCCGCCCGTCGTGGGTGGTGTTGGCCGCTTCGAACTTTAGCCGCCAGCCGCCCTGGACGGGAGCGGCACGCCCCTGCTGCGGGCCGCTCGCATACCCGTCGGGCGGCTGCTGCGCCAGAGCGGGTGTGCACGCCAACAGGCCGGCTACCAGAATCAAACGACGCATTACCGCCTCCTTCAAACCCGGCTCACGTGGCGCGGAGGCGGCCGGCCTCCAAGCCGCTCTTACGTTTTGTAGCAAGCCGGCCCGACGTGGCGGCCTCGTATCAGCGCGGCACCGGCACGGCGGCGTTGGGCGGGCCGTAGATCTCGCCGGCGCGCTTGAGGAAGGCGCCGACCATGCGGCGCACCGCCTCGTTGAACACCACGCCGATGGCTTTCTGCAGTAGGCGGCTGCGGAACTCGAAATCGACCCAGAAATCCACCTGCACGCCGTGCGGATCAGGGATGAACACCCATTGGTTGTTCAGGTAGCGGAACGGGCCGTTTTCGTAGCTGACGCGGATGCGGCCGGGGCGTTCCAGCGTGACTTTGCTGGTGAAGCTTTCGCGGAACGGGCCGAAGCCGATGGTGAGGTTGGCGTGCAGCTCGCCGGGCGTGCGGCTGGTGACCTTGGCGCCGACGCACCAGGGCAGGAATTGCGGGTATTTGTCCACGTCGGCGACGAGGTCGAACAATTGCTCGGGCTGGTAGCCCACGAGCTTCCGGTCGGCATAGGTCGGCATCAGGTCATGCAGCTTTCAGGGGACGTGCGGCCGGGCATCATCGCCGCACGCGCTGCGCGCAGGGCGGCGAAATCGCTGTCGGCGTGGTAGGAGCTTCGGGTGAGCGGCGAGCTGGCCACCATGAGGAAGCCCTTGGCGCGCGCGGTGGCGGCGTAAGCGTCGAACTCGGCCGGCGGCACGTAGGCGGCTACGGCGGCGTGCTTGACGGTGGGTTGCAGATATTGGCCGAGCGTGAGGAAATCGACGTCTGCCACGCGCAGATCGTCCATCACCTGGCCGAGTTCGGCGCGGGACTCGCCTAAGCCCAGCATGATGCCGGATTTGGTGAAGATCGACGGGTCGAGCGCCTTGACCTGATCGAGCAGGCGCAGCGACTGGAAGTAGCGCGCGCCGGGGCGAATTGTTGGGTAGAGGCGCGGCACCGTTTCGAGGTTGTGGTTGAACACGTCGGGGCGGGCGGCGACCACCGCCTCCAGCGCGCCGGGCTTGCGCAGGAAATCAGGCGTCAGCACCTCGATGGTTGTGGCCGGTGCGGCGGCGCGGATGGCTGTGATGACGGCGGCGAAATGCGCCGCACCGCCATCGGGCAGGTCGTCGCGATCGACCGAGGTGATGACGACGTGGCGCAGGCCGAGGCGGGCGACGGCGGCGGCGACGCGGGCCGGCTCGCTCGTGTCGAGCGCGTCGGGCAGGCCGGTGCGTACGTTGCAGAAGCTGCAGGCGCGCGTGCAGGTGTCGCCCATGATCATCATGGTGGCGTGGCGCTGCGACCAGCACTCGCCGATATTGGGGCAGGCGGCTTCTTCGCAGACGGTGACCAGGCCGGCGCCGCGCATCAAGGCGCGGGTTTCCTGGTAGGCGGCGCCGGCGGGCGCACGCACGCGGATCCAGTCGGGCTTGCGGCCGATCGGGTTGTCGGGCCGGGCGGCCTTTTCAGGGTGACGCGCCCGCACGCTGCCGACGGCATGGTCGATTTCGATGCGGGTGGGCATGGCGCACAAGTGGCGGGCGGGGGGCAGCCCGTCAAGCAGGGCGTGTGCGGCGGCGGGGCAGCGGTGCGGGCGGCAAAATCTTGCTGTGGGAAGTTTTTTCCCATAGGGTGCCGCTCATGGGCCTGCACATCGACGCGATCATCGAACGGCTGGGCGGCGCCGATGCGGCGGCCCGGCTGACCGGCGTGGGGCTGGAGGCAATTCGCAAATGGCGCCAGGCCCGCAGCCTGCCGCCCAAGCACTGGAGCGCGGTGATGGCGGCCACGGGATTGTCGGTGGCCGATCTGCAAGGTGGTGCGCCATCGCCGGAGGGGCCGCCGGCGGGCGCGACCGCGGCGCTGGTGCTGGCCGATGGCAGCGTGTTCTGGGGCCAGGGCTTTGGCGCCCATACCGACGAGGCGACCGCGCCGGGCGAGCTGTGCTTCAACACCGGCATGACGGGCTACCAGGAGACGCTGACCGATCCCTCCTATGCCGGCCAGATCATCACCTTCACCTTTCCGCATATCGGCAACACGGGCATCAACACCGAGGATGTGGAGGCGGCCGGTATTGCCGCGCGCGGGCTGGTGGTGCGCCAGCCGATCGGCACGCCTTCCAACTGGCGGGCGACGCAGAATCTGAATGAGTGGCTGCGCGCGCATGGCGTGCCGGGGCTGGCGGGGGTGGATACGCGGGCGCTGACGCTGCGCATCCGCGATGGCGGGCCGCCGCACGGCATCATCTGCCACCCGGCCGGCGGCCGGTTCGATCTGGCGGCGCTGCAGGCGCGGGCCGCGGCGTGGCCCGGGCTGGACGGCATGGATCTGGCGGCCGCGGTGAGCTGCACGCAGAGCTATGTGTGGGAGCAATCGACGTGGGCGTGGCCGGACGGGCTGGGCGCAGCGCCGCCGCCGGCGCGCCATCATGTGGTGGCCGTCGATTACGGCGCCAAGCGCAACATCCTGCGGAGCCTGGCGGCGGCCGGCTGCCGGGTGACGGTGGTGCCGGCCGCGAGCACGGCCGAGGACATCCTGCGCCACCGACCCGATGGCGTGTTCCTCTCCAACGGCCCCGGCGATCCGGCGGCCACGGCCGCCTACGCGGTGCCGGCGATCCAGGGCGTGCTGGCGGCGCGTGTGCCGGTGTTCGGCATCTGCCTCGGCCACCAGCTGCTGGCGCTGGCTTTGGGCGCGCGCACCTACAAGCTGGCGCGCGGGCATCGGGGCGCCAACCAGCCGGTGCGCGACCTGGCGACCGGGCGGGTGGAGATCACCGCGCAGAATCACGGCTTTGCGGTGGAGGATGCGAGCCTGCCGCCGGGCGTGCGCATCACCCATAGCAGCCTGTTCGATGGCAGCAACGAGGGGATCGCGTGCGATGCGCAGCGGGCGTTTTCCGTGCAGTACCATCCCGAGGCGAGCCCGGGGCCGAGCGACAGCGCGCATCTGTTCGGGCGGTTCGTCGGCATGATGGCTGATCGGGTCGCATGACCTACTCTCCGCAGAGATCATCGTCGTCGCGTCATGGAAGGAGTTTGAAGCTTTTTCTGGTTGATGGGACGGCCACCGGCGTAATCATTGCGCAACTCGGGATGTCGTCATTACTTGCCGCGGCGGCTTCGCGGGTTTCCTTGCCAGACCTAATTCGTCGAGAAGAAGCTGATCAGACTGGCGTCTACATCCTTGTCGGTCCAGACCCTGATGTCTCAGGTCGTGAGCTCGTTTATGTAGGCGAGGGTGATCAGGTTCGTGTTCGCCTAAGTAGCCACGACTCAGATCCAAACAAAGACTTTTTCACACGTGCTGTGTTGATCGTTTCCAAAGATAAGAATCTGACAAAAGCTCACGGGCGTTATTTAGAAGCCCGAATCATCTCCGCCATCAGCTCGGCTGGTAGAGCAAAACTGACAAATGGGACGGAGCCACCAATAGCTGGTAGATTACCAGAATCAGACATCGCAGACATGGAGCGAGTCCTCGAAGAGCTAGAGCTCTTGCTTCCGGTTTTAGGGTTCGACTTTATTCGGGCTGCAGGCCAGACATCTGCTTCTAGTGCAAGCGCGTCGCCGACTGACGAAGCTTTCTATCCTCGTACGGTTGCGACAAACGATGTATTCACCTTCACTGAGTCAGGAACAAACGCCAAAGCCTACGAAAGCGGCGGAGAGTTTATAGTTTTATCCGGCTCATTGGCGAGGAAGACTGAGGTCGATAGCTGCGAGGAGAGCGTTCGACGGCAGAGATCACAGATGAGTGCCGACGGTGTGCTGGTGCCGAGTGAGTGCGGTCGACTGATGTTCACGCGAGATGTTGGGTTTAAATCGCCGTCGCGAGCTGCAAGCATAGTCTACGGTGGAAGTGTTAGCGGACCACAATTCTGGAAGCATGAGAGCACGCGACAATCTTACAGAGATTGGCGCGCCGAACGCTTGAGCTCCGCTCAGGGGTCAGTTCCTGTCTCCACCAATCAGCATACCGAGTAACAATGCCCAAACGTACCGACATCGCCTCCATCCTGATCATCGGCGCCGGGCCGATCGTGATCGGGCAGGCTTGCGAATTCGACTATTCCGGGGCGCAGGCCTGCAAGGCGCTGCGGGCGGAGGGCTACCGGGTGATCCTGGTGAACTCGAACCCGGCGACGATCATGACCGATCCGGACATGGCTGATGCCACCTACATCGAGCCGATCACGCCGGAGATGGTGGAGAAGGTGATCGCGCGCGAGCGGCCGGATGCGCTGTTGCCGACGATGGGCGGGCAGACGGCGCTGAACACGGCCATGCAGCTCGATGCCAATGGCGTGCTGGCGCGCTACGGCGTGGAGCTGATCGGGGCGAAGGCCGAGGTGATCGACCGGGCCGAGGACCGGCTGAAATTCCGCGATGCGATGAGCGAGATCGGCATCGAGTTGCCGCGCAGCTTCATCGCGCATACGCTGGCCGAGGCGCGCGAGGCGCTGGGCCGGATCGGGTTGCCGGCGGTGATCCGCCCGAGTTTCACGCTGGGCGGCACCGGCGGCGGCATCGCGTATAACCGCGAGGAGTTCGAGGCGATCGCAGCCAGCGGGCTTGCGGCTTCGCCGACCACCGAAGTGCTGATCGAGGAATCGGTGCTGGGGTGGAAGGAATACGAGATGGAGGTGGTGCGCGACAGCGCGGATAATTGCATCATCATCTGCGCCATCGAGAACATCGATCCGATGGGCATCCACACCGGCGACAGCGTGACGGTGGCGCCGGCGCTGACGCTGACCGACCGCGAATATCAGCGCATGCGCGACGCCAGCATCGCCTGCCTGCGCCGCATCGGCGTGGATACCGGCGGTTCCAACGTGCAGTTCGCGCTGAACCCGGCGGATGGCCGCATGCTGGTGATCGAGATGAACCCGCGGGTTTCGCGCAGCTCGGCGCTGGCATCGAAGGCGACCGGGTTCCCGATCGCCAAGGTGGCGGCCAAGCTGGCCGTCGGCTACACGCTGGATGAGCTGGCCAACGACATCACGCGCAGCACGCCGGCCAGCTTCGAGCCGACGATCGACTACGTGGTGGTGAAGATACCGCGTTTCACCTTCGAGAAGTTTCCCGGCACGCCGGCGCTGCTGACCACCAGCATGAAGTCGGTGGGCGAGGCGATGGCGATCGGCCGCAGCTTTGCCGAGGCGTTGCAGAAGGCGCTGCGCAGCATGGAAACCGGCTTGTCTGGCCTGGACGAGATCGAGCCGCCGGGCGATGGCGGGCCGGATGCGTTCCGGGCCGCGCTGTCTGCACCCAAGCCGGATCGCATCCTGATGGCGGCGCAGGCTTTGCGCGCCGGGGTGTCGGTGGCCGACATCCACGATGCCTGCCGCTACGATCCGTGGTTCCTGCGCGAACTTGAGAGCATCGTGGCGGCCGAGCGGGCGGTGAGCGCCGGGGGATTGCCGCAGGAGGCGGGCGGCCTGCGGCGGCTGAAGGCGATGGGATTTTCCGACCGCCGGTTGGGCGAGCTGGCCGGGGTGGCGGAACCCGCAGTGGCGGCGGCGCGAGGGCGGCTGGGCGTGGCGCCGGTGTACAAGCGCATCGATACCTGCGCGGGCGAGTTCGCATCGGCCACGCCGTATATGTATTCCACTTACGAGGGTGGCTGGGGCGAGCCGGCTTGCGAGGCGGACCCCACCGCGCGCGACAAGGTGGTGATTCTGGGTGGCGGCCCGAACCGCATCGGGCAGGGCATCGAATTCGATTATTGCTGCGTGCATGCCGCCTACGCGCTGCGCGAGGCGGGCTACGAGACCATCATGGTCAACTGCAACCCCGAGACCGTGAGCACGGATTACGACACCTCGGACCGGCTGTATTTCGAGCCGCTGACGGCCGAGAACGTGATCGCCCTGGTGCGGCGCGAGCAGCAGGGGGGGCGCGTGCTCGGCTGCATCGTGCAGTATGGCGGGCAGACGCCGCTGAAGCTGAGCCAGGCGCTGCCGGCGGCCGGCATTCCGATTCTGGGTACCACGGCCGATGCGATCGACATCGCCGAGGATCGCGAGCGCTTCCAGGCGCTGCTGCACCGGCTGGGGCTGCAGCAGCCGGAGAACGGCATTGCGCGGGCGGCCGAGGAGGCCGAGGCGATTGCCGAGCGCATCGGCTATCCGGTGGTGATCCGCCCCAGCTACGTGCTGGGCGGCCGGGCGATGGAGATCGTGTTCGATCGCGTGCAGCTGGCCCGCTACATGCGCGAGGCGGTGCGCGTATCCGGCGCGCAGCCGGTGCTGATCGACCGTTACCTCAACGACGCCATCGAGGTGGACGTGGACTGCATCGCAGATGGCGAGACGGTGTACGTGGCCGGCGTGATGGAGCATATCGAGGAGGCGGGCATCCATTCGGGCGACAGCGCGTGCTCGCTGCCGCCGTACAGCCTCTCGCCGGCCGTAATCCGCGATTTGTCGGACCAGACCGAGGCGATTGCCCGCGCGCTGGGTGTGGTGGGGCTGATGAACGTTCAGTTCGCCATCAAGGACGGCGCGATTTTCGTGCTGGAGGTGAACCCGCGGGCCAGCCGCACCGTGCCGTTCGTGGCCAAGGCCACCGGGGTGGCGGTGGCCAAGATCGGGGCGCTGGTGATGGCCGGCGCGCGGCTGGCGGATCTGGCGCCCGCGGCCGGTGCGCGGCATCCGCACGTGGCGGTGAAGGAAGCGGTGTTTCCGTTCGCCCGCTTCCCCGGCGTGGACACCATCCTGGGCCCGGAGATGAAATCGACCGGCGAGGTGATGGGGCTGGATTACAGTTTCGAGCGCGCGTTCGCCAAGGCGCAGTTGGGGGCGGGCGTGGTGCTGCCTGATCGGGGGACCGTGTTCCTCTCGGTGCGCGACAGCGACAAATCCGGGCTGCCGGGGCTGGCGCGCCGGCTGGCGGAGATGGGATTCACCGTGATGGCGACGCGCGGCACGGCGGCGCGTATCCGCGAGGCGGGCGTGGCGGTGCGGGTGATCAACAAGGTGCTCGAAGGCCGGCCGCATTGCGTGGATGCGATCCGTTCGGGCGAGATCCAGATGGTGGTCAATACCTCGCACGGCGCGCAATCGACGGCCGACAGTTTTGACATCAGGCGCACGGCGCTGACGCATGGCGTGCCGCATTACACGACGCTGGCCGGCGCGCGGGCGGCGGTGCATGCGATCGGCGCGCTGCGGGCCGGGACTTTGGAGGTGGCGGCCTTGCAGGGTTATTTTCGGTGAGGGGTGAAGGCAGGCAGTTCTTGTGGTGCGCGTTGGGCATTCGTCGGGGGTGGTGAAGGCTTTTGGTGAAGTTTCACGCCTATAGGAGCACACAAGGCTCGGTGGAGGGCTAACCGCGCTGCGCGCTGCTTGGCGGCCCGGTCCGTATCCTTCGCGGTGCTTGTTCCTACTTTTCTTCCGAAAAGTGGGTCTCCGCTGCCCCTCACTCAGAAAGCAAACGCAATGTCTGTCTCGCCATATTTCGCTGCTGCTGCCGCCGCCCTTCTGGCCAGCACCGCCGCGCTCGCCGCCGCCGCGCCTGCGCCGACCTACACGTTTCGGACTTTCAGGGCGCCCAATGCCGGCTCCACCATTCTCGAAGCCGTCAACAATGGCGGCTCCATCCTGGCGCAGGTGACGACATCGGGCAGCAGCGCCTGCTCGGTGCACCAGGGCCCGGCCAGCACTGCCATCGCAGATCCCAATGCGCCGTCGATGAGCACCGTCTGCCTCGGCCTTGGCAACGGCAACGTTGTGGTCGGTTATTACCAAGCGCCCAACCAGCCGGCGGGCGCTTCCGTCGGCTTCGTGTATCGTAAGGGCGCCTATATCGATTTCGTCGTTCCCGCCGCCTCTCCGCAGATGGGCGGCACGCAGCTGAACGCGGTCAGCAGCAACGGCCTGATTGCTGGCACGTATTCCGATGCGATGGGCTTTCAGCACGTGTTCACCACGCGCGGTTCGCCCACGGCGCTGCATGCCTACGAGGTTGCCGGCCAGCATTATTTGTTGGCCGTCGGTGTGAACAACGCCGGTAGCCTGGTGTTGCAGAACTTCGGATCGAATGGCCTGTCGTATAGCGGCAGCTTCTACCACGCCGCCGGCACCCAGGGCTTCGTGCAGATCAACTATCCCGGCTCGGTGCAGGACGTCTGCCATAACGTCAACAACAATGGCGAGGTGGCGTGCCATTATGCCGACAGCCAAGGGTTGCAGCACGGCTTCATCTATTACGGCGCCACCAACACCTACTCCGCCAACATCGATGCGCCCACCAGCACTGGCGGCACGTTGCTGTTCGGGATCAACGATTCCGGCCGTGTTGTCGGTGCCACGACGCCCAACCCGCAGACCTCGATCCGCCTGGGCCTGATCGGCACGCCGAGCAGCTGACAGGCGGCGCTTGATTGCACAGCGGGGCCGCCGGTTGGTGGCTCCGCTGTGGCGCCTTGAGCAACGACGGCGTGCCGCCGGGTCGAGCGTTGTGCTGACCGCCGCGGATGTGCTGCGCCCCCGGGCCGCTTGGGCGCCCCGTGAACTCGTCTTCGTTGCGGCGACATCGAGGCGCCGCCGAACCATGGTGGCCACCCGCGCTCGGCGGTAACGGCGCGACAGCACAACCAAAAGTCTTTTGCTTCTTTTCTTCAGAAAAGAAGGCCTTGCCTTGCTCTGCCGCACCCCCAACACCCGCCCCCGCTTGCCAAGGTGCGCCGTCCCGCTAGACTACGCGCCGCTCAAGTTCGTGGACCGTTCCGGCCAAGGCGTCCGCATCAACCCGCATACTGGCGCCGCCGCGCCGGCCCAGCCCAGCTTTAGGATCCGGCCCTTTGCAGAAATTTCCGATGACCGCCCAAGGCCTCCAGAACCTGGAAGACGAGCTGCGGAACCTCAAGAGCGTCGAGCGGCCGGCCATCATCGTGGCGATTGCCGAGGCGCGCAGCCATGGCGATCTGTCGGAGAACGCCGAATATCATGCCGCGCGCGAGCGGCAGAGCTTCATCGAGGGGCGGATCCAGGAGCTCGAGGAGGTGATCGGGGCGGCCGAGGTGATCGATCCCTCGTCGCTGAAGGGCGACAGCATCAAGTTCGGTGCGCATGTCAGCCTGCTCGACGAGGAGACCGAGAAGGAGGCCACCTACCAGATCGTCGGTGTGTACGAGGCCGACATCAAGGCCAAGCGGCTGTCGATCTCCTCGCCGCTGGCCAAGAGCCTGATCGGCAAGAAGAAGGGCGACACCATCAGCGTGCCGGCGCCGGGGGGCGACCGCAGCTACGAAATCCTCAACTTCCAGTTCGTCTGACGTGGCGGCCGCCGGGGTGATGGCTGCCCTGCCGGGCCGGCCGGACGAGGCGGCTGCGGGGCTGACGCTGGCCGACATCCGCGCTGCGGCAGCGCGGATTGCCGGGCGGGTGCTGCGTACGCCGACGGTGCCTTCGGCCATCCTCTCGCGCGTTACCGGCGCGGAGATCACGCTCAAGCTGGACAACCTGCAGGCGGTCGGCTCGTTCAAGGAGCGGGGGGCGGCGAACCGGCTGGCGCTGCTGACGCCGGACGAGCGGGCGCGGGGCGTAGTGGCGATGTCGGCGGGCAACCATGCGCAGGGCGTGGCCCGGCATGCGACGCTGCACGGCGTGGCCAGCACCATCGTGATGCCGCTGTTTACGCCGCTGGCCAAGATCAGCGGCACGGCGGCCTGGGGTGCAAGGGTGGTGATGCATGGGGCGACGCTGGCCGAGGCGGCGGCGCATGCGGCCCGGCTGGCCGAGGAGGAGGGGCTGCTGTTCATCAGCCCGTACGACGATTACGCCATCATGGCCGGGCAGGGCACGCTGGCGCTGGAGATGTTCGAGGACGGCCCGCCGCTGGACGTGCTGCTGGTGCCGGTGGGCGGCGGCGGGCTGATTAGCGGCTGCGCGGTGGCGATGGCGGCGTTGAGCCCGGCGACCGAGGTGATCGGCGTGCAGGTGGCGCCGTATTCGGCGCTGGCGCAGCGCATGGGGGCGCCCGAGCATGCGATCGGCGGCGCCACGCTGGCCGAGGGCATTGCGGTGCGCGATGTGGGCGTGGAGACGCGCAAGGTGATCGCGCGCCATGTGGCCGACGTGATCGTAGCGCCGGAGCGCTATGTGGAGGACGCCGTCTCGCTGCTGGCCGAGGGTGGCAAGGTGGTGGCCGAGGGGGCGGGCGCGGCGGCGCTGGCCGGGCTGCTGGCGCATCAGAAGCGGTTTGCCGGCAAGCGCGTGGGCCTGCCGGTGTGCGGCGGCAATATCGACGTGCGGATCATGGCCAACGTGCTGCTGCGCGGCCTGCTGCGCGACGGGCGGCTGCTGCGGCTGCGCATGGACATTCCCGACCGGCCCGGCGTGCTGGCCGACATCGCGGCGACGATCGGCGCGTGCGGCGGCAACATCATCGAGGTGAGCCACCAGCGGCTGTTCGCCTCGCCCAGCGTGCAGTCGGCACAGCTGGAGGTGATGGTCGAAGCGCGCGACCCGGCGCATGCGGCCGCCATCGAGGCGGCGCTGGCGGCCACGTACAGCGTCAGCCGCGCCTAGGTTTCGGCGGGCGGGGCGGTGGCCAGGGTGGGGCGGGCGGCGCTGGTGCGGCGTTGGCCGGAGGACATGGCCAGGGCGACGGCACACAGGATGAGCGCGGTGGCCCAGAGTTGGCGCGGGCCGATCGGCTCGTGGGCGAAGGCGGCGCCCAGCAGCAGGGCGACCAGCGGGTTGACCAGGCTGTAGGTGGATAGGCGTTCCGGCCGCCAGATCTGCACCAGCCAGCCGAAGCAGGCGAAGGCGACCAGCGAGCCCATGACGACCAGATAGGCCAAAGCCAGCGCCGAGCGCAGCGAGATGGCGTGGGGCTGGAGGGTGGCGAACTCGCCGCGCGCGGCGGCGACCACGGCGCAGCCCAGCGCGCCGGCGAGCATCTGCAGCCCGCTGCCGAGCAAGGCGGAGCGGGCGGGCGGCACCAGCCGGGCGAGCGAGGCGCCGATGGCCCAGGCCAGCGAGCCGGCGAGCACCATGAGGCTGGCCGCCGCGTGGACGCCGCTGGAAGCGGGGTCGGGCCGCATGAGCACGGCCACGCCGGCGAAGCCCACCACCAGGCCGGCGCCGGCCCGGGCGGTGGGCCGCGCGCTGGCCCCCATCAGCCAGGAGATGATGGGCGTGAGCAGGGCCACCGTGCAGACCAGGATGGCGGCCTCGCCGCTGGGCACCATCAACTCGCTCCACGACAGCATGGCCTGGCTGCCGGTGAACAGCAGCACGCCGGAGATGGCGGCCGAGGCGGCGGCGCGGCCGCGGGGCAGGGTGGCGCCGCCGGCCAGGCCGATGGCCGTGAGCGCTGCGCCGGCGATCAGGCAGCGCAGGCCCACCATCGTCCAAGGCGGCACGGTTTCCACCGCGATGCGGATGGCCAGGAAGGTGGAGCCCCAGACGGCGCAGAGCGTGAGGTAGGCGGCGATCGGTCCGGCGCCCATGCGGTCCGGGGTGGCGGTGCTCGGCACGGTGCAGGTCCGTTCAGGGGACCAGCCACATAGCCTCGATCCGGTCCGCAGCCCAGGTGAAACGGGCGCGACGATGGCTGCCCTGTGCCAGGTGCAGGTGGTCGAGCGTGTGGAGCGTGAGGCGGACGACGCAGAAGACGCGCAGGGCCGCGGCTTCGTCGGTATCCGGCGTGGGGTTGGCGGGCCCGGGCAGGGGCGTGCCGGGGCCGGGCTGCACGTGGTAGGTGGCACGGCTGGCGGGGCGCAGCAGCGACCAGGCGGTGGCGGATTCGGCGTCCATGGTGTGGAGGGTGACGCGGCCGTTGGCCCTGATCTGGATTCGGCCGGCCTGGTCCCAGCCATGCAGGGTGGCGGCCGGGTTGGCGCGCAGCTCGGCGTGCTTAGCCGAGCGGGTGTCGGTATGGATGTCGAGCGTGCGGCCATCGAAGCGGCGCAGCACGACGGTGCGTACCTGCGGCGTGTGCTCCAGCCCCATTGTGCCGAGTGCGAGGTTGCGGAACGGGCTGCCGGGATCGCGGGCGCCGGCGGCAAGCAGCGCCGCCCAGTCGGGAAAAGCATCGTCCATCGGGTGCTCCGGCGTGGCCGGGCTCCCCTTGCCAGATTGCGGCAAGAAGGCAAAACAGGCGGCTCAGGCAGCAGCGGGACAGTGCGGATGGATCGGGTCGAAGCCAGCGGATTGCAGGTGGCCAAGGTGCTGTACGATTTCGTCTCCAACGAGGCGGTGCGGGGCAGCGGCCTGTCGGGACCGCAATTCTGGCAGGGCTTCGCCGCCATGCTGGCCGATCTGGCGCCGCGCAACCTGGCGCTGCTGGAGCAGCGTGACGCGCTGCAGGCCAAGGTGGATGCCTGGCACGTGGCCCATCGCGGACAGGCCTTCGCGCCGGCCGCCTACGAGGCGTTCCTGCGCGAGATCGGCTACCTGCAGCCCGAGCCGCTGCCGTTCCGCGTGACGACGGCCAACGTGGATGCCGAGATCAGCCGGATTGCCGGCCCGCAGCTGGTGGTGCCGATTTCCAACGCGCGCTACGCGCTGAATGCCGCCAATGCGCGCTGGGGCAGCCTGTACGATGCGCTGTATGGCACCGATGCGCTGCCCGAGACGCCGGGCGCCGAGCGGGGCCGCGGCTATAACAAGGCGCGCGGCGCGCAGGTGGTGGCGCGGGCGCGCGCGGTGCTGGACGAGACGGTGCCGCTGGCCGGCGGCAGCTATGCCGCGGCGACCGGCTATGCGGTGGTTGGCGGCAAGCTGGCGGTGCGCACCCAGGCCGGCACGCTGGGCCTGGCCAATCCCGGCCAGCTGGTGGGCTACCAGGGCGATGCGGCCGCGCCTTCGGCGATTCTGCTGGTGCAGAACGGACTGCATTTGCTCATCAAGATCGACCGTGCATCGCCCATCGGGCAGGACGATCCGGCGGGCATGGCGGATCTGATTTTGGAAGCTGCCGTCAGCACCATCATGGATTGCGAGGACAGCGTGGCGGCCGTGGATGCGGCCGACAAGGTGGAGGTGTACCGCAACTGGCTGGGCCTGACGCAGGGCACGCTCTCGGCGGTGTTCAGCAAGGGCGGCGAGCAGCAGGACCGCTGGCTGGAGCTCGACCAGGTGTTCCAGACGCCATCGGGCGGGCGGCTGACGCTGTCGGGCCGCAGCCTGATGCTGGTGCGCAATGTGGGCCATCACATGTACACCGACGCGGTGCTGATGGCCGATGGCAGCGAGATCCCCGAGACGATGCTCGACTGCGCGGTGACGGCGCTGATCGCCACGCATGATCTGCGCGGCATGCCGCGGCTGCGCAACAGCCGCACCGGTTCGATGTACATCGTCAAGCCGAAGCTGCATGGGCCCGAAGAAGTGGCGTTCGCCTGCGAGCTGTTCAGCCGCGTGGAGGACATGCTGGCGCTGCCGCGGCGGGCGCTGAAGATGGGCATCATGGACGAGGAGCGGCGCACCAGCGCCAACCTGGCGGCGTGCATTCATGCAGCGCGCGACAGGGTTTTCTTCATCAACACCGGATTTTTGGACCGCACCGGCGACGAGATGCACACCTCCATGGAGGCGGGCACCATGGTGCGCAAGAACGACATGAAGGGCACGGCGTGGCTGGGCGCCTACGAGAACCAGAACGTGGATATCGGGCTGGCCTGCGGCCTGCGCGGGCATGCGCAGATCGGCAAAGGCATGTGGGCGGCGCCGGACCGGATGGCGGAGATGCTGGCCGTCAAGATCGGCCATCCGCAGGCCGGCGCCAGCACGGCGTGGGTGCCCTCGCCGACCGCGGCCACGCTGCATGCGCTGCACTACCATCAGGTGGACGTGGCGGCGCGGCAGGAGGAGATCGCGCGGCGGCCGCGGGCCAAGCTGGCCGATCTGCTGACCATTCCGATCGAGGCGAGCAACTGGGCGCCGGATGACGTCAAGCAGGAGCTCGACAACAACGCGCAGTCGATCCTCGGCTACGTGGTGCGCTGGATCGACCAGGGCGTGGGCTGTTCCAAGGTGCCGGACGTACACGATGTGGGGCTGATGGAGGATCGCGCGACGCTGCGCATTTCCAGCCAGCATATCGCCAACTGGCTGCATCATGGCGTGGTGACGCCCGAGCAGGTGGAGGAGACGCTGCGCCGCATGGCGGTTGTGGTGGACCGGCAGAATGCGGGCGATCCGGCTTACGTGCCGATGGCGCCGGGTTTCGACGGCCCGGCTTTTGCGGCGGCGCGCGACCTGGTGTTCGAGGGGCGGACGCAGCCGAACGGCTACACCGAGTTCATCCTGCACGCGCGGCGGCGCGAGGCGAAGGCGCGGGTGGCGGCGGCGGCCTGAGGGCGGGCAGGCACCTTGCCTGGCTGGCCGCATGCTCTTGGTCAACGCTGCCGGGCGTTCCGGCCGGCTCTGCGGATGCTGCGAGGTCGTTTGCCGATGCGGCAGGGCGGCGACCTTCAAGCAGTGTGAGCGGTGCTGAGCGGCCGCTTTCAGCGGGACCGGCCGGCATGCTGGTGTGCCTGAGGCCGTGGGCTTCGAGCCAGCGCTAGGCTCGGAATTTATCCAACGCCCTACAGCGCGTCTTTCGCCGCGTCGGCGGCTCTGATGCGGGCGCGTTCTACCGCTAACTCCAGCACCCTCCGCCGTTCGCTGCGCTCGACCGCCTCTTCGAAACTACGGATGGGTTCGCCGATCTGACAAACGATCCAGGCTTTCAGCGGCGTGAACTGATCGAAGTAACAGCCTTCCCAAATCGTTGACCACCCGCCAAGTCCCTGCTCCTCCAACCAGCGGTAGGCGTCGTCGCCCGGAACCGGCCCCGTTCTCAGATTGCCCGAATACTTGTATCCGTCCTCGGCAAGAACGCACGGGTGTTGATATTGGCGCCACTCCGGCCTGATGAATTCCCAGCTGTATGGCATGGCTGGCACGCCGCCCTGATACCGCCTTGGCGCGCAACATCGTAGGTTAAGAACGCGTCCGACTATCCGGTTCGTGCGATGTCAGGCGGCCATGCGGCCGATGCCGACGTAGAGGTTTTCCAGCGCGTCGGCCGCGAGTTCGCGGGTGAGTACGGGCTCGTGCCGGAAGCAGCGGACGATCTGGGCCGCCTGATCGCAAATGAAGCGCGGCTGGAAGGCGGCGAGCGCGTGGCCCTTCTGCGTGAGCTGGCCGACCACGAAGTCGAACGCCGCATCGGGCAGGGTGAGGCCGGCGGCGGCGGCCGCGCGGTCGAAGATCTGGCGGTAGGCGCCGAGATCGGGGCCGAGCATCTGGATCTTGTAGGGGATGCGCCGCAGGAAGGCGGGATCCATCAGCTCGCAGGGTTCCATGTTGGTCGAGAAGATCACCAGCTCGTCGAACGGCAGCTTGAACGTGACGCCGGTGTTGAGCTTGAGGTAGTCCACGCGGTTTTCCAGCGGGATGATCCAGCGGTTCAGCAGCTCGGTCGGGTTGACTTTTTGGCGGCCGAAATCGTCGATCAGGAACACGCCGTTCAGCGCCTTCATGTGCAGCGGCGCGTCGTAGGTCTTGGTCGCGGGATCCCAGCGCAGATCGAGCATGTCGATCGTCATCTCGCCGCCGGCCATGGCGACCGGGCGGCGGCAGGCGGCCCAGCGGCCGTCGAAGGCTTCGATCTGCACGCCGCCGTTCAGGCTCGTCTGGTCGGCGGTTTCCACCATGTAGGGCAGATGCAGGCTGGGGTCGTACATGCGGATGATCTGGCCGCCGACCTCGATCGCGTAGGGGATGAACACCGGGTCGGTGAACAGTTCGGCGATGCGGGTGCCCAGGCTGGTCTTGCCGTTGCCGGGCGGGCCGTAGAGCAGCACGGTGCGGCCGGCGCTGACGGCGGGCACCAGGCGCTGGATCGTCTGGTCCGACAGCACCATGCCGGCGCAGGCTTCGCGGAGTGCGGCCGCGTCGAGCACCTCGTTGGTGATCGGCTGCTTGCAGATCTGCGCCTGGAAGGCGGCCAGGCTGACCGGGGCGGGGCCCATATACTGCGTCTGCTCCATCGCCTCGCCGGCGGCGATGCGGCCGTTATCGCTGAGCGCGTAGCGGATGTAGCGCACGATGCCGCTGTTCACGGCGCCCAGCACGTGGACGAGCTTCTGGGCGATGGCATCGTCGAGGATTTCCTGGACGACGGAGTGGGCCAGATGCAGGCGGCGGGAGAGTTCGGGCACCGTCTCGCAGCTCGCGACACGCATGAACTTCAGCACCATGCCGAGCAGCAGGCCGCGGCTGATGCCGGTTTCGGCCACGGTGCGGGGCATCACCGGCGTCTCGTCCATGACGACGTAGAGCTGCTCGGTGGTCATCAGCCCGAGCGCGATCAGGTTTTCGCCGAGCCGGCCGCCTTCGAGGCGCTGGCGTTCGACCGCCGAGTCGATATCGGTGCTGCGAACGAGGCCGCGCATCAGGAGGATGTCGCCGAGACGCATGTAATGCCACCCTGGCTAGAAATATGCCGCAGGCCACACGCTAAGCGCAGAGGGCGATCACGGAAAAGAGATAATAGTGAACCGGCTGTTAATTATCGAGCCGGTGACCGTTTTGCGTCCAAAATATCACACGCTCACGCATGCGTCATGCCGACCAGGCGCGGTCGCGCAGGGTGGGCACGGGGCCGTCGCGGTCGTGGCCGGCGAGCCAGCGTTGCAGCTGGCCGAGTACGGCGCGGGTGGCGAGCGGGATTTCGCCTTCGAGCGCTTCGGCGATGCTGTGCCAGCGCGGCTCCTCCATCTCCGACGAGCCGGTGGCGGTGCCGGTAGCCAGGGCTGCGTCCACGATGAAGAAATGCGCATCGAAGCGGATGCTGCGGTCGGGCGGGGTGATGGCGCGGCAGAGATAGTCGAGCGCGTGCAAGGCGGGCGGCTGGCCGAGGCTGAGGCCCACCTCCTCCTCCAGCTCGCGGGCGGCGGCGATGGCCAGAGCGTGGGCAGGGGCCGGGCCGGTGATTGCTTCCAGCCGCGCGCGCGTGCGCGGGTTGAGTTCGGTGGCGGCCGGGGCGTGGTGGTCGGCGGCATCGACGGCGCCGCCGGGGAAGACCAGCATGTTGGGCATGAAGCGGTGGTGGGCCGAGCGGCGCGCCATCAGGATATCGGTGCCGTCGCGGAGGACGATCAGGCTGGCGGCAAGGCGGGGCTCGATGCTCATAGGCGGGGGTATAGCAGTTCGGCGCGGGAAGTCCTGGCCGGCTTGCTAGACCGGTTCGGGAACGATGCCGACGGTGCTGAGATAGACGGGATCCTCGTAGTCGCCCGCCTCCTCGTCGGCGACGATGCGCACGACGTGGGCGCCGATGGCCGAGCCGGCGGCCATCGCCTTTTCGGCCCGGCGCTCGCCTTCGGCGGCGTTGCGGCAGGCGATCGGCACGCCGGGGGTGATGGCGCCGCGCTTGCCCCGCGCGTAGGGCTGGAACACCACCCGTTCTACCTTGGCCATCGTCGATTCGTGCTCCTGCGGTGTTCCGCTTGTACCACGTTCTGCGGCGCTGGGGAGGCGGCGGGCGGGTGGCGCGTGCGGCGGGCGGATTTCGCCTTGCGTTCGCGGTGCGCCGGCTGGCATAAGCCCGCTCCCGCTGCCCGAAACCAGGTGGAACCATTGCAGCGCCGTCCGTGGCGGCTGGCCTGGTCCTGCACGGCGCCGGTTCGCCCCAGGAGTGGACCTTGTCTCAGCCGTCGTTGCGGATCACTCATTTCGACGCCAACCCGCCGCCGGGCGACTACGTTTTCGATGTCTGGAACCCGCTGGAGAACCGCTACGAGAACGCGGCCAGCTTCGAGGCCGGGATGGAGCGCGTGCAGCGCCTGGCCCAGGCGGTGCGCGAGATGTGGGTTTCCAAGGACGATGCGCTGGGCGGGTTGAACAGCCCGCCGCCGCCGGTGCCGGGCAGCGAGTTCGCCGAGTTCCGGGTGACCGCGCAGGCGCAGCGCAGCTACGACATCCGCAGCTTCGACAGCCCCGAATGGAGCCATTTCCGCGGCTATATCAGCCAGGCGGCCGAGCGGATCAGCGGCGAGGTGGGTTTCGTGCTGGCGCCTTCGCTGAAGCCGGCGCCGCCGCCGCAGCGCGCCCAGGCCAAATCGGCCTGATCTCGAACCGGCCTCATCAGCGCTGGTTGTTGACGACCGGGTTCACGTTGTAGCTGAAGCCCCAGTTGACCGGCACGAATTGCTGGAAGTGCTGGTTGAACCACACATAGATCTGGCCGATGCCGGTGCGGGGCACGTACACCACGTCGAACGGTGCCAGCTGCACGTCGGCCCGGGCATCGGTGCCCGACATGGCGGCGCGGTAATTGGCGGCCAGCACCAGCGGCCGCCCGGCCGTGGCGTGGCGCAGGATGAAGACATGGTTTTCGTCGCCGGCAGTGCGCAGGCCGCCGGCGCGCGCGACCGCCTGCAGCAGCGTCAGGCCGGTGCCCTGGGTGCTGAACTCGCCGGGGGCGACCACTTCGCCGGCCACGTAGACGCGGGCGGGCGAGGCGGTCTTGACCTCGAGCGTGAGTGCCGGGTCTTTCAGCTCGTGGGCGTAGGCGACGCGCAGGTCGGCGGCGATCTCGTCGGGCGTGCGGCCGGCAGCCTGCACGGATTGCGCCAGCGTCGTGGTCAGCCGGCCATCCGGGCGGACGGTCACGTCCTCGTCCAGCTCCGGCGCGCTGTAGAGGCGGACGCCGAGCACGTCGCCGACCTGGACGAGATAGGGGGCGGGGGCTGCCGCAAGCGGGGCGGCGGGCAGGTTGCGGGCTGTGGGCACGCATCCGCATAGGGCTGCAAGGCCCAGAGCATAAACAATTCTGCGCGCGGCGCGGCGGGGCGGGGGCTCAGCCGCCTTCACTGTCCACCTCGCCGCGCCGGATGGCCTCGGCCAAGGGCGCGCCGGAAACGTCCGGGTGGCCGGCCAGATAGGCGGCGGTATCGAACCACGGGCCCGGATCGGCGCCGGCGGGGCCGCCGACCAGCACGTAATGCAGCACGGGGTCGAGTGCCGCGCCTTCGTGCAAGGCGGGGTTGGAGGCGATGTACCAGGCGGCGTCGAAGAGCGGGCTGCGGCGCACCAGGGCGGCTTCGGCCAGCGCTGGGTGGGGCGCGGGCGGCCGGCGCCGGGTCAGGAGGCGCCGCCAGCCGCGTTGTGGCGGGGCGGCGTCCGTGGCCGGCAGGTCGGGGCGCTGGGCGCGCAGCGCCGGCAGGTCGCGCAGCAGCGTGGCTGCCTCGTTGCGGTGCGCGGCGGCGACTTCCAGCCGGATCCAGCTGCGCAGGCCGTCCCAGGCGCGGTGGCGGGCTTCGGACTCGCGCAGGGCCGCGGCATTGGCCTCCAGATCGCCGGCCAGGCGGGCGGCGCGGGTATTGGCCTGGGCCAGTTCGGCGGCGCGCTGGCCGGCTTCGGCGCGCAGGGTGGCGAGTTCGGCTTCGGTGGCGGCCAAGGCGGCGCGGGCCGCCTGCAATTCGGTGCGCACGGAGCGCTCGGCATCCTGCACGGCGGCGCGCTGCTGGGCGGCGGCCTCGCTGCCCATCTGCAGGCGGTCGGTGAAGGCGGCCAGGTCGCCTTCGGCCGCGGTGGCGGCGCGGTCCACCAGGAAGGCGCCGGGGGAGACGAAGCTGGCGTCGAACTCGATGACCGGCTGGTAGCCCAGCTCGGCGAACATCTCGAACCACAGCGGCAGCTCGGGCAAAGCCGGGCCGCCGGCGGCCGTCTCGCCCAGGGGCAGGGGGGCCAGCAGCAGGCGGTCGCTGGCCCCGGCCAGCCGGTCCACCGTGGCGCGGGCGGCGGCGGCGGCAAGCGCGCCGGGCGGGGCGAGCAGGATGGCGAGGTCGAAGCCTTCGGCCGGCGGCGCTTCGGTGAGGGGCTCTGCGGCGGCACCCGCTTCTTCCAATGCGGCGGCGAGCGCCTCGGCGCCCTGGCCGGCCACCAGGACGGAGACGAGCATCAATTCGTTGACCAGCCGGTCTGCCAGGCTCATGGGGCGCTGCCTCGTGGCGGTTGCGCCGCTTCGGGCGGCAGGAAAGGGAAGTCGGCGGCATACGGGCTGGGCAGGCCTGGCGGCAAGGCGGCCCGTTCGCGCGAGCCCAGGCATTCCAGCAGCAGGCCGGCGGGCGTGATGCGGCCGGAATCGAGGTCGCTGGCGTTCATGGCCGACTCGGCGGCGCTGGGCCAGCGGCCGAGCGCGAAGCGGAACACCGCGTCGATAAAGCGATCGCGGCCCAGGCTTGCGTGGTTGGCGCCGGCGTCGATGCAGTCCGGCCGGGCGATCACGTCCTGCGCCGACCAGGCCGGGCGCGCGGCGAGGAGGCGTTCCACCGGGCAGGGGCCGCCGGGGTCCAGAGCCGGCACGTCGAGGGCCATGGGTGCGCTGACGTCGCTGGCGGGGAGCACCATGTCCACGCGGCAGCGGCCGGGGGGCAGCGTGTGGCGCAGGCGGGTCGCGAAGCCGTAATGGCCGTGGCCCTGGCCGGCGCGCAGCAGGTCGGGGCGGAACAGGTCGGCCACGGCTTCGGCCAGCAGCTCCGGCCCGCGGCGCACCTGCACGTGGCAGGCTTGCGGGCGCGTGGTGTCGCGCACCCAGCCGGTGATCGTCCCGTCGGGCGCGAGGCTTTCGATCTGGCCCTGGATCAGCGTCGGACACTCCGTATGGCGTGCCGCCTGCATAGCGTGCCGCGGCGGGCTTGTCCTGCCTGGCTGGCTGGCTGACAACCGGGCGGGGCGAAGGAGTGGCGCGTGGAGGCAGTGGGGGCGTGGATCGATGGCGCGGCCACCGTGCTCTCCTGCCCCGGCCCGCTGCGGCGGCACGATCGTGCGCTGCTGCCGGTGGCCGGGCTGGTGTTGCCTCAGGTGCTGCTGGGCAGCGAGTCGCAATTGCTGGCCTTCGCGGCCCATGCCGCACGCGCCCTGCCCGGGGTGGTGCCGCTGTTCGCACCGTTTCCGGAGATGTTCGCCGGCTGGCGCAGCGTGGCCGAGGCGGTCGGCCGGGCCGGGGGCGATGCGGCGCGCGGGGTGGTGCATCTGCGGTTCGGCGGCGTGCGGGCGGCGCGCGTGCTGAAGGGCGCGCGCAATGCCGCGGTGCTGGCCGAGTGCGCCGGGCCGGCGCTGCTGACCGCCAGCCACCATCCGTTCGCCAGCGGCACGGTGCTGCCGGCGGCGATCGGGCGCGCGTTCCTGCTGGCGGACGACGTGCTGCGGCCGAGCGGCATTGGCGGGGCCGTGCTGCCGGCCGGCGTGCTGCCGGCCGGGCTGGCCACCGCCGATCTGCGCCCGCCCGATCCTGGCCGTGCCGAGGCGGCCATCGAGATGACGAGCCTGGCCGATTTTGCCTCCGGCGCCTGGGCCGCGGGGGGTGTGGCAGGCAGCCCGGGCGGGATGGCGGATGGCACGCCGGCGGTGCTGCTGCCGTGGAACATGGACCATCCGGGCAGCCTGGTGCCCGAGCTGCTGGTGCGGCTGGCCATGCTGGGCGCGCCCGAGGGGGCGCTGCCGCGCTTCGTGCTGCTGCCGTTCAACTATATCGGCCAGACCGGCATCATCCGCACGGTGATCGAGCGGGTGCGGGAGGCCTCGAGCCCGGCCGGGGCGCTGCTGGGACGGGTGTTCCTGGCCCGGGTGGGCACGCTGGACGGGGTGGCGGCGCTGACGCGGCTGGGCCGGGTGGCGTGGGTGGACGGCAACGACCCGGAGCATTGGTGGACGCTGGCGCGGCTGCAGGCGCTGGGCATCGCCTGCGTGCTGATCGGTGCCGATGCGGCGGGCGGCGCCGGGCGGGCCGCCGGCATGGTGCCGGCCGACGAGGCTGTGTGGGTGGAGGCCGAGACGCGCTGCGGCACGCTGATCTTTGCCGCGCGGCTGCCGGCGTGGCGCACGCTGAAGCTGCTGCTGCGGATGACCGCCGAGCGTCAGGGGGCGGGCGAGCTGGAGGCCCGGCCAGTAGCCGAGCCGGCGGCGCGCGCGGCGGGCGGCAAGCGGCGGCGGGCGCGTTGAGCGGGGCGGCGCTGATGCAGGCGAGCCGGCGGCTGCAGGCGGCCAATGCCGCTGTTTACGTGGATGTCTCGCCGCTGCTGGAGGAGCAGTGGACCGGCATTCCGATCGTGGCGGCCGGGCTGTCGGGCGCGCTGCTGGCGGGGCTGGGCGAGCGGCTGGCTTTTTTTCTGGGCACCGCGTTGGTGGAACGCGCGCTGGTGGCCGATGCGTTGCGGCGGCGTAGCGGGTTGTTCCTGCAGCGCGAGGCGGCCACCGGGCGCGCCCAGGCCGGGGTGCTGCCGGTGCTGGGGCGGGCGGCGGGGCCGACCATCGGGCTGTTCCCCTCTGTCAAGCCGCTGCGGCGGGTGTTCGACGTGGAGTGCAGCGTGTTCCACGACCTCTCGACGCTCGTGCTGCCGTATTTCCACATCAAGGGGAACGTGGACCACCACATGGAGGCGATGATGGCCGACATCGCTTCGGACGATGTGGTGGTGGGCGTGTCGCAGGCCTCGTGCGACGATCTGACCGCGTATCTGGGCGTGGAGCCGAGGCGCATGGTGGTGGCGCCGAACGGCGTTTCCTGGCCGGCGGATTATCCGGTTCGGGCGGCCGACGCGATCGGGCCGCACGGCGCCGAGCCTTACGTGCTGATCCTGGGCACGCGCGAGCCGCGCAAGAACGTGATGCTGGTATTCACCATGCTGGCGGCCGATCCCTCGCTGCTGGAGCGCGTGCGGTTCGTGTTCACCGGCAAGATGGGCTGGCTGGAAGAGCAGCATGCGCTGCCCGCGGTGCTGGAGCCGGCGGTTGCCGCCGGGCGTATCCTGTTCACCGGCTTCGTGGACGATCTGACGAAATACACGCTGCTGGCCGGGGCGCAGGCGACGCTGTACCCGTCATTGTTCGAGGGGTTCGGGCTGCCGGTGCTGGAAAGCCTCTCGGCCGGGACGCCGTGCGCGGCTTCGTGGAGCTCCAGCATCCCCGAGGTGGGCGGGGCGGCATGCACCTATTTCGACCCGCTCTCGGCGGCCGACATGCGCCGGGCGCTGGGTGCGGTGCTGGAGCGCCGCCGGGTGGAGGGTGAGGCGTTGCGCGATGCCTGCCGGGCGCAGGCGGCCGGGTTCAGCTGGCAGGGCGCGGCCGGCGCGATAATGACGCGCGTTCTGGACTGCCTGGAACGCTAGTTCGGCGCCGGCAGCCGCCTTGCGTTGGCTGCTGCATTGCGGGACAAGCCGGCCCATGAGCGCGTTCTTCGAAGAGAAAGTCCTGTCGGTTCATCATTGGACCGACACCCTGTTCAGCTTCACCTGCACCCGCGACCCGACGTTCCGCTTCAAGAGCGGGCAATTCTCCATGATCGGGCTGCAGGTGGACGGGCGGCCGCTGCTGCGCGCCTACAGCATGGTCAGCGCGAATTGGGAGGAGCATCTGCAGTTCCTCAGCATCAAGGTGGCCGATGGGCCGCTGACCTCGCGCCTGCAGCACATCGGCATCGGCGACACCGTGCTGATCGGCCGCAAGCCGGTGGGCACCTTGTTGGCCGAGAGCCTGCTGCCCGGCCGGAACCTGTATCTGCTGGGCACCGGCACCGGGCTGGCGCCGTTCATGAGCCTGATCAAGGACCCCGAGACCTACGAGCCGTTCGAGCGCGTGGTGCTGGTGCACGGCGTGCGCAACGTGGCCGAGCTGGCCTACGAGACCGAGATCGACCACGAGCTGCGCGCCCACGAGCTGCTGGGCGAGTTCACCGCCGAGAAGCTGCTGTACTACCCGACGGTGACGCGCGAGGCGTTCCGCAACCAGGGGCGGGTGACCGATCTGATGTTCAGCGGCAAGCTGCCCGCCGATCTTGGCCTGCCGCCGGTCGATCGGGCGCAGGACCGGGTGATGCTGTGCGGCAGCCCCGGCCTGCTGGCCGATTTCGGCGCGTGGTTCGAACGCGATGGCTGGGTGGAGGGCACCAACACGCGGCAGGGCGAGTTCGTGATCGAGAAAGCGTTCGTCGAGAAGTAACGCCTGACGGCGTTCGTCGAAAGATAGGCCGCCGACGCGGCGCCGGCTATTTGGCGCCGGCGCGGTTATCGTCGGTGCCGGCACCCAGCGGCCCGCCGCCCACCGAGGAGCCGGCGCTGGCGCCGATATACGGGCCGGCGCCGCTGGTGGACATGGTGGTGGGCCCGGTCGGCGCCGCGTTGGTGTTGGAGCAGCCGGCCAGCGCCAGCGCCAGGATGATCCATCGCATCGTTCGGCCCTCCGCGCCCGCTGCTACTTGCCGGCCGGCTTGGCCGCCGGCTTGGCGGGGCTGGCCTGCGGCTTGAGGAACGCCGTGGCGGCGGGGGCAAGCTTCTTGTTCGCCTTCGGCTTCTTGGCCTCGCGGTTGCCGTGCTGCTTGTCGCCCTTGCCCATGGTGCGCCCTCCCTGTGTGTGACGGCGAGTTGATCCCGCCTGCGATCAGTTGGCGCCCACTCCGTGCCGGGCACAAGCGGCGGGTGGCCCTCAAGCGGGGGAGAGCACGTGGATGGTGCGGCTGGCCATCATGCCGGCCACGCGCTTGCCGTAGGCGGCCATGTGCGGGGCCGTGGCATGGGCCATCAGCGCGGCCGGGCTCTCCCAGGTTTCGAGCACCATGAAGCTGTCGGGGCCGATCTCGGCCTGGAAGCCGCCGAGGCGGGGCGCGTCGATCACCGGCTGGTAGCTGATGCATCCGGCTTCGGCGTGGACGGCGGGCATGTTCTCGCGGAAGGCGGCCAGCACGGCCTCGCGTTGGCCGGGCTTGGCGGTGATCAGGGCGACGACGTGGATCATGGTGGACCTTCTGACTGTGGTGTGGGGGCGGAGCGCGGCTCAGGCGCGTTCGGCTGCCTTGGCAGCCTGCCAGGCCGCTTCCATGGCCGCCAGCCCGGCTTCGGCGGGCGTGCTTCCCTGTTCGGCCAGCGTGTGTTCGACGGCGGCGAAGCGGCGGGCGAATTTGTCGTTGGCGCCGCGCAGGCAGGTTTCGGGATCGAGCCCCAGCTTGCGGGCGAGGTTGGCCAGCACGAACAGCATGTCGCCCAGCTCGTCGGCGAGGCGTGCGGGGTCGCCTTGGGGCAGCTCGGCCTCGAGCTCGCGCACTTCCTCGTCGAGCTTGTCCAGCACGGATGAGGCGTCCGGCCAGTCGAAGCCCACGCGGGCGGCGCGGCTGCTGAGTTTGGCGGCGCGGGTGAGGGCGGGCAGGCCCACGGGCACGCCGGCGAGTGCGCCGTGTTCGTCGCGGGCGCGGCGTTCGGCGGCTTTCTGCGCCTCCCAGGCATCGGCGTGGCGGCCGGCCTGCTGGGCCGCGGGCGCGCCGAAGACGTGCGGGTGGCGGCGCACCATCTTGTCGGCGATGGCGCGGGTAACGTCGGCGAAGGCGAAGCGGCCGGCCTCCTCGCCCAGGCGGGCGTGGTAGACGACCTGGAACAGCAGGTCGCCCAGTTCGTCGGGCAGGGCGCCCATGTCGCCGCGCGCGATGGCGTCGGCCACCTCGTAGGCTTCCTCGATGGTGTAGGGGGCGATGGTGGCGAAATCCTGCGCCTGGTCCCAAAGGCAGCCGTGCTCGGGATGGCGGAGCTGGGCCATGATGCCCAGCAGGCGGTCGATCTGGGCGGCGGCGCCGTCGGGGTCGGGCTTGTTCATGCGCGCCAGATGACGCGGCGGCGGTGCGGCCGCAAGCGCCGGGTTGCACGCCGGGGTGCGCTGCCCTCGACGGCGCAATCCTCGCCCGGTAGCCTCGGGGCCATGATGCGCCACGCCCGTCGCCCTTGCTGCAGCCGATGAGCGGCGGTTTGGCCTATCGCCTGGCCTTGCTGTTCCGCCGTTCGCCGCCGGTGGTGGCACCGGCGGCACCGGTGCCGCCGGCCGGGCTGTTCGCGCCGGTGGCGGCGCCGGTGCGGGTGGCCGCGCCGGAGAGCGTGCCGGACGCGGCGGCGGCACCGGCGGGGTGGCGGGCGTTCCGGCTGGCGCCGGCGCAAGGCGGGTTGCTGGTGGTGGGCGGCGGGGGCGTGCTGGGCGTGGGCGCGGGGCTGGATGCTGCCGACGCCGTGGTGGCCATCGTGCCCGACGCCATGCCGATGATCTGCCTGCTGATGGCGCGGGACGGCACGCCAGTGAGCGTTGCCGGCGATGGCCGGGCGGGGCTGGCGATCTCCGCGCGCATCCTGCCCACCGACACGTCGGGTGCCGTGCGGCTGAAATATCCGGTGGCCGGGGCGCATTTCCTCGGGCTGCGCCACGATGCGGCGGGCGGGCCCTCCGCGCTGCGCTTCGATACGGACGGCAACTCGCTGCAATCGGTGTTCGCGCTGCAGCCGATGATGCCGCCGGCCGGGCCGGAGGGCGTGCAGGCGATCGCCGGCGAGATCGGGCGGGCGGCCGGGCGGCTGCGGGCCGGGACGCTGCTGGCGCTGCTGCGCGATGGCGGCCTGCGCCCGGCTTTGGCCGAGCCGATGCTGCGCCTGCTGCCGCGCGACGAACTGGCAGCACTGGCACGGCTGCTGCTGGCTGCGCCGGACGATCTGGCCCGGCTGGGCCGCGCCATGGCGGGGGACCGGTGGATCGGCACGTGCCTGCCGGCGTTGGCGGCCTGGCAGGCAAGGCGGGCCGAAGTGCCGGGGCATGTGGGCGCCTCGCCGGCCGAGGACGAGGCGATGCTGCTGGCGCCGGCGGGCCAGGCGCTGGTGCCGGCTGGGCTGGCACTGCATGCCGTGGCACGGCGGCAGATATTGCCGCGGCGGACCGCCTGCCTGCTGGCGGCTGCCTGCAACGAGGGGCCATACCTGCTCGATTGGCTGGCCTATCACCTCTCGATCGGGTTCGAACACGCTTTCATCTACACCAACGGCAATACCGACGGCTCGGACGCGCTGCTCGAGCTGCTGGCCGGGCACGGGGTGATCACGCTGGTGCGCAACGCACGCACCGAGCGGTTGGGGCCGCAGCTGAAAGGCTACACGCATGCGCTGACGATGCTGCCGCAGATCCTGGATTACCGCTGGGCGGCGCTGCTCGACATCGACGAGTATCTGGGTTTCGACCGGCGCATCTTTGCGAGCGTCGCCGATTTCCTGGCGGTGCAGGAAAGCCAGCCGGTGGACGCGATTGCGCTGTGCTGGCTGATGTATGCGGCGCTGCCGGAGGATCGCTGGAGCGGCGAGGCCACGACGCCGGCGCGCCTGCAGCGGCGCGATCGCGCGGTTCAGTCCTTGGTCAAGTCGGTGATACGGCCTGGAATGTTCTGGTATTCGCAGCCGCATTTCCCGACGGCGACGCTGGATGCGCTGTTCGAGTATCGCAGCGCCGATGGCGGCGTGCACCATCACCGTTATGTCGAGGGACGCAGCCCGGCGGAGTCGGGCGCGCCATCGGCCGAGCAGGCCTGGGTGGCGCATTACATGCTGCGCAGCGCGCCCGAGGCGCTGCTGAAATGGTCGCGCGGGCGGGGCGATCTGGCGGCGAGCCACCCGGACAGCATGCGGCCGCTGGACTTCATTGCCGACCGCTTCCTGCGCCTGGCGCGGCCGGAGCATCTGGTGGAGGACGGGCGGGTGGTGGCGTGCGCCGCGGGGCAGGGGGCGGTGCTGCAACGCCTGCTCGCATTGCCCGGCGTGGCGGCCTGCGACGCCGCCATCAAGGCCAAGTTCGCCGAGCAGCTCGCGGCCAACGCGCGGGCATTCGTGGATGGCGGCCTGCCGGCCGATGCTTCGGCGAGCGTGCGGGGCTTTACCGGAATCGTGCGGGACAGCCTTTCTTGAACCGGGCCCGAACGCCAGCCGCCATCCTGGCCCATCATCGGAGTTTGCCATGCGCCTGCATCCCGCCGCCTTTCTCCTGCTTTGCGCCATGAGCAGCCCGCAAGCCGACCTGGCGGCCGGGCGCACGACCTCGGCCGGGCTGGTGCAGGGCTATCTGGACCGCATCGCGGCCATCGACCGGGCAGGGCCGATGCTGCAGGCGGTGCTGGCGCTGAACCCGCAGGCGCTGGAGCAGGCGCGCGCGCTGGATGCCGAGCGGGCGCAGGGCCATGTGCGCGGCCCGCTGCACGGGCTGCCGGTGCTGCTGAAGGACAATATCGAGACCATCGACGCGCTGCCGACCACGGCCGGCTCGCTGGCGCTGGCGGACAATGTGACGCATCGCGATGCGCCGTTGGCCGCCCGGCTGCGGGCAGCGGGAGCGGTGATCCTGGGCAAGACCAACCTCAGCGAATGGGCCAATATGCGCGGCTCGCGATCGGTGAGCGGCTGGAGCGGGGTAGGCGGGCTGACGCGCAACCCCTGGTCGCCGGACCGTTCGGCGTGCGGATCCTCCTCGGGCAGCGGCGCGGCGGTGGCGGCCGGGTTGGCGGCGGCCGCCATCGGCACCGAGACGGATGGTTCGGTGACGTGCCCGGCTTCGGTGAACGGCATCGTCGGCTTCAAGCCGACGCTGGGCCTGGTCTCACGCCACAACATCGTGCCGCTGGCCCACAGCCAAGATACCGCCGGGCCGATGGCGACGAGCGTGCGCGATGCGGCGCTGATCCTGGGCGTAATCGCCGGCAGCGACCCGGCCGATCCGGCCACGGTGGATGCCGACCGGCATGCGGCCGATTACGTGGCCGGGCTGAAGACCGATGCGCTGGCGGGCAAGCGAATCGGCGTGCTGCGCTTCCTGGCCGGGTTCCACCCCGAGACGGACGCGGTGTTCGCCCACGCGCTGGACGTGCTGCGCCAAGCCGGCGCTACGGTGGTGGAGATCACCACTTTGCCGGGCGGGACAGGTGCGATGGATGCGATCGGCGAGGCCGAGCAGCTGGTGCTGCTGACCGAGCTGAAGGCCGACCTGGCCAGCTATCTGGCGACGACGCCGAAGGCCGTGGCTTCCCGCACTCTGGCCGACCTGATCGCGTTCAACCGCGCCCATGCCGACCGTGAGCTGGGGCTGTTCGGGCAGGAACTGTTCGAACACGCCGAGGCGACCAAGGGGCTCGACGAGCCGGCCTATGTGGCGGCGCGCGCGAAATCGCTGCGGATGGCGGGCGCCGAGGGCCTCGACCGCATGCTGGCCGACGGCAAGTTCGACGCGCTGGTGGCGCCCACGGCCGGGCCGGCCTGGGTGGTGGACGGCATCAACGGCGACCATGCGAGCGGCCAGGCGCCGACGCTGCCGGCAGTGGCGGGCTACCCGCATCTGTCGGTGCCGATGGGCCTGGTGGCGGGGCTGCCGGTGGGCCTGTCGATCATCGGCGCGAAATGGGACGATGCGCGGGTGCTGGCTTACGGCTACGCGTTCGAGCAGGCGCTGGGGTTCAAGGAGAAGCCCGGCCTGGCGGTGCTGTCGCCGCCGGCGGCGCTGCTGGCGCCGGTGGCTGGGGGGCGCTGAGCGGCGCCTCGCCATCCGGGTGCTGGTGGCTGACCAGGCCGGCGAATTTGGCCTGGGTGGGCTGGCCGGGCATGGCGGCCAGGGTGGCGAGCCAGGGCAGGCGGGATTCGATGCCGAACTGCTCGGTGGGCGCGGCCTCCTGCGGGCGGTCGAGGCTGCCGGTGGTGACTTCGATGCGCGTGCGATCCGGGCCCTGGTAGGTGAGCGGCGTGCCGCAGGCGGCGCAGAAGCCGCGCTGGGCCAGGGAGGAGCTGGCGAACAGGGTGGGTGCGCCGCGCGTCCAGGTGAGGTCGATTGTCGGCAGCATGGCGAAGGCGGCGAAGGGGCCGCCGACCGCTTTCTGGCACATGCGGCAGTGGCATAGGCTGAAGGTGGGGGTTGCGTGGAGCCTGTAGCGGACGACACCGCATTGGCAGCCACCGGTCAGTGCGGGTTCGTCTCGGGTCATCAAGCCGTTCTCCCGTGCCAGTGAGGCCCGTGCGTGGGCCATAAAAAAAGCTGCCGGCGTGCGGACGCCGGCAGCTTTTCGGTGTGCCAGGCCGGGGCCTGACGGCGGCTACATTTCCGAGACGCTGCCGGCTTCGGGGCCCTTGGCGCCCTGGCGGACGGAGACGCGGACGACCTGGCCCTCGTTGAGGGTGCGCAGGCTGCCCAGCACCGACATATGGACGAAGATGTCCTTGCCGCCATCCTGCGGGGCGATGAAGCCGAAGCCCTTGGTCGGGTTGAACCACTTGACCGTGCCGGTCGTCTCGACCGTGGGGCCGGACGGGGCGGCGCGGTCCTGGCGCGGGCCGGCGGGCGGGCGCGAGGAGCGGGCGGGGGCGGCGGTGCTCTGGTCCACGCTGACGACCTCGGTCACCTGCAGGCCCTTCTGGCCGGGGCCGACGCGGACTTCCAGCGAGGCGCCTTCGCCCACGGCATCGTGGCCGGCGCGCTGCAGCACGGCGCAGTGCAGGAAGGCATCGCCCGAGCCGTCACCCATGGCGACGAAGCCGAAGCCCTTTTCCGAGTTGAACCACTTGACCGTCGCGGTCTGGGTGGGGCCGAAGGCTGCCGGCGCGCCGCCGGAGCGGCCGCCACCGCCGTTCAAGGCACCCCAATTGATGTCGGGTGCGGAGGGCTGGTCGTCGTCGAAGCCGCGGCGGCGCGGCTGGTAGGGTCGGCGTGCAGGTTGGGACATTCTCTCATTTCACAAAAACAACGCGGGGATACACATACTGCCTCGCGCACGGGGATCAAGATACTTGCTTCGGGTGACATGGGAAAGTCACAGTTTAGCGGCCGGGTTCGCGTGCGAGTTGAACATCTTGGCCGGCGGCCTGCATGGCGCGTGTGGGGAATACTTGCGGCGATACGGTGTGCGGTTTGGAGCGGGCAGGTGATGCAGGCGAGACGGACCCGGAGCGAGGGCGGCGGCTCGGCGGCGAGGAGCACGGCTTGCGGAGGCATGGTGACCGAGCACAGCAGCCGGCACTGCTTCGGATCGCATAATGGATATTATGCCAATTCGAGCTGCGCGGTTGGAGCGGTCAGACGTCCAGCACCATGCCGTCGTAGGCTGGCTCGACGCCGGCCGGCAGGCTTTGACGCAAGGCGGCGTAGTCCATAGCGTTGCCCATGTGCGTGAGGATGGTGCGGCGGATGCCGAGGCGGGCGCGCCACTCCAGCACCAGGCTGATATCGGCGTGGGTCAGATGCGGGTCAGGCTGGAAGCAGCCGACCAGCCAGGTGTCGATGCCGGCCAGTGCTTCCAGCGCGGCGTCGTTGAGCCGCACCACATCGGTGGAGTAGCCGAAGCCGCCGACGCGCAGGCCCAGCGTGCGCATGACGTGGTGGTCCTGTTCGAAGGTGGCCATATCGGCGCCGCAGATGTCGATGCGGTCGCCGGGCTCGATGGTGTGCATGGCCAGCACCGGGCGGTAGAAATAGGGCGGGGTCCAGGGGCGGAAGGCGTAGTCGAAGCGGCGGGCCAGCTCGTCGCGGGTAACGGCGGTGGCGTAGGCCGGCAGCGGCTGGCCGCTGATGCGGTTCAGCAGGCGCACGTCGTCGAGCCCGGTCACGTGGTCGGCGTGGGCGTGGGTGAAGACGATGGCGTCGATCCGCGGCACGGCGCAGGCCAGCAGCTGGGCGCGCATGTCCGGGCCGGTATCGACCAGGATGCGGCCGGCCGGCGCCTCGATGACGATGCTGGCGCGGGTGCGCTGGTTGCGCGGCTCGGTGCGGTCGCAGGCGCCCCAATCCCCTCGCCCGTCCGCCCCGCCCAGCGACGGCACGCCGGCCGAGCCGCCGGAGCCGAGCACGGTTATCCGCATGATGGCGCGACCTTACATCGTCGGCGGCGGCGGAGCGGCATCAGGCGGCGGTCGTCTTGCCGAACAGCTGGCCGAAATTGCGCGTGGTCAGCGCGGCTGCGTCGGTGCCCAGGATGTCGCTCAGCACGCGGGCGGTGTGGGCCACGTAGGCGGGCTCGTTCCGTCGGCCGCGATGCGGCACCGGCGCCAGATAGGGCGCGTCGGTTTCCACCAGCAGCCGGTCGGGTGGCAGGTCGGCGGCGATCGCCCGCAGCTCGGTCGAGCGCGGGAAGGTCAGGATGCCAGAGAAGCTGACATAGCCGCCGAGGGCCACGGCGCGCTCGGCCAAAGCGCGGCCGGAGCTGAAGCAATGCAGCAGGAAAGCGAAGGGACCGCCCTGTTCCTGCTCGTCTTTCAGGATGGCGTAGGTGTCGTCCTCGGCATCCCGCGTGTGAATGCAGATGGGCAGACCGGCCTGGCGCGCGGCGCGGATCTGCAGGCGGAAGGCCTGGGCCTGCACGTCGCGCGGGGCGGTGCCGTGGAAGTAGTCCAGCCCCGCTTCGCCGATGCCGATGACCTTGGGATGGGCTGTCAGTGCCACGATGGCGTCGATGTCGGGCAAGGCTTCCTCGGCCGCGTGGTGCGGGTGGGTGCCGATGGTGCACCACAGCGCGGGCTCGATTTCGGCCAGAGCGAGCTGCTCGGCCGCGTGCGACAGGCGGGTGCCGATGGTGACCAGGCTGGCCACCCCGGCTTGGCGCGCGCGGGCCAGGATTTCGGGCAACTCGGCGGGTGTGTAGTAGTCGAGATGGCAGTGAGAATCGATCAGCATCAGGGTGTTGCCGCGCTGTCTTCGACGAACCTGGGAAACAGGCCCTGCGGCGCGGGTAGCGTGGCACCGTCCGGCAGTGCGGTGGTGACGTCGGCCAGCATGCGGGCACCCGGCGACGCGCCGAGCTGGTCGAGCAGGCGCGCCATGCTGGCCGGCATGAAGGGTTGCAGCACGATGGCGACGATACGGATGGTTTCGGCCAGCACGCGCAGCACGTGGCCCATGCGGACGTTATCGGTGCGGCGGAGCGACCAGGGCGCCATCTGGTCGATATAGCCATCGGCGGCACGGATGACGCGCCAGGCTTCGTCGAGCGCCTCGTGCAGCGCCTGGCGGTCGATACGCTCGCGTGCGGCCGCGGGCAGTGCGGCGGCTAGCGCCAGCAGCGCGTCGTCGGCTTCGGTGCGCGGCCCGGCATCCGGCAGGCGGCCTTCGCAGTTCTTGGCGATCAGCGAAAGCGTGCGTTGGGCCAGGTTGCCGATGCCGTTGGCCAGGTCGGTGTTCAGCCGGCCGATCAGCGCGCGATGGCTGAAATCGCCGTCATTGCCGAACGGCACCTCGCGCAGCAGGAAGTAGCGCACCGGGTCAGCGCCGTATTTTGCAACAAGATCAGCGGGGTGGATGACGTTGCCGATGGATTTGCTCATCTTCTCGCCGTCGATGGTCCACCAGCCATGGGCGAAGATGCGACGCGGCACCGGCAGGCCGGCGGCCATCAGGAAGGCCGGCCAGTAGATCGCGTGGAAGCGCTGGATGTCCTTGCCGACCAGATGCAGATCGGCCGGCCAGAAGCGCCACAGCGGCGCCGTCGTGTCGGGGTAGCCGAGGGCGGTGATGTAGTTGGCCAGCGCGTCGAGCCACACATACATCACATGCGCCGGGTCGTTCGGCACCGGCACGCCCCAAGTGAAGCTGGAGCGGCTGACCGAGAGGTCGCGCAGGCCGGAGCGGATGAAGCTGAGCATCTCGCGGCGCTTGCCCGGGGGGCCCACGAAATCCGGGTTGGCTTCGTAATGCGCCAGCAGACGGTCCTGGTAGGCCGAGAGGCGGAACAGGTAGTTGGGCTCCCTCACCCACTCCACCGGCGCGCCGGTGGGCGCCAGCCTGGTGCCGTCGTCCAGCGTGACCAGGTCGTCGGCGCTGTGGAAATCCTCGTCGCGGACGGCGTACCAGCCTTCGTAATGGCCAAGATAGATGTCGCCGGAGGCCGCGAGCCTCTCCCACAGGGCGGTGGCGCCGGCCTTGTGGCGGGGGTCGGTGGTGCGGATGAAGTCGTCGTTGGAGATCTTGAGCATCGCCAGCATGTTGGCGAACTCGGCTGAGACGCCGTCGGTGAAGGCTTGCGGCGCCAGGCCGGCATCGGCGGCGGCTTTCTCCACCTTCTGGCCGTGCTCGTCGGTGCCGGAGAGGAAATGCGTGTCGATGCCGTCCAGCCGCTTGAAGCGGGCGATGACGTCGGCGGCGATGGCCGTATAGGCGTGGCCGATATGCGGCGAGCCGTTCACGTAGAAAATCGGTGTGGTCAGGTAGTAGGTTGACATGGAGACCTTTGGAGGGCGCGGCGCGGCCGGCGTGCGGCGTTACTGCCTTACCAGAGCCAATCCGGCGATCACAGCCTGCCGCCGGTCCATGTTCGCCCGCTCGGTCTCGGCCGCGAGCCGCCCGATGGCCTCGGCGGTTTCGGCCCAGCGCAGCAGCGGCTTGGCTTCGGCCATGGCGCGCTGGGCGGCATCCGCCGTGCCGCGGATGCAGGCGCCGACCGCGGTGGCGATGGCGGTCTGCAGCAGGGCCATGAAGGTTTCGAACGGCGCCTGGTCGCGTAGCGCGTCGGCCATCTCGTAGCCGCGCAGCAGGGCGATGTCGGGGCCGGCACGCAGGATTTCGGCCACCATGCCGGCGATCTGCAGACCGCCCTCCCCGGCCAGCGCCAGCGCACGGCCGGGCTCGCCCTGGGCGAGTGCCGCCAGGGTGGCGCGGTCGGTGGCGGGCAGATCGGGCATGTAGAGGGCCAGCGCGCGGTCCATCGCGGGAGCGGCCAGCGGGGCGAGTGCGAGGTGGCGGCAGCGGCTGCGGATGGTGGGCAGCAGGCGGCCAGGTGCGGCGCAGACCAGGATCAGCATGGCGCGACGGGACGGCTCCTCGAGCACCTTGAGCAGGGCGTTGGCCGATTGCGGGTTGAGGTCTTCGGCGCCGTCCACGATCACCACGCGCCAGCCGCCTTCGGCCGGGGTGAGGTGCAGGAAGGGCGGGATGGCGCGCGCCGTCTCGGCGGCGATCGACTTTTTCAGGCGCTTCTTCTTCTCGTCCCACTCGCGCTCGACGGTGAGCAGGTCGGCATGCGTGCCGGCGGCCACCCGGCGGAACACCGGGTCGGTCGCCGGCATGTCGAGCGTGGCGGTGCCGCCGGCGAGCAGGCGGCGGGCGAAGCGGAAGGCCAGCGTTGCCTTGCCGACGCCCTCGGGGCCGGTGATCAGCCAGGCATGGTGCAGCCTAGCGCTGCGCAAGGCCTCCAGCATGGCGGCTTGGCTGTCATCGTGGCCGATCAGCTCGGTGTTTTCACGCGGTTCGGGGGGCACGCGAGCGTTCTACGCGCCGGGCGGGGGCGCCGGAAGGGGTGCGGCGGTCAGGGCGAAGGCGGCCGCGCCCGCGGCGTGCCGGCCTCGGGTTCGGGGTGGCGCGGGCCGCCGGGGCCTTGCAGGCGCATGGCGGCGGCAACCAGCGCCACGTGGCTGAAGGCCTGGGGGAAGTTGCCGACGAGGCGGCCGCGCGCCGGGTCGTATTCCTCGGACAGCAGCCCGACATCGTTGCACAGGGCGAGCAGGCGCTCGAACAGCGCGCGGGCTTCCTCCATCCGGCCCTGCATGGTGTAGGCGTCCACCAGCCAGAAGGTGCAGGCGAGGAAGGCGCCCTCGCCCGGCGGCAGGCCGTCCACGTTGCTTTGCGTGCGGTAGCGCAGCACGAAGCCGTCCACCAGCAGGTCCTGCTCGATGGCCGCCACGGTGCCGACCACGCGCGGATCGTCGGGCGGCAGGAAGCCCACGGCGGGGATCAGCAGCAGGCTGGCGTCGAGCTCCTTGCTGCCGAAGCTCTGCACGAAGGTGTTGCGCGCGGGATCGTAGCCCTGGGCCAGCACGCGCCTGGCGATCTCGGCCCGCATGGCGCGCCATTCGTCGATGGGCCCGTGCAGGTGGTAGCGCTCGGCATCCTTGATCATGCGGTCCACCGCCACCCAAGCCATGATCTTGCTGAAGGTGAAATGCTGGCGGGCACCGCGGATTTCCCACATGCCCTCGTCGGGCTGCTCCCAGATGGTGGCGAGGTGGGCCACGATATTGCGCTGCAGGGCCCAGCCGTGCGGGACGGCCTTCAGCCCGCGGCAGCGCGCCTGGTGCAGCGCTTCGAGCACCTCGCCATAGACATCGAGCTGCACCTGGCCGGCCGCGCCGTTGCCGGTGCGCACCGGCGCGCTGCCTTCGTAGCCGGGCAGCCAGCCGAGCTCGCGCTCGTCGAGCGAGCGTTCGCCGTGCAGGCCGTACATGATCTGGATCTGGCTGGCGCTGCCGGCGATGCTGCGCTGCAGCCAGTCGCGCCAGGCGGCCGCCTCCTCGGTGTAGCCGGCATCCATAAGCGCGTAGAGCGTCAGGCTGGCGTCGCGCAGCCAGCAGAAGCGGTAATCCCAGTTGCGGGCGCCGCCGATCTGTTCGGGCAGCGAGGTGGTTGCGGCCGCCACGATGCCGCCGGTGGGCGCGTAGGAGAGCGCCTTCAGCGTGAGCAGCGAGCGGTGTACGGCCTGGCGATACGGGCCGTGATAGGCGCAGCGGCTGATGAATGCGTCCCAGAAGGCGCGCGTGGCGGCCAGGGTGGCCTGCGGGTCGATGGCCGGGGGCGGCGGCTTGTGCGATTCGCCGTAGCTGAGCACGAAGGCGACCGTCTGGCCGGCGGCGACGGTGAACTCGGCCTTGGTGCGCATGTCCTGGCCGCGCAGGCGCGCATCGGTGCGCAACACCACCATGTTCGGCCCGGCGATGGCGACGATGCCGGAATGGTCGTCCAGCCGGGTCACCCAGGGGACGCTGATGCCGTAATCGAAGCGGAATGCCAGGTCGGCGCGCATCGGCACGCGGCCGGTGCGGCCCTGGACGAGGCGGACCAGGGTGGGGTTGTCTGTGCCCGGCACCATGAAATCCACGACGGCGACGCTGCCCGACGGCGTCTCCCATAGTGTTTCGAGCACCAGGCTGTCGGCCTGGTAGGTGCGGCTGGCGCGTCGCGGGGCGCCTTGGGGACAGATCAGCCAGCGGCCGTGTTCGGGCGTGCCGAGCAGGGCGGCGAAGCAGGCCTGGCTGTCGAAATGCGGCAGGCAGAGCCAGTCGATCGAGCCGTCGATGCCGACCAGCGCGCAGCTGACCCGGTCGCCGATCATGGCGTAGTCTTCGATGGGCAGGGACACGGCGCGGTCTCCGGGCTGGGGGTCGGCGTGCATGTGGGGGCGCCATGCGGGCGGGGCGCCGCGCTGGCCTGTGCGGACCGGAGCAGCGCGCCGTAAAGCTTGACTTTGGGGCTGTGGTTCCGGATATGCGGCTCAGCGACGCGCCCCCGTGCGGTTCGTGCTGTGCGATATGCCGCCTGCTGCCGCGACATCCCCACGCAACTGCGCCGCGACACCTTCAGAGACCGAGAAGATTTGTTGAACCAATCCCATGCCTCCGAGGCCGGCGAGCCCGTGCACAACGACACGCACGCGCCGGCCGATGCGGCCGAGACCGACGAGACGCTGGCGCCCGGCGAGGCGGCTGCTTCTGCCCAGGATTACGGCGCGGGTGCCGACGCCGACGCTGACGCCGCTGCCGAGGGTGGGGCGCAGGATGATGCGGTGGGCGAGGCCACGGCCGATCCCGGCACGGCGGATGCGGTGCCCGAGTTGGCGGCCATCAGCTTCGTGGCCCCGGGCGGGCCGGCGGTGCCGGTAGCGGCCGCCGCGCCGGAGGAGGCAGCCGAGCCGCAGCCTGTATTTGCCGATCTCGGCCTGTCGGACCCGATCCTGCGGGCGATCGAGGAAAAGGGCTACAAGCACCCGACGCCGATCCAGGCGCAGGCGATCCCCGCCGTGCTGTCGGGCCGCGACGTGATGGGCGTGGCGCAGACCGGCACCGGCAAGACCGCAAGTTTCACCCTGCCGATGCTCGATATCCTCAGCGGCTCGCGCTCGCGCGCGCGGATGCCGCGCAGCCTGATCCTGGAGCCGACACGCGAGCTGGCGCTGCAGGTGGCGGAGAACTTTGTCGAATACGGCAAGTACCTGAAGCTGAACCACGCGCTGCTGATCGGCGGCGAGAGCCTCAACGACCAGAAAGAGGCGTTGATGAAGGGCGTGGACGTGCTGATCGCCACGCCGGGCCGGCTGATCGATCTGTTCGAGCGCGGCGGGCTGATGCTGACCGACGCCAAGCTGCTGGTGATCGACGAGGCGGACCGCATGCTGGACATGGGGTTCATTCCCGATGTCGAGCGCATCGTGGCGATGCTGCCGAAGAACCGCCAGACGCTGTTCTTCAGCGCCACCATGGCGCCGGAGATTCGCCGGCTGTCGGACGCCTTCCTCGACAACCCGCGCATGATCACCGTGTCGAAATCCGCCTCGGTGGCGACGACGATCGTGGCCGGGCTGGCGCTGGTGGCCGAACACGACAAGCGCGAGGCGCTGCGGCGGCTGATCCGGTCCGAAGAGGTGGCCAACGCGCTGATCTTCTGCAACCGCAAGCGCGACGTGGACATTCTCTACAAGTCGTTGTCGCAGCATGGTTTTTCCGTGGGCTCGCTGCATGGCGACATGAGCCAGCCGGCGCGTTTCGCCACGCTGGACAAGTTCAAGAAGAACGAGTTGCGGCTGCTGGTGTGCAGCGACGTGGCGGCGCGCGGCATCGACATCGGCGGGCTGAGCCACGTGTTCAATTTCGACGTGCCGATCCATGCCGAGGATTACGTGCACCGCATCGGGCGCACCGGCCGCGCGGGGCTGATCGGCCATGCGTTCACGCTGGCCACGCCGGACGACAAGCTGGCGGTCGAAGCGATCGAGAAACTGACCGGGTTCGCCATTCCGCGCATCGTGGTGCCGGAGCTGGACGTGGTGGATTGGGCCGAGGGTGATGGCCGCCGCCGGCGTGGCGGGCGCGCCAGCCCGGCGCGGGGCAAGCCGGCCGAGCGGGAGGCCAAGCCGGCCGCGCGGCCGCGCCCTGTGGTGGCTGACGCGCTGCCGGGTGAGGCTGCTGGCGAATCGATGTCGCTGGACGGTGTGCCGGATGCGGCGGCGGCTGCCGGTGGCGAGGCGCCCAAGCCGCGCCGCAGCCGTGGGCGGGGCCGTGGCGCCGGGCGCGCGGCTTCGGCCGAGGTGGCGGGCGCCGAGGTTGCGGCCGAGCCGGTGGCGGTAGCGGCCGACATGCCGGCGGTGGCGCGTGGGCCTCGCGAGCAGGGGCCGCGCGAGCAGGCGCCGCGCGACCAGGGGCGGGGCGAGCAGGGCCGTGGTGATCGCGGGCGCGAGCAGGGCCGCGATCAGGGGCGGGGCGAACAGGCGCGGCAGGATCGCGCGCCGCGGGCGCCGCAGCGTGACCAGCCGCGCCAGGAGCGCTCGGGCCGCGACTTCCGGCGGCGTGACGACGATCTGGGCCCGGCCGTGCTGGGCTTCGGCGACGACGTGCCGGCCTTCATGACCCTGCCGCGCCGCCCGATGCTGCCGGCCGGGATGGATGCCGCAGCCGAGGCCACCGAGGCCTGACGATCCGCGGGGCGCGGCGACCGGTGCCGGCGGGCGCACAGCCGCCGGCCGAAGTGCGCATTGCGCGGATCGGCAGCGGCGGCGACGGCGTGACCGATGGCACGCCTGGGCTGCACGTGCCACGCACGCTGCCTGGCGAGCGGGTACGCGTTCAGGCCGGGACCGATCCGCGGCGCGCCCGGTTGATGGATGTGCTGGCGCCAAGCGCCGAGCGCGTCGTGCCCCCCTGCCCCCATTTCGAGGCTGGCTGCGGCGGCTGTGCCTTGCAGCATTGGGACGATGCCGCCGCTGCCGCCTGGAAGCGCGGCCAGGTGATCGAGGCGTTGCAGCGCGCCGGCTATGCCGCGCCGAACGTGGCGGCACTGGTGCGCACGCCGCCGCTGACCCGGCGGCGCATGGATTTTGCCGTCGAGCGTGTGGAAGGCGGCGTGCTGCTCGGCCTGAACGAGGCGCATGCGCGCCGCGTGGTGGATCTGCATACCTGCCTGGTGCTCGACCCGGCGCTGGTGGCGCTGTTGGCCCCGCTGCGCCAGGCGCTGCGCGGACTGGCCGCTTTGCGCCACCAGGGCTCGGTGCTGGCCAATCTGCTGGCCGATGGGGCGGACTTGCTGATCCGCACGGACGGTCCGCTGGAGGCGACCGACCGCGCCAAGCTGGCTGCGTTCGCCGCCGCGCATGATGTGCGCCGGATCGCCTGGGCGCAGGGCGACGGTGCGCCGGAGACGGCATCGTTGCTGGGCGCGCCGAGCCAGGTGTTCGGCGGCACGCGGGTGGAGCCGCCGCCGGGCGCCTTCCTGCAGGCCTCGCCGGCCGGCGAGGCGGCCATCGTGGCCGCGGTGCTGGACGCCCTGCCCGCCCGGCTGACCGGCCGCTCGCGCGCCGTCGAGCTCTACGCCGGCAGCGGCACGATCAGCTTTCCGCTGTCCCAGCATCTGCGCGTGCAAGCCTTCGAAGGCGATGCCGCGGCGGCCGCCGCCGTTCGCCGGGCGCAGGCGGGCACGCGGGTGGAGATGACGTTGCGCGACCTGGCGCGCCAGCCGCTATCGGCCAAGGAGATGGCGGGCGCGGCGCTGGTGGTGCTCGATCCGCCCTATAGCGGCAGCGCGCTGCAGGTGCCGCAGATCGCCGCCAGCCAGGTGCCGCGCGTGGCTTATGTCAGCTGCAACCCCGGCGCGCTGGCCCGGGATGCCGCCGTGCTGCGCGCGGCGGGGTATGGGTTGGTCTCGGCGGTGCCGATCGACCAGTTCCTGTGGTCGGCGCAGGTGGAGTGCGTGGCGGTGTTCGCACGCGCGACTCCAGAGGCTTAGTGCGGCGGAGCGGTCGGGCAGTGTAACGAGCGTTGACCGGACCGCTATGCGCGCCGACGTGAGACCAGCCAAGGGGGGCGCAGCGGCAATGAGCTCACTCCGGCGCCCCGGCTTTCAGGTGTTGCTGTTGATCGTTGCGCTTGGGGGCCTGCTTGCCGTCGAGCTTCTCTCGTCGGGCGTCCTTCTCGAAGGTGCGAGCATCAGCCTCCGTCTTCTCGGCGACCGCTTCCCGGCAGCCCAACTGGCGCTCGAGCAGCGGGGATTTGCTTGCGGCGCTGTGCAAAGCTTTACGGATCAGCAGGCAAGTCACGCGCTCGCGTGCAACCGGGTGAACGCGCGGCGCACGCCACCGGAAGATCAGGTCTTTCGGGTCGAGTTGAGCGGCCCGGGCGACACCATAACCCGCGTCACCACGCGCGTCTGCGGATCCGTGACGCGCCCATGCCCGATCGCGCCGCCGTCGAGCCTGCCAGATGCCCGGGCAAGCCCGTCGCATCCGGGCCAACCGCCCCCGCCCGGCGTGGCCGCGGCGTTTGCGGTGTTTGCTGTAGTTGTTACGGCGGCGTGGTGCCTCGATTGGCGGCACTACGTGCGTTTCTGGTTGGGTCGGCACCCGAATTACCAGGGCCGTTGGGTGGGCGGCTTGCGCGTGTTCTTCGCACTGTGCCTGCTTGGCGCCTTGCAGATGGTTTTTGGCACTTTTTCCGCGCTGCGCTGGACCGTGCAGGACTTCACACGATTGGCGTTGTGGTCGGGCGTCATGATCGCGGCGGCCGCAGCCTTCGACGGTATCTTCCGGTTCATGCTGGGGCGGCCAACAGCTTTTCTCCGCTCGACGCTCACTGATCCTGACGCGCGGTGACGGGCGGCGCGTCCTCGATGCGGTGGCGGTGGGTGAATACTTCAAAGCCGTCCTGGCGGGCGATGCCGATCAGGGTGATGCCGGCGGCCTCGGCGGCGCGCACAGCGAGCGCGGTGGGGGCGCTGACGGCGACGATCAGGCTGGCGCCCATGCGGGCGGCTTTCTGCACCAACTCGATGGAGAGCCGGCTGGTGAGCAGCAGGATGCCGTCGGCGGCGGCTGCACCGCTCTGCGCCAGCGCGCCGCCCAATTTGTCGAGGGCGTTGTGGCGGCCGACGTCTTCGCGTGCCGCCACCAGGCCGGCTTCCGGTGTCCAGAACGCCGCGGCGTGCACGGCGCGGGTCAGGCGGTTCAGCGCCTGGCCGGCGGGCAGGCTGGCGGCGGCCTGCTGGATGGTGGCGGCGGTGAAGCGGCGGCCGGGCGGCACGGGCGGCACCGGGCGCAGCGCCTGCTCGAGGCTTTCCAGCCCGCACATGCCGCAGCCGGTGGCCCCGGCCAGGCGCCGCCGGCGGGTGTCGAGCGCCGTCATCAGCGCCGGCGCGATCCACAGCCGCAGCTCGATGCCGCCATGGGCTTCGACCACCGTGATGTCCTCGATGGCGGCGGCCGTCGGCACGATGCCTTCGGACAGGCTGAAGCCGATCGCGAAATCCTGCAGGTCGGCCGGGGTTGCCATCATCACGGCGTGCGTCACCCGGTTGTAGGTGACGGCGATGGCGGTCTCCTCGGCCACGATGCGGCTGGCCTCGCTCCAGGCGCCGGCGCGCCAGGCCAGCGCCGGCAGGGGGATGGAGGCAGGGATCATCGGCGCGCTCCGGCGGCAGGCGGGCATTGCAGGCCGACCCTGGGCTGGGGCGCGGCTGCCGGTCCTGGTCTAGTCTCCGGCGCCCTGGCCTCACAAGGCTTGCCCGCGATCCGCGCAAGTCGCATTTTCCACCCATGCCCAAGATCGACCGCGACATTCCCGCCAATCTGCAGCCACGGGCCGCCGACTACGCTTTCGACCTGGAAGCCAGCCTGCGCAGCGTGGTGGGGCTGCGCGCCGACATCCCCACCGACGCGTTCACCGCCGGCACGCTGGGCACCGAGCGGGCCGGCAACGGCGTGCATATCCGCGGCGGGCTGGTGCTGACCATGGGCTACCTGGTGATGGAGGCCGAGAGCATCTGGCTGACCACCAACGATGGCTGGGCCGTGCCGGGCCATGCGCTGGCGGTGGATTTCGAGACCGGGTTCGGCCTGGTGCAGCCGCTGGGCAAGCTGGGCGTGCCGGAGATGCAGATCGGCGACAGCAACGCCGTCGAGGTAGGCAACGCGGCGCTGCTGGCGGCGGCCGGCGGGCGGCACCGCACGATCGAGACGCAGGTGGTGGGCCGGCAGGAGTTTGCCGGCTACTGGGAGTATCTGATCGACGACGCAATGTTCACCGCGCCGGCGCACCCGTTCTGGGGCGGCGCCGGGCTGATCGGCGCCGATGGGCGGCTGCTGGGCATCGGCTCGCTGATCCTGCAGCAGACCGACGAGCGGGGCCGCCGGGTGGACATGAACATGGTGGTGCCGACCGCGCTGCTGACGCCGATCATGGACGAGCTGGTGCAGCACGGCCATGTGCGCCGGCCGCCGCGCCCCTGGCTGGGGCTGTATGCGATGGAGAGCGACGACACCGTGGTGGTGGGCGGGGTGACCGATGGCGGGCCGGCCGACAAGGCCGGGCTGCGCGCCGGCGACCGGGTGGTGGCGGTGGATGGCGACGAGGTGACCGAGCTGGGCGGGCTGTGGCGCCGGGTGTGGAGCGCGGGCACGGCCGGCGCGCGCGTGCGCATGAGCGTGGGGCGCGACGACGAGCTGCTGCATGTGACGGTGCATTCGGCGGCGCGGACCAGCTTCCTGCGGGCGCCCCGCCTGCATTGAGCTTCCGCCTGACGCCGGTCGCTTCGGCGGCGGGCCGCCGCGGCGGTGGCGCGCGGGCTTGCTGGCCGGTAGACATGCCACTCTTCTGCGAGGCGGACACCAGATGCGCGCACCGACCCTGCTGCTCCTGGCGTTTGCGACGGCGGCGGCCGGCCCGCCGGCGCCACCTGCCCCGCCGGCCGATGACACCCTGCCGCAGCCGATAGCCGTGGCGGTGCCGCACGAGGCGGGGGCGGAGGCAGCGCGCCGGCTGCTGGTGCAGCCCTATGCCGAGGCGACCGGCACCGCGCTGGGCGCGCCGGCCTGGGACGGGACCGAGGCGGCGCTGCGCGCGCTGGCCGCCGCGCACACCGCCGATCTGGTGCTGCTGGACGGCGCCATGCTGCCGGGCCTGTGCCAGGCGGGCGTGCTGGAGCGGATGGATTGGACGGCGCTGGGGCGGGACCGTTTCGTGGCCGGGGCGGCTAGCGATTGCGGCGCCGGCGCCTATGTGGCGGCCACCGTGCTGGCCTGGGACCGCGGCAAGCTGGCCGGCACGCCGGGCTGGGGCGATTTCTGGGATGTGGCCAAGCATCCGGGCCGGCGTGGCCTGCGGCGCGGTGCGCGCGGCAATCTGGAGATTGCGCTGCTGGCCGACGGGGTTGCCGCCGGCGACGTGTATCGCACGCTGCGCTCGAAAGACGGCGTGGACCGCGCGTTCCGCAAGTTGGATCAGTTGAAGCCTTACATTCTGTGGTGGGACCAGCCGGGACAGCCGGCGCAGCTGCTGGCCGGGGCGAAGGTGCTGCTGACCTCCGCGCCGGTGGCGTCGTTGCCGGCCGCGGGCAAGGCGGCGGTGGGCGTGCAGTGGGAGGGCAGCGTGGACGAGGTGATGGCGTGGGCGCGGCTGGCCGCGGCGCCGCATGGCCGCGGCGCTGCGGCGGCGCTGTTGGTGGCCAGCGATGCCGCACGCGGCGCCGCGTTTGCGCGTGCCACCGGCCTGGGGCCGGCCACCCGCGCCGCGACCGCGCTGCTGGCAGCCGATGCGCGGCCGCGCAACCCGGGCACGCCGGCCAACCAGCAGGGCGCGCTGCTGCTGGATGGCGGGTTCTGGGCGGAGAATGCGGAGAAGCTGGAAGCGCGCTTTGCGGCCTGGGCCGGCACCTAGAATGGCCGCGCGTGCGCCGGCCGCCGGCAAGCTGCTGGCCTGCCTGCCGGGGCTGTTGCTGTGCGCCGCCATGCTGGCCGCTATCGGCCTGAACGGTGCGGCGTGGCCCGTATCGGCCGGGCTGGCCTGGGCCGGCCAGGCGCTGCCGGTGGCGACCGCCGCCACGCTGTGCAGCCTGGTGCTGGGCGCGGGCCCTGCCGCGGCCGGGGCAAGCGGGCTGTGGCTGGCATCCTGGCTGGTGGCGTGTGCCTGCGTGGCGGGCTGGCGGTTGCTGCCGATGCCGGAGGGCAGCGCCGGCGACGTGCTGCGCGACGCAGTGCTGAGCCTGCCGGTGATGGTGCTGCTGCTGCGGGCATCCTGGGCTGCCCTGCCTCGGGGCGTGGGCCGCGCTGCGGCGGCGGCGGGCGCATCGCCGGCGACGCGGCTGCGGTTGCAATTACGGCTGGCGCTGCCCGGGGTGGTGCGTGCCTGCGCAGTGGTGGGCGCGCTGTGCCTGGGGCTGAGCGCGCTGCGGCCGGGCCTGGGTTGAGGAGATGCGACGATGATGCCGATCACCAGCCGCACGCTGCATACCGAGACGCTGGATTTTGCCATCGACGAGGCCGGCTCGGGGCCCGACGTGGCGCTGTGCCTGCACGGCTTTCCGGAGAACCGCTATTCCTGGCGCCACCAGCTGCCGTTCCTGGCCGGGCTGGGCTGGCACGCGGCGGCACCCGATCTGCGCGGCTATGGCGGCACCACCCGGCCGGTGGGGCGGGCTGCCTACCGCATGGAGCATCTGGTGGCCGACACCGCCGCCCTGTTCGACGCGCTGGGCGCGCGGCGGCGGCTGCTGGTGGCCCATGATTGGGGCGCGCTGATCGCCTGGCAATTCGCCATCGAGGCGACGCGCAAGCTCGACGGTCTGATCGTGATGAACGTGCCGCACCCGGCGGTATTCCGGCGTGTGCTCCGCAGCTCGCCGCGCCAGATTGCGCGCTCGTGGTACGTGTTCTTTTTCCAGCTGCCGGTGTTGCCCGAGCTGCTGCTGGGCGCGCGCGGGGCCCGCGCGGTGGGCCAGGCGTTTGCCGGCATGGCGGTGGACAAGGCCGCCTTCCCGCCCGAGGTGCTGGCGCATTACCGCGATGCCGCGCAAGTGCCGGGCGCGCTGACGGCGATGATCAACTACTACCGCGCCAATCTCGGCTCGTTGGCCACGCAGGCGCCGCACCGCCGCGTCGATACGCCGACGCTGATGGTGTGGGGCGAGCAGGACACCGCGCTGGGGCTGGAGCTGACCGAGGGCTACGGCCCGCATGTGGCCGATTTCACGCTGCGCCGCCTGCCCGGCGTTTCGCACTGGGTGCAGCAGGAGGCGCCCGAGCAGGTGAACGCGGCGATGGGCGCCTGGCTGGCGGCGAACCGGATCACCCCCGGCGCGTAATCGATCGGCATCTGCGGGGGAGCGTGCATGACGCTGATACTGATCTTGTTGATTGTTCTCGCACTGGGCGGGTTCGGCCATAGCGGATACCAGCGCGGCTGGTATGGGCGCGATCCGTATTATGCGCCGCCGCGTTCGGCCGGGTATGGCGGCGGCGGGCTGGGCCTCATCCTAATTATCGTAGTGCTGTTCCTGCTGTTTTCCCACCGGCATTACTGAGGCGGCGGCTGCGGCCTTAGCCGAAGACGAAGCGGAGGCTGGTCGAGAAGATGTTCGTTTCCTGGTGCGAGAACCGGCCGGACGTCGTCTTCTCGTCACCGAGGAATACGTGCTCGTACAGCACTTCGCCGACAGCGCGGCGGCCGAGCAGCGGAAAGACCAGCCCGGCATAGGGGCTGACGCTGGTGCCCGGCCTGATCGTGGTCGAGGCGCGGAAGCTGTCGTGGGGCAGGCTGACGATATCCACCGCGTCGAAACGGACGGCGCGGCCGACGCCGATGCCGGTGTTGAGTGCCACGATCGGCAGCAGGCGCAGCTCCGATTGCACGCCGCCGTTGTAATCCGCGTGCGCACCGCTGCGGGTGACGCCGAAACCGCCCGGATCGCTGCTGTCCCTGCGGCCGTCATAGCCGAATATACCGTAGGTGCGCACGGTGAGGCAGCGCATCTCGCGGCTGATCGCGGCCGACAGGGTGGCGCGCTGGCCGCCCGCGGCGCGGCTGCCGGTGGCTTCGACGCCCGGGCTGCGGGATTGGAACACATCGGCCGCGTAGGATGCAGCGAGATCGACATCGACCGGTGCGCGGCGCTGGTCGATGACGCGCCATGTGGCCGAGATTACGGGATCGTTGGCGCCGATGCTGCGGCGATCGAGCCGGACCGGCACCTGGACGAGCTTGAACCCCGGGAAGCGCGGCTGCGGCCCTAGGCCCTGGAGCGCCTGGCCCAGCGCCGGGCCGACCAGATAGGTGCCGGGTGCGTCATGCGCCGGTGCGGCCGCGGCGGCCGGGCGCACGAATGCGACCTCAGTTTCGACGAAGCTGGTGGTCGAACGGCTGTTGCCCCAGCCGAGATCGGCTGAGACCGAAACGTCGTCGGTGATGCCGTAGCTGATCCGCGGCAGGTAATCGACACTCTGCCGATGGAAGCTCTGCGTCGAGCCGATGAAAATGCGGCGGGGCTCGTATTGGTTCTGATCGACGGCGTAGCTGGCGCTGAACTCGCCGAATACCTGGCCGGCCAGCGGCAGGTAGGCGGGGTCGCCGAGGATGCGGTCGTTGTCGGGCGACCATGCGCCGGCCAGAGCGGGCGTGGCTGCCAGCAGGGTAGCGAGGAGACAGGCTGCGTGACCAAGGCGCATGATTCGTTCCGCCGGCGTTAGAAGGCCGGCATAGCTGCTAGGCGTGCGCCGCGATAGGGCCCCGGCACCAATTCAGCACGGCTGGCAGCAGCATGTGCGGCAGCGTGAGTGCCGCCAGCAGCTGCACCGTCAACGCCAGAGCGCGCTGCGGTGCGGCGCCGGGCAGGAACGGCCACAGGGCCGCGGCGATCAGGAAGGTTGCTGCGGTGAGCGGCATCGACCGCAATACGGCTTGCCGCATGCTGCGCACGCGCGGTGCCTGGCCGCCGGCAGCGAGCGCCTGCATGTGGCGGGGCGCGTGCAGGGCCACGAAATAGGCGGTGAAGGCGGGCAAGGGCGGCAGCGCGGTGAACAAAGCCGCCACCAGCGCCGCGTCGGCCAGAGCGGGCCAGTCGCGCCGGGCGGCCGCCTGCAACAGCCACAGGACGGCTATCCCGCACCAGAGCGCGGCGGCCCCTCGCAGCCAGGGCGACAGGGCGGGCATGGCAGTGAAGCTGATGGTGCCGAGGAAATGTGCGGTGGCGGTGGGGTGCAGCAGCACGGGGATGGCCACCGGCAGGCCGCCGCGTGCGATGGAGGCCAGCGCCTCGGGGCCGGCATCCTCCTGCCCGAAATGCCACACCGAGGCGGCGAGAAAGGCGGCCAGCGTGAGGATGGGGGCGGCGTGCCAGGCCAGCATCACCCCGGCCGAGAGGGCCAGATAGGGCAGCGCGAAGGCAGGGAGCCAGGCGCGCCCGAGCATGGGGCGGAGCACCGGGCGGGCCAGTTCGCCGTCGAGCGCGCCGTGCGGCACGCCGAGCAGGGCGATGATGGCGACGGCGATGAGTGTTCGCCAACCGATGGGGGCTGCCTGGCAGGCGACCAGTATGGCCAGCACGGGCAGCAGGATGGGCACCGATACGGCGTGTCCCGGCCGTGGATCGGCGTGGGCCGCCGGACAGGCGATCTGCCCGGCGGTTGCCATCTCAGGCGGCCACGCGGCTGCGCGAGGCGGGCACCTGCTTCGTCAGGTCCTCGGTGACCAGCTTGGTCGTGCTGACCACCGTGAGCAGGCCGTAGACCACCTTGGAGAGGATATCGATGATGGCGATCGCGGCCACACCGGCCGTGCTGCTGATGATGCTCAGCCCGTCGGTGCTGACCGCCAGGATCAGCGGATAGATCAGCCAGAGCAGCGAGAGGATGATCGCGTCGCGCCGGTAATCGGCGCGGGCTTGCGGCTGCTCGGCCGCGTTCTCGCGCAGCATCGGGCCCCAGATGACGTAGTAGACGGCCAGGAAGGCGACGCAGGAGGCCAGAAACCAGGTCCACTTGATCCAGAAGATGTCGGTCCAACCGAAGAACAGCGCGGTGACGATCATGATGACGTCGGCCAGCAGCATGCCCATCACCATGCCGCCGCGGCGCAGGCCCGAATGCATGGCGGTGAAGGCGAGCGAGAGCAGCAGCAGCGGCGTGGTGAACGTCCAATCGATGTAGCGCGCGTAATAGAAGATGCGCTCATGGCCTGAGTCGGCCGGGCCTGAATTGATCATGAATGCGCCCTGCCCGACCGCCATCGCGAAATACGAACAGGCGGCGATGATGGGCACGATGCCGTGGCTGATGGTGTGCGCCTGCTCGCCCGCGGTGCGCTGCTTGCCCATTGCGAGGATTGCCAATCCCCCAGCCAGCATCACGATCGTGCCGATCCATAGCCACGTCTGCGTATCCAATCCGTCCTCCCGGGGGCGCCTATCGCCCTGTTGGGTGAATGGCGATCATCGGGAAATGCGGAAGCAGCAATTACGCCGTTGTGACCTCGATTGCAGCGTTGTTCGCACGCACCAGCGTGGCGTGTGCGGTGACGTCCGGCAGGCAAAGTGCGACCAGCGCCGGGGCGACTGCTTCGGGTGTGGGCAGCGTGTTGGGGTCCTCGCCGGGGAACGCCTGGGCGCGCATGCGTGTGGCGGTGCGGCCGGGATCGAACAGGTTGATGCGCAGGGGCGTGGCCTCGACTTCGTCGGCCCAGCTCAGCACCAGGTTTTCCATCGCCGCTTTCGTGGCGCCGTATGCGCCCCAGAAAGCGCGCGGGGTGCGCGCCACGCTGCTGGTGACGAAGACCGCGCGCCCCGCCGGGGATGCGACCAGCAGCGGCGCGCAGGTGCGGATCAGGCGATAGCTGGCGGCCAGGTTGACCGCCACGCATTCGGCGAAATCCTTGGGCGTGATGTGGCCGGCCGGGGTGAGCTTGCCCAGCACGCCGGCGTTGTGCACCAGAATGTCCAGCCCGCCGAAGCGCGCGTGCAGCGAAGGCCCGAGCGGATCGATGGTGTCGGCGGCGCGCAGATCGAGTGGCAGCAGCGTGGCGGTGCCACCGGCGGCGCGGATGGCGTCGTCGAGTTCCTCCAGCGCGCCCTGCGTGCGGGCGGTGGCCACCACGTGGGCGCCGTGGGCGGCCAGGGCGAGCGCGGTGGCGCGGCCGATGCCTCGGCTGGCGCCGGTGACGAGCGCTGTGCGGCCTTGCAGGAGCATGGTGGTGCCTCGGGGCTAGCCCATGGCCAAGCTGAGCTGGCGGTTGGCGCGCTCGTCCATGTCGGGCAGGGCTACCGGGTATTCACCGGTGAAGCAGGCGTCGCAGTAATACGGCGCGTTCGCATCGCGCCCCTTGCGGCCCAGCGCGCGATACAGGCCGTCGATCGAGATGAAGGCCAGGCTGTCGGCGCCGATCAGGGCCGCCATTTCCTCCACGCTGTGGCGGGCGGCCAGCAGCTTGCTGCGCTCCGGCGTGTCGATGCCGTAGAAGCAGGAATGCGTGGTGGGTGGCGAGGAGATGCGCATGTGCACTTCGCGCGCGCCGGCGGCGCGGACCATTTCGACGATCTTCTTGCTGGTGGTGCCGCGCACGATGCTGTCGTCGACCAGTATGACGCGCTTGCCTTCCAGCGTGGCGCGGTTGGCGGAGTGCTTGAGCTTGACGCCAAGATTACGGATATGGTCGGTCGGCTCGATGAAGGTGCGGCCGACATAGTGGTTGCGGATGATGCCGAGCTCGAACGGCACGCCGGATTCGGCCGCGTAGCCCATGGCGGACGGCACGCCGGAGTCGGGCACCGGGACGACGACATCGGCATCGACATGGCTTTCGCGCGCCAGCTCGGCGCCGATGCGCTTGCGCGCGTCGTAGACGGGCATGCCTTCCATCACCGAATCGGGGCGGGCGAAATAGACGTATTCGAATACGCAGAAGCGGGCGGCGCCGGCGCCGAACGGGCGGATGCTGCGCACGCCGGAATCGTTGATCACCACGATCTCGCCGGGTTCCACGTCGCGCACGAACTCGGCGCCGACGATATCGAGCGCGCAGGTTTCGCTGGCCAGCACCCAGCCGCCGCCGGCATCGTAGCTGGCGCCGGTGGCCTGCGGGATGCGGCCCAGGATGAGCGGGCGCACGCCCAGCGGATCGCGCACGCCGATCAGCGCCTCGTTGGACAGCGCCACCAGCGAGTAGGCGCCCACCACCTGCTTGAGCGCGTCGATCAGGCGGTCCACGACCGTGGAGTAGAGGCTGATGGCGATGAGGTGGACGAACACCTCGCTGTCGGTGGTGCTCTGGAACAGGCAGCCGCGGCGGACCAGCGTTTTGCGCAGGGCGACGGCGTTGGTGAGGTTGCCGTTATGGCCGACGGCCAGGCCGCCGAACTCGAAATCGGCGTAGAGCGGCTGCACGTTGCGCAGGATGGTCTCGCCGGTGGTGGCGTAGCGGTTGTGGCCGATGGCGCTGGCCCCCGGCAGGGAGGCGATCACCCGGGCATCGCCGAAATTGTCGCCGACCAGGCCCAGCCCGCGCTGCTGGTGGAAGCGCCGGCCATCGTAGCTGACGATGCCGGTGGCTTCCTGGCCGCGATGCTGCAGCGCGTGCAGGCCGAGTGCGGTGACGGCCGCGGCATCGACGATGTTCCACACGCCGAAGACGCCGCACTCCTCGTGCAGCGTATCGTCCTCGTCGGTGTCGGGCTCGGCCAGGGTGGTGATCGGGGTCATGCACGCTCTCCGAGACACGCGGCACCTCTAGCGCATGGTGCAGGGCGCGTCATCCAACTGTCACGCATTGCAGTTAGGACCGTATGGGCCGTGGGCCAATGGCGCGGCCTTCAGGGGTGGCATGCAACAGCCCATCCTCGGTGGCGGGCGGCCCGTCGGGCGGGGGAGTGACGTGCAGCTTGTCGCCGCCGGGCACGTGGGCCAGGGCCCAGAGCGCGCCTTGATACACCCACGGCAACGAGCGGGCGCGCTGGGCCGCCGGGGGCCAGCGGTCGGGCGGCAGCATGAGGGAGACCGGGATGTAGATGGCGATGAGCACGGCGGCCCCGCGCGCCAGGCCGTAGACCAGCCCCAGCGTGCGATCGAGCCCGCCCAGCGCCGAGACGCGCACCAGGCGCCCGACGAGGTTGGCCACCAGCGAGAGCACGATCAGCAGGACGATGAAGACGGTGATGTAGGCCACCGGGTCGGCGACATCGGGGTTGCCGATCGCCTGTTCGGCCAGCGGCATGGCCTTCGGCCCGAAATGGTAGGCACCGGCGCCGGCCAGCACCCAGGCGGCCAGGCCCAGCGCCTCGCGCACCAGGCCGCGCGAGAGGCCGAGCAGGGCCGAGACGGCCAGGATGGCGAGGACGCCGAGATCGACGAGGTTCATGCGGCTTTATCGGGTAGCCAAGGCGGTGCGCCAAGGGCGAAGCGACGATCGGCCCGGCTTTGGCGCGGCTCACTTTAACGCTGCGCGGCAATCCACCATATTGGGGCGATGGCCGCAGACCCCTACTCCACCCTCGGCGTCAAGCGCGACGCCACCGCCGCGCAGATCAAGTCGGCCTACCTCAAGCTGGCCAAGAAGCATCATCCGGACCTGAACCCGGGCGACGCCAAGGCCGAGGAGAAGTTCAAGACGATCAGCGCCGCGCACGATCTGCTGGCCGATGCCGACAAGCGCGCCCGTTTCGATGCCGGCGAGATCGATGCCACCGGCCAGCAGCAGGCGCCGCAGGGCCGGCCCTCCTATCGCGGCTTTGCCGACGGCGCGCAGGGGGCGCGCTACCATGGCGGCTTCGGCGGCCAGGGCGCCGAGGGGTTCGGCGACATGTTCGCCGATCTGTTCGCCCAGGCCCGCGGCGGCGGCGGCCAGCAGAGGGATCAGCCGATGCGCGGCCAGGACCAGCGCTACCAGCTCGGCGTCAGCTTCATCGAGGCGGCGCTGGGCGCCTCGCGCCGGCTGACCCTGCCGGACGGGCGCACGCTGGACGTGACCATTCCGGCCGGGCTGGAAAGCGGCCAGGTGCTGCGGCTGCGCGGCCAGGGTGCGGCGGGCTGGAACGGCGGTGCGGCCGGCGACGCGCTGATCGAGACCGAGGTCGCCGATCACCCGTTCTTCGAGCGGCGGGGCGACGACATCCACCTCGACCTGCCGGTGACGGCGGCCGAGGCTGCGCTGGGGGCCAAGGTGGCGGTGCCCACCCCGGCCGGGCCGGTGACGCTGAGCATACCGCGCCACTCCGATACCGGCCGGCAATTGCGGCTGCGCGGCCGCGGCATCCCGGCCCATGCGGGCCGCCCGGTCGGCGACCTGTACGTGACGTTGCGGGTGGTGCTCGGCACGCCGGACCAGGCGCTGGAAGACGCGCTGGCCGCCTTCTACGACCGCCATCCGCTGGATCCACGCGCCCACATGGCCACCCCTGTCAGCGAGGCGGCATGATTACGGTCCGGGCGGTGTGCGCCGAGATCCCCGGCCTGTCGGAAGCCATGCTGCGCCGCTGGGTGGAGCAGGATTGGGTGCGGCCGCAGCGTGTGGCCGGCGAGCCGGATTTCGAGGATATCGACGTGGCGCGCGTGCGCCTGATCGTTGAGCTGCACACCGAGCTGGAGGTGGACGAGCCGACGATGCCGCTCGTGCTGTCGTTGCTGGACCAGCTCTACGCCACGCGGCAGCGGCTGCGAATGGTGCTGGAGAGCCAGACGCAGGGCTGAAGCCCTTGCGAGAGCTTTGCGCGGGCGGCTGCCCGCCCTAGTGTCGCGCCATGCTCTCCCTTACCGCCGCGGCCCTCGCCTTCATTGCCATCCATCTGGGCGTATCGGGCACCATGATGCGCGACCGCCTGACGGCCCGCGTTGGGCTGCGCGCCTATATGGTGGGGTTCTCCATCGCTTCGGTCGCCGCGATCGCCTGGCTGGTGGGCGCCTACAAGGCGGCGGATTACGTTCCAATCTGGGGGCAGCTGCAGGCTTGGAAGCCGGTGGCCATTGCGTTGATGCTGCCGGCCTTTTTGCTGGTGGTGATCGGGCTGACCACGCCCAACCCGACCGCCGTGGCGCAGGACGGGCTGGTGGGCCAGGCGCCTGCCGGCATCGTGCGGATCACCCGCCATCCGTTCCTGATGGGCACCGCTTTATGGGCGGCGGTGCATCTGGTGGGCAATGGCGACCTCGCCTCGCTGCTGCTGTTTACGGCGCTGCTGATCGTGGCGGTGGCCGGCACGGTTTCGATCGACGCCAAGCGCGCCCGCGCCTTGGGCCCGGCCTGGCAGGGCTTTGCGTCGCGCACCTCCATCCTGCCCTTCGCCGCCATTGCCGCCGGGCGCAACACGCTCAGCCTGCGCGAGATCGGCTGGTGGCGGCCGCTGGCCGGGATCGCCGCCTATGCGCTGATGCTGGGCGGCCATGCGCATATCATCGGCGTCAGCCCCTGGCCCAATTAGCGGCCCGACGCCCCTTCCCGTCTCCTTCTCCGCGAGGTGCCTGCGTGCGTGCGTTGCTGTCCGTTTCCGACAAAACCGGCCTGGTCGAATTCGCCCAGGGCCTTGCGGCCCTTGGGTTCGATATCCTCTCGACGGGCGGCTCGGCCGCCGCTTTGCGTGAGGCCGGCGTGGCAGTGACGGATGTGAGCGCGCATACCGGGTTTCCGGAAATCCTGGACGGCCGGGTGAAGACTTTGGTGCCGCAGATCCATGGCGGCATTCTGGGCCGGCGCGACAATGCCGGGCATGTGGCGCAGATGGCCGAGCACGGCATCGCGCCGATCGACCTGGTGGCGGTGAATTTATATCCGTTCGAGGCGACGGTAGCGGCAGGTGCCGGCTGGAACGATTGCATCGAGACGATCGATATCGGCGGGCCGGCGCTGATCCGCGCGGCGGCTAAAAACCATGATGCGGTAACGGTGGTGACCGAGCCGGGCCAGTATGGCGCCGTGCTCGAGGAACTGCGCGCGCAGGGGCAGACCTCCCCGGGGCTGCGCCGGCAGCTGGCGGCGGCGGCTTACGCGCGCACGGCGGCTTATGACGCAGCGATCGCGGCGTGGTTTGCCGCCCAGGCCGGCGAGGCGCTGCCGGCACGCGTGGCCGTGGCCGGGCTGCGCAGCCAGGCGCTGCGTTATGGCGAGAACCCGCACCAGCAGGCGGCGCTGTATGTGACCGGCGCGCGGCCCGGCGTGGCGCATGCCAACCAGGTGCAGGGCAAGGCGCTCTCCTACAATAACATCAACGATACCGATGCGGCGTTCGAGTGCGTGGCCGAGTTTGCAGAGCCAGCCGTAGTGATCGTCAAACATGCCAATCCGTGCGGCGTGGCCGTGGCGGCATCGCTGGCCGAGGCGTGGGAGGCGGCGCTGCGCTGCGATCCGGTGAGCGCGTTCGGCGGCATCGTCGCGCTGAACCGCGTGCTCGACGAGGATGCCGCCGAGCGCATCGCGCGTATCTTCACCGAGGTGATCGTGGCGCCTGATGCAACTGCGGGTGCGCGCGCCGTGCTGGCGGCCAAAAAGAATTTGCGCCTGCTGCTGACAGGCACGATGCCGGATCCCGCGGCACCGGGCATGACGCTGCGCAGCGTGGCCGGCGGCCTGCTGGTGCAGTCGCGCGATGCGGGGCGCGTGATCGCGGCCGATCTGCGCGTGGCCACACGCCGCGCCCCCACCGATGCCGAGATGACCGATCTGCTATTTGCGTTCACCGTGTGCAAGCACGTGAAGAGCAACGCCATCGTCTATGCCAAGGGCGGCGCCACGGTGGGCATCGGCGCCGGCCAGATGAGCCGGGTGGACAGTGCGCGCATCGCCGGCTGGAAGAGCCAGGCCGCGGCACAGGCGGCCGGAGAGCCGCACCCGCTGGCACGCGGCAGCGTGGTGGCCTCCGACGCGTTCTTTCCGTTCGCCGACGGGCTGGAGGCGGCCATCGAGGCGGGTGCCACCGCGGTGATCCAGCCGGGCGGCAGCGTGCGCGATGGCGAGGTGATTGCGGCGGCCGATGCGGCAGGCATTGCCATGGTGATGACCGGCATGCGCCACTTCCGGCACTAGGTCCGCGCCCGGCCAGTCGGCTGCAGGCCGTAACAAGTATTCCGGGTAATCGGCAATTGCGAAGCACTTGCAGTACAGATTCGGCGGCTTGACTGTGAAACATCGATGGCCAATTCATGCGGCATGCGTGATCTGAACAGCCTGACCGAGCGGGAAATCCTGGCGCTGGCCATCAGTGCGGAGGAGGAGGACGGCCGCATCTACGCCGACTTCGCCGAGCGCCTGCGGGCCGACTTCCCCGACAGCGCGCGCATTTTTCTCGATATGTCGGTGGAGGAGAACGATCACCGGCGCAGCCTGATCGATCTGTATGCGGAAAAGTTCGGCCAGCATATTCCGCTGATCCGGCGTGCCGACGTGCGTGGGTTCGCCAGCAACCGCGCTTACTGGCATCTGCCGGTGCTCAACATCGAAACGGTGCGCAAGGCGGCGCGCGAGATGGAGACGCAGAGCAGCCGCTTCTACCGTGCGGCTGCGGCGCGCAGCACGGATGCGGCGATCCGCAAGCTGCTGGGCGACCTGGCGGAGATCGAGGATCACCACGAGCGCCAGGCCGGCGTGCTGACCGAGCAGCACCTCTCCGAAGGCCGCGGCGAGCAGGAGGATCTGGACGCGCGGCGACGCTTCGTGCTGCAGATCGTCCAGCCCGGGCTGGTCGGGCTGATGGATGGCTCGGTTTCCACCCTGGCGCCGGTATTCGCCGCGGCGTTTGCCACGCATCAGAGCTGGAACGCCTTTCTGGTGGGGCTGGCGGCCAGCATCGGGGCGGGCATCTCGATGGGGTTTGCCGAGGCGTTGAGCGATGACGGCAAGATTTCCGGCCGCGGCGCGCCGATCCTGCGCGGGCTGATCTGCGGTGCCATGACCACGCTGGGCGGCATCGGCCATACTCTGCCCTATCTGATCAGCGACTTCTGGACCGCGACGTATGCCGCCGGCGCCGTCGTCGTGGTCGAGCTCGCGGCAATCTCGTGGATCCGCTGGCGCTACATGGACAGCAACTTCACCACCGCCGCGTTCCAGGTGATGTTCGGCGGCGCGCTGGTGCTGGCCTGCGGCGTGCTGATCGGCAGTTCCTAGGGAGCGGGTCGTAGCGGGCGGCGGCGCCCCCTTTCCGCCGGTGGGGCGAAGCAACATGTAGGGCTCTGCCGTGGGCCGGGCGGGACCGATCCGTGGTGGGCGTTAGCTGCGATCCCTCGAACCGGAGACCGATATGGCTAAGATCCTTGTGCTCTATTATTCCAGTTACGGCCATGTCGAGACGATGGCCAACGCCGTTGCCGCCGGCGCGCGGGAGGGTGGCGGCGAAGTGACCGTAAAGCGGGTGGCCGAGACGGTGCCCGAGGACGTGGCCAAAAAGAGCCATTTCAAGCTGGACCAGCCGGCAGCGCTGGCCTCCGTGGAGGAGCTGGAAGGCTACGACGCCATCATCGTGGGCACCGGCACGCGCTATGGCCGGATGTCGTCGCAGATGGCGGCGTTCTGGGACCAGACTGGCGGGCTGTGGGCACGCGGCGGGCTGGTGGGCAAGGTGGGCGCGGCGTTCACCTGCACGGGCAGCCAGCATGGCGGACAGGAGACGACGCTGCTGTCGATCATCACCAACCTGCTGCACCACGGCATGGTGATCGTCGGGCTGCCGTACAGCTTCAAGGGACAGATGCGGCTCGACGAGGTGACCGGCGGCTCGCCGTACGGCGCGACGACGCTGTCGGGCGGCGATGGCAGCCGGCAGCCGAGCGAGACCGAACTGGAGGGCGCACGCTTCCAGGGCAGGCTGGTGGCGCAGGCCGCCGCCCGGCTGGCGGCCTGACATGGCGCGCGTGCTGGGCGTGCATGGCGAGCGGCAGGGCCACTGGGTGGGCGACGGATTTCCGGTGCGCTCGCTGTTCTCGCATGCCACGCTGGGCGAGGATGCGAGCCCGTTCCTGCTGCTGGATTACGCGGGGCCCCTGCACTTCCCGCCGGCCGAGAAGCCGCGCGGGGTGGGCACCCATCCGCATCGTGGCTTCGAGACGGTGACGATCGTCTATCAGGGCGAGGTGGACCACCGGGATTCCGCCGGCCATGGCGGCCGCATCGGGCCCGGCGACGTGCAGTGGATGACGGCGGCTTCCGGCGTGTTGCATGACGAGTTCCACTCCCCGGCGTTCACGCGCGCCGGCGGCGTGCTGGAGATGGTGCAGCTATGGGTGAACCTGCCGGCGCACGCCAAGATGGGCGCGCCTGCGTATCAGACATTGCAGGATGCAACGATCCCGCACGTGGCGCTGGCGGGCGGCGGCACGCTGCGGGTGATTGCGGGCCTGTATGGCGGCCAGGTTGGCCCGGCGCGCACGGCCAGCACGCTGAACGTGTGGGATGTGCGGCTGGCGGCGGGCGTGCCGGTGAACCTCGATCTGCCGGCCGGGCATTCGGCCATGGTGGTGGTGCTGCACGGCCCCGCCACGGTGGCGGGCGCGCGTGTGGAGGAGGCGCAGCTGGCGCTGCTGGACCGTGACGGGGGCGCCGTGGCGGTGCAGGCCGAGCGCGATGCGACGCTACTGGTGCTGACCGGCGTGCCGCTGGGCGAGCCGGTGGTGATGCATGGGCCGTTCGTGATGAACACGCGCGAGGAGGTGCGCAAGGCATTCGCCGACTACGAGGCCGGGCGTTTCGCTGCCTGACGGCAGGCCGCGTTCAGCGTTCTTTCACCGCTCGCGTGCAACCTGCCGGGGCTGCAACGAAGGAATGCCTCGTGGGTGCGACGACCGATGTGAGTGAGCGGCTGCGGTTCCTGCGGATCGACGATGGGGCGCGGGCGGCGCTGCAGGGTTTCTACCCGCTCTTCGAACGTTATCTGCCGAGCCTGCGCCACGCTTTCGCAGCGCATTTGACCACCTGGCCCGCGCTGATGGAGATGCTGAAGGCTCCGGGCCTGCTGGAGCGGGCGCTGGACGATCAGCAGGAGCACTGGCGCAAGCTTTTCAGCGGCCGTTTCGATGCCGCCTATCTGAATTCGGCCGGCCGCGTCGGCCGGGTGCATCACAGGATCGGGCTGGAGCCGCGCTTCTTCACCGGCGCCTACGCCCTGGTATCGAGCACGTTGGCTGAGCACGTGATCGACGCCAAAGCGCGGCGCTGGCCCACGACCGCGCGACGGGCCCGCACGCGCACGCTGCTGCACGCCATCAATGCCGCGGTGTTCCTGGACGTGGATCTGGTGATCGACAGCTATCTGGAGCAGACGCGGGTTGCCGAGAGCACGCAGCTCGCCGCCAAGGCGCGCGACTTCCAGGCGCAGATCCGCACGATGATCGGCGTGCTCGACCAATCCAGCACGGCACTGGAGACGACGGCGCGTTCGATGGCGCAGACGGCCGAGACCACCACTGGCCAGGCAGCGACGGTGGCCGCTGCCGCCGAAGAGGCGAGCGCCAGCGTGCAGACCGTGGCCGTCTCGGCCGAACAGCTGACCTCCTCGATCCACGAGATCAGCCATCAGGTGGCGCAGAGCACGCACATCACCCGCCGTGCGGTGGATGAGGCGCGGCGCACCGACGGCATCGTGCGCGCGCTGGCCGAGGGTGCGAACAAGATCGGTCAGGTTGTCGATCTGATCACCAACATTGCCGGGCAGACCAATCTGCTGGCGCTGAACGCCACCATCGAGGCGGCGCGTGCCGGCGAGGCCGGGCGGGGCTTTGCGGTGGTGGCCAGCGAGGTGAAGAGCCTGGCGCAGCAGACGGCGCGCGCGACCGAGGAGATCGGTGCGCAGATTGCGCAGGTGCAGGCGGCCACCAACGATGCGGTGGACGCCATTCGCGGTATCACCACGACCATCGAGGAGGTGAGCGGCATTGCCGCTTCCATCGCCGGGGCCGTCGAAGAGCAGGGTGCGGCGACGGCCGAAATTGCGCGCAACGTGCAGCAGGTGGCGCTGAGCACGCAGGACGTGACCGTCAACATCAGCGGCGTCAGCCAGGCGGCGCAGGATGCGGGCGTGGCGGTGACGCAGGTGCTGGGCAATGCCAACGACGTGACGGGCCAGGCCGGGCTGGTGACCGCCGAGGTGGAGCGGTTTGTGGCGCTGCTGAAGGTGGGGTGAGCGGCCTGACCTGGCGCCGTTGCCGAGGAGCCGCAGCCTTGCGGAAACTTTCGTTTCAATCACGGCGGCGCTCCGGCGTTGTTCGGGCTCGGCTATAAGCGGACCGAACACAATGCGGAACGAACCCGATGCGCTCCTTCCTGCTTGCCACCGCGTTGATTGCGGCACTTAGCGGCTGCAGCACGCCGCAGAACGTGGCGGCCGACCTGGCTCCACCGGGCGGGCGTGCCACGATCGTGCTGTCGCTCGGCGGCAGCCGGTCGGTGCTCGACACGCTGATGCTGGCGCCGTACTCGCCTGCCGCGCAGGACAAGCAGGCTGGTAGCTACGTGGCGATCGACATGTATCGGGTCAGCGACCGCGGGTTCGTCTGGAAGTCGGTTCGCCCCGGCACCTACGTGCTGCACAGCCTGCTCCACCAGGGCTCGTGGGATCTGTGCTTTGCCGGCGATACGCAGGCGTTCACCGTCGGCCCCGGGCAGACCGTCTATCTCGGCAGTTTCGACCCGCACCCCTACGTCGCGGCGTTGATGCAGCAGGCGCAGGCGGCGGGTGATACGCAGCTCGACTCAAGGTTGATCCGTTCCTATTTTGATGCGCCCCCTGCCCGCCTCAATGCCGATCCGGATTTTCCGGCCACCGGCGGCTCGCTGCAGATCAGCAGCGGGCAGACGGTGGCGGCCACGCCGGCCGTTCTGCTGCCGGCAACGTTTAAGGCCGGCACCGATTACTTCGGCACCGGCGGGATTTTCCATCTGGGCGGGCGGACGTGCTTTGGCGGCGCGCCGGGAATCGATGTGATGGGCGCGCAATAGGCAGCGCGCTTATTTCATCAGTGCCTGCGTGAGATACGTCATCTCGAGCGCCTGCTCCTCGGCTGCCTCACGCAGATTGGCGCCGGCCGCGTGCCCGCCTTCGATTGATTCGTGGTAGAAGAACGGCAGGCCCATCTGCTCCATGCGGGCGGCGAATTTGCGGGCGTGCACGGGGCCAACGCGATCGTCGCGCGTGGTGGTGAAGATGAACGGCACCGGATAATGCACGCCGGCGCGGAGGTTGGCGTAGGGCGAGATGCTGGCGAGGAACTGCCGTTCGGCGGGGTTGCTGACGCTGCCGTATTCGCCGGCCCAGCTGGCGCCGGCGGCGATCTGCTCGAAGCGCAGCATGTCGAGCAATGGCACGTCGATGATGACGGCGTTCCAGAGTTCGGGGTGCTGTTCGAACTCCACGCCAATCAGCAGCCCGCCATTCGATCCGCCACGGATGCCGAGATGTTGGGGTGAGGTGATGTGACGCGCGATTAGGTCGTGCGCAACGGCGGCAAAATCGTCGTAGATGCGTTGGCGGTGTGTCTTGAGGCCGGCTTCGTGCCAGGCCGGGCCGAACTCGCCGCCGCCGCGAATGTTGGCCAGCACATAGACGCCACCGTGCTCGAGCCACAATTTGCCGAGGCCCGCATTGTAGGTGGGTGTTTCGCTGATCTGGAAGCCGCCATAGGCGTACAGCAAAGTCGGGTTGTTGCCGTCCAGCTGCATCGTTTTCGGATGCACGACGAAATAAGGGATGGCGGTGCCGTCGGCCGATTTTGCCTCTGCCTGTTCAACGACATCCTTGGCGGCATCGAACTTCGCCGGCAGCGATTTGATCAGCACGGGGGCCGATGGCGTGGCGGCGTCGGCGAGATAGAGCGTGGTGGGCAACAGGAAGCTGGTGACTTCGAGCATGACCTGGTCGCTGCGCGGCGTGGTGCTGACCAGGCTGATGGCGGCATTGTCGGGCAGCGCCAGCGTTCGTGCGGACCAGGCCGAGGCAGCCGGCGTGAACACCATGGCGCGGCCGCGCACGCGATCGAGCACCGAGGCGACAATGGTGTTTGCGGTGACCGCAACGGCGTCGATGGATTGGCGCGGGCCGGGCGCCCACACCAGAGCGGGTGCGGCTTGCGGATGGGCCATGTCGAGTGCGGCGAGGCTGCCGGCGTGGATGGCGCCGCTATCCTCGTTGAATTTGACGATGAGCTGGTTGTGCACCAGCCCCTCGATCTCCGTTTTTTCCGGCAGGTTCAGCCGCGCGGTGGTGGTTCCGGTGACGAGGCGGAACTCGGAGCGGAAGAAATCCAGCCCGCGCTGGATGGTGACGGCGCGGTGCCCCTGCCCGTCGGTGAAGCTGGCGACGAGCACCTGCACGTCGGCCGGCGTGCCGCGGAACAGCTCGGTGGCCTGGGCCAGCTTCTGGCCGCGATGCAGGAGCTTGATGATGAACGGGTAGCCGGACGCCGTCATCGATCCGGGGCCCCAATCGGTGCCCACTGCGATGCTGTCGGCCGTTACCCAGTCGGCGAACTGCTTGGCGTGCGGGATGGTGAAGCCGCCGGGCACGAAGGCGTTTGTGGCCAGATCGAACTCGCGCGTGGTGACCGCGTCCTCGCCGCCTTCCGACAGGCTGATCAGGCAGCGCGTATCGGCCGGGTGGTCGCAAGTATCGCCTTTCCACACCCAGGTGTGGTGTTCGGCACGGCCCAGCGCATCGATGTCGAGCACCGTCTGCCACGGCGGTGCGGGCTGCCGATAGCCGGACGGGCTGGTGCGGCGCCAGATACCCTGCGTGTGCGCTGCATCCTGCCAGAGATTGTAGATCTGGCCGCCGAGGAACTCGGGCGTGGGGATACGGTCGTTGGCCTGGGCCAGCGCCAGAGCCTGCTCCAAGAAGGGCTGGTAGTGCGGGTTGGTGAGCAGCGGCTTGAGCGTGCGCTCGTTCTCCCCGCGCACCCAGGCCAGGGCGCGCGGGCTTTCTACCTGCTCGAGCCAGAGGAACGGATCGGGCGCTTCGGCCGCGGCGGCGGGGGCGGCGGCGGCGGCGGCGGCCAGAAGGAGCGAGGTGGTCCAGCGCATGAAAGTGGGGTGCTCCTTGGGGCGGCGGCGGGCAGGGCTGGTCAGGCTAGCTTGGATCGCCGATCGGCAAAAGCGGGACGATCGGTGCCGCGCATGGCGGCATGTCGCATCTTTTTCTGGTGCAACGCCGAGGCGCGCTGGTGGCGCGACCTACGGATGCAGCTCGAGACTGTTATCGCTCAATAATCCGCCGCGCCTGCGACTAATATCGGATGTATTTCGGCGAATGCTCGGGGATCAGAAAACGACATTCTGCACGTTGCCGTAAGTCACGTCCAAATTAACCCTTGCGCCGGCGGCACAAAAAGCGCCTGCTTTGTTTGTGGCCATTCCGGACCGCAAGGTGGACCTTGCCATGAATATTAAACGGACATTCAGTCTGGGCGCCGCTATTTGGTGTTTCGGCACGGCGATCCCCGCTTACGCAGCCCCCGACGCGCAGGCGGGACAGGCAGTGTTCAAATCACAATGCGGCATCTGCCATTCGGTGCAGGAAGGCCGCAACCTCAATGGCCCGAGCCTGAACGGCATCGTTGACAGGAAGGCCGGCAGCGTTCCTGGATTTGCGTATTCGGCGGCCAACAAGAACTCCGGCCTGGTGTGGGATGCTCCTACTCTGGATCGCTATCTGATCGCGCCGCGACAGGTGGTTCCCGGAACGCTGATGGCCTACCAGGGGCTGAAGGACGCGGACAAGCGCGCCAACCTGATCGCCTATCTCGGAACGCTGCACTAGGCGCGGTCGATGACCAACCGGGTGCTTGCGGCCAGCGTCGCACTACTTGCGGTAGCCTGGAGCGACATGGCGCGTGCGGTGCCGAGTTTCGCGTTGCAGACCGGCCAGCCTTGCACGGCGTGTCACATCGGTGCCTACGGGCCGCAGCTGACCGCTTTCGGCCGCGCCTTCAAGATCGGCGGCTACGTGCAGACCGGTGGCCAGGGCTGGACCAGCAACATTCCGCTGTCGATCATGGCATTCGGCTCGTTCACCAACACGGGCCGCAAGCAGCCGGCACCGCCGGCGAACCATTACAACACCAACGACAACGCCACGATCGACCAGATCAATGCCTTTCTCGGCGGCCATATCGGCGATCATCTGGGCGGGCTGATCCAGGGCACGTATTCCGGCATCAGCCATGGCTTCAACCTCGACAACACCGACGTGCGCTCGGCCTTCACCGTGCCGTTCGGGAAGACAGACCTGCTGTTAGGTGTCGATGTCAATAACGGTCCGACCGTTCAGGATCCCTACAACTCGACATACGCCTGGGGTTACCCCTATGTCAGCTCGCGGCTTGCGCCCACGCCCGCGGCCCAGCCGCTTTTAGCCGGCGGCCTCTCGGGCAACTCGGTGGGCGTGACCACGTACGCCTGGTATGACCGAGCGTTGTATGTGGAAGCCGGCGGCTACAAGACGTTGTCGCACCAGGTGCTCAGCACGATCGGCGATCCGTATGGCCCCGGTGCGACGGCCCATGTCGCGCCGTATGCCAGGGTGGCCTATGAATGGGATTGGGCCGGGCAGTCCGCCCATGTCGGCGGCATCTTTCTCCGCTCCGCCCTGAACCCGGCCAGTGGCGCCTATGCGAGCGACCGGGTCGACGGCAGCAACACCTATACCGACACAGCTCTGGATGCCGGCTACCAGTATCTTGGCGACGGAACGTGGACGGCGTCGGCGCTCGGCATCTTCAACCATGAACACGACCGGCTGAGCGCGTTCACCAGCCTCGGCGGCTCCAGCCAGGCCGAGAATACGCTGAATCAATCACGTGTCAGTCTGTCGTCGTATTACCTGCAGACTTACGGCGCGACCATTGCGTGGCAGGAGAGTTGGGGCACGGCCAATCCGCTGTTGTATCCGGCGGCACCCGTGGTGGGCAGCCGCAACGGCCGGCCGAGCTCGAACGCGTTCATTCTGGAAGCCGATTACGTGCCGTTCGGCAAGGCCAACTCCTGGGGAGCGCCTTGGGTAAACCTGAAGCTGGGCGTGCAGTATATCGCCTACACGCAGTTCAACGGTGCCGCGCGGAACTATGACGGGTTCGGGCGCAATGCCAGCGATAACGACACGCTGTATCTGTTTGCTTGGTTGATCTTCTGAACGCTGTTTGGGGATCAGGCCCTGCGCAGCGCCTGGCTACGGCATTCTGCGGGTAAAGGCCGGATGGCCCTGGCCTTGGGACGGCACCACAAGGTTTGCTGGTGCCGGCGCACAGAATCGAACTGTGGACCTACTGATTACGAATTCGTGCCCGCGACCCAGGCAAATAGCCGTGTCCGAAGGTACGCCACCCTAAGCGTATGACAATAGTTTGCTTTCTTGCGACGTCCAATGACAACACTTGACACAATACGCCATCAAGAGCCTAGCTGTCTGCGGACACAGCGCGGACACGGAGGCTTACTGACTAATGTCTCAGTTGCTCGATAAGGGCGTTGTGGAGAAGCTGGAACTGCCGACCGCAGGCAACCGCATCACCTACGATTCTGATGTGAAAGGTTTCGGGGTGCGCGTTACCTCGGCCGGCGCGAAAGCCTTCATCCTGAACTACCGCACGGATGGCCGCGAGCGGCGTATCACCATCGGCAGCTATCCAGACTGGACCGTGAAGGCGGCGCGCGACCATGCGAAGATGCCTCAAGCGGCAGGTGGATGTTGGCGCCGATCCGATGGCCGAGCGCCATGCAGATCGCGCCGCACCGACGATGGACAGCCTGGCCGATCGGTTTGTGGACGAACATCTTTCAAAGCGGCGCCCATCCACTCAGACCGACTACAAGGGAATCCTACGCCTCTACATCCGCCCCGCCCTGGGCAAGATCAGGGTGGCCGATTTGCGGCACGCCGATGTGGAGCGGCTTCACGCCACGGTTGCGAAGAAGGCGCCATATCGCGCGAACCGCACCGTGGCCGTGTTGAGCAAGATGCTAAGCCTGGCCGTCAAATGGGAAATGCGGCTGGACAACCCGGCCCGTGGCGTTGAGCGGGCGCCCGAGGAGAAGCGGGAACGCTACCTGTCTGCGGCCGAGATCGCCCGCCTGGCCGCCGCCCTGGCCGGTATACCTGAGAAGGCCAGCGCGAACGCAATCCGGCTGCTGCTGCTGACCGGCGCCCGTAAGAGCGAGGTGCTTAAGGCGCGCTGGGCGGAGATCGACCTGGATGCCGGCGTATGGCGAAAGCCGAGCGCGCACACGAAAAGCAAGAAGGAACACCGGGTGCCGCTGTCGGCCCCTGCCCGCTTGCTGCTTAGCGAGATGCGCGTCGAGGCTGACAAGGAGCTAAAGCGCGGCGGCAAGGCCGAATTTCTGTTCCCCGGCGATTCCGACGATAAGCCACTGGGCGACATTAAGCGCACCTGGCTGGCGGTTTGCACGAAAGCTGGCCTCGGCAAGATGGTGGCCGGCAGGGATCGGGCTGGGAAGCCTGCCCAGGTGTGGGAGGGCGATGCCCGGCTCCACGACTTGCGCCATACCTACGCTAGCATCCTGGCCTCGCACGGGCTGTCGCTGCCGATCATCGGGCAGTTGCTTGGGCACACTCAGGCGCAGACCACGGCGCGGTATGCACACCTGATGGATGATCCCCTACGCGCGGCTACGGAGCGGGTGGGCGCGGTGGTCTCGGGTGGGAAGGTGGCCGAGGTGGTAGAGATGAAGCGGAAGCGGCCGTGAGTGACACTCGCGGCGGCGCAATATCCATGATCAATGATGCTGTCAAGCAGTTTAGAGCGGAGCAAGCCGAACGGAGCGGAATAGATATCCTACAACGCACCTTGAACAGGGTGTTGCCAAATCCCGGATTCACTTTCCCGGTTGATGAGACGCTTACCGGTCTTGCGTCATCAAACCTCCTCCCGGAAAAATGGAGGGCATTATTCACGAACCATCCGAAGTTAGGCAGGCCTGCCAAGCTGGTTGAGTGCATCATACTGTGCAAGGGCTTTGCCGAGATGCATCGAGATAACCCTGATTTAGAGAAGGCTCTTGCTAAGGAACGGAAAGCTCTAGTCAAAGCGGCCGAGTTGCTCACGAAGTATGTCGAAGCGGAGACCTGGGCTGACGCTCTAGGCGGTAACTCGCTTGCACAGAGGCTCGAAACTGATCTCTCATTAGCAATGGCCTCTCTAAAGTTTTTAGGTCGATACATCTCCGCTACGCTCGCAGTTCATGGACCATTCTATGAATTAGCATTGCCAAAGACACAGGGACGCGAAAACGTTGCCCTAAATTGTGCGGTCTTGTTATGTGAGCAACTGAAAGGCGCAATCGGGCTGCCACAGTATGAGTTCGTTCAGGCTGTTAGCTCAGCGATCTTTACGAGGCGTCGTATCCCGTCCAGTGAAGATATTCGGAAAGCCTTCAACGCGAGCGAAAAGCTTTCACGCCCACAGATTTCAGAGCAGGCAGTTCGCCAGGCGGAAGATTTCATGCGGAATGCACGGGCCAAATCTTCCGGCGGAAGGTAACGAGATCGAGGCCACGCCAAAAATCGACGGCTAGAGAAAGTTGGCTGAAAGGAAGAAATCCGGCTCGTCACCAAATGGCGGGAGCCGTCACGATGCAGGCCGAAATAGTCAACCAAATGCCCCCTGACGTGCTGGCGGGGCTACTCGATCGCGAAACCCTTGGGCGGCAGCTCGGCGGAATGTCGGATCGCACCATCATTCGATACGAGCGCGCCGGCATGCCGTTTATCGCGGTTGGCATGCTGCGGCTGTATGATCCAGTGAAGGTGCGGGACTGGCTGATGACGCATGAGCGTCGCCACGATGCGCCAAAGCGCGGCCGGCCGACCAAAAAAGCCGCCTGAACGAAAGAACCGCCACGGAGGGCAAATCCGGGCGGCTCGCTTTCGTATCGGCAGGCATCAGACACCCGCCAGATACTCCAGCAAGCCCCGTTTTTCAAGCCTTCCGTGTCCCAGCATAGGACACGACACAGTGCACAACATTCCACCCGCGGCCCGGCCGCAGTTTGAACAATCTGTCCGCCACCTTCACGCACTCGGCCCGCACGCCACGGCCGAAGCGCTGGCCGAGATCGCGGCCCGCATTGGTGGCTTGCCGGCGATCACCGCTATCCTGAACGAATATCGCAACCTGTCGCCCGCGCAGCTCCGTGCCACCGGTGGCGATCGCTTCCCTTCCCGCGCGCTGCGGAGGGTCGCTTGATCATCCTCGCCACACCCGCGCAGGTGACGGTCATGCCGGCGTCGGTCGCGGCCCGGATCCGCGCAGGCATGCCGGCCGGCTACCAGTTCATGGACCCGCTTTCCATTCCGGCGGAAACGGACGTGATCGACTTGGTGGCGATTGCTGATCCACGCACGCCCTGGCCACGTCAGATGCGCGATATCACCAGCCCCACTGTTCTGCTGATCGGTGACGATCCCGGCAGCCCGAACGGCTTGGGCGGCCCGGATGCCTGGCGTTGCAGCCACAAGATCGGCCAGTGGGCGCAGGCGGCGATCGTGCATGGTTCGGGTGGTGACGCCCAGCACTATCGGTTTGCGGTTACGGCGGCCCTCACGTTCCGGCGCGTGGTCTTCATCGAAAGCACGGCCCGGCATGCGCTGAGCCTGGGCGGACCGGATCGGCTGCCCGCGCACCCTGACGATCCTGCCGCGCGATGGCTTGCATCCTGTCGAAAGCAGGGAGGTTGTGCATTGACCGTCTCGCACTCGGCCGCTGATGTCGCCCGCCGACTTGATTTGAAAAAAGGGCTGCGTTCATGGCGCGGTAAATGCCCCGCATGCGACTATGCAGGCACATTCAGCCTGAAGGCCGGGCGCGACGATCGGCCGCTGCTCTACTGCGCAAATGGATGCACCTACCAGCAGCTTGACGACGAGCTGGCGCGGCGCCTGGGCGACGGCTGGAAACCGGAACTTAAGCCGGAAGGCACGCCCGAACAGGATGCGGCGGCACGTGCGGCGAAATCCGCAAAGGCAGTGGCGATCTTCAACGGCAGCACCGTCCTGACCGCCAGCGATCCCGCCGGCCGCTATCTGGCCAGCCGATACCTGGCGCACCTGATCGGATCGCCTGCCCTGCGCTTTCGGGGCGACGCCTACCACCCCGAGGGCGGCCGATACCCGGCGCTTGTGGCGATCGTTCACGACCCGGCTGGGCTGCCTGTAGCGTGCCACCGGACCTATCTAACGCAGGCCGGGTGCAAGGCTGTCGCGGAGCCAGCCAAGGCCAGTAAGGGACCGGTCTGGGGAGCTGCCATCCGCCTCTATCGTGCTGGACCGGAGATCGTGGTGGGCGAGGGCATCGAGATCCGCCGCCAGCGCCGGGCGGCTGATGCGGCTGCCGGCTTGGGCAGCGATCAGCGCGGGCAACCTTGCGCGTGGGCTAGTCCTGCCGCCCCAGGTGCGCGCCGTGACAATCGCTGCGGATCGCGACCAGGCCGGCGAGCATGCGGCACATGAAGCGGCGGCACGCTGGCGCGCGGAGGGCCGGCAGGTTCGCATTGCGTGGCCTGACGCCGCGGGCCAGGACTTTAGCGACGTACCTGGCCGCCCGGATGGAGGCGCAGCGCCATGCCGCGTGACGGAGAAGGCTTCACCGTGGAAGAGGTGGCCCGCATCCGCCCAACGCTGGACGTGGTGCCTGGCGAAATCGACCAGCTCGCCACCATTGCCGAAGCAGCATTGCGCGAGTCGGGCCTGCCGATTTTCCAGCGCGGCGCCGCGATCGTGGTGCCCGTCTCTCACGAGGTGCCGGCGGCGCACGGGCGCATGACGCTGGCGGCCGGGCTGAAAGAGTTGAGCGCGCCCGGCATAATCGATCACCTGGCGCAAGCCGCCTGTTTCCAGCACTGGAACGCGCGCAGCAAGAAGATGACGCCCTGCAATCCGCCCGGGCTAGTTGCCAGCATCATCCAATCCCGTAGCGGGCAATGGACCCTGCCGAACGTGGCCGGCGTCATCACCACCCCCACGCTGCGGCCGGACGGCTCCGTGCTGACCGCGCCCGGTTATGACGTCGCCACCAGGCTCTATCACGTGCCGGACCCGGCGCTGCACATGCCAGCGATCAAACCCAAGCCCACCAGAAAGGACGCAGAGACAGCCCTGGCGTTGCTGGACGGGCTGCTGACCGATTTCCCGTTTGTAGGACAGGAGGATCGCTCCGTTGCCTTGTCCGGGCTGCTGACACCCCTGCTTCGCGGCATGCTCCCGGTGGCGCCGCTGCACGCCATCCGGGCCAGCACCGCAGGCACCGGCAAGAGCTACCTGGTGGACCTCGCCAGCGCATGCAGCACCGCCCGCCCATGCCCTGTGCTGGCGGCCGGCGAGAAGGACGACGAAACCGAAAAGCGCCTGGTCGGCGTGCTGATCGCGGCATTCCCGATCGTCTCGATCGACAACGTGAACGGCGAGCTTGGCGGCGATGTTCTCTGCCAAGCCATCGAACGCCCGCTGGTCCGGGTGCGCGCGCTGGGCAACTCCGACATCATGGAAATCGAAAGCCGCGCCACCTTCTTTGCCACTGGCAACGGCCTGCGCGTCCGCGGCGACATGACACGCAGGACCATCATCTGCAGCCTGGACGCCAACGTGGAACGCCCCGAACTGCGATCGTTCAAGCAAGACCCGCTCCAGCGCGTGCTGGACGACCGCGGCGCTTTCGTAGCGGCTGCCCTGACTATCGTGCGGGCCTACCTTGTTGCCGGACAACCTGACCGCATTAAGCCGGCGATCGCGTCTTTTCCAGATTGGTCCAATACCGTTCGGTCCGCGCTGATGTGGTTGGGTTGCACCGATCCCGCATGCACGATGGAGAAAGCGCGAGAGGATGACCCGGAGTTGTCAGAGCTGCGGCAAGTGATCGGCGCCTGGCACGCGTGTTTCGCCGATGCCAGCGCGACCGTTCGATCGATCAGCGAGCGAGCCTTTGAGCAGACGCGCGACGAACGCGGCGACCTTTCGCCCGCCAACCCCGCGCTGCGGGACGCCCTTACCGCCGTTGCTGGCGAGCGTGGTGGTGTCAACTCGCGCAAGTTGGGGCACTGGCTCTTGAAACATGAAGGCCGGATCGTCCGGCTTGAAAACCGGACACAGGCGAGGCTCAAGCGAGCTGGCACTATAGGGGGCGTCGCTACTTGGAAGGTGGTGGCTTAGGTGGTTTAGGTGGATCAGGGGGTTTCTCCCCGCTACCCCACGTGAGATGGCAGTGCTAAAATTTAGGTAGGGGCTGAAACCGACCACCTAAACCACCTAAACCACCTAGGTGGAGGCTTGAGGGTTGGAGAATGCCTGGAGAACAGCATTTTTCTACTTCTATAATCACGCTTAATGATTACTCGCACACACCCCGACCGTGACCATGCCCGTAGGCGGTAAACGCGCGGGCGCGGGGCGCAAGGCGGGTGCCGCGTGGGCCTCAAAGAAGCCGGCGAGCGTCCGCGACATGGCAAAGGCGCGCGTGCGCGAGGTGCTGACGACCGCGCAGGACCCGCTTGCCGTGCTTGTCGAGATCGCGGCGAGCAACGATGCGGACCCGCAGCTACGCGTTCAGGCTGCAACGGCCGCGTGCCCGTTCATCTATCCTCGCCTGTCGGCTGCAGTGGTGGCGAACCTGGGCACGCCGGAAAAGGGCGATCCCGCGCGCCTGGTTGACGAGTTGCTGCAGCGTATCGCCAAGCGCGTTCCGGCGATGCCGACGATAGATCACGCGCCAGCGCTGGCCGAGTGAAGCCTATGCAGAAAACCACTGCAAAACCGGCCGCAAGAAACCCCGCAAAACTGGGCTTTCTGGCCTGCCCGCAAACCCATGCAGAAACCAGTTGCTTTCTGCATATAGCAATGCCATCCTCTGCCCTGTCAAACGGGGTTGCGGATCATGGCGAAGGCACTGCGGGCAGCGATCTACGTGCGGGTGAGCACCGGGGACCAGACCACGGCCAACCAGCGCCGCGAGCTGGAGGCAGCCGCCGAGGCGCGCGGGTGGCAGGTGGTGGCGGTCTATGCCGACGAGGGTATCAGCGGCGCCAAGGGGCGCGACGCCCGCCCGCAGCTGGATCTGATGTTGAAGGATGCCGTTCGGCGCCGGTTCGACGTGGTGATGACCTGGGCTGTGGATCGCCTCGGCCGCTCCCTGCCGGACCTGGTGAACACCATGCAGGAGCTACACGCTCACAAGGTGGACCTGTTCATGCTGCAAAGCGCGCTGGACACCACAACCCCAGCCGGCCGGGCGATGTTCGGGATGCTGGGCGTGTTCGCGGAGTTCGAGCGGAGCATGATCGTGGCGCGCGTGAAAGCGGGCATGGAACGGGCCAAGGCAAGCCCACGGAAGGGTGCCAAGGCTATCGGGCGCCCGAAGGTGGCAGCCGAGACGGAGAAGGCCATACGCGCGCGGCTGACCGCCGGCACGGGCATCCTGAAGGTTGCGGCCGAGATGGGTGTAGGCAGCGGCACGGTGCAGCGGATCAAGCGCGAGATGACCGCAGCCGCGTAGTTCCCGCCGATGCGGTCCAGGTGGCCGCATGAGCGACCTTGCCGACCGCCTGGCGCTGCTACCCGAGGAGGAGCGTCGCGCAGCCCTGGAGGGGCTTTCTGAGGCCGAACTGGCTGCGATCCTTTTCCACTGGCCAGTGTGGGCGCGGGCTGACCAGATCGCACCGCCACCCATACGTGATGAGTTTCTGGGCACGACTGCCGCCTGGCGCATTTGGCTACTTCTCGCGGGCCGTGGCGCCGGCAAAACCCGGTCTGCGGCCGAGTGGGTGCGTGCGGCCGTAGAAGCCGGCCGGCGCCGCTCCATCGGGATCATCGGCCCGACTGCGGACACCCTGCGCAGAGACGTGGTGGAGGGCGAAAGCGGCCTGCTGCGCATCTCCCCGCCCTGGAATCGCCCGGCCCATGAGCCGAGCCAACGCCGCATTGTCTGGCCGAACGGAGCGACGGCCTACTTGCTGTCCAGCGAGGAGCCGGACCGCGTGCGCGGCCCGAACCTGGATGGGTTCTGGGGCGACGAGTTGACCTCTTGGGCGGCGCCGGAGGCATGTTGGGACAACCTGCAGTTCGCGCTCCGGATCACCGGGCCGAAAGGTGACGCACCGGCTGGGGTCATCAGCACCACGCCCAAACGGCACGCCTTGCTGCGCTCCATCATTGCGGACCCGGCAACGGTCATCACGCGGGCCAGCACATTCGACAACCGGGCCAACCTGGATGCCGGCGCGCTGGCCGCGCTGGAGCGCAAATACGGCGGCACCACCATCGGCCGACAAGAGTTGATGGGCGAACTGCTGGAGGACGTGGAAGGCGCGCTATGGGTACGCGAGCACCTGGACGCCTGCCGGGTTCAGAACCTGCCCGAGATGAAGCGTATCGTGGTCGCAATCGACCCGGCCGGCGGCGCCAGTCGGAAGTCGGACGAAACGGGGATCGTCGCCGCCGGCATCGGCACGGACGGCAGGGGATACGTCCTGGCCGATGCTTCCGGCCGATACACACCGGACGGATGGGCGCGCGCTGCGGTTGCCCTGTATCGCAGCCTGAAGGCTGACAGGATTGTGGCGGAGCAGAACTTCGGCGGCGCGATGGTTGAGGCCACGGTGCGCGCTGTTGAGCCTAACGCGCCGATAAGGATGGTTGTGGCGAGCCGCGGCAAGGCGTTGCGGGCCGAGCCGGTAAGCGCCCTCTACGAACAGCGCCGCATCTCTCACGTGGCCGAACTGCCAGGCCTGGAAGATCAAATGTGCGGCTGGAACCCGGCGCAAAACGGCCCCTCGCCGGACCGCGTGGACGCGCTGGTATGGGCGATCACCGACCTGATGGTCGACAGGGCCAGCAACTACGACAGCTCCATGGATTGGGTCTGAACAACAAAGGAAATGACAATGAACACCGCACGATTCCGCCGCCGCGATGGTTCGATCTTCGATGCGCCCGTAAACTACGTTCTACAGGATGGCGAGTCAGCAGTCAGGGCAATGCCTCTCATGGACGGAGCACAGGGAGGCACGCTCCTGACAGACGAACAGGTGCTTAACCTGGTGCGCGCCGAGATGCGGCCGAACGACACTTCCCGCCTGTCTGCCGCGCAGCTTCGCCGGGCGTTCGTAGCGATGAAGCTGGGGGCAGCGGGCGGCAGTGCCGACGAGATGTTGGCCAAGTCGGACAGCTACATCGAGGGCGCTTTCAAGGCGCTCACGTCGGACATGAGCGCCCGCCACATGGTCAGTCCGGATATCGCAGAGATGCGCGGCGACGGCACCGTGCGGGACAGCGCGACGGTGGTGCGGGATAGCGCCGGTTTCGTCATCACGGACGCCCATGCCCGCGCGCGGGGCTACGGCTCGGCGACCGACTTGGTGAAACAGGAGGAGCGCATGACGGCCGAATTCGATGTGCAGAAACACTCGCTCGGAAATGCCTGGCAGGGTGACAAAGGAGATTACCGATAATGCCCGCAGTTCAAACGACCTATGGCGGAACGCACTCACAAGCCTACGCCGGCCTGATCGGCAACTCTGAAGTCAGCAACACAATTTCGCGCTTGGTCACTGTCGCGTCAGGCTTCGCGCTTGGCGTCGCGGTGTTCCAGGCGCCAGCCGTCGATAACGGCGTTACCAACGTGCCCGGCACTCCCTTCCGGGGCATCTCGGCCACGCGAAATACGCTCTATGGCAACAACGCCTTCCCGACCCCGGACTTCTACTTCCAAGGCGCGACGGCGGAAATCATCACGAAGGGCACAGTCTGGGTGACGGCCGCAGCGTCGACCAGCTCCGGCGCTCCTGCCTACTATGACGGTTCGAGCAACATCACCTCTACCGCATCCGGCAACACCCAAATCCTGAACGCATTCTTTGACACCTCAACCGCCGCAGGAGCTTTGGTCCTGCTTCGGTTGGGCGCGTAGGAGGCCGGCATGGGCCAGATGATCCCGATGCTGCGCGATGCAGTGGAGGCCGGCAAGGTAGCCTACGCCGCCGCTGTGCAGCGCCGCGCTGACGCGCAGGAAGCTGTGCTGAAGGCGCGGGGCGTGGTCGCCGATGCGCAGGCAAAGCACGATGCCCTGCGGCAGCAAGCGATCGAGGGCAAGCCCGTGACAGCCGACCAGCTCGGCGCCGCTTTGCACAAGATCGCCGGCGCGCAATCCCTAGTGGCCATCCAGGAGGGCGTGGTGACGGCGCGGGAGGCCGACATGGAGGTGGCGCTGCAGCCGGTCCTCTCGGCCATGCGCAAGGCCATGCGAGCGCGCATCGAGAAGTTGAACGAGCAGGAAAAAGCACTGCGTGGGCAGATCGACTTTCTGCACGGGCGCTTGAACGTTGCGTTTCAAGCAAGCCGATCCGCCGAATACATGGTCGAAAATCTCGCGATCAAAGACACCGCGCTGTGCAGCGTGTCGGCGCTGAAGCTTATCGAAGGCGGCGACGATGGCGGCATGTTCGATGTTCCTGGCGAACACTGATCCCGAAGGCGGCGGGGTGGACACGCAACCGCACCGCGTCAGTCGGCGAGTGGCGACACCAACCCTGACAGCCGGCGGCCTTGCATCCTTTTGGGGGCGCGGCCGGCACCTCTTCTCCGAAGGAAGCACACCATGAGCGACACACTGGACGAAGCCCAAGCGCCGCTTCTTGAGGCACCCCCGCCGGCAAACTTCTCGGTCACACAATCGGTTCTCAACATGGCCGGCCAGCCGATACCGGTGCGGCGTATCACGTTCGGGGAGCCGCAACGTTCGATAGTCGTGCGAGAGTTGGGGCTTGGCGACCAATTCGACTTGGTCGAGATAGCTGGAAGCAACGCCGGCAACCCGGTGTGGATGGGGATGGCCGGCTTTGCTTTTGCTGTCACCGAAATTGACGGCACGCCACTCCCGCAGATGACCTCTGTGAAGGGCGTCCGCGCGGTGCTGAACCGCATCAAGCCGGACGGAATGGCTGCCTACTTCCACGCGATGAAGGTCAGCGTTCAATCGGACGACTCCGAACAGGAAAAGGCAAAAAACTCGTAAGGCACGGCGGTTTTCGTGAGGTAATCATACTCACGAAGCACGGCGTGCCCTATGATACCGCTATGAAATGGTCACAGTCTCGGCGGCGGGCCGCATTGGTGATTATAGGTGAGATGAACGGCCGCACCTGGAATTGGGAACGGTTGGAGTGGGAACCGGTGTAGTCGTGAAGTTCGGATCAATCGCGGAGTTTCTTGCGTTCCTCGAAACGCGGCCTGCGGCGGTAGAGGCGGCCCGCGTGGAAGGCCAGCACGCGGCGGCCGTCATCCTGCAGCGCCACGCGAAAGACATGATCGGTGAGGAGTTGCCCGCATGGCCGGCGCTGGCGGATGCCACAGTGGAGGAAAAGCAGGCGCTGGGGTTCACCGGCCGGGTAAGCGCCACAGACCCGCTACTGAGGACGGGCGAACTGCGGGCCTCCATCAAAGCCGAGGTGGACGGCAAGAGGGTGGTGTTGGGGTCAGATGACCCGATTGCAGTTTACCAGGAGGAAGGCACCCGCAGCATGCCGCCGCGCCCGTTCATCGGCGCCACGATGTTCAGCCTCGGCCACGAGATGGCCGACCTGATCGCCAACTACGAACTAGGCGCGGCAATGGGCGGCCGCGGCCCGCTGGTGCCCGTCCAGCCGCGCGACGGAGGCTAGACCAGGTGGAAGGCAGCCAGCACGCCCACGCCCACCACAAGCCCGGCACAGGCAAGCAGGCCGAGTGTGGCAGCGCTGGCAATGCCGACCAGCAGCGTGAGCACCGGGCCAGGCTTCGAGCCTTGGCGGTCAAGCTCCTGCGCGGCGTGCCGGGCGACAAAATAGGGGAGAAAGCGGACCATGGCTGAAAACTACGCCGTAGAGGCGTCCCTTATCTGGAAATCGAACGTTCCAGAAGTGCTACGGCAGATGATGGCGGGTTTTGGGGATGTCAACCGCGAGATAGGCGCGCTCAAAGACAACCTTTCGGAACTGGCAAGCGGGAGCAAGGGCATTGCTGCTCTAGCGCGGCAGTTCGCTAAGCTGAAGATGCCCACGGAGGCAATAGACCAGATACGCGAGCTAAGCCGGGCGACGGAGGGGCTGGCGACTAACCAGGCTAAGCTGGCGCAGGACGCGGCCGAGACGGCAAAAGCCTGGAGGCAGATGGCCGAGGCGTCCAAGGGAATGCGCCTGCCAGGCGCCCCGCCAGTCAGGCCAGGAGCGACCCCCAGAAGCGGCCACGGGCACACGTCCATGCTCGATGCTGCCATGGGCGCGCAGATGGCGGGCGACGCTGGCATGGGGCTGCTGGAGCGGGGCTTTCGCGACTATGCGGACGTGCAGCTCCAGGGCGCGATGGCGCAGTCGGACAAGCGCGTGACGGATGCCGTAATGCAGCGGGCGAACGCCCTGATCGCCACCCTGCAGAAGCAGTATCCCGCACTCACCCAGGCGGAAGGCCTGACCCTGTTCCGCAACACCATGGGTGTGTTCGGAAATGCAGATGAGTTGCTGGAGGCGCTACCCGGCGCCGCGCGCCTGCAACAGCTCTACCAGCTCGCGCCGATCGGCAAAGGCGGTTCGGGCGGAAGTGAGGTGCAGGCGGCCGAGAAGGCAGGCGACGCGCTCCAGGCCTTCATCAACCCGAAAACGCAGAAGCTGGACAAGGATCTTTACAGCCAGTGGATGGATTTTCAGGCACGTTCCTACCAGGCCGGTGGTGGCCTGATCGATGCGAAAAGCTGGCTTGCCTTCGCCCGCACGTCGCGCTCGGCTGGCATCAGCCTGTCCCCGCACGCGCTGGAGGAAGCACAAGCCCTCCTCGAAATGTCGCCCGGGCGAACCGGCACGGCCATGATGAGCGCGTTTCAGGTGTTCGGCGCTTCCACAAAGCACATGACGAAAAAGAACCGCTCGGCGTGGAGCGATGCAGGGCTGCTGAACAAAAAGAGCGGCGATATTGTGGATCGCGAGCTTTACCAGAAAGACCCCTTCGAGTGGGTGTGGAAGGATATGCTGCCCCGGCTGGCGAAAAAGGGCGTGACGACACGAGATCAGATACTCCGCTGGCTGACAGATAACGGCCAGCGCAGCACCGTTTCAGGCTACCTTGCAGACATTGCGATCGGCCGCACACCGATCTCGAACACCGCCACGAAGATGGAGGTGCAGGACCCGAACCTGGTGGACAAGCTGACACAGACGGACACCGGCAAGCTGGCCGCTTTTCACGCGGCCGAGACAAACTTCTTTGTCGCACTCGGCAAGTTCGAGGAGGGGCCGGGCATCGCGCTCTTGACAAAGTTGACGGATGCGCTGAACGGAATCGTCAAGGTAGCAACCGATCACCCCGACGCTGCGGCAAACATCGTCCTGTATGGCGGCGGCATGGCGCTGCTGGCCAAGGTGTTCGGCGATACCGCGATGGCGACAATCTTTGTGGGTGGGCCGCTGCTGAACGGGTTCAAGGGGCTGGCGCGCGTCCTGGTCCCGTTTGCCAGCGACGGGCTGGCCGGCGCCGCTCTGGCGACGCTTGGTGGTGCCGGCGCGGGATCGCTGGTAGCCCTGGGCGTAGGGATTATCGGCCTTGCAGCCGCGACGACTTACGCCTCGCAGCACCTGCCCTCGGTTTACCCGAACGTCGCGCCAGGCAAGCCGGAAGGCGGAATTACAACGGGGCTGAAGTCCGGCTTGTTCGGCGTAGCTGGCGGCATGGCGGGGATGGCGCTGCAATATTTCGGGCTGGACCCGAGCGCGAAACCTTCCGCCGTTACGGTGCAGACCACGAACCACATCTACATTGACGGCAAAAAGGTGCAGACAACCGCCAGCACCAGCTTGGGCGTCCAATCCGGCACCACAGGCCACGACGGTCGCATGGGCCTTTATCCGGCCGGCCCATCCGCCGGCTCGGGGCAATGAAAGGATGATTAAGATTACAGACAGGACTTTGGACCACCTGCCCTTGACGCTTCTTCCCTTCAACATGCTGCCCGCTAATCCGTACGGGATGAAGCTGGGGCCGCTTCCGCCAGCCGTTGCGGCTGCGCTGGCTTGTAGCGAGAATGCTGTAGGTCACCTGGGTCGATTGCCGGTTATCTCTCCGGTTGCGCCGCCGAGCGTGCCAGTTATGCGGCCGAGGGCGGCAGTGCATCTGCATATACATCTGCACCAGGAAGGCGACGGAGCTACTGGAGAATAAAAAGGCCGGGGTGATGCCCCCGGCCCATTTCTCAGGAAAGCACGTCCTCATTCGAAAGTCGGTTTTCTACCTACTCCTGAACCCCAACCCCGGCATACCGCCACAACCGCAGCCCGTCCCGATCCGCCCAGTTCATCTCGGCCATATCCAGCCCGGCAGCCTCGGCCACGAACGGCATCGCCGCCAACAGCATGCGCTCAAGCCGGATTGCCATGGCGTCGGCGTCGTTCTCGCTAAACTTGGAAGCGGTCAGGCCGCCGGCGATGGTCAGGGACTCGGCTACCAGCACGGCCGCATCCTCAACCGATGTCGCGGGCGTGGTGCTGATCAGCGTACGGAGGGCTTCCACGCGATCGTCCAAAATCGCGCGTGCATCGGCGGCATCGGCCCGTTTCGCACCCTTGCCTAGTTTAACGCTGACGGGATCGAAGGCGGCTAAGGCACGCTCGGCCTGGGCAAGCTGACGGCCAAGGGACAGCGCATCCGTGGCGCTGGCCGGAATACACGCGGCGGCGGCGCTGGCGGCAATGTCCCCGCCCTCCTTGGGCGGCGTGCCGTCCGGCGTGACAGTGCCATCCGCGTGCAACATCAGCCCGGCGTGCTCGATGCTGGCGATGATCTCCTTCTGCTCGGCATTGTAGGCGAAGGTGTGCGCCGCGCTCCCGTCCGCGTTAAGCAACGCCGGAAGCTCCGGCCGGCGATGGTGGCGGCCGAGGCGGTAAGTGGCTTGCATGTGATCCTCCGTTGCGGCGAAACGTGCCGGGTGATACCTTTAGCGTCACTAGCAACGGGATGCAATCAGGAATGTCAGGCGTTACTAAAAGTGTCATTACCACCGATCAGCTTCGGGCGGCGCGTGCTCTGCTCAGGTGGTCGGGCGAGCAACTGGCGGCTGCCTCGGGAGTGAGCTTGGTTACGATCCGGCGGGGCGAATCAGGTGAGGGGCAACTTAGTATGATGCCGGCGAACGCGCGCGCTATCCGCGCCGCCCTGGAAGCGGCCGGCGTAGAGTTCATTTCGGCGAACGGGGGCGGGGCTGGGGTGCGGTTGCGCAGTCCGGCAGGACGTAGCTAGGAATACCGGTAGATGGTTCTTACGCTGGACCTGCTGAACGAAATGGTTGGCATCACCGCTTTTCCGACGCCAAAAGGCGCAAATCGGCTGCTGTACTTGCGAGAATTTAGCTGCGAGCGCATCCAAACTGTAGCCATCGCCGCCATCTTCGCGATCCAACACGAGGAAACCATCAGCGCTGATCGCTTCATGCTGCTGATCGACCTAAATAGCCTAAATTAGGGTAGTGCCTCAATTCGAAATGTTAACTTCTGCATGAGTGGTGAGGCATGAGGCTCGCCTGACGCGGGCCTGTGACATAGATGCCCCACATGGGAATTAATAAACAACCATAGAGCTACTTGCCTGGGCATGGAAATGTTCGCTGAAGCGCAAATACAATCACCAAGCCCCACGGTAATTCTGCTGTTGAAGGCCGGTCGGTAGCTTGCTGTCTCATCATCTGAATGATCTGCTCGGTCGTCAGGGCGAGCGAGACAGGTTGGCAATAGAGGGGGTGGTTCTCCGCTGCTGTATTTGCCCAACCTATGCCCGTTTCCGCACCGCGTACTAATGCAAGAAAAAAGCTTTTGTGATCAGGAGTGGCATCGTCGTAGTCGCTTAAAAACTGCTTGACCGATGCTTCGGCCGCCTTTGTTTGAGTGAGTGGCGCCAGACACAAGCAAGCGGAAATGGCGATGCGGACGAGCATCTTATGTGACCTTCGGCTGGCGCGGCCTGTACGGGCCGCGCGGCTTGGCGGGAACGGCGGCTTCTACCTTCTCCATAAGCGCCACGATATCGCTAATCTCCCAAAGCCGAGTGCTGATACCCGCAGCCATCGCCGGGCTGCAACGCAGCGTCTTCTGCATGCGCACGAAGTTGTAATAGACGAAATGGAGGGCGACTGCATAGGCGTGGTTCTCAACGGATTTGCTGAAAGCGTTAGTTAAGCGCGTAAACCGACGCATGTGCATCCGCATGGTGAGGTTCTGCCGCTCTACGTAACGCGCTCTTTGATGGCGCCCGTGCAGATGCCGGGGCTGTAGCGGCCCGCGCCGGGCGCGTCGCCGTAGAGCATGCACCCCGTCCGGCACGGCTAGAGCGTGAGTTGCGGGCCAGGCGGCACATCACGCACCACCCGGAAGCCGGCAGCGTCCAGGGCCGCCGCAAGCTGGCGGGCTGACGCGGTTATCAGAGCCGGAGGCCCGCCTGGCACGCGGGAAGCGGCGGCGGCGAGGACCGCTGCCACTTCGTCAAAAGGCACGGGCTCGGCAGCAGTGGGCGGCAGTAGCGGCGCGCGCATCACTCCCCCGCCTTCTCGGTTCGCGCCATGACACGCGCCGCACTCTCCCCGTAGGCGCATCTTGTGGGCAGCTCTGGCGGCTGCCCCTTCATAACGACGAACCCGGCCTGTTCGAGGCACCGGACAAGGTGCGCAGCCGTGATCTTCCCCATACTTTCGCCAGAAAGCCGGAAGGCCTTCTTCCCGTCATAGCGGAGGGCGTGGGCCAAGGCAGCCTCCACATCGGCGACCGGGGCGGGGGCTAATTTTTTTTCGTGTGGGATCATTTAGCCAAAGTAGCCGGGCGAACAGAAGAAGAACAAGCCCGGAAGCCGGCGAGCGACAGCTTGTCCACAGAAATCGCGCCAACCTGCGGACACACTGCGGACAGTTTTCCGCAGATATTGAACCCGCAACGAAAGCGCCTCAGATTATCGTTTGTTTTCTGGGGTTTGCTGGTGCCGGCGCACAGAATCGAACTGTGGACCTACTGATTACGAATCAGTTGCTCTACCCCTGAGCTACGCCGGCGGCGCCCGTGCTTCTACAGGACAGGCTTGCGGCGGGCAACGGGGTGGGTGGGATGCCTTGGCGCCATGCGCCTTGGAGCGAACCACCCACACCCCGCCCTCACGCCGCCGGGCTGATTTCGGCCTGGGCCATCGCGCGAGGGCTGGGCTTCTTGATGGCGGTCAGCAATGCGCGGACTTCGGCGCGGGCGGCGATGTGGCTCATGCCGAGCTGGATCTGCAGGCCGGCTTCGCGGACGTCCATCAGGGTGAGGCCTTGCAGGTAGAGCTCGCGGTAGATGACGCGTTCGCCGAAGCCTTTGACGGTGCGGAAGCCGATGCGTTTGGCCAGGGTTTCGAGCGTGGTGCCGACGTCGCGCTTGTTGCGCATTTCGGTGCTGCCCATGCGGTTGCGCATGACGATCCAGTCGATACGGGTGCGGTCGCGGGCGAAGCGGCGTTTGCGGGCGTCCCACACCATCTCGGCATAGGTGCTGGGGCTGATGACGGCGTGGTTGTCGGGGTCCACCCGGGCCAGCATGGCGAAATCGACGAAGCTGTCGTTGATGGGCGTGATCAGCGTGTCGGCATGGCTGTGGGCGAGGCGCGCGAGGTTGGTGTCGGCGCCGGGGCAGTCGATGACGATGATCTCGGCGGTGGCCGAAAGCGTGTTGATGGCGCCTTCGAGCTGGGTGCGCTCCTCGGCTTCGGCTTCGGCACGGCTGTCGTGTTCCGAGCGGAAGACGCTGGCGTGGCGGGGGATGGGCAGCTCCACGCCGTGGCGCTGGGCGTAGGCGAGGCGGGAGGCGAGATAGCCGCTGAGCGTGCCCTGCCGCGCGTCGAGGTCGATGGCGCCGACTTGGTAGCCGTCGCGCAGCAGGCCGACGACGAGGTGCATGGCGGTGGTGGATTTCCCCGAGCCGCCCTTCTCGTTGCCGAGCACGATGAGGTGGGCGCGGTGGGCGAGGGCAATACTGGACACGCGGGCCTCGGGGTGGAGTGGTTCAGAGCCAGTGTTGCCGCGGTTCGGGCGAGTCCGTCAAAGCAAGGCGGCCCGGCCCGGGGTGCAAAGCAAGGCGATCCGCCCTGGGGCTTGGCGGGCCCGGGTTCCGGCTGCATGGTGGCGCGGCAGGCCGGTCGGGCCGGAACATGCTCGGGCGAGAGGCGTTGGCGCTGGCGATGACGCTTCGGGCTGAGGATGCGACGAGCGAGCCGGCCATTGCCGCGGCGATGCTGCGGGAATGCCCCGATTGCGGACTGTTCCAGCACCTGCCCGCCTTGGCGGCGGGCGACGTGGCGGTCTGCCGGCGCTGCGACGCGCATCTGCGCAAGGCGCATCGCAACAGCCTGAACCGGGCGCTGTGGTGCTATCTGGGCGCGCTGGTGCTGCTGCTGCTGGCGATGCAACTGCCGTTCCTGAGCCTGCGCAGCGTCGGGCGGCTCTACACGGCAAGCATCTTCACCGGGCCGGCAAGGCTGGGCGATCACGGCATGTGGGAGATCAGCCTGGTGGTGCTGACCACGCTGGTGGGCGTGCCGGTGCTGCAGCTCGGGCTGATCCTGACGGTGCTGCTCGGGGTTCGCCTGCCCAGGCCGCCGCGCGTGCTGCCCCGGCTGTGGAGCTGGGTGGAGGCGTTGCGGCCTTGGAGCATGGTGGAGGTTTTCCTGCTCGGCGCCTTTGTCGCCTATACCCGCCTGCAAGCTATCGCCACGGTGGATGTGGGACCGGCGCTGTATGCGCTGGCCGGCGTGATGCTGTGCATGGTGGCGGCCGATGTGGAGCTGGACCACGAGGATGTTTGGGAGGCGTTCGAGGCGCGCGGCCTGAGCGCCGACGTGCCGCCGCAGCCTCAATACGGCCTGATCGGCTGCGATTGCTGCGGGCTGGTGGTGCAGGCGCGGCCGCGCAGCCGCTGCCCGCGTTGCCGGAGCCGGCTGCGGCTCCGCAAGCCCTACAGCCTGAACCGATGCTGGGCGCTGGCCGGGGCCGCGGTTTGCCTTTACGTGCCGGCCAACATCTACCCCATCCTGACGCTGATCCGGCTGGGCCGCGGCCAGCCGAGCACCATCATCGGCGGGGTGATCGAGCTGGCGCAGGCGCAGATGTGGCCGCTGGCGCTGCTCGTGCTGCTGGCGAGTATCGTGGTGCCGCTGTTCAAGCTGGTAGCCCTGTTCTCGATGCTGGTGATGACGGCCGATGGCAGCGCTGCGCGCCTGCGCGGCCGGACGCGGCTGTACCGGTTTGTGGACAGCATTGGCCGCTGGTCGATGATCGACGTGTTCATGCTGACGATCCTGGTGGCACTGGTGCGGCTGGGCTTTGTGGCGACCGTGTTGCCGGGCATCGGGGCGGTGGCATTCGCGGCCGTGGTGGTGTTGACGATGTTCGCCGCGGCAAGCTTCGATCCGCGGCTGATGTGGGATGCGGCTGCGGCGGCGGGGCATGATGTGGAGGCCGAGGATGGGCGGATCGAGCGGACCGGGACTGCGCTGGCGTGAGTGACGCGCCCCCTCCCCGCGTGGCCGAGGCGGGGTTGCGCCGCCGCCGCCGGTTCAGCCTGATCTGGTTCGTGCCGATCATCGCCGGCGCCATCGCGGTGTATTTGGTGATCACCACGTTGGCCGATCGCGGGCCGCTGATCACCATCACCTTCAAGACCGGCAGCGGCATCAGCGCCCAGCAGACCCAGGTGACCCACAAGGCGGTGACGCTGGGGATGGTCGAGGACGTGCAGCTGACCGACGATCTGAAGCGGGTGCAGGTGCATGTGCGGATGAACCGCGAGGGCGCCAAGCTGCTGACCGACCATGCGCGGTTTTGGGTGGTGCGGCCGCGGCTGAGCTCGGGCGATCTGTCCGGGTTGGAGACGCTGGTGTCGGGCGCCTATATCGAGGTGGATCCGGGGCTGCCCGGCGGCGCCAAGGCGCGCGAGTTCACCGGGCTGGAAGAGCCGCCGGGCATGCGCAGCGACGAGCCGGGCAGCAGCTACACGCTGAAGGCGGCGCGGCTGGGCAGCCTGGGGCCGGGTGCACCGGTGTTCTACCGCGATGTGACGGTGGGCGAGGTGCTGGGCTACGATCTGGGCACCGGGCTCGGTCCGGTGACGATCAACATCTTCGTGCGGCAGCCCTTCGACAAGTTCGTTCGGCAGAACACGCATTTCTGGAACGCGTCGGGGCTGAGCGTGGGGTTTGGCGGGCAAGGCCTGCATGTGGAGCTGGAGAGCGTGCAGGCCCTGCTGTCGGGCGGGGTGGCGTTCGAGACGCCGCATGCGCTGGGCATGGCGCCGCTGGGCCGCGAGGGTGAAACGTTTCCACTGTTCGAGGATAAGGGCCAGGCCGATGCGGCCGGGTTCACGCAGAAGATTCCGTTCGTCACCTATTTCACCAGCTCGGTCGGCGGGTTGTCGAAAGGCTCGCCAGTCGATGTGTTCGGCATCCAGGTCGGCACGGTGCAGGACGTCAAGCTGATGCTGGACGGCACGCGCGGGCAGATGCGGGCGCGGGTGACCTACGATCTGCAGCCCGAACGGGTGTTCGCCGATGACCGGGTGAACCGCGAAGCCGATCCGCAGACGGTGACCCGCACGCTGGTGGGCCAGGGCATGCGCGCGGTGCTGGAAAGCAGCAGCTTCATCACCGGCCAGAAGCAGATCTCGTTGCAATACGTGCCTGGCGCGCCGCCGGCCGATGTGGGGCGCGAGGACGATGCGCTGGTGATGCCGAGCCAGGGTGGCGGCGTGGACAACATCATGTCCTCGGTGAGCGATATCGCGACCAAGCTGGACAAGATACCGTTCGAGGATATCGGCAAGAACCTGAATGCCACGCTGGCCTCGGCCAACCGCGTGATCAGGGGGCCGGAGGTGCGCAATGCGCTGCAGAAGCTGAGCGAGGCGCTGACCGATGTGCAGCATCTGGTGCGCCATGCCGATCAGGGCATGACGCCGGTGCTGCAGCGCCTGCCCAAGATCAGCGCCCAGTTGCAGCAGGCGGTGGAGCGGGCGAATGCCGCCTTGGGCGAAGGCGGCTATGGCGGCAACTCGGATTTCCAGCGTGGCATCTCGCGGGTGCTGGACCAGGTGAACGACGCGGCGCGCAGCATCCGCCTGCTGGCCGATTTCCTCGATCGCCATCCCGAGGCGTTGGTGCGTGGCCGGACGGCACAGGCGGGTGAGAAGTGAAGCAGCGCAGATTGACGTTTCTGATCGACCGGCCGGGCGTTGCAGCGCGGTTGGCGCTGGCCTGCCTGCTGACGGCGCCCGTCATCGGCTGCGCCTCGCCCGATCCGACCTATTACACGCTGGCCGTGGTGGCGGGCACCGCACTGCCGGGGCCGGCGATGAGCATCGAAGTGCGGCGGCCAGGGCTGGCGGGTTATCTGGACCGGTCCGACGTGGTGCTGAGATCGGCGGACTACCGGCTGGACGTGAACAGCCAAATGCGGTGGGCCGAGCCGCTGGGCGACATGGTGGGGCGCGTGCTCGCACAGGATATCGGCCAGCGTCTGCCGGGGAGCAGCGTGTTCACCGAGGCGGGTGCCATCTCAGCGGTGCCGGATCTGCGCGTTGAGGTGGATGTGGAGCGGTTCGACGCGGATGCCGGCGGCACGGTGGTGCTGGAGGCCGAACTGGCGTTGGAGCGTGGCGTGACGCATCGGCCCCTGGCGGCGCGCCATGTGCGGCTGACTGCGCCGGCGGGCCCGGGCGCCGGCGGCCTGGCGGCGAGCCTGAGCGGGTTGCTGGGCGGGCTGGCCGACCAAGTGGCCACCGACGCGCGCAAGGCGGATCTGCCGGGCGCCTGACGGCGCGGAGAGCGGCTCGGGGCCCTGAGGGTTCGCGAGGTGCGGTTCCCGGCAGGCTGGCCGTGTGGCTCCCTGCCCTCTTTCGATAGTGTCGCGTGACGCAATCGGGTTGCGGTTACACCGCCGTTACGTTAACGATACGACGGGTTGCACGCTGCAACCCGTCGCTGCGCCGTGCCGAGGCAGTATCGCCTCAGGGTTGGCCGATCAGTTCCAGGTATGGACGACGCGGCGGGTGGTGCGTTCGACGACCACCGGGTGGTTGTTGATCACCGCGTAGCTGTACTGGTCGGGGTTCTGCACGGTCATGGTGGAGGGCAGCGGATAGAACGTGACCGTGCCGGGCAGCACGGTGCCTTCGGTGACCTGCAGGTTCGGGTCGGTAACGGGTGCGTAATGGCTCGTTGTGTAGGATTGGTTGAGGGTGGCGGCCTGATCGTTCGACCATGTGGTTGTGGTGGTGGTGCTGGACGACGTCTGGGCCTGAGCGTTGCCGGCCAGGGTGGTGCACGCGGTGGCGGCAAGAATTGCGGTGGCGAACAGAATGCGCATAGAAGCATCTCCTTCAACAGTGAGCCGCAGAGGCGGCCGATCGAGTAACGGCAAGCAGAGCCGGGGGTTGTGGCTTCAGCAGTCAAGAAACGTTGTTGGGCATGACCATAATCTGGACATGGTTTGGCAGGTTGGCGGCGGCGCGGCGGCGGCCAACTCTGCCTTCATTCAACCCTAATGCGCACATTCGGAGACCACGATCGATCGCCATACCACCATCGGCGGCAGAGACCGTCCGGGGCGGCCGCTATGCGGCGCGGCCCTGCTGAGTGGCCGTGGCGGACGGGGTGCTGATGCAGCCCGGACGTGCGGCCGGCAACGGGAAGGACATTGGCCATGTGCGTCCGCTTCGTATCATCAGAACCGGCAAGTAAGCTGGCCGAGCTGTTCGGCGCCGCCGAAGACGCGGGCACGCTGGCGCCCTCGTGGAACATCAAGCCCGGCCAGATGGCGCGTGCGGTGCGCCGCGGTGCCGATGGCACAAGGCGGCTGGAGGCGCTGTGCTGGGGGCTGATGCCCGGCTACGTGCGCTCGGGCCGGCAGCGCACCCGGGTGGCGCTGATGCCGGCCGAGCGGGTGACGTTGTCGCGCACCACGCGGGCGGCCTTCACCGGCCGCCGCTGCCTGGTGCCGGTGACGGCGTACTATGAATTGAGCGAGCGGCCCCATGCGGTGGAATCGACCGCACAGCCGGTGCTGGCGGTGGGCGCCGTGTGGGAATGCTGGCGGCATCCCGAAAGCGGCGAGCTGCATGAGGGTTTTGCGGTGATCACGCGCCACGATGCGGATGGCAACCTGACGCTGCCGCTGGTGGTGCAGCCGGAAGACTGGGCGCTGTGGCTGGGCGAGTCGGGCGGCGGCGCGCGCAAGCTGCTGACCGCACCGTGCCGCGAGAGCTGGCGCCGCTGGCCGGTGAGCCGCCGGCTGCTCAACACCGACGAAGACGATGCGCGGCTGCTGCTGCCGTTCGGCGTAGTGGCGCCGGATGGCGCGGTAGGCGGCGCGGCGGTGAATGCCGGGCGGGCGGGCATGGTGCCGGAGAGCGGGATGGACCGGCGGGAGACTTGCCGCTGTTAGGCTAAGACCGGGCTGGTTGCAGGCGTGTCGTGCGTGACCCGCGCATTGTCGGAAGCCTTGAGCCGAACTGGAATTCAGGCCGCATCCCCGTTAGTTGAGCGGGAATAAGCCCGTGCGTTGCCGGGGCGAGTTTCTCTTCGGTGATGCCGGCGTGTTTGGCGGTCATGTCGATGCGCAGGGTGAACAGGCCCTGGCCGTTGTCGGGCGCTGCGAGGGTGGCGAGCGGCGAGCCGAGGCTGCGGGTTTCGGGTTGCGTGTGGTCGTTGAAGGAGAGGCGCAGGCGGGCGCTGGCCAGCGGGTGCGCGGCCAGGTCGGCGGCGAGCTCGGCCGGGATTTCCGCCGGCAGCCGCGCGTCCTCGCCGCTGCGCCAGATCGCGGCGAAGACTTCCGGCGTGATCCTGCGGTCCTGCAGCAACTGCAGGTGGGCATCCGCACCGGGGAGCGCGAAATCGGTCACTACGGCGAGACGCGGGTGCGGATTGGGGCGGGGCGCGGTGGCGGGCTCGGTGGAGTCGGCGGGGGTGGGCGCCGCGTCGGCTTGGTGCTCTGTCTCGCGGGTTGGCGCGGGCGGGGTGGGCGCAGGCTCGGCCCGGGCGGCCCGGGAATCGGCGGGCGCGGCGCGTTGCTGCACGGGATCGGCGGGTGCGGGCGCCGGCCCGGTAGGCGCAGCGCTTGGCGATTGCGGCGCGGTTGCGGGTGGCGTGGATTCGAAGGCCGGCGCGGTTTGCGTCGAGGGCGGGCCGCGTTGCAGGCGCAGGTCGATATTGGGAACGGTGTAGATCGTCGCGTCCTCGGTGCCATCGCCAAGCGTGACGCGCGAGGTGTTGCGGTAGGTGTTGCGCACGATGAGCGTGGTGCCCGGCGTGAGGTCGATACAGCCGCCGGTTTTGGCGATGGCCAGGGCGACATCGGCATTAGGCTGGTGCGTGCGGCTGTCACCGTCCGGCAGGGTGAGCGCCGCGAGCGCCTGAGGCGATTGGCACATGACGCCCGGGCGGAAGGGGGTGGCGCGCAACACGGGCGATGCGGCTGCCGCGGTGGCGGCGAGCACACTCAGCACGGCGGCGGTTGTCCGGGCCTGCGCAATAGGTGGCATGCGGCGTCGTCCTCTGATGCTGCATCGCAGGCTTATCATGGGCGCGGGCAGCGGCCAGACCGGCCGAGGCGGCTGCGCGGGATGTGATTGGTGCGGGCGGCTGAGGGCGATCGGTACGATGGTGGCGGGCCCGCCGCTGCCAGCGCGCCTAATGCCCGATTGCGGTCCGGTTGGCTCGCGCGAGCATGCCGGTGGGTCCCCTCGCCTATTCTGCCTTGGTGCGAGTTCCGGCAAGCTCGCGGCGCGTTCCGCCGCCAGTTTGGCCTGCTGCTGACATACCGCTTCGCGCATGTGTTTCGGCTTTAACTCTGGGTTCACCGGACGGCGCAGGTTGGACGCGTCCTGATCGTCCAGTTGCTCGCTCGTCCGCTCAGTCATCCATCGGCGGAGCCGGATCGCATGCGGCACAGTGTTGTCCGGACGGCGCCGTCTATTCATCGGCGGATCGACCGCACCGTGCAGATGGTCCGAATACGCACGGTCGTCACTCTGGCTTGAGCGGGCGCAGCCGTTAGCTCCCGCCATTCTGCGCGCCGACCTGGCAATTTTGGCCACGTATCGGCCACGATCCTGCTTGCGGCCTAAATCGCGGGCAACTACGGCTCCGGCCCATAGTAGCGGTGCGGCTTCGATGCAGACGCGTTCAATCCTGCGCCGCGACGGCTGCCGGCGCGGGCTGCAGGGCCAGGCCGAGCAGCTCCACCTGGCGGGCGAGGCGTTCCAGCTCCGGCTCGATTGTTGCCTCCATCGGGCGGGGCGGCATCGGTGCGGGTTGGGCCAGAGCGGTGAGTGCCTGCGGGATCCAGATTCGCAGCGTGGGGTTGGCGGGCGGGCCGGGATCGAGAGCCATGGCGGTGAGGCGGCCGGCAATGCGGCGCAGCGCGGCGTCGGCGACCAGGGCCGTCTGCAGGAAATCGCGCGCGGCGCGGCGGGGTTCGTGGAAGGCGCGCTGCAGGGTGGCTTCCAGGTTGTTGCTGGCCAGGCCGGCGGCGCGGCGGGTGTGCGCCTGGGTGGCCGGCGTGGGCGCCAGCACAGCGGTGGCGTAGGCCGCGTGGGCCGTGATGGCGGCAGCGAGGTCGGCGGCGAGCTGCGGCGGTTGCCAGGCGGGCCAGAGCAGCGCGTTGGCGGCGATCGCGATCAGGCCGCCCAGCGTGGTGTAGCCGGCGCGCGCCAGGGCGATGGCGCCCTGACTGGCCGCGGGATGGGTCTGTTCAACCAGCAGGATGATGACGGGCGTGTAGACGGCGATATAGAGGCCGTAGCTAACCTGGCGCACGGCCAGCGCCAGGGCGCCGAGGATGGGCAGTAGGCCGGCCAGATGCAGGCGGCTGTGGGTGAGCGCCGAGAGTGCGGCCGCGACCGTGCCGCCGAGCAGGGTGCCGCCCACGCGCTCCAGCGTGCGCTGCCAGGTGGTGGCGAAGAAGGGCTGCATGACCAGCACCAGCGTGATGGTGAGCCAATGCGTGTAGGGCGTGTGGTGCAGCAGCGTGTAGGCGAGCGCGGCGGTGGTGACGGTGGCGCTGCGCAGCGCGTGGCGGAAGGCGGCGCTGCGCCAGGTAAGATTGGCGCGGGCGGGCGCAGTCAGGCGCCGGAGCCACGGGATGCCGGGCGCGTTCTGGCTGGCGCTGCCGGGCAGGTACTGCGCCGGATCGATCAGGCGGGTGGCGGCGCGCAGGCGCTCGGCCAAGGCGCGGGCGATCGGCTGCAAGGCTTGGGTGGTCGCTGTCTCGGCCTGCATGGTGGCGATTGCGTGGTCGAGCCGGGGAACGCGGCCGGCCGCGGCCTCCTCGCGCTCTGTGGCCGTTGCCATGACGCGCAGCAGCGGCCGCAGGCGGCGCAGCAGGTGGGCGGCGGCGGGGCGCGAGGCGGGGTTGTGCTCGAGGTGGTCGGCGAGCGCGACCAGGGCGGCAAACAGCTGGTCGGCGGCTTCCAGCCGCATCAGGTTGCGCGCGGCCGGGCCGCTGGCGGGGCCTCGCGTGTCGAGCGTTTCCATCAGGATGACGCGGGCACGCTCGATGGCGTTGCGCACGGCGCCGCGGGCGGCGCGGGCATGGGCGGTCCAGGCGGTATCGTCGAAGGTGGGTGTCGTGATCAGGCTGCGCAGGAAGCCGGCCTGGGCGGCGAGCGCATCCCATACGTCGGCCACGGCGCGGCGGACCGGGCCGTACGGGTGGATGCGCCAGAGCAGCAAAGTGAGGACGAGCGCGTAGGCGCCGCCGGCGCCGAAGATGGCGGCCACCTGCACCGCCTGGCGCGGCGCCAGCGCGTCGTCGGTGCCGAGCAGCAGCAGCACGGCGAGCAGGTTGCCGATGGCGGCGGCCGGCGCGCCGTAGATGCGCACGTAGGCGGTGGCCAGCAGCAGCGGTGCGGCGGCGAGCAGCGTGGCGGGGATGCCGAGGCTGCGCAGCAGGCCCATGGTGGCGAGCAGCGCGGCGCCGGCCACCACGAAGGCGGCCAGCAGCGGCAGGCGGCGGCGCAGCGGGCCGGCCGGATCGGCGATGCAGGTGAGCAGCGCGCCCAGTGCGGCCAGCGCCAGATCGGGCTGGTGCAGCGCCACCGAGGCCGCGATCGGCAGGGCGGCCGCGGCGCCGGCGCGGACGCCCTCGGCGATGCTGATGGCGCGCAGATCGAGCCCGATGGGGAGGCGGGTGGGGTCCGCGCCGGGCGTTCTGGTGGTTCCGCGCATTCGGGGACGGTCTCGCGAGTGTGGCGGCGTGCAGCTTCGAGCCGGGCCGAGACGGCGGTTCTGCGGCGAAAGCGGCCGCCGCGCTACCGCCCGTATGGCGGGGCGGCGCTTGCGCTCATGTGCCCCCGCCTAGCCGGCGAGGCGCGTGCCGCCGGTGCAATCGGTGCGGGTGACGGTGGTGCGGCCGAGCAGCGCGCCGGCCGGGGTGCGGTAGATGTAGGTGATGTCGTTGGTTTGCAGCACGGCGCGCGAGGCTGCGTTCTGGCAGACGCTGGGCATCAGCCGGGCGATCAGCGCCGAATAGAAGCCGGGCGGCGGCGGGGTGAGCAGTGTGGCCGTGTAGATCAGGGCACGGCCGGCCAGGCGGACGGAATCCAGCCGCGTGTCGGCGTCGGTCATGCGCGGCAGGCCGCGGTTCAGGGTGGCGAGCAGCGCCTGGGTTTGCGCCGACGGGCTGAGGCTGGTGGCCAGCCGGTCAGCCAGCACGGTGCCGGTGGCGGCGAAGGCGATGCCGGCCGTCAGCATGGCCAGCGCGCCCCAGGGTTGCGGCCGGCCGGCGGCGGCGTGCTTGCGGTCGCTCAGCCGGGCCGCGCGGAAGATCGCGAAAGTGATAGCGGCGCGGTAGGCGAAGGAGAGCACCGACAGGATATCGATCGCGAGCGCGGCGTGGCTGCCAAACAGCGCGGGGGCATCGTGGCGCACGGCTAGGCGGATGCCGAGCGAGGCGATGGCCGGGATGAGCACGCCGAACAGGCCGAAGGTGACGAGCAGCCCGGCCTGGCCGCGCCAGAGGCGGACGGGGAAAGTCCGGCGAGGTTCGGGTGCGCGAGGCATGGCTTCTAGTCCGGCAGGGCGCTGTCGGGGATCGGGACGGCGCCGCCCATGGACACGGCGGCCTCGCGCGCCAGCGACACATCGATGTTGAACCAGAGCTGGCGCGGGGTGCCGCCGGCGGGCGGGGTCGCGTCCAGCCGGTCGTAGGTGTGGCCCGCCACGGGGATCAGCGACTGGCGCACCGATTGCAGGTGCATGAACAGCAGCAGCACGTATTCCTCGCTGGTGGCGAGCACGTGGATGGCGGTGGCCGGGCTGGCGCCATCGCCGGTGGCGCGCAGGGCGCGGGTGATGCCCTGGGCGGCGCGCTGGTGCGGCGCTGCGCGGTCTCGCTGGTGCAGCTTGGTATAGGCGAGGTAGGCCATGACGTGGGCGCGCAGATCCATCCAGTTTCGCGCGGTGGCCTGCTCGGCCAGGGCGGCGGCGGCTGCGTTATCGCCGCGCTGCAGGGTGGCGGCCATGGCGGCTTCGGCCTGGGTGTGGCCGGCGGCGGGGTCGTAGGCGGGGCTGGCGGCGTAGGCGGCGCGCAAGGCAGTCCAGTCGGCGGCCTCGGGCGCGGCTCTGGCGGCATCGAGCAGGCGGTGGTAGCGGACGGCCGCTGCGCGCTGCGTGGGCGACAGCGCGGGTGCCGCGGCAGCCAGCGCGAGGCAGGCCGCGATGGCGAGGGCGATGCAGCGTGCGTTCATTGTGGGACCATATCGAATAACGGGGCGCGCGGATATATCGCAATGGCGGCCTGCGCGCCGCGAAGCGCACCTGCACGCAGGTGGTGCTGGACAGAGCAATCGTCTGCATGAAAGGGTCGGCCGCGGAACGGATTGCCCGGGTCAGCCGGAAGCCATTCGTATTCAGCCCATCGAGCGTTCGCGGTAGGAGCCGACCATCATGCCAGCCATTCGTTTCATCGGTACACGGAGCGCAGCAAGCCTCGTCGCGCTCATGGCCACCGCCGCGGCGGCGCGCGCCGCCAGCGTGCAGGACCGTCTGCAGGAGAACTGGCGCGCGGAGATCGCCAACACGCCGGCCCCCGCACCGGGCTGCTTCAAGGCGCAGTATCCCAGCAAGGCCTGGGTTGCCACGGGCTGCATCCGGGCTCCGCACGTGGCCTACATCCCCCGTCACCTCACCGGCGCCGCCGGCGGCCGGCTTGTTGGCAACGGCACGGATTATGCGGCCACCGCCCACGGGCTGATCACCTCGGCGGTGGGCTCATTTCCCGCGGTTATCGGCCTGAAGACGGAAAGCGATGGTGGCGCCAACGTCTATTCGCTTCAGCTCAACTCCAACTTCTTCGCCAGCACGGTGTGCAGCGGCGCGAGCAACCCCGCCAACTGTCTGGGCTGGGAGCAGTTCGTCTATTCGAGCAGCTCGCAGGCCTCGTTCATCCAGTATTGGCTGATCAATTACGGCACCACCTGCCCCACGACGCCGTATAACGACTGGAACCAGTTTCAGGGCAGCTGCTACCGCAACAGCGCTGCGGTTGCGGTGCCCCAGATACCAGCAACCAGCCTCAAGCAGATCAAGATCAGCGGTACGGCTGGCAGCAAGAGCGACAGCTTCGTTACCACCTACGGCACGACGGCCTATCGCACCGGCGGCAACGACAACGTGGTTGCCCTGGCGACCGGGTGGAGTGCGAGCGAGTACAACGTTGTTGGAGACGGCGGCGGCAGTGCAGCCAGCTTCAACCCGGGCACCAGGATTACGGTGCGGATTGCGCAGCACGACGGCACGACGCTGGCGCCGGCCTGCACGGCCAATGCCGGCACCACGGGTGAGACGAACAACCTCAACCTGGGCGCCTGCACGGCTACAAGCGGCACCAAACCCGCCATTACGTTTGCCGAGCACAACTAGGCTGGATTAGCCGGCAACATCTCCTGCAGCGTGGTGGCTGCAGGAGGGGCTTGCCTTCCTGCTACCTAAGCCGCCTTCGCCATCCCCCGCAGCACATATTGCAGGATCCCGCCGTGGCGATAGTACTCGACCTCGTCGAGCGTATCGACGCGGCAGATGAGCTGCACCTCGTCGGTGCTGCCCGAGGCGCGGTGGATGCGCATGAGCAGGTTCATGCGCGGGTGCAGCGCGTCGAGGCCTTCGATGTCGATCGTCTCGTCGCCCTGCAGCGCCAGCGTGTGGCGGGTGGTGCCGGCGGGGAACAGCAGGGGCAGCACGCCCATGCCGACGAGGTTGGAGCGATGGATGCGCTCGAACAATTCGGCGATGACGGCCTGGATGCCGAGCAGCATGGTGCCTTTGGCGGCCCAGTCGCGGCTGCTGCCCATGCCGTATTCCTTGCCGCCGAAAGCTACCAGCGGCGTGCCGGTTTCCTTGTAGCGCATGGCGGCGTCGTAGATCGGCACGATCTCGCCGCTGGGATAGTGGCGCGTGAGGCCGCCTTCCTGGCCGGCGGCCATTTCGTTGCGGATGCGGATGTTGGCGAACGTGCCGCGCATCATCACTTCGTGGTTGCCGCGGCGGCTGCCGTAGCTGTTGAAGTCGCGTTGGCTGACCTGGTGTTCGCCGAGATAGGCGCCGGCCGGCGAGGATTTCTTGATGTTGCCGGCAGGCGAGATATGGTCGGTGGTGATGTTGTCGCCCAGCAGCGCCAGGATGCGGGCGCCGGTGATGTTGCCGCGGGCGGCGGGCTCCATGGTGAGGCCGTCGAAATAGGGCGGGTTCTTGACATAGGTGGAGCCGCTGTTCCAGCGATACGTCTCGCTGCCGGTTTCCACCTGCAGGGCCTGCCATTCCTTGGTGCCCTGGGTGACGATGCCGTAGCGCGCGAGGAACTGTTCGCGGGTGACGCTGCTGGCGACGAGCGCTTCGATCTCCGCGTTGGTGGGCCAGACGTCTTTCAAATAGACCGGCTGGCCGTTGGTGCCGGTGCCGAGCGGCTGCGTGGCGATGTCCTCGCGGATGTTGCCGAGCAGCGCGTAGGCAACGACGAGCGGCGGGCTGGCGAGGTAGTTGGCGCGCACGTTGGCGTGCACGCGGCCTTCGAAGTTGCGATTGCCGGACAGCACGCTGACGGCGACGAGCTTGTTGTCTTCGATGGCGTCCACGATCGCATCGTCCAGCGGGCCGGAATTGCCGATGCAGGTGGTGCAGCCATAGCCGGTGGTCTGGAAAGCCGAGCGCGTCGAGATCGGCCGAGAGCCCGGCGCGATCGAGATATTCGGTGACCACCTGGCTGCCGGGGGCGAGGCTGGTTTTGACCCAGGGCTTGGGCTGCAGGCCCAATGCGCGCGCCTTGCGGGCGACCAGGCCGGCGGCGACGAGCACGTAGGGATTGGACGTGTTGGTGCAGCTGGTGATGGCCGCGATCACCACGTCGCCGTGGCCGATGGTGAAGTTGCGGCCGGCGGCGGCGACGCGGTGGCCCACATCGTTGGCCGCGATGCCCTGGTTCTTGGTGAGGTCGGCGAGGAAGGCGGCGCTGGCGTCCTTCAGCGCCACGCGGTCCTGCGGGCGCTTGGGGCCGGCGAGGCTGGGCACGACGGTCGCCATGTCGAGCTCAACGGTGTCGGTGAATACCGGATCGGGGCTGGACGCGTCGCGGAACATGCCCTGGGCGCGCAGATAAGCTTCCACCAAAGCGATGCGGTCTTCGTCGCGGCCGGTGAGGTGCAGGTAGGCGAGCGTTTTCGCATCCACCGGGAAAAAGCCGCAGGTCGCACCGTATTCCGGGGCCATGTTCGCGATGGTGGCGCGGTCGGCGACCGTGAGATTGTCGAGCGCCGGGCCGAAGAACTCGACGAACTTGCCGACGACGCCCTTCTTGCGGAGGATTTCGGTGACGGTGAGCACGAGGTCGGTGGCGGTAGCCCCTTCCGGCAGCTGGCCGGTGAGGCGGAAGCCGATCACATCGGGGATCAGCATGGCGATCGGTTGGCCCAGCATGGCGGCTTCGGCCTCGATGCCGCCCACGCCCCAGCCGAGCACGCCGGCGCCGTTGACCATGGTTGTGTGGCTGTCGGTGCCGTACAACGTGTCCGGGTAGGCGAAGGTCTCGCCGCCGACTTCGGCCGTCCAGACGGCCTGGCTGATGTATTCGAGGTTGACCTGGTGGCAGATGCCGGCGCCGGGCGGCACCACGCGGAAGTTCTGGAACGCTTCCTGGCCCCAGCGCAGGAAGGCGTAGCGTTCGCCGTTGCGCTCGAACTCGACGGTGACGTTCTGCTGCAGCGCCTGCGGCGTGCCGGAAAAATCGACCATGACGGAGTGATCGATCACCAGGTCCACCGGCACCAGCGGGTTCACGCGCTGCGGATCGCCCTGCAAGCGGGTGATGCCGTCGCGCATGGCGGCGAGGTCGACTACTGCGGGCACGCCGGTGAAATCCTGCATCAGGATGCGGGCCGGCTTGAACGGTACTTCCTCGGTGCTGCTGCCGGCCTTCAGCCAGCTTGCCACCTTGTGGGCGTCGGCGACCGTGTAGGCCTTGCCGTCCTCGAAGCGCAGCACGTTTTCCAGCAGAATTTTGAGGCTGATCGGGAGGCGGCTGACGTCGCCGATGGTGCGGGCGGCTTCGGGGATCGAGAAATACGTGTAGGATTTGCCGTTCACGGTCAGGGTGGCGCGGGTGTGGAGGCTATCCTGGCCGGTCTTCATGGGTCGTGTGTTCCGTCGCTGAGGTCGTGCGGGTTATAGCGTGGCCCGGGGCAGTCACAAGGCAAGCGCCGGGTTTTGATCGGCGCGGCGCTTGGCTGGCCTGCGGCTGTTACGGGCGCGCCGCCTGGGTGGCCGGGTTGCCGCAGCATCGCGGGCTTTGCTTGCGCAAGCCTGGCGGCTCGGCTAGCGGCTTAGTCATGCAGCGTTACGAAATCGAGAACGAGCCGTGGTTCGAGGCGGCGCGCGCGGGGCTGCTGAAGCGTGCATTCCGGCTGCGGCTGCAGCCGCGTTCCATCGTGATCGAGAAGGACGGGCGGCTGCCGCGCATCGTGGGCTCGGCGCGCGAGTTCCTGGAATTTGCCGAGCGCCAGGGGCTGGAAGTGACGCCCGGCGCCTATATCGCCGCCGATGCCTATGGCGACGGGCGGCACGAGACGCCGTTCGACCGCGCGGGGGCCGGCGCGGTGAGCCGGCCGGCCGGTGGCGCGTTCGGGCGGGCGACGGCAGCCGAGCCGGGGCCGCAGCGCGCGAGTGCGGCCGAGGCCAGGCTGAGCGAGTTGGCGCGCGAGCAGGAGCGGGTGGCCAGCGAGCGGCGCGCCTCAGCCGAGACGACCCAGGCGCTGGAAGCCCGATGCGTGGCGCTGGCCGCCGAGCTGACCGAGGCGCGCCAGCAGCGCGATCTGTATCAGATGTCGGTCGCCGCGGCCGAGGCACGGCTGCGAACGCTGCAGGCAGCACTGGACGGGCCGGCCGAGGAGCGTGGGCCGGACAAGAAATTCAATCAGTTGCGGCGCTTTCTTGCGCGCGAGCTGCATCCGGACCTGGCCGGCGAGGATGCGGTGGAACGGCGGCTGCGCGAAGGCATCTTCAAGCGCGTATGGTCCAAGATCGAGCAGTTGCAGTAGTGGCCGGCGGGCTGGTGGCGGAGGCGGTGAGCGTGTTCCGCGGCGACCGGCTGGTGCTGGACAGGCTGAGCTTCAGTGTGCCGGCGGGCGGGGCGCTGCTGCTGGTGGGGCCGAACGGCGCCGGCAAAAGCACGCTGCTGCGGGCATTGGCCGGGCTGCTGCGGCTGGATGGCGGCCGGGTGGTGGTGGATGCGGCTGGCGGGCTGCCGGCGGCCTATCTGGGGCATGCCGACGCCATCAAGCCTGGGCTGAGTGCCGCCGAAAATCTGCGCTTCGCGGCCAGCGTGGCCGGTGGCGATGTGGGCGCGGCGCTGGCCAGCGTGGGGCTGGGCGCGCTGGCCGGCACGCCGGCGCGGCTGCTCTCGGCCGGGCAGCGGCGGCGGCTGGCCCTGGCGCGCGTGGTGGTGAGCCGGGCGGCACTGTGGCTGCTGGACGAGCCGACGCTGGGCGTGGATGCCGCTTCGATCGCTGCGTTCGGCGGCGTGCTGGCGCGGCACCGCGCCGGCGGCGGCATGGTGGTGGCCGCGACGCATCTGCCGCTGCCGCTGCCGGATGCCGCATCGTTGGGCCTGGGCGGTTGAGGGCATGGGGCGCGCTGCTGCGGCGCGAGATGCTGCTGGCGGCGCGGCATGGCGGCGACAGCGCCGGGGCACTGCTGTTCTTCTTCGTGGCGGGCGCCCTGTTTCCGCTGGCCATCGGGCCAGGGCCGGAGGTGCTGGCACGCATCGGGCCCGGCGTGGTGTGGGTGTGCGCGCTGCTGGCCGCCCTGTTGCCGCTGGAGCGGCTGTTCGGCGCCGATTACGAGGATGGCAGCCTGGACCAGCTGCTGCTGTGCGGCCTGCCGGCCAGCCTGACGGCGCTGGCCAAGGCGATGGCGCACTGGCTGGTAACGGGCGTGCCGCTGCTGGTGGCGGCCGTGCCGCTGGGCGGCATGCTAAGCGTGCCGGCGGCCGCGTTGCCGGTTCTGGTGGGTGGGCTGGCGCTGGGGACGGCTTGCCTGAGCCTGCTGGGCACGGCCTGCGCCGCGGTGGTGCTGGGCGCGCGGCGGGGCGGCGTGCTGCTGCCGGTGCTGGTGCTGCCGCTGAGCGTGCCGGTGCTGATCTTCGGCGCCGCGGCGGCCGATGCGGTGGCGGGCGGCGGCTCGGGGCGCGGCGAGCTGCTGCTGCTGGGCGCCTACCTGGCAGCCTGCCTGCCGCTATGTCCGTTGGCTGCGGGGGCCGGGCTGCGCGCGGCGCTGGGGTGAGCGCCGGCACCCCTGCCCCGGCGTCACCAAACAAAGCGGGGCTCGTCAGGCTTGGGGTGCGCTGGTGGGGTCGGCGGTGAACGTCTCGCGGTGGATCGGGCCGTCGGGGTGGGTGAGCGCCCAGTAGGAGACGTCCAGCCTGTCCGGCGCGGTATCGAGCAGGGCGAAGCCGTGTGTGTAGGCGCCGTCCACCACATCGAGGTCGGTGGCCACGGCGAGCGCCGGCGGATTGTTGAGGCCGGCGAGGACGTCCCGCTCGGCCTGTCGCGGCACGGCGCCGTAGCCGATGTTGCGGCCGGCGGCGACGCCCTCATACGGCGCGTAAAGCGCCAGGCGATGTTCGTGGCCCCAGAACCAGGCGGTGATCGGGCCGGATCGGCTGAGGCGGGCGTGACTGGCCATCAGGTTGGGGTTGATCGGGCTGTGGCGCCCGGCGGGGCCGATCTGGCGATAGGCGGAGAAGGGCTGGTGGTGGCTGAGCAGGATCGTCTGGCCCGGGAAACCGGTGAGCTGGTGGGCGTGCCAGGCCTCCTCCTGCGGATCGAGAAGGGTGAGCGCGGCTGTCTCGTCGAACGGGTTGCGATCATTCAGGCCGGTGTCGGCGGCCAGGATCTGCCAGGACAGATCGGGGCTGCGCAGGCAGAAATAGCTGGCCGGCTGGCCGAGCGTATCGAGCAGGCCGTAATAGCCCTGGCCGCCGCTGTAGGTGTCGTGATTGCCGCACAGGGTGAAGACGGGCGTTGCGGGCAGCACGGCGCGCAGCGGGGTGAGGAAGTTGCGGGCGCATTCCTCGGGCGTGCCGGAATAGTAGATGTCGCCGAGGTGAATGACGCAATCGGGCTTCTGGGCGGCCATCAGGGCGGCCACGCGGCGCGCCTGATCGTTGCCGGTGCCCCAATCCGACAGCAGCGCGATGCGCAGGCTTGGCGCCGAGGCGGTCAGGACGAAATCAGTGAGTGCCGTGTGGCGGCGATAGGGGATGGGCAGGGCTTGGCCGGCGGGCAGGAAGCGGGCGGCGTAAGTGAGCAGGGTTTCGCCCCAGAGCGGATCGCACTCGGAATATTGCAGGCGGTCGTGCGCCGCGGTGACGCGCGCCGGATCGCCCGAGGCCACGGCGCGCAGATAGGCCAGGCCGAGGGCGGCGCAGGTGGTGCCGGGCGGCGGCGGTTGCGGCGCGGCGGCCACGATGTGGGCGGCGGCCGCGTGCAGCGCCGGATCGGGCTGGGCTGCAGCCGCGGATTGGAACAGCGAGAGAATAGGATCGCGCGCGGTGGGGAAGGACATGCCGGCCATGTAGGCGCGGTGGGCGGCGTTGAGAACGCCGGGGAGCCTAAGCTTGCGCCGCGGCGGCTTCGCGCAGCAGCCGCACGGTGCCGAACGCGGCGCGGTGGTGCCGGGTGGGGCCGTGATGTTCCAGCGCGGTGCGGTGGGCGCAGGTGGCGTAGCCGGCGTTGCTGGCCCAGCCGTAATGCGGATGGCGGTCGTGCAGCCGCGCCATCGCGCGGTCGCGGGTGACCTTGGCGATGATGGAGGCGGCGGCGATCGACAGGCAGAGCGCATCGCCACCGACCACGCATTGCACGCGGCAGGTGAGCGGCGGCGCGCGGTTGCCGTCCACCAGCGCGATGTCGGGCGGCATCGGCAGGCGAAGCACGGCGCGGGCCATCGCCAGCATGGCGGCGTGCAGGATGTTGAGGCGGGCGATTTCGGCCACCGACGCGGCGGCCACCGCGATCTCGGCCGATGGCAGCGCGCGCAGGGCGGCATAGGCGGCCTGGAGCTGTGCCGCGGTGAGCTGCTTGGAATCGTCGAGCATGGCGGCGAGCGAGGCCGGGACGCCGGCGGTGAACACGACGGCCGCGGCCAGCACCGGGCCGGCGAGCGGGCCGCGGCCCACCTCGTCCACGCCGGCGACGCGGCCGCCGTGGCGGGACTCGTGGGAGTAATCGGGCATGGCGCGAGGCTAGCGCGTTTGTGGGCCGGTGGCGCGGGCGTTGTGCGGCCGCGGCTGGCCACGCAGCGGCAACGTTGCGGATGACACCCTTACGTGAGCGTTTGCATCCGCCGGGCGAAGAGCCCGCGAGACAGGAGGTGCGGCCGGTTTGGCCGCGTCCTGAAGGAGTTGCACGATGAAGTTCATTCAAGCCGGTTTTGCCGCACTGGTTCTGCTGGCCGCGGCGCCGGCAATGGCCGAGCACACCGTCCAGGTTGGCGGTGCGGCGATGTATCCGTCCAAGACGATCGTGGCCAATGCCAGCCAGAGCAAGGATCACACGACGCTGGTTGCCGCAGTGAAGGCGGCCGGGCTGGTCGATACGCTGAACGGGCCGGGCCCGTTCACGGTGTTCGCGCCGACCAACGAGGCATTCGCCGCACTGCCGGCCGGCACGGTGGACACGCTGCTGAAACCCGCCAACAAGCCGAAGCTGACGGCCGTGCTGACCTACCATGTGGTGCCGGGCAACCTGACCAGCGCCAAGCTGATGGCAATGATCAAGGCCGGCGGCGGCACCGCCAAGCTGACGACCGTTCAGGGCGGCACGCTGACGGTGACCAAGGGCACCGGCAACATGCTGAACGTGGCTGATGCCGGCGGCAACGTCGCGATGGTGACGATCCCCAACGTGGTGCAGAGCAACGGCGTGATCTACGTGATCGACAAGGTGCTGATGCCGGCGGCGTAAGGCCTGTTTGCCGAACGCATAGTCTGAAGCGGGGAGTTTTTGGCTCTTTCTTCGTTCAAAAAAGAGCCGCCTCACCTGCTTTGCGCGCGACTGCGCCGTCGAGACGACAACCGGCTCAAGGGTGAGAGCGCACGTCCGCGACGGTGGCCAGCGCGGCCAGCACCGCCTCCGGAGAGACTTCCGCATGGGGCAACGACTGTTGCACACGGACGTAAGTGTGGCCGCAATCCTCGGCGAGTTTCTTGAATACGTCGTTGAACACGCCCTCGCCCCTTTTGGGCGTGATCTCGATGACGGTTCCACCCGGCTCCATCCACAGGACGTTGACCAGCGCGGCGCCGTGCTGGGCAATGACCGTGCGGGCGCTGGCGAACAGGGCTACCTGGGCGGCGAAACCTTCCTGTTCCAGCTCGGCGTAGCGGACTGGCCGACCGGAGCGCTCGATGGCTTCCTTGATCGCCGGCATGTTGGGTATGGACCGTCGCAGGTTGGCGCTGGTTTTCACCTCGGCATCGGGCGATTGATAGAATTCGGGCGACACACCCCGGCCTATCATCAGCACACCATCGGCTTGCGGCACATCGCGCAGCGCGAGGCGGCTGAAGATTGCCTCGCGGAATCGCTGCAGCTTTGCCGCGTCGAAATCAGCAGGATCGTCGATCCCGTGAAGCGAGCGGCTGCGGCATCCGCTGGCCCGTATGGCCTGGCATTCCGCCCTCGACGCGATCACCAGCTGGGGCATGCCCAGCGCCCGGATGTGGGCGTCCAGCGGCCCGCAGGTTTTGACGATCTGGCGCTGCGCCAACTCCTCCGGCGGCTGCAGAAGGATCGGCGCCAGGAAGCCGAGGATGAAATGGTAGTAGTGTTCGACGGAGCCGTGGCTCTGCTGGACTGCAAGCAGGATCGGTTCCCCCGCCGCTTCGGGCAGTGCATGCGCCGACGCGATCGGGCTGTTGTGTGGGAGTATGGGCGGCGGCGGCGGCTGGGTGGCGGGCTTGCCGGACCATGCGCGCCTGAGGCGGCCGAGCAGAGCTGAAAGTATCGTCATGGCGTTTCGGTCCGATATGCTGGGTGGCGGGCGGCTGAACGCCCCGCCTACTCGGCCTCTAGCCTTGCCCGGGCCTCCGCCAGGCGGGCCTGTTCGGCTTCGGGCTGGGTGGGTTCTTTGAGTTCAAGGTCGTCCAGCGCTTCGATGATCGCTTCGGCGACGATGAGATGAGCCAGTCGCTTGTTGTCGGCCGGGACGACGAACCACGGTGCGTGCGGCGTAGCGGTGGCCTCGATGGCGTGCTGGTAGGCGTCCATATACGCGTCCCAGTGATCGCGTTCCTGCAGATCGGCGGCGCTGAACTTCCAGTTCTTGGCAGGTTCGTCCAGGCGGCTGAGAAACCGTCGCTTCTGCTCAGCGCGGCTGACGTTGAGGAAGATCTTGAGCACGATGGTGCCCTGGTGAGCGAGGTATCGCTCGAAGGCGGCAATATCCTCCAGCCGGTGGCGCCAGAACTTCCGGGCACGCAGCGGTTCGGGGATATGCGTGTGGTCCAGCATCTCTGGATGGACGCGGGTGATCAGCACGTCTTCGTAATGGCTGCGGTTGAAGATGGCGATCTGGCCGGCCGCCGGCGCGTGGGAGTGAACGCGCCAGAGAAAGCCGTGGAGAAGGTCCTCCGGGCCGGGCTGCTTAAACGCGGTGACGACGACACCCTGCGGGTTCACGCCCGTCATCACGTGCTTGATCGTGCCGTCCTTGCCGGCCGCATCCATCGCCTGCAGCACCACGAGCATGGACCAGCTCTGCGCGGCATAGAGCCGCGTTTGCAGCGCCGCGAGGCGAGCTACGCCGTCCTGCAGCAGCGTATCGATATTGTCCAGATCGACATAGTTGCCGCCACGGTCGTCGGGGGCGTGGTCGGCCAGGTGGAACTCCGCACCGTCGGTGACGCGGTAGCGGTCCAGCAGCTTGCGGGTTTTCATGATGGGCGGCGTTTGATGTTGAAGGGACCGTTGCCCTGGCAGGTCGGCATCATTTCGATGCGGTTGATATTCACGTGCGCGGGCAGATGCAGCACCCAGGCGACGGCCTCGGCGATGTCGGCCGCCGTCAGCGGCGTGGTGCCCTCATAGACGGCAGCAGCCTTGGAGGCGTCGCCACCGAAGCGGACCTCGCTGAATTCGGTGCCGCCGCACAGCCCTGGCTCGATATCGGTAACGCGGACGCCGGTGCCGACCAGATCGGCCTTCAGGTTGAGCGTGAATTGGCGGACGAACGCTTTGGTAGCGCCGTACACGTGGCCGCCGGGATAGGGATAGGTGCCCGCAATGCTGCCGAGGTTGACGATATGGCCACGGTTGCGCTCGACCATGCCGGGCAGCAGCGCGTGCGTCATGTGCAGCAGGCCGCTGACGTTGGTCTGCACCATGCGATCCCAGTCGGCGACGGCGGATTGCTGGGCCGGGGCGAGGCCCAGAGCGAGGCCGGCGTTGTTGACCAGCGCGTCCACCATCTTCCAGCTGCCCGGCAGGCTGGCCGGCAGCGCAGCCACGGCTGCCGCATCCGTCACGTCGAGCTGCAGCGGCAGCACGCGGTCGTCGAGTTCGGCGGCCAGCGCATCCAGCCGATCCTGCCGGCGGCCGGCCGCGATCACCCGCCAGCCCTGCGAGACCAGGCGGCGGGTGATGGCCGCGCCGAACCCGGCAGTGGCGCCGGTGACCAGCGCCGTGCCGGCAGCCTCGGAAGCAGCGCTCACTGCAGCTCGATCTCGACGGGCACGTTGTTGCGGGTGGCTTTCGAGTAGGGGCACACCTCGTGGGCGCGGGCGACGAGGGATTCCGCCGTGGCGCGATCCACGCCGTCGATCTTCGGCTTCAGCTTCACGCTCAGGCTGTAATCGTTGTTGTTGATGTTGAGCGTCACTTCCGCGGTGACGTGGACCGCCTCTGGCTTGACCTTGCCAGCGCCGGCCACGGCCATGATCGCCGACCCGAAGCAGGCGGAGTACCCGGCGGCGAAGAGCTGCTCCGGATTGGTCGCCTCGCTCTTGCCGGCGCCGGGCATGGCCAGGTCGTGATGGAGCACGCCGTCGGAACTGTCCACGTGGCCGTTGCGGCCGGCCGTGGTGGTAGCGATTGCTGTGTAGGCCATGGCGAACTCCTGGAGGAATGGAACGAGGGCGCGCGCGGCGGCCCCGAATGGCGGGCAAAACCTTGGCACCGAAGCGGCCTGCGGGATAGGGGAACACGCGATGGCCGCGCCGGTTCGGGCTAGGGGTTCAGGCGAACCGAGACGGGGCAGTGGTCCGACAGGCGGGATTGCTGGGCAGGGTCGGTTTCCTGATACGTCTGCACACGCAGCGAGCCCGGGACCAGCCAGGCTGCCGCAGGCCCGCCGGCAAAGATGTGGTCGATGAAGGGTGCGCCGTCCCAGCACGGGTTGGCGTAGCCGGCGGTGACGCGCACAAGCGGCGCTTCGCGCGCCAGGGCGGTGCCCACTTCCTCCGGGGCGTCGAACACGCGGTTGAAATCGCCCATGACGAGGAACGCGGCACCCTCCTGCCGCCGTGCTGCCACCCAGGCGGCCAGCGGCGGGATCTGCCGGGCCAGCAGCGCGCATTGCTGGCGTGTGGAGGTGGCCAGCGCGTCGGTCTGGCAGCCGGTTTTCAAATGCACGACCAGGATGCGCAGCTTGTGATTGCCGGGTAGCGTGACGGTAACGTCCAGCCCGTCGCGCAGGGGAAAATGCGCGGTGGCTTCCACGTCGAGCGCGGTCACATCCGGGTTGCGGATGATCGGCAGGTCGCGGCGCACGGCAATGCCGACGCGCTGCGTAACCGGCTCGTCGATGGTGAGAAGCGTGTAGAGGGCGGGGTCGAAGACCGCGGCGGCGGCTTGCGGGCCGTCCACTTCCTGGAAGGCGACAATGTCAGCGTTAAGCTTGTGGGCGTAGCCGGCCAGGCGGGCGAAATCCTCGGCGTGGCGGGGATGGACATCGGATGGCAGATGCGCTTCGGCGCGGGTGCGGGTGGTGAGCCAGTTCAGGTTCCAGGTTGTTACTTTTACGGGGCTGGCTTGAGCGGCGAACGACCAGGCGAGGAAGGCAAGGACCTCTTTTTTGAAAAAAAGAGGCAAAAAAGTTTTACTTAGTTCGCGCGCGTGGGCCGGAGAAAGCCGCGACAGCCGAGACAAAAGTTTTTTGGTTCTTTTTTTCAAAAAAGAACTGCTTGGCTTGCTTGCTTGGTCGCCTCAACGGGTAAGGGCGCCAAGGCACCGACCCCGCACGCGCCGAGATAGTCAGCGACCCCGTCCAGCTCAGCCGGGCTGCGCGTTGCATCGTCGGCGTCACCGCGCGGTACAAAGATGATTGTTTCGTAGCGCGCGCGGGTCAGCAGCACGCGATAGGTGTTGACCTGGTTGGCGATGGCTTCCGCACCGGTCGGCAGCGTCCAGCGGCTGCCGCGAAAGCTGCGCACGCGCCAGGCGGGTTGGTTGGGGGTGCGGATCAGGTCGCCGTCCCAGCACAGGCCGGCGTAATCCAGCTCCAGGCCCTGGCAGCTGAATTCGGTGGCAACGACCTCGAGGGCATCGGAGGCGCGCACGTCGGGCCAGCGGTCCAGAAACCAGCGGGCGACGGCCTTGGCGTCCATGTGGGGCAGCTCGGCGCCGAGGCCTTCCGCGCGCAGGCGGCGGGCGCCGGCGCTGGCGAGCAGGCCGCAACGGCGGCTGCCGCGGGCGGCGGCGCGGAGCCAGGCGCGCATGGCCGGCAGGCTGCGGGTGAGCATGAACGGGACGCCACCGGCCGCTTCGGCGAGGGCGGAGGCTGCATCGGCGCGGCCGGCGAGCACGTGATCGACCCAGGATGCGGCGGCGGTGCTGCGGATCTGCCGGATGGGCACCTGCAGGTGCAGCGGGGGCACGACGGCAAGGTTGGGCAGCGGCCCGAGCTGCTGGCGCGGATCGGTGGCCGTCAGCAGGTCGGGCGCGGCGGCGACGCGCCAGCCGGGTGCGGCACGCAGGGCTTGGCCCCATTCGGCCAGCCCGCCCTCCCCGTCATGGATTTCCTGGCCGTGGCCGACCAGGCAGATGATGGCAGCGAAGCCCGGGTGGCGCGATAAAGCGGCGAGCAGATGGCCGGGCTCGCTGTTGGTGAGGCGGACGGGGCGGTCGCGGGTTTTGGCGATGGCGTGGGCGCGCGACCAGCAGCGCTGCGCCTCGTCGATCACCACGATCTGCTCGGCGGGTACCTCGCCGGTGGCGACGTGGTGATCGCGGAAGCGCGGCAACGCCTGGATGGCGCCTTCCATCTGCTGGCGCGCGGCGCGGGCATCGGCACCGCGCGCGATAGCGTCGCGCGCCAGGGCTTCGCGCAATACGTGGACCAAAGTGGGGTTGCCGGTGAGGAAGGTGGCGCGGGCGGCCTCCGGCGCGCCGAAGGCGGCGTTGAGACCGCAGAGCGTTTTGCCGGCGCCGGGGATGCCGGTGACGAACAGGATCAGGCGCGCGGCATCCGTACGGGCCTGGGCGATCTGGGCGAGGATGGCCGCCGTGGTGCGGCCGAGATTATCCGCGTCGGCCCGTGCGGCGGCGATCTCGGCCACGCCGTTGCGGGCGTAGAGCATGCAGGCAGCTTCGACGATGGTGGGCACCGGGCGGTAGGGTGCGGCGCACCAGGCGGCGGAATCGAGCGGTGTCGCGGGGTGCGGCGCCAGGGCGGCGAGCTGTGCCAGCGTGGTGCGCAGCGTGGCAGCGCTGGCGTCGATCACGCTGGCGACCGTACCCGTCAGCAGTAGCGGCAGCGTGCCGGACCCCGGCGGTGCGTCGGTGGCGATGAGCACCGGCACGATCGGGTGGGCGCGGCAGCCGGCCTGGAAGTCGGCCAGGTCGAGCGCGTAGTCTTCGGCCTGTTCGCGGTCGGCCGACGTGTGGGCGGTGGCACCGGCCTTGATCTCCAGCACGATGATGGCGGCCGGGGTGAGCAGGATGGCGTCGGCACGGCGGCCGAGGCGCAGCATCGGGTATTCCAGCAGCAGGTGCCAGGCGCCGGTATGCGGCTCGGGCGCCAGCGCGCTGCGCAGCAGGGCGATGGTGTCCTCCCAGGCGCGCAGCTGGGTGGCGTCACTGGTGCGGTGATGGCGGATCTGCGCCTCGGCCAGCGTGCCGGTGATGTTGGCCGCGGGCGTGTGCAGGAAGGTATCGACGCTGCCGGACCAGAAGGCGTGCACGCGAGACTGTCCGTTCCTGCAACGAGTGCGCACAGGAGCATGAACTGTGCCCGCGCGCAACTCAGCCGGCTCACGCGCTCCCCGACCGCCTTGGGCGCGACAGCCGAAGCAAAAGTTTCTTGCTTCTTTTTTGCAAAAAAGAAGGCCTTGCCTTGCCTACCCTCCGCCCAACAGGCTTCAAACCCAGCATGCAACCCATCGAAACCACCATCCCCGCCCGCATGGACCGGCTGCCCTGGAGCCGCTTCCACCTGCTCATCGTCGTGGCCCTCGGCATCACCTGGGTGCTCGACGGGCTGGAGGTGACAATCGTCGGCTCCATCGGGCCGATGCTGCAGGATCGCTCGACGCTGGGGCTCTCGGCGCAGCAGATCGGCAGCATGGCGTCGGCCTATGTCGCCGGGGCGGTAGTTGGAGCCATATTCTTCGGCTGGCTGACCGACCGCTACGGGCGCCGCCTGGTGTTCAACATTACGCTCGGGCTCTACGTGCTGGGGGTTCTGGCATCGGCGTGCGCGTGGAGTTTCTGGAGCCTGGCGGCGTTTCGCGTGGTGACCGGGCTGGGCATTGGCGGCGAATATGCGGCGATCAACTCGGCGATCGACGAGCTGATTCCGGCGCGGCTGCGGGGGCGGGTCGATCTGATCGTGAACGGCAGCTATTGGGGCGGCGCGGCGCTGGGGGCTGCGGCATCGCTGCTGTTGCTGGGCGGCGGCGTGGTGGCGCCGGCACTGGGTTGGCGGCTAGGGTTCGGCGTGGGCGGCGTGCTGGGGCTGGGCGTGTTGTTGCTGCGGCGGTTCGTGCCGGAAAGCCCGCGCTGGCTGGTGACGCATGGGCGGCAGGAAGAGGCCGAGCGCACCGTGGCCGAGGTGGAACGCCGCGTGGCCGAGAGCGGCGGCGGCGCGCTGGGCCCGGTGGAGGGCTCGTTGACGATTCACCCGCAGACATCGTTCGGTTTCGGGCTGATCTTCTCGGCAATGTTCGGCGCCTATAAATGGCGCAGCCTGCTGGCATTCACGCTGATGGCGGCGCAGGCTTTCCTGTTCAACGCGGTGTTCTTCACCTACGGGCTGGTGCTGACGCGCGCCTACAACGTGCCGGCGCGCAACATCGGCGTGTATGTGCTGCCGCTGGCGCTGGGCAACTTGATGGGGCCGCTGCTGCTGGGCGGGCTGTTCGACACGGTGGGCCGGCGGCGGATGATTGCCGGCACCTACGGCCTGTCGGGCCTGCTGATGGCGGGCACCGGCTGGGCCTTCCATGCCGGCGTGCTGGATGCGTGGACGCAGACGGCCTGCTGGGTGGGCGTGTTCTTCGTGGCGAGTGCCGCGGCCAGCTCGGCCTATCTGACGGCCAGCGAGATCTTTCCGCTGGAGACGCGCGCGATGGCCATCGCCATGTTCTACGCGCTGGGCACGTTGGTTGGCGGCGTGGGGGCGCCCTGGCTGTTCGGGCGGCTGATCGAGTCCGGCGTCGGCAGCGTGGCCTGGGGCTACGAGGGGGCGGCGGTGCTAATGATCGTGGCCGCCGCGAGTGGAGGTCTGGCTGGGCATCGATGCGGAGGGCAAGAGCCTGGAGAGCATTGCGCTGCCGCTGTCGGGCGGGGTCAGCGGCAGCCGAACGTGACGTCGTAAGCCGTGGGGTAATACGGCGTGTGCGGGTCGCCGTCGGGATGGCCGTCGAGCAGCACGGCCGCCCTGCCCTGCGCGCGGCAGAACGCGCTGGCATGGGCGAGTGCGGCGCCCTGTGCGGCCGGGCCGCCGCCGAGCGCAGGCGCCCGCATGTCCGATAGCGTGTAAGTGCCCGGGCCGATCGGGATGACGCCGCTGGTGGCGGTGCAGGCGGCGGCTGGCAGGGCGGCCAGGGCGATGAGCATGCAGGTGTTCATGCAGGACGTTTGGCCATGCCAGCCCCCGGCCGCACCCCACAAAAATGTGACGAATTGGTGCTGCGGAATTTGGGTCCGATTACGTTATGGTTAACAATCTGTTTGGAGCGGTCCGTATACCATGAGCCAATCTGCTTTGGCGCCACAGCCCGGAGAGGCCGTCGGCGCGCCGGTTACGTTCAACAGGTATCTGCCGGCTTCGGCGATGACCTGCGTGCCGGATGTGGCCAACAACCATCACGAGCTGCACTGGCTGGCGTATGTGCCGCCGCATGGCAGGCCGAGCTTTCCGTTGCGCACGGAATGCGAGCTGTGGCGCTGGCATGATGGCGAGTGGCGGAGCCTGTTCGTGGCCGGCAGCCGGTTCACGCCCGATGAGTTGCACGACCAGGGCTGGCGCTATTGCAAGCCGTGCGAGCCGGTGGTGGCGCTCATCAAGGCCTGAGCGCCCCGCGCTCGATGCGCTGGCCGGATTAGGCGTTCGCTTGATCCGGCGCCGGCGCGGGCGCCGTGTCGGTTTGCGGTGGCGTTTCGCCGTTGGCCTCGGGCAGCCGTGCGTGGAGTTCGTCAACCAGGTGTTCGAGTGACGACGTGCGGCTGAGGGCCAGCGCGCCGTCCGCATTATCCTGCGTCACGCCCAGCTTGCGGCTGATGCGGTCCAGCATCTGGATGGTGATGGATGCTTCCTGTTCGGCCATCAGATTGACCTGCAGGTCGAAATGGTCGCGACGGCTGGCCAGGCTGGTCATGCGGTTCTGCGCCATCAGCACGAAGGCGGAGAGGATGACGGCTTCGTAGCAGGCCAGCATGGAGAGGAAGTTGTACGGGTAAGGGTCGAACGGCTTGACCCAATGCAGGCCGCCGCTGTTCAGCGCGATCCAGATGATGAGGATCGCCAGGTGGACCCCCACGAAGGCGAGCGTGCCGACGAACCGGCCGACGCGTTCGATGGCTGCCTCGGTCACGCTTTTGCTGCGGGCCGCGTGCTTTTCCAGGTCGAGCACGCGGTCGATGTTGCGGCGGACGTGGGCGGCGGCGTGGCCCTCGTGCTGGGGGAATTCGGGCAAATTGCTAGCTGATCAGGTTGATGCCGGTGATCGCCAGGATGACGAAGAGCAGGAAGATGGCGATGGCGATGAAGAAGAAGATTTTGGCGATGCCGGCGGTGGCGGCCGAGATGCCGCTGAAGCCCAGCACGCCGGCAACGATGGAGATCAGGGCGAAAAGCAGGGCGTAGCGCAGCATGGGTGTCACTCCGAGGGGCGCGGATCGCGCTGTCGAGGGTATGAACGCGAGAAGATGGTTGGCGTTCGTTGGAAGCCGCCTGAAAGCAAGGCGGGTGCGGGTGGCCTAAGTCAGCGCCCCCGTCGCGGGCTGGGTTGCGGGTGGGCGGCGCTGAGCGGTTTGGCCGAGGCCATGTGCTGGCGGGCCTTGGCCTCGGCGGAGCCTGCGACGAAGTATTTCTTCGACCATGACAAGTCGGCGGTCAGGGTGAATTTGCTTGGGTCCGGCGCGGCGCCTGCCGATCCCGTGCGCGCCTGGTAGGCGTCGCGGGCGCGGTAGTGTTCGAACAGGCGCATGAATTCGGCGAAGTAGATGCGGGCCATGCGCGGGCAGTCGGTGATTTCGAGCAGGTTCTCGTCGTTATTGTGCAGCGAATTGCCGCTGAAATTGGCCGAGCCGGTGAAGACGATCGGGGTATCGCCTTCGGCGTCGATGACGACGAATTTGTGGTGGACGCGCACCATGATCTTGGGGTTTTCGCCCGGCCACAGGATCCGTTCGGGTGCGAAGCCGTCAGGCGTGTCGTTGGCGGCAAAGGCGCTGAAGCCGACAACGTCGTGGTCGGCGCGCGCGCGGTCCATGATGGCGATTTTGGCGGCCACGTCGGCGCGGGCGGGGTCGCCGCCCGGCGCCGATGTCGGCACCCGGTTGACGAGGCCCAGCATAAGCAGCCCGCGGTCGCCGGCCGCGAACACGGCATCGAGCAAACCCTTGTCGGTGGGATCGAACGCGCAGAGGAGGACCGACTTGGTGGCGGCGCCGATTGCGGCCACGATGGTGTCCAGGGAGACGCGCGCGGTTTTGGCTTCCGGCGGGAAGAACACGCGGATGGTGGCGTCGCCCGCCGCAACCGGGGCGGACCATCCAGTCTGGTCGGATTGCGTGTGGCGCAAGGTCGGGTCGGCATCGAGCAGGCGTTTGCGTGCGAGATACAATGCCGCCAGATCTGGTGACTCGAACAGGTGCAGCACGTTGGCCTGCGCCGATAAACCCTCGCTGGTGAAGTTCGCCGAGCCCGCCATGACCGCTTCGGGATGATCCCCCTTGCCCACCCGGACGAGGAACTTATCGTGCATGATGTTGGCCTTGGTGCGCGGCGCGAATGCGGCGGCCGGCCGGCCTGCGTCGGTGAGCTCCTGGATCGCTTTGTCCGAAGCCGTGTCTTTCGATGTGCGGTTGTAGGCGAGCGACAGCGCGCCGCCGTAATTGCGCATCGCCGGGATGATCCACGTCTCGTCGGTGAGGTGGTAGATTGCGCCCGCGACATCCTTGCCGCCGGCACGGGCAAGGAATTGCGGCACGGCCTGTTCCAGCCCGTTGCCGAGCCAGGCGCGCGCGGCCTTTTGCGCCGAAGGTGTCGAGATGTCGGAGAACTGGCGCGCGAAAGCCTGCGAGCTGACCACCGCGCGATTGAACCAGGTCGAAATGCCGTTCTCTTCGACCTGCGGTATGGCGACTTCGATCGTTGCCGCCTCCGCATCGAGCAGCTTCAGGTTGCCCGGCGTTCCGGTGACGGGCACGATGGTGTAAGTGAACGCCGTGCCGCGATCGCGCGTGGTGATGCGGGCATCCCACCAATAGAATTTCTGGATCGGCGCCTCGTTGCTCGGCAGATCTGCGCCGCCCGGTGCCGGGCCATCGAAGCCGATGCGGTTCGGCAGCCAGCTTGTGGAAGCGCCCTGGAAGCCCGGTGCGCGCCGAATCGCGAAACCGAGGAAGTCCGGCCGGCCGGCGGCCTTCCAATCGAAGGCGAGCAGGGCCAAAGTGGGCGAGGTGTAGGCGGCGACGACGACGGGCATCGGCTGACCTTCCTGCTTGCAATGGACGGTTGTCGTGACCGAGCAAGCGCCTTCTGCAACGCTTGCGCAAAGCGTCGGTCGTGTCACTTGCCTGACCGGAGGCATGAAGTTTTTGCTACGGTGGTTGGGCTTACCCGCCGCGGTATTGCCGGAGATGAAGCGCCGTATGGAACACGCAGAAGCTTCCTTTGCCTGGCACCGCAACCGCTGCAGGTGGGCGCCGGCTACGCGCCTGCTCGCCGCATTCCTGCTCGTCGTCTCGCCCGCTGGTCCGGCGCTGGCCTGGGGCGACGAGGGCCATGAGATCACGGCCTTGATCGCTGCCCACTACATGCAGCCGGAGGTTCGCGCGAAGGTGGATGCCATGCTCGCTGCCGACGAAGGCAACAGGCTCACGGCGCACGACCTCGCCTCGGCAGCGACCTGGGCGGACAAGTTTCGCGAGAGCTCGCCGCAGGCCAAGGAGCAGACCCGGCAATGGCATTTCGTCGATATCGAGCTGTCCGCCCCCGACGAGGCTGCGGCCTGCTTCGGATGCCCTGTGCTGGCCCCAGGCCAGGCCGCCTTTCCGGGCGTGGCGCAGGATTGCGTGGTGGACAAGATCGACGCGTTTGCTGCCGAGCTGCGCGATCCGGCCACGGCGGCGGCAGAACGGCTGCTGGCGCTCAAATTCGTCCTGCATTTCGTGGGCGACCTGCACCAGCCGCTGCATGCGTCCGACGACAAGGATGCGGGCGGCAACAAGAAGCTGCTGAGCCCGCCGGTCGGGACGTCGCACAACCTGCATGCCTTCTGGGACACCGCCGTGGTGGAAGCTTTGGGCCGCGACCCGCAGAGGGTGGCCGACGCGCTCGCCGTCCGGATCACGCCGGCGCAGGTGGCGGCCTGGTCGGTGGGCGGTGCGGTGGACTGGGCACAGGAGGCGTTTGCGCTGGCCAAGGCAGACGCCTACGGGCGGTTGCCCCCGCCCGATGCGCGCGGAGAGTATCGGCTGACGCCAACCTACCAGGCGATGGCCAGCCAGGATGCGGCCGTGCAGTTGTCCAAGGCGGGCGTCCGGCTCGCCGTCGTGCTCAATCGCGCGCTGGGCACGAGCAGGTAGGCGCGTATGCCGCGCTGCCCTGATCTGTTTCGCAGCAAGCGAGGGTAGCGTTGCGAGAGGCTGGTGCGCCCTGCTGGACTCGAACCAGCGACCCATAGCTTAGAAGGCTATTGCTCTATCCACCTGAGCTAAGGGCGCGCTCGCCGGCTAGTGCGTCCAGTTGTCCAGCCGGCCGTATTTGAAATTGTCCGCATACACTTTCGGCTTGTGGACGCGGATCGGCGGCAGCTCCACATCATACGGGATGGCGTTGCGGTCGGCGTAGGCGATCGCCTGCTCGCGCGTGTCGAACGAGAGATGGACCTGCGCCTGGGTGTCGCCGCTGCCGAACCAGCCCATCAGCGCATCCTGCCGGCGTTGCTGGGCGGGTTCCCACTCCAGCGCCCAGCGGTCGGTATTGGCCATGCCGGACTGGGTGGAGCTTTTCTGCTGCTGGAAGATGCGGGCGCGCATGGCGGGGCCTCCGGTGGTGTGGTCGGGGCGAGAGGATTCGAACCTCCGGCCCCCTGCTCCCAAAGCAGGTGCTCTACCAGGCTGAGCTACGCCCCGGACCTGGGGTGAGTATCTAGAGCAGGCAAGCCCGGCTTCATAGGGCGTCGAGGCGGCCGGCCAGGCCGGTTTATTGCGGCACGGGGCGCGCGGCCGGCCTTGACCTCCGGCGATGCTGACCGCATCTGAGTGCAATCAGGACCTGCTCAGTCCGCTAACAGGTGGCCCATGCTGCGTCTCTCCAAGCTGACCGACTACGCCGTGGTCGTGCTGGTGCGCCTGTCCAGGGAGGCAGGGGTGCAGACCTCGCCCGGGATCGCGGCTGCTATCGGCATCCCCGAGCCCACGGTGGCCAAGGTGCTGAAGGCGATGACGGCCGCGGGCCTGGCCGCCTCCCAGCGCGGCGCGCGGGGCGGCTATCGGCTGGCGCGGCCGTTGGCGACCATCGCGGTTTCCGACGTGATCGCGGCCGTCGATGGGCCGATCGCGCTGACGGCCTGCGTGGATGGCGGCGCCTGCGAAAGCGGTTGCCTGTGCCCGCTGCGCGGCCGGTGGGATCCGGTGAACCACGCCATCCGCGCGGCCCTGCGCGCGATCAGCCTGGCCGACATGGAGGCTGCCGTGATGCCGGCGGGCTACCGTGGGGCCGTGCAACCCGCCGAACCCGGGCCTGCGCCGGGGCTTTCTGGCCTTGCCTACGCCGACCATGCTCCGCCCGCCGTTTAAGGATCGTTAGATGCCCGCCATCGCCGAAACCCTGCAGACCGTACAATCCGTGGCCGAGAGCGGCTACAAATGGGGGTTCGAGACCGACATCGAGATGGAGTTCGCGCCCAAGGGCCTGAACACCGACATCGTGCGGCTGATCAGCGCGCGGAAGAGCGAGCCGGAGTGGCTGCTGGAATGGCGCCTGGCCGCATTCTCCGCCTGGCAGGCCATGGAAGAGCCGACCTGGGCGCTGCTCGACTATCCCAAGATCGACTACCAGGACTCCTTCTACTACGCCGCGCCGAAGAAGAAGCCCGGCCCGGCTTCGCTCGACGAAGTCGATCCCGAGCTGCTGCGCATGTATGAAAAGCTGGGCATTCCGGTAAGCGAGCGGGCGATCCTGGCTGGCGTGGAGGGTGCCGAGGCGCGCCCGCCGATGGCGGTGGACGCGGTGTTCGACAGCGTTTCGGTGGCCACCACCTTCCGCAGCACGCTGGCCAAGTCCGGCGTGATCTTCTGCCCGATCAGCGAGGCGGTGAAGGACCACCCCGAGCTGGTGCGCAAGTATCTGGGCAGCGTGGTGCCGCCGACCGACAACTACTTTGCCGCGCTGAACTCGGCGGTGTTCACCGATGGCAGCTTCGTGTTCATCCCCAAGGGCGTCGCCTGCCCGATGGAGCTGTCCACCTATTTCCGCATCAATGCCAAGAACACCGGCCAGTTCGAGCGGACGCTGATCGTCTGCGAGGACGGTGCCAGCGTGAGCTACCTAGAAGGCTGCACCGCGCCGATGCGCGACGAAAACCAGCTGCATGCTGCCGTCGTCGAGCTGGTGGCGATGGATGACGCCAAGATCAAATACTCGACGGTACAGAACTGGTATCCGGGCGACGCCCAGGGGCGCGGCGGCATCTATAACTTCGTGACCAAGCGCGGCGCCTGCCGCGGTGCACGCAGCAAGATCAGCTGGACGCAGGTGGAAACCGGTTCGGCGATCACCTGGAAATATCCATCCTGTGTGCTGCAGGGCGAGGGCAGCACCGGCGAGTTCTATTCGGTGGCACTGACCAACAACCACCAGCAGGCCGATACCGGCACCAAGATGATTCATATCGGCAAGAACACGACCAGCACGATCGTCTCGAAGGGGATTTCGGCCGGCCATTCCAACAACACCTATCGCGGCCTGGTGAAGATCCTGCCCAAGGCGAGCGGTGCGCGGAACCACACGCAGTGCGACAGCCTGCTGATCGGCGATCTGTGCGGCGCGCATACGGTGCCCTACATCGAATGCCGCAACCCGGGCGCCAAGGTGGAACACGAGGCGACCACCTCGAAGATTGCCGAGGACCAGCTGTTCTACTGCCGGCAGCGCGGGCTTTCCCAGGAGGACGCAGTGGGCCTGATCGTCAACGGCTTCTGCCGCGAGGTGCTCAAGGAGCTGCCGATGGAGTTTGCCGTCGAGGCGCAGAAACTGCTCGCCGTCTCCCTCGAAGGCTCGGTGGGCTGAGCATGCTGGTTATTTCCAATCTTCAGGCCAGCATTGGCGAGAAGCCTATCCTGCGCGGCATTGACCTTACCGTGCCCGATGGTGAGGTGCATGCCATCATGGGGCCGAACGGCTCGGGCAAGTCCACGCTGAGCTACGTGCTTTCGGGCCGCGAGGACTTCACCGTGACGGGCGGCACGGCGACGTTCGACGGGGCGGATCTGCTGGCGATGGAGCCCGAGGCGCGGGCGCAGGCGGGGCTGTTCCTGGCGTTCCAGGCGCCGGTGGAACTGCCCGGGGTGGGCAACGCCAACTTCCTGCGCACGGCGCTGAACGCCATCCGCCGCGCGCGCGGCGAGGCTGAGCTGGATGCGGCGCAGTTCCTCAAGCTGGCGCGGGCCGAGGCCAAGCGGTTGCAGATGCCGGACGACATGCTCAAGCGCAACGTCAATGTCGGGTTTTCGGGCGGCGAGAAGAAGCGCAACGAGGTGCTGCAGATGACCATGCTGCGGCCCAAGCTCGCCATTCTCGACGAGACCGATAGCGGGCTCGACATCGATGCGCTGAAGATCGTGGGCGATGGCGTGAATGCGTTGCGCGGCGCCTGGTTTTTCGGCGCTGGTGATCACGCATCACCAGCGGTTGCTCGATCACATCGTGCCCGATGCGGTGCATGTGCTCGCACATGGGCGGATCGTGCGTAGCGGCGGGGCCGACCTGGCCCGCGCGCTGGAAGCGCAAGGCTACGCGCAGGTGATCGCGGAGGCGGCGTGAGCACCGCTTCGGCCACCGCCGGGTTTCTGGCGCGTTATGATGGGCTGACCAGCCGCCTGCCCGGCGATCCGGCGCCGCGGCGGGCCGCACGCGACATTCTGGAAGGCGCCGGCCTGCCGACGCAGCGCGACGAGGGTTGGCGCTACACCAACCTCGCGGCCTTGGGCGAGGCGCGCTTCCACGAGCCGCTGACCGAAGCTGCGGGATTTACCGGTGAGGACGATCTGCCGCCATTGGGCGGGCTGAGCGGCCTGCCGCGATTGGTGTTCGTGCAGGGGCGGTTCCATGCCGCGCAATCCGTGCTGCCGGCGCTGGCCAGCGTGCGTTCGTTTGCGGCCAACGCCGATTTCGGCGCGCTGGCGCAGCCGGCCCGCGAACGGCTGGTGGCGCTGAACACCATGCTGGCCGAAGACGGCGCGATCATCGAGGTTGCCGCAGGCGTGGATGCCGGCAGCATCGTTCTGGTGAGCGCGGGGCGCGATATCGGCGGCACGCCGATCGGCTTTCATCCGCGCCACGCCATCCGCCTGGCCGCCGGCGCCCGGCTGACGCTGATCGAGATCGCGGCCGGGCACGGGCATTACCTGCACAATCCGGTCACCGAAATCGTGCTCGAAGAAGGCGCAACCTTATCGCATGTGCGGCTGCAGAACGAGGCGGTCGAAGCCTATCACTTGGCCACGGTGTATGCCGACGTGGCGGCGCGGGCCACCTACGATGGCTTCACGCTGAACATCGGCGGGCGCACGGCCCGCACCGAGATGCATGTGCGGCTGCACGGCGAAGGCGGCCGGGCCGAGGTGCATGCCGCGCAGCTGCTGCACGCCCGCCAGCATAGCGACTTCACCACCGTGCTGCGGCACGAGGCGCCGCATTGCGCCTCGCGCCAGACCGTCAAGCACGTGCTGGGCGGCCATGCGCGCGGCGTGTTCCAGGGGCGCATCGAGGTGGCGCGGGCGGCGCAGAAGACCGACGGCTATCAGATGAACCAGGCGCTGCTGCTGTCGCCGGATGCCGAGATCGACTGCAAGCCGCAGCTCGAGATCTTTGCCGACGACGTGAAATGCAGCCACGGCGCGACCGTGGGCGAGCTGGATGCCGAGCAGCTGTTCTACATGAGCAGCCGCGGCATCCCGCAGGCCGAGGCGCGCGGCATGCTGATCCGCGCCTTCCTGGGCGAGGCGCTGGACAGCGTGGCCGATCCCGACACTCGCAGCCTGCTGGACGCGGTGATCGAGAATTGGTGGGTGCACGAGGGATGAATTTCGATCCGAAGCTGACCGCGCTGGCACCCGCCTTCGACGTGGAAGCCATCCGCGCGGATTTCCCGATCCTTTCGCAGCGCGTGCACGGCAAGCCGCTTGGTGTTCCTCGACAGCGCGGCTTCGGCGCAGAAGCCGCGTGGCCGTGATCGAGGCGATGACGCAGGCGATGCAGACGCAATACGCCAACGTGCATCGCGGGCTGCATTGGATGAGCGAGCGCACGTCCGACGCCTACGAGGCGGTGCGCGACAAGGTGGCCGGGCTGCTGAACGCCCCCTCGCGCGAGGAGATCGTGTTTACCGGCAGCAGCACGGGTGCGATCAACCTGGTGGCGCACAGCTACGGGCGCGGCATCCTGCGGCCCGGCCAGGCGGTGGTGGTGACTGAGATGGAGCACCACGCCAACATCGTGCCGTGGCAGATGCTGCGCGATGCGCATGGCATCGAGCTGCGTGTGGCGCCGATCACGGATGCCGGTGAGCTTGATCTGGACGCGTTCGAGCGGCTGCTGGCCGACGGACGCGTGGGCCTGGCCGCGGTGACGCATATGAGCAACGTGCTGGGCACGTACAACCCGATCGCGCGCATCGCGACCATGGTGCACGAAGCCGGCGCGCAGCTGCTGGTGGATGGCAGCCAGGCGGTGGTGCATCGGGCGGTGGACGTGCAGGCGCTGGGTGCGGATTTCTACGTGTTCACCGGCCATAAGCTGTACGGGCCCACGGGCGTCGGCGTGCTGTGGGCGCGGCGCGCGCTGCTCGATGCCATGCCGCCGTTCATGGGCGGCGGGGACATGATCTCCAGCGTCAGTTTCGAGCGTTCGGTATGGGCCCCGGCGCCGAGCAAGTTCGAGGCGGGCACGCCGGCGATCCTCGAAGTAATCGGGCTCGGTGCGGCCATCGATTACGTGAGCGCCATCGGGTTCGAGGCCATCGCGGCGCATGAGGCGGCGCTGACCGACCACGCGCTGGCGCGGCTTTCCGCTGTGGAAGGGCTGCGCATCATCGGCGCGGCGCAGGATCGCGGCGGGGTGATCAGCTTCACGCTGGACGGTGCGCATGCGCATGACGTGGCGACTCTGCTGGACCGGCAAGGCATCGCGGTGCGCGCCGGCCAGCATTGCGCCGAGCCGCTGATCCGCCGCCTGGGGCTGACCAGCACCACGCGCGCCAGCTTCGGCATCTACACCACCGCCGAGGAAATCGACGTGCTGGCCACCACGCTGGAGCGGATACGGGGGTTCTTCGCGTGAGCGAGGCCGCCCCGTTCGATCATGTACGCGACCTGTATCAGAGCATCATCCTGGAACGGGGCCGCCACCCGCGCCACATGCACAGGATGGAACCGTGCGACGCCTGTGCTTCCGGCGAAAACCCGCTTTGCGGCGATCAGGTGGAAGTGCGCGTGCGCTTCGCCGATGGCGGTAGCGTGGCCGAGGCGGCGTTCGAAGCGCGGGGCTGCGCCATCAGCCTGGCCTCGGCCGATCTGATGGCCGATGCCGTGCGCGGCCGCAATGCTGCCGCCATCCGCACACTGGCGGCCGAGTTCGGCGAGCTGGTGCGCACCGGCGAGAGTGCCTCGGCCGATGCGGCGATCGGTACGCTGCGGCCGCTTTCCGGCGTTTCGGAGTACCGCAGCCGGGTGAAATGCGCCACACTGCCCTGGTCGGCGCTGATTGCCGCGCTGGACGGCGCCCAAGGAGGTCGCGCGTGACGGACACAGAAACACATACCGCGGCCGTGGTCGGCACCTGGACGCCGGATGGCGAGGCCGTGGCGCTGCCCGGCGAAACCGCGCTGCTGGACGCCATCGCCACCATCTTCGATCCGGAAATCCCGGTGAACATCTATGAACTCGGCCTGATCTACGCCGTCGAAATCGACGATGCCGGCGCTGTGAAGGTGGAGATGACGCTGACTGCGCCCGGCTGCCCGAGCGCGCAGGAGCTGCCCGTGCAGGTGCGCGATGCGGTGCTGGCGGTCCCGGGCGTCACCTCGGCCGAGGTGGAAACCGTGTGGGATCCGCCGTGGGACCCGAGCCGCATGAGCGACGAGGCCCGCCTGTCGCTGAATATGTTCTGAGGAGGCCACAGTATGGATCAGAACCTGTCCGCTCCGCCGCCGCGCGCCCGCCGTGCGTTGCCGCCGCTGTTGACGATGTCGGACCGCGCGGCGGCGCGGCTGAGCGCGCTGTACGAGCACGGCGATGGCCGGCTGCTGCGCATCAGCGTCAACACCAAGGGCTGTTCCGGCCTGGCCTACGACATGAGCTGGGTAGCCGAGCCAGGCCCGGGCGACGAGGTGGTGCGCGACCACGAGTTGACGCTGCTGGTGGACCGCAAGGCCAGCCTGTTCCTGATCGGCACGGTGATGGATTACGAACAGCAGGCGCTGAGCGCCGGGTTTACTTTCACCAATCCCAACGAACGGGGCCGCTGCGGCTGCGGCGAAAGCTTTCACGTCTGAGGCTTAGCGCAGTGGACAGTTCGGAGGCGGCGATGGACGATCCGGAGGCGCGGATGGCGCAGCTGGAAGCGCTGATCGTGGGCGCGCGGCACGACGTTGCCGGCGCGCTGACGCCGGCACTGATGGTGGCCGACCGGCTGCGTGGGCACGCCGATCCGGCCGTGCAGCTGGCGGCCGAAAAGATCGGCGCTTCCATCCTGCGCGCAACCACCATCCTGCGGGCAACGCGCACGGTGGTGCCGCCGCGCAAGTGAGCGCGGCCTATTGCGGTTTGAACGAAAACAGCGCCGTCGGTAGCGAAGCGGGCGCGCCGGGCTTGAACCAGGCTGTGTCCTGGATGTGCGAAGCGGTGACGTAGATCGTGCCGTCCGGCCCTTCGCTCATCGTATCGGGCCAGCGCAGCCGCGGATCGCTGAGCACGGTCTGCAGCGTGCCATCCACCCAGCGATGCACGGCGTTGTCGGATGGCGAGGTGATGTAGAGCACGCCCGCTTTGCTCATCCACAGACCGTCGGCCACGTTGGTGGTGCCTACGACTTTTACCGCCGCGCTGGCCTGCGCGGCCGGCGTGCCGACCGTCAGCTTGGAGGTTGGGATGGCGTAGAGCGTGTGGCCGGTCAGCACCTGCCAGAACAGCGTGCGGCCGTCATTGGAAAGCGCGATGCCGTCGGCGGCAAAGGCAGGCTGACGGCCGTCCGGGCGGCGCAGCGGCTGGCCGTCCACCGTCACCGTCACGCTCTTGTCCACCTGCGTGCTGGGCACGCCGTCCAGCGCGCGGAAGGCGGTTCCGGCGGCTACGTCCACGACGATGATGGCACCGCGCGTGCCGGAATCGGTGATGTAGGCGGTGCCGCCATCGGGGCTGAAGCGCACGTCGTTCAGATAGGTGCCCTGCAGCGCCACGTTGGGCGGCATGGCGATCACCTTGGTCACCTTGTTGGTCGCCAGATCGATGCGAACCAGCTTGGGGCCGCCGGGCAGGATCTTCTCGTTGCCGGGGGCGGCGGCATCCACCACCCACAATCCGCCATGCGTGTCGGCCACCACGGATTGCACGCAGATAAAGTGGTCGGCCAGCGTCATCTTGCCGGCGAGCGTGTTGCGGTAGCTGTTCCAGGCGGCATCCGGGTAGGCGCGCAGCGCGCCGCCGGGCAGCAGCTCGGCCACCGAAATCGGGGCGTCGTCAGTCCAGCGCGGGAAGTTCACGAACACCCGGCCGTTCGGCGCGACGGTGACGCCGGTGACCTGGTGGGTGAAGCTGGCGACGGGTTGCAACGCCGGCGCGGCGGCGGATGCGGCTGTGCTGAGCAGGGCGAGGGCGGCGGCGCTTGTGGCAACTCGGATCATGGCATTTCGTCCGTAGGGTGCAGCGGCAACGCCGTTTGGCGGCGGTTGTTGCCACGCGGGCTGCGCCTACAGCATCGCCAGGGTGGTGATGCGCGCTTTCGGCGAGATCTCCGTCTGCGAGAGCACGGGCGTTGCGGGCCTGAGCCGTTCGACGATGCTGCGCACCGGCACGCGCAGGCCGGGGCTGGTGAGCAGCACCGGCTGCTGGCCGCCATGCAGGTCGAACACCTCGCGGAAGCGGCGCATGAAATCGCCAAGCTTGCTGGGCGCCATGGCGAGCTGCCGGTCCTCGGCCGGGCCGGCCAGGCTTTCGGCAAACGCCATCTCCCATTCCGGCGACAGCGTGATCATCGGTATGGCGCCGCCCGGGCCGGCGTAGCTGTCGCTGATCTGGCGTGCGAGGCGCGTGCGCACGGTGGCGACGATGGCGCCCAGGCCGCGTGCGTTGCCGGTGCAGGCCTCGTGCACGCCTTCTAGGATGGTCGGCAGGTCGCGGATGGAGATGCGTTCGGCGAGCAGCGCCTGCAGCACGCGCTGCACGCCGCCTACGGAGATCATCGACGGGATCAGGTCGGTCACCAGCTTCTGCTGCTCGCGCGGCAGGTCGTCGATCAGCTTCTGCGTCTCGGCGTAGGAAAGGAGTTCGGCCATCGCCTCGCGCACCAGCTCGGTCAGGTGCGTGGCGAGCACGCTGGGCGGGTCCACCACGGTGCAGCCGCGCACCATCGCCTCCTCGCGCTGCGTGGCGTCGATCCACAGCGCCGGCAGGCCGAAGGCCGGCTCGGTGGTGCGTTCGCCCTGCATGGCGGGCACGCCGCCGCGCGGGTCCATCGCCAGCAGGCAGAGCGGCCGCAGCTCCCCCTGCCCGGCCGCGATCTCCTTGATGCGGATCACGTAGGTGTCGGCGCCGAGCTGAAGGTTGTCCTGGATGCGGACGGGCGGCAGCACGAAGCCGAACTCGACGGCGATGGAGCGGCGCAGGCCGTGGATCTGGTCGGTCAGCTTCGGCTGGTCGCCGCCGGCCATCGGCAGCAGGCCGTAGCCCAGCTCCAGGCGGATCACGTCGATGCGCATGGCCTCGGCCATCGGCGGCTCGGAAGGGGCGGCGGGCAGTGCCGGCATATCCTGCTCGGGCGGCGGCACAGGATGGCGCAGGCGCAGCCACGCGCCGCCGCCGGCCAGGCCGGCTAACGCCAGAAACGGCAGCGCCGGCAGGCCGGGCATCATGGCCAGCACGACGGCCGCACCGCCGGCCAGCGCCATCGGCTTGTAGCCGCCGCCCAACTGCGCCACCAGCGCGGTATCGGCCCGGCCTTCCACGCCGCCCTTGGTCACCACGATGCCGGCGGCCGTGGAGACCAGCAGAGCCGGGATCTGGGTGACCAGGCCGTCGCCTACGGTGAGCGTGGTGAACGTGTTGGCAGCGTCGCCGAACGCCATCGAATGACGGATGAGCCCGATCGCCAGGCCGCCCACGATGTTGATCGACGTGATCAGCAGGCCGGCGATGGCATCGCCGCGCACGAATTTGGCGGCACCATCCATAGCGCCGTAGAAGCCGCTTTCTTCCTCCAGCTCGCGGCGGCGGCGGCGGGCGATCTTCTCGTTGATCACGCCGGCATTCATGTCCGCATCGATGGCCATCTGCTTGCCGGGCATGGAATCCAGGCTGAAGCGCGCGGCCACCTCGGCGATGCGGCCGGAGCCTTTGGTGATGACCATGAAGTTCACCACCAGCAGGATGGCGAACAGGATCAGCCCGATCACCACGTCGCCGCCCATCAGGAAGCCGCCGAAGGCTGCCACCACCTGGCCGGCCGCGGTCGGGCCCTCGTTGCCGTGGCTGAGGATCAGGCGGGTGGTGGCGACGTTGAGCGAGAGGCGCAGCAGCGTGGTCAGCAGCAGCAGCTGCGGAAAGCTGGTGAAATCCAGCGGGCGTTCCAGGAACAGCGCCACCATCAGCACCAGCACCGAGGCGGTGATGGAGAGCGCCAGGCCCAGATCCAGCAGCATGGTGGGCAGCGGCAGGATCAGCAGCGACAGCAGGCAGAACACCGCCAGCGCCAGCCCGACATCGGTGCCGGGGCCGTAGCGGCGGTAGGTGGCACCCAGGCTGCCGAGCGTGAGCGCCTGGCCCATCAGGCGGCGATCGCGCGCGCGGCGGCGGCCTGGGGCGGCGGCACGGCGAGGCCGGCCTGGCTGTAGTCGCGCAGCTTGTCACGCAGGGCGCGGATGGAGATGCCGAGGATCGTGGCCGCATGCGTGCGGTTGCCCAGCGTGTGAGACAGCGTGTGCAGGATCGCCTCGCGCTCCACCTCCTCCATCCGCCGCGCCACGAAGCCGGTGGCCGCGTGCGGTGCCGCCGGTGCCGCCGCGCGATCGGGCAGGCCGAGGGCGTCGGGGCCGATCTCCGGCCCGGTGGCCAGCAGCACCGCACGGTGCATGGTGTTCTCCAGCTCCCGCACGTTGCCGCGCCAGGGCTGGGCGGCGAGCAGCCGGAGTGCGTCCGCACCGAGCGGGCGGAGCGGCAGGCCGTTCAGCGCGGCGTAGTGGCGCGCGTAATGCGCGGCCAGTGCCGGGATGTCGGCCGGACGTTCGCGCAGCGGCGGCACGCGCAGGCTGACGACGTTGAGGCGGAAATACAGATCCTCGCGGAACCGGCGCGCGTCGATTTCGGCGCGCAGGTCGCGGTTGGTGGTGGCCAGGATGCGCACGTCGATGCGGACAGGCGCGCTGCCGCCCACGCGATCGATCTCGCGCTCCTGGATGGCGCGCAGCAACTTCGCCTGCAGGCGCACGTCCATTTCGCTGATTTCGTCGAGCAACAGCGTGCCGCCGTCCGCTGCTTCGAACTTGCCGGCGCGGCGCGCGACGGCGCCGGAAAAGGCGCCCTTCTCGTGGCCGAACAGCTCGCTTTCGAGCAGCTGCTCGGGAATGGCGGCGCAATTCAGCGCCACGAACGGGCCGGCGCTGCGGCGGGATTCGCGGTGGATGTAGCGGGCCAGCACTTCCTTGCCGGTGCCCAACTCGCCGCTGATCAGCACGGAGGCAGCCGAGCCGGCGATCTGCGCCGCGCAGCGCAACGTGGCCAGCATCGCGGGATCGCGCACCACGGGGGCGTGCGGCGCACCGGAGGCGGCGCGCAGGATGGCGGCGATCAGTTCGGGGTCGGGCGGCAGCGGCATGAATTCGCGTGCGCCATCGCGGATCGCCTGCGCGCCGAGTGCCGGTTCCAGCGACGTGCTGCAGGCGACCACGGCAATGGCCATGCGCTCGGCTGCCAACTGGGCGACCAGCGCGGGGATGCCGCAGGCGACATCGCACAGCACGAGATCCTGCGCCGCATCGGCGCGCAGCCGGGCCATGGCGGCGGGCACGGTATCGGCCTGGCAGACGCGGGCGCCGCCAGCCGCTGCAAGCTGGGCAGCGCGGCCGAGTTCGCCGGCCAGCGAGCCTACGATCAGGACGCGCATGCGTAACCCTCAATTGCCACGGTCGGCCTTGACGATTTCGGTCATGGTGATGCCCAGCCGGCTGTCGTCCACCATCACCACCTCGCCGCGCGCGACCAGGCGGTTGTTGACATACACGTCGATCGCTTCGCCCAGCTTGCGGTCCAGCTCGACGACGGCGCCGCGGCCGAGCTTGAGCAGCTGGCTGACCTGCATGGTGGTGCGGCCGAGCACGGCGCTGACAGTGACGGGGATGTCGTACACCGCCTCGAGGTCGCGCGCGCGCGGCGCTGAGTCGCTGCCCGGAAAAGGCGTGGTGAGCTCGGCAAAATCATCCTCGGCCACATTGCGTCTCCTCGTGATGCGGCACGCCCAACGGGGCGAGTGCAGCGGTGATGGCGGCGTACAGCGCGGCGCAGTCGCGCTGCGCGCGGCCGTCCTGCCAGGCGATGCGCAGATCGCCTTCGGCCAGCGTGGCGTCGGGGCGAACGGACAGCACGCAGGTGTCCTCCGGCAGCAGCGCGATCAGCGTCTCGCGCGCCCGGTCGGCTTGCGTAGGATGCGCGCGCACGCGCAGTTCCGGCTCGCGCAGCAGGCCGGGCGCCAGCGCCTGCAGCATGGCCTGCTGCTCGGTGCCGGCGCAGGCGCGCATGGTGGCGGGAATGGCTGCGGCCAGCATGGCGAGCACGGTCTGCGCCACCTCGCTGGCCTGGGCCTCGGCCACGGCGCGCAACGTCGCGCGCGCGGCTGCCAGCTCGTCGGCCAAGGCCTGGGTTGCGGCGAGTTGCAGCTGCCCCTGCACCAGTGCCGCCTCGTCCAGCGCCGCCGCGGCACCTTCGGCGCGCCCGGCTTCATGCGCGGCCGCCAGCTCCTCGGCGCTGAAGACCGGGCTGGGCGGTGCCGGCGCTGGCTCGGCGGGGCTGGGTGCGGGTGCGGCCGCGTCGAAATCCTCGATGTAGAGAATGCCGGCGGCTTGCGCCCGCACCGGCCGCGAGGCGAGCGGCCGATCGAACGCGAAGGCGGCGTACGAACCGTCCATCAGTACAGCATCTCGTCATCCTTGCCGCCGCCAATGTCGAGCTCGCCGCTCTGCGCCAGCTCCTTGGCGGCCAGCACGATGGCGGCTTGCGCTTCGTCCACGTCGCGCAGCTTGACCGGGCCCAGCGCGTCGATGTCCTCCTGCAGCATCTTGCCGGCGCGTTCGGAGAGGCATTTGAAGAACATCTCGCGCAGCTTCTCGGACGCGCCTTTCAGCGCCAGCGGCAGCTTCTCCTTGTCCACCGAGCGCAGCAGCACCTGCATCGACGGCGCGGCGAGGCGGCTGAGGTCGTCGAAGGTGAACATCAGCGCCTTGATGCGCTCGGCGGCCTCTCTGTTGCGCTCCTCCAGCGCGGCGAGGAAGCGCGTCTCGGCCTGGCGGTCGAGGTTGTTGAAGATGTCGGCCATCAGCTCGTGCGCGTCGCGCCGCGTGCTGCGTGCGAGGTTGCTCATGAACTCGGCGCGCAACGTGCGTTCGACACCATCCAGCACGTCGCGCTGAATGCTCTCCATGCGCAGCATGCGCATCACCACTTCCATGGCGAAGCTTTCCGGCAGCAGCGTCAGCACGCGCGCGGCGTGGTCCGCGCGCACCTTGCTGAGCACCACGGCGACGGTTTGCGGGTATTCGTTCTTGAGGTAGTTCGCCAGCACCGCCTCGTTCACGTTGCCCAGCTTGTCCCACATGGTGCGGCCGGCCGGTCCGCGGATTTCCTCCATGATCTGTCCCACGCGCTCGCGGGGCAGCGATTTCTGCAGCAGGCGTTCGGTGCTTTCGAAATTGCCGACCAGCGTACCGGCCGCCCCCATGCTGTCGCTGAATTGCTGGCACAGCATCTCCACCGTGTCGGCCCGCACCGAGCCGAGCTGGGCCATGGCGCCGGAGATCTCCTTGATCTCCTCCTCATGCATCTGGTTGAGCAGCCGCGAACACTGCTCCTCACCCATGGCCAGCATGAGTATCGCGGCCTTCTGCGGCCCGTTCAGCTCCTGGCGGTCAGCGGCGCGTGGCATGGTTCACCCTGGCTCCTGCGTGATCCAGCCGCGCATGATCGACAGGCTTTCCGCCGGATGCTTTTCGACCATTTCGGCCAGCTTGCGGATCGAGGATGCTTTGAGCTGGCCTTCGATGTTGGTGACTTCGACCATGCTTTCGTCGGCCAGCAACGCGGGCGATGGGGTCGAGGCCAGCCGGGCCGGGCCGGGCGTGCCGGCTTCGGCATAGGTGCTGCCCGATGGGCCGGACAGCAACAGGCTGCCGCTGCCGCCGCCCAGAGCCGTCGCGGGTGTGAGTGCCGACAGGCGGATGGCCATCGGGCGCAGCACGAACACCAAGGCGAGCAGGACCACGACGGCGAGGATGGCGGACTGGCCGAGGCCCAGGAGATCGGCCTTCTCCAACCCCAGGCCGAGCAGCCCCGCAGCCGGCGCGCTGGGCGCGTCCTCGGCGGCAGCAAAGCGCATGGAGACGATCTCCACCTTGTCGCCGCGCTTCTCGTCATAGCCGATGGCGCTCTGCACCAGGCGGCGGATGCGCGCGATCTCGTCGGCGCTGCGTTCGGTCCACACTGGCTTGCCGTCGCGCCCCGGCTGCAGCGTGCCATCCACCATCACGGCGAGCGAGATGCGGGCGATCTGCGGCTGCTCGCGCACCAGCGTGCGCACCGTCTTGCCGATCTCGTAATTGGTCGTCTCTTCCTGCTTCTGCTGCGCGGTGCCCGATTGGGCCTGGCCGGCATCGGCGTTGGGCAGGTTGTTCTGCACGCTGACCGGCTTGTCGGCTTCCGTGCTGGAATTCTTCTCCGTGGTGGATTGCGTGCTGCGCACCACCTGCTGATCCGGATTGTAGGTCTCGGCCGTCTCGTTCATGCGGTCGAAATTCATCGCGACCGCCGCCTCCGCGCGCACGCGGCCTGCGCCCACGCTCTGCTCGAGCATCTCCTCGACGGCGCGTGACAGGCGCAGTTCGGTGGCGCGGTGCAGTTCCTCGGCGGTCTGGGCGGCCTGCTCCTCGCTGGCGGGCTGGCCGGCGCGGGCCAGCAGGTTGCCGCGGCTGTCGATGATGGCGATGCCCTGCGGCTTGAGCCCGGGCACGGCGGCGGCCACCAAATTCAGCATGGCCTGCACGCCTTGTGCATCCAGCCGCGCGGCGCCGGCCATGGTGAGCACCACGCTGGCCTGCGCGGCCTGCACGTCGCGCGAGAAGGGCTGCCGCTTGGGCAGCACCAGATGCACGCGGGCGCCGCGCACCCCCTGCAGCATGCGGATGCTGCGGGCGAGCTCGCCTTCCATGGCGCGCGTCTCGTTGATGTCCTGCTGGAACTGGCTCGACGTCATCGCGTCGCCACGGTCGAAGATTTCGTAGCCGATCGAGCCGCCGGAGGGCAGGCCGTCCTTGGCGAGCAGCATGCGGGCGCGTGCCACGTCGGCGGTGCCAACCACGATGCGCTCGCCGCCGCCCTGCTCCTGATGCGCGATGTGCGCGCGATCCAGTGCATCGGCCATCTGGGCCGCTTCCCGCAGATCGAGATCGGCATACAGCAGCGCCTGCTGGGCGGGGGCGCCGCCGCGCAGGGCAAGCAGGGCCAGCATGGCGAGCATGCCGAGCCCGACGGCGGCCAGCGCCATGAGGCGGGCGGGGCCGAGTGCGCGCAATCCTTCCAGGACGGGTTTCATCGCCGCAGATTGGACGCGGCCGGGTTGCGGCCCGGTTAACGGCGTCGAGTGGCCGGGCGGCGCCGGCTATTGCGCGGCGATCGCCTGCACTTGCGCCAGCGGCACCGCTACCCCGCCCAGAAGCAGCCGCAGCCCGCCTGCCCCGTTCGACAGGCCGGTGGCGGTGCCGATCACGCTGAACGGCACCGCGGCAGCATCGGCACTGCTGGTGCCGGTTTCCACCGCCACGCCATAGGCGCCGTCCGGCAGCTTCGTGCCGGCATTGTCCTTGCCGTCCCACACCCAGCTGTTCGCACCGGGCTGCGAGGTGAGCGAGACGTCACGCACCGCCTGGCCGGCGCTGTTGACGATGGCGATTTGCACCGGCTCGGCGGCGGCGGTGGTGAAAGCCAGCGCGCCGGTGCCGTTCTGCAGCGCGATCTGGCTGGCCCCGACTGTGGCCTTGTGCCCGGTCACCTGCGCGGATTGCAGCACCTCGGAGCCCTGCTGCAGCGTGATCAGCTGCGTGAGGTTGGTGTTGGTGGCAACCGATTGCTGCACGCCGGTGAACTGCACCAGCTCCTGCGTGAATTGGTTGGTGTCGGTGGGCGAGGTCGGGTCCTGGTTCTTCAGCTGCGTGGTCAGCAAGGTCAGGAACTGGTTGAAATTATTGCCGAGCGACTGCAGCGCGTTGGCGCCGGTCGCGGCCGCCACGCTGCCGGAGGCGGAGGGCGCGGCGGCGGCGGCATTGACGAGGGCGGCCTGGCGGGCGGCCTGGGTCAGGCTGGTGTTAAGGCTGACAGTCATGGGGAGGGATCCTTTACACTGGCTCAGGCGGTGATGTTGAGGCCCGCGCGCTGGCGGGCGGGCGCGTCGGGGCGGGACTCGGACGCGGTGGCCCCGGCGACCGCGCCGCCGGCGGCTTCGGGGCGGAAGGCTGGGGCTTGCGGCGCCGGGTTGCGCCCTTGTCCGGCGGAGTGGCCGCCCGTGCTGCCCTGGCCATTGGGCGACGGCTGAAAGGGCGCGGGGTCGGCGCGTCTCTTGCGCCGGTGCCAGGTGCAGCGTCAGGCTGCGCTGCGCGGAGACGCCGGCGCGGTCCAGCGCCTGGTGCAGATGGGCGATGTCGCCCTGCAGGCGGCTCAGCGTATCGGCGTGTTCCACCTGCACGCGAATCGCGGCGGCCCCGGACGTATCGCGCGCGATTTCGAGCCGCACATGGCCGAGTGTCTCCGGCGCCATCTGCAACGTGAGGCGGCTGCTGCCATCGGCGCCGACATGCAGGCCGGCGAATGTCTGGCCGAGCTGGGCAGCGGGCGACAGCGCCTCGGGCGGTGGCGCGGGTGCGGGCGCGGCTGGCGGACCGGCGGCCGGCGCGGCGGCTTGCGGCGCGGCCGCGGCGGCGCTGTCGGCAGGCGAGAGTGCGGCGGCGGCGGCGATGTTCTGGCCCGCCTGCGGTGCCGGCGCCGCGCCCGGGAGCGCCTGAGGCGCGGCAGGCGGGGCTGGCGCGGGCAGCGGGGCCGCATGGGTTGCGCGCTGGGCGCCGCTGGCGGCGGCGGGTGCGTGCAGCGGCTTCGGCTTGGCATCCTCGGCGGCGCCGCCATCCGCGCCCGGGTCGGTGCCGGTTGCGGGGGCCGCTTCGGCTTCGTCCGGCGGCGTCGCGGCATCGATGGTACTGACGAACGTCACGCCAGCGAGACGCCCCGCGCCGCCGGATCCGGCCGCTGCCGTGCCTGTGGCGGCCTTCGGCGACGGGCGCGCAGGCGAGGTGGCTGGTGCCGTAGTCGGCTGCACAGGCGGTGCGCCCGCAGGCGGCGGCGCCGCGGGCGCAGCAGCGGCGGCCGCGGCGTCGGGCAGGCTGGCAAGCGCGGCAGGTAAATCGGGCTGTCCGGCTGCGAGCGATTGCGGCGCGGTCTCGGTTGTTGCCGACCCGGCTGGCGCCAGGTCGATGCTCGTTGCCTCTGGCAAGGCGAGCGCCGGCGGGGGCGTGTGCTCGCCTCGCCCGGCGCTGAGGGCGGCTTGTGCCGGCACGGCACGCCTGGTCGCCGCGGCCGCTTGGCGGGGCGCCGTATGGGCAGCGGGCCGGGGCGGTGAAGCAGCCGGTGCGGCATTGTGCGGGCTGCCGGGGCGCGGATCGGCCGGCACCCTGCCTGGCGTTGCCGGAAGGGTCGCCAGGACAGCCGCGAAGCCGCCGCCCTGCGCAACAACGCCGGCGGGCGCGGCGGCGCCTGTGCGGTGGGCGGCGATCGGTGGCGGAACAGGCAGCAAGCAGACCTCATATTGGCTTGGACGGATGATCGCGGACGGCGAACGCCCGCCGACACTCGCGTCCGGGTATGCGACGAACCCGGACGAGATCGACTGAGCAAATAGCGGGCCAGGACCGGCAGCCTCTGCCCCGCCCGGCCACGATGCTGATGGCGCCTCGCTCGGTAGGCGGGTGGGCTCGGCGGAAATTGCCGGGCGGCGCGGAACGCCTGGTGCGCGGCGCCGCACGGCCGGGCATGGCAGGCCGCCGCGCTTGCGCCCCGCCACGCCGCAATACTGGCACGCTTCCTGCTGAGTGGGGATGGCAAATTGGCGGCCGCGCGCCGCAATCACCGCGTATCTAGGAGGAGCGCCCCATGTCCATTTTCGGCTCGATGAGCACCGCGATCAGCGGGCTGAACGCCCAGGCTGCCGCGTTCAGCAACATCAGCGACAACATGGCCAACAGTCAGACCGTCGGCTTCAAAGGCGTGAACACGACTTTTGCCGATTACCTGACGGCAAGCTCGCCGACCGACAACGAATCCGGCAGCGTCGCGTCGCGCCCCGAATATCAGAACGAAGTGCAGGGCACGATCCAGCAGAGCAGTGACCGGCTGGCAATGGCGATCACCGGCCAGGGTTTCTTCTCGGTCTCCGAACGCTCGGGCAGCACGGCGCAGGGTGCGGCGCAGTTTTCGAACCAGGATTTCTACACCCGGGCCGGTGACTTCACCGCCAACAGCGACGGATATCTCGTCAACAGCGCCGGCGAATACCTCAATGCGTGGCCGGTGGATCCCACCTCCGGCGCGGTGAATACCAGTCAGCTCACGCCCATCCAGGTGACGCAGACGCAGTACAAGCCGGTGCCCACAACCAATCTGGCGCTGGTGGCCAACGTGCCGGCCGCACCCGGTGCCACCAGCAACCTGGTCGGCGAGACCAACGTCTATGACGGCGCCGGCAACACGCACCAGCTCGCGACGACCTGGGCGCGCACGGCGCCGAATGCGTGGACGCTCACCCTCTCCTCGCCCGACAACGTGGCCGGCGGCGGCACCACCATCGGTTCGGTGGGTGTCACCTTCAACGCCGACGGCACGCTGGGCGGGCTGACGGGCGCGACGGGTGCCGTCGCCGTGGCGGGCAGCGCCAGTGACGGTGCGATCCGGATATCGCCCGATTTCGGCTCCGGCGTGCAGCCCATCAACCTGGATCTCGGCAATTTCGGGCAGGCGACCGGGGTGACGCAATTTGCCGGCACCGATTACACGCTGACCAGCGCCAACCAGAACGGTGCCGCGCCGGGCAGCTACACCGGCATCGCGACTACGGCGGAAGGCAACATCGTGGCGCAGTACGACAATGGCCGCGCGGTGACGATCGGCCGCATTCCGCTCATCACCTTCGCTAATGCCGACGCGCTGCAGCGGCAGAACGGCGAGGCGTACACCGCGACGCAGGATTCTGGCGCGGCCCAGGTGCAGCAGCTGCACCATAACGGCGCCGGCGGACTGGTGGTAGGCTCGACGGAGGCGTCCAACGTGGACATCGCTTCGCAGCTCTCGCAACTGATCGTGGCGCAGCAGGCCTATGGTGCCAATGCCAAGGTGATCACCGCGGCCAATGAGCTGCTCACCACGACCCTGAACATGAAGCAGTGACGCGGCGTGGCTGAGGCAACGTTATGAACACCATCGGATTGAACGGCGCGCTGGGCATTGCGGCATCCGGGCTGGCCAACGTGTCGCTCGGGCTGGCGGTCGTCTCGCAGAACGTTGCCAATGCATCCACGCCGCAATACGCGCTGGAGGTGGCCGATCAGACGAGCCTTTCGGCCGGCGGGCAGGATTTCGGCGTGCGCTCCGGCCTGGTGGTGCGCGTCACCGATCCGGCCCTGCAGGCCGAGGTGGCTGCGCAGTCCTCGGCCACCGCGGCCGCGGGGGTGACCGGCGCTGCGCTGGCCAGGCTGGAACCGGCGCTGGGCGCGGTGGGGAGCGGGGCGGATCTGGGCAGCCAGCTGACTGCGGTGCAGTCCGCCTTTGGCGCGCTGGAGATCGATCCGGCCAACGCCGCGCAGCAGGGTGCGGTGGTGGCCGCCGCCGGCGATCTGGCCCGCGGCATCAACACGCTGTCGGCCGCCTACACCGCCGCGCGCCAGGGTGCGCAGGACGGCATCAGCGCCGGTGTGGCCCAGCTCAACACCGCGCTCGGCACGCTCGGCGGGCTCAGCCGGCAGATCGTGCAGCAGAAGGGGCTGGGCCTGAGCACGGCCGGGCTGGAAAACCAGCGGGCGCAGGCGGAGGCTACGATCACCGGCCTGGTCAGCGTCCGTTTTCTGGATCAGCCGAATGGGGACGTGACGGTGCTGACGACGGGCGGCGCCGCCTTGCCGACCGACGGCACGCCGGCGCTGAGCGCCCCGGCGACGACGATGGCGCCGCAGGATTCCTATCCGGGCGGCGGCATTGGCGGGATCATGCTGGGCGGCACCGACATCACGGCGCAGCTCACCGGCGGCACGCTGGGCGCCAACATCGCGCTGCGCGACACGACGCTGCCGACCTACCAGGGCGGGCTCGATGCGTTCGCGCAGTCGCTGTCCTCGCGTTTCGCTGCCCAGGGGCTCAGCCTGTTCACCGATGTCGCCGGCAACGTCCCGACCAGCACCGGCCCGGCGCCGCAGAGCGGCTTCGTCGGCTATGCCGCCACCATCCAGGTGAACCCGGCGGTGAGCGCCGCGCCTTCGCTGGTGCGCGACGGCACGCAGGCCGTAGCCGGTTCGCCCACCGGCGCCAGCGCGTTCACGCCCAACCCCACCGGCCTGCCCGGTTTCACGACGCTGATCACCCGTGTGCTGACCTTCGCGCTGGGGGCCGAGGTGCAGAGCGGCGTGCCGCAGGCGCCGGTGGCCACCAGCGGGCTCGGGCCAGGCGGCACGCTCTCGTCCGGCTACACGCCGCAGGCGACGCTGGACGGTGCGGCACGCGCGCTGACGACAGCGGGCGCGGCCGACAGCGCGCGTGCCACCACCCAGGCCGGCGACGCGCAGGCGGTGCAGACCGCGCTGCAGGGCAAACTGACCGGATCGACCGGCGTGGACATGGATACGGAGCTTGGCCAGATGGTGGTGCTGCAGAACGCGTTCGGCGCCAATGCCAAGGTGATCAGCGCCGTGCAGGCGATGTTTCAGGAGACATTGGCGATGGTGACCGCATGACCGGCATTTCCGCGGCCACCGATGTCGGCACGCTGGCGTCCGTCCTCTACAACACGTCGCTGACCAGCCAGAGCATCGCGACACTGGGGGCGCAGGCCTCGAGCGGCCTGATCGCACCGGATTACGCGGGGCTGGGCAACGCCGCCGCCGGCGCGCTGGACATGGCGGGCCAGATTGCGCTCAACACCGCCTACCAGGCGAACGCGACGCAGGCGGGCACGCAGGCGCAGGTGGCGCAGGCCGCGCTGGGACAGATCCAGTCGCTGACGACAGGATTTGCCACCCAGCTGCTCGAGCCGGCAGCGGGCACGCCGGGCGGGCTGTCCACCCTGGCGGCCACGGCCGGCGCCACGCTGCGGCAGGTGGCGAATTTGCTGAACACCAAGGTGGGCGACGTGTACGTGTTCGCCGGCCAGGACAGCCGGACCCCGCCAGTGCCGGCCGCCGATGCCATCGGCAGCTCGGCCTTCGCCGCCGCCGTGCAGGCCGCCTTGGGCAATCTGACCACGGCCGGCGCTGCGGCAACGCAGGCGCAGGTGCTGGCCGCTGCCGGCCCGGGCGCCACCTCACCCTTCGCGCCGACGCTCGAAGCCTCCAACCAGCCGAGTTCGGCCATCATCGACGAAGGCCAGAGCGTGCGCACGAGCGTGCTGGCCGACCAGAACAGCGTGGCGGTGATGACCGGCGTGGGCAGCACCAGCACCGGGTCCTACACCCGCGACATTCTGGCTGGCCTGGCAACGGTGGCCGGGCTGGGTGCCGCCAATGGCAGCGATCCGCAGGTGCAGGCGCTGCTCGGCCTGACGCAGAGTACGCTGAGCCACGCCAGCGATGCGCTGAACGTCGATATCGGCGGCCTCGGCGCCTCTCAACACACGATATTGGGCGCGCAGGCCGAGCTGTCGGCCACCGCGAGCGCGCTGACGCAGCAGCTCGGCGCGTTGCAGGACAGCGATCCAGCCGCGGTGGCCACCAAGCTGGCCGCGGCGCAAACGCAGCTGCAGGCTTCGTACAAGATCATCGCGGGCTTCGAGCAATTGTCGCTGGCGAAATTCCTCTAAGCGCCCCGCCCTGCCCGGCTGCCGCGGCCGCCGTTCACACTTCGGCAACCCTGGCCTGCCATCCTGGACGAGGCAAAATGCCCGCTCTGCTCCAGGAAGGATCACAGGATGTCCAATCTCGTACTCGAGTTGCGTCAAGGCGACATGATGGTCGTCAACGGCGCCGCCATCCGGTTCCGCAGCCGCACGCGTATCGAGCTGACGGCCCATGCGCGATTCCTGTTCGGCCGCCAGATCATGGCCCCGAACGAGGCCGACACCCCGGCGCGGCGCATCTATTTCGCCTTGCAGACCGCCTATATCGGCGACGAGCCGGAGCGCAGGAGCGGCCTGGCCGACGCCGCCCTGCTGATCGAGGCATTCAAGGCAGCCACCACATCGGCCTCGGCGGCCGCCCTGCTCGATGGCGCGCTGGCCTGTGCGCGATCGGACAAATGCTACCTCGCGCTGCGTCTGGCGCGCCGCGTCGTGCGGCACGAGGACGCGGTGCTGGGCCGGCCGCACCCCTCAGGCGAACAGGGACAGCACGCCGGCGCTGCCGCCTGCGGCACCGCCTGAGGCTGCCGGCGCCGGTGCTATGATGCTGAACAGCGCGTCGCCCGAGGTGTCGGCGTTGTCGTCGTACAGCGCGGCGACGCTGCCCGGCGCCGGGCCTGCGGCAGCGTTGGATTGCTGGGCGACCAGGTATTGCTCAGCCGCTTTCGTCACGTAGGCCGGCTTCTGTAGATCTGTCGGATGGAACTTGCCTTTCAGGATCGCGGTCTGCTGGTCGAAATCCAGCTGTTCGTAATTCTGCACCGGCAGGCCGAGGCTGGTGATCACGACGGCAAGCAGGTTGCTGTCGGATTGCACGGCAGCGACCGATTTGAGCGATGGCGCTTCGCGCGTGAAATACAGCGCGTTGGCCAGGCCGGGCGCTTCGGCATTGGCCGCCGTCTCGAACGTGTTGACGGTGTAGGCCTGCACGATTTGCTTCACCGCCCCGGCAGTAGCGAAAGGCGGCGTACGCCAGTTCGACAGCGCCTGGGCGAGCAGCTTGTATTTGACGTTGCCGAGCGTGTTGGCCAGCGACGTTTTCGCCGTGGGATCCTGCGTCAGCAGCTTGCGCAGGATGGCCGTGTTGCCGATCGCGTCGGGCAGGTTGAAGGCGCCCAGCACCACGCTCAGCGCCTTGTAGTTCTTCAGCAGCGCATCCGGCGAGGTGATGCCGGGCGCGGCCTTGGTGAAATAGCCGATCAATGCCGTCGCCTGCGCGTTCGACTTGATCGAGGCCGCGGCGCGGCTCGGCTCGTTCTTTGCGTACAGCGTATAGAGGTCGATCGGGGAGGCGCCGACTGTGCCGCTCATCGAACGGGTCCTTCTGTTTCAGGCGCGGCAGAAAATCTGCCCGAGGCGATTTTCCCACGTATGGATAAACGGGGCGTTAAGCATTGCGGGCCCATGATCGGCTTGTCCAAAACCTGATCGGGAAAAACCCAAATGTCCTTGTTCTCCGTCAACACCAATCTCGGCGCCCTGGCTGCCTTGCAGTCCCTGAACCAGAACCAGCAGGCGATCACCACGGCGCAGGCCCAGGTCTCTACCGGCAAGAAGGTCGGCAGCGCCGCGGATAATCCGGCGATCTACTCGATCTCCAACACCATCAATTCCAACATCGCCGGCCTCGCCGCGGTGTCGGACTCGCTGAACTTCGGCGCGCAGATCGTCAGCACGGCGAGCAGTGCCATCAACCAGGTCAGCACCACGCTGGCCAGCCTGCAGCAGACGGTCACCAATTCCGGGCAGAGCGGCCTTAGCCTCACCACGCTGCAGAACCTGGTCACGGCCGACCTGTCACAGATCAACCAGTATGCGACGCAGTCCACCTTCACCGGCGTCAACCTGCTGACCACGCAGGGTGCCGGTGCCACCAGCAACTCGCTCAACGTGGTGCAGGGGCTGGATGGCTCGGTGTTCAACGTCGCCAACCAAGCGACCGCGGTGGGCGGCGGCGGTGCCGTCACGCTGACCGATGCGCTGGGCCTGACCGGCCTGAACGTGGCGGCAGGCGGCACCAGCGGCTTCCAGGTGGCATTCAACAACAATCTCTCGGTAGGCAGCTTCGCCCCAGCCTCGGCCGCCGCCGCCACGCCGACGCCCAACACCGATGCCACGTTCCAGCTCACCACAGGCACCGGCGGCAGCGCGCACACCTATTCGTTCGAGTTCACCGACGATGGTGCCACCACGCCGATCCCGCTGCAGACCAAGCAGAATGCCAACACCTCGATCATCGCCGTGCACATCAACAGCACGACGCAGTCCACCAACCAGATCGTGGGTGCGCTGATCAACTCCGTCCGGGCGAATGGCTTCGGCGTGCTGCAGAATACCGACGGTTCGCTGAACGTGACGGGATCGAACGTGCAGAACGCCACCTTCGGCAGCGTTTCGGCGGGCACCTACACGCCAAGCGCGGCGCTGGGTGTGACGGCAACCGCGCTGACCGGATCGCAGGCGCTGGTCTCGACCGTGCAGAACGCGGTCAACAACGCCAATACGATTGCAGCCAATCTGGGCGCCGTCTCGCAGCAGATCACCGGCATCCAGAACTTTACCACCTCGCTCAGCTCGGCACTTACCGCCGGTGTCGGCGCGCTGACCGACGCTGACCTGGCCGCCGAGAGCGCGCGACTGACGTCGCTGCAGACCAAGCAGCAGTTGGCCACGCAGTCCCTCTCAATCGCCAACAAGCAGCCGCAATCCCTGCTCAGCCTGTTCCAGGGCCTGTAGCAGCCAACGCTCAGCCGCCGGCGGCGACGCCGGCGGCTGAACCGTAATCAAGGGAGGCCACCATCCGCAACGCAGCGTCGCAATACCAGAAAACCAGTGAAGCCAGCCTGTCCGGACGGCAGGCCGAATGCGCGGCGTTCCGGATGATCAACCGCGAGTTGACGGAGTGCAGCGGGGCGGCCGAGAAAACGCGGGCGATCGGGCGCAATCACAGCCTGTGGTCGATCCTGGTGAAGGATCTGTCGTTGGCTGAAAACCGTTTGCCTGAGGGTATGAAAGCGCATCTGATCGGGCTGGGCCTGTGGGTGATGCGCTACAGCACGCTCGCCCTGCTGCGCGATTTGCCGCTGCAGCCGCTGATCGAGGTGAACGGCAACGTGCTCGATGGATTGCTGGCGCAGGCCGATGCCGCGCAAAACGGCGCCGTGCCTGCAGGCGCGTTCAGCGCCTGATTGCCGGTCACGTTGCCGCGAGAGCGCGGCGACGTGGCTGACAAATGCATTTCGGACGCCCGTGCCCAGGTTTCGCCATAATCGGGCCCGGAGCGTGCCGCAGTGCAACGTCTTATTCCCCCATGCGCTGGCTTGCTCGCCGGCACTCTCGGGGATGACACACCATGACGACCCATGCTTCGGCCATCGGCAGCCTGCACCAGGCACGCATAAAGCCGAGCCTGTTCAACCCGGCGACGCTGCTGGCGCTCGCCGTGGCCGCGGCAGCCAGCCTGGGCGTGTGGGACCTGACCAACCAGCCGAAATCGGTCCCGGATTACGTGGGCGACGTGGGTGGCCTGGCGTTCTCGCCCTACCACCGGGGCGAGACACCCGAGGCTAATCAGTATCCGAGCACGGCCGAGATCAGGAGCGACCTGCAGAAGGCCTCGGGCATCACCGGCCGCATCCGCACCTACACGGTGGCCGGCCCGATGGCCGACATCCCGCACCTCGCCGCCGATTACCCGCTGCAGGTGACGCTGGGCGCCTGGCTGGACCGCAAGACCGATGCGGACGACGTGGAGGTCAAGCGCCTGATCCAGACGGCCAACGCCAACCCCGATGTGGACCGCGTGATGGTGGGCAACGAGGTGCTGCTGCGTGACGATCTGAGCACCGCGCAGCTGATCGGCTACATCAAGAAGGTCCGCGCCGGGGTGCATGTGCCCGTCTCCACCGCCGAGCCCTGGCATGTGTGGATCAAGCACCCGGAGCTGGCCGCCTCGGTGGATTACATCACCATCCACCTTCTGCCGTACTGGGAAGGCCTGCCCGTCGACCAGTCGCTGCGCTACATCATGGAGCGGCTCGATCAGGTGCAGGCCGCCTACCCCGGCAAGCACGTTGTGATCGGCGAGGTGGGCTGGCCGTCGAACGGCGTGGCGATCGGCGGCGCGCAGGCCAGCCGCGCGAACCAGGCGATCTTCCTGCGCCGGTTCTTCAACATCGCCCAGCAGCGCAACCTCGACTATTTCGTCATGGAAGCGTTCGACCAGCCTTGGAAGACCAGCTTCGAAGGCCGCGCCGCCGGTTATTGGGGCATGTTCGACCTGGACCGCCAGGCCAAATGGTCGATGAGCGGGCCGGTGACCGAAACGCCCGACTGGACGGACTGGGCCGGGCTGAGCGTGGCCGCCGCCGCGCTGGCAGCCGGGCTGCTGCTCTCGCGCCGGCCGGATATCCGCTTCACCGGCAAGCTGCTGGTGGCCGGCCTGGCCCAGGCGTTCGGCACGGTGTTCGCGCTGGTGCTGCTGGCCATGGCCGGCAAGTACCTGTCGCACTTCGCCGAGGTGATCTGGGGCACGCTGGCCGCCGGCCAGGCTCTGCTGCTGTTCCTGTTGATGGCCGACAGCTTCGAGCTGGCCGAGACGGTGTGGGGCCGCGTGCAGCGCCGCCGCCCGGTGATCGCCCCTGCCCCGGCCGGCGCGCCGCTGCCCAAGGTCAGCATCCATCTGCCGATCTGCAACGAGCCGCCGCACATGGTGCGCCAGACGCTCGATGCGCTCGCCCGGCTGGATTACGCGGATTTCGAGGTGCTGGTGATCGACAACAACACCACCGACCCCGCGCTGTGGGAGCCGGTGGCCGAGCATTGTGCCCGCCTGGGCGCCCGGTTCCGCTTCTTCCACCTCGGCCGCTGGCCCGGCTTCAAGGCCGGCGCGCTGAACTTCGCCATGGCGCACACCGCGCCCGATGCCGAGGTGATCGGCGTGCTCGACAGCGACTATCTGGTCGATGCCGATTGGCTGCGCTGCATGGTGCCGCAATTCGCCAACCCGCGCGTGGGCTTCGTGCAGTCGCCGCAGGATTACCACGACAATGACGGCAGCTTCTTCAAGCGACTGATGTTCTGGGAATATGCCGGCTTCTTTCAGCTCGGCATGGTCAACCGCAACGAGCGGAACGCCATCATCCAGCACGGCACCATGAGCCTGGTGCGCCGCACCGCGCTCGAGGAAGGCGGCAACTGGAGCGAGTGGACCATCACCGAAGACGCCGAGCTGGGCCTGCGCCTGTTCCGCGCCGGCTGGGAGGCGGTATATGCCCCGCGCAGCTTCGGCCGCGGTGTGATGCCCGACGATTTCGCGGCCTTCCGCAAGCAGCGTTTCCGTTGGGCCTATGGCGCCATGCAGATCGTGCGTGGCCATGCGGGCGCGCTGCTGAACCCGTTCAACCGCGAGCTGACGATGGGCCAGCGCTGGGCGTTCGTCACCGGCTGGCTGCCCTGGGTCGGCGACGCGCTCGGCCTTGCCTTCTTGGTGCTCGGCCTGGCCTGGTCGATCGGCCTGGTCATCGAGCCGCAGCGTTTCGAGTTCCCCATCGTGCTGTTCATGGTGCCCTCGATCGGCCTGTTCTTCTTCAAGCTGGCGCAGATCTTCATCCTGTATGGCGCTCGCGTGCCCTGCGGCTGGCGCGACCGGCTGGGCGCGGCGGTGGCCGGGCTGGCGCTGAGCCACACGATCGGCAAGGCGGTCTGGAAGGGCCTGGCCGTCCGCAGCGCACCATTCCTGCGCACGCCGAAGATGGAGGACGCGCCGGCGCTGATCCAGGGCCTCGTGATGGCCCGCGAAGAGCTCGTGCTGCTGGTGCTGAGCTGGGCGGCGATGGTTGCGGTCGGCTGGGTGCACCATTTGGCCACCTGGGAGGCGGTGCTGTGGTGTGCGGTGCTGCTGACGCAATCGCTGCCTTATCTGGCGGCGGTGACCGTGGCGCTCGTGGCAGCGTTTCCGGCCCGGGTGGCCGTGCGCCCCCGCGTGCTGCAGGGCCAGCTGGCGCCGCAGCTGGGCAGCGACTGAGCCGCCCTCCCCGCGCGCCATCCACCTAGGCTGATGCCGGCGACCTCCTTGCGGGGCGCCGGCATCAGCCGTTTCGGCACGGCCTAAATCTGCGCGGCGCAAGGCCGCCCGGCGAACCCGCGGCGGGCCATTCTGTTGCACATACATGCATCGTCCGCTCCCGCCTTTGGCCATCCTGCTGAGTGCCGCCGGCATTCTGCCTTTCGCGATCTTCGGCGTCGGTGCGGTCGGCGCCAGCCAGCAGGGCGCGCTGACAGCCGCGCGCGGCCTGGTCGGCTACGGCGCCGTCATCCTGGCCTTCCTGGGCGGGGTGCATTGGGGCTTCACGCTGGCCGAGCCGGAAGACGCGCGGGCCGTGCGCGCCCGGCTGGTGCTCGGGGTGGCGCCCTCGCTGATCGGCTGGGTTGCCATGCTGGTCAGCATCGTCGCCGAGCCGGTGTTCAGCCTGATGATCCTGATCGCCGGCTTCCTGTTGACGGTCGTCGTCGAATCGCGTGCCCATCACCGTGGGCTGGTCCCGGGCGGCTACATGGCCATGCGCTGGGTGGTATCCGTGATCGTCGTGGCGCTGCTGACCACCGTCGTCGTGCTGCGGCTCGCCGGCGCCCACATCCTTCTCTGAAGAATGTCTTTATTTTGCGACTTTTTTGTGCTTAACGAGACGTTATCAGGGTTGGAGAGCTTACCATGCAGCAGGCGACAGTCATTCCGTTTCCGGTCCGCGACCCGCGCCAGCAGGAGCGTGAACGGCTGCGTGTGGCGTTGGCCGAGCTGCAGGATGCCGTCGCCGAGCAGAAACGGGCGCTGAGCGACTGGCGATTCGCCATGGCCGAGCTGGGCATCGGTGTGGCGGGGTTGGGGCAGGCGCTGATCAGCTATCAGGACAGCCTTGGCGGCGTGGAGAGCCAGCTCGGCGGCTTGCGGCAGGAAACTGCGCAGCTGCGCGCTACAGCCGAAGCGTTATCCGCCGGCCGATAATCGACAGGGCCGCCAGGCTGATGAGCGCGGTGGCGATCAGATACAAGCCGGGCGTCACCAGCCAGCCTGTCGCCTGGATGATAGCCTCCATGGCCAGCTGGGCGAAGCCGCCGAACACCACCACGCCCAGCGTGTAGCCAAGCGACAACCCCACCGCGCGGACGGGGAGCGGGAACATCTCGGCCAGCAGCGCCGCGGCGGGTGCCGTGTAGGCCGCGCGCAGCACGCTGACGGCGATGAACACGCCGGCCAGGATGCCGCCTGTGGGATGCGCGATGACCAGCAGCAGCAGCGGCAGCGTCACCACCGCCAGTGCCGCCACCGACGCCATCATCACCGGCAGGCGCCCATACCGGTCCGACCAGATGGCCGCTATGGGGGTGACCACAAGCGGCGCCAGCGAGGCCGTGAACGCGGCCGCGTAGCTGCCCGACATCGCCACGTGCAGGTGCCGATGAATGTAGGTCGGCAGATAGATGTTGAGGTAGGTGCCCGCGGTGCCTGCCGCCACCACGCAGGCGGCGAGCGCCAGCCGGCCAGGATGGCGCCGCAGCAGCATGGCGAGCGGTGCGGCCTGCCCGTGCTGCGCGCGGAATGGCGGCGTCTCGTCCACATGGCGGCGAACGTACCAGCCGACCGGGCCGATGAGCAGGCCGAGCAGGAAAGGCAGCCGGAAGCCCCAGGCGCCGACTTGCTGCGGCGACAGGCTGCCCGCCACCGCCCAGGCCACGCCGGAGCCCAGGATGGCCGACACCGCCTGGCTGGTGAACTGGAAGCTTCCGAAGAAGCCGGCGCGGCGGCCAGCATGCTCGATCATGAAGGCGGTGGCGCTGCCGAACTCGCCGCCGGCCGAGAAGCCCTGGATCAGGCGCGCGGCCAGAATACCGGCCGGGGCCCACAGCCCGATCGCGCGGTAGCTGGGGGTTACCGCCATCAACGCGGTGCCGAGCGTCATCAGCAGGATGGAGGCCGTCAGCGAGGCGCGCCGGCCGCGCCGGTCGGCGTAGCTGCCCAGGATGGCGGCACCGAACGGCCGGGCGAGGAACGACACGCCATAGGTGCCGAAGGTGAGGAGCAGGCCGGTGGCGGGATTGCTGGTGGGGAAGAACGACTCGGCAATCTGCTGCGCGAAGTAGCCGAAGACGGTGAAATCGTAGTATTCCAGCGCGTTACCGGCGCTGGCTGCCAGGATGATAGCCGGCAGCGACGCGCCAGCCTGCGGCATCGCCGGGCTATCGATAGTGGCGGAAAGGGGCGCGCCGTCGTTGGCCTGGGTCAACGACGGCGCGCCTGCCTGCTACTCCGCCGCGTCGACCATCTCGGCCGGCTTGCCGTGAGCCGATTTGCGCATCGCGTCCTCGACGTGGCGGCTGAACACGAACTCGGCCGGACGCTGCTTGTCGAGCGGGATTTCCTTGGCCATCGGGCCATCCACCTTCGGGCCGCGCAGCAGGACGCGGGCGATCTTCCACGGCTTCTGGACGGCATCGACGACCGCCGTCGCCTCGTAGCCCGAGTGGACCATGCAATCGGCACATTTCTCGTAATTGCCGGTGCCGTACTTGTCCCAGTCCGTCGTCTCCATCAGCTCGGTAAAGCTTTTGGCGTAGCCTTCGCCAAGCAGGTAGCAGGGACGCTGCCAGCCGAACACGTTGCGGGTGGGGTTGCCCCACGGCGTGCAGCGGTATTCCTGGTTGCCGGCAAGGAAGTCGATGAACAGCGGGCTCTGGCCGAACTGCCAGCCGCGACCCTTCCCTCGCTTGAGGATATCGCGGAACAGCTGCTTGGTCTTCTGCCGACCGAGGAAATGCGCCTGGTCGGGCGCTCGCTCATAGGCGTAGCCGGGCGAGGTCATGATGCCGTCGATGCCGAGCGCGGTCGCCTCGTCGAAGAACTTGGCGACCCGCTCCGGCTCGGCGCCGTCGAACAGGGTGCAGTTGATCGAGACGCGGAAGCCGCGCGCCTTGGCAGCCTTGATGGCCGAGATCGCGCGCTCGTAGGTGCCTTCCTGGCTGACGGCGCGATCATGCATGTCGCGGTCGCCATCCAGGTGGATGTCCCAGGCGAAATACGGGTGCGGCTTATACTGGTCGAGCTTCTTCTCCAGCAGCAGCGCGTTGGTGCAGAGATAGATGAACTTCTTACGCGCCAGGATCTTCTCGACGATTTCCGGCATCTCACGGTGCAGCAGCGGCTCGCCGCCGGCGATGGAGACGACGGGCGCGCCGCATTCGTCCACCGCCTCGAGCGCTTCGGCGACCGACAGGCGCTGGTTGAGGATGGGCGCCGGGTAGTCGATCTTGCCGCAGCCGCCGCACGCCAGGTTACAGCGGAACAGCGGCTCGAGCATCAGAACCAGCGGATAGCGCTTGCGGCCTGCCAGATGCTGCTTGACGACGTAGGCACCGACACGGAGCACCTGCTTCAGAGGAACCGACAATCCACGTTCTCCCGCCGAGCGCGCAGGCCGCCGAAGGGCAGCGACGCGACGGCCAATGATACCCCGGCCGAGACCGCGGGCGAACCCCGCACATTGTGCGGCGCTGCACATGGTGCCACCCCGGATCAGCGTTTGATATCGCATCGCGTTGCCGCGGGAACAACATCGGCGGCTGGAAGGGCGGTTTCGTGAGGGCGCTGCGGCAATCGGGACACAGGCCGGCACCCGGGCCGGCGCGGCGACTCGGGCAGTGAGCGGCGGCAAGCTGCCGCGGCAACGGGCAGACCTGCGCCTGACGGAGCTGGGCCTGGCGGAAAGCCGGGCCCGCGCCCAGGCGCTGATCCTGGCCGGCAAGGTGTTCTGCGGCGACGCCCGCGTGGCCAAGGCGGGCGACCTGCTGCCGCCCGGCGCGGCGCTGGAGGTGCGCGGCCAGGATCATCCCTGGGTCTCGCGCGGCGGGCTGAAGCTGGACCATGCGATGACGGCGTTCGGCCTGGATGCCGCGGGCCTGACCTGCCTAGACATCGGGGCCTCCACCGGCGGCTTCACCGACGTGCTGCTCTCACGCGGCGCGGCGCGGGTGCACGCGGTGGATGTGGGCCATGGCCAGCTCGCCTGGCGGCTGCGCAGCGACCCGCGGGTGGTGGTCCACGAAAAGACCAATGCCCGGCATCTCGGCGCGGACGCGCTGGGCGAGCAGGTGGACGCACTGGTGTGCGACGCGAGCTTCATCGGCCTGCGCACGCTGCTGCCGGCGCCGCTGGCGCTGTGCCGCCCGGGTGCCTGGGCAGTGGCGCTGATCAAGCCGCAATTCGAAGCCGGCCCCGCGCAGGTGGGCGCGCGCGGCGTGGTGCGCGACCCGGCCGTGCACGCGGCGGTGTGCGAGGCCGTGCAAGGCTGGTGGGCCGCCCTGCCCGGCTGGCGGGTGACCGGCCTGGAAGCCAGCCCGATCACCGGCCCCGAAGGCAACCGGGAGTTCCTGATCGCCGCTCGGCGCGACTGACGGACAGGGTTCGTTAATCGGCGTGTGAGACGCTGGCGAGGTGGCGAGTCCGGACGGTCGGGCGTGCCGATGGGGCGTCGCGATGAAGCCGGCTGAAGCAGTCCCTGCCCTGGGCAGGCAGGCCGACAGGCCAGGTGGCATACAGGTTTCCAGCCAGGCCGCCATTGCCAGCATGCGCGAGCACGGCATCGCGTTCACCGCCGACAATTACGCCGTCTGGCATTGCTACCTGACGGGCAGCAACCCGACGCTGAAGCGCGCGATCGACATCGTGCTCTCGAATGGCTTGGCCATCGAGGAACGGGCGCTGCGCGTGCTGTATGCGCGGCATTTCTGCCAGGCGCGCGCCATGGCGCTGCAGGATCTGGCGCGGCGATCACTCGCCACCCTGGCCGAATTGCGCCAATCGCCGGGCATTGCCCTGGCGGGCACGGCGCTGGAACAGCTCAGCGGCGATATGCAGGACATGATCAAGCAGGGCGAGCAGATGACCCGGCTGCTGACCCAGTCCGAGGAGCGGATAGCGCAGCTCGAACGCTGCCTGGACGATGCGCGGCAGGAGGCCTCCACCGACGGGCTGACCGGGGTTGCCAACCGCCGCGCCTTCGATGTCGCCCTGCGTGCCATGGCCGGCGACGCCATGAACGACGGCGCCGACCTCGCTTTCCTGCTGGTGGACATCGACCACTTCAAGCAGGTGAACGATCGCTGGGGCCACCTGATCGGGGACGACGTGCTGCGCATGATCGCCGCCACCCTGACCCGCACGGTCCGCGGCGGCGACGTAGTGGCGCGTTATGGCGGCGAGGAGTTCGCCGTCATCCTGCCTGGCGCCGGCGAGCGCGGTGCCGTGGCGGCGGCCGAGAATCTGCGCCTGGCGGTGGAAGCCCAGTTGGTGCCGATCGGTGCGCCGGGTGCCATCCACGTCACGATCTCGGTGGGTGCTTCCTGCTACGAGCACGGCGAGAACCTGGCGGCCTGGCTGGCCCGGGCCGATACCGCGCTGTATGCGGCCAAGAATGCCGGGCGCAACCGCGTGCAGTTCGGTGGCGTGCCCGGCGCGGGCGGTGTCGAAGCCTGCGGCAACGTGGTGCCGCTGCGCTGCCTGGGCGACGCGGCCTGAACCGGGCCGGCCGGCCCAGACCGGCGGCGCGATGGGCGGCGGCTCTCGCCTAGCCGTCCTGCAACGCCATGGCGGCGTGGATCAGCGCCAGATGGCTGAGCGCTTGCGGCGCGTTGCCCAGCATGGCGTGCGTGCCGGCGTCCATCTGCTCGTTCAGCAGGCCCAGATTGCGGCGCGTCACATCCAGCAGCGTGCCGAGCAGGCGCCGCGCCTCCTCCTGCTCGCCCAGCAGCGCGTAGGCCTCGACCATCCAGAAAGCGCAGGCGAGGAACGTGCCCTCCTCCTGCTCGGCACCCGAGTAGCGATAGACGAGCGGGCCGTGCGCCAGTTCGCGCCGTATCGCCTCGCGCGTGAGTGCCAGACGGTCGCGCCGCTCAAAGCCGAAGCGCGTGGCCAGCAGGATGCCAGCGTCCAGCCGATCCGTGCCGGGGTGCATGACATAGGCCTGCCTGGCCTCGGACCAGCATTCGGCATCGATCCAGTCGCGGATGGCGTCGCGCGTGCGGCGCCAGCGGTCGGCGTGGCTGGCATCGATTTGGCCCGCTTCGGCCAGGCCCACCGCGCGCTCCATGGCCGTCCAGCAGCCGAGTTTGGACATGGTGAATTGTTGCGGCGTGCGCAGCTCCCAGATGCCGGAATCGGCGCTGCGCCACAAATCGGCACATTGGTCGGCGAGCTGGGTGAGCAGGCGGCGGGTAACCAGATCGAGCACATGGCCGCATTGGACGAACAGGCTCGCCGTCTCCATCACGTCGCCGAACACGCCGAGCTGCAACTGGTCGCGCGCATCGTTGCCGTCGAGCACCGGCGTGCTGCCGCGATAGCCCGGCAGATCCAGCGCGGCCTCGCGTGGCGCCAGCGCGCCATCAAGCCGGTACATGACGCGGATCGTGCTGTCGTGCCGGCGGATGGTGGCGATCAGCCAGGCAAAGGCGGCGCGCGCTTCCTCGATGGCGCCCACGCGCAGAAAGGCCTTGATGCTGTAGGCGACGTCGCGCACCCAGGCGTAGCGGTAGTCGTAATTCTTGGCGCCGCCGATCCGCTCGGGCAGCGCGCTGGTGGCCGCCGCGGCAATGGCACCGGTGGGTGCGTGCAGCAGCAGTTTGAGCGCCAGCGCGCTGCGGCGAACATCGTCGCGGAAGGCGCCGACATAGGTGAGATTGCCGCACCATTCGCGCCACGACTGGTCGGAGCGGTCGATGCGCGCGTCGATGGTGGCCAGTTCGGGCAGCACCAGCGGCTCGTCGGCGGTAGCGAGCACGGCGATGATGCTGCGCGAACCGGGCGCGGTGTCGAGAACCGCGCGCACGCCGTCGTCGTCCTGATGCGTGCGGCGCACGCTGTCGTCGCAGCGGAATGCTGCCAGCACGCCGTCCACATGCAGCACGTCGCCATGCGGGCTGGCTTCCCGCCAGGGTGTCGCCTGCCACAGCCGGCGGCTGGGCCGCACCGCGATATCGAAGCGGACGCTGCCGGTGAGGCCTTCGACGCGGTGCGCCAGCTCGGTCCAGGGCAGGCGGCCGGAGATGCCGCCGTTCAGCGAGGCGGTGAGCCGCGCCGTGCCGCCTGGCGTGGTGAACACCTGCTCGAGCACGTTGCTGTCCGGCCGGTAGGCGCGCGCCACGGTGAACGGGCCGGCCGGCGTGATGCTGCAGCGGCCACCTTCGGGGCCGGCGATCAGCCGGTCGAACAGCGGCTTGCTGTCCAGCCCCGGCACGCACAGCCAGTCGATCGAGCCGTCCGCACCCGCCATCGCCACGCTGCGGCCGTCGCCGAGCGCCGCGTATTGGTCCAAGGGCAGCACATCGTCCCGCCGGACAGCGTGCTGCGGTCCGGCGGTGGCGCGGGCGGGGGGCAGCGTCAAGGCAGGTGGTTGCCGCCGGTGACGCCGTAGATCTCGCCGGTGACGAAGCTCGAATTCCTGGCTGGCGAGCAGCACGTAGATCGGCGCCAGCTCGGCCGGCTGGCCGGGACGCTTCAGCGGCACTTCGCTGCCGAAATCAGGGATCTTCTTGGCCGGCTGGCCGCCGGAGGGCTGCAGCGGCGTCCATACCGGACCGGGGGCCACGGCATTGACGCGAATTCCCTTGTCGGCCACCTGCTTGGCCAGGCCGTGCGTGAAAGCCACGATGGCTGCCTTGGTGCCCGCGTAATCCAGCAGCATCGGCGAGGGCTGGTAGGCCTGGATCGACGTGGTGTTGATGATCGTGCCGCCCTTGGGCAGTAGCGGGATCGCCGCCTTGCACAGCCACATCATCGCGAACACGTTGATGCGGTAGGTCGCCTCGATGTTCGCCGTCGTCAGGTCCGCGATGGCTTCCACGGCGGTCTGCTTGCCGGCGACGTTGACCAGGATGTCCAGCCCGCCCATCGCGGCGGCACCCTCGGTCACCAGCTTGGTGCAGAACGCCTCGTCGCCGATGTCGCCGGGCATGGCGATGGCCTTCTGGCCGGTCGCCTCGATAAGGGCGATCACCTCGTCGGCATCCTTCTGTTCGCTGGCCAGGTAGCTGAGCACCACGTCGGCACCCTCGCGCGCAAACGCGATGGCGGTGGCCCGGCCGATCCCGCTATCCGCGCCGGTGATGATGGCGCGGCGGCCTGCCAGTCGGCCGAAGCCGCGGTAGCTCGTCTCGCCATGGTCCGGCTTGGGGTGCATGTCCTGCGCCAGGCCGGGGGCGGATTGCGGCTGCTGGCTGAAGCTCGGCTGCGGATATTGGGTGAGCGGGTCGCGCATGGTGAACTGGTCCTGCACGGCGTCTGTCATCGGCTCGCATCCTGCTGAAATGGCGCGCGTGCAACGTGGGTGCGCGGCGCAAGTTTGGCGCGCAACCGCAGGGCGGTTGATGTGATTACAGAAGCCGGACAGCAAAGTGCGGGGCGATGGCGGCAGAGTCGGGAACAGCAGGATCGGGGCCGGCTGAACAGGGCGTCTCCTTCCGCATCGACGAGCATCCGGAAGTGCCGGTGCTGGGCCTGCTGTTCGGCGGCGCGGCGATGGTGCCGTTCCCGGTGCTGGCTGCCGCGCTGTGGCTGGCGCCCGCGCCGTGGCCGGCCGTGGCGCTGCACTGGCTGGTATTGTGGGGCGCGGCCATCCTGGCATTTCTGGCCGGCGTTCGCCGCGGGCTGAGCTTCCGCACGCCAGGCGGCGCACGACCCGCGCAGATGACCACGATGCTGTGGCTTTATCTGCTGGCGTTCGGGGCGCTGGTGACCCCGGCCTGGGTGTCGCTCGTGACTGCTGCTGCTCGGCTATGCGAGCCTGGCGGTGTTCGACCCCGCCGCGGCACGGCGCCAGGAGGCGCCGCTGTTCTTTGCCCGGCTGCGGCCCGTGCAGATGCTGGTGCCGCTGGCCAGCCTGGCGGCTGCACTGCCCTGGGCCTGGCGCCACTGAGCCGCCGGAACCCGGCTTGCGGGGCGGCGTATGGGCGCCGACCGCATCCTCACGTTTGAAGGGCTACCCGCCATGCCGATCTACCGCCTGTCTCCCGTGCTCTCCGAACTGGGCGACCCGGCCTGGCACCAGAGCCCGGTGCGCGATGAGTGCTGGGTGAACGCGGCCGACGAGGACGAGGCGCGTGGCATGGCGAGCGCGCGGTTCCAGGATGCGCGCGCTACCGTGCCGGGTCACGCTTCGGCGCCCAGCCCCTGGCGCGATGCGCGGCTTGTGGCCGCGGTGGCGGGCGCCGAACCGCCGGCGGGCATGACGATCCCCTACGGCACGGTAGTGGCCGGGCCGCAGGAATAGGCGGGCCGGCCTCGGCCTGACCGGGGCGCGCCGCCGTGCTGCAAGGTGCCGATCGCGTCAATGACGAGCTCGAGGTGGGGTTCGATGCCCGTTTCGAGCGGCGATGGATGTGGGCCGAACGGGGCGGCCGGCTGTTCATGCTGGCCTTCGTGGCCGCTGGCCTGAGCGGGCTGCTGGGCCGCGGGCCGTTCAGCCACCGCACCAGCACGGTGCCGGGCGCCGCGCTGGCGGTCGATTACGAACCGATCATGCGAGCGCAGACGCAGACGCAGATCACGCTTCACATCCGCAACGAGACGGCGTTGCCGACCGTGCAGGTGTTCGTCTCGACGCAGCTCGTCGAGCCGATGGGGCTGAGCCGCATCCTGCCGCAACCGCTGGCCGAACAGGCCGCTGGCATGGGCATGAACCTGACCTTCGCCATGCCGCCCGGCACGCAGGACGGCCATGTGCGGCTGATCGTGCAGCCGGCCGGCGTGGGCTGGGTGGATGAGACGGCGCAACTGGCTGGCCACCCGGCCGTGCACTGGACGCAGCTGGCGCTGCCATGAGCGTGATCCTGCGAGCGGCGGCCGGATACCTGATCCTGCTGTTCGCGGTGCGGCTGATCGGCCGGCGCACGGCCAGCATGATGGCGCCGTTCGACCTGGTTCTGCTGTTCATGTTCGGCGGCACCGTGCTGGGGGCGGTGCTCGGCGAGGACCGCTCGCTGACGGGCGCGGTGAGCGCCATCTTCTCAATCGGGCTGATGCACGTGCTGGTATCGACCCTGAAGCGCTGGTCGGCGACGGTGGGGCGGCTGGTGGATGGCACGCCGGTGGTGGTGTACGAGCGCGGGCACTGGCACGCCGACCGGATGCGCGCGCTGCGGCTGCTGGAACAGGATGTGATGACCGCGGTGCGCCAGCGCGGGCTGATGCGGCTGGAGCAGGTGCGCTACGCCGTGGTCGAGCGCGACGGCAAGGTGTCGGTGATCGCCGAAGAAGAAAGCTAGCCGAGGAGGCGGCGCAGCGCGGCCAGCACGTCCGCTGTAACGCTGTGCTGATCCTGCGACGCGTCGATCACCGCACCGGGCTGTGTCTCCGCCTGCTGCAGGAAGGCGGCGCGGACGCGGCGATGGAAGGCCAGGTCGAGCCGCTCGAAGCGCGTCTCGTCCACACGCGCATCGGCCAGGCGGCGCTGGCTGCGGCGCAGGCCTTCCTCCGGCGCGATGTCGAGCAGCACGGTGAAGTCCGGCAGCAGGCCCACCAGGCTGGCGTGCAGCTGCAGGATAGTGGCCTGGGGGAGGCCGTGGCCGGCGCCCTGATAGGCGAGCGTGGAACCTAGATAGCGGTCGCACAGCACGAGCCGCCCGGCCTGCAAGGCGGGGCGGATGACGCGTGCGGCGTGCTGTACGCGGGCGGCCATCATCAGCAGCAGCTCGGCCTGCGGCTCCCATGCCGGCGCGTCGGCGGCCAGTAGCAGGGCACGCAATGCCAGGCCCTCCGGCGTGCCGCCCGGCTCGCGGGTGACCAGCGCGTGCGGGTAGGCCGCCGCGGCGGCGGCCAGTGCGCTGGTCTTGCCCGCGCCCTCGCCGCCTTCAAAGACTACGAACATCGCAGCCCCGGGCGCGCCATCGGCCCGGGCCGCGCCTACACGCCCGTGAGGAAGTGCGACATCACCGCCACGGCCCGGCCGGGCAGGCCCATGCGGCCCACATCCTCGCCGGCCACCAGCGCCACCTCGCTTTGCGGCACCCCCTGCCCGCTCACCGTGATCTTGCCGACCACGTCGCCACGGTTGATCGGCGCGGGGATCGGGCTGTCGTAGGTGACGGCCACATGGGCGTGCTGGCGCCAGGCGCGCGGCAGGGTGAGTTTCAGATCCTGGCCGCCCACCAGCGGCACGGTGTGGCGGGTGCCGAGATAGACGGGCGCGTTCTCCACCACGTCGTTGGCGGAAAACAGTGTCACGTTCTCGAAGTTCGCGAACGCCCAGCCCATCAGCCGCACGCTTTCCTCCACGCGCGCATGCGCCGTCGGCATGCCGTTCAGCACCATGATGACGCGGCGGCCATTATGCTCGGCACTGCCGACGACACCGAAGCCGCCGGCATCGGTGTGCCCGGTCTTGAGCCCATCGGCCATGCCGCGCTGGACCAGCGGATTGCGGTTGTATTGGACGATGCCGTGATAGGTGAACGTCTTTTCCGAATCGTAGTGATAGTATTCGGGAAAGTCCTGGATGATCCGCTTGGCCAGTGTCGCGATATCGCGCACCGACATGTGGTGCGCCGGATCTGGCCAGCCCGTGCAGTTGCGGAACACGCTGTGATTCATGCCCAGCGTTTTTGCCTCCGCGTTCATCATCTCGACGAACTGCTCCTCGGAGCCGGCAATGCCCTCGGCAAGCACGATGCAGGCGTCGTTGCCGGACTGAATGATCATGCCGCGGATCAGCATCTCCACCGGGATCTGCGCGCCGAGTTCGACGAACATCTTCGAACCCTGGGTGCGCCAGGCGTGTTCGCTGACCGGCAGGCTCTGATCCAGCCGCAGCGTGCCGGCCTTCAGCTTGGAATAGACGATGTAGGCGGTCATCAGCTTGGTCATCGAGGAGGGCGGCATCTCCTCGTCGGCCGCCTTGTCGAGCAGCGTGGCGCCGGTGTTGAAATCGATGATCACCGCCCATTTCGCCGCGGTGTCCATCGGGCCCAGCGGCGTGTTGGCCGGCGTGCCGGAAGGTGCGGGCGCGCCGCCGGTCTCGGCGCCGGCATCCTCCTCGTCGCCGCTTTTGTGGCCGGCCGGCGCCTCCTTGGGCGCATGGCGCGGGCGCGCGGCAGCCGGCCCCGCGGCCAGCAGGACCGCGCCGGAGAGCAGCAGGAAGCGGCGGGTCGGGGTCATGGCTGGCTCCTCATTGCACGACGATGCGGGCATCCACCACGCCGGACCGCAGCGCCTGGTCCAGCGCCGAATCGGCCTGCGCGATGGTGGCGAACGGGCCGGCCTGTACCGTGTAGGTGGTCTGCCTGTCCACGCGCGAGCGGACCACGCCGGCGCCGAGTCCGGCCAGCCTGGCGGCGACCACGTCGGCATATTGGGCGCGGTTGAAGCGGCCGGCGGTGATCATCAGCGTGCCGGGCTGGGGCTGCGTGGCGACGATGCGTTCGGGCAGGCGCTGCGGCGCGCGGCGGGCGGCTTGGGCGGGCGGTGGCGAGCTGGCGATGACATTCGCGCGCGCGGCATTGCCGGACGTGCCGGGCGGCGGCAGGGACTCGGCCTCAATAGCGGCGCGCGGCGCGGTCGCGATCTGCAGCTGCGGCGCCGCCGCCCACCTCATCGGCCGCCGCGCGGCTTTGCGCCGCATCCAGGCGCACGCGCACCCGCGCCGCGCCGGATTGCGGCAGCGCCAGCAGGAGTGCAGCGCGCGGCGATACGGCGATGATGCGGCCCGGTGCGGCAGGCCCGCGGTCGTTCACGCGCACGGTCACTTGCCGCCCGTTTTCGAGGTTGGTGACATCGACGATGGCGGGCAGCTGGATCGTCTGCATGGCGGCCTCCAGCGCCGCCGGGTCATGCAGCTCGCCATCGGCGGTCAGCCCGGCCGAGGGTGCCTCCACCGTGGCGATTCCGGTGGCGTCGAGCGTCAGGTCCTCGGCGGGATAATACCAGAAGCCGCCCGCCTGGTAGGCGCTGCCCAGATGGTAATGCGGCGCGGCGACCGGGCGCGGCGCGGGTGGCGGGCGGCGATGTAGGCAGCCCGAGAGCCCCAGTGCCGTGAGCACCGCGAGCCCGATCCGGCACAGCGGCATCAGGCGGTGGCGCTCGCCAGCAGGCCCACGCCAAGGGCGTAGAAATCGGACGGGTTGTAGCGGCGGATGACGTTGAAATTCGCGTACACCATGAAGGCGTCGCCGCCCGTGCCGTCCGGCAGCAGCACGGCACCCTGCACATCGCCGCGGGAGAATGGGCGCCCGTCCAGGCGCCGCACGCCGGCTTGCTGCCACGCGGATAGCGGCCGCATGCGCTCGCGGCCGGTATCGCCAGGCAGCAGGCTGGGCGGCACGCGGACCGGCTGGCCCCAGGGCTCGCCCCAGCGCCAGCCGCACTTGGCCAGGTAATTGGCGACCGAGCCGAACACGTCGGCCCGATCGGTCCAGATGTCGCGCCGGCCGTCGCCATCGGCATCCACCGCATAGCGCAGATAGGAGCTGGGCATGAATTGCGGCTGGCCCATCGCACCGGCCCAGCTACCGGTCATGGCACGCGGCGCCACGTCGCCGGCGTCGAGGATACGCAGGGCGTTAAGCAGTTCGGTGCGGAAATAGCTGGCGCGCCGCCCGTCATAGGCGAGCGTCGCGAGCGCCTCGACGATGCGGTACGTGCCCGTCTTGGCGCCGAAGCCGGATTCCAGGCCCCAGATGCCGACCACGATCCTGGGGTCGGCCGGATAGCGGGCGGTGATGCGCGCGAGGCTGGCGGCTTCCCGCGCATAGGCGGCCCGCGCCGCTTCGAGCCGGCTCGGTGGCAGCACGCGCTGGCGGTATTGCGCCCAGGTGAGCGAGAATTCCGGCTGGTGATGATCCAGCTCGAGCACGCGGGCGTTGGGCTGCACGCCCTCGAACGCTTCGTCCACGACGCGGCCGCGGATGCCGCTGCGCACCGCCTGCGCACGGATGCTGGCGACGAACTCGGCGAAACCGCCCTGGGCGGCGGCCGGGCGGCACAGCAGGGCCAAAGGCGTAGCGAGGGCAAACCGGCGGGTCAACATGGGCGCGTTCTGCCATGTGGCCGACGGCGAAGAAAGCGCTTTCGCGCGCGTGCGGCAGCCCGGGTGAGCCGGACTGCCGCCGTGGCGATCTAGTCGATCAATCCGCGTGGCCCGCTTCCGGCCACACATCGTCCCATGTGCCGCCAGTGGAAGCCTTGCTGTATTCCGTCGAGCGGTTCTCGAAGAAATTGGCGTGCTCGGGCGCATTCAGCATGTCGTCGAGCCACGGCAGCGGATTGCGTTCGACATGGAAGAGCGGGCTCAGGCCGAGCTGCATGAGACGGCGGTCCGCGATGAAGCGGATGTAACGCTTCACCTCGGCGGCGGTGAGCCCTTCCACCGGGCCCAGCTCGAAGGCGAGGTCGATGAAGGCGTCTTCATGATCGACGATAGTCGCACAGCAGATGTAGAGCTCGCGGCGCAGATCCTCGGTCCAGATCTCGGGGTTTTCCTGCACGAAGGTGCGGAACAGCTTGATGACGGAGAGGCAGTGCAGCGTCTCGTCGCGCACCGACCAGCTGACGATCTGGCCCATGCCCTTCAGCTTGTTGAAGCGCGGGAAGTTCAGCAGGATGGCGAAGCTGGCGAACAGCTGCAGCCCTTCGGTAAAGGCACCGAACGCGGCCAGCGTCTTGGCGATCTCGTGTTTGCTGTCCACGGTGAAGGACTGCATGTAGTCGAACTTGTCGCGCATCTCCTTGATGCTGCGGAACGCCTGGTACTCGGTCTCCGGCATGCCGATCGTGTCGAGCAGGTGGCTGTAGGCGGCGATGTGCACCGTCTCGATATTGCTGAATGCCGAGAGCATCATCAGCACTTCGGTGGGTTTGAACACCTGGCTGTAGTGCTTCATGTAGCAGTTGTTCACTTCCACGTCGGACTGCGTGAAGAAGCGGAAAATCTGCGTGACGAGGTTGCGCTCGCCGTTGGACAGGTTGCGGTGCCAATCCTTCACGTCGTCGGCCAGCGGCACTTCCTCGGGCAGCCAATGCACGCGCTGCTGGGTGAGCCAGGCATCATAGGCCCACGGGTAGCGGAACGGCTTGTAGACAGGATTTTCCGTGAGCAGGTCGAAGCGGACCGGCAGCTCGTCCATCGCGTGGGTTACAGGCATGTTCTGGTCCATGGGGGCAGTCCTGGCTAGGAGGCGATACGTAGTGTAGGGCGGCGGAGGCGGATGGGAAGCGGGGCTGCGGCGCCTACTGGCAGCTCAGGCATTCCTCGTAATTGGTAGCGGCGGCCACCAACGGCAGGGGCAGCGGGTCGTTGGCGACCGGCCCGGTATCCATCAGCGAGGATTTGGGCATGTCGCTGACCGTATCGGCCCGCTGGATGGAGAGCGAGCGGCAATAGTACAGCGACTTCACGCCGCGCTTCCAGGCCAGCATGTGGATCTCGTGCAGGTCGCGCTTGTGCACGTTGGCGGGCAGGAACACGTTCACCGACTGGCTCTGGCAGATATAGGGCGTGCGGTCGGCCGCGTGCTCGATGATCCAGCGCTGGTCCAGCTCGAACGCGGTCTTGTACACCGCGCGCTCCTGCTCGGTGAGGAAATCCAGATGCTGCACGCTGCCGCTGCGGAGCGTGATCGACGACCACACCTCGTCGGTATCCATGCCGCGCGCTTCGAGCAGAAGCTGCAGATGGCGATTGCGCACCGTGAAGCTGCCGGAAAGCGTTTTCTGCAGGAAGACGTTGGCCGCGATCGGCTCGATGCCCGGCGATGCGTTGCCGGCGATGATGCTGATGCTGGCGGTCGGCGCGATCGCCATCTTGTGCGAGAAACGCTCCATCACGCCGTAATCGGCGGCATCCGGGCAGGCGCCGCGCTCCTCGGCCAGCAGGCGGGATGCGGCATCGGCCTGCTCGCGGATATGCTTGTGCATCCGCTTGTTCCACACTTTCGCGATCACGCCTTCGAACGGCACGTTCTGCGATTGCAGGAAGGAGTGGAAGCCCATCACGCCGAGGCCGACGCTGCGCTCGCGTGACGCCGCGTATTTCGCGCGCGCCATCTCGTCGGGCGCGCGGTCGATGAAATCCTGCAGCACGTTGTCGAGGAAGCGCATCGTGTCCTCGATGAACAGCGGATGGTCCTTCCAGTCGAACCATGTCTCGAGGTTCAGCGACGACAGGCAGCATACCGCGGTGCGCTGCTGGCCGTACTGGTCGGTGCCGGTCGGCAGCGTGATCTCGCTGCACAGATTCGAGGTCTTCACCTCGAGCCCGGCAAATTTGTGGTGGTCCGGGCGGGCATTGTTCACGTGGTCGGAGAAGACGAGGTAGGGCTCACCGGTTTCCACGCGAGCGATCAGGATGCGGATCCACAGCGACCGCGCGCTGATCTGGCGGACGATCGCCTGGTCCTTGGGCGAACGCAGCGACCACAGCGCATCGGCTTCGACCGCACGCATGAAATCGTCCGGCACCAGGATGCCGTGGTGCAGGTTGGGCGCCTTGCGGTTCGGGTCGCCGCCGGTCGGCCGGCGGATCTCGATGAACTCCTCGATCTCGGGGTGCGAGACGGGCAGATAGACGGCCGCCGAGCCGCGGCGCAGCGAGCCCTGGCTGATCGCCAGCGTGAGGCTGTCCATCACGCGGATGAACGGGATCACGCCGCTGGTCTTGCCGTTCTGGCCCACCTTCTCGCCGATGGAGCGCAGATTGCCCCAGTAGCTGCCGATGCCGCCGCCTTTGCTGGCCAGCCAGACATTCTCGTTCCACAGGCCGACGATGCCGTCCAGGCTGTCGGACGCTTCGTTGAGGAAGCAGGAGATCGGCAGGCCGCGCTCGGTGCCGCCGTTGGACAGGACCGGGGTGGCCGGCATCAGCCACAGGCGGCTGATGTAGTCGTACAGGCGCTGCGCATGGGCGGCGTCGTCGCCGTAGAAGCTGGCGACACGCGCGAACAGATCCTGGTAGCCCTCGCCGGGCAGCAGATAGCGGTCGTCCAGCGTGGCGCGGCCGAAATCGGTGAGCAGCGCATCGCGGCTGCGATCGACGCGGACCTGGTGGCGGCCCTTCATCTGCACGGCGTCGTCCAGCAAAGCGATCTCTCCCGGGTCACGATTCGTCATGCCGTCCATCCTGCCTGGCCCCCTGTCCGCGTCAAGGTTGTTAACACTATATGTGGTGGGCGCGCTACGGGGCTACCGCCAGATCATGCGTCCGGACGGAAAATTGTAGGCAGGCGGAGCGTGGGTTTCCAGGCGGGATGGCCCGCGGAAATCTCTTGCAATTCTGATGCGGGCTGGGGCGTGCGTGGCTGTGCCGGCCGCCTGTTCAGGCGGCCAGCCACCCTAGCATGCCTGTCCCGGCGCGTCTGCGGGACGGCACGTCAGGCTGCGGACAAATATACGGCGTGGCGGCTGCTGGCCGGGTCGGCCGGGCGTGCGGGCGCGCCGGCCCCTGGCCGGAGGTCCAGGCGGCTCATGGAGTAGATCGGCGTGGGCGACGATGCCGGCCGAGCCCGGCCCGACCTAGCCCGGCCGGCTGCAAGCGGCCGGGCTAGACCTTTTCGACCTGCCCGTATTCCAGCTCCACCGGCGTGGAGCGGCCGAAGATGGAGACGGACACCTTGAGGCGCCCCTTCTCCTCGTCGATCTCCTCGACGGTGCCGTTGAAGCTGGTGAACGGCCCGTCGGCGACGCGCACCTGCTCGCCGATCTCGAAGATGACGCTGCGGCGGGGATGGTCCACGCCGTCCTGCGCCTGCTTCATGATGCGGTCGGCTTCCGCCTCGCTGATCGGCGAGGGGCGCAGCTTGGTGCCCAGGAAGCCGGTCACCTTCGGCGTGTTCTTAATCAGATGCCAGGCGTCGTCGGTCAGCTCCATCTTCACCAGCACGTAGCCGGGGAAGAACTTGCGCTCAGCGTTGATCTTCTGGCCGCGCCGCACTTCGACCACCTCTTCGGAGGGCACCAGCACCTCGTCGATATGGTCGGCCAGGCCCTTCTGCTCGGCCTGGTCCTTGATCGCGGCGGCGATCTTCTTCTCGAAGCCGGAATAGACGTGGACGACGTACCAGCGCTTGGCCATGGTGAGCTTCTCGATCCTTTAGGCGGCGGGGCCGGTGAACAGGATCCGCACGATCCAGCCCACGGCGAGGTCTACGCTGAAGAAGAACAGCGCGGTGATGGCGGCCATGGCGAGCACCAGGCCGGTGGTGACCAGGGTTTCCTTGCGGCTGGGCCAGGTGACGCGGGCGGCTTCCGCGCGGACGTCGGCCAGGAATTTCGCCGGTGCAAACGCCAAGGTAGGTTCCTTCGGGTAACGGGACAGAGAAGCGGCGGGCGGCAGCGGGACAGTACCAATGCGGGCTTGTACGCGTGGCAGGGGTGGAGGGTCTCGAACCCCCAGCCTCCGGTTTTGGAGACCGGCGCTCTAGCCAATTGAGCTACACCCCTGCGGTGCCCTGGCGAACCGGGGGCAACGCACACGAGCGGCGTATGAACGGGGTTGGTGCCCGCCTGTCAAGCCTGGGCCACCGGCCGGGCTTGCCGGACCGGCCTGGCGGGCGGTATCCTCCCCCCGCGCGGGTGTAGCATAGTGGTAATGCTCTAGCCTTCCAAGCTAGCTAGGAGGGTTCGATTCCCTTCACCCGCTCGCGCACCGCGCGCCGTTTTTATGCGGCCGTTAGGCGGTGCCCGCACAACGCATATCGCGCCTTTACGCGATCCCCCCCTACTCAGCCCCACCGGTTCGGAGGGGTGCTGCACATGGCCGATTTACTGGCGATCGTTTTGGGCATGGGGGCCATCCTGCTGATGGGCGCCTATGCCGTGCTGTGCGAGCACGTCTGATGCTCGACCTGATTTTGGGCGGCGCGGTGTCCTCGCTGCTGCTCGTCTATCTCGTCTGGGCGCTGGTCCGCCCCGAAGATTTCTGAAGGGGCCGCGACCATGACCTTGATCGGCGCCGCGCAGATCGCGCTCGTGCTCGGGCTTGTCTTTGCCACGGCGTTTCCGCTGGGGCGCTACATGGCAGTGCTGTTCGCCGGCGGGCGCACCTGGTTGTCGCCAGTGCTGGCCCCGGTGGAACGCGGCTTCTACGCGCTGGCGGGTATCGATGTGCAGCGCGGGATGGGGTGGCGCGGCTACGCCATGGCGCTGATCGTGCTGAACGCGCTGCATTTCGTGGTGCTCTACGCGATCCTGCGGCTGCAGGATGTGCTGCCGTTCAACCCGCAGCACGTGCCGGCGATGGCGCCGCGGCTGGCCTTCAACACGGCTGTCAGTTTCGTCACCAACACCAACTGGCAGTCCTACGCCCCCGAAATCGCAGATCAGCTACGGCGCGCAGATGATCGGGCTGACGGTGCACAATTTCCTCAGCGCCGCCACCGGCATCGCCGCGGCCGTGGCCGTGGTGCGCGCGTTCGCCGGCAGCACGATCACATCGCTCGGCAATTTCTACGTCGATATGACGCGTGCCGTCCTCTATCTGCTGCTGCCCGTCTGCGTGGTGGTCGGCGTGGTGCTGCTGGCCGCCGGCGTGCCGCAAACCCTGCACGCTTATGCCACCGCCACAACGCTGGAGGGCGCGCGGCAGACGATCGCGCTGGGGCCAGTGGCGTTCCAGGAAGCCATCAAGGAATTCGGCACCAACGGCGGCGGTTTCTTCAACGCCAATTCCGCGCATCCGTTCGAGAATCCCTCGGCATTGACCAACGTGCTGGAAAACTGGCTGCTGCTCGCCATCCCGTTCGCGCTGGCAATCATGCTCGGCTACATGGTGGGCGAGAAGAAGCAGGGCCGTTCGCTGTTCTACGCCATGGCCATCCTGCTGACGCTGGCCGTCGCGGGCACCTACGCCGCCGAAGCCGGCGGCAACCCGCTGCTGACGCATGCCGGCGTCAGCTCGGCCATGGGCAACATGGAAGGCAAGGATGTGCGCTTCGGCACGGCGCTGTCGGCCGCGTTCAACACATCGGCCACCGGCACTTCCACCGGCGCCGTGGACAGCTTCACCGACAGCTACACGCCGCTGGGCGGCCTGGTGCCGCTGTTCCTGATGCAGCTGGGCGAGGTGACGCCGGGCGGCGTGGGCTCCGGGCTCTACACCATCATCGTATTCGCGCTGCTCAGCGTGTTCGTGGCCGGGCTGATGGTGGGGCGCACGCCGGAATATCTCGGCAAGAAGGTGCAGGCGCGCGAGATCAAGCTGGCGATGCTGGCTGTGCTGATCCTGACGCTGTTCATCCTGGGCGGTGCCGGGCTGTCGCTGGTGCTGCCTGCCGGCGTCGCCTCGCTCAGTGCGGCGGGTCCGCACGGGCTTTCCGAAATGCTGTATGCCTGGTCGTCGGCCACCGAGAATAACGGCAGCGCCATGGCGGGGCTGACTGCCGATACGCGGTGGCTGGATTACGGACTGGGCTTGGCGATGGTGTTCGGCCGCTTCGCGTTCCTCGTGCCGGTGCTGGCGATGGCCGGTGCGATGGCCGCCAAGCCGAAATTGCCGCCCAGCGCAGGCACGTTCCCCACGACCGGGCCGCTGTTCGTGGGCCTGCTGATCGGCGTGATCATCATCCTCGGCGGCCTGCAGTTCATGCCGGCCGACGCGTTGGGGCCGCTGGCCGATCACTTCGAGCTGCAGGCCGGGCACACCCAGTAGCAGCACCGGCGCGCCATCAGCCCACACCGACAACCCGCGTTTTCGCAAAGGTTCAGCATGCCAGCCGACACCATCAAGCTGTTCGACCGCGCCATCATCGCGCGCGCGGTGGGCGACAGCTTCGCCAAGCTCAATCCGGTCACGCTGATGCGCAACCCGGTGATCTTCGTCACCGAGATCGTCGCCGCGCTCACCACGCTGATCGGCGCCGAGGCGCTGCTGCGCCACCAGCCGGCCGCCTTCGCGCTCGCAGTGGCGGTGTGGCTGTGGCTGACCGTGCTGTTCGCGACGTTTGCCGAAGCCGTGGCCGAGGGCCGCGGCCGGGCGCGGGCGGAAAGCCTGCGCCGGGCGCGCACCGATACGACGGCCAAGCGCCTGGCCAACGTGGACGACCGATTGGCGCCGACAGCCACGCCGGCCACCGCGCTGCGCGCCGGCGACCTGGTGCTGTGCGAGACGGGCGACCTGATCCCGTCGGACGGCGAGATCGTGCGCGGCATCGCCAGCGTCAACGAATCCGCCATCACCGGCGAGTCCGCGCCGGTGATCCGCGAGGCCGGCGGCGATCGCTCGGCAGTGACCGGCGGCACGCAGGTGGTGAGCGACTGGCTGGTGATCCGCATTACCGCCGACCCCGGCAGCACCTTTATCGACCGCATGATCAAGCTGGTGGAAGGTGCCGAACGGCGCAAGACACCCAACGAGATCGCGCTGGATATCCTGCTCGCCGGCCTGACGATCATCTTCCTGATCGCGGTCGTCACACTTGTGGGTTTTGCGAAATATTCTAATACGCCACTGCCGATCCCGGTGCTGGCGGCGCTGCTGGTCACGCTGATCCCCACCACCATCGGCGGGCTGCTCTCGGCCATCGGCATTGCGGGCATGGATCGGCTGATCCGCTTCAACGTGGTGGCCACCAGCGGCCGCGCGGTTGAAGCGGCGGGCGACGTGGATGCGTTGCTGCTCGACAAGACCGGCACCATCACCTTCGGCAACCGCATGGCCGCGGCACTCCATACCGCGCCCGGCGTGGAGGAACGCGCGCTGGCCACCGCGGCGGCCTATGCCAGCCTGGGCGACGAGACACCGGAAGGGCGCTCGATCATCACCTTCGTGCGCGACCGCTACGGCATCGACGCCGAGATCCCGGCCGGTGCCGAGACGATCCCGTTCACCGCCAATACGCGCGTCTCCGGCCTCGATGCCGGCGGGCGGCGCTGGCGCAAAGGTGCGGTGGACAGCATCCTCAAGCTCGGCGGCGTAGCGGCACCCGCCGCTTTCAGCCAGAGCGTGGAGCGCATCGGCCGCGCCGGCAGCACGCCGCTGGCGGTGCTCGAAGACGGCCGGCTGCTGGGCGCAATCGAGCTGAAAGACATCGTCAAACCCGGCATCCGCGAGCGCTTCGCCGAGCTGCGGCGCATGGGCATCCGCACCATCATGGTGACCGGCGACAACCGGGTGACGGCGGCGGCGATCGCGACCGAGGCGGGCGTGGACGATTTCATCGCCGAGGCGACACCGCAGGACAAGCTGGATTACATCCGCAAGACGCAGGCCGAAGGCCGCCTTGTGGCGATGTGCGGCGACGGCACCAACGACGCGCCGGCGCTGGCGCAGGCCGATGTGGGCGTAGCGATGCAGACCGGCACGCAGGCTGCGCGCGAGGCCGGCAACATGGTCGATCTGGACAGCGACCCCACCAAGCTGATCGAGATCGTGGAGATCGGCAAGCAGCTGCTGATCACGCGGGGATCGCTGACCACGTTCAGCATCGCCAACGATATATCCAAATACTTCGCGATCCTGCCGGCGATCTTCGTGGCCACCTATCCCACGCTGGGCGCGCTGAACATCATGCGCCTGTCCACGCCGCAGAGTGCCATCATGTCCGCGGTAATCTTCAACGCGCTGATCATCGTGGCGCTGGTGCCGCTGGCGTTGCGCGGCGTGAAGTTCCGCGCCGTGGGCGCAGCCGCCCTGCTGCGGCGCAATCTGCTGATCTACGGCCTGGGCGGCATCATCGCGCCGTTCATCGGCATCAAGGCGATCGATCTGGTGCTGACTGCCCTGCACGTTTTTGCTTGAAGGAATGGCTGAGATGATCGCGCAATTACGGCCGGCTCTGGTGATGATCGGCTTGTTCACGCTCTTGACCGGGATCGTCTTCCCGCTCGGCTTCGTGGGCCTCGGCAGCTTGGCGTTTCCGTTCCAGGCGGGCGGCAGCCTGCTGATGCGGAATGGCAAGGTGGTGGGCTCCGCCCTGATCGGGCAGGCATTCACCAGCGACCGCTATCTGCACGGCCGGCCGTCGGCGCTGATGGGCGCCGACCCCAAGGACGCCTCCAAGCAGGTGGCGACCCCTTACGATGCCAGCGAGTCCGGTGCGTCGAACCTGGCGCCGGCCTCCAAGGCGCTGGTCGAGCGCGTGACCGCGGACGTGGCAAAGATCGGGACCGCCGGCGTGCCCGGCGACATGGTGACGAGCTCGGCCTCGGGGCTGGACCCGGATATCTCGCCGGAGAACGCGGCACTTCAGGTGGCGCGCATCGCCAAGGCCCGCGGCATGGCCGAGACGGAGGTGCGCGCGGTGCTGGCGCGGCATACCGCGGGGCCTACGCTCGGCTTCGTGGGCGCGGCGCGGGTGGATGTGCTGGGCGCTAATCTGGCGCTGGACGCAGCCGGGCGGCGCTGAGCGGGGCCGGAAAGCTCGCGCCTGTGGCGACCATGCCGCCCGGCAGCGGCACATGGCTGCCGGCGCGGCGGCGCAGGCGCAGCATCGGGCGTTCGATGAACTGGTACGATGCTGTGGCCGCGACGGTCGCCAGCGGCAGGGCGATCGCCAGCCACAGCAGGCGGCTGGTCCCGGCCAGGCCGTCGGCCATCGCAAAGGCGCCCCAGTGCCAGAGGTAGAGCGAGTAGCTCAACCGTCCGACATGCAGCAGGGGCGGCAGCGACAGCGTGCGGGCGGCAGGGCTTGGCCGGTAGAGCAGCGCGGGCAGGATCATCATCAGCCCGATGCCTTGCGCCGTGGTGCGGAACACCTGGCGCGCGAGATCGCCGTGCAAGGCGAAGGTGGCGGCGAGCAGCAGCAGCCCGGCCGGCCACAGCCGCGCGCCGGCGGCGGCCCAAAGCGGCCGGCGCGCTTCGAGCACCGCCAGCAGCGCGCCCCAGGCGATGCTGTCGATGCGCGTGTCGGTGCCCTGGTACAGCCGGTTATAGCGCCAGGCGGCGCCCTGGATGCGGCCGCACAGCGCCGAGCCGTCCCAGCCGCAATGCCCGAACAGCCAGAACCGCCAGGCCAGCACCGCCAGGCACAGCGCGAGCAAGCCGGTCGCCAGATACCGCCAGCGCCACACCAGCGTCAGCAGCAGGGGCCACACCAGGTAGAAATGCTCCTCGATGGCCAGGGACCAGAGGATGTTGAACGGGTGGCGCACGCCCTGCAGGGTAGAGCGGTAGCCGACCCACAGATCGTACAGATTGGCGCCGTAGAACACGGCCGCGAGCCAGCCGGGCGCGGCGATGCTGCCGCCGGCAGCCACATAGGCGAGGCCCGCTACGGCCACGTAGGCCAGGCCGGCCGGCATCAGCCGCAGCAGCCGGCGGCAATAGAAGCCGGGCAGGCCGATGCGCCCCCGCAGTGCCAGGGCGCCCAGAAGCTGGCGGGTGATCAGGTAGCCACTGATGAAGAAGAACAGCGTAACGCCGAAGGCGCCGGGCACCAGGCGCTCCAGCCCGGCATGGGCGGCCAACACGAGCAGGATCGCCACCGCGCGCAGGCCGTCGATCGCGGGAATGTAGGCGGCGTCGGGTCGCACAGTAGATCCGTTCGTGACCGTATCAGACGAACACGACGGCACTCAAAATAGCAAGGTGTGGGTGGAGGCTAGATCCCTGCCCCGGCGTCGCGGTGAATACCGCACTCGGTCTTGCCGGTGCCGGCCCAACGCCCGCTGCGCGGATCCTCGCCGGCTGCCACCGCGCGCGTGCAGGTGGCGCAGCCGATGGAGGGGTAGCCGGCAAGGCTGAGCGGGTGGCGCGGCAGCGCGCGGGCCAGGATCTCGGCCTCGATCTGCGCGGCGGTCCAGTGCGCCAGCGGATTCAGCTTGGTCTTGCCGCCTGTGTGCTCCTCGGCGGGCAGGTCGGCCCTTGTGGCAGATTGGTGGCGCTTGCGGCCGCTGACCCAGGCATCGAACGGCGCCAGCGCCCGGTCCAGCGGCGTCACCTTGCGGAACGCGCAGCAGGCATCCGGGTCGAAGCGCCACAGCTCGGCCCCGGGATCGTTGGCCGTCAGCTCGGCGTCGGTGGGGCCCACGCTGCGGATCTCGGTCAGCCCCAGCGTGCGCGCCAGCGTGTCGCGATAGGCCAAGGTTTCAGCGAAATGCTGGCGGGTATCGACGAAGATCACCGGCGTGGCGGGCGCCACCTCGGCGACCAGCGCCAGCAGCACGGCCGAGTCCGCGCCGAAAGAGGAGACCACGGCAACGCGGCCGGCATGGTCGCACAGCAGCGCGCGGCGCAGCTGGGCCAGGCTGGCGGCCACATGCGGGGCCACCGCAGCATCGTCGTCGGTGTGGTCGGCGAGGTAGCTCTGGGCACAGTCGAACATCATGGCCCCCTTTCGCACTGGGTAGGACAGATTGGCGGCGCGGCACCGTGGATTAAAGGGGTTCAACGCTGGCGTCGCGTTAAATCGGCGCCCGCGTCCGTTTGACGCTATGGCACCCGGCTCCTATCCAGCGGCCGCGATGCATGCACCAGGCACCTACCGCGTCATCAAGAGCTACGGCCCGGAGCTGGGCCTGTCCTGCGCGTTCCGCCAATGGCAGGCGGGCGAGTCGCATTGCCGCTTCCTGCACGGCTACGCGCTCGGCTTCCGCTTCACCTTCGTGGCCGACACACTGGACGACCGCGGCTGGTGCATCGATTTCGGCGGGCTGAAGCCGCTGCGCGCCTGGCTGCAGGCCAATTTCGACCACACGCTGCTGGTGGCCGCCGACGATCCTGCGCTCGACACACTGCGCGCACTTGGCACAGCCGGCCTGGCCGATCTGCGGGTGATGGAGGCGGTGGGCTGCGAGGCGTTCGCGGCCCTGGCCGCGGGCTGGGCGGCTGCCTTCCTGGCGCGCGAGACCGCCGGGCGCGTCCGGGTGGAAGCCGTCGAGGTGAGCGAACACGCTGGCAATGCTGCGTGTTTTCAGCCGGCCCCCGCGCCGGCCTGAGCCGCGCTGGCAACCTGCCCCGGCGGCGGCGCGTTCGCCGCCGCATGGACCAGACCACGACCCCTCCCCGCAGGCCGCATCGCGGCCGCCGCATCGCCGCCACCATCCTCGGCGTGCTGGCCATCGCCGTGGTTGCCCTGGTGCTGCTGTGGAACTGGGACTGGTTCATCCCGCTGGTCGAGCGCCAGGCGAGTGCGACCCTCGGCCGCAAGGTGACGATCACCCATCTGCACGTGCGGCTCGGCCGCAACACCACGGTTGCTGCCGATGGCGTGACGGTGGCCAACCCCGCCGGCTTCACCGGCACCGAGCCGCTGGCGCGCATCGCCCGGCTAACGGTGGTGGCCAACGTGATGGAATATTTCCGGCACGGCACGATCGTGCTGCCGCACATCACCGTCGATCGCCCCGACATCCACGCCACTGCGCTGGCCGATGGCAGCAACAACTTTGCCATCAAGCTGGCGCCGGCCAAGCCCGGGGCCAAGCCGAGCCCGCCGCCGCAGCTGGGCGATCTGGAGATCAACAACGGCACGGCGCGGGTGATCGACCCGAAGGCGAAATCCGACTTCACCTCCACCATCGCCACCCGCCCGGCCAGCGGGACGGCGCCGGCCGCCATCGTGGTTGATTCCCACGGCACCTATGCGGGGCAGCCGGTCACCAGCCAGTTCGTCGGCGGGGCGCTGCTGAGCCTGCGCAACGCCAGCAACCCGTATCCAATCAACCTGCACGTGGAAAACGGGCCCACGAAGGCGGCACTTGTCGGGACTGTGGAAAACCCGCTGAACTTCGCCGGCGCGCGGCTGAAGCTCAGCTTTTCCGGCCCCGACATGGCGCTGCTCTTTCCGCTGACCGGCATCCCGATCCCGCAGACACCGCCCTACTCCATCGCCGGCAATCTGGATTACCAGCCGCCGCGCATCCGGTTCACCAATTTCGAAGGTCGCGTCGGCGAGTCCGATCTGGGCGGCACCATCACCGCCGAGCCGCGCTCCGGCACACGGCCGGATGTGACGATGGACCTCGTCTCCCGTCGCGTGGATCTGGCCGATCTCGGCGGCTTCATCGGCACGCCGGCGGGCAAGTTGAACGCCACGGCGGGCGAGACGGCCGAGCAGAAACAGGCGGCGGCGCACGCCAAGGCCAGCAAGAACCTGTTCCCCAGCACACCGATCAGCCTGCCCAAGATCCGCGCAGCCGACATCCACCTCGCCTACCGGGCCGACCACATCGAGAACAAATACACGCCGTTCGATAAGCTGCGCGTGCACCTGGACATCGTGGACGGCAAGATCACGCTCAACCCGCTCGATTTCGTGGTGGGCAACGGCGATATCGACAGCGCCATCGTGCTGGCGCCCGACGCGCACGATCTGGTGCATGCCGACGCGGAGATCGCGTTCCGCCATCTCAGCCTGGCGCGCCTGATGCAGGCGACGCACACGTTCAAGGGCGCCGGCATCATCAGCGGCCGAGCGCGGCTGCGCACCGAGGGCAATTCGCTCGCCAGCATGATGGGCCAGGGTAATGGCGAGCTGAAGCTGCTGATGACCAGCGCCGGCGACGTCTCGGCGCTGCTGGTCGATATCGCCGGGCTGGAATTCGGCAACGCGCTGCTCTCGGCTTTGGGCGTGCCGAACCGCTCGAAGATCGACTGCTTCGACCTCGACCTGCCGCTGCAGGCGGGCATCGTGCACGTCAAAACCTTCCTGCTCGACACCGAAGAGGCGCGGGTGACCGGCGCGGGCACGCTGGATCTGCGCGACCAGACGATGGATTTCGCGCTGACGACGCGCTCGAAGCATTTCTCGATCGGCTCGCTGCCGGGCCCGATCGATCTGCGCGGGCCGATCACCAGCCCGTCGATCCGGCCCGGGGCCGAGGTGGCGGCGCGCGCCGGGGCGGCGGTGGGCCTGGGCATCCTGCTGACGCCGCTGGGCTCGCTGCTGCCCACGGTGCAGTTCGGCGTGGGCAACGACGATGCCTGCCCGAAGGCGGCCGCAACCATCCGCCAGCCGATCCACGCCCCGCCCGTAGCCGTCCGGCATCCGCACAAATAGGCGCGCTGCCGGCCGCCGGCGCGCGGAATTTTTGGTTTCCTTTGACCGGGGCATCTGGAACAAGCGCCGCCATGCCCTCCCTTTCCGTGCCGCTCCTCGGCGCATCCAATCTGCGCGACCTTGGCGGCTGGCCCACGCGGGACGGGCGGCGCGTGCGCACCGGCCTGGTGTTCCGCGCCCCGGCGCTGAGCCGGCTCTCGCCCGAAGACCAGGCGAGCGTCGCGGCGCTGGGCCTGCGCACGGTGTGCGACCTGCGCGGCGTGCGCGAGGCCGAAGCCAATCCGGTGCTGCTGGACGGTGCCACGCGGCTGGCACTGCCGATCGAGCCATCGGTAGGCGCGGGGCTGCGCGACATCCTGCGCACCGGCCAGGCCAGCGGCCATATGGCCCCGCAGGACATGCTGGACCTGCTGGCCGACGCCTATCGCGCCTACGCGCTGCAGAGCCATCCGCAATACCGCGCCTTGTTCGCCGCCATCATGGCGCCGGACGGCCTGCCGCTGCTGCTGCATTGCTCGGCCGGCAAGGACCGCACCGGCTTCGGCTCGGCACTGCTGCTGACCGCGCTGGGCGTGGCGTGGCACGACGTGCTGGAAGACTACCTGGCCACCAACACGCTGTGGAAGCGCGAGATCGCCAGCGCGTTCGACCTGCCGCCCGAGGTCAAGGACGTGCTGCTCGGCGCGCACGAGACGCTGCTGGTAGCGGCGTTCGACGCCGTGCGCGGCACCTACGGCTCGGTGGAGGCGTACCTGGCCGAAGCGATCGGCGTGGATGTGGCGGCGCTGCGCGCCAGGCTGACGTGCTGAACACAGCAGGCTACAGCGCCCTTCCGGTGCGGGGGCGGTTGGCCCCGGCCGCATCGCGCCGGGCCGGTGCCGCGCCCCTGCCCTGATGGATCTTTCCGTCGCGCATCTGCTCGCCGTCGCCGGCCACTCGGTGCTGCTGCAGGGTGCGGCCATCGTGGCCGGCACCTTCATCCTTGAAGACGCGGCCACCGCGGGCGCGGCGCTGGCGGTGCAGAGCGGCGGGGTGGCGATGCCGGTGGCGCTCGGCGCGCTCTATATCGGCATCGTGCTGGGCGATATCGGGCTGTACGGGCTGGGCCGGCTGGCGGCACAGGTGCCTTGGGCGGCAAGGCTGATCCCCGCGCAGCGGCAGGATCGCGGGCGGGCGTGGCTGGAACGCCACGTGTTCAAGGTCGTGTTCATCAGCCGGTTCCTGCCGGGCGTGCGGCTGCCCACCTACACGGCGTGCGGCTTCCTCGGCGCGAATTTCCGCAAGTTCGTGGCCGCGGCTGTCGGCGCCACGCTGATCTGGACGTCGCTGCTGTTCGCCCTGTCGCTGCGGGTGGGGCGGCTGCTGGTGGATTATCTCGGGCCCTACCGCTGGGCGGGGTTCGCGGTGTTTCTGCTGGCCATCGTGCTGGCCGGCCGGCTGGCGGCGCGCGCGCAGGAGAAAGGATAGCATGTGGATGCGCTGAACCCCGGGCGGATCGATGATGACGCGCTGGCCGCAGCCCTGGCCGAGCCGGTGGCGCGCCGCCGCGACGTCTCGCCGTTCGAATTCCTGCCCGGCTGGCTCACTTACGGCCCAGTGGTGGCGCAGTGGATCGCGCTCGGCCTGTGGCACGGCGATCTGAGCCTGCCCACGGCAGCCAACCCGGCAATCACCACCGGCGGGCTGTGCGGCGAGAGCAAGACGGCCATTCTCGACCAGCTGCAAGGTGCCGCGCGCGACTGGATCGCCCCCTACACCACGCTGGTCACCGGGCAAGACGATGTGCCGCGGGCCGAAGCGGCGATGGAGCAGGCCGGCCTGGCACTGCCGGTGGTGCTCAAGCCGGATATCGGCTGCAACGGCGCCGGCGTGCGGCTGGTGGAGGATGCCGGCCAGCTGGCCGCAGCCTTGGCCGCCTTTCCGCGCGGTGTCACCCTGGTGCTGCAACGCCTCATCCCGTGGGAGGGCGAGGCCGGCATCTTCTATATCCGCCGCCCGCAGGACGATGTGGGCCACCTCACCTCGCTGACGCTCAAGCACGCGCCGAGCGTGACTGGCGACGGCGCCGCCACGCTGCGCGCGCTGATCGAGGCGGATCCGCGGCATGGCAAGTTGCAGCGCCTGTATCTGTCGCGGCTGGCGGGGCGGCTGGACGAAGTGCCGACGCGCGGGCAGCGCGTGCGGCTGGTGTTTGCCGGCAACCATTGCCGCGGCTCGATCTTCCGCAACGGCACGGCGGAGCTGACGCCGGCGCTGGCCACCCGTATCGACGCGATCGCGCGCGCACTGCCGGATTTCCATTTCGGCCGCATCGACGTGCGCTACCGCAGCCTGCACGCGCTGCGCGAGGGTACCGATTTCAGCATCATCGAGATCAACGGCGTGGGCTCCGAGGCCACCCATATCTGGGACCCGGACACCACGCTGCGCGAGGTGTGGATGTCGCAGCTGCGCCACTATGGCGCGGCCTGGTCGATCGCGGCCGAAATGCGCCGGCGCGGCGCCCGCAGCAGCCGGCTGTGGCCGATGTTCCGCGATTGGCAGAACCAATTGCGCCTGATGGCGTCATACCCGCTGAACGACTAGGGCCGGGCGGCCGACCGCCGGCTTTGGCGCGCCAGCCCGGGCCGCCGACGTTCGCCTTTCGCCCGATAGCAGGGCATCCCGCCCCATCCCCGGAGATCCGATGACCACCGACCTGTTCGCCCCCGTGAGCCTGGGCCCCCTCACTTTGTCCAACCGAATCGTCATGGCGCCGCTCACCCGCAGCCGTGCCCAGGCCGGCGGCGTGCAGGGTGCGCTCAACGCCACCTATTACGCACAGCGGGCCAGCGCCGGGCTGATCATCAGCGAGGCGACCAACATCTCGCGCCAGGGCCGCGGCTACGCGCTGACGCCGGGCATCTTTACGGCGGCCCAGGTGGCAGGATGGCGGCTGGTGACCGATGCCGTGCATGCGGCCGGCGGGCGCATCTTCTGCCAGCTCTGGCATGTGGGCCGCATCAGCCATCCGGATCTGCAGGCCGATGGCGCGCTGCCGGTCGCCCCCTCCGCCATCCGCCCCAAGGGCATGGCGTTTACCGATACCGGCTTCCAGCCTTTCGTCACCCCGCGCGCGCTGCGCACCGACGAGATGCCCGGCATCGTGGCCGATTACGCGCATGCCGCGCGCTGCGCCCAGCAGGCCGGGTTCGACGGCGTGGAGATCCATGCCGCCAATGGCTACTTGATCGACCAGTTCCTCCGCACCGGCACCAACCGGCGCGAGGATTACGTATGGCGGCTCGCTGGAAGGCCGCACCCGGCTGCTGGCCGAGGTGACGCAGGCGGTGCTGAGCGTGTGGCAGCCCGCCAGCGTGGGCGTGCGCTTCGGGCCCACCAGCGGTGCCAACGACATCTCGGACGCCGATCCGCAGGCCACCTTCGGCTACGCCGTGCACCTGATGGACCAGGCCGGGCTCGCCTATATCCACGTGATCGAGGGTGAGACCCAGGGGCCGCGCGACGCCATTCCGGGCTTCGATTTCGGCGCGCTGAAGCGGGGTTTCCGCGGCCTGTACATGGCCAACAACAATTTCGACCGCGCGCTGGCCATCGAAGCCCGACGCACCGGGGCGGCCGACCTGATCTGCTTCGGCCGGCCTTATCTGGCCAACCCCGATCTGGTGGAGCGCCTGCGCGACGATGTGGCGCTGGCGCCCGAGGCCCCCAAGGAGACGTGGTATGGCGGCGGCGCGCACGGCTACACGGACTTCCCGCGGCGCGACGGCACGGTCTAGACAGCGGGCGCGGGTGGGTGCCACCCGCGCCATCGCCGGGACCGATCCATGACCTACCTGCACGCCCTGATCATCGCCGTCCTGCAAGGGGCGACTGAGCTGTTTCCCGTCAGCTCGCTCGGCCATGCGGTGATCGTGCCCGCCTTGCTGGGCTGGCATTTCGACCAGCACGCGCCGGTGTTCCTGCCCTTCCTGGTGTTCCTGCATCTCGGCACGGCGGCGGCGCTTCTGGGCTATTTCTGGCGGGACTGGTGGGCGCTGGCCACCGGCGTGCTGGGGCTGTCCGGGCCGCAGCGCACGGCCGAGAGCCGGCACATCCTGCTGCTGCTGATCGTGGCCACCATTCCCGCCTCGCTGCTGGGTGCGGGGCTGGAACACCAGATCAGGCGCCTGTTCGAGGCGCCGGTCACCGTCTGCCTCTTCCTCGCAGCCAACGGCCTGCTGCTGATCGCCGGCGAGCATCTGCGCCGGCACGCGGCGGGCGCGGCCGCGAGCGCCGCGCGGCCGCTGGCGACGCTGACGGTGATCGACGCGCTGGTGATCGGCGTGTGGCAGTGCCTGGCCTTGCTGCCGGGCCTGTCGCGCTCCGGCGCCACGATCACCGGCGGGCTGATCCGCGGCATAGACCACGCCGCCTCGGCGCATTTCTCGTTCCTGATCGCCCTGCCGGTGATCCTGGGCGCCACCGTGCTGGAAGTGCCCAAGCTGCTGCATGCCAGCGTGCCGGCCGGCACGTTTCAGATGGCCGGCATCGCCGCCGTGGTTGCCGGGCTGGTGGCGCTAGGCAGCACCGCGTTCCTGATGCGCTATTTCCGCAATACCGAGCGCTGGGCCATGGACCCGTTCGGCTATTACTGCATCGCGGCCGGGCTGATCAGCGGGGCGGTGCTCTATGCCGCGTAACGCCTGGCGCGGCACGCTGGCCCTGGCCGCCCTGGCGCTGATGGCGGCCGCCCCGCTGCCGCCGGCCGCACAGCCTGTCTCGCGCGCCGACCTGCCCTGGTGGCGCCAGCGCTTCGAGGCCAAGCAGGCGGAGCTACGCCGCCAGCCCGTCGATCTGGTCTGGTACGGCGACAGCATCACCCAGCAATTCGAGGCTGCCGGGCCGCAGCCCTGGCGCGACTTCAAGCCGGTGTGGGACCGCTTCTACGCGCCGCGCCACGCCATCAATCTCGGCTTCAAGGGCGACGCCACCGCCCACCTGCTGTGGCGCATCACCCACGGCGAGGCCGACGGCATCCATCCGCGGCTGGCGATCATCCTGATCGGGGCCAATAATTTCGGCCACCTGCACTGGCCCGCACAACCGACCCTGCAGGGCATCGAGGCAGTGGTGGACGCCCTGCACCAGCGCCTGCCGCAGACAAGGCTGCTGCTACTGGGCGTGCTGCCGAGCATCCGCAGCCCGTGGGTGGACCAGAACACGCGCACGCTGAACGCCGCGCTCGCCGCCCGCTACGGCGACGGCCGCATCGCGACGTTCCGCGATCTGAGCGGCCTGTTCATCACCGCGGGCCGGGTGGATGCGGGCGCGTTCCTGGATCCGCATCTGGTGCCGCCCGATCCGCCGCTGCACCCCACCGCGCAGTCGCAGCTGCGCATGGCCGAGGCGATCGAGCCGGACGTGCGCCGGCTGATGGGCGAGTAGGCGCCGGCGTTCAGGCGGCTTTGCCCAGCCCCTCGTGCCGGGCGCAGATGGCGCGGGCCAGTGCGACCAGCTCGCCCAGCGAGAGCACGATCATCGCGTCGTTGGCTTCCGAGCGTAGCGCGGCCAGGGTCGTGCTCTGGCCGTCGGCGTTCCACAGGCACACCACCACGGCCGCCTGCGGCATCTGGCGCGCAATCCGGCGCAGCAGGTAGCGCAGCGCCGAGGGGCTGCTGCCTTCGTCGAGCGCCGAGAGGCAGACGAGGCGCACGCCGTCCTGCGGGTCGGGCCCCGCCGGCGCTTCCGGCTCGCTCTTGCCACTCAGGATCTGGTTGCCGGCACAGGCAGCGCCAAAGCCGGCAGCCAGCAGCGCCTGCATCGCCATGCGGGCGCCCAGATCGTCGAGCTGCCCGCGGCCGGGGATGCACAGCACGCTGCCCACGCCGCACCAGGCCGTGGCCGTGGGCGGTGCCGCGTCCGGCGCCGGGCGGCCCAGTTCGGTGATCAGCGCGTCCACCTGCGCATGCACGGCTTCCAGCCGGTCGAACGCCAGCGCGTCACGCGACAGGTCGCATTGCGCCAGTGCCAGCCCGGGCAGTGCGACATGATCGTAGTATTCGACCAGCGAGGTGGCCCGCACCGCGGCGCGCGCCTGCTGCGTCAGGATATGGGCGTTGCCCTCCAGCGCGCGCTGGTAGAACGTCTCCTCGGCATCCAGCGGCGGTCGGTCGCCGAGCATGACTTCGAGGAACGCCAGGCTTTCCACGTGGCGGCCCACCACCACCAGGCAGACGGTAAGCGGGGTGGCCAGCAGCAGGCCCACCGGGCCCCACATGAAGGCCCAGAAGGTGGCCGCCAGGATGACGGCGATCGGCGAGAGCCCGGTGCTGTGGCCATACAGCAGCGGCTCGATCACCTGGCCGGTGATCAGTTCGGAGACGACGAACAGCACCAGCACGATCAGCGCCAGCGTCCAGCCGGGGGTGACGGCCAACGCCAGCAGCAGCGGTGGCGCGCCGGCGATGTAGGTGCCGATGAACGGCACGAAGCGCATGGTGGCGGCCAGGATTCCCCAAAGGATGGGGTTGGGCAGGCCGGCGATGGCCAGCCCGCAGGCGATGAACGCGCCGAAGGCCGTGTTGAGCGCCACCTGGAACAGGAAGAAGCGCGATAGCCGGCGGGCGGCGTCGTTCATTGCCAGGATGGTGCGGTGCAAGTCCGCCCGGCCCACCAGGCGCACCAGCCGGTCGCGCAGATCCTCGCGGAACAGCAGCACGAAGATGACGAAGATCAGCACCACGCCGAATGTCGCCAGCGGGCCGAGCAGCGATTCGACCACGGTGCGCACGATCACCACACCCGAGGGTGCGGCAAACGGCGTGGCCTGCGTGACGGCTACCTGGGTGCGCGCCTTCACCGGCGAAGCCGCATTGCTCGCTGTGCCGAGCACCGCATGCAGCGACGCTTTCACCTCGCCGCCCAGCGCGCTGCCCAGCCGCAGCAAATCCACCTTGTGCTGGATGGCCACCTGATAGGCGGGAATGCCCTCGGCCAGGCTGCCGACCTGGCGCCCGACCACCACGCCGATGCCACCGATGATTGCGAAGGCCAGCAGCACGGCGATGAACACCGGCAGCGTGTGGCCCAGCCGGGCGCGTTGCAGCAGGGCCACCACCGGCGCCAGCACGAAGGCCAGTAGCACGGCCAACACCATCGGCTCGATCAGCTCGCGGCCGAAATAGAGCGCGGCCACGACCACGGCGCCGGCATTCAGCGCAGAGAGATTGCCGGTGGGGCGGGCTTCGGCGGGCTGCGCGGGAATGACGGATGACATGGCGCGGTCCTTCGGTCGGGCGGATGACAAGGATGAGTTCCGGAGACGAAACGCAAGCCGGGCGGTTCGGCGCCGGTAAAAAGAAGCCGCGCGTGCCGGGCGCGCCGGAAGCCGCTAGTCTGCCCCGCACACGGCCCTGGGGAGCGCTGCATGACGAAGATCCTGTTGGTGGAAGATCACGAGGAGCTGTGGGATTTCCTCTCCCGCCGGTTGCGCCGGCACGGCTTCGAGGTGGTGCTGGCCCATGACGGCCAGCGCGCGCTCGACGTGGCCGCCGCCGAGTCGCCCGACGTGGTGCTGCTCGACATGGACCTGCCGGTGCTGGATGGCTGGGCCGTGGCGCAGCGGCTGCGGGCCGATCCGGCCCGGGCGCAGACGGCGATCATCGCCCTGACCGCGCATGCCATGGCCGGCGACCGCGCCCGTGCGCTGGCGGCGGGCTGCGACGACTACCATTCCAAGCCGGTCGATTTCCCCGCCTTGCTCGTCCAGATCGACGAGGTGCTGCTCAAGCGCGAAGAGGCCGGCTGAGCGCACGCCGCCGCAATGCAGCCGCGCGCGGCGATGGCGGCAGGCAACGGAGCGGGTTGCGGCGCGTAGGAGGCGCGCAGTGGGGGAATCCGGAATGCAAAGCGAGGCCCGCACGCCGATCGCGCTCAACCTCGTCGCCGCCGCCTTGCTGGCCTCGGGCCTGGCCGCCGCCGGCGCCTCCCTGGCGATGGAGCGGCAGTATCAGGCGCAGCTGGCGCAGCAGAACGCCATCGTGGTGGGCGCCGAGCAGATGCTGAGCGCGCTCAAGGACCTCGAGACCGGCGAGCGCGGCTACGTGCTGACCGGAGATGCCAGCTACCTGCAACCCTACAAGGAAGGCACGGCCGAAGTGCCTGGCCTGCTCGCCAAGCTGCAGCCGGGCCACGCCGGCGTCAGCCTGATCGACCAGCTGGTGGCTGCCAAAATGGCGTTCGCCCGGCGGGTGGTGGAAGCCCGGCAGGCCGGCGGGCCCGATGCGGCGCTGGCGCTGATCCGCACCGGCGAGGACAAGGCTTCGATGGACCGCGTGCGCAGCCGCGTGGCCGAGCTGCAGGATGCGGCCGTGGACCGCATCGCCCAGGGCGGCCATCGCCAGGCGGTGCGCAGCGACGTGCTGGACGCGATCGCGGCTGCGGCGATCCTGGCGGCGTTCGCGGCACTGGCCGTGCTGGCGCGGCAGCGGCGGCGGGCCGAGCGGGCCAGCGCCGCGTTGCTCGCCAGCGTTCTGGACAACGCTCCGGTGGGGCTGGGCTTTCTCGACCCGAGCCTGCGGCTGCGCCATCTCAACCGCTCGCTGGCGGCGATGGGCGAGAGCGCGCTGCCCGTGACCCTCGGCGGCGATCTATGGGAGGTGGCGCCCACGCTGCGCGAGGAGCTGGAGCCGCGGCTGCGCGCCGCGCTGAAAGCCGGCTTGCCGCTGACCGGCGTGGAAGTGGCGGCACGCGGCCGGGCTGCCGCCACGCGGCACGAATACGAGTTCGCGTTCTTTCCCCTGCCCGATGCGCCGGCGCAGGCCCAGGGTTCCGCGCAGGGCGGCGGCGCCGGGCTGGTGGTGAGCGACATCACTACCCGCAAGCGCGCCGAGCGCAGGCTGCGCGACAGCGAGGAGCGTTACCGCACGCTGATCCAGACCAGCGCGGCCATGGTGTGGACGGCGACGCCCGAGGGCGCATTCACCGGCATGCAGACCAGCTGGAATAACTTCACCGGGCAGACGAACCAGCAGAGCACCGGCATGGGATGGCTCGATGCGGTGCATCCGGACGACCGCGAGGCCGTGGAGCATTGCTGGCGGCATGCCACCCGCACCGCCCAGAGCTACGCGCAGGATTACCAGGTGCGCCGCGCCGACGGCGCCTGGCGCATCATGGATGTGTGCGCGGTGCCGATCATGGATGACGACGAGGTGCGCGAGTGGGTGGGCACGCACACCGACATCACCGAGCGGCGGCGCGCCGAGGAAGAGCTGAGTGCTGCCAAGGAAGCAGCCGAAGCGGCCAACCGCGCGAAAAGCCAATTCCTCGCCAATATGAGCCACGAGCTGCGCACGCCGCTCTCGGCGGTGATCGGCTATGCCGAGATGATCGAGGAGGACCTCAGCGAGCGCGGCGAGAACGCGATGCTGGGCGATGTCGGCAAGATCAAGTTCAACGCGCGCCATCTGCTCAGCCTGATCAACGACGTGCTCGATCTATCGAAGATCGAAGCCGACCGGATGACGACTTTCGCCGAGACGTTCGAGGTGGCGACCCTGCTGCGCGACGTCGGTTCGACGGCCGAGGCGCTGGTCCGCCAGAAGGGCAACACGCTGGTCGTCGAAGCCGGCGACGGGCTTGGGTCGATGCACACCGACCAGATCAAGCTGCGGCAGTGCCTGTTCAACCTGGTCAGCAATGCGGCCAAGTTCTCCGAACAGGGGCGCATCGTGCTGCGGGCGGCCCGGCAGGGCGACACGGTCATCTTCAGCGTCGCCGATAGCGGCATCGGCATGACGCAGGAACAGGTGGACAAGCTGTTCGAGCGGTTCACCCAGGCCGATGCCTCCACCACCAGACGTTTCGGCGGCACCGGGCTGGGCCTGGCCATCACCCGCGCGTTCTGCCGGCTGCTGGGCGGCGACATCGTGGTGGCCAGCACGCCGGGCGCGGGCTCCACCTTCACCATCACGCTGCCTGCCACCCTGCCCGAGCAGCCGGCCGAGCCCGATGCACCGGCGCGGGAGGCTGCCGAGGGCCACATGGTGCTGGTGATCGACGACGATGCCGCCCAGCGCGACCTGCTGACGCGCTTCCTCGAGCGGGAAGGCTTCGGCGTGCGAACGGCGCCGGATGGCAAGACCGGCCTGGAGATGGCGCGCAGCCTGCAGCCGCGCGCCATCCTGCTCGATGTGATGATGCCGTCGATGGATGGCTGGTCGGTGCTGAGCCAGCTCAAGGCGGATGCCGCGCTGGCCACGATCCCGGTGGTGATGGTCACCTTCGTCAACGAGCCCGGGCTGGGCGCCTCGCTGGGTGCCGCCGACACCGTGCTCAAGCCGGTGGCGTGGGACCGGCTGCGTTCGGTGATGGAGCGGTTCCGCGGCGATGCGGGCGATATCCTGGTGGTCGATGACGACCCCGACGCGCGCCAGCGGCTGCGCACCGTGCTGGAACGCGATGGCTGGGTGGTGACCGAGGCCGGCGACGGCGCGCAGGCCTTGGCGCAGGTGGCGCGCACGCGGCCGCAGCTGATCCTGCTGGATCTGACAATGCCGGTGATGGACGGCTTCACCTTCCTGCACGCGCTGCGCGAGCGGCCGGGCTGCGAGAACATCCCCGTGGTCGTGCTGACGGCGCGCGACCTGGGCGACGAGGAGCGCCGCCAGCTGGCCGGCGCCGACCGCGTGCTGAGCAAGGGCGAGACCAATCTGCGGCAGCTGGCCGGCGAACTGCGCGCATTGACGCCGCATGCCGAGCCGGCCGGCGCGGCCGGTGAACACGGGCAGCAACAGGGGCCAGGATGACGGGCGCGCAACTGCTTCTGGTCGAAGACCACGAGGAGATCTGGGACTTCCTCTCCCGCCGGCTGGAGCGCCGCGGTTTTGCGGTGAGTGTGGCGACCGACGGCCAGGCCGGGCTGGAGCAGGCGCGCGCCCTGCACCCGGCGGTGATGCTGCTGGACATGAACCTGCCGGTGCTGGACGGCTGGTCGGTGGCGCGCACGCTGAAGGCCGAGGCGGCCACCGCCGGCATCCCGATCATCGCGCTGACGGCGCATGCGATGTCGGGCGACCGCGAAAAGGCGCTGGCGGCGGGGTGCGACGACTACCACCCCAAACCGATCGATTTTCCGGCCCTGCTGGCCCAGATCCAGGCGCTGGTTCCGGCTGCCGGTGGCTGACGCAACGGCGGACCTGCTCGCGTTTGCAGGCGCGTTCCGGCCGGGTGAGACCGACGGCGTTGCCGGCCCGTTCGACGGTGCGGATCTGGCCGGTGCGCCGCCCGCGCAGCTCTCGGGCGCGCCGCTGGCCGGCGCCAGCCTGCGCATGGCGCGGCTGCCGGGCGCCGACCTTTCGAAAGCCGACCTGACCGGCGCCTCCTGCGGCGGCATCGTGCTGGACGACGCCCGGCTGGAGCAGGCGATCTTCCGCGATGCCGATCTGGCCGGCGCCAGCCTCAAGCAGGCCGATGCGGGGCAGGCCTGCTTTGCCGGCGCGCTGCTCGAAGACGTGGCCATGCAGGGCGCCCGGCTGCGCTTTGCCGATTTCAGCGGCGCGGTGATGGACGGCGCGGATTTCTCCGGCGCCGATCTATGGGGCGCGCGGCTGACCGGGGCGGTGGGCCACCGCGTCGCCCTGCGGCAGGTGCTGCTCGACGAGGTGGCGATGGTGGGCGCCGATCTGTCCGGCGCCGACCTCTCCGGCGCCCGGCTGCGGCGCGCCGACCTTTCCGGCGTTCGGCTACGCGGCGCGGTGCTGCGCGATGCGATGCTGGAGGGCACCAACCTGACCGGCGCCGACCTCACCGGCGCTACCCTGCCCCATGTCGTGCTGACCGGTTGCGACCTGACCTACGCATGCTTCGCCGGCGCCTGGCTGGAGCGCACACGGCTGCGCGCCCATCAGCTGGGTGGTGCCACCGGCGAGGAGGTGGCCGGGCAGTATGCGGCCGCGATCGAGAGCTACATCGTGCTCGAGCAGAACTTCCGCTCGCTGGGCAATGCGGGCGACGCCAGCTGGGCGTTCCGGCGACGCCGGCGCATGGGCAAGCGGCAGCAGGCGGTGCAGATGCGCGCCGCCTGGCGCAAGCGCGCGCCGGCCGCGGCCGCGTCTGCCGGGCTGCGCTGGCTGGGCGATATCGCCTCGGAGTGGCTGTGCGATTACGGCGAGAGCCTGGGGCGCATCCTGCGCGCGTTGGCCGGCGTGCTGGTGGGCTGTGCGGTGATCTACTGGCTGACCGGCAGCCTGGTGGCGCGCAACGGAGGCGCGCACCTGAACGCCATCGACTACCTGCTGTTCAGCCTCGATTCCATGACGTCGGTGGGCACCGGCGAGGTGGCGCTGCGTCCGGTGGGGCAGCTCGGCGTGCTGATTTCCAGCCTGCAGACGGTCGCCGGCACGGTGCTGCTCGGTCTGTTCGGCTTCGTGCTGGGCGTGCGCATGCGCAACTGAGGCCGGCGCGCATGGCGCACCGGCCCGGCCGCCTCAGCCCTGGCTGGCGGGCGTCTGCACCACCAGCCCATCGAGCGCGGCAGTGATCGTCAGCTGGCAGGACAGGCGCGAGTTGGGTTGCGGGTCGGTCACCAGGTCCAGCGTATCGAGTTCCATCTGCGCCGGGGCGGGCAGGCGCGCAGCCCAGGCATCATCGACGATGACGTGGCAGGTGGCGCACGCACAGGCGCCGCCGCATTCGGCGTCGATGCCGTCCACGGCGTTCATCACCGCGGCGCGCATCACGCTCATGCCGGCGGCCGCCTCGATGACGGTGCGGGCGCCTGTGTGGGAGACGTAGGTGATGGTCGGCATTACTGGACTCCGGCGTGGGGCGGACTACCTAGCGCGGATGGATGGCAATGGACACGACGGGCCCCGATTCGATTCGTTGGCTTTCCGGCAGGCGCTCGGGGCTTTTGTCACCGGCGTGACGATCGTGACCACCTGCGATGCGCAGGGCGGGCCGGCGGGGCTGACGGCCAACAGTTTCAACTCGGTCTCGCTTGATCCGCCGATGGTGCTGTGGAGCCTGGCGCTGGACAGTGCCAGCATGCCGGCGTTCCGCCAGGCGCGCTTCTGGGCCGTGCACGTGCTCTCCGCCGAGCAGGAGGCGCTCTCCGTACGGTTCGCCAGCCGGGAGGCCGCGCGGTTCGAAGGCGTGAGCGTCACGCGGGGGCCGGGCGGCATTCCGCTGCTGGATGATTGCGCGGCCCGCTTCGTCTGCCGCGCCGCCTTCGAATACGAGGGCGGCGACCACGCCATCTTCCTGGGCCAGGTGGAGGCCTTCACGCGCAACGGCCTGGCGCCGCTGGCCTATCACCAGGGCCGCTACGCCGGCGTGGTGCCCGCCGCCCCGCCGCCGCAGGGCGACGCGCTGGCGGCACTGGAGCGGCGGGGCCTGCTGGACCGAAACAACGGCCGGGCCCGGCTATCGCCCGAGGGCCGCATGGTGGCCCAAGGCTTTGCGGCGCTGGCGGAGGGCGCGCTGGCCGACCATGAACTGGCCACGCTGCGCCAGCTGCTGACCAAACTGGGCTGAGCGCGCGGCTTCAGGCCACTAGGCGCAGCTTCTGCCGGCGCCCGCCCTCCGGCAGGTCGAGCGGCAGCTTGGTCTGCGATGCGGTCAGGTCGATTTCCGGCTCGGGCAGGCGGCGGCCGAGATAGGTAGCCGACAGGAAGCGGAACACGTAATCCAGCACCGAGGTGGCACGTTCCACCTCCGGGTCGCCGTCCACCGCGCCGGCGGGTGCGAAGCGCGTCAGGGCGAAAGCGTCCACGAATTCCTCGAGCGGCACACCGTGCTGCAGCCCCAGGCTGACCGCCTGGGCCACGCCTTCGGCCAGCCCGCGCACGGTGGCCAATTCACGCGGCAGGGTGAGCGTGACCTCGCCCAGGCTGCCATCGGCGTATTCGCCGGTGCGCAGGAACACGCGGTGGCCGCCGAGGACAGCCCGCTGGCTGAGGCCGGCATGCCGGGCCGGCAGGATGCGGCGGCCGGGTGCCGCGGCACGGCCCGGGGTGGCGGTGGCACACGCCGGTGCCGGCAGGGCGGCCGGCACCGCGGGCATCGCATCGAGAAACGGGGCGATCGCGGCGTGCATGGCGGCGTGGGCGTCCGCCCCGGCTACCGGCAAGGGCGAGCCGCCCGTCAGCACCGCGGCCAGGGCCGCCTCGGGCGACATGGCAGCCGCGGCGAGGCGATCCTGCGCGGCGCGCGTCAGGTGGGTGTCCTGCACGGGGGAGAAGGCCGGGGCGATGCCGCCCGTCTCGATGCCGAGTAGCGCTTCGACCGGGCCGGGCGGGAAGACGCCGGTGGTGGCGATGGCGCCGGGCGACCAGCGTATGGCGGCACGCGCCGCGGCGGCGGCTTCGGCCAGGCCGGGGATGGCGCAGCTGCGCGGCGGGGCTGGCCAGGGTGCGGCGGTGGCCAGCAAATCCGGCTGCTCGCCTTCCAGCGCGTGGTCGGCGCTGGCGCGCAGCAGCGCGGCCAGGCAGGCGCCCACATCGCGCGCGGCCCGGCTGTCATACGCGATGCCGAGGCTGGCCAGCAGATCGTCCAGCCCTGCCAGCCCGATCTCGATACGCGCGGCCGCCGGCATGATCAGCTGGCTAGCGCGGGCCGTCAGCCCGGCCGCGGCGGCCAGGCCGGCGATATCGTAGCCGGCCACGGCATCGTGGAAGCCGGCCACGTTGATGCGAAAGCCGGGCACGCCCGGCGCGTTGGCCCAGATTGCGGTGTTGGGCGCCGCCCGCCGGCTGCCGAGCAGCGCCTGCAGGCCGCAGGTGAGCGCATCGGCATCGGCCTGCGACAGCCCCGCCTGCCGCCCACGCGCAGCGGTCAGGCCGAGCCATACGGAGGAGGCGGCCGCCAGGCTGACGGCACCCTCGCCGGGCACCAGCATGGCGAGCGCCTCGGCCGCCCGGTCGTCCCAGCTGACCGGCAGGGTCACCACGCGCAGCCTCTGCTCGGGGTCGGCCCGCGCCGCCACCTCGCGCATCCTCGTGCCCTGCCACAGACGGATTGCTCTCATGGCCGCACCAAAGCACGAAAGATGCGAACTCGGGAACACACATTTTGCGTCTATCGGCGCAAGTATCCACAGCATGTTGATTCTGACGGTTGCGCCCGCCCTTCCTTGCCGGTGCCGGCGGCGATCCCTATAACCCGGCCATGAGTATCGGCACCCGCCTGTTCACCTTCCTGCGCGGCCAGCCTGTCGGCACGGATGCCATCGGCAACCGCTACTACCAGGAACGCCGCCCGCGCGGTGCCGGCCTGCGGCAGCGGCGCTGGGTGATGTTCGCCGGCCCGGAGGAAGCAACCGACGTGCCGCCGGAATGGCAGGCCTGGCTGCATTACACGGTCGATGCACCGCTGACCGACATGCCGCGGCGGCCTTGGCAGAAGCCGCATCTGCCCAACCAGACCGGCACCGCGCTCGCCTACCGGCCGCCGGGGCACGACTACAAGGGCGGCCACCGGGCGGCTGCGACGGGCGACTACGAGGCATGGTCGCCGGATGGGCCGCCCACGCTCAGCCTGCCGGCCCGCGACGTGGTGGCCCTGCCGCCACAGGGGGTCTAGGCAATGGCCGGCCACAGCGCGCTGGAGATCACGACCGGCGCCGCCGTGCTGCTGGTGGCCGGCGGCTTCCTGGTGTTCGCGGCCGCCAATACCGGCCAGCGTCTCAGCGGCGCCAGCTACGGCCTGCATGCCAATTTCGATCATGCCGATGGGCTTTCCACCGGCGCCGAGGTTCGGGTGGCGGGCGTCAAGGTCGGCACCGTGCAGGCGATCCGGTTGAACCCCAAGACCTACCTTGCCGACGTGGCGTTCACGGTGCAGCGCAACGTGGCGTTGAGCACCGACAGCTCGGCCACCATCTCCACCGACGGCCTGCTGGGCGGCAAGTATCTGGCACTGGCACCGGGCGGCGAGGACGCGATGCTGAAGAACGGCGGCACGGTGACCATCACCCAGGGCTCGGTGAACATCGAGGCGCTGATCGGCAAATACATTTTCGGCGCCACCAAGGACCCGGCCGCCAAGGGCCCGGGCGGCCAGGAAGCCGGCGCCTCCGGGGCGCCCGCGCCGCGGTGAGTGCCGCGAAGAACGGCACGGCTGGCCGGCTTTGGCCGCAGGCCGACGGCGCCCCGATCGCCTGCCGCGACAAGCTGGAAATCCTCGACGACAATTACGAGGAGATGGCCCACGTGCTGCAGGATGCGTTCGAGGATGCGCTGCTGATGGGCGTGGACGAGGCGCATATGCGCGCGGTGATCGCGGCCCTCGTAACCGGCCTGAGGGCGCCGAAGGCATGAGGATGCGGCCGCCGCTGGCCGGGCTGCTGGCTGTGGCCGCTTGCCTGGCGCTGGCGCAGCCGGGTGCCGTGGCCGAGACGGTGACACCCCCTGCCCTGTCGCCGCCGGATAGCTGGGTGCCGCGGCAGAACGGCACGCTGCGGGTGCTCAACAAGCTCAATTCCACGGTCACCACGCTGACGCTGCATGTGGGCGAAGCGCGGACGCTGCAATCGCTGACGGTGCGGCTGCGCGCCTGCGCCGTGCGGCCGCCCGACCTGCCGCGCGATGCCACGGCACAGCTGACCGTCACCGACAGCCGCGAGGGCGCGCCGGGCTTCGAGGGCTGGATACTGGCCAACGAGCCCGCCGCGGCCATGCTTGAACACCCCGTCTATGACATCCAGCTTGCCGGCTGCAGCTGACCTGCCCGGCCCCGGGCGGGCCGCCTACCTGCTCGATTTCGACGGCACGCTGGTCGATATCGCGCCCACCCCGGAGAGCGTGTTGGTGGACCCCGCTCTGCCCGGCGCGCTGCGGCGCCTGGCCGCGTGCGCCGGCGGCGCGGTGGCTATCGTGACCGGCCGGCCGATCGCGCAAGTGGATGCGCTGCTCGGCGGCGCCGTGGGCGCGGTGGCCGGTGAGCACGGAACCGCGCTGCGCCGCAGCAGCGATGGTGCGGTAGCATGGACGGCGCAGCCCGCACTCCCGGCCCATTGGCGCGCGGCGGCCGAAGCCGCTGCGGCCGCCCATCCCGGTGCGATGCTGGAAGACAAGCGGCACGGCCTGGTGCTGCATTACCGCGCCGCACCCCAAGCGGGCCCGGCCCTGCGCGCCGCCCTGGCCGGCCTGCTCGCCGAGCACCCCGGACGCTTCGAGCTGCTGGCCGCCAAGATGGCGTGGGAGCTGCGCCCCGCCGGCGTGAGCAAGGCCTCGGCCGTGCACGCGCTGATGGCCGAGCCGCCCTTTGCCGGCCGCGTGCCGATCTTCGTGGGCGACGACGTGACCGACGAGGACGGCATGGAGGCCGCCCGCGCTTTGGGCGGCTTCGGGATGCGCCTGCCCGACGATTTCGCCACCCCCGAAGCGGTGCGCGGCTGGATCGTCGCCCTGGGCGCCTGAGGCGGCGATCCTGCCCCGCTGCGGCTACTTGTTCGGCAGTTGCAGAAAGGGGATCGGCGCCCCCGCATAGATGTTCTGCGGCAACTGCCCGTTCCACCGCTCGGCCGTACGCAGCGCCACCAGGTTGGCGTTGGCCGTGAGGGATTTGGCCAGCGCCAGCGCGGCATCGGCTTCGGCCTGGCCGCGCAGCCGTGTCGCCTGAGCGTCGGCAGAGGCTTGCAGCAGCTTGCTCTGGCTTTCGCCACGCGCCTGCTCGATGGCCGCATTGGCTTCGCCGGCCGCGCGCACCTTGGCTGTCTCCGCCTCGATGCTGGCGCGCTGCTGGTTCTGCTCGGCCGCCTGGCGCTGCGTGCGGGCCTGCATCGCCGCCTCAATAGCCGCGGCATAGCTCTCCGGCATGCCCACCAGCGCGGTCTGCACGCTGTCCACCTTGATGCCGAACAGGTTCGACAGGTCGCGCGAGAGCACGCTGCGCGCCTCGTCGATAATCTGCTGGCGTTCGGCGCCGGCCACCTCGTTGATGTCGTGCCGGCCGATGACGGTGCGCAGGCGGTCGGCGATGATGGTCTGGTAGTTGCGTTCCAGATCCAGGTTGCCGGCGCGCCCGACCTCGTAGAGCAGGTGATACACCGCCGAGTCCGGCACCTGCGTAGTGACGGTGACGTGCATGGTGATCTTCTGCGCGTCACGCGTGAAGGTTTCCATGTTGCCCAAATCCATCACGTCGAGGCTGACGGCCATGCGGTCCACCGTGGTGAACAGCGGCGATTTGAAGTGCAGCCCGGGGCCGATCGGGCCGGCAGCCGCATTCTCCACCCGGCCGAACTGGCGAACGTAGGCACGCTCGTTCTGGCCCACGGTGAAATAGCTGTTGTCGGCCAGAACCAGTGCCACGAGGCCGGCCGCGCCCACCGCGAGCAGCGGGCCTACGCCGGCGCGAGGCCGGTGCAGCGGGGCAAAGTTCGTCAGGTCGGTCATCGTGCGGCTCCGGGGCGTTTCGGTCATCGCAGGCAGCGGACGCGGTTCGGCAGCGTCGGGAAGGCGCGGCCACGCGGCGCTGGCCTGCCACGACGATATAGGTACGGAAAGACAACGTTTCAGCCATCGCCGGCGGTGCTGCCCCGGCGTGGCGGGTATGCGCGCCTAGCGGGCCAATTCGCGGAGGCTGTTACGGATCACCGCGTCCAGCGACGCCTCGGCGCCCAACGCCTCGACGGCGCGCGCCACCACCTGATGGGCTTCCTGCCGCCGATAGCCGAGATTGGCCAGTGCGGAGAGCGCATCGGCGGCCAAGCCGCCCGGTGGCGGGCCAGAACCGATCGGCAGGGCGGGCCCGGCCGGCATGGCGCCGGCACGGTCGCGCAATTCGGTCAGCAGGCGGATCACCAGCTTGGGGCCAACGCCGGCGACGCGGGTGAGGGCCGCGCGGTCGCCCGCCGAGATGGCGCCGACCAGCTCGGCCGGCGAGAGCGCCGAGAGGATCGCCAGCGCCACCTTGGCGCCAACGCCCTGCACCGTGGTCAGCAGGCGGAACCAGTCGCGCTCGGCTGAATCGGCGAACCCGTAGAGCAGGATGGCATCCTCGCGCACCAAGGTTTCGACCAGCACGCGCGCCTGGGCGGGCGGCGATGGCAGGGCAGCGAGCGTGCGGGTGCTGGCCTGCACCAGGTAGCCGACGCCGGCCACGTCGATGACACAGCTCTGGCTGTCGAGCGCTTCGAGGCGGCCGGTGAGCAGCGCGATCATGCGGCGGCCCGGCCGCTGCGGCGAGATGGCGGCATCAGCGCGCCGCCGCCGCGTAGATCGCCCGCGTCGCGCGGTGGTGGGCGTGGCAGATCGCCACGGCCAGCGCATCGGACGCATCGGCGCGCCGCACCAGCGCGCCGGGCAGCAGGCGGCGCACCATGTCGGCTACCTGCGCCTTGTCGGCGTTGCCGGTGCCCACCACCGCCCGCTTGACCATCTTGGCGCCGTACTCGGCGATGCGCAGCCCGGCCAGCGCCGGCGTCAGCAGCGCCACGCCGCGCGCGTAGCCGAGCTTCAGCGTGGCGGCACCGTTCTGGTTGACATAGGTCTCCTCCACCGCGGCCTCGGCCGGACCATGCAAGGCGATCAGCGCGGAGAGGCCCTCGTGGATGGCACGCAGGCGCTCGGGCACCGGCGTCTCGGCGTCGGTCGCGATCACGCCGTCGGCGACATGGCGCAGGCGGTTGCCGTCGGAATCGACGATGCCCCAGCCGGTGAAGCGCAAGCCGGGGTCGATGCCCAGCAGGCGGATGGGCGTCAACCGGACAGGCGGGCGAGCACCGCCTCGGGGATGTCGAAATTGGCGTAAACGTTTTGCACGTCGTCGTTGTCCTCAAGCGCGTCGATCAGCTTGAGCACGGCGGCGGCGCGCTCCTCGTCCAGCGTGACCGTGGTGGCCGGGCGCCAGTCGAAGCGCGCCTCCTCCGGCGGGCCGAACGCGCGTTCCAGCGCATCGCGCACGGCGAACAGGCCATCGGTGGCGCAGGTGATCTCATGGCCCTCGGCGGTGCTGACCACGTCGTCCGCGCCGGCTTCGATGGCGGCTTCCAGCATGGCATCGGGCGTGGCGGCGGCAGGCTTGTAGGTGACCAGGCCGAGCCGGGTGAACATGAAGCTGACGGAGTTCGTCTCGCCCAGCGCGCCGCCATGCTTGCTGAACGCCGAGCGCACGTCGGACGCGGTGCGGTTGCGGTTGTCGGTCAGCGTTTCCACGATCACCGCCACGCCAGCCGGGCCATAGCCCTCGTAACGCACGTCGGTGTAGTCGTCGCCGGCGGCCGCACCCGAGGCCTTCTTGATGGCGCGGTCCACCGCATCCTTGCTCATATTCTGCTTGTAGGCGGTAGCAACGGCGGCGCGCAGGCGGGCATTGGCGGCGGGGTCCGGCAGGCCCTGCTTGGCGGCGACGCTGATTTCGCGGATGAGCTTGGCGAACTGGCGGGCGCGACGCGCATCCTGCGCGCCCTTGTGGTGCATGACGTTCTTTGCGTGACTATGGCCGGCCAATTCTGCGCACCTTCCTGGTTGGGCGAAGCTCGTGGCTGGCGACGGCGTGCCCTGGATGGGCCGCAGCGCCGACGCCGCGCCGGCCGATCCTAGGCGGTTGCCAGGGCCGGGTGAAGCGGTGCCGAAATGGCAGCGCTGCGGGCGGCCAGCCCGTGGCGGCGGGAGAAGACGATCCGCAGGCAGTCGCTGAAGACCTGCTCGGGGACCGTGTAGTCGGCGTTCGGCTCGTGCTGGGCGTTCTGCCCGAAGCAATAGCCGGTCGGCTGGTCCAGCACCTCGCCGATGCCGCTCTGCAGGAAGCCCGGATGGGTATGGCTGCCGCGCAATCCGCAAAGGACGGTGCCAGGGGGCGAGAACAGCGCGGTGTGGAAGGCCGAACCATATTCGCCGATGATCTCGCGTGCCCCGCCGAACAGGGCGATCTGCGTCGGCAAGCTCATCGTCTCCGGCCGCACCAGCGTGAACCGGGCGGCCCGGGCCATCGCCTCGATGATTGCGCGATTTTCCAGTCGGCGATTGCCACGGCCACGGGTCAGGAAGATGCGGGGCGGTCCGCCGGGCAGCTCAAGGCTGTGGCCTGCGCGCACCATCTGGCGCTTGAAGCGTGCCACGGCATCGGCCAGCAGCGGTGCGTAACGCACGCCGCCATTGATCAGCGTCGGCAGCAGCAAGTTATCGGGCTGCAATACCTCGTTGGCGCCATACGTCTCGATACGGCCTGGGGGTACGCCGAACAGCGTCATCAGCTCGAGCCCGAACCGGGGCGTATCGGCGGGTACGGCAAAGGTGAGCGCTTCGATATCGTGGCCGCAGGCGGCCAGCACCGCGAGGCGCGGCAGGAACTCGGCCATCCAGTGGCCAAAGATCTGGTAGCCGGGGCCGATGATCAGGGCGGTGGTGCCGGGCAGGCGGCGACGCGGGCGATCGGCGTAGCCGGCACGCCGCGCCGGATCGATGTCGGTGAGGTGCTTGGGGTAGATTTTAAGATCGGGTCCGAACACGAGCTGCCCGGCCTGGCGCAGCGTGTAGCCGTCACACAGCTCGAACTTCTCGGCCGCGTAGGTGCCCACCGCGAAGACGGACTGCGTGCTGAAGTAATGCGCGGCCACCTCGGCGGGGAAGGCGCCGAAGACGAAACGGGGCGGCAGCGGCATTACCGACGAGCGGGGCAGCACTCCGTGGAACTGCGCCGCCTCGCCGACCGCCAGGAACGATTCGGTCACGGTACGGTGGCGGGCGCAGCCGGGGGGTTTACAGCCGAAATGGGGGCAGCCTGCGCGGGCGGATCGGCGGCGACCGCGGCCCCTGCCCCGCCGCGCACGTCATGCGCGCCGAACAGCGTGGCGCCGCGCTCGGGCCGCGCGTTCAGCGGCAGGAAGCCGTCCTCGCCGAAGCCGCCCTTGGGAGACAGCGCCGGGCCGCCGGCCAGGATGGCTTCGGCCACGCCCCAGTAGCCGCGATCCTTGAAGGCGTAGCCGCGGGCGGCCAGCAGCGCGCGGGTGTCAGGCGAGAGCGCACCGCGTTCGATCTCCACCACGTCCGGCGTGCCCTGCATGTGGATGCGCGGCGCGTCGATGGCCTCCTGCACCGTCATGCCGTGGTCGATGACGTTGATGATCGCCTCGGCGGTGATGGTGATGATGCGCGAGCCGCCGGGCGAGCCCACCACCATCGTCAAATGGCCATCCTTGCTGACGATGGTGGGCGTCATCGAGCTGAGCGGCGTCTTGCCCGGGGCGATGGCGTTGGCGGTGCCCTGCACCAGGCCGAACATGTTGGGCGTGCCGGGCTTGGACGTGAAATCGTCCATCTCGTCGTTCAGCACGATGCCGGTGCCGGGCGCCACGCGATCCGCGCCGAACCAGTTGTTGAGCGTGTAGGTGACCGAGACGGCATTACCGGCCGCATCCACCACGGAATATTGCGTGGTCTCGGTGCCCTCCTTGGCCATGGCGGCTGCGGCCGGCACCGGCACGGCGCTGGTGGGCGTGGCACGCTCGGACGCGATCGCCTTGCGGATGTCGGCGGCGTGGGCGGGGCTGATCAGCTCGGCCACCGGGTTGGCGATGAAGGCGGGGTCGCCCAGCCGGTTGTTGCGGTCGATGAAGGCGTGGCGCATGGCCTCGGCCAGCACGTGGATTTCGGCGGCCGAGTGGAAACCCATCGCGGCCAGGTCGTAGCCCTGCACGATCTGCAGGATTTCGCAGAGCGAGACTCCGCCGGAGCTGGGCGGCGGCGCGGAGGCTATGGTGTAGCCGCGGTAGCTGCATTCCACGGGCGGCAGCTCGCGCACCTTGTAGGCGGCGAAATCGGCGTCGGTCAGCAGGCCGCCGCCGGCCCGGTCGGCTTGCGCGATCATGTGGCCGATCGGGCCGTGGTAGAACGCCGCGTCCGGCCCCTGCAGGCTGATCAGCGTCAGACTGTGGGCGAGATCGGGTTGCGTCAGCCGATCACCGGGCTGCAGCGGCGCGCCCTGGCGCAGGAAGATCGCGGCCGCGGCCGGATCCTGCTTGAGCGCCGGCGTCGCCACCTGGAAGATGCCGGCATCGCCCTGGGTGAGCGTGAAGCCGAAATTGGCCAAATGGATGGCCGGCGCCATCAGCACCGCACGGCCCAGTGTGCCGTAATGCACGCGCGCATATTCCAGCCCGGCGGGCGAGCCGGGCGTGCCGACCGAGGCCCAGCTATCGGTGGAGCGGCCCGGGATCACGTTGCCCGCACGGTCCTGCATCATCGACGCGGTCGCGGCCAAGGGCGCGTGCTCGCGAAAGTCGATAAAGCTCGTATGGCCGTTGGCCAGGCGGATGACCATGAAGCCGCCGCCGCCCAGATTGCCGGCTTCGGGATAGGTGACGGCCAGCGTGTAGCCGACCGCGACCGCGGCATCGATGGCGTTGCCGCCCTGCCGCAAGATGGCCGCGCCGGCCTCGGAGGCCAGGCGCTGCGCGGAGACGACCATGCCGCCGCGCGAGGCGACCGGCGCCGGGTCGGCGGCGAGCGCAGGGTTGACGGCAAGAAGCAGCAGGAGCGGCGTGGCGTTAACAATGCGCATGGCCGCAACATTAGCCTGGGCGGGTTTGCGTCGCCAGGGCAGTCGGTCAGGCGCTCAGCGCGACAGGCTGCCCGGTCAGGTCAGTGAATCAGCCCATTCAGCCCGTTCGGGTAGAACAACCCGGTTCCGGACGGCGCACCATAAAACACCCGCAGCACTCCTGAGGGGCTCCGCGTATTGACGAGGCCATAGGCATTGTCGGGCACGAAGTTGTGGCTGTTGCCGGGGACGAGCAGGCCTGGATCGACGGCGCCGCCAGGCGAGCCGGCCGACAAAACACTAATCAGGTTGGCCACCAGGCCAAACGCCACACCGGCGCCCAAATTGGCCAGATTGGTTCGCACAGCACCGGCATGGTAGCCTTCGACAATGCCGATGGCCGTGACTGCCTGGCGATAGATCGGCCGGCTGACCATCGCACTCGCCCAGGCGTAAGCCGACGCGATGACATCGGTAAACACCGAGGCGCCGAGCAGGAAGCTGATATCGTCCTTGTAGGGATCGAACGTCTGGCCCGAAACGATCAGGCCGGCGGCAATCGCCAGATTGGTGAACGCCACGCCGATGTCGATCCGCGGCTCGGCCACCACACTGGCCGTGCCAATCAGCGCCCGCAGGTAGCGTATGTGCCCCAGATCGTCCTGGGCGAGCTTCCTGGCGTAATCGGCGACCACGCTGCCCAGATTGGCCTTGGCACCGCCAGTAACGACGCCCTGGGTGCCGGCCCCGACTACGTCCTGCGCCGGCAAACCGTGCCCGTATACGGCGAAGCTGAAATACTCAGCTTCCAGGTATTCGAGGTTGAGCAGGAAGTTCAGCACGTCCGTGTCGGCATACGGGCTGGTGGCGTGCGCTGACCGTGACGCAGCGACCAACGCTGCAGTTCCCGCCACCGCAAGCAGGGTTTCGCGGCGGCCCACTCTCGGGCCGCGAAGCGTTTTGTCGTCCCGGTTGTGATCCATGCCGACACCCCGTTGTTGTCAGGCCAATACAGTCGCGTTCAAGCTGCGTCAACAAATCAGAGTGCAGCGAAGCATCGATTACTGAACATGCGCGAGTACTCGCGCAAAGTCATCTGAAGCACTTAGTGCCGCCCTCAGCGGCGGCATTGCGTGAGCGAACCTTTCGGGGAGCGACAGAAGGTCGCTAAGACGAGCGCCAGACCGATGCAGCGGCTTCCCGGTTATGGTCTCCAGTCGCGTGTGCCGGTCTGACGCAGGTTTGCCTTCATCCGCCGACCGCGACGTCGGTCAGCCGCTTGTATTCTTCCTGCGCGAAACGGTCGGTCATGCCGGCAACGTAGTCGCACACTACGCCCGCCGCCTGTGCCGGCTGGCCTTCGCCGGCTTGGGCGCGCCAGCCATCCGGCAGGGTGGCCGGGTCGCTGTGCAGCAGGCTGAACAGGCCTTCGGTCAGGCGGCGGGCCTTGGCCGTCATGCGGTTGACGCGCCAGTGGCGATACATTCGGGCGCGCAAAAACTCTTTGATGGCGTGATTGGCCTCGGCCACGCGCGGAGAGAAGGCCACCACCGGCTTCTTCGCGCGGCGGATGCGGTCGGGCGAGTCGGGGTCAAGCGCGGCCAGCCGGGTGCGCGTCTCGCCAACCAGGTCGCTGACGAGCACGTGGATGATGCGGCGGATGGTTTCGTGGCGCAGGCGCTGCGGCGGCATGTCCAGGCTGGCGCGGCGCGCTTCGGCCAGCGCTTCACCCACGATCGGCAGATGCGCGATGTCGGCCGGGCCGAACAGGCCGAAGCGCATGCCGTCGTCCAGATCGTGGCTGTGATAGGCGATGTCGTCCGACACCGAGGCGACCTGCGCCTCGGCCGAGGCGTGCGTGCCGAGCATCAGATCGTGGCGCGCATTGTAGGCGGCGATGTAGGCGGGCGGGCGCGACAGCGGCCCGTTATGCTTGACCAGGCCCTCGAGGGTCTCCCACGTCAGGTTCAGCCCGTCGAAGGCGGCGTAGCGCGACTCCAGCCGGGTGACGACGCGCAGCGTCTGCGCATTGTGGTCGAAGCCGCCATACGGCTTCATCTGCGCGTTCAGCGCGTCCTCGCCCGCATGGCCGAAGGGCGGGTGCCCCAGATCGTGCGCCAGCGCCAGCGCCTCGGTCAGGTCCTCGTCGAGCGCCAGTTCGCGGGCGATGGAGCGCGCGATCTGCGCCACTTCCAGGCTGTGCGTCAGCCGCGTGCGGTAGAAATCGCCCACGTGGTTGACGAATACCTGGGTTTTATACTGCAGCTTGCGGAAGGCGGAGCTGTGGATGATACGGTCGCGGTCGCGCTGCCAGGGGCTGCGGGAGGTGGCGTCCGGTTCGTGGTGGAGGCGGCCCCGGGAGGTTTCCGGTGTTACGGCGTATGCGGCTGGGGGCATTGCGGCGGGAGGAAGCGCTTCTTTTGTGAAAAAAAGAAGCAAAAAACTTTTGCCACGATGCCGGCTCGGCGGTGCGGCCCAGTCCTGCCAGTGCGCATCGTGGCAGTGCCCGGCCGCACCTCCGGGCCAGCGTGGAAGCAAAAGTTTTTTGCCTCTTTTTTTCAAAAAAGAGGGCCTTGCTTTCCCACCCTACCCTATATCCCCTCTATGACCTTCTCAGTCTCCGACCAAGCCCTCACCCGCGTCGCCGAAATCGTCGCCGCCGATGGCCGCGCGGCTGCCCTGCGCGTCGCCGTGCTGGCCGGCGGTTGCAGCGGCTTTCAATACAAGTTCGACCTCGACGAGACAGTGGCGCCCGACGACCTCGTGATCGAGCGCGGCCCGGCCCGCGTGGTGGTCGATCCCACCAGCCTGGATCTGCTGGGGGGCGCCGAGCTGCATTATGCCGACGAGCTGATGGGCAGCTATTTCACCGTGCGCAATCCGAATGCGACGAGCGCATGCGGGTGCGGGACCAGTTTCTCGATCGATTGAGCTTCGCCTCGGCCGTCGAAGCGATGGGCGGCGCCTCGCCGTGCGGGCCGGGTTCGGCTACTACCGCCATGCCGAGCGTGGCCCGATCATGGTAGCGCCTTGCTCGCCGTTCGGCGCCAATCGCAGCCTGAGGGCCTCGACGTGAAAATAGCGACCTGGAACGTCAACGGCAGCCGCGCGCGGGAGGCCAATATCTGCCGCTGGCTGGAGGCCAACAGCCCCGATCTCCTCGTGCTGCAGGAGATCAAATGCGAGGCGGCGAACTTCCCCGCGGTGTTCGCCGAGCGCGGCTGGCATACGGCCATCGTCGGGCAGAAGGGCTTTAACGGCGTGGCCGCATTGTCGCGCAAGCCATTGGACGTGCGGCTGACCCGCCTGCCGGGCCTGCCCGACGACGATGCGCAGGCGCGCTATCTCGAGGTGAGCTTCGAGGGCCTGCGGGTGGGCAACCTCTATCTGCCGAACGGCAACTCCAATGGCGAGACGGGCTATGCCTATAAGCTGCGCTGGATGGATTGCCTGGCGGCGCATGCGGCCTCGGTTCTGGCCGAAGACGAACCGCTGATGTTGCTGGGCGACTATAACGTCTGCCCGGAAGACGTTGATTTTGCGCCCGGCGTGCTCGGGCCGGATGACGCGCTGGTGCGGCCGGAGACACGTGCGCGCTACTGGCAGATGATCTGGGGCGGGCTGACCGACGCCGTGCGGGCCGTCAAACCGGAGGGCGCCTGCTACACGTTCTGGGATTACCAGGCCGGCTGCTGGGCGCGCGATCGCGGCTTGCGGATCGATCACGCGCTGCTCTCGCCGGGCGTGGCCGAGCGGCTGGTCTCGGCCGTGCCGGACCGAGCGGCGCGGGGCGAGGACACGCCTTCGGACCACGTGCCGCTGGTCGTCAACCTGGCCTGAGCGGTGCCTGCTGCGCGGTGGCTTGCCAAGCCGCTACGGTGCCGTATCGTCGTGGGCAACAGGAAAACACACGCTATGACGATTGCGAGCCGTTGGGTGGCCGTTCTGTGCGCGGCCGGGCTTCTCGGCTTGTCGGGCTGTGCGCCGGTGCGCCCAGCCGGCATCGGCATCGTCGTCAAGAGTTCCAGCTTCTATCGTCCGCCGCCCGGCGCCCAGCCGGCGCCCAGCTCGTTCCAGCCGGGCAGCTACGATTACAGCGGCATTGCCAGCCTGGTCATCGACGGCCAGACGATAGCGCCAGAGGCCGCGCTGGCCACGCTCGGTGAGCGCTACGCGCTCACGGTCGGGCAGATCACGCCGATGGACCATCCAAGCGCCGTGCGAGTGCGCGTCGTGCTACCCGACCATGATCGCCTGCGGCTGCTCGCGCTCCAACGCACGCGCGGCATCCAGGGCGGGGCCACCGAATTTCAGACCGAGATGCAGCGGCTTGACCTGCATGAAGTGGCCGATGCCGTGGTGCGCAGCCAGGCCTTTGCTGCGGCCGATATCGTCGAGGAGAACGATACGAGTTGGCCGGACGCCGCCGGGGCGGACGACGTGCTGTGGTTCCAGGTACAGTCCATGCGGCCCAACAATGCCGGGCCGTGGGTCGGCACCTGGCAGATGCGGCGGGCGGCAGGGGCTGCGACTCTGGCCGTCAGCTTCGACCCCGGAACCCCGGTCGGGCCGCAACGCCTGCTTTCGTTCGTCAGAAGCGCGCAGGAGGTGGCCGGCGCGCTGGCTGGAACGCCGGTGCGCGCCGCGATGGCAGGCCGCCCGATGCGGGCCGGGCACCCGGTCAGCGGCGGCTCGGGCATCATCATCGATGCCAGCGGCCACGTGCTGACCGACAACCACGTGATCGCCAACTGCCTGGACATCCGGGTGACGACGGACGCCGGCAGCACCCCCGCCCCGGCCCGGCTGGTGGCCAACGATGCCCGGCTGGATTTGGCGCTGCTCGATGCCGCCATGCGCACCCCTGCCTACGCGCGCTTTCGCGACAGCCAAAGCCTGCATCCGGGCGAGTCGCTGGTGGCGACCGGCTTTCCCCTGACCGGCCTGGTCTCGCCGGAGATGGCCGTCACCACAGGCTCGCTCACCGCCTCCTCCGGCATGCAAGGCAACGCGGGCGTGTTCCAGTTCAGCGCGCCGGTGCAGCCGGGCAATAGCGGCGGCCCGGTGCTCGATGGCTCGGGGCGCGTGGTGGGCATCACCACCTCCGTCATGAACGGCCTGGCGCTGGCGGCGCTGACTGGCGGCGCGCTGCCGCAGAACGTGAACTTCGCCACCAAATCGAACGTGGCGCGGGACTATCTGGCGCGGCTGAACACGTCGCTGAGCGAGCGCGATGGCGCGGCGGCCGACATGAATGCGGCCAACGTCGCCGACAAGGCGCGCGCGTTCACCGTGAAGGTCGAGTGCTGGCGCTAGGCTGGCCGGCTCGCGTCGGGTCCGACGGCGCGCGCCCGCCCTCGCCCCGCTTGGCGCGGCAGGCATCGCTGCAGTAGCGTACCTCGTCCCACACTTTTTCCCACTTCTTGCGCCAGGTGAACGGCCGCCCGCAGGTGGCGCAGATCTTCGTTGGCAGGTCGGCTTTCTTGCGCATGCGCATGGGGGCACCGTGTCGACTATTGCGGTTTCGGCGTGCCGACAGCTCCGCGCCAGTGGTTCTAGGCGGGCACGCGCACGCGCAACAACCCGTCGGCTTCGCGGCTCTGGATCAGCTCGCCGCGGCGGCGCATGAAGTTGACGTGGGCCAGCACCTCGCCGAAGGCGAAGCCGGTCTGGTGCGCGTCCATCTCGCGCTTGAACAGCACGGGCAACAGGTCGGCGGCGGTGCGCGGCGCGGCGCGGGCAGCCTCGGCGATCAGCGCGCAGCGCGTGGCGTGGTGGGCCGCCAGCTCGTCTAGCCGCGTGTGCAGGCCGGTGAACGGCACGCCGTGGCCAGGCAGCACCAACGCGCCGGCCGGCACGTCGCGCCCGATGGCGGCGAGCGAGGCGAGGTATTCGCCGAGCGGATCGGCATCCGGCTCCATCGATTGCACCGAGATGTTGGGCGAGATGCGGATCAGCACCTGGTCGGCCGGCAGGAAGATGTTGCCGTCGGCGCAATGCAGCATCCCCTGCTCGGGCGCGTGCCCGCCGCCGGTGTGGATGCTGAAGGTTCGGCCGCCGATGCGCAGCGTCTCGCCTGCGCGCAGGCGCTGGTAGCGGGTGGGCAGCCCGGTCACCAGCCGCAGATAGCCGTGCCCGTCGCCGGCCACGCGGCCGCCGGCGCCCACGCCCAGCCCGCGTTCGGTGTAGAAATCGGGGTCGGCCGCCATTACCCGGTTTTCCAGCACCCGGGTCATCAGGAACTCGGTGCGCGGCATGGCGAGCGGCGCGCCGAAGCGCTCGGTCAGCCAGCCGACCAGGCCCACGTGGTCCGGGTGGAAATGCGAGCAGATGATGCGGGTGAGGCGCGCGCCGGCCAGCGGGCCGGCCAGCACGGCCTCCCACGTGGCGCGGGTGACATCGTTGCCCAGCCCGGTATCGAACGCCGCCCAGCCGCCCTCGTCCTCGATCAGATAGACGTTCACGTGGTTGAGCAGGAAGGGCAGCGGGAAGCGTAGCCACAGGATGCCGGGTGCGACCTGCACGGTCTGCCCCGGCGCGGGCGGATCGGGGAACGGCATGGTCGTCGGTTGGTCGAGCATGGGGCGAGCCTAAGGTTTGCCGCGGCGCAGCACAAATCGGCGCGCCTGGCCTGCCTGCCGTGCTTTGCGGCGCTGCCGGGGCAAGCTATAGCGCGCCGCCATGGACGATCTCACTCCGCCCCACCCGGCTTTGCTGCCGGCCGGCCTGCGCGACCTGCTGCCGCCCGACGCCGAGACGGAAGCCGCCTCCGTGGAGGCGCTGATGGCGGTGTTCGCCAGCCATGGCTACACGCGCGTCAAGCCGCCGCTGCTGGAGTTCGAGGACAGCCTGCTCGCCGGCGGCGGCGCAGTGCTGGCCGAGCAGGTGTTCCGGGTGATGGACCCCGACAGCCACCGCATGATGGCGATGCGGGCCGACATGACACCGCAGGTGGCCCGCATCGCGGCCACCCGCCTGGCCGGCGCCGCGCGGCCGCTGCGCCTGTCCTATGCCGGCGAGTGCGTGCGCGTGCGGGCGCTGCGCGATACCGACCGGCAGGTGCCGCAGGCCGGCATCGAGCTGATCGGCGCCGACAGCGCGCAGGCCGATGCCGAGGCGATGCTGGTGGCTGCCGAAGCGCTGGGTGCGATCGGGCTGACACGCATCAGCCTCGACCTGACCCTGCCGACGCTGGCGCCGGCGCTGCTGGATGCCGGCGGCGTCGAAGGCCCGCGCCGGGCGGCCCTCGCCCGCGCGCTGGACCGCAAGGATGCCGCCGCGGTGGCCGAGCACGGTGGCGCGCTGGCGCCGATGCTGACGGCGCTGCTGCTGGCGGCCGGCCCGGCGCAGGGTGCGCTGGCGGCGCTGGCCGCCGTGGACCTGCCCCCCGCCCAGCGCGCCCTGGCCGAACGGCTAGCCGCCGTCGTGGCCCTGCTCGGCACCGCGGCGCCGCATATCCGCGTCACTATCGATCCGCTGGAGTTTCGCGGTTTCCGCTACCACACCGGCATCACCGTCACCGTATTCGCGCCCGGCCGACACGAGGAGTTGGGCCGCGGCGGGCGCTACCTTTCCAACGAGGGCGAGCCGGCTACTGGGGTGACGCTGTTTGCCGACGCGGTGCTGCGCGCCGCGCCACCACGCGCCGCGCGGCCCAGCCTGCTCATCCCCGCCGGCACCGATCCGGCGATCGCCCGCCGCCTGCGCGCCAGCGGGTTTGCCACCCTAGCGGCCTTGGACGGCTCGGCCGACGAGGCGCAAAGGCTTGGGTGTTCGCACCGGCTGGAGGGTGGCGAGGCGGTCCCGCTCTGAACGGCTATGGGCGGCGGCGTTCCGACGCAGGCGGAAACCGGCTAGAGCAATGCGCGGCACGCTTGGGCGGGCGCGGCGTCGAGAAGGTCTGACATGAGCAACGTAGCGGTGATCGGCGCCCAGTGGGGCGACGAGGGCAAAGGCAAGGTGGTGGACTGGCTGGCCAGCCGGGCAGATATCGTGGTGCGCTTCCAGGGCGGCCACAATGCCGGCCACACGCTGGTGGTGGGTGACCAGACCTACAAGCTCAGCCTGCTGCCCAGCGGGCTGGTGCGCGGGCGGCTGGGCATCATCGGCAATGGCGTGGTCGTCGATCCCTGGGCGCTGCTGGACGAGATCGCTCGCCTGCAGGGCCAGGGCCTGCATGTTGGGCCGGAGCTGCTGCGGCTGGCCGACAACGCCACGCTCATCCTGCCGCTGCACGGCGCCATCGATCGGGCGCGCGAGGCGGCGCGCGGTGCGGCCAAGATCGGCACCACCGGGCGCGGCATCGGGCCGGCTTATGAGGACAAGGTGGGCCGCCGGGCCATCCGCGCCTGCGACCTGGCCGAGCCGGCGACGCTGTCGGCCAAGCTGGACGAGCTGCTGCTGCACCACAACACGCTGCTGCGCGGGCTGGGCGCCGAGGAATTCGGCCACCAGGCGCTGCTCGACGGCCTGCTCGAGATCGCGCCACGCATCCTGCCCTTCGTCGAGCCGGTATGGGAGCGGCTGGACGCCGCGCGGCGCGAGGGCAAGCGCATCCTGTTCGAGGGCGCGCAGGCGGTGATGCTGGATGTGGATCACGGGACCTACCCGTTCGTCACCAGCAGCAACACGGTGGCGGCAACCGCGGCCAGCGGCAGCGGCGTGGGGCCCGGAGTGGTGGGGTTCGTGCTGGGCATCGCCAAGGCTTACGCCACACGCGTCGGCGCCGGCCCGTTCCCCTCCGAGCTGGACGACGCGATCGGACGCCGCCTGGGCGAGCGTGGCCATGAATTCGGCACCGTCACCGGCCGGCCGCGCCGCTGCGGCTGGTTCGATGCCGCTTTGGTGCGCCAGGCCGTCAAGGTCGGCGGCATCCAGGGCCTGGCACTGACCAAGCTGGACGTGCTCGACGGTATCGAGACGCTGCAGATCTGCGTCGGCTACGAGATCGCCGGGCAGCGCTTCGGCCATCTGCCGGCCGCGCCCGGTGCGCAGGCGGCGGCCCGTCCGGTGTACGAGGCGATCGAGGGCTGGCGCGACTCCACCCGCGGCGCACGGCGCTGGGCGGACCTGCCGGCCCAGGCGATCAAATACGTCCGCCGGATCGAGGAGCTGGTGGAAGCGCCGGTGACATTGCTGTCGACCAGCCCCGAGCGCGACGACACGATCATGGTGCGCGACCCCTTTCAGGCGTGACCGGGTGACGCCGTTCGCCGCCGGTTAACCCGTTGCGGGCTAGGCTGGCGGCATGGATGACGGCGCTATCGCTGGGTTCTACAGGATCGATCCGGCACGCCAGCCACCGCCATTGCAGGGCGGCCTGCGGGCGCATCTGGTGGCCGATCGCCGGGAGCCGGCGCAGAAGCTGATCGCCATCGAGGCGCATCCGCACATACCAATGCGGCCGCGCATCACGCTGGCGCGCAGCGGGCCGGTGCCGCATGCCGTGCTGCCGGTGGAGTATGGCCCCGGCCGGGATCTAGCGGGCCGGCCAGGCTGGTTCGTGGTGGGCGAGATGCCGCCGGGCACGCCGCTCGATACTACCCCGCCGTGGCGCGAGGCCGACCTGATCGCCTGCGTGCTGGCGCCGGCGGCAACCGCGCTGGGCGCCTTGCAGATGCGCGGGCTGACGCACCGCGCCATCAACCCCGCCAATCTGTTCCGCGCCGGGCCGCGCGACCCGGTGACGCTGGGGCCGTTCTGGGCCGCCCCGCCCGCGAGCCAGCAGCCGGCGGTATACGAGCCGCCCTACATGGCGCGCTGCCTACCGATGGGCCGCGGTGAAGGCTGTATCGCGGACGACGTCTATGCGCTCGGGGTGACGATGCTGGCCTTGGCGCTGGGCCGCGTGCCGCTGGCCGGGACGGACGAGAACGTCATCCTGTATCGCAAGCTGGAGATCGGCAGCTTTGCCGCGCTGACGGCGGACGCCGATTTGCCGCCGCTGCTGAGCGACCTGCTGCGCGGCATGCTGGCCGAAGACCCCGACCACAGGCCCTCGCCGGCGCTGCTGCTGCGGCCGGAACAGGCGCGCAGCCGGCGCGTGGCGGCGCGGCCGCCGCGGCGGGCGCAGGTGCCGTTCAATCTGGGCGGCATGCCGGTGTGGTCGGCGCGCGAGATGGCGCTCGGGCTGGGGCTGCAGCCGGAGCGCGGCGCGGCCCTGCTACGCTCCGGCGAAGTGGAGCGCTGGCTGCGGCGCAGCCTGGGCGACCCGCAACTCGGCATGAGGGTGGAGGAGGTGACGCGGCGGAGTGCGGCCGATGGCGCCGACGACCCCCGGCTGCAGGGGCTAATGGTGATGCGCAGCGTGGCCGCCATCGATCCGCTGGCGCCGTTGGTGTGGCGCGGCGTGGCGGTGCAGCCGGACGGCATCGGCCCGGCGCTGGCCACCGGCACGCCTGAGGTGCGCGCCGCCCTGGAGGAGGTAGTGGCCGCCGAGGCCGTGGGCCATTTCTGCACCGCGAGCTACCGCCGGCAGAACCAGACGGGCCTGCGGGAGGAGCAGCGCGAATGGCGCGCCTGGCTGGCCACGCGTGGGCCGGCGGGCGGCCATAACCGCCTCAGCTACGGCATGAACCCGATGCTCGCCTGCGCCTCGCCGCTTGCTCGCCGGGCGGCTGGTGGTGCGCGCCAGCGAGCTGCTGCCGGCGCTCGATGAGGCGGCTGCGGCCGCCGATCGCACCCGCATGCCGATCGACGCGCCTATGGCCGCGTTCATCGCCGCGCGGGTGGATCCGCTGCTGGCGGGCGACCTGACGCGGCTGACCAGTTTCGCCAACCCGGCCGACCGGCTGCGCCTGCTGCGCCTGTTCGCGCGGCTCCAGGGCCGGCTCAATCCGGTGCCGCTGCCCGGGCTGGCGGGCTGGCTGATCACCGGCGGCCTAGCCGGCGTGGAGGATTGGCGCAGCCACCGCACGCGCGCCGTGCTGCAGCAGCGCCTGCTGCATGCAGCCGGCGAAGGGCAGATCGGCACCATGGTGGCGATCCTGGACGACGAGGCGGCGCGGGCGGCCGACAAGGCCGGGGCCGACCGCGCCGCCGCGCGCCTGGGCCTGCTGCAAGCCGAACTGCAGCGCATCGGTGAGGAAGCGCCGCACCGGGCCCAGGCGGCGCATATGCTCGGCCAGGAGATCGTCACCGGTGCCGGGTTGCTCGCCAGCCTCGGCGCCGCCGTGGCGCTGGCCGTAAGGTGACGGGCCAGGCCAGCCCGGCGGCCTCCGCCAAACCGGCCAGGGGCTCCACGCTGTGGATCCAGGGCCTGGCCTGCGGCGCGCTGCTGACCTTTGCCGCACCGACCGCGCTGCTGCTGGGTGTGCTGCTGCTGCCCGCCCTGGCCTGCGTGCTGGCCGAGCGCGGTGCCGGGCAGAGCGTGGCACGGCCCGTGGCGCTGTGCTGCGGGGCGGCATGCCTGCATCCGCTGTGGCGGCTGTGGAGCCAGGGCGAGACGATCGACACGGCGGTGGCAACGCTGGCCGACCCGAAGGCGCTGCTGCTGGCCTGGGGCGCCGGCGCCTGCGCCTGGGCGCTGTGCCAGGTGACGCCGGTGGTGGTGCGAACGGTCTGGGAAGCCCGCGAGGCGGCAAACGCCCGCGCCATCACAATCGAACTGGAACAGTTGCAGGCGGAGTGGGATCTCGACGCCTGACAGCACGCTACCGGCGCCGGGGTGCGATCCCCGGCGCCGGCCAAAGCCTCAGGCCGCGTGGGCCATCCGGCGCTCGGCGACCTGCGTGCGCATCGCCTTCTGCAGCTTCTCGAACGCCCGCACTTCGATCTGCCGCACGCGCTCGCGGCTGATGTTGTATTGCTGGGACAGCTCCTCCAGCGTGGTCGGATTGTCCTTCAGGCGACGCTCGATCAGGATGTGCCGCTCACGGTCGTTCAGCGTGGTCAGCGCGCCGCCGAGCAGTGCCTTGCGGCCGGTCAGCTCCTCGCGTTCGGCGAGCTCGCTCTCCTGGTTCTCGCCGTCATCGACCAGCCAGTCCTGCCACTCGCCTTCGCTGTCGGCGCGGACGGGGGCATTCAGGCTGTGATCGGGTGCGGCGAGACGGCGGTTCATGCTGACCACGTCCTGCTCCGGCACACCCAGCGTGGTGGCGATCTTGGCCACGTGCTCGGGGCGCAGGTCGCCGTCCTCGATGGCCTGCATCTGGCCCTTGAGGCGACGCAGGTTGAAGAACAGCTTCTTCTGCGCGGCCGTGGTGCCCATCTTCACGAGCGACCAGCTGTGCAGGATGTATTCCTGGATGGCGGCGCGGATCCACCACATGGCGTAGGTCGCCAGGCGGAAGCCACGGTCCGGATCGAAGCGCTTGACGGCCTGCATCATGCCGACATTGCCTTCGCTGATCAGCTCGCCCACCGGCAGGCCGTAGCCGCGGTAACCCATGGCGATCTTGGCGACCAGGCGCAGATGCGAGGTGACGAGCTTATGCGCCGCCTTCATGTCCTCATTGTCGCGCCAGGCGTGGGAGAGCGACAGCTCTTCCTCAGGCGTGAGCATCGGAAATTTGCGGATCTCCTGCAGGTAGCGGGAGAGATTGCCCTCGGGGGCGACGTTGACAAAGGCTGCAGCCATAAAGTGGCTCCTATCTGTCCGGCGACTTAATCCGGTCACTGCCCTCTACGGCGCAGTGCGGCATACGGTTGCGGAAAAATGGTTGGGAGCGCGAGGACGTTATCACGCTGCTCGCCGCGCCCCTGATCAGGCGGCCCGACGACGCGCTCGCCGATGCAACACGCCCGTTGCCTCGGTTCGATGGTGATACCGGACCGCGCCGGTCCTGTCAACATTCGACAGGGTAGTGCAACGAGTATCACGGCAGTGTGAACAGTGTTCAGTCTAGGCGATGGCGGTGAGCAAAGCCTGAAAATCGGCGGGCAGTGGCGTCTCGAAGCGAATCTCATGGCCGGTGGCGGGATGGCGGAAGCCGAGTGTCGCGGCATGCAGGGCCTGGCGCGGAAAATCTAAAAGCAGGCCCCTGCCCGGCTCGGGCATCGCGCGACTTATGGCTGGGATGCGGCGCAGATACACCGGATCGCCCACCACGGGATGGCCTGCGCTCGACAGGTGGACGCGGATCTGGTGAGTGCGTCCGGTGGCCAGGTTGCACTGCAGCAGGGTGGCGGCCGCGTGATACACGCCGAGCGTGCGGTAGCGGGTGAGCGCCGCCTTGCCGCCGCGGGTGACCAGCGCCATGCGCTTGCGGTCGCGCGGGTCCCGCCCGATCGCACCTTCGATCTCGCCCGCGGGATTGGCGGGCACGCCCCATACCAGTGCCGTGTAGGCACGCTCGATGGTGCGCGCCGCGAACGCTGCCGATAAAGCGACGAGCGCCTGCTCGGTCTTGGCGACGACCATCACGCCGGACGTGTCGCGGTCGAGCCGGTGGATGATGCCCGGGCGCCGTTCGCCGCCGATGCCGGGCAGCGAATCGCCGCAATGGGCGAGCAGCGCGTTGACCAGCGTGCCGTCCTCGTGGCCCGGCGCAGGATGGACGACCAGGCCGGCCGGCTTGTCGAGCACGATGAGGTGGCGATCCTCGTGCAGGATGGTGAACGGGATAGCCTGCGGCTGCGGCACGGCGGAGACCGGGTCGGGCGGGGTCACCTCATACAGGCTGCCGGCGCGCACCGGATCGGCGGGCTGGGCGAACACCACGCCGTCGCGGGTGACGCGGCCGGCTTCGATGAAGGTTTTCAGGCGGGAGCGGGTTAGAGTGCCGATGGCCTCGGCAAGGAAGCGGTCGGCACGCTGGCCGGCGGCTTCCGGCGGCGCCGTCAGGCGGAAGGGTTCGGGCATGGTGCCCGCTCTATAGAAGGTTTAGGCGAAGAATGCGTGCGATGCTGGTGCTGGTGGTGGGAATGGGCGTGCTGATCGTCGCCGGCGTGGCGGTGGTGGCCGTCACCATCGTAAGCCGGATGGGCGGCCATGGCACGATCCCGGCGGCGGTGGCGCTGGCCGAGCCGGCCGGCACGCATATCGCCGGCATTGCCGCGATGGGCGATCGGCTGGCGGTGCTGCTGCAGGGCGGCGGGCCGGATCGCGTGGTGGTGGTGGACGGACGCGGCGGCGTGCGGCTGGCCCCGGCCAGCGCAGCCGCACGCTAGGCCGAGGCCGCGCCTAGAACTTGGCCGAAAGCGCCAGGGAGCCGAAGTTGAACAGGCTCTTCTGGTGCTTGAACTCGCTGGTCTGCCAGGTCTGCGTGTAGGTCAGGCGCAGGCCATAGGCCATGACGGCCAGGCCGCCTTCGAACTCGCCCACATCCCAGGTGTGATGCACGTCGCGCGAGTTGTTGCGGAACGTGCTGCCGTCCAGCGTCACGTCGTAGCCGACCGCCTGGCCGTCGGCGCCGGCGAAGGCATACCAGGCGAAGGGACGCACGGCGGTGTAGGCATCGGTGCCGTTCAGCCCGGGGGTGATGCGCGGCGCGCCGAAATCGCTCTGCAGCCCCTGGCCGAAGCGCAGCACGCCGCCGAGCTGGGCGTAGTCGCGGACGTCGCCGATGCCCAGCGTGGCCGAGGGCAGCACGTCCGTCTCGAAACCGGCGAAGGTGGCGATCGGCAGGCGCAATGTGCGTTGGGCCAGCAGTTCGAAGGCCGGCTGATCGGGCAGCTGGTCGTGCCAGCCGCGGTTCGGCGTGTCGCCGATAATGTTGTGGAAGCCGTTCTGCACCTGCTCGCCCAGCGCGGACGGGCCGACGACACCGGCGCTCAGCGCCAGCACATCGCGCTCGGCCTGCGTGTCGTGCACCAGGCCGGCGGTGGCGATCAGCACGCCGGCATAGGGCCGGTCGTCCAGCGGCGCGGGGCGCGCCTGGGTGGCGCGCGGGGTGAAGATGCTTTGGCTGATCTCGATCGACAGCCGCGTGGTGCCGTCGCCCCAGATGCCGCGCCCGAGTGCCGCCGCCGGGCCCACATCCTGCCCGGACGTCCAGCCCAGGCGCAGCCCGCTGGTGTAGTACCTGGTCCGACGTGCCTTTCAGCGTGGAGACCGCGTCGTTTTCCACCTGGATGGTCCAGATGCTGGCCTGATCGAGCGGCGGGGCGGCCAGTGCGGGTGCGGCGGCCAGGCAGGCGCTGTAGGAGAGGCAGCAAATCCAGCGCTTCATGCTCGGCATCCGATCGATTGTACCTGGGGGCTTCTAAGGGGTCGCGCCGCGGCGTGGAAGTCGCAATCCCGCGCGCTCCCCTCGACCGCCCGGCGCCGGCCTTGCTAGACAGGCGCGGCCGGGATGGGTGGCCGAGTGGTTTAAGGCAGCGGTCTTGAAAACCGCCGAGGGTGCAAGCCCTCCGTGAGTTCGAATCTCACCCTATCCGCCATTTCTGTGCGCGCCGAGGCCGTCACGCCGGCCGGCCGTCGGGCGCGGGCGCGGCGTCGATCAGGGCCAGCAACGTTTCCAGCCGGTCGGCTTCCTCGAACGGCTTGTCCCAGCGCAGCCGGGCGACGCGCGGGAAGCGCAGCGCTACGCCGGATTTGTGGCGGTTGGAGAGCTGGGCCGCGTCGAACGCTACTTCGAGGACCAGCCCACGCTCCACCTCGCGCACCGGGCCGTAGGCGCGCACGGTGTGGTTGCGGATCCAGCGGTCGAGCCGCACCAGCTCTTCGTCGGTGAAGCCGGAATAGGCCTTGCCGACCGGCACCAACTCGCCATCGGCGCGCCACAGGCCGAACGTGTAGTCGGAATAGTAGCTGCTGCGTTTGCCGTGGCCACGCTGCGCGTACATCACCACCGCATCGATGGTCAGCGGATCGCGCTTCCATTTCCACCACAGGCCTTTCGGGCGGCCGGGCACGTAGGGGCTGTCCAGGCGCTTCAGCATCAGGCCTTCGATGCTGGCCGCGCGCGTGCCGGCGCGAATGGCGGCGAGCTCGTCCAGTTCGGCGAACGCAATCAGCGGCGAGAGGTCCAGCAGCGGCGATGGGTGCGCCGCCAGCCATTGCTCCAGGCGCGCGCGCCGTTGCACGAACGGCAAAGCGCGCAGATCTTCCGTGCCGTCGAACAGAATGTCGTACAGCCGCACCTGCAGCGGGAAGTCGCGCACCATTTTGGCTGAGGCGGATTTGCGGTTGAGCCGCTGCTGCAGGTCGGCGAACGGCGCCACCGTGCCGTGGCGTACCACGAGCAATTCGCCGTCCAACACCGCGCAGGCCGGCAGCACGCCGGCCAGTTCGGGAAAGGCCGCCGAGACATCCTCGGCGCCGCGCGAGAAGATGCGTTCGCCGCCGGCTGCGCGCACCAGCTGCACGCGGATGCCGTCCCATTTCCATTCGGCAGCGTAGGCGGCAGCATCGAGCGCCGCGAAATCGGCGGCTTCCAGCGGATGGGCCAGCATGGGCGGCCGAAACACCGGGGCACCGGCGGCATCGGGTGCGGCGGTTCTGCCTTCCAGCCAATCCCACAGGGCCGTGTAGGGCGGCGAGAGGCCGTGCCAGACTTCCTCGACATCATCGGCCGCCACGGTTTGGCCATGGCCGGCCGCGAACTCGGCCAGCGCGGTTTTTGCCAGGCGGGCGGAGGCGCCGACGCGCAGGCTGCCGGTGATCAGCTTGAGCAACGCATAGCGCACGTTGGGCCCGGAATGATCCAGCCAGCCGGCCAGCAAAGCGGGCAGTTCTGTCTTCGGGCGGTTGGACAGCGCCAGCACGATCTCGGTCACGGTCGGCGGCGTCGCCTCGGTCAGCGCGGGCCAAATCAGCGCCACCGTCTCGGCCAGGTCACCCACGAAATCGTAGCTGAGGCTGAGCAGCACGGGATCGGTGCGGGCTTCCGCCACGGCGCGGATAAGCCCGGCTTTGGCCGCGGTGAAGCTCAGCTCGCCGGTGAGTGCCGCCAGCGCCCAGCCGCGATCGGGGTCGGCTTCGGTTTCGAAGAAGCGGCGCAGCAGCGCGATCTTGGCCAGCCGGCCAGGAGTGAGCGTCAGCCGATCCAGCAAGTCGGCAAACGCTAACAACCGACGACGCCCCGCCGAATGCTGGCTAGTGCTCGGCGCGACAGCAAAAGCAAAAGTTTTTTGGTTCTTTTTTTCAAAAAAGAACCGCTTCCTTTCTCAAGCTGCCTCTTCAAGCACCGCATCCCCATACCCCAACAGCCGCAACGCCCGCCCCCGCCGCCCGCTCGCCGCGATTGCGTGGATCAGCGCATCTTCCGCCCCATGCGTCACCCAGATCTCCGGGGCGGCCACCTCGTCCAGCGTGGCCAGCAGCTCCGGCCAGTCGGCGTGGTCGCTGATCACCAGCGGCAGCTCGATGCCGCGCGCCCGCGCCCGCTGGCGCACCCGCATCCAGCCGCTGGCCAGGCAGGTGACAGGTTCGGCCATGCGGCGCGCCCAGCGATCGGCGATGGCGCTGGGCGGCGCCAGCACGATGGCGCCGGCCAGGTCGGCGGGGGCGGCGCCGGTGGCGGGGCGCAGATCGCCCAGCGCCACACCAAGCCGCTCATAGGTTTCGCAGAGCGGAATCAGCGCGCCGTGCAGGTAGATCGGCCGCTCCCACCCGGCCTGGCGCAGCAGGGCAATCAGGCGCTGCGCCTTGCCCAGCGCGTAGCAGCCGACCACGTGGCTGCGCTCGGGGAACAGGGCCACGCTGGCAATGAGCTTCTCCGCCTCGCCCAGCGCGGGTGGGTGGATGAAGATCGGCAGCGCGAACGTCGCCTCGGTGACGAAGACGTCGCACGGTATGGCCACGAATGGCGCGCAGGTCGGGTCGGCCGCGCGCTTGTAGTCGCCGCTGATCACCGCGCGGCTGCCCTGGTATTCCAGGGCCACCTGGGCGCTGCCCAGCACGTGGCCTGCGGGCTGCAGCCAGATGCGCACCCCGCCCTGCGTCACCACCGCACCCGGTGCCAGCGCCTGCTGCCGCAGCCCGGCGCGGCCCTGGCCCATGCGGATGGTCATGATGGCGAGCGTTTCGGCGGTGGCCAGCACCGCGTTGTGGCCGGGGCGGGCGTGATCGGCATGGGCATGGGTGATGATGGCGCGGTCCACGGCCACCAGCGGGTCGATGAAGAAATTGCCCGGCCGGCAGTAGAGACCCTCGGGGCGGACGCAAAGCCAGGTGTCGGGGTGGGGCATCGACGGCGTTAACGCGCGAACAGCAGGCAAGCCTTTCCCGGCGCGAGAAAAACAACCAGGCACTTTCTTCGTTGATGGACCGGAGCAAGGCCTTCCCTCCAGCCCTCGCCGTATCTTAAGACGGTCCGCACCCATCCGGAATGACTCCGTGGCCCCTGAAGCCGTCCGCCTCGTCGTGTGGGACCTCGACGAGACCTTCTGGCGCGGCACCCTGACCGAAGGCGGCATCCGTCTCCGGCAAGAAACGATCGACATCGTCCCCACCCTGGCCGCCCGCGGCATCGTCAGCGCCATCTGCTCGAAGAACACACTGGCAGACGTCCGGCGCGTGCTGCAGGAGGCCAGCATCTGGGAGATGTTCGTCTTCCCCAGCGTGGACTGGACGCCGAAGGGCCCGCGTTTGGCCGCCCTGGTCGAAGCCATCCAGCTGCGGCCGGCCACCATCCTGTTCATCGACGACAATCCGATGAACCTGGCCGAAGCCGCGCACCACGTGCCCGGCCTGCAGACTGCACCGGAGACCATCATCCCCGATCTGCTGGCCGATCCGCGCCTGCGCGGCAAGGACGACAGCGCGCTCTCCAGGCTCGCGCAATACCGCCTGCTGCAAACGCGCCAGGCCGATGCGGCCGCCGGCGGTGACACCACGGCCTTTCTGCGGGCCAGCGGCATCACCGTCAGTTTCGAGCACGCGCTGGAGCCGCATCTCGACCGTATCGTCGAGCTGATCAACCGCACCAATCAGCTGAACTATACCAAGGCGCGGCTGCCCGAGGACGCCGAAGCGGCGCGCGCGGCACTTAAGGCGCTGCTCAGCCCGCACACCGTGCAGGCCGGCCTGCTCAGCGTGCGGGACCGTTATGGCGATTACGGCTTCTGTGGCTTCTACGCGATGGAAAACCGGCACGGGCAGAAGCGGCGCCTGCTGCAATTCTGCTTCTCGTGCCGCGTGCTCAACATGGGCGTCGAGCGTTGGCTGTACGATCAGCTGGGGCGCCCCGCATTCAAGCTGGCCGGGCCGGTTGCCACTAGCCTCACCGAGGACGCCCCGGCGGTGGACTGGATCACCCGCGCGACGCCCCAAGCCGCAACCGCGTCCGGCAACCCGCCGCCGGCGAGGCGCCTGGCCCACGCGTTGGTGCGCGGCGGATGCGACATCCACGCCGTAGCCCACTACCTCGCCCCCCCCCGCGCAGACATTTGCCGAGGAACTGCACATCACGCGCAACCGGCGGCATATCCCGATCTCGCACTCCGCCGTGTTGCGCCTGGCCATGCAGGGCGCGTCCGAGGCGGTGGTGGCCGCGGCCGAACCGCTCGGCTTCGCGGCCGAGGATTTCCGCAGTTTCGTCACCCAGCCGCACGCGCCAGGGCCGGGATTGTGTCTGTTCAGTTTCGCGCAGGATAACTGGCAGCCGCTGTATCGCCACCGTGCCACCGGCGCGCTGCTCCCCGTGCATTGCGACGGCGCGGTGCGCCCGATGCGCAGCTTCCTCGATCGCACCGCCGAGGAGTGCCGCATTCCGGCCGATCTCTGGACCTACCTGCACGATCATTTCGAATTCGTGGGCGGCACTCCCGATCAGCTTTTCGTGGAGACGATCCGCGAGATGATGGCGCGGGCCTCGGCCGAGACGCAGCTCGTCTTCCTGCTTGGCAACGAACTTAACCTCACCCCTGGCGACCGCAAGGTGTGCCCTGCCCCCGGCATGATCGCCCGCAACCGCCTGGTGCGCGAGGCGGCGGGCAGCGATCCGCGCGTGCATCATTTCCGGATCAGCGACTACGCGGAGGCGACCGACGGCCCCGTCGGCGGCCACCATTTCGACCGCGCGGTCTATCACCGGCTGTCGATGGCCATCCTTGAGGCTATCGAACCGGTGCTGGCGACGTCGGTCCCGGCCGACGCTGCGCCGGCCGAAGCGCCGGTGGTGCACATACCGGCTGCCGCACCGGGTGCCCCGCCGCAATCCTGGCTCGGCCACCTCGCCGCCCGGCTACGGATGTTCGGCGGCACTCGTGCTTCGGCATACGGCCGCGCCTGATCGATCGCCGGGCGGCATTGCTGCCGGGCTCCCGGCGCGGGGTGGCGGGTGCGAGGTCGCTAGGCTGCTGGCAATGGCATGGTGGTCTCGTATTGCATGACGCCGACGCGGTTGCCCTCCGTGTCTTCGATGAACACCAGCTCCCCGACCCCCGCGATGGCGTAGGGCTGCGACAGCAGCTTGCCGCTCGCCGCTCCGACCCGGCTGATTGCCGCCTGCAGATCGTCCACGCCGATTGTGCACTCGAAGCCTCGCATCCCCGCGCCGGTCAGCGCCGTTCCGCGTTCCTGCAGCGCGCCTTGCAGTCCCGGATCGTCGTCCGGGCCTGTCTGGATCAGGTAGAAGTTCGGCGGGCCCCAGGGCCGGAAGGTCCAGCCGAAGGCCGCCGCGTAGAACCGGCGGGCCCGATCGACGTCGCCGGCGTGAATGGCGAAGTGCCTGACGTGGTTGGCCATTGCGGGTGGTCTCCGTCTGGAGCGGGTCCGGTGGCTGCCGGCAGCCCGCTTGCGCCGGGATGGCAGCGTGCCACGCCCGGGGGACGATGCCACGCCCGCGCGGGTGTGGCGATCGGCCGCGGTATGCCGAAGGCGCTATCCTCCCTATGGTCCGGCGATGAGCGCGCAGCTGCCGGACCGTTTCCAGACCTGGTTCACCGCGCGCCACTGGACTCCCCGCCCGCATCAGCTCGCTTTGCTGCAGGCCGCCGCAAAGCGCGAGAACATCCTGCTGATCGCGCCCACCGGCGGCGGCAAGACGCTGTCGGGCTTTCTGCCCACGCTGGTGGAACTCGCAGCACCGCGCACCGCGCCCACGCTGCACACCCTCTACATCAGCCCGCTGAAGGCGCTGGCGGCCGATATCGCGCGCAACCTGACCATTCCGGTCACCGAGATGGGCCTGCCGATCGCCATCGGCACGCGCACCGGCGATACCAGCACGGAGCAGCGCCGCCGTCAGCGCGAGAGCCCGCCGGATATTCTGCTCACCACGCCGGAAAGCCTGGCCGTGCTGCTGAGCCAGGAGAACGCGGGTGCGATGTTCGCGGGCCTGCGGACGGTGATCGTGGACGAGATCCACGCGCTGGCCGGCACCAAGCGCGGCGACCAGCTCGGCCTTCTCCTGGCCCGGCTGACGGTGCTGGCGCCGCAGGCCCGCAGGGTCGGGCTGTCGGCGACGGTGGCCCATCCCCAGGCGCTGCTGGCCTATGTCGGCGCCGGCGAGGCGGCACGGCTGATCACCGTGCCGCAGGGCGCGCCGCCGGCGTTGCAGATGATGCTGCCCGAAGCGCGGCTGGCCTGGTCGGGCCGCATGGGCCTGGCTTCGGCCGAGACGATCCTGCGCCGGATCGAGGCCGCCGGCCTGACGATCGTGTTCGTCAACACCCGGGCGCAATCCGAGCTGCTGTTCGCCGAACTCTGGCGCCTCAACGAAGCTACCCTGCCCATCGCGCTGCATCACGGCAGCCTCGATCTGGTGCAGCGCCTGCGCGTGGAAGCCGCCATGGCCAGCGGCGCGCTGCGGGCTGTGGTCGCCACCTCCTCGCTCGATCTCGGGATCGATTGGGGCGGCGTGGACCAGGTGATCCAGGTCGGCGCACCGAAGGGCGTCAGCCGGCTGCTGCAGCGGGTGGGCCGCAGCAACCACCGCATGGACGAGGCGAGCCAGGCCATCCTGGTGCCCGCCAACCGGTTCGAGGTGCTGGAATGCCAGGCCGCCATCGAGGGCGTCGGCGCCAACGAGCTGGACGGCGATCCGCCGCGCCCCGGCGGGCTGGACGTGCTGGCGCAGCATCTGCTGCTCACCGCGGCCGCCGGCCCGTTCCACCCCGACGCGATGTTCGCCGAAATCCAGCGCGCCGCGCCCTACGCCACGCTCACCCGCGAGGATTTCGAGGACACGCTGACCTTTGTCGAGAATGGCGGCTACGCGCTGGCCACCTATGATCGCTACCGCAAGCTGTTCCGCAACTCCGAAGGCCGCGTGCACATTCGCGGCGACCGCGTCGCGCGCCAGGCACGCATGAATGTCGGCACCATCACCGAGGCGCCGCTGCTGAAGGTGAAGCTCGGCGGCCAGCGCGGCCAGACGCTGGGCGAGGTGGAGGAGTATTTCGCCAATACGCTGCGGCCCGGGAACACGTTCCTGTTCGCCGGCCGCCTGCTCCGCTTCACCAGGCTGCACGAGATGACGATCGAATGTGCCGATGGCGGCACCGGCACGCCAATGGTGCCCACCTATGTCGGCGCCCGCCTGCCGCTCACCACGAATCTCGCCTCCCGCGTGCGCGCCATGCTGCACGATCCCGCCGCCTGGCACGCCTATCCGGAACCGGTGCGCGAGTGGCTCGGCTTGCAGCTGCAGCGCTCGGAGACGCCCGGCCCCGACGGCCTGCTGGTGGAGATATTTCCGCGCCAGGACCGCTGGTTCATGGTGGCCTACACGTTCGAGGGCCAGCAGGCGCACCAGACCCTGGGCATGCTGCTCACCCGCCGCATGGAACGCGCCGGCCACGCGCCGCTGGGTTTTCTGGGCACCGACTACGTGATCGCCACATGGAGCGCGCACGAGCCCACCGGCATCGAGGATCTGTTCGCCACCGACATGCTGGGCGACGACCTGGAGGAGTGGATGGCCGAGTCCTCGATGCTGCGCCGGACGTTCCGCAACGTGGCCACCATCGCCGGCCTGATCGACCGCCAGCCGGGCGGCAGCCGCACGCGCCGCCAGGTGACCATCAACACCGACCTGATCTACGACGTGCTGCGCCGCCATCAGCCGACCCACGTGCTGCTTCGCGCCACCCGCTCGGATGCCGCCCAGGGCCTGACCGACATCGCGCGGCTGCAGCTGCTTCTGGAACGCGCGGCCGGGCGCATCCGCGTGCGGCGGCTGGACCGGGTTTCGCCGCTGGCTGTGCCGGTGCTGCTCGACATCGGGCGCGAAAGCGTGCGGACGGCGGTGGATGAGGACGCGCTGCTGGAAGAGACCGAGGCGCTGATTGCCGAGGCGATGGGCTGACCCGGCCAGGGCCGCCCGCCACCTTTCGCGGCACGGGCGCAGCGGCCTATACCCGCCACCGATGTTCCCCACCCCGCATATTTTCCAGAACGAAGCCTTGCTGCTCGATCCCGCCGGCGTGCTCGTGTGGCCGCGTCTGGCGCTGCTTGCGGTAGCCGACCTGCATCTGGAAAAAGGCTCGGCGGCGGCTGCCCAGGGGCAGCTGGTGCCGCCCTGGGATACCGGCCACACGCTGGCCCGCCTTGCCGAAGCGGTCGCGCGCTATCGGCCAACCACGGTGGTGGCCGTGGGCGACAGCTTCCACGACAGCCACGCCGCCACCCGCCTTTCGGCCGCGGATTACGCGACCCTCGCCGGCCTCACCCACGCCGCGCGGTTCATCTGGATCGGCGGCAACCACGATCCGCATCCGCCCGAGGGCTTGGAAGGCCACAGCGCCGGACATTTCACCGCCGGCTCTATCACCTTCCGCCACCAGGCCCGCGTCGGCGCCACGGCCGAGATCAGTGGCCATTTCCACCCCAAGGCGCGCATCCAGACGCGCGCCACGCCGATCGCCCGCCCCTGCTTCATGGCGGACGCCGCGCGCATCATGCTGCCCAGCTTCGGCGCCTACACGGGCGGGCTGGACGTGCGCACGCCCGCCATCGCGCGGCATTTTCCGCGTGGCGGCCACGCCTACCTGCTCGGCCAGTCCCGCGTGTTCTGCTTTGCGGTGCCGCCGCCCGAACAGGCGGCCGCCTGCGCCGCCCAGCCCTTGGCACCTTGCGGCTGAACGCGCCCGGCTGCGCCGGCGTGCGCTCTCCGGCCGCCCGCACCGGGGCGGCAAAACTTGTCCCGGCCGGAGCGGTTCACACATGGGCGCCATGACCGACATCAATATCGTATGGTTCCGTCAGGACCTTCGCCTTGCCGACCAGCCGGCCTTGCTCGCCGCCGCCCAGGGCGGCGCGCGCGTGCTGCCGGTGTACGTGTTCGACGACACGCACCAGGGGGCCTGGCCGATGGGCGGCGCCGGCCGTTGGTGGCTGCATCACAGCCTGGCCTCGCTGGGCGCCAGCCTGAAGGCGATCGGTGCGAAGCTGGTACTGCGGCGCGGCGACCCCGCGCAGATCATCCCGGCGCTGGCGGCCGAGTTGGGTGCCGGCCACGTGCATGCCGGCGTGGCGCACGAGCCGGGCTGGCGCGCCGCGGACGCCGCCGTGCGCACCGCGCTGGAGCGGGACGGCCGCAGCCTGACGCTGCACCGCACCTCCACGCTGATCGACCCCGACCGCATCCGCAGCCAGACCGGCACGGTGTACGGCATGTACACCCCGTTCGCCCGCGCCGTGGAAGCCCTGGGCGAGCCGCCCGAGCCGCTGCCGGCGCCCACGCACCTGGCGAGCAAACACACCGCCTCCGACCGGCTCGAGGATTGGGGCCTGCTGCCGACCAAGCCCGACTGGGCCGGCGGCATCCGCGCGCTGTGGAAGCCGGGCGAGGCCGCGGCGCGGGTACGGCTCGACTTGTTCGTGGGCGACGCGGTGGCGCGCTACGGCACCGGCCGCAACCTGCCCGGCGAGGACGGCACGTCGATGCTCTCGCCGCATCTGCATTTCGGCGAGCTCTCGCCGCGCACAATCTGGCATGCCAGCCGCACCACCGATGACGGCGACGATCATCACACCTACCGCCGCGAGCTGATCTGGCGCGATTTCTCCGCCTATCTGCTGTGGCACCATCCCACTTTGCCTGACGCACCGCTGCGCCCCGCCTTCGGCAAGCTGGCGTTCCGCCACGCACCCGCCGAGCTGGCCGCCTGGCAGCAGGGCCGCACCGGCGTGCCGATCGTGGACGCCGGCATGCGCCAGCTCTGGCAGACCGGCTGGATGCACAACCGGGTGCGCATGATCACCGCCAGCTTCCTGGTCAAACACCTGCTGCTGGCCTGGCAGCAGGGCGAGGCGTGGTTCTGGGACACGCTGGTGGATGCCGATCTGGCGAGCAACGGTGCCAGCTGGCAGTGGATCGCGGGAACCGGCATCGACTCCCAGCCGTTCTTCCGCGTGTTCAATCCGGTAACCCAGGGCGAGAAGTTCGACGCGGATGGCGCCTACGTGCGCCGTTTCGTGCCCGAGATCGCCCGCCTGCCCGACCGCTACCTGCATGCCCCCTGGACCGCACCGGACAAGGTGCTGGCCGAGGCCGGGCTGCGGCTCGGCGCCGATTATCCACGCCCGCTGATCGATCTGGCGAAGGGCCGCGACCGCGCGCTCGACGTCTATCGCCGCACCGTGCGCGAGACGGCGACGTGAACGCAGTCGCGCCGATCACCCTGCCCGCGCCGACCATTCCACGCGATCGCGGCCTGCGCATCGTGGGCGACGTGCATGGCGATCTGCGCGCCTTTGCGTTCGCCGCCGATACCGACCGCTTCGTGGTGCAGCTGGGCGACCTGATCGACGCCGGGCCGGACAGCGCCGGCGCGCTGCGGCTGATGTTCCGGCTGATTGACGAGCAGCGCGGCCTATTCCTGGTGGGCAACCACGACCGCAAGCTGGGGCGCGCGCTGCGCGGTGAGCGGGTGCGCGGCGGCCCGCAGCTGGAAACCACGATGGCCGGGCTCGACCCGGCGCTGCGCGCCCGCGCACTGGCCGAGGTGGAGCGCGCGCCGGCCTGGATCGTCCATGAGCGGCGCTTTTTCGTGCACGCCGCCTTTCACACCGGCATGCTGGCCAACGAGCCCCCCGATCCGCTGGGGCCGGTCAATCCCCTGCTCTCGCGCGCGCTGTTCGGCGAGACCACCGGCCGCACCCAGGCGGACGGCTTCCCCGAGCGGCTGCTGCGCTGGGTGAACCACATCCCGCAGGGCATGACCGTCTATTGCGGCCACGATCAGCGCAGCCGCGACGGCCGGCCCTGGGTGACGCATGGCGAGGCAGGCGGCACGGCGATGTTCATGGATACCGGCGCCGGCAAGGGCGGGCATCTGAGCTGGATCGATCTCGACCCCTGAGCACCTGACCGTCTATTGTCGCCCCGTCTTCACAATTACGTTATTGCGCTGCCGTGGTGTTTCGAATACCCAGGTGCCCGGTCCGCCTCACGCGGTCCTTGAACGCCTGGGGGCCAGATGACCGGTGCAATTCGCCTTGCTTTGCTGACGACGGCTGCCGGAATCCTGTTCTGCGCCGCGCCTGCCGCTGCTGCGCCGATGAGCCTGCCGGCGCTGGCCCGCCCGGACCTCACCGATATGGGTGCTGCGCCCGACACCATGCCGGTGACGCTCTCCCTCACCTTGGCCTATCGCGACCAAGCGGGCCTCGACCAGCTCGTGACCGCGCAGGCGACGCCGGGCTCGCCGCTGTTCCACCATTATCTGACGCCCGAAGAATTCGCCGCCCGCTTCGCGCCCAGCCAGGAGCAGGCCGACGCAGTGGCCGCCGCGCTGACGCGGGCCGGATTTATCGTCAGCCAGGCGCCCAACCGGACCGTGCTGAAGGCGATCGGGACGGCCGCCGCCGCGCAGGCCTATTTCGCGACCACGCTGTATCTGGTGGCCCAGGCCGGCCAGCCTATGCTGCGCTATGCCAATGCGACGCCGGCGACGATTCCGGCCGAGCTGGCCGGCAGCGTGCGCAGCGTGCTGGGCCTCGACAACGTCGTCAAAATGCACAGCGCGCGGCGGCGCGGGCAGCTGCAGCCCCATGAAGCTGCCGCCAGCGCCGCCTTGGTGCAGCCGGTGACCGGCCCCTCGGGCGGCATTCTGCCGGCGGGCTTCGCGGCCGCCTACAAATTCCCCAAAGTGTCCGGCGCGGGCCACGCGATCGGTGTCGTGATCGACTCCGACATCGCCGACAGCGACCTCGCCAGCTTCTGGGCCGCCGCCAAGGTGACGCGCACGGGCACGTTCAACCGCGTGCTGGTGGAAGGCACGAACCCCGGCATCGGGCCCGATGTGGGCGAGACGGCGATCGACACCGAAGCGACCTCGAGCCTGGCGCCGGGTGCCGCCATCTACGTGTACCTGATGACGTCGCTGTCGGACACCGATATTGCCGACGCCTACAACCGCGCGGTCACCGACCACGCGGTCGATGTGGTCAGCTCGAGCTTCGGCGGCTGCGAGTCCGAGGAGACCGCCTCGTCCACCGCGACCAACGCGATCGCCGAGCAGGGCGCCGCGGTCGGCATCACGTTCACGGCCTCCACGGGCGATGCCGGTGGTTACTGCCGCAGCCAGAACAGCATGGGCGCGATCGTCTATCGCAAGGACATCGTCAACTCGCCGGCCTCGAACCCCTATTTCGTCGCGGTCGGCGGCACCACGCTCACCATCAACGGCATCGGCACCCGCGTGTCGGAGACGGCATGGGGCCCGGGCGGCGCCAGCGGCGGCGGCACTGGCGGCGTCTCCAGCCTGTTCGCCAAACCTTCGTATCAGAACGGCGTGACGGGCATGGCGGTGGTGCCCACGATCACGGCCAGCGACCCGCTCAGCCAGCCCAAGAGCGGCTTTGCCGGCCGTAACGTGCCCGACATCTCGCTCGACGCCAGCAACGCCTCCACCTCCTGCATGGCCGTCTACGACTCGCCGGATGGCGGCTGGGCCTGCTACGGCGGCACGTCGGTCTCCAACCCGGTGTTCGCGGCGTTGGTGGCACTGCAGAATGCGGTGAAGGGCAGCAAGGCCGGCTTCGCCAACCCTGCGCTCTATTCGGACTTCACCAAGGCCGGCACCAGCCCGGCCGGCGTGTACGGCGCCAAGTTCTTCGACGTGCTGCGCGGCCCGATCGGCGGCGGCTGGGCTGCCAAGCGCGGCTACGACCAGGCCACCGGTATCGGTTCGGTCACCAACGGATCCTTCTGAAACCCGACTACCTCCGCAGCGTCCAGCGCGACCCGATTAGGATGCGCCGGGCGCCGCGGCGCCAGGCCGGCTGCCATCCTGTTCGGCCTCGGGAGACATCGCCGCACTAGCCAGGAACGCCGCGGCGTTGGCGCGCATCGCGGCCAGCTTGCCGGGGTCCATGCGCGCCAGCGTCTTCATCGGCATCGCCAATCTCATGTTGCCTGCGAGCAGCTTTTCGTTGCGAGCGAAGAAATCCCAATAAAGATAATTGAACGGGCAGGCATTCGGCCCGACGGCATCCTTCACGTTGTACGCGCAGCCTTTGCAGTAATCGCTCATGCGGTTGATGTAGGCGCCGGAGGCGGCGTACGGCTTGGATCCGATGATGCCGCCGTCGGCAAACAGCGCCATGCCGCGCACGTTGGGCATTTCCACCCACTGATAGGCGTCGGCATAGACGACGAGGTACCACTCATCGACATCATCCGGATGCAGGCCGGCGAGCAGGGCGAAATTGCCGGTGATCATCAGGCGCTGGATGTGATGCGCGTAGGCGTGCGACAGCGTGTCGGTGATGGCGTGATACAGGCAGTTCATGCGTGTCTGCCCGGTCCACCAGAACCAGGGCAGGCGCCGCGTGGCACCCAGCGCATTCTTGCTGCCGTATTCCGGCATGTTGGCCCAGTAGATCCCACGCACGAACTCCCGCCAGCCAAGGATCTGGCGGATGAAGCCCTCCACCGCGTTTAGCTGAGCATGGCCGGCGCGATACGCCGCCTCGGCGGCAGCACAGATCTCGCGCGGTTCCAGCAAGCCGAGGTTCATCGAGGTGGAGACCAGCGCATGGAACAGCACCGGCTCGCCGGCCTTCATCGCATCCTGGAACGTGCCGAAGCTGGGCAGCCGGTTCTCGACGAAATCGGCCAGCGCCTCGTGCGCCTGTGCCGCGGTCACGGGCAGCGCGAAATCGGCGGCGCGGCCGACATGGTTGGGGAAATGCCGATCGACCAGGGCGATCACCTCGCGCGTGATGGCGTCGGGCGGAAAGCGCGGCACTGGCGGGTTGGCGACCCCGCGCGGCAGCGTGGCACGGTTATCCTTGTCGTAGTTCCAGGCGCCGCCCTCCGGCTGGTCGCCATCCATCAGGAAGCCATAGCGGCGGCGCATGTCGCGGTAGAAGAACTCCATCCGCAGGCCCCGCCGGTCGCGCGCCCAGGCGATGAAATCCTGGATGCGCGCAAAGAAACGCGTGTCGTCGCGGATCTCCACTTCCACCCCGGCGGCTTCCTGCCAGTGCCGCATGTCTTCGGACAGCCGCCATTCACCCGGCTCGGTCACCACCACGCGGCTGCTGCCATGCAGCGCCAGCGCGCGCAGCATTTCCCCGCGCAAGGACTGCGTGTTGTCCGGATCGTCGAGCCGGATGTACTCCACCCGCACCCCGCGCGCGGCCAGGGCGCTGGCGAAGTGGCGCATGCCGGAGAGCACCAGCACGATCTTGATGGCGTGGTGGCGCACATAGGTGCACTCGGCCATCACCTCGGCCATCAGCACCACGTCGCGTGCCGGATCGAGGTCGGTGAGCGAGGAGATGCCGTCGCTGAGCTGGTCGCCCAGCAGCATCCGCAGTGTTCCGCCCGACGCTTCCATGCCTAAACTCCCACGACAGCCACCCGGGCGCCTGATCAGACGCGCGCCGCACGCCGAAAGTTCTCAGCAGCCGACGGCAAGGCGGATCGCCAGCCCGCCGCTCCCAAGGTTATCGCCCGCATGCGCCAGCTTCTCCTCCTGCGTCACGCCAAGTCCGCCTGGGACGACCCGGCGCAGCCCGACCATGCCCGCAAGCTGAACGCCCGCGGCCACGCCGCCGCTGCCGCCATGCGCGCGGCTATCCGGCAATTCGGCCTGGTGCCGGATGTGGTGCTGGTATCCTCGGCACGGCGCACGCTGCAGACGCTGGACGCGCTGGGCCCGTGGGACGAGACACCGCTGATCGAGCCGATGGACGGGCTTTATTTGGCGCCGCCCGAGAAAATCCTCTCGATTGCCGCCGGCGTGTCGGAGACCGTGCGCAGCCTGATGGTGGTGGGGCACAACCCGGGACTGCACGATCTGGCGCTCGGCCTGGCCGGCGCCGACGCGGCGCCGCCGGACGACACGCTGGGGGGCCAGCTGCGCGATGGATTTCCGGCCGGCGCGCTCGCCGAGTTCACGGTGACGCAGGCCTGGCGCGACCTGGCGACGGCCTGGCCGCATGGCCGGCTGGGGTGCCGGCTGGTGCGCTTCATCCGGCCGCGCGACCTGGCGGGCAGCGGCACCGCGATGCCGCTGGATTGATGGTGGCGCGATGGAGGGCCCGCTGAGCGCGTCCCTGGCGGACCCGGACGAGCCTGACGCCCCCGCGTCCGAGCGCCCCGGCATGGCGGGCGATCAGGTGGTGCTGGAGTTCGTGCTCGAAGGTGCCGCCGCAACGCGGCTGGCGCGCCTGCCGGCAGTGGCTGCGGTGCGCGCCGGGCCGGCCCGCACGGTGGCCACCACGCTGATCTGGCACGACACGCCCTGCTTCACGCTGGCCAAAGCCGGGCTGGCGCTCTGCGAGGCTTCGGGCCGCCAGGGTGGCTGGACGGTGGCGGCTCTGCACCGCGGCGCCGCGGCCGATTGGCTGCCGGCCCATGCGGCCCCGGTGCTGGCGGCCGCGCCCACGCACATGGGTTTGGCGCGTGCCCCGCCAGACGAGGCGGCACCGGTGGCCGCCTTTGCCGGCAGGCTCACGGTGTTGCCGCTGCGCCTGCCCGGCGGGCCGGGGCAGCTCAGCGTGCTGTCGGGCGCATGCCGCGGCCTGGCGCACGACGTGCCGGCCTGCCGCATCGGCCTGACTGGCCCGGTGGCCGACGCGGCCGCCTTGGCCGCGGCGCTGGCTGCGACGTTACCGCTGCATGTGCCGCTGCACAGCCTGGCGGCCGAGGCCCTTGCGCTGGCGCGTGGCGGCCCCGCCTTGCGGCAGCCGGCAGGCAAAGCGGCCCTGGCGCCGGGCACCAGCACCGAGGTGGCGTTGCGCGCCGTCATTGCGCAGCTGGCCGACACCATCCTGTATTGGGCCACGCAATTGCCCGATGCGGCCTCGCCCGAGCCGGTGCACCAGATGCGGGTCGCTGTGCGCAGGCTGCGCTCGGCACTGACGGTGTTCCGGCGGGCCGTGCAGGCAAACGATGGCAGCTGCCTTTGGCTGGACGCCACGGCTGCCGATCTGCGCGCTTTGGCCGGCCGGCTCGGCGCGGCGCGCGATTGGGACGTGTTCCTCGGGGAGACCGGCCAGGAGCTCGCCGCCGCCTTGCCGGAGGACCGGCGAATCGGCCTGTTGCTGGCCGCGGCCGGGCGCAAGCGGGCGGCAGCCTATGGCGACCTCGGCGCCTATTTCGCCGGCCAGTCCTGGACGCAGCTGGCGCTGCATCTGGCCCTGATCCCGACATTGCAGCCCTGGCGGTCGGCCGGCGAACCCGCTGCACTCGCGCAGCCTGCCCGCGACTACGCGATGCGCGCGCTCGACCGCCGGCTGAAGCAAGTGCTGGCCCCGGGCGGCAGCCTTGCCGGGCTGGCCACCGCCGAGCTGCATGAGGTGCGCAAACAGGCCAAGCGCCTGCGCTACGCCACGGAGTTCTTCGCCCCGCTGTTTGCCGGCCGGCGGCTGCGTCGTTTCCTGCTGCGGCTGGCCCGCCTGCAGGCGGCGCTGGGCAGCGTCAACGATGCCGCGGCGGCCGCAGGGCTGGCCGGCCAGCTTCCCGGCAGCGCATTTGCGGCCGGGGTGGTGCACGGCTTCGGCGCAGCCCGCGCCGGGCGGGCGCGCAGCAAGGCCGAGCGCGCGTGGGAACGCTTCGTCGCCGCCGAGCCGTTCTGGGACTGAGCTTCAGGCGGTCGCACGCTGCCGGCCAGCTTCATGCTGCGGGTGCGAAGGTTGCGTTGGGCCCGGGATCGCCCTTATTCTCGGCCTGGCAGCCCATCCGCCGAACCCAAGCGGCCCGGCTTGCGCCTCCGCCCCGATACAGGATTGACCACCCATGACCGGCGCCCCGATCGGAACCGTCACCGTCACCCTCGACGGCACGCAGAAAACGGCCACCATGAACCTGCTGCCCGGCACCATGGGCCCCGCCGTGTTCGACATCCGCAAGCTGTATGCCGATCTGGACGTGTTCACTTACGATCCCGGCTATGGCGGCACGGCGGCCTGCGACAGCAAGATCACCTATATCGACGGCGATGCCGGCATCCTGCTGCATCGCGGCTATCCGATCGACCAGCTGGCCGAGCGCTCCACCTTCCTGGAAGTGGCGCATCTGCTGCTGAACGGCGAGTTGCCGAAGCCGGACGAGCTGGCCGAATTCGAGCGCGGCGTGATGATGCACACCATGGTGCACGAGCAGCTGCGCCAGTTCTACAACGGCTTCCGCCGCGATGCGCATCCGATGGCCATCATCTGCGGCGTGGTCGGCGCGTTGTCGGCCTTCTACCACGACAGTCTCGACATCACGAACGAGGACCATCGGCGCATCAGCGCCTTCCGCCTGATCGCCAAGCTGCCCACGATTGCCGCCTGGGCCTATAAATATTCCATCGGCCAGCCGTTCATGTATCCACGCAACGATCTCGGCTATGCCGAGAACTTTCTCTACATGATGAACGCGGTGCCGGCGGAACCTTTCCACGTGAACCCGGTGCTGGCCCGCGCGATGGACCGCATCCTGATCCTGCACGCCGATCACGAGCAGAACGCGTCCACCAGCACCGTCCGCCTGGCGGGCTCCACGGGCGCCAACCCGTTCGCCTGCATCGCCGCCGGCATCGCCAGCCTGTGGGGGCCCGCCCATGGCGGCGCCAACGAGGCGGTGCTCAAGATGCTCGCCGAGATCGGCCACAAGGACCACATTCCCGACTTCATCGCGCGCGTGAAGGACAAGAACAGCGGCGTGCGGCTGATGGGCTTCGGCCACCGCGTATACAAGAACTACGATCCGCGCGCCAAGATCATGGAGCGCACCTGCCACGAAGTGCTAGACGAGCTGGGCATCAAGGACGACCCGCTGCTCGACCTGGCGCTGGAACTCGAGCGCATCGCGCTGCACGACGAGTATTTCATCAGCAAGAAGCTGTATCCGAACGTCGATTTCTACTCGGGCATCATTCTCAAGGCGATGGGCATTCCCACCAGCATGTTCACGGTGCTGTTTGCCGTGGCCCGCACCGTGGGCTGGATCAGCCAGTGGAAAGAGATGATGGAAGATCCGCTGCAGCGCATCGGGCGGCCGCGGCAGGTCTATACCGGGCACGCCCAGCGCGATTACGTGCCGCTACAAGGCCGCTGACGATACGCGCCCTGCCCCCGCTTGCGTCATCTCTGGCGCTCGCTTTCGGCCTGTCCGCCGTGGCGCACGCGGCCGAGCCGGGCGGGGTTTGCGCGGCGGGCGAGCTGACGCTGTTCGCCTGCACGCTGAAGACGCGTAACGCGGTGGGGTTCTGCCTCGACAAACAAAGCCTCAAGACGCGGTTTAGCCTCCGCGCTGCCGACGGCAGGCAGGCCGCCGCCAACGCGCGGAACCTGCGCGCCGCCACGCTCGGCGGCAACGCGCAGGGTGATATCGTCACCCTGCAAGCCGATACGCCGGACGGCACGGTGGCGATCTACGTCGATTTCATTCCCGACGATCTCGAGGCGCCCGTTCTGGTGACCGTACTCGGGAAGCGCGAGCGCAAGGAGCTGTGCGCGACGCCGGATGTCCAGACCGAGCAGGCGGTGCTGACCGTCAAGGGGGTCCAGCGACAGGTGCGGCTGGGCAATCTGGTGGAAAGCGGCCTGGCCGAGGCGCTGCATCCAGTGCCGGAGTGGCCCAACTAGCAGGGCCGGACGCTCGCGATCGGGTTTCGCATCGTTGCAATCCGGCCCGCGTAATGTATCGTTCGAGAGATGATCAGTGATCTCGGCGGGCGACGATCGTGAAACCTTCCTCGATGCTGGTAGCTGCGTTGTCGCTCCTGGCAGTCTCGCAGGCTGCAGCGCGCGATGACGTCTATGACAGTGGCGGGCGGCCGCTGGCCTGGCGCCAGATGGAGTTGGCGGAGCGTGCCAGCATTCACGGCCACATCAGCCAGGCCATCGAGATGGCGAGCAAGATCCTCGCCGCGGCGCCGAATTTCGGTGAAGGTTACGTGTTTCGCGCCAACTTCTACATTCAGGCAGCGCGCTACGACGAGGCTTTGGCCGATATCGAGAGGGCGGCGTCGATGCATCCCAAATCGATCCTCCTGTCGGTGCTGAAGGCGGAGATCGCGATGCGACGCGGACAGCCCGACCGGGCCCTGGCCGAACTTGGACACCTCAACGACCTGCCCTACTACACCGTCTGGCGAACCAACTACGAGGCATTCGGAGGCTACTCAGTCTCGGAGGCTTATGCCCTGCGAAGCCTCGCCCTGGAGCTCGAGCGCGACAACGACAACGCGCTCGCCGATTTTCGCCGCATGCTCACCTTCGAGACCGACGAGCCGCAATACATCCTGACGTTCCATTGCTGGAACGCAGCGGTCGCCGGGCTTTCGGACATGGCCGAAATCAGCTGCGACGAGGCGGTGGCGCACGAAAGCCATGAGGTCGGTGCCTATGAAAGCCGCGGTTTCGCTCATCTGAAGATGCGCCATTGGGCCAAGGCAATCGCCGATTACGACCACGCCTTGGCGCTGTTTCCCGACCTGGCGCTGGCGCGCTACGGCCGCGGCCTGGCCAAGCTGGGCGCCGGCGATGCGGCGGCAGGCAACGCCGATCTGGCTGCGGCACGCTCCGGTGAGCCGGACGTGGCCAACATCATGGCGCGGCTCGGCGTTCGCAGCTGAGCGGCGGTCTCAGGCGGCGCGGGCTAGCAATCACATCCGCGCGCAGTCCCGGAGGCCGCCCGCGTGATGTGATGATCGATCCACTCGCTCACCAGCGCGCGCGCCTCGCTCAGCCCCGCCTCGGGATGATGGATGCGATACAGCGTGGTGCAGCTTTGGAAGGCCGCCATGTCGTCGGTGCCGGCGCGCCGCAACTCGCGGTAGGCGGTCACCACCGCGCGCTCGCATCTGCGTCCAATCTCGGCCAAGTCGGTCTCCAGTTGCGAATGACTCTTACTTCGCTGAACAATACGCCCGTTCGCGCTGCCGCCGCAACAGCGTGCAGGCCTCCGGGTTGCCGCCCGCAAGCCGGCGAGGCAGAACTCCAGCCTTCCTTGGGGTGCGGCCGATGGCAGGTGTGGCGACGGATTGGGACAGGGATGCGGCGCTGACCACGGCGCGCATCCTGCTGGAGATCGGCGCGCTGAATTTCCGGCCGGACGAGCCCTACACCCTCACCTCGGGGTGGAAATCGCCGGTCTATATCGATTGCCGCAAGATCATCTACTTCCCGCATGCGCGCCGGAAGATCTGCGCGCTGGGCGTGGAAAAGCTCAACCGCCACATCGGCTACGAGCAGATCGAGGTGGTCGCCGGCGGCGAGACGGCGGGCATCCCGTTCGCCGCCTGGATGGCCGACCTGATGCACACGCCGATGGCCTATGTGCGCAAACAGCCGAAGGGCTTCGGCAAGAACGCGCTGATCGAGGGCGACGTGCCGGAAGGCCGGCGCACCCTGCTGGTGGAAGATCTGACCACCGACGGCCGCAGCAAGATCCGCTTCACCCAGTCGCTGCGGGATGCCGGCGCCATCGTCAACCACGCCTTCGTGGTGTTCTACTACGGCGTGTTCCCGGGCAGTCTGGAGAAGCTCACACAAATGGACATCACGCTGCATCATCTGTGCACCTGGTGGGACGTGCTGGAAGCCTGCCGCGACCGGCCGTACTTCCCCGAGGCGCATCTGGCCGAGGTGCGACGCTTCCTGGAGAACCCGGTCGCGTGGTCGGCGTCCCACGGCGCCGAACTGCCCGCCGCGCCGCAAGCCTGAACCCGGAGAGCGCGGCATGGACAGTCCGACCAGTTTCGATTTCGCCAACCCGGCGTTGCGCGCCGATCCCTATCCGGCGTACCGCTTCCTGCGCGAGGCAGCGCCGATCTGGCACGCACCCACCGGTCACTGGGTGATCTCAACCCATGCGGGCTGCACGGCCTTGCTGCGCGATCCGGTGATGGGGCGCACTGAAAACCGGCTGAGCGACCCCGTGCTGATGGCCGAGCCGGCGGTGGCCAGCCTGTCGCGCATGATGCTGTTCGTCGATCCGCCGCTGCATACGCGCCTGCGCGGGCTGGTGAGCAAGGCGTTCAGCGCGCGGCGGATCGAGGCGCTGCGGGCGCGCATCGCGGTGATCGTGGACGAGCTGATCGACCGGGTTGAGCGCCAGGGCGGCATGTGCGTCATCCGCGACTTCGCCCACCGCCTGCCCGTGACCGTGATCTGCGACATGCTGGGTATCCCCGAGCAGGACCGCGCCCCGTTCCTCGAGGAGAGCACGGTGCGGGGCCGCATCCTCGATCCGGTGCCGATGAGCCGCAGCGAGCTCGACGACGCCAACGCGGCTACCGAAGCCTCCAGCACCTATTTCCGCGGCCTGCTCGCCTACCGCCGCACCAATCCCGGCGACGATCTGGCCACCGCGCTGGTGCAGGCGCGCGAGGCCGACGACACCCTGAGCGACGAGGAGATGGTGGCCAACATCGCCCTGCTGTTCGGCGCCGGGCACGAGACCACCACCAACCTGATCGGCAACGGCGTGCTGGCGCTGCATCGCAACCCCGAGCAGCTCGCCCGGCTGCGCGCCGATCCGGGCCTGATCCCCAACGCCGTCGAGGAGCTGCTGCGCTACGACAGCCCGGTGCAGCTGACCGGGCGCACGGCGATGCAGGATCACGAGATCATGGGCGAGCGCATCGCCAAGGGCGAACACGTGATCGCGCTGCTCGGCGGCGCCAACCACGACCCGGCCGCCTATGCGGGCGACCCGGCCGTGCTGGACGTGGGCCGGCCCGGCGTGCGCGCCATCAGCTTCGGCGGCGGCCTGCATTTCTGCCTGGGCGCTCAACTGGCACGCATCGAAGGCGAGATCGCGTTCCGCCGCCTGATCGAACGGTTGCCGGCGATGCGACTGAGCGACGCCCAGAACGTTGCGTGGAAACCGACGGTGACCTTGCGGGGCTTGGCGGAACTGCCGGCGGTATGGTAAGTTAACGTCGTTTAGGGCTTACGCCCTAGTTTTAGGAGCGGGTGGCGCATGGCCGAGCATTTCGACGTCGTGATCATCGGGGCCGGCCTGTCGGGCATCGGGGCCGGTTGCCACATGAAGATGCAGTGCCCGAAGAAGAGCTACGTCGTGCTGGAAGGCCGCGAGGCGATCGGCGGCACGTGGGACCTGTTCCGCTACCCTGGCATTCGCTCGGATTCGGACATGTACACGCTCGGCTACGTGTTCCGCCCCTGGACCGAGGCCAAGGCGATCGCCGATGGCCCGTCGATCCTGAAATACGTGCGCGAGACCGCGGCGGCCTATGGCGTGGACCAGCATATTCGCTTCCGCCACAAGGTGGTGCAGGCCGACTGGTCCTCGCAGGATGCGCTGTGGACCGTGCAGGCCGAGACCAACGGCGAGCACGTGACCTTCACCTGCGGCTTTCTGTTCACCTGCAGCGGCTATTACGATTATGCCGGCGGCTACACGCCGGACTTCGCCGGCCGCGACCGCTTCGCCGGCCAGGTGATCCACCCCCAATTCTGGCCGGAAGGCCTCGATACCACGGGCAAGAACGTGGTGGTGATTGGCAGTGGTGCCACCGCCGTGACGCTGGTGCCGGCGATCGCCAAGGATGCGGCGCACGTGACCATGCTGCAGCGCTCGCCCAGCTACGTCGCCTCGCGGCCGGCCGAGGACGCGTTCGCCAACAAATTGCGCCGCTGGCTGCCGTCCAAGCTGGCCTACAGCATCATCCGCTGGCGCAACGTCGGCCTGCAGCTGTTCCTGTTCAACATGGCGCGCAGCAAGCCGGCCAAGTTCAAGCAGCAGCTTATCGGGCTGGTACAGAAGGAGCTCGGCGCCGATTACGACGTGGCCACGCATTTCACGCCGAAATACAACCCGTGGGATCAGCGCCTCTGCCTGGTGCCCGATTCCGACCTGTTCGCCTCCATCAACTCGGGCCGCGCCAGCGTGGTGACCGACACGATCGAGACGTTCACCGAGACCGGGCTGAAGCTCACCTCGGGCCAGGAGCTGCCGGCCGATATCGTCGTCACCGCCACCGGGCTGCGCATGCAGATCCTCAGCGGCATGGCGGTCAGCGTGGACGGCGTGCGCGTCGATTTCAGCAAGGTGATGAATTACAAGGGCATGATGTATTCGGACGTGCCGAACATGGCCACCGCGTTCGGCTACACCAACGCCTCGTGGACGCTGAAGGCGGATCTCACCTGCTCGTTCGTCTGCCGCATGCTGAACTACATGGATGCACGCGGCTTCGTCGAAGCCCGGCCGATCCGCGACGCTTCGGTCGAGGAAGCGCCGTTCCTGGATTTCTCCTCGGGCTACGTGCAGCGCGCGCTGGAGCATTTGCCGCGCCAGGGCACCACGAAGCCGTGGAAGCTGAACCAGAATTACGCGCTCGACCTGATGACGCTGAAGTTCGGCAAGCTGGACGACGGCACCATGGTGTTCAAGCGGCGCGCGGCGGCCAAGCAGGCGGCCTGACGCTCAGCTGTCGAGGTGCAGGAAGGCGTGTACGGCCTGCACCACGACAGAGCCTTCGCCCACGCCTGAGGCGACCCGCTTGACCGAACCCGAGCGGACATCGCCCACCGCGTAGATGCCTGGCTTGCTGGTCGCGAACGGTGAAGCCGCATCGCGGCCGGTCAGCACGAAGCCTTTCTCGTCGAGGTCGAGGCAGCCCCGCAGCCACTCGCTGTTCGGCTCGGCGCCGATCATCACAAACACGCCGGAGACCGGCACCGTCTCGCTCTCGCCGCTCTCGTCATTGGTCCACGTTACGGTGCGCAGGAAGGCCTCACCGTCCAGCGCGGTGATCTCGGTATGCGGGTGCAGCGTGATGCGGTCCGAACAGGTGATGCGCTGCACCAGGTAGTCGCTCATCGTTTCGGCCAGGCCGGCGCCGCGCACCAGCACATGCACGTGGGCGACGGTGCGCGAGAGGAACACCGCCGCCTGGCCGGCCGAGTTGCCGCCGCCCACGACGACCACCTGCCCATCCCGGCACAAAGCGGCCTCCATGCCGGTGGCGGCATAGTGGATGCCCTGCCCTTCGAAGCGCTCGTAATCGGGCACGGACAGCTTGCGGTAGCGCGCGCCGGTGGCCACGATGATGCTGCGCGCCTGCAGTGCGCGGCCGTCTTCCAGTTCCAGCCGCAGCGGCGAGGCAGCGCAGTCGAGCTTGCCCACGGCGCGCGAGACGGCGAGCGTGGCGCCGAATTTCTGCGCCTGCACCTGCGCCCGTCCGGCCAGCGCCTGGCCGGATATGCCGGTGGGAAAGCCCAGATAGTTCTCGATCTTCGACGAGGTGCCGGCCTGCCCGCCGGGTGCCAGCTTTTCCACCACGATGGTGTTCAGCCCCTCGGAGGCGGCATAGACGGCTGCCGCCAGGCCGGACGGCCCGGCACCCACCACGGCCACGTCATAGACGCCCTCGCAATCGATCGTCTCGGTCATCCCGAGCGAGTCGGCCAGCTGGATCAGCGTGGGGCGGCGCAGCACGTGATGGCCGGGTGTGACGACCACCGGCAGATGGTCCGGGCAGATGTCGAAGCACTCGAAGAAGCCTTCGGCATCGGGGTCCTCTTCGGTGTCGAGCAGGCGGTGCGGATAGCCGTTGCGGGTCAGGAACGTCATCAGCGCGAGCGTGTGCGCTGCGTGGCCGCTGCCCACGATCACCACGCCGCCCTGGGCGTGGCGCAGCAGGCCGGTGCGCCGCAGGATGAAGGCGCGCATCATGATCTCGCCGATATCGGCCTCGGCGCTCACCAGGCGGCGGAAATCGGCGCGGCGCACGCGGATCACGGTGGTGTCGGCGGCGGCGCGGCCGGTCACCAGGATCTCGCGGTCGTTGAACAGATCCAGCTCGCCGGTGAACTGGCCCGCTTCGTGGCGGGTGATCACGTGTGCGTCCTCATGCGCGTCGGTATCGAGGATTTCGATGGCGCCATCGACGACAAGGAAGAAATCGACGCCGCGCTGCCCGCGCTCGAAAACTATGGTGCCGCCCGCCAGCCGCTCCTGCTGGCCATAGGCCGTGATCCGCCCGGCCATCTCGTCGGAGAGATGCGGGTAGATCTGCGGCTCGCGCGTATAGGGGTCGGTGAGGTCCAGGTCTGCCATGCGGGCTCCAGGGTTGCGCACGCCAACGCGCGGCGAGGTGGCATCGGCTTGGTATGGGGTGGGATTGCGGCCGAACAGGGGGGCTGTTCGCGCAAGCCCGACCGGTCTATACGCTCAAACTTCAACAGGAGTGCGTATCTATGGCTATCGGGACGGTAAAGTGGTTCAACCCGGACAAGGGGTTCGGATTCATCTCCCCGCAAGACGGCGGCAAGGATGTTTTCCTGCACATTACGGCAGTGCAGGCTGCCGGGCTGACGACGGTTAAGGACGGCCAGAAGGTCAGCTTCGAAGTGGTGAGCGAGCGCGGCAAGCTTGCGGCGTCGGCGCTGAAGCTCGCCTGAACTGAAGCGCGGCGCTTTGGCCTTCGGCTGAAGCGTCCGCCAAGCCCCGGCCGGGGCGGGCCGCACCAGCGGCCCAACCGGCGCCTACCTTCACGGAGGATCGGGGTCATTCCCGTTCGCTCCGTGTTTGCGTGTGGTGCGAGGCGCTGCCTGGGCGGCGGCTGAGCCACCGAGCCGGCCCGACGTTTTGGAGGCTGCGGATGCGCGTGGACGTGATCGGGCTGGGCCTGTGCATGCTGCTGTGCGGCTGCGTCGCCGCCGTGCCGCCACGGCCGACGCGCCCTGCCGTGCCTGCCACCCGTGCCGAGCACGTGCCGCCGGCCCCCACCAGGCGCGTGGTCTGGCAGCCCGGCGAGTGGCGCGAGGATGCCGGCAGCTTCGTGTGGGTGCCCGGCCATTACGTCAAACGCCTGGCCGGCTACCATCACTGGGTACGTGGCCATTGGAGCGCCGATGGCGTGTGGGTGGCCGGGCACTGGGCCTAGCGGGCTTGCTCGGGCGCGTCGCGCGCCAGCGTGTCGAGCACGAGCGGCACGGTGATCGCCGCCATGCCGGCGCGCGGCCCGGCGGGCGGGATGACGGGGCGGATCAGCGCGCTGTGGCGCAGCGGCCCGGAGGCGCCGAACAGGCCATAAGCCGGCCGGCCCACGGCGGCTCGCAAGTTCATCAGGCCGCTGTCGTTGCCGACGAACAGGTCGGCCTCCGCCAGCAGCGCTATCGCCTCCGGAAGCGCCCAACCCGCGGCCGCCTGGATCGCGGCGCCGCTGGCCTCGATGACGGCGCTCGCCAACGCGGCCTCGTGCCCGGCGGCGAGCAGGATGACGCTGCCCGGCCTCCGTGCCAGATGCGCGGCCAGCGCCGCCCAGTTGGCCACCCCCCATTGACGGTTGGCGCCCTGGCTGCCGATGCCCAGGACGCTCCATGGCCGGGGTGCGGCTTCCAGGCGCCGCAGCACGCGCTCGCGGCTGCCGGGATCGACGGCAACGCGCGCCTCCGGCAACGGGGCGAGGCCCAGCGCCGCGGCGTAGGCGGTGGCCTGGTCGAACGCCTCGGTGAACGGCGCGATGGCGCCGAGATAGGGGCCGCGGTTCAGCCAGGCGCGCTGGGCGCGGCTGGTGCCGTAGCCGGCACGATGGGGGATGCCGGCCAGCCGCATGGAAGCCGCCAGCGACGCGCCGTGGTGCAGGAGCACGCATGAGTCCAGCCGGGCGGCGCGCAGGGTGGCGACGAGGCGTGGGAAGCCGAGCGGCCCATCATGCCGGCCCCTGCCCTGCCGCGGGTTGCGGTCGAACCAGACGATGCGGCCGATCAGCGCATCGTTCGCGAGCAGGGTGTCGGCCTGCGTGCTGGGCTTGGTGATCAGCGTAATGGGGCCGCGCGTGGCCAATGCGCGGATCAGCGGCAGGTGCCAGATGAGGTCGCCCAGGCCAGGCCGCGGCTGGAATACCGCGTGCGCGGTCACCGGCCGCGCGGCCCCCGGCCGCCCGCCCTAGTCACCGGCATAGCCGCGCGGGTGCACCTCGCGCCAGGCCAGCGCGTGCTGCACGATCGTCGGCAGCGCATCGTAGGCCGGCGCCCAGCCGGTTTCGGCCCGCAGCTTGCCGCTGCCGGCCACCAGCACGGCGGGGTCGCCGGCGCGGCGCCCGGCCTTGCGCACCGGCACGCTCCGGCCGCTCACCTGTTCGACGGTGCGGATCACGTCCATCACGGAATGCCCGGCGCCGTTGCCTAGATTGTAGGTGACCGAACGCGCGTCGAGCTGCGCCAGCGCGCAAAGATGCGCCTGGGCCAGATCGGCGACGTGGATGTAGTCGCGGATGCAGGTGCCGTCCGGCGTGGGGTAATCCTGGCCGAATACGGCGATCTCCGGCCGGCGGCCCAGCGCCGCGTCGATCACCAGCGGGATCAGATGCGTCTCGGGGCTATGGTCCTCGCCCAGCCGGCCCTGCGGATCGGCGCCGGCCGCGTTGAAGTAGCGCAGGCAGGCCGAACGCAGGCCGCAGACCTGGCCGGCCCAGTAGAGCGCCCGCTCGAGCATCAGCTTGCTCTCGCCATAGGGCGATCCGGGGTCGATCGACTCGGTCTCGTCGATGGGAATGCGCTGCGGGTTGCCGAACAGATTGGCCGTAGAAGAGAGCACGAAGCGGGTGACGCCGTGCCGCACGCAGGCCTCGATCAGGCCGAAACCGAGGCCGGCATTCTCGGTCAGATAGTGGAACGGGCGCTGCATGCTCTCGCCCACCAGCGACAGCGCCGCGAAATGGAACACCGCGTGCCACGGGCCGTCGGCGAGCACGCGGTCCAGCGTGGCCAGGTCGGCCAGCTCGGCTTCCACCAGCCTGGCCGGCGCCAGCACGGCCGCGCGGTGGCCCTGGCGAAGGTTGTCGTACACGCAGACGTCGTGGCCCGCATCGAGCAGGGCCAGCACCAGGTGGCTGCCCACATAGCCGGCGCCGCCGGTGACCAGGTAACGACCCATGTGCTCTCCCGAACATTCCACGGCGGCCCGTCGGCGCGCAGTGCAAGGCAGTATCGCGGAAGGCGGCCCCATGCCAGCCCGCCAGCGCAGCCGACCTGCGTTGCGCGGCCTTGCCTCGCGCCGGCGCACCCCCGACAACGCGGCATGGCACCGCCCCTGCTCTCGCTGCAAAACATCCACCTCACGCTGGGCGGTGCGCCGCTGCTGGACGGCGCGGAACTGGCCGTGGGCGCGGGCGAGCGCATCTGCCTGGTCGGCCGCAACGGCTCGGGGAAGTCCACGCTGCTGAAGGTGGCGGCCGGGCTGCTGGCGCCCAGCGATGGCGTGCGCTTCATCCAGCCAGGCGCCACCGTGCGCTACCTGCACCAGGAGCCCGATTTCGGCGACGCGGCGACCGTGCTGGCCTATGTGGAAGCGGGCCTCGGCCCGGGGGACGATTCCTATCGCGCGCGGGCGCTGCTCGAGCAGGTGGGGCTGACGGGTGACGAAGCGCCGGGCCGGCTCTCGGGCGGGGAAAGCCGGCGCGCGGCCCTGGTGCGGGCGCTGGCGCCAGCGCCGGACCTGCTGCTGCTCGACGAGCCGACCAACCATCTGGACCTGCCGGCTATCGAGTGGCTGGAGGCAGAGCTGGCGGCCTCGCGCGCCGGCATCGTGCTGATCAGCCACGATCGGCGGCTGCTCGAAAGTGTCAGCCGCAGCATCGTCTGGCTGGATCGCGGCCAGACCCGGCGGGTCGATCGCGGCTTCGCCAATTTCGAGGCGTGGCGCGACGAGGTGCTCGAGCAGGAGGAGCGCGACCAGCACAAGCTCGGCCGCCAGATTGCACGCGAGGAGGATTGGATGCGCTACGGCGTGACCGCGCGCCGCAAGCGCAACGTGCGGCGCGTGGCCGAACTCGCCGGCCTGCGCGAGCGCAAGCGCGAGCATGTGCGGCCCACAGGCGGCGTGCGCATGGCCGCCAGCGAGGCCGAGGGCAGCGGCAAGCTGGTGGCGGTGGCCGAGGGTGTGAGCAAATCTTATCCGGCGCCGGAGGGCGGCACCAAGCCGGTGGTGCGCGGCTTCTCCGCGCGGATCGTGCGCGGCGACCGCGTGGGCATCGTGGGGCCCAACGGCGCCGGCAAATCGACGCTGCTGAAGCTGCTCACCGGCGTCGAGCAGCCCGATGACGGGCAGATCAGGCTGGGCACCAATCTGTCGGCCGTGACGCTGGACCAGACGCGCGACAGCCTGAACCCGAACGCCACGCTGTCGGAAACGCTGACCGGCGGCGCCGGCGACCAGGTGGAGGTGGCCGGGCAGAAGCGCCACGTGATCGGCTACATGAAGGATTTCCTGTTCCGCCCCGAACAGGCGCGCACGCCCGTGGGCGTATTGTCGGGCGGCGAGCGCGGGCGGCTGATGCTGGCCGTGGCGCTGGCGCGGCCGAGCAACCTGATGATCCTCGACGAGCCGACCAACGATCTGGATCTGGAAACGCTCGACCTGCTGCAGGAAATGCTGGCCGACTACCAGGGCACCGTGCTGCTGGTGAGCCACGACCGCGATTTCCTCGATCGCGTGGTGACGAGCACCATGGCATTCGAGGGCGGCGGGCGCTGGCAGGAATATGCCGGCGGCTATTCCGACATGCTGGTGCAGCGCGGCTCGCCATCATCGGTGAAAGCCGAGGCGCGCAAACGGGCGGCCGTGACCGCAGCCGCCCCGGCGCGGCCCGCCTCCCCCAAGAAGCTGTCGTTCAAGCAGCAGCACGAACTGGGCGGATTGCCGGATGCGATTGCCAAGCTGCAGGCCGATATCGTGCGCTACCAGCGTGTGCTGACCGACGCCAATCTGTACACGCGCGACCGCAAGAAGTTCGACCTGACCAATTCAGCCCTGGCGCAGGCCGAGACGGAGCTGGCGCGCGCCGAGGAGCGCTGGCTGGAGCTGGAGATGCTGCGCACCGGCTGAGGCCGCGTCGCCCGCGCATCTGCGGCCTTGCCACCACCGCCCGCTTGGGCTGACAACGAGCCACGCGATCGCGAAAAGGATAGCAGAGATGGCCGACCAGAACCGCCAGTGGCAGCTGACCAGCCGGCCGCAGGGCCTGCCCAAGCGCAGCGACTTCACCCTGGCTACCCTGCCGGTCCCCGAGCCGAAAGAGGGCGAGGTGCTGGTGCGCACGGATTACATCTCGCTCGATCCGGCCATGCGCGGCTGGATGAACGACGCACGTTCCTACATCCCGCCGATCAAGATCGGCGAGGTGATGCGGGCCGGCGCGGTGGGCGAAGTCGTTGCCTCCAACCACCCGAATTTCAAGCCGGGCGACCACGCCGTGGGCATGTTCGGCATGCAGGATTATGCCGTGGTGGACGGCCAGGGCGCGCAGAAGGTGGATGGCAAGGCCGCACCGCTGCCGCTCTACCTCAGCGCACTCGGCATGCCGGGCATGACGGCGTATTTCGGCCTGCTGGACGTGGGCGCGCCGGTCAGCGGCCAGACGGTGGTGGTATCGGCGGCCTCCGGCGCGGTGGGCGCGCTCGTCGGGCAGATCGCCCGCATCAAGGGCTGCCGCGTGGTCGGGCTCGCCGGTGGTGCCGCCAAATGCGCCTATCTGCGCGACGAGCTCGGCTTCGATGCTGTCATTGACTACAAGAACGAGGATGTGGGCCGCGCGCTGAGCACGCATTGCCCGCGCGGCATCGACGTCTATTTCGACAACGTCGGCGGCGACATCCTGGACCAGGTGCTGGCCCGCCTGGCGCGTCATGCACGCGTGGTGATCTGCGGCGCCATCTCGCAATACAACAGCACCGAAGTGGCCGGGCCGAAGAACTACATGATGCTGCTGGTGCAGCATGCGCGCATGGAAGGGTTCGTGGTGTTCGATTACGCGGCGCGCTACGCGGAGGGTGCAGCGGCGATGGCCGGCTGGCTGCGCGATGGCTCGCTGAAGTCGAAGGAAGACATCGTGGACGGGCTCGAGACGTTTCCGGAAACATTGCTGAAGCTGTTTTCCGGGGAGAATTTCGGGAAGCTTTGCATCAAGGCGCGTTAGGAAGGGCTCGCGCCGCTCTGGCTTCAGAGCGGCGCGCAGATTCCGGAGCCATGCGCGGCCGGGTCGTGAAACGACATTTGCGTCAGTTCGAAATCGGTGATGGGCGCCGGCCCTTGGAAGCGAACGCGGATCATCACCGCGGCACCTGCCTGGCAGGCCTGGTCATCAACGAGCGAGCCGCGTGCGACATACCAGCACGTGATCGGATACGGACTCTGCAACACACGATCGGTGCCGCCTTCGCGGTAATCACCCCATTGGTCGCAGGTGAAGTGCTCGGCTTCCAGGGCTTGTACGAACGGCCGCGGCAGCAGCGGTAATTTTGTCGCGAGATAGTGGTGCAGCCGACCGTTTAGGGAACCGGCCGGCAACGCCCCGCTGCCGAGCCCATCGGCCCATTTCGAAGCCGCCACAATCCGCCAAACGCCCCCCTCCGGCGCCGGCAGCCCCACACACCCCGCAACACCCAAGGCAACCACCAAAACCAAACGCATGATGTCTCCGGTAACGGGGGCCTGGGGCCTTAGGCCCCAGCGGGTCCAGGGCAGAGCCCTGGCCTTCCTAAAAACCTTAAGCCGGCAAAGTAACCAAAGCCCGAGCCCCCCCACCTGGCCGGTTCCCCAAAACCACGTCGCCCCCATGCGCGCGCAGAATGTTACGCGCGATCGGCAGTCCCAGCCCCGTCCCGCCCGTCTCCCGGTTGCGGCTGTCCTCCACGCGGTAGAACGGCTCGAACACGCGCTCCAGCTCGTCGGGCGGCAGGCCCGGCCCGTCATCCTCGATGGTGATCGTGGCCAGCAAGTCGGCCGTGCTCAGGGCCACACGGGCCGCGCCGCCGTATTTCAGCGCGTTGCCGACGAGGTTCGCGAACACGCGCTTCAGCGCCAGGATGCGGCCGTGCACGGTCAAATGGGCGGGGCCGGTGAAGGCCAGGCGGTCGGCCGCTTCGGGACGGGCGTCGGCGGCGTCGTCCAGCACGGTGCGCAGCAGGGCCACAAGGTCGAACGGCACGGCGGGCTCGGTGTCGGCGGTGTCGCGGCCGAACACCAGCGTGGCCGAAACCATGGCGTCCAGTTCGTCGAGGTCGGCCATGAATTTCGTGCGCTGCTCGTCGTCGTCGATGAACTCGGCGCGCAGTTTCAGCCGGGTGATGGGCGTGCGCAGATCGTGGCCGATCGCCGTCAGCAGGAAGGTGCGGTCCTGCACGAAGCGGCGGATGCGGCCGGCCATGGTGTTGAAGGCGACGGCCGCCCTGACGACTTCGTCCGGCCCGTGCTCGGGCAGTGGCGGGGCATTCACGTCGCGGCCCAGCCGCTCGGCGGCTTCGGCCAGCAGGGTGACGGGGCCGGTCAGGCGCCGCACGGCCCAGATCGAGAGCAGGGCGGCCGCCGCCGTCATCAGCACGAAGGCCAGCAGGAACTCGCGGCTGTGCCAGGGGCGTGGCGGCGGCAGCGTGGCGCGCAGGTTCAGCCAGCCCCAATCGGGCAGCTGCAGGCCGATGTTGATCGGGTCCGACCAGGGGGTGCCGCGGATCACCACGTCACGCGGGCGATTGGGTGCGCGCACCTGCACCAGGCTCATGTTCACCCTGATCTGGCCGACATAGGGCGGCTCCATCGGCTCGGGCGTCACTGCCGGGCCGCCGGCGAGCGAGGCGTGCATGTTGGGCCCGAGGTCCATCTCGCGCAGCGCCGCCTCGCGCTCGCCGGGCGCGGTGCCGACCACGGTGCGGTAGATGCTCATCGAACGCATGCCCAGGGCGCGCAGGTCGGCGAAGCGCTGCAGCTGCAGCCGGTCAAAAGCGTGGATGGTGAGCCCGGCGCCCTGGACGACAACGAGGCCGAGAAGCAGCGTTAGCAGCGTGCGCCGGGCGAGGCTGTTTGGCCAGCCCGGCAGTGCCGAGAGCGGGCGCGCGGCGCGGCGCCGCAGCCCGGCCAGCGCCTCAGCTACGTTCGATATCCGCGGCCAGGACGTAGCCGCCGCCGCGGACTGTCTTGATGAGCTGGGCATGGCGTCCGTCGTCCTCCAGCTTGCGGCGCAGCCGGCTGATGGCCACGTCGATCGCGCGGTCGAACGGGCCGGCCTGGCGGCCGCGCAGCAGATCCAGCAGCATGTCGCGCGTCAGCACGCGGTTGGCCCGCTCCACCAGCGCTACAAGCAGGTCGTACTCGCCGCCGGTCAACGCCACCTCCACACCGTCCGGGTTCAGCAGGCGGCGGCGGGCGGGTTCGAGCAGCCAGCCGCTGAAGCGGATGGAGCGCGAGGCGGGTTCGACGGATTTCTCCGCCCGCTCGGTGGTGCGGCGCAGCACCGCGCGCATGCGGGCGAGCAGTTCGCGCGGGTTGAACGGCTTGGGCACGTAGTCGTCGGCACCGAGTTCCAGCCCGATGATGCGGTCGGTCTCCTCGCCCATGGCCGTCAGCATCACGATCGGCACGTCGGACTGGGTGCGCAGCCAGCGTGCCAGGTCCAGCCCCGTCTCGCCCGGCAGCATCAGGTCGAGCACCACCAGCTGGTAGTGGCCGAGCGGCCAGGCCCGGCGTGCCTCGCGGCCGTCGCGCACGGCGGTCACGCGGAAGCGGTTGCGCTCCAGGAAGCGCGCCAGCAGCTCACGGATATCCCGGTCGTCATCGACGATCAGGATGTGCGGCATAGTCTCCAATCGGCGGTCCTTTGTCGGCAGGGATCATCAATAGCCGCTTCGGGGAGGCGGACCACCCCTCGTTTCACTCCGTTTCATTTGCCGGATCGGGCGATGGGCGGGCCGGCTCGCGGCCGCGGCGCCGCTACGGTAGAAAGCAGCCGTGAACATCCCCCTGCCGCCCGCCCACGCCCGTGCCGGACTCGACTGGCTGGCTGGCGCCGATCCGGACCTCGCGCGCATCGAGGCCGAAGCCGGGCCGCTGCCCTGGCGGGTGCGCGAGGCCGGGTTCGGCGGGCTGCTATCGGCCATCGTCGGCCAGCAGATCAGCAACCAGGCGGCGGCCGCCATCTGGCGGCGGTGCTGCGCCCTGCCCGGCTGCTTGGCGCCGGAGAGCTTCCTGCTTCTGGCCGAGGACGAACTGCGCGCGGCCGGGCTGTCGCGGCCCAAGATCAGGCATGGCCGCGCGGTGGCCGAGGCGTTCGCTAGCGGCCTGCTGGCCACCGATCGCCTGGCCGCGATGGAAGATGAGGAGGCGATCGTGGCCCTCTCCTCCGTGCGCGGCCTGGGCGTGTGGTCGGCCGAGATCTACCTGCTGTTCGCGCTGCAGCGGGCCGACGTGTTCCCGGCCGGCGACTTGGCGCTGCAGGCGGCCACGGCGCATCTGAAGGGCCTGGACGCGCGGCCGCCGCCGGCCGCCTTGCGGGCGATCGCCGCCGCCTGGCAGCCGCACCGGGCGCTGGCGGCGCGGCTGCTGTGGCATTGGTGGCGCCATGTGACTGCCCGGCCGAGCATGGACGACTAAGGGCCGCGCTCACGGCCCAGCGCGCCTTTCGTCCGGCGCGGGCCGCCTTATCTGTGGCGTTGAATGCGGGCAGCTCCGCCACCGTGCCGCGCTGGTTTGTAACCAGGCCAGCCCGGTGGCACATGCAATGCCTGCCGCCGGAGGAGACGCCGCCATGGACAGCCTGATGCACGCCGCCCCGCCTGCCCCGTTCCAGCTCGGCGAGGAGCAGCGGGCGATCGCCGACATGGCGCGCGGCTTTGCCGACGAACACCTGGCCCCGCACGCGCTGCAGTGGGATGCCGAGAAGCACTTTCCGGTGGACGTGATCAAGCAGACGGCGGCGCTGGGCATGGCCGGCATCTACGTGGGCGAGCAGCACGGCGGCACCGGTCTCGGCCGGCTGGATGCCGCGCTGATCTTCGAGGCGCTGAGCACCGGCTGCCCGTCGGTGGCGGCCTACATCTCGATCCACAACATGGTCACCTGGATGGTGGACCGCTTCGCCGATGAGGCGCAGCGCGCAACCTGGGTGCCGCGCTTGTGCCGCATGGATTTGCTGGGCGCCTACTGCCTGACCGAGCCGGGATCGGGCTCGGACGCGGTGGCGCTCTCCACCCGCGCGCGGATGGATGGCGGCGACTACGTGCTGGACGGCGTCAAACAGTTCATTTCGGGCGCCGGCGCGGCCGATCTGTATCTGGTGATGGCGCGCACCGGCGGGCCGGGTGCGGCGGGTGTTTCGGCCTTCCTGATCGAGCGTGGCACGCCGGGCCTCAGCTTCGGCGCCAACGAACGCAAGATGGGCTGGAACGCGCAGCCGACGCGTCAGGTGATCATGGAAGGCGTGCGCGTGCCGGCATCCCAGCGCATCGGCGCGGAGGGTGCGGGCTTCAAGATGGCGATGGCGGGGCTCGATGGCGGGCGGCTGAATATCGCTGCGTGCTCGCTGGGCGGCGCGCAGGCGGCGTTGGAGAAGACGCTGGCGTATATGGGCGAGCGGCGCGCCTTCGGGCAGAAGCTTGCCGATTTCCAGGCGTTGCAGTTCCGGCTCGCCGATATGGGCATCACGCTGGAAGCCGCGCGCAGCCTGCTGTGGCGTGCGGCCGGCGCACTGGATGCCAAGGTCGCCAATGCGCCGATGCTGTGCGCCAGCGCCAAGCGGTTCGTCACCGATGCGGGCTTCGAGGTCGCCAACCAGGCGCTGCAGCTGCATGGCGGTTACGGCTACCTGGCCGAGTACGGCGTGGAAAAGATCGTGCGCGATCTGCGCGTGCACCAGATTCTGGAAGGCACGAACGAGATCATGCGCGTGATTGTCTCGCGCGCCATGCTGAAGGCGGCGGGGATCGCCTGAAATGGGCGATGTCGATATCCGCGTTGAAGGCCACGCGGGCCGCATCACGCTGAACCGGCCGCAGGCGCTCAATGCGCTGACCCTGCCGATGGTGCAGGCGATCGACGCGGCGCTGGCCGGCTGGGCCGACGACCCGGCAGTGGCGCTGGTGATCGTCGATGGCGCGGGGGGCCGCGCTTTATGCGCCGGCGGCGACATCCGCGTGCTGTACGAGGCGGCGCGCGCCGGCGACATGGCGGTGCCGCATGCCTTTTTCAGCGCCGAATACGCGATGAACGCGCGCATCGCCGCGTTCCCCAAGCCCTACGTGGCACTGATGGACGGGGTGGTGATGGGCGGCGGCGTCGGGCTGTCCGCCCACGGCTCGTTCCGTGTTGTGACCGAGCGCACGCGGCTGGCGATGCCGGAGACCGGCATCGGGCTGTTTCCGGACGTAGGTGCCACCTGGCTGCTCAGCCGCAAGCTGGCCTTGGGCCTGCATCTGGCGCTGACCGGGGCGCGGATCGGCGCCGCAGACGCCATACTGGCCGGCCTGGCCGATACCTGCACACCCAGCGCCGCCTTGCCGGCATTGGTCGAGCGCCTGTGCGCATGCGCCACGCGGGCCGAGGTGAGCGCGTGCATCGAGGCCGCCGCCGAGGCGCCGCCCGAGGAGGGTGTCGCGGCCGAGCGCGGTTGGATGGACGAGTGCTACCGCCATTCCACCGTGGAGCTGATCCTGGCGGCACTGCACGCCAGCACGCATCCGGCTGCCCACGCGGCGGCCAACGAGATCGCCGGCAAGTCGCCCAGTTCGCTGAAGGTGACGTTGCGCGCCCTGCGCGAGGCCGAGGCGATGGCCGATTTGACCGAGGCTCTGGCTCAGGAACTGGTGCTGGCGATGGGGTGCATGCGCAGCCACGATTTCGTCGAAGGCGTGCGCGCGGCGGTGATCGACAAGGACCGCGCGCCACGATGGCAGCCCGGCCGACTGGAAGACGTGTCGGACGCCATGGTCGCCGGCTACTTCGAATGAGCACGCCGCACTTGCTCGCCCGCCCCGTTCCGGCCGTCTGAAGGGCACTCATGCACCACACGCAGATCGACGACCGCGGCGTCGCCACGCTCACGCTCGCCAACCCCGAGCGGCACAACGCTTTCGACGACGCGTTGATCGGGCAACTGACGGCCGCGCTGGTGCAGCTCGGTGCCGATAGCGGCGTGCGCGTGGTTGTCCTGGCCAGCACGGGCAAGAGCTTTTCCGCCGGCGCCGATCTCGGCTGGATGCAGCGTATGGCCACCTACACGGAGGCCGAGAACATTGCCGACGCGGCGGCGCTCGCCGGGCTGATGCGCACGCTCGATCGCCTGCCCAAGCCGACCGTGGCCGTGGTGCAGGGTGCCGCCTATGGCGGCGGCGTCGGCCTGGTGGCGTGCTGCGATGTGGCGGTTGCGGCGGAGGGCGCGCGGTTCTGCCTCAGCGAGGTGAAGCTCGGGCTGATACCGGCGGCGATCAGCCCCTTCGTCATCAACGCCATCGGCGCCCGCCAGGCCCGCCGCTATTTCACCACGGCAGAGATTTTCACCGCCGCCCGCGCGCGGGAGATCGGTCTGTTGCACGAGGTCGTGGACGCGGCCGGGCTGGAGGCGGCGCGCGACCGCGTGGTGGACGCCCTGCTGGCCGGCGCGCCGGGGGCGCAGGCAGCGGCCAAGGAGCTGGTTTTCCTCTGCGAAGGCCGCGCGCTGGACGATGCGTTGGCGGCCGAGACGGGCCGGCGGATCGCCGCGCAACGCGCCAGCGCCGAAGGGCGCGAGGGCGTGGCCGCGTTTCTTGAACGGCGCCAGCCCGCCTGGGCGGCTGCACCCAAGGCGCGCGCATGAGTGCCGCGGCGCCGGCCCGGCGCGGCCCGGGATCGCTGCGGCTGCTGCTGCCCTATGTGCGGCCCTATGCCTGGCAGATCGCCGGCGCCAGCCTGTCGCTGCTGGTGGCCGCCCTGCTCGTGCTGGGGATCGGCCAGGGGCTGCGTCATCTGATCGACAGCGGCTTCGGCAATCACAGCCCGGCCTCGCTGAACCGCGCCGCACTCGGCATGTTCGCGGTGGTGGCCGCGCTCGCGATGGCCACCTACGCGCGCTACTCGCTGATCTCGTGGCTGGGCGAGCGGGTGGGCGCCGATCTGCGGCGCGCGCTGTACGACCACGTGATCACGCTGGCGCCCGGTTTCTTCGAGACGGCACGCACCGGCGACATCCTCTCCCGCATGACGGCCGACATCAGCGTGCTGCAGACGCTGGTGGGCTCGGCCATCTCGATGTGGCTGCGCAACGCATTGATGGCGATTGGCGCCATGGCGCTGCTGGTGGCGACCAGCGCCAAGCTGGCCGCCATCGTGGTGCTGGTGGTGCCGGTGGTGGTGGTGCCGCTGATCGCGTTCGGGCGGCGGGAGAAGAAGCTTTCGCGCGTGGCGCAGGACCGCATCGGCGATCTGGGCGCCTACGCCGAGGAAACACTGGCCGCGCTGCCGACGGTGCAGGCCTTCACGCACGAGGCGGTGGACCGCGCGCTGTTCGCCGACCGGGTGGAACAGTCGGTGACCGCCGCGGTGCGCCGCATCCGCACCCGCGCTTTGCTCATCCTTGTGGTCATCATGCTCGGCTTCGGCGCCATCACCTTCGCGCTCTGGGTGGGCGGGCAGGATGTGATCGCCGGCCGCATGACCGGCGGTGATCTCGCGGCCTTCGTGTTCTACGCCGTTATGCTCGCCGGCGCCGGCGGCACGCTGAGCGAGCTGTGGGGCGAGATGCAGCGGGCAGCCGGCGCGGCCGACCGGCTGACCGACCTGCTGGGCGAAGTGCCGGCGATCAGCGCGCCGGCCTACCCGCAGCGTTTCCCGGACGTGGCGCTAGGCACGATCGCGCTGGAGCGCGTGACGTTCCGCTACCCCTCGCGGCCCGATGCGCCGGCGCTGGACGCCATCAGCTTCGCCGTACAACCGGGCGAGACGGTGGCGCTGGTAGGCCCCTCGGGGGCCGGCAAGACCACGGTGTTCCAGCTGCTGCTGCGCTTCTACGACGCGCAATCCGGTGCCGTGCGAATCGATGGCGTGGACGTGCGCGATGCCGATCCGGCCGTCCTGCGCGCGCGCATCGCCGTGGTGCCGCAGGATCCGGTAATTTTCAGCGCCAATGCGTGGGAAAACGTGCGCTACGGCCGGCCCGGCGCCAGCGATGCCGAAGTGCGCGCGGCGGTGCAGGCGGCGGCGGCCGACTTCCTGCTGGAGCTGCCGCAGGGGCTCGACACCTTCCTGGGCGAGAAGGGCGTGCGGCTCTCCGGCGGGCAGCGGCAACGCGTGGCCATTGCGCGCGCCATCCTGCGGCGGGCACCCATTCTGCTGCTCGACGAGGCGACCAGCGCGCTGGACGCCGAGTCCGAAGCCGCCGTGCAGCACGCGCTGACCGCGCTGGCGCATGGCTGCACGACGCTCGTGGTGGCGCATCGCCTGGCCACCATCCGCCGTGCCGACCGCATCGTGGTGATCGAACGCGGGCGCGTGGTGGCCGAGGGCACTCACGACTCGCTGGTGCAGGATGCCGGGCTGTACGCGCGGCTGGCGCAGTTGCAGTTCGACGCCGCGCCGCAGTAGGAACCCCGCGACCAACACGCCCGCCGGCAGCGACGGTGCCGCCGCAATCTTTTGCGGCCGCCGGGAGTTCCGCTTCCTCCCCAACCTCAAGGACAGACAGCATGAACGGCCGCATCGCCGCCCGCCTCGCCGAACTCGGCCTCACTCTGCCGCCGGCACAGCCGCCGGTGGCCACCTACGTGCCGTTCGTGGCCACCGGCGGCCTGGTCGTCGTCTCCGGCCAGCTGCCCATGGTGGCCGGCAAGCTCGGCTGGTCCGGCAAACTCGGCGGCGGCGTCAGCGACAGCGACGGCATGGCGGCGGCACGGCAATGCCTGCTCAACGTGCTGGCCCATCTCAGCGTGGCCTGCGATGGCGATTTGGACCGCGTGGCGCGCGTGGTGCGGCTGGGCGGCTTCATCGCCTGCGGGCCCGATTTCACCCGCCATGCCGCGGTGATGAACGGCGCCTCCGACCTGGCGGTGGAGATCTTCGGCGAGGCCGGCCGCCATGCGCGCGCCACCATCGGCGTCGCATCGCTGCCGCTGGATGCGCCGGTGGAGATCGAGGGAATGTTCGAGATTGACTGAGACCGTGCGCTGCCGGGTCGCCATGCGCATGCTGCTGCTGTGCATGGCCCTGGCCTGCGCGGCACCGGCCCGGGCCGCCCCGCCTTCGGGCGAGACGCCGGCCGCCTTCGCCGTCCGTGCCGGCAGCTTCGACTACACGCTGCGCACGGCAATGATCCCGATGCGCGACGGCGTGAAGCTGCATACCGTCATCATCGTGCCACGCGGCGCTATGCGTGCGCCGATCCTGCTGACGCGCACGCCGTACGGCGCCGACAACCGCTTCGGCGAATCGCCCAGCGCGCATCTGGCCGATCTGATCGGCGACCACGACGTGGCCGACGAGCTGGTGGCGCACGACAACTACATCCGGGTGATCCAGGATGTGCGCGGCAAATACGGCTCGCAGGGCGACTACATGATGACGCGCCCGCTACGCGGGAAGCTGAACGACACGGACGTGGACCATTCGACCGACGCCTACGACACGATCGACTGGCTGGTGCACAACACGCCCGAGAGCAACGGGCGTGTCGGCATACTCGGCATTTCCTATGACGGCTTCACCACGCTGATGGCGCTGTTCCATCCGCATCCGGCACTGCGCGCTGCGGTGCCGATCAACGCGATGGTGGATGGCTGGCGCGGCGACGACTGGTTCCATAACGGCGCCTTCCGCCAGGACAGCCTGGTGTACGTGCACGACCAGGAAGCCACGCGCGACAGCGGCGTGCCCTGGTGGAGCGACCATTACGACGATTACGACACCTGGTTGGCCGCCGGTTCGGCCGGCGACATGGCGCGGCTGCACGGGCTGGAACAGACGGGCTTTGCCGCCAAGCTGATGTTCCACCCGGCCTACGACGCCTTCTGGCAGGGCCAGGCGATCGACAAGCTGCTCGCCGCGCAGGGCCTGAGCGTGCCGACCCTGCTGGTGCATGCGCTGTGGGACCAGGAGGACATCTACGGCAACATCGCCGTGTGGAACGCGGTCAAGCCGCACGACAGCAATCACGACCTGTTTCTGGTGCTCGGCCCCTGGTTCCACCATCAGGAGAGGCTGGACGGCACGGCGGTGGGCAACATCGCGCTGGGCAGCGATACGGCCGCGTATTTCCGCGCCCACATCCTGCGGCCGTTCCTCGACCATTACCTGAAGGACGACGCCCCGCCGCTGACGATCGCGCCCGTCGAAGCATTCGAGACCGGCACTAACGAGTGGCACGGCCTGCAGGCCTGGCCCGCTTGCGGGCAGAGCGGCTGTCGTATTGAGCGCATGCCGATCTACCTGCAGCCCGGCTTCAAGCTGGCCCTGACCCCGCCGCAGGCCGCGGTACCCGGCTTCGACAGCTACGTTGCCGACCCAGCACGGCCGGTGCCCTATTTGCCGCGACCGATCCATATCGAGGGTGAGGCTGGCAAGCAGAGCTGGCAGACCTGGCTGACCAGCGACCAGCGCGATGCGGCCAGCCGCACCGACGTGCTGACCTATACCGGACCGGTGCTGACCGCGCCGCTTCGGATCGCCGGCCAGCCGATCGCCAATCTGTCGGTTTCCACGACCGGCACGGACGGCGATTTCGTGGTCAAGCTCATCGACGCGTATCCGGACGAGGATGGCCGGGTGCCCAGAATGGGCGGCTATCAGCTGATGGTGTCGGCCGACATCATGCGGGCGCGCTATCGCAACGATCCTGCCAAGCCGGAAGCCATGCCGTCGGACCAGAAGCAGACCGTGAAGTTCGCGCTGCCCACGGCCAACCACGTGTTCCTGCCTGGGCATCGCGTGATGGTGCAGATTCAGTCGAGCTGGTTTCCGCTGTACGACCGCAATCCGCAGAGCTTCGTGAAGAACATCTTCTTCGCCAAGCCGGCCGATTACAAACGCGCGACGGTAAAGGTGTTCGACGCCGGGCAGGCCACCAGCCTGCTTGACCTGCCGGTGGTGCGCGACTGAGCGGCAGCCGCAGGCACAAGATCGGGTGACCCGCGCACCGTTCGGCATCGGCGCACGTTGCAGGCGCAGACTGCCGGAAGGGCTCCGCCGATGCCGCAAGCTGCAATCTTCGACGTCGATGGAACACTGGTCGATTCAGTGGACCTGCATGCCCGCGCCTGGCAGGAGGCGTTCGCCGAATTCGGCCACGACGTGACGTTCGAGCAGGCGCGCAGCCAGATCGGCAAGGGCGGCGACCAGCTTGTGCCGGTGTTCCTCTCGCAGGCCGAGCAGGACGACCATGGCGCAGCGATGGAAAGCTGGCGCGGCGCGCATTTCAAGCGGCATTACTTGCCGCTGGTGCGCCCGTTCTCCGCAGTGCCCGAGCTGCTGGCGCGCGTGCGCGAGGCGGGGCTGAAGGTCGCCGTCGCTTCCTCGGCCAAGAAGGCCGAACTGGACATTTATCTGGAAATCGCCGGCATCGCCGCTTTGGTGGATACCAAAACGTCAGCCGACGATGCCAAACACTCCAAGCCCGCGCCCGACATCTTCGAAGCTGCGCTCGGCAAGCTCGGCCTGGCCGGCGCACAGGCCGTCGCGATCGGCGATACGCCCTACGACGCGCAGGCGGCGGGGCGCGCCGGGCTGCGCACGATCGGCGTGCTCTGCGGCGGCTTCACCGAGGCCGATCTGCGCGGCGGCGGCTGCGTCGCGGTCTATCCCGGGCCGGCAGCGCTGCTCGCCTGCTTTGCGGCGTCACCGCTGGGCGGCGGGTAGGCGCCTTCCGACCCGGCCGGACGCCCGCCCCGCTCAGGCCGCCGTTGCCGGCTGAGCGGCGGTGAGGCGGCGGGCTTTCAGTTCGCCGGCGACGACGAACGCCAGTTCCAGCGCCTGCTCGGCGTTCAGCCGCGGGTCGCAGAACGTCTCGTAGCGCTGCGCCAGATCAGCCTCGGTGAGCAGATGGGCGCCGCCGACGCATTCCGTCACCGGCTGGCCGGTCATCTCGACATGCACGCCGCCGGGGCGGGCGCCGGCTTCGGCGAACAGGTCGAAGAAGATGCGCAGCTCGGTCAGGATGCTGTCGAAGCTGCGGGTTTTTACGCCGCCGGCCGTGGTTACGGTGTTGCCGTGCATCGGGTCGCACAGCCAGGTGACGCGGCGGCCGCTGCGCTGCACGGCGCGCAGCAGCGGCGGCAGGTGGCTGCGCACGCGGTCGGCGCCCATGCGGGTGATCAACGTCAGCCGGCCCGGCTCGTCGGCCGGGTTGAGGATGTCGATCAGGCGTAGCAGCTCGTCGGCCGGGGTAGTGGGGCCCACCTTGATGCCGATCGGGTTGCGCAGCCCGCGCAGGAACTCGACATGGGCGCCGTCCGGCTGGCGGGTGCGGTCGCCGATCCACAGGAAATTGGCGCTGCAGCCATACCAGTCGCCGGTGGTGCTATCGATGCGTGTCAGCGCCTGCTCGTAGGGCAGCAGCAGCGCTTCGTGGCTCGTGTAGAACTCCGTCTCGCGGATCTGCGCGGTGTTGCCGCTGCCGATGCCGCAGGCGGCCATAAAGCCCAGCGTCTCGTCGATCCGCGTCGCCAGATCCTGGTAGCGCGCGGCCAGAGGTGAGCGGGCCACGAAATCGAGGTTCCAGCGATGCACCTGGTGCAGGTCGGCATAGCCGCCGCTGGCAAACGCGCGCAGCAGGTTCATGCGGCCGGCGGACTGGAAGTAGGCGGTCTCCATGCGCGCCGGATCGGGCACGCGCGCTGCCGCGGTGGCTTCCGGGCCGTTGATGATGTCGCCGCGATAGGTCGGCAGCGTGAGCCCGCCGGCCATCTCGGTATCGGCCGAGCGCGGCTTGGCGAGCTGGCCGGCCATGCGGCCGATCTTGATCACCGGCACGGTGGCGCCGAAAGTCAGCACCACGGCCATCTGCAGCAGCACGCGGAAGGTGTCGCGCACCGAGTTGGCGTGGAAGTCGGAAAAGCTCTCGGCGCAGTCGCCGCCCTGCAGCACGAAGGCGCGGCCTTCGGCGGCCAAGGCCAGCGCATCTTTCAGGCGGCGCGCCTCGCCGGCGAATACCAGCGGCGGATAGCCGGCGATGCGCGCCTCGGTGGCGGCGAGCGCGGCGGCATCGGGGTAGGTGGGCATCTGGCGCACGGGGCGGGCGCGCCAGCTTGCGGGAGTCCAGTCGGCTTGCATCAATCGCGTGTAGGATTCGACCCGTCAGAAAGCAAGCGAGCCCTGCCCTGCGCTGGCGATGCGGCTCAGCCGCCGCCCTGGCGATGCAGGGTGATCGCATCCTGCAGGGCGCGCAGCATTTCCGGCACACCCTGCCCCGTGACGCCCGACATCGTATGCACCGCCTGGCCGGAGGCGCGCGCCAGCGCATTGCGGCGCGCGCTCGTCTCCCGCGGGCTCATGGCGTCGGCCTTGTTCAGCACGATCAGCTCGGGTTTGTCTTCCAGCCCGGCGCCGTAAGCCGACAGCTCGCCACGCACCGTGCGCCAGGCTTCGACCACGTTGCCGGCCGCACCATCGACCATGTGCAGCAGCACGGCGCAGCGCTCGACATGGCCGAGGAAACGGTCGCCGAGGCCGGCCCCCTCGTGTGCGCCTTCGATCAGGCCGGGAATGTCGGCCAGCACGAATTCTTCGGTGTTGGACAGGCGGATGACGCCGAGCTGGGGGTGCAGCGTGGTGAACGGGTAGTCGGCGATCTTCGGCCGCGCCGCACTGCTGGCGGCGAGGAAGGTGGATTTACCGGCATTGGGCAGCCCCACCAGCCCTGCATCGGCGATCAGCTTCAGCCGCAGCCAGATCCAGCGCTCCTCGCCCGGCCAGCCCTTGTCGGCGCGGCGCGGCGCGCGGTTCGTGCTCGTCTTGAAATGGGTGTTGCCGTGGCCGCCATCTCCGCCGCGGCAGAGGATGACGGTCTTGCCGGGGGTGTCGAGGTCGGCCAGCAGGGTTTCCTGGTCGTCGGCCAGGATCTGCGTGCCGATGGGCACGCGGATGCGCACATCCTCGGCGCCGGCGCCGGTGCGGTCCGAGCCGGCACCGTTGCCGCCCTTGCGCGCGCGGAAATGCTGCGTGTAGCGGAAATCGATCAGCGTGTTGAGGTTGGGCACCGCTTCGAACACGATGTCGCCGCCGCGGCCGCCGGTGCCGCCATCGGGCCCGCCGAATTCGATGAAGCGCTCGCGGCGGAAGGCGATGACGCCGTCACCGCCGTCGCCGCTGCGGACGTAGATCTTGGCTTGGTCTAGGAACTTCATGGGCGGGGGAGGAAGGCCTTCTTTTTTGCAAAAAAGAAGCAAAAAACTCTTGCTACTTTAGGCTGGACTTCTGGGACGGCTGGGCTGCGTGGCGGTGTCTATTCCGCGGCTGCGGGCAGCGCCTCTACGGAGACGTAGACGCGGGAGTCGGCGCGCGTCTGGAACTTCACGCGGCCTTCGACCACGGCGAAGATCGTGTGGTCCTTGCCCAGGCCCACATTCACGCCCGGCTTCCAGCGCGTGCCGCGCTGGCGGATGATGATGTTGCCGGGGATGACGGCCTCGCCGCCGAACTTCTTGACGCCGAGGCGCCGGCCTTCGGTATCGCGCCCGTTGCGTGACGAGCCGCCTGCTTTCTTGTGTGCCATGCTAGTCTCCCCCGCTCAGGCGGCGATGATGTCGGCGACGCGCAGCACGGTGACGTGCTGGCGATGGCCATTCTTCCGGCGGCTGTTCTGCCGGCGGCGCTTCTTGAAGATGATCACCTTGTCCAGCCGGTCCTGCGCCACGACCGTGGCCGTGACGGTGGCGCCGGCCACAATCGGCGTGCCGATGGTGACGCCGGCTTCCGAGCCGATCGCCAGCACGTCGGTGAACGTAAAGGTTGCGCCGGGCTCGGCTTCGAGCTTCTCGACCTTCAGCAGCGCGTTCGGCGTGACGCGATACTGCTTTCCGCCGGTGCGGATGACAGCGAACATGTTCAGGCTCCGTTGTGACCGCTCATTGGCGGCCAATTCTTATCGTTAGGGTGTCTGCGCACCCCGGAAGAGGCGGTAAATAGGGCAAAGCGGGCCGGCAACGCAAGGGGGCCGGTCTCGACGGCGGCCCGGCTAGCCTCCCCGCTTCTTGCGCCGCTGCTCGTCGGTCTCGCCGCTCAGCCCGAGCACCTCCACTTCGATGATCGACGGCAGCTGGCCCTCGGTATGGGCGCCGCTGAGGTTCTGTGCGGCTTGCTGGCCAGCGCCGGCCGCGGCGCCGGCGGCCTCGGCGGCGCCCAGGCTGAAGGAGGGTGCGGCCGAGTTGCCCGACGTCTTGCCGCCGGCCGAGAAGCCGGCCGTGTTGGCCAGGCGGGCGGCAACCAGGTTGAGGTTGCCCGACGAGCGCACGCCTGCCTCGCCCGCGTCGATTGTGCCGAGCGGTGCCGTCAGGTCGATGTTGCCGGCCGGAATGGCGGGCAACGGCTGCTCGGTCGCGATGCCGGCGCCGCTGGTGGGCACAGCCGGCGTCTCCACCAGGCCGCCGGTACTGTCGTAGCTGATCACCGGCGGGTTGAAGACCACGGTAGTGCGGGCACCGATGCCGGCATTAATGTCGCCCAGCGCCGACCAGATCTGGATGTTGCCGCCGGCATTGGTGAACACCCGGCTCTTGCCCAGCAGGTCGCTGCCGCCGGAGAACACGGCGATGTTGCCGAAGCCGTTGGTGACGATGCCGGTGCCCGCCCCCGGGCTGGTGCCGCCGGAGGTGCCCAGGACCAGCGGGCCACCGGGCGTGATCACCTGCACGTCGCCGCCATGCTCGGTGGCGATGCCGGCATCCAGCTGGCCCACGCCGGCAATCGGCCCGCTGGCCATGGTGATGCCGCCGACATAGCCGGCCGGGACGCCGTTGGTGGTGACGGCGCCGTTGCCGGGCAGCAGCGCGTCGATCGCCTGACGGCCACGGGCGTAGCTGAGGTGGAAGCGGCTCGTGGGGTCGTTGTACTGCCGGCCGCTGGCCAGCAGCTCGCCGAAGAAGATGCCGCGCAGGAACGCATCCTGGTTGGCCTGCGGCACGTGGGCGGGGTCGAGGAACCAGGCGAGCGCGCCGGCAGCGGTGCCGGTGTAGCCATAGCCCTGCTGCAGATAGGCGAGCAGCTCGGCGCTGTACACCTGCTGAACCTTGCCCTTGTTGGCCGCGTCCGTAATCGGCAGGCTGAGATTCGCCTGCTCGGCCGGATCGAGATAGAGCCGCGCGAAGGCTGCGTAATCCGCACCCTGGCCGAGGCCGGCGGTGACCGTGATGCCGGCGCCACCGGTCAGGCTGATCGGCGCGCCGCTCTGCAGCGAGCCGAGGCTCTTGATCGAGCCATAGGCAAGCAGCTGGTTGGCGGCCCCGTTGACGTTCTGGCTGAAGCCGACCTGATCGAGATTGCGGCCGGCATCGACCTCAAGCAGGCCCGGCCCGCCCACGTAGAAATAGCTGCTGAGGATGTCGCGCCCGGCCGAGACCAGCGACACCGAATTGGCGTTTGCGTTGAGGAACACGTTGCCGCTGGCGTTGAAGCTGCCGGCGTTGCCGGGCGAGGCGGTGGCCTGCGTGTTCTGCTGCAGCGGATCGGCCGCGGCGCTGGGGCGGGTGCCGCTGCTGACGATGTCGTTGCCCGCCATGATCCGGACCGGCTTGCCGGCCAGGTACCAGGCCGGCAGCGCCTCGTTGTCGGTGGCGCCGAACAGCAGCGTCTCGCCGGTGATGAAGTTCAGGATGTCGCCCTGCGCGTAGAACAGCGCCGGCGCGGCGGCCGAGGCGGTGCTGAGGTAGGGTGTGGTGGGCGTGTCGGGCTCGAAGGCGAACAGCGCGAATGGCGTCTGCGCCGTGGCCCCGCCGCCCCGCACGTTGGTGAGCGCGCTAGCCTGCAACGCAATGTCGGTGCTGAAGGCCGGGGCGAACGGCGTGGGCAGGCTCTGCGGGTTGGCGCCCGACAGATCCACTGCCATGCCGTTTGCCTGGATGGAGCCGCTGGCCAGGAAGGCAACCTGTTCGTTGGCCGAAGGTGCGATTTCCAGCGAGACCGCGTTGGTGGTGCCCGGCGTGCCATAAACAATGTCGCGCGCCAGCGCGGTCACATAGAGCTGCGAGGGATAGACGGTCCGGAAATCCGTGGGCGCGCCGTTGTAATAACCATAGGCGCCGATGCTCGACACCAGCGCCTGCTCGTACACCGGCGTGATATTGCCGCCGGCCGATTGCAGGCTGACCGCGGTGGCCGCACTCCAGAGCGTAAAGCCGCTGACGCCGCCGGTGCTGCTGAGCGAGCCGGCTTGCGAGACGCTGACCGCAGTCTGGTTCTGTTCGGTGACGCGGCCGGCATCGGCCACGGCGGCGATCACCAGATCGCGCTGCGTCTGCACCGACACGGTGCCGTCGCCCGGGATCAGCGTGAGGCCGTCGGCGGCGACCAGCGTGGGCGTGGACGGGTTCGCCGGACGGGGATCGCCGGCCGGCAGGCCGCCCGGATAGGTCGGGTCCAGCCGCCCGATGGCGCCCGCCGCGACGCTGATATTGCCGCGCAGATCGATCAGCGATCCGTTGACGGTGCTGATCGGCGAAGTGAGGCCGAAGGCAGCCGCATCGATCGGGTTCAGCGTGCCGGCCACGTGCAGCGTAAGGTTGCCGCCGCCGGTCTCGACCAGCGTCTGCGTGCCGCCCGAGGAGACGACGCGGCCGGTCGAACCCACCGCCACGACCAGGCCCTCGCCACGATCCAGAGTCGGCAGGTTGGCACCCTGGCGGTCGGTGATCTGCCCGGCATCGGTGCCCACGGTGATCGAGACGTTGCCGCCGCCCAGCGCGCCGATGCCCTGGAAACCGGTGAGCTGCACGTTGGGCGTGGAGATGTTCTGGTAGCCCTGATCCTGCGCGGCATAGACCTGAACGAAGGTACCGAAATTGATCCACCAGGCGCCGGGCTGGCCCAATTGGGTGCTGCCTTGCCGCCACAGCCAGTTGCCGACGGCGTCGCTGGGCAGCAAGCCGGAAGCCAGATAGTTGCCGCCGAACACGTCGCCGGTGACGCTGCCCTGCGCCGCGACCAGCACGTCGCCGCCGCCGCTCGGATAGTTGGCCTGGTAGGTGGCGCTGATGGCGCGGTTAATTGCAGTGCCGGCGCCGCCGCCAGTGACAAAGCGGGAGCCGTTGATGCCCTCGCGCGCCAAATCGTAGGGCGCGTTTGCGGCGGGCCCGCCGGCGAGCGGATCCTGCGCGCCCGCCGTGTAGATGCCGAACAGCGAGCTCTGGTCGAAATTGCCGCCGGCGACCAGCGAGAGGTCGCCGGTGCCGGTGCGGATCACGCTGAAGGCAGGGTTGTCCTGGTTGACGTTGACGATATTGGTCGAGACTGCCAGCGCGTGCTGGTCGTCGAGCAGCAGGCTGCCGGGCGCCTGGTTGGGCGTGTTGGCCGGGGCGGCGAGCGCGCCGCCGTCCAGCACGGAGCGGGGCAGCACGGAAGCGGTATTGGCGCTGGCCTGGTTGGCGCCGGCCACGAAATCGAGGTTCCAGGATTGCGTGCCGGCCGGCAGCAGGTCGCCCAGCGCGTAGAGTGCGCCCTGCACGGGTTTGCCGTTGGCATCCAGCCGGACCGGCCGAAGATCCAGCCGGTAGACCGCGCGGCCATCGACGGTGGCAAATTGCGGCACGGTGTTCGACGGCAGCAGCGCGTTGTCCGGCAGGCCACCGGTGCGCTTGGAAAGCGTGAGCGTGCTGCCCGGATCGTTGAACAGCGACAGCAGCGTGCCAGCCGGCACCACGGTGCCGGTGGCAACCTGCACGGCCACGGGGAAGATGCTGCCGGCGCCGAACGTGCTGCCCGGCGCGATCACGGTGCCGCCGGCCAGGAAGGTGCCGGCCGGGATCAGCACGCCGGCGGGGCTGGTCAGGGCGGCCGTGGTCACGAAGCCGCCCTGCGGCACGACGAGGCCGCTGCCGGCAGGATCGATCGTGGCGGCGAACGGGATTACCTGGTTGGGCGATACGCTCGCCGAGGCAATGGTGATGGCGTAGTTCAGCGCGATGGCGCGCGCCTCGCTGAAGGTGGTGCCGGCCACCAGCTCCACCTTGTGCACCACCTCCGTCTGGCCCCGCAGCGTTCGGCTGATGGTGAGGCTGGACGGCAGGAGGATGTCGGCGTTCAGCGCATCCGGCCCGGCATTGCCGCTGGCGATCGGTGGCGCGACGATCAGCCAGCCGGCATCGGCGGGCAGGTAGTTGTTCGCCCGGATATCCGGCGGGGCTGCGAAGCCGTCGGTGACGCTGCCGTTGACGATGAGGTCGTTGCTGGCGCGGAACCGCAGCGCGCCGGCCTCGCCCGAGCTGGCCACACCCTGGGTGACGGCCTGGCCATAGCCGACATCGGAGTAGCGATAGCCGGAAAGATCGACGTCGCCGGTGATGGTGATGTTGCCGCCCGAAGCGGCGGTGCTGTCGATCTCCACGCCCGGGCGCAGGTGGAAGGTTGTGCCGAGGGTAGCCAGGCCCGCCAGGCGGCCGGCCAGGGCGGTGTTGGCCCCGGCCGCGGTCATGAACCTCTGGCTGTCTGCGTCGATGGCGGCGAGGGCCAGGATCGGGCTGGCGGCGGTGCGGCTGTGGCCGCCGTAGATCTGCGCCACGGTGCCATTGCGATCCTGCGCCAGATAGGTGCGCCAGGCATACAGGGCCACCGATTGCGCGCCGCTCGATCTGCAGCGGTGCTGCGGCATCGATCGCCACGTCGTCGCTGCCCACGCGCGGCGCGTTCAGCACCAGCTGGCCCTGCGGCGTGCCCGGGCCTGCCTGGCCGGGGTAGCCGAGATCGACCTGCCCGCCCAGCAGATGCAGCGTGCCGGCGGTGGTGGTCAGCGTGACGTGGGCGCGGTTCTCGGCGTCGATCGGCTGGCCGTAGCTGTCGGTCGCCGTACGGTTGGCATGCGCGTCCAGCACGGCGCCCGCCTCCAGCGTCAGATCGCCGGTGGCCGCAAGCCGGATGGCGCCCGGGCCGGTGCCCGAGGCGTCGATGGTGCCCGCCACCGTGACGCTACCGGCATCCGCGGTCACGCTCACCGCCGAGGCGGCGAGCAGCGCGTGGCCGGCGGTATCGTTGCCGATGAAGATGTCGGTGCTGGCGGCCTTTGACGGGCCGACATCGGTGCTGAACTCGAAGCTGCGGCTGGCGATGAAGCCGCCGGTGTTGAGGGCGGCGTTCACCTCGGCAAACGCGCTGGCGCCGCGGCGAGATTGGCGGCCTGCAGTGCTGAAGCCAGCGTGCCGGCGATCACGGTGAAGCTGCCGCCCGCCTGGCCGACGCCGGCATTGCCGAGCAGCGTGCCGTCCAGCGCCACGGTGCCGCTCAGCGCGTTGAACGCGATGCTGCCCGCGGCAGCGTTCTGCGCACCGACATCGAGCACCGAGCCGGGATCGAGCGTGATGCTGCCGGCCGTGCTCTCGAACGCCAGCGTGCCGCCGGGTGCGGCGCGGGTCTGCTCGAAGAAGCTGACGGTGCGGCCCGAGAGGTCGATAGTGCCGGCCGCGCCGACATCGATGCCGCCTTGCGCGGTGGCGGTGAGCTGCCCGGCGGGCAGTGCCAGAGCGGTGGCGATCGTGATGCTGCCGGCCGCAAGATCGATCTGGCCGCCCAGCGTGGCGACCGGCGCCGTGGCGGCCGGGGTGGCGCCCGACGGCGCGGCCACGCTCAGCGTGCCGCCGGCGAGTCAGGTTCAGCACCGCGCCGGAATCGGTGGTCAGCAGCGGCGTGGTCAGCGTCAGATTGCCGCCGGTGCCCGGCTGGCCCACCACCGTCTGCGTGGCGAATACCGAGAGCGCGCTCTTGTTGTTGGCGGTGATTTCGCTCGTGCCGGTCAGACTGACGGATGTCGAAGCCGCCGACCAGGCGGCCGAGCACCACCTGGTTGTTCGGCTGCGTCTGCGGCCCATAGCCCAGCACAATGGTTCCGGCACTGATGGAGAGCGCGCCGGAGGACGTGGGCCAGGCTGGCGGCGATCCGGCCGCCCGGCAAGGCGGAGACGATGCTCGAACCGCTGGCGCTGAGCATGCCGGCGCCGAGGTGGCGACCCCGCTCCACGTAAAATTGCGGAGGAAGATGGAGACGGCACGGTCGGGGTGGGAACGTTAACGGGGCGGTGCCGACGCCGTAGATGGCCGGCGTGTTCAGCACCAGGTCGGTCACGCTCTGCAGCGCGCCGCCCGGCCCGGTCGGCGTGCGGGTATCCAGCGTGAAGCTGCCCAGCAGGTTGACCTCCTGCGTGGCGGTCAGCGTAAGCTGGGTTCCGGCCCCCGCGGCGGCGCCCTGGCCGACGTTGAGCAGCGCCAGGAAGCTGGCGGGCGTGAGGTTGAGGCCGGAAGGCAGAGTGGTGGCCTGGCCGGCGAGGTCCGTCGCGTTGCCGATGTTGATCGAGGCGACGGCGATCGCGGCGATCGGCGCGCGCAGATCGGCGTTGCCGATGGTGACGACGGTGCTGGACGGGGCCACGACATTGAGGCTGCCGCCGGCCAGCAGCGCAGCACCGTCGCCGATGCTGATCGCTGCCCCGGCGGCGACATCGGTGTTGGGTCTGAAGACCACGCGGCCGTTGCTGACATCGAGCGCCGGATAGGCGGTGCCGGTGCCGTATTCGGTGTTGAACAGGAAGCCGTTGGCGGCATCGTAGGCGGCCGGCACCTGGCCCAGCGTGCTGATGCGCGCACCCGGCTCGACGGTGATCTGGCCGGACGCCGCCGTGGTGATCAGCACGTCGCCGCCGGTCAGCACGGCATGCGGCGCCACATCAACGGAAGGTGCTAACGCGTTGACATTGATCGTGGTCGATGCGGTGGCGTTGACCGACAGCGTGCCGCCGATCACTAAGCGCGGCAGTCGAGCGCGCTGAGCACGCCGGCGGCGATCGCGAGGTCGCCTGCCGGCGCCACGTCGGCGGGGCCGGTAATCGCGATGGGCAGGGTGGAGTTGACTTCCAGCGTCGCCCCGTAGCCGCCCGGCGCGGGGCTCGCGAGCAGAGCGGACGGCGCGAAGCTGAGCGCCGTCAGCGTCGGCGACAGGCTGTAGTAGTTCAGGTCGAGCGTTTTGGCGTCCTGCGGCAGGAACGGCCGGGGCGCGCCGAACTGCGTGGCTGCCGCCGCCTCGAAGGCGTTGTAGCTCTCCTCGTCATATTGCGAGAGCTGGCGCACGCCGGCGCCGCTGGTGAACAGCGCCAGGCTGGGGACCGGGTTGCGGATGGTGGTGTTGGCAACGCTGAGCGTGACGGCCGCGGCGGTGGTGAAGTTGCCCTGCGCCAGCGCGGTGCCCAGCGGCAGCGTGCCCGATGCCAGCTCCACCCGGTAGCCGCCCGGCAGCAGCGCGTCGATCGCCGGCAGCAGCGTGTAGGTGCCGGCCGCCAGGCCCGCGACCTGGCCCGCCTGCACGGTGATCTGCGCGCCGATGCGGGTGGGCGTAGTTGCGCCATCCTCGGCGCCGGCGGGCGGTGCGTAGGCGGATTGGTAGCCGGGCAGGATGGCGTACACCGGGTCGCCCGAACGCGCCGGCTGCACGGCCTGCGTGGGCGATGCGGCGTTGGCGATGATGGCACCGCCCGCCAGATCGAGCAGCGGCGTGGTCAGCACGTCGGCCGAGCCGCCGCGGCCGAAGACGAAGCCCGCGCCGGCCAGGGTGCCGCCGCCGCGCAGATCGATGGTGGCACCCTCCATGACGGTGACCGACTGGGCGCCGAGCGTGACCGTGGGCGTGAACAGCGGCGGGGTGCCGCCGCCGGGGGCCGCGTAGCTGACGCCGTCCAGCGTGCCGCCGAACGGGATCACCTGGCCGGCGAGGCTGACCGAGGTGACGCTGCCGGGCAGGAAGCTGATGCGGCTGGGCGCGTAGCTGGTGAAGTTGGCGCCGGCACCGTCGTCGAACGCCAGCGTGCCTTCCGGCGCGCGCACGGTGCCGGCCTGGATGACGGTGCCCGCACTGAACTCCAGGCCGCCGCCGACCGAGTAGGGCGGCTGGGCCGGGCTGGCGTTGGAGGTGATGAGGATGGTGCCGCCGATCGACACCGGCTTGCCCGAGCCGACCAGCGGGTTGGCGCCGGCGATCACCTGCATCTTCTGCCCGCTTGCGGGGTAGAGCTGGCTCGCCTCGAACGCGATGTTGCCCTGGCTGAGCAGCGTGCCGGTGCCCGCGCTGGGGCTGCCGAGCAGGCGGATGTCGCCGCTGCTGTCGAAATTGGTCTGCGCGAAGCCGAGACGCGGTCGTGACCACGCCCTGGGGCGGCCCGCCGAAGGCGCTGGGTGCGGCGGCAGTTACGCTGCCGGTGGACGAGGCCGTGCTGAAGTGCCCGTGCTGGACGTGCCCGTGCTGGACGTGCCCGTGCTGGACGTGCCCGTCGTCGAGGGGGCCACCGGCGAGACCGTCTGGCCGCCGCCGAAATAGAGCGTCTCGCTCAGATCTAGCAGGTCGGCCTGCACCGTCAGGCGCGCCTGGGTCGGCGCGGCGGGCAGGATCGGCACGCCGTTGTCGCTCAGCACCTGCGCGTTTTCGCCGATCAGGCTCACATACGGCGCGGCGATGCTGACGGAGCCGGTGGGAGCCGTGGTGCCGATGACCCCAGCGCCCAGCACAATGCTGCTGCCGGTGTGCAAATCCACCTTGCCGTCGAACACGATGGCGGCGGATTGCGCCGAGAGTGCCACCGCGTCGAAACCGCCGGCATCGATTTCCTGCTGCGACAGCCGGGCGGTGCCGTAGCCGGCGGCGAGCGGCTGCCCGGGCTGCAGCGCGGGCTGGGTCAGGACGGGAACCGTGGCCTCGGTCACCAGGATCTGCCGCGGCTGATAGACCGCGGTCGGAATGTTGGTGAACTGCGCGAGGTTGATCGCATCAAGCGTGAGCTGCAGCCCGCCGCCGGCCGCGCCGGGGCCGCCGGCATGGGCCAGCAGCGTGCCATCCAGCGCCAGGCCGATGGCCGACTCAGCGGCGATGGTGCCGCCATTGCCCACCAGCTCGACCGGGCGGGATTGCAGCGGCAGCAAGCCGTCGGTGGTCTGTGGCACCACGTCCACCCGCGCCGCCGCGCCATCGGCATCGAGGATGGCACCCGGGCGCACGATCACCTCGGCCAGCGTGGGCGTGGACGCGCCGACGCTGCCGAGCAGGATGCTGCCGCCCGAGGGTGCGATACCGAAATTGCGGCCCTGGCTGTCGGTCTGCACCACGGCCTGGCCAGAAACATCGATGCGGCTGGCCGCGTCGATCCAGACCGAGGTGCCGGATTGGAACGCGCTGACGACCGGCGCCGCGTTGATGCTGGTCTGGTCGAGCCCGTAGCTGGTGTTGGCGACCTGGACGGTGCCGCCATGCGCGATGAGCGTGCCGAACACGCTGACCTGGCCGTAGCCGGCCAGGGCGATGGCCTGGCCGGGATCGACGCTGATGGTGGCGCCGGCACCGATGGTGAGCGGGCCGCCGGCGGCCGAGTTGGGGCCCACCGAGGAGGACAGCACGAGGCTGGCGCCGGCGCGTTGCGTGAGCACGTCGGTGCTGCGCGTGGGCGTGTAGAGCGCGGGCAGCACGACGCTGTAGGCAGCAGCGGGATCGCCGCCGGTGGGCACCGCGAAACCTTGGCTGAGCTGGTAGATCGGCTGGGCGACGGAGAGCTGGGTCCCGGGCGCCACGCTCAACTGGGCGGTGCCGTCGATCGCGTAGCGGGCGAAGCCGGTGGCGAACAGCGCCGGGTCAAGCGGCAAGGTGATGAACGGGCCAGGACCGGCGCCGCCGATGCGGATTTCGGGCGCCGTGAGGCTGAAGAGTGCCGCCGCCGGCGCTGCCGTAACCCACGATGGTGCTGGCCACGGTGACCGGGAACAGGTTCAGCAAGCCGGTGCCGGCCACCAGATCCTGGTCGGCCACGATGGTGACCGAGCCGCCGCGGCCGGTCACCTGCCGCCCGCTGGCCAGCACCGCGCCGCCGGAGGAGACATCGACGGTGGAACCGGCCTGCAACGCCACGCCGGCGGCGCCCGCGATGGTGACGGTGCCGCCATTGACGCTGCCGAGGCCGACCAGCGAGCCCGGGCCGGTCTTGCCGTTGGTCCACACGCCGCGTGTATCGAGCCGGGCGCCGGGCGCGAGCGTGATGGAGGTGGTGGGAGCCACCGGCAGATGCGTGCTGGCGAGCTGGTCGGTGAGCGTGATGGCGCCGCTGCGCGCGGTGAGGTCCGCATTGACCGTGATGTTGGCGCCGGTAAGCGCGATGGTACCGCCATTGGCCACCGTGAGCGGCGCGTTGACGGCGATGTTGCCGCCGGTGCTGGCCACGATGCTGGCGAACCCGCCCGCATCGAGCATCGGCGCGTCGATGATGGCGGTGTCGATCACCGGTGCGGCGATCGTGCCGGTGCCGCTGGCGCCGGCGCCGTTGGTCGCCTGGAACACGATCTGCGTCGGCGTGGTCAGCGTCTGCAGCACGCCGGTGACGATGTTGCCCAGCGCCAGGCTGCCGGCCTGCGGCACCACGGTCTGCGCCAGCAAATAGGGGTCGGTGATGCCGGCGGGGCGCGCGCCCTGCTGGGACTGGCCCAGCGTGACGCCGGCGAAGACCGAACCCTGCAGCACGGCGGTGGCGGCATTGATGGTGAGGGAGCCGGCGTCGCGGCCGATCGCGTAGCCTGCCTGCTCGATCGTGCCTGGTGTCAGCAACGGATTGTTGAAAGTGTCGGTGATGTGCCAGCGCGGGTGCGCCACCGTGGTGCCGGTGTACAGGCCGGTATAGACGAGGTTACCCGGTGCGGTGTTGACGTTGTAGACGGTGCCGTCCGCGCTGCGGACATAGCTCTGCTTCACCGGCCCGGCCTGGACGCTGACGGTGCCGCCCTGCAGATTGATGGCCGCACCCGGCTGGGTGATCACCGCGCCGGCGACGGTGGTGGGCTTGTTGCTGGCGTCGAGCTGAAGCTGGGCCGCTTGCAGCGTCACCTGGCCACCGATGGCGGTCCATTCGGCGATGCCGTGCGGCACCAGGCCGAGATAGCCCGCCACCTCGATCAGCCCGCCGGGCGTGTAGATGTTGCCGGCGTAGCTGCCGCTGGCGATCTGCACCAGCGTCGCCGCGTCCACGTATACATTCGTGCTCTTGAGCCCGCCGGTGCGATTGGCCGCGCTATCGCGCAGCTGGAACGGCTGCACGTTGACCAGCAGGTCGTTGGCGCTGGCGGGCAGCAGCGCGTTGGTGGTGCCCGAAACATCGAGGTTGGCGCCGGCTTCGATCACCACCTTGCTGCCGCCACCCACCGCCACCTGGCCGCCTTGGGCCACCACCAGCGCGCCGGCGCCCACGTCGATGGCGCCGCCGGAGGACAGCTCCACCCGGCTTTCGCCCAGCTGGTCGGCCATCAGGCTCGTGTCGTTCAGCTTCGGCGCGGTCAGGCCCGTGGTGCTGCGATAGGTGTTGAGGACGAGGCTGCCGGCCACGTTGGCGGCGCGCTGGCTGTCGAGCGCCGTCAGGCCGTTATCCTCGGGCAGGATTTCGGTCAGCGAACCCGGGGCCAGCGTGATGCCGCTCTCCTGGTCGCTGCCGTCGTTCGGGGTAAGCAGGTGGATGGTGCCGCGATGGTTCACCGTGGTGGTGGCCATCAGCACGCCCGATTGCGTGACGGTGTGGCCGACGAGCGAGATGTCGCCTTGGTCGGCCAGCACGATGCCGGCATTGGCCACGGCGCCGGTGCTGAAGGTGATGTTGATCGGCACGTTGCTCAGAAAGCCCGAGGTGGTGCTGGTGCCGTAATTGGTGGCCGCCACTTCCGCGCCGATGGTGGTGGAGGTGAGATTGCCGGTGGTGACCGAGCCCTGGCTGCCCTGGCGCAGCGTGAAGGCGGTGCCGGCCGCCAGCACCGCCTGGCCCTGCGGCGTGTTGATGATGCCGGCGTTGGCGACGTTGCCGCCGAGCAGCATGGCATAGCCGCCGGCCGTGCCGCCCGACGCTGTCTGGATAGTCGCGCCAGGGGCCACGGTGATTGCGGCCGCGGTGCCGTTCACGAAAGTCGGCTGGTAGGCCAGCGTCAGCCCGGTCACCGCATCGGTGGAGGCGACCTGGGCACCGAACAGGTTGAAGCTGGTGACGCCGGATGCGGTGGTGGCGAACTGGGTGGCCGCGATGTCGGCGGTGGCCGCGACCAGCGAGCCCACGTTGATGGTCGCACCCCGGCCGAAGGCGATGCCGTTGCGGTCGAGCACGAAGACTTTGCCCTGGGCGGTGATGGCGCCGAGGATCTGGCTGGGATTGGCCAGCGGATCCTGCACGGTGTTGATCACCGTCCACGATCTGGCCTGGCTGCCACCGGCGCTCTGGTCGAAATTCAGCGTGGTGCGGCGGCCGACGTTGAAGCTGCTCCAGGTGAGCTGGGCGAGCGGTTGGCTCTGCTTGACGTTGACGGTGATGCCGCCCGCGGTGGTGGCCGAACTGGGCAGCGTGGCGCCCTGCCAATGCGTGCCGCCGGCCAGCGTGCCGGGTGCAACCTGCAGCCCGGTGCCGGGGCCGAAGCCGTCCACCACCAGCGGCGAGCCGGGCGCAATTCCGCCGGCCGTGTTGCCGGCGGCGGCCAATGCATCGGACAGGCTGCGCAGCCGGGTGGCTGCCGCGGCGAGATTGCGCGCGCCGAGCGCAGCCTGCTTGCTGGCGGTGACTGCATTGGCGGGTGCCACGGCCTGTTGGGCGGCATGGCTGGCCATGGCCAGGGCCTGGCTGAGCGAGCGCAGCGGCGCGGCTTGCGCGCTGCCCAGCAAGCCGCCGCCTGCCACGACGAGCGCGCCCAGGCTGACGGAGTGCATAAGCGCGGAGCGGCGCGCCGGCTGGCGGCGGGACATGGCGGGATAGGAAGTCATGTCGGCCGCTCACAATCGGAAAAGGATTGTTGCGGTGCATATCAGACGCCACGCGCTTGCGGCATGGCCCCGCCAAGCTGTCACGGAACCTTCACGGACACGGCCGCGGGTGTGACGCAGGTGGCCGGGGCTGTGCGCGGCCGGGCTTGCCACAACCGCCGATCCGTTCTTGGTGGCGGGCCTGATGCGCATCCTTCACGTCGGTAATTTCGGATCGCGGGCCAAGGGCGCCTTCCTGCATTCGGTGGCGCCCAAGATCAGCCGCGGCTTCATCAAGCTTGGCCATCAGGTGGTGGATTTCGCCGATCGGGATGCCGCGCGGGCGGGCAATGTGTTCGGCTCGCGCAAGTTTGGCGTCAGCCAGGCCAACCGCGCGCTGACGCGGCTGGCGCATGACATGCGGCCGGATCTGCTGGTGCTGGGCCATGCCGACACCATCCGCGCCGGCACGGTGGCCGCCTTGCGCCAGGCGCTGCCGGGCCTGCGCGTGCTGCAATGGAACGTCGATCCGCTATTCGAGCCGGACAATGTGGCCCGCCTGCGGGGCAAGCTGGAGGTGGTGGACGCGACCCTGGTATCGACCGCGGGCGAGGCGCTGGCGCCGTTGCGGCGGCCGGGCATGGCGCTCGGCTTCCTGCCCAACCCGGTGGATTTCGCCGTCGAGAGCGGGCGGGCGGATCTGGACCCTGCCCCGCCGCACGATTTGTTCTTCGCCTGCGGCCATCCTGCCCGCCCGCTGCGTACGTTGTGCGGCCGGGACTGGAACATGGACGATTTCATCGCCGCGCTGCGGGGCAAGGTCCCCGGCCTGCGCACGATGCTGGCCGGGGCCGAGGGCCAGCCGCCTCTGGCGGGGGCGGCCTATCAGGCAGCGCTTTCGGCCTGTGCGGCAGGGCTGAACGCCAGCCGGCGCAACGACGCGCCGCTCTATTCGAGCGACCGGCTGGCGCACATGGCGGGCAACGGCCAGGCTATTCTGATCGACCGCGCGACGGGCTACGACCGGCTGTTCGGGCCGGGCGAGATGGCGTTCTTCTCCGGGCTCGACGAGCTGGCCGGGCATCTGCGGCGCATGAAGGCCGAGCCGGCCTGGCGCGCCGCCTTGGCCGGCGCCGGCCGCCTGCGCTACCACGCGCTGTTCAACGAGACATTGGTGGCGGGCTATGTGGTGGCGGTGGCGATGGGCACGCACGACCCCAAGCACTACGAATGGCCGACTTTGATCGCGGCATGATGGCGCGGCTGGCGGGCCTGCTGCCTTGGGCGCTCGTGGCCTTCGTGGGCGCGGCTTTCGTGCTGCCGACCGGGCCCGCTTATGCGCTGGTGTTTTACGCGACGGTGCTGCCGCTGGTGTTGCTGGGCTGGCGCGAGATCGCGCGGCTGCACACCGCCGGCTGGTGGTGGGCGGCGGCACTGATCGTGTGGTCCGGCCTGACGCTGCTGTGGGGGCACGATGACGGCCACCGCTCGGCGCGCTTCGCCATCGATACCGCCATGACCCTGGTGTTCGTGGCCGCGATGGCGACCGGCCTGCGCACCGCGCCGGCGCGCCGGGCCCTGGCCGAGATGCTGATCTGGGCAGGGGCGGCCAACGCCGTCTTTTCGGTGGTGATCGGCCTGCTGGTGCCGCAGCACACCGAGCGGCTGCATGGCTGGGGTGCCACCTCCCACCCGATCCTGGGCGCCTCGGTCATGCTGGCCGCCTACCTGACGGCACTGTGCCGTGGCCTGACGGAGCCTCGGCGGCGCTGGGCGCACCTGGCCGCCGCCGTAGCGATGGCCGGGTTCGTGCTGATGACCGAGAGCCGCGGGCCGTTGCTGGCCGGCGCGGCCGCCACCGTGTTGCTGTGCGCGGCGGGGCCGTGGCGCTGGCGGGCGCTGGCCACGCTGGCGGCGCTCGCAGCTGGCTGGCGGCTGCTGCCCGGGGCGATGCGGCACCATCAGGCGGCGATCCTGGTGGCCCGCGGCTCCTCGCACCGCTTCGAAATCTGGGATCGCACGCTGGTGCTGATCGGCCAGCGACCGCTGTTCGGGCACGGGCTGGCGGCCAATCTGGACCTGCCCGGCATCACCTTCCCGCACGACCTGTATTTGTCCGTGCTGTTCTACAGCGGCGCGGTGGGCTTCGTGCTGTTCGGCGGATTGCTGGGCTGGGCCGTGCTGGCGCTTTGGCGCGGCCGTCGGGCGATGGATGCCGACCGGCTGTGGATGACCGCCTTGGGCGTGAGCACGCTGCTGGGCGGGCTGACGGATCTGGGCCAGATCACCAAGGGGCCGGGTCCCTTGTGGTTCATCTTCTGGCTGCCGGTCGGGCTGATCATCGCGCGGGCCGAACGCCCCTGCCCTGCCGCGCCGGCAGAAGGCGCGGCAGGGCCTGGTTCTACCCTCGCGTGATCAGAAGAAGCCCATCGCCTTCGGGCTGTAGCTGACCAGCATGTTCTTGGTCTGCTGGTAGTGGTCCAGCATCATCTTGTGGTTCTCCCGGCCGATGCCGGATTGCTTGTAGCCGCCGAACGCCGCGTGGGCCGGATACAGGTGGTAGCAGTTGGTCCACACCCGCCCGGCCTGGATCGCACGGCCGAAGCGGTAGGCGCGGTTGCCGTCGCGCGTCCAAATGCCGGCGCCGAGGCCGTAGGCGGTGTCGTTGGCAATGGCCAGCGCGTCGGCATCGTCCTTGAAGCGCGTGAGCGCCAGCACGGGGCCGAAGATCTCCTCCTGGAACACGCGCATCGCGTTGTGACCCTCGAACACGGTGGGCGTCACGTAATAGCCGCCCGCCAGATCGCCGCCCGGGGTGGCGCGCGTGCCGCCGGTGAGGATACGTGCACCTTCGTCGGTGCCGATCTTGATGTAGGCAAGGATCTTGTCGAGCTGCTCCTGCGAGGCCTGGGCGCCGATCATCGTGGCCATGTCGAGCGGGTTGCCCATAGTGATTCGCTCGACGCGGCGAATGGCCGCCTGCACGAAGCGGTCGTAGATGCTCTCATGCACCAGCGCCCGGCTCGGGCAGGTGCACACCTCGCCCTGGTTGAGCGCGAACATGGCGAAACCTTCGAGCGCCTTGTCAAAGAAATCGTCCTCCTCGGCCATCACGTCGGCGAAGAAGATGTTGGGCGATTTGCCGCCCAGCTCGAGCGTGACGGGTATGATGTTTTCCGACGCGTACTGCATGATCAGCCGGCCGGTCGTGGTCTCGCCGGTGAACGCCACTTTGGCAACGCGCTTGCTCTGCGCAAGCGGCTTGCCGGCTTCGAGGCCGTAGCCGCTGACCACGTTGACAACGCCCGGCGGAATGATGTCGCCCAGCACGTCCATCAGCACCATGATGCTCATGGGCGTCTGCTCGGCGGGTTTGAGCACCACGCAATTGCCGGCCGCCAGCGCCGGGGCGAGCTTCCAGACGGCCATCAGGATCGGGAAGTTCCACGGAATAATCTGCCCCACCACACCCAGCGGCTCGTGGAAATGGTAGGCGACGGTATCCTCGTCGATTTGGCTGCTGGTGCCTTCCTGCGCGCGGATGCAGCCGGCGAAATAGCGGAAATGGTCGATGGCCAGCGGCAGGTCGGCCAGCGTGGTCTCGCGCAGCGGCTTGCCGTTGTCGATCGTCTCGACCATGGCCAGCAGGTCGAGCTTCTCCTCCATGCGGTCGGCGATGCGCAGCAGCACCCGCGCGCGTTCGGCGGGCGAGGCTCGGCCCCAGGCTTCGCGCGCAGCGTGGGCGGCATTGAGCGCCAGCTCCACGTCCTCGGCCGAAGAGCGGGCGATGGTGCAGATAACCTGGCCGTTGATGGGCGAGAGATTGTCAAACGTGCGGCCCTGCACGGCGGGCGTCCAGCGGCCGCCAATATAGTTGTCGTAATGCGGGCGGATGGCGATGTGCTGGGCTACGTCCTTGAGGATCTTGCTGACCATGGCCTGTCTCCCTGAACGAGTTTGGGTGTGTGCGGGCCTTATTTGCCCTGATAGACCAGCGGAGCCTTCGACGCCGTATCGAGCGCCTGCGGCCCTGCCGGGTAGCCGTTCTGCTGCAGCAGGTAGGCGATGATTTCCACATAGTCCTGGCGGTCCAGGCTGCCGGGGTTGGACGCCGGCATCTGCTGGCTGACCATGGTGAAGATCTCGCCCACCGTGAGGTTGGCCGAGGGCGGCGCGAAGGCCGGCCCGCGCAGGGCCGGGCCGGCGCGGCCTTCCAGTTGGGCGCCGTGGCATTGCTCGCAATTATCGGCGTATTTCGCGGCCCCGGCCTGGGCCTGCTGCTGCGTGTACAGCGCCGGCGCGGCGGCCGCGTGCACGGCGCTGGCCGGCAGCAGCGCCAGCAGGGCCATGAGCGTTGCACGCCGGCGCATGGATCAGAGCCCGAACACGTAAAGGTGGCCGCCCACCGGGATCGCCTTGAACGCCGGATCCTTGGTGATCTCGCCGCCCCATAGCGGCACCACGCCGCCATAGCCGGCCCAGACGCCCACATATTGCTTGCCGCCGACCGTCCAGGTGCTGGGAACGCCGAGCACGCCGGAGCTCATCTTCGGGCTCTTCCAGGCGACAGCGCCGGTTTTGGCATCGAAGGCATACAAATAACCATCCACGCTGCCGGAAAACACCAGCCCGCCGGCGGTGGCCAGCATGCCGCCGTTCCAGGGCAGCTTGCTCGGGAACCGCCAGGTCTGCTTGCCGGTATCGAGATCGAGCGCCTGCACGGCGCCCCACACATCCGGGCTCGCCGGGTCGCGCAGCACCTTGAAGGACTCGTTGAGGAAGGGCAGCCCCTGCTTGTAGGCGGCCGGCGTGACACCCTTGATCGACATGCAGGTGTACAGCGTCGGCACGTAGGCCATGTGCGTTTGCGGATCGACGGCGATCGGCCACCAGTTCTTGGCACCGAGGAAGCTGGGGCAGGTGAACACCTCTTGGCCCACGGCGGGGCGCATGGCGTCGTTGGTGACCATCTCGCCATCGGCCACGTGATCCACCGAGGTGGCGTGGGCGAACTTCTCCGCATAGATCAGCTTGCCGGAGACACGGTCGATGGCGAAGAACCAGCCGTTACGGCTGGCCGAAACGATCGCCTTGTGCGCCACGCCGTCATGCGTGAGGTCGGTCAGCACCGTCTCGTTGGTGCCGTCGTAATCCCAGCTGTCGTTTGGCGTGTACTGGTAGTGCCACTTGATGGCGCCGGTGGCGGGATCCATGGCGATGACGCTGTCGGTGTAGAGGTTCTTACCCGGCCGCTGCGTGGCCAGCCAGGAGCCGGGATTGCCCACGCCCCAGAACAGCGTGTCGGTTTCCGCGTCGTAGCTGCCCGTGAGCCAGGCGCCGCCGCCGCCGGTTTTGTAGGCGCCGGCCGGCCAGGTATCGCCGCCGGGCTCGCCCGGTGCCGGAACAGTGTAGCGCTGCCAGGCCATCGCACCGGTGGCGGCATCCAGCGCAACCACCGAACCGCGGGAGCCGTATTCGCCACCCGACAGGCCGACGACGACACGGCCATGCACGATGAGCGGCGCCAGCGTCATCGCAGCGCCCTGATCGGCCGGCTGCAGCTGCTTCTTCCACACCACCGCGCCCGACCGGGCATCGAGCGCCACCACGTAATTGTCCAGCGTGGCGAGGTAGACGTTGTTGCCGTAGAGGGCGACGCCGCGATTGACGACATCGCAGCAGACGGTTTTCAGCGCGGCGTGGCTGAGGTCGTGCTGGTAGGTCCAGAGCGGATGGCCGGTGCTGGCCTGGAAGGCGAGCACCTCGTCCTTGGGCGTGGTGATGAACATGGTATCGCCATTGACCACCGGCGGCGCCTCGTGGCCCTGCGTGTAGGTGCTGCGGTAATCCCAGACCGGCTTGAGGCCCGCCACGGTGGCGGTGCTGATCCGGTCGAGCCGGGAATAGCCGTCGCTGGCGTAATCATGCCGGTACATCAGCCAGCCGGGATCGGTGGCGGCGGCCGCCAGGCGCGCATCGGTAACCGGCGCGTAGGCCTGGGTTTCGGCGGCAGCCGGGCTAGCCAGCGCGGTGCAGGCGAGCAGGCAGGCGATGCGGACGCGCATGATGGCAATCTCCTCGAATGGGCTCTGACGGCCCGTGCACGGTGCAGTTGGTGACAGACAAGCGCGTTCCATCGGGCGAGGAAAGCGGTTTCCGCAGCCCGGCCTAGGGCTGCGCCGGCGCGGCCGCCTGCCGCCCGGGCAGCAGGGCCAGCACGGCGGCCTGCTGCTCCTCCGTCATGCCGCCCCAGGCGGCGATCTCGCCCAGGGTGCGGCGGCAGCCGAGGCAGAACCCTGCACGCTGGTCAATCTGGCAAACCTTCGTGCAGGGCGAGGCGATCACTTCAGCGGCGTCAGCAGATCGTCGAGCAGCGCCGGCGTGCCGGGGATGCGCTCGAGATGCGGGTAGCGCAGCCCGTCGTGATACGGGATGCGGATGGTGCGGAAATGCAGATCATCCTGCACCAGCACTTCGATCGGCGCCTGGTCCGTGTGCGCGAGCTTGATGGCGGCGTCGAGGTCGTTGCCGTCGCCCGTGGCCAGGCCGTTGATGGCGATGATCTTGCCGCCCTTCACCAGGCCGGCGCGCCAGGCCGGGCTGCCCCAGATGACGCCGGAAATCGTCTGGTCCTCGCCATCGATCTGCACGCCGAGCGAGGCGCTGTAATCGTGGAACTTGCGCTTCTCCTCGTAGCTCTTCTCGAACGGCGACGGCGTGTCGTTATAGACGAGCCGGTAGCCGCCGCGCTTCAGCCCATCGAGCGGCGCGCCGGTGCCGGTGCGGTCGAGCCGCGTGCGCAGGAAGCCGGCCCAGTCATAGGGCAGCACGCCGTTCAGCGTGTTGACCACGTCGTTGAATGTGTATGGCAGGGTGACGACGCTGCCATCCTGCACGCCGAAGAACGCGCGCGCGAAATCGCCCAGCGATTTCTGGCCGTGCGTCTGCTCGCGAATCAACGTGTCGGCATCGAGCCAGATCAGCAGGCCCTCGGTGTAGTAATCCTCCTGGCGTTCCCAGCTGTGCCAGGATTGCGGCCGGCGCTCGTTGATGATCGGGTCGTTCGTGGTGTCCTGCAGCGGGCGCCAGGCACGGCCGGTTTCCTGTTCCATGCTGGCGGCATCGTCGGCGATCGCGTCGAGCGCTTCCGCGCGCGTCCACAGGCCGGAGCGTGCGGCCAGAACCTGGCCCCAGAACTGCGTCTGGCCCTCGTACACCCACAGCAGGCTGTCGCGTTCCGGCACGTTGAAGTTGGGCGCCCACAGATCGGCCGGGCGGCGGAACTTGCCGTCCCACGAATGGGTGTATTCATGCGGCAGCAGATCGCGGTCGGCAGCCGTCTTGTCCCAGGCGGTGAAGTAGTCGCGGCCCTCGCCATCCTCGCTGGATTGGTGGTGTTCGAGGCCGACGCCGCCGAGCTGGTCGCTGAGCGCGAACAGGAAATCGTAATGCGCGTAATGCTGCGCGCCGTACAGCAGCTTGGCCTGCGTCACCAGCGCGCGGTGGCGGGCGAGCTGGTCCGGCGTGATGACCAGATCCTGCGGCTTGTCGGCAAAGATGTTGAGGTGGACGGGCGGATTGGCGCCCGGCGCCAGATCGATGCGCGCATTGTAGCGGCCGGCGTAGAACGGCGAATCGACCAGGGTGTTGAACGTCGTGGTCTTGAACTGGGCATGGCCGTCGCCGGCCGCCACCGTGTCCAGCGCGGTCGCGTAATGCCAGCCGGAGGGCAGCACCAGGCTGGGGGTGATGGCGATACCGCGCGTGTAATAGCCGGCGGGATACAGCGCGAGCTCGTTCCAGGCGAGGTCCACCATGTCGGGCGTCATCTCGACCCGGCCTTCCTTGCGGGTGGGCGGGGAGAGGTACTGGAAGCTGAGATCGAGGCTGGTGACGCCGGCCGGAACTGCCACATGGAACGCATGCACGTTGACGGTGTCGCGCAGCCAGCCGACCGGCTGGCCGCCGGCCTTGATGACGAGCCCGGCCAGTGCTGCCAGCGGGCCGGTCGGGCCGTGATCGCCGGGCACCCATTCCGGATACAGCAGGACCATGTCGCCCTGGTGCGAGATCGGAATTGTCTCGTGGATGCTGACGACGTGGCGGGCCAGATCGGTGATGTCGGCTTGCAGCGTGATCGTGCCGGGGAAAGCCACGTCCTGCGGCGCCGGCACCGCAGGCGGGTATGGCATAGGCTGGGGTTGCGGCTGCTGGGCGTAGGCGGGCGCCGCCAGGATCGTGGTCAGGAACAGAACGCGTTTCACTTCAAGCTTCTCCTGGAACAACGCCGCGATACAGCGTGGGGGCGCATGGGAAGGCAAGGCCTCACTGGGCTGGCGGCGGGGCGCGCCGTGCCAGGCAGGCCAGCACGCCATCGACCAGCGCATCGGCATCGGCTTCGATGGTGCGATGGTTGAACAGCGCGGCGCGGATGGCCAGCCGGCCGTCGATGGTGGTGGTGGACGGCGCGGCGATGCCGGCTTCCTGCAGGTCGGCCACGATGTCGCGGTTGAGCTGGTCCGAGCCGTCGCGCACGCAGAAGCAAACGATGTTCAGCGTCACCGGTGCCAGCAGTTCCAGCAGCGGTTCAGCCGCGACGCGCGCGGCGAGGTGCCGGGCCACCGCGCAGCCCCGGTCCACCACGCGCTCCAGCCCCTCGGCCCCGTAGGCGCGCAGCGTCATCCAGATCTTCAGGGCCCGAAACTCGCGCGAGAGGTCCGGCCCCAGATCGCGCGGCCAGGGCGGGTTGCCGGCCAGGCCGCGTTCGGCGTGCGTCAGATAGGCCAGCGACTGGACGAAAGTCTGCAGGTGCAACGCCGGGTCGGCCACCAGCACGCAGCCGGCGTCGTAGGGCACCTGCGCCCATTTATGGAAATCGAAGGCCAGGCTGTCGGCGTGCTCGATGCCGGCCAGCATCGGGCGGTAGCGCGCCGAGAGCGCGGCCGTCGCCCCGAACGCGCCATCGACATGGAACCACAGGCTTTCGCGCCGCGCGGTATCGGCCACCGCCGTTAGATCGTCGATCGCACCGGTATCCACGCTGCCGGCGGTGCCCACCACCAGGAAGGGCTGCAGACCGGCCGCGCGGTCCGCGGCGATGGCGGCCTGCAGGGCAGCCACATCCATGCGATGATCGGCGCCCGCCGGGATCAGGCGCAGCGCGTTGCTGCCGATGCCGGCCATGTCCAGCGCGCGCGGGATGCAGCCATGGGCGGCGGCCGAGGCGTAGGCAGTCAGGCGCGCGGCGCCCACTCCTTCGGTGCGCACCGCCTCGCCCAGAGCAGCGCGACGGGCGACCAGCACGGCCACCATGTTGGCCATCGAGGAGCCGGCCAGCAGCACGCCGGTGGTCTGCGCCGGCATGCCCACCATCTCGGCCGCCCAGGCGACCACCTGGCGTTCCATCTCGATAGCGGCGTGGTCGCGCCCGCCGCAATTGGGGTTGAAGATGCCGGTCAGCAGCTCGGCCAGGAAACCGGCCGCGTTGCCGCCGCCATTCACCCAACCCATCATGCGCGGATGCTCGTTGGCGGCGCCATACGGCAGCACCAGGCGCTGGAAATCGGCGTAGATGGCGGCCATCGGCGTGGGTGATCGGGGCAACCCTGCGCGAAGCTCGGCGCGCGCGTCATCCGGCATGCGCTGCCACACTGGCCGCGTGCGGGCATCGGCCAGCCAGTCGATCATGTCGTCCAGCATGCGGTGGCCCAAAGCGCGGGTCTCGGCCCAGTCCTCCGGGTCAAGCGTGCTGCGCGCGGGCCCGGTGTGCGGGGCGGCGGAATCTGGCATGAGGTGGCGATGCCACGAAGCGATGCGGATGCCAAGCGCCTGCCCCCCGTGCGCCGGCTGGCCCGCTGGCTGCGGCAGCATGCGTCGGCGTGCATCGTGGCGGCGTGCGCGGCGCTGCTCTGCGCCGTGGTGCTCGGCGTGCACGCTGTCAAATACCCCAATTTCGCCGGTTTCTGGGCGGGTGCCGACCAGCAGCGCTACCTGCAGGCGGCGCGCGCCTGGGCGGCGGGCGATCTGGCAGCCTCGCGCCACCACTATTTGCCGTTCTACCCCCTGCTGGGCGGCGCCTTCGTCCGGCTGACGCCGTGGCAGCCGTTCCTGATTCCGGATCTGGCCTGCCTGCTCGCCTGCCTGGCGCTGTTCATGCGCGTCGGCCGCCGGCTGGCGCCGGCGTGGCCGGCGGGTGCGCTCGCGCTGTGCTTTACCGTGGCTGTGCTCAGCGGGCGCACCGCGGCGGCGATCTGGGTGGTGCCGTGGAGCACCACGGGTGCCGCACCCTGGCAGTTCGCCGCGGTGCTGCTGGCGCTGCGCTTCGCCGAGCAGCCGCGGGCCAACCGTGCCTTCCTGTTGGGCGGGTGCGTGGCCGTGCTGGCCGGCTTCCGGCCCAGCGACGCGGCCATTTTGCTCGCCACCACCGGCGCCTATGCCGCCTGGGCGCTGTGGCGCCCGCATGCCGGATGGCGGGATCGGACGACGTGGGCCGGCGCGGGGCTGGCCGGACTCGTCGCCGGCCTGGCGCCGCTGGCTTGGGCGCACATGGCCGTGTTCGGGTGGTCGCCCGGCCCTTACGTCAGCGGCTCGGCTTCCATGGGTTTCGAGTGGCGGCTGCTGCCGATGCGCTGGGTGATGATCGTGTGCGGTGCCCGCCCGCTGCTGCCGGAAGGCGCCGGCATGGCCTGGGTGTTGCCCTGGATGGCACCCGGCATTGCGGGCATGGTGCTGGCCGTGGCCGGCGCACCGCGGCGCCCTGCAGCGCTGCTCGTGGCCGCGACGGTCACGCTGCATTGGGCGCTGTACCTCGCCTATCGCGACATGCAGCCCTACGGCCTCTGGCGTTTCTACAACGTGCATTATTTCAAATGGACGTTTCCATTCCTGGTGTTGTGGGCCGCGCAAGTGGCCGAAGCGCTCACGCGACGCGCGCGGCGCGGAGCGGCCCTCATCGCATGCGCCGCCGCCGTGCTGGCGCTGATGTGGCGCCCGGTGCTCCGCGACGCGACGACGCAGCCGCTGCGCCTGCAAGCGCGCACGATCGCGGTGCCCGATGGTGCGCTGGGCCTGAACCGGGCGCTATGGCTGCCGTTACGCGGCGGCTGGGAACGGGCCTATTTCGGCGCGTTCACGCTGACGGCCGGCGGGCGCGTGTTCGAGAACACCCGCGACTTCAAGATCCTGCCGGTGAGCGACGGCGTGCTGCTGCTGCCGCTGCGCCGCCTGCCCGCCGGCGACGCCGCGCTGAGCGTGCCAGACGACATGCAGATCGACGGCGACACGATCCGCCTAGCGCGGCAGGCCATCCAGCCGATCTGGTAATGGCGCCGGGCCTGCCATGCTGCCCTCACCGGCACGGCACGCGATCGAACACGCCGGGCGCGCGCCATAGATAGACGGTGCGGCCGGCAAAGGCGCAGGCGGCGCCGGCAAACTGGTCGGCGTGCTGGAAATTGTTGTCGGCCCGGCCATACAGCACCGGGCCCGACGCCTCGACGCCGTTGCGGCAGAAATCGGCGCTGTGGGCGACGATCGGCACGCCCTGCCAGCGGCTGAGCATCAGCGCGCGGGTGGGGATCAGCACCAGCGACGGCGCGCTGGGCGGCTGCACGCCTTCCACCTGGCGCCGCTGATCGACGTAGAGATGCGTGAACAGGGCGGTGGATGCCGCCATGCCGAGGAACGCTGGCAATTGGGCGGCGGCCAGGCTTGCGACATGCAGGCGCCAGCGCCCTGCGGCGAGCCAGCCATCCGGCGTGCCCAGCCCGGTGGCGATGGTCAGCATGGCCGTGGGCCAGGCGAAGAACCAGTATCGCGGACCGAATTCGTGGCCACCGGTGGCCGGGTAGAGAAAAAAGAAAACGACGGCGAGCGGCATCAGCGAGTTGTACCAGCGCAGCCGGCCGGCGCGCAGCTTGGCGGCGATCGCCAGCCCCGCCAGCAGCATCAGCAGCGGGCTGGTGAACGCGGCCAGCTCGCCGGCCCAATGCGCGGTGCGCAGCCCCGCTTCGGCCAGCGATTGGCTCAGCACCACGTGCTTGCCCCACAGGCCGATATGCGCGCCGCCGGAGGCCCAGGCGTAAGGTGTCTTGAGCAGGTGCCCGGTGAGCGCCTGGTTGTAGGCAGTGAATGCCGCCGCGAACGGCAGGCCGCCCAGCACGTAGGCCGGTGCGTCCCGCAGCAGCGCCGCGCGCCGGAACCACAGCGCATCGATCAGGAAAGGTGCCGCCGCCAACACGAATACATCGTAGCGCGTCAGCAACAGCACACCGAATAGCGCACCGATACCGGCCCGGTGGAGCGCGACACGTCGCACCTGCTCGCGCAGTTGCAGCCCAACGATTCCCAGGATCAGCACCGCCGTCAGCGTATGCGGAAACAGCGATGCGCCGTTGAACAGCACGAAAGGCGAGGCCACCAGCAGCACGGTGAGCGAGACCGCCATCGTCTCCCCGGCGTGCAGAAGCCGTAGGGCAGCGAGCATGAGCCCGCACAGCATGGCGGTCAGCAGCGGGTTGAGCAACCATGCAGCGTGGACCAGCAGGAATGGTGCGAGCAGGGCGGGCCAGGCCGGCGGGTATTGCGAAAACCATTTGCCGTCCCGCACATATGTCCAGGCGATCTCGTAGATCTCCGGCGCGGGTGGCGCGGGGTTCCACAACCGACCGTGCAGCAGCGTGCGCGCGAGGAACACGTAGCCGTACTCGTCGGCCGAGTTGGGCCACCAGCTTTCGGCCGCCCACGCCACCGCCAATGCGGCCAGCAGGCTGCCGGGCACCAGCCACGCGGCCGGCAGCGGCGCGGCCCGGGCGCGCGTGGCTGCCCAGGCGATGCCGGCGGCGAGCGGCAAAGCCAAAGCGAGCGTCCAGCCGAGCAGCGCGTCGCGCGCGCTCAGATAGGGATAGACGAAATTACCCAGGCCAAGCAGCGCGCCGGCGGCCAGGAACAACGCCGCCCGCAGCACGCTGGCGCGCGTCAGCGCTACCAGCGGCGACGGCCCACGTGATCGAGGGCGTTCGAGATCGGGTTGGCCGCGGCATCGGCCGGGATCGATGCCGGCCCGTGATGGATGGCGCTGTCGGGCTCGCCAATGTCGCGATCCGCGTTCTCGCCGCTCGGCGGCGGCAGCGGCGCCGAGAGGCGGCCGTTGACCAGATCGGTGATCACGGCGACCGACACGTCGCGCGCGATGCCGGCGGCTTCGGCTTCCGCCATCAGGGCAGACAGGCGGGGTTCCAGCCAGGCGTGCGGCGATGGGTCGGGCATGGCGCAGGGCGTCCGGTGCTGTGGCGGGCGTCTGGTGGAGGGGGTTGGATTCGAACCAACGTAGGCGAAGCCAGCGGATTTACAGTCCGCCCCCTTTAGCCACTCGGGCACCCCTCCGCCTGCGCGGCAGAGGCAGGCGGATATGCCGGTGGTTGGCGCTTGTCAACGCGCCGGCTTGCCTTGCCGGGGTGGCCGCGCCATAGCCGGGCGATGAAGCCCCCCTCCCCCCACGGCAAGCGGCCGGAAGGCCGCCCGACTCTGGCGGCGCGCCGGCCCGATGCGCCGCGCCCGGCCCGCAGCCACGCGCCAGCTGGGCCGTCCGCCCCGGCGCGCAGCCACGCGCCCGCCGGCACCATCTGGCTGTATGGCCTGCATCCCGTCGCCGCGGCCCTTGCCAACCCGCAGCGCCGCTGCCGCCGGCTGCTGCTGACCGAGGAGGCCGAGCAGGCGCTGGCCGGCCGCCTGCCGCCGCCATGGTCGGTGCCGCATGAGCGGATCGAGCGCGCACGGCTGGATCAGATGCTCGGCCGCGATGCCGTCCACCAGGGGATCGGTCTGCTGGCCGACCCGCTGCCGCAGCCGCCGCTGGCCAGCGTGCTGGAGCGGCCGGGCCCGCTGCTGGTGCTCGACCAGGTGACCGACCCGCGCAACGTCGGCGCCATCCTGCGCTCGGCGGCGGCCTTCGGCGTGGCCGGCGTGATCGTGCAGGATCGCCACGCGCCCGAGGAAACCGGCGCGCTGGCCAAGGCCGCCTCCGGCGCGCTGGAGAGCGTGCCGCTGATCCGGGCGGTGAACCTGGCGCGCACGCTGGTGGCGCTGAAAGCGGCCGATGTGTGGACCATCGGCCTGACCGCCGAGGGCGCGCCGTTGCGCGGCACGGCGTTGGCCGAGCGTCGGGTGGCGCTGGTGCTGGGCGCCGAGGGTGCCGGGCTGCGCCGCCTGACGCGCGAGACGTGCGACGAGCTGGCCGGCCTGGCGATGCCCGGCACCATGGAGAGCCTGAACGTGTCGGCGGCCACCACGGTGGCGCTCTACGAACTCACCCGGGGATAAGCCGGCACGGTCACGATCGCGCTAGCAGACAGGCCTGCCGGGCCAGGAATTACGCTCAGTTAACGCATACAGCGGCATTCTTGCGCCATGCCGAAGTCAAGCACCCGCCCGACCGACTGGCAGACCATGCCGGAGGCTTTGCAGACCGCGCTCGCCCAGCAGGCATTACGGCGCGCGTCCCTGATCATTGCCGAGCAGGCCGATCTGTTTGCCGTGCAGTTCACCGCCGGCACGCTGGCCGATCGCGGCGCCTCGGATGCGCTGCGGCTGTTTGCCGCATTGTTGCGCGAGACGACGATCGAGACGCTGACACCGGTGGGCCACGCCTGAGGCCTCCCGCCGGACCGGGCGGCGGCGTGGCCCGCAGCCCGGTCCGGCCTGGCGTCAGCTAGCCGTTGCCGTCGTCCTGCCCGTCGCCCTGATCGGCGGCCGGCGCCACCGCCACGAACACCGGCTGGCCGTTGCGCAGGATCCGCAGCGCCACCGCCTGGTTGGCCTTCAGCTGATCGCGGATGGCGCGGCTGGCGTCGGCCGTGCCCGTCACGCTGCGCTCACCTACGCCGGTGATCACGTCGCCGGGCTGCAGGCCCGCCTGGTCGGCGGCCGATCCGGGCTTGACCTCGGTGATCACCGCGCCGCGCGCAGTCTCCGGCAGTTCGAGCTGCTGGCGCAACGTCGGCGTGATGCCCGACAGTGCCACGCCCAATCCCTGGCTGGCCGCGTTCGGCGCGGTCGAAGTGGCGCTGCGCTCGCCGTCCGACGGCAGTGCACCCACGGTCACGTCCACGGTCTGCGGGTGGCCCTGGCGCAGCACGGAGAGGTGCGCCTGGCCGCCGGGCTGCACCTGGCTGACGTTGATGGCCAGTTCGCGCGGGTTGCCGATATGCTCGCCATTCACCGCGGTGATGACGTCGCCGGGCTTGAGCTGGGCATGGTCGGCCGGGCTGTCGGGCTCCACGCTGGCGATCAGCGCGCCGCGATCTTCCGTGTTGCCGGGCGGCAGCCCCAGGGCGCTGATCATCGCCGGCGATCACGGCCTGCGCCTGCACGCCGATATAGCCGCGGGTCACGTGGCCCGACTTCTCCAGCTGGGCGACGACGCTGCGCACCGTGTTGGACGGGATGGCGAATCCGATGCCCACGCTGCCGCCGCCATTGGGCGAGATGATGGCGCTGTTGACGCCGACCACCTTGCCGTCCTGCGTGAACAGCGGGCCGCCTGAATTGCCCTGGTTGATGGGGGCGTCGATCTGGATGAAGCTGTCGTAGCTGCCCTCCCCGATGTCGCGCCCGCGGGCACTCACGATGCCGGCCGTCACCGTGCCGCCAAGTCCGAACGGATTGCCCACCGCGATCACCCAGGCGCCAGGCTGCGCGGCGTTGCTGTCGCCAAGATTGATGAACGGCAGCTTGTGGTTGGCCTTCACCTTCAGCACGGCGAGGTCGCTGGCCTTGTCGTGGCCCACCACGCGGGCCGGCAGCACGGTGCCGTCATCCAGCGTGATCGACACGTTGGTGGCGCCGCGGACCACGTGATTGTTGGTCACGATGGTGCCGTTGGCGTCGATGATGAAGCCCGAGCCGCGGGCCTCGACGGTGCGCTGGCGCTGCTGCTGCTGCGGGAAGGCGAAGGGGAACGGGAAGCCGAAGCCCTGGCCGTGCCCGCCGAAGTTCGGCATGCCGCCCTGCCCGCCCGGGCCCTCGGCCTCGTCGCCCTCGTCGGGGTGGATGTGGCTGGTGATGGAGACCACGGCCGGCTTCACCCGGTTCACCAGGCTGACGAAATCGGGCAGCGGATGGCTGACCTGGCCGGGATCGATGGCGCCGGCCTTGGGCTGCGTCACGTCGGGCTGCGCGAACGCGCTCTGCGGCGTGCCGATCAGCGCCAGGCTGCCCAAAGCGGTGGTGGCGAGCAGTGCCGCACCCAGCACGCGTGGGAGGGCTTTGGCGGAGCGATTGGTCATGGAGGCGATCCTTCTTGCAGGGCTGGTTCAGCGGTTACCGCTTGCGTGTTGCATTAAAGGCGCATGGGTGAACGTTCCATCGGCATGGCGGTGAAACAAGCTTCATGACCGCCGGTTCACTTGCCCCGGCGGTCAGGGTGGTTGGCGCGGCCCGAGGGTGGCTGTATTGCGGCAGGCAACGAAAAGGGAGAGCCACGATGCTGGATTATTTCTCGCTGCAGGGGCGCGTGGCGCTGATCACCGGCGGCTCGCGCGGCATTGGCGAGATGATCGCCGAAGGGTTCCTGCGCGCCGGCGCCAAGGTCTACGTCTCGGCCCGCAAGGCAGCCGCCTGCAAGGCGACGGCCGAGCGGCTGTCTGAGCTGGGTACCTGCATCGCCCTGCCCGGCGACGCCTCCGGGGCCGCGGGCGCCCGTGCGATGGCGGCACAGTTCCTCGAGCACGAGCCCGCGCTCGACATCCTGGTGAACAACGCCGGCGCCGCCTGGGGCGAGTCGTTCGACACCTTTCCCGAGAGCGGGTGGGACAAGGTGATGGACCTGAACGTGAAGACGCCGTTCTTCCTGACGCAGGCGCTGCACGGCGCGCTGAAGAAGAACGCCACGGCGGAGAAGCCGTCCAAGGTGATCAACATCGCCTCGGTGGACGGCATCTCGGTCAATATGCAGGAGACGTATTCCTACGCCGCGAGCAAGGCCGGGCTGATCCACCTGACCAAGCGGATGGCGCTGCGGCTGATCGAGGACAACATCGTGGTCAACGCCATCGCACCCGGCGCTTTTGCGTCGGACATGAACAAGCTGGCGCGCGACCATGCCGACGAGGTTTCCAAGGCGGTGCCGGCGCGCCGCGTGGGCGCCAAGGAGGATATGGCCGGCAGCGCCATCTATCTGGCCTCGCGCGCCGGCGATTACGTGGTGGGCGGCACGCTGGTGGTCGATGGCGGCATCGCCTGGCGGCGCTAAGTCGCGCCAGGGCGGCTGACGGGCGCGTTGCCCAGGCCGGGGCGGCGCGTTAGAACGCAAGCGGGCGCCGGGTTAGCACAGCGGTAGTGCAGCGGTTTTGTAAACCGAAGGTCGGGGGTTCAATCCCCTCACCCGGCACCAATAAAAGCAAAGGGTTAACGGTTGTCTGGTAAAAGACATCTGTCTACAGGTTGCGCTGCGGACCCAATGCGGACCTTTTTGGGAGATTCATGTGACTGACGAAGCACGAGACAATCTTCTGATATGCCTTGCCGAGGTCGTCCATCTGCTGGCGCTGCAAGACTCATCTCTCACCGAGGCAAGTTCTGTTGAGCGGCTTAGGCTTGCGCTTATTGCTTCCCGAAAAAAGGAGTGATGGGCCTAGCGCCGGTAAGCAAACAGCGGCAAGGCACCGGCCAGCACTGCCGCCGGCCGCCATTCGACCGGTACCGGCTTGGGCATCACGGCAGCAGCTCGAACCGCCGCCACAGCCTCTGCGGGCGAGACTGTGAACCACTCATTGCGCGCACACACGTGAGCAAGCGCCCGATGCGCCCGCCGCTCGATCGCGTGGGCGTCCCCGAACGGCACACGCAAGGCGAGGTGCAGAACCAAATCGAATGGGACCGCAGTTTGCAGCGTAGCCATGCGACTGCGGGGATTTGTCGCCAGACCGACCTTTTGCAACCCCACCGCCGGGCCAATCATGTACACGTACCGGTGCGGCGGCGGAGTGCGCGGCTTCACGGCTTCGGCTGCCAGGGCGGCGGCGGCGGGCGCCTCACGGCGTCATCCATTGGCGGCGGCCAGACAAATGACCGGACCTTTACAGCTGGCCGAGTGCGGACGGGTACGCCGGTCACGCCTGGACCCCCACCGCCGTCCAGCGGTTCGGCCGCAAGGACAAGTCCTGCTCTGCCCACCCCATTGCCACCATGTCCAGCCCTGCCGCCTCAGCCAACACGGGGAGGATGCCGAGTGTCATCCGGTCAATGCGCGTGATTAACGCAATCTGCGCGCAGTCGTCGAGGTTGTGAGCGTCGAGTTGGCAGGCGATATCGCTGATCGCAGACATCTGCACAGCAGCGTCAGCAACCGTTCTGGCCGGTTGGGTTGTGATTAACAGGCGCAAGGCGTCCTGCCGCTCGTCAAGCAAGTCTTGCGCCCTCGTTGCGATCAATCGACGCCTGCCGTGCGCAGGATGCTCCGCATTAGAGTTCGTCATCGTGGCAACGTCGAAGGCATGGTAGGCCTTCTCGGAGCGGGCGAGCATCTGTCCCAGCAGCAGGATCGACGGAGCGTCCTGAAGCACGTTCGACGCCGCTTCAACGGCCGCTTCCCAGGCTTCATCTGCGGCGTGAATCGTCTGTGCGGATGTGCTATCTTTGTGCGTAGCCATAGCCTGCTTTCTCCAGGTTATCGGTCAAGCCGGGCTGGGGTGTTGCAAGCGCCCTAGTTCGGCTGTTCCCTTGCGGAACGGCGCCATTTACGCCACGCTTCCGAGATGGTTGCAAGCGAAAATGGCGGAAAAGTCGCCATAACACCGAGCCAGTGCCGGGCCGCTCGTGGCATGCTCGACTGGAGCATGGACGATTTGGTGCGAGCGAGCACGGTTCCACAACGCACGCTGCTGCGCTTTGAGCGTGGCGAGGGCACCTCCCGACCAGCCACCATAGCCGCGATCCGCCTGGCATTGGAGGCAGCAGGCATCGAGTTTATAGCTCCGAATGGGGGGGGGCCGGGAGTGCGGCTTCGTGATCCGTCCGGTTTGCGAACCGACCCTGATCCAGCGAAGGAGGCAATTGGATAATGATTAAAACCTGTTATCCAGGTGCCCCAAGCTAAGGACGAGGAGTAATATCTTGCCCCTATATCTAATCTCGTATGATGTCCGCTCAAAGAACCACGACTATACACGTCTCTATGCCTGCCTTAGACAATGGAATGCGGCGCATCTACAAAATTCCGTATGGCTAGCAAGTCTGACGGGCGATGCGGCCGTCGTCCGAGATGTCTTGGCCAACCATCTACACAACGACGACACAATATGCGTCGTCCAAATATTTTCCAATTCCGATTGGGCAACAAAGTACGCCAAGCCACTTGGCGTGAGTTGGTTGAAATCGAACGTCACCGTTTAATCTTAAGGAGAGTTGCGAATGTCAGAAGCGGATCACCAAGGCATAAACGAAGCTTCGGCCCAGCTTGCTCTCCCGCCCTGGCAAGCGGACTGGCTACTCACAACTCTAGTGAACTGGGTAAACAATTTAAAATTTGAAGTCTCGATCACCCTTTACATGAAAGGGTCGGTGATATCGGGCAGGCTCATCAGCTCCGACGACTTCATCGTCGGCTTTGTGCGGTCACTCAGCACCGATGTTTCCGAAGGAGAAGATGGTGAAGCTAGACAGCAACTTACAAAACTCTTTACGGGCGACGTAGAAACCCTCGATGGACAAAACTCGCCTCCACCTAATTATATTCACCTACGAAACGCCAGAGTATTTACGCCAGGACAAAGGCCGATTCCACAGAATGGTGTTTTGTGGAGAGGTCGCATTTCGGAAGTAGACGGTTTCTCGATCGGAGAGTTGGTAGTCGGATAAGCACGGTTAGCGCGCAGCCGGCCCGATATTGCTAGAACCGTTCGGCAGTTCCTTGGCCACGTTGTTGTCAAAGGGCAGCAAGTTTTCCGGTTCGGGCACGAACGCGCTGCGAGGCATCAGCACCAGCTCGGCCGTTGTGCCGTTCGCATCCCGCAGGAAGGTCACAGTTGCGATGATCCATGTAACGTTCGTCAGCTTGAGAGATGGCAGGTCTAGCGGTGCCATCGTGTTCGGTGCCCATAGCGCGCCCGCGCTGTCGCGCCAGCTATCGCAGGTAAGATGAACTGCCTGCGATCGGCCAACCCGTCGCGCCATGTCCCACTCCGCGTGCTGCTGCGCGAGCTTAGGAATGTTCTGCGTCTGCGGTGACACGATGATGAGCGGCCGATAGCGCGCCTGCCCATCCTTCCGCCGGGGGAAAGACGTATCCTTGGCCAGTGCTGCGGTGTTGCTGGCAATGACAGGGCCATGCGAGCCCGCTGGTGGTGGACCGCCGTCGTTGAGGAAGTCGGTTGACAGATATACCGCCCTGATCTCGGTGTAGCGTTGCGTAGTGGAGAACGTGACCGACATGGCTTGGACGTTCTGCCCCTGAGAAAATCCGCTTGCAGCTTTCGCGTCGCCCACCTTGGCAATGACCAGGTTGCCGGTCGTGTCGTCATAGATGACGAAGGCAGCCCAGCGTGCTATCCGCTCCAAAATCTCGTACGGCGGCTCCGTAAGTGTGACGCTGATTTGCGGGATCGCCGCGCTATCCCCATCGGGCGCCGATACCGTGACGCCGAAGGGCTGCGCCAGCTGCTTTGCGAGCGCGACAAGGGTTGTGTTGTTCGTCTGGTAGGGCGACTCCCCACCGGAACAGTCCAACAAGTCCAGGCACGTGCTACGGCCGGCAATCCGAACCGTGTGCTCCTGAGCTGCTACGCTTGCCGTATATTCCTCCACGTACCCTGTCAGCACCGTGTCTGAGCCAAGCATGACGGCGCACGGATCGCCCGGCGTAAGCACGATCTCGCCAGCGCTTGTCGGATATTTCTCGGTCAGCTCGATCTCGAATGAACTTGGGAAATACTCCATTGAGCGGGTTACTCGGACTGTCTCCCACCCTGACAGCACCTGCCGCCCGACAACGATGCTTACCACGTCCGGCGTCGGCGGGGACGTGGCCTCGCTCATGCTGCGTCTCCGGTCATTGCGAGCGCCACCTTCGCATTTCCGGTTGCTCGCGCCGTCTGCTTAGTGACGGTGGTTCCCGGCTCTGCCTGCACGGTGACTTTGACACCCACCTCGCCTCTCACTTGATGAGTTTGCGAGGGGTCTAGTGACAGCGAGAGATTGCCGCGATTCCGGGCCGCCTCTTCCACCGCGCCCGGTCGCTCATAGTATCGGCTGACGTTTGATCCGGCTTCATAGTAGCCAGCGCTCGCACGCAGCTTCATGTCCGCCCGGCGCTCGCCATGCGACAGCTCGTAGGTGACGAAAGCGAGTTGCTCCGCCAGTGCAGCGCTGGCATCGGTGGTCGATTGCATCGTGTGCCCGAACACCTTGGCGAACTGGGCCTGGCGATCCTCGTGCCACTGGCCAACACCGAAAGCTTGGCCGCCATCCCCCTTCGCAAAAGGGTTCAGGCCACTTTCGGATTGGAGATTGGAGAAGATGCCGGCGGACTGCGCGGCCGTGTAAGCGCCTCCCTCGCGGGTTTGAAAAAACGAAAGCGCCTTCGCTTTTGCGTCGGCTCCCTTCAGCTGCGGCACGGCCGGCGTATCGCTCCCCTCGATACCGAGCCCCTGCAAAATCCTGTCAAAAAAGCGCGTCGCCCCGGTATCCGGCTGCGAAGTCACCGGTCCGGTGTAGATCCCCGACCTAGCTGCCCGGTTGCGGTGACCCGTCTCCTGCCGCTTGTCCGCCGCGCTCTCGGTCAACGCGTTGTTGACGAGGCCACCCGCGACAACTGCGCCGGTCGTTACAAAGGCTGAGCCGACATAGCCGAGCCCGCCGGCAACAGCACCCGCCTTCCCGCCCGATGCGACCAGCGCCAGAAGCCTTGCATTTGCGAGTGCTCGAAAGAAGCGGGCGCCCAGGTAGAGCGAAAGAACGTCCTCAGTCGCGTTCTTCCATCCCCCTAACTCATCAACCACGTATTTGATGCCGCCGCCGAGTTCCTTCAGATCGGCGGACGCGCGCTTTGCGAAGTCCTCCAGGTTCGACCTGATTTCCACCTGATTGTTTTTGATGAAGTCGGAGAGCTGCTGGACGACGGGGGTTAGGACCGGGCCGAGAACGCTGCTGATAGTCCGCCCCAAGCTGGACGAAGCCAGGTCCAGACGCGCCATCGCCGCCGCATATTCGCGCGCGTTCCTAATATCGTCAGGCGATAACTGGCCATAGCCGCGCGCCTCCCCGGCGAGCGTGTTGATGCCGGCACCGCCGCGGCGGATCAGTGGCAACAGGGGCTCAGCTGCGCCCCCCATCAGCAGGTTTGCTACCGCCGCTTGGGCAGCCGGATTTTTGAACCCGGCGATGGTGGTGGCCAGCTGCTTGAACACGTCATCGGCCTTGAGCGCGTGGCCAGTGCTGTCCTGATAGGCAATGCCGAGGCGCTGGAAGTATGCCACTGCCTGCGCGTTCTTGCCGTTCGTGGCGTCGTATAGGGTCTGCTGCAACCCACGCAGTCCCGAGTCCATGTCACCGGCCGTCGCCCCGGCCAGCTTGGCCGCACCCTCCAAAGCCTGTAGCGAATCGGTGGTCACGTCCAAACGCTGCGCCGTGTTGCCCGTCGAGACGCCGAACTGCGACCAAGCTTGCGTCAGCCTAACCAGGCCCGCCACGCTGGCCGCCCCGGTGATGATGCCAAGCGGCTCAAGCGCGCTGGTGAACGCGCGAGCGGAGTCCCAACCAGCACGCGCGACGCGTTCAACCCCGGCGGCCGTCTGCGTGACACCGCTCAGCTTGCCAAAGGTTGAGAGCGACTTTTGCAGCTTGTCCGCAGGAGCCCGCATCGCTGCAAGGCGCCGGTTCACGGCGTCTATGCCCGCGCTGGCCTTATCCTGCGCGACGATCGAGATGGAGAAGCCGGCCATGCTACTTCACCTTGGGTGTGGTGAGATTCGTGCGCTGCACCCACCCGGACAGCTCGCGCAGTGTCAGGGCGAATGCGCTTCCAGGGCCGGCGGCCGGCCAATGATAGATGCGCGACAACCGGGCCACCGTCAGGTCGATTTCTGGCGTCCGGGCATAGAAAAACCCGTCAGGTATGCCGATGCGATATTCAGCACAGAGATGGGGAGATACTGAATTAGGGCCGGGCTCTCCCCCGACACATCGGTGACGATCGTTTCCTGCCAACGCCGCACACGCTGCGGCGACTGATCGCCGATCACGGCATCTGCCTTGACCATCTGCGCCAGCGTGGGCTCACGAAGGGTCAGCATGGTCATTGTTCGATTGCTGGCTTCGATCGGCTTTTCGAAGGTGATCGTCATCATCGGTGGCGGGAGAAAGTCGGCTTCCTCACCCTCACCATCGAGGAGACCCTTATCCACGAAGCTTTGCAGGTATCGGGCCGCCTGGCTGAAAGCGGAAATCGGCAGCGCATCGAGGAGCGGTTCCGCTACGTCAGCTGTGAGCGCGATCAACGTGCGCTGATACATGCGCGATGCTCGGCTTCCGTTTCGCGCGGTGAGGTGCTGTTCTGCCATCATAACGCGATTTGCCCGCGGTTCGGACAGGGCGAGACGTGAGAGCGAGCCATCCTTAATGCTCACAGGCGGATCGAAGTCGATCACCAGCGGTTCGGGGGCGGTGTAGGTGAAATCCGAAAAAGTCATGCCATCTCCTGCGCCGAGAGCACACCGCGCTTGATCGTGAGCGGCGTTCCGGCTGTCATGGTGCCCATCGCAAACGCGCGCTGCGGGCCACCAGGTATCGACGCGCCGGCTTGTGTCAGCGCCGGGGTCATTCCGATGAAGTCACGCGGATCGTTGTAGCAGGCGCCCAGCACGGTGCCGGCGCTGTAGACTAGACTACCGGCCGCACCAGTTGCATCGTTGACCAGATCAGCAAATACGAGGCAGAGCGCGCCAGCGTCGCCTCCATCAGGCTGCGAGCCGTAGCTGTATGGGGTAAAAAACGGCATCGCCAGGAGCATTTCCTGTCCGGCCGGGCTGGAGAAGATCGCCCGCCCAACAATCGCGCCAGCGATACCATGACCGAACGAGAAAGCGATCGAGTTGCGAGCAATCCCTTTCATCGGGCGGTTGAAGCTAATTGCCTGCCGCGCGTAGCCAGGCGCACTGTATTCCGTTGCCGTGCTGGCAGTCGGAAACGCCGTAACCAGCGCTATGAATCCATCTATGAACATTCACACACCCTCCACAATGACGCCCAAACCACGCGCTTGCATTTCCTCTGCCTCCGTCCGCAGAAAGCCCGCGTGCTGGTTCCTTTGGTATCCAGTCATTCCCACTTTAGTGAACCGGGCGAACCTGAAGGTAACCTCCTCCGGGTGTCGCACAGGCTTAGCGATGTTCGTGGCCTGGATCGGCTGCGGCTTGGGCAAGTAGAACTCCGGACGTGTCATGCCGCCATCTCCAGTCGTGTTGCTATGTCCGCGTCAAAATCGTGGATTGTCGAGATAGCAACCGAGCATCGAGTAACATCGGCAATCACAAGCGCTCCGCGCGCGCCTGCTTTGGCGTCCAGACGCCGCATGCCGGCCATTTGCGCACGTGCGATCGGAACAAGCTCAGCGGCACGCAGCGGGCACCAAACCTCAGAGGGCATTGGCACAGCCGGCGACATGATCCGCGTGTTAATGATCGCTGCGTAAAAGTGCGAGAAGGAAAAATGCCACTGCATTATCCGGCCCGCTGAGTGCGACCAGCCGCAGGCGACGTACTCCGCACAGAAAGGCTCCGGCTCTTTGTCCAGCGCAGGGCCATGCTTTAGGGTCGCCACTCGCATCGCCTGCGGGATCGTGCCGCTCACAGCTTTGTCGAAGTCCGCAGCAGCCAGGAGCGCAGCGTTCGCCGCAGTGACGACGTCACCCGGCCCTCGGCCAGCCCCTGCCGCTGACAACATCGGATTGACGGCCATTTTTGATTCGCACCCCGATACCGAACCGCGCTGCCAGGTTTCGGAATCGGTCATGACAATCGCACGGTCAGGGCCGAGAAGAAGGGAGGCGAGGATCGTCACCAGATCAGCGCCCGCCGTTTTGCCTCAATTATATCCGACGATGGCCACCACAAACGAGCCGCCTCATCCGGTGTGCGACAGTCCTCCAGCTTCCCCGACTTGAGGGCGGAGCGGATGCGATCGTTACTCCACCCGGCGGCCATAGCCTGCGGAATGGTAGCGGGCTGTTTCTCAGTTTGTTGTGGCACGTTTGCGGCCTTGCTGTTGGGTTTGGGTAGCGACGGCGGGAGCCCTTGGGCGGGCGCGCGGTTCACGGCCTTAGACGGGGATGCCTGCTTCGCGTTTGCCGCGATCAGCAGCGAGGCCAGGAGTGGAGATGTTTGTGCGAAACAGGGCATCACGCCGCGTCCAAGTAGATGGCGCGGCCCGATGCGACGTGCTTTGTGGCTTCCTCGTAATCGAGTTGCAGCACCGCGCCTTTGTCGTGAGTGGCACCGTGACTGTCCATGAAGCCGGCGACCAGCTTCACCGCGACTTGGGGGCTGCACGCGCGTTCAACCTCGGCCCGCCAGTCGAGGGGACACAACTCATGGACGCTGCCGGTCGCCCGTGCGGCGTCAATAAAATCTTGCATGGATGAGATGGTCGGTGGCGCAGGACGCGCCAGCACGATCACCCGCTTTCGGAATACATCGAGCTGGCCGGCGAAGTCGGGCAGATGCTCCATGCGGGGCAGTCGAGGCAGTATGTCAGCCGCGTCCGGCCATTCCGCTGTAACCTCGTCGTAGATGGACGCCCATTTTTCAAAGACGCGGTGATAGTCCGCCTCTGCCCCGGTGAACTCGGCCAGCCGATCGGCGACTGCATCGCGATAGGCTTCCCAGCGGTCTCCGCGCTCATAGAACTTGATCTCGCCCAGGCGGTGTTCCAGGGCCGGCTGCACGTGGTCGAGACGTTCCAGGGAAAGGTTCGCACGGTCAATTTCCGACCCGATAGCGAGCAGCTCCGTGTCCGAGTCCGGCTTCAAGAACAGCGCTTCCCGTCGCTCGCCTGCGGTGGCGATCGTGTGCGTTGCCGCCGCCCGTTCGGCGTTCATGGCGGCAAGCGCGGCTTCTATTTCAAGGCGGGCCTGAAGTCCAAGACGGATGTGCGACAAACTTCCGCCCTGATGCTGCTGAAGACGTGGGCGGCGCGGCGGGTGCGGCCGGGCGGCGAAGAAGTCCTAGAGCGTGATGCCAGGCGGGAGAACTCGTCATAGCAATCATATGCCGCATTCCGCTTTGTCATCGCTACAATCGTGATGACAAAGAGCAGGCGTGGTGCGCAGCATCTGGCGCCAGCCAAGCGGTCTTCCTCGGTTTGCTGCGAGCACAGCGTCGCACGCCGCTTGCAAGTCGTTTGATGCGATCGGATGCCCAGCCGCTCGGGCGCGTAGGCCTCGCTCAACCGCACAAGCTGCCGCGTAGGGGGTCCGCTCTGCCGTTGCTGCCAGAGCGGCGGTCAAGGCAGCGGTGCGGGCGCTCTGGCGTCGGTGGGCGGCGTCCCAAGGATGGGCCAGTGCATCCGCCAGGGCAGAAGCCTCAGTTGGCGTCAGCAGCCGTCTGGCGGCCTCCAGTGCCAGCGCAGCAAGGTCATTCATGGGGGCGCCAGCCGGGACAGCGCACCAAGCAAGGCCGTTTCAGGCTTCATGGGTTTGGAATCGCCCAAAAGTTTAATTCGCACGCGGGAAAAAAAGGCGGGGGAACGGTCCATAACCGAAGACGAAAACAGTCCAAGGACCCCCATAGGGGGTGCAAGCGGGGAAGCGCGCTGTGCAGGGTTTGCAGGGTTTCCCATTTCACCCGTTCATGCATGTGCGCGCCCGCGCGTGACGGTGTAATCGGGGAACCCTGCAAACCCTGCACACTCACCGCGCCCCCATGCACGAGCTGGTCAATCGAACACCCATGAAAGCCATGCCTGCCCGTTGCTTTTCCTTGGGCGCATGCCTCAGCATGGCGTCGGAGAACGCTTTCTCGGTGCCAGGCTCCTCGCCGCGCTCAAGCATCCAGGCTTTCCAGTCCGAAAACAGGGTGCGGGTGGTCGTCCATGCCTTTGCTTCGCGCTCGCAGTTTGTCTCCAGCCATTGCGCAAGGCTGTCTTGGCTGGTGAAGTATTCGTCTGTGGCGGCACTGACGATCGGCGGGGGCTGAAGGCCGATGCGCTGCCACTCCAGGCATCCACGGATAGCCCAAGCCAAAATGCCGGGCAGCTCGGCCAAGAGAGCATCGGCCAGCCCTGTATCCGGGTTAGCCGGCACGTAAGTGAGCGGCACCAAATTCATGCGCCTGCGCATCGCCGCGTCGGGGTTACGGAGCGGTGGCTTGTGGTTGCCGGAGAACCATAGTTTGCAAACCGGTGAAAACTCGAAGGGATCGCCGCGCATAACGCGGGCGCTGATCTTGTCGCCACCGGTGATGGCTTTAACGCGAGCCTCGGCCCACTGGCGCCCTTCCTCGGTTTCAGTAACTGCAACCATTCGTGCACTGCGAAGTGCGGCTAGATTGGTCGGATGTTGATCGTTGCGGGAAACCATGAATACGTCATGCATCGCGGTTGTGGCGTAGTCGCCAAGCAGAGCTTGCACGATCGAAAACATGACGCCTTTCCCGTTCTTGCCGGGTCCGAAGCAGAATAAAAACGCATGCTCAGTGATGCAGCCGGTGAGGGTGTAGCCAATGAAGCGTTGCAGGTAGCGGACAAGCTTTCTGTTGCCCTGGGTTATCTGGATGAGAAATCGCATCCATCGCCTGCATTTGCCGCCAGGTGTGGCCCCTGCCACTTTGGTAAGCATGTCGTCGGGATTGTGCGGACGCAGCCGGCCGGTGCGGAGATTTACGACACCGCCGGGCGTATTGAGTAACCATGGATCGGCATCGAATGCGTCTGCCGTGCGCGCTTGCCGGGGGTCAGAGCGGGCAAGCCGTTCGACAGCAGACACGGTGCTGGCCGATGTGATGGCTTTGGCGACCGCCTCACCGCCCTTTTCCTGGGCAGCATCAGAGGCGATTTCGCGGCAGATGACGCGTGCTGCGTCGAATACAGCTAGCACGTCGTCTTTGGCCCACTTGCAACCGTTCCACTTTAGCCAGGCGGACCAAGCCGGCACGTATAGCATCGCGCCGTCGTGACAGGCGCTGAAAGCGGAAGCGAGTGCGTCGTCACTGTACCGCGGCGGGACTATGTGCTGGCCGTTACTCGTCTCTTGGATTGTGAAACCGGCGTCGTCACGCGGCATCGCGGTGCGCCTCCATGCGGCGGCACAGAATGTCGTTGAAATCTGCGCCCATCTCATCAGGCCAGGCTATGCGCACGCGGCGCCCCTCGGCTCGCCAGCGGCTTGCGGCGCCCATAGCTGCGCGCGTGCCTGCGGCGTCCCGATCTGCGGCTATGACGACGCTGCGCACCTCTGGGGGGAGCTGCAGGCCTTTCTCCATGTTCCCGGCGAAGATCGCCGCCCAGGCTGGCAATCCGAGTAGCATGCCAGCGCTGGCGGCGGTCTCAATGCCCTCACCGATCACCAACTCGGGCGCTACCGGATCGATGCGGATGGCGCCGCCCCAGACAGGGCCTAGGCTGGCCTTAGGCGGCTCGGCAGCCGCTTTGTGTCCATCCGATGTCAGGTAGCTCCGATGCGCCGCCACACCTTGGCCGGCGGCGTTCTGCACAAGTGCCACCAGCGCGGAGTAGCGTCCGCCCTCGGGGTGATAGCAATCGCCTCGAAATCGAAGCGCGGCCGATGTCCGCAAATGGGGCAGATGCCTGCGGGCCAGGTAGCGGCCAGCGGGATCGTTCGCCAAGATATGCGCGGCACCGGAGAACAATGCAGCAGCGCGCCTTGCCTTGCGCTCGCTCGTCTGCTTCTCGGTTTGGTCATCCCGCTTAGGCTGCGGTGTCCAGTCCTGCCCAAGCCGGCGGGTTATCTCGTCCGCAAGCTGCGCCTGATCGCATCCGTTCGCGCAGTAGACCAGAGGCGCGCCGTCGCGAGCAGGTCGCAGAGAGAACGCCCGCGCGTAGCCGCAAGCCGGGCAATCACCGCGCCAAGATCTGGCTTGTTTGTTAAGCGCGAGGCGGCCGGCGAGGTCGCATGCGGACAGCGGCCTCACCGCAGCACCTCCACCCGATACCCGCGCAGCTTGAATTGCACCTTGCGCCGCAGGAACGGCCGCAGGTCGCGTAGCTTCTCGGCGTGAAGGGTGATCGGCACTCGCTCGGTAAGATACGCGTCGAATGCCGGATCACTCAGAGTCGCCGTGCCGCAATCGGCATCAATCAACCAGAGTGCGGCCACACCATTATCAGGCAACGGCCCGTCACCTGGCACCAGTGCCAAGGCGTGGGGGAAACCGGGCGGGTTGCGGACGGTTTCCGCAGTGCCGGCGATGTAGAAAGCGTCGGGAAATGACAACGTCTGACCTTTCAGGTCGGACGCGAGCTTGAAAGCGAGACGATCAGCAGGTATATGGCGGGTGTCGAAGCCGCTGCCCACGATCGCCCCACGCTTCGCCCGCGTGGGGTTTTCGTTTCTAGGCGGCCTTTGTCACCAGTTCATGCGCTCGGCTTGTGAAGGTGCGGGAGGCCTGCCAGCGGTCCAGCTCCGCGACGCTGTAAGCAATGCGCCGCATGCCGACCCGAGTGTAAGCAGGCCCGCCGCCGTTAGTACGGAGCTTCTGCAGCGAACGCGCGCTCATGCCCAAGCGGTGTGCGGCGCCTGCGTCATCAAGGTAGGTGTTCGGGTCGCCCATCTGTCTGCCTCCGTTGTGTGCCGCACGCTGCGGAATACGAAGACAAAGCCTTTGTAATGAGGCATTGGCGAGTGCTCAGATTACCGAATTAGAGATTCGAGAAATCTTAGATTTTGGGAGCGTTTTGCCCCGCTGCTTTGACAAACGTTTGATACGAGTAACCGCGTTCGTTTGCACCAACTCCGATCGCTTTTAACACTGCCCGATGCTCGTCCTTTTTTGAAGAAAATCTTCTTCCTTCAGCATTTAAGGTAGCTGCGGCTTGTAGCATCTTAGCGACCATAGACTTTGGTCCAGGAGTCGATGGCTGGTCACGGTCTACAACCGATGGGCTAGGCTCCGATGAGGATGGCGCTTCGAAGATTTGGATGTTGTGAACGAGCAAACCACCTAAATCGATGCAATCTCGATCATAGTCAGGAATAGAGCCACGAAGTAGCCCCGGCACCAGATCGGTTAATTCTATACTTCCTTCCCTCCGCCCCCGCACGATTATCTCGCCTCTCGTGTGTCTGAAGGTAAGCTCGATCCAAAGAAACTGACGTGCGCCGCCCTGGTTCTCCCAGCTATCCCCACGCGCAAGCAGGGCTTTGCATTGACGTGCTATCGTTGCTTTATCACCGGTAGCCATTTCGAATATTGCCATTCGAAGTGGCCAGCCACCGGGAGGCATTGCGTTAGCCATCTTAAGCCGCCGCCTCATTCGTCGCAGACGCTGCGCACGCCAATACATGCGCGCCCCAGGCATCCAGTGCGGTCGCGCGCTCGGCCGCGAAGTCATGCCGCTGATAGATCGCCGCGACACCGCGGATCGTGCCGGAGACGTGGTTCAGCAGCCTGTCGCACACGTGCGGCGCGACGCCTTGACGGGCCAGCGTAGACACGCCAGTGCGGCGAAAATCATGCATCTGCCAGCCCCGCGCGATAGCCGGACCGGTCAGCTTGCGAGCGATCCAAGAGAAGGTCGTCAGCCCCTTCTTGTTCGGCAAGGCGAACACCAGCGGACACCCTTTGATCCGCGGCGCATCCGCCAGGATCGCGCGAGCTGGGGCAGACAGGTGAACGACATGAGCCTTTCCGTTCTTCGCTCGATCGGCCGGCAGCGTCCACGTCGAGAGGTCGGGCGCGACTTCCGCCCAGGTCATGCGCGCAACCTCGTCGCGGCGTGCCATCGTCAACAGTAGAAATCGCACGAACCCGCCGTGAACTGCCCCGAGCGTCTTCGATGCGGTCCAGATCGCTCCGACCTCCTGATCGGTCAGGGCGCGGTCCCGGCTTACCTGCCTGCCTATCGCGGGCAGGCCATAAAACGGGTTTGCTTCTAGATCCCCACGCTTGACTGCCCAGCCATAGGCGGAGCGCGCATATCCCATCACGCGACGAGCGGTAGTCTCGCCAGCCGCCTTCGCAATCCGATCAAGCTCTGCGGCTGCCGCCTTCCTGGTGATACTGGCGGCCGGCTGGTCGAGGAGCCCGGAGAGATGCAGCCGAAGGCGAGCGAGAGCGTCTTTGCGATAGGACTCGCGCATGCTCGCGAGATGCTGCTTCTCCCAAAGGCTGATAAGCGCATTGATAGTGAAAGCGTCGGCCGCGGCGGCGGCGACCAGATCTGCCTTCCTCTTTTCGATTGCTGCAAATGGGTCCTCGCCTGCTTGCACCTCGCCATAGTGGACGCTGGCACGCACCCGTGCTTCGCGAGTCGTTAACCCCTCGCCTTCCTTCTTTCCTTTGCCGAAGTAGCCCAGGGGCAGTCGGCGGCGCCGTCCGGAGGCGTTATACTGAAGCAGGAACACCTTCTGGCCGTTGCTGCCGACACGCACCCCGAACCCTTTGGGGCTACCATCGAAGAACAAGGCATCCTTTTTGCCTGGCGGGCAGGTTAGCGCAGCGACTAAGTCGTCGGTCAGCTTCGGCATGTCGCCTCCCAAGGTCGCGGACCTTCTGCGGACCTATTTTCATTCGGCACGTTGCGGCATGATGCCGTGTGCACAGGTCTAGATAACCCGTAACCCACTCAATTGCAAAGGTTTTGTAGGGTCCGCGCTGCATCATGCGGTTAGTCGCGGCGTATGTTCTAGGTTTTGTAAACCGAAGGTCGGGGGTTCAATCCCCTCACCCGGCACCAGCCACAGGCCGCTGCTTCTTGCCAAACGCGGCCCGATCCGTCATACCCCGCGCCGTCGGCGGCAACGCTCGGCAAATTCACACGCGGGGCACTTTCCTGGGCTCCCTCGCAAGAGGGTCAACCCCATGATCCGGTGCCGCAAGGCCAGCCCCGCGGAGGCTCAACCGGACTATCAACGGAAAGGACCGCCCTCATGGCGATGCCCGATTTCTCCCTGCGCCAGCTCCTCGAAGCCGGCGTGCATTTCGGCCACCACACACGCCGCTGGAACCCGCGCATGGAGCCGTTCCTGTTCGGCGTGCGCAACCAGGTCCATATCATCGACCTGCAGCAGACCGTGCCGATGCTGGACCGCGCACTGCGCGCGGTGCGCGACACCACGGCCGGCGGCGGCCGCGTGCTGTTCGTGGGCACCAAGCGCGCGGCGGCCGAATACGTGGCCGACAGCGCCAAGCGCTGCGGCCAGTATTACGTGAACCACCGCTGGCTCGGCGGCATGCTGACCAACTGGAAGACCATCACCGGCAGCATCAAGCGCCTGCGCCAGATCGACGAGATGCTCGGCGGCGACATCCAGGGCCTCACCAAGAAAGAGGTGCTGGACATGACGCGCGACCGCGACAAGCTCGAGCGCAGCCTGGGCGGCATCAAGGAGATGGGCGGCCTGCCCGACATCCTGTTCATCATCGACACGAACAAGGAAAAGCTGGCCGTCGAGGAAGCCAACAAGCTGGGCATTCCGGTGATCGCCGTGCTGGACAGCAACTCCGACCCGCAGGGTATCACCTTCCCCATCCCCGGCAACGACGACGCGATCCGCGCCATCACGCTGTACTGCGACCTGATCGCCGGCGCCGTGCTGGACGGCATCAGCGCCGAGATGCAGGCGAGCGGCCAGGATATGGGCGCCGTCGAGGAACTGCCTGAGGCGATGCTGCCGACGCATGAGGCGCTGGTGCCCAGCCACGAGCCGGCGCCGCATCATGGCCTGGCCGAAGCCGAAGCCGAGCCGGACATCGCCATTCCCGAGCTGGAAGCCGCGATGACCCCGCCCGTGCAGGAAGCCGCCGCCACCGCCTAGCCACATCGCGCCCTGCCGCGTGCCGCCTACGGGCGCATGCGGCGGGGCTGCGCATCCTGCTGCGGCCCCCGCCGCACCTTTCCATGCCCCGCGTGGCGCCGGCACAGGCCGCGTCCGGCGCGGGCACGACCGGAGACCCACCCATGGCCGAGATCACCGCCGCCCTCGTCAAAACCCTGCGCGAACAGACCGGCGCGGGCATGATGGATTGCAAGAAGGCGCTGACCGAAACCGGCGGCGACCTGGAAGGTGCCGTGGACTGGCTGCGCAAGAAGGGCCTGAGCCAGGCCGCCAAAAAATCCGGCCGCGTGGCCGCCGAAGGTCTGGTCGGCGTGGTGTCGGCCAAGAACCGCGGTGCCATGGTCGAGGTGAATGCCGAGACCGATTTCGTCGCCCGCAACGACCGCTTCCAGGCGTTCGTGGAAACCCTGGCCCGCATCGCGCTCGACGTGGGCGAGGATCTCGAGGCCCTGCGCGCCGCGCCGTTCCCGGGCGGCGAGCGCAACGTGGGCGAAGAGCTCACCCACATGATCGCCACCATCGGCGAGAACATGACGATCCGCCGCGCCCGCGTGCTCACCGTCAGCTCGGGCGTGGTCGCCACCTACATGCACAACGCGCTCAAGCCCGGCCTGGGCAAGATCGGCGTGCTGGCCGCGCTGGAAGCCGCCTCCGAGCTGGACGGCCTCGAGCAGCTCGGCCGCCAGATCGGCATGCACGTGGCCGCCACCCGGCCGGACGCGCTGGACGTGGATGCGGTGGACCCGGCGGCGCTGGAGCGCGAGCGCGCGGTGCTGAGCGAGCAGGCCCGCGCCTCGGGCAAGCCCGACGCGATCATCGAGAAGATGGTGGAAGGCCGCATCCGCAAATACTACGAGGAGGTGGTGCTGCTCGAGCAGGTATGGGTGCATGACGGCGAGAGCCGCGTGCGCGCCGTGGTCGCCAAGGCGGGCGGCAAGCTGGTCGGGTTCGACCGGTTCACGCTCGGCGAGGGCATCGAGAAGGCACCGGCCGGCGATTTCGCGGCCGAAGTGGCAGCCGTCGCCGGCGTCTGACGCAGCGGCTGGCTCGGCTGGGGCCGCCTGCCCGCGGCAGCCCCGCCTTCCGTCACCCCTTCCCCGAACCGCCATCAGCCCGTAGTTTCCGCGCGCCCCCTGGACGGACACGACATGCCCACCGCCCATAAGCGCGTCCTGCTGAAGATCTCCGGCGAAGCCCTGATGGGCAAGCGGGAGTATGGCCTCGATACCGAGATGGTCGGCCGCATCGCGGTCGATGTGGGTGACGTGGTCCGCATGGGCGTGGAAGTCTGCCTGGTGATCGGCGGCGGCAACATCTTCCGCGGCGTCTCGGCAGCCGCCAGCGGCATGGATCGCGCGCAGGCCGATCACATGGGCATGCTGGCCACGGTGATGAATGCGCTCGCCATGCAGACGGCGCTGGAGAAGCGCGGCACGGCCACCCGCGTGCAGTCGGCCATCCCGATGGCCAGCGTATGCGAGCCCTATATCCGGCGCCGCGCCGAGCGGCATATGGAGAAAGGCCGCGTGGTGATCTTCGCCGCCGGCACCGGCAACCCGTTCTTCACCACCGATACGGCCGCCGCCCTGCGCGCGGCCGAGATGCGGTGCGAGGCGCTGCTGAAGGGCACGCAGGTGGATGGCGTCTATTCCGCCGACCCGCGCCACAACCCGGACGCACGGCGCTACGACGAGCTGACCTACCTCGAAGTGCTCTCGCGCGACTTGGGCGTGATGGATGCCGCCGCGATCTCGCTGGCCCGCGAGAACAACCTGCCGATCATCGTGTTCAACATCCACGCCCCCGGCGCGTTCGCGGCCGTCATGCGCGGGGAAGGTGCTTTCACCAAGATCGTCGAGCCGGCATGACGCCGCAAACGGAGACAGACTGTGCCCGCTGACCTCGCCGCCCTGAAAGACGACCTGACCCGCCGCATGGATGGCGCGCTGGAGACGCTGCGGCGCGATTTCGGCGGCTTGCGAGCCGGCCGGGCCAGCCCCAGCCTGCTCGAGCCGGTGCGGGTGGAAGCCTATGGCAACGAGGTGCCGATCACCCAGGTGGGCACGATCGGCGTGCCCGAGCCGCGCATGCTGACGGTGCAGGTGTGGGACCGCACGCTGGTGGGCGCCGTCGAGCGCGCCATCCGCGATGCCGGCCTGGGGCTGAACCCCGGGTCGGACGGCCAGACCGTGCGCGTGCCGATCCCGCAGCTGACCGCCGAACGCCGAACCGAGCTGGCGCGTGCCGCCGGCAAATACGCCGAAGCCTGCCGGGTGAGCATCCGCGGCGTGCGGCGTGACGGCATGGACCAGACCAAGGCGGCCGAGAAGAAGAACGACATCAGCGAGGACGACGTGAAGGATTGGTCCGACCAGATCCAGAAGCTGACGGACGGCTACATCCGGCGCGTGGACGAGTCGCTGGCCGACAAAGAACGCGAAATCAAGCAGGTCTAGGGCAAGTGGGCCTGCTCACGACCGGGCCTGCCGTCCATGCTGCCGCACCAGCCACGCCGTCGGCCGCGGTGCCGCGCCACGTCGCCATCATCATGGACGGCAACGGCCGCTGGGCCAGCGCCCGCCACCTGCCGCGCGTGGCCGGCCATCGCGCCGGTGCCCAAGCGGTCCGCCGCACCATCGAGGCGGCGATGCGCAGCGGGGTATCCTGGCTGACGCTGTATGCGTTCAGCAGCGAGAACTGGCAGCGTTCCGACGACGAGGTGAGCGACCTGACCGGCCTGCTGCGCCATTATCTGCGCCACGAGGTGGCCGAGCTGCACCGCGAGCAGGTGCGCCTGCGCGCCATCGGCGACCGCGCCCGCTTCGGCCCGGAGATCGCCCGCGAACTGGCCGAGGCCGAGGCGCTGACGGCGAACAACACGCGGCTGAACCTCACCGTCGCACTCTCGTATGGCGGCCGGTCGGAGATCGTGGCCGCCGCGCGCGCCGTGGCCCAGGCGGCCGCCGCCGGCCTGCTGGACCCGATGACGCTGACCGAGACGGTGTTCTCGCATTTCCTGTTCACCACCGGCATGCCGGACCCGGACCTGGTGATCCGCACCAGCGGCGAGCGCCGGGTGTCGAATTTCCTGCTGTGGCAGGCTGCCTACGCCGAATATCTGTTCCCCGAAGTGCTGTGGCCCGATTTCAACGCCGCCCATTTCGAAAGCGCGCTGGCCGATTACGCCGCGCGCGACCGCCGCTTTGGCGCGCGGCCTGACTGAGGTGGCGCCCGCGCGGCCTGCGGATCCCCGCTGGCGGGATCTGGGCGTGCGCGCCGCCTCCGGCCTGGTGCTCGCTGCCGTGGGCGTTGCCACCATGTGGGCCGGCGGCGCCGTCTGGGCGGTATGCGTCGTCGTTCTGGGGCTGATCATGGCCGGCGAGTGGGTGGCGCTCTGCCGCCGGCAAGCCGGCATGCTGGCGCTGGGCGTGCCCTACATCCTGCCCGCAATCGCTAGCACTCATCTGGCTGCGCGCCCGGCCGGATGGCTTCGGCACCGTGCTGTTCCTGGCCGCCATCGTGTGGGGCGGCGATATCGGCGCCTATCTGGTCGGCCGGCTGGTGGGCGGCCCGCGCCTGGCACCGCGCATCTCGCCGGGCAAGACCTGGTCGGGCGCCCTCGGCGGCACGCTGGTGGCCGTGCTGGCGGGCCTGGCCGTGCGGCCGGGCCATGCGCTGCTGGCCGGCTTGGTAGCACTCCTGCTCAGCGTGGCGGCACAGGCCGGCGACCTGCTGGAGAGCGGGCTGAAGCGGCGCTTCGGCGTGAAGGATTCCGGCCGGCTGATCCCCGGCCATGGCGGCCTGCTGGACCGGCTGGACGGCGTGCTGACATCGGCCCCCCTGCTGGCTGCTCTCGTCTGGCAGGCATCTCGCCACGGCCTCGTGTTCTGACCCTCAGCAATCACACCCGGCCGCCCGCCGACCGGCCCGGCGCGCCTCAGGGAGCACGCATGTGAAAACCATCACCATCCTCGGCAGCACGGGCAGCATCGGCAAGAGCACCGTGGATCTGATCGCGGCCGACCCGGAGCGCTACCGCGTGCTGGCGCTGGTGGCCAATAGCAGCGCCGAGGCGCTGGCCGCCCAGGCGCGCCTGCTGCGCGCCGAACTGGCCGTGTGCAGCGACCCCGCGATGCACGGCGCACTGACCGGCGCGCTGGCCGGCAGCGGCGTGCGGGTGGCGTGCGGTGCGGCCGCCGTGCTCGAGGCGGCGCGCATGGGTGCCGACTGGACTATGGCGGCCATCACCGGGGTTGCCGGCCTGGCGCCGACGCTGGCTGCCGCCGAGGCGGGCCGCACGGTGGCGCTGGCCAACAAGGAAGCCATCGTATCGGCCGGCGACGTTCTGCTGCGCGCGGTGGCCAGCGCCGGCGCCACGCTGCTGCCCGTCGATTCGGAGCACAACGCGATCTTCCAGTCGCTTGCCGGCAGCGAGCGCAGCGCGCTGGAGAAAATCATTCTGACCGCCTCGGGCGGCCCGTTCCGCACCGCCAGCACCGAGGAGATGGCGCGCGCCACGCCGGAGACGGCGCTGCGCCATCCCGTCTGGTCGATGGGAGCGAAAATCAGCATCGACTCGGCCACCCTGTTCAACAAGGGGCTGGAGGTGATCGAGGCGGCGCGCCTGTTCGGCCTAGCCGAGCACGAGATCGAGGTGCTGGTGCACCCGCAATCGATCATCCACGGCCTGGTCTGCTTCAAGGACGGCAGCGTGATCGCGCAGATGGGCGCGCCCGACATGCGCATCCCGATCGCCCATACGCTCGCCTGGCCGGGGCGCATCGCCACCGCCTCGCCGCGGCTGGATCTGGCGGCCGCTGGGCGGCTGGAGTTCGCACCGCCCGACCCGGTGCGCTTCCCCGCCTTGCGGCTGGCGCGCGCCGCCTTGCGGGCCGGCGGTGGTGCACCCACCATTCTCAACGCGGCCAACGAGGTTGCGGTGGCCGCCTTCCTGGGCCGGCGGATCGGCTTCCTCGATATCGCGATCGTGGTCGAAGCGGCGCTGGATCGTCTGGGCGCGCGTGCCGCCGACAGTCTGGATGCCGTGATGGGCCTCGACGCCGAAGCGCGGCGCGTGGCCGAGGAGTTTGCCGCCGGCCGGGCATCTTCCCGGGCAGCGTAAGGGAGTTCGCATGTCGTCGCTCGCCCATCTGGTCCAGACGCTCGGCAGTTTCGCGCTCGTGCTGGGCGTGCTGATCACCATCCACGAACTCGGCCATTACGCGGCCGCCCGCTGGCGCGGCATCTATGTCGAGGCGTTCTCCGTGGGCTTCGGGCCGGCGCTCGTCTCCTGGACCGACCGGCGCGGCACGGTGTGGAAGATCTGCGCGCTGCCGCTGGGCGGCTTCGTCAAGATGCACGGCATGGCCATCAACGTGGCCGACGAGCAGGCGATCGACACCGCCTCCGCGCGGCCGGGCGAGGCGTATTTCGAAAAATCCGTGGCCTCGCGCTCCATCGTCGCCGCCGCGGGCCCGGTGGCCAATTTCGCCCTCGCCATCGTGCTGTTCACCCTGCTGTTCGCCATCGTCGGCCGCCAGGTTCCCCTGCCTGTGCTGGGCGAGGTGCTGCCCGGCAGTGCCGCCGCCCAGGCCGGACTGCGGCCTGGCGACTCGGTGCGCGCCATTAGCGGGCAGCCGATCGCCTCGTTCGACGAGCTGCGGCGCATCGTCTCCGGCCAGGCCGGGCACACGATTGACCTCGCCATCCATCGCGGCGAGGCCGACCTGTCGGTGCCGGTCACTATCCAGCCCGCCACTGCCGGCGACCTCACCGAGGGCCGGCTCGGCGTGCGCAACTCCGGCGCGGTGGCTACCTTGCGCATGGGCCCGGTGCAGGCGCTGCGCGCGGGTGTCACAGAAACCGGCGTGGTGCTGTGGCAGACGCTGCAGGGGCTCGGCCATATTCTGACGACCGGGCATGGCGTGCGCGAGCTGGGCGGCCCGATCGCGATCGCCAGCATGTCGGGCAAGGTGGCCCAGCTGGGCATCGCCAGCCTGGTCGGCTTCATCGCGCTGCTGTCGATCAATCTCGGGCTGATGAACCTGATGCCGATTCCCATCCTCGATGGCGGCCACCTGATGTTCTACGCCGCCGAGGCGGTGCGTGGCCGGCCGCTGCCGCCGCGTGCGCTCGATTACGGCTACCGGGTCGGCTTCGCCATCATCGCCTCGCTCTTCGTGTTCATCAGCTGGAACGATCTGGTGCATACCGGCGCGGTGCAGTGGGTGGCCCACCTGATCGGCTGACCGGCGGGCAGGCCCCGGGGGCACGCGCACCCCGCAACGACCGCAGCGGGCGCATGGACAGCCTTCACGATCTCGGGTAGCCCGCACCGCAGATGGCGGCTAGTTTCCGCCGCTTCCGCCCCCGCCGGCCACAACGCCACCGGCAGGCGGATGCTCATCTGGGGGTCTCTCGTTGCACCGTTCACGCGCCGCGCTGCTTGCCTCGATCTGCGTGCTGCCATGGCTGACACAGGGCAGCGCGCTGGCCCAGGATGCGGCGCCGGCCGGGCCCGATCCGCAGGCCGGCCCGCCGCCGGCCGCCTCGCCCGCGCCCGGCCACCTGCGCCACCACGCCCGTGCGGTGCGCGCCGCGCCCGGCCGCGCCGCCCCGGCCAATGCCGGCGACACCATCCAGACCATCCGCATCACCGGCAACCAGCGTATCGAGGAGAGCACCATCCTCTCCTACATGCTGGTGACGCCCGGGGACCCGTTTTCCAGCGAGCGCGTGGACCGCTCGCTGCGCACGCTGTACGCCACCGGCCTGTTCAGCGACGTGACGATCGACCGCGACGGCAGCAGCCTTGTGGTGCACGTCCACGAGAACCCGCTGGTGAACACCATCAGCTTCGAGGGCAACCACAACGTCAAAGAGGAAGACCTGCGCAAGGCGCTGGAACTGCGGCCGCGCGCCGTGTTCACCACGCGCATGGCCCAGCAGGACCGCACCAAGCTGCTGGGTGTGTATGCCGGCAAGGGGCGCTTCGCCGCCACGATCGACCCGTTCATCGTCCGCCTGCCGCAGAACCGGGTGAACGTGATCTTCAAGGTGGTCGAGGGCCCCGAGACCAAGATCAGCCGCATCGTTTTCGTGGGCAACCACGCTTTCTCCGAGAACGACCTCAAGGGCGTGATCGATAGCCGCGAGGAGCGGCTGTGGCGCTTCTTCAGCAGCAGCGACCAGTTCAATCCCGAGCGGGTGAACTTCGACCGCGAGCTGATCCGCCGCTTCTACCTCGAGCACGGCTATGCCGACGTGCAGGTGACCAACACGGTGGCCGAGCTCTCGCCGGAGCGCCAGGCGTTCTTCCTGACGTTCCAGGTGAGCGAGGGCGAGCGCTACCGCGTGGGCAAGCTGGCGGTGAAGAGCAACGTGCCCAAGGTGAATGCCAAGCCCTACCGCGATCTCGTCAAGGAGGAGGAGGGCGCGTACTACAACGGCAACCTTGTGGAGAAGAGCAGCGACCTGATCCAGGACGCCGTGCGCCGCGACAACGCCAACCCGTTCCTGGTCGTCAACCCGCGCATCGCGCGCGACCGCGTCAAGCACACGGTGGATCTGGAGTTCGATATCGCGCAGGGTCCGCGCACCTATGTCGAGCGCATCGACATCACCGGCAACACCGTCACCCGCGACCACGTCATCCGCCGCGAGTTCCGCTTTGCCGAGGGCGACCCGAACGACCCTGCTTTGGTGCGCCAGACCAAGCAGCGCCTGACCGACCTCGGCTATTTCGGCGACGTGAAGGTGACCCCGGTGCCGGGCTCGGCCGCCGACCGCGTGGTGGTCAACACCGAGGTGACGGAAAAGGCCACGGGCGAGCTGTCGCTGGGCGGCGGCTATTCGACGACATCGGGTATTCTTGGCCAGGCCGGGCTGCGGCAGCACAACCTGATCGGCACCGGCATCGATGCCGGCATCAACGGCACGCTGGCAGCCCGCCAGAGCCAAGTGGATCTCTCAGCCACCGATCCGTATTTCCTCGATCGCAACCTGGTGGCCGGCGGCGACATCTTCTACCTGACTAACAACAATCAATACGTGTCCGATTACAGCGAGACACGCTACGGGCTGAGCTTCCGGGTCGGCTTCTCCTACAACGACCATATCAGCCAGGCGTTCAACTACACGGTCAGCGACCGGAACGTGAACAACATCAGCCCGTTCGCCAGCGTGTACGTGCAGGACGAGGCGGGCTACTCGCTGCTCTCCCAGCTCGGCCAGACGCTGTCGTTCGACTACCGCGACAGCCGCGTGGCGCCGCATAGCGGCTTCATCGTTCGCGTGGGCAACGACCTGGCCGGCTTCGGCGGCGACGAGCATTATTTGCGCTCGAAGATCGACAGCACCTACTTCCTGCCGCTGGATTTCATCACCGGCAATTCGCTGTGGGGCATCTCGTTCAGCCAGGGCGCCGGCTATCTGGATAATTTCCAGAGCAAGGAGCGCATCATCGACCGCTTCTTCCTGGGCGGCGACAATCTGCGCGGCTTCCTCGACCAAGGCGTGGGGCCGCACTCGGTGGCCTACTCGACCTGCCTGACCACGCCGGGACAAAACATCCTGAACAGCAAGACGGCCACCACGCCCGGCAGCGGCGCCTGCCCGCTGGGCAACATCTTCTACCATGGCAGCGACAGCATCGGCGGCAACTTCATCTATACCCAGAGCACCGAGCTGCATTTCCCGCTGCCGGTGCCGGCCGATTTCGGCCTGACCGGGCGCACCTTCGTCGATATCGGCGGGCTGTCCGGGCTGAACGTGCCGCCGAACGCGGCAACCAGCTGCCTGGCCACCTCGCAGGTGTTCCATGGCCGCACGGTGGACGATCACGGCACGCCGATCACCCGCTGCTTCTACGACAACGGCGGCACCCGCCTGTCGGCCGGCGTTGGCATCTCGTGGAAAAGCCCGTTCGGGCTGATCAACGTCGATCTCGGCATACCGCTGATCAAGCAGCCTTACGACCAGACGCAGGTCTTCAAATTCGGCTTCGGAACGAGGTTCCAATAGATGCGCACACGCTTTCTCCGCTCCGCCGGCCTGGCCTGCCTGCTGATCCAGGCCGGTGTGGCCGCACCGGCCGCCGCCCAATCCAGCCCGGGTTACTTCATCCCGCCGCAGCCCAGCGCACCGCGCGCGCCGGCACCTGCCCGCACGCCGCGCACCGCGCGCCCGGTGCCGGTGGCCGCCGCCCCGCTGCCGCCCGCCCAGCCCGATCTCGGCGGCGGGCCCGAGGAGCCGGGACAGCAGCAGCAGGAGCCGATGCCGCCATTGCCGCAGCCGCCGGTGCCCACGCTGCCCGCGCTGCCCAAGGCCGCCCCGCCGCCGCAGGTGATCATCGGCGTGCTGGGTGTGCCGGACGTGATGCGGCAATCCAACGCGGCGCAGATCATCCAGCGCGTGATCGGCGCGCGGAAGGAGAAGCTGCGGGCCGATGTCAGCCACGCCCAGGCGAGCTGGCGGGCGCTGGAGCAGGCGCTGCAGGCCGATGCGCCGAAGCTAACGCAGGAGCAGGGCCGCGCCCGCGAGCGCAGCCTGCGTGAACGCGTCAGCAGCGAAGGCCGCGCCCTGCAGGAGCGCAACCGCGTGATCTCCGAAGCCGGCCAGGTGGCGCTGAACCAGATAGAAAGCACGCTGGTGGCGGTGATCCGCCAGGTGGCCGAAAGCCGCGGCATGAACGTGGTGCTGCACCGCAGCCAAGTCGCACTCAACCAGCCACAATTCGACATCACCGACGAGGTGGTGGCCCAGCTCAACAAGCTGATGCCGACGGTGCAGATCCCGGCCGAGAACATCGATCCGGCCAAGCTGCCGAAGGATTGGGCCAACCCGCCGGCTACCGCGGCGACCGCCGCCACGCCTGCGTCCACCCCGTAAGGAGCGCCGGCGATCATGGCAGGGGCCGAGGACGGATCGGTACAGGAGCAGCTCGGCGATCCGCGCTTCTTCAGGACCGCCGGGCCGTTCGCCCCGGCCGCCCTGCTGGCGGTAACCGGCGGCACGCTGGAGCGTGAGGCGGCAGCCGCCGGCCTGCTGACCGGCGTGGCCGCGCTGCAATCGGCCACGCCCGACAGGGTGAGCGTGCTGCACAATGCCCGCTACGTAGCGGCGGCCGAACAGACCCGCGCCGGCCTGGTCGTCGTCAGCCCGGCTCTGGCCGTCCGCGTGCCGGCCGGCAGCGCGGCGCTGGTGGTAGCCGACCCGCATCTGGCCTGGGCGCAGATCGCCGCCCTGTTCCACCCAGCGGCCCTGCCCTGCCCTGGCATCCACCCCACGGCGGTGATCGATCCCTCGGCCGAGATTGGCCCGCAGGCGGAAATCGGGCCCTATGCGGTGATAGGAGCCCGCGTACGCATGGGCGCCGGCTGCCGCGTGGAGCCACATGCGGTAATCGGCGCCGGGGTGGAGATGGGCGCAGGGTGCCGCATCGGTTCGGGCGCCAGCGTCAGCCACGCTTTGCTGGGCGCGCGGGTGTATGTGTACGCCGGTGCCCGCATCGGCCAGGAAGGCTTCGGCTTTGCCATGACCGCGCAAGGCTTCACCAGCGTGCCGCAGCTGGGCCGCGTCATCCTGCACGACGAGGTGGAGATCGGCGCCAACTCGACCATCGACCGCGGGGCCTCGCACGACACGGTGATCGGCACCGGCTCGCGCATCGACAACCTGGTCCAGATTGGCCACAACACCCAACTCGGCCGCCATTGCGTGATGGCGGGGCAATCCGGTGCCGCCGGCTCGTGCATCGTCGAGGATTACGTGCAGATCGGCGCGCAGGCCGGGCTCGGCGGCCATCTGCGCGTGGGTGCCAAGGCGCGCATTGGCGCCCAGGCGGGCGTGATGTCGGATGTGCCGGCGGGCAACGACGTGATCGGCAGCCCGGCCTTGCCGATTCGCGAGTTCTTCCGCAACGTGGCGGTGCTGCGCCGGCTGGCCCGGCGCGGGGCCGCGGCCGGCACCGATGGGCAGAAGGCAACAGGCTGACGATGGACGGCACGGCACAGGACGGCAAGGCGATGGTGGCAGCCGGCCACGCGGCGGGCGAAGCGCCGGGCGAGGCCACGCGCATCGAAGCCGTCGATATCGCGCGTATCATGCATGCGATCCCGCATCGCTACCCGATGCTGCTGATCGACCGCATGGTCGATGTCGTGCCCCATGTCTCGGCGATTGGCATCAAGAACGTCTCAGCCAACGAGCCTTTCTTCCAGGGTCACTTCCCCGGCCACCCGGTCATGCCCGGCGTGCTCATCATCGAGAGCATGGCGCAGACCTCGGCCGTGCTGGTGGTGCTCTCGCTGGGTCCGCAGGCTGCCGGCAAGCTGGTGTATTTCATGACGATCGAGAACGCCAAGTTCCGCCGCCCCGTGGTTCCCGGCGACCAGCTGCGTATCCACGTGACCCGCGAGCGGCGGCGTGGCGCGGTGTGGAAATTCTCGGCCGTGGCCCGGGTGGACGGCGTTTCGGTGGCCGAAGCGACCTACGCGGCGATGATCATGGACGACACGCCGGGTCGGGCGTGAGCACGCCCGGGGGCACGCCCTGATGGATCAGGTGAGCGATCGCTTGGGCGGGGTGCAGCCTGGCCGCGTGCATCCCACCGCCATCATCGCCGCGGGCGCGCAGATCGCCGCCGATGCGGAAATCGGCCCCTGGTGCACGATCGGCGCCGGCGCGGTGATCGAGGCGGGCGCCCGGCTGATCAGCCACGTGGTGGTGGACGGCGATACGGTGATCGGCGCCGGCGCGGTGCTCTACCCTTTCTGTACGGTCGGTCTGCCGCCGCAGGATCTGAAATATCGCGGCGAGCCGACGCAGACGGTAATCGGGCCGCGCACCCAGATTCGCGAGCACTGCACGATCCACCGCGGCACCGTCACCGGCAGCGGCATCACGCGAGTCGGCGCCGATTGCCTGCTGATGGCCGTGGTGCACGTGGCGCATGATTGCGTGCTGGGCGACGGCGTGATCGTGGCCAATAACGTGGTGATGGGCGGCCATGTCACCATCGGCGACGGCTCGGTAATCGGCGGTGCGACCGCCCTGCACCAGTTCGTGCGCATCGGCCGGGCCGCCATGGTGGGCGGCGCCTCGGGCGTGGAGGCCGACGTGATTCCGTTCGGCACCGTGCTGGGCAACCGCGCCCGGCTGACCGGGCTGAACGTGGTGGGGCTGAAGCGCCGCGGCGTGGACCGCGCCGGGCTGCACCGGCTGCGCGCTGCGTTCCGGTTGCTGTTTGCGGCCGGCGACGATAGCGGCGCGGTGTTTGCCGAGCGCCTGGCCGAAGCGCGCGGGATGGCGGGCGATCCGCTGGTGGCCGAAATGCTGGCCTTCATCGATGTGCCGAGCAAGCGCGGCTTGGTGCGCAACAATGCCCGGCTGGATGACGAGCCGGGCTGATGCCGGGTGCGGGCCGCGATGGCCCGCCTTTGATCAGTGAACGACCGGACGTGTCGGTCCGGCCTGCAGCTCCTCGCCGGCTTCGTCCATGCCGCTTTCGCTGGCCGCCATCTCCAGCGCGTCCTCGATGGCCGACAGGGTGCGGATCAGCTTCAGCGACGCGGCTTCGGCGGCCAGCAGCTTGAGGCACTGCAGGATGCCGGTCGCACTTGGCGCCAAGGCCAACTCGTTCTCGAACATGAAGCTGGTTTCCTTCATCGCACGTATCGGCCCTGATCTAATGAGGAGAATGGTATGTGGAGCCTTTCGGTTGCGCAATAGAAAAGTCTGTAATTTTGGATCGGTGTCGCAAAAAATGTGCTTGCGTGTGACGCAGGCCGCGGTTTGCCTGTCTGCCCGCCCTGCCCACGCGCTGGGCTGCTCGCGTGGCTGAAGGTACGCTCGGCATCCTGGCAGGCAGCGGGCCGTTGCCCGGCCAGGTTGCCGCCGCCGCCCAGCGCGCGGGCCGCGCCGTATTTATCGTTGCGTTCGAGGATTTCGCCGAGGCCGCCGTCATTGCCCCCTACCCGCATGCAACCGTGCGGTTGGGTGCGGCAGGGCGCATGCTGGCGCTGTTGCGGGCGCAGGGCTGCCGCGATCTCGTGCTGATCGGGCCGGTCCGCCGTCCCTCGCTGCTGGATCTGCGCCCCGACGCCGAAGGCGCCCGCATCCTCGCACGGATCGGCCGCAGCGCGTTCGCCGGCGATGACGGGCTGCTCGCCGCCGTGGTGCGCGTGCTGGCCGAAGAGGGTTTCCGGGTGATCGGCGCGCACGAGGTGCTGACCACGGCGCTGGGTGGCGCCGGCCAGGCCGGGCACGCGGCGGCCGATGCGCAGGCCTGGGCTGATATCCGCCGCGGGATCGCGGTGGTCCAAGCACTGGGCAGCGCCGATGTGGGCCAGGCCTGTGTGGTGCAGGCAGGCTGCGTGCTGGCCGTCGAAGCCATCGAGGGCACCGACCGGATGATCGAGCGCGCCGCCGGGCTGCGCCGGCCGGGCCCGGGCGGGGTGTTGGTCAAACTGGTCAAGCCCGGGCAGGACCGGCGCGCGGACCTGCCCACAATCGGCCCGCGCACCATTGCCGCAGCCGCCGCGGCAGGGTTGCGCGGCGTCGCCTACGAGGCGGGCGGCACGCTGGTCACCGATATGGCGGCCTGCGTTTCGGCCGCCGACGCCGCGGGGCTGTTCCTCATCGGCGTCGCGCCGGACTGACGCGCGCCCGCGTTCGGGTCTAAACCTCAGCTTTTCAGGGAATCAGCAATGCCAGTCACCATGCACGAAACCTCGGTCCTGATGTTCATCCAGGGCATGCGCAACCTCGCCGTCATCCTGGAAAAGGGTCGTGCCTCGGCCGAGGCGCGCGGCTTTGCACCCGAGATCCTGATCGAATCTCGGCTGGCGCCCGACATGCACAAGCTGTCGCGCCAAGTGCAGATCGCCTCCGACATGGTGAAGAACGGCGCGGCGCGGCTGGCCGGCATGGAGCCGCCGAAATTCGAGGATACGGAAAGCACGTTCGAGGAGCTGCAGGCGCGCGTCGCCAAGACGATCGCCTTTCTGGAAACAGTCACCGAAGCGCAGCTGGAAGGCAGCGAGACGCGCGAGATCACGCTGAAATTTCCGGGCCGGGAGATGACCTTCACCGGCGCCGTCTATCTGCGCGGCTTCGTGCTGCCGAACCTTTATTTCCACATGACCACCGCCTACAACATCCTGCGCCACAACGGTGTGCCGCTCGGCAAAGGCGATTTCATGGGGGCCTGAACGGCAACGGCACGTTCGGGCAGCGCGTGCCCGAACGTGCCGTCTGTCGCGGCAGCCTACTTCGTGTATCGTCCGGCGCTGCCGACCGCGACTTGCAGCAGTTTGTTCAGGCCGGTGTAGATGTCGGCGGGGTTGCTGGCCTGGATGAAGCCGGTCGCCGGGTTTGAGGAGCAGGCTTGCAGGCGCGGCACCATGCCCGAGGCACTGGTGCCATTGATGTAGGTGGCGAGTTGCTGGTTGTTCAGCAGCACCTGCGGGTAGTCGGTCGAGTAGCTCGTGTAGAGCACATAGACCGTATAGCCCTTGTCTTTCATGGCCTGGCAGTTTGCCGGATCCAGCGGACCCTCGGTGGAGGGGATAGACCGGCTGCCGTAATCGGCCATGCCGTCGGTGATGATGATGAGGGCTTTCTTCGGCGTAGCCGCCGTCGAACCGTCGCCGGCCGGCGTGGTGACGGTCGAAAGCGCCTTCATCGCAGCCGGAAAGTCGGTGTTGGCCGCGTCGATCACCACCGGTGAGGTGTTGGCGGCGACGACGGGCAGCGCGCCGGCCAGGTCGGTGGAACCGTCAGGGTAGATGGTCTTGAGCGGATAGGCCGCCGGATCGCCGAAGGAATAGACGCCGACGCTGAACTGGCCGGGGATCGTCTCGAGCTGCTGCATGTCGGTGATCGCACCCTGCATCGCGGTCTGCAGCACGTCCCAGCGCAGCGTCACCTTCGGACTCGCGGCACGCGCCAGGGCGTAATAGTCCGTCGCGCCGCCGGTCGGCGTCCAATGACAGGCGAAGGCACAGTGAAAGTTGTTCAGGCCAGCCGCGCTGGGCGGCATCGTCACGTCCGGCCGTTGGTAGAGCAGCGCCGCCAGCTGCTGGATGTCGGCTTCGGTGGCGCCGATCATCATGGAGGACGAGTTGTCGAGCAGGAAATCGACGTTGACGAACGCGTTGGTCGAAATGATCGCAACCGACGTGTTGCTCTCGGAAAAACCGGTGCTGGTGTTGTCCGTGGATTGGCCCTTCGACTTGGTCTGGATCGTGCCGCCAAACCAGCCGCTCAGGAAGGTGCCGATATTGGCGCTGTAACTCACCGTCGCCTGGAACGTGCCACCGGTCTGCGTCACATTCACCGTGTCGGTGGCCGTGCCGATCATGTCGCTGATGTTGGCCGATTGCTGCTGGAACCACTGGTCGCCGGCGGCATTGCCCTGGCTGATGTAATCGGCCTCTTGCGCCACGAAGCCGCGTGCGGCCGTGCTGGCCGCGGCCATGGCGGCGGTGTCGGCCGCCAAATCCAGCTGCTGCTTGGCCAAGGTTGCAAAGCTGTAGCTGTAGACAAGTCCTAGCAACAGGATGATCGGTACCAGCGCGGTTGCGAACAGCACGGTAACGCCAGCCTGCCGATCCCGCAGCGAGCGCGCCTGTTTAGGATTCTTTCGCACGGCATGTACTCCTTTGTGGCGCCTGGCAGGCTGCGTGGTCATGAGTTGAGCGTGTAGCCGGAGCACACGGCTGGGTTCGCCGGGTTGAACTCGTCGTAGTAGATGTAACCTTGGCTATCGACGCCCGGACCCGCGCCCTTCTTGGCCTGGCCGGGCGGCACTTTGCCGTTCTTCTTGCCGTGGTCGCCGCCCGGCTGAAACGTGCGGGGCATCAGCAGGGCCATGCGGTGGAAGGTGATCGGCCCGGTAATGAAACGGCCGAAGGCCGGCTGGAAGGTGACGGACACGTCGGCCACCATCAGCGGGGCAAGCGCAGAGACGCCGGCAGTGGGTATGCTGGTGAGGTCCGTCTGGGCATTGGCCGCCACCTGGGTCTGCTCGCCGCAGGGGCGCTGGTCCGGCAGGCTCGGCGAGCCAGCGACGAGCACGTCGGGGTGCAGGTAATCCATGCCCACGCTCCAGGCGGTGTAGGCCGTCGAGTTGCCCTGCTTGTCCACCTGGTAGGCGATGCTGGAGAGCGTGACCGTGTATTTGGTTTTGGCCAGATTGGTCCTGAACTCGGGGAAGAACGCGTAGATGGCGCTGGCCGATTGCAGGGCCTCCTGCGGCGTCACGTTCAGGCTGTGATCGGGCTGCACGGCGAGCTCCGTGGCGATCAGGGCCACCTGGTGCGCCGTGTCGGTCACCCGGCGATAGGTGATCACCGCCTGACCGATGTCGAACAGCCCTGCCAGGATGATCACCATCACCGGCGTCAGCAGCGCGAACTCCAGCGCGGCGATGCCCTCGCGATGGGCGAGCAGCCGAGGATCAGAAGTTTTCATTGGTGAACGCCGTTGTTGACGTGGTGACGTGGACCAGCCTGGAGCCGTCGTAATTATACAGTCCGGGAACCAGCTTGCCGGTCAGGCTGGGGCTCTCCAGCACGGCCTGCATCAGCATCAGCGTATTCGGCAGATTGACGGTGAAGCCGGCCGTGTAGCTGCCGAGCGCGACCTGGCCCAGATTGTTGAGCGGGTTGGGCAGCTGCGTCTGGTAGTAGTCCGAGGTGGGCGAAATCTTCTGCGCGGTCACCGTGATGGCGCTGCAATCCAGCAAGCCCTGGACGGCCGGGCAGATGTAATCGCGCTTGAAGTTGTCCGGCGAGGTCTCGGCGCGGGCGGCACCGGTCTGCACCGCGCGGGAGGCAGAGGCCACTGCGAAGTCCAGTGCCGTCTGGTAGAAGAAGTCGAGCCCGACCTGGAGCAGGACGAGCAGGAACGTCACGAACGGGATGGACACGATGGCGAACTCGAGCGCGGCGCCGGCCTTGGTGTGCCCCGCCAGGTTGCGACCGCCCCTGCTGACCCTCATCACCTGCGCAAACTCCCCGGCGTCTCAATTTCGACCTTAGACATCACTTTTGATAATAAACTGTGCTGTCGATCGGTCTCAGAGCGTGACAACCTAAATAATTAGACCGTTGTCACTACGCAATAGGTTTCGCTTGCCGGGGCGTACTCATTTCCGTGAGCGTTTGTGTCTCGTTAAGTCTTGGCCGCGGTCCGGAGCTGCATCGCTCTGCCGCCGGAGCTGCCGGAGAGTGGCCGCGCGCGGCCGATCCTGCCATAAGCGCCTGCACAACCCCTTTCGTGCTGCCGAGGAACGTCATGGTCTTCAAACCGAACTACAATTTCCAGCGCGCCGAGCGCGAGCGCGCCAAGGAGGCTAAAGCCGAAGCCAAGCGGCTGGAAAAGGCTGAGGCCAAGCGCCGCGCCGCGGCCGGGGAACCCCCATTGGCGGAGGCAACGGGCGACGAGCCGGAAACGCCCGATGCCGCCTAAGCGCAAGATCCTCAGCAGCTTCGTGGCTTTCGACGTGACTTATACGGATGGCACGCTCAGCTCGAACCGCCGCGTGCCCTATACCGAGCTGTCCGGCCTGGACGGTGACGAGCCGGCCCGCGCCTTCATCGAGTCGCAGGATCGCGAGATCGGCGCGGCATCCGGCCGTCCGCGCGCGCCGATCAAGTCGCTCGCGCGCACGCCGGCCAAGGCCGTGGTGAAAGAGTAGGCGTGGCGCAAGGCCCGGCGCCCGGGCGCGATCGGTGAGGTACGTCTCCACCCGCGGCCGGGCGCCGGATGTCGATTTCGCCGGCGTGCTGCTGGCCGGCATGGCGCCCGATGGCGGCTTGTACATGCCCGAGAGCTGGCCGCATCTGTCGCAGGCCGACCTCAGGGCGCTGCGCGGGCTGCCCTATGCCGAGATCGCGGCGCGGGTGATTGCTCCGTATGCGGAGCCCAGCCTTCCGTTCGCCACCCTGCAGGCGCTGTGCCGGCAGGCCTATGCCGGCTTCCGCCACCCCGCCACCATTCCGCTGGTGCAGCTCGAAACCAATCTGTGGTCGCTCGAGCTGTTCCACGGCCCCACGCTCGCCTTCAAGGATTTGGCGATGCAGCTGCTCGGGCGGCTGTTCGATCATGTGCTGGCCGCGCAAGGCCGGCGGATCACCATCGTGGGTGCCACCTCGGGCGATACCGGCTCGGCCGCCATCGAGGCCTGCCGGGACCGGGCGGCGATCGACATCGTCATCCTGCACCCGGCCGGCCGCACCAGCGCGGTGCAGCGCCGGCAGATGACGACGGTGGACGCGCCCAACGTCGCCAACATCGCCATCGACGGCAATTTCGACGACTGCCAGGACCTGGTCAAAGCCCTGTTCGCCGATGCGGGCTTCCGCGACGACGTGCAGCTTTCGGCCGTCAACTCGATCAACTGGGCCCGCATCGCCGCGCAGATACCTTATTACGTGGCCAGCGCGCTGGCCGTGGGTGGGCCGGAGCGCGAGGTGGCGTTCGCGGTGCCAACGGGCAATTTCGGCAACGTGCTGGCCGCCTGGGCGGCGCGCCGCATGGGCCTGCCCGTCGCGCGCCTGATCGTGGCCAGCAACCGCAACGACATCCTGACGCGCTTCCTGCTCGCCCGCGACATGTCGGTGCGGCCCATCGAGCCCAGCCTGTCGCCCAGCATGGATATCGCGGTCAGCTCCAATTTCGAGCGGCTGCTGTTCGAGCTGCTGGGCCGCGATGCGGACGCCACGGCGGCTACCATGGCCGATTTTCGCGCCAGCGGCCGCATGGAGGTGCCCGAAGCCGCCTGGCACCGCGCCCGCACGCTGTTCGAGGGTTGCCGGCTGGATGACGCGGCGACCACGGCGGAAATCGCTCGCCTGCATGCCGAATGCGGCTACCTGGCCGACCCGCACACCGCCATCGGCATTGCCGCGGCCCGCGCCCATCCGTGCGGCCATTTGCCCATCATCGCGGCGGCCACCGCGCACCCGGCCAAGTTCCCCGATGCCATGCAGGCGGCAATCGGCGTGCGCCCCCCACTGCCACCGCACCTCGCCGACCTATATGAACGCGAGGAACGCTTCACCGCCCTGCCGCGCGATCTGGCCAGGGTTCAGGCCGAGATCCGCCAATTCGTCGCAAGGAACCATCGATGACCGCCGACGCCATCCGCGTGACCAGGCTGCCCAGCGGCCTCACCGTCGTGACCGAACAGATGGACCGCGTCGAGACGATCTCGCTGGGCGCCTACGTCGCCAGCGGCACGCGCAACGAGGAGGCGGCGCAGAACGGCGTCAGCCACTTCCTCGAGCACATGGCCTTCAAGGGCACCGAGCGGCGCAGCGCCGCCGAGATCGCCGAGGCGGTGGAGAATGTCGGCGGGCACATCAACGCCTACACCGCGCGCGAACAGACGGCCTATTACGTCAAGATGCTCAAGGAGGATCTCGATCTCGGCGCCGACATCATCGGCGACATCCTCACCCACTCCACCTTCGCCCCCGACGAGGTGGAGCGCGAGCGCGGCGTGATCCTGCAGGAGATCGGCCAGGCCAACGACACGCCGGACGACATCGTGTTCGATCATTTCCAGGAAGCGGCCTATCCCGGCCAGCCGATGGGCCGCCCGACGCTGGGCACCGAGGCGATCATCCGCGGTATGACGCGCGACCAGATCGCCGGCTACATGCGGCAGCATTACGCCGCCGGCAACGTGGTGGTCGCCGCCGCCGGCGCGCTGGAGCACGACCGGGTGGTGGACCTGGTCGGCCGCCATTTCGCCGACCTGCCGAGCGAGATGCCGCCCGCCTTGGTGCCCGGGCATTATGCCGGCGGCGAGTTCCGCGAGGCGCGCGATCTCGACCAGGTGCATATCGTGCTGGGCTTCCCCGGGGTCGGCTACGCGGACCCCGACTACTACGCCGTCCTGCTGCTCTCCGGCCTGCTCGGCGGCGGCATGTCGTCGCGGCTGTTCCAGGAGATCCGCGAGAAGCGCGGACTGGTCTATTCGGTCTATTCCTTTGCCTCGCCGTTCATGGAAACCGGCCTGTTCGGCATCTATGCCGGCACTGGCGAGGCTGAGGCCGCCGAGCTGGTGCCCGCCACGCTGGAGGAGCTGCACCGGGTGCAGATCGACGCCAACGAGGCCGAGCTGCGGCGCGCCAAGGCGCAGGTGAAGGCCAGCCTGCTGATGAGCTTGGAGAGCACCGGCAGCCGCTGCGAGCAGCTCTCCCGCCAGATGCAGATCTTCGGCCGCATCGTCCCGCAGGCCGAGACGGTGGCCAAGCTGGAAGCCGTCACGGTGGCCGACATCCGGCGCACCGCCGCGCGCATCTTCCGCGGCGTGCCCACCTTGGCCGCGATGGGGCCGGCCGACAGCGTGCCCAGCCTGGCCGACATTTCGCTGCGGCTGGCGGCGTAGCCGGCTCCGTCGCCGTCCGGCGGGCGCCGCTGCACAACACGTTCGCGCTGGAGACATCGCCTATGAGCCTCGACCTGCTGGACACCCTGCTGGCGCGCGCCAAGACGGCGGGTGCGGATCGCGCCGACGCCATCCTGATCAGCCGCACGTCGCTGAGCGTGGAGCGCCGGCTCGGCCAGACCGATACGCTGGAGCGTTCGGAATCGCGCGATCTCGGGCTGCGCGTGTTCTGCGGCGCCAAGAGCGCCATCGTCTCGGCCTCCAGCGTCGATCCGGCGCGGTTTGCGGCCCTGGCCGAGCGGGCGGTGGCGATGGCGCGCGTGGTGCCGGACGACGCACTGGCCGATCTGTGCGCCGAGGCGGCACCGCCGCACGATGCAGCGTTTCTCGACATGGTCGATCCCGAGGAGCCGGCGGCCGAAGCGCTGATCGCGCGTGCGGATACGGCGGAGGCGGCGGCACTGGCCGTGGCGGGCGTGACCAATTCGGAGGGGGGCAGCGCCGGCTTCGGCCGCACCGCCATGCAGCTCGCCACCTCGGCAGGCTTCGCCGGCAGCTATGCGCGCAGTTCGCACTCGCATTCCGTCAGCGTGATCGCGGGCCAGGGCACCGGCATGCAGCGCGACTACGACTATCACAGCGCCGTCCACCTGGCCGATCTGGACGATCCGGCGGCGATCGGCCACAGCGCCGGCGAGCGTGCGGTGGCCCGGCTGAACCCGACGCGGCCAAAGACCGGGCCGATGCCGGTGGTATTCGACCCCAGGGTGGCCGGCAGCCTGCTGGGCCACCTCTCGGGCGCGCTGAACGGCGGTGCCGTCGCGCGCGGCACCAGCTTCCTCAAGGACCGCATGGGCGAGCGGCTGTTCCGCCCCGGCGTTCACGTCCACGACGACCCGCTGCGCATCCGCGGCGGCCGCTCCGGCACGTTCGATGGCGAGGGCGTCCCGACCCGGCCGTTGACCCTCGTCGAAGACGGCGTACTCGCCTCGTGGATCCTCGACGGCCGCTCGGCGCGCCAGCTCGGGTTGCGCACCACGGGCCATGCGAGCCGCGGCACAGGCGGCCCGCCCGGCCCTTCGGCCACCAACCTGTATATGGCCGCAGGCGTGCCGAGCCCGGCCGAGCTGATGGCCGATATCGCGCTCGGCATCTACGTGACCGAGCTGATCGGCATGGGCGTGAACGGCATGACCGGCGATTACAGCCGCGGCGCCGCCGGCTTCATGATCCGCGACGGCGCGCTGGCCGAACCGGTGGCCGAGATCACCATCGCCGGCAACCTGGTCGCGATGTTCATGGCGTTGCAACCGGCCAACGACCTGCGGTTCCGGCGCGGCACGGATGCGCCCACGCTGCGGGTGGACGGCATGGTGGTGGCGGGCGGCTGAGACCGGCCGCTACGGTGCGGCCGCCTTGCGCGGGGTGAACAGCCCGAAACCTTCGCGCAGGAAGCCTGGCGTCAGGGCCGAGAGCGGGTTGACGCCCACTTTCGGGTCGGCCAGCGGACCGCGCACCGAGTAGCGGGCCGCGAACACGCCGCCGCCCTTCTCGGGCGAGAACACGCGCCCGATCAGCGGCAGGTCGCCCAGCAGCTGGTTGAAGAAATAGGCGGGCACCACCGTGCCGGTCAGGTCGGCCACGTGGCGGCCCAGATCGAGGTTGCCCTGCGCGGTGATGCCCAGCGACGGCGAGAACGCGCGGGCGTTGGCCAGATGCAGCACGCGGTCGCGCCAGCCGAACGGCGCCACCATCTTGGAGAAATACAGGCCGGGGCCGCGCGCCACGTCGGTGAGGCCGTACACCGTCAGCGCCTGCAGCAGCCGGCCGATGCCGGGCGCGTTGCGCAGCGTAAATGCGCTCAGTGTCGCCGTGCCGGTCAGCGGCGCGCCGGGCTGGGTATCGTCATAGCGGCCGGTCAGCGCCAGCCGGCCGCCGGCCAGGTTGTCGGCCACCCCCAAGGCGCGCAGGGCGGCGCCGGCGTCGGCGGCCTCCACGGCGAGGGTGCGGCCGCCGGCGATGGGCGTGATGTCCACCGCCAGCTCGCCGGGCGCGCCGGCGCGGGCATGGGCGTGCAGGATGTGCAGCCCGTCGCTGGCGGCATCGAGGTTGAACGCCGGCACGGTCCTGCCGCGCGAGAGCCGGAGCTGGCCGAAGGCGAGCTTGGCCGTCCAGGCCTGGCCGCGCGTCTCCGGCGGCTCGGGCGCGGGTGGCACGGCCGGTGTGGCAGGTTTGGCTGGTTTGGCCGGTTCGAGCTGGGCGGCGAGGTCGAGCATCGGGCCGGCAAGGTCCACCCGCAGAGCGGCACCCGGCGTTGCCGGAAAGCCGATCTGCCCATGGGCCAGCGTGTCGCCGATGGCGAGCCGGTCGAGGATGAGCGTGCGCGCCTGCCCGCTCACCTGGGTGCGGCTGACGATGGCCAGGCCCGGCGCTTCGGCGTGCAGGTCCTCCACCCCGGTCACCACACCGTGGTCCAGCGTCATGCGGCCGCCGATGGCGCCGGGCTTGCCGGCCGGCTTGGTCCAGCTGAGCGGGGTGGCCAGCGCGGCCCGGGTCAGATCGGCGTCGAGCTGCAGGGCGGCGGTGCCGTCCCGCCGGGCAGTGTAGTCCACGCGCAGATCCGCCGCCCCGCCGGTCAGCAGGTGCACCGCGCCCGCCGGCAGCCCGGCCGCGCCGAGCTGCGGCACGGTGGCGGCACCGGCCGCGGTCACGTGCTGCAACACCTGGCTCGGCGGCCCGTCGCGGAAATCCATCGCCAGCCCGAGCCGCGCCGGAATGCCGGCGACCGCACCGGTGCCGCTCGCCTTCATGCCGTCATTGGTCACCGTCAGCGCGATCTCGCCGTCATCGAGGTCGCGCCCGGCGGCCACGTGGCCGAGATGGACCCCCGACAGGCTGGCCGAGGCGGCGATCGGGATCTGGTCGATGGTCACGCGGTTCTCCAGCGGCACACGCAGCGTCAGCCGCGCCTGCATCTGGCCGGCGGCGCCGGCGATCTCCAGGCCGCTGCGCCCCAACAGATGCAACCGTGGATGGTCCAGCAGGGCCAGCGCCGCCGGCAGCGGCCCGGACAGGCCCACGGCGATGTCGCCGAACTGATGCGCCGCCGAAAGGCCGGTGACGCGGATGGTGGAGCCGGGGGCCAGCACCAGGCCGTCCTGCCCGCCGCGGTCCATCGTAGCGGTCAAAGCATCGGGGCCCTCGACGGTGACGCGGCCGTGGGCATGCGCGAGGCCGGGGATCGGCGGCAGCCAGAGCACCGTCACATCATCGGCCAGCAGCCCGCCGGCCAGCGCGGTCAGCCGGATGTCGGTCAGGTCCGGGGCGGCCTCAAAGCTGCCCGCCAGCTGCGCATCGGTGGCGCGTCCGGCCGTCAGGTTCTGCGTGAGCCAGGCACGCGCGCCGCCACCAGTGCCCTCGGGCCAGTATAGCGGCAGGTCGGGCAGGCTGAGCGTATCGATGGCGACGGCAAAATCGGCCTGGAGGCGGCTGCCGGCAGGCGCGATGCGGCCATGCCCTGTGATCACCGGCGGCGGGCCGTGCGTGCCGGCCGGGGCGAGGGCCGCGCGCAGGGAGTCCAGCCGCCAGGCGCGGCCCTGGCCGCTAACCGTGGCAGCCAGGCTGGCGAGCGCGACCTTGCCGCGGCCCGCATGCACGGTGCCGGCGCCGGCCAGCAGCGCCAGCCGCGCCTCGCCGAGCTGGAAACCGGCGCCCAAAGCCGCCTGCATTCTGACCGCTATCGGCAGCTCGATGGCGGCGAGCGGCTGCAATTGCGGCAGCAGCCCGGCCAGCGCGGCGGGCGAGATTGCGGTGGCGGTGAGGGTCGCCTGCGTGCCGCCCGGCTGCGGGCTCGCCAGCAGATCCAGGGTGGTGCGTGCTGCGCCCGCCTGCAGATCCGACTGCGCATGGCCGGCGATGCCACCATCGGCGCGGCGCTCCAGATCGGCATCGACATTGCCGGCAACCATTTCGGGCGCCGCCGCCGCCTGATGGAGCCTGATCTGCAGTCCGTGCACGGCGAGGTGCTGCAGGCCACCGATCCAGGCCGGCATTCCGGCTGGTGGCGGCCCGCCATGCGCGGCCGGGGCATCGGCAGGCGGCAATGCCAGCGCGATCGTGCCGCCATCGACAACGATCGCGCTGGGTGCCAGGCGCCCCGAGAGCAGCTTGCCGCCGGCCAGCGACACCCGGGCTGCGGCGATGCTGGCCCGCAGGCTGCCATCCGGCGTCGCTGCCGCGAGCTGTTGGACGGCAACGGCGAGCTGCAGGCCAGCCGGGCCGAGCCGCTCCAGCATGATCGTAGCGTGCCCGGCTCGGGCGGTGATGCCTGCGGCCTCGACCAGCGCGTGCTCGCGGGCCAGCAGCCTGGTTACATCCAGCGGGCCCTGGCTCAGCCGCCATGTCAGAAGGCCGAGCGCGAGCGCGGCCACGGCAAGCAGCCCGAGCGCCAACAATGCCAGCCCCCGGGCGAAGCGGACGAGCGCATTCAGCATGGTGGACCAGCGCGTGTCGCGCGCTCCGACCCTGGGTGCACCCCTTCTAACGCGGCCTGCCGCCTGCCAAGCTGTGCCTGGTGCACCTGCCCGACCTCACACCCTCCCCCTATCTGACCGCGCTCGCCCGGCGCGAAGCCGATACGCTTGAAGCCATTCAGGTCGCCGGCCCCGATGCCGTCTGCGACCAGGCGCTCGGCATGCTGGCGGACGTGGCGCCGACGCTGCCGCGGGCGGCCACTGCCGCCTTGCTGCGCACGGCCAAGCGCCGGGTGGCGCTGACTGCGGCGCTGGCCGACATCGCGGGTGCCTGGTCGCTGGATCAGGTGACGGGCGCCCTGTCCGATCTCGCCGATGGCGCCCTGCGCGTGGCCGTCGCCCACCTGCTGCGCACGGCGCATGACCGTGGCGAGCTGCGCCTGCCGCACCCGTCCGCCCCGGCCCGCGCCTCGGGCTTCGTCGTGCTCGCCATGGGCAAGCTGGGTGGGCGCGAACTCAACTTTTCCAGCGATGTGGACCTCATCCTCATCTACGACCCCGAACCCCATGCCTATAACGCCGACGCCCTCGGCGCCATATTCGCCCGCCTGACCCGCGATCTGGTCGCCCTCATGCAGGCGCGCGACGCCAACGGCTATGTGTTCCGCACCGATCTGCGGCTGCGGCCCGACCCCGGCTCCACGCCGCCGGCAATCTCGCTACCGGCCGCCCTGGCCTATTACGAGGGTGCGGCCCAGACCTGGGAACGCGCGGCGATGATCAAGGTGCGCCCGGTCGCCGGCGATATCGCGCTCGGCCAGCGGTTCATCGCTGCCATCCGCCCGTTCGTGTGGCGGCGGCACCTCGATTTCGCGTCCATCGCCGATATTCGCGCCATGAAGCGGCGCATGGATGGTCATCGCGGTGCCGCTCTGCCCGAGGCCGGGCCGCCGGAGGCTCGCCTGCTCGGCCACGATCTGAAGCTCGGACAGGGCGGCATCCGCGAGATCGAGTTCTGTGCGCAGATGCTGCAGCTCGTCTGGGGCGGCCGCGACCCGCGCCTGCGCCAGCCCGCTACGCTGGCGGCGCTAACCGCGCTAGCCGAAGCGGGCCACCTGCCGCCTGCCGTGGCGGCTGGCCTGGCTGCGGCCTATCGCGTGCTGCGCGGCATCGAGCACCGGGTGCAGATGGAGGATGACCGCCAGACGCACAGCCTGCCCGACACGCCGGCCGCCTTCGCCCGGCTCGCTGCCTTTGCCGGGGCGCCTGACGCGGCCAGTTTTGCGGCCATGCTGCTGGCCCACCTCACCGAAGTGCACAACACATTCGCCGGCCTGCTGGAGCGGCCGCCGGCGCCACCCGACATGGGCGAGCCGGCAGCGGCAGCGGCACCCGCACCCGTGCCGGCCGGTGCTGCCAGGCCGGAGCGCCCGCCAGTCTGGGAGTCGTGGCTCGCGGGCCGCCCGCGGGCACTGCGCACGGAGCGCGCGCGGGCGCTGCTGGCCGAGCTGATGCCGGCGCTGCAGGCGGTGATGGACCGTCAGCCGAACGCGCAGGGCGCCTGGGCCAGGCTGGACGAGCTGATGTACCGCCTGCCCGAGGGCGTGCAGCTCTTCTCCATGCTGCGCCATAACCCGGCGCTGCTGGACCGGCTGGCCGACGTGCTGGGCGCGGCACCCTCGCTGGCCGACCACCTGGCCAACGTGCCCGCTGCCCTGGAGGGGCTGGCGGCACCCGCACGAGCCCGGCGCCGCGCCGCTGGCCGCCCTGGCCGCGCAGCTGCGCGATGCGCGCGCCATCGATGAGGCACTCGCCATCGCCAGCCGCTTCGTGCGCGGCGAGGAGTTCCGCCTGGCAGTGGCCGAGCTCGACGGGCGGCTGGACCAGGATGCGGCCGGCGAGGCGCGCACAGTGCTGGCCGAAGCGGCCATTGGCGCGCTGCTGCCGCTGGTTCTGGCCGACCACGCGCGCCGCTACGGCAAGCTGCCGGGCGGCGGGCTTGCGGTGGTGGCGCTGGGCAAAGCCGGCAGCCGCGCCATGATGGCGGGCTCGGACCTGGACCTGATGCTGATCTACGACCACCCGGAGACGGGCGGCAGCCCTCCGGGACAGCTGGCGCCCAGCCAGTATTTCGCCCGCGCCGCCCAGGCCGTAATCGCTGCCCTGACCGTGCCGACGCGCGACGGCAATCTCTACGACGTGGACATGCGCCTGCGCCCCTCCGGCGGCAAAGGGCCGGTCGCCGTATCGCTGGCTGCCTTTACCCGCTACCATCGCGAGGCTGCGCTGACGTGGGAGCGGCTGGCGCTGACCCGCGGACGCGTCGTCGCGGGCCCGGTGGCACTGCGCCGCCTGGTGACGGCGGCCATCACGGACGCGTTGAAGCAGGGCGACCCGGCCACGATCCTGGCCGACACGCTGGCCATGCGTCGCCGCCTGCTGGCCGAGCTGCCGCCCACCGGCCCCTGGGATGCCAAAAGGCGGGTCGGCGGATTAATGGATGTGGAGTTCATCGCCCAGGCCCTGCAGCTGCGCCTGGCCGGGCAGGCGCGCGTGCTCAGCCCCGTCACCCGCGTCGCATTCGCCAGGCTGGCCCGCGCGGGTGCGCTGCCGGCGGCCGACGCGGCGCTGCTGGTGCAGGCCGACGCTACATGGCGTGCCGTGCAGGGCCTGCTGCGCATCATGCTGGGCCGGATCGTGCCGGCCACGCTGCCGCCCACGGTGGAGTTCCGCCTGGCCCGCACGCTGGACCGCGTGCTCGGCCCGTCGGCGGCCACCGCAGCCGAGCGCATCGAGACGGTGGCCGCCGGCGTGCAGGATGCGTTCGCGCGCCATGTGGGTTGACGCTGGCGCAGCCGGCCTGCCTTCTGCCGCCCGCGCCCCGCCCAGCCCGGGTTACGGTTCCGCGTTCCCGTCATACTCAGGAGAATGCTTTGAGCGTTGCAGAAGGTGATCCGGCGCCCGCCTTCGAGCTGCCGGCCAGCGGTGGCCGTACCGTCACGGCGGCGGCGATGGCCGGCCGACCCTACGTGCTCTACTTCTACCCCAAGGCCGACACGTCCGGCTGCACCAAGGAGGCCTGCGCCTTCCAGGAGGCGCTGCCGCAGCTGGCGGCGCTTGGCGCGGACGTGATCGGCGTCTCGCGCGATCCACTACGGGCGCTGGACAAGTTCGCCGCCAAATATGGCCTGACGTTTCCGCTGGCCGCCGACGAGGATGCGCAGCTGCTCGGCGCTTATGGCGTTTGGGTGGAGAAGGCCATGTATGGCCGCCAGTATATGGGTATCGAGCGAACGACCGTGCTGGTGGGCGCCGATGGCCGTATCGCCCGTATCTGGCGCAAGGTGAAAGTGGACGGCCACGCCGCCGACGTGCTGGCTGAAATGAAGGCGCGACAGTCGCCCGGTTAAAGCTGGATCGCTAGGCGTAGCCGAACAGCGTCATGGCCGGCCGCAGCGCCACGTTCAGCTCTGCAATGACAGCGGCGCTCAGCTTTTCGCGGTGATCGCCGGGGGTGACGCGGCGGACGAAGGCGTGGCTCTGCTCCTTGTCGGGCACCTTGTCGGCCCAGCCCATCATGCCCTCCACGAAGCCGGGCGAGCCTGCCTGCCAGCCGAAATGGGCGGCCATGCTGCGCAGCCAGGGCCGCTTGTCGAGGATGACGTCCTCGTAGCGATAGACCTTGGTCAGAGGATCGGCGGCGGCTGCGGCGTAATCCATGTAGGCCTGGTTCAGCACACCGGCGCGCTCGATCACCACCGCCTCGATGCGGGAGGCCAGTGCCGATTCCCGCAGCGCCAGGAATTCCTCCCGTGCGCCGCCCTGCCCGGTGGCCTCGGGCAGGCTGTGGCTGTAGGCGATCGAGAAATACTCGCTGACCAGCGCGTCCCTCGGGTCGCGCACCAGCAGGATCTTCGGCGAGCGTTGATAGAGGGGGCTGTGCGCCAGCGCCATCGGCATGGCGCGAAACCCGCCATACACCGTGCCCGGCATCAGGGCGGACAGCACGGCCGGGTCGGACCGCCAGTCCTGCTCGGCAACATTGGCGGAGAAGAAGCGGCCGCCCATATCCACGAACGGCAGCCCGTTCAGCCGCGCCAGATCCGTCAGCATCGAATTCATGATGGAGCTGCCGCATTTGCGGATGCCGAGCACGAAGAACGCCGTGGCACCGGCGCCGTCGCTTACCTCGAAGGCCACGCTCTGCCCGCTGGCCAGTGTCACCACCCGTGTCTGCAACCGTTTTGCTCCCGCAACTTATGCATTATGCGATGACTTTGGTGGCGTCCGGCGACAGGCGGGCGCGCCGCACCATTATCGGCTATACGGCAACGGAAAGAGACAGTTGTTCCCCTCACACGCAAGCGCGGTGCTGCCGGCCGGCTTTGCGGAGCATGCCGCCGGCGCGTCGTCTGCATCCGGAGCTGCCTGTGTGGATATTCAAACATCGCCGATGCTCGGTCGCCGCTTTTTTCCAAAACAATCGCATTGCCGGCGCAGCAGGACGTTCGGCGCAGGCGGCTGGCGAAGCTTTGGCCCGCTTCTTCGAGAGTTATCGTTACGAAAGCTGCAGCGCCGACCAACTGCTGGCACTTGCCGACCTTGCGCTGCTGGCAAAGGATCTCGGCGTAGCCCGCACGGCCCTCGAGCGCGCTTTGCAAAACCCGAGCGGGTGCATCTTGCCGCCTACAAGCTGGGCCGCCTCGAGATAGCGGCGAACAACCCGGCTATGGCTGCGGCGCATTTCAAGGCAGGCACGATGGCCGATCCAGCCTTCCCTACAACTGGATGGGATTGGCGCGCGCGCTGGCTGCCCAGGGCTGCAAGGAGGAGGCCGCCGTCGCGGCCGAACGTTTCGCGTCGTTCGGCGTCCGGCCGCATACCGATGACGAACTGGCCGTGCTCGCGGGGATTGGCGACGCGCTTTTCGAGTTCGGGGCGCGCGTCCGGTCGCGCCCGATCTACGAAGTGTTGCGCGCCTTCGCGCCGCCCAGCCGGAAAGTGACGGTGCGGCTGGCAGAGTCGTCCATTGCCGACAGGCGACTACGCGGACGCGATCGCAATGCTGCGCCCCGCGCATGCAGAAGGGCAGCTGGAGTTCCTGGGGTCGGCGGGCTTTAGCGCAATGCGAGAGCCAAGCCGGCAATCATGCCACCGCGGTGGCCCTGGCCGAAACCATCGTTGAGCGAACATCCGGCCGATCCTGGCTTCATCAATACATGGCTCGAAGCGCTCTTGCAGGGCTGGCGCAGCGACGCATTCGCCGAACCACCTTGGCGGGGCGCGCTGGCCAGGTTCGGCGGCCGCTGGCCTCAGCGGCAGCGTTGGAGCTGGCGATTCGGGCCGCCCTGGCCGACGGGGAACGTCGCTGCCGCAACCGCGGCGCTGGAGGGCGTTGCCCTGCGTCCGTCAACGCGGCTGTTCTACGTGGCCATCGATACCGCCTACGCGCTTCTGGCCGCCGGCGAAATGCGATTCCGCCAACCAGCTGGCCGGACGTCTGGCTGAGGCCCCGCCGACCCAGGCGGCGGCGTTGCTGTTGCAGACCGATATCGCCCTTCGCCAGCAGCGCTGGGACGTTGCTGCGCAGGCGTTATCCGCCATCGCCGAACCCGAAGCGGGCCTCCCCGCCGTTCTGATCAAGTGGTTCGAACATGCATGCTTCGTGGGCGACACCGCACGCGCCATCGATCTGCAGGCGCAGATCGAGGCGATGGGCCTACCCTCCCGCCAGGCGGTCCTTCCCATCCTGCGTTTCCTTGCCGAACAGCAGATGTGGGCGGAAATCATCGACCGCGCGGTCGCCTGGCTGAGCCTCGATTTCCGTTACGACCAGATCGGCTACGTGCTGTTCCGTGCAGCGCGGCGCACCGTGCGTCACGCCGAGCTGATGCACGCTATCGTTGCGATCGCCGGCTGGCAGGACTCGCCCGATCTGCTGCGGCTACACACCACACTCGCCTGGGACAAGGCGGGCACACTGGACGAGATGGAGCTTCTAACCAATGCGCCGGGCCATAACAGCCCGGCCATGGCCCGGCGCATCGCCGTGCAACGCAGGCTCCTGGCCCGCGCCAGCATCGCACCCTGCCGGCGCGCGCTGTTCCTGTGCACGGACGCACCGTATCTGTGCGCCACGATGGTGGCGCTACACAGCGCGCTATCGCATAGCGCGCCGGGCCGCGAAGACTGTTTCGTGGTGGTCGACGGCGCGCTTGCGGAGCGATGCGAGCGCCTGACGCAGCCGCTCAGGGATGCCGGGTTCGCTGTTACGGTCGTGCCGGCCAGCAGCATCGTGGCGGATGGCAGCAAGCTGAACGCCGCCTACGGCCTGTTCACGAGCGGGCACATGCTCGCCTCGGCGGCTTACTACCGGATCTACTGCGCGCTGTATCTGCAACGGCTCGGACACTACCAGCGGGCGCTCTATCTCGACAGCGACGTGCTCGTGCGCGCGCCGCTCGATCGGCTGTTCGAGGCGGGGCTCGACGGCCATCCGCTCGCTGCACGGCTGGAGACGCCGCGCCCGGAGGTCAGCCGCGCCATCGCGTTGCATCAACTCGAGCCGGGGCTCTACTTCAATTCGGGCGTGCTGCTGTTCGATCTCTCGAGCGACCGCCTGCAGTCGGCGCTCGAGGCCAGCGTGGCGGCCATCGCTGACGAGGACGTCACGCTGCTGTTCCACGATCAATGTGCGCTCAATCTCGGCTTCCGCGACGCCTTCAAGCCGATGGACATGGCGTGGAACAAGCCGGTCGGCGAGGCGACCCGCCTGGCCGACCTGTCGCCGGACGACACGGTGCTGCACTACCTGGATCGGCCCAAACCCTGGAGCGCCGCCTATGATGGCGAGTGCGGCACATTGTGGTTCGACGCCTGGGAGAAAGCCGCCGAGGCGATCGGTGCCGCCGAAGCGGTGGCGCTGTTCGCGATGAACACCGAGTAGCGATCAGCCGGCCGGCAGCGCGTCGATGGCCAGCGCCAGCCGCACGTCGCGGGCCGACAGCCCGCCGGCGTCGTGGGTGGTCAGCGTGATGGTCACGCGGTTGTACACGTTCTGCCACTCCGGATGATGATCCTGCTGCTCGGCCAGCAGGGCCACCCGGCACATGAACCCCCAGGCAGCGCTGAAATCGGGAAAGCCGAACTGCCGTACCAGCGCGTCCCGGTCCGGCGCCATGCGCCATGCCGGCAGGCTGTCGGCCAGCGCCTCGCGTTGCGTTTGGCTCAGCGTTGCCAGCATGGTGCAGCCTCCGACAGGGATCAGGAACCATGCCAGCCTACACCATCCCGCCCACCGAAGACGACATCGTCGCCATGGCCGAAGCCGCGCTGGCCGCCCTCCCCGAACGCCTGTCGCGCCATGTGCGCAACATCGCCATCCTGGTCGAGGACCTGGCCGACGAGGCGACGCTCGACGGCCTGGAGATCGAAAACGCCTGGGAGCTGACCGGCCTCTATCGCGGCATCCCGATGGGCGAGCGCAGCGTCGCGGACCCGGTGGTGCTGCCTGACCAGATCGTGCTGTACCGCGACCCGATCCTGATCGAATGGATCGAGACAGGCGAGGACCTCGCCCGCCTGGTGGGCAGCGTGCTGGTGCACGAGATCGCGCATCATTTCGGGTTTTCCGATGCCGAGATCGAGGCGATCGAGGCCGATCTGCACGGGCGGCAGACCGGGGCGCCATGACCGGCGCCGCCAGGGCGCGAGCGACCTTTTAGGCGGCGGCGGCCGGCCGATGCAGCGTGCGGGCGAGGCCGTCCGCCAGGGCGGTCGCGGCGAGCAGGCCCAGGGCCGCCTCCGCGCGCGCGGATGAGCCCACGGATCGGCGGATGTCGCCGGCGCGCGCCGGGCCATGGGCGATCCGCACCGGGGTGCCGCACAGCTGGCCCAGCGTGTGCGCCAGCTCCAGCACCGAAGTCTCGCGCCCGGTGCAGACGTTGCAGACATGGGCGCCCGGCTGGGTGCGCAGATAAGCCATCGCCGCCGTCAGATGCGCCACCACGTCGGCCACGAACACGAAGTCACGCGACTGGCCGCCATCGCCATGCACGCTGATCTCCTGCCCGCGGGCGATGCGGTCCGCGAAGATCGAGATCACGCCGCTATAAGGCGAGGCAGGGTTCTGCCGCGGGCCGTACACGTTGAAGAAGCGCAGCCCGAAGCTGGGCACGCCGTGCACTCCCCAGCCGATGGCGGCGTGCAGCTCGCTGCCGTATTTGTCAGCGCCGTAGGCCGTCTGCGGGGCGCAGGCCAGGGCCTCGTGCGCCACCGCGTCGCCCGTACTGCCGTACACCGCGGCCGAGGAGGCATAGACGACCGGGAGCCGGTTCTGTCGGCAGGCATCCAGCACGGCGATGCTGCCGGTCAGGTTCACGCGGTGCGTGCCGGCCCAGTCCTCGTTGGCGCGGGCCACTGAGGCGATCGCGGCCAGATGGAAGCAGCCGGCCGCACCCTGCAGCGCGCGCCGCAAAGCGGAGGCGTCGCAGATATCGGCCTCCGCCAGCTCGGCCCGCGGGTCCAGATTGGCGCGGAAGCCGGAGGAGAGGTCGTCGATCACCCGCACGCCGTGGCCCTGCGCCAGCAGCGCGTCGGTCAGGTGCGAGCCGATGAAGCCGGCCCCGCCCGTGACCACGTAAATCGCCATCTGAAAACTCCACGCGCCGCAATGGCATGCTTTCTGACACGGAACGTATTGATTTGGAATGAGTGGTGGCGGCCGCTTTCCTGCAAGGCAGCCTGCCGGTAGAAGCTGCTGCATGCCGACGATCGCCATTCTGCCCGACAGCTGCGCCGTCATCCTGGCCGCCGGCTTGGGCACGCGCATGCGCTCTGCGCTGCCCAAGGCGGCGCATCGACTGGCGGGCCGGCCGATGCTGCGCCATCTGCTCGACTCGGCCGGCCAGGTGTTCGAGCGCCTGGTGGTCGTGGTGGGGCCCGATATGCCGCAACTCGCCGCCATGGCCGCCCCGCATCCGACGGTGGTGCAGGCCGACCGGCGCGGCACCGCCCACGCCGCCCTGTGCGCCGCCGAGCAATTCGGCAGCGGCGAGGTGGTGATCCTGTTCGCCGACAACCCGCTGGTGCGTGCCGAGACGCTGGCCCGGCTGGTGGCCGAACGCCGGGCCAGCGGCGCCGGGCTGGGGCTGATGGCCATGCGGCCCGCCGACCCGGCCCGCTACGGTCGGCTGCTGACCGATGCCCAGGGCCACGTCACCCGCATCGTCGAATGGGCGGATGCCACGCCGGATGAGCGCGCCATCGGTCTGGTGAATGCCGGCGCGCTGTGCGGCCCGGCCGATCGCCTTGCGGCCTGGCTGCGCGAGATCCGGCCCGACAACGCCAAAGGCGAGTTCTACCTCACCGACCTCGTGGGCCTGGCCGTGCGCGACGGGGCCACGGTGGTGGCCGTCGAAGCCGCCGAGGACGAGCTGCGCGGCATCAACTCCCGCAGCGAGCTCGCCGCCGCCGAAGCCGCCATCCAGCAGCGCCTGCGCGCCGCCGCGATGGAGGCCGGCGCCACGCTGGAAGCGCCCGAGACCGTGTTCTTCAGTGCCGACACCGTGCTGGGGCCCGATACCGTGGTGGCACCCCACGTGGTGTTCGGCCCCGGCGTGCGGGTGGACGGGCCCGCCGAGATCCGTGCCTTCAGCCACCTCGAAGGCGCCCACGTGCAGGCCGGCGCGGTGATCGGCCCTTACGCCAGGCTGCGGCCCGGCACCGTGGTAGGGCCCGGCGCGCATGTCGGCAATTTCGTCGAGGTGAAGGCGGCCACGCTGGGCGCCGGCGCCAAGGCCAACCATCTGGCCTATGTGGGCGATGCCGCCGTGGGCGCAGGCACCAATATCGGCGCGGGCACCATCACCTGCAATTACGACGGCTTCGACAAGCACCGCACCACCATCGGCGAAGGCGTGTTCATCGGGTCCAACGCCGTGCTGGTGGCGCCGGTGACGCTGCATGACGGCGCCTTTGTCGCTGCCGGCAGCGTCATCACCCAGGACGTGGCGCAGGATGCGCTGGCGTTCGGCCGCGCCCGGCAATCCGCGGTGGCCGGCGGCGGCGCCGCGTTCAGGGCCGGGCGGACCAAAAAGCCCACCCCGCAATGAAGCGGCGGGCCGACCTGCCTCTTCTGCGTCCCGTTCTGGAGTGTCACTGAATGTGCGGCATCGTCGGCGTCATCGGCCAGGCCGACGCAGCGCCCCTTCTGCTGGAAGGCCTGCGGCGCCTGGAATATCGCGGCTACGACAGCGCCGGCATCGCCACGCTGGTGGATGACCACATCGTGCGGCGCCGCGCGCAGGGCAAGCTGGTCAATCTGGCGGCCGCGCTGGAAGCCGAACCGTTGGCCGGCACCACCGGCATCGGCCATACGCGCTGGGCCACGCACGGTGCGCCCACCATGGGCAATGCCCATCCGCACGGCACCCCCCGCGTCGCTGTGGTGCATAACGGCATTATCGAGAACCACGCCCTGCTGCGCGCCGAGCTGGAAGCGCATGGCCAGGTGTTCAGCAGCGAGACCGACACCGAGACGGTGGCGCAGCTCGTCGATCATCTGCTCGCCACCGGGCTGGATCCGGCGGCCGCAGCCCAGGCCGCGTTCGCCCGGCTCGAAGGCGCCTATGCGCTCGCATTGCTGTTCGACGGCTATCCGGACCTCATCATCGCCGCCCAGCACGGCGCGCCGCTGGCCGTAGGCTTCGGCGAGGGCGCGATGTTCGTGGGCAGCGACGCGCTGGCCCTGGCGCCGATGACCAGCCGCATCGCGTATCTGCAGGACGGCGACTGGACGGTGGTGACCCGCAGCGGCGCCACGTTCCACGATGCGAGCGGCGGGACCGTGGATCGCGCCATCAAGCGCACCGCGCTCTCGGGTGCCGCCATCGGCAAGGGCGCGTTCCGGCACTTCATGGAAAAGGAGCTGCACGAGCATCCGGCGGTGATCGGCGACAGCCTGCACCGCATGGTCGATCCCGGCACCCGTGCCGTGGTGCTGCCCCCGCTCGGCTTCGACCTCGCCACCGTGCCGCGGCTGACGATGACGGCCTGCGGCTCGGCATATTATGCCGGGCTGGTGGGCCGCAACTGGATCGAGAGCCTGGCGCGCATTCCGGTGGATGCCGATGTGGCCAGCGAGTTCCGCTACCGCGATCCGCCGATGGTGCCGGGCGGCGCCGGGCTGCTGATCAGCCAGTCCGGCGAGACCGCCGATACGCTGGCCGCCTTGCGCACGCTGCGCGCCGGCGGGCAGAGCATCCTCAGCGTGCTCAACGTGGCCGAGAGCACCATGGCGCGCGAGAGCGACGCCGTGCTCGACACCGTGGCCGGCCCCGAAATCGGCGTCGCCAGCACCAAGGCGTTCACCGCGCAGCTCTCTGTGCTGGCCTGCCTGGCCATTGCACTGGCCCGGGCCCGCGGCACCATCGACGCGGCCCAGGAAGCCGCCCTGACCGACGCGCTGCTGCACGTGCCGGGCAACGCGGCGGAAATCCTGGCCCATGGCGATGCCGCCGTGCAGCGCATCGCGGCCCTGGTGGCCGAAGCGCGCGACGTGCTCTATCTGGCGCGCGGCAGCTGCTATCCGGTGGCGATGGAGGGCGCGCTGAAGCTGAAGGAAATCAGCTACATTCACGCCGAAGGCTACGCCGCCGGCGAGATGAAGCACGGCCCGATCGCCCTGATCGACCGCTCCGTCCCCATCATCGGCATCGCACCCAGCGGCCCGCTGTTCGAAAAGACGGCCAGCAATCTGCAGGAGGCCCACGCCCGCGGCGGCCAGATCATTCTGCTCAGCGACGCGGCCGGGGTTGCCAAGCTGCGCCACATCGCGGTCGATACGCTCACTCTGCCCGAGGTGCACCCGTTTGCAGCACCCATCCTGTACAGCATCCCGGTGCAGCTGCTCGCCTACCACGTGGCCGTGCTGCGCGGCACCGACGTGGACCAGCCGAGGAACCTTGCGAAATCGGTGACGGTGGAATAGCAGGACGGTCGTAGAACCGTAAACAAGAAAGCAGGTTTCACCTCTCATATTAACGATTTCTCAGTGTTATCCACGGCAACTTCCGAAATGGACGGAATGCACCGTGTAGGGACGCATTGAAAACGGAAACTTTTCGGTCATTCGCCAGCCATTCAAGTGAATGACTACGGCGCGCCCTTGACGATACGAAACGTTCATGTATTGTTCCCGTCTGAACGGTTCACGGTCCTAGTTCTCGATGTCCACCTGCGCAAACGAAGTCTTTTCCTCTGACAGTGCGGTAGCAACGGCATGGGCAGCGGGCAAAAGCCCGTTGCCTTTTCAGATCCGTCGTTTCCTCGGAAGGTCTGGCTCCGAGGCAACCATCCTCATCGACCGGGGCGTCGGACCGGCTTTCTTCCCTTCGGTCTTCATCACCTGCTGCTACACGAAGACTGGAAAGGCGGCGAACACCCGGTTCCAGGCGCTCAAGGCCATTGGGATGGCTCGCGCTTGGGCGAGCGCAAGGGGGCGAGACCTGGACGCCGAAATCCGCCACGGGGCCTTCATTTCGACGCGGATGCAGAGGCCATCGCTGATCACGTGACGTTGGATGTCGAGGCCCAGGTCAGGGCGAACGAATTGGCCTCCCAGGTTTCACAGCGTCCAAAGAAAGTTGGTGGACTTGAACCGTTTCGGCCACATCCAACTAAGCAAGGCGTGCAGGGTAAAGCGCCTCTCCCGTGGAGGTCGCAGCGCGCATCGGCTATGTGGCAGAATACGTCGAATGGCTCCTTGATCACCGTCTCGGCTTCAGCGACGGGGGCAGGGTCGAGGTCCAGGCCCTTAGAGAGAAAGGGGAAGCAAGTCGTCGCTCGGCTCCGCCAGCGGCGGAGAGGTAAAGGGTCACAGACTAATACGGACGAGGCGCTGGAAGGCGTTTCGCAGGATGTCGTTGAGTTGGTATCTGCGGCGCTGCTGCCTGATGCGCAGAAAATCCGTTCCAACCTGGCTACATTCGAGCGCGCAATCAGTTGATGTGGCACTTTACATATAGACGGCGAAAGAAGAGAGGAGGTGCTGTAGGTACTGGAAAAGGACAACAACTATTCGAAGAGAAGGCTGAAAAACAGAAAGAACAAAAAAAGGTGAGAAAAGACTAGATCAGAGGGGAAGAAGAGAAGCTGTAAGAAAGATACAAAGAAGAGAAAAGGGAAGGGATAATAAGGTAGAGAGGAGAAGAGGTATACTGTAAAAAGGGAAAAAAGGAGAGAAGATAAGATGTAGAGAAGAGAATAGAGAGAAAGAAAAAAACAGGGACTACATAAATGGAGTGAAGGAAGGAAAAAAGATAAAAAAGGTAAGAAGGAATAGGAAAGAAAGATACAGAGAGAAGGAGGAAAGATAGAAGACTGAAAAACGCATGAGCGTAGAACAGGAGATGCGAGCTAGAAACATGCTCCAGGGTTGGAGTCTGAATTCGACCATGGGCGCGCGGTACGCTGCCCGGCACCTCCGCCGCAAGGCGGATGCCCTCGGCGAACAGCTGGCGGACGAGATCGCGAAGGAAGTGCCGGAGCGCGCCAATGACTAATCAGCCGGCAACGGCGGCCGGACGCGGCACTGAGAGGGTGACGCTTCTGGATGGAAGGCGCCTCGAAATTGATTTTGAGGGCCGACAGGTAATTGTTACGGATGTCGGGGACAAGACGATCGACTTCTCCTGGGCGCGTGGCGGCACGGTCTGTCACCGTTCGGCAGTGACCGTGTTGCGAGGTTTGCTCTGCACGCACTCCGTTTAGTACGCGGGGGAGTGCACGCGCATGTCGGTAACCTGATCTCGGAGTTAAGACGGCAAGCGGCGGACCCGTAGCCCATCTCGAACTCTCCCATCTCACCGACTGGCCCAGCAGGCACGGCACACGAACTTGGCCTTTTCTGCGGGCGATGTTGGGTAAGTGGGCGCAGGCCGGTCTGCAGGGTCTCGCCGATGACCTGATCGCCTTCATTGACGAACCTGAGCACTTCGAAGAACGCGGCGACTGGTACTTTGCGCTGGTCGCCAACGACCGCGAGCGTGGAGCATTCACGGAGCAGGAGCTCAGGAGCATCCGGGATGGCCTGAACAAGTCGTTCGAGGAGGGCGCAGTCAGCCTTGAGGACTGGACGCTCGTCTGGTTCCTGATCGCCACGGGCGTCCGGCCGGTGCAGATCGCCCGGATGACACTAGGCGACATCATCGTTACGACCGGGCCCGAGGGCAGGGAAATCACGCTGCTCGTTCCCCTGGCGAAAGGGCAGCAGCAGGTCGGAAAGGCGCGTTGGAGGAGGAAGTCGCCGTCGGTCCTCGCCGAGGTGCTGCTGCGTTACCTGCAACTGCCCCGGTTCGCTTCTGGCGACCCGGGAACACCGTTGTTCTGTGGGCAATCGAACGAGGTCTCGGAACGTCTCCGGGCGGTGTTCCGGACCGTCCGGACCGCCTCCGAAAGGCTTGGCGGCGCTCCAATTCCCATCTTTCCGTATCGCTTCCGATATACACTGGGCACCGCGCTATCCAGCTCGGGGCATCCGATCACGAGGCGGCCCGCCTGCTGACGCACCGCTCCACGCGCTGCGTGCATTACTACCGGGCGTCCCTGCGCGCGCTGCAGAAGCCCATCGCCGACGCGATTGGCCCCGAGATGGGCTTCATCGCCAAGGCATTCCAGGGTCGGCTGATCGGGACGCTCGAGCAGGCGACGCGCAAGGGGCAGCCCGGGGCAGTCATCCGCGACTTCGCTCACCTGGTCGGGCAGAGGCTCGGCGCCTGCGGCACGAACGCGGAGTGCCACCAGAACGCCCCGCGCGCCTGCCTGACCTGCCGCAAGTTCGAACCTCTCAGGACGGCCCCGTGGGAACAGCTGCTCGGCGTCCTGAAGGAGGATCTGGACGCGGAGGAGGAGGACCGCATTCGGCTCATCACCGGGGAACAGATCGACGTGGTCATGGAGATCATCGCCGAGCGCGACGCCACGCCGGAGGCGTCGTCGTGGGCGGCATGATCGTCCCCTTTGTCGGGCGGCAGGAGAGGACGGCGCGGGAAAACCTCGCTGCCTTCATCGTGCACGCACGCGGCCTGGGGTATTTCGACGGCGACGACGCCATCCCGTGGCAGGAGCACATTTGGGACCTTCGATCCAAGATCGCTACTCGCAATGCCTCCCGGACACTCGTCCTGCATTTCACCACGTTCGAAATCCAGAGGGCGGGTCAAGCGTCCCGAGCGCTCGTTGTTGCCGGAGCTCTTCGCCTCAGAGGCAAAGGCGCTGGTCGCCGTGACCATCCCGACCGGCAAGATGAGTGCTCCATACCGCCGTCTGATGGCGCTAAGGGCCGTTGAGAAGGCGTTTCGCGAACTCGGCAGATCAGTCGACGTCACGCTCATCGACCATGCGGTGCTGGACAAGGCGGCCGCCATCATCCTGGGTGAAGGGAACGAACATCCCGGTTCGGTCGCAGCGCTCGCGCAGTTGGCTTTGGAAATCACCGACAAGGGCCTGACGGTTGCGCGTTGAGCTGGAGAAGTCCCGCTCCGCCGCAGCGGAACCAGCGCCGGAGCATCCGCGTGCAGGAGGATGGCGGTTCGGCCGTCTCCGACAAATTGCCACACATCAAGTGCGTCCTGGACCTTGCTTCCGTTTTCCAGGCGGCGAAAGGGGGTGCGGATGTAGTCACTACGGCATGGTTCGCTCTCGCCATGTTCGCTCCGAGCCGGGTATCGGAAATCCTTACTCTCCCGCTGGTCTGCGAGACGGAGATGGGCGGCCTTTACGGATTGTCCTGGCGCCCGTCCAAGGGCGGTGCCCCACTGACAAAATTCGCCACGAACGAGGACTGGGCGGACGTAGCCCGGACCGCCATCGCACGCATTCGCAAGCTGGGCGAATCCGCTAGGCGTGCTGCCGCCTGGTATGCGGAGCATCCGAGGGAGCTCTACCTTCCGACCGGCTACGAGCACCTGCGCGGGCAAGGCGTGACCAGCGTGAGGTCTACGCCATCCTGGGCGTCGGCGATGCCGGGTTCAACGAGGCTGCTCTGAGCCGCATTTTAGTCTCGGCGAAAGAGGTGGTTTACGACCAAAAAAGGACCGGAGGAAAGAAGCGCTCACGCCTATACGAGTTCGGCTCCTTGGAGCGTTATGTGCTCGGCCAGCTGCCAAAGCAGTTTCCATGGGCGGACCGGAAATTTGGGCTGCTCGCAAAGGACGCACTATTCTGCGTCCCCCGGCATACGATGCGGGCGAACGTCGCCATCCAGGCGAATGTTCCCGAACTCACCGACCCGAGCCAGATTGACAAGGACCTGAACGATCTCGTTTCGACCATTTTCGTTCGGCATGATCTCGTGGATCCCACGAGCGGCAAGCACTGGAAGCTTACCTCGCACCAACCCAGGCATCTCCTGAACACGCTCGCCCAATCCAAGCACGTATCGCAGGCCCTCATCGCCTTCTGGTCGGGCCGCAAGCGGGTCGACCAGAACAGCTGGTACGACCACGTCCCGCACGAGGCCTTCATCGAGTTGTTCGTGGCCTTGGGAGACGAGGCTCCGAGGGAAATCAAGGCCGTTGGCCCGCTGGCCGACAAGGTGGCCGACCGGGCGCGTCTGGAGATGATCACCCACGCCGAAGCCATGCGCCTGGAGGTGGGCTCGGTCATTTCAACCCGCTTCGGGCTTTGCCGCACAACTACGCGCTGACGCCGTGCCCCAAGGACAAGAACTGCATCGGCTGTGGCGAGAACACGTTCATCAAAGGAGACGCGCGGCACATTGCTGAGGCGCGCTCGCAGCTTGCCATCGCGGAACTGGCGGTCGTCAACTGCCTGGCCGCCATCGAGGGGGGCGAGCTCGGCGTAGAGGGTTGGCTGTGGAAACACCGAGAAGCGAGGGACCGTTGGTCGCTTGTCATGGACCTGTTGGTCGATCAATCAATCGAGGACGGCACCCTAGTTACTCTCCCTCCAGCCCTTGTTTCCCAGACCAAGACCGGCCTGAGCATGCGGATCAGGGAGGCAGGACAAGCCGCGACGTCGAGTGACGAGTGGGACGACATGCTTTCCCTCGTAGCGGACGCCTAATGGCCCGTCGCCTCACGGACGGTGACATCGCACTCGCGGTCAGGCTGCTCGACGGCTGGACCGGGAAGTTGACGTGGGAGCGATATCTCGCGCTTCTGGCCACGGAGCTGGGCGGTGAACTGTACACCAAGGCCGGGCTGAGGAAGCAGCCTCGCATCCTGAACGCCTGGGAAATGGCGAGGCGCCGCCTCGCGGGCAGCCTTGAAGCCGTCGGCGCGCCCAGCAACGGCGACGCGGCGGTTGCGCACCTACGAGAGATGCTGCAGCGGCTCCGGAACGAGAACGCCCGGCTGGAGCAGGAGAACCAGGACCTCCTGGAGCGCTTCCAGCGCTGGGCGCACAACGCGGCCATCGACAAGGGGATGACGCAGGACCAGCTGGATCGGCCAATCGTGACTGCGCACGGCGTCGGCAAGCGGCCGAGGGTCATCCGTTGAGGGGCGTCCAGAAGGGAGAGGAGAACGTCCGGCTTCTAGGCGTCTACCTCGAAGCACTGGCCTCGGAGAAGCGGGGGCTCCCGGCGCGTGATGGGCGGCCGAACCTGTCCATCATCGCCGAGGCCTGTGCGTTCGACCGCGGGGTCTTCTACAGCAATCAGACCGCCAAGATGCTGCTGGACGATGCGCACCGGCGTCTGGGGCTCGACACCGGCACGCCTGCGGACCTCAACGCGTTCGAGCAGGCCCGGCTGCGCGAGGAGGGCAAGGCGCGTTCGGATCGCCGGTCGAGGTCACTGGAGGACGAGGTGCTGCGGCTGCGTGCGGAGAACGCCGGTCTCAGGGCGGAGAACGAGCGGTATCGCGCTCTGCGCCAGTTCCTGGCCGAGACCGGACGCGTGCCTTGACGCAGCCTGTCAGCGTCCAGGTGCAGGTGACGTCGTTCCACGACGCAACCTCGGGTGGCGGCGTAATGATCGGGCGGGACGTCGCAGCCCGAGACCGGATGGTGAGGGCCCGCATCGCCCGTCGCGTGCTCCCCCGCCGCCCCGTCTCCGGCGAGGTGTGGCGGGTCAACGGCGCCACGGCGACCTATCCGGTCCGCAATCCCGCGACCGGCCTGATCGAACACCTCGAACATGTCGATGCCGCCTGGGCCGCGCCGGCCGCGCCGCACGGGACGGCCATCCGGCGCTGGATCGCGCGCAATCCCTCCATCCCCGGTGTCGGAGAGGGATACGCGGAGCGGCTGTGGGACGCTTTCGGCGACCGCCTCTATGACGTCATCCGCGCCCGCGACGTCTCTGCGCTGGCGGCCGTGCTCGACGTCGCAAAGGCTTCCGCGATCGTGGACGCGTTCGGCCTGCTGCTGGACGAGGTGACGGCTCTCCAGGAGCTCGACGGCATGGGCCTGGATGGCACCACCGCCGGCGCGGCCGTCCGCCTGTTCGGCGCCGACGCCGCCCGGCGGTTCCGCGCCGACCCATACGCGATGACCTTGCTAGAGCCTTGGGCCAAGGTCGATGCCGCCGCTCTGGCCAGCGGGGTGGAGCTGGCGGACCAGCGCCGCCTGCTTGCGGCTGTGGAAGTGGCGGCGGCACAGGCCTTTAGGACTACCGGAAGCAACCTCGGCGGCAACACCGTGGTGACCCGCGACCAGCTGGTCAGGCGCGTGCAGGCGATGCTCAGACCGGCCCGGCCGGATCAGACGGTCCGGGCCCTGGAGACGGCGCTCTCCTCCGGCGTCCTGCGCGAGGTCGCCCCGGGCCGCTACCAGGCTCGCGGCCCCGACCTGATGGAGCGCGAGGTCGAGGCGGCCGTAGCCGCTCGGCTCGCCCGGCCCAGGCTGTCGCTGGATCGCGCGGCCGTCGCCGTCGCGATCGCCGAGGTGGAGCATGCCACCGGCATAGTTCTAGAACCCGAGCAGAGGCAGGCGGTCCTGACGGCTCTGAACTCGGGCATCGCGGTAATTGACGGCGGGGCCGGGACCGGGAAAAGCACCATCGTGAGGGCCTTACTTCACGGGCACGCGCGACTCGGGCGCGGCGAGGTGGTCCAGGTCGCGCTCAGCGGCCGCGCCGCCAAGCGCCTGGCGGACGCGACCGGCTACCCGGCAATGACAGTCTACCGGCTCCAGAAGGACTTGGAGATCGGCAAGCGGCCGATGCGGGGCGGGCTGCTGGTGATCGACGAGTTTTCCATGGTCGGCACCCCGGACCTCTGGCAGCTCCTGACCGCCGTCCCGGTCGACGTGGACGTGCTGCTGGTCGGGGATCCTGCCCAGCTGCCGCCTATCAAAGCGGGCAACCCGGCGCAGGCATTCTGCGCCAGCGCTGCCGTGCCTCGCGTGACCCTCAGACGAGTACATCGGCAGGCAGCCTCGACCGGGATTCCGGCGGTCGCGCAGGCCATCCGAAATGGGAGCTTGCCGGATCTGCCGATGTTCGACGCGGGCGAACCTGACCGACCAGGGGTGTTCGTCCTACCTTGTCCGCAGGCGAGCGTGCCTGGCGAGGTGATGCGAGCGTTTGCCGCGATGACCGGGCTGCCGGACGGCGCCGTCCGGCCACGCGCCGTGTCCGACGCGCACGAAGCGGATGTCCAGATGCTGGCGATGACCCGCCATGGCCCGGCGGGCGCCGCGGATCTGAGCGATGCCGTCGAGCGTCGCTGGCTGACCGGGCAAGAAGCGGTTCACGACTGGGGGTTCCGCGTCGGGTCCAAGCTCTTCTGGGTCAGGAACTCATATGACCGACCCACGGGCCGCCGCCGCGCAGATGGCGTTGAAGAGACCGTGGACCTGCTGAACGGCGCGCTCGGCGTCATCCGGCGGCCCACGGCGTTTGGGGCCTGGGTAGCCTTTGACGAGGGAACCGGGGCCGAAGTGGTGAGGCAGGACTTGGGCGACCTGCTGCGAGGATGGGCAATAACCGTGCACAAGGCCCAGGGGTCCGCGTTCAGGACCGTGATCATCCCGGTGGTGCCCAGCCGCCTGCTGGACCGGGCCATGCTTTACACGGCCGTCACGCGCGGGAGGGAGCGGGTCGTGCTTGTGGGTGACGTCGCGATTGCCCGCCGGGTTGTCGCGGCGCCGGCGCGGGCGATGCTGCGGCTGCAGGCCCTCGACCTGAACGTTGCGGTGGCTCCTACCCGCGGTGAACCTGACTGACGTTCAGCTGGAACGCGGGCGTGCGGAACGCAGCGGGCCAGAGCCCTCCGAACGGACCCAGAGGATGCCGCCCCATTCGATGGCGGCCGCAGCCCCCTGTGCCTCCTCGTCGTGCGGCACGAAGTCGCCCGAGACGGTGATGTAGTCCCCGGCGTTCAGCTTGGCCATCGCCGCTATCACCTCGGGAGTGCCCTCGATGTCCTTGGTGGTGAACGTGGTCGGGACGGCGCAAGGCAGGTCGCCGCTGAGAACGATGTAGCTCTTGGTGCCCTGCCCGAAGTCCTTCTCGGTGGAGTCGACCTTGCTCGACCGCACCACCCAGGCCGCGGCCTGCGGCTTTCGGGCCGAAACGAGCGCCAGCACCTTCGTGTTCCGGTGGGCGAACAGCTGGTCAATCCGCTTGTGGGCGGCGTCGACCAGGACCTGCCTTCGCACCGCGTTGGAACGGTCGGCGTCGTCGGCGGTGTGCCACTGAGCCTCCAGCGGCGTGAACTGGGCGTCTCCCTCCTCAAGGGCGGAACATACGGCCCGTTCGGCGGCCGGGACCGGATAGGGCGACACGAAGGTCTGAGGCGGAGGTTCAGCCGAACTTGCTTCCGCGCGGGAGGGAGCTGCCCGCGAGCTTGGTCCAGACGAACGCGACCAGACACAGCAGCGCCAGCGGCAACGCGACGGCCCTGAGCGCGGAGAAGGCAAGGAGGCCGAGCACGATGGCGACTATGAGCAGGAGCACTACCGGGCCTCGACGACGATGTATCCGGTATCACTACCACGCCTCGACGTGTGCCCAGGCATAGGAAAGCTTACTGCCCAAGCCCTTTGTTCGATCCTCGCCGGAGGCGAAGGTCGAATTGGCGGGACGCCCTTCGTCCCGACACCTCCACACCGCCGCGGCGCGCAGTGGAGGTCAAGCGAGGACCGGAGCCACGCGGAGCCGCGCGCAGGCGCCTTCGCCGAGCACGGCGAGCATGGCGAGGACCGGACCTTGACCGGAGCGAGCACCGTGGCAATACGTTCTCCGATGAACGAAGATGACGAGGTCCAGAGACGAAGGAACGAGCTTCTCGCCAAGCTAAACAACGAGTCTAGGGCGGCCGATAGTCAAGCCACGTGGCTTGAGTTCTTTTTGACGACTTCGTTCTATGGTAATCTGCTGTTTGGGGGCCTCGCTGTCGTTCTTGGGCTGGTCAAGCAGTGGAATGTTCCGTCTGAATACATCAGCTTGTCTGCTGCGGTAAGTACAAGCTTGGCGATCCTCCCTCGACAAGGAAAGTATCGGGCCAAAGCTGATTGGCATTACGCAGTCCGAGACACAGCAAATGGTCTCGCCAATCGCCTTGAATTCGAGATGCCCATACCCGTTTTGAGAGAGAACGTCGCGGCGATCTCGTTGGAGTGGAGAACCCAGCGCGAGAAGCTGGGTGCGCGGATGGCTGCTATCCACGATGCGCCCGTTGCGGAGTCAAATGGCGGCAGGCCTGGCAGTGCCGACGGCAAGAAACCGAAACCCTAGAAAGGTCGCGCTGGAGGCGAACGGTAAGTCCTTGTAAGGTAGTCTGAGCGGGATTTGGTCGGGCCTGCCGCAGTACTCTTTCGGCATAGGCGCGGGTAGCGAAGGGTGCGTGTCAGGTTGAGCAGATCGGAAACTTTAGCCGCGGTGTTTAGGCCACGTCCCCCGGCTTGTTTACGTCATCTGATCATTGGCACGCGAAAATACGGATGAAGTCGTTCTGCGCACGCCTATCCAACACACAGTTTCCGCTGGCGGCGTCCTATAAGTGGAATGAGCCTGCCGCGGCTGGCCGGGCCGAGCCTTCATAAATCGGTCATATATCGACCGACGCCGTGGCGGTAGGTAAGCCGCATCGTGGAACGGGCTGCCGTTCCGGACCATCCGCACGAGAGGATACACAGTGAAGATCACGGCCGTTCTAGTCATGGGGTCATTCATCGCCACGGCGCTGCCGGCGGGTGCGCGGGCGGCTGAGGAAATCACCGGCGCCGGATCGACGTTCGTCTATCCCGTGCTGGCCAAGTGGTCGGATACCTACAGCCAGAAGACCGGCGTGCGGGTGAACTACCAGTCCATCGGCTCGGGCGGCGGCATCGCCCAGATCAAGGCGGCTACGGTGACGTTCGGCGCCACCGACAAGCCGCTCGACCCGAAGGCGCTGGATGATGCCGGGCTCGGGCAGTTCCCCAGCGTGATCGGCGGCATCGTGCCCGTGGTCAACCTGCCGGGGATCGCACCCGGCAAGCTGAAGTTCACCGGCGCGCTGATCGCCGACATCTTCATGGGCAAGATCACCAAGTGGAACGACCCGGCCATCGCCGCACTCAATCCCGGCCTGGCCCTGCCTGCCACGGCGATCAACGTGGTGCATCGTTCCGACGGCTCCGGCACCACGTTCAACTGGGTGAACTACCTCTCCAAGGTCAGCCCCGAGTGGAAGACCAAGGTGGGCGAAGGCACTGCGGTCTCCTGGCCCACGGGCATCGGCGGCAAGGGCAATGAGGGCGTGGCCGCCTACGTCAACCGCATCAAGGGTGCGATCGGCTACGTCGAATACGCCTACGTGCTGCAGAACAAGATGACGTACGGCCTGATCCAGAACAAAGCCGGCAGCTACGTGCAGCCGAACACGGCGAGCTTCCAGGCCGCCGCCGCCAGCGCCGACTGGGTGCATGCCAAGGATTTCTACCTGGTGATGACCGATGCGCCCGGTGCCCAGGCCTATCCCGTGACGGCCACCACCTTCATCCTGATGTACAAGAAGCCCAAGGATGAGGCGCAGTCCAAGGCGGCGCTGGCATTCTTCAAATGGTCGTTCGAGCACGGCCAGGCTGCGGCCGAGCAGCTGAACTACGTGCCGCTGCCCGCGGCGCTGGTCAGCCAGATCGAGGGCTACTGGACCGCGCAGATCCACTGATGCGCCAGCCGTCGGGCCAATCCGGGCAGCCTGCCTGCCCGCGGCGCCGACGGGCGGGGTAGCGGCGTGCCGACGCCGCTGACCACGCTGGCTGCACCGCTGCCGGCGGCCCCACCCAGCCCCGATCGCCGGCGCAGCGGCGCTGCCGGCGACCGGGGCTTCCGGATCCTGACCGGCACGGCTGCCGGGCTGGTGCTGGTGACGCTTGGCGGCGCCGCGCTCTCTATGCTGTGGGGCGGCCTGCCGGCCTTCCGGCAGTTCGGCTTCGGGTTCATCTACCGCTCCGCCTGGAACCCAGTGGAGAAGGATTTCGGCGCCTTCGTGCCGATCTACGGAACCCTGGTCACCTCGCTGATCGCCATGATCATCGCGGTGCCGATCAGCTTCGGCATCGCGATCTTCCTCAACGAGGTCGCCCCGCGCTGGCTGCGCGCACCGATTGCCACCGCCGTGGAATTGCTGGCCGGCATACCGAGCATCATCTACGGCATGTGGGGCCTGTTCGTGTTCGTGCCCTTCATGTCGGACGTGATCGAGCCCTGGCTGGGCGACACGCTGGGCCAGGTGCCCGGCCTCGGCGCGCTGTTCAGCGGCCCGCCCTTGGGCATCGGCATGCTGACGGCCGGCATCATCCTCGGCGTCATGGTGATCCCGTTCATCTCCTCGGTGATGCGCGACGTGTTCGCATTGGTGCCCACGCCGCTGCGCGAAGCCGCCTTCGGGCTGGGTGCGACGCGGTGGGAGGTCGTGTGGGGGGTTGTCGTGCCCTACACGCGCACCGCCGTGGTGGGCGGCATCTTCCTCGGCCTCGGGCGCGCTTTGGGCGAGACGATGGCGGTGACGTTCGTGCTGGGCAACGCGCATGAGTTCAGCCGGTCGCTGCTCCAGCCCGGCAACTCCATCGCCGCGGCCATCGCCAACGAGTTCACCGAGGCCGACTCGCCGATCTATCTCTCCTCGCTGATCGCGCTCGCCTTCCTGCTGTTCGTGGTGACGTTCATCGTGCTGGCCCTGGCCAAAATCATGCTGCTGCGCCTCACCCGCCGCGAGGGGCGCTGAGTGGCGCGGCCCTCCGCGCGCGCCCTGCGGCGCAAGGCCACCAACCTGCTGGCCCTCGGCCTGGCCAGCCTGGCCACCGGCTTCGGGCTGATCTGGCTGGTATGGATCCTGTTCACCACGGCGGTGAACGGCTTCGCGGCGCTCAGCCCCCGGCTGCTGACGCAGATGACGCCGGCACCGGGCGCCGAAGGCGGGCTGCTCAACGCACTGTTCGGCAGCTTCGTGATGATCGCCATCGCCGTGCTGATGGGGGCGCCCATCGGCATCCTGGCCGGCACCTACCTGGCCGAGCACGGCCGCATGCGCCCGCTCGCCGAAGCGATCCGCTTCGTCAACGACATCCTGCTCTCGGCACCGTCCATCGTCATCGGCCTGTTCGTCTATGAGCTGGTGGTGCGCACCAGCGGCCATTTCTCCGGCTGGGCCGGCGCGCTCGCCTTGGCGTTCATCCTGCTGCCGGTGGTGGTGCGCACCACCGACGAGACGATGCGCCTGGTGCCGGTGGCGCTGCGCGAGGCGGCGCTGGCGCTGGGTGCGCCGCAATGGAAGATGATCGTGCGGGTGATCTACCCGGCCGCGCGCACCGGCATCGTCACCGGCCTGCTGCTCGGGGTGGCCAGAATCAGCGGCGAGACCGCGCCGCTGCTGTTCACCGCGCTGAACAACCAGTACTGGACCTGGAACCTGAGCCAGCCGATGGCCAACATCCCGGTCGTGATCTTCCAGTTCGCGCTCAGCCCCTACGAAGCGTGGCACACGCTGGCCTGGGCGGGCGCGCTGCTGATGACGCTGTTCGTGCTGATCGTCAGCGTGGCAGCCCGCACCTTCCTGCGCCAGAAACACGGCTGAACTCCCATGAGCAAGCAAGGCGGCACCGTGGACGAACGAACCAGGACCGACAGCAGCGATCTTCGGCCGGCGGCCGGTGCGCCGGTGGCCAGCCAGGCGCGGCTGAGCATCGAGGACCTGTCGTTCTTCTACGGCGACAACCAGGCGCTGAAGGGCATCAACTTGGCCATACCGCGCCAGCAGGTGACCGGGATGATCGGCCCCTCAGGCTGCGGCAAATCCACCCTGCTGCGCGTGCTCAACCGCATGTACGACCTCTACCCCGGCCAGCGCGCGACCGGGCGGGTGATGATGGACGGCCAGAACATCATCGCCGGCGACGTCGATTCCAACGCGCTGCGCAGCCGGGTCGGCATGGTGTTCCAGAAACCCACACCCTTCCCGCTCTCGATCTACGACAACGTGGCGTTCGGCGTGAAGCTGCACGAAAGCCTGTCGCGTGCCGAGATGGACGAGCGCGTGGCATGGTCGCTGACGCGGGCGGCGCTGTGGGGTGAGGTCAAGGACCGGCTCAAGGCCTCGGCCATGAGCTTGTCGGGCGGCCAGCAGCAGCGCCTGTGCATCGCCCGCACCATCGCGACGCGCCCGGACGTGATCCTGCTCGACGAGCCGACCAGCGCGCTCGATCCGATCAGCACGTTGCGAGTCGAAGAACTGATTCACGAGCTGAAAGGCGATTTCAGCATCGCCATCGTGACGCACAACATGCAGCAGGCGGCTCGGTGCGCCGACCAGGTCGCCTTCTTCTACCTGGGCGAACTGGTCGAGGTGGGCGCTGCGGCCGATATCTTTACGACACCACGCCAGCCCAAGACGCAGGAATACATCACCGGCCGGTTCGGCTAGGCCATGGCTGGCTCGGCACGCAAGGTGCTGATCGTGGCAGGCATTTTCACCTGATCCGGTGAGGTTTGAGGGAGAGAGCGCAGCATGTCCGAACAGGCAGGCCATATCAGCCGCAGCTACGACCAGGAACTCGCCAGGCTGCGCGACCTGATCGTGCAGATGGGCGGGCTGGTGGAAGGGCAGTTGGCGACGGCGGTGGTTGCCGTGGTCGAGGACGATGCCGAGGCCGCCACCCGCGCCGTCGAGCAGGACCCGGCCGTCGATGCGCTGGAGCGCGAGGTCGAGCGCTTCGTCATCCGGCTGCTGGCATTACGCCAGCCGGTCGCCTCCGATCTCCGCCAGGTGGTGGCCGCGCTGAAGATGACGTCCGATTTCGAGCGGATCGGCGACTACGCCGCCAACCTCGCCAAGCGGAGCATCGTGCTCGCGCAGTTCAGCCTGCCGTTCAAGCTGACCGGACTGGCCGCCATGGCGCGGCTAGTGCAGGAGAACCTCAAACTGGTCGTCGATGCCGTGCAGACCGACGATCCGGTCAAGGCGATCCAGGCCTGGCAGAGCGATCCCGCGATCGACGACCTGTACAACTCGATCTTCCGCGAGGTGGTGACCTACATGATGGAAGATGCGCGCTCGATTACGCCGTGCACGCACCTGCTGTTTGTCGCCAAAAACCTCGAGCGGATCGGCGACCACGTGACCAATATCGCCGAGAACGTGCACTACGCGGTTACGGGCGAGCCGCTGCTGGAAAGCCGCCCGAAAGGCGATTCCACCGCTTTCGCGGTGGTGCGGCCGAACTGAGGCAGGCCGGGCACTCGCCCCGGCCTGCCTCCTTCCGCGCTGCGTGGCAGGTCGCCCTACGCCGCCTTGGCGTTCTGCAGATAGGCGTGCACCAGCGACGGCAGATGGCTGCCGAGCCAGTCGCCCATCTCCTGCTCTTCCTTGAGGGATTGCTGAAGCACGGTCACATCGTCCGCCGCACCAATCGCCTCGGCCAGGGTGGCCAGCACCTTGTAGGAGCCGATCTCGTACGCCTTGTAGCCGACCGCGGCGAGCACGTTCTTCAGCACCTCGTCGCCGGCCGCGGCGTGCGCGAAGCCGGCCACCGTGGCGACTGCGCCGGTCACCGCCTCCTTGGCCACCGAGGCGCTGCTGCCGTGGCGATCCAGCAGCCGGTCCAGGCGAGCGGCCTGCTCGGTCGAACGCTGCATCTCCTGCTGCATGCGTGCGTGCAGTTCCGTGTAGCGCTCCGCGCGCGGCAGCTCGTTCTTCACCGTGCCGATCGCCTGCGTCTCCACCGCGTGCTGGTTGCGCAGCCCGGTCAGATAGACGTCCATCGCCTTGCCCGTATCGCCCATCGTCATGCTCCGCTGTGGTCGGGCTGCGAACGCCGGCATGGCACCGCGGATGCCCGGGCCGCCATCAGGATAGATTGCACTTGCGCTCCTGCCGCACGCGTCCAGATGCGCGTGCTGGCCTGGCCAGCTTGAGGGGCTGTCATCAAACCTTCACAACTCCCCCATCGTCGGGCCGCTGCGGCAGAGGTAATTTCGGAGCCGATGCGAGCAGGGCAACCACACGGGCGCGGGCGGGCGCTGCCGGGTATGCTCGCATGCCGATATCAGTCCGCGGCACCCGGGATCACCCACGCGGCGGCCTGCCTGGCACAGCGCCGCGGCGATCCGCTACCGTAACCGAACGCCGACCCCATACCGCCATCGACCAGCGAACAGGATTCGAACGCCGCGCATGTCCGATATCTCAGGTTCCAGCAAACCGCTTGTGCTCGTCGTCGAAGACGAAGCCGCGCTGGCGACGATGCTGCGCTACAACCTCGAAAAACAAGGCTTCCGCGTGGACGAAGCCGCCGACGGGCAAGAGGCGCTGAACCGCATCGCCGAGCAGCAGCCCGATCTGGTGCTGCTGGACTGGATGCTGCCCGTCCTGTCAGGCATCGAAGTGTGCCGGCAAATCCGCCGCCGGCCCGGCACGCGCGATCTGCCGGTGATCATGGTCACCGCGCGCACCGAAGACCAGGACGCCGTACGCGGCCTCAACACCGGTGCCGATGATTACATCACCAAGCCATTCAACATGGATGCGCTGCTGGCCCGCATGCGCGCGCTGCTGCGCCGCTCCAATACCGTGCCCGCCAAAGGGCGGCTGGTGTTCCACGATATCGCGATGGACCTCGCCTCCCACCGCGTGCAACGCAACAGCCGCGCCGTGCATCTGGGGCCGACCGAGTTCCGGCTGCTGGAGTTTCTGATGCAGCATCCGCGGCGGGTTTTCTCGCGGGAGGAGCTGCTGGATGCGGTGTGGGGGCCCGACATTCACGTGGAGCCGCGCACGGTGGACGTGCACATCCGGCGGCTGCGCAAATCGATCAATGGCGATGGCGAGCTGGATGTGGTGCGCACGGTTCGGGCGGCGGGGTATGCGCTGGATACTGAGCCGGTTTGAGGGGTAGGGAAGGCAAGGCCTTCTTTTTTGGAAAAAAGAAGCAAAAAACTTCCGTTAGCGCTGTCGCGGTTTAGTTTTGCAAGCGCACGAGTGCTGATCAACAATCCCGCGACAGCAAAGGCAAAAGTTTTTTGCTTCTTTTTTCAAAAAAGAAGCGCTTCCTTACTTGCTGATCTAGAACACCCCAGCCCTCAACAGAAACTCCAGCAAATCTCCCCCGGGAAACAGCAAGCTTCGCATTCCCGCCGCTACACCCGCGGCAATGTCCGTATCCTTGTCGCCGACCATCACGCAGTGGCGCGGATTTAGCTCCCACACCCTGATCAGATCCAGCAACATGCCCGGTGCCGGCTTGCGCCAGTCGCTGTCGCGCCGATACGCCTCCACGGCGCCTTCGGTGTGGTAGGGGCAGAAACGCCAGTCATCCAGCGTGCCGCCGGCGCGGCGCAGCTCGTCGGCCACCCAGAGTTGGAGCGCGTTGACGTCGGGCTCGCCGTAAAGGCCGCGGGCGATGCCGGCCTGATTGGTGACGATGAACACGTGCCAGCCGCGCGAAGTGGCCGCGGTCACCGCTTCGCGGGCGCCCGCTACCCATTCCCAGCGATCCTGGCTGCCGACATAGCCATGATCGACGTTGAGCACGCCGTCGCGGTCCAGGAACAGCGCCGGGCGATCCATGCAGGAGGCCAGTTCGCGCCGTGCGTGCGCCAGGTCGTCCGGAATGCCTATATCGACGAACCAGCCGTGCTGGCGCACCCCGCGCAGCGCGCCTTCGGCGGCCAGCGGCGCCAGCAGGTCGCGCTCCAGCGAGCACTGGGCCGGCAGCCGGGCCAGCACGCGGCGGTCCAGCGCGTAGATGCCGGCGTTGATCAGCCCGGGAGATGCGGGCGTGGTTTCGGGCCGCTCGCGAAAGGCGGTTACGCGCTCGCCGTCCAGCGAGACGGTGCCGTAGCGCGAGGCGTCGGCCACCTCGCGCACCACCATGCGGGCCAGCACGTCCGGGCCGTCGGCGGCAAAGCCTGCCAGCAACGCGCCGATGTTGCAGTCGAACAGTGAGTCGCCGTTGCACAGCAGGAAGCGTTCGGCGAGCAGGGGTGCCGCATGGGCCAGTGCGCCGCCGGTGCCGGCACGCTCCGGCTCTTCGGAGAAGCGCACGCTCACCCTTTTGGGCAGCGCGTCGGCGGCGCTCAGCACTGCGTTTTCAACCGCGCGTGGCAGGTGGCCGGTCAGGATGATGAACTCGTCCACGCCGAAGCGCAGCATTTCCCGCATCAGCCAAGCGATGAACGGCCTGCCGCCGACTTCGAGCACCGGTTTGGGAGTTTCGGCCGCGATCGCGCCCAGCCGGGTGGCCAGGCCGCCAGCCAGGATGGCGCACTGCCGCAGCGTGGCGGGGCGCTGGCTCACGCCGGGGCCGCCGCGCCGAACAGGTGGCGCTCGACGGCGGCCAGCATGGCGTGGCAGGCCGCCACGTGCAGCTGCTGGACCAGCTGCGCGTTGTCGGAGGGCGCGCGGGCCACATGGTCGTAGCAGGCCAGCATCTCGCCGCCCTGGCGGCCGGACAGGCCCAGCGTCAGCATGCCGGCCTCCCGCGCCGCGGTGGCCGCTTCCAGCAGGTTCGGCGAGTTGCCCGAGGTGGACAGGCCCAGCAGCACGTCGCCGGCCCGGCCCAGCGCGGTCACCTGGCGTGCGAACACGGTGGCGAAGCCGTAATCGTTGCCGCAGGCGGTCAGCACCGGCCCGCTCTCGCTCAACGCCAGCGCGGCGAGCGGCGCGCGGTTGAACATGAGACGGCTCACGTATTCTGCCGCCACGTGCTGCGCATCGGCCGCACTGCCGCCATTGCCGGCCACCAGCAGCTTGCCGCCGGCTTGCAGGCAGGCGGCGATGATGCGTGCCATGTCGGCCAGCACGGCGCAGCATGTGGCATCGTTGGCCAGGGCGGCGGCTGCCTCGGCCGATTGTTGCAGAAACGCTGAGACGTCGCTTTCCATTGCCGCCCATGTGCCTTATTTCCAGGCCGCCTGCCTAGGGCCGCGCAGGCCTGCATTTCGGGACGCCACAGATGGACAGCCTTGCCGCCCTGCACGCTTCGGGCCGCGCCGCCGATCGCCGCCGCCGCGCCGTGGTGCGGGCCCGCGCGCCGCTGCGGCTGGGCCTGGCCGGCGGCGGCACCGACCTGATCGGCTATTCCAGCCAGCATGGCGGCGCTGTGCTTAACGCCACCATCGACCGCTATGCCTTCGCCTTCATCCGCACGCGCGACGATGGCCGTATTGCGTTCGAAGCCTGCGATCTGGGCCGCGAGGAGGTGCATGACGGCGCGCCTTTGCTGCCGGCCAGCAAGCTTCTGCTGCATCGTGGCGTCTATGAACGCATGGTGCGCGATTTCCACGGCGGCGAACCGCTGGCCATCAGCGTGACCACGGCGGTGGACGCGCCGATGGGCTCCGGCCTGGGATCGTCATCGGCGCTGGTTGTGGCACTGATCGAGGCTTACCGCACCTATCTCGATCTGCCGCTCACCCGCTACGACGTGGCGCATCTGGCCTACGAGATCGAGCGCGTCGATCTCAATTTGGCCGGCGGCCGGCAGGACCAGTATTCCGCAGCGTTCGGCGGCATCAACTTTCTTGAGTTCCTCAGCGGCGGCGAGGTGATCGTCAATCCGCTGCGCTTTTCCGAAGGCGTGGTGCTGGAACTCGAAAGCTCGCTGGCGGTGTGCTTCACCGGCCAGTCGCGCGAATCCGACACCATCATCCGCCAGCAGACCAGCGGCGTCAGCGCCGACACCGCGCAGGTGATGGATGCGATGCACCAGCTGCGCCAGGATGCGTTCGACATGAAGAGCGCCATCCTGCTCGGCGACATCGCGGCGGTGGCCGCCACGCTCGAACGCAGCTGGATCGCCAAGAAGCGCACCGCGCCCGGCATCACCAATGCGCGCATCGAGGCGCTGGAGGCGATGGCGCGCGAGGCGGGTGCAATCGGTGCCAAGGTGTCCGGCGCCGGCGGCGGCGGCTTCATGATGTTCGTGGTGCCGACGGAGCGGCGGTTCCGGCTGATCAGCGCGCTGAACGAGCAGGGCGCGATGGCTTCCCCGGTGAAGTTTACCGAGCGCGGCAGCGAGACGTGGACGCTGCGCGGGCGCCGGTAAGCCAGAAACGCTGTAGCCGGACAGGACAATGCGCGACCTCATCTTCATCAGCCACCGGATTCCCTGGCCGCTTAACAAGGGCGAGAAAATCCGCGGCTGGAATCTGATCCAGCATCTGGCGCCGCATTACCGCATCCATCTCGGCTGTGTGGTCGATGATCCGGCCGACATGGCGCATGTGGAGAGGATGCGCACGGTGTGCGCCAGCGTCGGCGCATTCCCGATCGACAAGCGCACACAGAAATTGCGCGCGCTGGCCCGTGCGCGGCCCGGCCGTCCGCTGATGCCGGATTTTTACTACGCGCCCGCTTTGCAGCGCTGGGTGGACGAGACGATGGCGCGCACGCCGATGGACGTCGTCTACATCTACTCCGCAGCCATGGCGCCGTACGCACTGGCCCGCGCGCACCCGTGCAAGATCCTCGATGCGCAGGACATCGACTCCGAGAAATGGGCCGAATACGCGCAGAAGGCGCGCTTGCCGATGCGCCTGGTGTGGGCACGCGAGGCGCGCACGCTGCTCGCTTACGAACGCGCGGCGGCCGCCGCCTGCAAGTGGACGTTCTTCGTCTCGCAACCCGAGGCCGACCGCTTCGCCGAGCTGGCGCCCGAAGTGGCGGCCAAGACTGTGGCAGTGGAATGCGGCGTGGATCTGCAGCGTTTCTCGCCGGCCGATACCTACGCCTCGCCCTTCGAGGGCACGGCGCCCGCCGTGGTGTTCACCGGCAACATGGATTACTGGCCGAATGCGGATGCGGTGATCTGGTTTGCGCACGAGGTGCTGCCGCTGCTGCGCGCCCGGGTGCCCGATCTCGCATTCTGGATCGTCGGCGCCAACCCGATCCGCGATGTGCAGGGGCTGACCGCCCTGCCCGGCGTGCACGTGACCGGGCGCGTGGAAGACGTGCGGCCGTACGTCGCCCACGCCAGCGCCATCGTCTGTCCGCTGCGCATTGCGCGCGGCATCCAGAACAAGGTGCTTGAGGGCATGGCGATGGGCCGGCCGGTGATCGCCTCACCGGCCGCGTTCGAAGGCGTGCGCGCGCAGGCCGGCAGCGAGCTGCTGGTGGCCGATGGCGCGGCCGCGTTCGCCGATGCGGTGTGCGCCGTGCTGGACGGCGCCCATCCGGGCCTGGGCCAGGCGGCGCGCGCCGCGATGGAGCGCGGCTATGCGTGGAGCGCCGTGCTCGCCAAGCTGGACGCCTATCTGAGCGGCGAGGTCGCGCCGGCGACGGACTGAGCGGTCTGCCAAGGCGAGGCGCTTGCCGCCGCAGCACTGCATGCCGGACAAGGCTGCTTCATGCTGCACCTGCTAACGAGCGGTTCAGAGATCCTCTATCCAATGCCCCTGTCCGGCCCATCGAGCGGCGCGGGCGATCGAGGATGGGGCATGCCGGCCAAAACCGCACCTGCGGCACTGTGGATTCTTCTGGCGGTCATCTTCGTCAACCTGCTCGGCTTCGGCGTCATCGTGCCGCTGCTGCCGTTCTATGCCCGCAGCTTCCAGGCGCCGGCCTGGCAGATCGCATTGCTGTTCAGCGCCTATTCGGTCGGCGCATTTTTCGGCGAGCCGCTCTGGGGCCGGCTGTCGGACCGGATCGGTCGCCGGCCGCTGCTGCTCTCCACCGTGGCCTGCAACTGCCTGTGTTACACGGCGCTGGCGTTCGCGCCCAATATAGAAGTCGCTTTCCTGGTGCGCATGCTGGGCGGCGCGGCTTCGGGCAATGGCTCGGTCATCCAGGGTTACATCGCCGACATCACGCCGGCCGAGGACAGGGCCGGCCGCATGGCGTGGCTCGGGGCGGCCTATAATCTCGGCTTCATCGTCGGCCCCTCGCTGGGCGGCCTGCTGGCGCGCACGGATGCCGGGCCCGCCGGTTTCCGCGCGCCGCTGCTGGCCGCCGCCGGCCTGGCCGGCCTCTCGGCTCTGCTGATCCTGCTGTTCGTGCGCGAAAGCCGGCCCCGGCAGGCGGCTGCCGCGGCGGCGCCGGGGCGCTGGGTGATGCTGGGCACCGCGTTGCGCCATCCCGTCATCGCGCGCCTTCTGCTGCTGACGTTGCTGGCCGGCATCGCGTTCACCGGCATCGAGGCGACGTTCGGTTTCTGGGGCGCCCAGCGTTTCGGCTGGGGGCCGCGGCAGATCGGCTTCGTGTTCGTCTTCGTGGGCATCGTCGCCGCACTGGCGCAGTCGCAACTGACCGGCCGGCTCTCCAAGCGCTTCGGCGCGGCGCGCATGCTGGCGGCGGGCATGGCGCTCACGGTCTGCGCCACCGCGCTGCAGCCGTTCTCCACCGGCTTCGTTACCGCCACCGCGCTGATGGCGCTGATGGCGCTCGGCCAGTCCGTGGCCTTCCCCAACGTGGCCGCGCTGATCTCGCGCAGCGCCGATCCGGATCATCAGGGCCAGCTGCTGGGCCTCAATAACGCCGTGGCCGCCCTGGCGCGCATCGCCGGCCCGTTGGCGGGGCAGCTGATGTTCGCGCACGTAGCCGTCGACGGCCCATTCCTGCTCGGTGCCTGTATCGTGCTGCCGGCCATCCTGCTGCCGCTCAAGGCGGGCCACGCTTTGCGCCGCAGCAGCCGCCACGCCGTGCTTGAACTTGCCTAGGGCGGCGCCCCGGCCATCTCAGGATTTTCCGCGGCAGTTGGTGCGAGGCTGCGCCGGCCGCTCCTGAGGCGACCCAGAGCATGGCGGGCCAGCTCGACCAATCCGGTGGGCGAGGCCGGGTTGATGACCAGCATGCCGATGCGCTGGCGCCGCGACGTGGCCCACATCGCCTTGTAGTCATCGTCGCCGCGGCCGTAATCGATCTCGCGGACTTCGTCCTGATCGAGAATGTGGCGCAGCATCAACGCGCTCAGCACGTTGCCGGGGGCCAGCGCCTTGAACGCCTCGTCATAGGCCAGCTTCAGCACACCGGCCCAGGTGCCGTGCACCAGCCAGAGCTGCGCGGCCGCGGGCAGGCCTGCGAACCGCAACACACCCAGGCGCAGCGACCCCTCCGCCGCGCAGGCCTGCATCAGCGCCGCGTTGAAGTGCGGATAGGGCTCGGGGCGCTTCCAGCTTGCCGCATAGACGGCGTCGTAAGCCGCCAGCGCGGGGCCGAGCCCGGCGGTATCGCTGACCAGTTCGAAGGCGAAGCCGGGCTGGGCTTGGGCGCGCCTGGTCTGGCGGGTAACGGCCGAGCGCAGCCTTCGCGTGCGCTTGGCCAGGTAGGCTTCCCAGCCCAGCCCGGCCACGTCCTCGTACCAATTGCCGAAATGGTCGAAGCTGCGCAGGCGCAGGCCAGTCTGCGTCAGGCCGTCCAGCAGGGTGTCCCTCGCGGAATCGTCTGACGGCATGGCGTCCAGCCGCACGACCCCCGCGCGCCGCCAGCTGGGCGCCAGCGCCCTGCCCACGGTCAGCAGCTCGGGCGCCGTCAGGCCGGGCAGCAGCAGCGGACGCCATAGGCAGGTGTAGGGCGTAGTCAGCGCCGCAAGCGCACGGCCGCGCCGCAGCATCGGCAGCACGGCCAGCACACGGCCGCCCGCGGCGGCCACCTGGAAGCAGGGCGTGGCGCCGGCCGGCAGCGCGGCCTCTGCGGTGGCGCCATACCAGGCCAGGGTGGAAAACGCGTCCTGACCGAAGAGCGCCCGCGCGGCCGGCGGCAGCGCAGCCAGCGTGGCCGCCTCGGTGATCTCGACGCGCGGCTCAGCCACGCAGCTTATACCAGGCGCAGCCGAGCCATTCGTGCAGCGCCCAATAGCTTTCCTGCCATGATGAGGCACGCGGGAGCAGGTTGCCGAATGTCAGCCGCGGCGTCACGTCCAGGTCGGTCGGCGCCGCAACGGCGCGCAGACCGGCGGCGCGGAACGCGATCAGCGCCCGGCGCATGTGCCACGCGTGGGTGACCACGTACACGCTGTCGATCCCGGCCGGGCGCAGCAGCGCCGCTGAGCGCGCGGCGTTCTGCCAGGTATCGAGCGAGCTATCCTCCAGCCAGAGCGGGGCGATGCCGAAATCATCGTGCAGGCTGACCGCCATCAGCGCCGCCAGGCTGGGCGCGCCGGGGCGGATGCGGCCGCCGGAGACCAGCACGGGCAGCCCCGAGCGCCGCGCCAGCATGGCGCCGGCCCGCTCGCGCTCCAAAGTGAGCCGGCCCGCGGTGTAGCCGGCGCCGCCCGGCACGGCCACTTCCAGCAGGTCGCCGCTGAGGATCACCACTGCGCCGGGGGGATCGGCGGCATCGGCCACCAAGGGCAGGCCGCCTTCGAGCGAGACGAGCAGGCGGCCGGAGACCAGCGGCAGCGACAGCAGCCAAAGCCCGCCAAGCCCCGCCCCGAGCAGCACGCGCCCGGCACGCCGGCGGTGCAGCACCGCGCCGGCGCACGCTGCGACCAGGCAGTTGAGCGGGGGCACCAGCAGCAGCGCGGGCAGATCGGCGATCGACATGGCACGGCTGTGCCCGATCCACGGTGTTTGCGGAAGCGCCGCCGGCCCTGCCGCGTACCGCGTGACACGCCGAAGCGGTTTTTCCGGCCGGCCCACTCACCGCGCGATGCACAGTATGTTACAATGTCCGTACAGTGCACCGTATCGCCATCCAGCCTTTAGGCAATTTGCAGGCGATCGGCCAGCGCTGGCAGGCGCTCGAACGGCACGCTGCCACCAGCTTTTTCACGAGCTGGACGCATCTGGGCTGCCTGGCCGAACAGCGCTTTACCGGCGCACGCCTGCTCGCCGTCACGCAGGACGGGGCGGACGTGGCGCTGGCGCTGCTCGGCCGCGGCCGTGGCCGCTGGTGGCTCAACCAGACTGGCGACGCAGTGCAGGACTCGATCTTCATCGAGCATAACGGTGTGCTCGCCGCACCCGAAGCGCAGCAGAGCGTGCCCGCCGCCCTGCACGCGGCCTGCCGGCGCGGCGGCTTGGTGCTGTCCGGCATCGACGACGCCACGCTGCAGGCCGCCGGCCAGGCGGGCTGGCTGCAGCCGGCACAAAGCCGTTGGGCGCCCGCCATCCACCTGCACGCGCTCACGCAGCCCTATCTTGAAACGCTCAGCGCTAACACGCGCGCGCAGATCCGACGTTCCCAGCGCCTGTATGGCCCGGATCTCTCGCTGTCGCGGGCCGAAACGCCCGAGCAGGCGCAGGCTTATTTTGCCGCGATGGTGGAGCTGCACCAGGCAGCCTGGCGGCGGCGGGACCAACCTGGCGCGTTCGCCGAGCCGGGCGTGCGCGCCTTTCACACTGCCCTGATCGCGCGCGCCTGGCCGCTGGGGCAGGCCGACCTGCTGTGCATCACCGCCGGGCAGCGCCACATCGGGACGCTATACACGCTGATCCGCGACGGCACCGTGAACAGCTACCAGAGCGGCTTCGCGCCGGCCGCCGGGGCGCAGGAGAAGCCCGGCCTGGTGTGCCACGCGTTGGCCGTCGATTATTATCGGGCGCGCGGCGCGCGGGTGTACGACCTGCTGGCCGGCGCCGATCGCTACAAGCGCAGCCTGGCGCAGGACGGGCAGATGCTGCACTGGGGTCGCCTATTCCGGCCCTGGTCGCCCGGTGGCCTCGTCGGCAGGGCCAGGCAGAAGCTGGCGTAAAGGCCGGCGCGTGGCGGTGTGCGCTACAGCTCGGTCTGCGCGGTGAGGAAGGCGCGCAACTGCTCCACGCCGTCGAGATCGGGCGACTCCAGCGTTACGGCGATGGCCAAGGGCGGCGTGCTGGCGTGGCCGAACATGTCGCGGGCCATGACCAGCCGTTCGCGTAACCCGCCGAGCACCTGGCGGCCGTCTACCCATACGGCGTAGGCGGCCTGGCGGTTGGTTTCGTGCGCGGTCAGCATCACCCAGGGCGCGCCGGACGGCGTGCGCCACGCTTCGCTGTCGATATCGGTGCCGAGCCCGTCCAGCGCGGCCTTGCGGCCGGCCTCGAGAATGGCCGTAGGATTGGCACCCGACGGCAAGGTGGTGGCGATCACCCGCAGCCGCGCCGCGCCGCATTGCACCGTCTGCGTGCTGACCGCCCCCTCCTGCACGGCCCCGCGCGCCTCGCAGCGTGGCGGCACCACGATGCTGGGCACGATGGCAGCCAGGCCGGTGGAGGCTCTGGCGCCCAGCCCGCCGAGCACGAACGGGCCGGCATAGGCGACCAGGAGCACGGCTGCCGCGGCCAGGGCCACCCTGCCCGGCTGGCTTGTGCGCCCGGCCGGCCGGCCTGCCGGTGCTGAGCCCGCATCCTGCCGGAACGGCAGGCCGGCCAGCGCCAGCAGGATGATGACGAAGGAGAAGAACACCCAGCCGTAGATGATGTGGTCCGCAACGCCGGCCTCGGCACTGCCGAGAACATGGCCCAGCAGCACGATGCCCAGGCCGCGCACGCCGTTGGCCAGCACCGGCACCACGCAGGAAACCGCGATGAACGCCGCACGGCGCCAGGGCGAGGCGAAGATGGTGACCGCGTAGAGGACGCCGAAGGCCACCGAGGCGATCAGGAAGCGCAGCCCGGCGCAGGCTTCGGCGACGTAGAACACGCCCTCGGGGATAGTGATCTGGAACGCGTCGGCCTGGAACGGCACGTCCAGCAGCCGCAGGCCTGCCAGAATGAACCACGTCGTGAAATGCTGCAGCGCCGGGGTGAGGAACGCACCGAACGGCACCAGGAACACCAGATACAGGAATGCGGCCGACAGCGACCACCACGTGCGTGCGCCCACGCAGGCGATGATCAGCAACTCGGCGAGTGCGATTAGCGCGAGCTGGCGGCCCTCCATCACGCCGAGCCAGTAGGCGGCCAGCCACAGAAGGACGACCGGCACCGCGGCCAGTGCCGGCCACGCTGCCGGGTGCGGCACGTTGGCAGCGAAGGCGGCCCGGCGTTCCCACAGCAGCCAGGCGGTGATCGGCAGCACCAGCCAGCAATGCCCGTAGGCGGTGCTGGCGTTCCACACGGCGATGGCCGCGCTGACCTCCTGATGGAAGCCCAGGCCCAGCAGCACGAGGCCCGCGCCGGCCAGCAGCCAGGCGGGCCATGAAGGCGCCCTCATCCGACGCCGCGCACCAGGAACGGCCCGAGCACATTGGCGACCGGCACCGGCAGCCGCTTCCAGGCCGCGACCATCAGCCGGTATTTCGGGTTGAGCGGATTGACCTCAGGGATCGACTGGCCGGGCGCCAGCAGGAAGCGGTAGGGCAGCGCTTGCGGCGTGAAGCCCCAATTCTTTTTGAACGCGAAAGCGCCCGTGCCTTCCTTGCTGCGTCCGAAATCGAACATGCGGCAGCCGCGCGCGGCTGCCTGGCGCATGACTTCCCAATACATGAAATCGTTGGCGAAGCAGGCGCGCGCCGCGCTGGTGCCGCCGCCGTAATACGGGATCACCTCGTCGCGCCAATAAAAGTTCATCACTGCGGCCACATCCTGGTCGCCGTCGCGGATCGTGGTGACGTCGAGCGATCGGCCGAACGCTGCGGCCAGCAGCCGGAAATAGCGGCGGGAGAATACCGGCGTGCCGAGATTGCGCACGCTCTGCGCATAGATCGCGTGCAGGCCATCGACGTCGCGATCCACGCGCGTGGCCAGGCCGCGATCGATGCCCTTGCGCACGCTGGCGCGCTGCTTGCGCGGGATGGCTTTCAAATTGGCGTCGTCGTCGCCGGTGATGGCGCGGCGGAACGTGACGTACAGGGCACTGCGTTCCTGCCAGCCCTCGCCCAGCCACTCCGGAGGCGGCGGCTGCAGAAAGCGGAACTCGCAGGAAGCGGCACCGAGCTTGGCCCGCAGCGCGCCGGCGGCGTCGGCCAAGGCGCGCGCGGCTTCCGCGCTGGCTGTCAGCGGGCCGCCATAGACGCAGAACGGATTGCTGATCAGCGAATGACCGAACAGGCGCGTGCGCACCTGCACCAGCGGCAGCACGCCGACAATGGCGCCATCCTGCTCGGCGGTGAGGTAATGCGCCTGATGGCGGAACGCCGCTTCGATCACCCCGCGCCAGGCGGACTGATGGAAGAACGTGGCTTCCGGATGGCCCTGGACGAAGCTGTCCCAGGCGGCCGTGTGCGCGCCGAGCGGTTGGACCTTGATCATCGGCGGCCTGGCTGCCGAGGGCCGAAGGCGTGCGGCTGGCCGGTTGGAATCGGCGGCGGGCGCTCAGGCATCGAGGTGCTGCCTGAAAACGTCATCCACGCGGCTCCAGGCGAAATCGCGCAGCAGGCGCTCGATCCGGCGTTCGGTGCGGCCGATGTTCACGTAATGGCGGAAGCGCGCCATGCGCGGCGCCGCCGTATTGCGCGGCTGGCCCGGGTCGATCTCCCACGGGTGGGTGTAGAACATTCCCGGCTGCTCCTTGCCGGCGCGCCGCAGGCCGGCGCGGAACACGGCGTAGGGCAGCAGCCGGAAATAACCGCCACCCGCGCAGGGCAGGCTGCGGCCGGCCACGCGCACCGTGGTCATCGGGATTTCCAGCAACCGGCCGCCGGCGACGCGGTGCGGGCCGCGCGGTGCGTCCGGCATGCCGTACAGATCGTGACGGATCGGGTAGATGCTGGAGCTGTAGGCGTAACCCTCGTCGGCCAGCACCTCGAACGCCCAGGGGTTGCTGGCATTGATGGAGAAAGTGGGCGCGCGGTAGCCGCGGACATGCGCGCCGCCGACATCCTCCAGCAAGCGGCGTGCACGCCCGACATCGGCGCGGAACTCGGCCGGGGTCTGTTCATGCGCCAGGCGGTGCGCGTAGCCGTGGCTGGCAAGCTCGTGGCCACCGGCCACGATCCGCCGCACCAGCTCGGGGTGGCGATCGGCCACCCAGCCCAGCGTGAAGAAGGTGGCGCGCACGCCGGCGGCCGCGAACATGGCCAGGAACCGGTCGGTATTGGCTTCGACGCGGCGCGGCAGGGTATCCCAATCCGCACGGTCGATGCTGCCGGCGAAAGCCTGCACCTGAAACCAGTCCTCGACGTCCACCGTCATGGCGTTCACGCCGGCGGTGGTCTCGCCGCCCAGCCAATCCTGCGCCTCCATCAGCCCACCCCTGCCCGCATCAGAACGTCTTAAGCGCGCCGATAGTGATGGTCGATTGGTCGGTCGATTGGCTGCCGAAGCCGGTGGCGGCGAAGGACGAGCCGCTGACGTAGTAGGAGCCCACGAAGCGCAGATAGCCGGTGATCGCACGCGCAAAGGTTTTATTGAGGCCGGCGGTGACGCTGAGCGTATCGCCGGCGCCGGAGGCCACGAGGCCGTTCTGGTTGCTGCCGTATTGCAGCGAGCCGGTCAGCGAGAGCGTGTCATTCAGAAGATGCGTTTCGGTCACGCTACCGAAGATGCCGCTGGTGGTGACGGGCGCGAATGGCCCGACCTGACGGCCGACCGGTGTCGTCGTCTCGCGGTTGACCGACAGGGTAAGCGTGTCGAAATCGCCGATCCAGGACGCGGAGATATCGAGTCGGTTCAGCCGGTTGAGGTTCTGGTTGGCGCCGAAGAAATTGCTGCCGGAGAGCAGCGGCGCGGCTTGCAGCCCGGAAGCAGCCACCCCCGTAACGTCGTCGGCGCCGTCCAGCAGCGCATTCTGCTGCTCCTGCCCGAATGTGGAGATGCTTTCGGAGTAGCCGCCGAACACGCGCGTGCGGGGCGCGGCCTGGATGGAGAACTGCGCGAAGACCGAGCCAAAGCCGTCCACGTAGCGGTATTCGAGCGTGCCCGAGCCGCTATGAGCGAAGGTCAGCTTGACGCCGCCCGAGCCCACCGGCCCCACGTAGCGGTAGGCGCTTCGCGGGTAGTCGAGACTTTCATAACCGGCCTCGCCCAGCACGGTGAGCAGCCGGTTGACGGCATAGCTCGCGTCGTCGGTCAGCAGCACGCGCCGCCCATCCGCCGTCGGGCCCGATCCGGTAAAGAAGCTGGCGTCCACGCCCACCTTGTCGAGCAGGCGGCCGTAATCCTCGCCGGTGGTGAAATTGGCATAGGCACGCTCGGTGCCCTGCTCGGAATTGCCGAAGGCGCCCAGATTGCGGGCGAACTGGTTCTGCACGAAGGCGGGCTGATTGCCGGCGAACAGCGCGTTCAGCCCGCCCGGGCCCGAATTGATGCTGTCGCTGTAGCTGACGCCGACCTGCGCCGTGCCGGTGCCACCGAAATGGCGCGTGATGTAGGGAGAGACGGCGTAGCTGCTGACCGTCTCGCGCTCGGCGGGCGACAGGCTGACGGTGCTGGCCGGAGCGAGCCCGCCGAAGACGGCCTGCTGGCTGATGTTGCCGCGCACGTCGAAATACAGCCAGCCGGGCAGCAACGTGGCCAGGATGTCGCCCGCACCCTGCTCCTGCAATTGCGTGAAGCTGGTGTTTTTCGCGTAGATCTGCGCGATCGGGTGATAGTCGAGATTCACCTGCAGGCGTTGCGAGGTATCGGTGATGGTGATGCCGGGCTGGAATGCGGTGATGAAATCACTGCCGCCGCCGCGGCCGCCGGAGCCGGCTACCGCGCCCGCATTGTCGGTATAGGCTTCCGAGGCGCCGAACTGGCCGGTGATCTGCCATTGGGGTGTCGGGACGCCGGATGGTGACGCAGGTGCATCGCCCGAGGCGCGCAGCAAATGTTCGCGCAGATCGGAGGCGGGCGCATCGATGCCGGACCGCGGCAACGCCGTGTCGGGCGGCGCAGCGGGCGTGGGCAGGTCGGCTTCCTGCGCGCGCGCAGCCCCGGCCGCGAACAGGCCCGCCCCGGACAGGCCGAGGAGGAGCAGGCGCCTGGCTGTGGTCAAGCCAGCCTCAATCCGGCCGCTGCGGCGGCGGCGCATTCGGCTTGGCGTAGTATTCGCCGGTGTAGCTGTAGGCGCCGAACGACGAGCGGTTGCGGCCCGCCTGCTTGTTGAGCAGCAACACCACTTTCGGGCATGCCTTGACCATCTCGAGCGCCGCCTCGAGCTCGTTGCGCTGCGTGCGGCCGGCTTCCACGACCATCATGATCTGCGAAGCGGTAGGCGCGAGCACGCTGGGGTCCGACGTTGCGAGCAGCGGCCCGGTGTCGATCACCACGGTGGAGCTGGCGAACCGGCGGGAGAGCTGTTCGGCGGCGGCCGGCAGCGGCTGGCTGCGCTCGCCGGGATCGAGCCCGGCCAGCGTATCGCCCAGGGGCAGGATGAACAGGCCCGGCACCGGGGTCGCCACCACCATGCGCTCGGGCTGGATGCTGTCGTCGGCGGCCAGGTCGAGCAGGCCAGGCGCACCGGCCAAGCCGATCAGTTCGGACAGGCAGCGCACCTTGGCGTCGGCATCGACGAGCAGCACGGAGCGTGAGCCGGTGCGCGCCAGCGAAGCGGCCATGTTCAGGGCGGCGAAGCTCTTGCCCTCGGCCGGGCGCGTGCTGGTGACGAGCACCATGTTGCCACAGCGCTCGCCGGCGGCGATCGAGCCCTTGACCACGGTATGCAGGCGGCTGGCCGCGATGCGGAACTCGTCGCCGAGCCGGGTGCGGCCTTCGGTTTCGATGATCAGCCCGGCGCGGGCCATGTCGGCCAGCGTGCGCGGCGGCGGCGCGTCCAGGCCCTGGGGTGCGTGCAGGTCCATGCTAGATGCGCTGCGTGTAGTGGAGCAGGACGCCGCCGAGCAGCACGACCAGCAGCCCGAGGGCTGAGCCGAATACCGCGGCATGGCGCAGCCGCATCGCGATAGTCGGCGGCAGGGCTGCCAGCGAAATGGCGCCGATCACCGGGCGGCCCATCGCCCGCAGGTCGATGATGTTATGGAACGACTGATCGAGCGTCATCATCGCCATGATCACGCCGACGCCGGATGCCAGGCCGGCCAGCAGCACGCCGATCGAGAGGATGATGCGGGCCGGTGCCACCGGGCGTTGCGGCACCTGCGGCGGATCGATGATGACCATCTTGACGTTGCTGGCGCGCACCTGCGCGGCGGTGGCGATGCGCATACCCTCGCGGCGGGCCAGCAACTCGTCGTAGTTCTTGCGCAGCACGTCGTAGTCGCGGTTCAGATCGACGTATTTGGCTTCCAGGCCGGGCACGTTCTGCGCGATCGTCTGCAGCCTGTTGCGCTCCACGGTGGCATCGTCGAGCTGGCGCTTGAGGCTCTCCACCAACGCCTGGTTCTCGACGCTCTTCAGCGTCAGCTGCTCATAAACCGGGTTGGACAGCCCGACCGTGGCCGCGCCGCCGGCACCGCTGTCGATGCTGCGCAGCTTTTCCACTGTGCGCTTCTGCGAGATCACCTCGGGGTAGGCGCTGGTGTACACCTGCTCCAGCTCGCGCAGCTTGGCCTCGGCCGCCCGCAACTCGCTGCGCGGCTCGGCGCCGGCACTGCCCACGGCGGCCGACCGCACGGTAGGCGAGGTGGTGGCTAGCTGCTTGGCCAGCAGCGCGCCATGCGATTTCGCATCGGTCAGCTGGCCGCTGAGTGCGATCACCTGCGCCTTTGCCTGCTCGAGGCGGTTGACGCCGCCATCGCCGGGCAGCACGTCCACGTAGCGCCGGCGGAACTCGGCGCGCGCCTTTTCGGCCGCTGTCAGTTGCTTTTCATAGCTGGCGATTTGCTCGTCCAGAAAGGCGCTCGCCTTTTCCATGTCGTCGCGGTTATCGCCCGCACGGTTCTCGATGTAGCTGGCCAGCAAAGCCTGCACGACGTCGAAGGCGAGCTGGCGATCGGGGTTGCGGAACGCGATGGCAAAGATGTTGCGGCCTTGCGGGCTGACCTTGATGGTGGTGCCTAGGCGATAGACCATCTGCTCCATGTCGGTAGCAGTATGGGTGTCGAGCGAGAGGTCGGTCTTGGCGATGATCTTCTCGAGGTTCGGCCGCGAGAGCAGCATGTGCTGCAGCAGGTCGATCTGATCGTTCATCGAGCTGTCGGCCGCGATGCCACGCAGCAGCGGTGTCAGCACCGCATCGGCGTTGATGTATACCCGCGCGCTGGCCTCATACTGGTTGGGCAGGCTCGCGACCGCGATCCAACCCACGATCGACAGCAGCCACGCCGCAGCCACGCCCCACCAACGCCGCCGCCAGGCCAGGCCGCCATAGCGCGAAACAAAATCGTGGAGCGATTCCATGCGGCTGCTTAATCCGTAACTGGCCCGACTGTCGCGGACAAAAGCTGGTGGTTCAGAAAAAGCTTTGCGGAATAATCAACGTGTCGCCGGGGCGCATCATGACGTTCTGGCTGATGTCGCCGTCCTTGATGAGGTCGGAGAGGTGCACCCGGATACGGCGCACGGCACCGCCATCACCGCGGCGCACGATCACCGCGCGGTTGCCGGCGGCGAACTTGGTGAGCCCCTTGGTGGCGATCATCACGTCGAGCAGGCTCATGTTCTCGCGGTAGGGGATCGCCTGCGGGTCGGTCGCCTCGCCGATGACGCGCACCTGGCGGTCCGACGGCCCCTGGAAACTGCGCACCATAACGGTCACGTTGGGGTCGTTGACGAACTTCTTCAGGCTCTGGGCGATGTCGTGCCCCAGCTCGGTCGGTGTTTTGCCGGCGGCCACCACGTCGGGCACCAGCGGCACCGATATCCGGCCATCCGGACGCACCGGCAGCTCGCTGACCGACAATGGCGGCGCCTCGTAGACGAAGATCGACAGCACGTCGCCAGGGCCGATGACATACTGGCTGGCAGCCGACCCGGCTTCGGGCCCGGCGACCGGGGCCGGCGTGGCATGTGAAGGCGGCGGCGCCGCCCGGGCCATGCCGGCCGACAGGCACAGCAGGACCGCGGCCAGGCGCGCGAATCTGGTAGGCGCGGAAGGGATCGAACCCCCAACCTCTGCTGAGTAGAAGCAGCGCTCTGCCATTGAGCTACACGCCTTCTGCCACACGGGTGAGCACCTCCCCCATGGGCGATGCAATCGGCGGCTATGGAACCGTTACGATCGTATCTAAAACGCGAACTGGCCGCGGGCAAGTGTTATAATTGAGCCGCACCGGGCGGCGATCATTGCAACCGCAGGCTGGAAGGTTCTACACGGCCGCGTGATGCACTACACCTAGGCGCATTCCGTCTGCAAAGGCCATCCCCATGCGTAAGGCTCTGATCGTCGGTGCGTCCGTTCTGGCAGTCGGCGCCGCCGGTGCGGGCGCTTATGCCCTGATGCATCGCGACCCGGTGGCCGGCGCCAAGGTGCAGATGGCCCGCGGCAACATGCAGGGGGCCGAGACTTATCTGCGCCGCGCCGTCGAGCGTGAGCCGCGCAATGCCGAGGCCGCCTTCCTGCTCGGCCGCGTGGATCTGGCGCTGGGCAATCCCGAAGCCGCCGAACTGGAACTGCGCCGCGCCCGCGATCGCGGCTACGACCCCGCGGCCATCGTGCTGCCGCTCGGCCAGGCCTACCTGCAGCAGCGCCATTTCGCCGAAGCTTTGCGCGACTTCGCGCCGGAGCACGCGCGCGCCGGCAGCCGCGCCGATCTGCTGACTATCCAGGCCGCGGCAGAGCTCTCGCTCGGCGACACGGCGGCCGCGCGCACCACGATTGCAGCCGCCGAGGCCGCCGCACCGGGGCAGCGCGAAACCCTGCTGACGGCGGCCCGGATTGCGCTGGCGGCCAACGACCTCGACGGCGCGGCCAGCCGCGCGCAGGCGGTGCTCAAGGCCGAGCCGAAGCAGCCTGAAGCGGTGTTGCTGGCAGCCGAGATCGCCATGCGCCGCAACGATGCAGCAGGCGCCCTGGCCGGCGCGCAGCTGGTGCTGACCACCAATCCCGCACGGCCCGATGCCCGCATGCTGGAGGCGCGGGCGCTGGCGGCCCTCAGCCGCGTGGAGGCGGCACGCGCTTCGGTGCAGAAGGTGCTGCACAGCACGCCGAAGAACGTGGGCGCCAACTACCTCGAGGCCATGCTGGCCATCGAGCAGGGCGACTACCCCGCCGCCGATGCCGCGCTGACGGCGATCAGCACGGTGGTGGGCCAGCTGCCGCGCGGCTTCTATTTCCTGGCGGTGACCAAGCTCGGCATGGGCCAGCCCGCGCAGGCCGAGGAGGCGGCCACCAAGTTCCTCGCCAAATCGCCCGACGATGTGGGCGGCCTGAAGCTGCTGGCGTTCATCGACCTCGCCCGCCAGCACGGCGACCGCGCTTTGGCCCTGCTGCGCGGCAGCAAGCTGGCCGAGCACCCGGATGCCGATACGCTGGACCTGATGGGCCGTGCCCAGGCCATGCAGGGCGACCTGAAGGCGGCCGAGCAGAACTTCCAGACTGCGGTCAAGATGGCGCCCAAAGACGTGCAGATCCTCAACCGCCTCGCCGCTGCCGAACTGGGCCGCGGCGAGCCGGGCAATGCCGAGGCCGACCTCAAGCGCTCGCTGGCTATCCAGCCCAACCAGCGCCTGGCCGGCGAGGCGGTGGTGCAGGCGGCGCTGGCGCGGGGCGACATCGCCGAGGCGAGCGCCGATGTAGAGCAGCTGCGGCATCGGATCGGCGATGCGGAGGAAGTGGGCGTGCTGGCCGCACAGGTGCACATGGCCGGGATGGACATGGCAGCAGCCGAAGCACAGCTGCACGACGTGCTGCGCCGCTTCCCTGAAAGCCGCGCGGCCACGCTGAACCTGGTGCGAATCTACGGCCTGCGCGGCGAGGAAAAGCCGGCGCAGAAGCTGCTGGAAGGGTTGCTGCAGTTGCACCCCGACGATCAGGGCGCGCTCGACGTGCTGCTGCCCTCGCTGTTCGCCAGCGGCCAGACCGAGCGTGCCGTCAGCGTGGCCGAGGCCGCGCACCAGGCCGCGCCGGACAATGCCGGCATCACCGCCGCGCTGGCCGGCACCTATGTACGGGCCAAGCAGCCGGCGCGCGCCGTGGCGCTGCTGGACCGGGCAAGTGCCGAAACCAACCCGCAGCTCGACGTGCTGCGGGCGCGCGTGCTGACCACGGACGGCAAGACCGAGCTGGCCGAACAGGCCTATCGCGCGGCGATCCGCCTGGTGCCCGGCAACCTGCGGGCGCGCACCGATCTGGCGGGCCTGTTGGTCAATGCCAAGCGCTACGACGACGCACGCGCCGTGCTGCAGGACGGGCTGGCGCAGTCGCCGGGCAACGAGGGCTTGCTGGGCGCGCTCGTGGGCGTGGATTTGCGCCAGCACGGGCTTAAAGGCGCGCTGGCGAGTGCCGCGGCCTTGCGTGCCGACCCGCAGAACCTGCCCGCCGCCAATTCGCTGGCCGGCGACACGCTGCTGACCTCGGGTGACGTGAAGGGTGCGGCGGCGGCCTTCCTGACGGCCTATCGAGCGGCGCCCTCGGGCGAGCTCGCCACCAAGGGCGCGGCCGCGATGGCCGAAAGCGGGGCCACCGACCAGGCGATCGCCTTGCTGACGGATTGGACGGCCAGTCACCCGCATGACATGGCGGCGCAATCGGTGCTCAGCTCGCTCGACCTCCGGGCCAACCGTCTGCCCGATGCCGAACGCCACCTCAACGCCGTGCTCGCCGAACGCCGCACCGATCCGGCGACGCTGAACAACCTGGCCTGGGTCCGCCAGCAGCAGGGCGACATGGCCGGCGCCCGCAACCTGGCCGAACGCGCGTATTTCCAGTCGCCGGTGCCGGAGATCGCCGATACGCTGGGCTGGATCCTCGCCAAGCAGGGCGAGACGGCCAATGCGCTGCAGCTGCTCTCCCAAGCGGCCGCCAACCAGCGCGGTGCGGCGGGTGCCTCGGCGGCTTATCATTACGGCTGGACGCTGAATGCAGCCGGCCGCAAGGACGAAGCGCGCACGCAGTTGCAGACAGCGGTGAAGGCCGACTTTCCGGAAAAAGCCGACGCGCAAAGCCTGCTCGCGTCGCTGAAGTGACGCGAGGCGGCCTGCCGCAGGGCGCCCGGGGCCTGTCGTGAACCTTCTCACCTTCACCACCCTCTACCCCTCGCCGGGCCAGCCCAACCACGGCGTGTTCGTCGAGAACCGGCTGCGGCATCTGGTGGCAACCGGCCGCGCCTCAGCCACGGTGCTGGCGCCCGCCGCATGGTTCCCCGGCCGGGGCACGCGCACGGTGGCCGAGGAACAGCGGCACGGCCTGCGCGTGCTGCATCCGCAATGGCTGTCGCTGCCTGCGATCGGCATGCGGGTGGCGCCCTGGCTGCTGTATCGCACCGCCGCCCGCAGCCTGGCCCGGCTGGTGGCCGAGGGCGCCCGGTTCGATGCGATCGACGCGCACTACTTCTTTCCAGACGGCGTGGCCGCGATCAGGCTCGGGCGCCGCTTCGGCCTGCCGGTAGTGATTACCGCTCGCGGTTCGGACGTGACGCAGTTCCCGGACTACCCGGCCGCGCGGCGCATGATCCTGACGGCCGCGCGCGACGCCGCCTGGGTGATCACCGTCAGTGCCGGCCTGCGCGATGCGCTGGTGGCCCTGGGTGCTGATGGCAGCCGGATCAGCGTGCTGCGCAACGGGGTGGATTTGGCCATGTTTCAGCCGCAGGACCTCGCGCGGGCACGGCAGGCTTTGGGCATCGCGCAACCTTGCCTGGTGTCGGTAGGCGCGCTGATCCCGCGCAAGGGCCACGCACTGACGATCGGGGCGTTGGTCCATTTGCCCGCCTGGCGGCTGCTCATCGCCGGCGAAGGCCCGGAGCGGGCGCGGCTGGAGGCATTGGCCGCGCGGCTGGGCGTGGCCGACCGGGTGCAGCTGCTGGGATCGGTGCCGCATGCCGCGCTGGCCGAGCTGTACAGCGCCGCCGATCTCTCGGTGCTGTCCTCCTCGCGCGAAGGCTGGGCGAACGTGCTGCTGGAATCGATGGCCTGCGGAACGGCGGTGGTGGCGAGCCCGATTCCGGGCAACCCGGAGGTAGTGGCGACGCCGCCGGCCGGGTTCATTGCGCAGGCCCGGTCGGCGCAGGCGATCGCAGACTGCGTGCGGGCGTGGGAGGCCAGGCCGATCGACCGTGCGGCGACGCGGGCCTATGCGGAAGGGTTCGGCTGGGAGGAAACCAGCGCCGGCCAGCTTGCTGTCTTCGCCCGGGTCATCGCGGGTGAGCGGCCGGCCGCGCCGCCGCCCTGATGCCCGATCCGCACGACGCGGCGAGGCTGGACGCCGTCTCGCAGCCCCCGCCATGAAAAAGGGCCGCTTGCGCGGCCCCTCTCCGTATCAGCGGTGCGGCGGGCCGCCGCCGCCATGCGGCCCTGGGGCCGGGTGCGGTGCCGGCGCCGGGCGCGGGCCGGGGCCGCCCATGGGGCGCGGACCAGGACCACCCATCGGCCGCGGACCGGGCCCAGCCATGGGCCGCATGCCAGGCCCGCCCATCGGGCGCATGCCGCCCTGCATGGGATGCGGTGCGCCGCCGAAGCCCTGCGGCCTCAACGGCGGCGCCACGCGCGGCTCGTGCTGCATGACGGGACGCGACGGCGCGTGCACCAGCGGCGGCCGCCCGGCGGCCCCTGCCCGCTCGGCGGCCGTGTTCACCGGCGGGGCCCCAACACGCCGCTCGGCGGCCGTATCACGCTGGCCGGCCAGTGTGTTGGCGCGTTCGGCGGCGGTGTTGCGGTTCTGCGCGGCCGTGTTGGCATGCTCGGCGCCGAGCAGGCGATTATCTGCCGCCGTGTTCGCCCGTGTCGCTGCCGTGTTGGCGTGCACCACGCCCGGTCCCTTGAACTCGCCCGGGCGCTGGGCCGCGGCGATCGCAGGCACGCCGTGGTTGAGCGCCGCCCGCTGCTGCGGGTCAGCTGCCGCCAGCCGCTGGTGCTGCAACTGCTGCGTGGTGGGCTGCACATGCTGCTCGTGCTGGAACGCCGCCTGCTGCGGGGTCGGCCGCGCCTCCACGCCACCAGGGCCGTTGAAGCTGTTGCGCGTTACCGTAACGTTGTTGATCGTCTCGTGATACACGTTGACGTTGCGGACGTTGTTGAAAACGTTGCCGCCGCCGAACGCATTCGCGTTATAGGCGAATACGCCACCGCGCCAGCCGCCGCCGAAATAGCCGCCGCCGGTATAGCCGAAGCCGTAGTTGATGCCGCCATAGAAGCCGACATGCGGGCCCCAGTAGCCGGCGTTAAAGCCGTACACGCCGTTGGCGAAACCCCAGTAGCCCGGCGTCCAGAGCAGGCCCACCGAGGGCGGCTCCACCCACACGCCCGGCACCCAGTAGTAGCCGGCCTCACCATAGCTCCAGTAACCTGGCGTGAAGATGTAGCCCGGGCCAGGCAGCGGCGGCGGCTCGTACACGGGCAGCGGCGGCGGCGCGATGGTGATGTTCAGGCCGATGCCGATCTGCGCCAGCGCCGGCACCGGCGCCAGGCTCAGCGGTGCAGCGACGAAGGCGAAGGCCAGGGCGGAGGCCAGGACGGGCGTCCAGGCGGAAGTTTTCAAGGCGGCTCGGACGCGCATGGTCATATCCTTCTCGATATCATCCAACATTGGTACAGGTCAGGCGCATCTGCAACGGAGGCCAGGCCACGGAAATGTTGCGAACTGCCGCTTTCGTGTCAGGGCGTTACGATAGGGCCGGCAGCCTTCGGCGGCGGAGGCCGGAGCGCAGGGATGGACCGCTGCGCTGCGGCGCGCGCCGCCCAGCAATCACGGGGGGCCGTGCGCAGCGCCGCCTGATCCTAAAAAGCCAGCACCCGCCTGCCTTTCCGCCAGGCGCCGATCGCGGTTGCGCGCGCATCGTGGCGCTCGCCGGTTCTGAGATAGACCGTCCAGGCAACGACCAGGAACGCCGCGAACAGCCCGCAATCGACGGCCAGGGCAGCAGCGCCCGGTGCAGGTGCCACGACTGCGCGAGCGCCCAGGCAGCAGGCCGAAATCGCCAGCATCACGCCCAGCGGCCAGGGCGGCATCGTGACGCGATGGGCCCGCCACGCGCCGATCCAGCACACGGCGCAATAGGCCGCCCAGGTGGCGAACGTGGCCCAGGCGGCGCCCCAGATGCCGTAACGGGGGATCAGCACCGCATTCAGCGCCAGGTTCAGCAGCGCCCCGCCGGCCGCAATGCGCCCGACCAGGCCGGAGCCGGCACCGATCAGCAGCATGGAATTGAAGAAATCCCCGACCTCGCGCAGGAAATACGCAAACACCAGCAACGGCAGGAGCAAGGCCGGCGGGTCGTAGCTGGCCGGCACCATCAACACCAGCACGTCCTGCCCGAACAGCGCGATGCCCAACGAGCCGGCGCCGAGCACGAGGACAAGCCAGCGCGCCACCTGCACGAAGCGTTGCTGCCAGCCCTCGCCCAGCGCGTAGGTGTAGAACGAGACGCCCCACATCTTACTGAAGGCGTCGCCGATCAGCACGCTGAGCTGAAACGCAAAGGTGTAGACCAGCGCGTAGATGCCCACCTCCGCCCGGCTGATGTGAGAGAGGAACAGGCGGTCGGAAAAGTGGATGCCGAAATAGCAGATGCCCGAGACGATCAGCGGTGCGGCAAACCGTGCCGCCGCGCGCGCGATGCCGGTGTGCCATGTGAGCCCCACCTCCCCCAGCGTGCGCCCCAGCAACACGGTGCATCCGAGGGAGCTGACGACCAGCTTGCTGCAGATGAAGCCCAGCACACCGAAATGATACCAGCCGATCAGCGCGATGTTGAGCGAGAGCGTCGCCATCAGCGTGACGATCGAATACGTCAGGAAAAACCGCATGCGGTTGCGCATGCGCTCATACACCATGGCGAGTTCGGCGATGCTGCTGGCGAACATTGCGGCAAAGGCAAGGCGCAGCAACCCGACCTGCGTGCCGGATGCGCTGTCGCCCAAATTGATGGCGCGCGCGATCGACGGTGCTGCGACCAGGCCGAAGGCGACCACCAGCCCGGCCAGCACGATGGTGGCCAGCAAGGCGGTCGAAATGGCGGCCCGCCGGCCCGCCTCGCTGTCCTGGTCATGATAGATGCGCACCAGCGCCTGGCCGACACTCTGCAGGCCGAAAGTGATCGCCACCACGGTGGTCGCCAGTTCAAGCAGGTTCAGCACGCCGTATTGCTCGGTGCTGAGGTTGCGGGCGTAGAAGGGGATCATCACGAAGCCGACGGCTTTGAAGATGAGGTTGGACGCGAGATAGAGAGAAGACCCCTGCAACAGCTGGCCCAGCGCAGGTGTGCCGGCGGCGTCCGGCGGCTCGGCATCGTGGGGGCTGTCGGGCATGGCGCGGGCGGGCTGTCCTGTTCTGCCGCGGCGTGATGCCACAGATTGCCGGGGCGGGCTATTCAGCCTAACAGTATCGGGGGGAAATCGGAGGCTGCCAGGATGGGTCTGCGCCGACGCTCGATCGCGCGGCGCCGGCCAGCCTTGCGATGATGGTGCATTACTGGGCCCGGCGGGATCTGGCAGGCGGCCCGATGGCCGAGGCGCTCGCCGCCCAGGGCGTGGCCGTGCGGATATTCTCCGACGAGATCAGCCTGCGCTACACGACGAAGCTGGAGCTCGCACTGCGCGTCTATCCGCGGCTCGCCTGGTTTGCCGTGCGGTCGGCCGTATCCTCGCTGATCCTGGCCCGGCCGCCGCCCGATGCGGTGGTGGTGGGCACCGATGTGGAGGCGCTCGTGGCAGGCTTGCTGCGCCGCATCGTGCGGCCGCGCTGCCGACTGGTGTTCGAGACGATGATCGTGACGCCCCGCCGCTCGCCTCGGCTGGACGCGCTGTACCAGCGCTACTACCGGCTGATCCTGTCCCTGACCGATCTGGCGATCTGCCATGCCGCGGCCGAGACGGAGCGCTACCGCGCCGCGTTCGCCGCCACCGGCTGCCGGTTCACCACGGTTCCGTTCGGCACCCATCTGCGCGAGCGCGCGGCATTGCTGGCCGGAGCCGCGCCGCCCGGCACCGGCCCGATCGTAACTGCCGGCCGCTCCGGCCGCGATTACCTGACGCTGGTCCGCGCCATCGAGGGCCTGGATTGCCGGCTCGACATCATCTGCGACGTGGCTGCCCCGTTGGCGGCTGTGCCACCCTCGCCGCGATTGCGCGTGATGCGGCAATGCTTCGACATGGACTATTTGCGCGCCCTGGCCGGCGCGCGCTTCGTGGTGGTACCGCTGGCCATCGACGACATCTCGGCCGGGCAGATGGTGATGCTGCAGGCCGCAGCCCTGGCGCGCGCCATCATCATGACCCGCACGTCCACCAGTGCGGCCTACGCCGCCGATGGTGTCGATTCGCTGCTGGTGGAACGCGGGGACGTGGCGGGCCTGCGCGCCGCCATCACCCGCCTGCTCGACGATCCCCAGCTGTGCGCGCGACTTGGGCAGGCCGCCGCCGCCCGCTTCGACCGGGAGCACAGCACGCAGGCCTACGCGCGCGGGCTGGTGCAGGCCATCGTGTCGGATTGTGCGGTATCGGCGCCTCCACCGGCGCAGAACCGATAGACCGGGCCCGGACCCATGTGGACTGCACGCCGATGATGCAAGCCGCTTCACTTGCCACCGCAGGCATTCCGGTTGGGGGAGAGATGGGGGTTGGTCCGGCGCCGCAGCGACTGGCTTCGGGCGATAAGCTGCGCATGCGGCGGTGGCGCATCACGGCGCAACCCGCGTCGGAGCGGCGGCCGACGCCACACAGCGCTTCGGCCGGTTGTCACGGCGATATGTGCGCGACCAGCTTCGGCGAGTCAGCATGAAGCAGCCGCAGATCGGGCGGCTCGTCGGCATCGAAGCCATACGCGGCGTCGCCGCGGTGGCCGTCATCCTCTATCACTGCGCACGCCATGTGGCGCAGGCCATGCCGGCACCTGCCCTGGTCGCGATCACGCAATGCGGGCACGCCGGCGTCGATCTGTTCTTCGTGCTGAGCGGTTTCATCATTTGTGTCGTGCACGCGCCCGACTGCGGCACGCCTGCGGCACTGCCGCGCTACGTGCATCGGCGCGTGGTCCGGGTGATGCCGCTCTACTGGATCGCGCTGGCGGCCATCCTGGCCATGGCGGCACGGCACGGCATCCCGCCTGTGCCGCGCCTGCTCGCATCGGTGGCCCTGTTGCCGTCCGACACACCGCCTCTGCTCGGCGTCGCCTGGACGTTGCAGTACCAAATCGTGTTCTACGCGGTATTTGCCGTGCTGATCTACAATCTGCGCGTCGGGCTGGCGGTGCTCGCGTTATGGGTCGCATGGATCGCCGCGCACTGGGCGGGCGTTGCCGCCACCAGCCTGCCGCGATCGCTGGTGAGCACTTACAATTTCGAGTTCCTGTTCGGCATGGCCGCGGCCTACCTCATCCGCACCCGCAAGCTGCCGCGGCCGCGCATTCTCGCGGCCTTGGGTTTAGGTGTGCTTGCGGTCATGGGCGTGGCGGAAGATTTCCATGCGATCGATGGCAACGCTGCGCTGGCAAGGCTCGGCTACGGCCTGCCCTCGGCCCTGCTCATCGCCGGCGTCGCCGAGGCCGACCGGCGGGGCTTGTGGCGCGTACCACCGCTCCTGCAGCAGCTCGGCCGTGCGTCGTACTCTCTCTATCTGTTCCAGTTCGTCTTCATCGGCATCGTCTGGCAGTTGCTCACCCATGCCGGTGTCGCGAACAGCGCCCCGGCCTGGGCGCTGTTTGCCATCCTCGCCATCGCCGCCGTCGCCGGCGGCATCGTGGTGTCGCGCCTGGTCGAACATCCCTTGCTGGCGCTGTTACGCCGGCGCGGAGCCCGGCCTGCGCTGACATAGGTCCGGCAGGTTCGGCGTTGCCGCCACACGGCGGAGCGGCCCGCCATCAGATCATGTGCCCGACACCGACCAGCTCCACCTGAGCGCCGCTGGCGTAGTTCAGCCAGTCGCTGCCGCCGCTGACGCTCTGTGCCGGCGCTGCCTGCCCGGCGGCCACCAGGCTGTCGTCGGGCGACCAGTTCAGGATCATCATCGTGCCGTGGGCATCCTGGGCCACCACGAAATGATCCGCCGTGCCGCCCTGCAGCGTCAGCATGCCGGCACCCAGGCTGACCGTGTCGTTGGTGCCCAGCGTGATCAGCGCTGCCCCCGATCCGCCGGCGAAACTGTCCTGGCCGGAGCCGCCGACCAGTGTGAGGTTGCCCGACCCGGCCTGCACGGTATCACCGGCCTCGACCCGGATGCCCAGCCCGGCATAGGCGCCGGCCAGCGCGCCGATGGTGGCACCTGCGCCACTGACCGTCAGCGCGGCGAGCCCGCCCGGCACGCTCTCGCTGATCGCAACCGTGCCGCCGGCCAGCTTGGTAACCAGCAGATCACTCAGCCCGGCAGCCGCAATGGTGGCCGCCCCGGCCGCGCCGACGGTGACGACGCCACCGCCCGCGCTCGTCAGCGTGTCGGCGCCGTCCAGCACGAAGCTCGAGAAACCGGCCGCCGCAGTGATGCTGGCCGCACCCGTGGCGGTCACCTGATTGTAGGCTCCCGCCACGCTTACCTGATCGGTGCCCTGGCTCAGCAGCACGGATTTTCCGGCAAGGCTGATGGCGTCGGTGGCAGCCTGCGCCGTCGTTACACTGTCGTACTGCCCGGCCAGCGTGGCCTGCAGCCCGCCGGCGCCGCCCGCGATGCTGTTGCCGCCCGGCGAGTCAGTGACACTCAGCAGCCCGGCGCCGCCCTGCACCAGATTGCCGGTGCCGAGCAGATTGACCGACGCCGTGCCGGCCACGCCGATCTGGTTGCCGCCGCCTGCCGCCACAATCTGGTCGTTGCCGGCGCTGGCCACCGTATCGTGGCGCGCCAGGGTGATCGTGCTGGCCGTGCCGGCCTGCGTGCCGAGCACGTCGTTGTCGGCGGCGGTAAACGCCAGCCCGCCAGCCCCGCCCTGCACGGTGTTGCCACCCACCAGATCGGTGCCCGCCAACGTGGCGGCACCCCCGGTAACCACCTGGCCGCTCGTGCTCAGCACCAGCCCGCCTGGCGTGGGCACCGGCGGCGAACCCGGGCCGGCCGGCGTGCCGCCGGATGCCGGCGCGGCGTAACCGGGCAGGATTACGCCGGCAAACGTCACGCTGGTGCCATCGGCGAGCGTCAACACGGTGGCACCGCTGCTGACCACGCCGGAGGCAATCGCATTGCCGCTGAAGCCGCGGAATGAGAGGACGTCGTGCCCGGGCCGGAAGCCATTGATGGTCTCGGCGCCTCGCTGGCCGGACTGGAACACGTAGGTGTCCGTGCCCGAGCCCGCGGTGACGGTGGCCGAACCGGTGCCGAAGCCCACCCGGTCGGCGCCCGACCCGAGCACGAAATTGTCGGCACCGGTGCCGCTGGCCAGCCAGTCGGCGCCGGCGCCGCAGGTGACCGACACTCGTCCGGCACCGGCCTGGACGGCGGCCCCGGTGTCACCCAGCGTAAGCGCGATGGCGCCGCTGCCGCCGATGCTGCCGCTGGCCGCGCCGGCGACGGTGGCGGAGGCGCTGTTGACCGCGCCAGCCGCCTGGTCGTTGATCATCGCGCGCCCGCCGGCCGCCACGTTCAGCAGGCAGTCGCTGGCGAGATCCGTGATCGAAGCCACGCCGGCCGCCCCGACCGTGATGACGCCGCCGCCACTGACGACGAGCCGCTCGCCCGCGCCGTTCAGGTTGTAGGTGTTAAAGCCGCTGCCGGTAATCGTGGCCTGGCCGGTGGCATCCACCTCCTGATACAGGCCGCCCGCCGCGATGTGGTCGGCACCGGCGCTGTGCACCGTGGCGTTCCGGTCCATCAAGGTGACCGTGTCGCTCGCACCCGCCTGGGTGGTGATCACGTCCCATCCAGTCGTCGCGGTGACTGCCAGCCCGCCGGCGCCGCCGGTGATGGTGTTGCTGCCGCCGCTATCCTGCACCGATAACCGGTTGACGCCGCCGGTGACGACGTGGCCGCTATTGGACAGAGCCAGCGCCTGAGGCCCCGCAGCGATCGACAGGATCGGCAGGCCGAGATACGGCGCGGGCACGTTGATGTCGGGCTCGGCGGCCAGATTGTTGCTGCCGGTGACGGTGCCTGCACCCATCAGCAGGCGCGCCGGATCGAAACCGTAGAAGCTGTTCTTGTTGATCGCAGCCACCACGTGCAGCCCGTTCACCGCCGATTGGTTCAGCACCGCCACGCCATTGGCGCCCAGATCGTTGACGATGGTGTTGCCGCTGATGGTGAGCGCGTTCTTGGCATAGGCATACTGCCCCTCGCCGCCGTAATGGATGGCAAACAGGTTGCTGGCATGGGCGCCCTTTTCGATGAGATTGTTGGTGATCGTCGCCACCCCTGCATTCGGCACGTCGATGTCGTAGCTGGCGGTGCCGGCGGGGCCGTCGGTAATCACGTTGTTGCTGATGATCGTGGTGGCAGCACGCGATTTGATCTCGTGGCCGACATTGGCCGCGGTGAAGTAGCTGTTGGTGATGGTGAGCGCATTCACCGCGCCGACATAGAGGTTGTGCGAGTAGCCATCGCCGGTGCCGTTGCGGGCGAACGCACTGTGATCGATGGTCACGGTCGCGTTCGGGTTGGCGCCGGCCAGCAGGCCTTCCTGCATATCGTGGAAATAGCAGTAGGACACGGCAAGGCTGCCGTTTTCGAGCCGGATGCCGGCGACGTTGCCGTCGAACGACCCGTCGGAGCCGCCGGTGAAGCTGAAACCCTGGATCGACACGTTGGCGTCCACGGTCAGCAGCGCCTTGTCGTTGGGCGGCGGCGTAGTGGCCACCTCGTTGACCATGCCGCCGATCGCCACGATGTGCAGCCCGACGGCGACGGTCGCGAAATCGTTCGTGTAGGTGCCAGCCTGCACGGCGATGGTGTCGCCGGCCACCGCGGCCTTGCACGCGTCGTTCAGGGTTGCGAATTCCATGCCCGCGCCGACGGTGAGGATGGTTCCGCTGCCGAGCTGGAGAGGTGCCGGCGCCGCTGTCTGGCCTGGGGTTGAAGCTGCCACGAGACTTGTCCCTGAAAACTGGTGCGGTTCTCAGTTTCCGGGAGCCAGGCAAAGGAGAGGTTAACGGCACTATCACGCTGGTGCGAGCGTGTTGGCTGGCTGCGACGGCCGAACTCGGCAATCGGCGAGTGGCTGGTCTAACGTATCGCCGACAAGCAGCTACCGCGAACGAGTGGCTTCGCCCGCGTAGGCACCGCCCTAATGGCTGCTGCCGTCGCCGTGCAGCGCGTCCACCGGCCCGCTCAGAACATTGTGGCGGAGCGTGGCTTCGGTGGCGGTCTGGTTGTTGACCAGCACGGTGCGGTAATTGCCGTCATTGGTCATGTGGTTCTGCTCGACGGTGATCTCCGGCGTCGGCTGGTCCACGCCTTCCGCGCCCACCGAGATGGCCGCGGTGTGATTGCCCGATAGCGGGCCCTTTTCCAGCGTGTTGCCGCGCACGATCAGCGCGCCGCCATTGGGGGCTTCGATGAGGTAGCTGGCGGTGCCGGCCGGGCCGTCGGCGATGTCGCAGCGCGTCACTTCGGTGTGCGCAGCGCGCGACTTGATGTCGTGGCCTTCGCGCGTATCGCGGAATACGCTGTCTTCGACGATCAGGCTGGCGATCTTGCCCGCGTAGATGGCGTGCGCGCAGTAATCGCCGCACACGCCATTCTTGGTAAACTGGCTGTGCCGCACGGTCAGGGTCATTTGCGGGCTGGCGTTGGTCAGGATGCCGTTCTGGTTGTTGATAAAATGAACGTTGTCGACATTCAGATTGCCACCTTCGGCGCGGATACCGGCACCGTTGCCGTCGGGCACGCGTGCGCGGGTCAGGGTAAGGTTGCGCACCGTCGTGTCGTCCCCGTCGATCACCAGCAGCGCCTTGCCCTGGCAGGTTTTGTCGGTGAGCACCACGGCGGCAGCATCACCGCTGCCCTCGATCGTCATGTGATTGCCGGCCAGCACGGCACAGTCGAAATACTGGCCCGGTGCGATCAGGATGTGGTCGCCAGAACCGGCGGCGGCGGCGGCGGCGGACAGGCTGGGGTAGGCCTTGCCCGCGCCCACTTCGAGAGTTTTGCCCTCGGCCGGTGCAGCCATGCCCAGCAGCACGGCTGCAACCGAGGCGATCGCAGTGGAATGGATGATCCGCATGTTGCCCCGCACCTGATAAGAAACTGGCGGGCCACCGAAGCGACCCGCCAGTCAGCCTGCCAGTGTGGAGCCTAGACGCTCAGGCGCGCTTGCGGAAGCGGACGAAGGTGAGGCCGAGCAGGCCGGCGCCGAACGCCGCCAGGGCGGAGGGCTCGGGCACCTTGGCGAACGGCGTGTAGTTGTACACGATCGAGATGTCGCCGCCGGCAACCGTGTTCAGCACGGTCTTGATGTTGCCGCCCCCGCCCATGAACGCGCTGCCCGTCAGGGTGGACAGCGCCAGCGAGAAGTTCTTGCCGATGAACTCATCCGCGTTGGCGCCGGTGAACACCGTGGTCTCCGAAGACGGCGAGTTGGTGAAGGCGTTGCCGGCCGGGGTGATGGCCGTGGTCGCGCCGCTGGTCAGCGTGTAGCTGTTGTTCGGCTCGGAGAGCGTCAGGCCGCTGCCGAGATAGGCGATCAGCGCCGCGGGGCTGTTGCCGGCATCGGACGCGGTGATGTTGCTGCTGGAGGTGAACTTGAATGCCTGGGTGGTGGCGCTGGTGTTCGTCAGCGTGCCGGTTTCGGTGCCGTTCACCGAGTAGGTGACCGAGACGCTGTTCAGCGTGCCGAGCGCTGCGTTGAACGCGGCGAAGGTGGTGGCGTTGGCGCCGCCCGTGACGGTGAATGCCTGGTTGCTGTAGTCGGTCGTCTGGGTGGCCACGTCGCCCGTCTGCGTGATGGTACCGGCGTGCGCGGCGCCAGCCATGCCCGCGGCCAAGAGGACGGCGGCAAAAAACGGAGTGGTCTGCACGAAAGGCTCCTTTTTGAGATGATTTGGCAGGCGATCTCCGGGCTGCTTTGCCACATGGAGTTCGGCAGCGCAACGGTTTCATGCCGTCTCGAGGGCCTTTTTCGTGTTTATTTTGCGACTCGGCGTCTCGTCTCAATTTTGCGTCGCAATGCGGGAGTTCCCGGCAGCCTTCCCGCCTGGCTCGGGCCTGCGCTACAGTCGCGCCGCAGAGCGATATCGGAGCCTGGCTGAGCATGTGCGGTATCGCCGGATGGGTCGCGACAGGGCAAGGCGCGCCAGCCGACCCTAGCATCATCAACGCTATGACCGACGCGATCGCCCATCGCGGGCCGGATGGTGAAGGTTTTTATCACGCGCCCGGCGTGGCGCTCGGCCACCGTCGCCTCTCCATCATCGATCCCGCCGGCGGCCAGCAGCCGATGTTCAACGAGGATGGCAGCGTCGCCATCGTCTTCAACGGCGAGATCTTCAATTTCGAGACGGTGCGCCATGAGCTGAGCGGGCTGGGGCATAGTTTCCGCAACCGCTGCGACACTGAGACGATCGTGCATGCCTGGGAAAGCTGGGGCGAAGAGTGCGTCACCCATCTCTCCGGCCAGTTCGCCTTCGCATTATGGGACAGCAACCAGCAGACCCTGTTCTGCGCTCGCGACCGGACCGGCGAGAAGCCGTTCTACTATACCGTTGTCGGTGGCACTTTCGTGTTCGCCTCGGAAATGGCGGCCCTGGCGCGTTATCCTGGAGTCTCGCGCAGCATCCGCCCGGCCGGCGTCGAGGATTTCTTCGCCTATGGCTACGTGCCCGAGCCCGAGACGATCTTCGAGGGCGTGCTGAAGCTGCCGCCGGCAAGCACGCTGCTGCTGGACCGGAGCGGTGCGTCACCGCGACTGCGGCGTTACTGGTCGCCCCCCGATCGCGCCGAGGCGTGCAGCGAGGCCGAAGCGGCGCCGCTGTTGCGCGAGCACCTGACGCGCGCGGTGGGCGCTTGCCTGGTGGCCGATGTGCCGCTCGGCGCCTTTCTCTCGGGCGGGGTGGACAGCAGCGCCGTGGTGGCTGCGGCCGCGCCGCAGCGTGGTGGCAGGCTGGACACGTTCACCATCGGCTTCGAGGGCGCCGAGGACGAGACACCGTTCGCGCGCCAGGTGGCCGAACGCTACGGCACGCGCCAGCACAACGACAGGGCCGCCGCCACCGACATGATCGCCGGCGCGCGCGCCCAGGCTCGAGTGTATGGCGAACCGTTCGGCGACAGTTCGGCAGTGCCAACCATGACCGTCTGCCGCCTGGCACGCCAGCACGCCACCGTGGCGCTCTCCGGCGATGGCGGCGACGAGGTGTTCGGCGGCTATCGTCGCCATCGCTGGCACAGCCTGGTCAGCGGGGTGCGCCGGCATCTGCCGCCGGGTGTGCGCCGGCACGCCATCGGCACGCTGGCCGCACTCTATCCCAAGCTGGACCGCGCGCCGCGATTCCTGCGCGCCAAGCACACGCTGACCGAGTTGAGCCTCGACTCGGCGCAGGGTTACGCCCGCACCCTGGCCCGCAGCCAGGCGGCCGAGCGCCATGCCCTATTCAGCCCCAGCCTACGCACCGCCATTGCCGGGCACGATCCGTTCGCCCGCGTGCGCGCGATCATGGATTCGGCGCACGAGGCCGATCCGCTGCTGCAGGCCCAACAAGTCGATCTGGCGACCTGGCTGCCTGGCGACATCCTGACCAAAGTCGATCGCGCCAGCATGGCCGCGTCGCTGGAAGTTCGTGCACCCTTCCTGGATCACGCGTTCCTCGAGTGGGGCATGCGCCTGCCCGCCGGCCTCAAGGTGGGTAAGACGGGCGGCAAGCACATCCTCAAGCGCGCGCTGGAGCCGTTGCTGCCGCACGACATCCTGTATCGGCCCAAGCAGGGCTTCACCAGCGACCTGGCACCCGCGTTCCGCACGGGCATGCACCGGGTGCGCGCCCTGCTGCTCGGCCCGATCATGCTCGACAGCGGCCTGTTCGACCCGGGGGCGATCGGCCGGCTGCTCGATGCCCATGCAGCCGGGGCGCGCGACCACGCCCAGTCTATTTGGCTGCTGCTCGCGTTTGAGGGCTTTCTTGCCACCCTGGCCATCACCGCCGCCGCCCCGCCCCATGCGACCGGCGCCAGGCCGGCGCCCGTGGCAGCCGCGCCGGCGTGAGGGGGCCGACCCGCCCGCATCTGCTCTGGGTGTTTCCCGGTTTCGGTGTGGGCGGCGCCCAGGTCCGCTTTGCCGCCCTGGCCAACCACTGGGGCCAGGCCTGCCGGCACAGCATCGTGGCGCTGAACGGCGACACCGCCTGTGCCGAGAAGCTCGCGGGCACGGTGGATGTGGATTTCCTGCAGGCCGGTGCCCGCCACACGAGTCTGCCGCACGCCGCCTGGCATGCGCGCGGCGTGCTGGCCGCCGCCAAGCCGGATTGCGTGATCACCAGCAACTGGGGCGCCATCGAATGGGCCATCGGCGCGCGGCTGGCCGGTCTGCGCCATGTGCACGCCGAAGATGGCTTCGGCCCGGAGGAGCGCGCGCGCCAGTTGCCCCGCCGGGTGTTCACGCGGCGCCTGGCGCTGCGCGGCAGCGCGGTGGTGCTGCCGTCGCTCACATTGCAGCGTATCGCCCGTACGCAGTGGCGCCTGCCCGCAAGTCGGCTGCACTACATTCCGAACGGCATCGACCTGGCCCGCTTCGCTCGCGTGCCGCCGCGCGAGCCGCGCCAGGAGGCAGGCCCCGTCATCGGCACCATCGCCGCCTTGCGCGCCGAGAAGAACATCGCCCGCCTGATTGCCGCCTTCGCGCAGCTCGGCCCGGACCACCCTGCCCGCCTGGTCATCGTCGGCGACGGCCCGCAGCGCGGCGCGTTGGAAACGCTCGCCGCCACGCTGGGCGTGGCCGCGCGAACGCATTTTGCCGGCCATAGCACCGAACCGGAGGCGTGGCTGGCGGGCTTCGACGTGTTCGCCCTGTCGTCCGACACCGAGCAGATGCCGCTCTCGTTGCTTGAGGCGATGGCGGCATCGCTGCCGGCCGTCTGCACCGACGTGGGCGACGTGGCGGCGATGGTGTCGGCCGCGAACGCCGCGTTCATCGCCGCGGCGGACGATGCCGCGTTCGCTTCTGCTCTGGCAGCCCTGCTGGCGGACGACGGGGCGGCGATCGGCCGCGCCAACCGGGCCAAAGCGGAAGCCGAGTTCGGCCAGCCGCGCATGTTCGCGGCATGGGGACGCCTGCTGCAAATCGGCTAACGGCGCGCCAAGTGCGGCCCGGCCGCCGCCGGCGCCCGGCGGCAACCAAGCCGAGATCGGGCCGTTCTTCTGCCGAGACCCCATGAGCATTGGAGAGAATGATGGTTGACGAGAACCGCGTGACCGGCGCGCTGCACCAGGCTGAAGGCGCGATCAAGGAAGGCTTCGGCAAGCTCACCGGCGACAAGAAGACCGAGGCCGAAGGCGCCGCGGAGAAGACCGGCGGCAAGGTCGAAAACGCCGTTGGCGGCGCCAAGGACACGGTTCGCGACGCGCTGAACAAGTAGGCTGCGGCCGACCCGGAGGCTTCGGCCTCCGGGTTACGTTTGCCAGCACGACTTTGCGCGTGCCTGCCGCGTTAGCGGTGGTAGCGCAGCTCCAGCAACCTGAAATGGGCCTGGATCAGTTTATCGGCCAGGATTTGATCCGGCCGGTCCTGCTGGTCGGTTTCGGCCGACAAGGCGTTCTCGACCACGGCGAGAATGCCGCCCGCGAGTTCGGCATCTTCTAGATCGCACGCGTGCTCGAACGCATCGAACAGCTGATGCATGACACGACCGTGCGACCGCTGCCTGCGCCAATACGAGCCGCGCGCAACCTCCAAACACCCGGCAGCCTGGCCCATGAAAATCCTCCGTGCCGTCTTGCGATCTCAATTGCGTCAAGAACCTGTCGGTTACGACAAGTGCGTAGCTTTGGATGCAGAATGGACAGGATGGATTTAGCAAAAGTTAGCGTTTGGCCCGACGACGTTCGTAGCGTCCGGCAATCTCAACCGCAGATTAACGACTGGGTGTCGGGTGCGGAAGCGCGTCGGCATCAACAACCGACGAGATGCATCCGATTTTGGGAGTTGTCTCGCGCTGCTATACTAGGCCCACGACGCGAGCCATCGGGTTCAAACGCGATGTAGCTGCTCGAGAGAGCACATTCGGTTCTGCGCGGTGTGTGGCCCGCGTCACCGTCAACGCGCCCGTTCTTCACCAATGGTGAGATTGCAAGAACCCAAGACGCCTCCATGGGCCTGTCAGGAAGCAATGTCCCTGCCAGGCCCATGAAGCTTTCAAACTACTACCGTCCCGCGGTCTGCCCGGCCGCCAGCAGCGTCATGTATTTCTGCGTGGTGGGGACGATCGCCTTGCCGATGAATTCCGCCATCGCCTGCTCTTCGGCGAGGGACTGCTTGAGGACCGGAACGGCGGCACTGTCGCCGACCTGTTCGGCCATCGCGATCAGGCTCGTGTAGGCGGCGATCTCCTGGTGCTCGAACGCGTAGTTGGCGAACGTGTTCTTGAGGATTTCATCCGGCGCCGGCGCGTGCAGCGCTGCGGCCACGTTGCCCATCACCGAGGTGACAGTGTTCTTCGCGGTGGACGGCGTCGTGCCGTGCCGCTGCAGGATCGCCTCCAGGCGGCGCGCCTGCTCCTGCAATTCGGCATGGTGCTTGTTGAGCTGCGCCTTCATCTCCGGATAGTTTTCCAGCCGCTCGACCTGGCGTTCCGTCAGCTCGATAGCTGTCTGTTCCAGCGCATGCAGGTTGCGCAAACCGGTGTGGTAGGTCTCGTGCAGCGCGTTGCCTTTGGCGTCGCCGTCCATGTGTTCGCTCCTTCGTCTGTGCCTTCAGCAGGCCGGCTCGCAAACGCCGCAGCCAGGATGATCGGCGCCAGGTTCACGCCGGTTTGAAGTCTTCGCTGATGGCAGCACGTGCAATGGAGAGGGGGGCGCCGTTCAGGCCGCCTCGCGTAGCCGCAACCGCCGCGACAGATCGGATTGCAGCCTTCGCTTGGGATCAAGCGTCTCCAGCAGATCGCGGAACTCGCCCCAGCGCGGATACATGGCGCGAAAGGCTGCCGGATCGAGCAGGGCATCTTTGGCCAGGTACACACGGCCGCCATGGCGTAACGTGATGTCCACCAGGCGGGCGTAGAGCGCCTCGATGCCGGGGCCGGCCGGGAAATCCAGCGCGAGCGTGTAGCCGGCCTGGGGAAACGACAGCGGCCCGGCATTGGCTGCGGCGGGGCCGAGCCGTTTCAGCACGGCCAGGAACGAGGCGCGCCGGGAGGCGGCAATCACCTCCAGCAGCTCGCGCAGCGCGGCCGCGCCGGTGGCGAACGGCACCACGTTCTGGAACTGGTGGAAGCCGCGGCGGCCGTAGAGGCGGTTCCAGTCGCGCAGCGCGTCCAACGGGTAGAAGAATTTTTCGTAGCGCACGTCGCGCAGGCGCCCGGCTGCGGGTGCGCGCCGGTAATACACGCTGTTGAACGCGCCGATCGTCAGTGGCGAGACGGCGGCGGGCGGCAGATCGAAGGGCAGACGGAAGCCGGCGCGGGGCCGCGGGCCGCAGCCACCGCCTGAGGGCTCGGCCGTCTCCAGGATGCCGCGGCCGAGGTGGCGGCCGGTGGCGCAGCCGTCGATCCAGCCAACGGCATAGGTGGCGCCGCGCGCGGCATCCATGGCGGCGAGAAACGCGTCCAGATCGGGCAGGCGCCGGGCGTGCACCGCCGCGCCCGGGCCGGCCACACGCTTCATGCGGAAAGCGATGCGGGTGACGATGCCCGTCAGCCCGAGGCCGCCGCAGGTGGCGGCGAACAGGCCGGGCTCGGCTTCCGGACCGACGGTGCGCAGCACGCCATCCGGCGTGATCAGATCCAGCGCGGTCACGTGCTGGGCGAAGCTGCCGGCCACCTCGTGGTTCTTGCCGTGCACGTCGTTGGCCACCGCGCCGCCGATCGTGGCGTAGCCGGTGCCGGGCGAAACCGGCACCAGCCAGCCCAGCGGCAGGTAGGTCTCCATCAGCTGGCGGAACGTCACCCCGGGCTCCACCTCGATGGCGCCGGTTGCGGGCTCGAAGGCCAGCACGCGGCACAGGCCGGCGGTCAGCAGCGCCACCCCCTGCCCGTTCAGCGCGCAATCCCCGTAGGCGCGGCCGGCAGCGTGGGCCACCAGGCCGTGCGCGCGGGGCCGGGGTTCGGCAAACACCGCGTCGAGATCGGCCGTGCTCTCCGGCCGCCAGGTCACGCTCGCCGAGCGCGCCACGCGGCCCCAGCCGGTCAGCATGCCCAGTGCCTGCTCCATCACAGCGTGGCGGCCACGATGGCGGCCACGCTGGCCACGCCGGCCAACTGGCTCACCGGGTCACGCAGCGCGAACACCACCGGATCGTCATGCATCTGCCCGCGATTGCTGATCATCAACACCCGGCTGACCCAGAACAGCAGGATGGGGCAGAGAAGCCACAGCGCGCTCGGGTGGTGGTAGAGCGGCAGAACCTCGGAGCTGTTGACGTAGAGCGCCACAACCAGCACCGCCATGTAGCCCGAGGCGGCCGCCATGCTGCGTAGCATGTCGAGATCTTCCGGCGCGTAGCCGCGGCCCGACAGGCCCGTGGTGCCGCCAGCGCGCACGAAGGCGGTCAGCTCGGTGAGCCGCTTGACGATCGCCAGGCAGAAAAACAGGAACAGCGAGAAGGCGAGTAGCCAGGGCGAGATCGGGATGGCGGTGGCCGCCGCGCCGGCGAAGATGCGCAGGGTGTACAGCCCGGCCAGCGCAGCCACATCCCACACGGCGCGGCGCTTCAGCGCGAAGGAATAGGCCAGCGTGCTGGCATAGTAGGCGGCCAGCATGCCTGCGAACGCGGCTGGCAGCAGGGCGGCGATGGCGAGGGCTGCGGCCAGCAAGCCCGTCATCAGCCCCGGCCCCCAGGCCAGGCCCAGCGCGCCGCTGGCGAAGGGCCGCCGCCGCTTGGTCGCGTGCAGGCGGTCGGCCGGCAGGTCCAGCATGTCGTTGAGCAGATACACGCTCGAGGCGCACAGGCTGAAGGCCAGGAAGGCGAGGCACGCCTGCAGCAGGGGCACGCCATGCGCCTGATGGGCGGCCAGCACGGGCACCAGCACGAGCAGGTTCTTCGCCCATTGGTGCAGGCGCAGGGCACGCCCCACCAGCCGCAGCGTGTCGGGCAGCGAGGGTGCTGCGCCCACGCTGGTCACGTCGGCGCAAACCTGCCGCGCCCGGGCCAGCAGCGACGGGGCGGGTGCCACCAGAATGGCGCGCCGCGCCAGTTTCCAGATCGGCAGGTCGGCGGCGGCATCGCCCGCGTAATCGAAACCCTGCGCGCCGAAGCGGGCGGCCAGCGTTGCCGCCTTGGCGGCTCCCTTCAGGTTGGTGTGGCCGTCCGAAGCCAGCACGCCTTCGAAGCTGCCCACATGGCTGGCCACCGCGTGGGCGATGCCGGCGTCCGCCGCGGTCGCCAGGAACACGGACCTGCCCTCGGCGCGGGCTTGCGTGGCGAGCGCGAGCACGGCCGGGTTGTAGGTGAGGCTGGCCGGATCGAGCCGCGCCAGCCGGGCGATGCGCTGCTTGAGCGCGGCGCGGCGCCCGCCGCTGGCCAGCAGCGCGCCGGCGAACGCCAGCGGGCGCGCGGCGAGCAGCCGAAGGGCCAATTCGAGGAGCGTGTCACCGGCGACGAGCGTGCCGTCCAGGTCCAGCACGAGCGGGATCATACCGAATCCATACAGCATTCGGCGCAGGCGGTGCAGGAGGGCGCCTACATCACCCCATCGTAGCCGATGCGGGCCGCCGGGTTGGCGCCTGCGCCCGCCTGGCCCCAGCGCACGCGCCCTGCGGTGTGGCACACCGGGCAAGCCGGATGCCAGCCGCCCAGGGCCGAGCCGCACGCTTCGCAGCGCCATCCAGGGTCGGGCGGCGCCATTGCGGCGTTGCGGAGCGAGTCGCGCTGTGCGGAGTCGTTACCCTCCGCCTCGGCAATGTCGGCCAGCAGCAGGTGCACCCGCCGCTGATCCAGCCCGCCGGCCCGTGCCGCCTCGATGTGGCGATGCGCCTCGCCGGTCAGCCCGGCCGCCAAAGACAGCCGGGCCAGCAGCAGGTGGCTCTCGGGGTGCTCCGCGGCGTTGCGCACCAGTTCGGAGCCGGTGCGCAACGCCGCCATGCGGTCGGGCGCCGGGGCAAGGGCGAAATCGGCGATGTCGGGGTGCGGTGTCGCTGCCCAGCTGCGGCGCAGCACGTCCTGCGCCGCCTTTTCGCGGCCGCCCTCGCGCAGGCGGCGGGCATAGGCGATGGCGGCGGGCGGCAGGGCCGGGTCACGCTTCCAGGCCTGCTTGGCGAGCTTGTGGGCCACGGTCGGGTCGGTTTCGGCCTCGGCCGCCGCGGCGCCGAAGCCGGCTTTCGGCGCGTCGTCGCGGCTCAGCTGCAGCGCCTCGGCCCAGGCGCCGGTGCGCAGCGCCAACTGGGTGCGCTCGCCGCGCAGCCAGGCAGCGCCCGGGTGTGCCGCTTCGGCCTCGCGCGCCAGCAGGGCTGCGCGCGGGTAATCCTCGTGCGCGATGGCCAGGCGCAGCAGGCCGCGCAGGCCGAGGAAGGCTGCATCCTTACGCTCGGCCAGCTTGGTGAACGCTGCCTCGGCTTCCTCGTCGTTGCCCGAGATGGTGCCGGCATAGGCGGCCAGCAGCAGGGTCTGCGGCGTTTCGCCCAGCAGCTTCGTGGCGCGGGCCGCCTCCCGCCGGGCATCGGCCGGGTCGCGGGCGGCCAGCGCGATCAGTGTGCCGGTCACCGCGCGGTCGCCGCGGCGGCGGCGGGAGCGTTCGTTGCCGCGGCGGAAGGCGCCCGGCAGGCCCAGCAGCGTGGCGAGCAGCCGGAAGACGATATAGAGCGCAAGGGAGAACAGCAGCAGCGCCACCACCGCGACGCTGACCGGCGCGTTGACGTGCGTGGTGCCGATGTCCAGCGACAGCGCGCCCGGCAGATGCTGCACCCACCAGGCAGCGCCGACGGCGGCGGCGGCAAATAGCAGGATAAGCAGAATGGTGCGCATCAGTGCTGGGCCGCCAGCGTGGCCAGGGCGGCGCGCGCGTCCAGCAGGGCATGGACTTGCCCCGTCCACGGGCGCACGGCATCGGCGGCCGGGCCGGTCAGGGTCGCCAGCGTGTCGGCAGCTCCCTTGAGGTCGCCGGCCGAAACACTGTCCTGCGCGCGGGCGAGCACGCCGGCGGCAGGATCGCCCACCACCACGTGATCACCCTGGCGCACCACCACGCTCTGCTGCAGCCGCGTGAAAGCGCGGTTCAGGAAGGATTGCCGGGCCGTGTCGGGCTGGCTGGCCGCGCGTGCGGCCGCAGCCACCCGCGGGAAGTCGGCGCGCAACGCAGCCTCGGTCGGCGGCGCGGTGGTGGCGTAGCGTGCCAGTGCCGGCGGTGCATCGGGCAGCGTGCCCAGCGGCTGGCCGGCCTGCAGGGCGGCGGCCGCCGCTTCGATTCGTATGGCGCGCGTGGCATCCTGGGCGGCCCCGGTGGCAACGCCCGCGCCCTGTTCCAGCTTGCCCACGCGTTCGGCCAGGGCTGCCAGCGTGCTGGCATCGCTGGCCTCGGTCTTCTGCACGGCGGCGTCCTGGCCCTGGATCTGGCCGGCCGCCTGCTCGAGCCGGCCAAGCCGATCGGTCAGCGCGGCCAGGCTGGCGGTGTCGCCTTGCGCGGCGCGCTGCGCGGCCTCGCCCTGCGCCTGCACCTGGCCGGTCGCCTGTTCCAGCTTGGCGAGGCGGTCGCCCAGGGCGGCCAAGGCAGCCACGGTGGCGGGCGCGGCAGTGGGCGCCGCCGTATCGGGCGCGGGCGCGGGCGGTGCCGCTTCCAGCTTGGCCACGCGCTGGTCCAGCGCCGCCAGCGCGGTCTTCTGATCAGCCAATGCCGTGTCGGTGCCGCCGGCGTGGCCTGGCTTGGCCGCGTCGGACGCCTGTTGCTGGGCGATCAAACCCGGCACCTCGGCCGAGGTACGGTCGGGCGGGGCGGCAGCATCGGCGGCGGGCGACTTTTGGCCGGCGATCTCGACCGCCTTGGCGGCCTCGGCCTGCATTTGGTCCTGCTTGCCGGCCAGGGTCTCCACGCGGCTTGCCAGTTCGTCCAGCTTCTTGGCCTGGGCGGTGGCGGCCTCGCCCAATTCGGGCGCGTGCTTCTCCAGGGCCTCCACGCGGGCCACGACGGCCTGGACCTGCGCGCCAAGCTGGGCGTCCTGGTCGGCGGGCGGTGCTGCCATCGGGTGGCTCCAGCCGTAATAGCCGGCGCCGGCCAGCCCGGCTGTCAGCAGCAGCGTCAGCGGCAGCGGCGTGCCGCCCCGGCGCCTCGGCGCCACCGGCGGCGGCGTAGGCCCGGCCGGCTCGCGATCGCTCACGCGCGGGCCGTCGAACAGGCTGCCGCGGGGTTCGGGCACGGCCGCTTCTGGGTCTTGTTCGCTCATAATAGGGCCAGGACACCGTCGAGAGTGGGATGTGAGGCGCGACATATCCGCAGCCAGGGCAAAGCGTCCAGCGCGTCGGCGGTGCTGGCCCCGATTGCCAGCGCCGTCACCGGCGCCAGCAGCGGCGCATCGGCGGGCGGCAGCAGGCGCATGAAAGTGGCGGCCGTCTCGGCCGACAGGAAGATCGCCGCGTGCAGCCGGCCCGAGCGCAGCGCCAGGCTGGCCTGCGCCGGGAAGCGCGCCGCCGGCCGGGCGGCATAGGCGACGCGCCGCAACACGGCGAAGCCGCGCGCCCGCAGGTCGGCCGCCAGGCCGTGCCCCTGGCCGGCGCCCGTGGCGAGCAGCAGCGGCCCCTGTGCGGGATCGAGCAGGCGGCCGGCCAGTGCTGCCAGCGCCGGCGCGTCGCCACCGGCACTGTGCACGCGCCCGAACCCGGCCGCCTGCGCGCACGCGGCCGTGGCATCGCCCACGGCGAGCAGGCGGTGGCCGGGCGGCAAAGTGGGCACGGCGTGGCGGCTGCTGATCAGCACGGCCTGCACGCCCGCCGGCACGCTGAGGCGGCGCGGCGCGATGGTGAGGAGCGGGGCGGCGACCGGGACGAAGCCCATGGCGCTCAGCCTGGCACAGAGTTCGCCGGCATCGTCCTGCGCGCGGGTCACCAGCACCTGGCGCATCGGAGCGCCCACGCCCCCGCCTTCGCCGCGCGCCGCCAAGCTAGCGGCCCGCCGCACTCATTCGGCAAACACAGCGGCAGGGCTGTCCGCCTTCAGCGCGGCGCCCAGCTCGGCGCCCAATCGCAGCGCATCGGCCGACGGGCCTTCCAGGCTGCGCTTGAGCAGGAAGACGCCGTCCTCGCTGGCCACCAGCCCGGTCAGGCGCAGGCGGCCGTCCGAGCGGATGCGCGCATGGCCGCCGATCGGGGTGTGGCAGCTGCCGTCCAGCACCGCCAGCATGGCGCGTTCGGCGGTGGCCACCGCGCGCGCCACCGGATCCTCGATGCTGGCCAGCAGGGCCCGCAGCTCGGTATCGGATTCGCGTATGGTGACGCCGACGATGCCCTGGCCGGCGGCGGGCACCATGATGTCGGGGTGCAGCACCAGGCTGGCGTGATCGTCGAGCCCGAGCCGGCGCAGCCCGGCCAGGGCCAGCAGGGTGGCGGCGAAATCGCCATGCGCCACCCGGTCCAGCCGCGTCTGCACGTTGCCGCGGATCAGCCCGATCTGCAGGTCGGGCCGCACATGCAGCATCTGCGCCTGCCGGCGTACCGAAGACGTGCCGATCAGGGCTGACGGCGGCAGGGCGGCGAACGGCGCCAGCGGATCGGGCGCGGCAGCGCCGGGCGGCAGGATCAGCGCGTCGCGCGCATCCTCGCGCGCCAGGGTGCAGGCCAGCACGATGCCGGCCGGCAGAGTCGTCTCGAGGTCCTTCAGGCTGTGCACCGCCATGTCGATGCGGCCATCCAGCAGCGCCTCGTGGATTTCCTTGGCGAACAGCCCCTTGCCGCCAATCTCGGCCAGGCGGCGGTTCTGCACGGCGTCACCGGTGGTGCGGATGGCGTGCTCGACGAATACCGGCACATCGTCGGCATCGCCCGGTGCACGCAGCATCGGGCAGAAATGCGCCATCTGGCTGAGGAAGGCCCGCGTCTGCACCACCGCCAGCGGCGAGGCGCGGCTGCCCACGCGCAGCGGCAGCGCCCGGCGGTTGTGCGGCCCGGTGCGCAGCGGCACCGGGCAGCCCTCGCCATCGATCAGAAGGGCGGCCGGGGGGGGATGGGCGGCGGTCATCGTGTTGTCCTATTACCCGAACCATGGCGTGGAAAGTGTGTGTGGGATTGGGGCGGCAGGCGCGCTTGGCTAGGGCGCGGCCGCGCGCTCATGGCTGGGCTGTGCCTTGAGCTGGGCGGCCGGCCCGGTTCTCGGCATCGAAACCTCCTGCGATGAGACCGCCGCGGCGGTGCTGGCGGCCGATGGCGCCGTGCTGGCGCAGGCCGTGCTGAGCCAGCAGGAGCACGCGGCGTTCGGCGGCGTGGTCCCCGAATTAGCGGCGCGCGCGCATCTAGCCCACCTGCCCCGCCTGGTGGCCCAAACGATGGCCGAGGCCGGGCTGGGCGGCGGTGCCGCGGCCTACGCGGCGCTGGGCGGCGTGGCGGCGACTGCGGGCCCGGGCCTGATCGGCGGGCTGATCGTGGGCGCCGGGCTGGGCAAGGGCATCGCCATGGCGGCGCGGCTCCCCTTCGTGGCCGTCAATCACCTCGAGGCGCATGCGCTGACCGCCCGGCTGCCGGGGCTGACACCGGGCGGCGCCGCGTTCCCTTATCTGCTGCTGCTCGTCTCCGGCGGGCACTGCCAGTTGCTGGCGGTGGACGGCGTGGGCGCCTATCGCCGGCTCGGCGGCACCATCGACGACGCGGTGGGCGAAGCGTTCGACAAGGTGGGCAAGCTGCTGGGGCTGGGGTGGCCCGGCGGGCCGGCGGTCGAGCGGCTGGCTGCATCGGGCGATGCGCGGCGCTTCGCCCTGCCGCGGCCGCTGCTCGGCCGGCCGGGCTGCGATTTCAGCTTCTCCGGCCTGAAAACGGCGGTGGCTGGGCTGCTGGCCGCCTATCCGGCCGGGCCGCTGCCGGCACAGGATGCCGCCGACGTGGCCGCCGCTTTTCAGGATGCGGTGGCCGACGTGATGGCCGACAGGGTGGGCCATGCGCTGGCGATGATGCCGGAGGCGCGGCTGCTGGTGGTCGCCGGCGGGGTCGCCGCCAACGCCGCCCTGCGCGCCCGCCTGGCCCAACTGGCTGCGGCACGCGGCGTGGCCCTGTCGGCGCCGCCGCTGGCGTTGTGCGGCGACAACGCGGTGATGGTCGCCTGGGCCGGCATCGAGCGGCTGCGGTTGGGCCTGGCCAGCAGCTTGGACGCGCCGCCGCGGCCGCGCTGGCCGCTGGATACGGCGGCTTGAACTACCGCCACGCCTACCACGCCGGCAACGCGGCGGATTGCCTGAAGCACGCCGTGCTGGTTTGGGTGCTGCGCGCGCTGGCCCGCAAGGACAAGCCGTTCTTCGTGCTCGACACCCATGCCGGGCTGGGGCGCTACGATCTGGACGGGCTGGAAGCTCGGCGCACCGGCGAGGCGGCGCGGGGCATCTTCCGCCTGCTCGACCAGCCGCCGGCGGCGTTGGCCGATTATGTCGGGCTGGTCGAGGCGCTGGGTCTCTATCCCGGATCGCCGGCGATCATCGCGGCGCTGCTGCGCCCCGGTGACCGCGCGGTGGCCTGCGAGCTGCACCCCGAGGAGGCCGCCGGCCTGCGCCGGCATTTCGGCCGCGAGGCGCAGGTGGCCGTGCATGTGCGCGACGGCTACGAGGCGATCAGGGCGTTCCTGCCGCCCGCCGAACGCCGCGGGCTGACGCTGATCGACCCGCCTTACGAGGCGACCGACGAGCATGGCCGCGTGGCCGAGGCCGTGCGCGCCGCCGCCGGCCGGCTCGCCGGCGGCGTCGTGCTGGCGTGGTATCCGGTGAAGCACCGCGCGCCGGTGCGCGCTTTGCACGACGCGTTGCGCGCCTCGGGCCTGCGCGACGTGATGGCCGTGGAACTGCTGCTGCGCGAGCCGCTGGATGCTGCGCGGCTGAACGGGAGCGGGCTGGTGGTAGTCAATCCGCCCTACCGGTTCGAGGCGGAGATGCCGGCGCTGCTCGACGCGCTGCTGCAGCGTTTGGGCGACGGCGAGCCGGGCCAGGGCACCGCCCTGATTAAGTTGGCCGATGAGTAGGATCGCCATCGTCGGCGCCGGCGCCTGGGGCAGCGCGCTGGCCATCCAGGCCGCGCGCGCGGGTGCCGAGGTGGTGTTGACGGCGCGCAGCCCGGACAGCCAGCGCGTGCGCGGCTTCCCGCTGCCCGCAGCCGTGCGGCTTACCACCGAGCAGCCGGGCGCGGGCGACGTGATCCTGGCGGTGCCGGCCCAGAGCCTGCGCGCGGCGCTGCTCAACCTGCCGCCCGGCCGCTTCGGCCTGCTGGTGTGCTGCAAGGGTATCGAGACCGGGACTGGCCTGCTGCCGCTGGAAGTGGCCGCTTCCGTGCGGCCGGAGAGCCCGGCCGCCGTGCTCAGCGGACCGAATTTCGCCGCCGAGATCGCGCACAACCTGCCGGCCGCCTCGCTGGTGGCCAGCACGCAGCAGCAGGCGGCGTTCCGCATGCGGATGATCGAGCTGCTGGCCACGCCCAGCTTCCGGCTTTACGGCAGCGACGACCCGGTGGGCGCACAATTGGGCGGCGCGGCGAAGAACGTGATCGCGATCGCGGCCGGCGTGGTGATGGGCGCGGGCTTCGGCGAGAACGCCCGCGCGGCGCTGATCGCGCGCGGCCTGGCCGAGATCTCGCGCCTGATCGCAGCCCAAGGCGGCCGGGCCGAGACGGCTGCCGGCCTCTCCGGCCTCGGCGACCTGGTGCTCACCTGCACAGGGCCCGCAAGCCGCAACTTCGCCTACGGCCTCGGCCTGGGCCGCGGTGAGCCGCCGAGCCTGCCTGGCGGTCCGGTGGTCGAAGGGGTGACGACCGCGCCGGCCCTGCTTGCCCGCGCCCCGGGCATCGATTTGCCGATCTGCGCGGCCGTGGCCGACCTGCTGGCCGGGCGGCGATCGGTGGCCGACTCGCTGGCGCGGCTACTCTCGCCGGCCGCGGCGGGACGAGCATTGATAGGTCAGAGGCAAGCTAGCGGGTCTGGCCCGCAGCGGGCGGCAGCACAGGGCGGCCAACGGCATGCTTAGGGGCATCATGACCGTCGGCGGCTGGACGATGGCCAGCCGGATCATGGGGCTGGTCCGCGACCTGCTGATCGCGCGCTTCCTCGGTGCCGGTGCGATCTCGGACGCGTTCTTCGTGGCCAACCGCCTGCCCAATCTGTTCCGCCGCCTGTTCGGCGAGGGCGCGTTCAACGCCGCCTTCGTGCCGGTGTTCTCCGGCCTGCTGGTGAGCGAGGGCGAGGACGTGGCCCGCGGCTTCACCGAGGAGGCCGCGGCCGTGCTCGCCTTCTGGCTGCTGATCCTGACCGTGCTGGGCGAGATCTTCATGCGGCCATTGCTGCATCTGATCGCCGCCGGCTTCGCCGACGATCCCGCCAAGTTCGAGCTGACGGTGGTGCTCGCCCGGCTCGCCTTTCCTTATCTGCTGCTGATCTGCCTGGCGGCCCTGCTCTCGGGCGTGCTGAACGCGATGAACCGCTTCGTGGCCGCCGCGGCGGCACCGCTGCTGTACAACGCATTCGCCATCGGCGCGATGTTCGCGCTCGTGGGCTTCGTGCCGACGGTGGGCCACGCGCTGGCCATCGGCGTCTCGCTCAGCGGCGTGGCGCAGCTGGCGCTGCTCTACTGGGCGGTGCGGCGCAGCGGCATGCGGCTGCATCTGCCGCGGCCGCGCATGACGCCGCGCATGCGGCTGCTGCTGCGGCGCATGGCGCCCGGGCTGGTGGGCGCCGGCATCACCCAGCTCAGCCTCGCCGTCGATACGGTGATCGGCACCTATCTGCCGGAAAAATCCGTCTCGTTCATGTACTATGCCGACCGCATCAACCAGCTGCCGCTGGGCGTGCTGGGCACCGCGGTCAGCACCGCGCTGTTGCCGCTGCTCTCCCGCCAGGTCGGCGCCGGGCGGCAGGACCAGGCGTTGGCCTCGCTGAATCGTGCCATCGAATACGCCATGCTGCTGACTTTGCCGGCGGCAGCCGCGCTGTCGATCATTGCAGACCCGATCCTGCAGGTGCTGTTCGTCGGCGGCAAGTTCACGCACGCGGATGCGGCGCTGTCGGCGCAGTCGCTGGCGGCCTATGCGGCCGGGCTGCCGGCCTTCGTGCTGATCAAGGTTCTGGGGCCGGGGTTCTTCGCGCGCGGCGACATGGCGACGCCGGTGCGGGTCGGCGTCGGCATCCTGGCGCTGAACCTGGCGCTGAGCCTGGCGCTGATGCATCCGCTGCGCCATGTCGGGCCGCCACTGGCCACCACTTTGGCCATGACGGTGAATGTGGGCCTGCTCTGGGTGCTGCTGCGGCGGCGCGATTATCTGGCGCCGGACCGGCTGCTGTGGTCCCGCCTGGCCCGCATGGGTGTGGCGACCGCGGCGATGGCGGTGGTGCTGTGGCTGGCGCGCACCCGGCTGGTGCCGGTGCCCGGCGCGCATGTCGGCATACCGGTGCTGGCCATCCTCGTCGCCCTCGGGGTCGCCGCCTATGCCGCTGCCGGCGGGGCACTCGGCCTGCACAAGGTGGCCAGGCGCACGCCCGCCCCGCTGCCGGCCGGAGTGGCGCCGTGACCGACATTGCCGCCCACCATGCATCCGGCGCGGCACCGCGGGTGGATTTCAGGTTGGTGCAGCCTGCGAGCCGAAGCCGGGCGCCGGCGCCGCTGTTCCTGTTCGGCCCGGCCAATGCGGTGGTGCACCAGGAGCTGTTCGGCCAGACGGTGCTGGGCGCGGTGGGCTGCTACATGCTGGCCGACGCCACTTTGGCGCCGACCGGCATCGCCATGAAGGACGGCGTGGCCTTCAGCTCGGCCGCCTTCCTCCACCCGCCGCACCACGTGGCCACGGTGGCCGGGCGGCTGCTCTCGGCCGGGCTGCCGGAGCGTTTCGTGCGCGGGCCGGTGGCGGTGATCGACGGCCCCGGCCACGAGACGTACGGCCACTGGCTCGTCGATTTCCTGCCGCGACTCTGGGTGCTGGCGCAGGCCGGATTCGACATCCTCACCATCCGTTTCGCCGTGCCGCCCGACCTGGCGCCCTTCGCGCTGCGGCTGCTGGCGCTGGCGGGAATCCGCGACAGCCAGCTGGTGCGTTACCGCTACTGGCACGAAATGCTGCGCACCGACCTGCTGGTGATGCCGACCGGGCTTCGGACCGGCAACCGCCTCTCGCCGCTGCTGGCGCCGGCCACCGCGTTCTGGACAGCGGGCCTGCGGCGCGCGGCGGCGGGGCTCGCGGGCGCCGGGCCGCGCGTGTTCGTCAGCCGGGCGCAGGCACCGGCCGGGCGCGTGCTCGTCAATCGTGCGGCCATCGAGGCCCTGGCCGTCGAACGCGGCTTTTCGGTGGTGCACCCGCAATCCATGAAGCTGGCCGCGCAAATCGCCTGCTTCGCCCAGGCCCGGCAGATCGCCGGCGAATACGGCTCGGCGCTGCACGGCGCGGTGTATGCACCGCCGGGCACGGTCACGCTGGCGCTGCGCGGCACTGCGCGCCACCCGAGCTTCGTGCAATCCGGCGTCGCCGCCGCCATGGGCCAGCAGGTCGGCTACGTGCTGGGGCCCACATCGGGCGAGGTGGACCAGCATTTCTCGATCCGGCCGGAGGAGTTCGAGCGCGCCCTGGACGTGGCCGCATTGGCGGCCGGAGAAGCCTGATGAACGCGATCGTGGACCGCAGCGTGCCGCCCACCAGCCGCATCGTCGAAATCGGCGGCCACGCTGTTCGCTGGGAGGAGCCGCTGGTCGGCTTTAGGCTGGTCGAGGCCACTGACCGCTCTCCTGCCCCGCCGCCGGCCTTCCTGCTGGGGCCTTCCGGCGCCGCGGCGGCGCGCGCCATTTATGGCCAGGTCGAAACGCCGCAGACCGGGTGCTACGCCCTGACCGATGCGGCGGTAGCACCCACAGGCATCGGCCTGCACGAAGGCACGGCGTTCTGCGGCCCGCAGCTCAATCTGCCGCCCGAGCACGTCGCCACCATTACCCGGCGGCTGAGCGGCGCCGCGCTGCCGGTGCGCTTCATCCCTGGCCCGCTGGTGGCGCTGTTCGGGCCGGCCGAGGAATCCTACGCGCAGCTGCTCACCGATTACCTGCCGCGGCTGTGGCTGCTGCAGCAGGCGGGTCATCGCCTGGAGACGCTGCGCCTGCTGCTGCCGGCCACCCTGCCGCCGCTTGTGGAGGAGATACTGGCGCAGCTCGGCCTTCGGCCGGACCAGATGATCCGCTACGCGCATTGGGAGGAGGTGATCCGCACCGACCTGCTGCTGCTGCCGACGACGCTGCGGCTGGGCGAGCGGCTGAGCGCCGGGTTCGGCGCGGCCACGCGGTTCTGGGTGGAGCGGGTGCGCGCAACCCTCCGCCTGAGCCCGCCTGTGCCCGAGCAGCGCCTGTTCGTCGTCGGCGAGAGCGCCACGCCGGCGCTGGCGAGGCTGGAGGCAGCCGCCGCACAAGCCGGGTTCAGCGTGATCCGGCCGGCGGGGATGGACCTGGCCGAGCGTGCGGCAGCCTTCGGACGCGCCGGCCAGATCGTGGGCGCCTACGGGGCGGCGCTGCACGACAGCGTGTTCGCCGCGCCGGGCGCCACGGTTTGCGCGCTGCGGCATGGCGGGCGCGATCCGGCGTTTCTGCAAACCGGCCTGTGTGCGGCGATGGGGCAGTCGGCCGGCTACCTGTTCACCGGCGAGGCCGGCGCGCTGGCCTCGGCCGATGCGGAGCGGGCTCTGGCCATCCTGGCGTGCGCGCCCTGATCGCCCGCCTTCAGGCCGGGGCGCGCAGCCGTGCCAGCGCGCCGTGCAGATCGGCGATCGCCCGGTTCTGCTCGGCCAGGCTGAGCGGCAGCAGGGCCGCGTCCCGCAGGAAGGGCATCACCGCGTGTTCGCAGCCGAGGATGGTTCCGGCCAAATCGAGCAGCCGGGCATCCAGCCGCTCGCCCGATGCCGCGATGCCGCGGTGCAGGCGGGCGGCCACGTCCGGCACGGGTTCGGCCACGCCCACCGCATCGTGGCGCAGGCCCTCGTCAATGACCGATACCAGCTCCGGGCGGGCCGGCAGGCCGACGAACCGGGCCAGCCGCTCCAGCGTGGCGGCGGGCTCGCTGAACCAGGATTCGTAGTTGATGACGCAGACGCGGCCGGTGCCCACGCCGTGCACCGCTTGGGCGTTGTAGACGAGCCACCGATAGGCGCCCTGATCCGCCGGCAGCTGGTCGCGTTCGGCCACGCTGCGGGCGACCTGGGCGGGGTCGCGCACGCAGAACACGGTCACCGGCTCGAGGTCGAGTTCGGCGAGGATGGCGGGCCAGAGCGGCAGCAGGCGCGCGGTGCGCGGGTCCTTGAAGCCGAACAGGCGCTGACCGCCCATGCTGTGGTCGATGTACTCCACGATGTGCCGGCGGATCGGTTCGATGCGCGGGTCGGTCCACCAGCCATCCGGCAGGGCCAGATGGTGCGCCGGCGAGTCCCAGCCGCGGCCGAAATTCGCCAGGATGGCGTCGTGCAGGTCGTTGATGCGCGGCCGTTCCCAATGGCCGCGCTGGTTGGCCGCCGACGGGCCGGAGGCGTCCGCAATGTCCACCCCCAGCTCGTGCAGCATGTTGGCGCAAAGCGAGGTGCCGCTGCGATGCATGCCCAGCACCATGACAAGGCGGCGCTTCGGCTTGCGCCTGGCCGGGCTCGCTTTGCCCAAGCTAGGTGCGCTCCAAGTCCCGGAACGCCCGGCGCAGATGGCTCTCCTGTTCCAGCGAGGCCGCTTCCATGGCAGCCAGCCGGGCGTCGAGCGCGCTGAACCGGTCGCGTACGGCGCTGGCCTGCGGCGGCTCCGGCGTCAGTACCGGGGCGGGACGCCGGCGGCCGAGATGCATCGCCTTGGTCAGCGCCCAGTAGGCGATGATCGCCAGCAGCCAGTGCAGGATGCCGAAGATCACGAACGCCGCGCGCGGCATCCACACCGGTACGCCGGCACGTTCGGCAACGCGGGCGCACACGCCCCTGATGATCCCGGTGTCCCGCAAGTCCCGGCTCTGCCAATGCCCGGAGAGTGTCGTCATCGCCCGCTCCTGTTGCGCCAGCCGGGCACTTCGGTGTCCAGCACTGTTTCCAGATAGCCGATCCGCTGTTCCATGCGCCGCGCGGTGTCCCACAGCCCTTGCGTGGCCGCATTGTCCTGCGTGGAAGCCGCATTGCGCAGGCGCAGCGACTTCATGCGGTAGTTGAACCAGACGGCCGGCACCGCGATCAGCACCCCGCAGCCCATGACCAGGGCGACGATGCAGACGGCGGTGAAGTCATCGCTGGTCATGGTGCGCACTCAGCCTTGCGTCTTGGCCGGCTCGCTCGGCGGCAGCCGGTTGCCCAGCCGTGCCTTCAGCGCCTCCAGCTCCTCGTTCATGCTGGCGTCGGCTGCCAGAGAGGCGAGCTCCTCGTCCAGCGTCGGTGTGCGCAAGGCGGCCGGGCGGCCGAGGTCGTAGGCTTCCACGCGGCCCTCCATCTGGTCGAGCTGGCGTTCGGCGGTCTCGAAGCGCTGGAAGGCGTCGTTGATCCGGTCGTCGTGCAGCTTCTCGCGCACCTTGATGCGGTTGCCCGCGGTGGCGCGGCGCTGGGCGAAGCTCTGCTCGCGCGCCTTGGCGTCGGCCAGCTTGGTCTGCAGCTTGGCGATATCCTCGTTCTGCTGCGCCAGGCTGGCGACCAGCTGGGCCACCTGCTGCTCCACGCTGGTGCGGGCCTGGGCGCGGTGGCTGCGCGCCAGCAGCGCGCCGCGGGCCAGGTCCTCGCGGCCGCGGGTCAGCGCCAGCTCGGCCTTGGCCTGCCAGTCCGCCTCTTCCCGCTTCAGCGCTTCCAGCCGGCGTTCCATCTCGCGCCGCTCGGCAATGCTGCGCACGGCCGAGGAGCGCACTTCGACGAGCGTGTCCTCCATCTCCTGGATGATCAGGCGGATGATCTTCTCCGGATCCTCAGCGCTGGCGAGCAGGGCGTTGAGGTTGGAGTTCACGATGTCGGCGAGGCGGGAGAAGATGCCCATGACGGGGTTCCTTGGCTTGGTGTGATGATGCCGCGTTCAGACGCAAACGAACAGCCAGGCGAGCGCGCCGGCCGGGATGGCAGCCAGGGCGGCACGGCCGGCGGCGGCGATGGCGGCCGATACCGACGGCGCGCGCTGCTGCCGGGCCTGCAGAGCGGCAAGCCGGGCGGCGAAGGACAGGCGCGGCGAGCGGATGGCGGCCAGATAAGCGATGCCGGCGTCGTTGCTGAGGCTCATGGACATGATGTGTCTCCTGGCTGAAGGTTCGGCCGGTGGCGGCCTGCCAGAGTGATTGCATCTGCCGTGCCAGAGACTTAACTCATTCAAAACGCTGCATTCTTCTGGTGCTTGCGGTGGCGTGTCGGCTCGGCCTACATTGATTGCGCCACATCATGGCATGGAGAACCAGGCCATGGCGCGATTGGCAAACCCCGCCGAATTGCCGACGCCGATCGGCCAGTCGCCTGCCTTTCTCGACATGCTGGAGCACATCTCCCAGGCCGCGAAGCTGAACCGGCCGGTGCTGGTGATCGGCGAGCGCGGTACCGGCAAGGAGCTGGTGGCCGGGCGCCTGGCCCTGCTCTCGCCCCGCTGGTCGGCGCCGCTGATCAAGCTGAACTGCGCGGCCTTGCCGGACGCGCTGCTCGATTCGGAGCTGTTCGGCCACGAGGCCGGCAGCTTTACGGGTGCGGCACGTCGGCGGCCCGGCCGTTTCGAGCTGGCGGATCGCGGCACGATCTTCCTCGACGAGATCGCGACCGCTTCGGCCGCGGTGCAGGAAAAGCTGCTGCGGGTGATCGAATACGGCAGCTTCGAGCGCGTCGGCGGCAGCGAGACGCTGCAGGTGGACGTGCGCGTGGTGGCGGCCACCAACGTGCACCTGCCGGCGCTGGCCGCGGCCGGCAAGTTCCGCGCCGACCTGCTGGACCGGCTGGCCTTCGACGTGGTGAGCGTGCCGCCGCTGCGCGCCCGGCGCGACGACATTCCGCTGCTGGCGGAGCACTTCGCCACCAGGATGACGGCCGAGCTGGGCCGGCCGTATTTTGCCGGGTTCGCCGACGCTGCCCTGGCGGCGCTGACCGGCTTCGACTGGCCCGGCAACGTGCGCGAGCTCCGCAACGCGGTAGAACGCAGCGTCTATCGCATGGCTGACCCGGAGAAGAAGCTCAGCCGCATCATGCTGGACCCGTTCGCCTCGCCTTACGCGCCGGTCGCCGGCCCGGCGCGCCCGCCGGACGCTGCCCTGGCGCCCCCGCTACCCGCAGCCCCGACGCCGGACGCGCCGGCTGCCGAGGCCGGCTTCGAGGCGGCGACACGGGCGTACGAGGCCCGGCTGCTGCAGGCGGCGCTGGAGAGCTGCCGGTTCAACCAGGCCGAAGCCGCCCGTCAGCTCGGGCTCAGCTACTACCAGTTCCGTCACCATCTGCGGCTGCACGGCATGCTCGGCGAGGGCAAGCGCGCCGCCAAGCCGGCTGCCTGATGCCGGTGGGCCGCACACGGCCGGCCCCGCTGGACGGCCCGGCGCGCACGCTTGAAGCCACTCCCCCTTTGGTCTAGCACCCGCGCCAGAAGCGACCACCCACGCAGAGCAAGGACATCCATGGCCCGCAACAAGATCGCGCTGATCGGCGCCGGCAATATCGGCGGCACACTGGCCCATCTGGTCGGGCTGAAGGAGCTGGGTGACGTCGTGCTGTTCGACGTGTTCGGCGGCGTGGCTGCCGGCAAGGCGCTCGATCTGATGCAGGCCGGCAGCGTGGATCTGTATGACAGCCACATGAGCGGCGGCAGCGACTACGCGGCCATTGCCGGCTCCGACGTGGTGATCGTGACGGCCGGCTTCCCGCGCATGCCGGGCATGAGCCGCGACGATCTGCTGGCCAAGAATGCCGGCGTCATCAACCAGGTGGCCGACGGCATCAAGGCGCATTGCCCGGACGCGTTCGTCATCGTCATCACCAACCCGCTCGACGTGATGGTATGGCAGCTGCAGCAGCGCAGCGGCCTGCCGGCGCACAAGGTGGTGGGCATGGCCGGCGTGCTCGACAGCGCGCGCTTCAAGCTGTTCCTGGCGCACGAGTTCAACGTCAGCGTGGAGGACGTGACCGCCTTCGTGCTCGGCGGCCACGGCGACACCATGGTGCCGCTGACCCGCTACTCCACAGTGGCCGGCATCCCGCTGGCCGACCTGGTGGCGATGGGCTGGACGACGCAGGACAAGATCGACGCGATCTGCACGCGCACCGCCAATGGCGGCGGCGAGATCGTCAAGCTGCTGGAAAAGGGCAGCGCCTTCTACGCGCCGGCCGCCAGCGCCATCGCCATGGCCGAGAGCTACCTGCTCGACAAGAAGCGCGTGATGCCGGCCGCCGCCCTGCTCAGCGGCGAGTATGGGCTGCGCGACCTCTATATCGGCGTGCCGGTGGTGATCGGTGCGGGCGGTGTGGAACGGATCGTGGAGATCAAGCTGCAGCCCGACGAGCAGGCGATGTTCGACAAGAGCTGCGATGCGGTGCGCAAGCTGATCGAGGACTTTAAGAAGCTGGACGTCTAGGGAAGGCAAGGCCTTCTTTTTTGAAAAAAAGAAGCAAAAAACTTTGACTCCGCTGTCGCGAGGTTCTCCGGAGAAGCTCGCCATAAAGAAGCAAAAGTTTTTTGGTTCTTTTTTTCAAAAAAGAACCGCTTGCTTCCTTTCCTTCAAGGACACGCAATGAACATCCACGAATACCAGGCCAAAGAGCTTCTGCGCGGCTACGGCGTCAGCGTTCTGCAGGGCTTCGCCGCCTGGACGCCCGAGGAAGCCGAAGCCGCCACGGCCAAGCTGCCCGGCCCGGTCTATGTGGTGAAAAGCCAGATCCACGCCGGCGGCCGCGGCGCCGGGCATTTCAAGGACGATCCGCAGGGCAAGGGCGGCGTGCGGCTGGCCCGCTCGGCCGCCGAAGTGCGCGCGGCGGCCGAGGCGATGATCGGCCACACGCTGGTCACCAAGCAGACCGGCCCGGCCGGGCGCGACGTGCGGCGCGTGTATGTGGAGGCGGGCTGCGACATCGCCCGCGAGCTGTATCTCTCGCTGCTGGTCGATCGCGACACCTCGCGCGTGGTGGTGATGGCCAGCACCGAAGGCGGTATGGAGGTCGAGGAAGTGGCCGCCCACGCGCCGGAGAAGATTCTGCGTGTGGCGGTCGATCCGGCAACCGGCATCTTCCCCTATCACGCCCGCAAGCTGGCCTACGGGCTGGGGCTGGAAGGCAAGCAGGTCGGCGCGTTCGGCAAGTTCGTGGCCGCCATGTACAAGGCGTTCATCGCGCTGGACTGCGCCATCGTGGAGATCAACCCGCTGGTCGTCACCAAGGCCGGCGAGGTCGTGGCCCTGGATGCCAAGGTCAGCTTCGATGACAACGCGCTGTATCGCCACAGCGAGCTGGCGGCCCTGCGCGACGAGGCCGAGGAAGACCCCAAGGAACTGGAAGCCGCGCGCTTCGACCTGAACTACGTGGCGCTGGACGGCGTGATCGGCTGCATGGTGAACGGCGCCGGGCTGGCGATGGCCACGATGGACATCATCAAGCTGTACGGCAGCTCGCCCGCCAACTTCCTCGACGTGGGCGGCGGCGCCACGCGGGAAAAGGTGACCGCGGCGTTCAAGATCATCCTGTCCGACCCGAACGTGGAGGGCATCCTGGTCAACATCTTCGGCGGCATCATGCGCTGCGACGTGATCGCCGAAGGCGTGGTGGCGGCGGCCCGCGAGGTGAGCCTGAGCGTGCCGCTGGTGGTGCGCCTGGAAGGCACCAACGTGGCGCTCGGCAAGGACATACTGGCGCGCTCGGGCCTGCCGATCATCTCGGCGGACAACCTGGCAGACGCTGCCGAGAAGATCGTTCGCGCCGTCAAGGAGGCGAACTGACATGGCCATTCTGGTCGACAAGCACACCACGGTGATCACGCAGGGGTTCACCGGCGCGCAGGGCACGTTCCATTCCGAGCAGGCGATCGCCTACGGCACCAAGGTGCTGGGCGGCGTCACCCCGGGCAAGGGCGGGACCACGCATCTGGACCTGCCGGTGTGGGATACGGTGGCCGAGGCGCGCCACGCCACCGGGGCCACGGCCACCGCCATCTACGTGCCGCCGGCCTACGCGGCCGACGCCATCCTCGAGGCCATCGAGGCCGGCATGCCGCTGATCGTGACGATCACCGAGGGCATCCCGGTGCTCGACATGGTGCGCGTGAAGCGCGCGCTGTCCGGCACGCGCTCGGTGCTCGTGGGGCCGAACTGCCCCGGCGTGATCACGCCGGATGCGTGCAAGATCGGCATCATGCCCGGCCACATCCATCGGCGCGGCAAGGTGGGCATCGTCAGCCGCTCCGGCACGCTGACCTACGAGGCGGTGGCGCAGACCACGGCGGCCGGGCTGGGCCAGTCCACCTGCGTCGGCATCGGCGGCGATCCGGTGAAGGGGCTCGACTTCATCGAGGTGCTGCAGATGTTCCTGGCCGATCCGGAGACCGAGAGCATCATCATGATCGGCGAGATCGGTGGCGCCAGCGAGATCGACGCGGCCGAGTTCCTGGCGCGCGAGCGTTCGCCCAAGCCGGTGGTGGGCTTCATCGCCGGCAGCACGGCCCCGCCCGGCCGCCGCATGGGCCATGCCGGCGCGGTGATCAGCGGCGGGCGCGACACGGCGGCCGCCAAGTTCGAGGCGATGCGGGTGGCGGGCATCCATGTGGCCGACAGCCCCTCGGCCCTGGGCAGCACCATGGTCAAGGCTCTGAAGCGGTAGTGCCTCCCGGCGGTGGTGGCTCGGCCCAGCAACCCGGCCCACCGGCCGCCGGCGCAGGCGTCTGTGTCATGTGCTCAGCACACATCTCCCACCCACGCCGAATCGGTCACGTGCACCTATTTTTGCCATATGCGGCGTAGAGACTAGGGCCGCACAGATCAGGAGAGCACGGCCGATGCCCGGCGTGGATATGTTCGCAACCGCCCTTAATGGCGGCAACGCCGCCTTCATCGCCGATCTGTATGCCCGCTGGGTGGCTGCACCGCATTCCGTGGATGCGAGCTTTGCCGAGCTGTTCGCCTCGCTGAACGACGAGGCGCGGTCGGTGCTGACCGACGCCACCGGCGCTTCCTGGGCGCCGCGGCCATCCACCCTGGCCCGATCGCCGGCGCCTCTGCACGACCGGCGGGCCGGCGACGAAAGCCAAGTGCGCGCGGCTACGCTGGACAGCATCCGCGCGCTGATGATGATCCGCGTCTATCGCGTGCGCGGCCATCTGGAAGCCAAGCTGGACCCGCTGGGCCTGACGGTGCCGAAGAGCCACCCGGAGCTGGACCCGCGCACCTACGGCTTCACCGAGCACGACTGGGACCGCCCGATTTTCATCGACCGCGTGCTGGGGCGCGAGACGGCTACCCTACGCGAGATCATGGACATCTTGCGCGCCTCGTATTGCGGGCCGGTGGGCGTCGAGTTCATGCACATCCAGGACCCCGAGCAGAAAGCCTGGATCCAGCGCCGCATCGAGGGCGCGCCGTGGCTGACCGCGTTCGACGCCGGGGCCAAGCGCGCCATCCTGAGCCAGCTGACCGATGCCGAGGGCTTCGAGGCGTTCTGCCAGAAGCGCTACGTGGGCACCAAGCGCTTCGGGCTGGAGGGCGGCGAGGTGACCATTCCCGCTCTGCACGCGATGATCGAGAGCGTGGTGGCGGCCGGCACCGATGAGATCGTGATCGGCATGCCGCATCGCGGGCGGCTGAACACGCTGGTCAACATCGTCAAGAAGCCGCTGCCCGCGCTGTTCAGCGAGTTTGCCGGCGCCAGCTTCAAGCCCGACGACGTGCAGGGCTCGGGCGACGTGAAGTATCATCTCGGCACCTCCACCGACATCGAGATCGGCGGGCGCACGGTGCATCTGTCGCTGCAGCCCAACCCCTCGCATCTCGAGGCGGTGGACCCGGTGGTGGTGGGCAAGGTGCGCGCCCGGCAGGACATGGCGGGCGACACCGCCGCGCGGCGCAGCGTGATGGCCATCCTGCTGCATGGCGACGCAGCATTCGCCGGCCAGGGGCTGGTGTACGAGACGCTGGCGATGAGCCAGCTCATCGGCTACCGCACCGGCGGCACGATCCATGTGGTGGTCAACAACCAGATCGGCTTCACCACCGTGCCGGCGCACGCCTATTCGGGGCTGTATTGCACCGATGTCGCCAAATCGATCCAGGCGCCGATCCTGCACGTCAACGGCGACGAGCCGGAGGCCGTGGTGTTCGCCGCCCGCATGGCGGCCGAGTTCCGCCAGCAATTCGCCACCGATTTCGTGCTGGATATCGTGTGCTACCGCCGGCACGGCCACAACGAGAATGACGAGCCGGCCTTCACGCAGCCGATCATGTATCGCGCGATCAAGGACCGGCCGACGACGCGCGCGCTGTATGCTCAGCGCCTGGCCGCGGAAGGTGTCGCCAGCGCCGACGAGGCGCAGGCGATGTGGGATGCGCTGTTCCGCAGCTACGACGAGGCGCACCAGGCCGCGCAATCCTATCGCGTAAACAAGGCCGACTGGCTGGAAGGCAAGTGGCGCGGCCTGAAGACCGACGACGCGCAGGACGAGACGGAGCAGGCGACGGCGGCCGATGCCGCAACACTCCGGCTGGTCGGCGAAGCGCTGGCGCGGGTGCCCGCCACGCTGGACCTGAACCCCAAGATCGCACGCCAGCTCGACGCCAAGCGCGCGATGGTGGAAGGCGGCGAGGGCGTGGATTGGGCGACCGCCGAAGCGCTGGCGTTCGGCACACTGCTGCTGGAAGGCCATCACGTTCGCCTTTCCGGCGAGGACACGCAGCGCGGCACGTTCAGCCAGCGCCACGCGGTGCTGATCGACCAGACCAACCAGAAGGAATACGTGCCGCTCAACAACATCCGCCCCAATCAGGCGCGGTTCGAGGCCTTCAATTCGCTGCTGTCGGAAGCCGGCGTGCTTGGCTTCGAATACGGGTACTCGCTGGCCGATCCGTGGACGCTGGTGCTGTGGGAAGCGCAGTTCGGCGATTTCGCCAACGGCGCGCAGGTGATCATCGACCAGTTCCTGGCCAGCGGCGAGACGAAATGGCTGCGCATGAGCGGCCTGACGCTGCTGCTGCCGCATGGCCATGAAGGCCAGGGGCCGGAGCACTCCTCGGCCCGGCTGGAGCGCTACCTGCAGCTCTGCGCCGAGCGGAACATGACGGTGGCCAACATCACCACGCCGGCGAACTATTTCCACGCGCTGCGGCGGCAGGTGAAGCGCAACTTCCGCAAGCCGCTGGTGATCATGACGCCGAAATCGCTGCTGCGCGCCAAGCTGGCGGTGAGTGCGATGAGCGAGATGGCGGGCGACAGCCGGTTCCGCACGGTGATCGGCGAGATCGACCCGATCGTGCCGGCCGAAGTGCGGCGCGTCGTGCTGTGCAGCGGCAAGGTGTATTACGATCTGCTGGCCGAGCGGCGGGAGCGCGGCCTGCGGGACGTGGCCATCGTTCGCCTCGAGCAGCTCTATCCGTTCCCGGAAAAGACGCTGGCGTTCACGCTCAAGCCCTATGCCAAGGCGCAGCAGCTGGTGTGGTGCCAGGAAGAGCCGGAGAACATGGGCAGTTGGAGCTTCGTCGATCGCCGGATCGAGCGGGTTCTGGGCGCGCTCAAGCACAAGGCCAAGCGCCCTGAATATGTGGGGCGCGCGGCCGCGGCCAGCCCGGCCACCGGCCTGGCCAAGACGCATACGGCCGAGCAGGCAGCGCTGGTCGCTGAAGCGCTCGGGTGCAAGGAGACGCCATGACCGACATTCTGGTGCCCGCGCTGGGCGAGAGCGTGACCACGGCCACGGTGGCGCGCTGGCTGAAGCGCGCCGGCGAGGCGGTGGCGGCCGACGAGCCGGTGGTCGAACTGGAAACCGACAAGGTAACCGTGGAGGTGAATGCCACGGTCGCCGGCGTGATGCAGACGCCATCGGTGCAGGAAGGCGCCGAGGTGGAGGTGGGCACCGTGCTCGGCACCATCACGGCGGGCGGCGCGGCCCAGCCGGCAGCCGTGCAGGCACCCGTTGCCGCTGCGGCACCGGCGCCAGCCAAGCCGGAGCCGCCGAACGCCGCGGCCGGCGTGCATGCCCCGCCGCAGGCGCCGGGTCCCGTCGCGCGCCCGGCTACGTCACCCGCCGACATGCCCGGCACCGCAGCACCCGCGCCCGCCCATGCACCGCTGCCCGCGGCGGCAAAGATGATGGCCGAGCGCCAGTTGGGGGCCGAGGCGGTGGGCGAAGGCTCCGGCAAGGACGGGCGCATCACCAAGGGCGACGTGCTCGCCTACCTGGCGCGCCCCGCTGCCGCCCCCCCTGCCCCGGTGGCCACCAAGGCGCCGCGCCCGGCCGATGCGCGCGAGGAACGCGTGCGCATGACGCGCCTGCGCCGCACAATCGCGCAGCGGCTGAAAGAGGCGCAAAACACCGCCGCCATGCTGACCACCTTCAACGAGGTGGATATGAGCGCGGTGATGGCGCTGCGCAGCCAGTACAAGGACGCGTTCGAGAAGAAGCACGCCGGCGTGCGGCTGGGCTTCATGAGCTTCTTCGTGCGCGCCTGCGTCGCCGCCCTGCACGAATATCCGGCGGTGAACGCCGAGATCGACGGCGAGGACATCGTCTACAAGAACTACGTCAACATGGGCATCGCGGTGGGCGGTGCCAGCGGCCTGGTGGTGCCCGTGCTGCGCGATGCGCAGGACATGGATTTCGCGCAGATCGAAGCGGCTATCGCCGCCATGGGCAAGCGCGCACGTGACGGCCAGCTGAAGCTGGACGAGCTGACCGGCGGTACCTTCTCGATCACCAATGGCGGCACCTACGGCTCGCTGATGAGCACGCCGATCCTCAACCCGCCGCAATCGGCCATTCTCGGCATGCACAAGATCCAGGACCGGCCGGTGGCGATCGCCGGCAAGGTCGAGATCCGGCCGATGATGTATCTGGCGGTGTCGTACGACCACCGCATCATCGACGGCAAAGAGGCGGTGAGCTTCCTGGTGCGCGTGAAGGAAGGCATCGAGGATCCGCGGCGGCTGCTGCTGGGGCTTTAAGCCGGCGTATGCCGGCGCGGTGGCCTGCCTTCTGGCCAAGCGCACCAGCTTGCATGGGGTCTGCCGCGTCCAAGATAGGGTTCAGGCCGATCCGGTGCCGCGCACCCGCCGCCGGCTGCGCGAACGGCGCGCCGGCATGCGATTGGTGCTCGCCCCGCCCGATTGCCACGTCGTTATTCCCGCCCTAGCAGGCGTTGCCCGAGGTTTTCATGTCCCTGCCCATCACCGTTCCGACACTCGGCGAAAGCGTCACCACCGCGACCATCGCACGTTGGCTCAAGCAGCCCGGCGACGCCGTGCAGGCCGATGAGCCGGTGGTGGAGCTCGAAACCGACAAGGTGACCGTCGAGGTGAACGCGCCCGCCGCGGGCACCATGGGTGCGCATCAGGCCGAAGCGGGGGCCGAGGTGTCGGTAGGCGACGTGCTAGGCGCGGTTGATGCAGAGGGCGCAGCATCGTCCGCACCGCCAGCAACCGAGGCGCCGCCGGTGCAGGCGCCGGCGTCCCAGGCCGCAGCGCAAACACCGGCCACGAACGCCGCGCCGGCCGCCGACAGCTACGACGTCATTGTCATTGGCGGCGGTCCCGGCGGCTACGTCGCTGCCATCCGCGCGGCCCAGCTGGGCCTGCGCACCGCCTGCGTGGAAAAGCGCGCAACGCTCGGTGGCACCTGCCTCAACATCGGCTGCATCCCGTCCAAAGCGCTGCTGCAATCCTCGGAAAACTTTCACGAGGTGCAAGGCTCGTTCAAGGATCACGGTATCAACGTCAGCGGTGTCACGCTCGATCTGGCGCGCATGCAGGCCCGTAAGGGCGAAGTGGTCAGCGCCAACGTGAAGGGTGTCGAGTTTCTGTTCAAAAAGAACAAGGTGACGTGGCTGAAGGGCGAGGCGCGCCTGAGTGCGCCCGGTCAGATCACCGTCGATGGCGCCACGTATGGCGCCAAGCACATCGTGATTGCCACCGGCAGCGAGAGCATTCCCCTGCCCGGCGTCACCGTCGATGAACGCCGCATCGTCACCTCAACGGGCGCGCTCGAGCTGGACGCGGTGCCGAAGCATCTTGCGATCATCGGCGGCGGCTATATCGGCCTGGAACTCGGCTCGGTGTGGCACCGCTTGGGCGCCGAAGTCACCGTCATCGAATATCTCGACCGGCTGGTGCCGGGCATGGACGGCGAGATCGGCAAGACGTTCGAGCGCGTGCTGGGCAAGCAGGGCCTGAAGTTCCGGCTCGCAACCAAGGTGACCGCGGCCACGACGACGGCAGACGGCGTCGATCTCACGCTGGAGCCGGCGAAAGGCGGCGCGGCTGAAACGCTGCACGCCGATATCGTGCTCGTCTCGATCGGCCGCCGCCCATACACGGCAAATCTCGGCCTGGCGGAAGCGGGTGTTGCGACCGACGAGCGTGGTTTCGTCAAGATCGACGCCCATTACCGCACCAACGTCGATGGCGTGTACGCCATCGGTGACGTCATCACCGGCCCCATGCTCGCCCACAAGGCCGAGGAAGAGGGCATGGCGGTTGCCGAGCTGATTGCCGGCCAGGCCGGCCATGTCAATTACGGCGTCATCCCGGGCGTGGTGTACACCTGGCCGGAAGTCGCCAGCATCGGTGCCACGGAGGAAATGCTGAAACGCGACGGCGTGGCCTACAAAGTCGGCAAGTTTCCGTTCACCGCCAACGGCCGCGCCCGCGCCATGGGTGCTACGGAAGGATTCGTGAAAATCCTCGCTGACACGACGACGGACCGCATCCTGGGCGCGCACATCATCGGGCCCGATGCCGGCACGCTGATCGCCGAGATCGCCACCGCCATGGAATTCGGCGCGTCTTCGGAAGACGTGGCGCGCACCTGCCACGCGCATCCGTCGCTCAGCGAGGCGGTGAAGGAAGCGGCCTTGGCGGTCGAGAACCGTGCCATCCACGTCTGATATCGCTTGCCTCGCCACGTCGATGACCCGCCACGGAAGCGTGCGCCGATGCTGGCGCTGACCTGCGGCGATCCTGCCGGCATCGGCGCCGAGATCACCGCCAAGGCCTGGCAGGCGCTGCGCCACACCGGGCCGGCCTTCACCTTGCTGGCCGATCCAGCCTGGATCGCGCCGCACGCGCCCATCGCCGCTGATTTCGCGGATGGTATCCCCGTGCTGCCGGTGCCGCTGGCCCGCGCCGCCGTGCCCGGCCGGCCGGACGGGGCGAATGCAGCGGCCACCATCGCCAGCATCGAGCTTGCCGTGCGGATGGCGCAATCGGGCGAGGCCAGCGCGGTCGTCACCAACCCGATCGCCAAATCCGTGCTGATGGCGGGTGGCTTTCCGCATCCTGGCCATACGGAGTTCCTTGCCGCGCTGACGGGTGTCGCAGGCCAGCAGGTGATGATGCTGGTCTGCCCGGGGCTGCGCGTTGTGCCCGTCACCATCCACATGGCGCTCCGGGCCGCACTCGACGCGCTCGGCACGCCGGGCATCGTGGCCGCCGCCCGCACCACCCATGCGGCGCTGATCCGCGATTTCGGGATTGCGCGGCCGCGTTTGGCCATCGCCGGCCTGAACCCGCATGCCGGCGAGGCAGGCCACATGGGCGACGAGGAGGCGAGAATCATTCAGCCAGCCATCGACGCTCTGCGCGCGCTCGGCATCCACGCCGCCGGCCCCACCCCGCCCGACACCATGTTCACCGAGGCCGCGCGCGCCGGCTACGACGCTGCGATCTGCATGTACCACGACCAGGCGCTGATCCCGCTCAAGACGCTCGACATCAATGGTGGCGTGAACGTGACGCTCGGGCTGCCGATTGTGCGCACCTCACCGGACCACGGCACCGCCTTCGACATCGCCGGCCGCGGCATCGCCAACCCGCAAAGCCTGATCGAAGCGCTCAGGCTGGCGCATGCCATCGCGCAATCGCGCACCCACTGAACCGCCGACGAAGGAAAGCCGCCATGCCCCGCCTCGGCGTCAATATCGACCACGTCGCCACCCTGCGGAATGCGCGCGGCGGCAGTTTCCCCGATCCGCTTGCCGCGGCCCACTTGGCGCTGGCCGCCGGCGCCGACGGCATCACGCTGCATCTGCGCGAGGACCGGCGGCACATCCGCGACAACGATCTGGACCGCTTCTGCGGAGAACTGACCGCGCCGATCAACCTGGAGATGGCGGCCACGGCCGAAATGCTGGCCATTGCCATCCGCCACCGGCCGCATGCCTGCTGCATCGTCCCCGAGCATCGGCGCGAGGTGACGACCGAAGGCGGCCTCGACGTCGCCGGCCAGGCCGCCACGCTGCAGCCGATCGTGGCCGCGCTGCGCGACGCGGGCATTCGCGTGTCGCTGTTTATCGATCCGGAGGAGGCGCAATTGCACGCGGCTTCTGCCCTCGGCGCGCCGGTCGTCGAATTGCACACCGGCGCCTACGCGTTGGGGCACGAGGGCGAGCTGCAACGGCTGCGCGCCGCGGCGAAGCTGGCCCACACTCTCGGCATCGAGTGCCATGCCGGCCACGGCCTGACCTACGGTAACGTTGTGCCGGTGGCGGCACTGCCGCAGATAGCCGAGCTCAATATCGGGCATTTCCTCATCGGTGCCGCCATTGAACAGGGGCTTGGCGCTGCAGTGCAGCAGATGCGTCATCTGATCGCTAGCGCCCGGCCAGGCTGAGCGGCTTCGCTCGGGCCGCGAACAGTCCGCGCGTTCATTGACGGAAACAGGCCGATTTAGCGGCTTGCGGGCTCAACGATCCGTGTTACGGTTTCGACACGGCCGGTTACGGCGGATCACCTGGCGACATCGCAATGGCAAATCGAACACGCGGTTCGATGTCGTTTCTCTGCGCCCGGATGCCGCCCCGTAGCTGCTGTGCCGCATCCAGGAGTTTCCGCCTTCATGAAGCCCAACAGACTTAAGACAGCGCTGTGCAGCGCTACGCTGCTCGCCGGCCTAGGCTATATTTCTGCGGCATCCGCCAGCGCGCCGGCCGCCATCCGCGCCGAAGCCACCCGGCCCGTCGCATTCGATGTCATGATGCCGCTGCGTAACGCCGACAAGCTCGAAGCCTTCGTGGCTGCCCTGCACGATCCGGCATCGCCCAGCTTCCACCATTGGCTGACGCCGGCCCAGTTCGGCCTGCGCTTCGGCCCCAGCACCGCCGGTGTCGAAGCGGTCGCCGCTTCGCTGCGCGCGCGCGGCTTCAACGTGTCGGTGCAGACGCGCAGCATTCACGCTACCGGATCGGCAGCACAGGCCGAAGCCACGTTCGGCACGCATCTGCTGCTGGGCCGCACGCCGGAAGGCGTGACGCACATCATGCAGGAAACCCCGGTGCAGCTGCCGGCCGAGATCGCGGCCACCGGCGCCCACGTGCTCAGCTTCTCGCCGCACGTGGCCCATGTGCACTCGCGCATCATCAGCGGCCCGCTGAACCCGAACAATCGTTACAGCGAAACGGGCGCCTACTGGTTCACTGACCTCAAGCAGGCCTACGCGTACCCTTCCGTGACCTCGACCGTCACCGCGCATGACGGCACCGTCAAGCCGTACGACGGCACCGGCGTCACCATCGGCGTGTTGATGTCCAGCGACGTGCTCGATTCCGACATTCAGGCGGTGTTCGACCACGAGAACTGGACCACCATCACCGGCCAGCCGGCGCCCAAGCTGTTCGGCCGCGTCTACGTCAACGGTGGCGCCACCACGGCCAGCCCGGCATTCGACGAAGCCTCGCTCGACACGCAGGAAGAACTCACCGGCGCCCCCGGCGCACACGTGATCCTGTACGACATTCCGGACCTCTCCGACGGCAACACCTCGGCCGGCTACATCACGCTGATCGAGCAGAACGCGGTCGACCTGGTCAGCTCATCCTTCGGCGGGTGCGAGCGCTTCCAGTCGGCGTTGTACAATGGCGGCCAGAGCTATTACGGCATCCTGGATGCCGAGCACGAGCTGTTCCTGCAAGGCAACGCGCAGGGCATCACCTTCCTGGCCAGCTCGGGCGACAGCAGCGGCAAAAGCTGCCCCAGCCCGTCTTACTTCAAGGGCGCCAAGACCGACTTCGTGCCTGGCATCGAAACGCCCGCAGCCGATCCGAACGTGACCGCGGTGGGCGGCACCAACGTGGTGACCGGCTACACCCAAGGCTCGCTCGATTCGCCCTACGTGGCCGAGAATGGCTGGATTGATCCTGAGATCCCGTACGATCCGTATGGCCTCGGCGTGAAAGTTGTCGGCGGTGATTGGGGTGCAGGCAGCGGCTACAGCTACCATTTCGCCAAGCCTGCCTATCAGATGCTCGTCGATACCGGCTCGACCACACGGCGCGCGGTGCCGGACGTGGGCATGCAGGTTGGCGGCTGCCCGGGCGGCATTAGCAAGGTGAACAAGACCGCGCCTTACTGCACCGGCGGCAACAACCCGATGAACGGCAACGGCAACGGTCAGCGCAGCGCCGTCGTCGTCGCCGTCAATGCGGGCCAGACCGGCGGCGGCTTCTTCGGCTTCATCGGCACCAGCGTGGCTTCGCCGGAGTTCGCCGGTGCCACCGCGCTGCTGATCGAGCGCCGTGGCCGCATGGGCAACCTGAACACCTACCTGTACGAGCTGGCAGCCCGCCAGGCGGCCGGGAAAGGCACATACTTCCACACCAACATCCCGGGCTATAACGGGATCGAAAACACGAACCTGAACAGCGCCTATGGCCTGACCGCCGGCGTGGGTACGCCGATCGTCACGCACTATGTCGGCGCACCCGGCAACACGGTGGTTTCCGGCACGCCGCAAACCCCCAGCAACCCGTAACCGGCCCGGGGGAGAGAGCAATCTCTCCCCCGACCACCCTGCCCGGCCGCGTCCGCGCTGCGTCGCCGACCGGCCTGCCGGTTTCGGCTCCCGCTTTAAGTTTCCATCGACGCCCAAGCGTGTCCCGCACGCGCCAACAACGCATCGGCCGCAGCCGGGCCCGTGCTGCCGGCGGCGTATGGCTCAGGCTCGCCTGCAAGGTGCAACGCGGGGTCCACGGCCGCCCAGCTCGCCTCGATCATGTCGGCGCGCTGGAACAGCGTCGGGTCGCCGATCAGGCAATCGTACAGCAGCGTCTCATAGCCCACGTTGGGCTCCAGCTTGAACGCATCCTTGTAGGCGAAACTCAGCCGAACCGGTGCCAGCACCATCTTGGGGCCGGGGTGCTTGGCGCTGATCGACAGCACCATGCCCTCGTTGGGCTGCATTTCCAGCGTCAGCACGTTGTCGGCCAGCGCACCCACCTCGGTGTCGCTGAACAGGGCGTAAGGCGGCTTGCGGAAGTGGATCACCACCTGCGTCTGCCGCCCGCCCATGCGCTTGCCGGTTCGCAAATAGAACGGCACGCCCGACCACCGCCAATTATCGATGCCGAACTTCAGCGCGACGTACGTCTCGGTCCGGCTGTCGCGCGCCACGTTCGGCTCGTCGCGATAGGCAGGCACGGCCTGGCCCATCACCGTGCCGGCGGCATACTGGCCGCGCACCACGTCCTCGGCGCGCACCGGATGGATCGCCTGCAGCAGCTTGGCCTTCTCGTTGCGCACCGCCTCGGCATCGAACGAGTTCGGCGGCTCCATGGCGATCATGCTGAGCAGCTGGAAGAGATGGTTGGGGACCATATCGCGCAGCGCGCCGGTCGGCTCGTAGAAGGCGCCACGCTGTTCCACGCCGATCGTCTCGGCCGCGGTGATCTCCACGTAGTCGATATGGTCGCGCCGCCATAGTGGCTCGAAGATGCCGTTGGCGAAGCGCAGGGCCATGATGTTCTGCACCGTCTCCTTGCCGAGAAAGTGGTCGATGCGGAACACCTGGCTCTCGTCGGCCTGCGCCAGCACGCGCGCGTTCAGCACCTTCGCACTTTCCAGGTCGGCACCGTAGGGCTTCTCGATCACCACGCGGCGGAACGCGCCCTGTGCCTGCTTCAGCAGGCCGGCATGGCCCAGCTGTTCGACGACGTCGCCGAAGAAGCGGGCGGCGATAGCCAGATAGAACACCGCGTTGCCGGATACATGATCCTTGAGCCGAGCCATGTCCTCGGCCTTGGTGAAATCGGCCTGCACGTAGTCCAGCCGCTGCGTCACCCAGCCCCAGATAGTCGGGTCCACTGCCTCGACGTAGAACTCGGCCGTCTTGTCGTGCGTGAAGCCCTGCATGGCCTCGGTCAGCTCGGCCGTCCACGAGGCCTTGTCGGAGCCCACGCGGTCCACGCCGATGATTTTGGTGGCGTCGTCCAGCAGATGGTCGCCGGCCAGATCGTACAGGGCCGGCATCAGCAGCCGCTTAGTGAGGTCCCCATGCGCGCCGAAGATGACCAGGGTCGTCGCCGGCGCTGTCTTGGCACCAGCTGCCGATACTGTGGCGCCGGGTGCGGTGGCGCTCGATGTGGCCGAAGCGGCGTTGGGTTGATCGGGCATGGGGGTTCCTGTGCGAAAGCCGCTGCGGCCGTGCGGCGCGGTCCGGTGCCAGAACAAACACCCGCCGGGGTGAAAGTTTTTCACCGATCGCCGGCAAACAGCGCCTTGCTTGCTTGCTGCGCGATGGCCGCTCTGCCACTGCCTGCACGCGGACGGAGGAGAGCGCGATGGGTTTCAGGGTAGCAGTGGTGGGCGCCACCGGCGCGGTCGGGCGGGAGATCATCAAGACCCTCGCCGAGCGCGCCTTTCCGGTGGACGAGATCGTGGCGCTCGCCTCACCGCGCTCGGCCGGCCAGCAGATCAGCTTCGGCGAGAAGACGGTTCTGACTGTGCGCAACACCGAGTCGTTCGACTTCGCCGGCTGGGATTTGGGCCTGTTCAGCCCCGGCGCCGCCGTCTCGGCCATCCACGCGCCACGCGCCGCGGCAGCGGGCTGCACGGTGATCGACAACACCAGCCAGTTCCGCATGGAGCCGGACGTGCCCCTGGTGGTGCCCGAGGTGAACCCGCAGGCGCTGGCCCGCCATACCCGGCGGCGGATCATCGCCAACCCGAATTGCAGCACCATCCAGATGGTCATGGCGCTGAAGCCGCTGCACGACCGCTTCCGCGTGCGTCGCGTGGTCGTCTCCACCTATCAATCGGTCTCGGGCGCCGGCAAGGAAGGCATGGACGAGCTGTTCACCAGCAGCAAAGCCTTCTTCGTCAACGATCCGGCGCAGCCGCAGGTGTTCCCCAAGAACATCGCATACAACTGCATCCCGCATATCGACCGCTTCCTCGACGACGGCAGCACCAAGGAGGAGTGGAAGATGGCGGTGGAAACCCGCAAGATCCTCGATCCCGACATAGCGGTGTTCGCCACCTGCGTGCGCGTGCCGGTGTTCATCGGCCACGCCGAGGCGGTGGCGGCCGAGTTCGAGGAGCCGGTCAATGTCGGCGAAGCGCGCGACCTGCTGCGGCGCTTTCCCGGCGTGGTGGTGATGGATGGCCACGACGACGGGGGCTACATCACCCCGGCGGACTGCCAGGGTGAGGATGCCGTCTATGTCAGCCGGCTGCGGCGCGACCCGACGGTGGCCAACGGGCTGGGCTTCTGGTGCGTGTCGGATAATCTGCGCAAGGGCGCGGCGCTAAACGCCGTTCAGATCGCCGAATCGCTGGTGGCGCAGGGTCTGCTGGTGCCGCCGGCCCGCCGCCTGCCCTGAGCCCCTGGCCACGCGCACGATCGGGCGCGTGGCCAGGATCCAGCGGCGGCCTGCGCCCGGTTACGGCTGGCCGCTGCCGCCCGCGGCGCCATAGACCTGGCCGGTGGCGTAGCTGCCGCTAGCATCGGCCAGCTGGACGTAGATGCCGGCGAGCTCGGCCGGCTGGCCCGGCCGGCCCAGCGGTGTCTTGCCGCCGAAGCTTTCCAGCTTGGCTTGTGTGGCGCCGCCGCTCACCTGCAGCGGCGTCCAGATCGGGCCCGGTGCCACGCCGTTCACGCGGATGCCCTTGGGGCCGAGCTGCTTGGCCAGCGAGCGCACGAAATTCGTCGTGGCCGCCTTGGTCTGGGCGTAGTCGTAGAGGTCGGCCGAGGGATCCGTCGCCTGCTCCGAGGTGGTGGCGATGATCGCCGCGCCGGGCTGCAGATGCGGCAGGGCCGCCTTGATGATCCAGAACGGCGCGTAGATGTTCGTCTTCATCGTCCAGTCGAACTGCTCGGTGGAGATGTCGAGCATGGAAGCATGCGCCTGCTGGCGGCCGGCATTGCTGACGATGATGTCCAGCCCGCCCAGGGCGCTGATCGCCTGGGCCACCATCTGCTGGCAGAACGCCTCCTCCCGCAGATCGCCGGGAATGGCCACGCCCTTGCGGCCGGCCTGCTGGATCAGCGCGATCACCTCCCGGGCGTCCGGCTCCTCATAGGGCAGGTAGTTGATCGCCACGTCGGCGCCCTCGCGCGCGAAGGCGATCGCCGCGGCGCGTCCCATGCCGGAATCGCCGCCGGTGATCAGCGCGCGCCGGCCGGCGAGGCGGCCGGAGCCGCGGTAGCTGGTCTCGCCATGGTCGGGTTTCGGGGTCATGCGGCCGGCCAGGCCGGGCCAGGGCTGCGACTGCCCCTTGAAGGGCGGCCGCGGGTAGGCGGTCGTGGGATCCTGCAGCGGCTTCGGCGGCTGGGCCGGGGCCTGGGACGGAGTGGACTGCGCCAGAGCGGGTGCCGCAGCTGCGACGGCCAGGCCAAGGCCGGCGCCCCCGACCATACGGCGGCGTGAGAGCGAAATCGGGTCGTTCGGGTCCATGGGGTGCTCCTGAAGCTGCCCGCCAAACCCCGGCAGCCTCTGCCAGGTTGCGCGGGCCCGGCCACAAGCGCGTGTGCGCCCCCGCCGGTCAGACCAGCGCCCGGATGGCCTCCAGCTCGCGCAAGGCGTGGGCCAGGGCAGCGCGCAGCCGCTCCACCTCGGAGACGCGGCGCGGCTGCGGCGCCGGCACCTCCTGCATCAGCAGCTGCATCGGCGGGGCCTCGGGGCCGCTGGCGCGCTCGGCTTCGGCGGCCAGCCGCTCGGCGGCGGTCGGCGGTGGAATGTCGTCGGCCAGGCGGCCGCCACCCTCGCGTAACAGGCGCTGCACGCCCTTGATGGTGTAGCCCTGGGTGTAGAGCAGGTCGGAGATGCGGCGCAGCAGCGCGATGTCATCGGGACGGTAGTAGCGCCGGCCGCCGCCGCGCTTCAGCGGCTTCACCTGCCCGAACTTGGTCTCCCAGAAGCGCAGCACGTGCTGCGGGATGTGCAGTTCGTCGGCTACCTCGCTGATCGTGCGGAATGCTCCGGCGGCTTTGGACAGCCGCAGCCGGCCGGTCTCGTCCGGTGTGTCCGACGGCTCGAGGCCAGCCGCGCTGCTCATTCGTCGTCGCCTTCCGGCAGCGATTGGCCGTTGATCTGCGCCTTGAGCACCTGGCTGGGCCGAAACACCAGCACGCGGCGCGGCAGGATGGGCACTTCGACGCCGGTTTTCGGGTTGCGCCCGATCCGCCGCCCCTTCTGGCGCACAGAGAAGGTGCCGAACCCACTGATCTTAACGGATTCTCCGCCCTCTAGAGCAGCCGAGACACGCTCCAACACGCTCTCCAGCAACTCGGCCGATTCATTGCGGGAGAGCCCAACCTGCGCGTAGATGCGCTCCGCCAGATGGGCACGGGTGACGGTATTCATGTCCGCATGTTAATGTCCGCAGCCACGAGCGTCAACGAAATGATTTAGGAACAGGGCCTTAGGCGGCTCACGCCTCCTTGGCGGCTAGAAACGCACCAGGGCCGAGCCCCAGGTCAGCCCGCCGCCGAGCGCTTCCATCAGCACCAGATGGCCAGCCTTGATCCGCCCGTCGCCCACCGCCTCGGCCAGTGCCAGCGGGATCGAGGCGGCGGAGGTGTTGGCGTGGCGGTCCACGGTGACCACCACCCGCTCGGGCGGCAGGCCAAGCTTTTTGCCCATGCTGTCGATGATGCGGCGGTTGGCCTGGTGCGGCACCAGCCAATCCACGTCGGATTGCGCCAGGCCGTTAGCTTCCAGCGCCTCGTCCACGGCGCCGGCCAGCTTGGCGACCGCATGGCGGAACACCTCCGAGCCCTTCATGATGAGGTGGCCGGAGCGTTCCGGCTGGCCGAGCGCGCCATCGACATAGAGCAGCCCGGCATGGGCGCCATTGGCGTGCAGATGCGTCGACAGGATGCCGGTCTCGCCCTCGCCGGCCTGCAGCAGCACGGCACCGGCGCCATCGCCGAACAGCACGCAGGTGCCGCGGTCGGTCCAGTCCAGGATGCGGGAATACACCTCGCTGCCGACCACCAGCGCAGTGCGGACGGTGCCGGCGCGGATGAAGGCGTCGGCCACTGCCAGCGCATAGACGAAGCCGCTGCAGGCGGCACCGACATCGAACGCAAAGCCGGTGGTGAGCCCGAGTGCCGCCTGCACGCGGACGGCGGTGGCCGGAAACGCCTCGTCCGGCGTTGCGGTCGCGAGAATGATGGCGTCCACCGCGGTGGCGTCCACCCCGGCCTGGGCCAGCGCGGCCTCGCAGGCGCGCGTGCCCATGAAGGCGGCCGTCTCGTGCGGGCCGGCCAGATGGCGCTGACGGATGCCGGTGCGCGAGAAGATCCACTCGTCCGACGTATCGACCGTGCGCGCGAGTTCGTCGTTGGTGACCAGGCGCTCGGGCAGATAGCCGCCGACGCCGGTGATGCGCGCGCGAATCATGCAGCCTACCGTGAAGCGGCCAGGGCCGCGCTGTTCTGGGGTGGCGTGTCTGCCAGCACGTCGCCGAGTCGGCCCAGCCCCTCGCGGATGCGCTCGTCGAAGCGGTGCTCCACCATGTCGAGTGCCACGTCGGTAGCGTGCGCGAAGCCCTCGGCATCGGTGCCGCCATGCGACTTCACCACCACGCCGTTCAGCCCCAGCATCACCGCGCCGTTGTAGCGCCGCGGGTCCAGCCAGAGGCGCATCCGGTCCAGCCCCGGCTTGGCCAGCAGATAGCCGACCTTGGTGGCGAGGTTGGTCGCGAACACCTGGCGCAGCAGCTCGCCGACCAGCTTCAGCGCACCCTCGCCGGTTTTCAGCGCCACATTGCCGGTGAAGCCGTCGGTCACCACGATGTCGGTGGTGCCGGCCGCGATGTCGTGGCCCTCGACGAAACCGTGGAACTGGCCGCCGATATGGCTCGCGCGGATGATGTCGGCCGCGCGCCGCACACGGTCGTCGCCCTTGCCCTCCTCGGAACCCACGTTGAGCACGCCGATGCTGGGCGCCGTCAGGCCGAGCACGGTCCGCGCGAACATGTCGCCCAGCAGCGCGAACTCGACGAGGTTGCGGGTGTCGCAGGCGATGTTGGCGCCCAGATCGAGCATCACCACGTCGCCGCGCGCCGAGGGCATGATCGCGGCCATGGCGGGGCGATCGATGCCTGGCAGCGTTTTCAGCACGATCTTCGATAGTGCGAGCAGCGCGCCGCTATTGCCGGCCGAGACCACGCCCTGCGCCCGCCCGCCGGCCACCGCGTCGATCGCCAGCCGCATGCTGGCCTGGCGCTGGCGCAGGGCAACGGTGGGTTTGCAATCGGCCGTGATCGCCTCGGCCGTATGCTGCACCGTGCAGGCGGCCTGGGCACGCGGATGGGCGGCCAGCAACGGCGCCAGCCGCGCCTGATCGCCCACCAGCAGGAAGCGCGCGGCGGGATGGCGTTCCGAGGCGATGGCGACGCCCTGCACCACGCTGTCGGGTGCATTGTCGCCGCCCATCGCATCGACGGCCAGGCTGAACGGCAGGAGGGTGGCGGGGTCGGCGTGCATCACGGACGGACCGCCAGGGGCCTCAGACGCGGACAGCGCCCTTCAGTGCCTTGCCGGCAGTCACGACCTCGCGGCCATCGTAGTGGCCGCAGGAGGCGCAGATATGGTGCGGGCGCTTCAGCTCGCCGCAATTGCTGCACTCGGCATGCGCCTCGGTGGGCAGCGCCAGGTGGCTGCGCCGCATGCCGCGGCGGCTGGGCGAGGTTTTCCGCTTCGGAACGGCCATGACGCTTAGTCTCCAGTGACGGGATGGCTGTCCACCATCGAGCCGCGCGGATTATCAGAGGAAGCAGGCGACAGCAAGGAAGCAGTGCCTGCAAATCACCGTGGCCTGCCGGTTCGGCTTACCATCCGGCGCAATCGGTGCGATAACGCATCATGGATGCTCTCCGCCTGACCGGCCTGCGCAAGACATTCGCCAGGCCCGCCGTGGACGGGCTCGATCTCGCCATCGCACCCGGCGAGTTCTTTGCGCTGCTCGGCCCGAACGGCGCCGGCAAGACCACCACGTTGCGCATGGTGGCGGGCCTGTTGCGGCCCGATGCGGGCGGCATCAGCATCTTCGGCGTGGACGCGCTGGCCGACCGGATCGCCGCCAAGCGGCTGGTCGCCTGGCTGCCTGAGGAGCCGCTGCTCTACGAATTGCTGACGCCGCTGGAGTATCTCGCCTTCGTGGCCGGGCTGTGGGGCGTGGCGCCGGCATTGGCCCAGCATCGCGCCCAGGCGCTGCTGGAGCGGCTGGGCCTGTGGGACCTGCGGCACGAGCGCTGCGCCGGCTTCTCCCGCGGCATGCGGCAGAAGACCGTGCTGGCCGCAGCCCTGATCCACGAGCCCAAGCTGCTGATCCTCGACGAGCCGCTGACCGGGCTCGATGCCGCAGCCGCGCGCGACGTGAAGGATCTGCTGACGGCCCGGGTGCGGGGCGGCGCCAGCATCGTGCTGACCACGCACATCCTGGAAGTCGCCGAGCGGCTGGCCGATCGCATCGGCATCATCGCGCACGGGCGGCTGGTGGCCGTGGGATCGCTGGCCGATCTGCGTGCCACCGGCGGCAGCGGCGGCCACACCGACCCGCTGGAAGACGTGTTCCTGCGCCTGGTGGGGCAAACCGCGTCGATCGGCGCGGCCGTGGCGTGAGCGCCAGCGCGGCCGCGCGCGGACCACTGGCCCTGCTGGTGCGCCACGAGGCGCGGCTGATCTGGCGCGGCAGCCTGTTCGGCGGGCGGCACGGGCTGGCGCTGATGGTCGGGCTGGCGGTGCTGCTGCACCTGATCGGCTATGGCGTGGCGCGCGGCTTCACACTGACGCATCTGGCCCCGGCCGATCAGGTGCTGGGCGCCACGCTGGCGCTGCTGTTCGTGGGCGGGCTGATGCTGAGCCAGGCGGTGCAGCGGGCGAGCGAGCTGCTGGACGACCGCACGGATCTGGGCTGGCTGCTCTCCACCCCGGTGCCGCCCCGGCACATCCTGACGGTGCGGTTGCTCGCCGTCGCCGGCGCGGTCTCGCTCTACTGGCTGCTGCTGCTGGTGCCCCTGGCCGACGGCATGGTGCTGATGGGGCGGTGGGACCTGGTCGGGCTCTACCCGATGCTCGTAGCTATGGCGCTGCTGGTGACGTCGGTGGGCTTTGCCGTGACGTTCGGGCTGCTGCGGCTGACCGGCGTGCGGCGCACGCGCGCTTTGGCCAATGCGCTGGCCACGCTGATCGGGGCGAGTGTGTTCCTCGGCGGCCAGTCGCGTTCCCTGCTGCCTCCCGGCGTCAGCGACCGGTTCTGGCAGTCGTTCTCGCCCAGCGCCGCGGCGGCCCGGGACGGGCTGGCCTGGATGCCGGCCCGTGCGCTGATGGGCGCCGCCGTGCCTGCGGCCGTGCTGCTGGCGGCGGGCGTGTTGGCCGCCCTGCTGGCGAGCTGGGCGTTGCAACTATGGTTCGCCGCCGGCGCCCAGGCGGTGGTCGCGGGGGCGGCGGGCCGGCAGGCGGCACGGCGATCCGACCACCTCGTATTCACCACCAGTGCTCGCCGCGCGCTGCTGGCCAAGGAAATCCGGCTGCTGCGGCGCTATCCCGGCCTGATAGGCCTGGCCGCCTACTATCTGATCTACCTGGTGCCGGCCCTGGCCGCGCTGTGGCACAGCAGCGGCGGTGCGGACGCGCGGCTGCTTGGCGTGGCGCCGGTGCTCAGCGCCGGCGAGCTGGCGCGCCTGTTCATCAGCGTGGCGATGATGGGCGACGATGCGGCCGAGCTGGTGCGCACCGCGCCGGTGAGCACGCGCGCAGCCAGCGGGGCCAAGCTGACGGCGGCCGGGCTGGGTGTCGCGGCCATCCTGGCCCTGCCGGTAGGCGGGCTGGCGTTCAGCGTGCCGGCAGCCGCGCCAGCGATGGCGGCCGGGCTGCTGGGCAATATGGGGTGCAATCTGCTGCTCGGCCTGTGGCGACCGGCGCCGATCCGCCGGACGGATCTGCGGCGCAACCACAAGGGTTGGGGCGGCCTGGTGAACGTGGCCGGCTTCGCGTTCAGCGCCTGCTGGTCGCTCACCACCTGGCAGATCCTGCAGCATAGCTGGTGGGCGCTGGTGCCCGCTGGCGTGGCCGCCGCCGGGCTGTGGGCCTGCAAGCCGGCCGATTGAGGCCATCTCCCACCCGCGCCGTTCGGCCCGGGCGGCCCGCTTCACGGCGTTGCCCGGGCCGTGCGACCCTGCACCGGCTTTCCAAGACGGCTTCCACCGAGGATCACCCATGGACACCCTGGCTCCCGCCCCGCCCATCCCGCGCCTGTCGGCCGACGCCCGCGACGCGGCGGCTTTGCGCGCGCGCATCCTCGACAAGCTGATCTTCCAGGTGGGCCGCGCACCGGCCGAGGCCACGCAGCGCGACTGGTTCGCCGCCACCGCGCACGCCATCCGCGACTTCGTGGTGGAATGCTGGCTGGAGACGGGGCAGTCGCGCGCCGCCTCGGGCAAGCGCGTCTATTACCTGTCGCTGGAATTCCTCATCGGCCGGCTGCTGTTCGATGCGGCCGGCAACCTTGGCCTGCTGGAGCCTGCGCGCGAGGCGCTGGCCGGGTTGGGCGTCGATATCGACATCCTGCGCGAGCAGGAGCCGGATGCGGCACTGGGCAATGGCGGGCTGGGCCGGCTGGCGGCGTGCTTCATGGAGAGCATGGCCACGCTGCGCATCCCGGCCTTCGGCTACGGCATTCGCTACGAATACGGCCTGTTCCGCCAGGAGATCTCGCCCGCCGGGCAGCGCGAGCTGCCCGATGATTGGCTGTCGGTCGGCAATCCTTGGGAATTCGAACGGCCGCAGGTCGCCCATATCGTGGGCTTCGGCGGCGCGGTGCAGGCCCGCCACGATGCGCAGGGCCAGCCCGTGCTCGACGCGCAGGGCCGGCCAGCGCTGGTGTGGCTGCCGGCCGAGACGCTGTCTGCCGTGGCCTACGACACGCCGGTGATCGGCGGCGGCGGCGATCATGCCAACACGCTGCGCCTGTGGTCGGCCCGCGCGATCGAGAAGCTGCATCTGGACGAGTTCAATCGCGGCGACCACGTAGGCGCGCTGCGCGACCGGGTGCGCACGGAATCCGTCTCGCGCGTGCTCTATCCGGGCGACGATTCCGAGGCCGGGCAGGAGCTGCGGCTGCGGCAGGAGTTCTTCTTCGCCTCTGCCTCGCTGCAGGATCTGCTGGCGCGCCATCTGCACGCCGGACTGGCGCTGGCCGCCTTGCCGCAGCATGCCGCCATCCAGATGAACGACACGCATCCGGCCATCGCGGTAGCCGAGCTGATGCGGCTGCTGATCGACCTGCATGGCGTGGACTGGGCGGAAGCCTGGCAGATCACGGTGGAGACGTTCAGCTACACCAACCACACGCTGCTGCCCGAAGCGCTGGAAACCTGGCCGGTGCCGCTGCTGGAGCGACTTCTGCCGCGCCACATGCAGATCATCTACATGCTGAACGCCCAGCATCTGGAGCGCGCACGGCGCGAACACCACGCCAACGATGCAGGCCTGGCCGCGCTCTCGTTGATCGACGAGACGCATGGGCGGCGGCTGCGCATGGGCCATCTGGCGTTCGTCGGCAGCCATGCCGTCAACGGCGTCTCCGCGCTGCACACCGATCTGATGCGGCAGACGGTATTTGCCGATCTGCACGGCGTCTATGACGGGCGGATCAGCAACAAGACCAACGGCATCACCTTCCGCCGCTGGCTGCACCGCGCCAATCCCGGGCTCACGCAGGTGCTGGTCGATGCCATCGGGCCGCGCTTCCTCACCGATCCGGAGCGGCTGGCCGATCTGGCGGCAATGGCCGACGATGCAGGATTGCAGCAGGCGGTGGCCGCCCAGCGCCTGGCCGCCAAGCGGGCCCTGGCCGAGACGATACGCGAGCGCATCGGCGTCGTCGTCGATCCGCAGGCGCTGTTCGACGTGCACATCAAGCGCATGCACGAATACAAGCGCCAGCTGCTCAACATCCTGCAGACGGTCGCGCTGTACAACACGCTGCGCGCGCAGCCGATGAGCGACCCGGTCTCGCGCGTCAAGGTATTCGCGGGCAAGGCCGCGCCCGGCTACCAGGTGGCCAAGCAGATCATCCGGCTAGCGCTCGACGTGGGCCACGCCATCAACACCGATCCCACCATCGCCGAGAAACTGCGCGTCGTGTTTCTGGCCAATTACAACGTCAGCCTGGCCGAGCGGATCATTCCGGCAGCCGATCTCTCCGAGCAGATCTCGACGGCGGGGCTGGAAGCCTCGGGTACCGGCAACATGAAGCTGGCGCTGAACGGCGCGCTCACCATCGGCACGCTCGATGGTGCCAACGTCGAAATCAAGCAGCATGTCGGCGCGGAAAACATCTTCATCTTCGGCCTGACGGCCGAAGAGGTAGCCGGGCGCCGGCGTGCCGATATGAGCGGCTACGCGGCCGTGGCAGCCTCGCCGGCGCTGGAACAGGCGTTGCAGGCGATCGCATCTGGCGTGTTCTCGCCGGACGAGCCGGACCGCTACCGCGAACTGGTGGAGTCGCTGCTGCGCTATGACCGCTTCCTGGTGACGGCCGATTTCGACACCTACAGCGCCAAGCAGGAGGAGGTCGCCCAGCTCTGGCGCACGCCCGAACGCTGGTGGCGCGCGGCAATCCTCAACATCGCCCATGTCGGCTGGTTCTCTTCGGACCGTACGATCCGCGAATACGCAGCCGAGATCTGGGGCGTGAATGCCGGCGGCCGCGCCTGATGGATCACGCACCCCTCGCCCGCCACGCCATGGCCTACGTGCTCGCCGGCGGGCGCGGCAGCCGGCTGATGGAGCTGACCGACATTCGCGCCAAGCCGGCGGTCTATTTCGGCGGCAAATCGCGCATCATCGATTTCGCGCTGTCCAACGCGTTGAACTCGGGCATCCGCCGCATCGGCGTCGCCACGCAATACAAGGCGCACAGCCTGATCCGCCACCTGCAGCGCGGCTGGAATTTCTTCAGGCCGGAACGCAACGAAAGCTTCGACATCCTGCCCGCTTCGCAGCGCGTGACGGAAACCGGGTGGTATGCCGGCACCGCGGATGCGGTGTATCAGAACATCGACATCATCGAGAGCTACGCGCCGCGCTACATCGTGCTGCTGGCGGGCGACCACGTCTACAAGATGGATTACGAGCCGATGCTGCAGCAGCATTGCGAGCAGCGCGCCGACGTGACCGTCGGCTGCATCGAGGTCTCCAGCGAGGAGGCCACCGGTTTCGGCGTGATGGCCGTCGATGCCGACGAGCGCATCACCGCCTTTCTGGAAAAGCCCGCAAACCCGCCCTGCATCCCCGGCCGGCCCGGCCGCAGCCTGGCCAGCATGGGCATCTATGTGTTCGAAACGAAGTTCCTGATCGACATCCTGCGGCGCGACGCGGCGCTGGCCGATTCGACGCACGATTTCGGCCGCGACATCATTCCCTACCTCGTGACCCACGGCCACGCCGTCGCGCATCATTTCGAGAATTCCTGCGTGCGCTCCACACCGGGCAGCCAGATTTACTGGCGCGACGTGGGCACCGTGGACGCCTATTGGGAAGCCAATATCGATCTTACGGATTTTGTGCCGGGCCTGGACCTTTATGACCAGGACTGGCCGATCTGGACGTATGGCGAGATCGTGCCGCCCGCCAAGTTCGTACATGACGAGGACCATCGCCGCGGGCTGGCCATCAGCTCGCTGGTGTCCGGCGGCTGCATCGTATCGGGAACCGAGGTGCGGCAATCGCTGCTGTTCACCGGCGTGCACACCCATTCGTACGGCTGCGTCGAACAGGGCGTTGTGCTGCCCTACGCTCAGATCGGCCGGCATGCGCGGTTGAAACGCGTGGTGGTCGATCGCGGCGTCATCATCCCCGATGGGCTGGTGGTCGGCGAAGATGCCGAGCTGGACGCGGCACGCTTCCGCCGCAGCCCGCGCGGCGTGTGCCTGATCACCCAACCGATGATCGACGCCCTGACCAGGCGGCCCGGCTGAGGGTCGGGCCGGTGATGCAGGTCCTTTCGGTCGCCTCCGAAGCCTACCCGATCATCAAGACCGGCGGCCTGGCCGACGTGGTGGGCGCGCTGCCGGCGGCGTTGCAGCCGCACGATGTGGCGGTGCGCACGCTGCTGCCCGGCTACCCCGCCGTGCTGCAGGCGCTTGACCAGGCCGAGGTGGCGGCCACCGAAGCCGATTATTTCGGCGGCCCCGCGCGCGTGTTGCTGGGGCGCGCCGGCGGGCTCGAGGTTGCCGTGCTGGATGCCGCGCATCTCTATGCGCGTCTCGGCAACCCCTACACCATGCCGAACGGCCAGGACTGGCCGGACAACCCGCAGCGCTTTGCGGCTTTGGCCCACGCCGCCATGCTGCTCGGCCAGGGCCGTGCCGGCGCCTGGCGGCCGGATGTGGTGCACGCGCATGATTGGCAGGCCGGCCTGGCGCCCGCCTATCTGGCGCTGGCCGGCGGCCGGCGGCCCGCCAGCGTGTTCACGCTGCACAACCTGGCGTTCCAGGGCCAAGTGCCCGCGCGCCTGCTCGGCGAGCTGCGCCTCCCGCCCGAAGCCTACAGCAGCGACGGCGTGGAGTATTACGGCGCGATCGGCATGCTGAAGGCCGGGCTGCGTTATGCCGACCGGCTCACCACCGTCTCGCCCGGCTACGCGGCCGAAATCTGCACGCCGGAGGGCGGCATGGGGATGGACGGGCTGCTGCGCGCGCGCGCCGGCGTGCTGACCGGAATCCTTAACGGCATCGACACGACAGTGTGGGATCCGGCGGCCGACACGCACCTGCCGGAACCGTTCAGCGCCGCCGCCCGCGCCGGCCGCCGGGCCAGCCGCGTGGCGCTGCAGGCCCGCTTCGGCCTGGCACGGCACCGCGGCGCGCTCATCTTCGGCGTGGTCAGCCGGTTAACCCACCAGAAAGGGCTCGACGTGCTGCTGGCCTGCCTGCCGGACCTGCTGGCCAGCGGCGCGCAACTGGCCGTGCTGGGTGCCGGCGACGCGGCCTTGCAGGAGGCCTTCAGCGCGGCGGCCGCTTCCCATCCGGGGCGGATCGGCGTGGAGCTGGGCTACGACGAGGCCGCCGCGCATCTCGTGCAGGCCGGCAGCAATGCCATCCTCGTGCCCTCCCGCTTCGAGCCCTGCGGCCTGACGCAGCTCTGCGCCCTTCGCTACGGCGCCGTCCCCGTGGTCAGCCGCGTGGGCGGGCTGGGTGACACGGTGATCGACGCCAATGCCGCGGCGGTTACGGCCGGGGTCGCGACCGGCGTGCTGTTCGCCCCGGCCGACCCAGCCGCTCTGCGCGCGGCGCTCCGGCGCACCCTGGCCTTGTGGGGCCAGCGCCGGGCATGGTCGGTGATGCAATTGCGCGGCATGCGCACCGATGTCGGCTGGTCGGCCGCCGGGCAGGCCTACGCCGCCGTGTATCGCGCGGCGGTGGCCGACAATGGTGGCTAGCGACGGCGTTGCTGTGGCCGCTCAGCGCTTCTCTGCCCGGTCGTTGCGGACGTATAGATCGGGCCAGGTGACCGAGCGCGTGTAGGCGCGGCTAAGCGTATCCATCAGGCATGGCATGTAGGTCGCCGGGGGGAACCGGCCCCAGACGTTCCAATCATCGAAGATGATGACCGGCGGCGGATGTTGCAGCAGCGCCGTGCATAAATCCCGCCGCAGCCCCAGCATCGGGTGGCTGGCATAAAGCGCGTCGGTCGGCAGATAGGCGTAGAAGCCCTGCAGCGGTAATCGCCCCGCAGACCAGTAATCCGCCGGGCGATAGACCAGCGCCAGCATACGTTCGTCGGGGTGCACCAACCGCCTGATCGCGACGAATGCAGGCGCATCGGACTGTCCTGCAAGGATGGTGGCCGGCTGCTGCGTGATCATCTGCCGTGTCATGCCGCCGGGGCTGGAGAGGGCGTAGCGCATCGCGCACTCGGTGATCGCTATTACACCGAGCGCGCCCACGGATACCGCCAGCGATCGCCAGCCACTGCGCCCTACCCGGCCCAATGCTTCTGCCACCGTGAGCGAGGCAAGCCCGATCGCGACGACGACGAACGTGCCGCCGGCAAAACCGGTCTTGCCGCGCGCATCCGTCCCCAGCACGGCCAGCAGGCCGAGCAGCAGCGACGGTGTGGGAAAGATGCGGAATCCCACGACGGCAACGGTCAGCAGAGCGGCGATCCCAACATCCTGACTGATCCTGTCGGGGGAAAACGACGGCAGCAGGCTGACGATGAAGCTGTGCCAGGTCAGTTCCGCGGGAACGATCTGGCGGTAGATCGTGTGAGCAAAAAGCACGTGGAAAACGATGAAGCCTCGGATGCTGCCGACGCGGTACAGCCAGGTCAGACAAATCAGACTGGCCGCTGCGAAACTGCCTGCGACGATAGCGGCCGCGCGACCGTTGCGCATGCGTGGCCCTGGCCTGACAATGGTGCTTACATGCAGAACGACGATCGTCGGCAGCCAGGCATGCGACGTAAACACGGCGAACGCGGCACACGCGCCCGCCAGCGATGCGCGCCCGAACCCCACGCCCGTGTCGCTCCATGCCGGAACGACATATTGTGCGAGGAGCACGATAATGAGCGACGCCGACACCAGATAATTTTCGAACAGATACAGCCCATCGACGATCCAGATCGAGGCGACCAGACCGACGAACACCGTCAGCGCCCAGGCGCGCTGGCGGAGAGTTGTCAGGGTTGGGCACAGCGCAATCGCTGCGGCAGCCAGCGCCGCGAACCCGACGATGATCAGGCGGGCGTAGTTGTTATGCGCCCATCCGAACACCTGCCCGTAGGTTTCGGCCAGGAAGAAGATGAACGGACCATGCAGATCGACAAACGTGCTGTAGAGGCGGTCGCCGCGCGACAGCGCCCAGCCGCCGACGAGGTGTTCGACCTCGTCGTTGAAGGAGGTGAACCACAGGCCGAACCACGCTCGTGCCAGGAAGAAACCGACAGCCGATCCGGCGGCGAGAAGCGGCGCGCCATTGATCAGCACGAACGCACGCGCGGACGGCGCGGCGATGGGTCCGCGCCGCGCATCGGTCACGCGGGAAGGCCGCAGAGTTGAGCTGTCATCCGACGCCTTCCAAATCCCATGACGCGACGCACCGCACTAGGCGATACAGTCACGCGACCGACGAACCGCCTTGCAGATACGCATCCATGCCGCGCGCCGCCAAGGCGCCCGTGCTGAAGCAGCCCTGCAGCAGATAGCCGCCCGTGGGCGCGTCCCAGTCCAGCATTTCGCCCGCCGCGAACACGCCCGGCAGCTTGCGCAGCATCAGTCCGGCATCGAGCTCGTCGCGGGCAATGCCGCCGGCCGTGGAAATGGCGCGCGCCATGGGTGCCAGGCCGCGCACGCGCAGCGGCACCGCCTTGATCAGCCCAGGCAAGTCGTCGCCCGCCGCCCCATCATGCCGCGCCTCCTGCACCAGGCCGATGGCCGCCGGTGACAGGCGGGCCGACCGGCGCAGGATGTTGGATAGCGACCGTCCTTGCCGCGGGCCGCCAAGGCGCGCGGCCAGTTCGGCCGCCGTGAGATCGGGGCGGAGGTCGATATGCAGGACGGCCGGGCCGGTCCCGTCCAGCAACGCACGGATCGGCGCGGATTGCGCGTAGAGCGCGCCGCCTTCCAGCCCGGTGGCGGTCACCATCGCCTCACCCCGCACGCTGCTGCCCGCCACGCTGACGGCGATGCGCTTGAGCGGCTGGCCGGCAAAGCGTTCCGCGAACAGGGCCGACCAGCCGATCTCGATGCCGCAATTGCTGGCCACCAGCGGCGTCACCGCCACGCCGCGGCGGGTCAGCACCGGCACCCAGCCGCCATCGGCACCCAGGCGCGGCCAGGAGGCGCCACCCAGCGCCAGCAGCGTGGCTTCCGCGCTGGCCCGGACCTCGCCCTGCGGCGTGGCGAACAGCAGCGCGCCATCCGCCCAGCCGCGCCAATGGTGGCGGGCGGCAAAACGCACGCCCTGCGCGGCCAGCCGGCCGAGCCAGGCGCGGAGCAGCGGCGCGGCTTTGAGCGCAGTTGGGAAAATACGGCCGGAGGTGCCCACGAAAACCGGCTGGCCCAGGCCCTCGCACCATTCCACCAGCGCGCGCTGCCCGAACCCCGCCAGCGCGCGGGCCATCCAAGGTGAGGCGTCGCGGTAGCGCGCGAGGCATGCATCCGCCGGCTCGCTATGCGTCAGGTTCAGGCCGCCCCTTCCCGCCAGCAGGAACTTGCGCGCCGGGCTCGGCATCCTGTCGTACAGCGTGACGGCGTGGCCGGCAGCCGAGAGGTGCTCGGCGGCGATCAGGCCGGCCGGGCCGGCGCCGACGATGGCAATGGCGGGCATCCGCTCAGGTCTAGCGCGCCCGGCCAGCGGGAAGGAAGCATGCGCCTGTCGGCGGCTAGGCTGGCGCGCGTTTCAGGTGCTCGGCCAGGCGCAACGCCAGCGCCACGATCGTCAATGTCGGGTTGGCCTGGCTGGAGGTTGGGAAAACAGCGCTGCCGGCGACGTATAGATTAGCCACGCCGTGGACCCGGCCGTCGCCATCCACCACGCCGGTGCGCGCATCGGCCGACATGCGCGCCGTGCCGATATGGTGGCCGCCATAGGCGCCATCCTGCAGCGCCGCGTGCTCGACGGCCTCCGGATCGTAGGCCAGCGTGCCGGCGCCGCAGGCGGCAAGCTGGCCGGCCAGGGCCGCAAAGGCGGCCTTCACGGTGTGCATGTCCAGCGCGGTGCTGCGCCAGTCCACGAGGATCTTCGGCATGCCGAGTGCATCGGTCTGCCGCGTCAGCGTCACGCGGCTCAGCGGGTTCGGCTCCTGCTCGGCGTGGAAATCCAGGCTGAAGATGCCGCTGTTCGGGGCGATGATGATGCTGGGGTATTTCCGCGCCGCCAGCGTGCGCGCACGCAGCCAATGCAGCAGGAAGCGCGTGGTCCGCACCGGATCGGCCGCGATGTTGCGGGCGTGGCGCACCAGCTCAGCCGCGCTGCCAGGGGTGTCGCCATGCAGGCGGCGGCCGTATTCGTAGCTGATAAACGGCTTGGCTAGCGCCAGCAGCGACAGCGCGCCGGTGCGATGCGACGGATCGGGGATGCGCGGGTGATGCAGGCGGGCGACAAAATTGCCGGTGCGCAGCCGCCGCTGCGCCGGTGCCGTCAGCGCCAGGCGCTGCCGGCAATAGACGCCATCGGCGGCAACATCGTAGCCGTGCCAGGCGGACCCTGCGCCGCCCGGCAGCGCCAATGCGCCGAGCGTGCCGGCGATGTGGCACATGTAATAGCGGCCGACCTGGCCGTGGCTGTTGCCCACCCCCTCCGGATGCGCGCCGCGCGAGGCGAGCAGCAGCCGCGGCGTCTCCAGCCCGCCCATCGCCAGCACGATCCGGCGGGCCTGCACGGTAAAGCGCGCGCCGCCTGGGCCCGCGGCATTCAGCGAAGCGATCTGCGCCCCGTTGGCGGTGGGCTTGAGCGCCACCACGCTGGCGTGCTGCAGCACGCGCACATTGGTGCTGTGCGCCAGCCGGGCGCGGTAACGCGTGCCGAAATGCGTGGGGATGCTGAACCGTTCCAGCGTGGTGCTGGTGAAATCCCCGCTCTCCAAACCGGGGATCAGCGCGCGGATGCCGGCAGGAAACGCCTCTGCCGCCGTGTAGGCAAAGCGGCCCGCCTCGCATAATGCGTTGGCCTCCGCGTAGTACGGCGCGAGCGTGTCGGCGCCGAACGGCCAGCCACTATGGGCGACCCAGGGGCGCGGCTCGAAATCGATCGGGTCGAACGGCACGCACCTTCCACCCCAAATGGCGGTGGAACCGCCGAAGCTGCGGCGGCGGTAGGTATGCGGCGGTGAATGCAGCGCCGGGTCGGCGACCTCCCCTTCATACTGAGCCTGCACGGAGGGCTCGAACGCTGCGCCGCCGGCCTCCAGCACCAGCACGTCCAGGCCGCTCTCCTCCAGGGCCAAAGCGAGGGTGATGCCGGCAGCGCCGGTCCCGACGATGCAGATGTCGGCCTCCAGCAGGGCACCGGCGGCGATCTCGGCGGCGTCAGCGATCACCGGGCGGGACCGGACGCTGCAGCTTCCCAGGCCCGGGCCGCCGATATTAGCCCTGCTTCATCCGGCGTGCGCGCAAAGCCCAGCGTATCGGCGCGCGCGGGATCGAGGCGGATGTGCTGCGCAAACAGCGCCAGCAGCGAGGGCGGGATCGGCTCCGGCACCAAGCCCGGCGGCAGGCGCAGGCGCGCGCCGGCCAGCTTGCCGATTTGAAGCGGTACCACCAACGCGCGCGCTTCCAGCGCCAGCCGGCGATGGCCGATGCGGGGCAGCGCCACCGCGCCGATAGCGGCAGCCAGCGTGGCGAACACCGCGTTCCAGCGTGGCGGGTGCGGGCTGGCCAGGTTGAAGGCACCGCTCGCGCCGCCGCACAGGCAGGCCAGGATGGCGGCCGCTACATCGTCCACGTGAACCAGGTTGCAGAACCCGTCGCCGGCTTCCCCCAGATCGCCCAGCCGGCCGGCGCGCAGCAGGCGGCAGAGCCGGCCGGTCCATTGCTGGTCGCCCGGGCCATACACGATGCCCGGCCGCAGTATCGCCGCTTTGGACAGGCCGGCCAGCGTGCGTTCGCAGGCGATCTTGCCCGCGGCGTAGCTGCTGCCGCCAGCGGCCAGCGGCGCATCCTCGCGCACCCGGCCAGCCGCGGCGCCGTACACCGCCATCGAGCTGAGATGGATCACCTGCTGGCCGCCGGATCCGGCCACATCGCGCACCGCCTCGGCCAGGCGCAGCATGGCCCAAGGCGGCCCGGCGGCGGCGTTGACGATGGCGGTGGCCCCTGCGGCGGCAGCCTTCAGGCTGGCAGGGTCGGCCGGATCGATCACTCTCACGCCGGGGCCCGGGCGGCGGGACGCGGCGATGACAGCCACATCGGGCGCGGCGGAAAGCGCGCGGCAAGCGGCCGCGCCGATGAAGCCGGTTGCGCCAACCACCAGGACTGTGTGCATGCCCCGGCTCAGATGCCGGCAGGGCGGGGCTGCGCGCCACCGACCGTCGGCCGGGCAGCTGCGGCGGGCCGGCCGGCGGCTGCTGCACGGTAGATCGCCAGCATGTGCTCCGCAGTGGCGGCCACCTCGAACGAGCGGCGATACCGCTCGTGCCCGGCCCCGGCCAGCAGGGCGCGCTGCGCCGGATCGTCTAGCAGGCGCGCCAGGGCTGCGGCCAGCGCCGGCACGTCGCCCGGCGGCACCAGCAGGGCGTCGGTCCCATCGCACAGAAACTCCGGCACCGCGCCCACCGGCGTGGTGATGACGGCCACGCCGTGCGCGAGCGCCTCGATCACCGCCATCGGCAGGGCCTCGTGATGGGAGGGCAGCACCAGCATGTCGGCCTGCGCCAACAGCGCCGCGGCATCGGCGCCGCCCAGCCAGCCGGGCAGGGTCACCCGATCGTCCAGCCCCAACGCGCGCGCCTCGGCGGCGAAGCGCGCCACCGCGCCGTCGCCGGCGATGGTGGCCTGCCAGGCGCGCCCGGCCAGCGCCGGCGTGGCCAAGGCGGCGAGCAGCTCGGGCACGCCCTTGCGCGCGCCGATGCGGCCGAGGAACAGGATGCGCGGCGGCCCCGGCGCACGCGGCGGCCGTGGCGCCGGCATCGGCACGCCGTTGCGCAAAACCTCAACACGCGCCGGATCGAGCCCCGCTTCGCGCACCAGGCTGTCCCGCCAGGCTTCGCCCAGCACAACCACGCGCGCGGCCCGGCGCAGGGCGCGATTCGCCATACGCTGCAGGGCACGCGGCATGCGGGCGTGGAACGCCAGGAAATCGGCGCCGTGCATATGCACGATGCAGGGCGTGGCGCAGGCAGCCGCCAGGCCGCACAGCAGGCCCTTGCGCAGCACGCTGCCGCGCGTGGTCATGTGCAGGTGGACGACATCCACCTGCCCGGTCGCGCACCGCCAGGCGAGCACGCCGGCCGCCCAGGCGAAGCGGCCCACGCCGGCTACCCGGCCGCCCTGCCCGCGGGTATCGATCACCTGCACCAGCGGGCCATCCGGCTGCATTGCCCAGGCCGCCAGCATGTAGCCCATCAGCGTGCCCACGCCGCCGGAGACATGCCCCAGCCCGCCGCCGGCACAGACGAGAACGCGAAGCGGTTGATCGGGCAAGGAGCTCACTCGGCTATGTTACGAAACGATCCGCATGGGCTACAACCGTATTCAGGCGGTGGAGGCATGTTTTGTTGGTCGAGGCGAGGCGGCCGGGGCGCGCGGGGGATGCAAGCGAGACGCTGGTCGGCTTGCAGGCGCTGCGGGCCGTGGCGTGCCTGCTGGTGGTCGCCTACCACGCACTGGGGACCCGCGACCGTGCCCATGGCGGCGGCGCGGAGCCGTGGCCGAACGGGGCTGCCGGCGTGGATCTGTTCTTCGTCATCAGCGGCTACGTCATGGCCGTATCGGCCCGCAAGCTGGCCGGTCGGCGCGATCCCTGGCGCGTGTTCATGGCCCGCCGGCTGGAACGCATCGTGCCGCTCTACTGGCTGCTGACGCTCGCCAAAGCCGCGATCACGCTCGCCGCCCCCGGCATGGCGCCCACCACCCGGCTATCCGGCTGGAACATGGCGGCGTCGTTGCTGTTCATCCCGGCCCGCGACGCCGCCGGCATCGTGCGGCCGGTGCTGCCGGTCGGCTGGACGCTGAATTTCGAGATGCTGTTCTACCTGGTGTTCGCCGCCGCCTTGGCCCTGCGCCGGCCCGCGCTGGGCGTGCTGCTGGCGGTGCTGGTGCCGCTCGGCGTGGCCGGCTTCTGGCGGCAGGACGACTGGCCGGCCGTGCTGTCCCTCGCCAACGGGCTGGTGCTCGAACTCTGTGCCGGCGTGGCGCTGGCCAAACTGTTTGGCCGCATACGGCGGCCGAGCCCCGGCGCGGCCGCCCTCCTGCTGGTGGCCGGCAGCCTCGCCTTGTTGCTGGCCGCGCCGGCCGGCCCCTGGCGCTTCCTGGCCTGGGGTGGCCCGGCCCTGTGCGTGGTCGCCGGCACGGTGGGGCTCGAGCCCTGGCTGAAGCCGCGCCTGCCCGCCTTGGTGCTGCGACTGGGCGATGCCTCCTACGCGATCTATCTCAGCCACGTTTTCCTGATCCCCGTGCTGGCGCGCGGCATCGGGCATGCGGCTCTGGCCGGAACCTTCGGGCTGGCGACGCTGGTAGCTGCCAGCCTGGTGGTCTGCCCCGCCGCAGGCCTGGCACTGCACCGCTGGGTGGATGAGCCGATGCAAACCTGGCTACGCCGCCGGCGCGCGCCGCCGTTGCACTGCGTTACCACGTGAAACCGTCTGTGGCAGGGGCAGACCCTATGGTGCGCACGCCGGTAGAACACGGCCTTCAGAAAGGACAATCCACCATGCGGTTTCGCAACATCCTCCTGACTACGGCGCTGATCGCCTTCAGCGGCGTTGCCTTCGCCCAGGGCTGGCACGGCGAACACCATGCCGACATGCTGTTCCGCACAGCCAACCTCACCGACGCGCAAAAGGCGCAGATGAAGACGATCGAAGAGGCTGGCTGGACGCAGGCCAAGCCGATGCTCGAACAGATCCGCGCGCTGCACCAGCAGGTCGAAAGCCAGCTGCTGAGCCCTGGCGCCGTCAGCGCCGCCGATCTGGCGCCGCTGGTCTCGCAGGAAGAAACGCTGCGCAACCAGATCGACCAGATCCGCGTGAATGCCGGCCTGCAGATGCGCAGCGTGCTGACACCGGCGCAGCTTGCCGATGCGGCGGCCAAACACGCGCAGCTCGCGAGCCTTCATCAGCAGGAAAAGGCGGTGGAGGAAGCCCGTTAGGCCCACCGCCGCTGCTGCGATCTCTACGCCCTGTCGGCAGCTTCACCTGAAGCGCGCACGACAGCGGCGCAGAGTTGGCACTCAGCCCAGCGCGTGGCGCAGATCGGCGATCAGATCGTCCGGATGCTCCACGCCGATGGAAATCCGCACCAGGTTGTCCAGCAGTCCGAAACGCTGCCGCCGCTCTCGCGGCACGCCGATATGCGTCATCGCCGCCGGATGCGAAGCCAGGCTCTCCGTGCCACCCAGGCTGACGGCAAGCTTGATGATCGTCAGCCTGTCGAGAAAGGCAAACGCCTCCGCCTCGCCGCCCTTTACATAAACACTGATGGTCGATCCCGGCCCGCTGCACTGGCGCGCATACAAATCGGCCGCGCGCGAGCCGTGCTCCAGATGGCCGAGGAAGCCCACTCGCTCGATCGCCGGGTGGTTGGCCAGGAAGCCGGCCACCTTGCCGGCATTCTCCCCGGCGCGCGTCATGCGCAGTTCCAGCGTTTCCAGGCTGCGCATCAGCAGCCAGCCGGTATGCGGGTCACTCATCGTGCCGAACGCGCTGCGCATGGCGCGGATCGGCTTCAGCGCCGCACGGCTGCCCAGCACCGCGCCGGCCACAACGTCACTGTGTCCGCCAACATACTTCGTGAGCGAGTAGATGACGAGATCGGCCCCGTGCGCCAGCGGCGATTGCCAGAGCGGGCCGAGGAAGGTGTTGTCCACGATCACGGCGGGGCGGCCGCCCGGCTGGTCGTCCAACGCGGCGGCCAGGCTCGCGCAATGGGCGATGTCGATCAGGTCGTTCGTCGGGTTGGCCGGAGTCTCCAGCATGAACGCCGCAATACGGCTGCCCGGCGCTAGCCCCGCGCGGGCTTCGGCCAGGCGGGCGGCGATTTGCTCGGGCTCCAGATTGCCGGCGAACTCCACACCCTGAATGCCGAAGCGCGGCAGCACCTTCATCAACAGCGTCTCGGTGCCACCATAAATGGGCGCGTTGTAGAAAATGACGTCACCGGGCCGCGCGAGGCTGAGCAGCGTGGTGGCGATGGCGGCCATGCCGCTCGCAAACACCAGCGCGGCTTCGGCGCCGTCCCACACCGTCAACCGGTCCTCGAGGATTTCGAGATCGGGGTTGTTGAACCGCGAGTAGATCAGGCCGGGCTGCTCGCCTTCCCGCAGATCGCGCAGGCCGGCCACCAGCTCGAAGAATTCCTTGCCGTGCTGGGCGCTGCGGAAGACGAACGTGCTGGTCTGGAATATCGGCACCTTCACGCTGCCTTCCGACAGCGCGGGGTCGTAGCCGAACCCCATCATCAAGGTTTCCGGATGCAGAGTCTGCCCGGCCAGTGTGCGCTTGTGGTGGTTCATGGGTTGGTCCGATGTTATGGAGAGCGTTGTGGAGTGATGAAGCAAGCAGTCCTTTTTTGAAAAAAAGAACCAAAAAACTTTTATCTGTTTGGTTGCGCGGCGCTTGGGACGCGTGATGCATGCTACTGGAAGCCGGCGACTGCGCGGGGTTGGTAGGCTGCCTCGAGTGTCGTGATCTCGTCGGCTGTCAGCTTGATGTTCAGCGCTGCCAACGCGTCTTCCAGATGATGCACCTTGCTGGCGCCGATGATCGGCGCCGTCACGCCAGGCTTGGCCAGCACCCAGGCCAGGGCCAATTGCGCCATCGGCACGCCGCGCGCTGCCGCCATCGTCTCCACGGCGCTAACGATCGCGCGGTCGCTCTGCTCGGCGCCGTTATACAGCGTCTTACCGAACTGATCGGTCTCCGCGCGCTTGGTGGGCGGCACCTCGGTCCAGGGGCGCGTCAGCCGGCCACGCGCCAGCGGGCTCCAGGGGATCACGCCCACACCTTCGGCCTGGCACAGCGCCATCATCTCGCGCTCCTCCTCCCGATACAGCAGATTGAGGTGGTTCTGCATGGAGACGAACCGCGTCCAGCCATTCAGCTTCGCGACATACAGCGCCTTGCAGAACTGCCACGCATGCATCGACGAGGCGCCGATATAGCGCGCCTTGCCGGCGCGGACCACGTCGTGCAGCGCTTCCAGCGTCTCCTCGATCGGCGTCTCGGGGTCGAAACGGTGGATCTGATACAGATCCACGTAATCCATGCCGAGCCGCCGCAGGCTGGCATCGATCTCCTCCAGGATCGCCTTGCGCGACAGGCCGCGCCCGTTGGCATCCTTGTGCATCGGCCCATGCACCTTGGTGGCAACCACCACGGCGTGGCGCGGCACTGCCTCGCGCAGCGCGCGGCCCAGGATCTCTTCGCTGGACCCGGCGGAATAGACGTTGGCGGTGTCGAAGAAATTGATCCCGGCATCCAGCGCACGGTGAATGAACGGGCGGGACTCGGCCTCCGGCAGCGTCCACTCATGGGTGCCGCGGCCCGGCTCGCCATAGGTCATGCAGCCCAGGCAAAGGCGGGAGACTTTGAGGCCGGTATGGCCGAGATTGACGTAATCCATGTGCGGTTTCCCAAATGTCGTCGGCGGTCCGCCCTGAACATCACGATGGCGCGCCAAGCCCTTCGCGGGCCGCCGGGCGGGCCCGGCGTTTTTCGTTCAGGATCGAAGGCCTTCCTACCCTTTCTTGCCCATCGGGGGCAAAGTGGCGGCCATGTCGCTCTCCGCACCCTTCATCGCCCGCCCGATCGCGACCTGCCTGCTCTCCGTGGCCGTCCTGCTCGGCGGCGCGCTGGGCTACGGCGCACTGCCGGTCAGCGCGCTGCCGCAGGTTGATTTTCCCACCATCGTGGTCACCACCAGCTACCCCGGCGCCGGGCCGGATACGATGTCCACCCTGGTGACCGCCCCGCTGGAACGCCAGCTCGGCCAGATCAACGGCATCTCCACGATGCAGAGCTCCTCGGCGGTGGGCACCAGCGAGATTACGCTGCAGTTCGACCTCTCGCGCAGCATCGACGGTGCCGCGCAGGACGTGCAGGCGGCCATCAACGCGGCACAGGGCATATTGCCCGCATCCCTGCCCTATCCGCCCAGCTACAACCGCGTGAACCCGGCCGACGCGCCGATCATGAGCCTGGCCATCACCAGCGACACGGTGGCCATCGACCAGGTGGCCGACGCAGCCGACACGCTGCTGCAGCCCAAGCTGAGCCAGATCGACGGCGTGGGCCGCGTCGTGGTGCAAGGCGGGCTGAAGCCGGCCATCCGCGTGCAGCTCGATCCCGCACGGCTGGCCGCCTACGGGCTCAGCCTGGAAGACGTACGCACCGCCATCAATGCCGCCAATGTCAGCGGCGCCAAAGGCAGCTTCAACGGGCCGCACGTCTCCTACGCGGTGGGCACCAACGACCAGCTGGTCACGCCCGAGGCCTACCGCACGCTGATCCTGGCCTGGCGCTCCGGCGCCGCGGTGCGGCTGAGCGACGTGGGCACCGTTACCCACGGCGTGGAAAACGATCGCGTGGCGGCCTGGTTCAAAGGCCGCCCGGCGGTGTTGCTGGACGTGCAGCGCCAGCCGGGTGCGAACATCGTGGGCACCGTCAAAGCGGTGCAGGACGAGCTGCCCGAACTGACCCGCGCGCTGCCGCCCGGCGTGCGCATGGAGGTAGCCGCCGACCGCACACAGACCATCCGCGCCTCGGTAGCCGATGTGCAGGGCACGCTTCTGCTGGCGATGGCGCTCGTGGTAGCGGTGATCTACCTGTTCCTGCGCAGCTGGCGCGCCACAATCATCCCCGCCGTGGCCCTGCCGCTGAGCCTGATCGGCACGTTCGGCGTCATGTCCTGGCTCGGCTACGGGCTGGATAATCTCTCGCTGATGGCGCTGACGGTCGCCTCCGGCTTCGTGGTGGACGACGCGATCGTCATGATCGAGAACGTGGTGCGCTACATCGAAGCCGGCGTGCCGCCGCTGGAAGCCGCCTATCGCGGCGCCGGGCAGATCGGCTTCACCATCGTCTCGCTCACCGTCTCGCTGATTGCGGTGTTCATTCCGCTGCTGTTCATGGGCGGCGTGGTGGGCCGGCTGTTCAAGGAGTTTTCCGTTACGCTGTCGGTGGCCGTCGCCGTCTCGGCGGTGATCTCGCTCACACTCACGCCGATGATGTGCGCGCGGCTGCTGCGCGCGCCCAAGCCGCGCGGACCCACCCGCAGCGAGCGCTTCTTCACCGGGCTGCTGGAACGCTATCGGCGCAGCCTAGTGGTCAGCCTGCGCCACCAGCGCCTGGTGCTCGGGCTGGCGGGCCTGACGCTGGTGGGAACCGTGCTGCTGTATCTGATCGTGCCCAAGGGCTTCCTGCCGCAGCAGGATACCGGCGCCATCATCGCCACCACCGAGGCCGCGCAGAATATCTCCATCCCCGCCATGGCCAGCCTGCAGCTGCGCGCCGCCGGCATTGTCGAGCGAGACCCGGCGGTGGCCAGCGTTGCCTCGCTGGTGGGCGCCGGCAGCGTGAACCCCACGCCCAATGTCGGCCGGCTGTCGATCACGCTGAAGCCGCGGCGGCAGCGCGCGGCGATGCCGGTGGTGATCGCGCGCCTGCAGGCCGCCTTGCGCGACGTGCCCGGGCTCTCGGCCTTCATGCAGCCCGTGCAGGACATCCAGATCGGCGCCCGCGTCAGCCGCACGCGCTATCAATACACGCTCACCGACACCGACGCGGCCGAGCTGGCGCACTGGACGCCGCTGCTGATGCAAAAGCTGCAGCAATCGCCGGAACTGGTGAGCGTGACCAGCGACCAGCAGGATGACGGCTTTGCCACCGAGATCGTGGTGGACCGCGACCGCGCAACGCGGCTCGGCGTGACCATGCAGGCGATCGAGGACGTGCTCTACGACGCGTTCGGGCAGCGCCAGGTGAGTACCATCTACCAGCAATCCAACCAGTACCGCGTGATTCTGTCGGCCGATCCCGCCTGGGTGGCCGATCCGGCATCGCTGGCACGGCTGCGCGTGCCGGGCACGGTGGCGAGCTTCGGCGCCAACGGCGCGGCACAGGTGGCCACCACAACGGTGGCCACCACCAACACCGTCAGCCAGGTGCCGCTGATGGCCATCGCCCATCTGGTGCGCCGCACCGCGCCGCTGGTGATCACCCACCAATCGCAGTTCCCTGCCGTGACACTCAGCTTCGACGTGCGCGCCGGCGCATCGCTCGGTCAGGCCGTGGCTGCCGTGCAGCAGGCCGAAGCCGATATCGGCATGCCAGCCAGCATCATCGGCGCCTATTCCGGCGACGCGGCCGAATTCCAGCGCTCGCTCGCCGCCGAGCCGTGGCTGATCCTGGCGGCCGTGGCGGTGATCTACATCGTGCTCGGCGTGCTCTACGAAAGCTTCATCCACCCGGTGACGATCCTGTCCACCCTGCCGTCGGCCGGCATCGGCGCGCTGCTGGCGCTGATGGCTACCGGCAGCGATCTCTCCATCGTGGCGCTGGTCGGCATCGTGCTGCTGATGGGTATCGTCAAGAAGAACGGCATTCTGGTAGTGGATTTCGCACTGGAAGCCGAACGCACGCGCGGCATTTCGCCAGAGGAAGCCGCTGTGGAAGCCTGCGTGCTGCGTTTCCGGCCGATCATGATGACGACCGCGGCCGCCCTGCTCGGCGCGCTGCCGCTTGTGCTGGATCACGGCACCGGTTCCGAACTGCGCCGCCCGTTGGGCGTGGCGATCGTAGGCGGGCTGCTGCTGAGCCAGGTCCTGACGTTGTACACGACGCCCGCGATTTACGTGGCGTTCGAACGTGCGCGAGCGCGGTTCGCGGCCCGGCGGTCTGCGGGTTTGGCGGTGGCGGAGTGACGGGAGAAGGCAAGCGCTTCTTTTTTGCAAAAAAGAAGCAAAAAACTTTTGTTCCTTTGGTGCGGGCTGAGGGGGAGCGACGCGCTTTGTTTGACGACCATGCGCGTGCCGACAGGATCCTGACTTGGGTGACCTTCGCTGCAAGCGTCGGCTATATAGCTTGCTCCTGGCGACACACGCTCTCGGATCTAGCGTTTTGCTATTTCATAATTTTCATGATCGCACTGGATGCACTCAAGCTGATTTATTTGTCGAACCCTTCTATCTCGGACGAACGCTGGATACGACATGCTTTCAGCTTTGTCGTGTTAGCGCTCGATAGTGTTTTACTCTGCTCAATGCTGGTCTTGGGCGCGAAATTTGCAAATTTAGTATTTGTCTCTCTTCTATGGGCTTTCGTCCTGTTTATCCAATCGTATCCGCCATGGGACCCCGAGGCGGCGCGGAACAAACGATGGTGGAAACCAACTACAACTCTAACCGCAGTAAACACCCAACCCGCCCCACCGCCAGAAGCGAAAGTTTTTTGGTCCTTTTTCGCAAAAAAGGACTGCTTCCTCCCTTCCACCCAGGCCAAAGCATGAACTTCTCCACCCTCTTCATCATGCGGCCCGTCGCCACGCTCCTGCTCTCGCTCGGCCTCATGGTCGGCGGCGTCGTCGCCTACCAGTTCCTCCCCGTGGCCGCCCTGCCGAACGTGGACGTGCCCGCCATCGTGGTGTTCGCATCGCGCCCGGGCGCCGATCCGGCCACCATGGCCAACTCCATCGCCGCCCCGCTGGAGCGTCGCATCGGCGAGATCGGCGGCGTGTCGGATCTGTTTTCCACCAGCTCGGTGGGCAACGCCAACGTCATCGTGCTGTTCGACCTCGACCGGACCACCGACGATTCGGCGCGCGCGGTGCAATCGGCGCTGAATGCGGCGCAGACGGATCTGCCGAGCGGCTTGCCGGTGCGGCCCACCTACAAGAAGTTCAACCCCGCCGATCTGGCGATCATGACGATCGCTCTGTCGTCGGATCAGCTGAACGTGGGCCAGATCTACGAGGCGGCCGACACCGTCCTGCAGCAGCGTTTCAGCCAGGTCGAGGGCGTCAGCCGCGTGCAGATCGATGGCGGGCAGACGCCGGCCATCCGCGTGCAGCTCGATCCCGGGGCGTTGCGTGCGGCCGGCATTTCGGCTGACGACGTGCGACAGGCGATCGTGCACGCCAACGTGCTGGAGCCGACAGGCAGTTTCCAAGGGCCCAAGCGCGCCGAGGAAATCACCATCAACGGCCAGATCCGCCGCGCGGCGGCGTATGGGCGCGTGGTGCTGAAGGCCGGCAACGGCGCAGTGCTGCGGCTGTCCGACGTGGCGCGCGTCACCGACGGTGTGAGCAACGTGCGCCTGGCGGCGTGGAACGGCCACAAGCAGGCGATCCTGCTGCGGATCTACAAGATTCCGGGTGCCAACGTCATCGATACGGTGGACCGCGTGCGGGCGCTGCTGCCGCAGGTGGCGCATTGGATTTCGCCCGATATCCGCATGACCGTGCTGGACGACCGCACGCAGACGATCCGAGCCAGCACCAACGACGTGAAGATCACGCTGCTGATCACCGGCGCGCTGGTGCTGGTGACGGTGTTCATCTTCCTGCGCCGCGTGGCAGCCACCGTGGCCGCGGCCGTCACGGTGCCGCTGTCGCTGGCCGCCACGGCCATCGGCATGTGGGCGTTCGGCTTCTCGCTCAACAACTACTCGCTGATGGCGATCACCATCTCGGTGGGCTTCGTGGTGGACGATGCCATCGTGATGATCGAGAACATCGCCCGGCTGCGCGAACAGGGTATGTCGCGGCTGGAAGCGGCCATCACCGGCGCGCGGCAGATCGGCTTCACCGTCGTCTCCATCACGCTGTCGCTGGTGGCGGTATTCATCCCGCTGCTGTTCATGGGCGGGCTGCTCGGCCGCATCCTGCACGAATTCGCCTGGACGCTGACCATCGCCATCGTCGTCTCCGCCGTGGTCTCGCTCACGCTCACGCCGATGGTGTGCGGCCGCCTGATCGACCGCGAGCCGACCGGCTGGCTGGGCAGGATCGATGCCGCAACCGAACGGATGTTCCAGGGCATCACCCGCCGTTATATGGTCGGCTGCGACTGGAGCCTGCGCCACCGCTGGACGATGCTGTTCGTGACCGTGCTCACGGTCGTGGTCACGTTCTACCTGTATGGCAACGTGCCAAAGAACTTCGTGGCCGACCAGGATACCGGCCTGCTCCGCGGCACCACCGAGGGCGCGGCCAGCGTTTCGTTTGACGAGATGGTGCGCCAGCAGCAGCGCGTGGTGGACATCATTCTGCGCGACCCCGCGGTGGCCGCCGTCGGATCGACGGTGGGTGTGGCCAACGGCTTCGACCTCGCCAACCAGGGCACGCTCATCATCTCGCTCAAGCCGCGTTCGGAAGGCCGCGCCAAGGCGCGCGACGTGATCGCGCGGCTTCGCCCGCAACTCGATCCGATCGCCAGCCTGCATACCGTGCTGTTCGCGCCCGGCGATTTCGGCGGCGGCAACAAGCAGGGTGCCGGCGGGCAATACAGCTTCAACGTGCTGGGCGATAACCTCGAAGAGCTGGCCACATGGGAAAGCCGGATCGAAACGCGACTGCAGCACGAGCCGGGCTTCATCGACGTCACCTCCGATCAGGATTCCGCCTCGCCGCAGGTGACCGTGGCCATCGACCGGCAGGCCGCCTCGCGCCTGCACGTCTCGGCCGCGGCAATCGACATCGCGCTGGGCAACGCCTTCGCGCAGCGGCCGATCTCGACGATCTACGCGCAGCGCAACCAGTACAGCGTCATCCTGGAGACGCTCCCCTGGCTGCAACGCGACCCGCATTACCTGGATCACGTCTATGTCGGCGCCGATACCGGCCGCCCGGTGCCGCTCAGCGCGGTGGCGCATTTCAGCTACGGTATCGTAGCGCTGAACGTAGTGCACGATGCGCAGCGTGTGGCCGGCGAGATCAGCTACAACCTCAAGCCCACGCTGGCGATGGGCGACGCGGTCAACCGCGCCAAGGCGATCGTGGCCGAAATGTCGCCGCCGCCCACCGTGCACATCTCGTTCGAGGGTGACGCCAAGCTGTTCATGCAGTCGCTGGCGAGCGAGCCGGCGCTGATCGGCGCGGCGCTGCTGTCGATCTACATCGTGCTCGGCGTACTCTACGAAAGCCTGCTGCACCCGATAACCATCATGTCCACCCTGCCCTCGGCCGGGCTGGGCGCGCTGCTCGGCATCCTGGTCACCGGCACGGAGTTCGGTGTGCTCAGCGTGATCGGCATTGTGCTGCTCATGGGCATCGTGAAGAAGAACGCGATCATGCTGGTCGATTTCGCGCTCGATGCGCAGCGCGAGCGCGGCATGACGCCCGAAGCCGCCATTCGCGAAGCCTGCGTGGAACGCTTCCGCCCGATCATCATGACCACGCTGACCGCTTTGTGCGGTTCGCTGCCGCTCGCTCTGGCGTTCGGCACGGGGTCGGAACTGCGCCGCCCGCTGGGCATCGCCATCGTCGGTGGCCTCGTGGTCAGCCAGGCGCTCACGCTGTTCACCACGCCGGTCATCTACCTGATCCTGGAACGGCGGGCCCGGGGCGTGCGACGGCGCATCGTGCACGGCGTGGTGCCGGCCGAATGAGCCGGCGCCGGCCCGCGCACGTCAGCTTGGCGGCGGCGCGCCCTGTTCGATGACCAGTGCCACGACTGCGGTGTTGACCAGCACCTTGCCCGCATCCTCGAAATTCACTGTCACCCGCGCACCATCCACCGATTGAATTTGGCCCAACCCCCAGCCTGGCTGGCCAGGGTGGCGCACGAACTGACCCGGCTCATAGACGGAACCCAACATGGATCACTCCCCTTCCGGCGGCAGCGCCCAGGATTTGGCGGGCGCACTCTGTGCCAGGGTCTGCCACGATCTGGCCGGAACGCTGGGCGCGCTGGGCGGCATGCTGGACATGGTGGCCGAGTCGCCGGATGCGGAGGCACTTGCCCTCGCCCAGGCCTGCGCCAGGGAGATGGCGGCCCGCCTCCGCCTGCTGCGGGCCGCCTGGGGCAGCCAGGCGGAAGTGCCGGCGTTGACGGACCTGCTGGATGGCCTGCCGAACGCCGAGCGGCTGCGGGTGGATCTGGACGGCTTGGCGCCGCTCGAGGGCGACGCCTTGCGCCAGCTCGCCCTCAGCCTGCTGGTGGTGGCCGCCGGCGCCCTGCCCCGCGGCGGCAGCATCGCGGTCAGCGGCGGCGGGCGCCGGATCGCGCTGCGTATCGAAGGCTTGCAGGCAGCCTGGCCGGCAGCGTTGCAGGGCGCCGCCGTGCCGGCCGAGCCGCGCCTGGTGGGCGTGGCGATGGCGCGCCTGCAGGCCGCTACCCTCGGCCTCGCCCTGCGCGTCGCCTCGCCCACGGTGCTGGAAGCGGGCTGACCGTCCGGCTTTACGAAATCTTCGTGCGCGCGGCGGATGCTGGGCAGCGGAGGCTTCATGGACGATCTGCTACCCGAGTTCCTGACCGAGACGAACGAGGCGCTGGCCGAGCTGGACCTGGCACTGGTCCGGCTCGAGCGCGCTCCGGACGACCAGCCAACTCTGTCGCTGATCTTCCGTCTGGTGCACACCATCAAGGGCACGTGCGGCTTTCTGGGCCTGCCGCGGCTGGAGCGTGTGGCCCATGCCGGCGAAAACGTGCTCGGCCGCGTACGCGATGGCGAGCTGCCGGCCACGCCGGCCATCATCAGCCTTGTGCTGGCCGCGCTGGACGGCATCAAATCCATCGTAGCCGGCCTGGCAGCCACCGGCGCCGAGCCGGCGGGTGACGACACGGCCCTGATCGCCGCGCTGGACCGCGCGGCATCCGGCCAGGCGCCACCCCAGCCCGCCGCGCCCAAAACGCAACGCGCCCGCAAACGCCCGGCCGCCACCGCCGCGGCGGCGCCAGCCAATCCGCTGCCCGCCGCTATCGCGCCAGCCCCTGCCGCGCACGCGCTGCCGGAGGCACCGGCGCAGACCATCCGCGTCGCTGTCGATGTGCTGGAGGAGCTGATGACCCTGGTGGGCGAGCTGGTGCTGACGCGCAACCAGCTGCTTCAGCTCGGCCGCGCCGAAGCCGCCACGCAGCGCACCGCCGGCGCATTCGCGGCACCGCTCCAACGCCTCAGCCAGATCACCTCGGACCTGCAGGACGGCGTGATGAAGACGCGCATGCAGCCGATCGGTACCGCCTGGGCCAAGCTGCCGCGCCTGGTGCGCGACCTGGCGATGGAGACAGGCAAGACGATCGAGCTGGAAATGCGCGGCCAGGAGACCGAGCTGGACCGCCAGGTGCTCGAACTGATGCGCGATCCGCTCACCCACATGGTGCGCAACAGCGCCGACCACGGGCTGGAGCCGGCGGCCGAGCGCCGCGCGGCGGGTAAGCCCGAAGCCGGCCGGATCCTGCTGCGCGCCTATCACGAAGGCGGCCACATCATCATCGAGATCAGCGATGACGGGCGCGGCATCGATGTAGCCCGCGTGCGTGCCAAAGCGCTCTCGCGCGGCCTGGCGACCGAGGCCGAGCTGGCGGCCATGACGGATGCGCAGGTGCGCGCCTTCATCTTCCGCGCCGGGTTTTCCACCGCCGAGGCCGTCACCGCCATCTCCGGGCGCGGCGTGGGCATGGATGTCGTGCGCTCCAACATCGAACAGATCGGCGGCACCATCGAGCTGAACAGCACGGCCGGCGCCGGATCCTGCTTCACGGTCAAAATCCCTCTCACGCTCGCGATCATATCGGCGGTGATCGTGCAGGCCGGCGGCGAGCGGTTCGCCATCCCCCAGATCGCGGTGCGCGAGTTGGTGCGGCTCGGCGGCTCGGCCGCCGCGCATACCGGGCGGGAGACGATGGGCGTCGAGCAGGTGGGCGGCGCGGCCGTGCTGCGCCTGCGTGACGAGTTGCTGCCGCTGGTGCGGCTGAGCGCCCTGCTGCGGCTGGAAGCGCCTGAACACACCGGCGCTGAAACCCCGACCGTGGTGATCACCGCCGTCGGCAGCACCAAGCTCGGCATCGTGGTGGACACCGTGTTCGATACCGAGGAGATCGTCGTCAAGCCGGTCGCCCCCGTGCTGCGCCATGTCACGATGTTCAGCGGCAATACCATCTTGGGCGACGGCTCGGTGATCATGATCCTCGACCCGAACGGGGTGGCACGCAGCGCCAACGTCGCATCCCGCACGCCATCCGGCGACCCGGCGGCCGGGGCGGCGGCGCCGCAAGCCGGATCGGAGGCGAGCGTGGCGCTGCTGCTGTTCCGCGCCGCGGGCGGGCTGTTCGCCGTGCCGCTCAACCTGGTCGCCCGGCTGGAGACGATCGCCGCCGAGAAGATCGAGACCGCCGGCGGCGGGCTGGTGACGCAGTATCGCGGTGCGCTGATGAAGCTGGTGGCTATGGATGCGGGCGCTTCGGTGCAGCCCAGGCAGCCGGTGCTGGTGTTTGCCGATGGGTCGCGCAGCATGGGCCTGATGGTCGAGAGCATCGTCGATGTGGTGCACGGCCGGCTGCACATCGAACTCGGTTCCGCACGCGCCGGCGTGCTGGGCACGGCCGTGGTGGCGGGCCAGGCGGCCGACATGCTCGATACCGATTATTGGTTGACGCAAGCCTGGCAGGATTGGTTCACGGCCACGGCGCCCGGCGGCCTGCGCCGGCGCGTGCTGATCGTCGAGGACAGCGACTTCTTCCGGCAGCTGCTGATGCCGGCGCTGGCGGCCAAGGGCTACGAGGTAACGGTGGCCGGCGATGCCGCCGCCGCGCTGGCCTTGCGCGAAAGCGGCCTGCCTGTGGACGCCATCATCTCGGACATCGAAATGCCGGGCATGGACGGCCTGGCATTCGCGCGCGCCGTGCGGGCCGGCGGGCCCTGGGCGGGCAAGCCGCTGATTGCGCTCAGCGCACATGACGGCGCGCAGGATCAGGCCCGTGCCATCGCCGCGGGCTTCTCCGCCTACGTGCAGAAATCCCATCGCGCGGCCCTGCTGGACCGGCTGCATGCCTGCCTGGCGGCACCGGCCACCACAGCGGCGCAGGCATGAGGGCGGCCATGGACACGCAAGCGGACGCCTACGTCACTCTGACGCTCGATGGCCAGCTGTGCGGCCTGCCGGTGCGCGCCGTGCGCGACGTGCTGGCCGGCCAGGCGATTGCGCCGATCCCGCTGGCCCCGCGCGAGGTGGCCGGCAACCTCAATCTGCGCGGCCGCATCGTCACCGCCATCGATCTGCGGCGCCGGCTGCTGCTGCCGGAACGGCCGCCCGGGCAGCACCCGATGGCGGTGGTTACCGAGCACGGCGCCGAGCTTTACGCGCTGATGGTGGACCAGGTGCACGAGGTCGCTTCCGTGGCAGCCGCCAGCCTGGAAGCCAATCCGTCCACGCTGCCGCCGGTGTGGCGCGCGCATAGCCGCGGCATCCACCGCGTGGGCGAACGCCTGATGGTGGTGCTGGATGTGGACATGCTGCTTCGGCTGAACGTGGAGATGGCCGCATGAACCCGCAGGCAGGACAGCGCAGCGTGCTGATCGTGGACGACAGCCGCGTGGTGCGCCGGATCGCGCGTCGCATTCTCGAAGAGAGCGGGTTTGCGGTGCGCGAGGCCGAACATGGCGGGCTGGCGCTGGAGGCTTGCCGGGCAGAGATGCCGCAGGCGGTGCTGCTGGATTGGAACATGCCGGTGATGAACGGGATCGAGTTCCTGCGCGCGCTGCGCCACGAATTCGGGCCGGAACACCCGATCGTGGTGTTCTGCACCACCGAAAACGAGATCGGCTTCGTCGAGCAGGCCATCGAGGCTGGCGCGCAGGAATACATCATGAAGCCGTTCGACGAGGCGATCCTGCGCGGCAAGCTCGAGCAGGTCGGCCTGCTTTGATCGCGCCCACCGGGTCGGCCGTTGCCGGAAACGCGGCGCGGGTGATGATCTGCGACGATTCGGCGGTGATCCGCGGCGCCCTGGACCGCGTGCTGCGCGCGGGACCTGGGATCGAGGTGGTGGCCCGCGTGGCGCACGGCCAGGCGGCGCTCGACGCGCTGCGCACGCACGACATCGACGTGGTGATCCTCGACATCGAAATGCCGGTGATGGACGGGCTGACGGCGTTGCCGCTGCTGCTCGCGGCCTCGCCCGGCCTGGCCGTCATCATGGCCTCCACGCTGACCACGCGCGGCGGGGAGATATCGATGCGCGCGCTGCGCATGGGCGCGGCCGATACGCTCTCCAAGCCAGGCACGGCGGAGCTGGCGCCAGACGGGCGCTTTGCCGCCGAGCTGGTGGCCAAGGTGCTGGGGCTGGCCAGGCTGCGGCGCGCCCGCCGGCAGGCGGCCCCGCCGCCGGGTGCCATCACCCTGCGCGCGCCGCCGCCCCGCGCCGCCCGCCTGCTCGCCATCGGCAGTTCCACCGGGGGCCCGAACGCGCTGTTCACGCTGGTGCAATCGTTGCGGCCCGACCTGCCGGTGCCGGTGCTGATCACTCAGCACATGCCGGCCGCGTTCACACCCGTCCTGGCCCGCCATATCGACCGGCTGGGCGTGCTGCCGTGCAGCCAGGCGCAGGATGGCGAGCCGGTGCTTCCAGGCCGCATCCTGATCGCGCCCGGCGAGCGGCATCTGCTGGTCCGCCGCCGCGGCACGCAGCTGGTGGTGGCCCTGTCGGACGGCCCGGCCGAACATTTCTGCCGCCCTGCCGTGGACCCCATGTTGCGCTCGGCCGCTGCCGCAACGGAGGGGCGCCTGCTGGTGGCCATGCTGACGGGCATGGGCCAGGACGGGCTGGCCGGCGCGCGCGAGGTTGTGGCCGGCGGCGGCGCGGTGGTGGCGCAGGACGAAGACAGCAGCGTGGTGTGGGGCATGCCCGGCGCGGGTGGCCAAGGCCGGCCTGGCCTGCGCCGTGCTGCCGCTGCCGCAGATCGGCCCCCGCCTGCTGACCATGCTCGACGCCACCCTTGCGCCTGCCGGCCTGTGATGGGTGCGTACGCAGCGCTCTCGGCCATGCTGAAGGCACGCTCCGGCCTCACGCTCGGTCCCGACAAGCTGTACCTGCTCGAAACGCGGCTGGCGCCGCTGCTGCGCCGCGAGAAGCTAAGCGGGCTTGACGAGCTTGCGGCGCGATGCCGGCCGGGCAGCGCGCTGGAAGCCGACATCGTGGACGCGATGACGACAAACGAGTCGCTGTTCTTCCGCGACAACCGGCCCTTCGAAGTGCTGCGCCGCATCCTGCCGCGCCTGCATGCGGCCCGGCCACCCGGCCAGGCGCTGCGGATCTGGTCGGCTGCCGCGGCGCATGGTCAGGAGGCCTATTCGGTCGCCATGGTGTGCCACGATCTCGCCCCGGCTTTGGCCGGCCGGACGTTCGAGATCATCGGCACCGATATCGCGCGCGAGCCGCTGGAACGCGCGCGGCAGGGCCTCTATTCGCAATTTGAAATCCAGCGTGGCCTGCCGATGCAGATGCTGGTCAAGCATTTCGTCAAGGAGGAGCAGCAATGGCGCATCCGTCCGGCGCTGCGCGACGCCGTGCAGTTTCGCCAGTGGAACCTGCTCGCCGATCTGCGGCCCCTGGGCCAGTTCGACGTCGTGTTCTGCCGCAACGTTCTCATCTACTTCGATCCCGCCACCAAGAAGCGCGTGCTGGACGCCATTGCGCGGCAGATGCCGGCCGATGGCGTGCTGCTGCTGGGCGGTGCCGAGACGGTGCTGGGCGTGACCAACGCGTTACAACCGGCCGCGGGCGACCTCGGCCTGTGCTACCAGCCGGCTGCCTGAATGCCGCGTCCTTGCGGCAACATGTCGGCAGCGGTTTGAAAAATTGCCTAAAACTTAGTCGTATTCCGCCGGACGGTGTGCTCACCATTCCCCATGAATGCACGACTAAAACTCTTGTGCGTGATGGTGGGCCTGCAGGTTCAACCAGCGCGTGCGGCGCCTGCATGTGACCCGACAGCGGCGCCGGCGGTTCCGGTGATCAAGGGCCTGGTGTACGACCAGGCGCGCTCGGCACTGCTCGCGGCCGGCTGGCAGCCGGGGCACGGCTCGCAGTTCACCGGCATGGCCGGTAACCAGTCGGTGTTCCACGATCGCGGATACACCGAGCTGCTCTCCTGCGACTTCAGCCAGGGTGCGCCCTGCCACTTCGTGTTCGACGGCCGCGGCGGCGTGGAATTGCGGGTCACGACCAGCGGCGAAGAGAACACGCTGCTCGATTCGAAGGCCGTGGTGACCGGCGCCGAACTCGCGTGCAGCCAATAGGCTGAACGCGCGCCTCAGTGTCCGGCGTGCTCACCGCTGAAATCGGGTGCCGCCAGCCCGCTCGCGCCGAGTTGCGCCACCAGCGCCGCCTTCAGCCGCTCCAACCCCTCCTCCGACTTGGCTTCGGCGCGCGCCACCAGCACGGCCTGCGTGTTGGATGCGCGCAGCAGCCACCAGCCGTCGGGCGTGGAGACGCGCACGCCGTCGATGGCCGAGACGTTGGCGCCATCGGCCTGCAGCCGCGCGGCCACTTCGTCGATGACGGCAAATTTGCGCGTGTCGTCGCAGTCAAAGCGCAGCTCGGGCGTGTTGAGCACGTGCGGCAGCGCTGCGCGCACCGCCGACAACCGGCCCTCCATGCGCGCGACGATGCCGAGCAGGCGGATCGCGGCGTAGAGCGCGTCGTCGAACCCGTACCATTTGTCGGCGAAGAAGATATGGCCGGACATCTCGCCGGCCAGCGGCGCGGAGAGCTCGGCCATTTTCGCTTTGATCAGGCTATGGCCGGTGCGCCACATCAGCGGCGTGCCGCCGGCAGCCGCGATCTCGTCGAACAGAACCTGGCTCGCCTTTACGTCGGCGATGATCGTGGCGCCCGGCCGGTTGGCGAGCACGTCGCGCGCCAAGATCACCAGCAGCTGGTCGCCGGCCAGGATGTTGCCTTCGTTGTCCACCGCGCCGATGCGGTCGGCATCGCCATCGAAGGCGATGCCCAAATCGGCGCCGCGGGCGCGCACCTCGTCGATAAGCTGGACAAGGTTCTTGGGCACGGTCGGGTCAGGGTGATGGGCGGGGAAGCGCCCGTCGATCTCGCCATTCAGCACGGTGTGATTGCCGGGCAGCGACTTGACGAGCCGCTGCAGCGCCTCGCCGGCCGCGCCGTTGCCGTTGTCCCAGACCACGTCGAGGATACGGTCGCCACCATCCCAGTCACTCAGCAGCCGGGCGACGTAGTCGGCCATCACGTCCACGTCGCGGACACTGCCGCCCTCGGCCGTCACCACGTCCCCAGCGGCCGCGCGCGCGCCGAGATCCTGGATCTGGCGGCCGAAGAACGGCTTGTTGGCCAGCACCATCTTGAAGCCATTATAGTCGGGCGGATTGTGGCTGCCGGTGACCATCACGCCGCCATCGGCCTTCAGGGTGACAGCGGCATAGTACAGCATCGGCGTGGGCCCGCGGCCGACGCGCAGCACCTCGATCCCGCTGGCGACCAGGCCACGCACCAGCTCGGGCTCCAGCTCGGGCGAGGAAAGCCGCCCGTCATAGCCCACGGCCACCGTGCGGCCGCCCTGCCCGGCCACCACGCTGCCGAATACCCGCCCGATGGCGAACGCATCGGCCGGGTGCAGCGTGCGACCCACGACGCCGCGGATGTCGTATTCGCGCAGCGAGGTCGCGTCGAAGACGTGGCTGAAACTGTCCATCAGGAATCCTGGTATTTCTGGAGGAAGCCGCGCACCTGGGCCGCCATCTCCGGGCGCGCCAGGGCGAAGGCGATCTGGGCTTCGAGGAAGCCGATCTTGTCGCCGCAATCGAAGCGCTTGCCCTCGTAGCGCAGCCCGTGGAACGGCGTGCTGCCGATCATCCGCGCCATGCCGTCGGTCAGCTGCACCTCGTTGCCGGCACCGCGCTCCATGCGCGCGAGATGTTCGATCACGCCCGGCAGCAGCACGTAGCGGCCGATGATCGACAGGTTGGACGGCGCGTCCTCGGGCTTTGGCTTTTCGACCAGTCCGGTCACCTCGACCAGCCGGCCGTCATCAGTGCCGACCTTGAGGATGCCGTATTTGTTGGTCTGGTCGCGCGGCACTTCGGTGACCGCCACCACGCTGCCGCCGGTCTGGTAATACGCCTCGGCCAGCTGCTGGGTGCAGGGCGTGTCGGCCAAGATCAGGTCGTCGGGCAGCAGGATGGCGAACGGGTCGTCGCCGATGAAGGCCCGCGCGCACCAGATGGCGTGCCCCAGCCCCAGCGGCACCTGCTGGCGCACCGTTACGATGGCGCCGGGCGGCAACTGGGCCGCGCGCAAGGCGTCGAGCTCGGCCTCCTTGCCGCGCTGCCGCAACGTGGATTCCAGCTCGTAGGCCACGTCGAAATGCTCGACGAGTGCGATCTTGCCCCGCCCGGTAATCATGCAGAACTGCTCGATCCCGGCGGCCCGTGCCTCATCGACCGCGTATTGGATCAGCGGCTTGTCCACGACAGGCAGCATCTCCTTGGCCATGGCCTTGGTGGCCGGCAGGAACCGCGTGCCCAGCCCCGCCACGGGCAGCACGGCTTTTCTGAGTTTCTTGACCACGGAGGCTCCTTGGAGGGTCAGGCGGAGGATGACGTGGCGGGCGAGCAGGCCGGCCGCAGGAGGGCGCGCGGCACAGAACGCAGCACCGCTTCAGGGGTTGTATGCGGCGCGGAACCTGCCCCGGCTTGGCCACGGGATCAAGGGAGCGGCGCGGGGCCAGGCAGGTTGCAACACGCGGCAGAGGGCGCTAGACGATGCCCCCGGCCAGAACGTCCCGTTCGTCTAGAGGCCCAGGACAGCGCCCTCTCACGGCGCTAACAGGGGTTCGAATCCCCTACGGGACGCCAGCCTGCCCTTGCCTCGCGCCGACGCGGCGTTGATCAGCGCGGCAGCACCGAAGGCTGTGGCGGATACTGCATGATCAGACGGTGTGACGAGTGGGAGATCCACAGATGCACCTTCTGCATGAAGTCGGCGCCCAGCAGCATGTCCTCGCCGCCCACGTCGCCATCAGTCAGGTCGGCCAGATGGGAGCCGATGGGCACGCGGCTGTAGCCCGAATCCGCCTGGTCGATGATTGTGATGGGCATGTAGTTCACCACCAGGCTGCCGATCTCGACACGGGCAAACACGTGCTTCATGGCGGCGACGGCGCGTGGGCCGATACCGCCTACCATCAGGCGCCCGGCAGCGCGCAGCCCGCTCAGGTCGACGCCTAAGCGGCTTGCGGCGTTGCGATACATGAAGGTGTGGCCGGTACCGCTGTCGATCAAAGCGCGCATGGTATGGCCATCGATCTTGATATCGACGGCGGCCTGCCGGTTATGGTCGATATCGGCCAGCGGGACGTCGTAGAGCGGCGGGGCGAGTGCGACGGTGGGGCTACGGCATCCGCCCTCAGCCTCGAAAAGGATCGCGTGCCCGCCCGCGAGATCAAGATCGATGTCATAGGCGGCCATCATGTTCATGCCGAACAGGCCGTCCACGGCACCAGTCGCAGTGCCGAACATGGCGCTGCCGCCCACGACCATGCCGTCCGCATTCATGTTGCCGATGCGCATGCGTCTGGCGACGCCACGATAGGTGTGCTGCGCGCCACCAACCCCATGCGAATCAAAATCCAGCTGCGACAGGGAGATGCCGAGCCGGGCCGCCGCAACGCGTGTGAAAACGGTGGCGAACGAGCCTGTATCGAGTAAGAAGCTCGCCGGCTTGCCGTTGACATCGCCGGTGAAGACGAAGTGGTGGTCCTGCAAGGGCAGGACGGCAACGGCGCCCAGCCGGCATTCCGCCCGTGCTGCGGACGCGGACAGCGTTAGTGCCAGGCAGGCCATGGCGACGCGGAGCAGAGGGCGCATTGGCGCGGTATCCGAAGCGGTCGCACGGCCTATCCGTGCTGAACCGTTACGATCGTGCCACCGTAACGGCCATCGGCAAAGGCGAAACTTGTGGCCGTGCAGTCTCGATCAGCAATTGGATGGCCTTGGCGACGCCTTGCGACAAGCACGACTCCGCTTGGCCTAATCAAAAGGTAATCGGATTACCCTTTGTGCCCCGCCCGCCGGAGCCCCGCCTGCCGCGCCGGCCCTACCGGTTACTCTGCCGGATCAGCTGCGCCGCCCGTTCGCCGATCATCGCGGACGGTGCGGCGGTGTTGCCGCTGATCAGCGTCGGCATGATCGAGGCATCCACCACGCGCAGCCCCTCGGTGCCGCGCACGCGCAGCAGCGGGTCGAGCACGGCGTCGGCATCGGCCCCCATGCGGCAGGTGCCCACGGGGTGGTAGATCGTATCGGCTTCGGCGCGGATGCGGGCGAGCAGCGCCGGGCCCGGCTCCTCGATCGGCGGTCGCACAGGCGCGCCGGCATACGGCGCCATGGCGGGTGCGGCCAGGATGCGCAGGCTGATGGCCACGCCGCGCGCCAGCGTGTGCAGGTCGCGCTCGTCGCCGAAGAAATTGGGATCGATCAGCGGGTCGTCCCGCATGTCCGGGCTGGCGAGGCGAACGGTGCCGCGGCTGTACGGCCGCAGCACGCAGGTGTGCACCGACAGGCCGCGGAACGCATGGGCGCGCCGGCCGTGGTCGTCCACCACGCCGGTGCAGAAATGGATCTGCAGGTCGGGCCGGTCCACCTCCGGCGCGCTGCGGAGGAAGCCGCCGGACTCGGCCACGTTGGTGGTGAGCATGCCCGTGCCGTCGCGCTTGTACGCGCGCCAGGCTCGCACGAGGTCCGGCAGGATGCCTGGCGCGGCGCCGAACAAATGGCGGCTCCGCACCCGGCGGTTGATCGTGTAATCGACATGATCCTGCAGATTGGCGCCGACATCGGGGCTGTCGTGCACCACGGCGATGCCGTGCGCGCGCAGATGCGCGCCAGGGCCCACGCCGGAGCACATCAGCAGCTGCGGTGAGCCGAACGCGCCGCCCGAGACGATGATTTCGGCCCGCGCCAGCACGGCGTGGTCGGGCGCGCCGCCGCCGCGCACCAGCACGCCGGTGGCGCGGCGGCCATCGAAGCAGATGCGCACCACGTCGGTGTCGGTCATCACGGTCAGATTGGCGCGCGGCCGGTCGCCGATATAGGCCCGCCCGGCGCCGTAGCGCGAGCCGCCCTTCTGGCTGACCTGATAGGTGCCGAAGCCCTCCTGGTCGCGGCCGTTGAAATCCGGATTGCGGACGAAACCCGTCTGCTCGGCGGCCTCCACGAAAGCGGCGGCCACCGGGTTTGGCGTGCGCAGATCGGCGATGTTGAGCGGCCCGTCGGCGCCGTGATACTCGTCGGCGCCGCGCTCGTTGTGTTCGGCGGCCTTGAAGCAGGGCAGCACGTCCGACCAGGCCCAGCCATGCGCGCCGGCATCGCGCGACCACGCATCGTAATCCTCGGCCTGGCCGCGGATATAGATCATGGCGTTAATCAGCGCGCTGCCGCCCAGGCCCCTGCCCCGCGGCTGGTAGCCGCGCCTGCCGCCCAGCCCGGCCTGCGGCGTGGTCTGGTAGCCGTAGTTAATGGCGTTCTTGCGGGAATTGAGCACGGCGATGCCGAGCGGAATGTCCGACGCCATGCCGCCCTTGGCCGGCCCGCGCTCGATCAGCGCCACGGTCAGGTCCGGCCGCGCCTCGGCCAGGCGGGCGGCCACCGCGCAGCCGGCGGGGCCGCCGCCGACCACCACATAGTCGAAGGTTTCAGAGCCCACGGGCTTGCCTTTGCACTTTGACGGCGCGGCGCAGCTTGGCCATGCCGCCGACCCAGCGATCGTACGTCTCGGCCTTCACGCGCATGTAGTTGGCCACGTTGGGGTGCGGCAGGATGAGGAACTGGCCGGCGCGCAACCCGTCCAGCGCGGCCTGCGCCACCGCCTCGGGCGTCAGCACGCCGTCCACGTCGGCGCCGCCGAAGAAGTCGCCCTCCTGCACGAACGGCGTGCGCACACCCTGCGGGCACAGCACGCTCACGCCCACGCCGCGATCCTTGGCGGCAATGGCCAGGCTTTCGGCAAAGCCGATAGCCGCGTGCTTGGTGGTGCTGTAAGTCGCCGAGCCGATCTGGCTCAGCAGCCCCGCCGCCGAAACCGTGTTGAGGAACCAGCCCGAGCCCCGCTCCATCATCGCCGGCAGCACGGCGCGGGCGGCATAGACATGCGCCATCACATGAACCGCCCAGGCCCGCGCCCAGGCTTCGTCGGGGGCGGAAGCCGCGTTGTCGAACTCAGGGTCGAGCGTGATGACGCCGGCATTGCTGCAGAACAGGTCGATCGGCCCCGCATGCACGACCGTCTCGGCCACCACGCGCCCGATATCGGCCTCGCGCGTCACGTCGCACGCATAGGCGCGGCCGCCAACCATCCGCGCGGTCTCCTGCGCGCCGGCCTCGTTCAGGTCGGCCACCGCGATATGGCGGGCGCCATTGGCATGGAAGAGCTGGGCCAACGATCGGCCGATGCCGCTGCCGGCGCCGGTGATGATGATGGTTTTGTCTTGCACGTCCATGGTTGGGTTCCTGCGGCGATTTGGACGGGAGGTAAGGCAAGCAGTCCTTTTTTGAAAAAAAGGACCAAAAAACTTTTGCTTGGTTCGCTCGCGATCAGAGTCGCGCGGAGGACCAGCTTGGGCGCGACAGCCCGAGCAAAAGTTTTTTGCTTCTTTTCTTCAAAAAAGAAGGCCTTGGCTCAGAAGATCTCAAACAACCCCGCAGCCCCCATGCCGCCGCCCACGCACATGGTCACCACGCCCCATTTCGCACCGCGGCGCTTGCCTTCGATCAGCAGATGCCCCGCCATGCGCGCGCCGGACATGCCGTAGGGGTGGCCGATGGAAATGGCGCCGCCATCCACGTTCAGCTTCGCCGGATCGATGCGCAGGCGGTCGCGGCAGTAGATCACCTGCACCGCGAAAGCCTCGTTCAGCTCCCACAGGTCGATGTCGTCCACGGCGAGGTTGTTGCGCTCCAGCAAACGCGGGATCGCGTAGACCGGGCCGATGCCCATCTCGTCCGGCTCGCAGCCGGCCACCGCCAGGCCACGCAGCGCGCCCAGCGGAGTGAGGCCGCGGCGCGAGGCCTCGCCGGCTTCCATCACCACGCAGGCCGAAGCGCCGTCGCTGAGCTGGGAGGCGTTGCCGGCGGTGATCACATGGCCCTCGCCGCGCACCGGCTTGAGCGAGGCCAGGCCGTCCAGCGTGGTCTCCGGCGCGGTTGCCCTCGTCTTTCTTCAGCGTGACCGCACGGTGGCTGACCTCGCCGGTCGCCTTGTCGGTCATCGCCATCTGGCTTTCCATCGGCACGATCTCGGCATCGAACCGGCCGGCTTCCTGGGCGGCGGCGGTGCGGCGCTGGCTTTCCAGCGCGTACTCGTCCTGCGCCTCGCGGGTGATCTGGTAGCGCTGCGCCACCGTCTCGGCGGTGTCGATCATCGCCATGTAGATCTCGGGCTTGTGGGCCATCAGCCATTCGTCGCGGCCGCGGAACTGGTTCATGTGCTCGTTCTGCACCAGGCTGATGCTGTCCAGCCCGCCGCCGATAGCGACCGGCAGGCCGTCGAACATCGACGCGCTGGCTGGCGATCGAGATGGCCTGCAGGCCGCTGCTGCACTGGCGATCGACCGTGGTGCCGGCGGTCGTCACCGGCAGGCCGGCGCGCACGGCGGCCTGGCGGGCCACGTTGCCGCCGGTGGTGCCCTGCTGCAGCGCGCAGCCCATGATCACGTCTTCCACCTCGCCCGGATCGATGCCGGCGCGGCTGACGGCCTGGGCCAGCACGTGGCCGGCCAGCGTGGCGCCCTGCGTGTTGTTGAACGCGCCGCGATAGGCGCGGCCGATCGGCGTGCGCGCGGTGGACACGATGACGGCTTGCCGCATGTGGATGCTCCCTGGGGTGGCGCCGGGCTAGATGCGGCGCGCGTGGTGTGGGGCGGACCGGCGACCGGGTGCTGGACCCGGGCATGGCGGTTCGCCATAGTCGGCAGTGTCGGGTGTTCACCCTAAGCGTGTCAACGCGGCCCCGCCTGTGGCCGCCAACAAGAACGAGCCAGGTCAGGGCATGGCCGAGCAGAAATCCACCACGCGTGAGCGCATCCTCGAAGCCTGCCGCACGCTGTTCAACGAACGCGGCCCAGCGGAGGTGACGACGGCCGAAATCGCCACCGGCGTGGGCATCAGCGAAGGCAACCTGCACTACCATTTCCGGCGCAAGGACCAGATCGTGACCGCGCTGTTCGAGCGTTTCGAAGAGGCGCTCGACGCGGCCGGCGCCGCCGCCCAGGGCCTGCGCGCGCGGCCACAGACGCACCGGCAGTATCTGGCCGGCTGGTTCAACACGATGTGGGAGTGGCGGCTGTTCTACGCCGCAGGGATCTACCGCATGGCGCCGGAACTGCAGCCGCGCCTCACCCGCCTGACCGATCACGGGCAGGCGCAGGTTCGCAGCACGCTGGGCATGCTGGTGAGCGAGGGCGTGCTCTGCGCCACGGATGAGGAGCTGGACCGGCTGGTCGTCAACGCCTGGATCGTGGCGAGCTACTGGATCGACTACCTGCGATCCCGCCAGGGCGTGGAGACGATTACGCGCACGCATCTGCAATGGGGGTATGCGCAGGTGGAAGCGTTGTTTACGCCCTACGCGGTTGCCGCGGCACGGCGAAGCGAGGACATCAGGCACGCCGCTTTGTCCTGACCGGGCAGGCGCGCAGCATAGGCGGCAGCGCCGCGAGATGGGGAAGACGACATGACCGAGATGATCGCGGTGCGCGAGCAACATCGCTTCGACGAGGCCCGGCTGGCTGAATATCTGGCGACTGCGCTGCCCGAGGTGACGCTGCCGCTGACCCTGCTGCAGTTCCAAGGCGGGCAGAGCAACCCCACCTTCCTCATGACGGATGCTGCCGGCCGCCGCTACGTGCTGCGTAAGAAGCCGCCCGGCGCCATCCTGCCTTCTGCCCATGCCGTCGAGCGGGAATACGCCGCAATGCGGGCGCTGGGCCCCACCGACGTGCCGGTGCCGGCGGCACGCCTGTTGTGCGAGGACCCGGCGGTGATCGGCACGCCGTTCTACGTCATGGATTTCATCGAAGGCCGCGTGCTGACGGATCTGCGGCTGGAGACCATCCCGCATGGCGAGCGGGCCAGCTACTGGTTCGCAGCCGCCGACGGGCTGGCCGCCCTGCACCGCGCAGATTGGCGGGCAGCCGGGCTGGAGGGTTTTGGCCGGCCGGACGCCTATATCGCACGCCAGATCGGGCGCTGGACCAAGCAGTATCTCGCCTCCAATCCCGAGCCCAATGCCGACATGGAGGCGCTGATCACCTGGCTGCCGGCGCATCTGCCGCCCGACGAGCCCGGGGTGATCGCCCATGGCGACTACCGGCTGGGCAATCTGATGTTCGCGCCCGAGGCGCCGCGCCTGCTGGCGATCCTGGACTGGGAACTGGCCACGATCGGCCATCCGATGGCGGATCTGGCCTATTTCGCCTCGTTCTACCACCTGCCGCAAAGCGGCGGCCCGTTCAAAGGGCTGGGCGGCGCCGACCTGGCGGCTTTGGGCCTGCCGAGCGAGCACGCGCTGGTGACGCGCTATTGCGAGCGGGTCGGCCGCGCCTTTCCAGCGCAGGACTGGCCGTTCTACCTGGCGTTCTCGCTGTTTCGCTCGGCCTCGATCGGCTGGGGGGTGTACGACCGCTCGCGGCGCGGCAATGCGGCGGATGCGCGGGCGCATCTGTACGGCGACATGTTCCGCTCCTGCGCCGCAATCAGCTGGCGGATCGCCCAAGGCTAGGCGCAGCCCGCGCGCCGGCCCTGCACACGACAACGCCGCCGCCGGGCACCCTTGCGGGCACCCGACGACGGCGCTTGCCGTCGGACCGATGAACGGACCGGGATCGGCGCCTAGCGGCGGCCCACCCGGCGCAGCGCGTCGGCGGTGTAGTCGTCCGGGGTCAGCGACGTGCCGTTATAGGTGGGTGCCGAGCCCTCCTCGCTGTGCAGGCCCTGCGCCAGGTAGCGATGCGCCTGCAGATCGAGGAACTCGTAGCCGTCGGCGCCGCACAGCGGACCATCCGGCGCTTCCTCGATGAAGGCGATGGCCGTGCGCCAGAGTTGGCCGCGCGAGTCGTAGCGGTCGGCGATGGCGGTCTGCCAGCTATCCTCGTCGATGTAGAACGTCCGGCGGGCATAGATGTGCCGGAAGCCGGGCTTCAGCGTAGCTTCGACCACCCACACGCGATGCAGCTCAAAGCGCAGCAGGTCCGGGTTCACGGCTTCCGGCTTGATGATGTCCTTATACTTCACGCCCGGCATCTGGATCTTGTAGGTGTTGTAAGGAATATAGAGTTCCTTCTTGCCCACCAGCTTCCAGTTGTAGCGGTCGATGGCGCCGTTGTACATGTCGTAGTCGTCAACGGTCTCGAGGCCGTCGGTGTTCTGCACCGGCGTGTCGTAGTTGATCTCCGGCGCACGGCGCACGCGGCGCTCGCCGGGGTTGTAGGTCCAGGCCTCACGCGGCTGCTCGGCCGGGTCCTGATGGCTGATCACCAGCGTCAGCTGGCCGGCGATGCGCGGCGGTGCCAGCACTTCCTGCCAGAACATGCTGTCCCACTTGGCCGGGTTGTTCATCCCCTGCGTGTTGTACGGGAAGATGATCTGCTCGTGCCAGCGGGTGAGCGAGTAGTCGCCCGAGGGGGTGGTAATGGCGTTGGCCACAGTGCGCTGCAGCTGCAGGCCGCGCCAGCGCAGGATGTGATTCCAGATCGCCTCGTTGCCGTTATGCGGGATGGGGAACGGGATCGAGAGCTTGGCCCCCTCCACGTCCAGCCCGTTGGCCGAGAGATGCGCACGGCCGGCATTGGCGATGGCGTTGTCGTAGATGTACTGCGGCGCGGCGGCGGTGCGATGCGTCGGGTAGATATCGACGTGGTAGCCGGGCAGCGTGCGCACCATGGCCACCGTGCCCTCCGCCATCTTGCTGGCGTAACGGTCGACGTTCTGGGCGGTGATCGAGAACAGCGGACGCTCGGAGGCGAACGGGTCGCGGCGCACGCCGCCGGGCACGTAGCCGGGGGTCAGCGTGGTCATGCCGCCGGTCCAGGCGGGGATGCTGCCATCGGCGTTGCCGGCCTTGATCGCGCCCATCGGCGTCAGCGAATGGCCGAGATCGGCGGCGGTCTGCGCCAAAGCGGGCGCGGCGCCGGCGAACAGGCCAAGCATAGTGGCGGCCAGCAGCGTCTGCTTCATCGTTCTTTGCACTGTTTCATCCCTCGATCTTAGCGGCGATTTCACGCCTGCCGTTTGACTAAAGCAACACCGCCCTAGGGTGTCCACCCTTGACGCCGGTCAACCCAAAAAAATGCATGGACACGGAAAAGTGATCGCGATTAAGGTTCGTTTACGAAATGTCGAGGTATTTCATGAAACGCATGTTGCTGACTGCCACGATTTTGGTCGCCGCCCAGATCGTTCTGATGCCGCCAGGCGCCTTCGGCCAGTCCGTCGGAGCCGGCGACTCGGGTGCGCCCGTGCATCGCCACCATCGGCATCATCGGCACGCCGCCGCCGCCGTGGCCGCTGCCGCCGACCCCGCGCCGGTAGCCGAGGCCGCGGCCCCGCCCGAGAACGTGCCCGCAGCCGAGGCGGCGCCCCATAGCCTGCTGCCGCAACGCGCCATCGCGCTGGCCGTGTTGCCTGATCGCGCCAGCGAAGCCGATGGCGCCGGCCCGGGCCTGACGCCGCTGGGCGCCATTCGCGCCGGCAACGAGGACGGCACAATCCCGGCCTGGACCGGCGGGCTGGTCGGCACCATCAGCAGCAAGCCGATCCATACGCGGCTCGATCCGTTCGCCGGCGAGCGGCCGCTCTTCACCATCAGCGCGCAGAACGTGGATCGCTACGCCGGCCGCCTGGCGCTGGGCACCGCGGCGATGATCCGCACCCTGCACGGCTACCACGTGGACGTGTATCCCACGCACCGCACCGCGGCGGCCCCGCAATTCATCTACGACAACGCGGTGGCCAACGAAGCCCGCGCGCATACCGTCCATGGCGGCCAGGGGGTCGAGGGCGCAACGCTCTCCGTGCCGTTCCCGATACCGCATGATGGTGCCGAGGCGATCTGGAACTCCACCCTGCGCTGGCGCGGCACGCAAATCGTGCGCAACGTCACCAACGTCATCTCGACGCCCAACGGCGATTACTCGCTGCAGAAATGGCATGAGGACATCATGCTGCCCTACAATACGGCCGGCTTTGCCAATACCCGGCAGTGGGACAGCCTGTTCCGCCAGGAAGTGCTCTCGCCGCCGCGCGATGCGGGCGCGCTGACATTGGTGGTGAACCACGAGAACCCGTACTCCCAGGGCCGGGAAGCCTGGAGCTACAACCCGGGCGAGCGCCGGGTGCGCCGTGCGCCGGACATCGACTACGACACGCCGCTGACCGACACTGACGGACTTGAGACGGTAGACGACTACGATCTGTTCAACGGCGCGCTGGATCGTTACGAGTGGACGCTGGTGGGACGGCGCGAGATGTACGTTCCCTACAACACCTACAAGCTGCAGGACCCCGCGCTGCGCTACGGCGAAATGATGGGCCGGGAATCGCTCAAGCCGGAGCTGATCCGCTTCGAGCTGCACCGGGTGTGGATGGTGGAAGCCAAGCTGAAGCCCGAGTTCCGCCACATCTACACGCGCCGGACGATCTACCTCGACGAGGATAGCTGGCAGCCGCTGATCTCGGACCGTTACGACGGCCGGGGCAATCTGTGGCGCACCGCCATGGCCTTCCCGATCGAGGCGCCCGAGGTGCCGGTGTTCGGCGCGGACGGCTACGAATACGTGGACCTGTATCAGCACCGCTATCTGGTGCAGGGCCTGCACAACCAGGAGCCGGTGGCACCCAGCTACAACGCGGTTTCACTGACGCCGCGTGACTTCACCGCCGACGCGCTCCGGCAGATGGGTCACCGCTAGCCGGACGGGGTCGCCGCCCTCTCCCCCAAACGAGGGAGCGGCGACTAGCCTTCGCCCTTCCGGGCACGCAAGCTGATTGCGTGTTCGGAAGGGCTTTTTTTAGCCGCCGCGTGCGGTGCGGCGTTCGCCAAGTCGAACACAGTGGCGGGCCTGGGCTGATCGTATCGGCAACGGTCCGGGGCTGGCGCCAGGCTGCCGCCGGGGCAGCACTGAAAAGCTGCAGCCACCTGATCGCATCGGCACCGACCAAGTTCCAAGAACCGCGGCTCAGGCGCCAGCCGGCGCGCGGGCTTTGCCCTCCGTTCGGAGAGCAAGGCCCGCGCGTTAAGGCCTACGCCTCGGTCCCGTGCTCCGGCTCCAGCGCGGCAGCGATGTCCCCGGGGTGCTTCTGCGGCACGATCAGGTCCATCACGCCGATGATGGCCGGCAGCACCACGATGGCGCCCGCCATGTTCATGAAGAACATGAACGTCAGCAGCATGCCCATATCCGCCTGGAACTGCAGCGGTGAGAACGCCCAGGTGGCCACGCCGATGGAGAGCGACAGGCCGGTGAAGATCACCGCACTGCCGGTCTCGCGCAGCGTCTGGATATAGGCGGCGTTCAGCGTGTAGCCGCGGCGCATGTAGTAGGAAAGGCGGCTGAACTTGTAGATGCCGTAATCCACGCCGATGCCGACGCCCAGCGCGGTCACCGGCAGCGTGGACAGCTTCAGGCCGATGCCGAGCACGCTCATGGCCGCATTGGCCAGGATCGACACCGCGGCGAGCGGCAGCACGATGCACAGGGCAGCGCGCACCGAGCGGAACACCACCAGGCAGATCACGATGATCATGCCGTAGACCAGGCCGAGCATCGGCAGCTGGGCGGCCTCCACCACGGCGTTGGTGGCGCCGATCACGCCGGCGGTGCCGGCCGCGAGCTCCAGCCGCACCTTCGAGTTGTTCGGCGTGGCGTTGAACGTCTCGATCGCCTTGATCACCCGATCGATCGTGCCGGCCTTGTGGTCGGTCAGGAAGATGATCAGCGGCATAGCCGAGCAGTCGTTGTTGGCCAGGCCCATCGAGACTTCGAAGGCCGAGCTGTCGCGGCCCAGCACGCGGCTGTCGTGTGGCAGGTAGTTGAACTTCGGATTGCCCTCGTTCCACGCCACGTTGGCGGCGCTGCGCATCAGATGCGCCATGAAGATCGTGCTGCGCACGCCGGGCACGCCCTGCAGGCGGTAATCCAGATCGTCGATGCGCCGCATCGCGTTGTAGTCGAGGCAGGAATTGGCCGGACCTTCGGCGAACACCTCGAGCACGTCCACGCTGACCGTATAGTTGGCCTGGAAGAACGCGGCGTCGCGGTTGTTGCGGCTGTCGGGCCGCAATTCCGGCACGCCCACATGCAGGTCGCCCACCACCGGCTGGCCGAGCAGCAGCGCGCCGCCGGCGACTGCGGCCGTCAGCGCGCAGATGACGATGGCCGAGCGCGGAGCAATCAGGCTGGCCAGCAGGCGCCAGAAGCCCTCGAACCGCGCAGCCCCGCGCTGGGCGGCTTCCACGCGCGCCATGGAGATGCCGGCGAAGCTCGCAATCACCGGCAGCACGAGCAGGTTGGTGACCGCCAGCACAGCGATGCCGATGGCCGCGGTAAGCGCCAGCTCGCGGATGGCGGGCACCGGGATGGTGGTGACGGTGACGAAGGTGAGCACCGCCAGGCAAAGTGCCACCACGCCCGGCTCGAGCAGGTTGTGGAAGCTGCCGCGGGCTGCATCCAGCGCCGACTTGCCCTCGCCCACCAGGCGCACGTTGGACAGCGCGATCTGCACGCCGTGGCTGACGCCGATGGCCAGAATGAGGAAGGGGATCAGCACCGAGATCGGGTCGATGCCGATATGCAGGATGGTGATGATGCCCAGCTGCCACATGACCGCAATCAGCGAGCAGGCCAGGGCCGCGCCGGTCAGGTAGAACGAGCGCGAGACGATGTAGAGCAGCACCGCGGCCACCGCGAGCGCGATGCCGAAGAACAGCACGATCACCTGCGCGCCGTGTTCGATGTCGCCCACCGCCTGCGCGAAGCCGAGCACGTGCACCTGGGTGTCGGCGGTGTTGTACTTGGCGCGGATGATGGTATCGAGCTCGTCGGCGAACTTGCCGTAATCGAGGTGCGCGCCGGTCCGCGGGTCGACGTCGTTCAGCTTGGCGCTGACCACCGCGCTGCGGAAGTTGTTGGCGATCAGCCGGCCGAGGATGCCGGATTTGTAGATGTTGGATTTGACGCTGGCGAAGCCGGCCGCATCGGGCTTGAAGGTGGCCGGGATCACCGGGCCGCCGTTGAAGCCGCCTTCGACGACCTCGGCGAACCGTGTGTCAGGCGTGTAGAGGCTGCTGACATGGGTGCGGTCTACGCCGGGCAGGAAGAACACGTCGTCGGTGAGGCGCCGCAGCGCGTCGAAATATTGCGGCGTGAAGATGTCGCCGTGCTTGGCTTCCAGCGAGATCAGCAGGACGTTGCCGCCGCCGAACTGCGCTTCGACCTTCTTGTAGGTGTCGATATAGGCGTTGTGCGAGGGCAGCAGCTTGTCGAACGAGGCGTCCGGGCGGACGTGGATCGCGAACGAGCCCAGGGCCACGGTGACCAGCGCGAACGCCACAAGGATCTTGCGCCGGTTGGAAAACAGCGCGCGCTCGAGCCAGCCGATCATTGCGTCACCTCTGCAGCATGGGCCGTGGCCGGTTCAGGGGCCGCCGAAGCCGGGTCGACCAGATGCACGCCGTCCTCGCCGACGGCAACCAGCTTGCCGCCGCCCGCCTCGGCCACGCCGGACAGGCTGACGCCGGTGGGCGGCGGCAGCGTGTGCACGGCCTTGGATTGCGGGTCGTACAGGAGGACGAGGCCGTTGCTGCCGACCATGGCGAGATTGCCGTCCGCCAGCACGGTGCCGCCGAAGATCGAGCGCTGCTCGCCGGTATCGATCCGGTGCCAGGCCGGTGCCGTCGCCGTGGCGATGAACAGGCTGCCGCGCAGGCCGAAGCTGTACATGTCACCGTTCTTGGTGGTCAGGCAGCCGAACTGCGAACCTTCGTAGCCAACCGGCATCGGCGTCCAGGTGACGCCGTGGCGGACGAAAGCGTGGCCGGCTTCGCCGGTAACGACTACGTCGGCGCCGTGCGGCATCACGCAGTTCAGGTGATAGTCCTCATCGAGATTCGGCAGCTTGACGGGCGTCCAGGTGCTGGCGTTCGTCGTCTCCAGCATCAGCGCGTAGGCGCCGCTGGCGACGAGGTGATTGGGGCCGAGGCTGGCGATCGAGAACAGCGCCTGGTCCTTGCCCGGCGCGCTGAGCTGGCTGGTCCAATGCACGCCGGCATCGGCCGTATGCAGGATCGTGGAATCCTGCCCCACGGCCCAGCCCTCGTCGCCGCTGGTGAAGATGGTGGCGGTGAGCAGCACGTCGGTGCCGCTGTCGATGGGGCGCCAGCTGACGCCCTGGTCATCCGAAAGCAGGACGGTGCCGCGATCGCCCACGGCCACCAGCCGGTTGCCGGCGCGTGCGATGGCGAGCAGCACGCCGTGGATCTTGCGCCACGCAGGGCGGTCGGTGGTGGCGGGCGCGGCAGAAGGGGCAGCCTGCGCGGCCGGCAGGCTGGCGGCCAGAAGCAGGATCGCGGCGATCAGGCGGATAGGGGCCGCGACGGCGGGCGCTTTCTGATGAAACAAGGACACTCACCTCTCGCGTAGTATTGGGAGGATGGACGCCCCTCCGAAGCACCGAAGCAACCGAGAGCCGGTGGCGTGGGACGCCGGCCATCGATTGCTTCGATTAGTCGCTGGTTAAAGCGCGGCTGGCCGCACTTGTCCCATTTCAAATTTCCGTGTTGCCGGAGGGCAAGCCCTCCGGCCGACGATCAGACGACCCCCGGAGACGCCATCGCTCCGGGCAGCCGATCAGAATTCATACGAGACGGTCGCGCTGTAGAAGTCGCGATCCAGCAGGCCGTAGAACTTGCCGCCGTCGAAGATCGGGAAGTGGTTGGTGTACTGCACGCCAAGGCTCCAGGCCTGCAGGTAGTTGAACGTGACGCCCACGCTGGCCGCCGCGGTGTTCTGCACGAAGATGTTGGCGCCGACGGGGCTGGTGCCGACGAAATCATGCTGGAACGACAAGGTCGGCTTCATGTCGATGCCGTAGGGAAGCAGGTTCGGGATGTCGATGATGCTGGCGATCGTGTAGGCGGCGGAGAACTGGCTCGGCAGCCCCTTATGCGAGATCAGCGTGTTGCCGTTCACCGTCGCCGTTTCGTTGAAGGCGGAATTGACGTCGGTGGTGTAGGCCGCGTCGAAGATACCGCGTTCGCGCGGGAAGTCGGCCACGTAGTCGCCGCCGATTTCGCCGATCAGCGCGATCTGGTTGATGTAGAGGCTGGGGACGGCCGGGAACAGCTTGGTGAAGGTCGTCTGTGCCTGGATCACCGGATAGCGCTTCCAGCCATCGATGATGCAGTTGAAGCACTCCGGATTGCCTACGAGGTTGACGACCGGATCGTTGTGCAAGGCGTTGTTCAGCGCGATCTGCACCAGCGGCGAGAGCTTGGCCGTTTGCGCGATGGCCGGCAGGCTGACGGCCAGTGCCAAGTCGGACGCGCTGAGCTGCAGCGGCTGGTTGATGCGGCTCGACAGCTCGCCCTGGATGGCGATGCCGTCAGGCCCGGTGAAGTTCCAGCTGATGCCGATCAGGTGGATGTCCTTGGGATAGTCGGCGAAGAACCCGGCCGTATTGGTGTAGGTGTTCTTCGCATACGCCTTTCCGGCGCCGGGCAGCGCCAGCGTGAACGGGTTGGGCAGGTCGCCGAAGGTCGGGCCAAGCACGCCGGCCAGGCCGGAGACGTTGGAAATGCCGGTACGGTTGGAGCCGAACGGCGTGCGGCTGTGGTAATTCTCGAAATACAGGCCGATCTCGGTATCGTCGAGGCTGGCGAAGGTCTTGCGCAGGGCAATGCCGAACTCGCCGAGCCCGGTGGGATGGCGATCGTTCAGGCGCGGCAGGGCTGCACCGAAGATGTCGCCCGCAGCCTGGTTGACGCCCAGGACCGCGCGGCGGTTATCCGGGAAGTCGTTACGCAGATTGCCGTAGGTACCGCCGTCGAGCAGCGAGTCGTTGGTGTTGAAGAACGAGCCGTTCGGCTCCAGGCGCGTGCGGGTCCAGATCGGCTGCCAGAAGGCTTCCACGGTGACGCCCGCGCCGACTTCGGTCTTGAGGTCCACCACAGGGATCGGCAGGAACGCGTTGCGCAATTCCGAGCCGGGCGTGCGCAAGGCGGTCACGTCGAGCGGCGTAATCGAGTTGATGCCGAACTGGATGAAGGTGCTCTCGCCCCAGTTCAGCGCCTGGGCGCCCACGCGCACGTCCACGGCATGGCCGAAGATGGTGGGGCGGGCGAACACATAGGCGTCGAGCAGGCGGAGATCGGCACCCACGTCGCGCACGGCGGCGCGCGAAAGCTTCTGGAAATCCGTGCGCTCGCTATCGGTGATCGGGTCGTAGAAGCCGGTGGCACGGATGAAGAAGCCGAAATCGTCTTTCTTGGCCTGGATCTCGGTGGTGATGCGCTGGGTGGCGGCGACCGGCGTGTTGTTCTTGTAGTTCAGCGTGCCGTTGTCGTTGTTGGCGAGCACGAATTGGCCGCCATTGGCCACGCCCACGAAGTTCTGGTCGATCGGCGAGGCACGCACGTCCACACTCGAAGACAGGGTGGTGTCGATGTTGACCTGCCAGCCGCCGATCGTGGCGTCGTAGGCGTGCGCATTGTTGGCAGACAACGCGAAAGCGGCTGCCCCGGCCAGCAGCAAACCGCGGCGGTTTGCGCGAATGGTGCTGCCGAACTTGAACATCGATGACTTGACCACGCCGTATCCCCCGAAAAACCGCCGGCTCTCTCGTCCGGTCTGGCGTGCCCGCCCGTGCCGTATTGGCGCAGCAAGGCTTTTGACTACGTCGAAACGTTAGGGTGGGCACACTAAACGCGTCAAGCGTGCGACAGGCAGGTGGTGCGCCGTTGCAACATCATGCAATGCAGCATGAAAATCATAACGCTCGGCCAGGTCAGCCGCGGGCGGCGCCGGTGCAACCCGGATGGCCGGCGGCGTTGTGGGTGGCACAGCATGTGGAGTGCCGGCGATGAGTGGAACGCAGGAGAAAACCGAACAGGACGAAGACCGCGACGAGGCGCTGGAAGACACGTTTCCCGCCAGTGATCCGCCCGCCGTGGGCGGCAGCACGGGTCCGGAAGACACCAAGCCGGCCTGACGCTCCGCGCAGCGCTTGCTGGGCACGCACGGCCAGCGCAGGATCGCGCCCATGCGCTCCCACCTGGCCGCCTGCCTTCTTGCCGCCTGCGCCCTGCCGATCGGGGGCACCGGCCTGGCCGCGCAACCCGCTCAGGACGGCGCCCGGCCCGGCAACGTGATCGGCACCGGCGCCTCGCTGCCGCGATCCGACCGGGCCGGCAATCTGGACGCGGCCACCACACACTCCGAATTGGCACCGAACCTGCCGGCGCCGCCCGCCAGCGACGATCTGCAGACCTTGCTGCTGGACGCGCGGGCATCGCTGCTGGCCGGCCGCACCGGCCAGGCGCAGGAAGCGCTGGAACGCGCCGAGACCCGGGCGCTCGATCGCTCGGTGGTGCGGGGAAGCGAACGCGTGCCGGCCAGCGGCCTGCTCGTCACCCAGGTGTCGCAGGCTTTGCAAGCGCTGGCGGCCGGCCAGACCGAAGCAGCGGTGCGGCTGATCGACGCCGCGGTGCCCGCCGCAGCGCAGGCCGACATCCCGCGTTAGCGCTGCCGGCCGGCAGCGCCAGGCTCACACCGAGTAGTACATCTCGAACTCGACCGGGTGCGGTGTGTGTTCGAAGCGGTGCACTTCGGTCCATTTCAGTGCGATGTAGCTGTCGATCTGGTCGCGGGTGAATACGTCGCCGGCCAGCAGGAATTCGTGGTCGGCGGCGAGCGCGCCCAGCGCCTCGCGCAGCGATCCGCACACGGTGGGGATGTCGGCCAGCTCTTCGGGCGGCAGGTCGTAGAGATCCTTGTCCATCGGCTCGCCGGGGTGGATTTTGTTGCGGATGCCGTCCAGCCCCGCCATCAGCATGGCGGCGAACGCCAGGTATGGGTTGGCGGTGGGGTCGGGGAAGCGCACCTCCACCCGCTTGGCCTTCGGGTTGGTGGCATACGGGATGCGGCAGCTGGCCGAGCGGTTGCGCGCGGAATAGGCGAGCAGCACCGGCGCCTCGAAGCCGGGGATCAGGCGCTTGTAGCTGTTCGTGCTGGGGTTGGTGAAGGCGTTGAGCGCCTTGGCGTGCTTGATGATGCCGCCGATGTAGTGCAGCGCCGTCTCCGACAGATCGGCATACGCGTTGCCGGCGAATACCGGGCGGCCGTCCTTCCAGATCGATTGGTGCACGTGCATGCCGCTGCCGTTGTCGCCGTAGATCGGCTTGGGCATGAAGGTGGCGGTCTTGCCGTAGCTGTGGGCCACGTTGTGGACGCAGTATTTGTAGATCTGCATCTGGTCGGCGCTGGTCACCAGCGGGCCGAACTTGGTGCCCAGCTCGTGCTGGCTCTGCGCCACCTCGTGATGGTGCTTCTCGATCGGCAGGCCCATCTCGCCCATCGCCGAGAGCATCTCGGCGCGCAGGTCGCTCTCGCTATCGACCGGCGGCACCGGGAAGTAGCCGCCCTTCACCCCTGGGCGGTGGCCCATATTGCCCTCGGGGTAGTCCTTCATCGAGGCTTCGGGGCCCTCGCCGCTCTCCAGCCTGTAATGGCCGTAATTGCCGCCGGTGCCGAACTTCACGCTGTCGAAGATGAAGAACTCGGCTTCCGGGCCGAAGAACGCGGTGTCGCCCACGCCGGAGGCGGCCACGTACGCCTCGGCCTTCTTGGCGGTGCTGCGCGGGTCGCGGCCGTAGGCCTGGCCGGTGCCGGGCTCGATGATGTCGCAGAACAGGATCATGCTGGGCTTGGCGGCGAACGGATCCATCACCGCGCTGGCCGGGTCGGGCAGCAGGATCATGTCGCTCTCGTTGATCGCCTTCCAGCCGGCGATCGAGCTGCCGTCGAACATGATGCCGTCGCGGAACGCATCCTCGTCGATGGTGGAGACGTGCTGCGCCGTGTGCTGCCACTTGCCGCGCGGGTCGGTGAAGCGAAGGTCCACATACTCCACCGAGTTCTCGCGCATCAGCTCCAGGCAACGCGAGACGGCGGAGGGTTCGGCGTCCTGGACCTTCTTGGCCATGGCGGGGTCGTCCTGTCTGATTAGGCGCGGGTGTTGAGCAAGATTAAGGCGCGGATGGCAAGGGCTATAACGCCGCCTCGCCCCGCTCGCCGGTCCTGATCCGCACCACCTCCTCCACCGAGGAGACGAAGATCTTGCCGTCGCCGATGCGCCCGGTGCGTGCAGCCGCGATGATGGCGTCCACCGCGCGCTCGGCGGTGGCGTCGTCGCACAGCACCTCGATCTTCACTTTCGGCAGGAAATCGACCACGTATTCGGCGCCGCGGTACAGCTCCGTATGGCCTTTCTGTCGGCCGAAGCCCTTGGCCTCGATCACCGTCAGGCCTTGCAGGCCCACCTCGTGCAGCGCCTCCTTCACCTCGTCCAGCTTGAAGGGTTTGATGACGGCTTCGATCTTCTTCACGGTGGCCTCCCGCTTCATTCTATTGCCGCTTGTGTCGCATGAAGGGTGCACGGCGCCAAATGGCAGCAGGCCGGGGCACGCCCACCGGCACGGGAGAGCTGGATGAACACTCTGTTGTCGCAGGCCGGAACGACCATCTTCACGGTGATGTCGGCGCTGGCGGCCGAGCACGGCGCCATCAATCTGGGCCAGGGTTTCCCCGATTTCGAGGGGCCGGAGGATGTGGTGCAGGCCGCCGCCTCCGCCCTGCTCGACGGGCGCAACCAATATCCGCCACTGGCCGGCCTGCCCGAGCTGAAGACGGCGGTGGCGGCGGCCAACGCGCGGTTCTGGGGCCTGCCGATCGATCCCGCGTCGGGCGTGGTGGTGACAAGCGGCGCCACCGAGGGGCTGGCGGCCAGCCTGATGGCCACGCTCAATCCGGGCGACGAAATCGTGCTGATTGAGCCGCTGTTCGACACCTACCTGCCCGTGGTGCGGCTGTTGGGCGCGGTGCCGCGGCTGGTGCGGCTGGAACCGCCCGACTGGGCGCTGCCGCGCGAGGCCCTGGCCGCCGCTTTCGGGCCGCGCACGCGGGCGCTGCTGCTCAACACGCCGATGAACCCGACCGGCAAGGTGTTCACGCAGGAGGAGCTGGCCTTCATCGCCGGGCTGCTGACCGCCCACGACGCGGTGGCGATCTGCGACGAGGTGTACGAACACCTGGTGTTCCCCCCTGCCCGCCACCTGCCGCTGATGGCCCTGCCCGGCATGGCCGAGCGCTGCCTGCGCGTGGGCAGCGCCGGCAAGACGTTCTCGCTGACCGGCTGGAAAGTCGGCTACGTCAGCGGCCCGCCGGCACTGGTGAGCGTGGTGGCCAAGGCGCATCAGAGCCTCGTTTTTGCCACGCCGCCCAACCTGCAGCGTGCCGTCGCGATGGGGCTGGGCAAGGACGATGCGTATTTCGCCACGCTGGCCGGCACGCTGGCCGCAAAATGCGCGCGGCTGAGCGCGGGCTTGCAGGCAATCGGTTTCGACGTGCTGCCTGCCCAGGGCGGCTACTTCGTTACCGCCGGCTACGGGCGGCTGGGCTTCGAAGGCGACGATTTGGCGTTCTGCCGGCGCATCACCGCCGAGGCCGGCGTGGCGGCCATTCCGGTGAGCGCGTTCTACGACCGCGATCCGCCGCAGGGCTACGTCCGCTTCGCGTTCTGCAAGGCCGACTCGGTGCTCGATGAAGCCTGCGCGCGGCTGGGCCGGTATTTCGCCCGGGCGGGCGCCGCGCACGCGATGGCCTAGCCAGGGTGGCGCCGTTGACGCCGCTCCCCCGTTCGCCCTACATCGCGGCCCACATGTGGCGGACGTAGCTCAGTTGGTAGAGCGCCGGTTTGTGGTACCGGTTGTCGCGGGTTCGATCCCCGTCGTTCGCCCCAACCCCCTTCTTCATCGTGGTTGAACTGGCCGCCATCGTGCTGGCGGGCGGCCGCGCCACGCGGCTGGGCGGTGTGGACAAAGCCCTGCTGACGCTCGGCGGGCAGACGATGATCGGCCATATCCTGCAGCGTCTGGCGCCCGGGATGGCTTCCATCGCCATCTCGGCCAATGGCGACCCGATGCGCTATGCGCAGCACGCCCTGCCTGTGCTGGGCGATCATATAAGCGGCCGCGGACCGCTGGCCGGCGTGCTGCGCGGGCTGGACTGGGCCGCCGGGCTGGGCGCCCACACGCTGCTGAGCGTGCCAGGCGATACGCCGTTCATTCCGCCTGGCCTGCCAGCCCGGCTGGGTGCCGCGCCGGCCTGGGCGGAAAACATCGCCGGCATCCACCCGCTGGTGGCACTGTGGCCAGTGGCGTGCCGCACAGCACTCTCGGAGTGGCTGGCCGGGCCGGCATCGGGGCGGGTGCGGGCGTTCGGCGCGTCGATCGGGATGCGGTCCGTCTGGTTCGCCGACGCACCGGACCCGTTCTGCAACGTCAACACCGCCGACGACCTGGCCGCGGCCCGGCATCGAGCCGCCCAGCCGTAGCACCGCGGCGTGCCGGCGCCCGCGGGCTTGACGAGGCCGGTCGTCCGGCCGAGGGCACCGCAGCGCCCATCCGCCTTGTCTCGAACGAAAGGGCTTCGCCGTCATGCACTGGTCCAGCCTGAACACCTTTCTGTATGCCGTCGTCGCTTTGCTGGTGATCGTAGATCCGCCGGGCACCGCCGTGGTGTTCGCGGCCATGACGCCGCACGACACGCAGGCCGAACGCAACAGCCAGGCGCGGCGGGCGTGCCTGCTGGCCTTCGTGGTGCTGGCGGTGTTCGGGCTGGCGGGGGAAAGCCTGCTCGCCTCGCTCGGCATCGGCCTGCCGGCCATGCGGGTGGCGGGCGGCGTGCTGCTGTTCATCACCGCGGCCGACATGGTCCGGGGCAGCCACGCTTTGCGCGACACCGACCAGGAACGCCAGGCGGCCATCAGAACCGACGAGGACATTGCGATATTCCCGCTGGGCATACCGCTGATTGCCGGGCCGGGCGGCATGACGACGATGGTGGTGCTGCACAGCCATGCGGGCGGGGACCCGTGGAAGATCATCGCGATCGAGGCGGCGGTGGCGGTCAGTGTGGGGCTGACCTTCATCTGCCTGCTGGGTGCGCGCTGGATCGCCCGCGCGCTGGGCGATACCGGCGCCAGCGTGGCGGGGCGCGTGCTGGGCGTGCTGCTGGCGGCACTGGCGGTGCAGATCGGGCTGGACGGCTTGCGGCAGGCCTTCGCCGGCGGCTGACCGGCCTAGCCGGCTCGCTCAGGCCGGGCGCGCGAACGTGGCCGCCAGCCCTGCGGCCAGGCTGCGCGGGACCACGCCCAGCAGCTGCCGCATCGGCGCGATGTCGAACGCCTTGTCCTCGGTCAGCCGGCGCACTTCGTCCCCGCCGATGCGTGGCAGGAACGGCAGGGCCGAGGCGGCGGCAGCCAGCGGCCGCAGCAGCCCGATCGGCACGGGCAGCACCGGGCGGCGGCGCAGGCCGGCTGCCGCACCCACCGCGGCCACGAAATCGGCGTAGGCAACGGGGGCGGGTCCAGCGACCACCAGCGTAGCGGGCTCGCGCCAGCGACGGCGCAAGGCCGCCAGGATGCACAGCGTCAGGTCGTCCTGGTGGATGGGCTGGACCAGGGCGCAGCCGCCGCCCGGCAGCGGCACCACCGGCAGCCGCCTGAGCAGGGCCGCCAGGCGCCGGACGTTGTCCTCGCCCTCCGCGCCGTAGATCATCGTGGGGTGGAGCATGACCCCGGGGCGGCCCGAGGCGAGCAGCGCCTGCTCGCCGGCGAGCACGCCGCGGCCATGCGCATCCGGCCAGGCGGTGAATTTGCGGGTGCTGCCGAGCAACACCAGCGTGGCGCCCGGCGGGGCGCCGGCGAGGATAGAAGGCGTGTGGCGGGCATGGGCGCAGGATACGACGTATTCGGCACCGGCCAGGGCGCGCGCGAGTGCCGCCGGGTCGGCCAGGTCGGCCATCAGCGGCTGCCCGGGCAGGCCGGTCGCGGCCCAGCGACCAGCATCGCGCACCACCGGCACGAACGTCTCGCCTGCGGCCAGCAGCGCGCGGCACAGGGCAGCGCCGGAGCGGCCGGAAGCTCCGATGATATGTGGTATCATGCTACCACATAGAAAAAACCTTGACGCGGCCGGGGCCTGCCGCCACACACCGCGCTCGCCTCCATTCGGGGATTTACCATGTTGAAGACCACCCGTTCGCTGAAGCCGGCGGACGTGACCAAGGGCTGGATCCTGATCGATGCCGACGGCCTCGTTCTCGGCCGGCTCGCCAGCATCATCGCCAACCGCCTGCGCGGCAAGCACAAGGCCACGTTCACGCCGCATGTCGATTGCGGCGACAACGTCGTCGTCGTCAACGCCGAGAAGGTGCGCGTGACCGGCAACAAGGCCGAGCAGGACGTGTTCTACTACCACACCGGCTATGCCGGCGGCATCAAGGGCCGCACCATCCGCCAGCGGCTGGAAAGCAAGCGGCCGGAGCAGGTGCTGGAAAAGGCGGTCGAGCGGATGATCACCCGCGGCCCGCTGCAGCGCGCCCAGATGAAGCACCTGTATGTGTATGCCGGGCCGGCGCACAAGCACGAGGGCCAGCAGCCGGTGGCGCTGGACGTGGCCGCCATGAACCCCAAGAACAAGCGAGTCTGAGAGCATGTCGGAATCCACACGGTCGCTGGCCGACCTCAAGGACCTGGTGACCGCAGCCACCGGCACCGGCCTGGGCACCACCGAGACGGGCGCCATCAAGCGCGAGCCCAAGCGCGACGCGTTGGGCCGCAGCTACGCCACCGGCCGCCGCAAGAACGCCATCGCGCGCGTCTGGATCAAGGCCGGCAAGGGCGACATCCAGGTGAACGGCAAGCGCGTCGGCGTCTATTTCGCCCGCCCGGTGTTGCGCATGCTGATCACCCAGCCGTTCCTGGTCAGCGACCGCTACAACCAGTTCGACGTGTTCTGCACGGTGAATGGTGGCGGCCTCTCCGGCCAGGCCGGCGCGCTGCGGCACGGCATCAGCCGGGCGCTGACCTATTACGAACCCGATCTGCGGCCAATCCTCAAGACCGCCGGCTTCCTCACGCGTGACAGCCGCGTGGTCGAGCGCAAGAAGTACGGCAAGGCCAAGGCTCGCCGCAGCTTCCAGTTCTCCAAGCGCTGAGCCGACCGGGCTGGCTTTCGTCCGAAGCAGCGTGTTCCATCGGCCTGCCGGTTACCGCCTCCGCGGCGCCCGGCAGGCCGATCTGCTTTCGGCCGGCGCCGCCCGTTGACGCGCATCTTCATCGACGGCGAGGCCGGCACCACCGGGCTCGGCATCCGGCAGCGGCTGGATGGTCTGGCGGTCGATATCCTCAGCCTGCCGCCGGAGCGCCGGAAGGACCCTGAGGCACGGCGCGCGCTGATGGCGCAGGCCGATCTGGTCATCCTCTGCCTGCCGGATGCTGCCGCCGTAGAGGCGGTCGCGCTGGCCGAAAGCCTGGGCCCGGCCGCACCGCGGCTGCTCGATGCCAGCTCCGCCCATCGGATCGATCCGGGCTGGACCTACGGCTTTGCCGAACTCGGCCCCGCGCAGCCGGCGCGCATCGCCGCCGCACGGCGCGTCAGCAACCCGGGCTGTTACGCGACCGGGGCCATCGCCCTGTTGCGCCCGCTGACCGATGCCGGCCTGCTGCCGCCCGACGCGCCCATCAGCATCAACGCCGTCAGCGGCTATTCCGGCGGCGGCCGGGCAATGATCGAGGCACATGAGGCGGCGATTGGCACCGCCTTCGAGCTGTACGGCCTGGCGCTGGACCATAAGCATGTGCCCGAGACCATGCTGCATGGCGGGCTGTCGCGCCGGCCGCTCTTCGTGCCCTCCGTCGGGCATTTCCGGCAGGGCATGCTGGTGAGCATCCCGCTCCACCTGGACACGCTGCCGGGGCGGGTGACCGGTGCCGATCTGCGCCACACTTTGGCAGCGCATTACGCCGACAGTCCCACCATTCGCGTACTGGAAGGCGCGCCCAACCGGCTGGCCGCCGAGGTCGCCGGCAGCGACGTGCTCGAGCTGCACGTGTTCGCCGAAGAGACGGCCAGGCACGCGGTTCTGGTGGCCAGGCTGGACAACCTCGGCAAAGGCGCTTCGGGCGCCGCCGTGCAGAACCTGCGCCTGATGCTGGCGCTGGACGCCTAGGCCCGCGAGCCGCGCTTTACGCACCACGGAGGGGACGCCCGCATGAACCAACACCCGGCTATCTGGTCGCTGGACGGCGTGGCACCGCGGATCGCGCCCGATGCCTGGATCGCACCCACGGCGGTGGTGATCGGTGACGTGGAGGTGGGCGCGCAATCCAGCATCTGGTTCGGCTGCATCCTGCGCGGCGACACCAACCTGATCCGCGTCGGCGCGCGCACCAACATCCAGGACGGCTCGCTGCTGCACTGCAATCCCGGCGAAGGCATGGCCTGTCTGATCGGCGACGACGTGACGGTGGGGCACATGGCCATCGTGCACGCGGCCATGCTGCATGACGGCGCGTTCGTTGCCATGGGTGCCACCGTGCTGGACGGCGCGGTGATCGAGACGGGCGGCGTGCTGGCGGCCGGCGCGGTGCTGACGCCCGGCAAGCGGATCGGGCCCGGCGAGCTGTGGGCGGGCACGCCGGGCAGGCTGGTGCGCGTGCTCGGGGCCGAGGAAAAGGCGAAGTTCGCGATGACCGCGCCGGCTTACGTGCAGAACGCGATGCGGTTCAGGGCGGGACTGGCGAGATCGGCCCCGGTCAGCAATCCACCGTAAGAGGCGGGTCCGAGCGGCGCCGCTTCTAGGGCCCGACCAGCGCGTCGATGAAGGCCTGCCCGGCGGGCGTGCCGAGGCCGGTGACCAGATCGTAGCCCCGCACGGAAGCAAACTTGCCGCTGCGGCCATGCACCACGTCGTGGAAGACGTGGTGGTAGCCGGTGCCGGCGGCCAAAGCGTAAACGGCGGGGTTGATGAAGCCCACCGGCGGCTTGCCCGCGGCCGCCGCCTGCTGGTTGGCCATGGCCACAATCCCGGCCCACATGGGCGAGGCGAAGCTGGTGCCGCCATTGCCGCCGGTGCAGGTGCCGCCCGAGCAGATCTCCATATCGGTGTTCGCGTTCAGCGCGATGTCGGGCACGTTGCGCAATGTGGTGGAGGCGGCCGGGTTCGTCTTCGAGACGGCGGCCTGGTAGGGCTCGATAGCGATGGTTTTGTCCAGCGAGGGGCCGCCGGCGCTGCCGGACCAGCCGGTCTCGCCCGACCAGGCGCCGCCCGGCGCGATGGTTGACACATCCGTGCCACCCACGGCGATGATGTTGGCGTCCTCCTCGGGCCACGGGCCGCTGGCCTGAAGAGACGAGTAGTCGCCGCTGGCGGTCAGGTTGGTCTGCCCCTGAACCTCGAATTCCTTGAAGATGGCATCGTCGGTGGCGAAGTTCTCGGCCCAGCCCCAGGAGCTGCTGAGCACCTTGCTGCTGTTGTCGGTGGCCATGCGGTTGAGAATGTCCTCGGCCAGGCTGCCGACATAGACGCGCACGTTGGACAGGCCCGGCGCCATCGAGATCGCGTATTCGATGTCGAGCACCTGCTCGCTGTCGTCGCAGCTGCCGGTGCATGAGAGCGGCTGGCTATCGGTTTTCACGCCGATGATGCGCACGCTGTTGGCCGGGCCGTAGCCGTTGGCGAAAAATTTGGCGACGTCGGCGGCGTGGTAGCCCAGGAATTCGAACAGACCGATCGACTGGCCGGCGCCTGTGAGCGTGCCGGCCGGATAATAGGCGTGGCGCATGTCCGTGCCGGTGAACTGACCGCCGGGGCCGGAACCGGTGGCGCTGCCGGCGATGGCGGCGTGGACCAGCTTGGGATGCGGCAGCACGTAATCGTCCAGCCCGATCACCTGTTCGACCGGCACGGCCAGGTCGAGCGAGGGCGCGCGGTCGGGTGCGGTGAACAGGCGCGGCTCGGTGGGATGGCGATAGCGGCCGAGCTGAACGTGGAAGGCCCGCTCGATATCGGCCACGCGGCCATCCACGCTGAGCAGCAGGCGATTGGCCGCCGGCGGCCCGACCGTGAGCCCCTGGGCGGCCAGATGGGCCGCGACCGCATCGTAATCGGCCTGCGACGGGCCGAACTGCGCGGTGAAGGCGGCCACGTCGATATAATGGCGGAAGGCCGGGCTGGCCGGGTCGGTGATCGCATGGCGCAGGCTGTCGAGCGCGCCCACGTTGCGCAGCGGCAGCGAGACGGCGAGGTGGAGAATAGCGTCGGGCGCCGGGCGGTCCACCAGAACCGCGGTGTGGGCGGCCACGATCGCCGGGATCGTGCTCGACAGGGTCGGCTGCGCCGCCTGGGCACCGCTGGCCAGAAGACCGAGCGCCGCGGCGCAGGCGAGGAGATGCGACATGCTGGAGCCCCGTTGATGGCGCGGCGAGCGTAACGGCCGGGCCGGCACGAGGCAAGCAGAACGGCGTGATCCTCGTCTACGGATTGCAGATCGCGTCGCCCTCGCCGGGCCCCGCCCCTTTGCCGTCGGGGCCGGGCGAGCACAGATCGTAATCGTGGTTCTCGCGCCGCGAGGGGATCACATACAGCCAGTCGTGGTTCCACGGGTCCTTCAGCGACGCCGCGCTTTTGAGGTAGGGGCCGCCCCAATTCTCCACGTCGTTCGGCTTGCTCCACAGCGCGGCCAGGCCCTGCTCCTGGTTGGGCAGGCTGCCCAAATCCAGCCGGTAATTGTCGAGCTGGGCGCCCAGCGCGTCGATCTCCTGGCGGGCCACCGACGTTTTCGCCTTGCCCAGCACGTTGAACAGCGCCGGCGCGGCGACCGCCACTAGCAGGCCCAGGATGGCGATCACCACCAGCAGCTCCAGCAGGGTGAAGCCGGCCTCCTCCTGCGCGGCAAGGGGATCGGTCTGCGACGGGCTCATGGCGCTCTCCTGGTGGCGGTGGCCGGCGATCTGTAATGCCTGCGCGGCAGCACGGCCACAGGCGGCCGCAACGTGCAAGCCTGCGCCACGCCGGCCCTTCCCCGCACCGGTGCGGCATGGCAATGGCGAGGCATGGCCGTCCCGTTCCTCGCCTGCATGCTGGCCGCGGCGCAGATCGCCGCATTGCCGCCGCGCGTGCTGCCGGCGATCCAGGCCGTCGAGGGTGGCTGGCCCGGCGCGGTGCACGCCAACACCGACGGCTCGGCCGATCTGGGCCTGATGCAGGTGAACACGCTGTGGGTGCCCGTGGTGGCCCGCGCCCTGGGCCTGCCGCCCGCCACGGTGCGCGCCCGGCTTACCGACGACGGCTGCTTTTCCATCCGCGTCGCCGGCGCCATCCTGTGGGAATACCGGCGCGCCCGCCAGGGCGACCTGATGCTGGCGATCGGCGACTACCACTCGCACACGACGCCGCTGAACCAGGCCTACCAGGCAGCCGTGCGGGCCCGGGCGGCCGCACTGTTCGAGGCGCGCTAGCGCTCGCGGGGGACCGGGCGCGGACCGCCCGCCCGCTTGACGAACGACACGCCCCCTGCCCCCATACGCGCAACGTATAAGCAAGTCGGGAGGAGCGAGCACATGGCGTCCTACACGTGGAATGCCACCGTTGGCGGCGACTGGAACACCGCGGCCGATTGGTCGCCCAACGGCGTACCGGGCGCGGCCGACGACGCAGCGTTCGCCACCGGCGGCAACGCCTACACGGTTACCGGTGACGCGGCCGCGGCCAGCGTGCTGGTGGACGCCGATACGGTGACGTTCGACGGCGCCCTCACGCTCGGCACCCTCGCGGCGGGCGGCAGCGCCGGCGCCGGCGGGCTGAGTGCGACCGACGGTGCCTCGGTCATCCTCGATGCGGCCTCGTTCGTCATCGACAATGGCGGGCTCGCCTTCGCGCCGGGCACTTTTCTGGAGGTGGACGGCACGCTGATCGCCCAGGGCGGCACGGCGGACGTGGCGCTGGTCACCGGCATCGGCGCGAATTGGACGGACAGCGCGGCGGTCACGCTGAACCAGCTCTACGTCAACCAGGGCGGCACCTATGCCGGCGATGTGACGCTGGCCGATGGCGGCACCGTCAACATCGACACCAGCGCCACCTTCGGCGGCGGCACGCTGACCCTGGCCGGCAGCGGCACGCTCTATGTCGCCAACCAGCCGGGTGCTGCCAGCGGCTCCTACGGGCTGTCCGAGGCCATAAGCGTGGGCGCCGGCCAGGTGCTCACGCTGGCCAGCGATCCGGGCGTGGCCGTCAGCGTGGGCGGCGGCATCGCCGGGGCCGGTGCGGTGGTGGTCAATGGCGGCTCGATCGCGCTCGATACGGCCAACAGCTACACCGGGCCGACCGTGGTGCAGGATGCGCAGCTCATCCTCTCGGGTGCGAATGCCGGCGGCACCGGCGCGGTGTTCCTCAACAACGCCACGCTCAGCGTGCAAGCCGACAGCACCGGCGGTGCGCCGAGCGAGACAGTCGCCGGCGTGAGCGGGGCCAATACGGTGATCGATGGCGTCACCTCGGCGGCCGGCAGCCTGCTGGTATTCGCCGGCACGTCGAGCTCGCTCAACTTCATCGGCGGGGCGGATGCCGCCACCGTGGTGGGGGGCCTGGGCGTGCTGACGGCCACCGGCGGCTCGGGCGCCGAGCTGATCTTCGGCGGCGTCAGCGGGCAGGATGTGCTCAACACGGGCACCGGGCCCACAACCCTGGTCAGCACCTTCGGCGGCACGCTGAACGCTACGGGCAGTGCCGCCAACCTGCTGGTGGCGGCTGGCGGCAACACGACGCTGAGCGGTGGCAGCTCGTCCGGCAACAACATCTATTTCACGAGCGGCGCCGGGCACACCGTGGTCGAAGCCGGCTCCGGCACCAGCACCGTTGTGGCTACTGGCGCGGCCAACACCGTGTTCGGTGCAACGGGCACGCAGGACGTGTTCCTGTCGGGCGGTGCCACTCAGCTGGATTTCCTGGGCGGCTACGAGGGCGGCACCAACGCGGTGGTCGGTTTCAACGGATCCGATTCGATCCAGCTGACCAACTACGCCGCCGGCACGGCGCAGGCGGTGCTGGCTTCAGCCGTGGTGGCCAACGGCAACACCATGCTCACGCTGCCCGATAACACGCACATCACGCTGTACGGCTTCACGGGCCTCACCAGCGCGGCCTTCGTCTAAGCCGGCGCGCGCGGGGCCGGTCGCGGCGGGGCTGCGGGCGGCCAGCGCCGCCCGCACCGGGTTCAGCTGTGCGGCGGGGTCTGCGCCGGGGGCTGTGCGGACTGCGCCGCGGCAGCCTTCTTGGCCTGCTCGTGGGCCATGTGATGGCCGACGGCGCAGCCGGCAGCCGCGCCGGCCAGCCCGTGATGGCCCGCAACATGCCCGGCGACGCCGCCGACGGCAGCACCCGACACGCAACCGGCGGCATAGGCCGAAAGCGGCGTGGCCAGCAGCAGGCCAGCGGCCAGGGCAAGTGTCTTGTTCATCGGATCAGTCCTCGTTGTTCGGCCCATCCAACGCCTCAGGCGGGGCCAGCGTTGCAGGCGGCCGCTCCGGGCGGGCGAGCAAGGGGCCGCGCTGCCGTGGACGAGGGCCGTCCACGGCACATGTCGGCCGGCTTACTTCGACAGCGTGCCGATAATCCTGCCCCGGCGATCGTACACGTAGGCGGCGGCCGGGCCCGGCTGCGCACCGGCCGCTGGCGCCTGCAGCGTGGCGGTTAGCGCCTGCTTGGGCGAGGTGCAGGCATAAGAGCGCGTGGGCAGGCGCGTGCTGCTGACCAGCGTGGCGATCGCCGTGGCCGTGGTGCCGGTCAGGCTGTTGGTCGCCGGGTCGAACAGCAGGCTGAAGCTGACATAGGTGCCGGTCGGGAAGGGCGAGGCATAGACCGCCTTGTTCTGCTTGACCGGCGCATTCAGCCCGAAGCCCACGCCATAACCGGTGCTCGGATGCGGGCTCGGGCAAGTGGTGGTGAAGAACACGGTGGCCGAGGTGACGGCCGGCAGCTGCGTCGTGGGATCGCTGGTCACTGTAAACGACACGCTGCTGCCATCGGCCGCCGTACCGGTATAGGTGCCCAGGGCCGGGCCGGCCGGCGCTGTGCTGGCGGTGGCAGGTCCGGCCATGCCGGTCACCAGAACGACTGCGCCGGCGAGCTTGAGGCTGATTCGCATCGCGGAGGTCTCCTTTGTATCGATCCTGAGACCATACCGCACAATTCAGACGATACGGCCGCAGAGTCGATACGTCACGACATCGTGTTGCAACCGGATTGGTGCGGTGCCTAGACAACCACCGGGGCGGCATCAACCAGGCAGAAGCTGGCGGTGACGCTGCCGTTCCAGCTCTCGGCGCGCAGGTGGCCGGCCAGATGCAGCCGGCCGTCGCGTGCTTCCAGCGCCTGGCCGAGCGGGCCGTCGCCGGCGCGGAACAGCAGCGTTTTCAGCCGGCGCGGATCGCCTTCGGCCTGCACGTAGGCGCGCAGCGTGTTGCCGTCATTGCCCAGGCGGTCGGTGCGCAGCACGCGGATATCGGGCACCACCACCAGCGGCTCCTCGTTGCCGGTGCCGAACGGCGCCAGGCGGGCCAATTGCTGGGCCAGCTCCACCTGCGCGCCGCCGGCGGATACTACCGCCTCGGCATACAGATTGGGGCGGGTCGGCGCCTGCGGGCTGGCCGGCAGGCGCTCGTCGAGCAGATCGTGGAAGGCGGCCATGCGGCGCGGCGCCAGCGAGAAACCGGCCGCCATGGCATGGCCGCCACCGCTGGCCAGAATGCCCGATTGCCGCGCGGCGATCACCGCAGCACCCAGATCCAGCCCCGGCACCGACCGGCCGGAGCCCTTGATCGCACCCTCGGCCATGCCGCCCACGCAGGCCGGGCGATTGAACCGCTCGCGCAGCCGGCCGGCGACGATGCCCACCACGCCGGGATGCCAGGCGTCGCTGTGCACCAGGATCACATGGCGGCCGGCCTGCATCTGGGCGTCGGCGGCGTCAATCGCAGCGGTAACCACGCCGGCTTCCACGGTGCGGCGCTGCCGGTTGATGGCGTCCAGCCGCTCGGCCAGCAGGCGTGCGTCCAGCGGATCCTCGCACAGCAGCAGCCGCAGGCCGAGATCGGCTTCGCTGATCCGGCCGCCGGCGTTGATCCGCGGGCCCAGGGCAAAGCCGCAACTGGCCGCCGTCGGCGCCTCGCGGGCCTGGGCGGCATCCAGCAATGCCGCCAGGCCCGGCCGGGCGCGGCGGCCCATCACGCGCAGCCCCTGCGCCACGAAGGCGCGGTTCAGCCCGGTCAGCGGCATCACGTCGCAGACCGTGGCCAGGGCCACCAAATCCAGCAGCGCCATCAAATCCGGCTCGCGCCTGGCCGCAAACGCACCGGCCTGGCGCAGCACGCGCAGCGTGGCGACGGCGGCGAGGAAGGCCACCGCGGCGGCGCACAGATGGCGCAGGCCGCTGGTGCAATCCAGCCGGTTGGGATTGACGGTGGCCAGCACCGGCGGCGGCAGGCCCTCAGCCTTGTGGTGGTCCAGCACGATCACGTCGGCACGCCCCGCCAGCACGGCCAGCGCCTCATGCGCCGAGGTGCCGCAATCGACGCACAGCACCAGCGTGGCCCCTTGCGCGGCCAGGCGCAGCAGCGCCGCCGGATTGGGCCCGTAGCCCTCAGCCAGCCGGTCGGGGATATAGGGCAGCACCGTGCAGCCGAGCATGCGCAGGAACAGCGTTAGCAGCGCGGTGCTGCAAGCGCCGTCCACGTCGTAGTCGCCGAAGATCGCCACCGTCTCGCCGTGCTGCACGGCGTGCGCCAGCCGTGCGGCGGCCGGCGCCATATCGCGCAGACGTCGCGGGGTCGGGCAGCATCGCGCGCAGCGTGGGCGCGAGGAACGCTTCGGCGTCATCCAGCGTCACGTCGCGCGCCGCCATGATGCGCCCGACCATATCCGGCAGATCGTGGCGTTGCGCGATGGCGAAGCCGGTGCGGTCGCAGCCGGTGCGCCACAACCAGGTGCGGCCGGTGATGCTGGACGCCACGCCCAGAAGCGGGCCGTCGGGAGTTGCCGAATCGAGCATCAGGCCATTGTGCACCGGTTGCGGCGATAAGCCCGCCCCGGTCGCCTCAGGAAGCGGCGGACCGGCGTTCTACCACGTCCCCCACGTCTTGGTCGCGAAGTTATGGTGCGCCTCGATGTAGCGCACCGTGCCGCTCTTGCTGCGCATGACGATGGAGTGCGTCATCGCGCCCTGCCCGGCCCGCTTGACGCCGCGCAGCATGGCCCCGGTTGTCACGCCCGTGCCGGCAAACATCACGTCGCCGCCGGCCATTTCCTCGATCGAGTAGATGCGATCGGCGTCCTTGATGCCCATGCCGCGCGAGCGCTCGAGCTGGGCGGCGTCCTCGAAAAGCAGCTTGCCCTGCATCTGGCCGCCGGTGCAGCGCAGGGCGGCCGCCGCAATCACCCCCTCCGGCGCGCCGCCGATGCCCCAGAAAATGTCGATGTCGTTATCCGGCAGGCCGGCGGCGATCACCCCGGCCACGTCGCCGTCCGGGATTAGCATGATGCGCACGCCCAGCTCGCGGGCACGCGCGATGATCTCGGCATGGCGGTCGCGGTCCAGCGTGCACAGCACCAGGTCCGACACGTCGCAGCGCTTGGCCGACGCCAGAGCGCGCATGTTCTCGCCCACCGGGGCGCCCAGATTGACCACGCCTTCGGGCAGGCCGGGCCCCACGGCGATCTTGTCCATGTAGCAATCCGGCGCGTGCAGGAAGCGGCCCTGCTCGGCCAACGCGATCACCGTCATGGCATTCGGCCCGCCCTTGGCGGTCAGCGTGGTGCCTTCCAGCGGGTCCACGGCGATGTCCATCTTCGGGCCGCCGCTGCCCACCTTTTCGCCGATGAACAGCATCGGCGCCTCGTCCATCTCGCCCTCGCCGATCACCACGGTGCCCTCGATGGCTACGGTGTCGAAGGCGCGGCGCATCGCCTCGGTGGCCGCACCATCGGCCTCGATCTTGTTGCCGCGGCCCATCCACCGATGCGCGGCCAGGGCGGCGGCCTCGGTGACGCGCACGAGGTCGAGCGCCAGGTTGCGGTCGAGCGCCTGGTAGGGTGTGCCTGGTTGGTCGGACATGCGAACTCCGGAAAAGATAAAGTCGGCTCCACGGACTTGGGAAGCCGGAAAGATGGTGCTGCGCGCCTAGCCCATTTCGATGCGCACCAGGCTCGGCCGCTCCACCACGCTCTCCAGCCGCTCGATGCGGTCCAGCGCCGCGCGCATGCTGGCCTCGCGCGTCTCGTGCGTCACCAGCACGATCGGCACCGCCTCGCCGGGCGAGCGGCCGTGCTGCAGCATGCTTTCCAGCGACACGCCGGCATCGCGCAACGCGCACGTCACGTCGGCGATCACGCCAGGCCGGTCCACCACCATCAGCCGCAGATAATAGGCGCCGGTATAGGCCGCAATCGGCACCGATGGCACGGCCGGCAGTGCCGCCGCCGCGGCACCCCACATGGCCGTGCCGGTGCCGCGCGCGATGTCGATCAGATCGGCCACCACCGCGCTGGCCGTGGGTCCGGCGCCGGCGCCGCGGCCTTCGAGCATGATGCGCCCGGCGAAATCACCCTCCACCACCACGGCGTTGTACACGCCCTCCACCCGGGCCAGCGGCGCGCCTTCCGGCACCATGCAGGGGTGCACGCGGCTCTCGATGCCCGCCTCGGTCTGCCGCGCGATGCCCAGCAGCTTGATGCGATACCCAAGCTCGCGCGCAAAGCCCATGTCGAGCGCGGCGATGCCGCGTATGCCTTCGATGTGCACGCTGGCGAAATCCACCGGACGGCCGAAGGCCAGCGCCGCCAATATGGCCAGCTTGTGCGCGGCATCGATGCCGTCCAGGTCGAAGCTCGGGTCGGCTTCCGCGTAGCCCAGGCGCTGCGCGTCGGCGAGCACGTCGGCAAAGTCGCGCTGGTGCTCGCGCATCTGCGTCAGGATGTAGTTGCAGGTGCCGTTGAGGATACCAGCGACGCGGCGGATGCGGTTGCCGGCCAGGCCTTCGCGCACCGCCTTGATCACCGGGATGCCGCCGGCCACCGCCGCCTCGAATGCCAGCGTAGCGCCGCCGGCCTCGGCGGCAGCCGCGAGTTCGGCGCCGTGCAGCGCCAGCAGCGCCTTGTTGGCCGTCACCACCGGCCGCCCGGCGCGCAAGGCGGTGGTCACGGTGGCGCGCGCCGGATCGCCGGCGCCGCCCATCATCTCGGCCAGCACGTCGATCTCCGGGTCGGCCGCCAGCGCCAGCGGGTCCGCCCACCAGCGCAGGCCGGCAATTTCCTCCGCGCGCTTGCGGCTGCGGTCGCGGGCACTCACGGCCACCACCTCGATCGGGCGGCCGGCGCGTGCGGCGATCAGGGCAGCGTTCTGGCGCAGCAGCCGCAACACGCCGCCGCCCACCGTGCCCAGCCCGGCCAGGCCGACCCGCAATGGCGCCTTCACGCCGTGGGCGCCAGCGCCGGCGCGGGTGCGGCGGCATCGGCCTGCAGGAAGCCGCGGATGGAGCGGATCGCCTGGCGCAGCCGCTGCGGGTTCTCCACCAGGCCGATGCGCACATGGTCGTCGCCGTGCTCGCCGAAGCCCAGCCCGGGGGCCACGGCCACCTGCGCACGGTCCAGCAGCAGCTTGGAAAACGCCACGCTGCCCAGATGCGCGTAGCGCGGCGGGATCGGCGCCCAGGCGAACATGCTGCCCTCCGGGCTCGGCACCGCCCAGCCCGATTGCGCCAGCCCGCGCACCAGCACGTCGCGGCGTTCCTTGTACAGCGCGCGCATCTCCGCCACGCAATCCTGCGGACCGTTCAGCGCCGCAGTTGCCGCCACCTGGATCGGCGTGAAGGCGCCGTAATCGAGATAGGATTTCATCCGCGCCAGCGCTGCGATCAGCCGCGGATTGCCGGCGGCAAAACCAATCCGCCAGCCGGGCATGGAGTAGGTCTTCGACATCGACGTGAACTCCACCGCGATGTCCTTGGCACCCGGCACCTGCAGGATGGAGGGCGGCGGCACGTCGCCGAAATAGATTTCGGCATAGGCGAGATCCGAGAGGATCCACACCTCGTGCCGGCGCGCGAGGGCCACCAGCTCGGTGTAGAAATCGAGGTCGGCCAGATAGGCCGTGGGGTTGGACGGGAAGTTCACGATCAGCGCGGTGGGTTTGGGCACCGAATGGCGCACGCCCACGTCGATGGCCCGCAGCATGGCCTCGCCAGGCTGGGCGGGAATGCTGCGCACCGAGGCGCCGGCGATGATGAAGCCGAACTGGTGGATGGGATAGGACGGGTTGGGCACCAGGATGGTGTCGCCGGGGCTGGTGATGGCGCTGGCCAGATTGGCCAGGCCCTCCTTGCTGCCGAGCGTGGCGATCACCTCGGTTTCCGCATCCAGCGCCACGCCGAAGCGGCGCGCGTAGTAGCCGGCCAGCGCCCGGCGCAGGCCGGTGATGCCGCGGCTGGTGGAATAGCGGTGGGTGCGCGGATCGGCGACGGTTTCAACCAGCTTGGCCACGATATGCGGCGGCGTGGGGCTGTCGGGATTGCCCATGCCGAGATCGATGATGTCCTGCCCGGCGGCGCGGGCGCGCGCCTTGGCGGTGTTCACCTCGGCGAACACGTAGGGCGGCAGGCGGCGGATGCGGTGGAATTCTTCGGTCATCGTGAGCCCTGGAACAAAACAGCGGCGCTCTATTGCAGCCGCAGCACGACGCCCCGCCCGAACGCGTTGGCGCTGAGCCTGATCATGGTGGCGGGCACGCGTTGGCCCTCCAGCGCCGTGGCCACTGCGCGGGCACGGCGCAGCGCCAGCGCGATCGCGGCTGCCTGCCCGTCCGGCGTGTCGGACTGGGCCGCACCCAATCCCACCACCTCGACCGGCCGCTTGCCGCGCGTGCGCAGGAACTCGCGCAGCGTCTGGGTCTGTGACGGCGGCAGCACGGCCGAGCCTTCGGGGAAGAACAGGCGGGTGCCCGATGGCGGGGCAGCCAGGCCGGCCGGCAGCACGCGCGGCGTCGGCGCCGGCTCGGCCGCGATACCCTCGAATGTCGCAGGCGGCGGCGGCGCCGGCGGCAGCGCCTGCAGATCGGCCGGCAGCGACGGATCGCTCGCAATGGTGAGCGGCGCGTCCGGGGCCGGGCCGGCCGGCGCCCCGGCGACGGCGATGGGCGCGGCGCGCCTGGCAGGCGGCGGCGCCGGCGCGTCCGCGGTGGCCAGCGTGGCGGCCGCTAACGGTGCCGCGCCACCGGCCGGCAGGGCGGCTTGCGGCGGCGTGGTGCCGGCCAGCGCGGGCATGGTGGGCGCGGCTGCGGCTGCAGGCGGCGGCAACGGCGCCAGCGGTGCGTCGGCCGCCTCGCGCTCCGTGCGGTCGCGCTCGGCGGCGAGCTGCGCGGCCAGGCCGTTGCGATACGAGGCGGCGGGCAGGCTCGGCTTGGCCGGCACGCTGCCCAGCTTGGGATAGGGCTGTCCGGCCCCGGGCGGCGGCGGCCGCTGGGCCGCGATCTCGCCACCCTGCAGATCGTGGAACAGATCCACCGGGCCGCTCAGCGGATCGTGGCAGCCGCCCAGCGCCAGGCCGGCCACCAGCATCGCGCAGGCCGCGCTGCCCCGGCGGCTCGCTTGAACCCGGACCTTGCGGTGCCTACCCTCTGAGCAACAACCAGGCATAAAAAGCCGCAGCCTCCGACCGACGCGCCCATCTAGCCCGGACGCGTGCCTGCCGGAAAGGATACATCCAGGACATGGCCGACGCACGCAGCCCCGACCCCGCACCCGGCAAACAGCCGGAAACCAAGGTACCCGATTTCAAGCTGGCCGATCCGCAGGTGCTCGGCCGCACCATGGCCGACGTGGCCGAGCGCTCGCAACGCATCGTCGGCGACTGGCTGGACCGCCAATCGCGCGGCGCGCCCAGTGCCGATCCGCTCAACATCGGCCGCGCGTTCCTGGAGATGACATCCAAGCTGGTCGCGAACCCGGCGCATATGGTGGCCGCCCAGATCGGCTTCTGGCAGGATTACGTGACGCTGTGGCAGAACACCACGCGCCGCATGATGGGCATCGAGAGCAGCCCGGTGATCGAGCCGGATGCCAAGGACAAGCGGTTCCGCGACGAATCCTGGCGCCAGGGCGAGGTGTTCGATTTCATCAAGCAGAGCTACCTGCTGAGCGCGCGCTACGTGCACGACGTGGTGGGCCACGTGGACGGGCTGGATCCGAAAACCGCCAAGAAGGTGGATTTCTACGCGCGCCAGTTCATGGATGCGATGAGCCCGTCGAACTTCCTGCTGACCAACCCCGAAGTGCTGCGCAAGACCAAGGAGACGGGGGGCGAGAACCTGCTGCGCGGCCTGAACAATCTGCTCTCCGATCTCGAGCGCGGCCGCGGCAAGCTGTCGATCCGCATGACCGACCCCGACGCGTTCAAGCTCGGCGAGAATATCGGCGTCTCGCCAGGCCACGTGGTGTTCCAGAACGAGCTGATGCAGCTGATCCAATACACGCCCAGCACGCCCAACGTGCTCAAGCGCCCGCTGCTGATCCTGCCGCCCTGGATCAACAAGTTCTACATCCTGGATTTGCGGCCCAAGAACTCGCTGGTGCGCTACGCGGTCAGCCAGGGGCATACCGTGTTCATGGTCAGCTGGGTGAACCCGGATGCCAGCCTCGCCGATGCCGGCTTCGAAGATTACATGCACAAGGGCATCTTCGCAGCACTCGACGCGATCGAGGCGGCAACCGGCGAGCGCGAGGTGAACGCGATCGGCTACTGCCTGGGCGGCACGCTGCTGGGCGCCACGCTGGCGTGGATGGCCAAGCGCGGCATCAACCGCATCGCCTCGGCCACCTTCTTCGTCTGCCTGCTGGATTTCGAAGAAGCCGGCGAGCTTAGCGTGTTCATCGACGAGGAGCAGTTGCAGGCGCTGGAAGGCCGCATGCAGGAACAGGGCTACTTGGAAGGCGGCGACATGGCCGCCACCTTCAACATGCTGCGCGCCAACGACCTGATCTGGTCGTTCGTGGTCAACAACTACCTGCTCGGCAACGATCCGTTTCCGTTCGACCTGCTGTACTGGAATGCCGACGCCACCCGCATGCCGGCGCGCATGCACAGCTACTATCTGCGCCACATGTATCAGCAGAACCTCCTGTCCAAGCCGGATGCGCTGACGCTGGATGGCGAGACGCTGAACCTCGGCGAGATCACCACGCCGGCCTACTTTCTCTCCACGCGCGAGGATCACATTGCGCCGTGGCGCAGCACCTATCGCGGCACCCAGCTGCTCGGCGGCGAGAAGCGCTTCATCCTTGCTGCCTCGGGCCACATTGCCGGCGTCGTCAATCCGCCGGATGGCGGCAAGTACAACCACTGGGTCAACGAGCAGCTGCCGCCCGACCCGCAAGCCTGGCTGGAAGGTGCGGTCGAAATGTCTGGCTCGTGGTGGGGCGACTGGAATGCCTGGGTGACGGCCAAGGCGCCGGAGGAGGTGCCGGCGCGCACGCCCGGCGAGGGCCGGCTGCCATTGCTGGAAGAGGCGCCGGGCAGCTACGTGCGGGTGAAGTCGGACGCCTAGCTGCCGGTCCGGGCCGGCGTTCACCGTTCCTTCAGCTAAGCGCTGTATTTCGAGACGCTCTCTTGCAGGACAGCGTCCATGCTCGCCGCCGCTTCCATCGTGCTCGCCGCCATCACCGTCGCCGCGATTTGGCTGCTCGTGCAGGCCCGGCGCGGGCTGCGCGCCCAGGCCCTCGCCATCGCGGGCCTGCGCACGGCGGGCCAGGCCGAACAGTTCCGTATCGCGCGGCGCGATCCGCTGACCGGGCTGGCGACCCGACAGGCTTTGACCGAGACGCTGGCCGCACAGTTCGCTCGCGGCATCCCGTTCGCGCTCGTGCTGATCGACCTCGATGATTTCGACGCCATCAACGCCAATCTCGGCACCGCCTGCGGCGACGAGATCCTCGCCGCCTTCGGCGCCCGGGTGCAGGGCCACGCCGCCGAGCGCGACCATGCAGCGCGCATGGAGGGCGATGCCTTCGCGCTGATCCTGAGCGGCGCGGGTTCGCTCGACGACGTTGCCGCCGCGGCAGCACGGCTGCGCAGCCTGCTCAGCGCGCCCAGCCAGGCGGCCGGGCAGCTGATCGACGTCGCCGTCAGCCTGGGCGTGGCACTGGCGCCGGCACATGGCGTCTCAGCCGAAACGCTGCTGCGCGCGGCCGGTGCGGCGTTGCGCCAGGCCAAGCAGGGTGGCGGCGGCCGGGTGCAGATCTGCGGCCAGATCGAGGCCGAGGCGGTGCTGACCCGGCAGCGCGTGCGGCGCGAGTTGCAGGCGGCCATCCAGGCCGGCCAGATCGTGCCCTATTACCAGCCGATCGTGCGCCTGCCGGATGGCCAGATCGCCAAGTTCGAGGTGCTGGCGCGCTGGGTGCACCCTACGCTCGGCATCCTGCTGCCCGAACAGTTCATCCCGCTGGCCGACGAGATGGGCCTGGCCGGCCAGATCAGCATGTCGCTGCTTCGCCAGTTGGCCGCCGACACGCAGGACTGGCCGGCCTGGTGCCGCACCGCCATCAACGTCTCACCCGGGCAGGTGCGCGAGATGATCGGCCTGCTGCAGGCCCAGCCCGGCGTGTGGCAGCGCCGCATGGATCTGAGCCGGCTCGACGTGGAGATCAGCGAGGGCGCGCTGATGCGCGACCGCGCACTGGCACGCGAGCTGATCGACGTGCTGCACGAACACGGCGCACGCGCGGTGCTGGACGATTTCGGCAGCGGCACGTCGAATTTCTTCCATCTGCGCGACATGCCGTTCGACGCCATAAAGATCGGCAAGACGTTCATCCAGACCCTGACCGAGGACCCGCGCGCGGAAGCCTGCGTTGCCGCCATGCTGTGGCTGGGGCTGGGCCTGGGGATCGACATCGTGGCCGACGGCGTGGAGTGCCAGGAGACGGCCGACAGGCTGGCACAGCTCGGCTGCCACTTCGCCCAGGGCTTCCTCTACGCCCGGCCCGGCCCGGCCCAGGCTGCCGCAGCACTGCTCGGCATCGATACCGCAGCGCTGGAAGCAGCCTAGCCGGGCCGGCGCCCGCCTACTCCGCCTTCGGCACGGCGCCCCGCGTGGCATCCAGCCGGGCGGCCGGGGGCAGCCGGATCACGCTCCCGCCCGCCGCCGCTTCGTAGATGGCGGCGATCAGCCGCATGTCCTGCAAGCCTTCCTCGCCAGGCGTCAGCGGCACGCTGCCCGCGCGGATCGCCTCGGCAAAGGCGTCCATCTCGCGCGCGAACTGGTTGTGCGAGGGCCAGCGCCGCTGCTCCAGCCCGCTGGCCTCGCCGGCGCGCCGGCTGATCTGCAATGTCAGATTGTCGTAGCTGTACGCAGGATCGAGGCCGAACGACGCCTCCTCGGCCAGCAGCCGCAGAAAGCGGTTCTCGTGATACGAGTAGCCGGAGCCGCACACCGCCAGCACGCCGGACGGAAAACCCAGCGTGAAGCTGCATAGATCCTCCACCTCACGGAAGCGCGGATCGCCCTTCGGCTGGGTGATTCGCGCGGTGATCTCCACCGGCTCCTCGCCGGTGATGAAGCGCGCGGCGTTCAGGCAGTACAGCCCCACATCGGGCAGCGAGCCGCCGCCCGCCATGGCGCGGTTGTGCCGCCACTGCCCGTTATCGGCGTTGTTCTGGCCGTTCGTCGTCTCGATCATCCGCAGCGCGCCGAAGCTGCGCCCCCGCACCATGCCCACCAGCGCGCGGAACTCCGGAAGATACTGGCAGCGATAGGCGATCATCAGCAGCCGGCCCGCCTGCCTGCAGGCAGCCACCATGCGCTCGGCATCGGGCACACTGGTGGCCATCGGCTTCTCGCACAGCACATGCTTGCCGGCCTGCGCCGCGCGCACCGTATATTCGGCATGCATCGCGTTGGGCAGCACGACATACACGATGTCCACGTCAGGGTTGTTTCGGATCGTGTCGAAATTGGCGTAGTCGTATAGCCCGCGCGCCGGCACGCCGTACTGCGCGGCCACCACGCGGGCCTTTTCGGGCTCGCCGCTCACCAGTGCCGTCACGCGCACATGCCGGCTCTGCGCGAAACCGGGCAGGATCTGCGTCAGCGACAGCCGGCCGAGGCCCACCACCGCCACACCCAGGCGCCGGGAAGCCGGATCCGGCGTGGGTACCGGGCCGGAAAGGTCGCTGGCATTGTCGAGCGGCGGCAGGCTCACCTGGTCGCCGTGCACGCTGCCGCGCAGCGGCGTTGCGGGTGCTGCAGCGGCCTGCGCGCTGCCGATCAGGCCCAGCCCCGCCAGCCCTGCCGAGGTGCTTCCCACCAGTCCGCGCCGTGTGATCGGTCCCATGGCCATGCCCCTTGCGTGTTGCCGCACAACTAGGGGCGTGGCAGGTGGTTTGCGCCGGGCACGCTGTGTTGGTTCACGCGTTGGTGCGGCGGGGCACAAAGCGGGCATGCGCGGCTATCCGATTTTCCTGCAACTTGCCGGCCGGCGCGTGATCGTGCTGGGGCACGACGAGGCGGCCGACCGCCGGGCCGAGCTGTTCGCCAGCCTGGGCGCCCGCGTTGAGCGGATCGCGGCCGCCGCCGAAGCCCGCCTGGCCGGCGCCGCGCTCGCCGTGGCCTCCGGCGTGGCGGAAGATCAACTTGCCGCCTTCTCGGCCGCGGCACAGGCGGCCGGCATCCCGGTGAACGTGGTGGACCGGCCGGAGCTGTGCAGCTTCATCACACCCGCTATCGTGGATCGTGACCCGCTGACCATCGCCATTTCCAGCGGCGGCGCTGCCCCGGTGCTGGCCCGCCTGCTGCGCGGCCGCATCGAGGCGCTGGTGGGCCCGGCCTACGGCCGACTTGCCGCCCTGGCGGAGCGCATGAAGGCCGAGACGCGCGCCCGGCTGCCCGATACGCTCCGCCGCCGCCGCATGCTGGAGCGCGTATTCGCCGGGCGCGTGGCCGACTTGGTGCTCGCCGGGGACGAACCGGCCGCCGAAGCGGAATACCGCGCGGCCCTGGAAGCTGCCGAAGCAGGGCTGGCGCGCGCGGCACCCGGCATCGTCCATCTGGTGGGCGCCGGGCCGGGGGCGGCTGACCTGGTCAGCCTGCGCGGCCTGCGCCTGCTGGGCGAGGCCGATGTGATCGTGCACGACCGGCTTGGCACCGCCGAAGTGCTCGAGCTCGCCCGCCGCGACGCAAGCCGCATCGATGTCGGCAAGAGCGAGGGCCACCACACCATGCCACAGCGCGAGATCAACGCGCTGCTGGTGCGCCTGGCGCAGGAGGGCAGCCGGGTGGTGCGCCTGAAAGGCGGCGACCCGTTCATCTTCGGCCGGGGCGGAGAGGAGGTCGAAGCCTTGGCCGCCGCCGGCATCGCCTACGACGTGGTGCCCGGCATTACCGCTGCTTTGGCCTGCGCCGCGGCCGCCGGCATCCCGCTCACCCACCGCGATGCAGCGCATGCCGTCACCTTCGTCACCGCGCACCGGCGGCGCGAGGATCTTGGCATCGACTACGCCGGCCTGCTGCGCCCGGGCGTGACACTGGCCATCTATATGGGCCTGGCTACCCTGCCCCGCCTGCGCGACGAGCTGGACGGCGCAGGCTTCGATACCGCCATGCAGGCCGTGCTGGTGGAAAGCGGCGGCACGGCCCGCACGCGCGTGCTGCGCGGCCCGCTGGCGGAACTGGCGGCCGGCGCCGGCGCTTGGTCGCAGGGCGGCCCGGTGCTGATCCTGCTGGGCGGCACGGCCAACCGCCGCGCATCGTCCGACTTCACGGGCGCTTCATAATTTTGCTGCATTGCACACCAAGTTTGCCCCTACCCGCTGGGGGCCGGCATCGCTAAGTAGCCTTCAGAAAAGAAGCAAGAACAGCACGCGTGACGCATATGCAGACATCCAGGATCATCGAAATCGATGGCGTGTTCATCGGCGCCGCCTTGCGGCTGACCGACGATGAAGGCTGGCGTTTCGTCGCCGCCGATCACCGGGCAGGTGCCGCGGACGGTGCCACCGCAGCCACCCTGGCCGAGGCACAGTTGTTGGCCCGCCGCGCCTTCATCATGTCGCGCGGCCGCACGCTGGAACCGGCCTGACGCGCAAGCAACGCGCCTACTTCGCCGGAACCGCTGCCAGCTTCTGCCACGGCCCACTCAGCCGGACCGCATGGCCGCGCGCGCTGCCGTCGGCGGATAGCACGAGGCGCAAATCCACCGTGTCGGCCACCAGATCGGCACCGCCACTCACCACCACCTGACCGTCATCCGACCCGAGCACGGCCGGTGCCAGCGTGAGCTGGCCGTGAGCGACGGTGGCATCGAGCTTGCCGGCGAGCCCCGTGGACCGGCCCTGGGCGAGGCTCATCTGCACGGCCGTGCGGCCGGCGCGCGTGCGCAGGACGGAGGCTGCGCTGAGCTGGGCCAGGTCGAACCCGGTGATGGTGGCGTCGTGCAGATCGGCATGCACCTGTCCCGCCAGATTTACCCAGCCGGGGCCGGCCAAAGCGAGGTCGGCGGCAACGGTGCCGCTCGCCGACGACAGGCCGATCGGCCACTGCGCCCAGGGCGCCTGGAGGCAGGTGCCGGCCAGCCTGGCGTGCAGCGTGGCCGTTTGCGGTTGCGGTGCGGCGGTCGCCTCGGCGTCCATCCTGCCGCACGCCATCGTGGCGCTGACACCGGTGGCGCGCAGCGTACCGTCCGTCCAGGCCAGGTCGGCCGCCATCCCCGCGGCTACCGGACGCAACCCCGCGCTCACCTGCCGCGCGGTGAGGTGAAGGTTGGCCGCCCAGCCGGCCGGCAGCGTGAAGGGCGGCAGGTCCGGCAGCGTCTCGGGCAGCGGCAGCGCCTCGAAATCCAGGTGGCCGGTCAGAAGCGACGCCGCACCGTCCGTTCCGGCCGATAGCTGCCCGCTCAGGCGCAGTGCAGCGGCGTCGAGATCGAAATCGTCGATCGTGAGCCGATGCGGCGCCTCGGTCGCGTGCGCCCGCAGGGTGAGCGCGCCGTTGTCCAGCCAGTGCAGCTTCGCGTCGGCGCCGGCGGCCAGGCCGAGCGCCTGCGGCAGGCCGAGCGTGGCCAGCAGCCGGGGGGCGCCGGGATGGCGCAAGGTGAGCGTGGTGGTGGCCGTGCCGGCCCGGGTGCGGCGCAGCGTGTCGGCTTCCAGCACCAGATCGCCGGCATCGGCGCGCATCTGCACCGCCAGCGCATCCGCCGGCCCGTCGGCGGCGAGCCGAAGGTCGCCCTGCCCGGTCCACAGGCCGGGCGCATAGCGCCAGGGTTTGGGCAGCAGCGGCAGCAGCCGTTCCAGCGCCGGGGTGCTGGCCTCCAGCCGCGCGCCGGTCACCTGGCCGTCGCTGGCGATGCTGCCGGCCGCGCTTATGCTGGCGCCTGCGAGGATCACCGCGGCCCTGGTTACCGAAACCCCCTGCGGGCCGGCTTGCGCCTGCAACGCCAGGCGGTCCAACGCCAGGCCGTGCCACGCCGCGTGGTTGGCGGTCAGCGCGAGGTGCACCGCCGGCCCGGCGAACAGGCGGGCGACGCCGTCCGGGGTGGATGGCCAGGCGATGCCGTCCAGCCAGGGGTCCAGGGCCAGCTGGTCCAAGGCAAGCGTGATCTCGGGGCCGGGCTGGCCCAGCGCGCGCAGCGTCAGGCTGCCGCTGACGGGCGCGCCGTCCAGCCGGCCCGTCACCGCCGTCAGGCTGCCACCGCCCGGCCGCAGATCGAGCACGCCCGACAGTTCGGCACGTTGTGCGATGCCGGGTGGCAGGGTGATGGCCAGGCCCGGCGCCAGCGGGCGCAGCCAGGCCAGCGTCGCGTGCAGATCAGGGCGCGGCCAGCACGACCGGTGCGGCCAGCGCGAGCCGGCCCGCCGTGCCGTCGGCGGGCACCAGCCGCGCCTGGCCGGCCGTCAGCCGCGCGCCCCCCGGCAGCAGCATCCGCACGCCGTCGAGCCCCGCCCCGCCCGGCCCGGACACCAGAGTCGCGCCGATATCGCCAACCTGCCCGCCGAGCAGCCGGCCGGTGCCGGCGTTGACAGCCACGTGCAGCAACGGCGCGTTGCGCAACACCTCCGCCGGCAAGCCGCGCGCCAGCGATCCTGCCCAGAAATCGAGGTCGAGCGCCGCCGCTTGCAACCGCCCCTCCAGCAGCAGCCGCGGGTGCAGGCCGAGCGTCAGCGATCCTTCGGCCGGCGCGCCTCCCAGCGAGAGGGCGACGGCGCTGGCAGTGACGCGGGCCCTGTCGGCCACGAACGGCGCCTCCATCGTCCAGGCCATGCTGGAAGCCGAAGCGCGTGGCGCGGGCGGCAGCAACACGGCCAGGTCCGGCCCGCCGGCATGCAGCCGCCCCTGCACCACGCCATCGGCCAGGGTGCCCTGCAGGCTGCCCGCGGTGGCAGCCAGTCTGCCCTGCCCGCGCACCATCAGGTCCACCGCGCTGATATTATCCGCGTCCGGCGCACCCAGGGCGCCGTTGAAATGCCAGATGCGGCCCGCAGCAGCCGCGAACCCGTCGGCACCGAAGGCGGCCACCGGCTGGGCGTCCGTGCCGACGGCGCCGGTGGCCAAGGCCGGGCCGCCATGGATGGATGCAGTGATGCCGGTCACCACCGCGGGGCCGATCCGCAGCGTGCCGTTCTCGATGCGCGCCGCAAACGGGTGCGGTACCAGCGGCCGCGCCGAGCCGCCGATCCCACCCGGCAGCGGCCAGGGCATCCGCAGCGTCGGGCCGGACAGCACCAGGTCGCGCAGCACCACCCGGCCGGCCAGCAGCGGCAGCAGGGCAACCTGCAGGCGCAGCGCCGGCACCTGGACGGAAACGCCGTCCCCCTGGTCGGCCAACTCCACATGCGAGGCGGTGAGCACGGCTTCCGGCAACAGGCGCAGGCTGGTGGCGCCGGCAATGACGACCGGGCGCCCCAGCCGGGCGGCGGCGATGGACGCGATGGCCGTGCGGAAGCGCCCGCCATCGAGCAGCGGCGGCACTGCCCAGGCGGCCAGCAGCAGGCCGACCAGCACCAGCGCCGGCCAGGCCAGCTTGCGCCAGCCTGCGGCGGGAGCGGCCCGTTCGGCATGTGCGGAAATGAGCATCGGGCCGCCTTATAGGGAGCAACAGGGACGCGGCGATAGGCGCGCCCCGGCGGAACGCAGCCGCCTTCCGCCAGCCATGCAGCGGCCCGGGCGTTTTTCCAAAACACATCTTCCACCGCTATGCTCGCCCGCATGAGCTACTGGGGAAAATTGTTGGGCGGCATGGCCGGCTTCGCCCTGGGCGGACCGCCGGGCGCCCTGATGGGTGCCGCACTGGGCCACGCGGCCGATCGCGGCGGCATCGATCCGGCGCGGTTCCACCCCGCGCGGCTGACGGCGATGTTCGTGCCGCGCGAACAGATGTTCGCGCTCGCCGTCGTCGCACTCTCGGCAAAGCTGGCCAAATGCGACGGGCCGGTGACGCGCGCCGAGATCGACGGCTTCAAGCGGCATTTCCGCGTGCCGGCGGAAAGCGCCCGCGAGGTGGGCCGGCTGTTCGATCAGGCGCGCGACACCGCCGACGATTACGAGGGCTACGCGCGACAACTCGGCAGCAGCTTCGCCGACAATCGCGGCGTGCTGGAAGACGTGCTGGCCGGCCTGTTCGGCGTCGCGCGCGCCGATGGCCCGGTCAACGCGGCGGAGCTGGATTTTTTGGCGAGCTGCGCGCGCGGCTTCGGGCTGGACGGCCCGGCATGGGAACGCGCGCGCGGCGGCACCGCCCGGGTGCAGGCCGAGACGGAAGGCGACCCCTACGCCACGCTGGGCATCGCACGCTCGGCCGCCGACGACGAGGTGCGCGCCGCCTGGAAGCAGCTGATGCGCGACAACCACCCGGACGGCCTGGCCGCGCGCGGCGTGCCGGCCGAATTCGTGGCCCGCGCCACCGACAAGGTGGCCCGCATCAACGCAGCATGGGATCGCGTCAAACGCGAGCGCGGCCTGTGACCATCATCGAGGCGCCCAGCCCCAACCACAACGAACGCCCCTGCCCGGTCGACATGCTGGTGCTGCATTACACCGGCATGCAATCCTGCGCCGCCGCCGTCGAACGCCTGCGCGATCCGGAGTCGAAAGTCTCATCGCACTACGTGATCGACGAGGACGGCACGATCTACCGGCTGGTGCCCGAGGCACTGCGCGCCTTCCACGCCGGCGTGTCCTATTGGCGCGGCCGCCACGCGCTGAACGATCCCTCGATCGGCATCGAGATCGTCAATCCCGGCCACGAATGGGGCTATCGCCCGTTCCCGCCGCCGCAAATGGCAGCGGTGCAGGCGCTATGCCTGGACATCCTCGGCCGGCATGCGATCCCGTCACAGAACGTGGTGGGCCACAGCGACATCGCGCCCACGCGCAAGCAGGACCCCGGCGAGCTGTTCGACTGGCGCGGCTTGGCCGCCGCCGGCATCGGCCTGTGGCCCGAACATGGCGCGCGCGCGCCAGGCGGGTTCGCGGAGCATCTGGTGGCGATCGGCTACGAGGGTGACGATGCGGCGACGGTTGTGGCGTTCCAGCGACGGTTCTGTCCGGAGTCGCTGGGGCGGGGGGCGGATGCGGCTACGGTGGATAGGGCTGCCTGGGTTGCTGGCGGGTATTAGGAAGGGGGAGGCAAGGCCTTCTTTTCTGAAGAAAAGAAGCAAAAGACTTTTGTTTGGCTGTCGCGGTTTTGGGCGGCAGGTTTGGCGGGTGTTTGGGGGGCCACGCGGAGTTTGCAAGCTGCGCGCGCGAAAGCCTGCACAGGACTCACGATATCTACGCCGCTAAAAACGTTTGTGAGCCCGGGCGGCCAGCAACACGTGCACATCGTGAGGCGCTCCGACGGCGCTTACTCTTTTCTCATGCAAGAGCATTCGATTCGAGATATCCGCGCGCTGGCACAAAGGAGCGGTTGGAAGCCGTGTAAAGTTGCTAAGCCAAAACGTTCGATAGCCTGCACAATACCAGCAACGATGCGCAACCCTCCCTCCCTGCCCGCCCATCACGCACCGCCCCGCCAGCGAACGGAGATAAAAGTTTTTTGGTCCTTTTTTGCAAAAAAGGACCGCTTGCCTTGCCTAAACTCACCGGCTCCACCATACCGAAGCCGTTCCACTATCCCTCGCGGGAGAGCAGCAGGGCCACTCCCCTGTCGCCGAAGGCGCAACCGGCCCCCGGAAACGCTCAGGCACCCAGGACCGCGCAGGATCGGGACCTCTGGAAAGCCGGCGGGCGACCGCCGCACCGACGGAGAAAGGGCGGGTGCCCGAATCTCTCAGGTTCCGTGACAGAGGGGGGTCGGACGGCCGGGTAACCGGACTCTGACCTCTTGCGAGCGGAATGCCACCCTGTCCGATCTATTGAAGACCACGCCGCTCGACGCGCTGCACCGCCGGCTGGGCGGGCGCATGACGCCGTTCGCCGGCTGGTCGCTGCCGGTGGCCTTTGCCGGCACGCTGGCCGAGCACGCCCATACCCGTGCTGCAGCGAGCTTGTTCGACGTCTCGCACATGGGCCAGATCAGCCTGCATGGCCCGGATGCGGCAGCGCAGCTCGAGCGCCTGGTGGTGGGCGACATCGTGGGCCTGGCGCCCGGCCGTCAGCGCTACACGCTGCTGACCAACGAGCTGGGCGGCATCATCGACGACCTGATGGTGGCGCGCTCGGAAAACCGGCTGTTCGTGGTGCTGAACGCCTCGCGCGCCGAGGGTGACGTGACGCATCTGCGCCTGCACGGCATCGAGCCGGAGCTGCACGACGACCGCGCGCTGCTGGCGCTGCAGGGGCCGTTGGCGGCCGCCATAATGGCGCGACTGGCGCCCACGGCCGCTGCCCTGCCGTTCATGGGCGTTACCAGCTGTCCGGTCGCCGGCATCGCCTGCTGGGTCAGCCGTAGCGGCTACACCGGCGAGGACGGGTTCGAGATTTCGGTTGCGGCCCAGGATTCCGAGGCGCTGGCCGAGCGGCTGCTCGCCGAGCCGGAATGCGCACCGGCCGGGCTTGCCGCGCGCGACACGCTGCGCCTGGAAGCCGGGCTGTGCCTGTATGGCCAGGATATCGACATGCTGACCAGCCCGATCGAGGCGGGGCTCGCCTGGACCATCCCCAAGCGCCGCCGCGAGGCGCACGATTTCCTGGGCGGCGCCGTCATTGCCGACCATCTGGCGCACGGGCCGCATCGCCGCCGCGTGGGCATCCGGCCGGCCGGCCGGGCGCCGGCGCGCGCGGGTACCACCATGGCCGCCGCCGACGGCACGGAAGCCGGCAGCATCACCTCGGGCACCTTCTCGCCCAGCCTCGGTGCCCCGATCGCCATGGGGTATGTGCGGCGCGACCTGGCAACCGAGGGCACGCCGGTGGCTTTGCTGGTGCGCGGCCAGTCCATGCCGGGCGTGGTGGCCCCGCTCCCCTTCATCCCCCACCGCTACGTCAGATAGAGGTCCCGATGGCAGAAACGCGCTACACCAAGGACCACGAATGGGTTCGCCTGGAAGACGATGGCACCCTGACCGTCGGCATCACCGACCATGCGCAGGAAGCGCTGGGCGACATTGTGTTCATCGAGCTGCCGGCCGTCGATCGCGAGATCGTCGAGGGTGAGTCGGTGGCCACCGTCGAGAGCACCAAGGCGGCCAACGACGTGTATGCGCCGCTGGGCGGCCGCGTAGCCGAGATCAACGAGAACATCGCCGAGGACCCCGGCCTGATCAACCGCGACCCGGCCGGCGAGGGCTGGTTCTGGCGCATGGAGCCGGGCGACGAGGACGTGTTCGAGACACTGATGGACGAGGAGGCTTACGAAGCCTTCCTGGAGACGCTCTGAGCATGATGGGCCTGGCCGACCTGGACACGCTGGAGGCGCGCGACGCGTTCGTTGCCCGCCATATCGGGCCAAACGAGGCCGATGTGCTGGCCATGCTGCGCACCGTGGGTGCGGCGTCGCTGGAGGCGTTGATGGCCAGCACGGTGCCGGGCGGCATTCGCAGCCCGGCACCGATGGACCTGCCGCCGGCTGCCGACGAGGCCGGCGTGCTGGCCGAACTGGCGGCGCTGGCCGCGCAGAACGACAGCGCCACCAAAAGCCTGATCGGCTGCGGCTATCACGGCACGCACACGCCGCCGGTGATCCTGCGCAACGTGCTGGAAAACCCAGGCTGGTACACCGCCTACACCCCCTACCAGGCCGAGATTGCGCAGGGCCGGCTGGAAGCGCTGCTCAACTTCCAGACCATGGTGGCCGACCTCACCGGCCTGCCGATCGCCAACGCCAGCCTGCTCGATGAGGCCACGGCGGCGGCCGAAGCGGTGGCGATGGCGGCCAACGTGGCGCGCGGCGCCGCGACCGTGGTGGCCGTGGCCGCCGATCTGCACCCGCAGACCCGCGCGGTGCTGGCCACACGCGCCCGGCCGCTGGGCTGGACACTGTTGGATTTCACTCCCGGCGACATTGCCGCGATCGGGGCGGCCAATCCGTTCGCCGTGGTGCTGCAATACCCCGGCACCACCGGCGCGCTGCGGCCGCTGCAGGACGAGATTGCCGCCGCGCACACGGCCGGCGCGCTGGCCATCGTGTGTGTGGACCTGCTGAGCCTGGTGCTGCTGACGCCGCCCGGCGAGATGGGCGCCGACGTAGTGGTCGGCAGCGCGCAGCGCTTCGGCGTGCCGATGGGCTTCGGCGGCCCGCATGCGGCGTTCTTCGCCACCACCGAGGCGCATAAGCGGCAGATGCCGGGTCGCATCGTGGGCCGCAGCATCGATGCGGCCGGCCACCCTGCCCTGCGGCTGGCACTGCAAACGCGCGAGCAGCATATCCGCCGCGAAAAGGCCACGAGCAACATCTGCACCGCGCAGGTGCTGCTGGCGGTGATTGCCGGCTTCTACGCCGCCTGGCACGGCCCGGCCGGCCTGCTGCGCATTGCGCGCCGGGTGAACCTGCAGGCCCGCCTGCTGGCCGACGCCGCCACACGCGGCGGCCACACGCTGCGCCACGCCGATTTCTTCGACACCATCGTCGTGCAAACCGACGCCGACACGCTGCTGGCCCGCGCGCTCACGGCCGGCTTCAATCTCCGTCGCGTCGATGACAACGCCGTCGCCATCGCGCTGGATGAGACGGTGACGCGCGAGGAGCTGCATCGCCTGTGCGCGCTGTTCGGTGCCGAGGCCGACGGCGCGCCGGCTTCGGTGCCGGCCGCATTGCTGCGCACCTCGCCGGTGCTGACCCATCCGGTGTTCTCCGCCCACCATGCCGAGCACAGCATGCTGCGCTACCTTAAGCAGCTCGAAGACCGCGACATTGCGCTGAACCGCGGCATGATTCCGCTCGGTTCCTGCACCATGAAGCTGAATGCCACGGCGGAAATGCTGCCGATCACCTGGCCGGACTTCGCCAACATCCACCCCTTCGCGCCGGCCGAGCAGACGCGCGGCTACGCAACGCTGGTCGATCGTCTGTCATCCTGGCTGGCGGCGGCCACCGGCTTTCACAGCGTCAGCCTGCAGCCGAACGCGGGCAGCCAGGGCGAGTATGCCGGGCTGCTCGCCATACGCGGCTACCACGCGGCGCGAGGGCAGGCCGATCGCCGCATTTGCCTGATCCCCAGCAGCGCGCACGGCACCAACCCGGCCAGCGCGGCCATGGCCGGCCTGCGCATCGTGGTGGTGGGCTGCGACCGCGACGGCAATATCGACATCGCCGACCTGCGCGCCAAGGCCGAGAAGCACGAAGCCGCTTTGGCCGCGTTGATGATCACCTACCCCAGCACGCACGGCGTGTTCGAGGAGCAGATCAGCGAGGTCTGCAGCATCGTCCATGCCCATGGCGGCCAAGTGTATATGGACGGCGCCAACATGAACGCGCAATTGGGCCTGACCAGCCCGGGGCGCATCGGCGCCGATGTGTGCCACCTGAACCTGCACAAAACTTTTTGCATCCCGCATGGCGGCGGCGGCCCCGGCGTGGGCCCGATCGGGGTGGCCGAACACCTCGCACCGTTCCTGCCCAACCACCCGTTCCGCGCCGATGCGGGGCCGGCCACCGGTATCGGGCCGGTTTCAGCGGCGCCGTTCGGCAGCGCGTCGATCCTGCCCATCAGCTACGCCTATATCCGCCTGATGGGTGCCGCCGGCCTGCGGCGTGCCACCGAAGTGGCGATCCTCAGCGCGAACTACATCGCCGCCCGGCTGGCACCGCACTACCCGATCCTCTACCGCGGCGCGCAGGGCACCGTGGCCCATGAATGCATCCTCGATTGCCGCGGCTTCGCATCCACTGCGGGCATTCAGGTGGAGGACATCGCCAAGCGCCTGCAGGATTACGGCTTCCACGCACCCACCATGTCGTGGCCGGTGCCGGGAACACTGATGGTGGAACCGACTGAAAGCGAACCGCGTGCGGAGATCGACCGCTTCTGCGACGCGATGATCGCGATCCGCTCGGAAATCGCCGCCATTGCCGAAGGCCGTGCGGACCGTGCCGACAACATTTTGCGCAATGCGCCGCACACCGCGGCGGAGATCGCCACGGCGCAGTGGAAGCACCCCTACACGCGCGAGCAGGCGGCCTATGCCGGCGTGGGGCCGAAATATTGGCCGCCGGTCAAGCGGGTGGACAACGCGTACGGCGACCGCAACCTGGCCTGCACGTGCGCGCCGCTGGAAAGCTACGCCGAAGCGGCCGACTGACCGCGACGGCAATCACCGTGGCTGCGCCTCAGGGTTTCCCTGACGGGCGCAGCCACCATTCCGGCTGAAAGCGGCGCCCCGGATTACGCCGCGTCGTCATGCTTCAGGCTGGCCATGTCGATCACGTAGCGGAACCGCACGTCGCCGTTCAGCACTTCCTTGTATGCGTGGTTGATCTCCTGAATCGGGATCACCTGGATGTCGGGGCCGATTTTGTGCTCGGCGCAGAAATCCAGCACCTCCTGCGTGTCGGCGATGCTGCCGATCAGCGATCCGGCAACGCGCTTGCGGTGGAACGCCACCTCCTGGTTGTTCACCGGCGCCAGCGGCTCCAGCGCACCCACCACAACCAGCGTCTTGTCGCGCTTCAGCAGCTCGACGAACGGGTTGACGTCATGCTTCTCCGGGATGGTGCTGAGGATAAAGTCGAAGCTGCTCTTCAGCTTTGCCATCGCCTCCTTGTCGCTCGACACCACGCAGGCTGCGCCGAGCTTGCCGGCTTCGGCCACCTTTTCCTTCGACGTGGTGAACAGCGTCACCTCGGCGCCCATGGCGCGGGCCAGCTTGGCCGCCATGTCGCCCAGGCCGCCGAAGCCCACGATGCCCACCTTGTCGCCCGCCTTCACGCCCCAGTGCTTCATCGGCGAGTAGGTGGTGACACCGGCACACAGGATGGGCGCCGCCACATCCGGCCGCAGCCCGGCCGGGATCTTCAGCACGAAATCCTCGGCCACCACCAGGCTGCTCGAATAACCGCCATAGGTGTTGTCGGCGCCGTAGTGGTTCTTGCCGTCCGGCGCCTTGGCCGCGGGCACCATCGGGCCGTTATAGGTGGCCAGCCAGCTATTCGGCCCCTCGCAATAATTCTCCTCGTGCTCGTGGCAGGGCGCGCAGTGGCGGCAGCTGTCGATCATGCAGCCAACGCCGACTATGTCGCCCACCTTGTGGCGGGTCACCGACGCGCCGGCGCGCGCCACCCGGCCGACCACCTCGTGGCCCGGCATGCACGGATAGACGGTGTTGCCCCACTCGTTCTTCACCTGATGGATGTCGGAGTGGCAGACGCCGCAGAACAGCACCTCGATCTCCACTTCGTTGGCCTTGGGCTCGGGCCGCTCGAAGCTGATGGGTTTGAGGCGGCTGAAGGAATGGCTGGCCGCGTAGCCGGTTGCCTTGGGCATCGAACTCTCCTGCAAAGACGCTGCGCCTAAGCGGCCGCGTTCCGCGCGGTTGCGCGCAGCGCGTTCAACAGGCCGTGGCGGCGTTGCTTGCCTTGTCTCCGGCCCGCGCCCTATGTCTGCCGCGAACAACGGAGCCGCCGGGAGCATGCGCCACGCCGTCCTCGCTTTCCTGCTGCCCGCTTTGCTGCCCACCGCCGGCACCGCCCAGGCCGCCACGCTGGCCGGGCACCACGCCGTCTATGTGCTCACGCTCGATCCCTCCAAAACGCAGGAGGTCAGTGCCGCGCATGGCACGATGAGCTTCGACGCGACCGACACCTGCGGCGCCTGGGCCACCTCGCAGCACCTCGTCATCGAGTTCACCAACACCAGCGGCCAGGATGTCCATATGGTGTCGGATTACGCCACGCTGGAAAGCAAGGACGGCACGCATCTGGATTTCCACACGCGGCAAGTGACCGACACGGCCGTCACCTCGCAGCTCGACGGCACCGCCACGCTGGACCGCTCCGGCGGGCGCGGGCGCGTCGTCTATACTAATCCGCAAAAGACCGAGGCCTTGCTACCCGAGGGCACGCTGCTGCCGATGGCGCACACGAACGCCATCCTGGACGCAGCCGCGGCAGGGCGGAAATTCCTCGCCGTGCCGCTGTTCGACGGCACCGGCGCCGATGGCGCGCAGGACACGTTCGTGACAGTGGAGAACTGGCGCAAGCCGGCGCCCGGCAAGTGGGCGGGCTTGGCCGAGTTGTGGTCCGGCCGGGTGCGCATCGCGTTCTTCGAGCGCAGCAAGGCGGCCGAGACGCCGGATTACGAGATTGCGATGACCTATTACGGCAACGGCGTGGCCGACGGGCTCGCGATGAATTTTGGCGAGTTCCAGATGGACGGCCGGCTGGAACAGCTCGATCTGCACCCGCCCCCGCACTGCTAGGCCGCCCCTGCGGCGGTCCCGGCCCGATACCTCCAGGTTGAGCACGGGCAAGCCTTGCGCAATCATTGCGTTTGCGGTACGCTTTGACGCCGACCACGTTATTGCGCATGGTGCGGCTGCGAATGGTCCGGTCACACACCCATGTCACAGACGAACGCCAACCCGCCCGACCAGGAACGCTATAGCCGGCGCCTGAGCGACAAGATCCAGGCCGCCTTCGATCATGCCTGCGACGAAGGCGAGCTGCTGGTCGCCAGCGACCTGCTGGTGACGCTGGAACTGGTGCTGCTGCGCGTGGCCCCCAAGCCGGACCGCCGGGAGGCGATCGTGGCGCCGCTGATGGCCTCGCACGAGCGGCTCTGGCATTTGCGGGCCAGCGAGCCCGGCCAGGCGATGCCGGAAGCCGCCTCCGGGCGCTGAACCCGGCCGCCCAGTCTGGCCCCTGACGCGCCCAAGCGGGCATGATACAGCCCGCGCGATGCAGGACGAGACAACCACCCGGGCCATGATGCAGCGGCTGTGGCGGGAGCATATTCGCTTCCACCGCGGCCATTTGCTGCTGGTTCTGCTGCTGACCGCGCTGATGGCCGGGCTGACCGCGATCTACCCCGTGGTGATCCAGCGCGCGCTGAGCATGTTCGAGGCGCATGACAGCCGGATCCTCTACCAGATCCCGGCGCTGGTGCTGGCGATCACCGCAGCCAAGGCTGCCTGCCAGTACGGCCAGACCGTGCTGGTGCAGCAGCTCGTGCTGATCGTGATCCGCGAGTTGCAGGAGCGCATGTTCGCCCAGCTCGTCCGCGCCGACCTCTCGCGGCTGGAGCGCGAGGCGCCGGCAGCTCTGGCGGCGCGCTTCACCACCGATGCGGCCACCATCCGGGAGTCCATGATCCGCGCGGTGAACGCGATCGGCGACGTGGTGACCGTGGTCGGGCTGGTGGGTGTGATGTTCTACCTGGATTGGGAGTTCAGCCTGGTGGCCGCCGCGCTGTACCCGATCGCCGCGATGCCGATCCAGCGCGTGGGCAAGCGCGTGCGGCGGGCCAGCGGCGGCATGCAGGAACGCATGGGCGAGACCGCCACCATGCTCAACGAGAGCTTCGCGCAGGCGCGCACCGTGCGGGCCTACCGGCTCGAGGAGAACGAGCGCCAGCGGGCCAACGTGATGTTCCAATCGCTCTACCGCTCGCTGCTGAGGATGAACCGCAGCCGCGCGCGCGTGGACCCGTTCCTCGAAGTGTTGGGCGGCGCCGCGGTGGCCGCCGTGCTGGGCTTCGCCGGCTGGCGGGCGGCGCATGGCGGCAACACGCTGGGCGATTTCACCGGCTTCGTGGCGGCCCTCCTGCTGGCCTCGCGCCCGGTGCGGGCCCTGGGCGCGCTGAACGCCGCGGTGCAGGAGGGCATGGCGGGGCTGGTGCGAGTGTTCGGCGTGATCGACGAGCCCCCGGCCATCCTGGACCGCCCGGACGCGCTGCCTTTGCCGGCGGGCAGCGGCCATCTGCGGTTCCGCGGCGTGCGCTTCGCTTATCCGGACGGCCGCATCGGCCTGAACGGGCTGGATCTCGAGGCGCGGCCGGGCCTGACGCTGGCACTGGTGGGCGCCTCGGGCGCCGGCAAATCCACCGCGCTGACCCTGATCCCGCGGCTGAAGGACGTGACCGGCGGCGCCATCCTGCTCGACGGCGTGGACATACGCGACGTGACGGTGGCCAGCCTGCGCGACGCCATCGCCTATGTCGGCCAGGACGTGATGCTGTTCGACGATACGGTCGGCGCCAACATCGCCATGGGCCGCCCGCAGGCCGGCCCCGAGGCGCTATGGGCCGCCGCCGAAGCCGCCGCGGCGTCCGGCTTCATCCGCGCTTTGCCCGAGGGCATGGACACCCGCGTGGGCACCGGCGGCCAGCTCCTCTCGGGCGGTCAGCGCCAGCGCGTGGCCCTGGCCCGCGCTTTGCTGCGCGATCCGCGGGTGCTGCTGCTCGACGAGGCGACCAGCGCGCTGGATGCCGAGAGCGAGGCGGCCGTGCAGCTGGCGCTGACCCGGCTGCGCGCCGGGCGCACCACGCTGATCGTGGCGCATCGGCTGAGCACGGTGCGCGATGCCGATCTGGTGGTGGTGATGGCCGAAGGCCGCGCCGCCGAGCAGGGCACGCATGCCGATCTGATGGCGGCCGACGGGCTGTATGCCCGCCTGGTGAAAACGCAGGCCTTCTCGCCCGAGCCCGAGCTGCTGATCCAGTAGCGCCGGCCTATGCCGAAATTTTGGCTTCTAAGCCGGCCTTCACCGCAGTACAGACGCGCCACATTGACCGAACCGATCGGTCAGACAGACGGGACGACACGATGGCCGATGGCGACATCTCCAGGCAGGACGGCAAGCGGGACGGCCAGAAAGGGGCCGACGACAAGGGCCAGGACGCCCGCAAGCAGGATGAAGCCGACCGCAAGCAGGAGGCCAGGCGCCGGCGCGCACGGCCCTTCGTGCGCATCGGCATGGTCGTGGTTCTGATCGGCCTGATTCTCGGCGGCATCTACTACTGGCAGTCCACCAAGGACATCGAGACGACCGACGACGCCTATACCGACGGCCGCGCCGTCACCATCTCGCCGCGCGTATCCGGCCAGGTCGTCTCGCTCGACGTCAACGACAACGCGTTCGTCCACAAAGGCGACCCGCTGATCCACATCGACCCGCGGCAATACGAGGCGGCTGCCGAACAGGCGCGCGGCCAGCTGGCCGCCAGCCAGGGCCAGCTCGCCGCCGCCGGCCAGGCCTTCAACGTGGCCCAGGTGAATTTCCCGGCCCGGCTGCAATCGGCCAAGGCGCAATTGCTCGATGCGCAGGCCAATCTGTTCAAGGCGCAGTCGGATTTCCGCCGGCAGCAATCCATCCCCCGCGCAGCCACCAGCGGCCAGCAGATCGATTACGCCACCGCCGGACTGCGCAGTGCCGAAGCGCAGGTGGCCAGCGCCCAGGCTGCCGTGCAGGAAGCCACCCCGGTGAAGCCGAACGTGGCGCAGAGCGGCTCTCAGGTGAAGCAGCTGCAGGGCAACATCACCCAGGCCGACGCCAATCTGCGCCAGGCGCAGCTGAACCTGGAATGGTGCGTGCTGCGCGCCCCGCAGGATGGCTGGATCACCCGGCGCAATGTCGAACAGGGCAACTACGTCACGCCCGGCCAGCAGGTGTTCTCCATCGTGGCACCCGAGGTTTGGGTCACCGCCAATTTCAAGGAAAACCAGCTGGCGCGCATCCGGCCGGGCCAGCATGTGCACGTGACCGTGGATGCCTACCCGTCGCTGAAGCTGGATGGCCATATCGACAGCGTGCAGCTCGGGTCGGGCAGCAAGTTCACCGCCTTTCCGCCGGAGAACGCCACCGGCAACTTCGTCAAGATCGTGCAGCGCGTTCCCGTCAAGATCGACATCGACCACGGCCTGGATCCGCAGCTGCCGCTGCCGCTGGGCATTTCCGTCAACCCGACGGTGGATCTGAAGTGACACGCGCGCGCGGCACACGCGGCCTTCCGCGCGCCGGGTGCCGCCGATGAGCGATACGACGGGGTGGAAGCCGAAAGGCAATCCCTGGCTGATCGCGGTCGTGGTCACCGTGGCCGCCTTCATGGAGGTGCTCGACACCACCATCGTTAACGTCAGCCTGCCGCATATCGCCGGCAGTCTGTCGTCGAGCTACGACGACGCGACCTGGGCGCTGACCAGCTACCTGGTCGCCAACGGCATCGTGCTGACCATCAGCGGGTGGCTGTCCGATGTGCTGGGCCGCAAACGCTATTTCATGATCTGCATCGGCATGTTCACGGTGTGCTCGTTCCTGTGCGGCACCTCCACATCGCTGCCGCAGCTGATCATCTTCAGGCTTGCACAAGGCTTTTTCGGCGGCGGGCTGCAGCCGAACCAGCAATCCATCATCCTCGACACGTTCGATGCCAGCCAGCGCGGCAAGGCGCTCGGCGTGGTCGCCGTGGCCACCATCGTGGCGCCGATCATCGGCCCCACGCTGGGCGGCTACATCACCGACAACTACAGCTGGCGCTGGATCTTCTTCATCAACGTGCCGATCGGCATCGCCGGGCTGTTCGGCGTGGCCGCCCTCGTCGAGGATCCGCCCTGGGTGCGCAACAAGCGCAGCCGCGGCATCGACTATATCGGCATCGCGCTGATCACCATGGGGCTCGGCTGCCTGCAGGTCGCACTCGATCGCGGTGAGGACGAGGATTGGTTGGCCTCGCCTTTCATCCGCGTGATGTTCCTGCTGGCTTTCCTGGGAATCGTCGGCGCCATCGGCTGGCTGCTCACCGCGCGCAAGCCGGTGGTCAACCTGCACGTGATGGGCGACCGCAATTTCGCGCTGGGCACGCTGTGCATCGCGGCCATGGCGTTCATCCTGTATTCCAGCGCGGTGGTGATCCCGCAATTCGCCCAGCAGGTGGTGGGCTACACCGCCACCCTGGCCGGGCTGATCCTCTCACCGGGCGGTGTGGTGATCATCGTGCTGATCCCGATCATCACCCGCGTGCTGCCGCTGTTCCCGACCAAATGGCTGATCACCACGGGCTTCAGCGTCATGGGCTGCGCGCTGCTCTATTCCAGCATCCTGACGCCGGACATGACGTTCCTGCATCTGGCGAAGATTCGCGCCTCGCAGACGCTGGGCCTGGCATTCATGTTCGTGCCCATCTCGGTAATCGCGTATTCGACGCTACCGCGCGAGCTGAACGGCGACGCGGCTGCGCTTTACACGATGTTCCGCAATGTCAGCGGCTCGATCGGCATTTCGGTAGCCACCGCGCTGATCACCACGCGCACGCAGGTGCGCGAAGCCTATCTGTCGCGCTGGCTGACGCCGCTGAACCAGCCTTACAACACCCTGCTGCAGCAGGATCAGGCGGCGCTGCTCAGCATGGGCCACGCTGCCTCCACCACGCGCAGCACCGCGCAGGGACTGATCTACCAGACCTTCCACCAGCAGGCCTCGGTGCTGGCCTATTCCGACGTGTTCCGCCTCTGCGCGGTGGCCGCGTTCTGCGTGGTGCCGTTCACCCTGCTGCTATCCAAATTCAAGCCGGGCAAGGGTGCCAAGCCGGCGGCCGGGCACTAGCATCCGGCCAGCGGCAGCGCCGTCTGCCCCAGCACCCAGCCTTCCCAGCGCTGGATCCAGGGATCGTCCGGCGCCGTTCCGGGCCGCCGCCCAATTACGACGCCCAGCACGCAGAGCGCACCGAGCAGGCTGTCCATGCGGTCCTCGCCCGCCTGATCGGCCCCGAACGCGCCCGCGAGCACCGCGGCATCCGCCGTGGCGCCCAGCCGTTCCATGGCGGCGCGCAAGGCCGGCACGCAACCGGCACGGTCGGCCTGCCGGCGCTTGCTGCCGCGCAGCGTGATCCCAAGGTGGCGCATGGCTTCGGCGGGGTAGGTTTCGGCCACCGCCACCCGCCCCGGCTGCAGCAGCGACGTGAACGCGCCCTCGAACGGCCACAGCAGCGGCGGCTGCAAGGCGGCCAAAGCCGGGCAGATCAACTCGCGCCAGGCCGCGATGGCCGCCTTGCCGGACTGGTTGGCACCGAGCGTCCAGAACACCGGCGCGCCGGCCGGCCGCTCGGCGGTGGCGCGGTCGCAGGCGCGGCCCAGGGCAGCGGCATCCGGCAGGCCCAGTGCCGCGGCATGGGACAGCCGTGTCATGCCCGCCACCCCGCGCGCCGGGTAGAACGGCCGCGCCGGCGACACCTCGTCGAGCCGGGCCGCCACGTCGAACAGTGCTGCCGCCGCGGGCAACGCGCGCAGGAAGGCGGGGAAGTCGGCCGCAGGCACATGGCGCGCGGCATAGGCGCGCGGCAGGCCGAGCGGGCAATCGATGCCGAACGCCACCGGGCCGCCTTGGGCCCGCGCGCGCAGTCGGGCGAACAGCGTGCCGGGTGCCCCGACCGGCTCGGCGGCGCACACATTCCACCCCGCCGGCCCGGGCTCGATCACCGTCATCCAGCGCTTGGCGGCGTGCTTGCTCCAATCCGCATGAACGACGAGCGGGCTCAGCCTGGGCGCCGCGTCACAGCGGCTTGTGGGCGCGATCCAGCAGCCGCTTGATCAGGCCGGGCGGCTTGGCGGGCTTGGCCGCGGCCGCCTTGCGTGCCTTGTCCTCGGCGCGTGCCGCCTCGGTGGCTTCGCGGTCCTTGATCGCCAGCCATTTGTCCAGCGACATACCCGCCTTGGCGGCGCGCTTGGCCTCGTAGGCGCGCTGGCCGTCGGTCAGCGTGCGGGCGGTGGTGGGGGGCTTGCTCATCGGGAGAGCCTTCTACGGCAGGGATGCCCCGGCGCGGAAGCCCTGTTGCGGTGCGCGCGGAGTGTGGCCACGATCACGGACCGTAGCGCCGCAGCAGGCGCGCGCTGAACCAGCCCAGCCCGGCATTGATCGCCAGCCCGGCCGCCGACAGCAGCGCGAGGGCAGCGAACATGCGCGCCGTCTGCAGCCGGTAGCCGGCTTCCAGGATGCGGAACGCCAGGCCGGACGCAACCCCGCCCGCGCCGGTGACGAACTCGGCCACCACCGCGCCCACCAGCGCCAACCCGCCCGAGACGCGCAGCCCGGCCAGCACGTACGGCACCGCGGCGGGCAGGCGCAGGCGCGTGATTTCCTGCCAGCGCGAGGCGCCGTTGAGCCGGAACAGATCCAGCAGTTCCGGCGGGGTCGCCGCAAGCCCGGCCTGGGTGCCGGAGAACACGGGGAAGAACGCCACCACGGTGGCGCACACCACCATGGCGGCGAACGGATCGCCGATCCACACGATGATGATCGGCGCCACGGCCACCACCGGCGTCACCTGCGCGATCACTGTCCAGGGCTCCAGCGCTGCGCGAGCCCAGCGGCTGGCCGACATGGCGGCGGCCAGCAGCACGCCCGCCACGCAGGCCAGTGCCAACGCCGCACCGGTGACGGAGAGCGTGGCCACCAGCGCATGCAGCAGCGTGGGCGCATCGGCGGCGAAAGCCTGCACGATCGCCAGCGGCGAGGGCACGAGATAGGCGGGGATATGGGCCAGCGTGATACCAAGCTGCCACGCCACCAGCGCCAGGCCGAACGAGACCAGCGGCAGAGCGGCGGCGCGCAGGCCGGGTGGCACGGCAGCCCGCATCACTGGTGGAAAGCCGGGCCTTGGGTGGCCCGTGTCAGGCGGGCGACCTGGTCGGTAAAGGCGCGGCCGGTCCGCGCACCCTGGGTGCCGGGTAGTTCGGCGGCGATGCGGCCGGGCCGCGGCGAGAGCACAATGATGCGGCTGGCCAGAGTGGCGGCCTCGTACAGCGAGTGGGTGACGAAGATGGTGGTGCAGCCGAGCTCGCGCGTCAGCGCCAGGCATTGATCCTGCAGCTGCTGGCGGGTGAACTCGTCGAGGGCGGCGAACGGTTCGTCCATCAGCAGCAGGCGCGGCCGCGAGACGAGCGCCCGGGCGATCGACACGCGCATGCGCATGCCGCCCGAAAGCGCGCGCGGGCGGGCCTGGGCGAAGGCGGCCAGGCCCACCATCGCCAGCGCATCGGCCGCTAGCGCGGCCGACTGCCGCCCGAAGCCGCGCAGGCGCAGCGGCAGGGCCACGTTATCCAGCGCGCTCGCCCAGGGCATCAGCACCGGATCCTGGAACACGTATCCCATCTCGCCCGGTGCGGGCGGGCCCGAGTGCCAGGCGAGCGTGCCGGCGCTGGGCGGCTCCAGCCCCGCGATCAGCCGCAGCAAGGTGGATTTGCCGCAGCCCGATGGGCCCAGCAGCACCAGGAACTCGCCGCCCGCCACGCTGAGCGAGACGTCGTCGAGCGCCACGATGCCGCCGGGATAATGGCGGCCGATGCCGGTCAGGGTCAGCATGAAGGCTAGGGGACCGGCTTGGGGGCTTTCGGCAGAAATTGCAGCGTGTAGGCCTTCTTGTAATCCAGCCCGCTGGGATAGATGCCGGCCTGCGCCATCGACGCGAAGAAGCCCTGCCAGCGCGCATCGGTCATGATGCCGATGCCGCCGGTCTCCGCATCGCCGGACTCCACGATGCCATGCGCCCGCAGCGCCTCTCGCCCGTAATCGAGCAGCGCGTCGGTCATATCCGGGTTGGCCTGCTTGATCAGCGCGTTGCCCGGGCCGGGATCGCTTTCCAGATACGACCGCCAGCCTTCGGCGGTGGCATCGACAAAGCGCTGCACCAGGCCAGGATTGGAGGCGATCAGAGCGCGGCTGGTGGTGATCAGGCTGGCGTAGCCGGTAAAGCCCGCATCCGAGAGCAGCAGCACGACAGGATCGAAGCCGGCTTGCTGTTTAACCAGGAAGGGCTCCGACCCGAGATAGCCCTGCTGAACGGCGTGCTTATCAGCCAGGAACGGCGCCAGGCTGAACGCATAGGGGCGCACCTGATCGTCAGTGTAGCCGAACTTGCTCTTCATGAACGCCCACCAGCCCACGCGGGTGTCGGCGCCGATCATGATCGGCTGGCCCTTCAGCGCCAGAAAGCTGTCATTGCCCACGCCCGGATGGGCGATGATCACCGAGGGGTCCTTCTGGAAGATCGCGGCCACGGCAACGAAGGGCAGGTCTTCGCGGGCGAAGTTCAGGGCGATGAAGCTGTTGCCGGCGATGGTGAAATCCAGCCGGCCGCCGAGCAGCAGCTGCGCCTGATTCACCTGGGGCCCGCCCTGCCGGATGGTCACGTCCAGCCCGTGCGCCGCGTAGATGCCGCGCGCGATGGCCTGGTAGTAGCCGCCGTACTCCGCCTCGGCCAGCCAATCGGTGCCGAACGTCACCTTGTCGGCCGCCCAAGCCGGCATCGCCATCGCCCATGCCATCAGCGCGGCGCCGAGCTGCAGCAATCGCCGGGTCGTTCGTTTGGCCGAAGCAGCGCGGGCTGCGTTGGCGCGGGACAGGACGTCGATCAATGCTACGGACCCCAAGGACAGGGTGCATTAGGAGCGGCAAGCCATGGCGGACGCAAGGATCAAGGCCGGGTTGTGGGTGTCGGCCGCCCTGCGGCTGGCCTTCCAGGATGGCCGCGGCGGGGCGGTGCTGCGGCGTGGCGACTCGGATGCCGGCGGCGTGCTGATCGTGCTGCGCGGCGCCGAAGGGTTGTGCGTGCTCAGCCAGGTGAGCGCCGAGGGCGCGCCGGCGTGGATGCGGGCCACCGGCGCCGCACCGGTCAGCCAGGAGGTCGCCGACGCCTATGTGGAGCGCCAGGTAGGCCGCGATCCGGACCTGTGGGTGGTGGAGTTCGACGCGCCGGACTATCAGCCGCCATTCGAGGGGCGGGTCGTCTAGATCGTGACCGTTGCTGATAGGCGCACCGGGCATGATCTAGCCTCTTGTTTTGCCGCGTGATTCAAGTTTCGCACTGACTCGATGTGAAGCGATCACGCCAGAGGAGTTCGGGGTCATGCGGTCGGTTGTGGTGTTTTGCGGGTCCCGTCCGGGGCGCGACCCGGCGTGGCTGGCTGCGGCGCGCGCGCTGGGCAGCGGGCTGGCCGCGGCCGGTATTCGCCTGGTGTATGGCGGCGGGCGGGTGGGGCTGATGGGCGCCGTGGCTGATGCCGTGCTGGCCGGCGGCGGCGAGGTGCTGGGCGTGATCCCGGAATTCCTCACCCGCATGGAGGTGGCCCATGACGGGCTGACCTCGCTGGAAATCACCGACAGTATGCACACCCGCAAGCGGCGCATGTTCGACTGTGCCGATGCCTTTGTCACGATGCCCGGCGGGCTGGGCACGCTGGACGAGACCGTGGAGGTGATCACCTGGCGGCAGCTCGGCCTGCACGACAAGCCGGTGCTGATCTGCGACGTGGCCGGCTGGGCGGGCGGGCTGCTGGGCGCGTTCGATACCGCCATCCGCGACGGCTTTGCCGCGCCTACCGCGCATGGGCTCTACGAGGTGCTGCCGGACGTGGCCGCCATCCTGGCGCGGCTGGACCGGTTGCCGGCCCGCTCACCCGCACCCGCCAACGGACGGCGCACCTGATCGTCAGCCCCGGGCCCTGAACACAACAAAGGCCCCGGGGACACCCCGGAGCCTTTGCATTGTGTGACGGCCAGAGCGGCCGCCTTGCGATCGGGACTAACCCGCGGAGGTGACCCCGGCAGTGTTCATCCAAGTCGCAACGGCGCTCGGCTTCATGACACAATGAGACACTGGATCACCTCCTTTCAGATGTTGAGGTTGCATACGAGGTGATCGCGCCGCGAGTCGTCAAGACTGCCGCGTCATGTCCGTGCCGCGCCGGCCGGCCGCGCATCGGCTTGCGCCTTGCGTGCGCCGGAGGGGGCGGCTAAGAGGCTGCACGGCCGGAGTGTAGCTCAGCCTGGTAGAGCACTGTGTTCGGGACGCAGGGGCCGGAGGTTCAAATCCTCTCACTCCGACCAGGATTTCCCCGATTGCCGCAGTGGGTGCCGCTTGCCCATCATCGCTGGGTCGCTGCGCAGAAGAACGTGCTGCGGCCGGCCTGCACGATCCGGCGTATGCCGGGGCAGGAAGGCCTGCCGGGGCAGCGTTCGCAGCGTTCGCCCTCCCGCCCGTAGACCTCCCACGCATGCTGGAACATGCCGAGCTCGCCGCTCGGCTGCACATAGTCGCGCAACGAGGAGCCGCCGGCGGCCACCGCTTCGGTCAGCGTCTCGACGATGGCCGGCACCAGCCGGGCGGCGCGCGCGCCGGCGACGCTGGCGGCCATGCGCCGCGGCGAGATGCGGGCGCGGAACAGCGCCTCGGCCACGTAGATGTTGCCCAGCCCGGCCACCACGCTTTGATCCAGCAGCGCCGCCTTGATCGGCGTGCGGCGGCCGGCCAGCGCCGCGCTCAGGCCCGCGGCTGTAAACCCGTCCTCCAGCGGCTCGGGCCCCAGACCGGTCAGCAGCCGGTGCGTGTGCTCCTGCGCCGTGGCGATCAGGTCCAGGCTGCCGAACCGGCGCGGATCGACGAAGGCGATGCGGCAGCCCGCATCGGTTTCCAGCACCAGGTGCTCATGCAGCACCGGTAGCGGCGGCGGTGCAGCCGGGCCGAGCGTGATGTTCATGCGGCCGGACATGCCGAGGTGGATCACCACGCTGGTGCCGCCGGCCAGGCGCATGAGGATGTATTTGCCGCGCCGGAGGAACCCCTCCACCCGTGCGCCCTGCAGCCGGGCAGCGAAACCTTCCGGCACCGCCCAGCGCAGATCGCCGCGGCGCAGCGCGGCGCGCGCGATCACGCGGCCTTGCAGGCGGGCCGCCAGGCCGCGCATCACGGTTTCGACTTCGGGGAGTTCCGGCATGGCTGCTTTTCGGGCTATACCGGCGCGGTGAGCAACACCCCCACGCCGCCACCTACCGCCCCCGAGACCGATTTCGGCTATCGCCGCGTGCCGGCGGAGGCCAAGAAACCGATGGTGCGCGCGGTGTTCGACAGCGTGGCGCCGAAATACGACGTGATGAACGACATCATGTCGCTGGGCATCCATCGTGTCTGGAAGCGCATCTTCGCCACCCGCATGCGGCCGTCGCCTTCGAAAACGCTGCTCGATCTCGCCAGCGGCACCGGCGACATCGCGGCCGCCTGGGTGCGGCTGGGGGGCGGGCCGGTGTTCCTCACCGACATCAACGCCGCCATGCTGGGCGCCGGGCGCGACCGCGCCATCGGCCGCGGCCTGGTGGCACCCTTCGCCTACACCGTGGCCGATGCCGAGGCGCTACCGTTCCCCGCAGGCTGCGTCGACACCGTCAGCATCGCCTTCGGCCTGCGCAACTGCACCGACAAGCTGGCGGTGCTGCGCGAGGTGCGCCGCGTGCTCAAGCCGGGCGGGCGGTTCTTCTGCCTGGAGTTCTCGCGCCTGCAGGTGGCCGTGCTCGACCCGGTCTACGACGGCTGGTCGTTCGGCGTGCTGCCGCGTGTGGGGCGGCTGGTGGCCGGCGACAGCGAAAGCTACCGCTATCTGGCCGAAAGCATCCGCACCTTCCCCGACCAGGAGACCCTGGCCGGCATGCTGAGCGAGGCCGGGCTGGACAAGGTCCGCTACGAGAACCTGTCGGGCGGCATCGCTGCCATCCATTCCGGCTGGCGGCTGTAGGCAGCACGGCGATCAGTTGGCAACGGCGAAGCATGGCGGCGCCCCGATGACGCAACGCCGTATCCTGCTCATCGTCTCGGGTGGCATCGCCGCCTACAAGGCGCTGGAACTCGTGCGGCTGTGCAGGCGCGCCGGCATGGCGGTCACCGCGGTGCTGACCGACGCGGGCGCCCGCTTCGTCACCGCGCTGTCGCTGCAGGCGCTCACCGAAAACCACGTCTACACCGATCTGTGGTCGCTCACCGACGAGAGTGAGATGGGCCACATCCAGCTCTCGCGCGCGGCCGACCTGATCGTGGTGGCCCCCGCCTCGGCCGATATCCTGGCGCGCGCCGCGGCCGGGTCAGCCGGCGACCTGGCGGGAACCGTGCTGCTGGCCACCGACGTGCCGGTGCTGGCCGCGCCGGCGATGAACGTGCGCATGTGGGAACACCCCGCGACCCGGGCCAATGTGGCGCTGCTGGCGGCCCGCGGCATGCGCTTCGTGGGCCCCGATGCCGGCGAGATGGCCTGCCACGAATACGGCCCGGGCCGCCTGGCCGAACCGCCCGCCATCCTGGCGGCCATCGAGGCTTTCTTCGCCCAAAGCCGCGCCCTGGCAGGGCGGCACGTGCTGGTGACGGCCGGGCCCACGCACGAGCCGGTCGATGCCGTGCGCTACCTGGCCAACCGCAGCAGCGGCCGCCAGGGCTACGCCATCGCCGCCGCCTGCGCGGCGCTGGGCGCGCAGGTGACGCTGGTGAGCGGCCCGGTGGCCCTGCCGGACCTGGCGGGCGTGACGATGCGCCGCGTGGAAACCGCCGCGGAGATGCTGGCCGCGTGTTCGGCCGCGCTGCCGGCCGACGCCGCCGTATTCGCCGCCGCCGTGGCCGACTGGCGCGTCGCCGCACCCACCGTGGCCAAGCTGAAGAAGCAGGCCGGCGCCCCGGCGCTCGATCTCGTCGCCAATCCGGACATACTGGCCACCCTGGCGGCACCGGGCGAACGCCGCCCCCGCCTGGTGGTGGGGTTCGCTGCCGAAACCGACGATGTGGTGGCGCACGCGACGGCGAAACGCCGAGCGAAGGGATGTGACTGGATCGTTGCCAACGACGTGCGCGCGGAGACCGGCATCATGGGCGGCGCGCGCAACACCGTGCATCTGGTGACCGAAGCGGGCGTGGAGGATTGGCCCGATCTGCCCAAGGAGGAGGTGGCCCGCCGCCTGGCCGAACGGATAGCCGCGGCACTGGCGACCCCGGCCTAGAACGCGCCCAGCAGCCAGTCCGGCATCGCCCACAGCACCGGCGGCTCGCGGTCGGCGACGATGATGCGGCCGCCATGGCCCGGCCGCCCGTCGCGCAGCAGCCCGGCGGTGAACGCCGCCTCGGCCGGCCCGCCGAGCCGGCAGTGCGGATCGCGCGGCAGCGCGGCGCAGGCCGTCATCAGCCGCACCATCTCCTCCGGCGCGGTGGCGTGATGCACGCCGTGCCCCTCGGATCGCTCGACGCGCCGGCGCTTGGCCTGCCGGCGGGCGGTGATCGTGTGGTCGGCGTAGGCGATGTGGAACAGGTACAGCCCACCGAACCGGCTCGGCGCGTCCGCACCGTGAAAGCCGGGCAGCCAGCGCACCGGGCGCCGCACCAGCAGGGGCTTGCACAGGCTCGACGCCGGCCGGGTCCACGCGCGCTGGTGGGTGATCGGCCGCGCCAGGTCGATCGGCGCCTCGCCCGGCGCCTGCAGCATGTTGGTGCCGAAGGCGGTCAGCACGTCGGTGTCGGTTGCCGCCGCCAGATCGGCCAGGCCGGCAAAGCGGCGCGGATCGGCCACCAGCAGCTCGTCCACGTCGGTGTAGGCGACGGCTTCGTGGGTCTCGAGCAGCCCGGCGCAGACGCCGCCGATCAGATCCGCCCGCCAGTGCTCATCCAGCCTGGAGCGCGCGAGGCGCGTCGCCTGCACCGGGCCGCAGGCTTCCACGCACCCGTCATCCGAGCCGTGATCGATGACGTAGCAATGCTCGGCGCCCACCGCTTCACGGTAATGCGCCGCCCAGACCGGCAGCAGATCCGGCTCGTTGAACACCATCGTCACGACGGCCAGAGGCGATTTCATGCAGGCTTCCCCCCCCCTCCTCCGCCCCGTGCGCCGCGGCCTAGAACAGCACCAGATCGTCGCGGTGGATCAGCTCGTCGCGGTTGCGCCAGCCGAGCACGCCTTCGATCTCGCTGGAGTGCAGGCCGGCGATGCGGGTAGCGTCGGCGGCATCGTAGCCGGACAGGCCCTGCCCCAGGCGGCTGCCATCGGGGGCGATCACCAGCACCGCGTCGCCCTGCATGAACGCGCCCTCCACGCGGCGCACGCCGGCGGGCAGCAGCGAGCCGCCAACCGCCAGCGCCCGCGCCGCGCCGGCGTCCACCGTGTAGGCGCCGGCCGGCTGCAGGCTGCCGGCGATCCACGCCTTGCGCGCACCGCGGCCGTGTGCCGCCGGCTGAAACCACGTGCACCGGCCGCCCGCCGCCAGCGCCGCCAGCGGGTGGTCCGCCCCGCCGCGCGCGATCGCCATGGCGCAGCCGGCCTGGGTGGCGATGCGGGCCGCCTGCAGCTTGGTGCGCATGCCGCCCGAGGAGTAGCCGGCCGGCGGATCGCCGCCCAGCGCCTCGATCGCCGGCGTCAGCACATCCACGGCGGGAATGTGCGTGGCCGCCGGGTCGAGCCGGGGGTCGGCGGTGTAGAGGCCATCGATGTCGGAAAACAAAATGAGCTGGTCGGCCTGCATCATCTCGGCCACGCGTGCGGCTAGCCGGTCGTTGTCGCCGAAGCGGATTTCGGCGGTGGCCACGCTGTCGTTCTCGTTGATCACCGGCACGCAGCCGAGCCGGAGCAGCGTGCGCAACGTGGCGCGGGCGTTGAGGTAGCGGCGCCGGTCCTCGGTGTCGCCCAAGGTGAGCAGCAGCTGGGCGGCGATCAGGCCGTGTGCGGCCAGCGCCTCCGTCCAGGCCTGCGCCAGGCGGATCTGGCCCACGGCGGCGGCAGCCTGCTTTTCCTCGAGCCGCAACCGCGCCTGGGCCAGTCCCAGAGCGGGGCGGGCCAGCGCGATGGCGCCCGAGGAGACGACCACGATCTGCCGGCCGCCGGCCCGGGCCGCGGCGATGTCGGCGGCCACGCTGCCGAGCCAGGCCGCGCGGGGCCGGCCCGCCTCGGCGATCAGCGCGCTGCCGAACTTGATGATCTGGAGCACGGCAGCCTTCCCTGGTGAATCGCCCGGCGCCGTGGCACGGCACCGTTCGCGCGCAGAACGACCGTCGCGTGGTATACGCCATCTCCAGCACTGCAAAGGCGGCGTCTTGCTCTACGACCTCCTCATCATCGGCGGTGGCATCAACGGTGCCGGCATCGCGCGCGATGCCACAGGCCGCGGCTTGTCGGTCTGCCTGGTGGAACAGGACGATCTGGCCGGGCACACCAGTGCGGCCAGCACCAAGCTGATCCATGGCGGCCTGCGCTACCTCGAATATTACGAGTTCCGCCTGGTGCGCGAGGCGCTGGCCGAGCGCGAGCGGCTGCTGGCGATCGCACCGCATATCGTCTGGCCCATGCGCTTCGTGCTGCCGATGGGGGCCGGCATGCGGCCCGCCTGGATGATCCGGCTCGGCCTGTTCCTGTATGACCATATCGGCGGCCGGCGCACCCTGCCCGGCTCGCATGCCGTGCGGCTGGACGGCACCGGGTTGGGCTCGGGCCTGGATGCCGCCTGCACGCGCGGCTTCGTCTATTCGGATTGCTGGGTGGAAGACAGCCGGCTGGTGGTGCTCAACGCGGTGGATGCCGCCGGGCGCGGTGCCGCCATCCGCACCCGCACGCGCCTGGTCTCCGCCCGCCGCGAGGGCGCCGTATGGCACGCCGAGCTGAGCGGGCCCGACGGCGCCACATCGGTGCAGGCGCGCCGCGTGGTCAACGCCGCCGGCCCCTGGGTCGGCAGCGTGCTGACCGGCGCGCTGGGCCAGAACGCCGCGGCGCGCACCCGGCTGGTCAAGGGCAGCCACATCGTGGTGCCGCGGCTGTACGAGGGCGACCATGCCTATCTGCTGCAGAACCCCGACAAGCGGGTGATCTTCGTCATCCCCTACGAAGGCGCATTCTCACTCATCGGCACCACCGATCTGCCATGGACGCAGGATGCGGGGCCCGTGGCGATCTCGCCGGAGGAGACCGCCTATTTGTGCGAAGCGGCCGGGCGCTGGATGCGCCGCAGCGTGCAGCCCAGCGACGTGGTGTGGAGCTTCGCCGGCGTGCGGCCGCTGCACGACGATGGCGCGTCCAGCGCCTCGGCCGTGACGCGTGACTACGTGCTGGAGCTGGACGCGCCGGAGGGTGGGGCACCGGCGCTGTCCATCTACGGCGGCAAGATCACCACCTACCGCCGCCTGGCCGAGGCGGCGCTGGCGAAGCTGGGCGTGCCCGGTGCTGCGTGGACGGGCACGGCAACCCTGCCGGGCGGCGATATGCAGGGCGGGTTTGCCGCCTACGTCGCCGATCTGGCCGCCGCCTACCCCTTCCTGCCGCCGGGGCTGGCCCACCGGCTGGCCCGCGCCTACGGCACGCGAGCGACCGCCATCCTCGGCCAGGCACGGTCGATGGCCGATTTGGGCGAAGATGCCGGCGCCGGGCTGACGCAGGCCGAAGTGGGCTACCTGCGCGCCCACGAGTTCGCCTGCACGGCCGAAGACGTGCTGTGGCGCCGCTCCAAGCTCGGCCTGCACGTGCCGGACGGCGCCGCCGCGCGCGTTGCGGCGTGGCTGGCATGACCGACCACATCGGCGCCATCGACCAGGGTACCACCAGCACCCGGTTCATCGTCTTCGGCCGCGCCGGCGAGGTGGTGGCCTGCGCGCAGAAGGAGCACGCCCAGCACACGCCGCAGCCGGGATGGCTGGAGCACGATGCCACCGAGATCCTGGACCGCGTGCAGGAGACCGCCGCCGCCGCCCTCGCCCAAGCCGGCATCGGGGCCGCCGGCCTGCATGCCGTGGGCATCACCAACCAGCGCGAGACCACCCTGCTGTGGAATCGCCGCACCGGCCGCCCGCTGCACCGCGCACTGGTGTGGCAGGATACGCGCACCGAGCGCCTGGTGGCCGCCTACAGTGCCGAGGGCGGCAAGGCGCGCTTCCAAGCGCAGACGGGTCTGCCGCTGGCCAGCTACTTTTCCGCGCTGAAGCTGCAATGGCTGCTCGACCACGTGCCCGACGCACGCGCCATGGCCGAGGCCGGCGACGCGCTGTTCGGCACCATCGACGCGTGGCTCGCCTGGAGCCTGTGCGGCGAGCACGCGACCGACGTGACCAATGCGAGCCGAACCCAGCTGATGGATTTGCGTACGCTGGACTGGTGCCCTGCTTTGCTCGAGGCCTTCCGCATCCCGCCCGCCTGCCTGCCGCGCATCGTGCCATCCTCAGCGATGATCGGCACGGTGCGCACGGGCGCGCTGGCGGGCGCACCGGTGGCCGCGCTGATCGGCGACCAGCAGGCGGCACTGGTGGGCCAGGTCTGCTTTGCGCCCGGCGAGGCGAAAAACACATACGGCACCGGCAATTTCCTGCTGCTCAACACCGGGCCGGATCCGGTCGCCTCGCAGCACGGGCTGATCACCACGCTCGCCTACAAATTTGGCACGGCCCCCGCCACCTACGCGCTGGAAGGCTCCATCGCGATCACCGGCGCGCTGGTGCAGTGGCTGCGCGACAATCTCGGCCTGGTCGGCAGCGCCGCCGAGCTCGATGCGCTGGCCGCAAGCGTGGCCGACACGGGTGGCGTGTACATCGTCCCGGCCTTTGCCGGCCTGTATGCGCCGTATTGGCGCGAAGATGCGCGCGGCATCATCAGCGGCCTCACGCGCTACGCCAACCGCGCGCATCTGTGCCGCGCGGCGCTGGAGGCGGCGGCCTACCAGACGGTGGATGTGGTGCGCGCCATGGCGCAGGATTCCGGCATTCCGCTGGCCGAGCTGCGCGTGGATGGCGGCATGGTGCGCAGCGAGCCGCTTATGCAGTTCCAGGCCGACATTCTGGGCACCCAAGTCGTGCGCCCCGGTGTTTCGGAAACCACCGCGCTCGGTGCCGCCTATGCGGCGGGGCTGGCCACCGGCTTTTGGTCCGGCACGCAGGAGCTGGCCCAGCATTGGCATGCGGACCGGCGCTGGACGCCGTGCATGGCGCCGCAAACCAGGGAACGGCTGCTGGCCGGCTGGCACCGCGCGGTGGCGCACTCCTACGATTAGCGCGGCGGCGCTACCCGGTCTGGCACGTGGCGCACCAGTACAGCGTGCGTCCGCCCATCGGTTCGGCCAGCACCGCTTGCCCGCACACATGGCACGGCCGCCCGGCGCGGTGGGCGACGTAATTCGCATCGTCTCTGCGCACAGCGCCCGATTTGCGCGCCCGATCCGCTTTCTCCGTCGTGATGATCCGCCCCGTTATCACCCCGTCGCGCAGCAGCACCGCCAGATCGTCCCACAGCGCCCGCCACGCGGCTGCGGACACCTCGCGCCCCGCCTTGTGCGGCTCGATCCGCGCGCGGAACAGCAGCTCGGCCCGGTAGATGTTGCCGATGCCGGCCACGATATCCTGCCGCATCAGCAGCAGCCCGATCGCGGTGCGCGAGGCGGCGATCTTGGCATAGGCCCGCTCGGGGTCGGCATCGGCGCGCAGCGGGTCCTCGCCTAGGCGGCTGCACGCCACCTGCATCTCCGGCGCCGCGATCACCTCGCAGGCTGTGGGTCCGCTGAGATCGGCGACATGCGCGCCGGCGAGAAGGCGCAGCCGCACCGCGCCGCGCGGCTCGGGCGGAAAGGCGACCGGCTCGTCGTCGGCGGCGGCGGCGCGGCGCGTGCGGCGGCCGATGCCGTCCAGCCCGGCCCCGGCGAACCGCCACATGCCATACAGGCCGAGATGGACGCGCAGCCAGTCCTCGCCCGAAAAGCGCAGGAACATCTGCTTGCCCCAGGCTTCGGCCGACAGCAGCACACGGCCATCCAGCAGCGCCGCGCCATCGGCAAACCGCCCCTGCGGAGAGCTGGCATCGACCTGCTTGCCGGCGAAATGCGCGTTGAACGCGCCCGCGAGGCGGTGGACGGTATGGCCCTCGGGCATGCCGGCGCTACTCCGCCGCGCGCGCCACCCCTGCCGTGCGCGTCCGCGTGCGCAGCGTCACCCACTCCTCCGCGGATGTGGGGTGGATGCCGATGGTGCGGTCGAAATCGGACTTGGTGGCGCCGGCCGTCATCGCCACGCCGATCGCCTGCATCATCTCGGCCGCGTCCTCGCCCAGCATGTGCGCGCCCAGCACGCGCTGGCTCGCCTGGTCCACCACCAGCTTCATCATCGTGCGCCGCGCACGGCCGCTCATCACATGTCGCATCGGCGTGAACTGCGCGATGTAGATGTCCACCGGCCCCTGCTCGGCCGCCTGCTCTTCCGACAGGCCGCACGTGCCGATCGGCGGCATGGAAAACACCGCCGTGGGGATCGCCTCAAACGACCAGGTACGCACCTCGCGGCCGAACAGCCGGTCGGCCAGATGATGGCCTTCGGCAATGGCCACCGGTGTCAGGTTCATCTTGTTGGAGACGTCGCCGATGGCGAACACGTGCGGCTGGCACGTCGCATTCTGCGCGTCCACGGGCACCGCGCCGTTGGCCGCCAGCGTGATGCCGGCGCGCTCCAGCCCCAGCCCCTTGGTGTTCGGCACGCGGCCCACCGCGAAGAACACCAGGTCGCTGTCGAAATGCCGGCCGTCGGTCAGATGCAGGCGCTTGCTGCCATCCTCGCGCAGTTCCAGCCGGTGCAGCATCACGCTGGGATGCAGGCGGATGCCGTTGGTCTCCAGCGTTTCCACCAGCGCGGTACGCAGGTCGTGGTCGAATCCACGCAGCGGCATGCGCTGGCGGTAAAGCAGGTCCACCTCGGCGCCGAGGCCGCGGAAGATGCCGGCGAATTCCACGCCGATATAGCCGCCACCCACCAGCGTGACCCGGCGCGGACATTCCGGCAGGAAGAACGCCTGGTCGGAGACGATGCCGTGCTCGGCGCCCTCGATCTCCGGCCAGCTCGGGTGGCCGCCGACGGCAATCACGATCCGCTCGGCGGTGATCGTGCGGTCGCCGACCTGCAGCGTGTGCGCATCGATGAAGGTGGCGCGCTCGAACAGCCAGGTGACACCGGAATTCTCCAGCAGGCGGACATAGATGCCGTTCAGCCGCCGGATCTCGGCATCCTTGGCCGCCATCAACGCCGGCCAATCATGCGTGCCCGGCTGCGTGGTCCAGCCGAAACCGTGGCTGTCCTCGGCCCAGCCGCGATATTCGGCGGCCTGCACCATCAGCTTCTTTGGCACGCAACCTACGTTGACGCAGGTGCCGCCCCAGTGGCGCTCCTCGGCGATGGCTACGCGGGCGCCGTGGCCGGCGGCGATGCGGGCGCAGCGTACGCCGCCGGAGCCGCCGCCGATGACGAAAAGGTCGTAGTCCATGGCGTCGCTATCCTTGAGGCAAGCAGCACCCTGGCAGGGCGCCGATGAATTAGGGGCCGCTCAGGTAATGCCGGCCACGAGATCGCCCATCCGGTCGCAGGCCCGATCGAGGCTCGCCTGGCACGCCGCCGTGCTCAGACGCAGATAGGGGCTGGCGCCGAACGCGCCACCATGCACGGTCGCGACCCCTGCTTCCATCAGCAACGCCTCGCAGAACGCCGCATCGTCGGTGATCGCCCGGCCGCCGCGGGTGCGCCCGCCGATTAGCCCGGCGATGCCGGGGAAGGCGTAGAACGCGCCGCCGGGGCGGTGGCAGGTGACGCCCGGCATGGATTGCAGGCGCGCGACCATGCGCGCGCTGCGCTCGGCATAGGCAGCGCGCATGGTGGCCACCTGATCCTGCGGGCCGTCCAGCGCGGCCAATGCGGCAGCCTGCGCTACGCCACACACGCCGCCGGTCGCCTGGCCCTGCACGGTGGCCATGGCCGCGATCAGCCGGGCCGGGCCGCCGGCGAAGCCCACGCGCCAGCCGGTCATCGCGTAGGTTTTCGATACGCCGGTCAGCGTGAGCACGCGGTGCGCCAGATCGGGGGCCGCGGCGGCCAGCGTCACGGCCGGCGTGCCGTCATGCACCAGATGCTCGTACATATCGTCGGCCATCACCGACACGTGCGGATGCGCGCGCAGCAGCGCGGCAATGGCGGCCAGATGCGGCGCGTTCATCACCGCGCCAGTCGGGTTGTTGGGGTAGTTCAGCACCAGCCATTTGGTGCGCGCGGTGATCGCGCGGTCCAGATCCGCGGGCTGCGGCAGAAAGCCGTGTGCCGGCGTGCAGGCGACGAACACCGGCTTGGCGCCGGCCGCCTGGGCAATCAGCGGATAGGCGTTCCAGTACGGCGCCGGCACCACGATCTCGTCGCCCGGGTCCAGCGTCGCCGTCAGCGCGTTGTAGATGATCTGCCGGCCGCCATTGCCCACCAGGATCTCGTCGGCGGCAAACCGCAGCCCGGCATCGCGCAGGAACTTGCGCGCTACGGCCTCCTTCAGCGCCGCCGTGCCGGTCAGCGGCGGGTATTTCGTGTCGCCGCGCAGGGCAGCTTCATGCGCGGCCTGCACCACATGCGGCGGCGTCGGGAAATCCGGCTCGCCGAGGGTGAGCGCGATGATGTCGTGCCCGGCAGCGCGCAAGGCCCGCGCCCGTTCGGCGGCCGCCATCGTCGCGGCCCGGGGCACGCCGGCCTGCAGCGCCGCCAGGCCGGGCACGGCGGCGTCGCGCAGCGCGCTCAGCGCAGGCCCTGGCAGAAGGCGGCGATGCGCGCGCAGGCGGTGCGCAGGCTGTCGGTGTCGGTGGCGTAGCTGATGCGGAAATGGCCGGGATACATGAAGGCGCTGCCGTGCACGGCAGCCACCCCCTGCTCCTCGAGCAGCGCCGTCACGAAGGCCGCATCGTCGGTGATGCGCGCGCCGCCGGCGCTGGTCTTGCCGATGCAGCCATGCAGGCCGGGAAACACATAGAACGCGCCCTCCGGCCGATGGCACGACAGGCCGGGGATCGCGTTGAGCGCATCGACCACCAGGTCGCGCCGGGCGCGATACGCTTCGGCCATCACGGCGATGGAGTCCTGCGGCCCGTCGAGCGCTTCGACGGCGGCAGCCTGGCTGATCGAGGAGGCGCTCGAAGTCGATTGGCTCTGCAGCTTGTCCATGGCGCGCACCAGGGCGACCGGCGCGCCCGCGTAGCCGATGCGCCAGCCGGTCATCGCATAGGCCTTGCTGCAGCCGTTCATCGTGACCGTGCGGTCCCGCAGGCGCGGCTCCACCTGCACGATGGTGGCCGGGCGGAAGCTGTCATAGGTCAGCTTGTCGTAGATGTCGTCGGTGAACACCCAGATATCGGGGTGGCGCAGCAGCACGTCGCAGATCGGCCGCAGCTCCTCGGCGCCGTAGGCGGCACCCGTCGGGTTGCAGGGCGAGTTCAGCATGAACCATTTGGTGCGCGGCGTGATCGCCGCCTCCAGATCCTCGGCGCGCAGCTTGAAGCCGTTGTTCTGGCCGCAGGGCACGATCACCGGCGTGCCTTCGGCCAGCGCCACGATATCGGGGTAGCTGACCCAGCACGGGCTGGGGATGATTGCCTCGTCGCCGGGGTTCAGCGTGGCGACCATGGCGTTGTAGATCACCTGCTTGCCGCCGGTGGAGACGATGATCTCCTCGGGCGCATAATCGATGCCGCTGTCGCGCTTGAACTTGGCGGCCACCGCGCGGCGCAGTGCCGGCGTGCCGGCCACGTCGGTGTATTTCGTATCGCCGGCTGCGATTGCCCGCATCGCGGCCTGCTTGATGTTGTCCGGCGTGTCGAAATCCGGCTCGCCGGCCGAGAGGCTGATCACGTCGCGCCCCGCCGCCTTCAATGCCCGCGCCTTGGACGAAATGGCGATCGTCTGGCTGGGGCTGATCTTGGTCAGGCGGTCGGCGATGAACATGGGCGGCCTCGGCAACGGAGGCGCGAACCTAAGCGCTGCCAGCCCCGAAAGGAAGGCTCGGACGGGCCCAATGTCGCCCGCCCGAGCCGGATGCCGCTACTGCGGTGCGTTGCCGCTGGTGCTGCCGGTGCTGCTGGACGTGCCACCGGTAGCCCCGGTGCCCATGCCCGAACCCATGCCGCCGGAGCCCATGCTGCCGGCGCCGGACGTGCCGTGCTGGCCGCCGGTGGTGCCGGGCGAGTTCATGCCGCTGCCCGCGCTGCCGCCGGCCGAACCGGTGCCCATGCCCATGCCGGTGCCGCCGCTGCCGGTGGTGCTGCCGCCCGTGCCGCCGCTGCTCGACGGGCTGCTGGTGCCGGTGCCCATGCCCGAGCTGCCCGCCCCCATGCCGCCGCTCATGCCGCCGGTGCTGCCACCGGCGCCGCTCATGCCGCCCGCGGCACCCGCGCCGGCGCCTGCACCGCCACCCGCGCCACCGCCGCCGGCCGCCTGGGCCAGCGCCGGGCCGGCCGCCAGGCCCATCACGCAGGCCGCCAGAGCCATGCTCTTCAAAGTGCGCATTACAATATCTCCCTGAAATCGTGCGGCAGCCTGTGCGCCGCCACTACGGAGGCAACGCCGTCCCCAGGCACGGTTTCCAGCACGCTGCCGTGTGCCCAAGGCGGCCACCCGGCAGTCCGCGCCCGGCAAAAACTGCCGCCTCGGGGCCACTGCCCGCTGGCCAGGCAAGGCGCGGCCCGCTGGCACGCGGCTTGCGATGAGGATCGCGTCGCACCCACCAGCAGGCCAGCCCCATGGACAACGTCACCAACATCGCGCTCTCCCGACTGGCGGCCCAGCAGCGGGCGATGGATGTGGTGGCCAACAACCTCGCCAACGCATCGACGCCCGGCTACCGCGCCGAGCGTGCGGTGTTCGCCGATTGGCTGGTGCGCGAGCCGGCCGGCGCCGAGCCGCCGGGCGGGCGCACGCTGGCCTTCACCCAGACCCGTGCCACCTATCGCGACCACACCGAGGGCGCGCTGACACAGACGGGCAATCCGCTGGATTTGGCATTGTCAGGCGAAGGCTGGTTCACGGTGCAGACCGATGCCGGCACGCGCCTGACGCGCGCCGGGCGGTTCACCCTGCAGCAGGATGGCACCATCACCGACGAGGCGGGCCATCCGCTGCTCGACGTCAACGCGCGCAAGCTCGCCGTATCGCCGGCCGACACCGAGCTGACGGTGCGCGCCGACGGCACGCTGCGCAGCCAGAACGGCGTCATCGGCCAGATCGCCGTCGTGCAGCCGAGCGATCCCAATCGCGTCACTGCCGAAGGCGGCCGGCTGTTCCGCGCCGACGTGCCGACTGCACCCGTGTCGCGGCCGAAGATCGTGCAGGGCACGGTGGAAGACAGCAACGTGCAGCCGGTGGCCGAGATCACGCGGATGATCGCTACCGAGCGCGACTTCCAGTTCGTCACCCAGATGGTCGAGGCCGAAGGCCAGCGCCGGCAGGCCGCGATCGACAAGATCGCCGCGCCAGCCGGCTGATCGCCGCCCCGTCAGTATATAAGGAGAGAGCAGCATGCGTTCGCTCGACATCGCCGGCACCGGCATGCAGGCGCAGCAGACCAACGTGGAGGTGATCTCCAACAACATCGCCAACATGAGCACCACGGGCTTCAAGCGCCGGCGCGCGGAATTCCAGGATCTGATCTATCAGAACCTGCGCAGCGTCGGCTCCAACAGTTCGGATAACGGCACGGTGGTGCCGTCGGGCGCGCAGATCGGGTTGGGCGTGAAAACCGCCGCCATCTACCGCATCACCGAACAGGGCAACCTGCAGCAGACCGGCAACAACCTCGACATGGCCGTTCAGGGCAACGGCTATTTCCAGGTGACGCTGCCTTCCGGCGAGACGGCCTACACGCGCGACGGCACCTTCGCGCTGGCGCCGGACGGCACGATCGTGACTGCCGACGGCTATCCCGTGGTGCCCTCGATCACCGTGCCCACCAATGCCGTCAGCGTCAGCGTGAACGCGTCGGGCCAGGTGCAGGCCACGATCAGCGGACAAACAGCGCCGCAGACGCTGGGCCAAATCCAGCTCGCAGCCTTCCCCAACGAGGCCGGGCTGGATGCGCAGGGCGACAATCTGTTCCTGCAAAGCGGCGCTTCCGGCACGGCGGCAACCGGCGCGCCCGGCACGCCGGGTTTCGGCAGCGTGATGCAGGGCTACGTGGAAAGCAGCAACGTGAACGTGGTGACCGAGATCACCAGCCTGATCACCGCGCAACGCGCCTACGAGATGAACAGCAAGGTCATCACGTCGTCCAACGAAATGCTGCAGACGCTTTCCAATCTGAGGTGATCCCGATGCGCCATTGCCTGCTTCTCGCCGCCGCCCTGCTGGCCGGCGCCACACCGCCTGCGCACGCCGCCGTGCTGCGGCCGTTCACGCGCACCGATGCAGCCACCGTGCGGCTGGCCGATCTGTTCGACGATCTCGGTGCCACGCCGGATCGCGTGCTGGGTGCCGCACCCGCACCGGGCGCGCGCATCGTGGTTGCCGCAGCACAGCTGGCCGCCATCGCACGCGACTACAACGTGGATTGGCGGCCGCAGAACGGCAGCGAGCGCGCAGTGGTGCAACGCGGCGGCGTGGTGCTGGCGCCGGCGCGCGTGGCGGCGGCCTTGCGCGCAGCCTTGCAGGCGCAGGGCGCGCCGGATGATTTCGACATCGCCGCGCCGGACACCGCGCCGGTGATCCTGCCGCCGGGAAGTGCCGCCGAACCTGTGGTGAGCGGGCTCAGCTACGATCCGCAGGCCGGGCATTTCACCGCGCTCGTGTCGGTCGATCTGCCCAACAGCGACAGCGTGCACATCCGCGTCTCCGGGCAGGTGGTTGCCATGGCCACCGCCACGGTGGCCGGCACACGGCTGGGTGTCGGGCGCACGCTGGCGGCGGGCGATCTGCGCACGACCCGGGTGCGCGCGGCGCTGCTGCACGGCGCGGCACCCGTGGCCCCGCAGGAGGCGGCGGGGATGCTGGTGCGCCACGAGGTGGCAGCCGGCCAGGTGCTGAGTGCAGCCGACCTGACCCGCCCCGCTCTGGTGCAGCGCGGCGCCCAGGTGCGCATGGTGCTGGACGCCGACGGGCTGTCGCTCAGCGCGCAGGGCATTGCAGCCGAAGCCGGCGCCCGCGGCGATCGCATCCGGGTGGAAAACCCGCTCTCCCACATGATCGTGCTTGCCGAGGTGACCGGCAGCGGCCAGGTGCGCGTGGCGCCGCGTCCGGCTGCCATCGCCCTGGTCAGCGCGCCATGAGGGCGCTGGTGGCGCGCGGCCTGCCTTTGGCCGCCCTGCTGGCCCTCTCCGGCTGCAATACGCTCACCCGCCTTTCCGAAATCGGCCGGCCACCAGTGATGACGGCCACCGCCGACCCCACGGAGGACCCGCGCTGGCGCCCGGTGACGATGCCGATGCCGCGCGCCGAGGTGGCGCCGCGCGAGCCGGCCAGCCTGTGGCGCAGCGGCAGCCGCGCATTCTTCAAGGACCAGCGCGCCGCCGCCGTGGGCGACATCGTGACGGTTCTCGTCAAGACGGCCGACGCCGCCGACGTGGAGAACGCCACGGGTGCCACGCGCACCGGCACCGAATCCGAAGGCCTGCCCAATCTGTTCGGCCTGGAAGCGGCGCTGCCGAAGCTGCTGAGCAAGGCGGTGAACGCTTCCACGCTGGTGAACGCCAGCAGCACCAACTCGAACGTCGGCACCGGAAAGATCAAGCGTAACGAGACGGTGACGCTGCGGCTGGCCGGGGTGATTACTCAGGTGCTGCCCAACGGCAATCTGGTGGTCGCCGCGCGGCAGGAGATGCGGGTGAACAGCGAGCTGCGCGAGCTGCAGGTGAGCGGCGTGATCCGGCCGCAGGATATCGCCAGCGACAACACCGTGCCGCACGACCGCATGGCCGAAGCGCGGATTTCCTATGGCGGGCGCGGTCAGCTGACCGATCTGCAGACGCCGCGCTACGGCCAGCAGGCGCTGGACATCCTGCTGCCGTTCTAGCCTGGCTTTGCTGCGGCGATCGCCTACTCGTCGCGGTGCACGCGCTCCATGCGCTCGTGGCGCTCCTGGGCTTCCAGCGACAGCGTGGCGATCGGCCGCGCTTCCAGGCGGCGCAGGCCGATCGGCTCGCCCGTCTCCTCGCAATAGCCGTACTGCCCGCCTTCGATGCGTTGCAGCGCCTGGTCGATCTTGGAAATCAGCTTGCGGGCCCGGTCACGCGTGCGCAGCTCCAGCGCGCGGTCGGTCTCGACACTGGCGCGGTCGGTGATGTCGGCTTCCAGGATGCCGCCCTGGCCCAGGCTGGCCAGCGTGTCGTCGGCGTCGCGGTGCAGCTCCGCCCGCCAGCGCAGCAGCTTCTGGCGGAAATATTCCACCTGCAGCGGGTTCATGAAATCTTCGGTGTCGGATGGCCGGTAGTCGGGTGGCAGCGTGACCATCATCTCGGCCGATCCTCGTTTTGGCGGCTTGCACGGTGCCCGATCGGCAGCCATCCAGGCGTCTGGCGCGGCTTATAGCCAAGCCGCCCCGCCGCGCCAAGCAGGCACTATGGCCGACGCCGCCCGCGGTTCATGACCGTTTGGCGCGCTCGACCGCCGCACGCTGCGCTACGGCCTGCAGCACGCCGTCCAGGCCCGGCTCGCCGGTGGCCGGCAGGTCGCCCAGGCGGTCCAGCGCATCGTGGCCCGCTGCCGCGTCACCGCCCAGCGCGGCGAGCTGCAGGCCGGCCAGCGCGTGCAGCATCGCGGCTGCCTTCCGATGGGCTTCGGGCGGCAAAGCGAGGTTCGCACCGGCCGGCGGGCCGGCTGGGGCGAGCGCGCTGACAGTGACGGCCGGCGGCAGCGCTTCGGCCGCTGCCACGCCGTCATCGGCCTGGTCGGGGACCGTGAAACCGGTATCGGCGCCGCGGGCCCGGCGGGCGCCGCGGGCCGGTGTGGCGGCTGCCGGGCTTTGCGGCTGGGCCGATCTGCATGGGCTTGATCCTTCGCTGTGCGCTGCGCGCGGATGCACGTTCCAGCAACTTCTTCGTGGTCTTCTGCGGCCATGTCCGATGCAGGTGAGTGCCCCCTGGCTTGCGACCGCCGCCCGGCAGGATGGCGGCAATTGATTGCCGGACTGCCAACGCACGGCGCGCTGCTGTGGCTGGCGCTCGCCGGCGCCGCCCTGCCCGCCGGCGCGCACGCGCAGATCCGCGTGAAGGACATCGCCGACGTCGAAGGCGTGCGCGAGAACCAGCTCGTCGGCTACGGCCTGGTGGTCGGGCTGAACGGCACCGGCGACAAGCTGGACAACGCGGTGTTCACCCGCGAATCGCTGGTGGGCATGCTCGAACGGCTGGGCGTGAACACGCGCGACCAGATCGGCAAGCTGCAGACCAAGAACGTCGCCGCCGTGATGGTGACGGGCAACCTGCCCGCTTTCGCCCGCACCGGCAGCCGGATCGACGTCAGCGTATCGGCCATCGGCGACGCCACCAACCTCTCCGGCGGCACGCTGCTGGTAACGCCGATGATGGCCGCCGATGGCGAGGTGTACGGCGTGGGCCAGGGTGCGGTGACCACCGGTGCGGTTGCCGCGCGCGGTGCATCCGGCTCGTCGGTCACCCGCAACGTGCCGACCTCCGGCAAGATCGCCAATGGCGCCATCGTCGAACGCGAGGTGGCCTTTGCGTTGGGCACGCACGAGGCGGTCGCACTGGCATTGCGCAACCCGGATCTAACCACCGCGCGGCGCATGGAAGCGGCGATCAACGCGGCGCTTGGCGCGGGTGTGGCGCGCGCCACCGACCCGCGCACCGTGGCGCTGGACCTGCACGGGCACGACGTGATCGGCGCACTCACCACCATCGAAGAATTGCGCGTGCAGCCCGATACGCCCGCCGTGGTGGTGATCGACGAGACGAGCGGCACGATCGTGATGGGTGCCGACGTACGCATCAGCACCGTGGCCATCGCCCAGGGCAATTTGACGATCCGCGTCTCCGAGACGCCGGAGGTCTCGCAGCCCGAGGCGTTCAGCGGTGGGCGCACGACGAAGGTGCCGCGCAGCACCATCAGCGTCGATACCGAACACGACCACAAGCTGGGCCTGCTGAGCGCCGCGCCGACGCTGCGCGACCTGGTGGCCAGCCTGAACGCGCTGGGCGTGGGCCCGCGCGACCTGATCAGCATCCTGCAGGCCATCAAGGCCGCGGGTGCGCTGCAAGCCGATCTGGAGGTGCGATGATGCGTATCGAGGCGAGCCCGGTTCGGCCGGACGTGCAGGCGAAGCTGCATAAATCGGCTGAGGATTTCACCAGCGTCGCGTTGAACGAGCTGCTCAAGCCGATCTTCGACGCGCAGGACAGCAGCGACGGCATCTTCGGCGGGGGCGCCGGCGAGCGCGCGTTCAAGCCGATGATGATCAGCGAAATCGCCAAGCAGATGGCGCATCGCGGCGGGCTGGGCCTGGCCGAGCCGGTCTATCAGCAGATGCTACGGCTGCAGGAGCAGCCGCGATGAGCAAGCGGGAACACTCAGGGGTGGCGATGCCGACATCGATGAACGCAGCCATCAAGCGGCTGAGCGGCTTGTTGATCGAGGAGAATGCGGCGCTCGAAGCCATGGATTTCGCGCGCGCCGGCGGGCTGCTGGCTCCGAAACATGCCGCCGCCGATGCGCTGGCGGCCGCCTGGCGCGCGGCAGACCCGGCCGATGTTCCCACGGACGGCATGCAGGATCTCGGCCGCCTGGCCGAGGAGAACAGGCAGCTGCTCAAGCGCGCCATGCGCGTGCAGCGTCGCGTGCTAGATTTAGTGGCCAAGGCGGCGCGGGCGTCGCCGCAAACGGCGCGTTACGGCGCCGGTGGCAAGCTGGCGGCGCAATCCTCGGCTGGCCAAAGCTTCAAGGCGCGCATCTGAGGGCCGCGGCGCATTGCGGCGCCGCGGCCCTCAGGCTCGGATCAGTCCTGTTCGGCGACCGGATCTTCGCTGCCGAAATCGTCGGCAGGCGGCATGTACTCACCGGTATGCTGCTCAAGCGCGGCCGTCTCTTTCTTCTTGCGGCCGCGCTTTGCCGGCGCAGAGGTCGCCATCATCGTGGCTTCCGTATCCGGCGCAGTCTCCTTCGGGCTCCGCGACCGCGTACTCTTACGGGTCGTGGTGGCCGTCTTGGCACGCGTGCTGGCGCGCTTGGCGCCGTTGGCCGTGCGCGCGGCAGCAGCCTTGCGGCCGGCCGTCGTGCGCCCGTCCACCTTGCGTGCGGTGGTCGGCTTCGTCGCGCGCGTCGTCTTGGCGGTGCGCGCCGGTGCTTTGCGCGTGCTTGCCGCGGTCGTGCGTGCCGCGGTGCTGCGCGTGGCCGTCTTGCGCGCCGGTGCCGCGCGCTTGGCCGGTGCGCGCGTCGTGCTCGCCCGCGTCGCGGTGCGGGTGCTGCGGGCGGGCTTGGCGGTGCGCGAGGCGGCCGGCTTGCGTGCCGCCGCCGTCTTGCTGGTGCGCGACGGTGCAGCCTTGCGCGTGGTCGCGGCCTTCGTCGTGCGCGTCGTTTTGGCGGTCCGCGTGGCCGCAGCACGCGTGCTGCGTGCCGCGGGCTTTGCGGTGCGCGACGCCGTCGTTTTGGTGCTGCGCGAGGCCGCCGGCTTGGCGCTGCGCGACGTCGTCTTGGTGGTGCGCGCCGCCGCGGGCTTGGCCTTGCGCGTAGCCGCAGCCTTGGTAGTGCGCGTGGCAGACGCAGCCTTCGTGGCGCGCTTGGCCGGCGCCTTGGCCGCCGTACGGCTCGTCGCTGCCTTGGCTTTCGGCGGGCGGCCGACGGGGCGGCCGGTGGTTGCCGAACCGCGTCGCGTGGTGGGTCGCGCGGCCAGCGCGCTCTCGCGCCGGCGGCGCGGTTTGCCTGTACTCTCGTCGCTGCTCATGGTGTTCCTGCTCCTTTGATTGCCCGGCGATCATGCCGTCCCGCGCGCCGGATCGAACGGTCGGTTGCGCTGCCGGTTTCTTTGCCGGCGCCTTGCACCAGCAACGAAGGCGAGATGTGGTTCACTCGCCGGACAGAAGCGTTGACGATCGTCGCTCCCAAGTTGCGCCTGCGTGCGAAGCCAAGAGATGCGAATCGCGACGAACACATGCGCTGTCTTTCGCTATCTGCCGCACTTGCAGTGCTGTCAACGAAAAGCAACCGGATTGCGCGCTTATGCGGCTAAAATCGTTGCAATCTGTCCAAATCGCGGTCACGTGCGCGTGTCGGGTGCGCCGGCATGGCGTGATTGCCGGCCGAAATCATGCGCCCGGATCGGCGCCGATATTGTCGAGCAGCCGCACGCTGCCCAGCCGCGCGGCAGCGATCAGGCGTGCGCCGGCCTGCAACCGCGCAAGATCGCGCAGGCTACCGCCATCGACCAAGGCCAGGTAATCGACCGCGAAACCGGCATCGCTCAGCGTGGCGCGCGCGGCCTGCAGCGCGTGGGCCGCATCGCCGCCGGCCCGCAGCGCGGCGGCGGCGCGTTGCAGTTCGGCGTGCAGCAGCGGCGCCTGCGCGCGTTCGGCCTGGCCGAGGAAACGGTTGCGCGACGACAGCGCAAGCCCGTCCGGCTCGCGCATCGTCGCCACGCCGATGATGCGGACATGCAGCGCCAGATCCTGCGTCATGCGCCGGACCACCTGCAATTGCTGCCAATCCTTCTCGCCGAAGCAGGCGGCATCTGGCCGGACCTGGCCGAACAGCTTGGCCACCACGGTAGCGACGCCGCGAAAATGGCCGGGCCGTGCAGCACCCTCCCAACCCTGCGCCGGGCCTGCCACATCCACGAACGTCGCGTCGTCCGGCGGATACATGGTCTCCGGCGTGGGCAGCCAGGCGGCATCGCAGCCGGCCGCACGCAAGGCTTCCAGGTCACGCACCTCGTCGCGCGGGTAGCGCGCCAGATCTTCGGCCTGGCCGAACTGCAGCGGGTTGACGAAGATCGAGGCGATCACCGCGCCTTCGCTGCGTGCGCGGGTAATCAGCGAGGCGTGGCCTGCATGCAGCGCGCCCATTGTGGGAACCAGGACCAGCCTCCCGGCCTGTGCCCGCAGGCGCGCGAGGCCGTCATCCAGCTCCTGTCGGGTTCTTGCAATCAGCATCGGTTTTCCAATGGTGCGGGGTGGCGGTGCGGGGTGGCGGCGGGCGCGTTGTTTGGCGTGGCGGCCAGGCGCGTGCAAGCGCGCTCCAGGCTGCCAGTCGCGCGTCCCGGCTTGTCTTGCACGCAGGGGCGGACCAGCTTGGGTGCACACGCTCCCGCCGCACATACGCAGGTCATGCAGCCATGCCAGACAGCCTTCCCGTTCGCTGGACGCCCGATCGCCGCCCCACGCCGGCCGCCGGCCTGCCGTTGCCGACGCTGCCGCGCGCGTTGTGGCGGGGGGCGTGCAGCCGCTGCCCCGCTTGCGGGCAAGGCAGGTTGTTCGCCAGCTGGCTGCGCGTGGCCAGCGTGTGCGAAATGTGCGCGGCACCGCTCGGGCTGATCAACGCCGACGACGCCCCGCCCTACTTCACCGTGTTCATCGTGGCGCATGTGGTGATCGGTGCGCTGGTCGCACTGGACCGTGTGGTGGTGCTCTCCGTCGGCACCGAGATGCTGATCTTCCTGCCCGCGACGCTGGCGCTCGTGCTTGTCCTGATCCGCCCGGTCAAAGGTGCTACGGTCGGCCTCATGATGAAGCTCGGTTTAATGCGCGCGCCCGATCCCGCCGGCTTGGAAGCCGCGATCGCCATCACGCGGCGGCCCGACCTGCCCCGGCCGCACGCGCCGGGCCAGGCCCTGCACGGCACCGATCCAAGCCGCGCCCACCTGCGCAGAGATGTCTGAGCCCTGCGGCTGGAAGCCGCGGCACCGCTCGCTGCAGGGCGTGGTGCTCGACGGCGAGAAGCGCGGCCAGCTCTCGGCATTGCAGCAGGCCGATCTCGATCAGGCGGTGCGCGACCTGGCGGTGGAAAACCTGTTCGCACCCGCCGGCTTCACCGGCCCGTTCCTGCTGCATCTGTCCATCGTCGAGGGCAGGCTGGTATTCGACGTGCGCGATGCCGAGGACACCGCGCTGATGGCGCTGGGCCTGGCCCTCGGCCCGTTCCGCCGGCTGATCAAGGACTACCAGCTGCTGGTGGACAGCTACGCACATGCCGTGCAGGACGGCCGCGAGGCCAGCATCCAGGCCATCGACATGGGCCGCCGCGGCCTGCACAACGAAGGCGCCGAGATGATGATCACGCGCCTTGCCGGGCGCGTGCAGATCGATTTCGAGACCGCGCGGCGATTGTTCACGCTCGTCTGCGTGCTGCACCAGCGCATCTAGCTCCGGAGACACGCCATGAAGATCGACGGCACGCCCTATCGCAGCGTGTGGTCCGACCCGCACGATCGCTTTGCGCTGCGCATCATCGACCAGACCAAGCTGCCGTGGTCGGTGGACATCCTGCGGCTGACCGAATTGCGCGAGGTGGCGCATGCGATCCGCAGCATGCAGGTGCGTGGCGCGCCGCTGATCGGCGCGGTGGCGGCGTACGGCCTGGCGCTCGCGTTGCAGGCTGATAGCAGCACGGCGGCCATGGAACGCGACGCCGCGCTGCTGGCGGCCACGCGCCCGACCGCCGTCAATCTGCGTTGGGCGCTGGAGCGCATGCTGACGATCCTGCGCAACACCCGCCCTGCCGAGCGCGCCGAGCGTGCCTTGGCCGAAGCGCAGGCGATCGCCGACGAGGACGTGGCGCAGAACGCGGCGATCGGCCGCCACGGCCTGCCGCTGCTGGCCGAGTCCGCCGCGCAGAACCCGGGCCGCCCGGTGCGCGTGCTGACGCATTGCAACGCCGGCTGGCTGGCGACGGTGGATTGGGGCACCGCACTGGCGCCGATCTACACGGCGCACGATGCCGGCATTCCGGTGCATGTGTGGGTGGACGAGACGCGGCCGCGCAACCAGGGCGCGGCACTCACCGCCTTCGAGCTCGGCAAGCACGGCGTGCCCCACACGGTGATCTCCGACAATGCCGGCGGCCACCTCATGCAGCACGGCGAAGTGGACCTCGTGATCGTCGGCGCCGACCGCGTGACGCGCACCGGCGACGCCGCCAACAAGATCGGCACCTATCTCAAGGCGCTGGCCGCGCATGACAACGGTGTGGGCTTCCATGTGGCCTTTCCCTCCACCACGGTCGATTGGACGATCGAGGATGGCATCGCCGGCATCCCGATCGAGGAGCGCGCGGCGAGCGAGGTGACCACCGTGACCGGCCGCGCCATGGACGGCAGCATCGCCACGGTCCGCGTGACGCCCACCGGCAGCCCTGCCGCCAACCCGGCCTTCGACGTGACGCCGCACCGGCTGATCACCGGCATGATCACCGAACGCGGCCGCTGCACGCCGGACGGCCTGGCGGGGCTGTTCGCCGACCTGGCCGGCTGAGGGCCAGCCCGGCGCGGCTCGAAGGTTTTTTGGCCTTGACGGCGCTTGCTTGCTTCCGCTCGCTCCGTCGCGGTCGTAGAGACGAGCCAAGCCGCGAGGAAGACCAGGAATGACCGCCGACGTGCCCGACCGCCTGTCCAGTGGTGTCCCGGGGCTGGATACGCTGCTGATGGGCGGCTTCGTCCGCAACGGCCTCTATATCGTCCACGGCGCGCCGGGCGCCGGCAAAACCATCCTGAGCAACCAGATCTGCTACGCCCACGCGGCCGGCGGCGGGCGGGCGCTCTACGTCACGCTGCTCTCCGAACAGCACGAGCGGCTGCTGGCCAATCTGCGGCAGATGTCGTTCTTCGACGAAAGCAAGGTGGCGCGCGAGATCAGCTACGTCAGCGCCTTCCAGCTGCTCGAGCGCGACGGGCTGGCGGGCCTGCTCACCCTGCTACGGCGCGAGATCGTGGCCCATGCGGCCGGCCTGCTGATCCTGGACGGGCTGGTGGCCGCCGAGGCCTATGCCACCACCGAACTGGAACTGAAGAAGTTCATCCACGAGCTGCAGATGCTGGCCGCCGCGGCCGATTGCACCATGTTCCTGCTGACCAGCTCCGGCCAGGGCGGCGAGCCGGCCGATCAGCGGCCCGAGCACACCATGGTGGACGGCATGATCGCGCTGCGCGACCGGCCGCATGGCTGGCGGGTGGAACGCGAACTGCACATCCGCAAGTTCCGCGGCAGCGACCACCTGACCGGCGGCCACGCCATGCGCATCAGTTCGGACGGCGTGATCGTCTGGCCGCGCATCGAAGCCCTGCCGTTGCCGGCCGTCCACCGCGATTTCGATCTCGGCAACCGCCTTTCCACCGGCGTGGCGGGTCTGGACACGATGCTGCTTGGCGGGCTGCCGGAAGGGTCCTCCACCGTGGTGCTGGGGCCGCCTGGGACGGGCAAGACATGCCTCGGCCTGCAGTTCCTCGCCTGCGCCACGCCGGATGCGCCCGGCCTGATGCTGAGCTTCTACGAAAAACCGGCACAGTTGCTGGCGCGGGCCAGTGCTATAGCGGCACATCTGCCGGCGCTGGTCGCTGACGGCGATGTCAGCTTCCAATGGCAGGGTGCGGCCGAGGATCTGATGGACCGCGTGGCGACCGATCTGCTCGCCTATGTGCGCCGCCGATCGGTCAGGCGGCTGGTCATCGACGGCCTGCTCGGCTTCGAGGACATGACAGTGCAGCCGGAGCGGATTTCGCTGTTCTTCCGGGCACTGACGTCACAGCTGCGCGAATTGGGCGTGACCACGCTGAGCACGGCCGAGGTGCCCGAGCTGATGGGTCCGGTGGCGCGCGCACCGCTCGGCCGGCTGACGCCGGTGGCGGAAAACCTGATCATGCTGCGCCACGTTGAAGAGCAAGGCAGCCTCGAACGAATCCTATCGGTGATGAAGCTTCGCGACAGCCACTTCGACACGCGCCTGCGACGCTTCGACATCGGTGCCACCGGCATCGTTCTGCGCGACGGCGATCCGCGCGCTCAGCCTGCGTCCGGGGCTGATGATGGCCGCGCCCCGGGGCGCTGACAGATGGCCACCATCCTCGTCGTGGACGACGAGTTCGGCATCGGGGAATTGCTCGAGGCCCTGCTGGAAGATGACGGCCATCGCGTGCTGACGGCCATGAATGGCCGCCACGGCCTGGAGCGCATGGCCGAATCCAAGCCGGATCTGGTGATCAGCGACTTGATGATGCCGGTGATGGACGGCGCCGGCCTGCTGCGCGCCATGCGGGAGAATACCGAACTGAAGGCGGTGCCGTTCATCCTGATGTGCGCACTGCCGGAAGACACCATCGCCGACCGCATCAGCGGCTACGACGCCTTCATCCGCAAGCCATTCAAGCTGGCCAACATCTCGGCCCTCGTTGACCGGCTTCTGAAAGCCTAGCCGCGCCAGGCGGGCTCGCCGCCCGGTTCAGGACAGGGCGACGCGCAGGAACGTCTCGTGCGGTCCGCTGAACATGGAGACGAATTGCGGCTCCATGGTGAAGCCGTCCGGGTCGTCGGTGATCACCTGGCCGAGCTGGGAGCGGTGGCAGGCGATGGCCTTCACCTTGGCGGCCACGTGCTTGCTGACATCGAGGCGGAAGCCCTCGGGCACCGAGGCGGCCAGTTCGCGGCGCGGCGGCAATGTCCAGCCCCAAACCGGATATTCGAACAGCGCAGCGCCGGTCAGCTCGGCAGCACGCGCGCCCAGCAGGCTGGCCGCGACGTGGTCGCAATGCGGGTCGTGCCGCCATGTCGTCAGCAGCGTGGCCGCACCGCAGGCCTGCGCGTGATCGGCAATCTGCTGCGCCGCCTGTTCGGCCGCCGCACTGCGCTGCGGCAGCTGCGTATCAGGCAGGCCGAGGAAGCTCACATGGGGTTCCGGCATGCCCAGCACCCGCGCGGCCTGACGGCTCTCCGTCTCCCGCAACTGGCGCAGGCGATGGGCGGGATAGGCCGCGGAACGGGGATGCGAGCCGGTGCCGTCGGTCAGCACCAGGATGAAGACCGGGCGGCTACTGGCCTGGGCGGCCGCAATCAGGCCACCGCAGCCCAGCGTCTCGTCATCGGGGTGCGGCGCCAAAATCAGCAGCGGCCCTGGGGGCAGCTCGTTCTCCAGAGTGCTCACCGGCAAAGCCCGCATCAGCCAGTGCAGGCGGGCCGCATTCATCCGGCGCGGCGCCCGGGCAACCGGCGTGCCCAGGCCAGGCAAAGTAAGACCCTGGGGGGCGGCACGGCGCAGCGGATCGGAAGAAACATGCATGGCGGGCCCTGGCCGGGAAGGACGCCCTGATGAACGGGCGGACACAACTAAAACGTGCCACTACACGAACGGATGCGTACCATCCCGACACAATTCGGTGATTGCCGTTCGAGCGGTTGCGCCGCCCGTCCCAGTGCTTCTTCAGCCCTGCCGTTGGCTCTGCTGCTGCCCCGCGCCCGGCGCCTGCCAGAAGGCGGTGGCCATCGCATCCTGCAACCCGATCAGCTGCAGCTGCACCCAGTCGAGAAACTCGTGCAGCCCGCGGGCTAGGATCTGGTTGATCGTCTGGTCCATCAGCGCCGCACGCAGGCCATCCAGCCGCTCCTGTGCGGCGTGCGTGCCACGCAGCCCGTAGCTGGAACTGAGCTGGCCGAGGTAGAATTCGATCTGCCGCACGCAAAGCGTGACGCTGCGCGGAAAGGCGCGATTCATCAGCAGGAAGCCGGCCACCGAGCCCGGCGTCATGTAGCTGGGGTTCACACGGCGATAGGCCTGGTAGCCCGAGGCCGCGCGCAGCAGCGCATGCCATTGGCTCACGTCCAGCGCGCTGCCCACGTCGTCGGGCCGCGGCAGCAGGGTGTGGTATTTGATATCGACGAGGCGCGAGGTCTGGTCGCCGCGCTCGAGGTATTTGCCGATGCAGTAGAACGCCCAGCCCTGGTCGCGGAAGAACGTGCCGTCGGTAATGCCGGCATGCGCCTGGCACTGTTCCTTGAAATAGGCGCACAGGCCGGAAACGCGGCTGGGGGCGGCGTCGGCCGCGCTCAATTGGCGCACGCGATTGTAGAAGATGTTGATCTGCGACCACATCTCCGTCGGGATCAGCGGCCGCAACGCGCGCGCGTTCTCCCGTGCCGCGAACAGCGAGGACAGCATCGAGGTGGGGTTGTCGCGGTCCACCAAATAGAATTGCGCCACGTTGGCGGCATTGGCGGTGCCGTACAGCCGGGTGAAGCGATCCTCGTCGGCGTTGATCTGGATCACCGAGCGCCAGCCGGATTGATCGACGCCGTGCCGCACGAAGGTGTCGGTGACATCGAGGATGCGGGCCAGGTTCTCGATCCGCTCCATGTAGCGGCCCAGCCAGAACAGCGCTTCGGCGTAGCGCGACAGCAGCAGCGGCCCCCGCCGGTTGGCGGCATCGGGATCCGGGCAATGGGTCATGCGGTGGGGGTGGTCGGCTGCGTCATTCGAGCACCCAGGTGTCTTTCGAGCCGCCGCCCTGCGAGGAGTTCACCACCAGCGAGCCCTCGCGCAGCGCCACGCGCGTGAGGCCGCCGGGCAGCACCCACGTTTTCTTGCCGGTGATGGCGAATGGCCGCAGATCCACATGGCGCGGCAGCAGCCTGGCGCCGGCCAGCGTGGGCGAGACCGACAGGCCGATCATCGGCTGGCTGATGTAGTTCGCCGGATCAGCCAGCAACTGCGCGCGGAACTCCGCAATTTCGTCGCGGCTCGCATGCGGGCCGATGATCAGGCCGTAGCCGCCCGACTCGCCCACGGGCTTGACGACCAGCTGGTCGAGATGCGCCAGCGTGTAGGCAAGGCCGTCCGGCTCGCCGCAGATATGGGTCTCGCACATTGGCCAGGACCGGATCTTCGCCGAGATAGTAGCGGATGATGCGCGGCATGTAGGCGTAGATCGCCTTGTCGTCGGCCACGCCCGTGCCCACCGCGTTGGCGATGGCCACGCGGCCGCGGCGCCAGGAGTCGATGAGGCCGCGCACGCCCAGCGTGCTGTCGGGCCGGAACACGTCGGGGTCGAGGAAATCGTCGTTCAGGCGGCGGTAGATGCTGTGCACCGGCGCCAGCCCGGCGGTGGTGCGCATCCATACGCAGCCATCGTCGACCACGAGGTCGCTGCCTTCCACCAGCGGCACGCCCATCTCGCGCGCCAGAAAGATGTGCTCGAAATACGCCGAGTTGTAGATGCCGGGCGAGAGCAGGACGACCTGCGGTTCGGCGACATCGGTGGGTGCGATCTCGGCCAGTGCGGATTGCAGCATCATGCCGTAGCTGCCGACCGGGCGCACCGCGATGCCGTCCATCAGGTCGGGGAAGATGCGCCGCATCATCGTGCGGTTCTCCAGCACGTAACTCACGCCGGAGGGCGTGCGCGCATTGTCCTCGAGCACCAGGAAGCGGCCGGCCTCGTCGCGTATGATGTCGGTGCCGCAGACATGCACGTAGGTGCCGCAGGGCACGTCCAGCCCGGCCATTTCCGGCCGGTAATTGCTGTTGCTCAGCACGAGGGCGGCCGGCACCACGCCCTCCCGCAGGATATTCTGCTTGTGATAGACGTCCCAGATGAACGCGTTCAGTGCCGCCACACGCTGGCGTACGCCGCGCTCGATGATCGCCCATTCGCGCGCCGCCAGCACGCGCGGGATCAGGTCGAACGGCAGGATGCGGTCGATGGCATCCTTGTCGGAATAGACGGTGAAGGTGATGCCCTGGTTGAACAGTTCGATCTCGGCGATGCTGGCCCGGCGGGCCAGCTCCTGCGGATCCATGGCGGCCAGCCGCGCGGCGATCAGCTGCACCGCCGGATCGTGCGTGGCGCAATCCATCATCTCGCAGAAGAACGCGCCCTTGTCGTAGCCGTCGAGCAGGCCGCTCATCCGCGCGCGCCGCGGTTCAACCCACCGGCTCCAGATCCACGCTCACGCTCAGCTCGTGCCGGCCGCCGCCCAGGATGATGCCGCAGAGCGGGCTCACATCGGCGAAATCCCTGCCCCACCCTAGAACCACGTGCTCGTCCCTGATCAGGGTGTCGTTCGTCGGATCGATATCGACCCAACCGTGCTCCGGCCCCAGCCATGCGCCCACCCAGGCATGCGACCGGTCTGCGCCCCGCAGCCGAGCCTGCCCCGGCGACGGCCTGGTGCGGATGTAACCACTCACGTAGCGCGCTGGCAAACCCAGCGCGCGCAGGCCGGCGATCATCAGATGCGCGAAATCCTGGCACACGCCGGCGCGCTGGCGCAGCACCTGGCGCACCGTGGTATCGATGCCGGTGACGCCGCCGCGAAACGCGAAATCGCGGCCGATGCGGGTGTTCAGCTCGATCACGGCCTCCAGCACCGGCCGGCCCGGCGGGAATGACGGCAGGGCGTAATCACTTGCCTCGGAGATACCGGGCGCGTGGTGGCTGTCGAACAGGAACTCGGCGGCCTCGTAGCCGGCCGGCCCGCCGGCATGCGCGCAGGCCGAAACACGCTCCCAGGGCAGCGTGTCGGCAGCATCCGGCGTGTCCGGCCGGGTGACCGCCACGGTGGCGTCCAGCGTCACCGCGAATTGTGCATGCGGCGCATCGAGAAACAGCCAGGCGACCGCGTTGCCGAAACAGTCGCTGCCGGTGCGCAGCGCTGCGGGTGCGGGTTCGGCCCGCAGCGCGCTGTGCAGCACGCGCTGCGTCGGCAGGCTGCGCGGCTGCAGATGCAGCATGTGGGCGCCGAGATCGACGTGGCTGGCATAGGCGTAGCTGGTGCGGTGGCAGACGCGGTAGATCATCGCAGGCCGTCAGTGGCCACGAGGGGCAGCAGCGCGAAATACTGGCGCATAACGTCGTCCGACACGGCGGCGACCTGGTTGGCGATCGTGCGCAGCCGCGGCGCCAGCCCGGCGGCGCACGCCCCCTGGTCGGCCGCACCGGCCAGTTCGGCCACCATCGACCGCGTCTGGGCGATCGCCGCATCCAGCGCTTCGGCCAGCGGCGCGGGGTCCTCGCCGGCCAGCAGCGCCAGCGTGGCGCGCGCCGAGACGAGCTGGAACGCCAAGCCGCGCGGGTTGCCCTCGTCGGCCACCACGAGGTCGATCACCGGGGCGGCCTGGATCGCGGTCAGATAGCGCGAGCGATAGGTGAGCGCGCTGTCGCACAGCTCCAGGCACAGCGTCAGCCCCGCCTCGATGCGCGCCGGCTCCTGATCGAGCGAGGCGGCAAGCTGTGCCGCCACCGCCTGCGCCCGCTCGATGCGGCGGCCGAGATCGAGGAACAGGCGGCCGCCGCCACGCACCATGTTCTCGGCCGCGTAGCCGGAAACGGTGGCGCAGAATTGCAGCACCTGGCTGGCGAATTCATGCATCAGCCCGATGCCGACGGCGCGCTGGCCGGGCCGCAGCATCACCCGGTTGCCCTTCAGCCGGCGCAGATCATGCGCAATGGTGGCGTGCATCTCGCCGCTCAGGCGGTCGCGCAGCGTGTCGGCGAGCGCACGCACGCGGTCGGTCAGGCGGGCGATGATGCCGGTGTCGCGGGCCAGCGTGCGCAGCAGCAGGTCGGCCAGCGTGGCCGGGCCCGCGCCATGCGCCAGCTCCGCATCCACAAGCCCGGCTTCGGCCAGGCAGGCCACCAGCACCGCCATGTCCGGCACGTCGCGCGGCAGCATCGTCTCGCGCGAGAGACGGGTCAGCACCGTGCGCGTCAGCCGCGCCGCATTCTCCAGCCGTTCGAGGTAGCGGCCCAGCCAGTAGAAATTGTCGGCCACCCGGCTGGGCAGATCGCCGGCCGTGCGGGTGATGGGCAGGGCCGGCAGAGCGAGGCTGGATGGGCCGCAAATATCCACGCCATCCTCCTGCAGCACCCATACATCCTTGCTGCGCGCCCGGTGCGGCAGCATGCCGAAGCTGTCGGCGCCGTCGGACAATTGCGCCAGCCCGCCCGGCAATGCCCGCCAGGCCAGGCCATCATGCATCAGGAACAGCCGCAGCACGACCGGGCGCGGCACCAGCGCGCCGTCGCGCCCCAGGCACGGCGCCAGGCTGGGCAGAGGCGACGCTATGGCCGCGAATGCCCAGGGGCGCGCGGCGATGCGTGCCTGCAGCGCGTGCCGTTCAGCCAACGTCATGCCGGCCGGGCACAGCACGGCGGCACGGCGGTCGGTGGCCGACAGGATGCAATGGTTCAGGAGGTCGGCGTCCACCGCCGCGCGGGATGCGGGGTCGCCCAGCCACAGCGTGGCGATCCCCCGCAGCGCCAGCTCGCCCCCGGTGAGCGTCCGGCACAGCGCGGGCAGCAGGGCGGCCAGGCCCGGCGCCTCGGCCCAGCCGGCGCCGGGGCTGTTGAGCAGCTGCACGGCGCCGTCGCGCCAGGCGCTCAGCAAACCGGGGGTGCCGCATTCGGTGTCGCCGGCAAGCTCCAGCTGATCGATGGCGCCGCCACGCTGGCGCCGCAGCAGCACCTGGATCGGCCGCAGGCCGCGCAGCGTTTTGACCCATAGCGCGCCGTCGCGCACCGTCAGGTCGCCGTCCTCCACCAAAGCGCAGCCCAGCGCGCGGGCCAGCACCACGTGTTCGAACCAGCGCGGGTCGGCATGGTCCGGCGTTAGCAGCGCCACGCCCGGCGCGCCGCCCTGCCCGGCGGCGGCGCGCTGCAGGCTGGCCTGCCAGGCGTCGAGGAACGGGCGCAGGCCGGTCACCTGCAGGCTGCGGAACAGCTCGGGCAGCACGCCGGCCATCAGCCGCCGGTTTTCCAGCGCATAGGCCAGCCCGGCCGGCTCGCCGGTGTGCTCGGCCAGCACGCGCCACTCGCCATCCGGGCCGCGGATCAGGTCGGCGGCATACAGATGCATGTGGCGCGGCGGCGGCGGGCCGCCGGGCACGGTGGTGCGGCACGGCCGCAGATAGGCCGGCGCGGCATACACCAGCGCAGGCGGCAGCGCGCCCGTGGCCAGCAGGCGCTGCGGACCGTAGATGTCGGTGAGGATGGTCTCCAGCAACTCGGCGCGCTGCGCCAGGCCGGCCGCCAGGCTGGCGAACTCGGCCTCGCCCAGCAGGAACGGCACCGGATCGCAGCGCCAGGCGCCGGCTTGCGGTGCAGCGGGCAGCGCGGCCGCGCCCTCCTCGGCGCAGGCGCGGTCGAGCTCGGCGGCGCGTTCACGCAAGGCAACCGTGCCCAGCCCCAGCAGCGTGCCCAGCATGCGGCGCCACGGACCGCGCAGGCGGCCATCGGCGCCCAGCAGCTCGTCGGCGCCCTTATCTAGCAAGCGCCGGCCCGGCCTGGCCGGCGAGCGGTGCCGCGCGACGCAGAGGCGGTCACCGCCGCAGATCCAGCGTGCGCGGATGCTCCTTGTCCAGCGTTGCCACCGGCTCGGCCATCGGCCCGGGCGTGTGGCCAAACGGGAAGAAGCGGGCACGCCGGCGGGCCTCGGCCTCGTTGGCGTTCACCGGGAAGCTGTCGTAGTTGCGCCCGCCGGGGTGGGCCACGTGGTGGGTGAGGCCGCCGAGGCTGCGGCCACTCCAGCGGTCGTAGATGTCGAAGATCAGCGGCGACTGCGCGCGGATGGTGGGGTGCAGCGCCGAGGGCGGCGCCCAGGCCTTGAAGCGGATGCCGGCTACGTATTCGCCGGCTGTCTGCGTGGGTGACAGCGGCACAGCGCGGCCCTGGCAGGCCAGCACCATACGTTCCTCCACCCAGCCGGTCACCCGCGCCTCCACCCGCTCGGTGCTGCTATCCACATAGCGCACCGTGCCGCCGGCTGCGGGCTCCTCGCCCAGCACGTGCCACGGCTCCAGCGCGTGCCGTAGTTCCAGCCCCACGCTGCCCACCTGCACGCCGCCGATGCGCGGAAAGCGGAACTCCATGTGCGGCGCGAACCAATCGGCATCCAGCCTGAAGCCGAGCTGGGCCAGCTCCTCGATCACGCCGGCGAAATCCTGGCGCACCTCGTGTGGCAGCATGAAGGCGTCGTGCAGCCGGGTCCCCCAGCGCACCAGCGTGCGCTCATACGGCGTGCGCCAGAACGCGGCGATGGCAGCGCGCATCAGCAGCATCTGCGCCAGCGACATGCGGGCGTGCGGCGGCATTTCCAGCGCGCGAAACTCCACCAGTCCCAGCCGGCCGGTGGCACTCTCGGGCGCATACAGCTTGTCGATGCAGAACTCGGTGCGGTGCGTGTTGCCGGTGACGTCGGCCAGGATGTTGCGGAACAGCCGGTCGGTCAGCCAGGGCGGCGTCTCGCGATGCGGCGCGATCTGGCCGAAAGCGATCTCCAGCTCGGCCAGGCTGTCCATGCGCGCCTCGTCGATGCGCGGATGCTGGCTGGTGGGGCCGATGAACAGGCCGCTAAAGGCGTAGGACAGGCTCGGGTGGTTGTGCCAGAAGCCGAGCAGGCTGCGCAGCAGATCGGGGCGGCGCAGGAACGGGCTGTCGGCCGGGGTGGCCGCGCCCATCACCACGTGGTTGCCGCCGCCGGTGCCCACATGGCGGCCGTCCAGCATGAATTTCTGCGTGGCCAGCCCTTCGGCGCGCGCCGCTTCGTAGAGCTGCTCGGTGCGCTCGACCATCGCTCCCCAATGCGCGGCGGGATGGATGTTCACCTCGATCACGCCAGGGTCGGGCGTGATGCTGAACTGGCCCAGCCGCGGGTCGCGTGGCGGCGGGTAGCCTTCCAGCACCACGGGCGTTCCGAGCGACGCGGCGGTGTCCTCCACGGCGGCGGCGAGATCCAGCCAGTCTTCGGCGGTGGCCAGCGGCGGGAAGAAGACGTGCAGGCGGCCCTCGCGCGCTTCCACGGCCAGCGCCGTCCGCACCAGATCGGGCTCCTCGCGGCCCACCTCCGGCAGGGCCTGTCGCATCAGCCCGGCATCGCTCGGCCCGGCCCCGCCGCGTTCGGGTGATACGGGCACGGCCAGCGCGGCCGGGTGGCGCGGCGCCGGGCGCGGGGGCAGCGTGCCGCGCGGCGCGAAGGGGTCGGCCGGCTGCTCGTAATCCCGGTGGTCGGGGTGCGCCCAGGGCAGGCTGTCGAGCGGCAGGCGGAAGCCCACCGGCGCGTCGCCCGGGATCAGGAACAGCACGCCGCCGCGGAAATGCCAGGCAGCCGACTGCCAGCGCCTTGCGCCCTCGGCGCCCACGCGCCGCAGCGGCAGCACACTGCCCACGCTGGCGGCCAGGCCCTGGCCGAACACCCGGGCGAGGCGGTCGCGCGTTTGCGGATCGGCCAGCTGGTTGGCTTCGGCCAGCACGTTGGCCGGCAGGCGCTGCTCCTTCCATAGATAATAGTGCACGTCCTCGTACGCCGCCTGGATCAATGACGGCGCCACCCGCAAGCGCTGGGCGAGTGCGGCGCAGAAATGCTGCGCGGCCGCAGCGGTGGCGGTGCCGCGATCGTCGTCGCCGGCGAGCAAGGTCGGGTCGCGCCACACGGCCTCGCCGTCGTGGCGCCAATGTGCACCCAGCGCCCAGCGCGGCAGCTGCTCGCCGGGGTAGTGCTTGCCGAGCGCCTGGGTGATGGCGGCACCCGGCGCCCACAGCGGCAGCAGCCGCCGCAGCAGGCGGCCGGCATAGGCGCGCTTGGTCGGGCCGAGCGCGTCCGTGGTCCATTCCGGCGCCTCCCGATCGCTGGCGCACACGAAAGTCGGCTCGCCGCCCATGGTCAGGGCCACCGCGCCTGCCTCCAGCGCACCGTCAACCTGCCGGCCGGCCGCCAGGATCGCCTGCCACTGCGCCTCGGTATACGGCTTGGTCACGCGCGGGCTCTCGGCCACGCGCACCACTTTCATCTCGACGGCGAAATCCACGCCGGCCGCCTCGACGCCACCGCTGATCGGCGCCGCCGAGAGCGGATCGGCGCCGGCGGCCAGCGGAATGTGCCCCTCGCCGGTCAGCAGGCCGGAGGTGGCATCCAGCCCCACCCAGCCGGCGCCGGGCAGGTACACCTCGGCCCAGGCATGCAAATCGGTGAAATCGGCCGTGGGCCCGGCCGGCCCGCTCAGCGGCGCTTCGTCGGCCACCAGCTGGATCAGGTAGCCGGAGACGAACCGTGCGGCGAACCCCAGATGCCGCAGCACGGCCACCAGCAGCCAGGCGCTGTCGCGGCAGGAGCCCCTGCCCTGCTCCAGCGTCTCCTCCGGGCTCCAGGTGCCCGGCTCCATGCGTACGATGTAGGCAGTCAGCCCCTGGATGCGCTGGTTCAGCCCGACCAGCATGTCGATCGTGCGCATGCCCTCGCGCGGGATGGCAGCCAGCAGCGCGGCCAGGCGCGGGCCGGGTGTGGCCAGCCGGCGGAAGGCGGCCAGCTCCTGTTCCAGCGCCGGATCGTAGGCGAACGGCCAGGTCTCGGCCTCGGGCTCGAGGAAGAAGTCGAACGGATTGATCGTCGCCATGTCGGCCACGAGATCCACCGTCACCTCGAAGCGCCGCGTGCGCTCGGGCACCATCACGCGGGCGAGGAAATTGCCTTGCGGGTCCTGCTGCCAATTGAGGAAATGCGCCGCCGGCTCGATGCGCAGCGTGTAGGCGATGATCGGCGTGCGCGCATGCGGTGCCGGGCGCAGGCGGATCGTCTGCGGCCCCAGGGCCACCGGGCGATCATACGTGTAGGTGGTGCGGTGCGTGAGGGCCACGTGCAGGGTCATGCCCGGGTGTTAGCAAGAAGCACGCCTGCGAGACAGCGCGGCGGGCCGTGCGCGTCGGGGGCGCTTTTTTTGCCGGGGCCGGGGCGCTTTGCGGGAGCAGCCGCGTTAGCCGCGCCATGCGCCTGTTCAAATGCCCCGCCTGCGGCCAGCTGGTCTATTTCGAAAACACGAAATGCGAGCAATGCACGCGCACGCTCGGCTACGATCCCGCCACGGCCTGCATGCGTGCGCTGGAGCCCGACGGCACGGCGTGGGGCGAGAGTGGCGGCCGCTACCGGGCCTGTGCGAATGCCGCCCAGGGCGCCTGCAACTGGCTGATCCCGGCCGCGGCAGAGGATAATTTCTGCCAGGCCTGCCGCCACAACCACCTCATCCCCGATCTCTCACAGGACGAAAACGTGGCGCGCTGGCGGGCGCTGGAGGCCGCCAAGCACCGGCTGTTCTACGCGCTGCTCCGCCTGCGCCTGCCGCTCGCCACGCGCGCGGAAGATCCGGCGCACGGGCTGGCTTTCGATTTCCTGGCCGAGACGCCGGCGCAGCCCCGCGTGCTGACCGGCCACGACAACGGCCTGATCACCATCGCGCTGAAGGAAGGCGACGATGCCGAGCGCGAGCGCATGCGCGAGCAGATGGGGGAGGTGTACCGCACGCCGCTGGGCCATTTCCGCCACGAGGTTGGCCACCATTACTGGGACATACTGGTGGCCGGCACGCCTTATCTCGAAGGCTTCCGCGCGCTGTTCGGCGACGAGCGTGCCGACTACGCGCAGGCGCTGCGCGACCATTACGGCCGCCCGCACAAGCCCGGCTGGCAGGCCTATTTCGTCAGCGAATACGCCACCAGCCATCCGTGGGAGGATTTCGCCGAGACCTGGGCGCATTACCTGCACATCATCGACACGCTGGAAATGGCGGCCTCGTTCGGCATGTCGATCCACCCCAGGCTGTCGCGCAGCGCGGTGCTGCAGGCGGAAATCGACTTCGATCCGTACGGCGAAGGCGACATGGCGGCCATCGTGGATGCCTGGCTGCCGCTGACCTTTGCGGTCAACAGCCTCAACCGCGCGATGGGCCACGCCGACCTCTACCCGTTCGTGCTCTCACCGGGCGTGATTGAAAAGCTTGGGTTCATCCACGCGCTGGTGCGCGGCCAGCCCGCGGGGGCCGCGGCAGGCGGCTGAACGCGCCGCCTTCAGTGCGGCGGCAGCAGCTTGGACAGCGCGGTGAATGGGTTGGCGTCGGGCGCCTCGGCCGCCTCGTGCATCGTGGCACCCGCCTTGCGCGGAAACGGATCGAGTGCCAACGCCAGCTGCTCGGCCGTGGCTTCGCCCAATTCGAGGATGCCGCCGGCATAAGTCACCTCATCATCGGCATCGAGGTCGAGATCGTCGCTTTCCTGGCCCTCGGGGACGAAGCTGAGGGTGAAGCTCTCCGCCAGATCGGCGTCGAACGGCTCGAGCGTGACGACGCAGACCTGGCTGACGCGGGCCTGCAGCAGCCCTTCGGCGCGCACCGTATCGTGCGGCCCACGCTGCAGATCGAAGCGGCACGTTACACTATGGATGCCGGCAATCCCCATGCGCGCCGCCAGGGCCGCACATTCCTCCGGGCGGGCCTCGACCACGAAGCGCGCGCCGGCCCCGATGCGGGTGGTGGGGAACGGTCGCGCGAGTTCCAGATGCGGCCGGGGCCCGGAACCGGCAGCGGGCAGGGCGTCGTTCGTCATGCCGCGTGCGCCAGCGCGTCGGCGGCCGAAAGGAATCGCACGTGGCCGCGCACGAGCTGGGCCAGATCCTGCGTGGCCAGAAAGCGGTTCTGCGCCAGGGCGGCGCGGGCCAGGGCGGCCGCCTGCCCGTCCGGTGCGGCACCGCGCCACACGTTGCGGGCCAGCGCCTCGCCGAGTTTCGCGGCGTCGCCCGTGCCCAGCGGCGTCTCGTAGGCGAGCGCGCGGCCGTGGAACGCCTCCCACATCACGCGCACCTTCTTGCCGACCGACATCTCGCCCACCCCGATCTCGCGCAGGTTGAAATCCATATCGGCGAACATCGCATCGAACACCGCCTGGGCCACCGCCGCGCCCGGCGCGGGCAGGTTGCGCAGGCGGCGGATCGTCAGCACCGCGAATAGCCCGACCAGGTCGAACCGGCCATCCAGCGTGTCGGGCACCGCCAAGGCCTCGAAATACAGCGGATCGCGCGCGGCCGCGACGCTGGCCGTGTAGAGGGAGAAACCGGCGCGCTCGTGGCGGCGGGCAGGCAGCAGACCGAATAACGGCATGGCGAAGGGCTCTCATCCTGCACAAAGCGGGTGGTCAGAGTTTGGACGCTGCTGCTGCGATCACAAGCCCGCTGCGGCCGCCCTCGCCCCAGCCGGCCATCACCCCGGCGGCCCGGTAATTGACATGCGCGGCTTCGCCGTGACACCCACGCCTGCATGGCGGCCGGCCCGGCGCCGCCCGAGGACCCAACCATAGTGCGCCTTCCTTCAAACTCTCGCGCTGCCCCCAAGGTCGCCGGCCTGCTCCTCTCGCTCGGACTGGCCAGCCTGACGGGGGCGTGCGGCGTGCTGCACATCTTCGATCCCACGCTGCGCCAGCGCGGCTCGCTGGTCGATCCGGATGCCCTGCGCGAGCTGATCCCGGGCACGTCCAGCCGGGCAGATGCCGTGGCGCTGATCGGCTCGCCCACCGCGCATGCCACCTTCGACGACAACACCTGGATCTACATCAGCCAGACGACCAGCACCCGCATCGGCCGCACGCCGGGCGTGCCCAAGCAGCAGGTGACCATCCTTACCTTCGACCAGGGCGGCACGCTGCGCAGCGTCGCCCAGCGTACAAAGGCGGACGGCAAGAACATCGACATGGCCGCCGGCGCCACGCCTTCGCCGGGCAGCGATGCCTCGTTCTTCCAGCAGCTGTTCGGCAACGTTGGCAAGTTCACCCCGGCCGGCCTGCCGGGCGGGCTGGGCGCCAATTCGGGGCCGCCCTCGTCGCAGCCGGGCAATACCGGCAATTCGCTGCGCTGATCGCGCGCCGCTCCTATTCCGTCGGCGCCATCGGCAGAGCGCTGCGCGTGGCGATCACCCAGGGCCGCACGCCGCGCGCCGCCGCGTCGGACAGCACGCTGACGCCCCCGGCCTCCAGCCAGGCCTCAACCGCGCCGTCCTGAACGCTGGCGCGATCGAGCACCGGCGTGCCGGGGCAGCGTGCATCCAGGCGCAGCGCGGAGACGACCAGGGCGGCGTCGCAGAGGATTGGCGAGGGTGCCAGTGCCACCGCCAGCGTGCGTCCGCGCACGCTCAGCCGGCATGATTGCGCCGTGCAGTCCGGGTCGGCCAGCAGTGGCTCGCCTGGCGCGCCGCCGAAAACGCGGCCCGGCGCCTCGCGCTCGAACGGTGTGGCGGCCCGGCCGGCCAGCACCAGCACGCGCCGATCCACCCGCACGGCGAGCAGCCCGGCGCGGGGCGTCAGCAGCATATCGGGCGCGCGCACCAGCAGCGGGGCGGCCAGTCCCAGGCACAGCGGAAGCAGCCCAGCAAGCCGCAGCTTGCCGCGCCACAACCCGGCCCAGACCAGCCCGGCGGCCACCAGCGCCAGCCCCCAGGCCGGCGGCTGGCGCATCGCCACCACCGCGCCCGGCCAGGCCGCCACCGCATGCGCAATGGCCAGCAGCCCGTCGATGCCCCAGCCCATGGGCACCAGCGCCAGCCGCTCCAGCCCGAGCGGCATCAAGCCCAGCGCGGCCAGGCCCCAGGGCATCACCCACAGCGCGGTCAACGGCACGGCCACCATGTTGGCCGGCACGTAGTACAAGGTGGCGCGGCCGAAATGGTAGGCGGCGAAGGGCAATGACGCGGTGCCGGCCAGCAGGCTGGTCAGCGCCAGCCCGCCGCCATACAGCGCCGGCCCGGCCCACCACGCATCGCCGCGCAGCCGCGCCAGCAGCGGCCGCGCCAGCTCGTAGCCGGCGACCAGGGTCAGCACCGCCGCGAAGCTCATTTGAAAGCTGACGCCCACCACGCTGTCCGGCGCCAGCACCAGCAGGATGGTGGCCGCCAGCGCCAGGCCGCGCAGCGAGACGGCGCGCCGCCCGGTGAGCACGCCGAGCGTGGCCAGCGCAGCCATGGCGAAGCTGCGGATGATCGGCACATGCGCCCCGGTCAGCGCCAGATAGGCCGCACCGGCGGCCAGTGCTGCGAGTGCCGCCACCTGCCGCGTCGGCCAGTACAGCGCCGCGCGCTCCCACAGCGCCAGGATCAGGCGGGTGGCGGCAAAGGCCAGGCCCATGACGATACCGACATGCAGCCCGGCCACTGCCAGCAGGTGCGCCAGGCCGGAATCCTGGAACGCCGCGCGGTCCTGCGGCGCGATGGCGGTGCCCAGCCCGGTGAGCATGGTGGCAGCCACCGGCCCCGCCGGGCCGGGCAGCGCCGCCACGATGCGCGCGGCGATCCGCGTGCGCAGGGCCGTCCACTGGCCGGATGCCGCCTGCAGCCGCTCGGCCGGCCCGATCGCGAAGCCATACCCGGCCAGCCCGGCGAAGAACGCGTCGCGCTGCGTGTCCCAGCCGCCGGGGTAGTCGGGCGGGCCGGGCTGCCGCACCAGCGCGCGTACCCGCACCGTGTCGCCGGGCGAGAGTGCCACCGGATCGCCGCGCCGCAGATGGATGCGCAGCGTGCGGGCCAGCGGCGGCGCGCCGTCCAGCGACGGTGCGGCGATGGTGATGCGCCGCCCCTCCGGCAGCGCATCTACCAAGGCGAGGCGGCCGGTGATGATTGCGGCGTGGCGCGGCAGGCTGGGCCAGGGCGGCGCGCGCGCGGTGGCCAGGCTGGCGAGCAGGCAACCGGCCGCCGCCATGGTGGGGCAGAGCAAGGCGGCGCGGACGAACAGGTGACGCCAGAAGCAGGCGGTGGCAGCGGCGCCCACGCCCAGCAGGGCCAGCGGCCAGATGACGGATGGCTCGAAATCGAGGCTGAAATAGCCGAGTGCGCCGGCGGCCAGGAAGGCGGGCAGGAACAGGATCGGCCGGCCGCGCTGGTGGTCGAGGAAGGCAAGCACGCGGCAGGAAACCCTGCTTTCCCGGCGGAGCGCAACTTTTGCGCCGGTGTCGGGTGCGCAGCGCGCGGCGCACCCTCTATACCGCTCGCATGACCGTCAGAACCCGTTTCGCCCCCAGCCCGACCGGCCTCCTCCACATCGGCGGCGCCCGCACAGCGCTGTTCAACTACCTGTTCGCGCGCCACCACGGCGGCGCCTACCTGCTGCGCATCGAGGACACCGACCGCGCGCGCAGCACGCAGGAGGCGATGGACGTGATCCTGCAGGGCCTGGCCTGGCTCGGCCTGTCGCCCGACGAGCCGCCGCTGCTGCAATCCACCCGCGCGGCCCGCCATGCCGAGGTGGCGGCATCGCTGCTCGAATCCGGCCGCGCGTATCGCTGCTACACAAGCGCCGAGGAACTGCGCGAGATGCGCGAGCGCGCCACCGCAGAAGGCCGCCCGCCGCGCTATGACGGGCGCTGGCGCGACCGCGACCCGGCCGAGGCGCCGCCTGGCACGGCCCCGGTGATCCGCCTGCGCGCGCCGCAGCAGGGCGAGACGGTGGTGGACGACCTGGTGCAGGGCAGCGTGCGGGTCGCCAACAGCGAGCTGGACGACATGATCATCCTGCGCAGCGACGGCACACCCACCTACCTGCACGCCGTGGTGGTGGACGACCACGACATGGCCATCACCCACGTCATCCGCGGCGACGATCACCTGACCAACACCTTCCGCCAGGTGCAGATCTTCGACGCGCTGGGCTGGGAGCGGCCGCGTTTCGCGCATATCCCGCTGATCCACGGTGCCGATGGTGCGAAGCTCTCCAAGCGCCACGGCGCGGTCAGCGTGCTGGAGCTCGACAATCAGGGCTTCCTGCCCGAGGCGGTGTGCAACTACCTGCTGCGACTGGGCTGGGGCCATGGCGACGCCGAAGTGCTGTCGCACGACGCGGCGGTGGCCCTGTTCGACCTGGATGGGGTGGGCCGCGCCGCCAGCCGCATGGATTACGCCAAGCTGACCCACCTGAACGGCGTGTGGCTGCGCGCCGCCGACGATGCGCGGCTGACGGCCGACGTTCTGCGCCGGCTTGCGGGCGCAGCGGGCGTGACGCTGGATGCGGTGGCCGAGGCGCGCATCCTGGCGCTGATGCCGGGGCTGAAGGAGCGCGCCAAGACGCTCGTCGAACTGGCCGCCAGTGCCGCCTTCCTGGCGCGCACCGTACCGCTGCCCTTCGAGGAAAAGGCGCGGGCCCTGCTGACGCCCGACGCCCGCGCCACGCTGGCCGCGCTGGCGCCGCATCTGGCCGCCACCGATTTCACCCAGCCGGCGCTCGACGCCGCCCTGCGCGCCCAGGCCGAGGCGACCGGGCGCAAGCTCGGCCAGCTCGCCCAGCCGCTGCGCGCGGCGCTCACCGGCAGCACCACCAGCCCGGGCATCGACGCGACTTTGGCGGCGTTGGGCCGGGAGGAGTCGCTGGCGCGGATCGAAGCGGCGGTGGCGCTGCCGTAGCGCGAGCCTACGGCTCGGCCGCTGAAAGCTTGGCAGCCAGGCTGCGGCCGTCCAGGCTCCGGTCCGCGGGATCGCCGAGATCGGCGATCCGCCAGCCCCTTGCCGTGCGAAGCAGCACGAAACGGATGCTCGCCTCGTTCCGGCCCCGCAGCCCCGGCGTCAAGGGAAGCCGGATGCGCGCGGTTACGATGGCGACATCCGGGGTTTCGGTTTCGGTGCGCACCGCGAGCAGGCGAAAGCCATCATCGTCCTGGCACTCGCAGAGCGGATCCCAGTCGAGCCTGCCGATCAGATGCGTGGCCGCGACAGCCGCATTGTCACGGACCAGCAGTGGCAAAAGTGGGCGAGTGAACCACCGCGCAGAGTTCGCGCCCAAGGCGCCGCTAATCTCGCCCTCCTTGAGCGGGTATCGCCTATAGAGCTGCTGCACGAACTGCGCGGCGGAGCCAGGCGGCTCTGCCGGCGCGGGCGCCATTGCCGCGGCGCCCAGCATCGACAGGGGAGCGGGCAGCCCTGCCCGCCTCATCGGGTGTGCCGCACGGCGCCTAGCTGCCGACAGCCTTCAGGAAGTGGATCGCGGGCGCCTTGGTCAGCTTGCCGTCCAGCGCTTGCGCCAGCGCGCCGAGATGCGGCGTGCGCATGTGCTCGTCCAGCGCCTGCTGGCTGGCCCAGTGCTCGATGAAGACGAACACCGAAGGGTCGGCGACATCGGTGTGCAGCTCGTATTGATGGTTGCCGGCCTCGGCGCGGGTGGGCGCCACGCAGGCCAGCGCGGCGGCGCGCACGGCCGCCTCCTCGCCCGGCTTGGCGTGCAGGAAGGCGGCAACGCGGATGTCTTCGGCCATGGTGTGGTCTCCTCGCTCACGTGCCGGCGGCATGCGGACCGTTACGCTATGGGCGCCGGTGCCGCGTGCCAAGGCCCAAGCCGCCGCGGGCGAACGCCGCACCCACGGCCAGGGGCGCCGCGCTTGCCGCCAAACCGAGCCTGCCGCTACACCCTCCCGCGTGGCACCCCGCAAACACCTACTTGCCATCGAGGGCATGTATCCGCCCGAAATCGGCCAGCTTCTCGATCTGGCCGAGAGCTATGCGTTGCTCAACCGCTCCGGCAAGACGCAGCGCGACCTGCTGCGCGGGCGCACCCTGATCAATTTGTTCTTCGAGGACAGCACCCGCACCCGCACCAGCTTCGAGCTGGCCGGCAAGCGGCTGGGTGCCGACGTGATCAACATGTCGGTCAGCGCCAGCAGCGTCAGCAAGGGCGAAACCCTGCTCGACACGGCCACGACGCTGAACGCCATGCAATGCGACCTGCTGGTGGTGCGCCACGACCAATCCGGCGCGCCGGCCCTGCTGGCGCAGAAGGTGGACGCGGCCGTAATCAACGCCGGCGACGGCACGCACGAACATCCGACGCAGGCGCTGCTGGATGCACTCACCATCCGCCGCCGCCGCGGCACGCTGCAGGGCCTGACGGTGGCCATCTGCGGCGACATCGCCCATAGCCGCGTCGCGCGATCCAACATCTATCTGCTGACCACGATGGGGGCCACGGTGCGGCTGATCGGCCCGCCGACGCTGATGCCGCCGGGCATCGAGGCGATGGGCATCGAGGTATTCCACGACATGGATGCGGGCCTGGCCGGCGTGGATATCGTGATGATGCTGCGCCTGCAGCGCGAGCGCATGTCGCGCGGACAGGTGCCCAGCGCGCGCGAGTTCTTCCGCTTCTACGGGCTGGATGCCGCGCGCCTGGCGCGTGCGCGGCCCGATGCGCTGGTGATGCATCCCGGGCCGATGAATCGCGGCGTGGAGATCGACAGCGCGGTGGCCGACGATGCTGCGCGCAGCCTGGTGCGCGAGCAGGTGGAGATGGGCGTGGCGGTGCGGATGGCGGTGCTCGATACGCTGGGGCGGCGGCAGAGTCGTGATGTTTGATCAGGAAGGAAGCGGTTCTTTTTTGAAAAAAAGAACCAAAAAACTTTTGCACCTGTGGCGCACGCCGCCGGACAGAACCGCGACAGCCGGAGAAAAGTTTTTTGCTTCTTTTTTTCAAAAAAGAAGGCCTTCCCTGTGACTTCCTTCCTCCTGGAAAACGTCCGCCTCATAGACCCAGCCACCAACCTGGACGCCCCCGGTGCACTGTTCGTGCAGCACGGCCTGATTCAGGACCACGGCACCAACCTAGGCCGCCCGGACGGCACCGAAATCATCGACGGTGATGGCGCCGTGCTGTGCCCGGGCCTGGTGGACATGCGCGTGGCGCTGGGCGAGCCCGGCTTCGAGTATCGCGAGACCATCGCCTCGGCGGCGCAGGCCGCGGCCGCCGGCGGCATCACCACCCTGGCGGCCCTGCCGGACAGCCAGCCCGCTATCGATGATCCGGCGCTGGTGTTCCTGCTGCGCAGCCGCGGCGAGGCGACCGGCAGCCTGACGATATTGCCCTATGCCGCCGTCACCCGCGGCTGCCGGGGCGAGGAGATGGCCGAGCTGGGCCTGCTGCGTGAGGCGGGTGCCGCCGCGTTCACCGACGGGCGGCGGGCCATCGGCAGCGCGCAGCTGATGCGTCGCGTGCTGAGCTACGCGCGCGCTTTCGGTGGCCGCATCGTGCAGCACCCGGAGGACCCCACGCTGGCCGAAGGCGGCGTGGCCACCGAGGGTGCGCTGGCCACGCGGCTGGGCCTGCCCGGCATTCCGCTGGTGGCCGAGGCGATCATCGTGGCGCGCGACATCCGGCTCGCGCGCCTGACCGGCGGCGCGCTGCATTTTGGCCATGTCTCGACGGCCGAGACGGTGGCGCTGATCCGCCGCGCCAAGGATGAGGGGCTGGACGTGACGTGCGACACCGCGCCGCCCTATTTCGACCTCAACGAGACAGCGATCGGCGACTACCGCACCTATTGCAAGCTGTCGCCGCCGCTGCGGCCGGAGGCCGACCGGCTGGCGGTGGCCGAGGCGCTGATCGACGGCACGATCGATGCGGTGGCCTCCGACCACCAGCCGCGCGACGCCGACGACAAGCGGCTGCCCTTTGCCCAGGCTTCGGCCGGCGGCGCCGGGCTGGCTACGCTGCTGGGCATCACGCTGGCCCAACACCACGGCGGCCGGCTGGGCCTGGCCGCGGCGCTGGGGCTGCTCACCTATCGGCCCGCACGCCTGCTCGGCTCGGCCGCCGGCACGCTGGCGCGCGGCGCGCCCGCCGATCTGTGCCTGTTCCATCCGGAGCGCGCCTGGCAGGTGCAGGCCGGCAAGTTGCCGGGTAAGGCGCAGAACACGCCGTTCGACGGCCGCGCGCTGGAAGGCCGCGTGCTGGGCACCTGGAAGGCCGGCCGGCGGGTGTTCGGATGAGCCTGTGGCTGCACCTCGAAGCGTTGAGTTTCAGCACCGCGGCGCTGGCCTACTTCATCGGCTCGGTGCCGTTCGGCCTGCTGCTCACCCGCTTCGGTGGCGCGGGCGATCTGCGCACGATCGGCTCGGGCAATATCGGTGCGACCAACGTGCTGCGCACCGGCCGCCGGGGCCTCGCGGCGGGCACGCTGCTGCTGGATGGCGCCAAGGGCAGCCTGGCCGTGCTGCTGGCGGGCTGGCTGACCGGCGTGGTCTGGATGCCGCTGGCCGCACTCTGCGTCGTGGTGGGGCATTGCTTTCCGGTGTGGCTGCGCTTCCGCGGCGGCAAGGGTGTGGCGACCGGGTTGGGCGCGCTGCTGGCGCTGGATTGGCGCGCGGGGCTCGCGTGCTGCGCGCTTTGGCTGGGTGTGTTTGCGGCCACCCGCATCAGCTCGGCGGCCGCCCTGGCCGCCTTTGCCGCTGCCCCGCTGCTGGCCGCCGCGCTGATGCCGCCCTTCTGGTTCACCGCCCCGCTGGCCATCGCCCTGCTGGTGTGGGCCCGGCACGGCGCCAACATCGCGCGCCTGCGTGCCGGCACCGAGCCGCGGTTCGGCCGGCGGCCGTGACCGGCGACGTCGATCGCCTGCGGCTGGCCCGCACCGAGGGCGTGGGCCCGGTCACCTACCGCCGGCTGATGGCGCAGTTCGGCTCGGCGGGGGCCGCCATTGCCGGCCTCCCCGAGCTGGCGCGCTCGTCGGGCCGCGCGGCACCGCCCGCCATTCCGGGCGAGCGGGAGGCGGCGCGCGAGTTCGAGCGCGTCGCCAAACTGGGCGGCCGCATGGTTTTCGTGGGCGGCGAGGACTACCCGCCGATGATGGCGCTGCTGCCCGACCCGCCGCCGGTGCTGAGTATCCTGGGCGATGTCACGGCCCTGCACGGCCGCGCGGTGGGCGTGGTGGGCGCGCGCAATGCTTCGGCCAATGGATGCCGCCTGGCCGAGGCGCTGGGCGCTGATCTGGCCGCGGCCGATCTGGTCGTCGTGTCCGGCATGGCGCGCGGCATCGATGCCGCCGCCCATGCCGGCGCGCTGCATGTCGGCCGCACCGTGGCGGCCACGGCCGGCGGGCTGGACCAGCCCTACCCGCCGGAACATGCCGAACTGCAGGCGCGCATCGCGGCGCGCGGCTGCGTGGTGACCGAGGCGCCGGTGGGCACGGCGCCGCAGAGCCGCCATTTCCCGCGCCGCAACCGGATCATCGCCGGGCTCTCGCTGGGGCTGGTGGTGGTCGAGGCGGCGCTGCGCTCGGGCAGCCTGATCACCGCCAAACTGGCGCAGGATGCCGACCGCGAGATGTTCGCCGTTCCCGGCTCGCCGCTGGACCCGCGCTGCCGCGGCACCAACGACCTGATCCGCCAGGGCGCGCATCTGACCGAGAGTGCCGCCGACGTGCTGGCCAACCTGCCCGACGACCCGCGCCGGCGCGGCATCGCGCGCGATCCATTGTTCGCGTCCGGCGCCGGCGAAGGTTTCGCCGAAGAGATGGATCTCTGGGACGAGCCGCCCGACCCCGATTACGATTATCCCGAGGCGCGGCGGCGGCTGCTGGCGCTGCTCAGCCCCTCACCCACCGCGCTCGACGAGCTGGTGCGGCGCAGCGCGCTGCCGGCCTCGGCCGTGATGGCAGCGCTCAGCCGGCTCGAACTGGCGCTGCAGGTGGAGATCGGCCCGGGCAGCCGGGTCATCCGACTTTAGGCCGCGATCGCCGCAAAAAGCAGCGTTTCGGAGGGTTGACGAAATCTTAATCACTGGCAAGGTTGCAACCCTTACAGAAACGGGAACGTTCCATGAACAAAATGACAGCCGGGTTGACGTCGTGCCGTCGCGCATTGCCATTGCGCGACGCCCTGCGTGCCGGGGCCGCGACCATCCTTTTGCTCGGCGCTGGTGTCGCCGGCGCCCAGGCGGCCCAGCCGGTTTCGCACGCCGACCAGGTCGGCAACGATGACGGGCTGAGCAAGCCCAACTACTACCGCTACCTCAACCTCGCTTATCCCGCCGCCAGCGTCGATCCCCGCCAGTCCGAAGCCGCACGCGCCGCCTACGAGGCGGTGGTGGGCAGCAGCGCGCCGGCCGGCAGCGCCTGGATGGAATTCGGCTATCAGACGGCGACCGTGCCTGGACCCGTCACCTATACCGGCCTCAACTTCACAGCGTCCGGCCGCACCACCGCCCTGGCTCTGACGCCGGGCTGCGAGACGCAAGGCGGCGCCTGCACCGCCATTCTCGGCGCCGCCGGCGGCGGCATCTGGATGGCGTCGAACCCCTTCAGCGGCACGGCGCAGTGGACCTACAGCTCCAACGGGCTGCACTCGAACGCCATCGGCTCGATCGCCGTCGATCCCGCGGCCGCTGGCCAGGTGATCTATGCCGGCACCGGCGAGCAGAACAGCTCGGGCGACTCCGAGGCCGGTGTCGGCCTCTACAAGACCATGGACGGCGGCAAGAGCTGGCACCTGATCCCGGCCTCGGTGCCGGTGGCCAACGGGCTGTCCATCTCGTCCATCGCCATCGACCCGCGCGATTCGATGCACATTTACTTCGGCACCGCGACCGCGCTGCACGGCGCCGCCGCCTCGGCCAATCCGTCGGTGCCGCCGAACACCGCGCCCACCGGCTTCTACGAGAGCCATGACGGCGGCAAGAGCTTCAAGCAGATCTACGCCGCCGGCCTCGGCCATTTCAGCGGCAGCGTGATGCAGGCGGCGCTCGATCCCAGCGATCCGGACACCGTTTATATCTCGGTGCTCGGCATCGGGCTGCTGCGCTCGTCGCCCGCGCTCGACGGCGACTCGGCGTTCCATGTGGTGTACGCGACGCAGTCGCCCGCCGGCAGCCCCAATGACGGCTTCAACCGGCAGGCCTTCGCGCTCGCCAAGCGTGCATCGACCACCCGGATCTATCTGGGCGAACTCGGTCGACTCCGATGGCAGCTCGGCGATCTACCGCACCGACAATGCCCGCGTGCCCGCCGCCAGCCTGAGCGACGGCGTCAACGACGCGGGCTGGATCGCGCTCAGCTCGCCCACCCCGGGCACGCCCGGCTACAGCAGCTATCATTTCTGCGAAGGCCAGTGCTTCTACGACATGTGGCTCGCCAGCCCGCCGGGCAAACCCGACGAGGTCTATTACGGCGGCTCGATGCAGTACAGCGAGATCTTCGTGGCCAACCGGCCGTCGAACGGCCGCGCCGTCATGCGTTCGGTCAATGCCGGCGTCAGCTTCACCGACATGACGCGCGATTCGCGCAAAGTGCCGGGCGGCATGCACCCCGACCAGCATGCGGTGGTGTTCAACCCGCTGCTGCCCGAGCAGATCCTCGCCGCATCCGACGGCGGCCTGGCACTGACCAGCGGCGCCTTTGCCGATGCGTCCGGCGAGTGCGCCAGCCGTAACCTCACCGGGGCGGACCTGACCGATTGCCAGATCTGGCTGAAGGGGATCCCGACCAAGGTGACGCCGGCCAACCAGGGGCTGCGGACGCTCGAGTTCCAGGACATGGAGTTCAACCCTGCCAACCCCACCAGCATCGTGCTGGGCGGCACGCAGGATAACGGCACTTGGACCGGCAAGGCCGGCAACCCGGCGCTGATCGAGTCGGTCGGTGGCGACGGTGGCCTTTCGGGCTACGATGCCGCCCGCTCCACGACGACGTTCCACACTTATTATGGACCGTCGATGGACGTGAACTTCAACAGCAACGCGACGCTGGGCTGGAACTACGTCTCCGATCCGCTGGCCAAGAGCGGCGAGGCGACCGAGTTCTACATGGCCGCGATCACCGACCCGGTGGTGGGCGGCACCCAGTTCGCCGGCATGCAGCATGTCTGGCGCACCTTGGACAATGGCGGTCCGCGCACCTATCTGCAGCAGCATTGCAACGAGTACACCGGCGACTTCGCCGCTACCTGCGGCGATTGGGTGGCGCTGGGGTCCGACCTGACAAGCAGCAGCTTCGGTTCGGACCATCGCCGGTGGCGAGATCGCGATCCTCAAGCGCTGGTCAGGTGACCAGGGCACGCTGTGGACGGCGACCAGCCGCGGCCGGTTGTTCCTCAGCACCAACGCCAACGCGGCCGATCCGACCACGGTGACGTTCAACCGGATCGACAATGCCTCCAGCCCGGTGCGCGTCGTCAGCGGCATCGCGCCCGACCTGGCCGACGGCACCCACGCCTGGGTGTCCTACACCGGCTACGGCTCCAACACGCCCACCACGCCCGGCCATGTGTTCGACGTGCACGCGACGGCCGGTGCGCCGGCCACGTTCACCGACATCAGCTACAATCTGGGCGACATGCCGGTGACCGCTTTGGTGCGCAACCCGGCGACCGGCGACCTGTTCGCGTCCACCGATTTCGGCGTGCTGACGCTGAAGGCCGGAACGCAGACCTGGGTGGGCGCCGGACATAACCTGCCCTACGTGGCAGTCTACCAGCTGAAGATCACGCCGCAGGGGCTGCTGTATGCAGCCACGCATGGCCGCGGCATCTGGTCGCTGCCGACGCAGTAACGCCCATCATGGCCGCACCCAACACGGTGCGGCCGTGCCTCGATCGGCTGGGGCAGGCGATCCGTGCGGATCGCCTGCCCTTTGCCATGCGCGGCCCCGGCGCCTTGCGCCGCCTGATGCAGGCACCCACCTAGCGGCGTCACGCCGGAAACCTTGACTTTCCGCTGCCGCCCTCCCTAAGCGCAGCCCGCCGCCCGCATCCCAGGACACCAATGACAGACGTCGTCGTCGTAGAATCGCCGGCCAAGGCCAAGACGATCAACAAATACCTGGGCGACGGCTACACCGTGCTGGCGAGCTTCGGCCACGTGCGCGACCTGCCGCCCAAAGACGGCTCGGTGCGCCCGGACGAGAATTTCGCCATGGATTGGGAGAGCGACGAGCGGGGGCAGCGCCAGGTCTCGGCCATCGTCAAGGCGCTGAAAGGTGCCAAGACCCTCTATCTCGCCACCGACCCGGACCGCGAGGGCGAGGCGATCAGCTGGCACGTGCGCGCCATGCTGGAGGAGAAGCGGGCGCTGCGCGGCGTGGACGTGCAGCGCATCACCTTCAACGAGATCACCAAAACCGCCGTGCAGCGGGCGATGAAGCAGCCGCGCCAGCTCGATATGCCGTTGATCGAGGCCTACATGGCCCGCCGCGCGCTGGACTATCTGGTGGGCTTCACCCTCTCGCCGGTGCTGTGGCGCAAGCTGCCGGGCAGCCGCAGCGCCGGGCGGGTGCAATCGGTCTCGCTGCGGCTGATCTGCGAGCGCGAAGGCGAAATCGAGGCGTTCAAGCCGCGCGAATACTGGACCGTCGAGGCGCATTTCCAGACGCCGGCAGGCGCACCGTTCACGGCGCGGCTGTCGCATTTGGACGGCCGCAAGCTCGACCAGTTCGACCTGAACAACGCGGCCTTGGCCGCGCGCGCCAAGGCGGCCGTGGAGGCCAGCAATTTCAGCGTGGCGGCCGTCGAACGCCGCCGCGTCAAGCGCAACCCGCCGCCACCGTTCACCACCAGCACGCTGCAGCAGGAAGCAAGCCGCAAGCTCGGCATGGGCGCGCAGTCGGCCATGCGCACCGCCCAGCAGCTCTATGAAGGCGTGGAGCTGGGCGGCGAGACGGTGGGCCTGATCACCTATATGCGGACCGACGGCGTGCAGATGGCGCGCGAGGCGATCGAGGGCATCCGCGCCTATGTCGGCCAGGCCTATGGCGGCGCCTACGTGCCGCCGGCCGCGCGCGAATACACCAGCAAGGCCAAGAACGCCCAGGAGGCGCACGAGGCCTGCCGCCCCACCGACGTGGAGCGCACGCCGGATGCCGTGCGGCCCTATCTGAACGCCGAGCAGGCGCGGCTCTACGAGCTGGTGTGGAAGCGCGCCGTCGCCAGCCAGATGCAGTCCGCCGAGCTGGATCAGGTGGCCGTGGATGTGGGCAACGGCGTGGGCGGTGGCGGCGGCACCAAGCTGCGCGCCAACGGCTCCATCGTCGCCTTCGACGGCTTCCTCAAGCTGTATCGCGAAGGCACCGACGAGGACGACGAGGACGAGGCCGGCCGCATGCTGCCGCCGATGGCCGAGCGCGACCCGCTCACCCGCGGCGAGGTCAGCGCCGACCAGCATTTCACCCAGCCGCCGCCGCGCTACTCGGAAGCCAGCCTGGTCAAGAAGATGGAGGAGCTGGGCATCGGCCGCCCCTCCACCTACGCCTCCATCCTCTCGGTGCTGCGCGACCGCAACTACGTGCGCATGGAAGCCAAGCGCTTCGTGCCGGAGGATCGCGGCCGGCTGGTGACCGCCTTCCTAACCAGCTTCTTCGAGCGCTACGTCGATACCGGTTTCACCTCCGGCCTCGAGGCCCAGCTCGACGACGTGAGCGACGGGCGGATGGATTGGCGCGCGCTGATGCGGGCGTTCTGGGACGAGTTCTCCCGCGCCATCGAGCAGACGCGCGAGCTGAAGATCTCCGACGTGATCGACGCGCTGGACCAGGATCTCGGCGCGCATTTCTTCCCGCCACGCGACGACGGCAGCGATCCGCGCCTCTGCCCGGCCTGCCATAACGGCCGGCTGGGCCTCAAGCTCGGGCGCCACGGCAGCTTCATCGGCTGCTCCAACTACCCTGCCTGCCAGTTCACCCGGCGCCTCGCCATCGAGGGCGGCGAGGGCGATGCCGAGGTCCTCAAGGACGGCCTGCGCAAGCTGGGCCATCACCCGGATACCGGCGAGGATGTGACAATCCGCCGCGGGCCCTACGGCCTGTATGCACAGCAGGGCGAGCCCGACCCGGCCGACAAGAAATCCAAGCCGCGCCGCACCTCGCTGCCGAAAGGCATGGACGGCGAGGCGATCACGCTGGAGCAGGCGCTGGGCCTGCTGTCGTTGCCGAGGCTGATCGGCAAGCACCCGGAAACCGGGCAGGACATGGAAGCCGGGCTCGGCCGGTTCGGGCCGTATATCAAGATGGGCAGCATCTTCGCCTCGCTCGAGCGCGACGACGACATACTGGCCATCGGCATCAACCGCGCGGTGGACGTGATCGGCCGCAAGCTGGCCAGCGTGCGGGTGGTGGGGCAGCACCCGAAAGACCGCCAGGACATCCAGATCCGCAAGGGGCGCTTCGGCCCCTACGCCCAGCACGGCCAGGTGGTCGCAAATCTGTCAGCGCGAGCAGACGATGGACGACATCACGCTCGACCAGGCGGTGGCCCTGCTGGCCGAACGCGGCAAGGTGCTCAAGCCCCGTGGCAAGAACGGCAAAGCCGCGCCGGCCAGGAAGGCGGCACCGGCCAAGGCGGCGGCTGCCAGGCCGGCTGCCAACGGCGCGGCCAAGCCCGCGGTGAAGGCTGCCGGCAAGGCCAAGCCGAAGGCGAAACCGAAGGCCAAGACCAAGGCTGCGGCCAAGCCCGCCGCCCGCAAGGCGGCTGCCGCCGGCAAGGCGGTCTGATTTGCGCAAGGCCGGCAAGAAGCCGACGCATCGCGCTGCGCCCAACGCCGATCCGCTGGCGCCCACCGCCGGCCTGCCGACGCGCGAGGCGCTGCGCCAGTTCATCACCGAGAGCGGCGGCCGCGTGGGCAAGCGGGAGCTGGCGCGCGCCTTCGGCATCGGCGCCGACCAGCGCGGTGCCCTGCGCGACCTGCTGCGCGATCTCTCCGGCCAGGGCGAGATCGCGCCGGCCGGCCACAAGCGCTTCGCCCCGCCCGGCCGCCTGCCGGATGCGATGATCGTGCAGGTGACCGGCACCGACCCGGACGGCGATCCGGTGGCCCGCCCGGTCGCCTGGCAGGGCGACGGACCGCCGCCGCTGGTGCTGATGCTGCGCGAACGCAGCGGCGAGCCGGCTCTGGCCCCCGGGCAGCGCGTGCTGGCGCGGCTCAAGCCGATCGGCGGCAACAAATACGAGGGGCGCACGCTCAAGCGCCTCAACGAGACGCCGGCCCGCGTGCTGGGCGTGTTCCGCGCGCCCGACCGGCTGGTGCCCACCGACCGCCGCAGCAAGGCCGAATGGCGCATCCCGGCCGGCGAGGCGGGCGGCGCGCAGGATGGCCAGATCGTGCTGGCCGAACCGCTGCCCGGCGGCAGCTACGGCCTGCGCCCGGCCCAGGTGGTCGAAGTGCTGGGCGACAGCAACGACGCGCGCGCCGTCAGCCTGATCTGCATCCACACGCACGACATCCCCACCGTGTTCTCGCCCGAGGCGCTCGCCGAGGCCAAGCGCGCCCGCGCGGCGCCGCTGGGCCGCCGCACCGATCTGCGCGAAACGCCGCTGATCACCATCGATGGCGAGGACGCGCGCGATTTCGACGACGCCATCTATGCCGAGCCGGATGGCGACGGCCACCGCATCATCGTGGCGATCGCCGACGTGGCGCATTACGTGCGCCCGGACTCGCCGCTGGACCGCGATGCGCGCCTGCGCGGCAATAGCTGCTACTTCCCCGACCGCGTGGTGCCGATGCTGCCCGAAGCGCTGTCGAACGGCTGGTGCAGCCTGCGGCCAAATGAGGATCGCGGCTGCCTGTTCGTCGAAATGTTCGTCGATGCCACGGGCCGCAAGACGCGCCACCGCTTCGGCCGCGGGCTGATGCGCTCGGCGGCGCGGCTGACCTACACGCAGGTGCAGGCGGCAAGGGATGCGGGCGACACGCTCGGCCTGGCCCCCGGCTTCCTGCCGGCACTCTATGCGGCGTTCGAGGTGCTGCTTGCCGCCCGCCAGGCCCGCGGCACGCTGGATCTGGACCTGCCGGAACGCCGCGTGGTGCTCGACGAGGCCGGCCACGTGACCAGCGTGGCGCCACGCCCGCGGCTCGACAGCCACCGGCTGATCGAGGAGTTCATGGTGCTGGCCAACGTGGCCGCCGCCGAGGAGTTGGAGCGGCTGCACCGCAGCTGCATGTATCGCGTGCATGCCCCGCCTTCCGAGGAGAAGCTCGCCAATCTGCGCCAGTTCCTGGGCACGCTGGAGATCAGCCTGGCACCCGGTCAGGTGAGCCCGCGCGACCTCGACGCCGTGCTCAAGCGCGTCGCCGGCACCGAGCATGCGCCGATGGTCAATGAAGTGATGCTGCGCAGCCAGAGCCAGGCGGCCTACAGCCCGGACAATATCGGCCATTTTGGTTTGTCGCTGGCCCGCTATGCGCATTTCACCAGCCCGATCCGCCGTTACGCCGACCTGCTGGTGCATCGCGCGCTGATCGCCGGCCTCAAGCTCGGCCCCGGCGCGCTGTCGGAGGGCGAGGTGGCCGGCTTCGAGGATGCCGCCGAACACATCACGGCCACGGAACGCCGCGCTGCGCTGGCCGAGCGCGAGGCGATCGACCGTTACCTTGCTGCATACATGGCCGATAAAGTGGGTGCCACGTTCGAGGCGCGCATATCCGGCGTCACGCGTTTCGGGCTATTCGTGACCGTGCACGGCAACGGCGCCACGGGCCTGCTCCCGCTCTCGTCGTTGCCCGACGATTACTGGATCCACGACGAGGCGACGCAATCCCTGATCGGCCGCAAGACGCGCAAGACGTTCCGCCTGACGCAGGACCTGACCGTCCGGCTGGCCGAGGCAAGCCCGGTCACCGGTGGGCTGATCTTCGCCCTCGGCGGGCAGCCCGCGCGCCCGGCGGCAGTGCGCCCGGTGCCGGAACGGCGCGGCCGGCGGTCCTAGCCGGCCTGCTGCTGCTCGCCTGGGCGTGGTCGGGTCCGGCCCGCGCTTCGGCCAGCCCCGGTTTCGACGAGCGTCTCGCCGGCCAGGTGTTTGCCGCTGCACTCACCTTCGCCGCTCCCCGCACGCTCGATCCGGCGACCGCGCAGGATCTGACGCTGTGGGGCCTGCACGGCATCACCACGCTGGATCCGGTGCTCTCGGCCGGCCTGCGCGGCAACCGGCTGCAGGTGGCCGCCGGCACGCGCGTGCTGGCCGATCTGGCGGCACCCCCGCCCGACGCCGCCGAGGAATGGGGCCACGCGGCGGCCGCGGTGGAGGCGGCAGCCTACCGTGCCTCGGCCACGCTGCGCGCGGCGGGCACGCAAGGGCTGATCCAGGGCTTCTTCGACGAGATGTTCAACCATCTCGACCCCTACTCCCGCTACGAACCGCCGGCCCCGGCCGAGGCCGAGCGCACCAAGCTGTCGGTGGATGCCGGCGCCGGCATCAGCGTGATCGCGCGCAACGGCGCGGTGGTGATCGACGGCTTGGTGCCGGACGGGCCGGGCCAGGAGGCCGGGGCGCGCATCGGCGACCGCATCATCGACGTGGACGGCCGCCATCCCCGCGCGCGCCAGCTGGATCGCGTGCGGGAATGGCTGACCGGGCTGGAGGGCACCAACCTCACCATCCACGTGCGCGGGCTGGACGGCGCGGCCCGCACGCTGGCGCTCACGCTCGCCTACGTGCCGCCCGAGACGGTGTTCTCCGAACGCTCCGGCACCCTGCTGGTGATCCGCATCAGCAGCTTCGTCAGCAACACCGCCCAGCGCCTCAGCGAGGCGCTGGAGGCGGGCCTGGCCGCCAGCCCGCCGCCATCCGGCATCGCGGTCGATCTGCGCGGCAACCGCGGCGGGCTGCTGCGCCAAGCCGTCACCAGCGTGGCGCTGCTGGCCGACCATGGCCTGATCGCCAGCACAGCCGGACGGGCACCGGCCGCCACGCATGACTGGCGCATCGATGGCGGCGACCTGACGCACGGGTTGCCGGTAGTGGTACTGGTCGATGGCCGCACGGCCAGCGCCGCCGAGATCCTGGCCGCCGCCCTGGCCGATCTCGGGCGCGGCGTGGTGGTGGGCAGCGCCACGCTGGGCAAAGGGCTGGTGCAGACCATCACCCGCCTGCCTGATGGCGGCGAGCTGTACATCACCTGGAGCCGGGTGCTGGCGCCGCGCGGCTGGCCGATCCAGTCGCTGGGCGTGATACCGCAGCTCTGCACCAGCCCCGGGCCGTTCGCCCTGGCCGACCCGCTGGCCGGCGAGCAGGACATGAAGCCCGCCGTGGCCGCCGCCCGCGCCGCCCGCGCGCCGCTGCCGGTGGCCCAGGCGTTGGCCATACGCAGCGCCTGCCCGGCCGCCGAGGGCGATGACGGCGACATGCGGGCCGCGCATTTCCTGGTGGACCATCCGGCCGCCTACCGGGCAGGGCTGTTGCCGGCCGGTTGAGGCGGCGCGGGACAACGCTTCGGTGTCGTCTTGCGCCCGCCATCCCACGCGGTATGGATGGGCCCGGGAGCCAGAACCATGGAAGACGAGACCGAGACGCCGGACGGCACGGGTGCCGCGCCCGACAGCCTGCTGCCCTATGATCAATGGACCGAGGACGCGCTGCGCGCCGTGGTGGCCCGTGCCCTGTCGCATGCCGCGACCCTCGGCCTGCCGGGCGAGCATCACTTCTACATCACGTTCAGGACCGACCACCCCGACGTGATCATCCCGGCCCGCCTGCGGCAGAAATATCCGGCCGAGATGACGATTGTCCTGCAGCACCAATACAAGGATCTGTTCATCGACGAGGCCGCGGGCGTGTTCGGCGTGAATCTGTCGTTCGGCGGCGTGAACTCGGCGCTGACTATTCCGCTGGCCGCGATCACCGCCTTCGTCGATCCGCACGTGCAGTACGGCCTGCGCTTCCGCGCCCAGGCCCCTGCCCCCGCCCCGGCCAGCGCGCCGCCGCCGCCGGAAGCCGCAGCCGAGCCCGCGCCGGATGCCACGCCGCAGGTGGTGAGCCTGGACGCGTTCCGGCGCAAGCGGGACTGACAGCCGCGGGCGAGCCGGCTAGCTCTCCCAGAACTGCTCGGCGAGCTCCGACTTAAACGACATGCGCACCGCGTCGGCGTCGATCTCCTCGACCAGCGAGAGCGGCACGTAGTGATGCGCCCCGCCCGAGCCGCGATCGGTCTTGGTCAGCTTGATCCGCTCGCCATCCACCTTGTCCACCGTGCCGATATGGCCGCCATCCGCGCCGATGACTTCCATGTGTTCGCGGATCTGTGTGCTGTCGATCATGGGCCGCTCCTGCGCTGTATGCGGTCCTGAACGGGCGGCGGCGGGCAAAGATGCGGCGGCTGCGCTCAGGGGCTGGCGGGCTCCGGCGATGCTGCCTCGGGCACAGGGCCGGCCGCGGGCACCGCGCCGCGCAGGTAGCAATCCATCACCTGCTCGGCCGGGCCGTCCATCACCACGCGCCCGTGGTCCATCCACACCACCCGCGTGCACCAGTCCAGAACGGCGGCGGATTGGTGGGAGGACAGCACGAGGATCTCGGCGCCGCGCACCACGCTTTCCAAGCGCGCGCGTGCCTTGGCCATGAAGCCGGCATCGCCGGCCAGGAACCACTCGTCCATCAGCAGCACCTGCGGCCGGATGCAGGTCGCCAGCGCGAAACCCAGCCGCACGATCATGCCCGAGCTGTAGAACCGCACCGGCAGATCGAGGAACTCGCCCAACTCGGCGAAATTCTGCACGTCCTCTTCCATGGCGGCGATCTGCGGCGCGGTGAAGCCGTTATAGAGTCCGCGCAGCATGATGTTCTCGCGGCCGGTCAGATCCATGTTCATGCCGAGCTGGGGGTCCAGCAGCGCGTTGAGGCTGCCTTCCACGCGGATGCGGCCCAGCACCGGCTCGTAGATGCCGGCGATCGTGCGCAGCAGCGTGGTCTTGCCGGCACCGTTGCCGCCCACCAGGCCGAGCCGGTCGCCGCTCTGCAGCTCGATGTCGATATGGCGCAGCGCCTGCACCACCACGCGCTGCCGCGTATCCTCGCCCAGCCGGCCGGAGGCGGCGGCGAACACCGTCTTCTTCAGGCTGCGGGCGCTGCCGTGATAGAGCGGGAAGTCCACCGAGACGTCTTCGATGCGTATGCGTGCCATGGGTCCGCCGAGGAGAGGAAACGCCGTTGCGTGCAGAAGCGGCCGCCGGACCAGCCCGGCGGCGGCCGGCCTACATCCAGTATGCCAGCCGCGTGCGCACGCGGGTGAACACGAACCAGGTCAGCGCGCAGAACAATGCGCTGTAGGCGAGCGCCAGGCCCCAGACCAGCGACGATATGGCCGCGCCGAGCAGCGGGCCGCGGACCACCTCCAGCAGCGCGTCGAACGGGTTGTAGGGCAGCCACCAGCCATGCGCGCCGAGCTGTTCCGGGCGCCAGACGATGGGGGTGATGAAGAACGCGATCTGCATCACGCTGCCGACGATGGGCGGGATGTCGCGGAAGCGCGCGCACAGGCTGCCGAGCAGCAGGCAGGCGGCGAATGCATCGAGCGTCCACAGCGCGAAGCCGAGCAGGCTCTGCAACGCCACGGCACCCGGCCAGATCGAGAAGATGGCGAACACCGCCACAATCACCGGCAGATTATGGGCGAACGAGATGGCGGTGCGCACCACCACGCGCATGGCGTGCACGAAGAACGGCATGCGCACCGAGCGGATGGTGCTCTCCGCCTGGGTGAAGGTGGTGCAGGCATCGCTGACCAGGCCGCCGAGTGCGTTCCAGGTGACCAGCGACAGCGCCAGGAACGGCAGATAGACGTGCAGATCCTGGTGGAACAGCACGCTGTACAGCCCGCCCATGGCGCCGATCCACACGGCGGTGGAGATGGTCAGCCAGAACGGGCCGAGCAGCGAGCCGCGGTATTTGAGCTTGATATCGAGCCAGCCGAGTGTGGCGCCGAGCCGCCAAAGCCGCGCGCCCTCGACGAGGTCGGTCCACGCCAGGCTGTCGCGCTTGGCCCGGGTAACGTCCGATCCGATGTCGAGGTAGGCGGTCGACAGCCGGGGCAGGTCTGGCTCGGTGAGGGCATCCATGACGGGCCGCGGGTACTCCATCTTGGGGGCCGGAGCAACGACGGCGGTGCGGATTAAGTCCTGCGCGCCGGCCGCAAGGGCCTGCTAGGCTGGGCCATGCGCGCGCTGCTCCTCTGCCTGCTCCTGTCCGCCGCGCCGGCCGCGCAGGCCGCGCCACCCCAGGGCGGCGTGCTGCACTTCGCCGCCAGCCAGGCCGATGGCACCCTCGACCCGCATATCAGCTACACGACCGATATCTGGCAGATCCTCTCCGTCACCCAGGATCAGCTGCTGGCGTTCCGCAAGGCGGAGGGCGCCGACGGCCTGGTGGTGGTGCCCGATCTGGCTGAGGCGCTGCCCGCAATCAGCGATGGCGGGCGCACCTACCGCTTCCGGCTGCGCCGCGGCATCCGCTTTTCCGACGGGCGGGAGGTGAGCGTGGCCGACGTGGCGGCCAGCCTACGGCGAATGTTCCGCGTCTCGGGGCCCAACGCGGCGAGCTGGTACGGCATCATCGTCGGCGCCGGGCCGTGCCTTGCCCAGCCCGCCGGCTGCATGCTGGACGGCGGGGTCATTGTGGACGCCACCGACGGCAGCATCGTCATCCACCTCAGCCGGCCGGACAGCGAGTTCGCCCAGAAGCTGGCCCTGCCGTTCGCCGCCGTGCTGCCGGCCGACACGCCGGCGCGCGACCTGGGCACCACGCCGCCTGCCGCCACCGGCCCCTATCGCGTGGCCAGCTACGATCCGGTGCGCGGCATGGTGCTGGAGCGTAACCCGTATTTCCACCAATGGAGCGAGGCGGCCCAGCCCGCCGGCAACGTGGACCGTATCGAGATCCGCTACGGCCTGCAGACGGAATCCGAGGTGAGCGCCATCGAACGCGGCACCACGGACTGGATGAGCGACCCGCCGCCGCTGGACCGGTTGGCCGAGATCGGCGCCCGCTACACGGCCCAGGCGCACATCCATCCGATGCTCGCCTACTACTACCTGATGATGAACACGCACCTGCCGCCCTTCGACGATGCGCGGGCGCGGCAGGCCGTGGCCATGGCGGTGAACCGGCGCGTGCTGGCCAATCTGTACGGCGGCCCGGCGCTGGGCACGCCGCTCTGCCACCTGCTGCCCGAAGGACTGGCCGGCGCGCAGGCCTACTGCCCCTTCACGCAGCACCCGGGCACCGCCTGGACCGCGCCCGATCTGCCCCGCGCCCGCGCGCTGGTGGCGGCCAGCGGCACCGCCGGCCAGCGCGTAACCCTGATCGCCTCGGACCGCGACGTGGAGCGCAGCATGGCGATCTACCTGCAGAGCGTGCTGCGCGATCTCGGCTACGACGCGCGCCTGCACACCATCTCGTTCAACATCCGCGACCCTTATCTGGGCAATTCCGGCAACCGTGTGCAGATCGGCCTGGCCAACTGGTTCCAGGATTACCCGGCGCCGTCGGATTTCCTGCAGGTGATGTTCTCCTGCGCCAGCTTCCATCCGGGGTCGGATGCCTCGATCAACATGAGCGGCTTCTGCGATCCGGCGATCGACGCGCGCATGCAGGCGGCGGGCACCGCGGCGCTGAGCGATCCGGCGGCGGCGGCCCGGCTGTGGGCGGCGCTGGACCGCGACCTGACCGACCGCGCGCCCAGCACGGCGCTGTTCCAGATCCATTGGCTGGACCTGGTCTCCACCCGGTTCGGCGGATTCACCTTCAGCCCCCTGTTCCACATGATCTTCTCGAAAGCCTGGGTGCGTTGAGCGAGGGCCCGTGGCGCACCGCATGGCGGCGGCTGCGTGCCGACCGCGCCGCGGTCGCGGCCGCCTTCGTGCTGCTGGCGCTGCTGGCGGCCAGCGCGCTCGCACCGGTGTATGCGAACCACGTGGCGCAAGTGGACCCGTTTCGGCCCAACCTGGACGGCAGCGTCGTCGTCGGCGGGCGCACGCTGGATATCCTGCAGCCTGCCGACAATCCGCTGAAGCTCGGCTCGGCGCCGATCGCACCCACCTGGCGCGCGGCCTACGCGCTCGGTGCCGACGGCCAGGGCCGCGACGTGGCCGCCCGGCTGCTCTATGGCGGCCGCAACTCGCTGCTGATCGCCAGTGCGGCCACGGCCCTCTGCCTCGCTTTGGCGGCGCTGCTCGGCATCGTGGCCGGCTATGCCGGCGGCTGGACCGACCAGATCCTGTCGCGCCTGCTCGATATCGTGTGGGCGTTCCCGGTCTATCTGCTGGCCATCTCGCTCTCGGTGGTGCTGATCACCCAGGGCCTGCGCGTGGGGCCGTTCACCATCGAGGCCGACAGCCTGCTGCTGCCCATCGCGATCATCGGCCTGGTGTATGTGCCTTATGCGGCACGGCCGGTGCGCGGGCAGGTGCTGAGCCTGGCGCAGAGCGATTTCGTGCTGGCCGCCATCGGGCTGGGGGTCAGCCACCGGCGCATTCTGCTGCGCGACATCCTGCCCAACGTGGCCGGCACGCTGATCGTGCTGGCGCCGCTGATCATGGCGCTGAACCTGCTCACTGAGAGCGCGCTCAGCTTCCTGCAGATCGGCGTGCAGCCGCCGGCGGCGAGCTGGGGCAGCATCGTCGCCGACGGCCAGACGCTGATCTACACGCGCCCGCTGGTGGCCATCGCACCCGGGCTGATGATCATGATCACGGTGATGGCGCTGAACGTGCTGGGCGACGGCCTGCGCGATGCGCTGGACCCGCGCGCCAGGCTGCGGCTGCGATGATGCCGCCGCGCTGCGCAAGCCGGGCCGCATGCTGATCGCGCTCGGCCAGCGGCTGGCGCAGATGCTGTTCGTCATGGCCGGCATCAGCGTGCTGGTGTTCCTGATCTTCTTCGCCACACCCGGCGCCGACCCGGCCGCGCGCCTGGCCGGCCACAACGCCACGCCGGCAACGCTGGCCGCGGTGCGGCACGATTTCGGCTTCGACCGGCCGCTGCCGCTGCAATACGCGCTGATGATGCAGCGCCTGTTCGTCACGCGAGACCTCACCAGCTTCGTCAATCGCGGCCAGCGCGTGATCCCGCAGATCGTGGCCGGCGCGCCGGTCACCCTCTCGCTGGTGATCGGCGCGTCGGTGCTGGCGGTGGCCGGCGGCCTGGCGATCGGCATCGTGGCAGCGCTCAATCACGGCAGGGCGATCGACCGCGCGCTGATGCTGGCCGGGCTGGCCGGCATCTCCATGCCGGTGTTCTGGGTGGGGCAGATGGCCAATTTGCTGACGCAGGGCCGGCTGCACGACATTTGGCTGTTCGCCTGGGTGCCGCCGCTCGGCTACACGCCGTTGCACGAGGATCCCGGACTGTGGTTCAGGACGCTGCTGATCCCGTGGGCCACGCTGGCGCTGCTGTATATGGGCCTGTACGGCCGCGTGCTGCGTGCCAGCCTGATCGAAACGTATCAGGAGGATTTCGTGCGCACCGCGCGCGCCAAGGGGCTCAGCGAGGCGCGCATCCTGCTGCACCACGCCTTGCGCACGTCGCTGGTCACCTTCGTCTCGCTGTTCGGCCTCGATTTCGGCGCGCTGGTCGGCGGCGGCGCCTTGCTGACCGAGGTGGTGTTCGGCCTACAGGGCGTGGGCAAGCTGACGTTCGACGCGTTGCAGAACCTCGACCTGCCGGTGATCATGGCCACCGTGATGTATGCCTCGTTCTTCGTGGTGGCCGCCAACGCCCTGGTGGACGTGGCCTACGCGCTGCTGGACCCGCGGGTACGGCTCAAGCGTGGCTGAACCGCTGCTGGAGGTGAGCGGCCTGTGCGTCGATTTCCGCACGCGCACCGGCGTGGTGCGCGCGGTGGATGGCGTGTCGTTCAGCGTGGGCGCCGGTGAGGTGGTGGGGCTGGTGGGCGAGTCCGGCTCCGGCAAGACCCTCACCATGCTCTCGGTCCTGGGCCTGATCGCCGATCCGAATGCGGTCGTCTCCGGCTCGATCCGCTTTGCCGGGCGCGAGTTGCTGACAGCCGGCGGGCAGCGCGCCTGGCGCGGCGTGCGCGGCCGCCGGATCGCCATGGTGTTCCAGGATTCCATGAGCGCGCTGAACCCGGTGCACACGATCGGCTGGCAGATCACCGAACAGATCCGCGCCCATCTGCCGCTGGGGCGCGCGGCGGCACGCAGCCGGGCACTCGGCCTGCTGGAGCGGATGGGCGTGGCCGCACCCGAGCAGGTTTTTACCCGCTACCCGCACCAATTATCGGGCGGCCTGCGGCAGCGCGCGGTGATCGCCATGGCGCTGAGCTGCGACCCATCCCTGCTGATCGCCGACGAGCCGACCACGGCGCTGGACGTGACGGTGCAGGCGCAGATCCTGGCGCTGCTGCGCGGGCTGCGCGATTCGTTCGGGTCCTCGATCCTGCTCGTCACGCACGATATGGGCGTGGTGGCCGAACTCGCCGATACGGTGATGGTGATGTACGCCGGCCGGCTGGCCGAGCACGGCCCGGTGGCCGATGTGCTGGCCCGCCCGGCGCATCCCTACACGCAGGGCCTGCTGGCCAGCATTCCGCCGATGACGGGCCCGCCGCCGCGCCGGCTGGCGGCCATACCGGGCGCCCCGCCCAGCCCGGCCGAGCGCCCGCACGGCTGCGCGTTCGGCCCGCGTTGCGCGCTGCGGTTCGGCCGGTGCGCGGCCCGCCCGCCGCTGCTGGCGCGCGGCCGCCAGCAGGCAGCGTGTTTTCTGCTGGAGGCTGCGGCTTGATCCTGGCCGAGGCGATCGGCGTGACCAAACACTACGCGGCCGGAAGCGGCGCCGTCGTGCGCGCGGTGGACGGCGTTTCGCTGGCCGTGCTGCGCGGCGAGACGTTGGGGCTGGTGGGCGAGTTGGGGAGCGGCAAATCCACGCTGGGGCGCTGCCTGTTGCGGCTGCAGACCGTCACCGCCGGCACCGTGCGGTTCGATGGTGCGGACATCACCGCCACCAGGATGCGCCCGCTGCGCCCGCTGCGCCGCCGCATGCAGATGGTGTTTCAGGACCCTGCCGCCGCGCTGAACCCGCGCCGGCGCGTGGGCGAGCTGATCGCCGAGCCGCTGCGCGTGCACGGCCTGCCCGATGGCCGCCGCGCCAGCGCCCGCGCCGTGGCCGATCGCGTGGCCGAACTGGCCGGGCTGGTGGGGCTGCGGCCCGACCACATGGACCGCTACAGCCACGAATTCTCCGGCGGCCAGCGCCAGCGCATCGGCATCGCCCGCGCGCTGGCCGCGGGGCCGGAGCTGCTGGTAGCCGACGAGCCGGTATCCGCCCTGGATGTGAGCGTGCAGGCGCAGGTGGTGAACCTGCTGATGGACCTGCAGGAGCGGCTCGGCCTGACGATGGTGTTCATCACGCATGATCTGGCCGTAGTGCGCCAGGTGGCGACCCGGGTGGCGGTGATGCGGCAGGGGCGCGTGGTGGAAGTCGGCCCGACCGCCGCCGTGTTCGCGCGCCCGGCGCACCCGTACACGGCGGCGCTGCTGGCTGCCGTGCCGCGCCCGCACCCGGCCACCCGCGCAGGGGCGCCGGGCCCGGTAGCCGGCGCCTTCTAGGTGCTCGTGCGGTCGAGCCGCAGCGTCATGCAATAGGCGCCGCCGCCCGAGAGGATGAACGGGTCGAGATCCACGTCGCGCACCGCGTAACCGCGCTCGGTCAGCATGCCGCGCACGTGGTCCGGCGCGCGCGCCATCACCACGGTGCGCTCGATATTGACGGCGTTGACGCAGAACGCCGCGGCATCCTCGGCGCTGGCCACCAGGCGCTGCTCGGGGGCCACGTGCTCGTGGATCAGCGCGATGCCTTCCGGGGTGAAGGCCGGCGGATAGAACAGCACCTCGCCGCCGCTCAGCGGGCAGAAGCAGGTGTCCAGGTGATAGAATTGCTGGGTGGCGAGCTGCAGCGCCACCACGCGCTTGCCGAAGAAGCGGGCCACCTCGTCGGTGGCGCGCTGGATCGACCGCTGGCCGTAGCCGCACCAGAAGAACTGGCGCGTGCGGTCCCAGATCGCGTCGCCGGCGCCTTCCTGGAAGCAACCTTCGGGGAACATCGCCACCTCGTCGAGCAGGCCGCGGTCGCGGAAGCCTTCCAGCGCAATGCGGTTCGGCACCTCCTCGCCCTGGCGCTCGGCGCAGGCGAATCGGGCGACGATGGCGCGCCGGTCGAGCACGATGGCCGCGTTGGCGGGGAACACCATGTCCGGCTGGCCGGCGACGCCCGGCACGATTTCCAGCGTGGCGCCGCAGCCTTCCAGCGCGCCGCGCAGCGCATCGAAGCTGGCGCGTGCCCCGGCGGCGTGGCCGGACGGGTCGGCTGCCCAGTCGCCGGGCTTCATCCAGGGGTTGATCACGTAGCTGACGTCGAAATGCGCGGGATCGACGAGCATGATGCTCGGGCGGACGGTCATGGGGGCAACCTTCGGGGTAGAGGGCGTGGTGCGCCGCCCGAGAGCCGGGCGCAGATGGCAGCCCCTTAGACGATCGGGCGTCTGTCAGCCAGCCGCCTTCCGCCCTGGGTCGCCGGGCTGCTAGCAAGGTGCCTCATCCTTCAGCCGAGGCCCGTCTTGACCACCGACCTGCTGATCGCGCGCGCCGCCCGCCTGCGCCCCATTGCCGAGATTGCCGCCACCGCGGGAATCGACGCCGAATTCGTCGAACCGTTCGGCCGCTTCAAGGCGAAGATCAGCGAGGCCATCCTACCCACTTTGCCCGCCCGCGAGGGCGCGCTGGTGCTGGTGAGCGGCATCAGCCCGACCGCGGCGGGCGAGGGCAAGACCACGACCACGATCGGCCTGGCCGACGCGCTGGCGGCCGGCGGCACGCGCACGATGATCTGCCTGCGCGAGCCCTCGCTGGGGCCGTGCTTCGGCATGAAAGGCGGGGCCACTGGCGGCGGCCGCGCGCAGGTGGCGCCGATGGAAGACATCAACCTGCATTTCACCGGCGACTTCCACGCCATCACCGCGGCCAACAACCTGCTCGCCGCCCTGCTCGACAACCACATCTACTGGGGCAACGCGCTGGGCATCGACACGCGGCGGGTCAGCTGGCGGCGCTGCGCGGACGTGAACGACCGCGCGCTGCGCCAGATGGTGGTGGGGCTCGGCCCGGGCGGCGGCAACGGCCAGGTGCGCGAGGACGGGTTCGACATTACGGTGGCCAGCGAGGTGATGGCGATCTTCTGCCTGGCGCGCGACCTGGCCGACCTGGAAGCCCGGCTGGCCCGCATCATCGTGGCCACGCGGCGGGACGGCTCGGCCATCACCGCGGCCGATCTGCAGGCGCAGGGGGCGATGGCGGTGCTGCTGCGCGACGCGCTGCGGCCCAACCTGGTGCAGAGCCTGGAAGGCACGCCGGCGCTGGTGCATGGCGGCCCGTTCGCCAACATCGCGCATGGCTGCAACAGCGTGGTGGCCACCAAGCTGGCGCTGCGGCTGGCCGATGTGGTGGTGACCGAAGCCGGGTTCGGCGCCGATCTGGGCGGCGAGAAGTTCCTCGACATCAAATGCCCCAGCGCCGGCCTGGCGCCGCGCGCCGCCGTGGTGGTGGCCACGTTGCGCGCGCTGAAGATGCATGGCGGCGTCACCAAGGCCGAGCTGGGGCGCGAGGATGCCGAGGCCGTCCGCCGCGGTGCGCCCAACCTGCTGCGCCACGTGGAGAACATGCGTGCTTTCGGCCTGCCGGTGGCCGTCGCCCTGAACCACTTTACCGGCGACACCGAAGCCGAGCTGGAACGCCGTGCGCGAGGCACTCGCACCGCTGGGCGTGGAGATGGTGGTGTGCCGCCACTGGGCCGACGGTGCGGCGGGGGCGGCCGGGCTGGCCCGCGCCGTGACGGGCCTGCTCGCCCAGCCTTCGAGTTTTGCGCCGCTGTACGCGCCCGAGCTGCCGCTGGCCGAGAAGATCCGCACCGTGGCGCAGCGCATCTACCGGGCCGGCAGCGTGGCCATCGACCCGGCCGCCGCCCGCAAGCTGGCGGCATGGCAGGCCGGCGGCTTCGGCCATCTGCCGGTCTGCATGGCCAAGACGCAGTATAGCTTCTCGGCCGATCCCAAGCTGTTCGGCGCGCCGGCGGGCTTCGTGCTGCCGGTGCGCGACGTACGGCTATCGGCCGGGGCCGGCTTCGTGGTGGCGCTGTGCGGCGACGTGATGACCATGCCCGGCCTGCCCCGCACGCCGGCCGCCCACACGATCAGGCTGGATGCCGACGGCCAGATCGACGGGCTGTTCTAGCCCGCAGCACGGCCACGGCGTTCCCGCCGATCGGTAGTTTCCTGTAACGTTCGACCGGGGCGAGTCGCCCGGGCGGGGCAGGATGATGCGCAGACGAGCATGGATCGCCTTGCTGGCCGTGCCGATGGCTGCTGCCGCGCGGCCGGCGCCCGTGACGGTGCGCGGCGGCGTGCATGACGGCTACAGCCGGGTGGTGTTCGTGATGCCGCCGCACATGGCCTGCCGTTCGCTCCGCCTGGGTGGCCTGCTGGTGCTCACCTTTCCCCATGCGGGACAGGTGCCCGGGCTGGCGGCGCCCCCCGCCGGCGTGCTGTCAGTGGCGGGCGGCAGCAACCAGGCGGCACTGGGACTGACGGCCGACCAGCAGGTCCATGTGTGGCAGATCGACCGGCGCGTGGTGATCGACGTGTTCGGCCCCGGCAGTGCAGCCGCGCCACAGCGCAGCCCGTAAGCGCGCTGTTTCTGCAACTTTCTCGCCGCCGGCCGGTTCATTATGCCTTCGCGACTATTGCTAGGGGACACACCATGGGCCTGATCCTTCTCATCATTCTCGTCATCCTGCTGTTCGGCGGTGGCCTCGGCACCACCATCGGCGGCTGGGGCGGCACGGAATACGGCCATTATGGCTATGGCGGCATCGGCCTGGGCACCATCCTGCTGATCGTGCTCATCGTCATGCTGCTGCGCCGCGCGTAGCAGACGCCCTACGGCGGCCGGGACGTCTCCTGGCCGCCGGTTCGCAGCTAGCTGCGGGTGATGAACCCGCCACCCAGCACCCGGTCGCCGCTGTAGAGAACGCAAGCCTGGCCGGGGGCCGGCAGCGCGGGCAGCGCGAGATCGACAAGGGCACCCGTGCCCTCCGGATGCACGACGGCCTCCCGCAGCATGTCATGCGCGCGCAGCTTGACCTGGCAGGCCACGCCGCCCGGCGGCGCATCGATAAGCCAGTTCATGTCGCGCAACACGATTCGGCTGACGCCGGTGCTGCGCGGCCCGACCACCAGGCGCCGCGTCGCCGGCTCGATGGCCACCACCACCTGCGCCTCGGTTCCCCGGTGGCCGATGTTGCCGAGGCGCTTGGCCTGGCCCACGGTGTAGCGCGCCACGCCCTGGTGGCGGCCGAGCACGCTCCCGTCCTGCGCCACGATGTCACCGGGTTCGGCCGCTTCCGGCCGCAGCCGCGCCACCAGGTCGGCGTAGCTGCCATCGGGGACGAAGCAGAGATCCTGGCTGTCCGGCTTGGCGGCCACGGCGAGCCCCAGCCTGGCCGCCGCCGTGCGGGTGGCGGCCTTGTCGGGCAGGTCGCCGAGCGGAAAGCGGCAGAATGCCAGCTGCGCGCGGGTGGTGGCGAACAGGAACCAGCTCTGGTCGCGCTGCGCATCGGCAGCCCGGTGCAGCTCGGGCCCGTCCGGTCCGTCCACCCGGCGTACGTAGTGGCCGGTGGCCATCGCCTCGGCACCCAGATCGCGCGCCATGCCCAGCAGATCAGTGAATTTCGGCCCCTGGTTGCAGCGCACGCAGGGCACCGGCGTCTCGCCGGCGGCGTAGGAGGCAGCGAAATCGTCGATAACGGCAGCGCGGAACCGGGCTTCGGCATCGATCACGTAATGCGGGATGCCCAGATGGTCGGCGACGTTGCGGGCGTCGTGGATGTCCTGCCCGGCGCAGCACGCGCCCTTCCTGGCCGTGGCGGCCCCGTGATCGTACAGCTGGAGCGTGACGCCGATCACCTCATGACCCGCCTCGTGCAGCAGCCCGGCCACGACGCTGCTGTCCACGCCGCCGGACATGGCTACGACTACCCGCATCTCGACTTCCTGCATAACGCCCCGCGGTCACCCGCAGCCGGCAGACACGCATCTGGCGCGTCGCGGCCGAGGATCATCCCATGGGCGGCAAAAAACTGCCCGGCGCGCCCGGCATGCGGGCGCCGTCGCGGCGAGCTGGCCGGCTTCAGGAGGTCTTGGCTGAAGTGCCCGCCGCCTGGACCGTGACACCTACATTGAGCGTGGTCACCGCGGTCTGTCCGCGCAGGATCAGTCGGACGACGAAGCTGTCCGGGCCGACATAGCCCGCCTTGGCGGCGTATTCGATGCTGGTCTTGCCGTTGTATTTCACCACCGTCTCGTCGCCATGCATGGGCCGCGTGGGCACCAGCGGCGCATCGTAAGGGTGGCCGTTGCCGGCCGTCAGCGACGCGGCACAGAAGCCGCCATCGTTGCTGATCACCATGCTGACGCTGGCGGTGCCGCCATCGGCCACGTGGAACGGCGCCACCGTGCACAGGGCGGCCGGCGGCGGGCCAAGATGCGGCGGCAGCGGCGGCGGCGCTTCGGCCACCGGCGCCGGCGGCTTCGCGCAGCCGGACAGCAGCAGCCCCAGCATCAGCGTGCCGGAGACCAGGAAAGGGGCAAGACGTGGCTGCACGAGAGGGCGACTCCGCGATGGAGCAGAGCGCATAGCGTGGGCAGGCGCGGCAGGCCAGTGCCGCATCGGTGTAACCCGGCCGGGGCGGCCGCCGATTAACGGTTGCGCGGCGTGCCAAGTCCCGATTTATCTCTGCCGCAGCCGATCACCCGGGCCAGCCGAATGGAGTTCCTGATGCGCGTACTGACCTTCGCAGCCCTTTCCGCCACCCTGCTGGCCGCGCCGGCTTTGCAGGCCGCCACCAAGCATGCGCGCGCCTCCCGGGCGGCGCCGATGGGCGCGCTTTCCTGCGTGTTCGACCAGGACCGATCGGCCTTCGACATCGAGGGGCTGAAGAGCCAGATGATGGTGACCGCGATCACCTGCCACAATCAGGACAAGTACAACGCCTTCCTCGAGCGCTACCGGCCCGAAGTGGCCGATGCCGAGCAGATCCTGCAGGGCTACTTCAAGCGGTCCTACGGCAAGGCCGGGGCGAAGAACTACGACGAATACATGACGCAGCTGGCCGACAATCAGGAGCAGGTGACGCTTAAGGCGGGCACGGCCTATTGCGAGAACCTCAACGAGATGTACGACGAGGTGATGAGCCTGCACGACGGCACCGAGCTGCACGATTACAGCAACGCCAAGCAGCTCTATCAGCCGGCGACGTTCGAAACCTGCGCCGGCACGCCGCCGCCGGCCGCCTCCACGCATCGCACGAAGCACAGCGGCAAGGCGCGCAAGGCCTAGCGCTCCTCTGTCCGTTGGGGGGGCGTCCGCGCCGGCCGCTCCCCCCAGCGGCGCTACTTGAGGATGATTTCCACGCGGCGGTTCTGCGGCTCGCGCACGCCCTTGGCAGTCTGCACCAGAGGGTTGCTCTCGCCGTAGCCGTGGATGCCGATCTCGCTGCGGTTCACACCGTCGCGCACCAGCTCGGCTTCCACGCTCTGGGCGCGCCGGACGGACAGGCGCTGGTTGTAGGCGGCCGTGCCCGAAAGATCGGTGTAGCCGTTCACTTCGATCGTCGTCGTCTGCACATGCGTCGAAGCCTGCGCGGCTTCGGACACGATCTGGCGGGCACGCGCCGTGAGGTCCGCACGGTCCCAATCGAAGAACACCAGATAGGTGCGGGCGGGCTGCACGGGCGGGCTCGCCTGCACCTGCTCGGCCTGCTTTTCGGCCATGGCCACCCGGGGCGTGAACAGGGCGTAGCGCAGGCCGAGGATGGCGCTGTGGTTGTAGTCGCTGGTGGTATCCACGTTGCCGCGCGCGATGCTCAGCGGCTTGGGCCCGAACGGGCCGTGCTCGCCGATCGAGGCGCCGTTGAACTGGCCGTTCTCGGCGACGCTGAAGAAGCGGTACTCGGCCGTGAGCGACAGGCCGGGCACGAAGGCGATCGGGAAGGACAGGCCGAAGATGCCCTGGTAGGCCAGCGCGCCATGCGTGCCGTCGGCGCGGAAGGCGTACGGGGTGGTGGTGGCGACGTCCTGGATGTGATCCCAGCGGGCAAAGCTGTAGCCGGCGCCGGCGCCGAAATAAGGGTAGACGTAGGGGCTGCCGACATCGAGGTCGAACAGCACGTTGGCCATGCCGCCATAGTTCTGCTGCTCGCCGCCGGCCCGCGTGGGGAACGGCGTGCCGAGATACTGGCGCAGGCCGTTATAGCGCCAGTCGCCCTCGATCTCGACGCGGAAGCCGTTGCCGAAGCCGTAACCGATGGCGCCCACGCCCACCGCGCCGCCCGTATCGAACCGCAGCTTGCCCGCGGGGAAGGCCGGGTTCAGCCGCACCGTCTCGTCCTGGATCAGGTTGCCGCCGCCACCCAGGCTCACATACGGGCCGGTGACGGGCTGGGCGTGCGCGGCGCCGGCCAGGCCGGCCAGGCTGGCGGTGGTGAGCAGGAAGCGGCGGATCATGGTGGTCTCCTGGGTCGGCGAGAGGCAGACGCGGCGGTGGCGGAGGTGTGCGGCGGGCGACCGGACGAGCCATACCGGTTCGCCCAGGCGCCCGAAACAGAAAAGGGAGGGCCGACCGGCCCTCCCTTCCTGCGATGCGTGTCGGGAAATCGCCTCTTACTTGAGGATGATTTCCACGCGGCGGTTCTGCGGCTCGCGCACACCCTTGGCGGTCTGCACGAGAGGGTTGCTCTCGCCGTAGCCGTGGATGCTGATCTCGCTGCGGTTCACACCGTCGCGCACCAGTTCGGCTTCCACGCTCTGGGCGCGGCGGACGGACAGGCGCTGGTTGTAGGCGGCCGTGCCGGAGAGGTCGGTGTAGCCGTTCACTTCGATCGTCGTCGTCTGCACGTGCGTCGAAGCCTGCGCGGCCTCGGACACGATCTGGCGGGCACGCGCCGTCAGGTCCGCACGGTCCCAGTCGAAGAACACCAGGTAGGTGCGGGCGGGCTGCACGGGCGGCGTCGCCTGCACCTGCTCGGCCTGCTTCTGCACCACCGGCGGCGCCGGCGAGAACAGCGCGTAGCGAAGGCCGACGAGGCCCGAGTAGTTGATCGTGTTGTCGGTGCGGAAGTTCACGCGCGTGGCAACGCCCGGTGCGAAGAACTGGCCGTGGTAGTTCTGCTGCTCGGGAATGGCCGAGACGCGACCTTCGACGGTCAGAGCCAGGCCGGGAACCGCATCGATGTTGTAGGCGACGCCGAGGATGCCCTGGGCGGCGAAGTTGCCCTGCGTGTTGGTCTCGCGGATGAAGATCGGCGAGACGACGCCGCCCGCGGTCGAGTAGCCGGCAGCGCGGCCGTTCTGGAACTTCACCTGGTCATAGCCGGCGCCGATGCCGACATACGGGGCCAGCGGCAGGCCGAAGGGCGACAGGTCGAAGTCATACAGGACGTTGACGAAGCCCTTGTACTGCTCCTCGCGGCCGCCGCCGTTCAGGCTGGCGAACGAGGTGATGGTGTTCTTGCTGTAGTCGCCCTGCAGCTCGATGCGGAAGCCGTTGCCCAGGCCATAGCCGATGGCGGCCGAGCCCATGACGTTGCCGTCAACCCGGATGTGGCCGTTATTGCGCACGCCATAGCTGGTGGCACCCAGCGCCGGGATGTCGAGGCGGGTGATGTTCTGGTCCTGGATGTAGTTTCCGCCGGCGCCGAGGCTGACATACGGGCCGGTGACTGGCTGCGCCAAGGCGGCGGCGGGCGCCGCGAACATGGTAGCGACCAGAAGCGCATTCCTGAGCTTCATTACGAGTATCTCCTGTTTCACTGTCTCTGGCCCATGCGCAGCAACCGCACCGCGTCTGGCTTCCGGGGACGACAACGCAGCATCTATGACGGCGGATCGCCGGAAGCGAGCGCGGCGTGACGGGTAGGCCCGCTGTGTGGCGGAACTGACACAGCAGGTGAGACGCACCGCATAGATGCCGGAGGTTACTCACTAAAGCGTGATTTCCGCAGCGCGACACGGGCGTGTCCGTAACGAGCCGCCGACGCGGATGCCGGCGGCCGGCTGCATAAGAGTATAGTGACGCCCCACCCTCAATCGCGAGTACGACCGATCCATGCCGAGCCCCCGCCCGACGCTGATGCTGACCACGCTGCTGCCGCCCGCCATCATGGCGCGCGCCGAACTGGCCTACGCCGTTCGCATGCCAGGCCAGCACGCGTGGCGTGACTGGCTAACCCAGGCCGAAGGGGCCGACGCGGTCATCTGCATCCCCGGCTACCGGTTCGACGCGGAGGTGATCGCCTCACTGCCGGCCAGCGTGCGCGTCATCGGCACGTTCAGCGTCGGCACCGAGCACATCGACCTCGCGGCAGCCGCGGCGCGCGGCATCGCCGTGGTGAACACGCCGGGCGTGCTGTCGCAGGCGACGGCGGAGTTCACCATGGCGCTGATGCTGGCCGCCGCCCGCAGGGTGGGGGCGGGCGAGCGGCTGGTGCGCGCCGGCGGCTGGCGGGGCTGGACGACGCGGGACTTCTTGGGCACCGACATTTCCGGCAAGCGGCTCGGCATCTTCGGCATGGGGCGCATCGGCCAGCGCTTTGGCCCACATCGCCGCCGCCGGGTTCGGCATGGAGGTGCACTACCGCAACCGCACCCGGCTCGACCCAGCGCTGGAGGCCGGCGCTACCTTCCACGCCGACGACGAGAGTTTCCTGGCCGCCAGCCAGGTGCTGTGCCTGCTCGCCCCGGGCGGCCCGGCCACGCAAGGCTGGCTGGATGCACGCCGCTTGGCCGCCCTGCCCGCCGGCGCCATCGTGGTGAACACCGCCCGCGGCACGCTGGTGGACGATGCGGCGCTGGTGGCCGCCTTGCACTCCGGCCACGTGGCCGCCGCGGCGCTGGACGTGTTCCCGCGCGAGCCCGAGGTGCCGGACGCCTATCTCGGCCTGGAGAACGTGGTGCTGACCCCGCATATCGCGACGGCCACCACGGAGACGCGCGACGCCATGGGCCACGCCGTGCTGGACGGGGTGGCGGCCGCGCTGGCGCAACCCCGCGCCGCGCCCCAGGGGTGAGACGCCGGCCCGAACCGGGGCCGGGCACCGGCGTTTTGGTGGCTGATACAATGCAGGAGAGCCGTCATGACGCGCTTGTCCACGATCATCGGTGCGGCGGCCCTGGCCTGGGCGGCTGCGGCGACGCCCGGCCTGGCTGCCAACGCCAATAACCCATACGGCAATATCGACCGCAGCAACGACGTCGGCAACGACACCGGCGACTCTCAGGTGGAGCGGCTGAACGAAGCCCAGCTGAACGGCGGCACGCCTGCGCGCGGGACGCCCGATGGCGGCTTACGGCGCGGCGCGGCGTTACCCCGGCTATGCACCGCCCGGTTATGCGCAATCAGGATACCCGCCCGCCGGCTATGCGCGCCCGGGCTATGGCGGCTCCGGGTACGCGCCCCAGGGCTACCCGGCCCCAGGCTACGCGCAACAAGGCTATCCGGCGCAGGGCTATTCGCAGCAGGGCTATCCGCCTCCCGGCTACGCGCAGCCCGGCTACCCGCCCGCCGGCTATTGAAGGCACAGGCACGGCGGACGAGCGCCGCCGTGCCTGACGGTGATCAACGCGGGCCGATGGCCGCGTCGGTGGCGGCAGCGTTGGCTGCGTGGGCAGCTACGGCGGCCTTGCGGTAGTGGCCATGGCGCGCGGCGCGGCGGGCCACCACGCGGTCGTGGTGGGCGATGGCAGCGTTGACGGCAGGATTGGCATCCGGACCGGCCGGGGGCGCGATCTGCGCCGCGGCGGGCAGCGCGGTGGCCAGGGCGATTACGGCGGCGATGATGGTCGTTTTCATGGAAAGCTCCTGGTGGAAGTGCAGCAGGCGCAGATTCGCCGCCGCGCACGGCGTAATCAAGGCAGCATCGTCACGAAGCATTGCAGCGCGATCCCGCCTGCCGCGGGCCGCCACGTGACGAAAGGTGAACATTCGTATCATGCCGCTGCGCTGTGCCGCGCGTGCGCCATCTGCTGGCCGACGATCATCGCATAACAGGGACTGAAGTATGAGTTCGAGGTGCGTTCTGCCGATTGCCTGGGCCACGCTCGCTTTGGCTGGCTGTGCCGCTACGGTGACGCCGGTTGTCGCCGTGCCCGGCCCCAACAAGGATCTGGCGGTTTTCCAGAGGGACGAGACGGCCTGCAGAACCGCGGCCGCCGAGGCGGCGGTGCCGGCGGGTGATGCCGCGAATACCAGCGCCCGTTGGAGCCGCTACTTCGCCGCGTACGCGCAATGCGCCGCCTCGCATGGCGATGCGGTGCAGCCGGTGCCCTGGGCCGCCGCCGGTGTCGGTTTCAACGACCCCGCCGTGCCCTACGGCTACGGCTACGGCTACGGTTATGCCTACCCTTACACCTACGGCTACCCGATCGCCTTCGGCTACCCGTATGGCTTCTACCCCGGCATCGGCTACGGGCTCGGCTACGGCTATGGCTTCGGCTACGGCTTCTACGGGCGGTTCGGCTATGGCGGCTACCGCGGCTTTTCCGGCGGCGGTTTCCATGGTGGCCACGGTGGCTATGGCGGCTTCCACGGTGGCGGCACCGGCTTCCACCACTGAGCCATCGCGGCTGGCGACACGCACCATCGTTGCTTGTAGCCAGACCGGCGCCATCGCCCTCTCCGCGGGGGCGATGGTGGGCGCGACAGGGATTGAACCTGTGACCCCCGCCGTGTGAAGGCGATGCTCTACCGCTGAGCTACGCGCCCGGTCTTGCGAGTGGGCTGTGTAGCCGCGCGTGCATGGCCTGACAAGGCGCTTGCGCCGGCCAGGCAGCACGGCGCCGGCGCGGCCGGCACAGGGCGTTATTGTTACGCCCGGCGATTCCGGTCTTGCGCTGGGCTGCGTTGAACAGGCGACATATTGTGATGGCGAGCGAATTGAGAGTATTAGCCTCCCAGCAAGACTAGAGAGACACATGCCTTCTGTAGACCGCGACACGACACTTCTCGAACTCACCGTGCAGATCGTCTCGGCGCATGTCGGCAAGAACCAGCTTCCGCCTTCGGCGCTGCCCATGCTGATCGAGCAGGTGCATGCCGCTTTGCGCGACGTGCATCACGAGCCGGCACCGGCGCCGGCCGAAAAGCAGCAGCCCTTCGTGGCTCCCAAGCGCTCGATCTTCCCCGACTACATCGTGTGCCTGGAAGACGGCCGTAAGCTCAAAACGCTCAAGCGCCACCTGCGCTCGTTCGGGCTGTCGCCCGAGCAGTATCGCGACAAATGGGGCCTGCCGGCCGACTATCCGATGGTGGCCCCCAACTACGCCGAACACCGCTCCCGCCTGGCCAAGCAGCTCGGGCTGGGCCGCAAGGCTGCGGCAGCCGACGAAGGCGATACACCGGACGCGGCCGAGGCGGCCGGCACCGTCGAGGCCCCGGCCGAGGAGCGCGAGGCGCGGTGGCGTCCGGAGCCGACGGCGGCTTCGGTGTTCGCCAAGTTCCCGGCCAAGGATGCCGGCCAGGATGAGGAGGAGCCGGCAGCCGAGGAGGCCGTGGGCGCGCCGAAGAAGCGTGGCCGCAAGCCGTTCTCCAAGCAGCTTGCCCGCACGATGCCGCGCTGAGATAGCGGCAGATGCCCGACGCCTTCATCTGCGATTACGCGCGCACGCCGATCGGCCGCTTCGGCGGCGCGCTGCGCGACGTGCGCGCCGACGATCTTGCCGCCGTCCCGCTGCGCGCCCTGCTGGCCCGCCATCCGCAGATGGATTGGGGCGCAATTGAGGATTGCTATTTCGGCTGCGCCAACCAGGCCGGTGAGGACAACCGCAACGTGGGCCGCATGGCGCTGCTGCTTGCCGGCATTCCCGCCAGCGTGCCGGCCGCCACGCTGAACCGCCTGTGCGGCAGCGGTTTGGATGCGGTGGGCACGGCCGCCCGCATGATCCGCGCCGGCGATGCGGGCCTGGTGCTGGCCGGCGGCGTGGAAAGCATGACGCGCGCGCCCTTCGTGGTGCCGAAGGCTACCGAAGCGTTTTCCCGCCAGGCCGCCATCGAAGACACCACCATCGGCTGGCGCTTCGTCAATCCGCTGATGCGGGCGCAGTACGGCGTGGAATCGATGCCCGAGACCGCCGAGAACGTGGCCGCCGATTACCGCATCGGCCGCGCCGACCAGGATGCGCTGGCGTATCGCAGCCAGATGCGGGCGAAAGCGGCCCAGGAAAGCGGTTTCTACGCCCGCGAGATCGTGCCCGTGACCATCGCCGGCAAGCGCGGCGAGACGGTGATCGATACCGACGAGCATCCGCGCGGCGACACCACGCTAGAGGGGCTGGCCAAGCTGCGCGCCGCCTTCCGCACGCCGGGCACGGTGACGGCGGGCAACGCCTCGGGTGTGAACGACGGCGCCGCCGCGCTCATCATCGCTTCCGAAGCCCAGGCCGCGCGCCACGGGCTGGTGCCGCGCGCCCGCATCGTGGCCATGGCCACCGCCGGCGTGCCGCCGCGCATTATGGGCATGGGCCCGGCGCCGGCCACCGAAAAGCTGCTGGCGCTGACCGGCCTGCGCATCGCCGACATCGACATCATCGAGCTGAACGAGGCGTTCGCCGCGCAGGCGCTGGCCGTTACTCGCCAGCTCGGCCTGGCCGACGATGCGGCGCATGTGAACCCGCATGGCGGCGCCATCGCGCTGGGGCATCCGCTGGGCATGTCCGGCGCCAGGCTGGCGATGACGGCGGTGAACGCGTTGGAGACGCTGGGCGGCAAGCGCGCGATTGCCACCATGTGCATCGGCGTCGGCCAGGGCATCGCGCTGCTGCTCGAACGCTAACGCGCCGGGCCGAACTCAGGGCACCGAAGCCGGCCGCCGTGCCGTCCTGAACACGAGCTCAGGCGTGCCGGCTTCGCTCTCGCTCAGCGCCGCCTGCATCATGGCGTGGTCGGGCGACAGCGCGCAGGCCGGATCGGTGGCGTCCATTTGCCCGGTCAATGCGAAGGCCTGGCAGCGGCAGCCGCCCCAGTCGATCTCGCGGCGGTCGCAGCTGCGGCAGGGCTCGCGCATCCAGCCGGTGCCGCGGAAACGCACGAAGGCGTCCGAAGCGTGCCAGATCTCGTGCAGCGTGGCGTGGCGGACGTTGGGGAAGGTGAAGCCCGGCAGGGTTTCCGCGGCGTGGCAGGGCATGGCGAGGCCGGCGGGCGAGATGTTGATGAAGCGCTGCGCCCAGCCGCCCATGCAGGCTTTCGGGCGGGCCGCGTGGTAGTCGGGCACCACGTAGTCGATCACCATGCGGCCGCTGAGCCGGCGGCGCGCGGCCTCCACCGTGGCGGTGGCCTCCTGCAGCTGGACCAGGCTCGGCAGCAGGGCGGCGCGGTTGACCAGGCCCCAGCCGTAATACTGCACATGGGCGATTTCGGTGCGGTCGGCACGCAGCGCTTCGGCCAGGGCGAGCATCTGGCCGACCCGGCCGGCATTGGCGCGGTGGATGACGAAGTTCATCGTCAGCGGCAGGCCGGCGGCGCGGATGCGGGCGGCGGCCGCCTGCTTCTTGGCGAACGCACCGGGGCTGGCGCCGAGGCGGTCGTTCTCGTCGGGTTCGGAATCCTGGAAGCTGAGCTGGATGTGGTCCACGCCGGCCTGCACCAGCGCCGCCATCGCACGGTCGTCCAGCGTGACGCCGGAGGTGATGACGTTGGTGTAGAGCCCCTGCCCGGCCGCATGGGCTACCAGTGCCGGCAGATCGCGCCGGGCCAGCGGCTCACCGCCGGTGAAATGGGCCTGCAGGATGCCGATGGCGGCAGCCTGATCGAGCACCCGCATCCAGCCCGCGGTATCCAGCTCGGCGGCCGCGCGCGCCAGGTCCAGCGGGTTGGAGCAGTAGGGGCACGCGAGCGGGCAGCGATGCGTGAGCTCGGCGATCAGCCCCAGCGGCGGTGCCACGCTCATAGCCGGATGGCGCCGCGGGCGGACAAATCGTCCAGCATGGCCACCACGTCGGCGCGGATCGCTTCGGCCGGGGCCGCGTAGCAGGCGGCGAGCTCGGCCACGATGGCGTCGATGTCGCGCGTGCCATCGACCAGCCGCAGCACGGCGGCGGCATGTTCGTCGGGCACGAATACGCGTTCCGGGCCGAGCAGCACCCAGGAGCCGCGCACCGCATCCAGCCGGAATTTGTGGCCCGGGCTGAGCCGCGGTGTCATGCCGGTAGCCGGAAGGCGCCGGGCGGCGGCAGCGCCGGGCTGACATAGGCGGAGTACAGGGCATCGAGCTGCGCCCACAGCACGTCGCATTTGAAGCGCAAGGCGGCCAGCACGCCTGCCTGCTCGGCGGGGCTGCGCGCGTGCGCCTGCACGTAGCCCAGGGCGAAATCGGAATCCTGCGGCGCCTGGGTCAGGCGCGGCGTGAAATAGGCCAGCGTATCGGGGGTGATCCAGTCGTAATGGGCCAGCATGCCGCTGACGCGCTCGGCGATGATCACCGGCGAGAACATCTCCGTCAGCGAGGAGGCGATCGCTTCGAGCACCGGGCGGTCGCGCACGAAGGCCACGTAGGCGTCCACGGCGAAGCGCGTGGCCGGCAGCACGCCGGCGCCGGACTGCACGACGGCAGGGTCGAGCCCCACGCCCTCGGCCAGGCGCAGCCAGCGCGCGACCCCGCCGGTGCCCGGGGCGTCGCCATCGTGATCCACGAGGCGACGACGCCACTCCCGCCGCAGATCGGCCGTGGGCAGGCGCGCCAGCAGCGTCGCGTCCTTCACCGGGATGGCGCTCTGGTAGCAGTAGCGGTTGAGCGCCCAGGCCTGCACCTGGCCGCGGCTGAGGCCGCCGCTATGCAGCAGCTTATGGAACGGGTGGTGGATGTGATAGCGCTCGGCCCCGATGGTGCGCAGGGCTGCGGCCAGCGCCTCCGGCGACAGCGGCGCTTCCGGCGGTGGCGGGCTGCTCATGCTCATGGAGCGGATCGCGCCGAGAGCGATGCGCCGCGCCCATATCGGGCACGGCGCGGCAGGCTCAGGACTTGGCTTCGGCGCAGGCGTAGCTGTTGATTTCCGCGCCGAGCGCGATTTCGACGATCTTCGGCGACTTCCAGGCCATAGCGATAACTCCTCGGGGCGACTGCGCCGACTGTGGTCCGAGGCAGGGGTTTGGTCAACCAAAAGCACGTGCCGGCAGCCGCCAGTGCCGTGCAACAGCTTGTGCGCTCAGGTGGTTGCCCGTTTCCGCCCGGTGCCCCTATAAGGGCCCGCCACGCGCTTGGAGAGGTGCCAGAGTGGCCGATCGGGGCGGTCTCGAAAACCGTTGTGCGCGCGAGCGTACCGTGGGTTCGAATCCCACCCTCTCCGCCAGCCTGCTACTGCTGGGACCGGTGCCGCCAAAGTTGTAGCCGGGCCAGGCGTCAGGCACGCACAGGCCGCAGCGCTTGCGGTCCAGTTTCCGGTTCCAGCCGCAGCGTTTTGGCATGTCGGCGGCATGGCTGTTCCACGAGGCGGAAGGTCGCCTCGGCCAACACTCCGGTCAGTACAAATCCTGCAGCCAGGAGCGTAGCTACGGCCGGCTTGCCGTGAATGGAGGACGTTTGGTGCATGTGCCCGACCAGCGCGCGTGCGAGCGCATAGGCCGGGATGTGCACCAAATAGAGCGCATACGACCGGTCGCCGATGCCGGCCAGGATTTGCTGCAACCGGCCGGGGCGCACCACGTAGCCCGCATCGAAACTGGCGGCATAGACGAGGGCGGCGCCGATCACCTCCGCCATGCCGGGCCGCAGCCAGGACACGTCGGCGAACATGGCGCTAGCAACGCCGCCGAGCAGCGCGACGAGACCCAGGAGGAAGGCGCCCCGCGCCGCCGAGTTGCGCGCAAGGAAGACTGGTTGCGCCAGTCTATACCCGTCGGCCTGTGCCCAGATGGCCAGCAAAACCCCGCAGGACAGCGCGCCGGGGCGCGTGTAGGCAAGGACGGGATCAGGCGGCAGCATGAATTGGGCCAGTGCCGCCAACAGCAGCAGACGCGGCAGCCAGCTTCCTGCAGCGATCGCCATAAGCGGCAGAACGATCGAGAACTGCGTGCCTAGTGACAGGCTCCAGAACGGAAAGAAGAGGCTTGGGGGAAAGCCGGGCGGCATCCGTATGGCACGCAGATTGGTGATGCCGAGCGCGCCGGCGAAAGCGCCAGACAAATTGGGCCACAGCGCCTGCAGAGCGCCGAAATGCGTCGATGTGACAACCAGAAGCGGCAAAGCCAGCCACAGCAGTGCCGCCGGCTGCAGCCGCCAGAACCGCCGCAACAGGAAATTGGCCACGACGGCAACCCTGCTGTCGCCGTCTCGCGCGGCCTGCAAGCGCGGCAGCAGGCTACGTGCAACCACGAAGCCGGTGATCACCAGAGCCAGGTCGAAACCGGTGTCGCCGCACCAGTATCGCGCACTGAAGGTTTGCAGCGGCGAATGCCACTCGAGCAGGTTGGCGTGGATATGCTCGAACAGCACCATGGCGACGGCAACGGCGCGCAGCACCTGGATTTCCGCGAGCCGGCGTGGCGCGGCCGGTTCAGGCATGGACAGATTGCAACGCCGGCCGCAGGCCAGATGGGCTGCGGCCGAGCCGTTCCACACGCTGGTAGGTGATCTCGGCGAAGGCGAAGGTGAGCAGGAATGCCACGAGCGCGTACTGAATATTGAGCGCGATGTTGCCGCCCCGCAGCACGTGTGGGTAGCGCGTGTAGAGTTCACGCGTGATGGCGAACGTGGCCATGTGGCAGAGATAGATGGAGTAGGATCGCGAGCCGAACCAGAGCAACGTGTCGCGCACGCGCCCTGCCTGCACGATGTAGCCGCAATCGAAGCTTGCCGTATAGACAAGCAGCCCGGCCACGATCGCCACCATGCCGTACGGCACGGAGAAGAGCGGCAGCGTCAGCCACGATTCGAGCGTGCCCATGCTGAGGATGCAGACGCCCGCGAATAGCAGGCGATGCCAGCCCGAGCCTGCGAGGAAACGCGGCCGGCAGATCGCGTAGCTCGTGTGCCGGCTCCAGATCGCCAGCAATACGCCGGCGGCGAGCCCGCCCGGACGGGTCATGTTGTAGATCGGGTCGAAGGGAAGCGCGAATTGATACAGCACCAGCGCCAGCAGCGCCCAGACCAGGTGCCGCCGCAGCAGCAGCGCCGCGATCGGGAGCAGCACATAGAATTGCTCCTCGAGCGACAGACTCCAGTAATGCGTATCCAGGCCCGCATGCGGTGATCCATAGGGCAATGCGCCAAGCTGCACATTCAACAACATGAAGGCTGCCCCCAATGCGCACCCCAGATTGGCCGACAACGTCTGGAAAATGTGCGAGCTGTTGAACACCAGGCAAAGCGGTAGGGGTATCGCCAACCAGAGCCATGCAGCCGGCTGAAGACGCCAGAACCGGCGCAGTATGAATGCCCGCAGCACGGGCAGGCCCGCTTGCACGCTCTCCGCACGGTCCAACGCCGGCAGCAACGTGCGCGCGATCACGAAGCCGGAGATCGTGAAGAACAGATCCACCCCGGCGGCGCCATGCCACAGCAAGGTGCTGTAATAGCCGAGCCAGGTGTTCCAGGGGAACATGAAGCCGGCATGCTGGCTCAGCACCATCAGGATCGCGACCCCGCGCAGCGCGTCGATCTCGGCGATGCGGCCCTCCAGCGGCGGCGCGGCGCAAGCCGGCATACCCTCGCGAATTCTTCCTTCGGATGGCGGCGAGAGGGTGTGCAACGCGCGCTCAGGCCACCAGGCCAGCATCGGGCCTGATGCGCAGGCTCCGCCCGTAGCGGCGGCCGGGCAGTTCGATGAACCGGTAATTCAGGTCGGCGGTAATCAGTGTCAGTACCGATGGCAATGGCCGCGAACTCGAAGGCCAGCGTCCACGTCGCCACCCAGATCGGCGGCCTAAGACGCGCCCAAATTTCTCGGGTGAGCGCAAACATCGTCATATGCGTCAGGTAGATTGCGTAGGAGCGCGCACCGATCCAGCACAGCCCGCGCCGCAGCACACCCGATTTCATCAGCAAGCCGGCATCGAAGCTCGCCGTATAGACCAGGATGCCGGAGAGCAAGGCGATCAGCCCGTAACAGACGGTTTGGAGCGGCTGGACCAGCAGGCTGGCCACTGCACCGAGTGCCACCACAAGCAGGCTGACGAACACGAAGCGCAGCGCGGGTGAGCGCGCCAGGAACGTCGGCATGGCCATGCTATACGAGTCGTGCTGGCTCCACATGGCCAGCAACACGCCCACGCAGATGGCGCCTGGCCGCATGGCGGCGGCTGCTGGCGTGATGGGCGCGTCGAACTGATAGATCAGCAGCCCGAGCATGAGCACCCACAGGCGGCGCCGCAGCAGAAGGGCGGCAACGGGCAGCAGAAGGTAGAATTGTTCCTCGAGCGACAGGCTCCAATAGGGAAAGGTGGCGCCGGCCGAGCCGCTCCCGAACATCAGGCCGAACCGCAGATTGTTCACGGCCAGGATCGCGGTCAGGGCCGAGGCCAGGTTCGATTCCAGGCTCTGGAATGCGCCGGTGCTGTTGAAGGCTGCGGAGAGGACGGTGGGGATCAGCAGCCACGTCCAGGCGCTGGGCTGCAATCGCCAGAAGCGCCGCAGCAGAAACGTGAGCGTTTCGGCCAGGAAGGCGTTGCCATGCAGGCCGTCGAGCCGCGGCAGCAGATTCCGCGCGATGACAAAACCCGAAATGACGAAGAACAGGTCAACGCCGCTACTGCCGTTCCAGTAGTTGATGGCAAAGTCGCCAAGCGTCGAGCGCCAGAAGAAAAGGTTCAGCGGGATGTGTTCGATGAACACCATGATTACAGCAACAGCGCGCAGCATCTCGATCTCTTCGATGCGCGTGCCCGTGCTGGCGGTGCGCGGAAGCCCTTCGGGCAATGCAAGCGGCGTTCCGGCGTCCATCCATTTACCCTACGCTGCCTAAGTCCGGGAGCGCCCTTCGGTGCTGAGCCGGACTATATATTGCCGTCCGGCTTCGGCAAACCGGTGTCGGCCCGATGTATTGGGGGCCACCGACGCCCTGCCGGCGGTTCGCGCACGCTGCGCGCGGCAGGAACGCTCGAGGCAGAAACCGTTCAGGCCGGCTTATCCGACAGACTGGCCAGGTCGGCGCCCACTACCGAAGCCTTCCGGCCCTCATTTGCCCTCCCCGTCCCCCGACCGCGACGCGGCCTTGTGCAGCACGGCCGAGAGCTGCTCGATGGAGTAGGGTTTGTGCAGGAGTTCGAAACCGAAGCTGCCGCTCTCTGCCAGCACGTGGCTGTAGCCGCTGGTCAGCACCACGGGCAGCCTCGGATACAGGCGGCGGATCGTTTCGCTCAGTTCGATGCCGCTGATGCCGGGCATCACCACGTCGGAAAACACCACGTCGATCCGGTCGGCGTTCCGCTCGAGTTCAGCCAGCGCGCTGGCGGCGCTGGTGGTCAGCACGGTGCGGTAGCCGAGTTCGCCCAGCGCCTGCGCGGCAAACGCGCCGACGCCCTCGTTGTCCTCGACGACCAGCACGCACGCCCCGCCGCCCTCCAGTATGGCCGGCAATCCAGCCGTGGCATCCGGTGACGACACCGGCGCGGCCACGCGGGGGAAATACAGGCTGAACGTGGCGCCTTCGCCCGGCGCGCTGCGCACCTCGATGTCGCCGGCCGATTGCTTGGCGAAGCCGAACACCTGGCTGAGGCCGAGCCCCGTTCCATGCCCGACGGCCTTGGTAGTGTAGAATGGCTCGAAGATGCGCTGCAGGCGTTCGGCCGGCATGCCGGCGCCGGTATCGGTCAGGTGCACGGCCACGAATGCGCCCTCCACCGCCGGATGCGACCGAATGATCGGAATGCTGTCGGTGGGCCGTATCTCGATGGTGAAGCTTCCCTCGCCCTCCATCGCGTCGCGGGCGTTTATGGCCATGTTGATCAGCGCGGTGTCGAACTGGCTGGGGTCGGCGCTGATGAAGCAGGGCCGCTCGGGCGCGCGCACCTCGATGGCGATGCGCGACCCCATCAGCGTGCGCATGATTTCGGCCAAGGCGGCCACGCTCTGGCCCACGTCGATCAGCTTGGGTTGCAGCGCCTGCCGGCGCGCGAACGAGAGCAGCTGGCTGGTCAGCCGCGTGGCACGCTCGGCCGTCTCGGCAATGGCCTGCACGTGGCGCGCGCGGCGTTTCTCGCTCAGGTCGGGGTGGCTGAGCATTTCTGCCGAACCGCCGATCACCGTCAGCAGGTTGTTGAAATCGTGCGCCACGCCGCCGGTCAGCTGGCCCACCGCCTCCAGCTTCTGCGATTGGCGCAAGGCTTCCTCGGCCAGCGCCAATTGCGCCGCCTGCGCCTTATCGGCCGTCACGTCGCGCGCGCTGCAATACACCTTGCCCTCTTCCGGCACGGCCACCCACGAGAGCCAGCGCCAGCCGCCATCCTTGTGGCGATAGCGGTTCTCGAAGCGCAGCGCCGGCAGGCCGCGATCCATCAGATCCTGCCAGACGATTTGGGTTTGTTCGACATCGTCCGGATGGATGAAATCGAAGAATACGGCAGCGCCCACCTCCCGCTCTGACCACCCGAGCACCTGCTGCCAGGCTGGGTTGGACGCCTCAAAATACCCATCCGCATTGACCACGCTCAGCAGGTCGGGGCTCAGCCGCCAGGTCTGTCCGCGGGCCAGCGACCGCTCCATCACCTGGCGCTCCAGCTCGGCGTTCACCGTCCGCAACGCCGCCTCCCGCCGGTCGCGCGCAAGCTGAAGGTTGGCCGATAGGCGGGCCACCAGTTCGCGCGGTGAGAATGGCTTGGTCAGGTAGTCGTCTGCCCCCGCCTCCAGGCCTTCCGCCTGCGCCTCCTCCCCGGCTCGGGCGGAGAGCAGGATGAACGGCAGGTCGCGCAGCGCCGGGTCGGCACGGATCTGCGCCAGCAGGCCGAACCCGTCCAGGCGCGGCATCATCACGTCCGACAGGATGCAGTCCGGCAGGCGGCGTTGCATGGCGGCGATCGCGGCCTGCCCATCGCTCACGGCGTCCACCGTGAACCCTTCGACCTCGAGCAACCGCGCGATATAGGCGCGCATGTCGGCGTTGTCCTCGGCCAGCAGCACGCGGCCGCGCGTGCGCGGCCTGGCCGCCTCGGCCGCCGCGGCCGGGGCCGCCGCCGCCTCGGCGATCCAGCCGAGCGCTTCGCCCACGAACGCATCGGCGCGGCCCGACGGTGCCGCCTCGGCCGCCTCGCGCAGCCTGTCGGCGGGCAGATGATGGGTGCCGAAGGGCAGGCTCGCGGTGAACCGGCTGCCCACGCCGGGCTCGCTATCGACGGAAACCGTGCCGCCATGCAGCCGCACCAGCTCGTCAACCAAAGCGAGCCCGATGCCGGAACCCTCGAAGGAGCGCCCCGGCGCGCCGTCCACGCGATGGAACCGGTCGAAGAGCTGCGGAAGCTCGTCACGCGCGATGCCGACACCGGTATCGGCCACTTGGATGATCGCGGCCCGCTTGTCCGCCGACAATCGGACCGAGACCCGGATTTCGCCCTGCAGCGTGAACTTAAAGGCGTTCGACAGCAGGTTGAGGATGATCTTCTCAAACAAGTCGCGATCGACATAGACGGGCTGCGGCAGCGGCGCGGCGTCCACCACCAAAGCCAGCCCGGCCTGTTCGGTGGCCGAGCGGAAGTTGGAGGCCAAATCGGCCGTCAGTGCGGCCAGGTCGGTCGGCCGGAACAGCGCGTCGGCGCGGCCGGCTTCGGTGCGGGAGAAATCCAGCAGCGTGTTGACGAGTTTCAGCAGCCGCTGCGCGTTGCGGTGCGCGAGCGCCACCCGACCGCGGTCGGGCTCGGGCAACCCTTCCGGCGCGGCCAGCATCTCTTCGAGCGGAGCCAGCATCAACGTCAGCGGGGTGCGGAATTCGTGGCTGACATTGGAGAAAAATGCTGTCTTGGCACGGTCGATCTCGGCCAGCGCCTCGGCGCGCCGGCGCTCGTCCAGCCGCGCGCGCACGGTGGCCAGCGCCGCCGACAGCGCGGCTGCGATCAGTTCGAAGAAGCCACTATAGCCGTCGTCGAATGGCAGGCGTGGCGAGGCGCCGGCCACGAGCACCAGGGGCGTAGCGCCGCCCGGCAGGTTGATCGGCAGCAGGAGGGCGCGGTTCGGCGGCTCCTCATACGGCCCGCAGCCTGCCGCGCCGAGCACGCCGCCCGCGTCGGCCACGTCCACGATACCGGTGCCATCGATGCGGCCGAACGGCCAAGGCAGCGACGCATCGGCCGCGATGGTCCGGGGTGCGGCTGCATCCCCCGACAGGCCGTGGCGGCCGATCAGATGGTAGCCGCCCGCCTCGGCTGACTGCTCGTAGATCAGCAGGAACGGCAGGTCGAAGCCGAAGCGCGAGAGCGTGTCGATGGTCACGCAGGCAAGCTCGCTCACCTGCGCCGCCCCGGTCAGGCCGGCCGTGAGGTCGCGCAGGGCGCGGGTGCGGCGTTCGGCCAGCATGGTGGCCGTGGTCTCGGTGACCGGGTGGAACAAGCCACCGATGCCGCCCGTCTCGTCACGGATCGGCGACAGCGAGAAGGTGAAGAAGGTCTCCTCGAGGTAGCCGTTCCTGGTGAGGAACATGCGCTGGTTTTCGAGGAAGCTGGTCTCGCCGGCCAGCGCGCGCTCGAACGGCGCGCCGATGGCGGGCCACGCGCTTTCCCACGTAACCGGGTAGGCCTGCCCCATCGCCGCCGGATGGGCTTCGCCGCACACCATTCGGTAGCCGTCATTATAGATCTGGATGTGCTCCGGACCCCAGATGATGTTGATCGGGAAATTCGATGCCAGGCACAGGCTCACGGTCGTGCGCAGGCTTTGCGGCCAGCCCGAGAGCGGGCCGAGCGGCGTCGCGGACCAGTCCTTCGATCGGATCAGGTCGATCGTCTCGCCGGTGCCGACGATGAAATCGCCATGCGCCGACACGTCGGCCATCGGCACGGCGCGGCCATCGCTCATCGTGTGATTCCGCAGGCGCACAGCCTGCTTTCCCCGCGCCCCGCACTCGTCTCTCGCACGCCGTTCGATCCAGCCTCGTGATGCCGAGTGAACGGTTCCGAAGCAAAAGGTTTGCAGAAGTTCCGGACGCCCCGGGCGCCCGAGCGATCACGGCTCGGAGGACTCCACCTGGCCCAGCGCGTCCAGCACCGCCTCGGGTGCCACGTCCTTCTTGACCTCCTCCATCTCGGCATCGCCGAAATGCACGTCCATCTTCGCGGCCATCGCGGTCACCACTTCGGTCAGCTTGGTCAGCTCGTGCTCGGCCAGAAGATTGATGTGCAGATCGAGGTCGGCCCGCCGGTCGGCAGCCTTGGCCGTGCGGTTCTGGCTGATCAGCACGAAAGTGGAGAGGAAGATCGCCTCGACCGACGCCTCCATCGCCAGGATGACAAACGACTTATCGAATATCGGCACGCCCGGTATCAGGCCGACATTGGCCAGTATCCAGGCGCTGTAGAGTGCCAGGTGCAGATAGACGAACACCATGCTGCCGGTGAACGAGGTTATCGCTTCGGCCAGCCGCTCCTGCCCGGTCGCCTCGGCCGCCTCCCGCTTTCGCCTCTGCGTCAGCGCCTCGATGTTGCGGGCCAGGGCACCGCTCATGTCGATAGGCTGTGGCGGCGGTATGGTCGGGGTATTGGCGCTCACGGGCATTCCGATCGGGCAGCCCGCCGCGCAGCGGCGCCGGGCGGGAGGTGTTTGCAGGTCGCTAGGCTGCTGTATCTGCCTTCCTGCGGCAAGGATGCGGGCGCGATCAGCGGGCGGGCCAGGGACTGCCCATGCTTGGCCCAGGGTGCTAGACGTGGCCTCGACAGGCGCGTGCGCCGTTGAACGACGGCACGGGTACGGGCAGACTTGAGTATGCCGCCCGGCGGCATGCGCGCGCCACGACAGTCGCACGCCGGGAGTGACTAGCTTTGGCGCGCGACGAGACCCCCTCCATCACCAGGCTGCCTGACCGCCACGTGCAGGAAGCAAGGCACGAGGCGGCCCGGATTGCCGCCGAGCTTGCCGGCGCCGCCGGCGCCACCGATCCGTTCGCCGCCGCCGCCCGCGCCACGCGGATGCCGATGGTGATCAGCAATCCGCGCCTGCCCGACAACCCGATCGTCTTCGTCAACGACGCGTTCTGCAGGATGTCGGGCTACGATCGGGCCGAGATCCTCGACCGTAACTGCCGCTTCCTGCAATGCGAGGAGACCGACCCAGCCACCGTGGCGGCCATCCGCACGGCCATCGCTGCGGCGCGGCCGCTCGAAATCGAGATCCGCAATCGGCGCAAGGACGGCCAGCTGTTCTGGAACCGCCTGGCCCTCACACCGGTCCGCGATGCCGAGGGCGCCCTGGCCTGGTATTGCGCCTCCCAGGTGGATGTCACGCTGGAGCGCGAGCGGCTCCAGGGGCTCGAGGCCCAGAATGCCATCCTGCTCGCCGAACTAGCCGATCGGCTGCGCGCGCAGGAGGATAGCGAGGCGCGGCTGCGCTTTGCCGCTGAGGCAGGGCGCCTGGGCGTGTGGGAGCTGGATCTGCGCACGCGCGAGCTGACGAGCTCGGCCGTCTTTCGCGCGGTGTTCGGCCGGACGGCGGCCGAACACTTTTCCTTCGAAGACCTGCAGGCCGCGACCCATCCGGACGATCGCGCGCGGGTGCAGGAGGCCTTCGACCGCTCGCTGGCGACCGGCGCCGCCATCGAGATCGAATACCGGATCATCCGGCCGGATGGCTCGGCGGGGTGGATTGCGGTGCGCGCGCAGGTGCTGATGAGCGGCGGCACAGCCCTGCGGATGACCGGCATCGCGTACGACAACACGCGCCGCCGGCGGGTCGAACGCGATCTGGCGCTGAGCGAGGAGACGCTGCGGCTGTCCACCGACGCCGCCGAAATCGGCATGTGGGATCTCGATCTGACCACCGGCGTGCTGAACTGGCCACCCCGCACCAAGGCGATGTTCGGCATCTCGGCGGACGCTCCGTACAGCATGGCCGATTTCTACGCCGGCCTGCACCCGGAAGACCGCGCCCGAACCACCGAAGCCTTTGCCGCCGCGCTCGATCCCGCTTTGCGCCAGACCTACGACGTGGAGTATCGGGCGATCGGCAAGGAGGACGGCCGCGTCCGCTGGGTCGCCGCCCGGGGCCGCGGGCTGTTCGACGATGCCGGGCGATGCGTGCGCGCCATCGGCACGGCCATCGACATCACCAATCGCAAACAGGCCGAGACCTGGCAGCTGGCCGTGCTGCGCCTGACGGACCGGCTGCGCGACCTGGACGACCCGGCGGAGATGACGGCGGCGGCCGCCGAAATCCTGGGCACGACGCTGGGCGCCAGCCGCGCCGGCTACGGTACGATCGATCCGCTCAGCGAGACGATCACCATCGAACGCGACTGGACGATGCCCGGGATCGCGAGCCTGGCCAGCGTGCTGCATTTCCGTGATTACGGCTCCTATATCGAAGACCTCAAGCGCGGCGAGACCGTGGTGTTCGAAGATGTCGAGAAGGATCCGCGCACCGCTTCCGGTGCCAAGGCGCTCGAGGCGATCCACGCGCGATCCTTCGTCAACATGCCTGTCGTCGAGCAGGGCGTGCCGGTGGCGCTGCTGTATCTGACCCAGGCGAGCGTGCGCGCCTGGTCGCCGGAAGAGCTCGCTTTCGTGCGCGACGTGGCCGAGCGTACGCGGGTTGCCACCGAGCGCCGCCGTGCCGAACACGCCTTGCGCGCGCTGGCCGCGACGCTGGAAGCACGCGTCGAGGAACGCACCGCCGAGCGCGACCGCGTGTGGCGCCATTCGCGCGATCTGCTCGTCGTGGTCGGCACCGACGGCGTGTTCCGTGCCGTCAACCCGGCGTGGACGGCGGTTCTGGGGCACCGGCCGGAGGAGGTTGTCGGACGCAGCTTTCTCGATTTCATCTGGCACGAAGACGCGGCAACGACCCAAGCCGGGTTGGACCAGGCATCGGCGGCGCAGGACCTGACCGATTTCGAGAACCGCTACGTCCATAAGGATGGCACGCCGCGCTGGATCTCCTGGCGCACTTCGGTCGAAGGCGACAACGTGTATGCCTACGGGCGGCACGTGACGGCCGAAAAGGAAGCCCAGCTTGCGCTGGCCAAGGCCGAGGCGGCGCTGCGGCAGAGCCAGAAGATGGAGGCGGTGGGCCAGCTGACCGGCGGCCTCGCCCACGATTTCAACAACCTGCTGACCGGCATCACCGGCAGCCTCGAGCTGCTGCAGACCCGCGTGGCGCAGGGACGGCTGGGCGACGTGAACCGCTACGTCGGCGCGGCCCAGGGTGCGGCCCGCCGCGCCGCCGCGCTCACGCACCGGCTGCTGGCCTTCTCGCGCCGCCAGACGCTGGATCCGAAAGCGACCGACGTGAACCGGCTGGTCGCCGGCATGGAAGAGCTGATCCGGCGCACCATGCAGCCGGAGATCAGCATCGAGGCGGCATCGGACGATGGGGTGTGGGCCACGCTGATTGATCCGAGCCAGCTGGAGAACGCGCTGCTCAATCTTTGCATCAACGCGCGCGATGCCATGCCGGCCGGCGGCAAGCTGAGCATCGAGACGACGAACCACAGCTTCGACGGGCCGGCGGCCAAGGAGCGGGAGCTGACGCCGGGCGATTACGTGGCGCTCTGCGTCAGCGATACCGGCACCGGCATGCCGCCCGACATCGTCGCCCGCGTTTTCGACCCGTTCTTCACCACCAAACCGATCGGCCAGGGCACCGGGCTCGGCCTGTCGATGATCTATGGTTTCGTGCGGCAATCCGGCGGCCAGGTCAGGATCACCTCCGAAGTGGGCCACGGCACGACGGTGTGCCTGTACCTGCCGCGCTACCTCGGCGCCGCCGAGGCGCCCGAGCCCGGCCCGACTGCATCGGCCACGGCCCCCCGTGCCGACCAGGGCGAGACGGTGCTGGTGGTTGATGACGAGCCGACGGTGCGCATGCTGGTGGCGGACGTGCTGCAGGATCTGGGCTACACGGCGCTGGAAGCGGTGGACGGTGCAGCCGGGTTGCGGATCCTGCAATCGGGCGTGCGGATCGATCTTCTGGTGACCGATGTGGGCCTTCCGGGCGGGCTGAACGGGCGCCAGCTGGCCGATGCGGCACGGACCACGCGCAAGGAGCTGAAGGTGCTGTTCATCACCGGCTTTGCCGAGGCGGCCGTGCTCAGCCGAGGCCATCTGGAGCGCGGCATGGAGCTGATGACGAAGCCGTTCGTCATGAACGATCTGGCGACGAAAATACGCAGCCTGATCGAGAGCTGAGGCCGTTGGTGTCGTTTATTCAGGGCGGGGATCCGCGCCGCCTGCCTGCAGGCGGCTCGCGCGGTGCCCGCGTCGGCAGCCGATGATGCCGATGATCATGTCGGCGTTTCGCGCTCAGGCGCTCCCGGCCGTCGCCACAGCGCGCGTCTGCGTCAGACGCTTGACGCGCGCGGGTAGCCTTCGCAGGTTCAGGCAACAACTCCGGTGACCCGGGTAGCGGGTGCGCGCGCCGTCAGGCGGCGCGCCATGCGCCAGCACGGCTTGGCCACGCCGATCCAGAGTGCCGGCACCAGCACCACGCCAAGGCCGCCGCCCAGCGGGGCCGCCATGTCGCTGGCGCCCAGCACTGCACCGTAAGCGGCACCGGCCGAGACGCCACCGGCAAATCCGATACCGACGAGTTCCAGCATCCCCAAGCGGGGTGTCCGATTCTGTGCCATGGCACACCTGCAATCTTGAAGAGGAGTGATCCGCCGCCCACCACGGGCGGCGGATCGGGACGCGTGTTAGACGGCAGCCTTATTGCGGCGGCGCGTGAACGCGAGACCGGCCAGGCCGGCACCGAGCATGGCCAGCGAAGCCGGCTCGGGGATGGAACGGCCAAGCGTCGGCACGGCAACGGCGGCAAGGTTGGAATCCTGCGTGTCGTTGGTCGGGCTGCCGGGCGCGTACTTCTCGAGCTGCGCGTCCTGGTCGTTGTTGAAGAGCGCGTACGGGCCCTTGTCCGTGGTGAACAGGGTGAACGTGCCGAGATTGCCCTGAGTGTTGGCCAGGCTGCTGCCCAGCAGCTGAGCGCCGGTGTAGCTGGCGCGCACGTCGAAGATGTTGGCGTTGTTGTTCGGGCTCTCACCCGAAGCATAGGTGCTGATGTTCTGGTTCAGCATGAACGCCCAGCTGGAGAGCGACAGGTCGCCCGTGCGGCTGGTGATGGTTGCCTGGCCGAAATCGTACACGGTGAAGAACACCGGGTTCACCTTCGGATCGAGCTGCTCGTCGGCTGAAAGCGTGACGCTGTACGTGTAGTCGAAGCCGGTCTGGCCGCCGACGGTGGCGGCAACCGGGTTGCCGACCAGCGAGACGATGATGCTGGCATTGGCCGGAGCCGCCGCCGCAGTGAAGACAAGGCCCAAAGCGGCCGCGCACATAAGATTCCGCATGTTGTTTCCCCAGCAGAGTATGACCGAAAGCTGAGTGAGTTCAGCCGCCGTAGAACGAAAATGTCGACATGCGATGGTGTGAGACCACCTGCCACATCTTCATAGGCCTGAACGCACCATTGCGAAACTGGTGGCATATCGAAACCGGAAGCACGTTTTGTTGATCCGTGCGACTTGCCGATACTTGAAATCGGCAACTTCGGAGCGCGTTTTATACGAATCCGGACTTCATTAGTGCAATCTCGCACCAACAGACTACTTGAGGTTGCACCCGACTGCCAGGCGGACAATCGTGAGATGCGGAACTACGGGCCGGCGGCGGCGGCTTGCGGCTTTTCGCCAGAAGTTTCGGATTTTGCCTGACGCACGTGTGATCCTTCTGTGAGGCGGGAGGCGCCGTCGGTGACGACCACCTGCCCGGCTGTAAGCCCCGAGGCGATCACCGCGGATTGCTCGTCCTGCCGGGCCACGACAACCGGGTGGCGGCTGGCCACATCCTTGTCGAGCGTGAACACGAAGGCGCCCTGCGGGCCGCGCTGCACCGCCGCTGTCGGAACGGTCACCACGTTGCGGTCCACCCGCAGCGCCAGGCGCACGTTGACGAAGGCGCCGGGCCATAGCCGCAGCGCCGGGTTGGGGAACACCGCTTTCAGCTTGATGGTGCCGGTGTTCTGATCCACCTCGTTATCGAGCACCGCCACGCGGCCGCGATCCAACACCGGGGGCGCAGCGGCGCCGTCGGCCCCGTCACCGCCATCCTGCGGCAGCGCTTCGACCACCGCGCCGCCCTCGGCACGCGCCGCCTCGATGGCGGCCACCACCTGCGGCAGCGCCTGCTGCGGCAGGGTGAACACAACGCTGATCGGGCGCAGCGTGGTCACCACCGTCAGCGGCGTAGCATCGGTGCTGTGCACCAGGTTGCCGAGATCGACCTGGCGGATGCCGGTGCGGCCATCCACCGGGGCGGTGATGGTGGTGTAGCCCAGATTGGTGCGCGCGCTGTCGATCTGCGCCTGGTCCTGCCGCACGATCGCCATGTCCTGCGCCACGGCGGAGCGTTGCGTGTCGGCCTGCTGCGCCGTGGTGTACTGCGTCTTGGCCAGCTTGTCGTAACGGCCCAGATCGCGTTGCGCATTGGCCAGCGTCGCTTCGTCCTGCGCCTTCTTGGCGACGGCCTGGTCGTAGGCGGCCTGGTAGGTGCGCTGGTCGATGCGCGCCAGAACGTCGCCGGCATGCACGTCCTGCCCTTCGCGAAACCGCACCTCGGTCAGCGGCCCGTCCACCATCGGGCGGATGTTGACCGTGTTGAGCGCCTGGACGGTGCCGATGCCGTCGATGGTCAGCGGCACGTCGTCGCGGCGGGCCTGCGCAGTGGCGACCGGGATGGCGGTATCGGTGGCCACGGCCGGCGGCTTGTGGCCGCTGCGCAGCTTCACCAGGCCCACGATGGCGCCGAGCGCCACCAGGATGATGGCGGCGACGAGCAAGCCCTTGAGGAAACGCTTCATGACGGGGGATACACCGTGTGCGGGGGAGCGGAGAGGACGGGGCCGCTCCAGCCGCCACCCAGGGCCTTATATAAGGAAACGATCGCCTCGAACCGGGCGATGCGCACCTGCGCCAGCGTATCCTGGTCGCCGAACAGCGTCGTCTGCGTGTTGAGCACGGTGACAATGTCGATCGTGCCGGCGCCGAGCTGGGCGCGCGCGATATCGAGCGAGCGCTGGGCGGTGCGCACGGCTTCGGCTTCCAGCCGCTCCTGCTCGGCTGCGTAGGCAGCCTGGGTCAGCGCGGTTTCGGTATCGTCGAGCGCCTGCAGCACGACGCGTGCGTAATCGGCGGCCAGCTCGCGGTAGCGGCCGCGTGCCTCGCCGAGCGTGCCGGATTTGGCGCCGTTATCGAAGATCGTCTGCGCGACCTGGCTGGCCAGGCTGGCCACCAGCGTGCCCGGGCCGCTGATCAGGCTGGAGAGCACCAGGCTGGAGAGCCCGCCGGAGGCGGTCAGCTGCAGGCTGGGGAAGAATGCGGCCACGTCCTGCCGCACCGTCTCGTTCTGGGCCAGCAGCTGCGCCTCGGCCGCCTCCACGTCGGGCCGGCGGCGCAGCAGGTCCGATGGCAGCCCGGCGGCCACTTCCGGCAGCCGCGTGGCGACCAGCGGCTTGGGATCGATGCGGATGCGCTCGGGCGGCAGCCCGACCAGGATGCCCAGCGCAATGCGCTGCTGCTCGAACAGGCTCTGCAGGCTCGGGATCTGCGCGCGGTAGCCGGCCACCAGGGCTTCCTGCTGGCTGACGTCGAGCAGGCTGGCGGTGCCGATGGTGAGCCGCGCCTGGAAGGCGGCCAGCACGTCCTGCGCCGAGCGCAGGTTGTTGCGCGCGATCGCCAGCCGGTCGCGGTAGCCGGCGGCCTGGATATACGTCGTGGCGATCGAGCTGGAGGTGGTCAGCCATACGGTCTGCGCATCGAAACGGCTGAACTGCGCGCTGGCCAGGGCGGCCCGCAGCGCATCGAGGTTCTGCCCCCAGAAATCGACCTGGTAGGTGGCGTTGAGCTGCGCCGTGTAGTTCCGCGTGTCGATGTAGCGGTGGTGGCTGCCGCCGGCCAGGCTGCCGAGCTGCGCAGTGCCGGCGCCCGCCGGCAGAGGCGTGCCGCCCAGCCCGCTGAACCCGCCGCTGCCCTGGATGCCGGAGCGCTGGTAGGTCTGTCCCAGCGTGCCGGTGACGCCGGGCAGCAACGGGCTGCCGGCGACGCGGGCGGCCTGGTCCGCCTCCACGATGCGGGCGGCGGCGGCGGCCACGTCGGGGCTTTGCCGCGCCGCCAGTTCGATCAGTGCGTCCAGCTCGGGGATGCCGAAGCCGCGCCACCAATCGGTGGGCGGCAGGGCGGCCTGCACCGGCGCGGCGCCGGGGCTGCTGAAGGCCGCCGGCATGTCGAGCGCCGGCCGGTGATAGCGCGGCCCCACGCCGCAGGCGCCGAGAACCAGGACCGCGAGCAGCGCTCCGGCGCGGCGGATGGAGAACATGCGCGCCATTTACGGACGTTCGCCGCCTCACGCAATCGGGAGTTGGGTGGCTGAAGCGGCAGATGTCCGGGTGTTCACGTTTGCGCGCAGCGCCTGCGGCTTTTGCCCGCCTCACCACGTTGTCCTGTCCCCGGAGGACGCCGCCCGCCATGCTGATCGAGACCTGCGATAGCGACCACAGACTGGCCCAGGATCTGCGCAGCTTCATCGCCGCGCCGCCCTTCCCGTGCGTCGGCGCCAAGGCGGCGCTGGCCCGCGACCAGATCGCCATCGTGGTGGCACGCGATATCCGCTCGGCCTGGGACGATCTGCGCATCTACCCGCTGCTGCTCGATTTCGTCAGCGCCTATCGCAGCGAGCCCACGCTGTTTCGCAGCTTCGCCGTGGTGTTCGAGGGGCCGCACACGCTGAGCGAAACCGAGTTCGAAACCTGCCTGTGGGACCGCGTGCAGTCGCTGACCGACAAGGATGCCTGGCAGGGCCAGCCCTACGACGCCCGCGTCAGCGACGATCCGCATGATACCCATTTCTCGCTGAGCTTCGGCGGCGAGGCGTTCTTCATCGTCGGGCTGCATCCCCGCGCCAGCCGGCCGGCCCGCCGCTTCCAGGCGCCCTGCCTGATCTTCAACCTGCACGACCAGTTCGAGCGGCTGCGGCAGGAAGGCAGCTACGACAAGCTCCGCAGCTCGATCCTGACGCGCGACGAGAAGCTCGCCGGCTCGCAGAACCCGATGCTGGCGCGTTTCGGCGAGGTGTCCGAAGCGCGGCAATATAGCGGCCGCGCCGTCGATGCCGGCTGGGGGTGCCCGTTCACCCCACCGGCGCGCGACGCGTGAACATCATCCCGCCGCGCTCCGGCACGGCGTTCCGGATGGCACGCGGCCAGAGCCTAACCGTGACCGACCCGCAGGGCGAACAGGTGGCCGACCTGCTGGCCTTCAACGCGCATGACACCGACGAGGTGATCTCGTCCGGCCGAACGCTGGATTATGCCAGCCGCATCTACCTGACCACCGGCGACCCGCTCTACAGCAACAGAAGCCGCGTGCTGCTGCGCATTACCGAGGATACGGTGGGCCGCCACGATTTCCTGCTCACGCCCTGCTCGGCCGACACGTTCCGCATCATCTATGGAGATACCGAGCCGCACCGGGGCTGCTTCGGCAACCTGGCCGAAGCGCTCGCCGCGTTCGGCATTGGGCCCGACCGTATCCCGGTGGCCTTCAACGTATTCATGAACGTGACCGTGGACGGCCAGAGCGGCGCGTTGGCCGTGGAGCCGCCGCGCAGCCGGGCGGGCGACCACGTGACGTTCCTGGCCGAGGAGGACCTCATCGTCGGCCTGACCGCCTGTTCGGCGCTGCAATCGAACAATTTCGCCTTCAAGCCGATCGCCTACGAGGTGCGCTGAGCGTTTTCCGAACGCCGCCGCTTCGGCTAAGGGTGACAGCCATGCCGCCCTTCTGGAAAACCAAGACGCTGGAACAGATGACGCAGGAGGAGTGGGAATCCCTCTGCGACGGCTGTGGCCGCTGCTGCCTGCACAAGCTGCGCGACGAGGATACCGGCGAGATCGCCTGGACCAACGTCGCCTGCCGGCTGCTGGATACCCACACCTGCCGCTGCGGCGACTACGCACGGCGGCGGCGGCGCGTGCCCGATTGCGTGCAGCTGACGCCGGCGGCCCTGACCGACATCGACTGGCTGCCGCCCTCCTGCGCGTATCGGCGGGTGCGGGAGGGTCGTGGCCTGGCCTGGTGGCACTGGCTCGTCTCCGGCGATCCCGAGACGGTCCATACCGCCGGCGCCTCGGTGCGCGGCCGGGTGATCGACGAGCGGCGGGCTGGCGCGCTGGAGGGCCACGTGACGGACTGGCCCGGGCGGCCGCCGCGGGCGCCGGCGCGGACGCCCGGCCAGGGCTGACCGCGATCGCTGGTGCGGTGCGTTAAACTCTTTGCGTGAGCCGATCGGTCCGTCTATAACGAAGATGTGATCGACAGCAGCAAACATTCGGCTTGCGTCGGCGGCAGCTTCGGCGGCCGGGCAACGCTGCGCCTCGGGCGGGCGCTGCGCAGCCGGTTCGCGCGGCATACCGGCGCCCTCGTCACCCTCGAATTCGCCCTGCTGGCCATCCCGTTCTTCGCCTTCCTGCTGCTGATCTTCGAGGTCTCCTACGACCTGTATTGCCAGGAGGAGCTCGACACCGCGCTGCACGCCGCCGTTCGCCAGATCCAGACGGGGAACGCGCAGAACGTGTCCAACGGGGGCAGCTTCGTTTCGGGCTATCTGTGCCCGGACTCGGGCGGCCTGCTCCTCGCCTGCAACAGCCGGGTTTACGTCAAGGTCCAGAAGGTGGCGTTTAGCCCCACCCAGGATTTCTACGACGTCACCACCGGCGTGGTGCCGCTGAGCGGCGGCACGCTCGATCTGGTGGGCGGCGGCTACCTCAACACCGACGGCACCTCCACCTTCTGCAACAGCGGGCCCGGGCAGTTCCTGCTGGTCAGCGCGCTCTATGTCGGCCCCAGTTTCGTGGGCACGCTGCTGCGCAACACCTTCTCGGTGGGCTACCCCGGCGGCGGCTCGGTGCACGTCACGCTCTCGACCACCGGCCTGGTGACCGAATCCTACGCACCCACAGCCGCGGCGGCCGGCTCCACGGTGGCCAAGCCATGCTGACCCCCTCCAGCAGCCGGCGCGCCCGGCTGGGGCGGCGCGGCGTGGCCGCCATCGAGTTCGCGCTGGCCGCCCCGGTGCTGATGCTGCTGGTGATCGGCGTGATCGACGTCGCCCGCGGCATCATCATGTGGGAGGAGATCTACGAGGCCTCGCGCAACATCCCCGTCTCGGCCAGCAGCCTGTCGGTGCAGGCCGACAAGACCACGCTGCTGAGCCCGACGCAGGTGCAGCAGACACTTTCCACCATCTACGCCGAAGCGCCCTGGCTGCGCGACCTCACCGAGACCAGCCCGACCAAATCGGTGACGCTCTCCTCCGTGGCGTTCGTGCCGGTCGCAGGCTGCCAGCCCTCGGCGCTGACGAATTGCTACGTGCCCTACGTCGCCTGGAGCACGTCCTACGCCGGCGGCAACGGGCAGACGGCCAACCCTTTCCAGCAGGTCCGGCGCCCCTGCGGCGTTCTGCTGCAGAAAGGGCCCACCGACCCGATCCTCGCCGCTCAGCTCCTGCTCACCGTGCGCACGCTCGGCATCTCCGAGCCGGACCCGGTGCTGGTGGCTGACGTGCACTACCAGTATCGCCCGCTCTTCCTGAAGTTCCTGACCGGACCGTTGGATTTCTGGGCCACGGGCTACTGGTCGGTCCGCTCGGTGGACCCGACGAAGAACCAGACGCAGCAATTCACGCAATACGTGCCGGCCGACCCGGCGGTGAACTGCACCGCCCCCCCGTTGAGCTACTGAGAGGCAGGCGAGCATGCGCACGCACCATCATCGCAGGCCGGGCGCCGTGGCCCGCCACAGGCAGGGCTCCGTCTCGATCGTGTTCGCCACCGCGGTCGTGCCGCTGGTGATGTCGGTCGGCCTCGCCATCGATTACAGCTTCTACGCCGAGGCCCAGGCGCAGCTGAATCTGGCCGCCGATTCCGGCGCCATCCATGCGGTGCGCATCGCGTCCACGCATTTCATCAACGGCGACAGCACGGATAAGGCGGGCAGCAAGGGCGCCACGGCCGGCAAGCAATGGTTCGCCGCGCAGGCAGGAACGTTGCCGTTCGGCAGCGTGACTTCAGTGACCGTGCCCGACGTGACCTATGATGCCGGCTCCAGCACGTTCACCTCGACCGTCACCTACCAGGGCACAGTGAACACGCATTTCGGCGGCCTGTTCCACGTCAGCAGCTGGCCCATCCGCGGCAGCGCCAATGCGGTGATCACCACGAACTCGTATTCCGAGATCGCGATGCTGATCGACAACTCTTCGTCCATGCTGATCGGAGCCACGGCATCGGATATTGAGAAGCTGCAGTATCTAACAACGTGCCCGCCGACACCGACCGCGCTCACGAACTACAGACACGTTATGGCTACGGGAACCGGCAGCCCAACGAGCCAATGGGAGTTCACCTGGTACTACGGCGGCAGCACAGGGTACACAACAGTCGGCAAGACCAACCCGATCCCGGGCACGCCGACAGGAAGCTGTGACCCGCTGTTCACCGGCGATCCAAACGAGTGCTACTTTCCGCAAGGCAAGCCACCAGGATTACCGGGATCGCCATCGCCGGTCGACGCTAATGGTTATTGCCCGACCGGCACCGGTACACCTTACGCGGGCGCGACCGACTCCGTTACGGGAAAGACTGCCAACCTTCCCTCGTCGCCCTGCGGCTTTGCCTGCCACACGACGGTTTCAGAGACCAATCTGGCGCCCAGCACCACGGATTACTACACGCTGGTTCAGGCGGCCAACCAGCAGGGTGCGAACATCAAGCTCCGGTTCGATATCATCCAGCAGGCCGCGGCGCAGGTGGTGACGACGCTGATCAGCAAGGAGCAGGAGAGCAATCAGTTCAGCCTCGGCGTCTACACCTTCAACTCGGCTGTGGCCCAGGTACATCCGAAACCCGGTGGCAACTTCGTTGAAGCCGATACGAATCTCTCCAACGGCCTGTCGGACATCCAGGCGATCGGCACCCCTGCGGTGTTGGATAACCCGAACACCGACTTCGCCACGGCCACAGCCTACTTAGCGTCGCATTTCACCGCCGGTGGCGATGGCACCTCGCCCACCAAGCCGCGCAAAAACCTGTTTGTCATTACCGACGGCCTCAACGATACTTCGGTCACAGGCAGCCGGATCATCGGTCAGATGACGAATGTCAACAACGAGACCAATTGCGCGCCATTGAAGAAACTGGGCTTCAACATCTATGTGCTCTATACTCCATATTATCCACTGCCTAATGGCTTCTACCTGCGGTCTCCCGCGCCCAACAACGCGCGTATTCCCGTCGAGGCACCCCTCACCGACACGACAAACTCGATTGCGGCAGCGCTGAAAGCCTGCGCTTCGGCGCCCGGCCAGTATTATCAGGCAAGCGATTCGACGGAGATCACTACCGCTTTACAGGCGATGCTTGCCTCGGCTCTCGCCGCACCGGGCCGGATCAGCAATTAGCGGCGGCGCACGCTGCTGATTGTTTGAGCTGTCAACGCACACGCGGCCGACCGCAGAGGCCTTCCGCGTGCGCAATGCGGCTCCGCCCCATACCTCGTAACTGCGGCCCCGTTCCAGCGGGGGGTGGAATATTCATCGTTCTGTCACACAGCGCCCCGCGCGCAGCCCCGGCTTTGATGCTACTGCGGCGCGGAACGAAGGTCGCCAAAAGGGGGGCGGTCCAGCGAGCCGGCCCGGGCGGCCGGAGACGAGGCACAGGCGAACGCGCATCGCGCGTGCGGGGCTACACCAGACACCATCACGAGCCCACGCGGAACGGCGGCGGGCTGCAACGAAATCGGATTGCCTTCATGACGAGCCTTCGACGCAACTTCTGGCTGCGCCGCGCTGCGCTCACGAGCGCCATGGTGGCGGCGTGCACCGCCGGCACCGCCACGCCGGCCCGCGCCGACGAGGACGCCGACACCAAGATCTCCCGGCTGCTCGACCTGCTGGTGCAGAAGAAGATCGTCAGCCCCAAACAAGCCCACGAGCTGCTGCGGCAGACCGAAGCGCCGTTGGCTTCCACCGCGCATCGCGGTCGCGCCATCACCGCCACGCGCGAGCCGCCGGCCAAATCCGGCGATATCCGCGTCACCTACGTGCCGCAATTCGTGCGCAAGCAGATTGCCGACGAGGTGCGCGCGCAGGTGATGACCGAAGCCCAGCAGGAAGGTTGGTCGGTGCCGAGCGTGGTGCCGGAATGGACACGACGGTTCAAGCTGTACGGCGATTTGCGGGCGCGCTACGAGCGGGATTCCTTTGATCGCGGCAATTCCAACTCGTTCATCAACTTCGCCGCCATCAATAACGGCAGCGCGTACGACCTCGGCAACTTCAGCATCAACGGCACGGGCGCGCAGGCGAACCCGCCCTTTCTCAACACCACGCAGGATCGCGACCGGCCGCGCATCCGCGCGCGGGTGGGTGTCGAAGCGCTGATCGACGACACGCTGACGGCCGATATTCGCCTCAGCACGGGCGCGGATAACGGCCCCGTCACGCCCAACCAGACGCTCGGCCAGCCCGGCGATTTCGGCAAATACAGCGCCTACATCGACCGCGCGTATTTCACCTACAAGCCCGTCTCCGACCTGACTGCCTATGTGGGCCGCGAAAACAACCCGTTCTTCACCACCGACCTGATCTTCTACAGCGAGCTCGGCTTCGACGGCATCTCCGCCTCCTACACGCCGAAACTGTCCGATACCGTGGGCGCGTTCGTCACCGGCGGCGTGTTCCCGATCCTGAACACCGCGTTCGATTTTGCCACCACCTCATTCCAGAAATCACCCAGCACGAACGCCTATCTGTTCGCCATCCAAGGCGGCGCCCGCTGGCAGGCAAGGCCCGATATTGCGGCCGGGCTCGGTGTCGGCTTTTTCGATTTCGACGGCGTGCAAGGTGCCGTCTCGGCACCATGCGTGGAACAGGTGGGCGCGGTGTTCAACTGCAGCACCGATTCCACGCGCTTTCCGTTCCAGCAGTTCGGCAACAGTGTTTACGCGATCCGCAACATCAGCCTGACCGGCTCGAACAACGGCGCCGTCACGCCTACGATCCAGCCGGAGTATTTCGGCCTCGCCTCGCGCTTTGCGGTGCTCGAAGCCCATCCGCGGCTGGAGATCACCAGCTATCATCCGTTCGATATCCTGCTCGAGGGCGAATACCTCAAGAACCTCGCCTATAACCGCGCCGCCATCCTCGCCCACGGCCCGCCGAATTTTGTGGGGCCTCTCAACAACATCGGCAGCCGCAATTTCTACCAGGGTGGCGACACCGCCTATCTGCTCAAGGCCACGGTCGGCCAGCCCATCATCCACCATACGTGGGAGTGGAACGTCACCGCCGCCTACAAATACCTCGAGACGGACGCGACGCTGGATTCCATCACCGACTCCGATTTCCACCTCGGCGGCACCAACGCCAAGGGCTATATCCTGACCGGCAGCCTCGGCGTGGCGAAAGACACGTTCCTATCGCTGCGCTATTTCAGCGCGCAGGTGGTCTCCGGCCCGCCGGACGGCAACAGCGTGGTGCAGCTGGATCTGCAGACCAGCTTCTAGCTGCCGGCGGCGGGCAGCTGGAACAGCGACGGCGTCAGCACCGGCGCGGTGTCGATGTCGGATAGTCGCAGCTGCAACGTGCGGTGATAGGGGTCGGTCACCGTCACGCCGAGCAGCAGCAGCGGCGCGTCGGCCAAGGTCAACGTCAGGCTGCCCTGCCCCGCCTGCCCGGTCTTGGAGAGCGTCACGCTCAGCGTGCCGGCGCCGTGCGTCACCGCACTCGCGGTCACCGGCCCGTCGAGCTGGATAGTGGAGGACAGCAGGATGCCGAGCGGCGTGCGCGAGAGCGGCTGGGTGGTCAGCGCACCACTGCTGCGGTCGAGGATCGCCACGCGGCCATTGGTGATCACCATCAGCCGCGCGCCGGGGCCCTGGTAGTCCAGCCGCAGATGCCCGGGGCGATCAAGCCACACCAGCCCGGCGCCGGGGCCGAACGCGCCGGTCTGCTCGAAGCGCGCCTGGAACCGCGGCAGGCCATTCAGGTAGGCGGTGATGCGGGCCAGGTCGTCCTGGTCCTGGCGCGAGAGCACGGGTGCCAGTGGCGGGGTGCAGGCCGCCAGTGCGAGGTTAGCCAGCAGCAGGCAGGCGGATCGGCGCGTGGTCACAGCACATGCTCCCTGGCAAAGGCGGCCGCGGCGCCGAACAGGCCCGGCTCGGGGTGGGTGATCACTTTCACCGGCAGGGTGGCCAGCATGGGGGCCATGCGGCCCTTGGCCACGAAGCGCTTGGCGAAGCCAGAGCGCGGCAGCACGCCGGCCAGCCGCGTGCCGATGCCACCGGCGATCACCAGCCCGTGCGCGCCCTGGGCCAGCGCAATGTCGCCGGCCACGCTGCCCAGGCACAGGCAGAACCGCTCCAGCGCGGCCGCGGCCAGCGTGTCGGTGCCGGCCAGGGCTGCCGCCCACAGCGTCTTGTCGTCCATAGTCGGCGGGGTGGCGCCGGCCTGCGCGCCCAGGCAGGCATACAAATTGGCCAGGCCGGGGCCGGAGACGATGCGTTCGGCCGAGACGCGCTGCAGCCGCGCGCGCAGGCGCTGCAGGATGGCGTCCTCGGTGGCGTCGGTCGGCGCCCAGTCGATATGGCCGCCTTCGGTCTCCATCACCTGGTAGCCGGCGGTCTGGCGCAGCACATGGGCCACGCCCAGCCCGGTGCCGGGGCCCACGATGCCGATCACGCCGGTCTGCGGCAGCGGCACGTCAGGGCCGGCCACCGGGTGCAGGTCGCTGGCCGGCAGCTGGGCCACGGCATGGCCCACGGCGCCGAAATCGTTGATCAGGGTCAGATGCTGCACGCCCAGCTCGGCGGCCAGCGTGGCCGGGCGCAGCAGCCACGTGCTGTTGGTCAGCTTCAGCAGCTCGCCGGCGATCGGGGCCGCCACCGCCAACGATGCGGCGGCGGGCAGTGGCCGGCCGTGCTGGGCGGCGAAGGCGGCCCAGGCGGGCTGCATGCCGGCATAGTCGCCGGTGCGCAACGTCGTGGGCTCGCCAAGGCTGACCACCCGGCCGGCGGCGACGCTGGCGATGGCGAAGCGCACATGCGTTCCGCCCAGATCCACACACACCAGCTCCACCGCGCCACCTGCCTGCCGAACACCACCCTCTGTAAGTCAGCCGCCCTGCGCCGGCCAGGGGCCCGGCCGCGCCGGATTTGCATCCGGCCCGCGCCTGCCGGTATGAGCGTTACGATGCAGGATGCAAGCACGTCCGCCGCAAGGCGATTTCGGGTGCGGCAAGCGGCCTGGGCGCTCGGGCTGGCCGCGTCATGCTGGCACGGCGCGGCGGCCGCACAACCGGCGCAGGAACTGGCCGGCCCTGCCCGGCGCGCGCAGGGCCGCACGGCCACCGTGCAGTCCGCCATGGCCGAACACCGCGACGATGCGCTGCCGGCCATCGTCTTCCCCGCCGGCTCGGCCCGGCTGACGCCGAGCGCCACCCGCATCCTCGACGGCTTCACCGGCCAGCTCGCCGGCAGCCGCATCCGGGTGGAGGCCCATGGCAGCGGCGACCGCGATCTGGCCGCCCGCCGCGGCAAGGCGGTGGCGGCCTATCTGGCCGAAAATTGCGGCCTGGATGCTGCCCGGGTGCAGATCGTGGTGGCGGCCAAGGGCGACCGCAGCCTGCTCGCCGTCGAGCAGGGCGAGTAGGCGCCGCCCGCGATGGACGAGCCGCAAGCCCGCGAGGCGCTCGTGGCGATCATGCGGCAGATGCATGCGAGCGGGCTGAACCGGGGCACCAGCGGCAATGCCAGCGTGCGGGTGGCGGGCGGCCTGCTGGTTACGCCCTCCGGCGTGCCGCCCGCGGCGCTGACGCCGGCCGGCATGGTGTTCGTGGATGCGGCCGGCACACCGGCGGCAGGCGGCCTGCGGGCCTCGACCGAGTTCAGGATGCACCATGGCATCCTGCACGCCCGGCCGGACGCGCATGCGGTAGTGCATTGCCATTCGCGCTACGCCACCATCCTCGCCTGCTGCAACCGGCCCATCGAGCCGATCCACTACATGGTGCTGGTGGCCCGCTCGCGCGGGGTGCCGGTGGCCCCCTATGCCACGTTCGGCACCGCGGCGCTGGCCGATGCTGCAGTGGCCACCATGGCCGGCGGCCTCGCCTGCCTGCTGGCCAATCACGGCCAGATCGCCATCGGCGGCAGCCTGCAGGAGGCGCTCTCCATTGCCGAGGAGGTGGAGGAGCAGGCTGCCGTGATGCACGGCGCGCTGCTGCTGGGGGGCGGACGGATCCTCGACGACGCACAGCTGGACGCGGCGGCCGCACGCTTCGCCGATTACGGGCAGGGCCGTTGAGCGCCCTGCCCGCCTTCGGCCGGCGGCGGGCACGGTGCTGAACGATTTCGACGAGTGGCTGGAGCCGGACGGCAATGGCGGCTTCGCCTCCGGCACGGCGGGGCTGGTGCCCACGCGCCGCTACCACGCGCTGCTGCTGACCAGCACCACGCCGCCCACCGGCCGCATGGTGCTGGTGGCGGGCATCGACGCCTGGGTGGAGCAGGCCGGCACGCGCCTGCCGCTGACCGCCCGCCGCTACTGCCCGGACGTGGTGGCACCCGATCTGACCCCCTGGCTGCGCAGCTTCGCGCCGGAGCCCTGGCCACGCTGGGTGTTCGCCGCCGACGACGTTGCCGCGGTGTCGCAGGAGATCGTGGTCGATCCGGTCGGCGGCGATACCGTGCTGCGCTGGCGCGGCGGCGGTGCCGGCGCCGTGCTGCATGTCCGCCCGCTGCTCTGCGTGCGCGAATACCATGCGCTGCACCACGAAAACCCGGCTTTCGACGCACGCCCCACCATCGCCGGCGGCAACGTGGCCTGGCGGCCCTATGCCGGCCAGCCGGCGGTCGCCTGCCTCACCAACGGCGCCTACACGCAGGATATGTGCTGGTATCGCCGCGTCCTCTACACCGCCGAGCAGGCGCGCGGGCTGGATTGCGTGGAAGACCTCGCCTCACCCGGCGTGTTCCGCTGGGCGTTGCAGGATGGCGATGCGGTGATGATGCTACGCAGCGGCGACGGGCTGTCGGTGCAGGCAGGCCCGGCGGCGGCGCGGATCCTGGCTGCCGAGGCAGTGCGCCGCGCGGCCGCGCCCGACCGGGTGGCCCGCGCGGCGCAGGCCTACGTGGCGGCCCGGCCGCCCGGCATCACCCTGATCGCCGGCTATCCATGGTTCACCGATTGGGGACGCGACACCTTCATCGCCCTGCGCGGCCTGTTGCTGGGCACCGGCCGCATCGCCCAGGCCGAGGCGGTGCTGCTGGCCTGGGCCGGCTGCGTCAGCGAGGGCATGCTGCCCAACCGGTTCGGCGACGACAACGCGCCGGAATACAACACCGCCGACGCCTCGCTGTGGTTCATCGTGGCGACCGGCGACCTGCTGGGCTGCGCCGGCCTGCGGCCGGGCACCGCGGCCGCGCTGCAGGCGGCCTGCGAGGCCATCCTGGACGGGCATGTGCGCGGCACGCGGTTCGGCATCATGCGCACGCCGGACGGTCTGCTGCAGGCCGGCGTGCCGGGCCGGCAGCTCACCTGGATGGACGCCAAGGTGGGCGACTGGGTGGTCACGCCGCGCATCGGCAAGCCGGTGGAGATCCAGGCGCTGTGGTATAACGCGCTGCGCATCGCCGCCGGCTGGAACCCGCGCTGGGCCGGCCTGGCGGACCAGGCGCGTGCGAGTTTCGCGCAGCGTTTTGCCGATCCGGCCACCGGCGGCCTGCTCGATGTGGTGGATGCGGGCCATGTGGCCGGCGCCGTCGATGCGTCGCTGCGGCCCAACCAGATCTTCGCCGTGGGCGGCCTGCCCTACGCATTGCTGGAGGGCGACCAGGCTGCCGGTGTGGTCGCCTGCGTGGAAGCGCGGCTGCTGACGCCGCTCGGTCTGCGCACGCTGTCGCCGGATCATCCGGATTACAAACCGCATTATGGCGGCTCGCCATTGCAGCGCGACGGCGCCTACCACCAGGGCACCGTGTGGCCGTGGCTGATGGGCGCCTTCGTGCAAGCCTGGCTGCGCGTGCGCGGCGACAGCGCGGCCGCGCGGGAGGAGGCGCGCCGGCGTTTCCTGGCGCCGCTGCTGGCGCATCTCGATCATGCCGGGCTGGGCCATGTCAGCGAGGTGGCCGATGGCGACGCCCCGCACACGCCCGGCGGCTGCCCGTTCCAAGCATGGTCGCTGGGCGAGCTGATCCGCGTGCGTGCGATGACGGAGGCTGCCCGATGACCGACGCCACGCCTGCGGCGCTGATGGCCACCGAAGAGGGCAAGCGCCTGCTGCAGATCAGGCGCGGCGAAGGCTGGCGGCGCTGGGGACCCTACCTCAGCGACCGGCAATGGGGCACCGTGCGGGAGGATTACAGCCCGGGCGGCACGGCGTGGGATTACGTGCCGCACGACCATGCCCGCAGCCGCGCCTATCGCTGGGGCGAGGACGGGCTGGCCGGCTTCGGCGACGAGCGCCTGCACTGGTGCCTGGGCCTGGCGCTGTGGAACGGCCGCGACCCGATCCTGAAGGAGCGGCTGTTCGGCCTGACCAACGCGGAAGGCAATCACGGCGAGGACGTGAAGGAGCACTACACCTTCACCGATGCCACGCCCACGCACTCCTATTTGCGCATGGGCTACAAATATCCGCAGGCGGCGTTTCCCTATGCGTGGCTGGTCGAAGAGAACGCCAGGCGCGGCAAGGCCGATCGCGAGTTCGAGCTGTACGACACCGGCGTGTTCGACAACGACGCGTATTTCGACGTGACGGTGGAATACGCCAAGGCCGATACCGACGACATCCTGATGTGCGTGACGGTGCGCAACCGTGCGGCGGTGGAGGCCGCACTGCACATCATCCCGCAGCTCTGGGCACGCAACACCTGGTCGTGGCATCCGGGCAGCCAGCGCGCGCGGATCACGCCGATGGCGGGCGGCGGCCTGCTCGCGACGTGCCACGGCATGGCCGACCTGCATCTTGAAGCCGATTGCGTGCAGGACATCGCCTTTTGCGAGAACGACACCAACACGCCCAGGCTGTTCGGCACCGCCGCGCCCGGGCCGTTCAAGGACGGCATCGGCAACTACGTGGTGGGCGGCGACGCTTCGGCCATCAGGCGCGACGGCGGCAGCAAGGTGGGGCTGTGCACGCGCGTGGTGCTGGCCCCTGGTGCCTGCACGACGCTGCGCCTGCGCCTGCGCCCCGCCCACGGTGCGGCCGCCGCGCCGTTCGACGAGGTGCTGACCCGCCGCCGCGCCGAGGCGTGCGCGTTCTACGAGGCTCTGCAGGCGGGCATCGCCTGCCCGGACCAGCGGCGTGTGCAGCGCGAGGCGCTGGCGGGCATGATCTGGTGCAAGCAGTTCTACTATTACGACGTAGCGCGCTGGCTGGACGGCGACCCCGGCCAGCCGCCGCCACCACCGGGCCGCACCCGCAACCGAGGCTGGCGGCATCTCAACAACGCCGACATCGTCTCGATGCCCGATAGCTGGGAATACCCCTGGTTCGCGGCGTGGGACCTGGCGTTCCAGGCCGTCACCTTCGCGCTGATCGATCCGGATTTCGCCAAGGACCAGATCCTGCTGCTGACGCGCGACTGGTGCATGCACCCGAACGGTCAGCTGCCCGCCTATGAATGGGCGTTTGGCGACGTGAACCCGCCGGTGCACGCCTGGGCGGCGCTGCGCGTCTATCGCGCCGACCGCGCGCTGACCGGCGTTGCCGATCGCGCGTTCCTGGAGCGCATCTTCCACAAGCTGCTGCTGAACTTCACCTGGTGGGTGAACCGCAAGGATGCCGGGGACCGCAACATCTTCCAGGGCGGCTTTCTCGGGTTGGACAATGTGGGCGTGTTCGACCGCTCGGCGCCGCTGCCGACCGGCGGCCGGATCGACCAGTCGGACGGCACGGCGTGGATGGCGATGTATGCGCTGAACATGATGCGCATCGCCCTCGAGCTGGCGCTGGACGATGCCGCGTACGAGGACATGGCCTCCAAGTTCTTCGAGCATTTCCTCTCGATTGCCGAGGCGATGACCGACATGGGCGGCGACGGCATCGGGCTGTGGGATGCCACCGACGAATTCTTCTACGACGTGCTGTCGTTGCCGGACGGGCGCAAGCTGCCGCTGCGGCTGCGCTCCATCGTCGGGCTGATACCGATTTTCGCCGTCGAGGTGCTGGAACCCGAGATGTTCGACCGGCTGCCCTCGTTTGCCGCCCGCACGCGCTGGTTCCTGCAGCACCGTCCCGCCATGGCCAGCCTGGTGTCGCGCTGGTCGGAACCGGGGATGGGCGATCGCAGCCTGCTCTCGCTGCTGCGCGGCCACCGGCTGAAATGCCTGCTGCGGCGCGCCCTGGATGCCAGCGAGTTCCTCTCCGATTACGGCATCCGATCACTCTCCAAGGCGCATGCGGCCAAGCCGTTCGTGTTGCAGGTGGATGGGGGCAGCTACGCGATCGGCTACGAGCCGGGTGAATCGCAGCGCACGCTGTTCGGCGGCAATTCCAATTGGCGCGGGCCGGTGTGGTTTCCCATCAACATGCTGCTCGTGGAGTCGCTGCGCGTGTTCCACGCCTATTATGGCGACGACTTCACCGTGGAATGTCCGGTGGGATCGGGCCGGCATCTCAACCTGTCTCAGGTGGCCGATATGCTGGCGAGCCGCCTCGCCTCGCTGTTTCTGGCGCAGGCGGATGGCAGGCGGCCGTTCTGGGGCGACAATGTGCGCGTGACACAGGACCCGCTGTTGCGGGACGACCTGATGTTCCACGAACATTTCGATGGCGAGACCGGGCGCGGATTGGGCGCCGCCCACCAGACCGGGTGGACGGGGCTGGTGGCCAATCTGCTGGCCGGCCCGGCGAATCCCGCTGGTACGGGCTGAAGCCGTCGTAGCCGTAGCCGGGCGTGGCGTACGGAACGCTGTAATACGCGTCCGGGTGGCCGGGATCGTGCACCGCCTGCCTGCCGGCGATATCGGGGGGCGGCCGCTCGCTTGCGTACAGGCCGGCCCCCCGCTGCTGCAGATGCGCCAGCATGCAGCGCCGGTAGCCGAAATCGTAGCGTTGCTCGGGTGTCGCCTTCGCCCACTGGGCAGCTGCTCCGGGCCCGCCCTCGGGCGCATGCTTCAGGATTGCGGCGCCGGCCTGCCGGCAGGCCTCTTCGTCCTGCCCGAACGCGGCGAAATGGCTGCCGGAACCAGGCGGCGCCAAGCCCATGGAAGGCTGGGGCGGCATACATCCGCTAAGGAGCGAGAGGCCGAGGAGCAGGGGATACCGCAGCTTCATCATAAATGCGCGGTGGAAGCGGCTGCTGCAGGGGTATTCATGAGGGCATAACGGCGCCGGGAACCTGGGTTCCCGGCGCCGATCATGCCGATGATGCACGCGCTGGTTACTGGAACGGATAATACCGGAAGCTCAGCAGGACGATGTTCTCGTCCGTCTGCGGCGTGCGGCCCTCGCCCTGGAACACGCTGCGATGCGTGTAGGAGTACCTGCCCGCCAACCTGGAACGTGCCGTATTGGCCCTTCAGGAACTTGTAATAGGCGCCAACCGTGCCCTGCACGATGCCTGACGTGTTCGCGGTGCACGGCGCGGTAGACGGCGAGAGCTCCACTTCGCAGCCGACGTTCGAGTAGGCCGGGTTGCCGTAACCATAGGCTGTCAGCTTGCCGCCGTTCTCGGCGTTGAAGTAGCGGCGATGGATCTGCTCGGTGCCGAGATAGCCATACACGTCCAGCTTCGGATCGGGATGGCCGATGAGGCCGATGAGCGCCTGGTATTCCGGCAGCGGCGCAGGCTTGCCGTCCGATCCGATGGTCGAGTCGGGCGAGCTGCGCCGGGCCGTAGCGGCCGAGGCCGGTGCCGATGATGCCGTTCACCTGGGCGTCCAGCAGCTTCGGGATGATGTGCACGAGTGCCGAGGCGCCGCCGCCGCCGCCGATTTCGGTGTTGCTCTGGCCGGTGCCGAGCTGGCTCACGCGGTCGTGGAACACGCGGCCGATGCCGAAGCCTTCGAAATGGGCCACGTTGTAGTCGGCGGTCAGCTTGGCCACCACGTCCGGCGCCACGTCGTTGCTGAAATTGCCGGTCGCCGTCGCGGCCGAAGTGGTGCAGACCGACGTCGCCTTGCCCGCCACGATCGTCGTCGTCACCGCGGTGCACGCGTTCACGGCGGTGTTCGAGCCGGTGCCCAGGCTGCCTGTGCCGGGGTTGGTGGCGTTCAGGCTGCCCAGTGCGCTCGGGATCGTGGCGTTCGCGTAAACCGCCTGCGGGTTCTCGAACGAAATCGCGGCCCAGTACTGGCCTTGCAGGAAGCTCTTGGCGAACCGGACCTGCGACTGACGGGCATAGGTGAAGCCCGGCACGTAGTTCTGGTCGATCGTCAGCGGCAGGTTCACCAGCGCGGGATCGACGCCTACCTTGCCCATCGTCAGCAGCGTGAAGGTCTGGCCGGCCAGGAACTCGAAGCCGAGATCCTTGCGGTCGTAGGTGAAGTAGCCTTCGCGGATACGCGGCTCGAAACCGTTCGTCTGGTTCGAATTGGAAGTGGGCGAGCCGCCCTGGAAGTCGATAGCGACGAAGGCGCGCAGCTTGGTGTTCTCGTCCGGGTTGGCCATGGCGGCCACCGAGAGGCGCGTGCCGCGCGCCGTCTCGCGGAACTCGTTCTCATGATAGAGCGGGCTGTTGCGGAACGGGATCGCGCTGCTGAAATTGGACGAAAGGTCGGTAACCTCGTTGCGCGACCTGAAGATGGTCGATGCGTCGATATAGCCGCCGAGCTGCACCGACACGCCACCGATCTGGAACGTGCCCGGCGGCATCTTGGGCGGGGTTTCCACGCGGCTGAGGACGACCGAACCGGAGGACGAGCCGGGTGCCGCCGGCACCAGCGCGTAGCCGGCCGGGATCTGCGGCATCACCGGCGCGGCCTGCGAGACGGGCGGCGTGTAGGCCCGCTCCTGGCGCGCGTCGCGCAGCTCGCGGTCGCGCTGGGCGGCCTGCTGCTTCATGTGCTTCAACTCGGCCTGCAGCGCCTGGATCTGGCGTTCGATCGAACTCAGGCTGGTGCCGGAAGCCTGGGCCCGGGCGGGGGTTGCAGCGGACAGCGCGGCGACTGTCAGGGACAGGGAAGTCGCCAGCAGCAGGGCCGAGCGAGGCGAAGCGGATGACATAAGGCAACCTCCGATCGTGACTTTTTGGCGCGGTGTGTGGGCGCGAGTTCGGGGTATAATATTAAAACTCAGACTGTTATGACATTTCAGCGTCAAAGCCGCAGTTGGGCCGGCCTTGTTGCAGTGTTGTCACGCCGGCCCGGTTGGAACGCTGAAGGCCCGCCCGGGCGGGGCGGTGACGAAATCGATGAACGCCCGCAGCGGGGCCGGCACGAGGCGCCGCCCGGAGTAATAGAGGAACGGTCCGGAGAAGGACGGCCACCAGGGCTCAAGCACAGGCTGCAGGGCGAGGCTGTCGAGATACGGCCGTAGCCAATCCTCGAACAGGGTGACGATGCCGACGCCCGCCACCGCCGCGTCCACGGCCAGGTCGGTTGCACCGCCGACGCTGACGAGCAGCGGGCCCCTTGGCTCCACCCGCACCGTCTCGCCGTCGCGTTCGAACTCCCAGTCCAGCATGGCACCGCTGGCGAACCGGCCGCGCAAGCAAGCATGGCCCAGCAGGTCGCGGGGATGTTCCGGCATTGGATGACGGCGGAGATAGGCCGGCGCGGCGGCCGTGGCGAAGCGCTGGATGCGCGGCCCGATCGGAACGGCAATCATGTCCTGCTCCAACCGCTCATCGTAGCGGATGCCTGCGTCGCACCCGACCGCCAGCACATCGATGAAGCTGTCCTCCGCCGTGATCTCCATCTGGATATCGGGGTAGGCCGCCAGGAAGGGCGGCACGATCCGCGGCAGCACCAGCCGGGCCGCGCTGACCGGAACGTTGAGCCGGAGCGTGCCCGCCGGCCGGTCGCGAAAGCCGTTCACCACGTCTAGGGCGGCATCCACCTCGGCCAGCGCCGGGCCGAGCCGCTCCAGCAGGCGCGCGCCGGCCTCGGTCGGACGTACGCTGCGGGTCGTGCGGTGGAACAGCCGGACGCCGAGCCTGGCTTCGAGCCGGCGCACCGCCTCGCTCAGGCTGGAGGCACTGGTGCCGGCCGCGCGCGCCCCGTCGCGAAAACCCTTGGCCTGGGCCACGGCGAGGAAGGCCCTGACGTCGCTGAGATCAGCCTCCATTGTTCGCTCGTCCGCACAGGGCGTGCGGATTGTACAGCCTTATCGCGCACGGCAGAAGCCGCCAGCTATGGCGTGTCACAAAGGAGAACGATGATGACCGACATTAGCGCGGCTGGCAGCTTTCAGCTCGGCGACCGCAAGGTGGGACGGCTGGGCTACGGCGCGATGCAACTTGCCGGCCCCGGCGTGTTCGGCCCGCCCAGCGACCGCGCGGCAGCCCTGGCCGTTCTTCGCGAAGCGGTCGCGCGCGGGGTGACCCATATCGATACCAGCGACTTCTATGGCCCGCATGTCACTAACGGGCTGATCCGCGAAGCGTTGGCGCCTTATCCCGATACGCTAACCATCGTCACCAAAGTCGGCGCCCGGCGGGACGAGAAAGGCGGCTGGCTGCCGGCATTCGGGCGCGAGGCGCTGGTGCAGGCCGTGCACGACAATCTGCGCAACCTCGGCCTGGAGAGGCTGGAGGTGGTCAACCTACGCAGCATGTACGATGCGCATGGCCCGGCGGAAGGATCGATCGAGGCGCCGCTGACGGTCTTGGCCGAACTGCAGGAGCAGGGCCTGATCCGCCACATCGGGCTCAGCAACGTGACACCCACACAGGTCGCCGAGGGCCGCCGCCTTTGTGCCATCGCCTGCGTGCAGAACCACTACAACCTGGCCCATCGCAGCGACGACGCGCTGATCGACGATCTCGCACGCGACGGCATCGCCTACGTGCCGTTCTTTCCCCTCGGCGGCTTCAGCCCGCTGCAATCCTCGGCCCTGTCCGACGTGGGCAAGCAACTGGATGCCACGCCGATGCAGGTTGCCCTCGCCTGGCTGCTGCGCCGGTCACCCAATATCCTGCTTATCCCGGGCACCTCGTCGCTGGCGCATCTGCGGGAGAACCTGGCGGCCGCTGAGCTCGGCTTGCCGGGTACGGTGATGCCCGTGCTGGACCGCGTTGGTGAGGCGGCGGCGGCCGGTCAGAAGCCGTAGCGCATGCCGAACGTGATGGTGCGGCCGTACGCACTGTAACCGGCACCGACGCTGCTGCTGGTGCCAGTGGTGCCGCTGGCCCACACCTCGTCGGGGTTGCCGTTCAGATAGGTGCGCACGATTGAATTGGTGAGGTTGCGGCCCTCCACATAGACCCTCAGCTGTTTGTTGACGTTGTAGGCCGCCGTGCCCGTCACCCAATCATAATGCTTGGCCAGCGCCGGCTGCCCGGTAACCTCCGTGAACGTCTGATAGACGAACGGGCTGGTGTAATCCCACGACACGCTGATCGAGACCGGGCCCTTCTCGTAGAAGGGATTGATCGAGAAGGTTGTGGGCGACACGCCGGCGACCGGGCCTGCATTTTGGCCGCCGATGACGGTGCGGCTCCAGGTGTGGGTGAACTCCGCGCGGATGCCGAGGCCGATGGGCAGAAGGTGCTGCCAGTTGATCTCGATGCCGTAAACCGACGACGTGTCGCCGTTGACCGGCCGGATCACGCTGAACGGCAGCGGCGCGCAGGGCAGCCCGTTGAAGCAGCCGACAGCGCCGATATCGACGTTGTTCGTCTGCGCCGTCGTGATATCGTTCCGCAAATCCTTGTTGAAGAACGCTACCGACAGCAATGCGCTGGGCCGGTAATACCACTCCAGCGAAAGATCCTCCTGCCACGCTTTGATCGGCTGCAGGCCGGCATTGCCTGCGTAGATCAGCTGATATTGCTGGTTCAGCGCGTTGTTGGTGGCAGTGGGCGCCAGCTGGTTCAGGTTGGGGCGCGCGATCACCTCGGCGCCGGCAAGCCGCAGCTGCAGATCGTGGGTGATGTGGTAATTCACGTTCGCCGAAGGCAGCGGGAGCGTGTAGCTGCCCTTTTCCGATAGCGGCGTGATGGGCGAGTATTGCACCACGCCAGCATTCGTCGGGTTGGCGGTGTCGGCCACCGTCACAGAGACGATGTTGTTGACCGACGTGGTCGCCAACGTTTGCGTGTGCACGAGCCGCAAGCCGACATTGGCTGACCAGCGATCGCCACCGAACGCCGCCTGGGTGTAGGCCGATGTCGTCTTCTCATGCACGCGATAGGAGTTGATGGCGTTGTAGCGCGGCAAGGAATTGGCGAACAGGTAGGTGCCGGTGCCGGCGGTGTAGTTCGGCGTGCCATCCAGCTTGCGCAGACCCGCCAGAAGCGCCGGCGCGTTGATCAGAACCTGCGTGTGCGGAAAACTGCCGCCTGAGGACGAGAAGTAGTTCGGGAAGTTGAACGTGGATATGACGTTGGCGCCCAAGGTGGCAAAGCTGATCGGACCTGGCTGACCCGGCAACGTGTTGTAGAGCGAGCTATACTGGTTGGAGCCGTTATCCCAATCGTTGCTGATATCCGTCCGGCTCTTCGTGCGATCGCTCTCATAGACGCCGACATCGATATGACGAAGGATACTGTCGTCGAAGATGTAGCTGGCATCCGCCTTGCCGGCGGTGATCGCGTCGTTGATCGAATAGCCGGACAGCCCGACATAGTGCGTGCTCCACAGCGCTTGGCTATTCAGCGCGCCGGACGCCAGCGATTTCGCGTAGTCCTTGCCGTTCGGCAGGGTAACGGCAAGGTTGGGCAAAGCGTTCGGGTTTGCAGCGAACGTCAGCGTGTCCTGGTTGTAGGGCGTCGGCGAGACCAGGCCGGCAGTGACGAAATTGTCCGTGCCGCCTTCGGGCCGGTTGGCTTCCGAGCGATACACGTCGGCCGACACCAAGATGTGCTCGGTCGGCTCCCAGCGGACATTCAGGCCGCCCACATAGGTGCTGACCCGGCGATCGATGGTCTGGTTGATCACCTCGGGCACGAAGTTGCTGGCCTTGAACCTGGTGATGTAGCCGTTGCGCACCGTCACGTTGGACCATTCGGGGTTGCCGTTCTGGTCGTAGGAGAAATCGGGGTAGTAGGATTGGTTATAGGCGACCTGCGGGTCGTTCAGCTTGGTATAGAGCCCGTCGAGTGTGACGCGCAGCGAGTCCGTGGGCCGCCACTCGAGCGAGTCCGTGAAGGCGATGCGCTCTTTTTGATCGACGACGGAGCCGAGCGAAATGCAGCATAGCCCGACAACGGGCTTGGCGCCGGGCGGAGCGGGTGCGCCAGGTGTAGGCGGCGGCGGCCAGACGCCGGGATTATTCGGATCGTAGGTGGCGTAGTTCAGCGCATCGGTGCGGAACTTCTGATCGGAATAGACGACGCCGAACAGATTGCCCAGAGTGCCGGACGGGTTGGTGTCGCTGACGAAGCCGGAGACCTTGTAGCCGCCGTACTGCGACATGTCGTTGTAATTGCCTTCGGCGCGGACGACGGCGTGCAGGCCGGGATGGTCGAAAGCGCGGGCCGCGCGCAAATTGACGGTGCCGCCGATGCTGCCCTCCAGCGCCGAAGCCTGCGGCGATTTCAGGACGTCGGCGCCCGAAATCACGTCGGCCGGCAGGATATCGAACGCGAAGTCGCGGCCGTCATCGTCGGTTGCGAGCAGCCGGTCGTTCAGAGTGGTGATGTTGTAGGCCGACCCCAGCCCGCGGACGCTGACATACTGGCCCTCGCCACCGGTGGTGCGGTTGATGGTGATGCCGGTGATGTGCTGCAGAGAGTCGGCAACGTCGCTATCCGGAAAACGGCCGAGCTCGGTGGAGTTGATCGAGTCGAGAACCACGTCGGAGTCGCGCTTCACGCGGATCGACTTGTTCAGGCTGCCCCGGATGCCGGTGACCACGATGTTTTCCATGGCACCCTTGGCGGTGGTGTTTGAACCCGTGTCGAGCGCGCCGTTCGCCGTGCCGGGCGGCACCACCGCGCCGGTGGCGGCCGAAGCGTTGGTGGCGGGGGTCGTTACCTTGACGGGCTTGGTCTTCGCGCGAGCGGCCTGCGGCGGGGGCGGCGCGCCGGCCGAGCTGTCCACGACCTGGCCGTGGCCTTGCCTGGCGATGAGCAACGCCACCAGACTGACGCCCGCCACGATCTGTCTGCGCCGCTGCTTATCTCGCATCGAGTGGCCCCCGCCGGTTCTTATCAGAAACGATGTCCCCTCGGGGCATGGTTTCGGTATATTCGTAGTTGGCCCGGTTTGGCCCTGTCAACCGAAACTAAATGAACCTAAGAACGAGGCAAATTGATGCGATTGACGCATCGCGGTAAGAGTGTGCGCGCAGGGAGGTCGGCTTGGCTGCAACGAGAGACACCAGCGAACGCCGGCAGCTGATCAGTGCGCTGGTCCGTGATCGCGGCAGCGTTCAGGTAGCGCCATTGGCGGTGCGTTTCGGCGTGTCCACACAGACGATCCGCAAGGATCTGCGCTATTTGACATCCCACGGCGTGGCCCAGCGCTCCTATGGCGGCGCGATCGCCGCCGGCGCGGTCAACGTTACCGCCGAGCCGGCCTTGGACGCCAAGCGGGCGATCCGGATCGAGGAAAAGCGGCGGATCGGCCAGGCGGCAGCTTCCATCATCCGCGCTGGCGACTCGGTCGGCCTGGATGCCGGCACGACCACACTGGAAATCGCGCGCTGCCTGCCCGATGAGGACGGCCTGACTGTCCTGACCAACGATCTGGACATCCTGGTCGAGCTGGCGCGCAAGGAACGGGTGAACGTGGTCGTTCTGGGCGGCGCCCTGCGGCGCAAGAACATGGCCTTCTACGGCACACAGACGATCAGCGCGCTGGAGCAGCTGCGCATCGACAAGCTGTTCCTGGGCGTGGATGGCTTCGACATCGATTGCGGCATCACCACGCACCACGAGCCGGAAGCCATCCTGAACCGCAAAATGGTGCAGGCGGCGCGACAGGTGATCGCGGTGACCGACCGCTCCAAGTTCGGCCGCGTGTGCCTGCACCGGATCATCGACCTTGCCGATCTGGACGACCTGATCACGGACGGGCCCCTGCCGGACGACATCGCCGTTGCAGGACGGCATTTCGGCTTCCGCATCCAGATCACCTAGCTGGCTGACCACGCGGTCGCTGATTAGTACCGGGTCGGACAACGCCACCGAGCGAGGCGCTATCTGCCCGCAAACACCCGCTGCGCGTTGCCGTAGTAGATCTTGTCGATTACCGCGCGGGGTAGCGCTAACCCGGCCGTGTCGGCCTTGATCGCATCGACATACTGGTGCAGCGGCGTTGCCAGATACCGCCAGTCCGAGCGCCAGGTGGTGTCCGCCTCATGGCTGAAATCCGGCTCCGCCGGCGGGTTCTGCGCGCGCAGGCCGGGCGCTGCGGGCTCGTGCGTCAGGTCGGTGCCGTAGAGCAGCCGGTCCTGGTATTTGATCATGAACTCGCGCACGTGACGCGGATCGGCGTTCGACTGGCCCTGCAGCTGGGTCATGCGCGCCGCCATGTCCACGTTGGCGTTGGGGAACCGGTCGAGAAAACGGGCCAGCACATCGACGTTCCACTCTAGGCTCGCGAGGTGCGCGCCGACGAAAGACAGCCGGGGATGGCGGGCGAGGAAGCGGTCGCGCGCCGCCATCAGCGCCTCGTAGCTCGGCTCCTTGGGGTGGAGATACATGTAGTATTCAGGATGCTCGCGAAAATAGCTGCGGTCGTTTTCCGTCGTCATCTGATCCAGCGGCAACCAGCAATTCTTCGGCTCTCCCTGATGGGCGATCAGCGGCACATGCTTGGCCTCGAGATGCGCCATGACGGGATCGAACCGCGCATCGTCTAGGAACACACGGTGGCCTTGCGTGTCGGTCGCCACCATGCCGACATTCTTCCACACCTTCACCGCCTGGGCGCCGGCCGCCAACCCGGCGTCGATCGTGCGAATGGCGGCCGCGCTCCAGCCGGGCGAACCGAAACCAGCCATGCTGAAGGTCGTGGCGAAATGGTAGGCCGACCGGTCGGCCGCATGTTCCGCGATGGTGATCCGCGCTTGCGCCGCAATGGGCGGGAAGTCCGGATAATCCGTGTTGATCGACAGGATCTCGAAATTGTCGCGATGGGCGACGCGCAGGAGCTGGCCGTCCGGCACGTTGTCATGCACGTGGGCATCGAATTTGTGCAGCCTGGTGAAGTCTGCCTCGGTATACGGTAGCTCGGGTGTCGCCGCCAATGCGCCGGGTGGGACCAGGGCAATACCCAGGGCGGTGACGAGGCAAAGCCGGCGTGGTGTCAGCATGTCCAGCACTCTCCGGCTTTGAAAGACAACGAAACCTCAATGTTGCGTTTCTGATTGCCTTCCCGGGATGGGACGTGCAAGCTGTTTCCGCGGTTGGGCGTCCACGGGGGCGGCTCTGCGCTGTGATGGAGTGGAGTGGCGCGCATGCACGGCACGACGATGAACCGGCGCAGCATGCTCGCACGGCTGCTGGGGAGCGCGGCCATGCTGCCCGTTTTGGGCGCATACAACCGCGCCTACGCCGCGGGTCTGCCCATTCCACGCCTGTCGGACGGCACGCTCACCATCACCTTCGACAGCGCCATGCGCTCCCGCATCTGGCGTGGCGATATGGCGCTGACGGCAATGGAGCCCGCCGATGCGTTGGCCATCGCCGGCGGCGCGGTGCTGGACCGTTTTGAACTGACGGCCGTCGCGACCGAGACCGTGGCAGGCGCCCATGGCGCCGGGCAGCGCACGATGCTGCGCGGCCATGCGGGCACCATGGAAAGGGTGATGGGCGTCACCTTCCTCGAGCGATATCCGGGCGTGGCGCTGATCGACGTGACCTATCGCAACGTCGGTACCGACCCGATCGCGGTGGCCGGCTGGCGGGCGGCCACGCACGATATGTTGCCCCATCCCGGGGGTGCGTGGAGCTTTGCCGGTGCATCCTATCCCGATCGGCGGGATTGGATACAGCCGGTGGCACCCAGCTTTCAGCAGCGCAATTTCATGGGCATGAACGGCTCGGATTACGGCGGCGGCACACCGGTCGCCGTCGTCTGGCGGCCGGATGCGCGGCCTCGCCGTCGGGCATCTGGAAACCGTGCCGCATCTGGTGGCCTTTCCCGTCTCCAGCCAGCCGGGCGGCACGCGAATCGGCATGGAGGCCGATACCGCCGCGCTACTGGCGCCGGGCGGCACGCTGGCGTTGCCGCTGACGTTCGTCATGGTTCACGGCGGCGATTTCTTCCGACCGCTGGACGCCTACCGCAAGCTGATGGCCGAACGGGGCCTGGCTGCCGCCCGCGTTCCCCAGGCCAGTTACGCGCCTATCTGGTGCGCATGGGGCTACGAGCGCGAATTCACCACCGAACAGATCTACGGCACGCTGGGCAAAGCGAAGTCGCTCGGCCTGGAGTGGGCGGTGCTGGATGACGGCTGGCAGAGTTCGGTCGGCGACTGGGACGTGGACCGTACCAAATTCCCCGGCGGCGGCGCGGACATGAAGGCGTTTGCTGACCGGATCAGGGCCGAAGGCATGAAGCCGCGCCTCTGGTTCTCGCCACTGGCGGCAAGCCCGGGCACGGCATTGCTGCGCGACCACGCCGACATGCTACTGCTCGACCGCGACGGTGCGGCGCAGAATGTCAGTTGGTGGAACAGCTATACGCTCTGCCCGGCATACAAGCCGACGGTGGATTACTTCCGTGCACAGATGCGGCGCATGATCGGCGATTGGGGCTTCGCCGGAGTAAAGCTGGACGGCCAGCATCTGAACGGCATGGCACCCTGCTACAACCCCGCCCACAACCATGCACGGCCGGAAGAGTCCTACGAGAAACTGCAGGATTTCTGGAAGGCGCTGTACGACGAGGCAATTGCCGCCAACCCGGACGCGGTGGTGGAGATCTGCCCCTGCGGCGACTCCTTCGCGTTCCACAACATCCCGGCCATGAACAACACCCCGGCCTCGGATCCCGAAAGTTCCTGGCAGGTGCGGCTGAAAGGCAAGTCCTTCAAAGCGCTGATGGGGCCGTCCGCGGCATTCTCGGGCGACCATGTCGAACTCAGCGACGGGCACGACGATTTCGCGTCGAGCTACGGCGTGGGCGCCATCCTCTCGACAAAGTTCACCTGGCCGCACGATACCGACAAGCCGACCGACAAGCTGCCGCCCGGCGGCTTTTTGCTGACGCCGCAGAAAGAAGCGCTCTGGCGGCGCTGGATCGATCTGTATCGCCGGCACATGCTGCCGCAGGGCGTCTATCTCGGTGAGCTTTACGACATCGCATTCGACAAGCCGGAGGCGCATGTCATCGCGAAAGATGGGGCCCTGTACTACGCGTTTTTCGCGGCAAACTGGCACGGCCCGATCGCACTGCGCGGGCTTGAACCGGGCAGAACCTACACGCTGGAGAACGGGCTGACGGGCGAGGCGATGGGTCGTGTGGACGGCAAAGCCGCTACCCTCGATGCGGCCTTCGATCACGCGTTGCTGGTCCGCGCGACGCCTGTCGAACGAGATCACGCGTGAGCCTGGCCGTTGCGACATCCGGCCGGTCGTGGCTGGTCTATGCACTGATCACCGTCGTCCTGTGGGGCATCTGGGGCGCGCTCTCAGGTCTGTCCGCGCAGCACCACTTTCCCGATACGCTGGTCTATTGCGTCTGGGCGCTGACGATGGTGCCGCCAGCGGCCATCGTGCTCGCCCAAAGCGGCTGGCGGCTGGACCGCACGCCGCGTGCCATCGCCTACGGGATGGCCGTGGGCCTGCTCGGCGCCGGCGGCCAGATGGTGCTGTTTTATGCCGTGGCGCGCGGCCCCGCCTATCTGATTTTCCCGATCGTGTCGCTCTCCCCGGTGGTCACGATCGCACTCTCCATGTTGCTGATGGGCGAGCGCACCGGCAGGCTGGGCCTTCTGGGAATAGTGCTGGCCCTGTTTGCGTTACCGATGTTCGATTTTGCACCAAGCGCGGGTGATGCGACCGCCTCCACCGGCTGGCTGGTGCCGGCACTGCTGGTGATGCTGTTCTGGGGCGTGCAGGCCTATTTCATGAAATCGGCAAACCTCGTGATGTCGGCCGAAAGCATTTTCTTCTACATGACCTTGGGTGGGCTGCTGATCGTGCCGGTCGCCCTGTTGATGACGGACTTTCACCAACCGATCGATCGCGGGCTCGGCGGCGCCGGATTGGCGGCCGTCATTCAGGTGCTGAATGCCATCGGCGCGCTGACATTGGTGTTCGCGTTCCGTTACGGCAAGGCCATCATCGTGGCACCGCTCGCCAATGCCGGCGCTCCGCTGGTCACTGCCTGCCTCTCCTTGGCGCTGTCCGGAGCGCTGCCGGGCCGGCTGAAACTGGCCGGCATCGGATTGACGCTCGCATCATCGCTGCTGCTAGCGATTGAACCGGATAGCGCTGGCGTGGTTGCGAGCCCCGAGCTCGCCACTGCGCACGAGGAATGAGCGTGAACCCGGTCGCCGAGATCGTGGCTCGGCACAAGCGGGGTGCCCCTGTCGGCATCACCTCCGTATGCTCGGCGCACCCGCTGGTGATCGAGGCCACCTTCGCCCAGGCGCAGCGCCACGGCGATCCGATGGTGCTCATTGAAGCGACGTCCAACCAGGTTAATCAGGAGGGCGGTTACACCGGCATGACTCCGGCCGGGTTCCGCGGTTTCGTCAGTGCCATCGCGAATAAGGCGAAGTTTCCGATGAGCCGTGTGGTGCTGGGCGGCGACCATCTAGGACCGAATGCCTGGGCCACGCTGCCAGCGGCTGATGCACTCGCCCGGGCGGATATCATGGTGGCCGATTACGTACGTGCGGGCTTCCGCAAGATCCATCTGGATTGCTCGATGAGCTGCGCTGACGACCCGCGCGGTTTGCCACTCGAAGTTATCGCAGACCGTGCGGCCAGGCTGTGCCGGGCTGCAGAGGACGCCTTTGCAGACGACGCGCAGAACCGCCCCGTCTATGTGATCGGCAGTGAAGTGCCGGTGCCGGGCGGTGCCGCCGAAGATCTGCAATCGATCGAGTTGACAACGCCCGATGCGGCACTCGAGACGATCGACATGCATCGTCACGCGTTCGCGCGAGCGGGGCTCCAAGCCGCGTGGGATCGTGTGATCGCGACGGTGGTGCAGCCCGGTGTGGAGTTCGACCACGACAAGATCGTCGCCTATCAGCCGCATCGCGCAGCGCCCCTCAGCCGCGCCATCGAAGGTATCGGAACCCTCGTATTCGAGGCCCATTCGACGGACTACCAGACGCCGGAAACGCTTGCCGCGCTCGTGCGGGACCACTTTGCGATCCTGAAGGTCGGTCCTGGCCTCACCTTCGCGTTGCGGGAGGCGCTATGGGGCCTGGATGCGATCGAGCGTGAACTGGCAGGCGAGGCCACACGGGCCGATCTGCGGGCGACGGTACCTGGCACGCATGCGCGCGGAGCCGAAGCATTGGCAACGCTATTATCACAAAACGGGCCACGCGCTGGAGCTGCAACTGCAATACAGCCTGAGCGATCGCATCCGGTATTATTGGCCGGATCCACACATTGCCTCGGCTCAAGAGCGCCTCTTTGCAAGCCTTCGGCGGTCGCCAATTCCGCAGGCGCTAATCAGCCAATATCTGCCGGCCGCTCACGCCGCCCTGCGCGCGGGCGGCAGCGCCGACCCTCACGCGCTGGTGCTGGCCCAGATCGGTGCCGCGCTGGATGCCTATCACGGAGCCTGCCATCCCCATGCCTGATGCGATCCCGATGCAAGACAAGCTGGCCGAGCCTGACGACTCCTGGACCCAACGGGAGATCATGCAGCAGCCGGAGACTTTGCTGGCCACGCACGCGATGCTGCTGCAGCACGCCGATCGCATTGCCGCGTTTCTTGGGCCGGTGCTGGCCGAGACGGATTTGCGCATTGTGCTGACCGGCGCCGGCACATCCTCCTTCATCGGCGAGACTCTCGCGCCACATCTGGCAGATCTGCTGCGGCGGCCGGTCGAAGCCGTACCGACGACGGATATCGTCAGTGCCCCGCTTTTGTATCTGCCCGACCGGCCCACTTTGCTTATCTCGTTCGGCCGATCCGGCGACAGTCCCGAAAGCATGGCGGCCATTGCACTTGCGGAGCGGCGCGTGCCCGCGCTGTGGCACCTGATCCTCACCTGCAACACCGAGGGCGCCCTGGCGCGTATCGCCCGGCCGAACGCCTGTGTGGTCACGTTGCCGCACGCCACCCACGACCGCGCTTTCGCCATGACGTCCAGCTTCACCGCGCTTGCTTATGCGACGTTGGCAATCTTCACCGGGCCGCATGCGATGCAAGCGCGCCTTGCGTGTATCGCGCAATCCGTCACCGGCGTGCTGGCGGAGGCACCGCCGAGAGTGGCCGCGCTGGCCAAAGCGGGGTTCGAGCGCGTTGTCTATCTTGGCAGCGGCGTCCTGGCCGGGGTCGCGCGCGAGGCGGCACTCAAGCTGCTGGAATTGACGGATGGCGCAATCGCCACCTTCGCCTTCACGCCGATGGGATTTCGGCACGGCCCCAAGACGGTGCTCAACGCGCGCACGCTGGTTGTGGTCTTCGCGTCCAACGATCGCCTGACCAGACTCTACGATCTCGACCTTGTCGACGAGCTGCGACGCGACGCGAGGTGCAGCGCCGTTGTCGTCGTGTCCGCGCAGGATCTGGACGGCGACACGATCCGCGTGAGACAGATGGAAGCAGCCATCGACGCCGACCTGGTGTTCCCGTTCGTCGTACCGGCTCAGCTGCTCGGGCTGCACGCGTCGCTGCAGCTGCAACTCGCACCTGACCGACCCAATGCCAGCGGTACCGTTAACCGCGTCGTCCAGGGAGTGCAGATCTACGCGGACTTGGCGTGAGCAGGCCAGCCGCGGCCGACGCCGCGCTGTTTTTGGGCGTGGATGGCGGCGGGACCAAGACGGAATTCGTCTGCATCGACGCCAACGGGCGCATCGTAGCCCAATGCGTTACCGGAACCACCTACCATCTGCAAGTCGGCCTGGCCGAGGCAGCGCGCAGACTGGCCGAGGGCGTGCAGACGATCTGTGCACAGCTCGGCATCGCACCATCGGCTTTGGAACGCGCCTTTTTCGGCCTCCCCGCCTATGGCGAGGACAATGGGATCGACCCGCAACTGCACGCCGCCTGCGGTCGGATCCTGGGTCACCGGCGGTATAGCTACGGCAACGACATGGTGTGCGGCTGGGCCGGCTCACTCGCCTGCGCGGACGGGATCAACCTCGTCGCTGGCACAGGCTCGATCGGCTACGGCGAGCGCCAGGGCCGGACCGCGCGCGCAGGCGGCTGGGGCGAGGTGTTCAGTGACGAAGGCTCGGCCTATTGGATCGCCGTGCAGGGCCTGAATGCCTTTAGCAAGATGAGCGACGGCCGCCTGCCGCGATCAGCACTCTACCATTGTGTCCGCGAACGGCTCGGCTTGCACGACGATTTGGAACTCTGTGCGCGCGTCATGGGTGAAGCGGGAATGGCCCGTGACGAGATCGCCGGCCTGGCGAACACTGTTTCGGTTGCCGCGCAAGCGGGGGATGCTGCCGCGTCGGCCATTCTCGACGGTGCTGCCCGAGAGCTGGCGATGCTCGCCACGGCCTTGCGCGCGCGGCTTGGTTATGAGCCCGAAGAACGGGCGCGGCTTTCCTGGTCTGGTGGTGTTCTAACAGGAGAGGCGGGCGTGCGATCTATTCTGTCGCGGATGATCGAGCAGGCTGGGGGATTCACGCTGGTGGAGCCGCAATTCGCACCGGGGTATGGGGCAGCGCTTTATGCTCGGAAGGAATGGTCTAAGTGTTCCGGCGCGAAGATTCACCTCGGTGATTGACGGGCGGGAACGATGCGCATCCGGCTCTCCTGGCAATGCGCCGATCGCAGCCGTCAAATTTACGTTCCTGGCGAAACGCAGCCGCCAGCGCCGGCCACCCTTTATGATTTACTTCGGCACGGGGTATTCGCGTGTCCGGCAAGCGCTTTGGCACGATGATCGGCTACTGGGGATGTGCGAGCAACGGTAACGAAAACTCCCGGACATACCGCTCGAAACAGAGCGCACCGCATTCAAGCCGCATCAGAGCGCCTTCCGCGATCGCCGTCGCGCGACGAGGATCCTCCTCGATCAAAGGTCCTATGACCTCCGCTTGCCAACTTGCCGCATGCCGGACATCCAGCACGGCGTGCAGGCTGAAATAATGGCTGTCTTTGTCTGGGATACCCAGTCGCTTCAGGCCCTGGGCTACCATCCCGGCCCGTCCCGGTGCGGTCAGTTCAACCACACCCAGGGCTCCGATCGCGTGGAACGCGAAATGCCGATGATGAGCCAGTCCAGCCATGGTATTGGAGAGCGCCAGCGCTTCCCAGACGACGCCACCCGACGTCGGGCGGATGCCCAATTTTGCGGCAAGAGTGTCGAGCATCGGGCCGTGCATTCCCTTGGGCTGCCCTCGGCCCATCTCGTCCCAGTAATTGCGTGCGAGTTCCAGTTTGGCGCGCCGCGGCATGCGGACCTGCGTCACCGCGGTCAGATCTTCGAAACCCGCCTCGCCCGCCATCTCCTGCGTCAGAAGCCAGGTCATCTCCTGCAACGACGCGTGATCACGCAACCATGGGAACAGCCGGTGATGCTGTCCGGGCCCGTCGCGCTCGAGCTGTCCGAACCAGGTGAGAAAGCCCGCCGTCTTGGTGGGCGCATCGGCGGCAGCGACCGAAACTGCTTTGCGACCGGCCTCCAAAAAGGCGCGCTCGGCAGCCAGCGCTGCAAAGTCGACGGCCACTTCCTCGCTGGGCAGGCACGGCATCATGCGCGCGCGGTTCAGCGCGGCCAGGCGCCTGTGCAGGTCGAGCGTGTCGGTGCGATGCGTTGAGAGGCCATCAGGCATGAAGCTTCTCCGAAGCGGGTTGGATCGCATGCAGCCACAGCGCGGCGATGCGGTCGGCACTCGCCATAGCGCCCGCCTGCAGCTCCTCGCCGAAGACATCCGGGTCGATCTCGTCGGCGTGCCAGGCAAGCCCTGCTGCGTCTAGGATGGCGCCCGCCTGCTGCACGAACGGATTGGCGCCGTTCACGATGGCAGCCCCTGTGTAGAGGAGGAGTTCGCCACCCGGCGCCAGGCGTTCAATGGCCTCAGCAACGATGCGCAACGAGATTGCTTCACCGAGCGCGCCCCCACCGTCGCGGTAGCTTCGCTTCGCGGGATCCACCATGTAAGGAGGATTGGCGGTGATGACGTCGAACTGCCCCGGCAAGTCCTTCAGGATATCGCTGCAAACGGATTGTATGCTTGGGACACCGCAGATTTTCGCGTTGATCCGCGCCAGGCGGAGAGCCTCGCTGTTCACGTCCGACATCACGACTTCAGCGTCCGGCCAAGCGCGAGCGATGAAGATTGCAGCCGCCCCGGTGCCGCATCCGATGTCCACAACACGCGCGCGCCGGGGCGGACGCGTCGCCAGGAACTGCCGCAGGGCGCGCACAAACCGGTAGGTGTCCGGCCCGAAGAACACCGCGCCGGGGCTGGTCGTCGGATAGGCGGAATGCAGGAGGCCAAGGCCGTCCAGCGTTGAAAGCCGGAAGCGGCTACGCCACAATGCGCCCTCGGGAACCAAGGCGCCGGCGGCTTCCGCGAGCGAGAAGATGTCGGGCGCCAGAACCGCACGGACGAAGGGGCGGCTCCAGCCAAAGACACCCTCGGCGGTATGCGCAACCGCGTTGTCCGGGCGGGCGTTGACACGATCGTGCGTCGCCGGTGTGGGGGTGACAAAGCGGTAACCGGAGTTGAGCAATGACGTCACCAGACGCAGCAGCGCGTCGTCTTCCCTCTCCGACATCGCTGTTCGAGCTCTCAGGATTCGACCGGCAACGTAAGCACCGTCGGGTGAGTTCCCGGGCCTCGGGGCGGGCGATGACGATCGAGCAGCTGCCCAAATGGCTGCTTTGCGTGCCCCTCGTCGCGCAGTGGATGTGGCTCGGCTTACGCTACGGCAGCCTGACGCTGCCTTCGGTCGTCAATCCAGCGGTCGAGAACGGCGGTCTGGCTGGGGAATCCAAGCTCGCCTATCTGGAGCGGATCGGCCGGCAACATGCTCCGTGGGTTGCGCTGACACGGGCCGTGAAGCCTGGAGAGGACGCCGCACGCATCCGGCGCGACGCCGACCTTCCATTTCCGCTGATCGCCAAGCCGGATATCGGCTGGTGCGGCTATGGCGTGCAACAAATCGGCAGTGCAGCCGAACTCCAGGCATACGCCGCTTCGCTGCCGCATGACGCTACTTATCTGCTGCAAGCGTTCGTTAAAACGCCCAACGAAGCCGGTCTTTTCTATTGCAGGCATCCTGACGACGCGACAGGACGACTGGTTGCCATCGCCCTACGGCACCCGCCCCAAGTGAAGGGTGACGGCGTGCTGAGTGTTGCGCAGCTCGCGCAACGACACCCCAAGCTGCGTCGGACCATGATCCCGGCCCGTATTGCCGCGCGCGTTCCTGCCGTGGACGAGATCGTGGTATTAACCACGGTTGCCTCGCTGCGTGTAGGCGGCACTTACGAAGACGGCGCGCGCCTGATCTCCCCGGCGCTAGCCGCGCGCGTGGACGACATTGCCCGCTCGATGAGCGGCTTCAATTTCGGTCGTTTCGACGTGAAGTTCACCAGCGAGGAGGACCTGCAGGCTGGCCGGTTCCAGATCATCGAGATCAATGGCGCGGGCTCCGAAGCCATCCAGTTCTGGGATCCGCACTACACCATGTTGCAATCCCTCAAAGGGGTCTTCCGAAAGCAATCCGACCTGTTCGCGTTGGCCCACTCATTTCGCGCACGGGGAGGTAGGCCGGTGGGGGTCCGCAAGCTTGTCAGCGCCTGGCTCGCGCAGCAGCGGCTCATCCGGCGTTATCCTGCTTCGAATTGACGGGATTATCGAACGTGTGTTGTTGCCGTTTGCGGTGAGCTGCGCGAGTTGATCCGCGGTCCGACAGGGAGCGCGCTGCTTTCAAGGCCGAGGCACCTACCCGCCCGAAGTGCCGCGGCTTAGGCCGTGAGAGCACAAGCCCCACTAATTGGGTGCTCTACCACCTGAGCGACGGCATTGCCGGGGTGCCGACTCCGCAAATCCTTGCGGAGCGCTAGACGGCTTCCGAACACCGCGAGCATTGGGCTAGGGTTCGGCGATGTCGCACTCCCGCACGGCGTCGGTAACAGCCTGTCTGGCGCAGGCGCGGCGGCTGTTGGCGGCGGGCCGACCCGAGGAGGCAGTGGCACCGCTTCGCCAGGCCGCCGGCCTGCAGCCTGGCGACCCGCTGATAGAGCATGATCTTGGACTGGCTTGCCTGGAGACAGGCCGCGTGGCCGAGGCTGTAGAAGCTTTCCGGCAGGCTGTCGCAAGCCGGCCCGGCTACACCGATGCGTGGTTTCGGCTTGGCGTCGCGCTGGAGAGGCTGGGCGAGCCTGGCGCCGCGGTTGCGGCCTTCGATCGCACCACGTCGCTGTTGCCGTCGCATGCCGAAGCCTGGTTTCGTGCCGGCGCGCTGGTCTTCACGCTGGGCTACCGTGCCGAGGCCATCGGCTGCTTCAGGCGCGCCGCCTCCGCAGGGCCGAAGACCAGCTTTGGCCGCCTGGGCGCGGCGCGGGCCCTGCTAGCCGAAGACCGGGATGCGGAGGCCGAGCGGTGCCTGCGCCGGATGTTGGCACTGAATCGGCACAACGCCATGGCGCTCGACCTGCTCGGCAACCTGCTCGCCGAGGCAGGCCGGTTCGACGAGGCGTATGACTGTTTTGCTGACGCGATTGCGCAGGCCCCGTTGATGGCGGGCAGCTTTTACGATCTTGTCCGCTGCCGGCGCCTCACCCCGCAAGATGCCGACCTGCCGGCGCGGATGGCGGCCGCGCTGGCCAATCCGGGGCTGAATGCGGAGCAACGCCAACGGGTCCATCTCGCCATTGGCAAGGCGGCTGACGATCTGGGCGATTACGCCGAAGCGATGCGCCAGTTCGACGCCGCCGATGCATTGCGCCGCGATCTGGCGCCATTCGATGCCGCAGCGTTCGATGCGCAGGTTAGCCGACTGATCGAGCGATGCACGCCGGCGCTGATGAATGAGGCGCAGGCCAATGCTGCAGGCGCCCCTACGCCGGTGCTGATCGTCGGTCTGCCACGGTCCGGCACGACGCTAGTCGAACAGATCGTCTCTAGCCATCCCGACGTGGCGGCCGGCGGCGAGCTGAATTTCTGGAACGCACGCGGCGCGGCATGGCTCGAGGCCGGCTCGCACGCGTCGCTTGAGCAGGCAGCGGCCGATTACCTTGGCGTGCTGCGGGCGATCGGGCCGGCTGCTACGCACGTTACCGACAAGATGCCGTTCAACGTGCTGTGGGCCGGCCTGATCCATCTGGCCTGCCCGAACGCGATCATCCTCAACTGCCGGCGCGCGCCGATCGACACCGCCCTGTCCATCCACCAGACCCACTTCAACCCGCGTTTGGCTTTCCCCACCGGCGGCACCGACCTGGTCGCCTACATACGGAGCGTGCGGCGGCTGACCGATCACTGGCGGCGCGTGCTGCCCGCCGGCCGCTTCATCGACGTGGACTACGAGGCGCTGACCCTGGCGCCCGAGCCGGCGATCCGGCGCATTGTCGCGGCCTGTGGGCTCGCCTGGCACGAGGCCTGCCTCCACCCCGAGCGGAACACGCGGACGGTGCGGACGCCCAGCCGCTGGCAGGCCCGTCAGCCAATCTACCGCCACGCGGTCGATCGGTGGCGCCGCTATGAGCCCTGGCTAGGCGCCCTGGCCACGCTGTGCGGCGAGGGCGTCAGCGGCGATGCTGAGGCATCCGGCAAAGCTTAATCGAACTGTCACGCATTCGGTCAGTCTGCTGTCAGGTGGCGTTGGTATAGCCGTGGCCCCGGTCCGGTCTCGCCTGCTGCCGCCTTGCAGCCGGACGGCCTGAACGGTTGCAACGGAGATACGCCCATGTCCCGCACCAATCGGCTGAGTCCTTTGGCAGGCATTCTGGCGATGGGGCTGGGCGCACCCACGGCCGCCGCGGCCTCGGGACAGTTCCCCCTCTACCAGACGGGTCTGCAGAGCAACGGCTCATATGTGGTCTCCAACGGCCAGGTGATCACGCCGGCCGGCATCCAGGTGAATCTGGGCATACGGGTCCGCGCCAAAGCGGTCGCCATCAACCCCAATCCAGCGAGCCACACCGCCGCCGTGCTCACTTTGGGTGCCACTCAGCCGATACTGGTGTTCAACACGCTCAATGGAGAGGTGCTGCAGAGCTACCTGCCGTTCCAGGATACGCATGGCAGCTTCAGCGGCATCACCTATTCGCCGGACGGCAAGCGGCTGATGTTCAGCCAGGACAGCAGCTACGTCACCTTCGCCAACGTGGCGGCCAACGGCCTGCTGACGGATCAGGCGCACGTCTCCGTGCCGCCCAACACGTCGCTCATCAAATGCTTTCCGAACAGCCCGATCGGCCCCTATTCCGAACCCTGCGGCGCGCTCTACACGCCCAGCACGTCCTATCCCGGTGGTCTGGCCTTTTCGACCAATGGCCGCAGCGCCTACGCTTTGCTCAACCAGAACGATACGCTGGCCACTATCGACATCACCCAGAACCCGCCTGTGCTGGGCAGCCAAATCCGCGTCGGCAATGCGCCCCACACGATCGTCGTTAGTGGAAACCGCGCGTTCATCAGCAACGAGGGTGGCCGTCCGGCCGTGCGGTCGGACTTCACGGTGCTTTCTGCCGGCACGCCCATCGTCGCCGATCCGATCAACGGCTCGGCGGTAACCGGCACCGTCTCCGTCGTGGATCTCGCCACCCAGAAGGTGAGGGCAAGCATCCAGGTGGGGCTGCACCCGACCGGCATGGCGCTGCTCGGTTCTTATCTCTACGTCTCGAACACTTACAGCGACACGATCTCGGTGATCGACACGACGATGGACCGCGTGGTGCGCACGATCGATCTGGGCCTGCCGATCGGCATCCCCGGCCAGCCTGCCGCCTACGGCGCGGCCCCTACGGGCATGGCGATCGACACGGACCGCGCTGTCGCCTACGTGGCGCTCTACAATGCCAACGCGGTCGCCGTCGTCGATCTGAGCAGCGGCGCGACCAAGCCCCTGCTGGGCATGATCCCGGTCGCCTATGCACCGGGCTCGGTGGCGTTCGACAAGGCGAGCCAGCAGCTGATCGTCGCCGACGACAAGGGCATCGGCACGCGCCTGTCGTTCGAGACGGATTACGGCGTTACAGGCTACAACACCCACCAGGACAACGGCATGGTCAGCATCGTGCCGGTGCCCGACGCATCCACGCTGGCGGCGATGTCCACCCAAGTGTTCCGCAACAACCATTGGGACCTGCGGGCCAACATCCTTTCGGCCAGTGGCGGCAGCTACACCACGCCGGCAGTGGCCATTCCCGCCCATATCGGCGATCCGTCGCTGATCAAGCATGTTTTTCTGATCATCAAGGAGAATCGCACCTACGATCAGATCCTGGGCGACGTGGCGGCAGGCAACGGCGACGCGCAGCTGGCCGTGTTCGGCGGCAAGGACACGCCGAACTTCCACAGCTTGGTGCAGCGCTTCCCCCTGCTCGACAATTTCTACGATCCCAGCCGCCAGTCCGCGGACGGTCACCAATGGATCGTCGAAGCGATGGCGCCGTATTCGGACGACATCGAATCACCCGATTGGGTGCGTAGCTACCCGGGTGGCGAGGCCGGCGACTCGCTGGCCTACACGAAGAAGGGCTTCCTGTTCCAGGAAAGTGTCGCGGCAGGCCTTTCTACCAAGATCTACGGCGAATATGCCGAGAACGAGTTCTGGAAGACGCCGCTCGGCCATCCGGACTGGTCGATGCTGTACGCTGACTCGCAGGCCTACGAAGCCCATCAAGAGGCGCAGCTCAAATACCGCTACGCGCAGATGGCCGAATCCTCTGTGCCGATCGTGGAGCAGCACCTCGTCAAGAACTTCCCGATGTTCGATCTGGCAATCCCCGACCAATGGCGCGTGGACCTCTGGCAAGAGGATTTCAATGCGGACCTCGCAAACGGCACCGTGCCCGCGCTGAGCATTCTTTGGATCATGGATGACCACACCGGCGGCCCGCCGACGGTGGATGCCGAACAGGCCGACAACGACCTGGCTGTCGGCCGCATGGTCGACATCATCAGCCACAGCAACGTTTGGAACAGCTCGGCCATCTTCATCGAGGAGGACGATGCGCAGAACGGCGTCGATCACGTCGATGGGCACCGCAGCCCCGGCTATATCGTCAGCCCTTACGCCGTGCAGAACGGACCGACCGACCACACCTACTACACGCAGGTCAACATGACCCGCACCATCGAGCAGATACTCGGCCTCCCGCCGCTCAACCAATTCGATCTCGTGGCATCGCCCATGCTGACGGATTTCACCAACACACCGAATTTCACGCCCTGGAACCACGTGCCCAATCAGGTGCCGCTCGACATGGGCGTGACCGCGACGGCGGGCAGCGCGAACCTGAACGCTGTCGGCAAAGCCTGGAGGAAGATGAAAGCCGAAATGTTCGCTGGCAAATCCAACAAGGCGGACTCCGAGGACTCCTACACGCTGAACCACCTGACCTGGTATGAGGCCACCGGCTTCGTGCGGCCGTATCCGGGCGAGAAGAGCGTGCGTCCGCCCTCCGACTTCGCGGTACATCTGGCCCAGCCCACGCCAAAGGATGACGACTGAAAGAATGACAAGGCTGTCGCGGAATATCAGAATGAAACCGCGACAGCCGAGTCAAAAGTCTTTTGCTTCTTTTCTTCAGAAAAGAAGGCCTTCCCTACCTCACCTCACCCGAACCGAAGCCCAAACGTAACCCAGACCCGAAGCGGTAAAATCCGCTTACCGATCTCCGCAGGCGCGCGCGGCATCGGTGCGATCTGCACGGCCGCCAGCGCAGCATCGTCCAGAATGTGCAATCCGCTGGAGGCAACAACCGAGATATGGCTGACTGCGCCGTCGGTAAACACGAAACCGATCTGCGCGCGCCCTTCCCGCCGCAGCATGCGTGCGCTGGCCGGATAAACCATTGCCGCCTGCACGGCCTGACGTATTTTTGCCTGCAAGCTGGCCAGGAGTTCGCGCGGGATCTCGCCAGGCGCGGCTGCTGCGGTGGCCGGCGCTGGCGCAGGGCGCGGATACATAGAAGATGTCCCGGCTACTGCCGGCTGGGCAGCCTGGGGCTCCCGGGCCGGTTGCGGCCACTGGCGTTTCGGGGCGGCCTCGGCAGCGGGCCCCTGGCTGATCGCAGGCAGATGCGCGCTGAGCTGATCGGCTTGAAGCTGCGCCGGCGCACGGGCGATCGCAGCCGACGGGACCATCAGGATTGCGTCCGGTGGCGCCGCGAAAATGATCTGGTAGCTCGGATCGGGTTTCGGCTCCCGCCGGCAAGGCTTCACCAGCATACCGGCGGCGACCAGGGCGGCCGCATGCAGGAGTATGGCGGCCGGCATACTCCAGCGGCACCGTGGCGTTGTGCCGAGTAAGGCTGACGGGTGATCCGCGACTGCAGATTGTCCGAGAGCTGGCAATCTCGAGTAAAGCGCCGCGGTCATCCGTCAGCTTTCCGTCAGCTTTGGGAAATGCGCAACTGCGGCGGTAGCCCCAAATGCCGTTTTCAGCCGCAATCGCGAATCTTCATCCGACGGTCATGGAAACGGGCGGGAGGGACGGCTAATCCTGACGCCAGGCTGACGCGGAGTGGGGCAACATGTTCAAGGACGGCGCTGTCATCGTGGCCCTGCTGGCAGCCGCCGTGCCGACAGGGGCACGCGCGCAGCAGGCGGCTGGGGCACCCGTCACGCTCCCCGATATCGATGTGGTCGGCACCACGCCGCTGCTCGGCTCCGGTATCGATCGCGACCGTGTGCCGCAGGCCACCCAGGTTCTGACATCGCAGGACATCGACCGGACGAACGTCCCGAGTCTGACGGGAGCGCTGCTCGACAACATCCCGAGTGCAACCGTCACCGACGTCTCCGGCAATATGTTTCAGCCCGACATCCTGTTCCGCGGCTTCGCCGCGTCGCCCGTGGCCGGCACCGCGCAAGGCTTAGCGGTCTATGTGAATGGCGCACGCTTCAACGATCCGTTCGGCGATACGGTGAACTGGGACCTGATCCCGTCGATCGCGATCGATACGCTGAACGTGGAGGCATCCAATCCTGTGTTCGGCTTGAACGCGCTCGGCGGGTCGGTCAACGTCCAGTTGAAGAACGGCTTCACTTTCCAGGGCGGTGATGCGACGGGCTACGGAGGCTCGTTCGATCGCGAATCCGGCATCCTCGAATTCGGCCGCCAACTCGGCGATTTCGCGATCTATGGCGCCGGCGAGATCACCCATGACGGCGGCTACCGGCAGACCCAATCGTCCGACATCTACCGGCTCTACACGGATCTCGGCTATCGCCACGATGACCTCGAGATCCATCTCTCCATCGATGCGGCGGATAATACGCTCGGCAACCCCGGCGCCTCACCGGTGCAGGAGCTGTATGCTCATCCGACCGGCATCTTCACTGGACCCAATGCGGTCTTCAACAAATACGTCAGCGTCAACCTGAACGGTTCGTATGCGCTCAACGACACGACAACGGTCCAGGCGCTCGCCTATTACGAGACGCTCACTCAGCGTGTGACGAACGGTGCCACGCAAGATGGCGGGCCGTGCAGCCCGCCGAACGGCCTCTTCTGCAACAATGACGGAAGCGTCGCCACCACATTCCATAACCAGCCGATCCCGGATTTCCTGAACGGCGGCGTGTACTCCGCTTTGGTGCTGGAAGGGCTTGAGGCGCACAGCTACGGCGCATCTGCGCAGGCCACCAACGAGAGCACGATCCTCGGCCACAAGAACCATCTCACCGTCGGCGCCAGCTTCGACGGCGGCGACTCCGTGTTCAACGCGAATACGCTGCTGGGCGGCTTTTCGAATGACGGCACGCAGCTCTTCGTAGGTCCGCCCGATTACATCCTGGTTCAACCAGGCCAAGGTATCCAGCCCGTCAAGGTCGCGACTGTCACGCGCTATTATGGTCTCTTTGCCGCCGATGTACTGACGCTGGCGCAAGGCTTGGATTTGTCGCTGAACGGCCGGTTCAACAATGCCGAGATCGATACGCACGACAAGCTCGGCACCGTGCTGAGTGGCCAGCACAGCTACAACCGTTTCAATCCGAGCGCTGGACTTACCTACGAGATCACGCCCGCGCTGCAGGTCTATGGTAGCTATAGCGAGGCCAACCGGGCGCCGACGCCGACCGAACTTTCCTGCAGTTCAGCGGCAAACCCTTGCTCGTTGCTGAATTTTTTCATCGGCGATCCCGACTTAAAGCAGGTAGTGGCGCGGACCTTCGAAGGCGGTTTGCGCGGCCGCCTGCCTGACTTACTCGGTGGCCGCTTCGCCTGGAGCGCGGACTATTTCCACACCAAAGATCGCGACGACCTGATCTTTCAGACCGCGTTGAACAATCCCAACATCGCCTTCTACACCAACGCCGGCAGCACGCTGCGTCAGGGCGCCGAGGCCAACCTGCATTACGACAGCGCACGGCTTCACGTCGTGCTGGGCTACGCCTTCACCGACGCCACCTACCAATCCCCGCTACTGCTCGGCAGCGCCAGCAACCCGTTTGCCGACGTGAACGGCAACGAGCACGTGATCCCTGGCGACCGCATCCCCGGCATCCCGCAACACCGCGGCACGGCGGTGCTGGACTACAAGATCACCGAGCGCTGGACAGTGGGCGGGAACGCCGTGCTGACCAGCAATCAGGAGCGCTTCGGCGACGAGGCCAATCTCGGCAAGCCTGTCGGCGGCTACGCGGTCGTCAACTTCGACACGAGCTACCGGATCAGTGACAACGTCACCGTGTTCGGCCTGATTAACAACTTAACCAACCAGCGCTACGGCACCTACGGTACGTATGGCCCTGTCGATCAGGTGCCATTTCCTAATACGCCCGGTGGCGTGACGGATCCGCGCACGGCCAGCCCTGGGGTGCCGATCGCGGGCTACGGGGGCGTTCGGGTACGGTTCTAGATGAGGCAGTTCGGGCGTTACGATGTTCGCGCCTGACTCTCGAGCCTTGGTAACGACAAGCGTAGGCAACATCCGGCGCCAGCCTCGAGCGTCACATCCCCGCCATGGCTCCGTGCAACCTCGCGCACGATGGCCAAGCCCAGCCCGCTGCCGGCCGATCCCGCCGCCTTGCCGAAACGCTGGAACGCGGTCTCGTGCATCGCCTCTCCGATGCCGTCGCCTTCGTCGCCCACATCCACCACAACGTCATGCGCGCCTGCACGGCCGTGGAGCCTTATCTCACCGCGCCCGTGCAGCAGCGCGTTTTCAAGCAGATTGCGCAGGGCATCGCGCAGGTCTCCCGCATTGCCGACAATGTCGAGCGTATCGGGCAGATCGACGCGCAGCGTGCGTCCGGCCTGCTCGATCAACGGCAACATCGCGGCGGCCGCCTCGCGGGCTTCGCGCGATAGGTTGACGCGCGACACGCCGGCATCCGGGTGCAGCCGGCTTGCATTCTCCTTGCGCGCCAGATCGAGCAGTTGGGAGACCAGCCGGTTCATCTGCGCCAGGTCGGCTTCGATAGCCGGCCAGTCGAGGCCGGTTTCGCCGCGGGCCAGATTGCGCGCCCGCTGCAGGCGCAGGCTCAGCACGGCGAGCGGCGTACGCAATTCGTGCGCGGCATTTTCCGTGAACCGCCGCTCTGCCTCGAAGGCGCCTGCCATACGGTCCAGCGCCCCGTTCACCGCATCCACCAGCGGCACCAGCTCGTCCGGCATGCCTCGGCGCGACAAGCGCGCAGCGGGCGCCGATGGGCCGGCGCGCCGCGCCTCATCGGAGACACGTATGAGCGGGCGCAGGCTCCACGAACTCACCAGCCAAATCAGCGCCAGCGCCGGCAGGCTGAACAGGGCCAGGACCAGGCCGTCCTGGTAGGGTTCGCGGTCGAGCACGCCGGCAAGCCAATTCGTGCCGATCTTCAGCCTATCCAGCAGGGTGGACAGGAGCAGAGCGAGAAGGAAGACCGCTGACATCGACAGGGTGAGACGGCCGCGCAGGGTCCGCCAGGGGGTCACCGTGCATCGCCGGTCAGGGCAAGCCGGTATCCGATCCCACGCACCGGTTCGACCCGCACGGATGATTGCAGGAGGGCCAGCTTTCGCCGCACGCGAGAGACGGTCGCCTCGAGTGCGTTGGACGACACGTCGTCGGCAAAACCGTAAAGGCTGTCGGCCAAGGCGTCGCGCACCACGACGCGGTCGCCGTTGCGGATCAGCGTCTCGAACAGCATGCCTTCGCGCCTGGTCAGGTCCATGCTGCGGCCGCCCACGCTGGCCAGGCGACCTACGGGATCGAAGCCGAGGTCGCCGAAGCTGAAGTGAGGAGTTTCCCGCTGGCCGGGGCGGCGGAGGACGGCACGTAGCCGCGCCTCAAGTTCCCTCAATTCGAACGGCTTGAGAATGTAGTCATCCGCACCGGCATCGAGCCCGGCGATACGATGGTCAACATGATCGCGCGCGGTCAGGATCAGAACGGGCATGGCCGGGCGGCGGGAGCGCAAGCCGCGCAGAACGTCCAGGCCATCCATATCGGGCAAACCCAGGTCGAGCACCGCGGCATCGTAGTCGGCCACGCCCGCCGCTTCCTGCGCCTCGCCCCCGGATTGCACCGCATCGACCGTGAACCCGTGCTCGCGCAGATGCGCAGCTATCATGGAACGTAGCGCGTCATGGTCTTCAACGACGAGCAATCTCACGTGCACCCCGCGCACCAGATTCCGAAAAGCCTAATGGTTCCGAACCCACGAGGATAGGTGGCGTGGGTTCTAGGTTTTGGGCATGCGATGGACGTAGCGGAAGAACTGGAGGGTTCCGGCTTGAAAACACGCCGAAGCGCGCGGCATCCATCGAGGAATCTCACCCCTGTCCCGGACCAGCCGGACCGTCGTGCGATCGAGCTGCACGGGGATCTTGCGACTATCCTGACCACCGCCAGGCGCTGGCACAAGGATCAAAAAGCAAAACCCTCCGTCCTGGTGCCTTAAAAGGCTCCGGAACGAAGGGTGAGGGTGATGTATTATCGGTGGTTGCGGGAGTCTGCAGCCGTCTTGATTTGCTGCGATCCGCGGGATCAGAGGCCAAGGTGGCAAATGGGGAGCAAAATACCGGGCAGCGTCAATTTGTATCCGTTCGACCTAACTCACTCACTCAGACGTCCCACGCTCTCAGCTACTAACTGGCAAGCCTGCTCCTACCAAGGTTGCGGATCTTTAGGGGGTCGCCGACGGGTGCAACTTAGCTGAGAAGGTCGCTGGCTGGGAGACCTGGACCCGCTCCTGGCCGCCCTCAAGCCATTGATACGACTGTGCTCCGACCGGCCTTACCGGCCCGCCGGGGCGTCGCACCCCCTGACCGTGACACGCGGTCTCCCAGCGGGCCAATCACGAAGGCGGGCATGGGCACCGGCATTAATCACCTCGTTCGGCGGGCCGGCTGCTACTGGTGGCGCCGGCGGATCGGGCGGCTCGTCGCCGTCGGGCTCGAGGACACCATCGCCCCGCTGCTCCACATCGCCGATCCGTTGTTGGCGCGCCGCCGTGCCCGCCGGTGCAGCGCCGCGTTCGATGATGCTATTATGCGGCTGATGGCCATGGACCGTCCTCCAACGCGGAGCGAGCTGAAGGCGATGTTGTACGCCGTGTTCCGCGGCGTGCTCGACGACGGCAAGGAGTGGCGCGCGGCGCGCCCCCCGGGCGAGGCACCGGACTGGATCCCTTGTCCGCAGGACGATTCCCGCCACGAAGGCCTGGAACCGGAGCAGTGGCACTTGGTCCCGACTGAGCCACAGTTGATCGCCTGGCAGTGGCGCGACGTCGAGCTGCTGAACGACGCCGCCGTCGTCGAGCCCCTGGTTCGCCGCGCCATGAAGGAGGCGGGTGTTCCACAGCCTTCCGACGGGGTCCCGTGGCGTCGATATCTCCAGCTGGCACTTCGGGCCGCCGCCGACGCCCACGAGATCGACGCCCGCCGGGAACACGGCGATTTCTTCGCCGGATATCCAGCTTCATGCCGTATCCCGCCCGAGGCGATCTCGCCGTTCGGCCCGGAGCTACAGGAACCCTCGGCCACCTACGCCGACTGGATGGCTTCCAAGGTCAGCCGCAGCCCGAAGACACGGAGGCAGGGCGAGGCGGTACGGTCCTGTTTCTACGCCCTGGTCGACGAGCGGTCAGTGGCGGCCATCACTCAGGCAGTGGCCGAACGGTTCCGTGATCGGCTGCGACGCGTCCCAGGGCGAAATAGGAAAGGGATCTACGCAGGGTTGCCCCTGAGTGAGGCGGTCGCCGCCGCCGACGCGATCGAGGCGGCCCTGGAGGCCGGGGACGGGCCGATACGCCACGCCGGCAAGCTGTTTCCGCGGGACCGAGCTGGAACTCTAACGCTCCGAATCAGTCTAAAAACGATCAACCGGGACATGACCTTTCTCGTGGACTGGCGCGGTTGGATGGCGCACTCCGACGAGCGGCGCGACCTGTTGGCCCGGGGACGGAACCCATTCACCGGCATGCTGATTGAAAAACGGACGGTGGCAAGGGAGCGCTGCGAGCGGTCGCAAGCGTCGCTCCTTCACCAGCGAGGAGGTCGCGCGGTTGGTGGCGAACTTGCTCATTCCCGGTGCGGAGGAGGACGACGACGAACGTCCTGGGGCACGCCGCTGTGCGGTACTCATCGCAATGTACCTCAGGGATGCGGCTGGCAGAGATCGTGCAGCTTCGCGTCGCAGATGTCCGCCGCGAGGCGGATGTCGACTTCTTCGACCTGTCTGAGGACGGAAGCTGAAGACGGAGGCCGGGGCGACGCAGATTCCGATACACCCGGCGTTGGTGGATGCACGGGTCCTTGAACTGGTGTCAGCCCGTCGCGCCGAGGGCGCCGACGACCTACTGCCCCGGGCGGCCACGGACGTCGGACATCAGCGGCGGACGAACGCACTGTCGAAGTGGTTGGGCCGATTTCGGCACGGGCTCGGTATCACGTCGCCGGCGAAAACGTTCCACGCGACGAGGCACACGTTCGCCGACGCCCTGCGCTCTTCGGCGGATGGACGCGACGCGCTCTGCGACCGGATCGATCCTCGGTCACGAATCGGGCGGCGTGGGAGCCCGGCTATACACACGACCCCTGCCGCTCAGCCGTAAATACGAGCTTGTCGCAAGTGTTGATTACCGCGCGTTTATGTGCCCTGAAGCCGCCAGAACGCGTGCCCTTTCGCTCCGGCAAGGGGTCACAGCTCCGCAGCCGAATCTGACTGGGCGCCGGCTTAGTGAAGGGGATAGTGCCCTTACTTCACGCGAACGGCTGCAAGGTCGCCGCGTCCGGCCAGATCAGGCGCGCGGCTTCGAACAACTCCAGCGACCGCTGCCTGATGGTGCCCTCATTCCAAACTTCTGGATAGCCGCGGACGAGGCGACAATTGAGCTGCAACCTGGCATGTTCGTCGAGAGCAGCTCGTTTCCCGCGGGCGCCGTGCCTGGGGTCCACCCAAGCGGAGTTGGACAGCGCGGGATTCAGCTTTCCACTGACCAGGGTGAGATTGCCGATGCCGTGCAACGCCTGCTCACGCTCCGCGCGGGTGTTCTCGCCATTCGGCAGCGGGTAGTTCGCCTCCCATTGTTGCGGCATGACGTGCTCGATCTCGAGCCTGGAGAAATCGAACGCGACGATGGGTTCGCCCTTTGTCCCCACCGTCTGATAATGCTCCTCAAGGGCCTGGAGGATCATAACGACGCGACTGCGTCGGATGCTGCCGTAGAACTTCTGCCGACACCACTGTGTGCGGAAGCGCTCGTCATCGGGCCAACGATTAGGCCCCGTCGTCAGTCCGCCGAGGGTAGCGACCAGGACCGGAGCGGCAGGAGCGCCCGGCCCCGCCGCAGCCAATGCCTTGAGCAAATCAATCGCTAGAGTGCCGTAGGCCCTGGTCTCGTCCCAGCAGATCGTACGCCGCACCAGGTAGCTCTCGAGGACGATGGCCGCTGCATCCCGATCCGAATCGCTGGAACCGGGCCGGCCCATGAGTTCCAGCAACAAGGGATGAAAGGCGGCGAAGTCGAGCTTAGCCAGCCTCGCCAGGAACCGGTGGAAGGCGGGATGTGCCAGTCGGAACGTTGATCTCGCGGAAGCGGTGGCCATCGGTATGTATATCCGCCATCAATCCGACGAGGTCGTCGGCCGGCGCGGGATCGTCCGGCGCCCTATGGCGCGGCGACGCGTATCGGAGGAATCGATCGTAGAGGTGGCGCGACGGAATGGGCTCGTGCGTGCGCCGGATCAACCAATTCTGCAGGAAGGTGTCGACGCGCGCCCGCGCGGCATGTCCGCTGCCGCTCTTGCCTCGCCAATAGTCGGGGTCAAGGTCGAGGAACTGCCAATGCGCCTCGTATAATCGCAGCAGATCGTGCGTCTTCTGCCGCGTAGCTTCCCAAAGCAGCCAATTCTTCATCAGGTCCGCCGGAAGCAAAGGCGCCCCGTTGGCGTTCAGCGTCTCGAAGATAGCCTGCGGCTCGTCCGTGTGGTCCAGGTCGAGCACGATCAGGCGAAGGTGCTCCTTCAACGCCGCTCCGAACGCGGTGGCGCGGGCGGCACGTGCCGAGTCGTGATGAAGCCAAGCGACGATCGCTTCGTGAAAGAACGAATATGCCTTCGCCAGCTGGCTCTCGCTCCCCAGCAGCGCGCCCGGACCCGAGGCGTCCATCACCTCCTGAAAAGCGGCACGGTCATGATTGGTCGGCCAGACCTTGTACTTCTCCTCCTTAGTGTCGAAGGCAGGGTTGAATGTCAGGGTCCCCACTTGCCTGGATGCTACGTCCGCGCGGTGTTCCCCAACCTCGTCCCCGGCAGATCTCGCCTCCAAAGACAGCGCGGCGAGGGCATGCTCGGCCGCGCGCAGCAACACCTGTAGCGTGGTAAGCCGCTGCTGGCCGTCGATGACCTCGCGACGGGGAATGCTGCCCGTCGCGCTCTGCGCCTGCTCCAAGACGACCGTCCCGAGGAAATGCCCGGCGACGACCTGTTCGGCGCGGGTCATCATCACGCGATCGGCCAAGTTGGATATATCCTGCCAGAGCGGCTCCCACTGGTCCTCGCGGTTCCAGACGTATGGGCGCTGGAAGAGCGGCACGGTATGGCGGACCTCCGATCCAAAGATCTTCACGAGAGGCAAGTAGTTCGGTTGCATCGACGTCGGCTCCATGATCGCGCGGCAGGCTGGCCTTTCAGCCACTCACCTGAATTTCTGCTGGCGGCAGGCATACAACACACCGATTGGTTGTGCGAATTCGTTGCAACCTCGCTATATTGATCGGCGCGGGAGGGATGGTTGCGCCGCAATCCACGGCTAGCCCCTATCTCCCGCAAACGCGCGCCCGCGGGCGCAATCGTAATGAATTCATGTCCCGGGAGCATCATAGGCTTGCCACAATTCATCGTCGGACCGTTCAAGTCCCTGGTCGGCGCGATCGTCAGCATGATCGCTCACTTCAACTCCCGCGACACAGCCTTCATTGTTGCGTTCGGCATCTTGATCGGGAGCGCGCTCATCTGGGCGATGCCCATTTTGCGCCTGCACCTGGCGTTCACGCGCCACATGGGTGGAGCGATAGCTTCCGTGCGGCGTGCGACCGCGCACGCGGGATGGTCAGCGGAAGACATGCTCGCCGCGGCGGACGAGGCGATGTCGAACAACGCCTTCCTCGCCGAGTTGTGGCGACCATACAGGGCGGCGCTACGCCCTGATCCGCGTCTGGAAGGCCGCTTCGTCAATCCCGTCGACCCTCAGGCCTGGTTCGCCTATGAGCGGCTGCCCGGCCGCGGCTACGAGAAATGGGCGTCGACGTTGGCGGGTGTGACGCTCACCCTCGGCCTGTTGTTCACCTTCGTCGGACTGACCGCCGCACTGTTCAAGGTCGGCGACGTCGGCACAGACACCACAAAGCTGAGGGAGGCAATATCCGAAATCCTGCGCATCAGCTCGGCGAAGTTCATCACGTCCATGGCCGGAATCCTAGCCTACATTGCCTGGACCCTCGTTGCACGTTCTTACGCGTCGGCCCAAGCCAAGCTGGCCCATCGCCTCGCCTCCGCAATCCAGGGGCTGAGCGCACCGGTCACCCCTGAATCGATCCTACTGGACGGGCTCGAAGAGTCCCGGCGCCAGACCTCCCGCCTCAAGACGCTGGCCGACGACATGGCGGTTGCCTTGGACGCCAGCCTGAACAAGGTGCTGGGGGCGAGGTTGGACGGCCTTCCCGAACTCTTCGGGAACGCCCTGCAGCCGGCGCTCGAACGTTCGGTGCGTCCCGTGGTCGAAGCCATCCAGGGCATGGGCGGCAGCATCGGCGACGGCAACCAGGCGGCCTTGGAACGCATGATCGGCGAATTGAGGACGGAGGTCGCGAATTCGGCCGGCACCGAGATGCGGATGTTGTCGGAGTCCATGCGCGAGGCGGCTGGAGAACTGGCCGCCGCCAAGTTAGGAATAGGCAGCGGCGGGACTGAATTCGGCGAGGCGATCGCCCGCGCCGCGGCGCAGATGAGCGCTTCGACCGAACGGATGTCGGAGGCAATGGGCGGCCGGGCTATGGAGATCGACCAACGGATGGCCAGAATCGAGGGCGCCCTCTCCGCGGGCGCCGGCCGCTTCCAGGACATGGGGGACAGCATGTCCAGGCAGATGTCCGATGGCCTGGCCAAGGCGATGGAGAGCATGGCGGCCGCGGCCTCCGAGGGCGCGAGGGTCGCACGCGAGACCTCGCAGGCTGCTCTTGCCCCGGTCCTGGAGGACATGCTGGCGCTGATGCGGGAGCTTCGCCGGTCGGCGGACGAGAGCGGGGGCGCCCTGGTCGCCGGCGGACGGGCCGCGGCGTCGGGATTGGAAGCCGCGCTGGCCAAGGCGGGTGCAGACCTCTCCTCGGCATCGCGGGTCGCTTCCGACGAACTGGCGGATGCGTTCCGGCGCTCGACCGGCACCATGGTGGACGGCGTCGAGGAGGCGCTGGGCGGATATAAGACCGCGACGGACGCGCTGGCCGCCCGCCTCGCGCAGGTGGAGCAGGGCTTCGGCGCGCTGGAACGGGCGGTGGCCCGCAACGTGAGCCAACTCGACGAGACCGGGGGCGTGCTCAGTGCGGCCGGCCGCACCTTCGGGGCGGCGTCCGACCAGCTCAGGCAAGCGGCCGGCCCCGTGCTGACCACGCTGCAATCCGTGGAAGGCGCAGCCGCCGCCACGAGGGATTCCCTTCGGGCCATGCAGGATACGGGCGGCGCCCTGCGGGATACGGCGGCCGCGATGACGTGCATCCTCCGCGGCGGCGGCGCAGGCGTTCGCCTCCTACGAAAACCGCTTCGCGGGCGTGGACGAGGGCCTGGGACGAACCATAGCGACGATGCGCGACGGCGTCGTCGAACTCGGGGAGCGCGTGACGGAGGTCGTGCAGGGCTATGACGACCACCTGGCGCGGGCCATCGGCAGCCTTCGGTCCGGCGTGTCGGAGATGAAGGACGCCATCGAGGAGCTCGGCGACAAGCTGCCGGTCGCGGCCTGACATGTTCGCCTCCCGCACTCCCAGCAGGACCGAGGACGAGCAGAAGGACGTCTTCGCGCCGGTCGCCGACCTCATGGTCGGCGTGGTGTTCATCTTCATCATCCTCATTCTCGCGATCTCGCTCGACCTCTCGACCGAGAGGGCGGTGCCGCAGAGCACCTACGACGCGGAGGTTGCGAAGAACCGGGTGTTGACGACCGACAACGCCAAGCTCACCGAATTCGTGCGCTTCGTGAGGGATAGCCAGATCGCGCCGCTGATGCAGCGATTGTCACAGGCCGACCGGACGCGGACGGCCATCCTCAACGACATGCAGGCGCGTCTCGCCGCCCAGGACGTCCACGTGAAGGTGGATCCCGAGGCCGGAACGCTGATGCTGCCCAGCACCACCCTGTTCGCGAGCGGCCAGGCGGAGCCCACGGTCCCGGACGGCCGCGAGACCATCCTCAAGCTGGGCCAGGTCATGTCGGACGTGCTGCCGTGCTATTCGCCGCCCGCCGGCGCCACGGCGCGCGCGACGGGCTGCGGGGGGGCGGTGCAGGTCAGCAACGTAAGCGCGGTCTACGTCGAGGGGCACACGGACGTCGTCCCCTACGGATCGCCGAACGGGCGGTTCCGGAACAACTGGGACCTGTCGGCCGGCCGCGCGATCGAGGCGTTCACCCTCATCCGCGACAGATACGACGGCTTGCGGTCGCTGAAGAACCAGGATGGTGACGCCGTGCTCGGCGTCAGTGGCTACGCCGACACCCGCCCGGCGGACCGGGAGGGCGGCGACCGGAACGCACCCGAAAGGGCCGACCAGGATCGTCGGATCGAGGTCCGGGTCATCATGTCGACGAACGAGCAGCTCGTCGGTGCGGTGCTCAAGGAGCTTAAGGAAAGGCTGGCGAGTGTCGATGGGCTTGTCCGCTGAGCTTGCCCGGGCCTCGCCCCGGGTCCCCAGGCCAGTCACGCCGGCGAGGAAGTGCGGGCTGGAATTGCAGGCGGACGCCATGGCGGAAGCGTTCGGCGGGATCGCGAGGGATACCGAACCGCCGCCGGACCTCCTCGCCAGTTTGGAGCAGAAGCTGCTTCGGCAGCCCGAAGCGCTGCAAGGGCTCGTGAGGCGGGAGCTGAAGGCCGCTCCCTATGTGATATGGGGTTCGGACCCGAGATGGCGTTCAGACGCGGAGTTCATCGGGCGCTACCTCGGCGAGGTGGCCGCCAAATGGCCGACGGGGCCGAGGCGACTGTGGCGCCACCACGTGATGAACTTCGACGCGGGCAGCCCCGCGACGCGCGTCCTCGCGGCGTGGCTGGGCGACCGGCTAGCACAATTGCCGGATGGCCTGCAGGCCTTATCCAAGGCCTATGCCCTCATGGAGATCGAGCGGGCGCCGGCCGTCATGGCCGGCGCGGTGCTGTCACGTGGGACGCCATCGGCGGACTTCGAGGGCGTCGGCCTCGGTGCCGACGCCATGCGCGCATCCGGATTGTCGGTCGAGACGCTTGATGCCGTCGGCAGGCTGCTGTCTGAAGGATCCGTTGCCGAGCGGGTCCCGGAACTCGTTGAGGGCGCTGCTGGCCGGCGATCCCGCCGACGCCATCACCGCCGCGTCTTGTGGGCAGCCTACCCGGGATCGAGCCTTGCGGTCGCTGGTGGATGGACTTGTCGCCTGGCAAACAAGGATCGACCCTGACGGCCAGGCCCCCGAACCCACGCTGGACTTCCTGTTGGCCCTCAACGGCGACCCGCGATTCGCGAGGAGCCGCTGGCAGGGCCGGGTGGCTCCTGGATCCATAGACGCCGCCGAGCGCTGGCTGAGCCGCAAGACGATCGACGCCTTCTTCCGGGTCGTCGACGCGCTGAGGACCGACCGGCCCGACATGTGGCGGGAGCGTCGCGCGTTTTGGATGTCCTACCTGCCCCACGTGGCGAGGGCGTGGCTGGTGGTCGGTCCCCATGGCGTCGCCCTGGCGGAGCGCGAGGGGGTGCGCTTCGGGAGGTTCGTCACGGGCGACGGGACGATGGCGGATCACTGCGGCCTGGTGCTGCAGGTCAGGAGCGCATGCGTCCTGGAGATGAACAAGAACGGCAGCGCCATCTTCTGGCATTCGGGCGCACCCGGCTTGCCCGGTCCTTTCGACGAGACCTACAACCGCGCGGCCCTGCGATCGCGTCGCACGATGCAGGAAGTGTTTGTGGAGCGCCACGTTCCGGGCACCTGGCAGCGCAAGTTCAGGGACCGCCTGTTCCAGATGACCGGCTTGGACGTGCGGTAGGCGGTCATGGCCAGCTACGAGTTGAGCGCGGAGGCGACCGGGGACGGCTTCAGGTTCTCCCTGGCACGCAGGGGCGCCCTCGGGTTCGGGCACGCACCCGTGGCCTACCGGGCCTGGTCGGAGGACGATCACCCAGGCGTGGGCTTGCTCAGGCTGCTGGTGGAGAACGAGGCGGCGGAGGTCACCGATGGCTGCGTCGTGGTGCCGCACCCGACGATCGCGTGCATGGGACGCGGCGAGACGTCCGTCCTGCGGCTGCCGGCTGCCTGCCCGTACTCATTGCGGCTGGAGGGTTCCGGCGCCGTCTCCGACCCGGGGTTCAGGATCATCGTGCGCTGGTTGGACGGCTCGGGCGTCGACGTCGTCGGCCTCAGGCGAGCCGGCACCCTCCTGGCCAGCGTGACCGGGCGGTTCATCGTCCGGGAGCCGCTCTACTCCCTGCTCGAGGACGTGGATGCGCTGAACGCCACGGCGAGCGGCGGCGGGACCCTTGACGCGAGGATGGTCAGCCTCGCCCGCGTCAAGGCGGCCCTGGAACATGCCACCGGCGACGGGCGGGCCGACGAATACATCCAGGGGATCACCATCCACCATGCGACGGGATTGGCGATAACGCCCGCCGCGGCCGGCGCCGACCTCTTCACGCCGGTCCTCTTCGGCGACTTGCCGGCGCCCTACGCGTCTCCCGACAACGAGGAGACGCCCGTGGATCGCGGGCCCCTCCTGCCCGCCGGACACGCAGCGCGGTTCCGCAGCCTCATCTTCCCCCGGGAGGGAGCCAGGAGCCACTACAGGCTCGCCGAGGGCGTGTATTCGGTGGTCGACCCCGGCGTCCAAGCCGCATTGGCTGTCGTTGCGAGGGTGAACGCGTCCGACGCCTCGGTCCGCGACGCTTTCCGGGCGGACCCGCGCTCGTTCCTGATCGAAGCCATCGAGGGCGCCGGCGGTTCCGGAGACATCCTGTGCGCCATGCCGGAGGCACCGGGCGCCGGTTACGGCGATCGAGTCCTAGGCATCCGCGAATGGGAGAAGGTCAGGCTCTCCTTCAAGATCCCCGTCGAGCGGGACTGGTTCTCGGGAGAGGGCGACGACACCGAGACGTTCACCATCCGGGTCCCGGGATCAGCCCATCCGATCCTGGTCTCGCCCGCGGGGGTGTCGCGCCTCAGGGATGCGATCGATAACGCGAAGGCGGCAGGTAGGGCCGACGTCGAATACGAAGGCAGGACGTATCCGCTCACGCCGGATTTCGAGCATACCATCGGCAAACTGCTGGGTCACCTATCCCCGGACCACCGCTCGCCCCTAGGGCGGAAGACGGCCGGGGACGGCGTCCCGACGATGCTGGTGCTCGACGTGGCTGCCAACGAGGAGGACCTCGTCTACAATGCCGGGATGCGGGATCCTGCCGGCGCCCTCTCCCGGTCGGAAGCGGACGCGCCGCTCAGGACGGCGCCCATGCCCCACCAGGTGGACGGTATCGCGTGGCTGCGCCACGCCTTCCTGAGCGGCATGCCGGGAGTGCTGCTGGCAGACGACATGGGCCTGGGCAAGACGTTCCAGGTCTTGGCGTTCTTGAACTGGCTACTGGCAAACGATGGCGGCGCACGCGCCCCGATCCTGGTCGTAGCGCCCAAGAAGCTGCTCGACGTGTGGCGCGAGGAGATCAGGACGCACCTGGGCGACGACGGGCTGGGACGACCGGTGCTCGCATACGACGAGCACCTGAGGGGCCTGAAGGTCGCCATCGGCCGGGAGGGCGCACTCGGCCGACATGCGCTCGATGTGGCCAGGCTCGCCGCGGCCGATTGGGTACTGACCACCTACGAGACCCTGCGGGACTACCACATGTCGTTCGGCCAGGTGCGCTTCCGGATCGGGATCTACGACGAAGCCCAGAAGATGAAGGCCATGGCCTCCCTCATCAACAACGCTGCAAAGGGACAGCAACCAGACTTCACCATCCTGATGACCGGGACGCCGATCGAGAACGGTGTCATGGACCTCTGGACCCTGCTCGACGTCGCCTGGCCGGGGTTCCTCGGCATGAGCGGCCGCGAGTTCGCCAAGGCATACGGCGACGAAGCCACGCCCGAAAAGGTATGCCGAACTCAAGGATCGGCTGGTGGAGCCGGTGCGGATCGGCGGGCGGGAGTGCCCGCCGGTCATGATGCGCCGCTTCAAGTCGGGCGTGCTGGCGGGATTGCCGAAGAAGACGGAACGGCAATGGCGCGAGGACATGCCGTCGGGCCAGGTCAGCGCCTACGACGCGGTTCTGGCGGACAAGCGATCGGGGCGGTCCCCTGCGCTGCAGGCCCTCCAGGCGCTGCGGTCCGTCGCCTTCCATCCCGACCTCCGCCTCCCGGAGGGCACGGTGACCACGCCCGGGTGATCGCGCGTCGGCCCGGTTCAAGGCGCTGTTCGCCGTCCTCGACGGGGCGCATCGCGCGGGCGAACGGGTACTCGTCTTCGTGGACCTCCGCCAGGGACAGCGTGTCCTCGCTGAGTTGATCCGCCATCGTTATGGGATGCCGCGGCACCCGCAGGTCATCAACGGTGACACGTCAACTAAGGCCCTCGACTACATCAAGGCCGATTTCCAGACCGGCAAGGGCTTCGACGTCCTGTTGCTCGGACCGCGGTCCGCGGGGTTCGGCCTAACGCTGACGGCGGCCAACCACGTGGTGCACATGAACAGATGGTGGAATCCGGCGGTCGAAGACCAATGCAGCGACCGGGTATACCGCCTGGGGCAGGACAAGGACGTGACGATCCACGTGCCGATCGCGGTCCACCCCGTGCTCGGCGACGCGTCGTTCGACGTCGTCCTGGATGCGATGCTTTCGGAGAAGCGCGGGCTCAGCCGCGAATCGTCGTTCCGACGACCATGACGGAGGGCGACTTCCGCCGCATGATGGCCGTGGTCGCCGGCAGGATTCCGGCGGCCTCGGGCCGACACCGCTGGACACCATGGGATGGCGGACTTCGAAGACTGGACTGCGGAGCAGTTCACGCGGGCCGGCTACCAAGCGAGCAGGACCCCCCGGACGGGCGATGCCGGCGCCGACGTGATACTGCGTCCGCCCGCCGGTAGCTCCGCCCGCGCCGTGATTTGCCAATGCAAGCACCGGGCGCTAGGCGCCGGCGCCCTGGATGAGGATGCCGTGCATGAAGTGCTCAAGGCGGCCAAGGCCTATGCTGGGCGGTATCCTTGGCTCGGAGAACCCGTGCTCTTGGCCGTAACCAACGGCAGAACGACGCTTGCGGCATCCCGGATGGCCGCTGAGAAGGGCGTGATAATGGTGGACGGCTCGCGGGTGGATGGGCTGGCCGGAATAGCCTTAGAGATCGTCCGCATGCCGCCGGGTCGTAATGGGGACGTTGGCAGCTCAACGAACAGCCCACCTTCCATAACCGTAAGCGTCCTAAGGGCGACACAACGTTGTCGTCTATCCCGCGACCAGGAGGACGTGGCCGGCCTGTTCAAGCGGCTACGCTTCGCCGGCATTCGGATCGTCACCTTGGCCGAAGGCGAGATCAGCGAACTGCATGTCGGGCTGAAGGGCACCATGAACGCGCTGTTCCTGCGCGACCAATGAGGAACTGGGAGCCGCCGCCGGCGCTCTGCGCCCGCACGGACAGAGAGCTGGTGGCGAAGGAGGTGCCGAGCTGCGCATCATCCGCAGGAGCTGTGGGACAAAGCGAAGTCGCGCCAGGCGAAGGCCGAGGCCGCAGTTCCTGCCAAGCCGCGCGGGCCTTATAAGCAGCGCCAGCCAAAGGCTGCGCAGAAGGATTGATTTAGCTATGCAAAGTAAAGTCCTGCCGATGTTAGCTGCCAGTTTCGCAATAATTGGTATATCAATGAAGAGCGCGTTATCAAAACCGCAAGTCTTGTCCAGGCAGCATTATCACGAGATGATTGTAAAGTGGCACATCAGGGATATGAGCGGCCTTGATAATTTCGGCAAAATGGGTTGTTTAAAAGCCCTATATTCTGCACAAGAGCTTGTGAGTGACCTTGAACAAGAAAAAGTTCAGAGCGAAATCGATGGCGGCGATAATTGGGCTTTAGCTGATAGCCAGAATGTAGCAACCGAGTATAATGGACTTGCGATTGTAGCGCAGCGCAATGGCTGCGAAGACATTGCGAGAAGTCTATATCTGAAAGTTATCGAGACATACGTCGGCGCAGGTTACGAAGCCATGAGGCAGCGAGCGCAGATCGGAATCGATAATTTACAAAAGACCTGACGGTTCCACTCAGCTCCAGCATTCTTTGCCTTGAGCATTCCCGCACTCAGCGTAAGCGGCACGGCGACAGCACATGGCGGCGCCCTATGTCCGTGATGCAAGTCCGCCATGGACGACACCTCATAGCCGGGGCGCCATCAGAGCGCTCCTACGAGTGGTCGTAGGAGCGCTCGTAGCGACCGATCGAGATCATCACCCGCAACGAGCGTCGGCGATGGAGCCTGGAGCAGAAGCGCGAGATTGTTGCCGAGAGCCTTGGTCCGGGGCTGACGCCGACGGAAGTCGCCCGCAAACACGAGATCAGTTCCGGGCAGCTCTACACTTGGCGGCGGGAACTTCTCGGCATGCAGACCGCGATGATCACCCGAGCGACGCCGAGATTTGCGGAGGTGGAGACAGGCTTGCGCCCCTGCAATGCGGGCCGACCAACCTGCTCCGACCGAGGCGCATCTGCCTGCCGTCAACAGCGCCGTCACGTCCTGACGGGCTGATCGAAGTGGTGATGCCCAGCGGGGTGGTGGTGCGGATGGACGCACATGTCGATGGCCGGGCGCTCCGCCGCATCCTCGGTGCGCTGGAAGAGCGATGATCGCGCTTGCGTCCGGCCTGCGCGTCTATCTGGCGTACGGCGTGACCGACATGCGGAAGGGCATGACTGGCTTGGCCATGCTGGTGCAGCAGACGCTGGACGAGGACCCGTTCGGCGGTGCCGTGTTTGCCTTTCGCGGCCGCCGTGCCGGGTTGATCAAGCTGATCTGGCACGATGGCGTGGGTCTCTGCATGCTGACCAAGAGCTTGGAGCAGGGCCAATTCGTATGGCCGTCTGCAGACACGACGGGGCGGGTCACCCTGTCATCGCCTCAGCTGGCGGCCTTGCTCGACGGGTGCGAGTGGCGGGCGCCGGTGCCCCGACGCAGGCCGGAACTGGCCGGATAAAAACGGCCGGGCAAACAAATTCTGGCCCCGACGCGGCGTCATCGTCCATCGTTGCCAGGTGCAGATCGACCCCGACACCCTGCCGGAAGACCCCGCCACGCTGCAGCAGATGCTGCGCGTGCTGCTGCACCAGCAGGGCGAACTCAACGCCGAGAACGACAAGCTGCGGCTGCTGATCCAGCGCCTGACGCGCCAGCAATTCGGCCGCCGCTCCGAACAGCTGACCCCCGATCAGCTGCAGTTCGGCCTGGAAGATCTGGAACAGACCATCGCCGAGAACCAGGCGGGACAGGATGCCGCAGAGCCCACAGCGCCGAGCAAGCCCGCCGACGCCAAACGCCCGGCGCGCAATCACGGCGCCTGCCCGCCCACCTGCCGCGCTATGAGGTGGTCATCGATGCCGCGCCCGAGGCGTGCCCCTGCTGCGGCGGCACGATGCACAGCATTGGCGAACTCCGCACCGAGCAGCTCGACATGGTGCCCGCTCAGCTGCGCGTGCGGGTGACGCGCCGTCCGCGCCCGCGCTATGCCTGTCGCGGTTGCGAGGGTGCCGTGGTGGTGGCCGAGCGCCCGCCCGGCCGATCGACGGCGGCATGGCGACCGAGGCGCTGATCGTGCATGTGCTGATCAGCAGGTTCTGCGACTCCTTACCACTGTATCGGCAGTCGCAGATGCTGGCCCGCCAGGGAATTGCGATCGACCGCTCGACGTTGGCCAACTGGGTGGGCCGCGCCTGCTGGTGGCTGACGCCTCTCTACGATCTGGTGGTCAGCACAGCGTTGTCGGCCAACAAGCTGTTCGCCGACGATACCACACTGCCGGTGCTCGACCCTGGCCGCGGCCGCACCAAGACGGGGCGGCTGTGGTGCTATGCCGTTGATGACCGGCCCTGGTGCGGGCCGTCCCACCCGATTGCCGCCTATGTCTACTCGGAGGACCGTAAGGGTGCCCATCCAACCCGGCATCTGGCCAGGTTTGACGGCGTGCTGCAGGTGGACGGCTATGCAGGCTTCAAGCGCCTGGCAGGGGAACGGGCCGACAAATCGGTCCAACTTGCTTTCTGCTGGGCCCACATGCGCCGCGCCTTTTTCGAGTTCCACACTTCGACCAAGTCGCCGATCGCAGCTGAGCTGCTGGCGCGGGTAGCCGCTCTTTACGCGATCGAAGCAGAGGTCGCGGCCATCCCGCCGAACACCGACAGCATGTGCGCGACAAGCGCAGCCGGCCCATTGTGGAAGGGCTGCATCGCTGGTTGGGCGAACAGCTGCCACGCATCTCCGGCGCATCAGACCTGGCGAAAGCCATGCGCTACGCGTTTCGACATTGGCCCGGCCTAATCGCGTTCCTTAAGGACGGCCGTATCGAGATGGACACGAACGTGGTCGAGCGCGCGATCCGGCCGATCACCCTTGCCCGCAAGAATGCGCTGTTCGCCGGCTCGGACGGCGGGGTACGCCACTGGGCAATCGCGATGACATTGATCCAGACTGCAAAGCTGAACGGCTTGGAACCGATGGCGTGGTTGACCGACATGCTGGAGCGCATCGTCTCGGGGCACACCAAGTCTCACAGACTTTACGAGCTGCTTCCATGGCATTGGACCGGCAGCACACCGACGGTGATACTGTCTCGGGCTGCTTAAATCAATGGGAATGAGCATGAACGTACCGGATCCACATTGTGAATTCCAGCTCTCCGGCGAAGACCTTGATGGCAAGCCGATCAGCTGTACGGGCCAGCAAATGGCACGGATCCTGGAGGCGATCGTCGCCATGCCAGAACTCCGTAATTACCTGGTACGCCGCGGCGTTGGATGCTTATCCGCGACTTCTGAATTACGGCAGCAGCACATTCGAGGAAGTCACAAGTCTTCCAGGACTAACGAACACCATTCGTGCAACCGGGCAGTTCCTCGGCGGCATCCTGGCAGCCGTTCCCTCGGCGGAATATCCCGAGGTAGTCGCTAGATAATTACTGCCGACGGTCCAATGATAGAATCGATCCGGAACTCATCTGTAGAG
>CAVVVI010000005.1:0-165861 GCA_963751795.1 uncultured Alphaproteobacteria bacterium
ATTCAGAAGTGACATGCAAGAAGTTTTTGCAGCGCCGCTTCGGTGAGGCGCGTTCTAGGCCCCGCCCGCTGGCCTGTCAACTCGATCCGTGAAGCTTTTCCGCCTGCGCACGAAAATCGAGGAACCAGGCGGCAAACCGCGGAATACCCACGTCGAGCGGGGTCGTCGGCGTGTAGCCCGTCAGACGGCCGATAGCGTCCACTGCTGCCCAGGTTTCCTCCACATCGGCCGCCGGGCGCGGCACATGGCGGATCGTCGCGCGGCGCCCCAGCGATGCCTCCAACAGCTCGACAAGCCGGGTCACCGTCTCGCTGCGATGGTTGCCGATGTTGAGCACCCGCGGCGCCTCGCCCGCCGGCGGTGGCCGGTCCAGCACGCCGATCACGCCGGCGACGATATCGTCGATAAAGGTGAAATCCCGCTTCAGCCGGCCGCCCTCGTACAGCGTGATCGGCCGGCCCTGCATGATCGCCTCAGCAAAACCGTAATACGCCATATCCGGCCGGCCCCACGGCCCATAGACGGTAAAGAAGCGCAGTGCGGTCTGCGGCAGCCCATAGAGATGCGTATAGGCGTGGCTGATCAGCTCGCCCGATCGCTTGGTGGCCGCATACAGCGAACTGGGCGTATCCACCCGCGCGCTTTCCTCGAACGGCAGGTCGCGGTTCAGCCCGTACACGGAAGACGAGCTGGCGTAGGTGAAATGGGCCAGCGCCGGCAGCTGCCGGCAGAATTCCAGCATGACGACCTGGCCCATGACGTTGGCCGTCACGTAGGCGTAGGGATCGATCATGGAAAACCGCACCCCGGCCTGCGCGGCCAGATGCAGCACATGCGTGATCTCGCCCGAAGCCAGCGCGAACATCGCGGCGCGGTCCGCCACATCGGCTTCCACGAAGCGGAACCCCGGCTGCGCCAGCCGCGCCAGCCGCGCGCGCTTCAGCGCCACGTCGTAATAGTCGTTGAGGTTATCCACGCCGATCACCTGCTCGCCGCGGGCCAGCAAGGCCGCGCAGGCGTGGTAGCCGATGAACCCGGCGGCACCGGTCACCAGGATGCTCACTGGGCGGTCCAGCCGCCATCGATGGAGATGGGCGCGCCCGTCATCGTGCTGGCGGCCTGCGAACACAGGAACACGCACAGCGCGCCGATCTTCTCGGGCGTGGTGAAGGCCAGCAGCGGCTGCTTTTCGGCGAGCAGCGTGCGTTCCACCTCGGCCGCCGGGCCGCCGGAAGCGGCGGCGCGCGCGTCGATCTGGGCCTGCACCAGCGGGGTCAGCACCCAGCCCGGGCAGATCGCATTGACGGTAATCCCCTCATTGGCCAGTTCGAGGGCCGCCACCTTGGTCAGCCCGACCAGCCCGTGCTTGGCTGCGACGTAAGCCGATTTCTGCGCGCTGGCGACCAGGCCATGCGCCGAGGCGATGTTGATGATCCGCCCCCAGCCCGCCGCCTTCATTGCGGGGATGGCGGCCTGCATGGCATGGAACGCCGCCGACAGATTGATCGCCAGCACCGCGTCCCAACGCTCGGGCGGAAAATCGACGATGCTGGCGGTATGCTGGATGCCGGCGTTGTTGACCAGAACGTGCACGCCGCCGAATTCCGCCTGCGCTTCGGCCACCATGGCTGTCACCTCGGCCGGCCGGCTCATGTCGGCCGCGCTGTGGCGCACCTCCACGCCGTGCGCCGCAGCCAGCTCCTCACGCAAGCCGGCGATCGTAGCGGCCTCGCCAAAACCGTTGAGCACCACATGCGCCCCTGCCCCGGCCAGCGCGCGTGCGATGCCCAGGCCGATGCCGCTGGTCGATCCGGTGACGATGGCGACCTTGCCAGCCAAACTCATTGCATTCTCCGCGACACGCGATGTGACATTCCGGCGAACCCGGGCCCGCCCTGCTGTGCACCGGGCGTTTTTCCCATACCGTGTCCCCGTGCTGCGCACCATTGCGCCACGAAGGCGGGGGTGCAGGATTGGACAGGAGCCGGATGGTCGCTGGCGCCATGCTGCTCGGGGCGGGGCTGGCCGCAGGGGCGCCGGCTTCGGCGCAACCCCGCTCGGTGCCGCTCAACCCGCCCGGCGCGCGCACCGAATTCACCGCCTATGCGCTGGGCGTGTGGCCGATCCAGGGCCATTTCGCCCGCTTTTCCGGCGCGCTTACGGCCGATCCCGCCCGCCCCGGGCAATGCGCGGTGCGGCTGAGCATCGATGTCGCCAGCCTGGAAATGGCCGACCCGAGCCGCACCGAGCTGGCCGCCGGCCCGAAGCTGCTCGACCACGCCCGCTTTCCCACGCTCAGCTACACGGGCATCTGCGCCGGCAGCCATGCCGCGGGGCAGATCACCCTGCACGGCGTCACCCGGCCACTGGCGCTGGACCTGCATCGGCACGGGCTCACGGTGACCGCCACGGGAAGCCTCCGGCGCGTGGATTTCGGCGTCGCCGGCCTGCCCAACCTGATCGGGCAGACCATCCGGCTCAGCGTCAGCGTCCCGCTGCCCGACGATCTGGCGGCGCTGGCCAGAAGCTAGCCGGAACGCCCGGCCCTCCCTTGCGTTGGCCCGGCCACACCACTTCGGAGACTCATCATGGCCAAGGAACGCGCCCCCGCGCAGGCACATCGCATGCACAAGACGCAGAACAACCTGCCGTCCAACGCCAAGTCGGTCAGCATCGACCTGCTGAACGCACGCCTGGCCGACGGTATCGACCTGGCACTGGCCACCAAGCAGGCGCACTGGAACCTAAAGGGCCCGCAATTCATCGGCGTCCACCTGATGCTGGACGGCTTCCGCAAGGACCAGGACGAGTGGAACGACACCATGGCCGAGCGTGCCGTCCAGCTGGGCGGCACCGCGCTCGGCACCACGCAGACGGTGTCCGCGATGACCAAGCTGGCCCCATACCCCACCGACACCTACGCGGTGGCCGACCACCTGGCCGCGCTGATCGACCGGTTCGGCACCTATGCCAACGCCCTGCATGAGAGCATCGACGCGGCCGACGAGGCAGGTGACGCGGACGCCGCCGACATCTTCACCGAAGTGTCGCGCGGCATCGACAAGCAGCTGTGGTTCCTCGAAGCCCACGTGCAGGAGCCGACCGGCGCCATGCGCGACGGCGACCACGCCGCCTGAGGCAGGCTTGAGCCGCCGCCGAGACAGCCGGCCGCGCGCTGCGGGCCGGCTGTCTCGGCGCCTCGCCGTCGGCCGCCCTGCACCTGCTTGCACACCATACGCCCCCGCGGTTAGCCTGCCGGCCAGCGCAGGAACACAGCATGAACGACGATCTTTTCGGCGGGCCGGCCGCCGCCCGCGCCAGCCAGGATTACTCGGCCAAGGACATCGAGGTGCTCGAGGGCCTCGAGCCGGTGCGGCGCCGCCCCGGCATGTATATCGGCGGCACCGATGAAGGCGCGCTGCACCACCTGGCCTCCGAGATCATCGACAACGCCATGGACGAGGCGGTCGCAGGGCACGCCAGCTTCATCGAGGTGGCGCTCTCGGCCGGCAACATGCTGCTGGTGCGCGACAACGGGCGCGGCATCCCTACCGATCCGCATCCGAAATACCCCAAGAAGAGCGCGCTCGAGGTGATCCTCACCACGCTGCACTCGGGCGGCAAGTTCGGCGGCCGCGCCTACGAGACGTCGGGCGGCCTGCACGGTGTCGGCAGCTCCGTCGTCAACGCGCTGTCGGAGATGCTGGAGGTGGAAGTCGCCCGCGACCGCGTCGTCTACCGGCAAAGCTATGCGCGCGGCGTGCCGACCACCAAGCTACTGCATGCCGGCGCCACGCAGAACCGGCGCGGCACCACCATCCGCTTCAAGCCGGATCCGCAGATCTTCGGCCCGCTGCACTTCAGCCCGGCCCGGCTCTACAAGCTTTGCCGCTCCAAGGCCTATCTGTTCCGCGGCGTGGAAATCCGCTGGTCCTGCGAGGCCGCGCTGATCCCTGCGCGTGATGCGACGCCGGACCAGGCCGTGCTGCATTTCCCCGGCGGCCTGCGCGATTCGCTCGAAGCCGACATCGCCGGCGACATCCGCGCTCTGCCCGAGATTTGGGCCGGCGAGGCCGCCCTGCCCGATGCGCCGGACGGCCGCGCCTCCGGCCGCGTCGAATGGGCGGTCATCTGGCTGGAACAGGGCGAGGGCTTCCTCAACTCCTACACCAACACCGTGCCCACCCCGGCCGGCGGCACGCACGAGGCCGGCTTCCGCAACGCGCTGCTGAAATCCTTGCGCGGCTGGGGCGAGCAGCGCGCCAACAAGCGGGCCGCGCCGATCACCGCCGAGGACGTGACCGGCCAGCTCGCCGGCAAGCTCTCGGTGTTCCTGCGCGACCCGCAATTCCAGGGCCAGACCAAGGAGAAGCTGACCAGCCCGGAAGCCACGCGCCTGGTCGAGACGGCGCTGCGCGACCGCTTCGACCACTACCTCGCCGCCGACCCCACCCAGGCCGACAACCTCCTCGCCTTTGTCATCGAACGGGCGGAGGAACGCCTGCGCCGGCGCGAGCAGAAAGACACGCCGCGCAAATCGGCCACTCGCCGCCTGCGCCTGCCCGGCAAGCTGACCGACTGCACGAAAGAAGGCGTGGCGGAGACCGAGCTATTTTTGGTGGAAGGCGACAGCGCGGGCGGTTCGGCCAAGCAGGGCCGCAACCGCGAAACGCAAGCGATCCTGCCGCTGAAAGGCAAGATCCTCAACGTGGCCAGCGCCAGCAGCGAGAAGCTGCGACAGAATCAGGAGCTGCGCGACCTGATCGAAGCGCTGGGCTGCGGCGCCGGCGACCGCTTCGACGGCGCAAAGCTGCGCTACGGCAAGATCATCATCATGACCGACGCCGACGTGGACGGCGCCCACATCGCCAGCCTGCTGATGACCTTCTTCTACCGCGAACTGCCCGAGCTGATCCGCCAGGGCCGGGTGTTCCTGGCGCAACCACCGCTCTACCGCCTCACCCAGGGCGCCAAATCGGTCTACGCGATGACCGACCGCGACCGCGACCGCAAGGTGCGCTCCGCCTTCAAGGCCGGCAGCAAGGTGGAGATCAGCCGCTTCAAGGGGCTGGGCGAAATGCCGCCGGCGGCGCTGAAAGAGACCACGATGGACCCGGCCCGGCGCACGCTGCTCAAGGTGGTCATCGCCCCCGACGACCGCGCGGCCACGTCGAACCTCGTCGAGTCGCTGATGGGCCGCAAGCCGGAGCTGCGCTTCGCCTTCATCCAGGAAAACGCGCGCAGCGTCGAAGCGCTCGATGTCTGACCTGCCGGCCACCGAGGGCACCGACCCGCGCTATCTGGCACTCGACACCTGGCCGTCGCCGGTGGCGCTCGAAGCGCTGCTGGAAGGGCAGATGGCCGCGGTGGCCGCGGTGCGCCCCGCTTTGCCGGCCATCGCCGCGGCCGCCGATGCCGCCGCTTCCCGCCTGCGCAACGGCGGCCGGCTGATCTACTGCGGCGCCGGCACATCCGGCCGCATCGGCGTGCAGGACGGCGCCGAGCTGCCACCCACCTTCGACTGGCCGCAGGACCGCCTCGGCCTGCTCATCGCCGGCGGCCCGCCGGCCCTGACGCAAGCAGTGGAAAACGCCGAGGACGATGCCGCCGCGGCCGCCGCCGACATGGAAGCACAGCATGTGGGCCCGCCCGACGTGGTGATCGCCCTGGCCGCCAGCGGCGCCACCCCCTACGCGCTCGCCTGCCTCGCCTGCGCCACACAGGCCGGCGCGCTCACCATCGGCATCGCCAACAGCCCCGGCGCGCCGCTGCTGGCCGCAGCCACCCATGCGATCCTGCTGCAAACCGGCGCCGAGCCGATCGCCGGCTCCACCCGCCTGAAGGCCGGCACATCGCAAAAAGTGGCGCTCAACCTGCTATCCACCACCATCATGCTGCGCCTCAACCGCGTCTGGCGCGGCCAGATGGTGGACATGGTGGCGCGCAACGACAAACTCCGCCGCCGCGCGGTGCGCATGGTGTGCACGCTGACCGGCTGCGAGGCGCCTGCCGCGCAGGCCGCACTGGCCGAGGCCGGCGGCAGCACGAAGCTGGCGATCATGGTGGTGCGGGGGTTCGACGTGACCACGGCTTCCGCTCGGCTTGCCGCGGCGGACGGCTGCCTGGAGTCGGCGTTAGGCGCGTAAAGAAGGCCTTCTTTTTTGAAGAAAGAAGCAAAAAACTTTGGCTCCGCTGTCGCGCGGCTGGCTCCGAACCAGCCGCTGAGTAGCAAAAGTTTTTTGGTCCTTTTTTTCAAAAAAGGACTGCTTTCTTCCTAAGACTTGGCAACTTCACGCCGGCTCGTCGCCGCGCATCCGCACGCCCTGCTGCGCCGCCGCCACCCAGCGCCCCCCATCCCACACCCGGCCCTCCACCGTGAACGCCCCATCCGCTCCCACCGTCACCCAGTTATAGGCATTCGGCTCGCCGCGCAGTCGCACGCTCGTGGCCGATCCGCCCTGCAGGATCAGCGGCGCCGGTCCGTCCTGCGTGCCCGGGCGGGCGTAGCTGCGGTGCAGGTGGCCGGCCAGCACCAGGCGCACGCCGTGGGCCGCGAATGCCGCCAGCGCGCGGCTTGCACCGCCGGCCACCTGGCGCGACACCTCACCCACCGGCGCCAGCAGCGGATGATGCGCCACCACGATGCGCACCAGCCCCGGCGGGGTCGCTTCCAGCCGGGCCAGCAGGCGCTTCAGCCGCAACGTGCTCACCCGCCCGCGCGACCAGTCGAGGTTGGGGCCCATGCGGCGCGCGGTGTTCAGCCCCACCACCGCCACCCGGCTGTCGCACCACACGGGCTCGGTCTGCGGCGATATCTCCTGGTGCCAGCGCGCATAGGGCGCCAGGAAGCGCTCGATCGGCCGGTAGGGCGTGATGTCGTGGTTGCCCGGCACCGCCAACGTCGGCGCGCCCAGGCTTTCCATGAAGGCGCGTGCCGCACGGAATTCCCAACGCCGCGCGCCCATCGTCAGGTCGCCGCTGATCACCACCAGATCGGGCGGATCGGCCCGCAGCTCGGCGGCCAGCCCCTCCACCACCGCGGGGTCGGTGGCGCCGAAATGGACATCCGTCAGGTGCGCGATGCGCGTGCAGTCGCCGCTCATGCGGCTGCGGGCTCGGGCTCGGGCGCGATCACCCGCAGCGCGCCCGGCTGTACGCCGTAGCGCAGCCGTGGCGCCAGAAACGCTGCTCGCCGTCCACTAGAACGTGCAGGGCAGCGCCCCCGGCATCGATCTCCAGCGCCGTCGTCTCGATCACTTCCACCTCCGGCACCGCCAGCGTGCGGGTCGCCGCCGCGCGCAGCAGCAGCCAGGCCTGCCGCCAGGCCGGCGCGCGGTGGACGACGTACAGCACGAGCACGCCGCCATCGAGCCGCGCCCGCCCGAACAGCCCGCCGCCGTCTTCGTCCAAGCGGTTCACGGTGATGGTGAGCGAGGGCGTCCGGCGCTGCATCACCTGGCCGTTGCAGCGCAGCACCAGGCGCATCGAGCGATTGGCCACCAGGGCGCGCGCCGCCGCCCGGCCGAAGCCGAGCCACGCCCACAGCCCGCCGCCATGCGCGCGCCCCGCTTCGCGAAAGCGGGTCAGCCGCGCCGGCGTGCCGAGCATCGAAGCGCACAGAAACACGTGGCTCTCACCGTCGGCGCCGCTCACGGTGCCCACGTCGATCGCACGGGGCGCGCCTTGCCCCAGCGTGGCGATCGCCGCCGCTGCATCCGCCGGGTCGAGCCCCAGATCGCGCGCGAGCAGGTTCATCGTCCCGCACGGGATCAGGCCGAGTGCCGCCGTGCCGCCCAGCAGGGCGGAAGCCGCGCAGGCCAGGCTGCCATCGCCGCCGGCCACCACCACCGTGTCGGCACCGGTGGCGATCGCCTGGGCCATCCGCTCGGGCAGGCTACCGGCATCCGGCGCGATCACGCTCAGCCGCCCGGCCTGCGCCCGCAGCTGCTCCTCCAGCGTGCCCGCGCCATCCGCGCGGGCCAGCAATGCGCCCGCCTTTTCATTGGCGACCAGCGCCATGTGCCGGCCGGGCGGGCGGCCGCCGCTCCCGTCCGCCTGTTGCGCGTCCGCCATCCAGATTGTCCCCCGCTTCATGGACAAAACGCACGGCATCCAGGATGGTGCCGCCACCTTCCCGCCATGGTGGGCCGGCAAAACAAGCAAGAAGCCGGGCAGCCACGGCGGGACAACCTTCTCGGGACAGCCATCCAATGGATATCTACACCGGCCCGTTCTTCGAACAGGCACGCGAAAACTTTGCAGTCATCGCCGACTACCTGGAAATCCCGGTCCATCAGCGCGATCGGCTGCTGCTGCCTAAGCGCGCCATCATCGTCAGCTGCCCCATCCACCGCGACGACGGCAGCGAGAGCGTGTTCCACGGTTTTCGCGTGCAGCATCATCTGACCATGGGCCCGACCAAGGGCGGCACGCGTTACGCCAGCAACCTGCATCTGGGCGAAGTGGCCGCACTGGCGATCGCCATGAGCTGGAAATGCGCGCTGGCCGGCTTGCCCTATGGCGGCGCCAAGGGCGGCGTGGCGGTCGATCCCTACAGCCTCTCCAAGCGCGAGCTGGAAGCCGTCAGCCGCCGCTACATGCAGGAAATGATCCCCTTCGTCGGCCCCAAGACCGACGTGATGGCGCCCGACATGGGCACCAACGAGCAGGTGATGGCTTGGTATATGGACACCTATTCCATGTACCAGGGCCAGACGGTGACCGAGATCGTCACCGGCAAGCCGGTGGATGCCGGCGGCACGGTGGGCCGGCGCGAGGCGACCGGCCGCGGGGTGGTGCACCTCGTGGGCCGCGCCATGGAGCGCCTGCAGATGAACCCGATCGAGACCACCGCCATCATCCAGGGCTTCGGCAACGTGGGCAGCGTTACGGCCGCCAGCCTCGCGCAGCAGGGCTCCAAGGTGCTGGGCGTGTCCGACCACACCGCCTGCTACTACGATCCGCGCGGCCTGGACGTGCCGGCGATGATCCGCTGGACCGAGCAGCACGGCACGCTGGCCGGCTACAGCAACGAGGCGGCGTTCGATCCGGCCCAGCTGCTGACGCAGAAATGCGACATTCTGGTGCCCGCCGCCATGGAGCAGGTGATCACGGCCGACGTGGCCCGCAACCTGCAGTGCCGCATCCTGGCCGAGGGCGCCAACGGCCCCACGACGCCGGAAGCCGACCGCATCCTGGCCGAGCGGCCGGAGATCTTCGTCATCCCCGACATCCTGTGCAACGCGGGCGGCGTGGTGGTCAGCTACTTCGAGTGGGTGCAGGACCTGCAGCAGCTGTTCTGGACCGAGCCGGAGGTGCGCGACCGCCTCAACCGCGTGCTCGAACGCGCCTTCCAGGCGGTGATGGCGCGCGCCGAGCGCGACCACGTGCCGCATCGCACGGCCGCGCTGGCCATCGGCGTGGAACGTGTGCAGAAGGCCAAGCTGACGCGCGGACTGTTCCCGTAACGGTCGCTCGGGGTCCTTTACGCAAGCGTAGCGGACGATCCGGCATCGAAGGCGCTTGACGAGCAGGCGGGGCGGCGTGGCATGAGGGTGCCTGCCCCGCCTGTGAGAGTGCCGCGATGAACGTCCTGGATGGTTTCGCCCACGGTCTGATCGGAGTCTTCGGCACGTTCGCCCGCATCATGCTCGGCGCGCTGGGCTTCATCGAGGACCTGCTGCGCGGCCTGATGAAGGGCGCAGGCCTGAACAGCGACATCCAGACCGTGATCCTGATCTTCGTCATCGCCATGTTCCTGGTCGGCGTGCTGCGCCTGCTGCGCGGCCGCCTGCGCACCAGCGTGGCCCTGGTGCTCATCCTGGTGCTGGCGCACACGCTCGAAGGCATCGCGCGCGGCTCGCTGGGGTAACGCGCGCTTGCGCATCACCCCGGCGGGCCGGGCATGCTCACCTCAGGCTGGCCAGCGCCGAATCGTATTCCGCCCGCCACTGGGCAATCCGCGACGCTGCCGGAACAATTTCCGTCACGCGCCCCACGCCCTGCCCGGCGCCCCAGATGTCGCGCCAGGCCTTGCTCGATCCGCTGCCGAAATTCATCGCCGAGGGGTCCGATACCGGCAACGCGTCCGGGTCCAGCCCGGCGGCCACGATCGAGCCTTTCAGGTAGTTGCCGTGCACGCCGGTGAACAGGTTGGTGTACACGATGTCGGCGGCCTGGCTGTCCACCACGGCTTGCTTGTAGTCGGCCGCGGCGTTGGCCTCCTCGGTAGCGATGAAGGCCGAGCCGATATAGGCCACATCCGCGCCGGCCGCGCGCGCGGCCAGGATGGCGCCGCCGGTGGAGATCGCCCCCGACAGCGCCAGCGGCCCATCGAACCAGGCGCGGATCTCGGCCACCAGGGCGAAGGGCGAGGTGGTGCCGGCATGGCCGCCCGCGCCGGCTGCCACGGCCACCAGGCCGTCGGCCCCCTTCTCGATCGCCTTGCGCGCGAACGCCACGTTGATCACGTCGTGCAGCACGATCCCGCCATAGGAGTGCACCGCGTCGAACACGTCGGTGCGCGCGCCCAATGAGGTGATGACGATCGGCACCTTGTACTTCACGCACAGCGCCAGGTCGTGCTCCAGCCGGTCGTTCGAGCGATGCACGATCTGGTTGACGGCGAACGGGGCGGCGGGCGCATCCGGATGCGCCGCGTCATAGGCGGCCAGTTCCGTGGTGATACGCTGCAGCCAGCCCTCCAGCGCCTCTTTCGGCCGCGCGTTCAGCGCCGGGAAGGAGCCGACGATGCCGGCCTTGCACTGGGCGATGACGAGGTCGGGGTTGGAGATGATGAACAGCGGCGCCGCGATCACGGGCAGGCGCAGCTTGCTGGCGAGGAACGGGGGCAGGCTCATGCGGCGGTCGCCTTGGCACGGGTGGCAAAAAAGTTCTGCACGGTCTGGCGCAGCTCGGCCGATTGCAGCTGCGCGGCAAAGGCCGCGTTCTCCTCGGCCATGCGGCCTACGAGGTCGCGCGTGGCCGATTTCATCAGCGTCTTGGTGGCCAGCAGCGCGCCCGCTGGCTTGGCCGCCAGCCGCTCGGCGAGCGCCCGCGCCTCGGCCAGCGCAGTGCCGGCCTCCACCACGCGGTTGACGAGGCCCAGTTCGGCCGCCCGGGCGGCCGGCACCGCCTCGCCCAGCAGCAGCAGCTCGGCGGCGCGGCGCTGGCCCATCAGATTGCCCACCAGCAGCGAGCTGCCGGCCTCGGGCACCAGTGCCAGGTCCACGAACGGCATCTGCAGCTGCGCATCCGGCTCGGCCAGCACGAAATCGCAATGCAGCAGCATGGTGGTGCCGATGCCTACGGCCCGGCCCTGCACCGCGGCGATCAGCACCTTGCGTGCGCCGGCCAGCGCCCGGATGAAGCGCTGCACGGGCGCATCCGGCCCGCCCGGCGGATTGGCCACGAAATCGGCCAAATCGTTGCCGGCGGAGAACGCCTGGCCCTCGCCCGAGAAGATCACCGCGCGCACCTGCGGATCGGCCTCGGCCGCCGCCATCGCATCGGCCATGGCCGCATACATCGCCACGGTCAGCGCGTTGCGCTTGGCCGGCCGCGCCATCCGGATGTGCATGGCCGCACCCTCCTGGTGCACGGCGATATCCTGTGTCTGCACGGTTGCCTCCTTCGTTGCGCGCACCGTAGAGGTGCGCCACGCGGCTTGAAAGAGCGGGGGCGCGCCGCCTTCTGCAAGTCCGCCACAAGCCGCCCTTCGCAGAGATCCCGCCCCATGCCGCCCAGCACCCTGCAGCACGCCGCCCGATCGCTCCAGGCCGGAGGGCTCGTCATCATGGTGGATGCGCAGGCCGACCGGGGCTGCTTCGTCGGCGCCGCGGCACTGGCCACCGCCGAGACGGTGAACACCACCGTCACCTGGGGCCGTGGCCTGACCTGCTTCAGCGTGACCGCCGAACGCGCGATGGCGCTGGGCTTGGTGCTCGCCGGCGAATACCGGGAAGGCTACCAGGGCCCGATCCTGCTTCGCTCGGTGGAAGCCGCCGAATGCGACGGCACCGGCATCTCGGCGGCCGACCGCGCGCTGACGTTGCGTGCCGCCGGAGCGCCGGATGCCGGCATCGCCAGCCTCAAATCGCCCGGCCACGTCATGCCGGCGATGATCGGCTACCGGGGCCGGCAAAACCGCGCCAGCGCCGACCTGGCACTCGATCTGCTGCGCCAGCTTACGCCGCACGACGTGGCGGCCTGGACCGATATCCTCGACGACGATGGCGAGGTGGCCAGCGCCGCCCATTGCAGCGCGCTGGCCGAACGGCTCGGCCTGCCCTGGGTGAGCGCGGCCGAAGCCTTGCAGGCCCCGGCGGAGGCGCAGCTCTGATGGCCCGGATCGACGACGACGCCGCCCAGATCCTCACCGTGCTCGCCGCGCGCGGCCCGATGGACCTGGCCACCATGACGCCACCGCAGGTGCGCGCCTTCTACGCCCAGTTCCCGGTAGCTGCCGGCCCGGCGGTGCATGAATGCCGCGCCATCGAGGTGGACGGTGCCGCTGGGCCCCTGCGCGCCCGGGTGTACCGGCCCTCGGCCGCCGAAGGGCTGCCGGTGCTGATCTGGTTCCACGGTGGCGGCATGGTGCTGGGCGATCTTGAGTCCGGCGACTGGGCTTGCCGCGAACTCTGCCTCCAGGCGCAGAGCGTGGTGGTCAACGTGGAATACCGGCTGGCCCCGGAACACAAATTCCCGGCCGCGCCCGAGGATGCCTTTGCCGCCCTGCGCTGGGTGGCAGCCCACGCGGCCGAGCTGGGCGGCGATGCGGCCCGCATCTCCGTCGGCGGCGACAGCGCCGGCGGCACGCTGGCCGCGGTATGCTGCCTGATGACGCAGGCGCAAGGCGGCCCGCCCGTGCGCGCGCAGCTGCTCGTCTATCCCGGCGTGGACCGAGACCTGACGCGTCCCTCGGTTACCGAATTCGCCCGCGGCCCGATCCTGACCCGCGAGAGCATGCTGTGGTTCCGCGGCCACTACCATACGCACGACAGCGAGCTGACCGACTGGCGGGCCGCCCCGGCGCTGGCCCCGAGCCACGCCGGCCTGCCGCCCGCCTGCGTGCTGACGGCCGAAATCGACCCCATTCGCGACGCCGGGGAAGCCTACGGGCATCTGCTGGCGCGCGCCGGCGTGCTGACCACGATGAAGCGCTACAACGGCGTCTATCACGGCTTCTTCACGATGGGCCCAGCCATCGCCAAGGCCACCGCTGCCGTGGCCGAGGCGGCCCATTTTCTGGTGAGCGTCTAGGAGGCGCGGCCGCCACCTACTCGGAGGCGACGGCTACGCCATGCAGGCGCCCGCTGGCCGCCGGCATCGGTGCGGCGGCGGCATGGCGACGGGCCAGCACCACGTAGAAGGCGGGCACCACGAACAGCGTGAACAACGTGCCGATCGCCAGGCCCGAGGCGATCACCAGTCCCATCGAGAAACGCGCGGCCGCACCGGCGCCGGTGGCGAACACCAGGGGTGCCACGCCCAGCACCATCGCTGCCGTGGTCATCAGGATCGGCCGCAGGCGCAGCAGTGCCGCATGCTCGATCGCCTCGCGCTTGCTGCGGCCCAGCGCCTGCTGCTCGTTGGCCACTTCCACCATCAGGATGCCGTGCTTGCTGATCAGCCCCATCAGCGTCACCAGCCCCACTTCGGAATAGATGTTCAGCGTTGCGCCGTGCACGCCGAAATAGATGAAGATCAGCGCGCCGGCCAAGGACATCGGCACGCTGACGAGGATGATCAGCGGATCGCGGAAGCTGCCGAACAGAGCGGCCAACGACAGGTAGATCACCACCACGGCGAAGCCGAACGTGGCCGCAAAGCCCGAGGATTCCTGGACGAACTGGCGCAGCGGGCCGCTGGTATCGGTCGCGTAATCGGGCGGCAGGATGCGCGCGGCGATGGCGTCGAGCGCGTGCAGCGCCTCGCCCTGGCTCACGCCCGGCAGCGGCACGCCGCTGATCGTGGCCGCGTTCTGCTGCTGGAAGTGGTTGATCTGCTCGGGCACCGTCTCCGTGCGGATGCGGGCGACGGCCGAGAGCGGCACCGGCACGCCGCCGATAGTGGCGATGGTGAACGCGCCGAGCTGCTGCGGATTAAGCCGCGCGCTGCGCGTCACCTCGGGTATCACCTTGTAGGAGCGCCCGGCATAATCGAAATAGTTCACGTAGCCGCCGCTCAGCAGCGTGTTCAGCACCCCGCCCACCGTCGTCATGTCCAGCCCGAGTGCCGCCACCTTGTTGCGGTCGATCACCACGTTGGCCTGCGGCAGGTCGATCTTCAGGTCGCGGTCCACATAGGCGAACAGCCCGGTCTTCTCCGCGGCTTCCAGAAAGCGCGAGGACACGCCATCCAGCTCGCTGAACGGCCGCGTGGTCTTGATCACGTAGCCGATCGGCAGCGCGCCGAAACTGCCCGGCAGCGGCGACTGCTCGAAGGCTGCGAGGTTCTCGCCGGCAATCCCGGAGAGCTTCGTCTGCAACTCGCTCACCACCGCGCTCGACGAGCGTGTGCGATGCGCGAAATCCTTCAGCACCAGGCCGCCGCCGGATTGGCCCGGCTGGTCGAACTGGTAGGAGCGGTAGAACTCCGGCAGGCTCTTCTCGATGTTGGTGATCTGCTGGTCGTAGATGCGCAGCTGGTCGATGCTTGCGGTGGGCGATACCGCGCCGCCGATCTCGATGTTGCCGGTATCCTCGGTGGGCGCCAGCTCGCTCTTAGAGCCGGCATACAGCAGGTAGCTGCCGCCCAGCACGAGCGCGCCGAACACCACCATCACCAGCCGCAGCGTCAGCGCGGCGCGCAGCAGCGGCAGATAGACGCGCTGCATCGGCCCCGGCCCCTCCCGCCGGCGCGAAGGCGCATGCGTGCGCAGCAGGAAGCGGCACATCATCGGCGACAGCGTGAGCGCCAGCACGGCCGAGACGGTGACCGAGCCGACCAGCGTAAGCGCGAATTCGCGGAACAGCGCGCCGGTCAGGCCTGAGCGCAGCGCGATCGGCACATAGACCGCGATCAGCACCACGGTCATCGCCACGATCGGGCCGGCCAGGCTGCGCGCCGAGCGCATCGCGGCATCCAGCGGGCTCGCACCTTCGGAGAGCTCGCGGGAGACGTTCTCGACCACGATGATGGCGTCGTCCACCACCAGCCCGGTCGCCAGCACGAGCGCGAGCAGCGTCAGCAGATTGATGGAGAACCCGAACACCACGAGGATGGCGAACGTGCCGATCAGCGACAGCGGGATGGTGATCACCGGGATCATCGAGGCCCGTGCCGAGCGCAGGAAGGCGAACACCACGATGGCGACGATGGCGAGGCTTTCGAGCAGCGTCTTGACGACTTCGTTGATGGACGATGTGACGTTCTCGGTCACGTCCTTGGCCACGCGCGCCTGCATGCCCTGCGGCAGGTCGGCCCTGATCGCGTCGAACTTGGCGCGCACGCGGCCGACCACATCGAGCACGTTGGCGTCCGGCACCGCTTCGATATCGATCAGCACGGTGGGCGTGCCGCTGAACAGCAGCGATTGCTGGTAGCTGTCCGAGCCGAGATCGACGCGGGCGACGTCGCCCAGCCGCACAATGCCGCCATTGGCCTGCTTGATTACCAGGTCGCGGAACTCCGGCAGCGTGTGCACCCCGGTGGTGATGCCCAGCGGCATCTGCGTCATCTGCCCCGCCGTGCTGCCGGCGCCGCTGGTGAAATTATTGGCCGACATGGCGGCCGACACGTCGGCCGCGGTCAGGCCGTGCGCCGTCATCTTGTCCGGATCCAGCCAGGCGCGCACGGCAAAGTTCTGCGCGCCCCAGATATCGGCCTTCTGCACGCCGGGGATGGATTGCAGCTGCGGCTGCACCACGCGCGTCAGATAATCGGTCATCTGCTGCGGGGTCATGATGTCGCTGGTATAGGCCAGGATCATCGTGCCGCCCTGCCCGCTCGTCTGCAGCCGCAGCCCCGGCGTCTGCGATTCCTTGGGCAACTGGTCGTGCACCGAGCTGATCTGCGTCTGGATTTCGGTCAGCGCGCGATCGGGGTCCTGGTTGAGCCGCAGATGCGCCAGCACGCTGCTCGACGAGTTCATGCTCGTGCTCGTCAGGTAGTCGATGCCGTCCACCTGGGCGATCGCGTTCTCGATCGGCGTGGTGATGAAACCGGCCACCGTGTTGGCGTCGGCACCGTAATAGGTGGTGTCCACCTCGATCATCGCGTTCACGGTTTTCGGGAATTGCCGCACCGGCAAGGCCTGTTCGGATCGCAGCCCGATCAGCAGGATGAACACGCTGACCACGATGGCGAGCACCGGGCGCAGGATGAACATGTCGGTCAGGCGCATGCGCTCACTCCTCAACCGGATGCGGATCGGGGTCGTTGGCCGGCATCACCGTGTTGTTGACCACAACCGCCGAACCCTGGCGCAGCTTGATCTGCCCGGCCGTCACCACCACGGCGCCCTCTTTCAATCCGTTCAGGATCGCCACCTGATCGCCGCGGGTGGGGCCGGTCTGCACCACCACCTGCCGCGCGCTGCCGTGTTCGACAACATAGACCAGGCTGCCATAGGGGTTGAACACGATTGCCGCGTTCGGCAGCGTCACGTAGCGGTGCACCGGGCCCACGCGCAGCTGCACGGAGGCGAACATGCCCGGTGTCAGCGCGTGATCGGCGTTGGCAGTGGCCGCGCGCACCTGGGCCATGCGGCTGGCCGTATCCAGCTTCGGGCTGATAGCGGCGATCCGCGCCTCGAAGGCGCGCCCGGGATAGGCATCCACGTGAAAAGTCGCCGGCGCGCCGGTGCGCACATGCGCCAGCTCCTGCTGCGGCACGTAGAAATCGACGTAGAGCGGATCGAGCGCCTGCAGCGTCACCACGGTGGTGCCCGCCGGCAGGTACTGCCCCTGATCCACCATGCGCAGCCCCAGCCGGCCGGCAAACGGCGCGCGCACGATCTTCTCGGCCGCCAGGGCTTGCGCCTGGCTCACCTGGGCGCGGGCCGAGCGCAGATGGCTCTCATCGGCATCGATGGTGGCCTGGCTGACCGCCTGCGCACGGAACTGCTTGGTGTCGCGCGCCAGATTGGCGGCCGCCAGATCGGCGGCCGCCTGCAGATCGGCCAGATGCGCCGCGTCGTCGTTCGGCCGCAGGCGCAGCAGCACGGTGCCGGCCGCCACGTCGCGCCCGGAGTCGAACTCCACGCTGTCCACCACGCCGGCGATCTCGCTGGCCAGGTCGGCGCCGCGCACGGCCCGTATGGTGCCCACGGCCTGCAGCGTGTCCTGCCAGTCGGTGGTGCGGGCAACGATGGTGCTGACGGTGGCCGCCGGCTCCTGCGCCGCGGCCGGTGCCGCCAGCAGCAGCGCCGATCCCGCGATCAGGCGGCGCAAGCCCGCGCCGCGGCTGCGGGCGAGGCGGCGGCAATCAGGCATCGCGGAACCAACCTGCTTTGGCGTCATGGCAGCAGAGACCTCAACAGTTTTTCAGGCGGCGGGGGCAGGTCCCGCCGGTTCCACCAGCCGCCGCCCAGCGCCACGTACAGCGCCACGGTGTCGGTGTAGCGCGCCGCCTGGGCCCGGATCAGGCCGAGGATGGCGTTCTGCACCTGTGTCTGCGCCGTCAGCACGGTTAAATACGAGACACCGCCGGCGCCGAATTGCAGTTGCGCCAACGCCAGGCTGCGCGCCGCGGCGCGCTGCGCCGCCTCGTTGGCGGCCAGCGCGCGCGCATCGCCCTGCAGCGCCGTCAGCACGTCGGCCACGTTCTGGAATCCGTTGATGACGGTGGCGCGATAGTTCAGCGCCGCGGCCCGCGCGGCGTCATAGGCGGCGCGCTGCTGGTGCAGCAGCGTGCCGCCCTGGAACACCGGGCCCAGCGCCTGCGTCAGCAGGGTGTAGATGCCGTTGCCCGGCGTGAACAATTGGCCGACCCGGGCCGGCGCGCTGCCCAGGAACCCGGTCAGGGTGAATTGCGGCAGCCGGTTGGCCACCGCCACGCCCACCTGCGCGGTGGCCTGCTGCAACTGCGCCTCGGCGGCACGGATATCGGGCCGCTGGTCCACCAGGCGCGACGGCAGGCTCACCGGCACCGCGCCGGGCAGCGTCAGGTCGGCGAGCCTGAGGTCCGGCAGGTGCGCGTCCTCCGGCGTGCGGCCGAGATAGGCCGCCAGCTGGTCGCGGGCCTGGGCCAGCTGCGTCTGCAGCGGCACCACCAGCGCCTGGGTGTTGGCGAGCTGGGCATCCTGGGTGGCAACGTCAGTGCCGGTGGCGGCCCCCAGCTGGAACTGCGTGCGCACGGTGGCCTGCAGGCGTTGCTCGGCGGCGATCAGATCCTGCTCGGCGGCGATCTGCGCCTGCAGCGAGGCCGCGTTCACGGCGGCCGCCACCACGTTGGCGGCCAGCATGTTGGTGGCCGCCTCCAGCTGGAAGCGCTGCACCGCGGCGGCGGCGGCCTGCGCCTCGATGGTGCGCCGCACTTGGCCCCATACATCGAAGGTGTAGGCGATGTTGAGCTGCGCCTGGTAGAACCCGAAGCTCTGGCCCCCCGCGAACGGGCCCGTGGCCCCCACCCCGGCCTCGGCGCCGCTGATCTTCTCGCGCGTCCGCGTCAGCTGCCCCGTCACCGTGGGCAGCAGCCCGCCCTCCTGGGCGATCGTCAGCTCCTGCGCCTGCCGCAACGTGTTGGCTGTGGCTTCCAAGGATGGGTTGTTCTGCAACGCCCGGGTCACCAGCACCGTCAGTTCCGGCGAGCGGAACAGGCCCCACCAGGCCCCCGGCACGTCCGCCCCCTCCACGAAAGCCTGGGCATTGCCAGACAGCGCCGCGGCACCCCCCGTGGCGGCAGGCAGCGGCGCCTCGGTAAAGCGGCTGGCCTGCGGGCTTGCGGGCCGGTGGTAATCGGGCCCCACCGCGCAGGCGGCCAGCACCCAGCCGGCAGCGGCCAGCAGGGCTGCGCGACGCGCCCGCGGATAAGCCTGGTCGGGTGAAATGCTGCTCTCCCCTGGTCCGCGCGCAACGCACACCGGGTGTAACAGCAGGAACGCTTGCGAACCAGAACCGTCGCGCGGATGCGGCGGCGTGCAGGGGCGAAGTCTCATGGCTGGCCGGGTTGCAGGCTTCGTGCCACGTGGTTTGCCCACGCACCGCCCAGCGCTGCCAGCGCGCCCGGCCATATTGCCAGGCCACGAGCGCCACAAACTGGCCTGGGCAGCCAACTTGCCCGCCGGCGCCCCAAAGTCGATCATGCGGCCATGACACCCCCTCCGGCACGCCTCCCCGTGCAGCCGGCCACCGCCGATGCCTGGGCCTGGCGCGTGGCGGTGGCCGCCTGCCTGCTGCTGCCACTGGCGCTGCTGCACGCCCGCGCTGTAGCGGAAATCCTCATTGCCGCCATCGACCTCCTGTTCCTGGGCAACGCGCTGCGCACCGGCCAGGCGGGCTGGCTGCGGCACCCGTTCGCGCTGGCGGCGGGCGCCTGGTGGCTGTGGCTGGTGCTGTGTTCGGCCCTGGGCACCGGCGGGTTGCTGCTGGCCATCGTGGCCATCCGCCTGCCCGTGCTGGCCCTGGCGCTGGGCGACTGGCTGCTGGCAAGCGAGGCGCGCGGTGCCTGGGCGCGCGCGATGCTCTGGCGCGTGCTGGCCGCCTGCCTGTGCTGGATCGGGCTGGAAGCCTGGCAGCAATATCTGACGGGCAGCAACCTGTTCGGCCAGCCGCGCTGGATCGACGGCGCGCTCACCGGCCCGTTCGCCAAGCCCCGTGCCGGCCCCGCCTTCATCCTGCTGTTCTTCCCGGTCGTGGTGCCGGCCGCAGCCCGCCTGACCGCGCGGCCAGGGCTGGCGCGCCGCCTGGCCGGTATCGGGCTGGCCGTGCTGGCGGCGCTCACCTTGGTGCTGATCGGCCAGCGCATGCCGACCGCGCTGATGGTGCTCGGCCTGGCCGCCACGGCGCTGCTGCTGCCCAAGCTGCGCGCCGCAACCCTCGCCGCCCTGCTGGCGGGCGCGGCCCTGGTCGCCGGCCTGCGCTGGGTGTCGCCCGCAGCGTCGGCCAAGCTGGTGTCGCAAACGGCCGACCAGATGGCGCATTTCGCCCAGAGCGATTACGGCCTGATCTTCACGCGCGCCCTCACCGTCTCGCAACTGCACCCCTGGCTGGGCTGGGGCTTCGACGGCTTCCGCCGGGGCTGCCACGATTTCTGGACGATGCACGGCATCGATTGGCTGGGCATCGCGACGGCGAACCTCAATGGCGGGCTCGGCGCCTGCAACCTCCACCCGCACAACTACTATCTCGAAGCCCTCGACAATGCCGGCATCCCCGGCCTGGCGCTGTTCTGCCTGATGGTGGCGGGCGCCCTCCTGAAGCTGGCAGGAGGCATCACGCGCCTCTCCGCGCTGCGCGCCGGCCTGCTGGTGGGCACCGTGGTCGCATTATGGCCGGCCGCGTCCACCTCGGCTTTCACCTCCATGCCGAACGGTGGCTGGGTGTTCCTGCTGCTGGGCCTGGGTTTCGCCGCCGCCGGCGGGAACAACCCCGTGCCCGACCCGTTTGGCGTGTATGTGCCACCACCCAGCACACCGATGAGCGACGAGAGCACGACCGACCACGGCTTCATCCGCGCCTGGGCTGAAGCCAGGGAGGGCCGCCCCGCCATGCTGGAAGGGCGCCGGTCGCCCACCGGCCAGCCAGCGCTCGGTTTCGATTTCGGCACGCCCGAACCCGGCCTGCGCGAGATCGCCTGGGACGAGTTCTTCACCGTCTTCGAAGCCGACGCCCTGGCCCTCGAGTTCCGCGAGGCTCCCGGGCAGCTCAGCCCCTTCTACAGACTGGTCAGCCGCTAGGCCGGCGCGCGCGGGCTACTTTTCGAAGCCGCGGACCAGCTCGGCGATCCGCTCCGGATCGGATTGCTCCATCACCCGGCGCGCGAACCGGGCGCAGGCATCGATCGATACGGCGCGCACCGCCTGTTTGACTCGCGGCACCGCCGAGGCATTCATGCTGAATGACCGCAACCCCAGCCCCAGCAGCAGCGGCGTCAGCTTGGGGTTAGCCGCCATCTCGCCACACACACTCACCGGCATGCGCATCCGCAGCGCCGCCTCGGTGGCGAACTGGATCAGCCGCAGCACGGCCGGGTGCAGCGGATCGTACAGCGCGGCCACCTCGGTCGCGGCGCGATCGACGGCCAGCGTGTACATTGCCAGGTCATTGGTGCCGATCGCGAAGAAATCGGCCTCCAGCGCCAGCGCGTCGGCCGACAGTGCCGCGCCGGGCGTCTCGATCATGATGCCCAGCGGCGGCAGCTTTTCCGGCAGCTTCTCGCCGCGGCGGCGCAGGCGGCGGGCCACCCGCTCGTAGATCTCGCGCGCCGCACGCACCTCGGCCGTGGTTGTCACCATCGGCAGCAGCACGCGCACCGGGCCACAGGCGGCCGCGCGCAGGATCGCCGCCAGCTGCGTCTCGAACAGATCCGGCTGGCGCAGCAGCAGACGCAGGCCGCGCACGCCCAGCGCCGGGTTGTGGTCCAGCGTGTCGGGCACCAGGCCGCGCGCCACCAGCGCGTCGATGTCCTTCTCGCCGCCCCAATCGAGCACGCGGATCGTCACCCCGTCGCCGTCCATCGCCTCGACCACGGTGCGGTACGTCTCCGCCTGCGCCGCCTCGTCGGGCAGCGTCTCGCGGTTCATGAACAGGAACTCGGTGCGGAACAGCCCGATGCCGGAGGCGCCGGCGCCGGCCACCAGCGGCAGCTCGGCCAGCAGCTCCAGATTGGCCTGCAGCTGCACCGGCTCGTGGTCGGTGGTCTCCGATACCAGTCGGCGGAAGCGCGCCAGGCGCTGCCGTTCGCGCGCGTAGGTGGCGACATCCCGCCGGGCGGCCGCCAGCGTGGCCGCCTCCGGGTGTAGCGTGATCCGGCCGGCCACGCCGTCCAGCACCGCTGGCGTGCCAGTGCGCGCCGCCGCCAGCAGGCCGTGCACGCCCAGTACGGCGGGCACGCCCAATGCCCGCAGCATGATGGCGGTGTGGCCGTCGGTGCCGCCCTCCTCGGTGGCCAGCCCGGCGATGCGGGCCGGATCGATCAGCGCCGCATCAGCCGGCCGCAGCGTCTCGGCGACCAGGATGGCGCCTTGCGGCACCGCGGCGAAGCTGCGGAACGCTGCGTCGGTCAGGTTCCGCAGCAGCCGCCGGCCGGTCTCGCGGATTTCGTCGGCACGGCGCTGCTGCGCGCCGGCATCGTCGCGGCCGCGCCCGCCGGGCACCGCCAGCATGGCGCGCGCCAGCGCCTCCACCTCGTCGAGCACCGCCGTCTCGGCCGTCACCAGCCCGTCGCTGATCCGTTTGCGCGCATGGCGCAGCAGGCGCGAGGGCCCCAGCATCTGCAGATAGGCGTCGATCAGCGGCGCGATCTCGTGCTGGCTGTCTTCCGGCAGCACGCCCAGCCGGGCCCGCAACTTGCCCAGCTGCTTGCGCGATTTCTGCACCGCCCCGTCCAGCCGCGCGAGTTCCGCCTCGATGCCCCCGGCCGCGATGCTGGCGCGGTTGGCCTCCAGCTTGGGTTCGCTGGGTGCGAACACGATGCCGATGGCAATGCCCGGGCTCACCGGGATGCCCGCGATCGCGTGCTCGCCAGCCTGACGCTTCGGGGGCCTCAGGGTCGGCAAGGCAGCAAGCTCACGGCGTCAGGCGCGGGTGCAGCGATGCCGCCCGGCGGGCGGCACGGCCCGGCGGCGCCGGCGGCTCAGTCGCTCTCATTGAAGCCGGCCTCGACCAGCCCGGCGATCGCCTCGAGTGCCTCATGCGCGTCGAACCCTTCGGCCCGCAACTCTATGCTGCTGCCCATGCCGGCGCCCAGCATCATCAGCCCCATGATCGACCGCGCCGATACGGATTGCCCGTCGCGCAGCACGTCCACATTGGCCGAGAAGCGTTCGGCGGTGGTCACCAGCTTGGCCGCGGCACGGGCATGCAGCCCGCGGCGGTTGACGATGACGACGGACCGCGAAACGACGGCCTCGCCCTCAGCCTCCATCAGCGAGGGCCCGGCCGGGCGGTCACGAATGCGCCTTGGCCGGGCGGCCGCACAACTGCGCCACGCTGTCGCGCAAGGTCGGCAGCACGCCATGGGCCGACATGCACAGGTTCGGCTCCTTGCAGGTCTCCAGCACGTGGCTCGCCGCGGCGATGTATTTCCGGCCGGCGATCTCGGCGATGTCGGTGCATTCGGCCAGCGTCTGGTGCGACCGCACCTTGGCGAGCTTGACCAGCATGGGCAGGTTCATGCCCGCGATCACTTCCACGCCGCCCCGGCTCATCATGCTGATGGCGAGGTTGCTGGGGGTGCCGCCGAACATGTCGGTCAGCAGGATCACGCCGTCGCCGGCATCCACGTCGTCGATGCAGTGGCCGATATCGGCGCGGCGCTGCTCCACGTCGTCGTCCACGCCGATGCACACGGTCGCCACCCGCCGCTGTGGGCCGACGACGTGCTCCATGGCCGAGCGCATTTCCTCGGCCAAGCGGCCGTGGGTAACCAGGATCAATCCGATCATGGGGTGTCTGTCAGGCCTCCTGCGCCTGGATTCCGCGTGAGCCCGGACGGCACCGTAGCCGTCCCCTCACTCTCAGCACGTCTTGTCCGTGCTGCGCCATCAACCTGCGCGCGCATCAACTCCCGGTGTGTCACAACCACGCGCCAAAGCCCCCCGTCGCCACTTTCGGCCTGCATGGCCCGAAGCCGCCGGGCCAGCAACTCCACACTATACACCGACCGGTGCCGACCGCCTGTGCAGCCGATGGCGACGCTGGCGTATTTCTTGCCCTCCTGAACGAAGCGCGGCAAGAGCAATGATAACAGATCGGTCATCTTGTCCATGAACAGCAGGAAGTCAGGATCGGCGGCGACATAGGCCGCAACCTCGGAATCCAGCCCCGTCCGTTCACGCAACATGGGATCGTAGTGCGGGTTGCGCAGGAAGCGTGCATCGAAGACCAGCTCTGCTTCCCGCGGCAGGCCTGAGGGGTAGGCAAACGACATCAGCGACACCGTCATGCCGGCCTGGGCCGTCGCACTGCCGCTGAACCGCTGCTCGATGACGCCACGCAGCGCCGGCAGGGTCAGATCGGTGGTATCCAGCACAAGGTCAGCAGCATCGTGCAGGGAAGCGGTCAGGCGGATCTCGGCGGCCACGCCGTCGGCCACGCGGCTGGTGGGCGCCAAGGGGTGCCGGCGCCGGGTTTCGGTGAAGCGGCGCAGCAGGCTCGCCTCGTCGGCCTGCACGAATACCATCTCCGAATGCAGGGCAGGGTTGCGCCGCAGGTCGGTCAGAACAGCCAGCACGGCGTCGGCATCGAATCCGCGGCTGCGGGTATCCACGCACAGGGCCAACGGCCGCTCGCCGCGCAGCACCATCTCGGCCAGCAGCGGCAGCGGCGGATTGTCCACCGCCTCGAAGCCCAAATCCTCGAGCACGCGCAGCGTGGACGCCTTGCCGGCGCCCGACAGCCCTGTCACCAGCACGACGCGCCGCCGTGGCGCGGTATCGGCCGTGTCCGCTGGCTGTGCCGGTAGCGTGGTCACCCGATTGCTCCCGTCACGAACGACACGCGGCCCAGCAGGTTGTCCATCGCCAACTCCACCAGCAGCGGCGCCGAGGCGGCGAACGGGTCCACACAAATCATGGGCAGGTCAACAATTCCGTAACGGAGCGGCCCGGGCAGACGTTCCCCCCGCCAGCAGGCCACCGCCAGCAGCAGGGGTGCGCTGGCCAGATGCGCCACCTGCATGATGCCGATACCGCGCACCTCCAGCAGCCCGGCCAGTGCCGGCGGCGGCGAAGCGCTCAGGCCGTCCACCTCCACCTGATCGTCGGCCACCAGCACGCAGCCGCGATCGAGCAGCCGCACGGCCAGATCGGACTTTCCAGCGCCCGAGGGGCCGACCAGCAGCACGCCCCGGCCCTCCCGCGCCACGCAGCTCGCATGCAGGCGCATGCCCGTCCTAAGCGACCTTCTTCTTGCTCGGCTCGGCACCGAGCAGATGGCCCAAGGGCGTCAGCGCCTCGATGTTGTCGCACAGGATCTTGAAGACGGCGAGCAGCGGCACCGCCAGCAACGCGCCCGGCACGCCCCACAGCCAGTCCCAGAACATCAGCGCCACGATCACCAGCAGCGGGTTCAGCGTGAAGCGCCGCGCCAGCAGCATGGGCGTCACCGTCTCGCCCTCCAGAATATGGATCAGCAGATACACGCCGGCCGGTGCCAGCGCCCACAACACGCTGGAAAAGGTGAACAGGGCCACGAAGAAGAACACCACCATGCCGGTGAGCGCGCCCAGGATGGGGATGTAGTTCAACAGGAACGCGACCGTGCCCCACAGCAGCGGATCGGGCAGGCCGAACGCCCAGATAGACAGCCCGTTGGCCACGCCGACCAGCACGTTCATGAAGGTGATGGTCGCCAGATAGCCGGAGATGTTGCGCTCGATATCCTTGGCGATGATGACAGCGTTCTTCTTCTCCGAAAGGCTGGGCAGGATTTCCACGAAGCGGCGCAGCAGCGCGTCGCCATCGGCCAGCAGGAAGAACAGCACGATCAGCAGCGTCAGCGCCTCGCCCAGGAAGCTGCGCGTGCCGGCCAGCACGGTCATGCCCACACTGGCCGCCGGATTGGCCGGGGCCGCGGCCGGGGCTGCCGCCGCCGCCGGCTTGGCGGGCGGCGCGCTGGCGGTGTTCTGGCCACTCCCGCCCTGCGCCCGTGCCGATTGCTGCATCAGGTCCTGCATCTGATGCATCCCGCCCTCGAACATGTCGATCGGGCGACGCAGGAACACGAGCTTCTTCTGCAGTTCCGGCAGGCTTTGCGGCGCTTTCTCGATCCAGCCGCGGGCGGGTACTGAAATGGCGTAGCCGATGCCGCCGATCACCGAGAACAGGGCGAAGATCAGCAGCACGGCGGCCAGCATGCGCGGCAGCCGCAGCCTTTCGCACAGGAAGCGCGCCGCCGGGCTCAGCAGCAACGACAGCACGAGCGCCAGCACCAACGGCAGCACGATGGCCGCTGCGAAATAGAGAGTGTAGAGCACGGCCAGGATCGTCAGGATCACCAGGGCCACGTCGCGCACGTGGAACTCCGCGTTGCGCATCACCGCCTGCGCCTGCAGCGTCTCGCGTTGCACCGCGTCCTGAGCCTGATCCATCGCCGTCATCCCCGTATTCGATGGGCAAACGCAAGGGCATGGCAGAAAGCCGCAAAAAACTTCGCGGGCCAGGCGCTGCCCGCCCGCCTCAGCCTTTCGGCAGCCGCACCACGAACCGGGCGCCGAGGATGCGGCCGTCGGCGGCGCGGCGGTTTTCCGCACTGATCCGCCCCCGCAACGCCTCGACGATCTGCCGGCTGATCGACAGCCCCAGGCCGGAATGCCGCCCGAACAACTCGCCCGCCGGGCGCTCGGAGTAGAAACGGTCGAACACGTGCTCGAGGTTGCCGTCGGGGATGCCAGGGCCCTCGTCTTCCACCGACAATTCCACCATGCCGCCGGTCTCGCGCCCGCGCAGCAGGATGGTGCCGCCGGCCGGCGAAAAGCTCTGCGCGTTGCCCAGCAGGTTGCGCAGCACCTGCACCAGCCGGCCTTCCACGGCCAGCACCACCAAAGGTGTCGCCGGCACATCCACGCTCAGATGCGCATCGCCCTCGCCGCGCGTGGCGTCCGCGATCTCGCCCAGCGCGTGCAGGATCGGCCGCACATCCACCGGCTCGGTGGCGGTGCGCGACAATTCGGCATCCAGCCGGCTCGCATCGCTGATGTCGCTGATCAGCCGGTCGAGCCGCACCACGTCTTCCTGAATGATCGCCAGCAGGCGCGCCTGTTTCGGCGGCTCGCTCACCCGCTTCAGCGTATCGATAGCGCTGCGGATCGAGCTGAGCGGGTTCTTGATTTCGTGCGCCACGTCGGCGGCGAAGCGCTCGATGGCATCCATGCGCCCCCACAAAGCGGTGGCCGAGGCCGAGAGCGCCTGGCCCAGCTCGCCGATCTCGTCGCGCCGGCGCAGCAACCCGGCGGGCACGCCCCCGGCGCGGCCATGGCCCTCGCGCATGTCGCGGGCGGCATCGGCCAGCTTGAGGATCGGCCGCGCCAGCGTCAGCGACAGGTACCACGACAGCAGCACGGTCAGGATCAGCGCGCCGAAGAACAGCCCCAGGATGGACACGCGGACGGCAAACAGCGAGCCATCCACCTCCACGGCGTCGCGCGTCAGCAGCACGATACCCACAGTGTGGCGGTCGCGCTCCACCGGCTCGGCCACCGTCACCAGCAGGCGGTTATCGCGCGTGCGGCGGATGTTGGGCGGCATCTCGTGGCTGTCGTCGCTGCTGGTCAGCCGCAGCTCCTCGCGCACATCGGGCTGCCAGTCGGCGCCGGGTGCGTTGGGATTGAGCGCCACGGTGGCGGCCCGGCTGTGCGGCAGCAGCGCCAGCACGCCGTCGTACAGCCGCGCCACCATGCCGGTCAGCGAGCTGCGGCTGGCGGCCTGCGGCAGCGGCTCGGTGCTGACCGCGCCACCCGCGCCCTGCCGCACCCGGCTATCGGCCACCAGCGTGCCGTCCGGCGCGTAGATCCTGGCGCCGGCGTTGGGCGTGGGGTCGGTCAGCCGGCGCAACAGCGGCCGCGCGATATCGGGCACCAGCACCGGGTTGTTGGGGTCGGTCACGCGCACCGCGCTCTCGCCCAGCGCGCCGGCGTAGATGCGCGCCTGCTCGCGCAGGGCCGAAACCTCGGCTTCCAGCAGGCCGTCCTGATACTGGTCCAGATACAGCACCGCGCCCAGCAGCAGCGCCAGCGGCACGAAATTCACCAGCAGCACACGGCGCATCAGCGGCGAGACCCAGCGCGCACGATGCCGCGGCGCCAGCTCGGGCAGCGCGGGCACGACCGGGCTCATCGGCACCGCACGGGGCGCCGGCGTGCTGCCATGTTCAGCCGCCGCCAAGGCGCACCGGCTGGCGGGCGGCCCGGTCCACGCTGAGCTGGAAGACATCCGGCCGGGCGTAATGGCCCACCACATCGAAATCGTAGCGCGCGCGCAGGATATCGGCCGGATCCAGCTCGGCCACCACCAGCCCCGGGCCATCGTAGAGCGGGCCCGCCAGAACCTCGCCCAGCGGGCCCACGATGCAGCTGCCGCCGCGGATCAGCACACGGCCGGGCGCCTGGTCGCCTTCCAGCGGATAGTCGGCCGGGTAGTCGGCGCGGCGGGCGAACTGGCAGGCAGCGATGACGAAGCACCGCCCCTCCATCGCGATGTGGCGCATGGTGGGCTGCCAGCTCTCGCGATCGTCCACCGTCGGCGCGCAGTACAGCTCGATGCCTTGCGCGTACATCGCCAGCCGCAGCGCCGGCATGTAGTTCTCCCAGCAGATCACCGCGCCCAGCCGGCCCAGCTTCGTATCGATCACCGGCAGGGTGGAGCCGTCGCCCATGCCCCAGATCAGCCGCTCGGCTGCCGTCGGCATCAGCTTGCGGTGGCGGCCCAGCAGGGCGCCATCCGGGCCGAAGAACAGCGCCGTGCAATACAGCGTGCCGCCATCGCGTTCGATGACGCCCACCACCATGAACAGCCCGTGCGCCGCGGCGGCCTCGCCGATCGTGGCGGTGGCCGGGCCGGGCACGGCGATCGCACCTTCGGCGTAGCGGCGGAACCACTCGCGGCCTTCCGCGGTGCGGCTGCCGATTCTGGCGCCGAAATCGAGCCCCTTCGGATAGCCGCCGATGAACGCCTCGGGGAACACCACCAGCCTGGCGCCGGCGGCTTGGGCCTGCCCGGCCCAGTCCTGCAAGGCGGCCAGGCTGGCCTGCAGGTCGAAGGCGAGCGGGGCGGCCTGCACTGCGGCGACTCTGAAACTCGGCATGGTGCTGCGCCCCCCGCTTAGTGTTGAAGCAAGGGGGCCGCCCCCGTCCAGGGCGCGGCGGTGCGGCCGGCCAGCCAGGCGCCGAGCGCCTCGGCCGCCCGCGCGATCTCGGCCTCGAACGTCATCGACAGCGCCAGAGCGCGGCCGGCCTCGCCGATGGCGCGCGCATCGTCATCGTGGCTCATCACCCAGGCCACCACCTCGTCCATATCGGACAGATCGGCGCGCACCGGCACCACATGGATCCACGGCTTCAGGCGATCGTAATACCACTGCCGGAACCCGTGTTCGGAGGCCACCAGCAGCACGCAGGCGCCGCTCAGCAGCGCACCGAACAGCGCGCTCCAGGCATTGGTGTTGCCGTCGATCACCAGGATGGCCCGGCATTCCAGGAAGGCCGTGCGCGGCGCGCGTGCCGCCAGCAGGCCGGCGGCTGCGATGCGGTCCGCCATACCGGGCTCGCGCGCCTTCTGCACGAGGGAGGCGATGCCGACATCGTAGAGCTCCGGATGCGGCGAGCGCCGCGCGCGATGCACCATGTCCAGCCGCGGCAACCAGGTGAAATCGTCGTCCGCATCCGCCTCGGGTGCCGCCTGGCGGGGCCGGCCGGTGGTCGCACCGCGCCAGAACACCACGCGGCGGCGCTCCTCCCAAAACGGGGCGTCCAGCGCGGCCTGGCGCTGCTCCTCGTAGCCTCCGGTGATCATGAAATCGGGATCGGGCAGCAGCAGGGCGCCGGGCTGGGCCGAGCAGAAGGTGACGCTGTCGCCCCGCCAGCCGCCATCGCCCATTTCGGCAAAGAACCGGGCGTTGATGATGGGCGTGCGGCTCAGCGCCTCGTCGAGCAGGACGATCAGCGACACGGCGCGCTCCATCAGCACCCAGGGCGATCGCGCGCCGGCATCGACGCGCAGCGTCACGCCGGCCGCGCCGATCTCCACCACCATCGCCTCTTGGCTCAGCGAGGCATCGACGCTGCGCGCGTCGAACAACCCGAAGCCGTATCGCTGCGGCAAGCCGATGAGGCGCCCCGCCTCGTGCAGCGCTGCGGTGGCGATCTCCGTGATCGCACGGCCGTCCTCGGCGGCACCGTCCCCTGGCGCGGGCCGGGCGGCGTTGAACAGGCTGAGCGCCTGCATCAGCCGCTCCCGTTCCGCGGTGACGGTGGCCGGCGCAGTGGCGGGCGCGGCAGCGTGGGCGGCCAGCAGCCGGACAATGCAATCCTGGTCCACCTGACGGGCGAAACCGGCCGCCTCGAACTGCGAGGTCGGGGTCATGACATAGAACCTGTGCACGCCCGGGGCGGCGGCCAGCGCCAGCAGCGGCACCGCCAGCCGCCGGTCGGGCGGCTGCACGGCGACCGCCACCAGCATGGCCTTGGGCGCCACGCGGCCGAGCAGCGCGGCGGTGGCGGCGAATGCGGCCGCAGCCTCGCTATCGGCGTGCCCGATCTGCACGAACATCACCGGCTCGGCGCTGGCCAGTAGGCTGCGGAAACGGTCCACCGCTTCCTCCAGGGCGCGATAGGCAGCGTCCTCGGTGGGATCGCTGCCCTCGAACACGCGCTCCACGTCGAACTGCTCGGCGAAGAAAGCGTGGGCGCAGGCCGGCGCGGCGTCGCCGGCACCGGGCTGGCTCGCATACTGCGTGCGGTCCAGCAGCATGGCGAAATCCGTCGCGATGCAGTGCCGCACCATGGCGGGCGTCGCGTTGATCAGATCGAACGGCATCGGCGCCCCTGCCAGGCCCGCGTCACGAAGTGCCTGGGCCGCCGCATGGCCCAGCCCGAGGCTGACAACCGGGCAGGCCGGCGGCTCCGCGGCGGCAGCGGCACCCGCCGGGCCACCCCGGCCGGGCCGCAGGCGCGCGAGCAAATCGGTCAGGCCGCCCGGCCCGCCTCCCAGCAGGAATGCCACATCGGCATCGAGCTCCGCCTGCTCCGGCTCCACGCCGCGCACGCCGCGATGGGCGGCCAGCGCCATGATCTGGGCGTCGCGCCTGGCCCGCACCGGCCAGGCCTGGGTTTCCACCAGGGCGCTGCCATCCGGCCGCGCGCGCACCAGCAGCGCCCCGGCCCCGCCATCCGGCAGGCGGAAAGCCGCAGGCCGCTCGCCCGACGCCGCTGCCGGCTCGGCCAGCAGCGGCAGGCCCTGGGCCAGATCGAGCGCCAGCGGGCCGGCCATCAGCCGGAACTCCGGCGCGAGCCGCACGGCGCGGCGCGGCACGAACATACGGCTGGAGGCAACGATCCAGTCGTGGCTGAGCACGTCGGCGAGATCGGCCAGATCGGGCGCGCTAATCGGCAGGAAGGTCTCCCACAGGCCGATCTGGTCGCGGTCGAACGTCATGGCCGCGCGATGCGGTTCGGCGCACAGGAACTGCCCGTAGCGCGCCAGGCTGACGCTGCGCCGGAAGCTGCCGTGCTGCACCTGCAGCGTCCCGAGCACGCTCGGCACCCGCACCGGCTCGGAGGCCAGCGTATCGGGCAGCGCCACATCGAGCGGCACGCCATCGCCGAACGGCCGGTCCGCCGGCAGGTGCACCAGGCCGCCGCCTTCGGGCAGCAGGCACACCACCGTCCCATGCCAAGTCAGCAGCATCATGCCCGTTCTCTCCCCTGCGCCGCCCCGGGCCGCTTCCGGCCCGTACCCCATTTGCAACGCCCTGCGGCGATGCTAGCGCACCGGCCAGATCAGCCAGGGACACCCGCCATGACCGCCATCACCGACATCATCGCCCGAGAGATCCTCGATAGCCGCGGCAATCCGACGGTGGAAGTGGACGTGGTGCTGGAAAGCGGCGCCGTGGGGCGCGCCGCCGTGCCCTCGGGCGCCTCCACCGGCGCGCACGAGGCCGCCGAGCTGCGCGACAACGACAAGTCCCGTTACGGCGGCAAGGGCGTGCGCCAGGCGGTGGAGAACGTGCAGGGCGAGATCTTCGATGCTGTGGGCGGGCTGGACCCGTTCCAGCAGATCGCCATCGACGGCGTGCTGCGCGAGCTGGACGGCACACCCAACAAGAGCCGCCTCGGCGCCAACGCCATCCTCGCCGTATCGCTGGCCACCGCCAAGGCCGCCGCTACCGAGCTGGGCCAGCCGCTGTACCGCTACGTCGGCGGGGTGTTCGCGCGCACCCTGCCGGTGCCGATGATGAACATCGTCAATGGCGGCCAGCATGCCGATAACCCGATCGACATCCAGGAATTCATGATCCAGCCGGTGAGTGCCACCAGCATCGCCGATGCGGTGCGTATCGGCTCGGAAATCTTCGCCAAGCTCAAGCGCGGCCTGAAGGATGCCGGCCACAACACCAACGTTGGCGACGAAGGCGGCTTCGCGCCGAACCTGGCGTCGGCCGACGAAGCGCTGGCCTTCGTGGCGCGGGCCTGCGAGGCGGCCGGCTACCGCCTGGGCGAGGACATCACCTTCGCGCTCGACTGCGCCAGCACCGAATTCTACCGCGACGGCCAGTATCGGATGGAAGGCGAGGGCCGCAGCTTCGATGCTGAGGGGATGGTCGGCTACCTCGCCGAGCTGTGCGGCCGCTACCCGATCGCGTCCATCGAGGATGGCTGCGCCGAGGATGACTGGCAGGGCTGGCGCTACCTCACCGAACAGCTCGGCAGCCGCGTGCAGCTGGTGGGCGACGATCTGTTCGTGACCAACCCCGAGCGCCTGGCGCGCGGCATCGCGGAGGGCACGGCCAACGCCATCCTGGTCAAGGTGAACCAGATCGGCACGCTGTCGGAGACGCTCGAAGCCGTCGAGATGGCGCAGCGCGCCGGCTACACCGCCGTGATGAGCCATCGCAGCGGCGAGACGGAGGACAGCACCATCGCCGACCTCGCGGTCGCCACCAATTGCGGGCAGATCAAGACCGGCTCGCTGAGCCGCAGCGACCGCACGGCCAAATACAACCAGCTGATCCGCATCGAGGCCGAGCTGGGCGGCGCCGGACTTTATGCCGGCCGCAGCATCCTGCGCGCCTGAGCCGGGCGGGCGGGCGCTATTTGCCCGCCCGCCCGAGCGGCGTCCCCACCCCGGTGCACAGATCGTAGCCCACCGAGGCGGTGCCACCCGGCGCATTGGGGCAGGCGCCGGTGACGATGTCGGTGAAGTTCCGCGGCCGGCCTATATTGGCGTAGATCACCCGCAGCTCGGCCGCCGTGCTGGGCCGAAACGCGCCGGCATTGTTGACGATGGCGGCACTCGCCGGGCTGGCCAGGCTGGTGCCGCCCACCACCATCCAGCCTGGCGGGCTGCCGTTATAGGGTGTGCTGTCGTAGATCCACACGCCGCTATTGGGGTTGGCCACCAGGGCGATATCCGGCGTGCCGCGCATCCGCCCTACCACCGGGGTGACGGCCTGCTGGAACGCCGGCGCGCTGACGAATAGGCTGACACCGCCGCCGCTCTCCGGCCAGGTCGTCTGGCCGATAAAATTGCCCGCCGCATCGCGGTTGACCGTGGTGCCGCCCACCGCGATCACGTTGGGCAGCACGGCCGGCACGCCGGTGCCCGAACTGTCGCCGGCCGAAGCGAAGAACACCACGTTGCGGCCGGTGAAGGCCGGCACGTAGCCCTGCTCGCCCGGAAACTCGGCGCCCGACCAGGAATTGGAAACCTCGCCGCCGCCCGCCGCGGCCACCAGGCCGGCGGCCTTCTGCTCGGCGGCGAACAAATCGTTGAAATTGTTGGTGGCCGCTTCCACCAGCACGATGCGGGCGCCTGGCGCCAGAGCGTGCACCATCTCGATATCCAGCGCGGCTTCCAGCGACCAGCCGCCCGAACTGTCCTGCGCCGGGCGGGTGCCGGCAGCATACACCACCGTGAAATTGGCCGGCGTGATGGGCGGCAGGCCGAAGCGGGCGCTGTAGGTGGCCAGGTCGGCGGCCGCACTCGGGTCGTCATAGGCGTCCACCACCGCCACCATGCGGCTGCCGCCGGTGGCCACACGCGTCAGGCGCAGCGGGTTGCAGCCCGCCACCGGCAGCGTCAGGCCGTAAAGGCAGGCCAGGGAAGCCGGCGTTTCGAACGCGCCGGCAAACGCGGCCCCCGGGGGCGGCGCGGCCGGGTGGAACACATGCACGTTGGCATGGGCCGCGCGGCCGCGATTTTCCGCACGCTCCTGGCTGGCAGACGGCGTTTCCAGCACGCCGCCGGCGACCGGCCGCAACTGCGGCGCCGGCCCAGCCGCAGCCGTGGCGCCCGCGCCGGCCAGCACGATCGCCGCGCCACGCATCATCCTGCTCCTAGCCACTGATCGTCCCCCGGCTGCCTTTCGCCGATTAGACGCCGCTGTGATGAAGGCGCGGTGAAGCCCGGCCGCCCGCGCTGCCCTACCCGCCCGCGCGGCGCTGCATTATGAGCGCGCATGCGCATCGGGGTGGCGGGGATAACAGGCAGGATGGGGCGGCTGGTGGCCGAGGAGGTCACCGCTGCCGGCGCCACCCTGGCCGGCGGCCTGGCCCGTATGCCGCAGCCCGGCCTCGCGCTGCACCAATCGGCCGCGGCACTCGCCGCAAGCTGCGATGCGCTGATCGACTTCACCCACGCCAACACCGCCGCCGCGCACGCGGCCGGCCTGCAGGGCACCGACTGCGCCTGGGTGCTGGGCACCACTGGCCTGGCGCCCGCGGCCGAAGCAGCGGTGCGCGCCGCCGCCCGCGAGCGCCCGGTGGTGTGGGCGGCCAATTTCTCGCCGGGCATGACCCTGCTGCTCACGCTTGCCGCCCGCCTGGCCGCCGCCCTGCCCGCCGACGAGTACGACGCGGAAATCCTCGAAATGCATCACCGCGCCAAGCAGGATGCCCCGTCCGGCACTGCGCTGGCGCTCGGCCGGGCCGTGGCGGAAGGCCGCGGCGTGGCGTTCGAAGCGGTGCGCACCCCCTGCCGTGAAGGCCAGACCGGCGCCCGCCCGCCCGGCGCCATCGGGCTCGCCGCACTGCGCGGCGGCACGGTGGTGGGCGAGCATACCTTGCTGTTCGCCGGCGAGGCCGAACATATCAGCCTCACCCACAAGGCGCTCGACCGCCGCGTGTTCGCCCGCGGCGCCGTGCGGGCCGCGCTATGGACCCGCGGCCGCCCGCCCGGCCTGTATGACATGGCCGACGTGCTCGGCCTCATCCCGACCTTCCAGGAGCCGCCCGCCGCATGAACTTCGCCAGCGACAACACTGCCCCGGTCTCCCCCGAGATCCTGCGCGCCATGGAGGCGGCCAACACCGGCAACGTATCCTCCTACGGCGCCGATCCGCTCACGGCCCGGCTGTCGGCCATGCTGCGCGACACGTTCGAGACCGACCTGGTCGCCTACCCGGTGGCCACCGGCACGGCCGCCAACGCGCTGGCGCTGGCCACGGTGGTGCGCCCGTACGGTGCCGTCATCTGCTACGACGAAGCCCACATCGCCACCGACGAATGCGGCGCGCCGGAATTCTACACTGGCGGCGCCAAGCTGATGACCCTGCCCTCGGCCACGGGCCGGATCACCGCCATGCAGGTGGAAGCCGCCATGGCGCGCGCCATCGATGGCGGCGTGCATCACGTGCTGCCCGAGGCGGTAAGCATCACCCAGGCGACCGAGTGGGGCACGGTGTACGACATTGCCCAGATCGGCGCGGTGGGCGAGGCCTGCCGCCGCCGCGGCGTGCATCTGCACATGGATGGCGCCCGCTTCGCCAACGCGCTGGCCCATCTCGGCTGCTCGCCCGCGGAGATGACGTGGAAGGCCGGCGTGGACGTGCTCTCCTTCGGCGCCACCAAGAACGGCGCGCTCGCCGCCGAGGCGGTGATCTTCTTCAACCCTGCTTTGGCCGCGGGCTTCGAGCGCCGCCGCAAGCGCGCGGGCCAGCTCTGGTCCAAGCTGCGCTTTCTCTCCGCCCAGCTCACCGGCTACCTCGAAGGCGACCTCTGGCTGCGCAACGCGCGGCACGCCAACGCCATCGCGCAGCGCCTGGCTGCCGGCCTGGCCACCCTGCCCAGCGCCCGGCTGATCCAGGAGGTGCAGGCCAACGAGCTGTTCGTGGCCATGCCGGACGCGCTGATCGAAGCGCTGCAGGCCGCCGGTGCCGTCTTCTACCGCTGGATCGACGTGGCGGGCGTGGACGAGCCGGTGATCCGCCTGGTGACCAGCTACGCCACCACGCCGGCGGAGGTGGACCGCTTCCTGGCCCTGGCGCGCGAGCACTCCGCCTGAGCGCGCCAGGGCCAGCCGTGCCTACTTGCCTTCGATGACGCCCCGCGCCGCATCCAGCCGGTCGCTGTAGGCGTCCAGCGCCGCGGCGGTGATCTTGGCGTAGCGGTCGGCATCGCTCCAGCGCCGTTCCTCAATAGCCTCGCGCACCGCCGGCAGAGTTTTGGCCTGGTAGCCGGTGAAGCGCCCCGGCGCGGTGATCAGGTTGCGGTACCAGGGCCGCCCCGGCAGCCCGCCTTCCGGCGCCAACGTCTGGTCGATGGTCAGCATCAGGCCGTCCAGCCTGGCCGCGCGGTCTGGCGGCAGTGCCGCACCGCCCTGCGCCAGCGCGGCATCGTAGCCGTGCGCGCTGCGGGCCAGGTGCGCCACCGCGTTGTCGAGCACGGCAAACTCCAGGAACGGCACCGGGCCCAGCGCCTCCGGCGCCGCATTCGGGCGGGTCGGATCGGCCGCGAGGTGGAAGGCGTGGTCGCGCAGCAGGCCCGCCTGCAGATCGGCCTTCTGCCGCATGGCGTTGGTCATTGCCTTCACCTCGGCCACGTAACCCGCCACCGCCTCGGCCAGGTCACCCGCGCGCTGCTGCGGCAGCGGCGCATCCGCGGCCCGCAGCACGGCGCGGCCCACCGTCTTGGCCAGCAGCGCGTCATAGGCGAACCCCGGATCCACGAAGCGGCCGTGGTGCTCCCACGTGTCGTAGGCCGAATGATACACGCCGCCCATCTCGCCCTCGCCGCCATAGCCGAAATCGAGCGCCGCCAGGCCGAGATGCTGCAGGAAGCTGGAGAAATCCGAGCCCGAGCCGAGCGCCTCGATGGGCAGATCCAACGCCGGGTTGGCCGCGATCTTGGCCTCGGCCACCTCGTGCGGCGAGGCGTCCGGCGCCAGCGCCTTCACGCGCAGCTGGGCCCGCAGCCGGGCGCCTACCGTAACATGCGTCTCCGGGTCGGTGACATCGGCCGCGATGCCGCTGGCGAAATGCCGCCAATCCGGGCTGCCGGCCACGCTCAGCGTGCCGCGGCCGTTCTCGTCGGAGTTGATGTAGATCACCGCGTGGCGGCGCAGCTCCTCGGCATGCGTCTCGGCCCATTCGGTGGAGCCGATCAGGCCGGGCTCCTCGCCATCCCAGCTCGCGTAGATGATGGTCCGCTTCGGGCGGAAGCCGGCATGCACCATTCCGCCGATCGCCTGCGCCTCGGCCAGCAGCGCCGACTGCCCGCTCAGCGGATCGCTGGCGCCGAACACCCAACCATCATGATGATTGCCGCGGATCACCCACGAATCCGGCAGCTCGGCGCCGCGGATGGTGGCGATCACGTCATAGACCGGCTTCTGGCTCCAATCCGAATGCACCGCGAGATGCACAGGCGGCCCGCCTGGCCCGACATGGTAGGTGATCGGCAGCCCGCCGCGCCAACCCTCGGGCGCCACGTCGCCATCCATCGCGGCCAGGAAATGCTGCGCGTCGCCGTAGCCGATGGGCAGCGCCGGGATTTTCAGGATTACCCGGGCATCCGCCCGCTCGATCCGCTTGGCGCCGTCGGTGGCGCCCACACCCGGCGTGAGCGGGTCGCCGGGATAGAGCGGCATGTCGGCCACCGAGCCGCGCTGGATGCCCTGCGGCGGGCGCATCGGGCCGTCCGGATAGGTGCGGCCGGCGGCGTAGCCGTCATCGGCCGGGTCGGAATAGATGATGCAGCCGACCGCCCCGTGATCCTGCGCCAGCTTCGGCTTCAGCCCGCGCCAGCCATGGCCGTAACGCGCGATCACGATCTTGCCGCGCACGTCGATGCCCATGCGCTGCAGCGCCAGGTAGTCGTCCTGCATGCCGTAATTGACGTAAACCAGCGGCGCGGTCACGTCGCCGTCGCCCTGGTAGGCGAGATAGGCCGGCAGCGCATCCTGCGTGCGTGCCGAACTGGCATCGCCGGGCACCGCACGCTCCTGCAGCGTGGCGCGGAACGGGTTCTGGCCGGTGGTCTCCAACACTTCGCTCACCGGCGTCGGGTAGAGCACCTGGAAGGTCTCGATATGCGCGTCCCAACCCCATTGGCGGAACAGGCCGAGCTCGTACTCGGCATTGGCCTTGTCGTGCGCGCCGCCGACCTGGTTGGGCGCACTGGCCATCTGCTTCATCCAGCCGCTGATCTGGTCAGGGTAGATGGCGGCATCCAGGCTGCGCTCCAGCGTCGCCTGGTCGGCCTGCGGCTCGGGGGCTGCGGCGGCGATCAGGGCGGCGCTGGCGAGGAGCAGGGTTAGGCGGCGCATGCGGGCATCCTTAGGAAGGAGGGAAGGCCTTCTTTTTTGAAAAAAAGAAGCAAAAAACTTTTGCATCTATCGACCCGGTGCGGCGCGCGCTGGTCGGCTTGGGCGCGACAGCGGAGTCAAAGTCTTTTGCTTCTTTTCTTCAGAAAAGAAGGCCTTGCCTCCGCGCGATAGCCGCCTCCAACGTATTTTCCAGCAGGCAAGCGATTGTCATCGGCCCCACCCCGCCCGGCACCGGCGTGATCGCGGCGGCATGGCCTACGCACGCGTCGAACGCCACGTCGCCCACCAGGCGGCCATCCGGCAGCCGGTTGATGCCGACATCGATCACCACCGCGCCGGGCTTGATCCAATCACCGCGCACCATCTCCGCCCGGCCCACCGCAGCCACCACGATGTCGGCGCGGCGGCATTCGCCCTGCAGGTCGCGCGTGCGGGAATGGGCCAGCGTGACGGTGGCGTTGGCGGCCGTCAGCAGCCCGGCCACTGGCCGGCCGACGATGGCCGAGCGCCCCAGCACGATGGCCCGCGCCCCGTCCAGCGCTACGCCGGCATGGTCCAGCAGCTTCATCACGCCGCGCGGCGTGCATGGCGTCAGCGCGCGCTGACCATCCGCCACGCGGCCGGCGTTGAGCGGATGGAAGCCATCCACGTCCTTGGCCGGATCGATCGCCTCGATCACCGCGCGCGGCGCGATATGGGCCGGCAGCGGCAGCTGCACCAGGATGCCGTCGGTCTCGGGATCGGCGTTCAGCCTGGCCACGACCTCAAGCAGCGCGGCCTGGGTGGTGTCGGCCGGCAGGCGGATCGTCTGTGCCCGCAGGCCCGCCTCGCGCGCCGCACGGTCCTTGGCGCGCACATAGACGGCGCTGGCCGGGTTCTCGCCCACCAGCACCACCGCCAGCCCGGGCCGGTAGGGCAGCGCGGCCGCGCGCCGCGCGATGCCGGCCCGCAGCTCTGCCGCCAGCGCCCGGCCGTCGAGCAGGCGCGCGCTCAGAACAGCGGTATCCCGGCCGACATCTCGATTTGCAGCAGCAACGGCTCGATGATGTAGCGGATGGCCAGCATGGCCACGAGCGGGCTGAGATCGAGCCCGCTGAAGTTCGGCAGCACGCGCCGGATCGGCCGCAGCACGGGTTCGGTGATGCGGAACAGAAAGTCGCCGATCGTCCAGACGAAGCGGTTGCGCCCGTCCAGCACCCCGAACGAGATCAGCGTGCTGACCACCGCCGACAGCAGCAGCGCCCAGAAGAACATCTGCAGGACGACGAAAACGAGGTCGAAAAGGTTTTTGGCGAGGAGCACGAGGGCCTCCGGGACGGGCGGCGGAAGCTAGTCGGGGGCGCCAAGCCAGGCAAGGTGGGCGCCGCGATGGGCGCACTTGACGCCGCCGCGCCGGCCTGAGCATTGTCCGCCGCCTGCACGATAGCACCGTGCGCCTCCGGGCTCCGGGGGGCTGTAGCTCAGTTGGGAGAGCGCCTCGTTCGCAATGAGGAGGTCAGCGGTTCGATCCCGCTCAGCTCCACCAATCCCTTCCCGCTTCGCCAAGCCATTCACCCGCTGCGGTTGCAAACCGGGCACCATTGCATGCGCTTGTATCGCCGTTGCACTGGATCCACCAAACACGCGTGATCGTTGCAAACTGGCCGATAAGCCACACCCGCGCCCCTGCTGCACGACCTCTCAATTTCGTGTAGTTCGCAGAAATTCGTTCTGACGCAGGTTACAACCTGTGGTTCGGCAGGGGCTTTTTTTGGACATTTTGCTCGTCGAGGATGACGACCTGGTGCGGGACTGCCTCTATGAGGCGCTCCACGAAGCCGGTCTGGCGACGGAAGGCAGCGGCTCGGCCGAGGCGGCGCTGGGGCTGCTGGACGCGCGGCACCCGCCCGGTGTGGTGGTGACCGACATCAATCTGGGCCCGGGCATGGACGGGCTGGCGTTTGCGCGGGCGGCCCGCGAGGTTTGCCCCGGCCTGCCGGTGGTGTTCATCAGCGGCCGCTACGCCGAACTGCGCAACATGATGCCGCACGAGCGCTTCCTGCCCAAACCGTTCACCACCCCGGCCCTGCTGCGCGCCATCGAGGACGTGCGCGCCGCGGTGAAGGTCTAGGGGCCGCCTCGGCGCAGCTCGAGGACCAGGCTCACCCAGCGGCCGCGCGAGTAGTTGAACCCGGCCACCTCGCCGGCCCTGCGGGTGGCCAAACCTGAAGCTGCCGTGGCTGCTTCGAAGGCGGCCGCCTGCGGAGCGGCCAGCAGCACCGCCCTGGCGGAACCCTGCCGCATCGCGCGGGCGGCATCGGCGCCGTCGAACAGCACCAGCGTGCGCGGGCCGGTCAGAAACATCAGGCTCGGCTCGGCATAGCCGGCGACGGCCAGCCCATCGCCCGAGGCGTTCCAGCCCGGCCATTGCTGCCGCAGCAGCGCGGCCGCGCGCGGTGCGATCCACAGCGCCTGCAACGACGGCAGCTCGATCTGAAGAAGCCCCGCATACAGCACGGCGCAGGCGAGCACGGCCGGCAGCCCGGGCCGGCGCCAGGCCAGCACGCCGGCCAGCAGTGCGCCGGCGGCGGGCAGCACGCCCAGCCACCACGCGCCACCCAGCGCGATTGGCAGCGCCAGCGCGGCCACGGCCAGCAGCAGGCCAGCCAGCGCCAACCCGGCCAGGCCGAGACGGCGCGCCCAGGCCGCGGCGCGCGTCGCCGGCTGACCGGCCCGCAGCCCGCGCGCGGCGAGCAGGAACAGCGCCGGGTAGAGCGGCAAGGTGTAATGCGGCAGCTTGGTCGGCACCGCCTCGAACACGAGCCAGGCCGGCAGCGCCCAGGCGATCAGGAAGCGCGTCGCAGGCTCGCGCCGCGCTGCCCAGGCAGCCGGCAGTGCGGCGATGACGGCCAGGCTGGACGGGAAGGCCAGCAGTGGCAGCAGCAGCAGATGCAGCCCGGGGATGCCGCCATGGGCTTCGGCACCGCCGGCCAGCTTGCCCGCCAGATCGCCGCCCACCGCCTGGGCAAAGAAGGCGCCGTGCGTCGCCACGCCGATCGCGGCGAACCACGGCGCCACGCAGGCCAGCATCAGCGGCACGCCCCAGGCCGGCCGCAGCACCCGCAGCCACGCCGCCCGCCGCGCGCCGGCGCACAGCGTGGCCGCCGCCAGGCCGGCCACCATCGGCGTGATCGGGCCCTTGATAAGGATGCCGGCTGCCAGCGCGAGCCAGAACGCCGCCGCCTGCCAGCGCCGCAGCGGCAACTCCAGCCAGGCGCGCGCCAGCAGCGCCATCGCGACGGTGGTGACACCCAGCAGCGCCGCGTCGGTCTTGGCGATGTGCGTCTCGGTGGTCAGGATCACGCAGCCGGCCAGCATGGCGCCGGCCAGCAGCGCGGCCCGGCGGTCGGCCAGCAGCCACAGCCCGGCCGCGTAGGTGGCCAGCACGGCCGCCATCCCGCCCAGTAGCGAGGGGATGCGGTATGGCCAGATCGGGTTGGCGAGGCCAGGCCCCGCGGCGGCCGCGAACGGCGCCTGCAGCCAGTAGATGCCGATCGGCTTGCGCAGCCGCGGCACGGTGCCGTTCATGATGCGCACGTAGTCGCCGCTCTCGTTCATCTGCCGCGTCGCCTGCGCGAAGCGGCTCTCGTCGCGGTCGCCGGGCGGCAGGGTGAAGAAGCCGGGCAGCCACAGCGCCAGGCACAGCAGACTCAGCGCGAGCGCGTGGCGGAGGGATACGCGCGGCCGCTCCGCAGCGCTTTCGTCCTGGGGCATGCGGCGGCGGGGTATCACGCGCGGCGTGGCTGCGCCATTACACGCCGGATGGACCCGACCCGCCTGTTCGCCCTGCAGCTGCTGCGCGCCGTGATCGACCAGCATCGCGGCCTGGACGAGGCGCTCGACCGCCTGTCCGGCGAGGCGCGCGACCGGGCGGCGGCGCACCGGCTTGCCGCCACCGTGCTGCGCCGGGCCGGCACGCTGGATGCGGTGCTCGAGCCGCACATGAAGCGCGCGCCGCCCGATGCCGTGCGGCTGATCCTGCGCCTGGGGGCGGCCCAGCTGCTGCTGCTCGACACGCCGCCGCATGCGGCAGTGGCCACCAGCGTGGCGCTGGCCCGCGCGCAGAAGCTGACGCCATTCGCCGGGCTGGTGAACGCCGTGCTGCGCCGGGTGGCCGAAGGCGGCGCCGCCCAGATGGCCGAGCTCGATTCGCCGCGCCTGGATACGCCGCCCTGGCTGTGGGCGAGCTGGGGTGCCGAAGCCCGCGCCATCGCCCGCGCACATCAGCAGGAAGCGCCGCTGGACCTGACGCTGAAACCCGGCGCGGCCACCCCGGATGGCGGCACGCTGCTGCCCGGCGGCAGCGTGCGCCTGCCGGCCGGCACGCGGGTGACTGATCTGCCCGGCCTCGCCGCCGGCGCGTTCTGGGTGCAGGACGCAGCCGCGGCCTGGCCGGCGCGCCTGTTGGCGGCCGGCCCCGGCGAGCGCGTGGCCGATCTGTGCGCCGCCCCGGGCGGCAAGGCAGCGCAGCTGGCCGCCACCGGCGCCCACGTGATTGCCGTGGAGCACAACGAACGCCGCATGCCGCGCCTGCGCGAAAATTTCGACCGGCTCGGCCTGCGCGCCGATCTGGTGCAGGCCGACGCCAACACCTGGCGGCCGGCCGAACCGCTGAACGCGGTGCTGCTGGACGCGCCGTGCTCGGCCACCGGCACCATCCGCCGCCACCCCGACCTGCCGCACATCAAACGCGCGGCCGACTTGCCGGCGCTGTGCGCGGGGCAGGACCGGCTGCTCGAATCGGCCGCGGCCATGCTGCGCCCCGGCGGCCGACTGATCTACGCGGTGTGCTCGCTGCAGCCCGAGGAAGGTCCGCAACGTGCCGCGGCGGCCGGGCGTTTCGGCCTGGCGCCGGCGCCGTTCACCGCGCAGGAGCTCGCTGCACTGCCGGAGTCGCACACCGAGGAGGGCTGGTTCCGCACCACCCCGGCCTTCTGGCCCGAGCGCGGCGGCATGGACGGTTTCTTCTGCGCGCGGTTCAGCAAAATCTAGGCCCGCCGGCCCGCCACGAAGTTTTTCCGCCGATTGGCGCAAAAGAGGGCGCCTCGCCTTCCCGTCACTGACCCCACGCCGTAGAACCGCCGGATGCCCGCTCAACCCGTGCTCGTCGCGCCCAGCCTGCTCGCCGCCGATTTCGCGCGCCTGGCCGAGGAAGTGGCCGCCGTGGCGGCAGCCGGCGCGGACTGGCTGCATCTCGATGTCATGGACGGCCATTTCGTCCCTAACATCAGCTTCGGCCCGGTGGTGCTGCGCGCCCTGCGCCAGCGCACCGCCCTGCCGTTCGACGTGCATCTGATGATCGCCCCGGCCGACCCCTACCTCGAGGCGTTCGCGCAGGCCGGCGCCGACCACATCCTGGTGCATGCCGAAGCCGGGCCGCACAGCCACCGCTCGCTGCAGGCGATCCGCGCGCTGGGCCGCAAGCCCGGCCTGGTGCTCAACCCGGCCACACCCGCCGCCCACGCCGCCGGCGTGCTCGACCTGCTCGACAGCGTGCTGGTGATGACGGTGAACCCCGGCTTCGGCGGGCAGAGTTTCCTGCATAGCCAGCTCGCCAAGATCGCCGAATTGCGCGCCATGATCGACGCTTCGGGCCGTGTCATCCGCCTTGAGGTCGATGGCGGCGTGGACGCCCACACTGCGCCGCTGTGCCTGGCCGCCGGGGCCGATACGCTGGTGGCCGGCACCGCGGTGTTCGCTACGCCCGATTACGCCACCGCCATCGCCTCCATCCGCGGCGCCGCGGCACCGTGACCATCGCACGATCCTTCCGCGCCGTGCGCCTGCGGCTGGCCAGGCTGCCTAGCCTGCGCATGTCGGCGCCCGACGCGCCGGCGGTGCCGGTGCGCGACCCGTGGCCGGGCGATCCGGCCCGCGGCGCGCGCCTGCTGCGCGGCGAGCTCATGCTCTCGGGCGCCGTGCGCGTGCTCAAGCCCGGCGGCTGGCCCGATGCCGCGGGCCATCCGGTAATGCGCGCCCACGCCCACGGCTTCACCTGGCTGCGCGACCTGCGGGTGATCGGCACCGACGCCGCCCGCATGCGTGCGCGCGCGCTGGTGGGCGACTGGATCGCCGGCGGCGATGCCGACCCGCTGGCGCAACGCCCCGATGTGGCCGGCAGCCGCATCGCCGCCTGGCTGGGCCATTACGATTTCTTCGCCGCCAGCGCCGATGACGAGTTCCGCCGTCGCATGATGTGGCGCCTGGTCACCGATTCGCGGGTGCTGTCGGCCGCGCTGCCGGCCGAGGAGCAGGACGGCCGCGCCCTGACCGCCCTGCGCGGCCTGATCTCGGCGGCGATCGCCCTGCCCGACCACGCACCTTACCTCGCCCGCGCGCTGCGCTTCCTGCCGCAGGAGATCGCCCGGCAGGTGCTGCCCGATGGCGGCCATGTGGAGCGCAGCCCGGCCGCCCATCTGGTCGCGTTGCGCGACCTGATCGAGACGCGCGCGCTGCTGCATCTGGGCGGTGCCGCGGCGCCGCCCGAGCTGGGCACCGCCATCGATCGCCTGTCCTTGGCCCTGCGCACGCTGCGCCATGCCGATGGCGGGCTGGCCCTGTTCAACGGCACGCGCGATGAGCCCGCGACCCTGATCGAGCTCGTTCTGAGCCAGGCCGGCCGCGCCGGCCGCGCGCCGGCCGTGCTGCCGGAGGCCGGCTTCCACCGCCTGCAGGCCGGGCGCACCGTGCTGATCGCCGACGTGGGCGCGCCGCCGCCGCCGGGGCAGGACCGCATGGCGCATGCCGGCACGCTCGCCTTCGAGCTGTCGATCGGCCGCGAAAGGCTGATCGTGAATTGCGGCGCCGCCCCGATCGGCGCCGCCGCTTGGACCGACGCGGCGCGCGCCACCGCGGCGCATTCGACCCTGGTCATCGCCGACACGAGCAGCTCCGAACTGAAGCCCGGCGGGCTGGGACGGCGGCCGGAGCAGGTGACCGTGGAGCGCCAGGAGGCCAACGGTGCGCACTGGCTGGAGGCCAGCCAGGATGGCTGGCGCAGGCCGTTCGGCGCCGTGCACCGCCGGCGCCTGTACCTGGCCGAAAGCGGCGAGGATATCCGCGGCGAGGACGTGATCGAAGCCGCCACCCCGCAACCCTACGCCATTCGCTTCCACCTGCACCCCAGCGTGATCGCCAGCCTGCAGCAGGATGGCGAGGCGGTGCTGCTGCGCCTGCCCAGCGGCGGCTGGCGGCTGCGGGCAGAAGGCGCGAAGGTGTCGCTCGAGGAAAGCATCTATCTCGGCGGCTCGGAGCCGCGGCGCAGCGAGCAGGTGGTGCTGACCGGGCCGCAGGACGGCGCGCAGCACGTGAAATGGGCGATCACCAAAGTTGGCTGATGGCTTGTGGCCGCCGCATCGCCCGGCGGCCTGATGCGCATCCTCGAAGTCACCAACGTGGATTTCTCGCTGCGCCACTTCCTGCTGCCGCTGATGCGCGGCCTGCGCGCGCAGGGCCATGAGGTGATCGGCGTGTGCGCCGAGGGCGCGCTGCTCGACGCGGTCCGCGCCGAAGGCTTTCGCGTCGAGTCGCCGCCGCTCGCCCGCTCGCTCTCGCCGCTGGCGCAAGGCCGCGCCCTGCTCGCGCTCTATCGCCTGTGCCGCGCGGAAAAGCCCGATCTGGTGCACGCGCACATGCCGATCAGCGGCTTTCTCGCCCGCCTTGCGGCCCGCGCCGCCGGCGTGCCACGCGTGGCCTATACCTGCCACGGCTTCCTGTTCAATCAGCCGGCACCCTGGCCCCGCCGCGCCGCCTCGTTCGCCATGGAATGGCTGGCCGGTCGACTGACCGACGTGTTCCTGACCGTATCCGCCGAGGAGGCGGAGGATGCGCGCCGCCTGCACATCCACGCACACGCCACCGCCATCGGCAACGGCCGCGACCCGGCGATCTTCCACCCCGATCCGGCGGCGCGCGCCTTCCTGCGCGCGGCCCTCGGCGTGGCCCCTGACCGTGTCGTGATCGTCGCCGTCTCCCGCCTGGTGCGTCACAAGGGCTATCCCGAGCTGCTCGCCGCCATGGCCAGCGTGGATGCTGAACTCTGGGTGGTGGGCGAACGGCTCGCCTCGGACCACGGCGAGGACATGGAGCCGTATTTCGCGCGCGCTGCCGCCACGGGCCGGGTGCGCCGGCTCGGCTACCGCAGCGACGTGCCGGCCGTCCTGGCGGCGGCCGACATCTTCGTGCTGCCCAGCCATTTCGAAGGCCTGCCCATGTCGGTGATCGAGGCGATGCTGTGCGGCTTGCCGGTGGTGGCCAGCGACATTCGCGGGCCGCGCGAACAGGTGGTGCACGGCACGACCGGCCTGCTGGTGCCGCCCGGCGATGCCGCGCGCCTGGCGGATGCGCTGGCCCGGCTGGTCGGCGATCCGCAGCAGCGCAGCGCCTGGGGCCAGGCCGGGCTGCAACGGGCGCGGGCACTGTATGGCGAGCGCGAGACGGTGGCGCGCACCATTCACCTGCTGGGTGCGCTCGCCGGCGAAGGCTGATGCGGTCAGCCGGCGGTCGCGGGCAGCCTCTCGCCGGCCAGCCGGTCTGCCGTGAAGCGCAGGCGCACCCGCGTGCCCACCCGCTCGGCCGACTGCACCGCCAGGCTGCCGCCCTGCGCCTGCATCAGGCTGCGCGCCAGCGTCAGGCGCAGCCCGATGCCCCTGCCCTCCTCCGGATGCGTGTCGCTGGCCAGCGGCAGGCCGACGCCCTCGTCCTCGATCACGATGTCCGCCCCGGCCGCGCTGTGGTGGAGCGAGATCTCGATCCAGTCGCCGTCACGCGTGGCGGCGGCAGCCGCCGTCAGCACGCTGAGCAAAATCTGGTTCAACGCGCGGCGGTCGGCCAGCAGGCGCGCGCCGGTAAAGCCCGGATCCACCCGCCAGGCCCGCCGGCTGGGCCCCAGATGCGCATCGACCTGCGCAATGCCGAACGCCACCATGTCCCCCAACACCAGCCACTCATCGGCGATGGTGCGCGGCGCATCGGGCGACTCCGTCTGCTCGACCAGGGTTTCCGAAAGATCGAGCAGCCGGCGCGCGAGCCCGGTGAGTGCCGGATCGGCAGGCTGCCTCGTGCCGGCATGGCCGATCAGCGTCAGCGCCACCGTGCGCTGGTCACCCGAGCTCAGCCGCAGCAGGCGCAGCGTGGCCTCCTGCGCATCGCGCAGCCGCGCCGCTGCCGTCTCCGCAAGCTGCCGCCGGCCGCGTTCGCGCGCCCATACGGCCCAGCCGAGGCCGAGGACGCTGATCGGTGCTGTCTGCCACAGGGAAAGCTCCATGGGCGGCAGTGTGCCGCACAGGAGCGAGCAGCCGGTTAACGCGTAGCCGGTTTTTTGAGACCGGCCACGGTCAGGGCGCCGCAGCCGCCTCGCGCTTGGCGCTGGCGCGCGCGATGCGGCGCTTGATCGCCTGGGCTTCCTCGGGGAGGTTGCGGTTCGGCGTGCCGAGCAGGAACGCGTCTAGCCCGCCATTATGCTCGATCGTCCGCAGCGCGCGGGTGGAGACGCGCACGCGCACCTGCGCACCCAGGATGTCGGACAGCAGCGAGGTCTCCTGCAGGTTGGGCAGGTAACGGCGGCGGGTCTTGTTGTTGGCGTGGCTGACGTTGTTACCGCTCAGCACACCCTTGCCCGTCATCTGGCAGCGGCGCGACATTGGTTGGTCCTCGGGAGCAAAAAAGGCCGTGTATGAGCAAAGCCGCGGCAAGGCAAGTCCCGGCTTCGGGCACGGCCTGCCGGCGGCGCGCGCTTCCTGCCGCAACGGCCTGCCCGGCGCCGGGGAGCAACGTTTTTTGGTTCCTTTTCGACCCGAGTCCTGCTTGCTGCCGCCATGCGCCCCCGCTCCACGCTGGACCGCCTGCTGACCCCACGCACCGTCGCCGTGTTCGGCGCCGATACCAGCGACGGTGCCCGCCTGCTGGCCAATCTGGGCGACTTTCCGCAGCCGCTGCCGGGAGCCGCGCCCGATCTGGCACTGATCGCCGGCACCGGCGGCCGTGTTGCGCGCGACCTGGCTGCGCTCGCGGCCCAGGGTGGCCGGGCAGCGGTGTGCACCGGCGGCGTGGCCGATCTGGCGGCCTTGGCGCGCGCGGCCGGCGTGCGCGTGCTGGGCCCGGCCAGTTTCGGCGTGGCGGTGCCGCGGCTCGGGCTCAACGCCTCGGTCAGCCACCTGGCCGTGCCGCAGGGGCACGTGGCCCTGGTCAGCCAATCGGCCGCCCTGGCCCGCGCGGTGGTGGATTGGGCGGCGCCGAACGGGGTCGGCTTCAGCCATGTGGTAGGCATCGGCGGTCATGCGGATGTGGGCTTCGCCGAGGTGCTCGACGTGCTGGCGCGCGACCCGGAAACGCGGCTGATCCTGCTCGACATTCGCGGCGTGCGGGGTCGGCGCGCCTTCATCTCGGCGGCGCGCGCGGCATCCCGCCTGCGCCCGGTCGTGGCCCTGCGGCCCGGCGGCCTGCTGCTCGATCCCTCCGGCCGGTCGGATGCGGTGTTCGCCGCGGCACTCAACCGCGCCGGCGTCTTCGTCGTCGATTCGCTCGAGGCGTTCCTGGCCGCGGCCGAAACGCTGAGCCGCGCCCGGCCGCTGGCGGGCGAGACCCTGGCCGTGATCACCAATGCCATCGGCCCCGGCCGCCTGGCCGCCGACGCGGCGCTGCGGGCCGGCGTGCGGCTGGCCATCCTGCCGGCCGACGCCCAGCAGACGCTGACCGCCAGCCTGCCGGCCGATCTCACCCAGGGGCTGATCTATGCCGGCAGCGCCGCGCCCACCGATGTCGCCAGCATCGCCGCCATGGTGGGCGCCGTGCCCGGCGTGGGCGGCGTGCTGGTGCTGCTCACGCCCACGGGGCCGAGCGACGCGGCGGCCGTGGAGTCGGTGGTGGCCGCGGCACAGACGGCGCGCCTGCCCGTGCTCACCTGCGTGATGGGCGAGACGACCGGCACCGGCCACAGAAGGCGCCTCGCCGAAGCGGGCCTGCCGGCCTTTGCCACCCCCGAACAGGCCGTCGCCGCCTTCGGCCACCTGCTGCGCGACCGCGCCGCCCGCCAGGCCGCGCGCGAACTACCCTCCGGCCGCATCCTGGACGTGGCCCCCGATCACGACACGGCCGGCCGCATCATCGCCGGCGCACGCGCGGCCGGCACCCTGGCCATGGCCCGCGCGCCCGCCACCGCGCTGCTCGCCTGCTACGGCCTGCACGCCGGCACGCCGCAGGCCGACCACACCATTGCCATCCGCGTGCATGACGACGATTCGTTCGGCCCGGCCATAGCAGTGGCGGCAGCGCCGGACCGCGAGCCCGCCTACGACCTGCCGCCGCTGAACCTGCCGCTGGCCCACGCTCTGGTGCGCCGCGCCGGGCTGCACGCGCCCGGGCTGGCCGCCGCCGCCGCCGATGCCGTGGTGCGCGTGAGCCAGCTGCTGGTCGACGAACCCAGCCTGGCCGCCCTGGCGATCCCGCGCCTGCACCTCCACCCCGGCGGCTTCGCGTTCGAGGACGCGGCCATCTGGCTGCACCCGGCCGGTCAGCGTGCGATGCTGGCCATCTCGCCCTATCCGGAGCAGCTCGCCCATAGCTGGAGCAGCCACGGCCGGGATTTCACCATCCGGCCGATCCGCCCGGAGGACGCGGCCGCCCACGCGGCGATGGTGGCCCGCATCCCGCCGGAGGATCTGCGCTACCGCTTCTTCAGCGCCATCCGTCAGGTCGCCCCCGAGCAGATGGCCCGGCTAACGCAGATCGATTACGACCGCGAGATGGCTTTCATCGCCGTGCGCGCCACCGATGGCGCGACCGTCGGCGTGGCCCGGCTGGTGTGCGAGGCCGCGGGCAGCCCCGGCGAATTCGCCATTGTGGTGGAGCCGGACTGCAAGGGCCTGGGCCTGGCGCGGCATCTGATGGACTGCCTCGTCGGCTGGGCGCGCGCCCACGGCATCGCCACCATCGCCGGCGACATCCTGGCCGACAACCAGGTGATGCTGGGGTTTGCCCGCCATTACGGCTTTACCGTGCATCGCACGCAGGACGAGCCGGATCTGGTGCGGGCCGCGCTGGATTTGGGCTAGCCGGACTACGCCCGCGCAAAAGTAAACAAACGCCTTAATACTTACCGCATGCCAGGGCTGCCCAATCGTCACTATGGGTTTCCTGTTTCGTTCCGGTATCAGGTTCTTGCGGAATCGGAACTGTTCTTCACTGAGTTGTTCCGGCACAGCGACAATCCCGGGCCAGGCGGCCCAACGCCCAGATAAGGACCAGCCACAATGTCGGTTTCGGCCACCAGCTCCACCAGCATGGGCACCATCAGCATGAACGGAAACTCCACCGCCTATGGCGCGGTGCAGGGCAGCGAGTTGTTCAACGTCACCGGCTACAACAACACGGCCCTGCTGGCCGGCGCCAACGACACCGTCGATATTCTGGGCGGCGCGTACGACACGATCGACCTCAACAGCACCGGCTTCGCCAACGCCGTCACCGACGTGATCAATCTTGGCGCCTCCACCTTCGATCAGATCATCGCCTCGCACGCGCTGTCGCACGCCACCATCATGGTCACCGGCGCAATCGGCCCCAACACCGTGGCGCTCACCAACCATAGCGGCTCGACCAGCATCGTGCTGGGCAGCGTCGGCGACACGGCACTGCAGGGCCCCGCACTGGGCGACAAGGTGAGCCTGAACGGCGACGCCTCGAACAACATCGCGTTCACCAGCGGCGGCAACGCCCAGGTCGCGGTCGGCAGCGCGCATGACGGAATGTCGCAGTTCTCCACCGCAATCACGCTCACGGGCGTCGCCAACACCGTCATCGGCGGCGACGAAGCGTTCACCATGACCAACGCCACCGGCGCGCTCAACACTGTGGCGCTCGGCGACGGCAACAACGTCGTCAACCTGGCCGGCGGCGCCAACGTCGTCACCCTGGGCAACGGCAACAACACGCTCACCTTGATGGGCCAGCACGAAACGGCGACGCTCGGGGCCGGCAGCAACACGATCACCACCGGGTTCGGCCTGCATTACCTCACCTTCGCGGCGGGTGGGGCGGGCAGCACCGATACCAGCACGATCGTCGGCGGATCGCAGAACATCCATGGCGGCGACGAGAACTTCGTCATCGACTCGGGCACGCGCGGGTCGAACCTGTTCGCCTCGCTGGGCAACGGCAACAACACCATCACGCTCGCCAACGGCACCATCACCGGCGCCACGCTGGGCCGGACGCTGACCAACACCGCCACGAACACGATCTCGCTCGGCCGCGGCAATGCCGGCCTCACCTTCAATGGCGGGCACGACAACGTCGTGCTGGGGGATGCGAAGGGCAGCTCGGGCTTCGACACGGTCAAGCTGAACGCCACGCTGCTCGGCACCAACGTCACCATGGCCGGCAGCTTCGATACCATCACCCTGACGCAGGATGCCAACGCCGCCATTCACGACACCAGCGTGAATGGCGGCCTGTCGATCACGCTGATCGCGGACGCCGCGCACGGCTTCGGCACGGTGGCCATCGACGGGCTGGCCAATGACGACATGGCGCAGATCCACCTGGTGGGCGCCGGCGCCTACACCATGACCACCGACACCACGCCCGCCGGCGGTGTCACGCTGCATTTCGGCCAGGGCAGCGTGGATTTGGTGGGCCTGCAATCCGTGCCGAACCACCTGTTCGGCGGCTAGACTTGCGATGTTGCCGCCGCGCGCCGCATGGGCGCGCGGCGGCCACGCGTCCTAACCACCCCGCCCGCTCAGGCGCGGGCCGGCCTCACCACATATGCCCGAGCGAGGCCACCACGATCACGGCCACGCCCAGGACCAGGTTTACGGTAATCGACAGCCTTATCCGCTCGAGCAGTTCCGGCCCCGGCCGGATCGCCCGCCGCAGCCGGCGGAACGGCCCGAAATAGACGTAGAGGAACACCGCCGCCATCAGCAGGCCGAGCGCCTGCATGGCGTTCACGTACCAGGGCAGATGCGCCATGCTCCAGCCCGCCAGCCCGATCATCGCCCAACCGGTCAGCAGCATGATCGGCATGGCGTGCCACACCACCAGGAAGAAGCGCTTCAGCGTGAGCATGTGCAGCTGCAGGCGCGGCGCCGGATCCAGCACGCCGAGCGCCCGCCGCAGCACCACCAGCGCGTAGAGCATGCCGCCCACCCAGGCCGTGGCCGCCAGGATGTGCAGGGCCAGCAGCAGGTTCAGCCAGGGTGCGTGCGGTATCATCGGGCCATCTCCAACAGGACATCCGCCAGGGCGGACAGCTCGGCGCCGGCCAGCGACCGTCCCGCGGCTTCGACCACGCCCATACCGTGCGCGAATGCCTGCGCATAGGCGCGCCGGTCGCCGAGCACCTGCGGCAGCATGGTGGTGCCGGCCTGTGCGAAGGCTGCCTCCACTTCGCTGCGCAGCGCCGAGCGGGCCGGCGCGCGGTTCAGCACCACGGCCACCCGCCGCCGCTCGGCGGCCACCAGCTTCAGCGTGCCCTTGGATGCCCACAGATCGGGCAGGCTCGGCTGCACGGGAATCACCACCAGCCCAGCCGCCCTGATGGCGCGCGCCGCATCGCTGTCGATCTGCGGCGGCGTGTCGATCACCAGGATGTCGGCGGCCGAGGCCTGCCGGTCCAGCTCGCCCTTCACCCGCCAGCCGCTGACGGCGGTAAAGCTGATCGGCGCCAGGCCGGCCCGCCCGGCGCGCAGCGCGTGCCAGCGCGCGAGGCTGCCCTGCGGATCGATGTCGAGCAGCGTCACGCGCTGCGTGCGGGCCCAGGCGACGGCCAGGTTGGCGGCCAGCATGGTCTTGCCGGCGCCGCCTTTCTGCTGGGCGATGGTCACGATCACGGGCATCTCGCATGGGTCTCCGGCTAGGACGGCGAGCGGGACCGCCTCTATCCCACGGCCGGCCGGAGTCGCCACGCCCGGTGCGCGCGGCCTGGCCGCCCCCGGCCACCTGCCGAAAAAACCGCGGGCCGCTTTACACACGCGCGCGTTTGCGACGTTCTCAGCCCATGAGCACCACCCTCGCGCCCACTTCCCTCCAGATGCTGCGCCAGATCGAGCGCAAGCTGCTCTGGCTGTCCGCCTGGACCATCCACCACGCCAACCACATCCGCCCGAACCGCGACGGGCTGAAAGTGGGCGGGCACCAGGCCAGCTGCGCCTCGGTCACCTCCATCCTCACCGCGCTGTATTTCGCCGAGCTGCGGCCGCAGGACCGCGTGGCCGTCAAGCCGCACGCCTCGCCGGTGTTCCACGCGGCCAACTACCTGTTCGGCCGGCAGAACGTGGGCAAGATGGAAAACCTGCGCCGCTTCGGCGGCGCCCAGGCCTATCCCAGCCGGGTGAAGGACGGGGCCGAGGTCGATTTCTCCACCGGCAGCGTGGGGCTGGGTGTGGCGGCCACCAGCTTCGCCGCCCTGATCCAGGATTACGTGCGCCTGCACGGCCTCCTGCCCGAAGGCCTGGCGCCCGGCCGCCATATCGCGATTGCCGGCGACGCGGAACTCGACGAGGGCAACATCTACGAGGCGCTGCTCGAAGGTTGGAAGCACGACGTCCGCAACGTCTGGTGGATCGTGGATTACAACCGGCAGAGCCTGGATTCCGTCGTGCAGGACCGTCTGTTCGGCCGCTTCGAAGGCCTGTTCGGCGATATGGGCTGGAATGTCGTTCGCCTGAAATACGGGCGGCTGCAGGAGGCGGCCTTCGCGCGCCCCGGCGGCGAGGCCTTGCGTGCCTGGATCGACGACTGCCCCAACAGCCTCTACGCCAGCCTGACCTTCCAGGGCGGCAGCGCGTGGCGCACCGCGCTGCTGGCCGATCTCGGCCGCAACGCGCCGCTACGCGCCTTCATCGATGGCATGGGCGACGCCGAACTGGCCGCGCTGATGACCAATCTCGGTGGCCACGATCTGCAGGCGATCCTGGACGCCTTGCGCGCGGCTGACGCGGCCGGCGACCGGCCCACCTGCTTCATCGCCTACACCATCAAGGGCATGGGCCTGCCTTTCGCCGGCCACAAGGACAACCATTCCGGCCTGATGACGCGCGAGCAGATGGAGGCTTTCCGCGCCGAGATGGGCATCCGCCCGGGCCATGAATGGGATCTGGCCGAGGGGCTGGACGTGCCCGAAGCCGAACTGCGCGCCTTCATCGCGGCCGCACCGTTCGCCGTGCCGCTCACCCCGCATGGCCGGGTGTTCACGCCGCCCCCGGTGCCGCTGCCCGACAGCGTGCCGCTGGCCAAGCTGGCGGGCCGTACGCTGTCCACCCAGACGGGCTTCGGGGAGATCCTGGGCGAGATCGGCCGCGCCGCTGGCCCCTGGGCCGAGGCCGCCAGCCGCATGCTGACCACCAGCCCCGATGTCACCGTCAGCACAAGCCTCGGCCCGTGGGTGAACCGCCGCGGGCTGTTCGACCGCCACACGCGGCCCGACGTGTTCCGCGACACCAAGGTGGCCAGCATGCAGCGCTGGGGCGGCAGCCCGGCCGGCCAACACATCGAACTCGGCATCGCCGAGCAGAATCTGTTCCTGCTACTGGGCGCCGCCGGCCTCAGCCATGCGCTGAACGGCGCGCGCCTGCTGCCGATCGGCACGGTGTATGACCCGTTCGTCAACCGCGGCCTCGATGCGCTGATCTACGCGTGCTACCAGGATGCGCGCTTCCTGCTCGTCTCCACGCCCAGCGGCATCAGCCTGGCGCCAGAGGGCGGGCAGCACCAATCGGTCAATACGCCGCTGATCGGCATGGCCGCCGACCGGCTGGCCAGCTACGAGCCGGCCTATGTGGACGAGCTGGCGATCCTGCTGCGCTGGGCGCTGGCCCATATGCAGGCGCCGGACGGTTCGGCGGTGTGGCTGCGCCTGTCCACCCGCGCGCTGGCGCACCGCGCGCGCACGCTGGATGCGGCCGCCGTGATCGCCGGCGCGCACTGGGCGGTGCCGCCCGCGCCGGGCGCCAGACTGGCGCTGGTCTATCAGGGCCCGCTGGCCGCCGAGGCCGAAGCCGCCTTCGAGGCGCTGCGCGAGGACGTGCCCGAAGCCGGCCTGCTCGCCGTCACCAGCCCCGACCGCCTGCACGCCGGCTGGCTGGCCGCCGCCCGCGCCCGCCGCGCCGGCCACCCGGCGCCGAGCCACATCGAGACGATCCTGGCACCGATGGCGCCCGGCAGCGCGCTGGTCACCATCCTGGACGGCCATCCCGCGGCACTGGCCTGGCTGGGCGCCGTGCGCGGCCAGCGCGTGGTGCCGCTGGGCGTGGACCGCTTCGGGCAGAGCGGCGACGTGATCGATCTGTATCGGGAATACGAGCTCGACCAGGACGCGATCCTGGCGGCATGCGCGCAGGCGCTGCTGGGGTGACTTGCTTCAGGCTGCCGCCGCGGCCAGCGAGGCCACCACCGCCTCGAACATCGCCGTCGTCAGCCGCCGCGTGGAGGTGTTGTAGCGCGAGACGTGGTAGCTGTCGGTCAGCACCAGCCCGCCCGGCAGGATGTGCCGCGCGCCATGCGCGAATTTGGCGGCGCTGAGCTTCATTCCGGCCGCGCGCAGCACCGCCCCATGGGCCAGCCCGCCCAAGGCCAGCACGGCGCGCAGGCGCGGCAGCCCGGCGAGCTCGGCCTGCAAATACGTGTTGCAAGTCGCCGCCTCGGCAGGGGTGGGCAGATTGGCCGGCGGCACGCAGCGTACCGCGTTGGTGATGCGGCAGCCGTGCAGCGTCAGGCCATCGCCCGGATCTGCCCGAAAGGTGCCCTGGGCCAGCCCGTATTTCAGCAGCGTTTCGTAGAGGAGGATGCCGGCATGGTCGCCGGTGAACGGACGGCCGGTGCGGTTGGCGCCGCGCACGCCCGGCGCCATGCCCACCACCAACAGCCAGGCATCCAGCGGGCCGAAGCTGGGCACCGGCGCGTTGAACCAGTCCGGATTGTCGGCGCGGTTGGCCGCCCGGTAGGCCACCAGGCGCGGGCAAAGCGGGCAATCCGCAGGCGGGGTGGCCGGCCGATCCGCCGCGCCCCCATCCGTCACACTCTGCCCGGCCTTGCCCATCCCGCCCCCTCGCGCACGCCGCCGGGCCATACGGACAGTGCCGACGCCCCGCAAGCCGCCGGGGCGCTACAGGTGGTCGTGCACCTCGACCAGGCCCTCGCTGCGCGCCAGCCGCGGCCGCGGCTCCATCTGGCGGCGGGTGAATTCCGGCGCGATCTCGGCCAGTTCCAGGAACTGGTCGGCCTGGCGCCGCAATTCGTCTCCCACCATCGGCGGCGCGGTGCGGATCGAGCTGACCACGCTCACGCGCACCGCACGGCGCTGCACCGCCTCGATCAGCCGGCGCAGGTCGCTGTCCCCGCTGAACAGCACGGCGTGGTCGATCTTGCCGGCCAGCTCCATCATGTCCACCGCCATCTCGACATCCATGTTGCCCTTCACCCGGCGGCGCCCGGCGGCATCGGTGAACTCGCGCGCCGGCTTCGTCACGAGCGTGTAGCCGTTATACGCCAGCCAGTCGGTCAGCGGCTTGAGCGGCGAATACTCGTCGGTTTCCAGCACGGCGGAGTAGTAATAGGCGCGGATGACGCGGGCCTGGCGGCGGAAATAGTCCAGCATGTTGCGATAATCGACGTCGAACCCGAGATTGCGCGAGGCGGAATAGAGATGGGCGCCGTCGATGAACAGGCAGACACGCTCGGTGGGCAGGAAGTGCATGGCGGGCCTTTCAATGCGCCCTCGCTCCGGCGAGATGGGTGCCGGTCGGGCTTCATCCTGCATAAATCCGACCGTTCCCTTAACGCAAGGAAGAACTACACATTTTCGTGATAATTGGTGTGGGTGGCAATCTACCTGCAGGTGATGGCACGCCAGCGTTGCAAACCTGCGCGGCGGCGATACGCGCGGTTGCAGACAGCGCGCTCGTAACCGCCGTCACGCGCTCCCGCTGGTTTTCCACCGCACCCGTGCCGGCATCGGATCAGCCGCGCTACATCAACGCCGTGCTGCGTCTCGCCTGCGCGGCACCTCCGTCCGACCTGCTCGCGGCATTGCAGGCCATCGAGCAGGGAGCCGGCCGGCAACGCAGCCTGCCGAACGCCGCCCGCACGCTGGATCTGGACATCATCGACGCCGGCGGCCTGGTGCAGCAAGATGCCCGGCTGACCCTGCCGCATCCGCGCGCCCATCTGCGCCGCTTCGTGCTGCAGCCGCTGCGCGACGTGGCCCCGGGCTGGCGCCACCCGCTCACCGGCGCGCCGGTGGACGCCCTGCTGGCCGCGCTGCCGCACGCCGACATCCACCCGCTCTGATCGCCGCACGCACCCAGCTCGGTTGCGCGCGAGCCTCCGTTCGGGTAGATTGGAGGTTTCGCAAAACCAGATAACCGCGTGGAGAGCCCGTCGTATGGCGCGTGTAACCGTTGAAGACTGCGTCGAACGCGTTCCCAACCGCTTCGAACTCGTGCTGCTCGCGGCCCAGCGCGCCCGCAATATCAGCCGCGGCGAGGAGCTGACGGTCGAGCGCGACAACGACAAGAACCCGGTGATCGCGCTGCGCGAGATCGCCGAGGAAACCATCGAGCTGCCGCGCCTGGAGCAGGACCTGATCAAGTCGCTGTCCCGCTCGCCCGAGCCCGAGCCCGCCGACGAGGAGGTGCTCGACCTGATCCCGACCGACCAGAACATCTTCGGCTTGCAGGATATCTCGGCCGAGGAGGAAGCGGCCGGCATGGCGCAGGAAGAGCTCTCGCCCGAAGATGTGGAAGCGGCTATCGAGGCCGAACTCGGCGGCCGCCGCCGCTAGGACACGCTGAAGGGGGCGCCGATGGACGCAGCCTGGCGCGCCCCCACCCCAGCCCGCGCGCCCGAAGGCGGCGGCACGCTGGCCTCGCCCGAACTCGCACTCACCCGCACGGTGCACGCCTACGCGCCAGGTGCGAACACCGCGCTGATCGACACTGCTTACGCCATGGCCGCCGAGGCCCATGCCGCGCAGACGCGCGATAACGGCGACCCCTACATCACCCACCCGGTCGCCGTGGCCGAGATCCTGGCCGGCTACCACCTCGATGTGGCCAGCATCTGCACCGCGCTGCTGCACGACACGGTGGAGGATACCGGCGTCACCATGCGCGACCTCGAGGCGCGCTTCGGGGCCACCATCGCTGGGCTGGTGGACGGCGTCACCAAGCTGACCCGGCTGGAACTGCAATCGGACCGCACCAAGCAGGCGGAGAATTTCCGCAAGCTGGTGCTCGCCATGAGCCGCGACATCCGCGTGCTGCTCGTCAAGCTCGCCGACCGGCTGCACAACATGCGCACGCTCGGCTTCGTGCAGAAAGCCGAACGCCGCCAGCGCATCGCGCACGAAACGCTCGACATCTACGCGCCGCTCGCCGCCCGCATCGGCATGGACGCGGTCAAAACCGAGCTGCAGAACCGCTCCTTCGCCGAGCTGGAGCCGGACGCCCACAGCACCATCCAGGCGCGGCTGAACTATTTGCGCGGCCAGGGCGCCGACGTGATCGACGGTGTGAAGGCCGAGCTTGCCGCCGTCTGCCGCGATGCCGGCGTGGACGTGCGCGAAGTCTCCGGCCGGGAGAAGAGCGCGTTTTCCATCTGGCAGAAGATGCAGACGCGCAACGTGGCCTTCGAGCAGCTGTCCGACATCATGGCGTTCCGCATCGTGGTACCCACGCGCGAGCAGTGCTACATGGCGCTGGGCGCCGTCCACAACGCCTTCCCGGTGATCGCCGGCCGCTTCAAGGACTACATCAGCACGCCCAAGGCCAACGGCTACCAGAGCCTGCACACCGGCGTGACCCTGCGCCACCCGCGCAACCAGAAGATCGAGGTGCAGATCCGCACGCAGGAGATGCACGACATCGCCGATAACGGCGTGGCTGCGCATTGGAACTACAAGGAAGGCGCGCAGGAAACCCAGAACTTCGCCTGGGTGCAGGACCTTCTGGAAATCCTCGACAATTCGGCGGCACCCGACGAGTTTCTCGAGAACACCAAGCTCGAGCTGTACCAGGACCAGGTCTTCTGCTTCACGCCGAAGGGCCGGCTGATCCAGTTGCCGCGCGGCGCCACGCCGATCGATTTCGCTTATGCCGTGCACAGCCAGGTGGGCGACACCTGCGTCGGCGCCAAGGTGAACGGCCGGCTGATGCCGCTGCGCACCGAGCTGTCGAACGGCGACCAGGTGGAGATCATGACGGCGCGCGGCGGCACGCCCTCGCCCTCGTGGGAGCGCTGGGTCGTTACCGGCAAGGCGCGCGCGCGCATCCGCCGCTACGTGGCCGCCCGGCAGCGCGCCACCACGCTGGACCAGGGCCGCACCGCGCTCACGCGCGCCTTCCGCCAGGAAGGGCTCGACGGCTCGGAAAAGGTGCTGGAAGGCGCACTGAAACCGCTGCGCCAAGCCAGCGTCGCCGATCTGTACGTGGCCGTCGGCAACGGCACCATCGGCCCGAAAGACGTCATCCACATCGCGTATCCGGAGATGCTGGAAGCCGCGCGCGGCCCGCGCATGATGCCCGGCCTGCTGGCGCGCCCACCCGCCGCCAAGCCGCCCTCGCGCGACAGCGGCATGGCCATCACCGGCCTGGTCAGCGGCATGGCCGTGCACTACGCCGGCTGCTGCCACGCGCTACCCGGCGATCCGATCGTCGGCATCGTGACCACCGGCAAGGGTGTCACCATCCACACCAAACGCTGCCCCACGCTGGAGACTTTCGCCGCCACGCCGGAGCGCTTCATCGACGTGGATTGGGACTACGCCGCCGCCGCCGGGGTGCCCGGCACCGGCAACCGGCGCGACACCCATACCGGCCGCATCAGCATCATCGCCGCCAACGAACCGGCCACGCTGGCCAATCTGACCAACGCGGTGGCCCGCCAGGATGGCGCCGTCACCAATCTGAAGATCACCAGCCGCCAGCAGGATTTCATCGAAATCCTGGTGGACGTCGAAGTGCGCGATCTGCGTCATTTGTCGATGGTGATCGCAGGCCTGCGCGCGGTGAGCGGACTGACGCAGGTGGAACGCGATCATGCGTAACGACGGCGAGGCGCCACCGGCCAGGCCGGTGGTGTCGTGATCATCGGGCTCGGGGCGGATCTCTGCGACATCCGCCGCGTGGAAAAGGTGATGGGCCGGTTCGGCGATCGCTTCCTGCAGCGCGTGTTCACCGAAACGGAGCGCGCCCGCGCGCTGCAACGCACCGCCAGCCTGCATGCCGGCACCTTCGCCAAGCGCTTCGCCGCAAAGGAAGCCTGCGCCAAGGCGTTGGGCACCGGCTTCAGCGCCGGCGTGTTCCACTCCGACATGGGCGTGGTCAATCTGCGCGGCGGGCAGCCCACTCTTGTGCTCACCGGCGGCGCGCTGGCCCGCCTGGCCGCCATCACCCCCCCCGGCATGCACGCCGAAATCGCGCTGACGATGACCGACGAGGTGCCCTACGCCTTCGCGCAGGTGATCATCTGGGCGCGGCAGGCGACCGACAGCCGGCAGGGCTGAGGGTACGGCCACGACATTGCAATGGCTACGGCGGCAGCTTCAATGCTACATTACCGTAATGTCGTGAGGCCGCAGGCCGGCAAGGCGCGGCAGCGAGGGTTTTCAGCCGGCAAACGTTGCCCTTCGCTCTGCTTCCCGAAGCCAAGGAGTTTGCTATGCGCGCCCCCCTCATCGTGCTCACGACCCTGCTCACCGCCGCAGCCACGCAGGCCGACGCGCAAAGCTACACGCTGCGTCCGTTCACCATTCCCGGCGCCACCAGCGTGGCGGTGGCCGGGATCGCCGATTCCGGCCTGGCGACGGGAAGCTACGTCTCGCCCGCCCAGCCCAATGGTGCCGGCTTCGTCGGGCACCGGGGCGCCGTCACCACCATGGTCCTGCTCGGCGCGCCGAATGCAGGTTACTCCGCGCGAATACGTGCCGATCCCCACCGGCATCAACAACCGCGGCACCGTCGTCGGTGGCTACTTTAGTGGCAACGGTGGACGACTTCGCCTGGCGCGACGGCGCCTATATCGCCCATTTTCGGAGAGTGTGGACAGCCAGAAGGTATTTCCGCCGTTCATCGGCAGTGGCGACCGCTTGAGCTTCAACAGCTATTTGGAGACGGTGACTTCTAGCCCTTCGCCGGCACACCCGCCATGCAGACCAAGATCAAGCACATGGTGGCGTTCCGCTGGTCGCCAGCGTCAACACACGCGGCCAAATCGCCGGCCAGTACTACGCGTTGAATGGCTCTGACCACGACCACCGCTGTATTCACGTCGCCACGCCCGGATCGGCACCGCCGCACACCATCCTGCCGCACGGCGCCACTGCCGCATTCGGCGGCTGGATCAACGACGCGAACCAGATCGCCGGCTCCTACGAGGACCTCGCGCAAGGGCTGCACGGGTTCGTCTACCACAACGGCGCCTATGTAGCGTTCGATCTGCCGGTGAAACCCGATGCGCTCACCACGCAGGGCATCGACCAGGATGGCCGCGTCGTCGGCGTGTTCACCAAGGGCGTCACGCAGTTCGCCTTCGTGCACACGGCCATCGGCGTAACGCTGTTGCGGCGGTTTCCGGCGCACGACACGGTGCACGTCGCCGCCAGCCATTTCGGCCACTTCATCGCCATCTCGGACACCGCGCCCAACGGCGTCGCGCGCTCGTTCCTGGCCGTGCCGGCGCCGTAGCGGCCGGGCGCCGCGCTATCCGGCTTTGCCGTGGCAGTGCTTGTATTTCTTCCCCGACCCGCACGGGCACAACGCATTGCGCTGGGTGCCGCCCCACGTCGTCGGGTCGTTGGGGTCGAACAGGGCAGCGCCCACATCGCCCATCTGCCAGCCTTCGCCGCCGCTGCCATACTGGTCGGCGCCGGCCATCGCGGGCGCAGCGAAGTTCTCCACCATGCCGGCCGGCAGCGCCTGCGGCATGGGCGGCGCTTCGGCCGATAGCTCGACGCGGCTCAGCGTGCTCACCACGCGCTCGCGCATGTCGTCCAGCATCGCGTTGAACAGCATGAAGGCTTCGCTCTTATACTCGTTGAGCGGATCGCGCTGGCCGTAAGCGCGCAGCCCGATGCCCTGGCGCAGATGGTCCAGCGCCAGCAGATGCTCCTTCCACACCGTATCGAACATCTGCAGCAGCAGGCTCTTCTCGATGTAGCGCATCACCTCGGGGCCAAAATTGGCCGCCTTGGCCGCGGCCGCGCCATCCACGGCCGCCAGCAGCCGTTCGTGGATCGCCGTCTCGTCAATCCCTTCCTCGCGCCCCCAATCCTGCACCGGCAAATCGAGGTTGAACACGCGCCGCACATCGGCGGCCAGCGCCTCGGTTTCCCACTGCTCGGCAAACGCGCGCTCGGGCACGCGCAGGCGCACCATCGCGTCAGCCAGCTCGTGGCGGAAGGCCGCCACCGTTTCGCTCACGTCCGCGCTCTGCATGTATTCGCGCCGCTGCGCGTACACTTCTTTGCGCTGATCGTTCATCACGTCGTCGTATTTCAGCAGGTTCTTGCGCGTATCGAAGTTGCGCGCCTCCACCTTCTTCTGCGCCTTTTCCAGCGCCTTGTTGATCCAGGGATGGACGATGGCCTCGCCATCCTTCAGCCCCAGGCGCTGCAGCATGCCGCCCATGCGCTCGCTGCCGAAGATGCGCATCAGATCGTCTTCCAGCGACAGGAAGAACCGGCTCGCCCCCGGGTCGCCCTGGCGGCCTGAACGGCCGCGCAGCTGGTTGTCGATGCGCCGGCTTTCGTGCCGCTCGGTGCCGATCACCAGCAGGCCGCCGGCCGCTTTCACGCGGTCGTGGAAGCCCGGGATCTCGGCACGGATCTCCGCCTCGGCGGCGGCGCGTTCGGCCTCGTTGCCGATCACGTGCGCTTCCTGCCGCAGCCGCATGTCTAGATTGCCGCCCAGCTTGATGTCGGTGCCGCGCCCGGCCATGTTGGTGGCGATCGTCACCCGCCCGGGTGCCCCGGCCTGCGCAATGATGCTGGCCTCCTGCTCGTGGAAGCGCGCGTTCAGCACGGCATGCGGAATCTGCCGCGCCTTGAGGATCTCGCTCAAAACTTCGCTTTTTTCGATGCTGACCGTGCCCACCAGCACCGGCTGTTCCTTGGCGCGCGCCTCCTCGATCAGGCTCGCCACCGCGCTGTACTTCTCACCGGCGGTGCGATACACCTCGTCGTCGCCGTCCTGCCGCACCACCGGCACGTTGGTCGGGATCTCGACGACGGACAGCTTGTAGATCTCCGCGAACTCGTCGGCCTCGGTCATCGCCGTGCCGGTCATGCCGGACAGTTTCGGGAACAGCCGGAAATAGTTCTGGAACGTGATGGAGGCCAGCGTCTGGTTCTCCTGCTGCACGGTCACGTATTCCTTGGCTTCCAGCGCCTGGTGCAGCCCCTCGGAATAGCGGCGGCCTTCCATCATGCGGCCGGTGAACTCGTCGATGATCACCACCTTGTCGTCGCGCACGATGTAGTCCACGTCCCGCGCGAACAGCGTGTGCGCGCGCAGCGATTGCTGCACGTGATGCACCACCGACACGTTGAAGATGTCGTACATGTTGCCTTCGGTGATGATCCCGGCCTCGCGCAGCATGTCTTCCACACGCTCGTTGCCGGCTTCGGTCAGGTGAACCGACCTGGCCTTCTCATCCTTCTCGAACGTGGCGGCATCCTTCACCAGCTCGAGCAACACCAGGTTCACCGAGCGGTACAGGTCCGAGGAGTCCTCAGCGGGGCCGGAAATGATCAGCGGCGTGCGCGCCTCGTCGATAAGGATGCTGTCCACCTCGTCCACGATGGCGTAGCTGAACGGCCGCTGGACCATGTCTTCCAGCCGATACTTCATGTTGTCGCGCAGATAGTCGAAGCCGAATTCGTTGTTGGTGCCGTAGGTGACGTCGCACGCGTAAGCCGCACGCCGCTCGTCATCCATAAGCCCGTGCACGATCACCCCGGTCGTCAGCCCCAGGAAGCCGTACAGCCGGCCCATATCCTCGCTGTCGCGCCGCGCCAGGTAGTCGTTCACCGTCACCACGTGCACGCCGCGGCCCGAGAGGGCGTTCAAATACACCGGCAGCGTGGCCACCAGCGTCTTGCCCTCGCCGGTCTTCATCTCGGCGATCTTGCCGTCGTGCAGCACCATGCCGCCCACCAGCTGCACGTCGAAATGGCGCATGCCCAGCACCCGCCGGCTCGCCTCGCGCACCACGGCGAACGCCTCGGGCAGCAGCGCGTCCAGGCTCTCGCCGGCGGCGATGCGCTCGCGGAAGGCCACCGTCCTGGCGGCCAGCGCCTCGTCGCTCAGCGCCGCGGTGGCGGCCTCATGTACGTTAATCTTAGGCACGCGCTGCTGATAGGATTTCAGCGAGCGGTCGTTCGACGTGCCAAAAACGGCGCGGGCGATGGAGGAGAACATCTCGCGCAGATAGGCGGCGGCAAGGGTGGGGTCAACCAAGCCCCCCGCCGGCCCGCCGTGCCGGGCGCCGGCCTTGCTTTTATTTCACCCCGCCAACCGTTGCCGCCTATCGCCCGATGCCGCATAAGCCCCGCGCCCCACCTTTCTGAGGTTCTTATGCGCCTGCTGACCCTGACCACGGCCCTGACCGCGGCTGCACTCGCCCTTCCCGCTTCGGCGCAGACGGCCAAGGCCCCGGCCGCTGCCGCGCCCAAGGGCCCGCCGGTCACCGGTGCGCCCACGGCGCCGGCGGCGCAGAACCTGGTCATCGTCACCGTCAACGGCGATCCCATCCGCGTCAGCGATGTGGCTGCCTGGGTGGACGTGCACGTGCCCGCCGAGCAGCGCCAGCAGATCGGCCAGGAGAAGCTGTTCGGCGCCGCCGTCAACGAGCTGGCCACCGGCAAGGCGCTGCAGGTGATGGCGCGCAAGCAGGGCCTGGACCGCGATCCCGTCATCGCCCACCAAATGCAGGTGGCGGCCGATGAGGTTCTGCAGCGGGCGCTGCTGGTCAAGACCGTGCTGCCGATGGTCACCGAAGAGGCGATCAAGGCCCAGTACGACAAGCAATATGCCGGCAAGCCGGGCGAGCCGCAGGTGCATGCCCGCCAGATCCTGGTCGATACCGATGCCAAGGCGCGCGACATCATCAAGCAGCTGCAGGGCGGCGCCAAGTTCGAGGACCTGGCCAAGAAGTACAGCGACCCCAAGGATCCGGCGAGCGCCCAGGGCGGCGATCTCGGCACCTTCAAGAAGGGCGACATGCTGCCCGAGTTCTCCGATGCCGCCTTCAAGCTGAAGAAGGGCGAGTACACCACCACCCCGGTCCACACGCGCTACGGCTACCACGTGATCCAGGTGATCGACACCAGCGTCTCCACCCCGCCGGCCTACGACACGGTGCACGACGAGATCCGCCAGCAGCTGCTGCGCCAGGATGCCCAGGCGCTGGCCGCCAAGGCCAAGGAAGGCGTCAAGATCGTCACCTACGGCCCGGACGGCAAGCCCGTGAAGCCGGCCGCACCGGCCACCACAGGTGCGGCCGCGCCGGCCACGGCACCGGCCAAGAAGTAAGGGCACCGTGGCGGCCCAGCCGCCCGTCTCGCCCCTCGCCGTCCCGCTGCCGGACCTGCCGCCGATCGCCGGCGTCAGCTTCGCCACCGGGGCGGCCGGCATTCGCTACACTGGGCGCACCGACCTGTTCCTGGCGGCGCTGGCGCCCGGCACGACGGTAGCCGGCGCCTTCACCCGCAACCGCTGCCCGGGTGCCCCCATCGACTGGTGCCGCGCCGCGCTGGCGGGCGGCACCGCCCGCGCGCTGGTGGTCAATGCCGGCAACGCCAACGTCTTCACCGGCCAGGCCGGGCGGGATGCCACGCAGGCCACCGCCGAGGCCGCCGCCGCCCTGCTCGGCTGCGCGCCGGGCGAAGTGTTCCTGGCCTCCACCGGCGTGATCGGCCAGATGCTGCCCGCCGGGCGCATCACCGCCGCCCTCCCGACGCTGCACGCCAGCCTCTCGCCGCACGGCCTGGCCGATGCCGCGCGCGGCATGATGACGACCGACACCTTCCCAAAGGGCGCCACCCGGGTCGCCAGCCTGGGCGGCATCCCTGTCCGCATCGCCGGCATCGCCAAAGGCAGCGGCATGGTGGCCCCCGACATGGCAACCATGCTGTGCTTCGTCTTCACCGACGCGGCGCTGCCGGCCGCCACGTTGCAGGCGCTGCTGGCCGCCGGCATCGAGCGCAGCTTCAACTGCATCACCGTGGATTCCGACACCTCCACCAGCGACACGGCGCTGCTGTTCGCCACCGGCCAGGCCGGCAACCCGCCCGATGCGCCCACCGCAGATTTCGCCCGCGCGCTGGACGATCTGCTGCTGGAACTGGCGCTCATGGTGGTGCGCGACGGCGAGGGCGCGCAGAAGCTCATCCGTATCGATGTCATCGGCGCCACCGACCATGCCAGCGCCCGCCGGGTGGCGCTCGCGGTCGCCAACTCGCCGTTGGTCAAAACCGCCATTGCGGGCCAGGATGCCAATTGGGGCCGCATCGTCATGGCGGTCGGCCGCGCCGGCGAGCCGGCCGACCGCGACCGCCTGTCGATTGCCGTCGGCGGCACCTGGATGGCCCGCAACGGCAGCGTGGTGGACGGCTACGACGAAGCGCCGGTAGTGGCGCACATGCAGGGCCGCGAGATCGCCATCGCCATCGACCTCGGCCTGGGCAGCGGCGCCGGCACCGCCTGGACGTGCGATCTCACTCACGGCTACATCGACATCAATGGCAGCTACAGAAGCTAACCTCGCCGCCTCGCCCGACGGGTTCGCGCCGTTGGCCACCGAACGCCTCACGCTGCGCCCGCCGCGGGCCGAGGATGCCGAGGCGATCCACCGGCTGGTCAACACCTGGCCGGTGGTGCGCATGCTGTCCCGCCTGCCCTACCCCTACCCGCGCGCGCTCACCGACGACTGGATCGCGTCCACCATCGCCCAGCGGCAGGATGGGCGGGCCTACCACCTCGCCATCACCGGGCAGGAAGACGGTACGGAGATGGTGATCGGCTGCATCGGCCTGCGGCTGGATCTGGCGCCGCGCACCGGCAGCCTCGGCTACTGGGTGGGCCAGCGCTTCTGGGGCCACGGCGTGGCGCGCGAGGCAGCCGGCCGCGTGGTCAGCTGGGCGCTGGCCAACCTGCCGATCGACCGCGTCGTGGCCCAGGTGTCGCTGGACAACCCGGCTTCGGCCGCCGTGCTCGCCCATCTCGGCTTCCGCGAGACCGGCCGCGCCACCCAGCACTTCCTGGCCCGCGATGCCGAGGAGGAAGTGGCCGTGTTCGAGGCCACGCGGGAGGACGTGTTCGGCCATGTGGAAACCGAAGCGCCCGAGCCCGGCCACAAGCCGCTGCTGCTGGTCGCCGCCTGCGCGCTTGTCGATACCGACAGCCGCGTGCTGCTGGCGCGGCGTCCGGAAGGCAAGAAGATGGCCGGGCTGTGGGAATTCCCCGGCGGCAAGCTGCACGCCGGCGAGACGCCGGAAGCCGCCCTGATCCGCGAGCTGCACGAGGAGCTCGGCATCGACGTCACCGAAGCCTGCCTCGCCCCCTTTGCCTTCGCCAGCCACGCCTACGATCGTTTCCACCTGTTGATGCCGCTGTATCTGTGCCGGCGGTGGCAGGGCTTCGTGCAGCCGCTGGAAGGCCAGACCCTGGCCTGGGTGCGCCCCGACAAGCTGACCGACTACGAGATGCCCGCCGCCGACAAGCCGCTGGTGCCGCTGCTGCGCGACTTTCTCTAGGTGCGCCCGCCGCACAGGGAACCGGGCGGCCATGCAACCCGCCCGGCCGGCCAATCTTTATGAAAACGTCATCCGCCGGCCCTGTCTGGGCTCGGCCGGACCGCGTATGCGCTCCAGCCACGCCGCCGGCGTACGCCCCCCACTCTCTGCACGAGGCTCCGTTATGCGCACCTTCCTCCTCCTGACGGCCGCCCTGCTCGGCGGCGCCGCCGCACCCGCCTACACCGTCACCAAAACGGTCCCGCTCGGCGCGCCCGACCGCTGGGATTACGTGAGCTTCGATGCCAAATCGCACCGCGTGTTCGTGGCCCATGCCGACCACACGGACGTGGTGGATGCCACCACCGGCCAGGTTGTGGGCAAGCTCGCGGGCCTCGATGGCGCGCACGGCCAGGCGGTGGATGCGCAGGGCCGCATCTGGGCCGATAGCGGCCAGACCAAGCGCGTCACGGCCTACGATCCCGCCACCTTCAAGGCGCTGAAGACTCTGCCGGCGCAGACCGACGCGGACGCCGTTGTCGCCGACCCGTCCGGCAGCATGGTCGTCGTGCTCAACGGCGATGGCGAGAGCGCCACGCTGGTGGACACCGCGGCACAGACGGTGAAAGCCAACGTCAAGCTCGGCGGCGCACCGGAATTTGCCGCCGTGGACAAAGCCGGCCACCTCTATGTCAATCTCGCCAGCACGAAGGAGATCGCCGTCGTCGATACCGGCGCCGCCCGCGTCACCGCGCGCTACGCCGTGCCGGATTGCCTCTCCCCGCACGGCCTGGCGATGGATTCCGAGACGCACCGCCTGTTCACCACCTGCGAGAACCTCAAGATGCTCGTCGTCGATGCGGGCAACGGCCACATGCTGCAATCCCTGCCGATCGGCAGCGGCACCGATGCGGCGGCGTTCGATCCGGTCCGCCACCTCGTGTACAGCTCGAACAATGACGGCACGCTCACGGTCTTCCACGAGGACGCGGCAGGCACGCTGACCGCGCTCGGCGCAGTCAAGACCGCAGAAGGCGCGCGCACCCTCGCCGTCGATCCCTCGAACGGCCGCGTGTTCCTGGTCACCGGCGAGCTGGACGGCCAGCAGCCCGCGCCGGTGGAAGGCCGCGTGCGCTACCGCTACAAGCCCGGCTCGGTGCATCTGATCTTCCTCGATCCCGCACACAGCTAGCGCACAGCGCCCAGGGGTCGCCCGGCCGGCAGGCCCGGCACCCCGCCCTGGCCAGCCGACTTACGCCCTGATCGGAAACGTTCTACCCACGCGCGCATGAAGCTGCGCCTGCACGCCGCGGTCTACGGCCTCTTCGCCGGGATCGTCATCCTCGCCTGCCACGCTCTGCCGGGCTGGGACCTGACGGCCGGCTTCGTCGCCGGCCGGCTTGTCGCCGCGGGCCACGCAGCCGCCATCTACGCCCCCGCCATGCAGCCGCCCGGCAGCACGCTGGATCCGCTCTGGGCGCAAACCGCGCGGCAGGGCGGCATCGCCGACGCGGTCGTCACGCCCTACGTGCAATCGCCGCTCTGGGCCTGGGCGCTCGCACCGCTGGCCGCCCATACCGGTTTCGCCGCCTTCAAGCTGCTGTTCGGCGCCATCCTGGCCGCCAGCACGGTCGCAGTCGTCTGGCTCGGGTGCCGGCTCTGGGCTCCTGGCCTCTCCGGGGCGCGGTGGCAGGCTGTGCTGCTGCTGGCGCTGGCGGTCAGCGAACCGTTCGTGCAGGCCGCCGTGCTGTGCCAGACGCATCTGATCTTTGTGGCCATCACCCTGCTGGCGATCGCCTGCCTGCCCCGCCGTCCGCTCGCGGCCGGCGGCCTGCTGGCAGTCGCCGCCTGCATCAAGATCACGCCGGCCTGGCTGGCACTCACCTGGCTGGCAGCGGGCCACCGGCGCGCCTGCCTCGGCTTTGCCGCCGGTGCCGCCGTGCTGGCGGCCGCCACGCTGCTGGCCGCCGGCCCGGCGCTCACCGCGCAGTATGTGCACGTGCTGCAGGGCTACAGCCGCACGGTGTCGCTCAACTTCAACAACGATTCGCTGGCCACCGTGCTGCTCGGCGCCCGACTGACCGCGGCCACCGCATTCCACCCCATTCCGCTGCCGCTGCCGGGCTGGATCGGCCTGCTCTCGGCCGCCCTGCTCGCCACCGCCGCTCTGGCCGGCGGCCTGGCGGACCGCCACCACGCGCCGGACGGCGGCAGCACGCCGGGCACGCTCGTCACCCTGGTGGCCGCCACCGCCTTCACGCCGCTGGCCTGGAACCACTATTTCGTCGTGCTGATCCTGCCGGCCATGGCCTTCCTGCAGCGGTGGCGCACCGGCGGCAGCCTTGCCTGGCCCGCCTTGGCACTGGCGGTGCTGGCGCTGGATTGCTGGCCGCTGGCTTACGGCGTGGGCGATCCGCTCGCCGCCGTCGCCCGGCGCAGCGAGTTCTGGGCCGCCATGCTCTGCATCGCCGGGCTGGCGCTGCTGGCGGCACGGCGTGCCGGCCAGGCTTCTCCGGACCGTTCCCCCGGGCGAGGCTTCCCTTGCCACCCTGCCCGCCGCTACCCTGGTCCCATGAACCCGACCGCCTGCCTCATCGTCATCGGCAACGAAGTCCTCTCCGGGCGCACGCAGGATACCAACACCAACTACCTGGCCCAGCGCCTGGGCGAGATCGGCATCCCGCTGCGCGAAGTCCGCGTCATCCCCGACGTGGCCGAGACGATCATCAGCACCGTCAACGAGGTGCGCGCGCGGTTCGACCACGTATTCACCACCGGCGGCATCGGCCCCACCCACGACGACATCACTAGCGCCTGCATCGCCGCCGCGTTCGGCGTGCCGTGGGAGCCGGAGCCTACCGTGTGGGCGCGCATGGAAGCGCACTACCCGCCCGGCACCTTCAACGCCGCCCGCCAGCGCATGGCCACCATGCCGCGCGGCGCCGTCATCATCGACAATGGCCACGTGGCTCCCGGCTACTCCATCGGCAACGTGCACGTGATGGCCGGCGTGCCCGCCATCATGCGCCTGATGTTCGAATGCCTCGCCCCCACGCTGGCCGGCGGCGCCCCGGTGCTCAGCCGCAGCCTGCACGCCACTGGCGTGCGCGAGGGCGACATCGCTGCCGGGCTCACGGAAATCCAGCAGCACTACCCCGCGCTCGATATCGGCAGCTATCCGTATTTCCGCGACAAGGTCTCGGGCGTCGCCATCGTCGCCAAGGGCACCGAAGCCGCAGCGGCCGAAGCGGCGATCGGCGAGGTGGACGCGCTGTTCCGCAGCCTCGGCTGCACGCCGGTCCCCGGCGAGCCGAAGGACTGAGCCGGCAGGCCGGTCAGCCGGGCGGTGCCGGTGCGGCATCCCGCCGCGCGCTGCCTACCAGCGTCACAACCGCGAGCCAGAACACCACCGTCAGTTCGGCAAACACCCGCACCTCCCGCAGGCGGCCCACCACGAACATCAGCACGAACCACAGCGGCGTCGTCACCAGGATCACCCGGCGCAGGCCCGGATGCGTCAGCCGGCGCCACAGCAGCAGCACCGGCACCCACAGCCAGCACAATGCGCTCAGCAGCGCCGGCCAGATCGCCGGGTCGCGCAGATCCTGCCAGTTATTGCCCAGCTCGATCACCATGCCACCCGGCGTGCCGAACACGTGCTTGACCACGCTCTCGCGCGGGTTGCCGGCATAGAGGTGATGCACCAGCACCCAGGCCGCCAGCCATAGCACCGCCAGCCCGGCGGCCAGGCGCAGGCGGGCGGGCAGCGCCGGCTGCGGCCACAGCACCACCAGCGGAATCAGCAGCAGGCAGGTCTCCCGGCTGAGTGCCGCCACCGCGAACAGCGCCAGGCACGCCAGGCTGCGGCCGCACAGGAAGGCCGCGAGGCTGGCCATGAACAGCGCCAGGCTCGGCAGGTCGTAGAAGTAGCTGAACCGGTAATCGTAACCCGGTGCGACGAACAGCACATAGAGCGGCATAGCGAAGCTGAGCCCGGCTGCCACGGCGAACAGCCCGCCCTGCACCATGCGGGCGGCGATCAGCCGCGCGCTGCCCAGGATCGCCAGCACCGAGAGCGTGACCAGCGCGGCCAGGCTCGCCGGCAGGCCGGCCCCCAGCCCGCCGGGCGCATGCATCAGCCGCAGCACCCAGCCGGTCAGCGCACGGTGCTGGAACGGCACACGCTCCAACCCGGCCGCGTAATCGGCCAGCGTGAGATAGGGTGTGGTGCCGAGGAAATAGCCGACGGTGAAATGCAGCGCGATCAGCACCGCCATCAGCCAGAACAGCGCTTCCTGCCGGCGCACGCCCACCGCCGGCGTCAAGGCTAGACCAGCCCCTCGCGTCCCATGGCCAGGAACTTCTCCCGCCGCTGCGCGCGCAATGCCGCGGGGTCCAGCGCCAGCAGCGGCGCCAGCGCCTCGTCGATCGCCGCACCCACGGCGGCCACGGCGGCTTCGGGCTCGCGATGCGCGCCACCCAGCGGCTCGGCCACCACGGTATCGATCAGCCGCAGCGCCTTCAGGTCGTTGGCCGTCAGCTTCAGGGCTTCGGCCGCCGTCGCCGCCTGCGCCGAATCGCGCCACAGGATGGTGGCGCAGCCTTCCGGCGAGATCACCGAGTAGACCGAATGCTCCAGCATCAGCACGCGGTCGCCGGTGGCCAGCGCGATGGCGCCGCCCGAGCCGCCTTCGCCGATGATGGTGGCCACGATCGGCACCGGCGCCTCCAGGCAGGCCAGCGTGGAGCGTGCGATGGCCTCGGCCTGCCCGCGCGCTTCGGCATCGATGCCGGGGAACGCGCCCGAGGTATCGACGAAGGTGAGCAGCGGCAGGCCGAACCGCCCGGCCATCTCGATCAGCCGCCGCGCCTTGCGGTAGCCCTCCGGCTTGGCCGAGCCGAAATTGTGCCGCACGCGGGACTCGGTTTCGGTGCCCTTCTCGGTGCCGAGCACCACCACCGGCCGGCCGCGGAAGCGCCCCAGCCCGCCCACGATGGCGGCGTCCTCGGCAAAGGCGCGGTCGCCGGCCAGCGGCGTGAAGTCGGTGATCAGCCGGGCGATGTAGGTCAGCGTCCGCGGCCGGTCCTCGTGACGGGCCACCTGGGTCTTTTGCCACGGGGTCAGCTTGGCATAGGTCGCGCGCAGCTGGCGGTCGGCCTTGTCGGTCAGGCGCGCCACCTCGTCGGCAATGTTCATGCCGTCCGGCTCGCTCATCCGGCGCAGTTCCTCGATCTTGCTTTCCAGCTCGGCGATCGGTTTTTCGAAGTCCAGGAAATGCCTCATGGTCGGGGGGGTCTAATCACACGCTTGCGCGAACCGCCAGGGGTGCGGCGCCCCGGCGGGCGGCCGGCGGTTGTTTTTTGTGCGAAAGGGCGGCCCGGCACGCCGGCCTGCCGCGCCGCGCCGCGCTTTTCCTGCCCGCGAGGCCTTCCTTCGGCACGCCTGGCATGGCATCGCAACGAATGTTCTCGCAAGCGCCCTGGCTGACCGCCAACCGCGCGCGCGGCTACGGCCTGCTGCTCGGCCTGGCCATGCTCGCCTTCGCCCTGTGGATCGCGGCCGAGACGCTCGCCCACCCCGGCGGCAAGCCGCTGGCCACCGATTTCGACGCGTTCTGGGCCGCCGCCCACCTGGCCGCCGCCGGGCATCCCGCGAGCGCCTACGACAACACTGTGGTGGAGGCCACCGAGCGCGCGGCCACGATCATGCCGCCCGGCTGCCTCGCCTTCTACTATCCGCCGAGCTTCCTGCTGCTGCTGCTGCCGCTGGGCCTGCTCGGCTACAGCGCAGCCCTGGCCGCCTTCCTCCTCACCGAGACGGTGCTGGTGCTGGCGTTGCTGCGCCGCCTGCTGCCGCAGCTTTGGGCCTGGCTGCCGCTGCTCGCCTGTCCCGGACTCGCGATGAACGCGCTCTCCGGGCAGAACGCGGCGCTCACGGCCAGCTGCTTTGCCGCCGCCGCCCTGTGGCTGGAACGCCGCCCGCTGCTGGCCGGGGCCGCGTTGGGCGCGCTGTCGTGCAAGCCGCAACTCGCCGTCTGCGTGCCGCTGGCCCTGCTGGCCGCCCGCCGCTGGCGCGCTTTGGCCGCCGCCGGTGGCATGGCGGCGGCCCTGGGTGCAGTGTCGTGGCTCGTGCTGGGTGGGGCCTCCTGGCACGGGTTTTTGGCCCACACCGCCGATGCGCGGCACGATATCGAGACGATCGCCATACGCTGGCCGGTGCTGCAAAGCCTGTTCGGCGCCGTGCGGTTGGCCGGCGGCGGCAACCGGCTCGCCTATGCCGGCCAGGCGATCATCGCCGCCGCCGCTATGGCCACGCTGGCCTGGATCGCCTGGCGGCGCCCGGGGGCCCGGCTCGAGGCCGCGGCCCTGGCGGCCGCGGCGCTGCTGGTCTCGCCCTACCTGAACGATTACGACCTGGCCGTGCTCGCCGTCCCGCTCGCCTGCCTGCTCGCGCTGGCCCAGCCGGACCGTTGGCTCGCCTGGGAGAAGCTGCTGCTGGCTGCCCTGTTCCTCTACCCGCTCGTCGCCCGCGCCGGTGCGCTGCTCACCCATGTCGTGCTGGGCCCCGTGCTCATCGCCGCCCTGCTGGCCGTGATCGCCCGCCGCGCCCGCCTTGCCACCCCGGCCGATCTGGGCCAATCGCGGCCATGACTTTCGACGAGCTTTTCGCGCTGCAGCCCGCCGCCACCGGCTGGATCGCGCCGGCCACGCCGCGCACCGACGAGCCGCGGCTGTTCGGCGGCGTGCTGATCGGCCAGGCCATCATCGCCGCCTCGGCCGGCACGCGGCGCTGCCACGCGCTACACGGCTTCTTCATCAGCGTCGGCAGCATGGAGCAGGCCTTCGAAATCGCGGTGGAACGCACGCGCGACGGCGGCAGCTTCGCCACCCGCCGGGTCGAGATCCGCCAGGCCGATTCGCTGCTGTGGACCGGGCTGAGCTCCCACCACGACGGCGATGCCGGGCCCGAGCACGCCATGGTGATGCCCGACCTGCCGCCGCCGGAGCGCCTGGACGACCAGACCACGATCCGCGACCGTGAGGCGGCGGCCGCCGGCAGGCCGGCAAGGCGCTTCCTGCCGGAGCTGATGCTGGAGGCCCGCCCGGTCGAGCTGCCGCCCACCCCGCCGGGCGGCGCCCAGCCGGCGCGCGCGCTGTGGGTGCGCCCGCGCCGGCCCCTCGGCGACACGCCGGCGTTGCACCAGGCGGTGATCGGCTTCGCTTCGGACATGGGGCTGGTGCATGCCGGCCTGCTGGCCCACCGCCGCGCCAATGCGGGCAAGCTGCAGGCGGCCAGCCTGGATCACAGCATGTGGTTCCACCGCGAGGCCGCGGCCGAGGACTGGATGCTGCACGTGCACCGCACCCCCAGCGCCGGCCACGGCCGCGGCTACTCCCAGGGCAGCGTGTTCACGCGTGACGGCGTGCTGGTGGCCAGCGTGGCGCAGGAGTTCCTGAGCCGGAAGCCGAAGCCGGCCGCCTAATGCACGGCCCGCGCGCCCTGGCCCGATGAACGATTGTGCGGTTTCCTCTCGGCGAACCGCTTAGCAAGGAGCCGCCCATGCCCATCGACCTTACCGGCCGCGTCGCCATCGTCACCGGCGCCGGCGGCGGCCTGGGCCGTGCCCACGCGCTGCTGCTGGCCCGGCGTGGCGCCAAGGTGGTGGTCAACGATCTCGGCGGTGCCGTCACCGGCACCGGCGGCTCGGCCGCCGCCGCGCAAGCAGTCGCCGACGCGATCGTGGCGGCCGGCGGCGAAGCGATGGCAAACGACGCCTCGGTGACCGACCCCGACGCCATGCAGGCGATGGTGGCCGAGACCATGCAGCGCTGGGGCCGCGTGGACATCCTGGTCAACAACGCCGGCATCCTGCGCGACAAATCCTTCGCCAAAATGGACATGGCCGATTTCCGCCTGGTGGTGGACGTGCATTTGATGGGCGCCGCCTACTGCACGAAGGCGGTGTGGGACATCATGCGCGCGCAGAATTACGGCCGCATCGTCATGACCACCTCGTCATCGGGGCTGTACGGCAATTTCGGCCAGGCCAATTACGGCGCGGCCAAGATGGCGCTGGTGGGCCTGATGCAGACGCTCGCCATCGAGGGCCAGAAGAACGGCATCCGGGTGAACTGCCTGGCGCCGACCGCGGCCACCCGCATGCTCGACGGCCTGCTGGCACCCGAGCTGATTGCGCGCCTGACGCCCGAATCCGTAAGCCCCGGCCTGCTGGCGCTGGTGGCCGAGGACGCGCCGACCCGCATTATCCTGTGCGCCGGCGCGGGCAGCTACGAACAGGCGCACATCACGCTCACTCGCGGCATCCATGTCGGCACGCCGGAGGACGCGGCCGAGCAGGTTGCGGGCCGCTGGGCGGAGATCGGCGCCACGGCAGGCGCCGCCGTGCCGGAAAGCTCGTGGGCGCAGGGACAGAGCGAGCTGGAAAAGGCGGTGCAGGGCTGACGCGGCCGCGCCTCAGCTCACCTTGGCCGGCTCGGGCCGGAACCCCGCGCCCGCGGCCGCCCGCGCCTCGGCCAGCCGGGCACCCTCGCGGCCCAGCCAGGCGAACAGGGCCTCGGGGTCGCTGGCGCGCAGGCTGACGCCGGCCAGCTCCGCGCCTTCGGCGATCACCACCTCGCGCCGCCCGCCCTCAATGGCCGCCACGATGATGCCGGCCACCCGCGCGGGGTCCATGCCGGCATCGATGTTGGCGTCCGAGGTGCCGCGCACCGAGCCGTCGCCCTGCAGCGCGTTGGTGGCGATCGGCGTGCGCACCGAGCCGGGCAGCACGATGGTGACGCCCACGCCATAGGCCTGCTCGAACTCCGCCCGCAGCGCCTCGAAATAGCCCACCAGCGCATGCTTGGCCGCGCAGTAGCCGGTGCGCAGCGGCGATCCCGTGCGGCCTGCCAGCGAGCTGATGGCGACCAGGCGGCCGCTGCGGCGCGCGACCATGTGCGGTGCGACCAGCTGCGTCAGCCGCAGGGGTGCAAAGAAATCCGTCTCCATCAGCGACCGGTACACGTCGAAGCCGGTATCCAGCGCCAGGCTGCGCTGGCTGATGCCGGCATTGTTGATCAGCAGATCGATCTGCCCGCGCCAGGCGATCGCGGTGGCGACGATACCGGGCAACGCGTCGTAATCCGTCGCCTCGAAGGCCAGCACCAGCGCCGCCGCGCCGCAGGCAGCGGCCACGCGCTGCAGCGCCTCGGTGCGCCGGCCCGACAGGATCAGCGCCCAGCCGGCAGCCCCCAACGCGTGCGCCAACGCCTCGCCGATGCCCGACGACGCGCCGGTGATCCACGCCACACGCGGCCCCGGTTGCTCCATGCCGCCCGCTCCCTCGTCTCGTTGCCCGTCCGCCCACGCAACGGATACGGTCCGCCGCTCTACGGCACCGGCGCGCCGGCGCACACCGCCTGCAGCTCGCGCTTGAGGATCTTGCCGATCGCACTGCGCGGCAGCTCCTCGATCACCCGCACGTCGGCCAAACGCTGCATCTTGCCCAGCCGCGCATTGGCCCATTCCTTCAGCGCTGCGCCATCCGCCGCGGCGCCGGCGCGTAGCGAGACGAACCCCACCGGGCTCTCCCCCCAGGCGCGCGAGGGCGCACCGATCACCGCCGCCTCTTGCACCGCGGGATGGCCGCGCAGCACCGCCTCCAGATCGACCGGGTAGATGTTGATGCCGCCGGAAATGATCATGTCCTTCTTTCGCCCGATCAGCGTGAAGAAGCCGTCAGAGTCGAAGCGCCCGATATCGCCGGTGCGGATGTAGCGCTCGCCGTCCGGGCTGATCCAGATCGCCTCGGCCGTCTTGTCCGGCTGGTTGTGGTAGCCGCTCATCATCGTGGGCGAGCGCCCTACCGCCTCACCCGCCTCGCCGGCCGGCAGCACCTCGCCCTGCTCGCCGATCACCAGGATTTCGTGGCCCGGCATCGGCTGGCCCACAGTGTGCAGCTTGTCAGGGTGCTCGTGGGCCATCAGCACGCACGAGCCGCCGCCTTCCGTCATGCCGAAATACTCCACCAGCCCGCCCGGCCAGCGCGCCAGCACCTCGGCTTTCAGCTCGGCGCCGAACGGCGCGGAGGTGGCGAACTTCATGCGCGTGGCGGAAAGGTCGAAGCTGTCGAAGTCCGCCACGTCCAGGATGCGGCGGTATTGCACGGGCACCAGCATCGCCTCGGTCACGCGAAGGCGCTGGCAGAGCTCGAGAAACGCCCGCGCCTCGAAGCGCGGCATCAGCACCACCGTGCCGCCGCCGGCCAAGGCCGGCAACAGGCTGACCAGCGTGGTGTTTGAGTAGAGCGGCGTGGACAGGATCGCCACCGAATCCGGCCCGTAGCCCGGCGGATCGAGCAGGCGCAGCTGCGGCCAACGCATGGCATGCGGCTGCACGATACCTTTCGGCGTGCCGGTGGTGCCCGACGAATAGATAATGTTGAACGCCATCGCCGGGGCGATATCGGCCGCCGCCGGCCGTGCGCCTTCCGGCGGCAGCCAGCCTGCGAAATCCTCGCCCAGCCCGCCCGGCCCGATCGCCACCGGCCGCGCCGGCAGCCCGGCCAGGTCGCCGCCGAAGGCCTGCGCCCCGGTGCCGTCGGTGAACAGGTGTGTCGCCTGGCTGTCGCGCAGCATCGTCAACAGCTGCTCCGGTGTCGCCGAGGGCGAGAGCGGCGAGACGGCGGCGCCGGTCCGCAGCACGCCGACCATGATGACGACGTACGGAATGCAGGCGGCGGCACAAATGCCGACCACGCTGCCGCCGCCCACCCCGTCGCGCTGCAGGCCGGCAGCGATGCGGTCGGCCAACGCGTCGAGCTGCGCGTAGCCGATCTCCGCTGCGCCGCAGATGAGCGCCGTCTTGCCGGGCTGCTTCACGGCCTGCAGATGCAGCAGCTCGGCAAACGTGCCGAAAGGCCGTTCGACATAGCGCCGGATCGCCTCGCCAGGCTCCACAGCCAGCTCCATCACGCAAATCCCCAAAGCGATATCGTCCCGCTTCCAGCCACGCTTTTTACGGCCGAAACGCGCCGATCCCCGTCGCGCCGAACGGCGCCAGGCCCAGCCCGGACGTGCGCAGGCGCACGTTACTCAGTCCGATATAGGCTTCGACATCGTCGGTCGGGTGCAGCGCCAGGCCGACGCTGTAGGCATCGTAGCCGATGCCCGGCAGCTTGCCGCGCGCATCGGCCACCTTGAAATTGCCGATCTGCCCGGTGGCCGCCTCCAGCTCGAGCTCCGCCTTCCCGGGCACCAGCGGAATGCTCACGCCGCCGGCAAAGCCGTGCCCGTTGCCGGTGGAAACGCCGGCTTCGACATAGCCGTGCGTGTTGGCCAGCACATCCTGGAAGCTGTAGCCCCGCGGCGGCGTGGCGCTGGTGACCGCGATGGTGCCGGGCGGGCCATTCTGCGTGTTGGCTACATTCAGGTCGTAGAGGCCGCCCGGTGCGGCCAGCGAAGGATAAAGATTGATGTCGGTCGGCTTGCCCGCGCCCTGCGCCCAGGCGGGCAGGCAGGCGGCCAGCAGCGGCGCGATCAGCAGTGACAGTCTCATACCAGGCGCTCCGTGGTGCGCCATACCACCACAGGCCGGCGGGCGGGGCCAGGGTGCCGGGTAACGCGCTCAGACCGGCATGATCTGCGACAGCCGGCCGCCCATGCGCAGCGGCGCGATCCGCTCCGCCAGCCCGGTGGCGTCGGATGTCTCCACGAACACGCCGCACAGTGTCGCCTCTTGATCGGCCGGCGCCAGCCGCTCGCCGGGCACACGGCGCCAGAACCGCGCCGCGGCCACGCCCTTGTCCATGCCGATCACGCTGTCGTAGTCGCCGCACATGCCGGCGTCCGACTGGTAGGCGGTGCCGCCCGGCAGCACCTGGTGATCCGCCGTGGGGCAATGGGTGTGGGTGCCCACCACCAGCGACAGCCGGCCATCGAAGCTGTGGCCGTACGCCATCTTCTCCGATGTCGCCTCGCCGTGGATGTCGGCCACGATCGCCTGCACCGTCGCCCCCAGCCGGTGGCGGCCCAGCAGTTCGGCGGTCTGCCGGAACGGATCGTCGTTGGGTTCCATGAACAGCCGGCCCATCACCTGCAGCACCAGCGCGCGGCGGCCGTCGGCCAGGGTCGACGAGCACCGAACCCTGGCCGGGCGTGCCGGGCGGGAAGTTCAGCGGCCGGATCAGCCGCCGCTCGGTCTCGATATAGCCGAGCAGCTCCTTGCGGTCCCAGGCGTGGTTGCCGAGCGTCAGCACGTCGGCGCCGGCGGCAAACAGCGCCTCGGCCATCGCCGGCGCGCAGCCGAAGCCGTGGCTGGCGTTCTCCACGTTCACGATGGCCAGATCGAGCCGCAGCGTCTCGCGCAGGCCCGGCAGGGCAGCGCCCACCGCATCGCGCCCCGCGCGGCCGACGATATCGCCGAGGAAGAGGATTCGCATGCTGGCAGTCTTTCAGGGCGGGAGGATTGCGGTCGGCGAGGAGGCAAGCGTCAGCCCGCCGGCAAGATCGAGGAACGCCTGCTCGGTCACCACGCCCGACAGCAAGCGGTCGTGCGGTTCCACCGGAACGCAGGCCACTTCCTGGCAGGCAAAGCCAAAGCCGATGGCCGGCGTGCCGGCGAGTGCGGCCAGCGTGCGGTCGTAATAGCCGCCGCCATAGCCGAGCCGGCGGCCGGCGCGGTCGAAGGCCAGCAGCGGCACCAGCAGCATGTCCGGCGTGCCCAGCGCGCCATCCGGCCGCCACGTGCCGAACGGCTCGCGCACCATCGCACAGCCCGGCGTCCAGAAGCGGAAAGCCAGAGGCTGGCCGCGCGGCGGCGTTTGCGGCAGCACGATCGGGTGGCCGCGCGCGTGCAGGGCCGCGAGCAGCGGGCGCAGATCCACCTCGCCCGGCAGCGGCCACACGCCGGCAATGGTGCCGGCAAAGGCGATGCGCGTGAGGGCCATGGCAACCAGCGCCGCGCTGGCACCCGGATCGGCCGACGCCCGCGCCGCCTGCGCCGCCGCACGCAGGCTGCGCTTCTGCGCCGCCACGTCGGACCAACGGTGCCCGCCATCAGCTGCCCGCGCCCAGCTGGCGGGCCATCGCCGCCCAGCGCCCGGCCGCCTCCGCCCAGCCATTGCCGGCGCGCGTGGCGAGGCCGCCTCCGTGCAGGCTCCGCCACAGCCCGTCATCGGTCAGCACCTCCACGATCCGGCGCGCCATCGCCGCCCCGCCGCGCCGGCACACGAAGCCGGTGCGGCCATCGGCCACGCGTTCGGCCAGCGAGCCGATGCCCTGGGTCACCACCGGCACGCCCATGGCGATCGCCTCGGCAGCCGCCATGCAGAACGTCTCCGAACGATGGCCGGGTGCGACCAGCAGGCGCGCGCCGCGCAGCATTTCGATCACCGCCGCGTTGCCGACCCGCGGCAGGATGGCGATCGAGGGCTCACCTTCGGCCAGCGCCGCGTAGGCGGCGATGTCGGCCGCATCGATGAAGGCGGAGAATCGCGCGCCGGGCACGCGCGGCGCCACCTGCCCGCGCCACATCGCGATCACGCCGCGCAGGCCGCGATAGGCCTGGCTGGTAAACACGGCATGCGGCGGCGGTGGTGCGGCGGCAGGGGCCGCCGCCAGCACGCGCTCCGGCAGGCCATAGGGGATGGTGATGCGGGCCCGCAGCGGCAGCAGCAGCGCGGCGGCCCGGCGCTGGCGGGCGCCGATGAACACGCCGGCCGGACGGTGGCGCCACAGCGCGGCCAGGCGGCCTTTACGCGCCTCGCGCCAGAACTCCACCTCGTTATGGAACCACACCACCGGCAAGCCGCCACCGGGCAGCAGGCCGGCATCGTTGATCGCGACCGCCACGTCGGTCGCCGGCAGCGCGCCCGGCGACAGCCACGCAACACCCCCCACCTGCCGTGCCTGCGAGGCCGCCACCCGCCACGCTCACCCGGTGGCCGGCCTGCGCCAGCGCGGCGGTCAGGCCGATCACCGCCTGCTCGGTGCCGCCCAGCCCGGCGGCGAACGGATCGCCCTCCGGCAACCAGCGCCGCCCGGCGAGGAACAGCCAGTTCAAGCGTCGAGCTGGCGCGCCAGTCGGCGGGACAGCAGCCAGCCGATCAGGCTGGAGGCCGGCGCGGCGGGCACGATCAGCAGCAGCCCGATATTGATGTGCTCGATCATCATGGCCAGCCCCACGCCGAGCAGCATGCCGCCGACCAGCCCGCCGGTAACGCCGGCCGAAACGCCGAGCCAGATGATGTCGCTGCGGTGGATCATGCGCGCAGCAAGAAAGCACGTCCGGGCCGAATACAAGGTGCAAACCGGCGCCGGGTCGCGGGCGTCGCGCCAGGCTAGAAGCGTGGGTTGGCCAGCACGTAGAACAGCCCGCCGGCCAGCAGGATGGTCACCGGCAGCGTGGTCAGCCAGGCCAGCCCGATGCGCACCAGCATGCCCGATTGCACGCCCTGCCCGCCGGCGATCATGGTGCCGGCGATGCCGCTGGTGATGATGTGCGTGGTGCTGACCGGCAATCCGGTGAAGCCCGCCGTGCCGATCAGGATGGAGCCGACCAGCTCGGCGCTCGCCCCCTGCCCCGGCGTCATGTGCTGCTTGCCGAGCTTTTCGCCCAGCGTGCGCACTACGCGCTTGTAGCCGACCATCGTGCCGGCGCCCAGGCAGACGGCGCTCAGCACGCGCACCCAATACGGCGCGTAATGCACTGGCGGGCCCATCTCCTTGCTCAGCGCCTTGGCGCGGGCCTTGTCCTGCGGGCTGGCCTCGGCCGCTTCGCTCACGTGCTTCAGCTCGGCCAGCACGGTGTAGATGTGGCCGCGCAGCTGCGCGCGCGTGGCGGCCGCAGGCGATCCGTGTTCGCTGCCGGCAGGCTGGGCGGCGGCCGCCTGGCCCAGCCCCGGGCCGGCCTGCTGCAAAGCGGTGGCCGCCTGCACGCCCGCCTGCCGGCGGTCGTCGCCATAGCGCTGGATCAACGGGATGGCGGCCGCCGCATTCTGGCTCAGCTGGGCCAGCGCCTGCGGCACGTCGGGGTTCAGCGCGTAGGTGGCGGGCATCAGGCCGATGATGGTCAGCATGATCAGGCCGATGCTCTTCTGCCCGTCATTGGTGCCATGGCCGAAGCTGACGCTGCTGCATGTCAGGATCAGCAGGCCGCGCAGCCACCACACGGGCGGCTGACCCGCGGCGGGCGGCTCGAACAGATGGCCGGTGCGGATGGTGGCTTTCAGCGCGAAATACAGCCCGCCGGCCAGCACCAGGCCGAGGATCGGCGAGATGGCCAGCGCCTCGAGCACCTTGATGATCTGGTGCCAGTCCACCCCCTGCCCCAGCGCGCGCGATTGCAGCAGCGCGTCGCCACACGCCACCCCGATCAGCGCGCCGATGATGCAGTGGCTGGAGCTGTTGGGGATGCCGAACCACCAGGTGGCGACGTTCCAGAACAGCGCCGAGGCGAACAGCGAGACCAGCATGGGCACCGCCGGCGCGCCATCGGGTGGGGTCAGCACGTCCGGCGGCAATATCTCCACCAGCGCGTAGGCCACCGCGATGCCGCCCACGAGCACGCCGACGAAGTTCAGCAGGCCCGACCAGATCACCGCCGGGATCGGCTTCAGCGTGTTGGTGTAGATGACGGTGGCGACCGCGTTGGAGGTGTCGTGGAAACCGTTCGTCGCCTCGAAGGCCAGCACCAGCAGGAAGCACAGCACCAGCATGGCGATGACCACGCCCGACGAGGGCGCGAGATGAACGAGCATGGTGCCTCCGCGAGTGCTGGCGGAGACGAAAAGCATGCGGTGCTGCCGGCGCGTGTGACAATTTAGCGAATTGCCCCCTTCACCCGGCCCTGGTATGGAGCGCCCTCGGATTGCCGGGAACGTGGACGGGCCTTCGGGGCCTGCTCCCGCAACACGCGCTTGCGTGCGGCCTACCGGTGCAACAGCCAAAGCGGGACAACCCGCGGGCACAGCAGGAGTTTGCCGCATGACGAAGCGGACGGAAAGCAAGTTCAAGATCGATCGCCGGCTTGGCGTGAATTTGTGGGGCCGGGCCAAGAGCCCGATCAACAAGCGCGAATACGGCCCCGGCCAGCACGGGCAGCGCCGCAAGAGCAAGCCCAGCGACTTCAACATCCAGCTCAAGGCCAAGCAGCGCCTGAAGGGCTATTACGGCAATATCGGCGAGAAGCAGTTCCGCAAATATTACGAGGAAGCCGTCCGCCGCCGTGGCGACACCAGCGAGAACCTGATCGAGCTGCTCGAGCGCCGGCTGGATGCGGTGATCTACCGCCTGAAATTCGCCATCACGCCCTTCGCCTCGCGCCAGTTCGTCAACCACGGCCACGTCACGGTGAATGGCCGCAAGGTCAACATCGCCAGCTTCCAGGTGAAGGACGGCGACCTGATCGAGGTCAAGGAGAAGTCCAAGCAGATGGCCGTGGTGCTCGATGCCACGCAGAGCAACGAGCGCGACGTGCCGGAATACCTCGAAGTGGACCACCGGGCGATGAAGGGCCGCTTCGCGCGCGCCCCGAAGCTGACCGATGTGCCCTATCCGGTGACGATGGAGCCAAACCTCGTGGTCGAGTTCTACTCGCGATAGACGCTCCAGGGCCGGGGGCGTCGCCCTCGGCCGCCTCGCGCTGCGGCGCTGGCTGCAACGCCGCGCCCGGCCGGAGTCGCGCATCAGCCGCGCCTACCGGCCCGGCGTCACGCACGCCGCCCTAGCCCACGGCCCGCGCGTCAGCCTCATCCTGCCGGTGCACGACACGCCGCCCGATCTGCTCGCCGCCTGCATCGCGTCGGTATTGCGGCAAAGCTACCAGGATTGGGAGCTCTGCATCGCCGACGATGCCTCCGCCACGGCGCCCGCCATCCCCGCCGACCCCCGCATCACCTGCATCCGCCTGCCGGCCTGCGCCGGCATCGCAATGGCCAGCAACGCGGCGCTGGCCACCGCCACCGGCCCGCTGATCGCCTTCCTCGACCACGACGACACGCTGGCCCCGCACGCGCTGTCCGCCATGGTGGAGGCCGCGCTGCGGCACCCGGATGCCGGGCTGCTGTTCTCCGACGAGGACCAGCTGATCAAGGGCCGCCACGCCAACCCGTATTTCAAGCCGGGCTGGAACCCGGATCTGCTGCTTGCCCAGAACATGGTCGGCCATCTGGCCCTCTATCGAAGCAGCCTGCTGCAGCGCATCGGCCCCCTGCAGCCCGGCATCGACGGCAGCCAGGATTGGGAACTGGCTTTGCGCGCCTGCCGCCACACCACCCCGGTGCACGTGCCCACCATCGCCTATCACTGGCGCCAGCGCGCCGCCTCATTTTCGGCCAGCCGGAAGCAGGCCGCGCGCACGGCCGGGCTGCAGGCCGTGCAGGCGCATCTGCCCGCCGGCGCCGAGGCGGTGCCAGCGCCCGGCCTGCCGCAATGGGTCCGCGTCCGCTACCCGGTGCCGCAGCCGCTGCCGCTCGTCAGCCTGGTGCTCCCCCCCGGCGCCGTGGCACCGCACGACGAGACCTATCCCGCCACCGAGCTCGTGACGCAGGCGGATCAGGCCAGCGGCGACGTGCTGGTATTCTGGGCGCCCGGGTTGCGCGCCGGCGATGCCGGCTGGCTGCGCGAACTGGTCAGCCAGGCGCTGCGGCCGGAGATCGGGGCTGCCGGCGGCCGCATCGACGGGCCCGACGGCCGCATCGCGCAATCGGGCCTGGTGCTCGATCCGGTGCGCATCGCCACCACGCTGCGGCCCGCTTCCGATCCGGAGGATCCCGGCTATCGCGGCCAGTTCGGCCTGGCCCGCACCGTCGCCGCGCTGTCGCTGCACGGCCTGGCGATCCGGCGTGCCGGGCTGGCCGCAGCCGGCGGCCTCGGCGCCGGCGGGCCCTATGCCGACGTGGATCTAAGCCTGCGCCTGGCCGCCATCGGCCTGCGCTGCATCTGGACGCCCGCCGCCCGGCTCACCTACACCAGGCTGCCGGCACGGGTGCACGACGCCGCGGCGGCTGCAGCGATGCGGGCACGCTGGGGTGCGGCGCTGCGTCAGGACCCCTACATGCACCCGTCCCTGATCGTGCGTGGCGGCAATCTCGCCCTCCGTCGCGGGCCCGCCTAAACGCGCCGGGCAGCGCCACCGGCCTGGATCGAACCGCCTTCGTCTCCCTAGGATACCCCATGAGCACCCAAGCCGCCGAGATCGCCCGCAGGCGCACCTTCGCCATCATCTCCCACCCCGATGCCGGCAAGACCACGCTCACCGAGCGCCTGCTGCGCGCCGGCGGCGCCATCCAGCTCGCCGGCAACGTGCGCGCCAAGGGCGAGCGGCGGCGCACCCGTTCGGACTGGATGGGCATCGAGCGCGAGCGCGGCATCTCCGTCGTCACCTCCGTGATGACCTTCGAATATGCCGACTGCGTCTATAACCTTCTCGATACGCCGGGCCACGAGGACTTTTCCGAGGACACCTACCGCACGCTGACGGCGGTGGATTCCGCGGTGATGGTGATCGACGCCGCCAAGGGCATCGAGGCGCGCACGCGCAAGCTGTTCGAAATCTGCCGGCTGCGCGATATCCCGATCATCACCTTCGTCAACAAGATGGACCGCGAAGCCCGCGATCCGTTCGAGCTGCTCGACGAGGTGGCCAGCACGCTGGCCCTCGACACCTCGCCCGCCACCTGGCCGGTTGGCCGCGCCGCCGATTTCGTGGGCACCTACGATCTGCACACGCGCGACATGCGCCTGAGCCAGACGCTCGCGCAATCCGACCCCAGGCTGCAGGCGCTGGGCGACGAGCTGGATCTGGTGCGCGCCGCTCTGCCCGAATGGGACCTCGCGAGCTTCCGCGCCGGCGCGCTCACGCCGGTTTATTTCGGCAGCGCCATGCGCGAGATCGGCGTGCTGGATTTGCTCGACGCGCTCGCCCGCTTCGGCCCGCCGCCGCGCGACCAGGTGGCCGACACCCGCACCGTGCACGCCGCCGAGGACAGCCTGACCGCGCTGGTGTTCAAGATCCAGGCCAACATGGATCCCAATCACCGCGACCGCATGGCGTTCGCGCGCATCTGCTCGGGCCGGCTGGAGCGCGGCATGAAGCTGCGCCAGGTACGCACCGGCAAGCTGATCCCGCTGAACGCGCCGCAATTCTTCTTCGCGCGCGACAGGCAACTCGCCGAGGAAGCATTCGCCGGCGACGTGGTCGGCATTCCCAATCACGGCACGCTGCGCATCGGCGACACGCTGACGCAGGACGAGGAGCTGCGCTTCCTCGGCGTGCCCAGCTTCGCGCCGGAAATCCTGCGCCGCGTGCGGCTGGACGATGCGATGAAGGCCAAGAAGCTGCGCCAGGCGCTCCAGGAACTCGCCGAGGAAGGCGTGGTGCAATTGTTCCGGCCGCAGGATGGCAGCCAGCCCATCGTGGGCGTGGTGGGCACGTTGCAGCTCGACGTGCTGCAGGCGCGCCTGGCCAGCGAATACGGCGTGGCGATCGGCTTCGAGCCCACGCCCTACAATCTGGCGCGCTGGGTTTCCGGCGAGCGCGTGCTGATCGACAGCTTCGCCGCCAGCCAGCGCACCTCGATGGCCGACGACGTGGATGGCGACCCGGTGTTCCTCGCCACCTCGGCCTTTACGCTGCGGCGCACGACGGAACAGAACGCCGCGATCACCTTCCGCGACATCAAGGACCATGTCGTGCCAGCCTAGCGATCGGCCGCTCAGCGCACCCGCCGGGCGAGGCGCGAGCCGAAACTGCGCCACGGCCGCTCGATGCCGTAATAGGTGGCGGCCGAGACGCCGAGCAGCACGCCGGCGGTCAGCGTGGCCCATGCTGCGGTGGCCAGCGGATCGCGCAGATGGAGCCTGATCGCCTCCAGCCAGCGCCAGCCATAGCTGCCGAGCAGCACGCCATGCACGAGGTAGAGCGAGTACGAGACCTCGCCGAGCCAGACGAAGACGCGCGTGCCCAGCAGGGCAGCGACCACGTCGCACTCGAACGAGACGGCGGTGATCAGCCCGGCCATGCACAGCGGCACCGGCCACAACACGCCTGCCTGCAGCAGCGCGAGGGTGCCGGCCAGGCAGAGCAGGCTGGCCAGCGCCACCGCCCGGCGCGCGGGCCGGCCGATGGCGAGTGCAGCGCACACCGCACCCAGCCAGAAGCCGCACAGGCCGCGCAAGATGGCGCCGGGCCCATAGAACGCGCCCAGATGGTGCCACTGCGTCCAGGCCTCGGCCGCCAGCAGCGCGGCCAGCAGCGCCAGCCTGCCCCAGCGCGGCACGGCGCGCAGGCAAGCCAGGCCGAACGGGAACGCGGCGTAGCACAGCAGCTCGATCCCCACCGACCAGTTGGTGGCTAGCCAGCCCACCAGCGGCGGATGGCTGAAATACGGCTCGATCATCAGCAGCACCGGGCCGAACAGCCGCGGCTCGTACCACGGCGTGCCCAGCCAGCCGTGCCGCCAGGCATCGGCGGCCATGAACAGCATGATGGCCGTGCTGAGCGGGTAGATGCGGAACAGCCGCTTGAGCGCGAAGGCGGCGACCGGCCGCAGGCCGAGATGCAGGTTCGGGTGGACGCGCGCCAGGATGAAGCCGCTCAGGATGAAGAACAGATCCACGCCGAGATAGCCGGGCTGCACGAAGCGCAGCAGCCACGGCGCCATCGCCGGCCGGTAGGTCAGCGCTATGTGGCTCAGGATCACCCAGAGGCAGCCGACCGCGCGGATGCCGGTCAGGGCCGGCAGGCTGCCGGCGGGCGGTGCCACAGCAGGCGCGGCACGGGCGGGCCGCGCCAGGCTGGCCGCCGCCAACGGCATCAGGCCGGCACCGGCCGGAACTGCGGCGGCCGCAGCCGCATCACCGGCCGCTCCACCAGCCGCGCCAGCAATTCGGCAGCCACATAGGCGCCGAGGATCGCGATGGCGACGGCGCCACTGCGCGACACCCGGCCCTGGAAGAACAGGCTGCCGGCGACATCGATGAGGAAGGTGAGATGCACCAGATAGAGCGCGTAGGACAGCCGGCTGCCGTGCCAGGCCAGCCTGTCGAGCCAGCGCGGCAAGCCCCGCAACCGCAGCGCGGCCGGGATGCACAGCGCGCAGCCGATCACCGTCAGATCGCCGCGCAGGACGACATAAACGCGGAACAGGCTGACCGGCACCATCGCCCAGGCCGCCAAAACCAGCACGCAACCCACGGCCATCGCCAAGCGCGGCCAGGCGAACAGCCGGCTGCGGCGCACGAACAGCCAGGCGAGCACCACCCCGTAGCCGATCTCGTCCACGCGGAACGGCACCATCTTCCAGTAGCCGCGATTGTAGTAATCGTCTGTGCTGACCGAGAGCCTGAGCAGCAGCGGCACGGCGAGCATGACGGCCAGCGGCCCCCACACGCCCCAGCGCGCCGGCCAGGCGGCCGCGCCGATGATCATCGCGCCGCCGAACAGCAGGTAGAACCATTCCTCGATGGTCAGCGACCACGAGACGGCGAACCACCCATCGGCCGGCATCGCGTGCCACACATTCTGCGTCAGCGTCGCGTAATGCAGCAGGGTGCGGGCGGGGGCGGCTTGCGGCGGCACGGCGACGGCCAGCACGGCCAGCCAGGTGAGATAGACCGGCAGCGTGCGCATCCAGCGCCGCACCCAAAAGACGGCCAGCGCCCGGCCAGTCGGCGCCCGCGCCACGATGCCGATCAGGATGCGGCCGATCAGGAAGCCGCTCAGCGCGAAAAACAGATCCACGCCGATATCGCCGAGGTAGAAGACGCCGTGCGGAGGGTGAATGCCGTACCAGGCGAGCATGGCGCTGGCGTAGTGGGAGAGGACCACCAGCAGCACGGCCAGGCTGCGCAGGATGTCGAGCCCGACGAACCGCTCCGCGCGGTGCCCGCCCCCACTATCGATCGTCATGCCCACGCTGCGCCGTTGTGGCGGCAGACTACGCGTTCCGCCGCTTCGGCGAAACCGGGGCGACAAAGGCGAGCCTTTGAAATCCTAATTCTGGGGGTTTGGGGTTTCAAACCCCAACGGGGTCCAGGGGCAGCGCCCCTGGCCTTCCTCGCAGCTGACTAGGAAGCGACCTGCCGGCGATCGGCCATGAACTGGTCGAACTCCTGCTTGTCCTTGGCCTGGCGCAGCTTCTCCAAATATTCGACGAACTCCTTCTGCTCGTCTTCCAGGCGCTTGATCGTCTCGGCCCGGTATTCGTCGAACGCCGCGTTGCCGCTGCTCGGCATGGCGCCGAAGCGCCAGCCACGGCCGCGCTGCTGCTCCATGTTCATCCACTTGCCGCGCGACTGGCAGCGCCAGGCGCGCGCGCGGCCACTGAACATCACGAACATCAGGGCGACCAGGCCGATCGGCCAGAAGGTCCAGAACCCCAGGATGATCAGCGCAATCCAGGCGCCCTTGCCATACTCATCAAGCTTCTCGACGATCGCCACCGTGCTCTCCCGTGTGAATGTGAAACACATTTACATAGATGGACGAAGCGGGGCCGCCGTCAAGGGGCGGCGCGCGGTGCCGGCGACAGCGATTGCAGATAGATCAGCAGGCCAGCCTCCAGCAGATCCTCCGGCTGCATGGGCAGCTTGCGGCGCGGCCCGCTCGGCCCCTCGATGAACAGCGATGCGACGCCATGACACATCGACCAGACATGCAGCGCCACCATCAGGGAGGGCGGGCGCGCCGGGCCCGTCATAGTCCGCACCACGGCGTCGGCGGCCAGTCGGAACACGCCGAACGCGCGTTCGGAGGCGGTCAGCAGCGCCGGCTCGTCTTCCAGCGGAAAGCCGGGCTCGAACATCGCCGCATAGAAGGCCGGCTCGCGCCGGGCAAAGCCGAGATAGGCGCGGCCGCAGGCTTCAACCGCTGCGCCAGCCTGCGGCCGCCCGTCATCCCAGGCGGCAAACAGCTGCTCGGCGAAACGCTCGAAACCCTGGCGCGCGATATCGGCCAGCAGCGAATTGCGGTCGCGGAAATGGCGGTAGGGCGCGGCACCGCTCACGCCCACGGCGCGCGCCACCTCAGCCAGGGTGAAGCCGTTGGGACCGTTCTTGGCAATCAGATCGAGCGCCGCCTCGACCATGGCTTCGCGCAGATTGCCGTGGTGATAGCTGGCACGGCTCACCGGAGTTCAGCCCCCTTTGACGGGCAGAAACGCGGCCGCGCCCCCGATCGGCGCGGGTAGCGGCCGAACGCCGCCGCGCAAAACGCCGGCTAAGCCTGCGCCGTGTGCGCGACGCCCTTCTCGGCCAGCAACGTCTCCAGCTCGCCGGCCTGGAACATCTCGGTGACAATGTCGCAGCCGCCGACGAACTCGCCCTTCACGTATAGCTGCGGCACGGTCGGCCAGTTGGAATAAGCCTTGATGCCGTCGCGCAGCGCCGGGTCTTCCAGCACGTTGGCGGTGCCGAACTTCACGCCGAGATGGGTGAGGATCTGCACCACGCGCGCGGAGAAGCCGCATTGCGGGAACAGCGCCGTGCCCTTCATGTAGAGCATGACAGGGTTTTCGGCGATCTCGCGCTCGATGCGGGCGGTGGCGGCGGTGTCACTCATCATGTGGTCTCCTGATTGGGCACGGAGGTCTGCAGCGCCAGCGCATGGAGCACGCCGCCCATGCGGCCGCCCAGCGCCGAGAACACCATCTGGTGCTGCTGGATACGACTGCGGCCCCTGAAACTCTCGCTGACGATGCGCGCGGCGTAGTGGTCGCCGTCGCCGGCCAGGTCTTCAACGCTCACCTCCGCATCCGGCAAGGCAGTGCGGATCAGCGTCTCGATTTCGGCAGCCAGCATCGCCATCGGGGCGTCAATCCTTCATCCAGGCCTGGAAGAACCGGTCATGCGCCGCGTGCAGCGCTTCAGCCGATATGGTCACGCCGCCAGGCAGTGTCAAACCGTCACCACCGGCGCGGCCCAGCACGCGGGCTTCGATGCCGGCCGACTGCGCGTCCCGCAACAGGCTGGCCGGGTTGGCGGTGGCCAGCACGTAGCGCGCCTGGTCCTCGCCGAACCACCACGCATGGGCCGCCGGCGAGGAGGGCGGTGCCGCGAGCACAACGCCCACCGGGCCGGCCATGGCCATCTCGGCGAGCGCCACCAGCAGCCCGCCATCCGAGACGTCGTGGCAGGCAGCCACACCACCGCCGGTGATGGCCGCGCGCACGAAATCGCCCACCCGGCGCTCGGCAACCAGGTCCACCGGCGGCGGCGCGCCCGCCTCCTGCCCGGCCACCTCGCGCAGCCACAGCGACTGGCCGAGATGGCCAGCCGTGGTACCCAGCAGCACGAGTGTGTCGCCTTCGCCCAGCGCCAGGCCCATCGAGGCAGCGGCATCGTCGAGCAGGCCCAGGCCGCCGATCGCCGGCGTGGGCAGGATCGCGGTGCCCCGCGTCTCGTTATAGAGGCTTACATTGCCGCTCACGATCGGGAAGTCCAACGCGCGGCAGGCATCGCCCATACCCTGCACGGCGGCCACGAACTGGCCCATCACCTCGGGCTTTTCCGGATTGCCGAAATTAAGATTGTCGGTGACGGCCAGCGGCCGGGCGCCGACGGCGGTGAGGTTGCGCCAGGCTTCGGCCACCGCCTGCGCGCCGCCCAGCCGCGGATCGGCGGCGCAGTAGCGCGGCGTGCAGTCGGTGGTCAGCGCCAGCGCCCGGCGGCTGCCTTCGATGCGCACCACGGCGGCATCGGCGGCACCCGGGCGGCGCACCGTCTGGCCGCCGATGGTGCTGTCGTACTGGTCGGTGATCCAGGCGCGGCTGCACAGATCGGGGCAGGCGATCAGCGTCAGCAGCGCGGCCTCGATGCCCACCGGATCGGCCACCTCGCCCAGCGGCGCCGGTGCGGCGGGCTCGGTGTAGGGGCGGCGATAGGAGGGCGCCAGATCGGCGAGCGGCTCGAGCGGAATGTCGGCCTCGGTGCGGCCCTGATGGCGGATGACGATGCGGCCGGTGTCGGTCAGATGGCCGATGACGGCGAAATCCAGCTCCCATTTCTCGAAGATCGCGCGCGCCATCTCCTGGCGGTCCGGGCGTAGCACCATGAGCATGCGCTCCTGGCTTTCGGACAGCATCATCTCGTAGGCCGTCATGCCGGCCTCGCGCTGCGGGCAGGCATCCAGGTCCAGCTCGATCCCCACGCCGCCCTTGCCCGCCATTTCGACAGAGGAGCTGGTCAGCCCGGCCGCCCCCATATCCTGGATGGCCACGATGGCGTCGGTCGCCATCAGCTCCAGGCAGGCTTCGATCAGCAGCTTTTCGGTGAACGGATCGCCAACCTGCACGGTGGGCCGCTTGGCTTCGGCATCCGCGCCGAACTCGGCCGAAGCCATGGTGGCGCCGTGGATGCCGTCCCGCCCGGTGCGGCTGCCCACGTAGATCACCGGATTGCCCACGCCGGCCGCGGCGCTGAGAAAGATGCGGTCCTGCCGCGCGATGCCCACCGTCATGGCATTGACCAGCGGATTGCCGTCATAGGCGGCGTGGAAGTTCACCTCGCCGCCCACCGTGGGCACGCCCACGCAATTGCCGTAGCCGCCGATGCCGCGCACCACGCCATCGACCACGTGGCGCGTCACCGGGTTCTCCGGCCGCCCGAAGCGCAGCGCGTTGAGGTTGGCCACCGGCCGCGCCCCCATGGTGAACACGTCGCGCAGAATGCCGCCCACGCCGGTGGCCGCGCCCTGATAGGGCTCGATGAAGCTCGGGTGGTTGTGCGATTCCATCTTGAAGATCGCCGCCAGCCCGTCGCCGATATCGACCACGCCGGCATTCTCGCCCGGCCCGTGGATCACCCAGGGCGCCTCGGTGGGCAGCTCGCGCAGCCACACGCGGCTGGATTTGTAGCTGCAATGCTCCGACCACATGACGGAGAAGATGCCGAGCTCGGTCAGCGTCGGCGTGCGGCCCATGATGGACAGCACGCGGCCGAACTCCTCGGCGTTGAGGCCGAAGGAGAGGGCCAGGGCCGCGTCCACGCGCGCGCTCATGCCGCCAGCGCCTCGACCATGCCGGCAAACAGCGGCCGGCCGTCGATGCCGCCCAGCAGCGGGTCCACCAGATCCTCAGGGTGCGGCATCAGCCCCAGCACGCGGAAATTCTCGCTGAAGACGCCGGCGATGGCACCCTGGCTGCCGTTCGGGTTGGCGGCCTCCGACAGGCTGCCATCGGCCGCCACGTAGCGGAACGCCACCCTGCCCTCGCCTTCCAGTGTCGCCAGCGTGGCCGGCTCGGCAAAGAAATTGCCGTCGCCATGCGCCATCGGGGCGCGGAACACCTGGCCCTGCGTGTAATGCCGGGTGAACGCAGTGTCGGCCCGTTCGACACGCAGGTGGCAGTCGCGGCTGATGAAGCGCAGCCCGGCATTGCGCAGCAGCGCGCCGGGCAGCAGGCCGGCTTCGGTCAGGATCTGGAAGCCGTTGCAGATGCCCAGCACGTGGCCGCCGCGCGCGGCGAAGGCGCGCAGCGCCGGCATGATCGGGCTTTGCGCGGCCATGGCACCGCACCGCAGGTAGTCGCCATGGCTGAAGCCGCCGGGCAGCACGACCAGGTCGGCGTCGCCCAGCTCGGTTTCGCGATGCCACACCATCGCGGGCGCCCGGCCCACCGCCTGCTGCAGGGCGATCGCCACATCCCGCTCTCGATTGGTGCCGGGGAAGATGACGATGGCGGTTTTCAACGGCGCGGAACTCCTGGGGCTGGCCTGGCCATAGCACAGGGCGGCCGGAATGGCAGGCAGGCCGAACGCTGCGGGCTACAGCTTGGCGTGCAATGCAGCCAGCACGGTGCCCGCCGCCTGGGCCAGCTCCGCCTCGAAATCGATCCCGATCGCCCAGGCCCGGCCGCTGCGCGCGATCGCCTCGGCGCGCGCGGGATCGGCATCCAGCCAGGCGGCGCGCAGGGCGAGGTCGGAGAGGTCGGCCGCCACCGGCACGTAATGAGTCCAGGCGACCAGGCGCGTATCGACCCAGCTGCGCCCGCCATCGGCCGCCGCCACGCGCAGCACCGCCGCACCGCTGAGCAGCAGCGCGAACAGGCCGGCCGAGCCGGGCGCGGGATCGAGCTCGAGCGTGTAGCGCCCGGCGGCGACCTGCGGTGCCGCCGCACCGGTGCCGAGGTCGAACAGGCCGGCCGCCTCGCCTACGGCGGCCACCAGCCGCGCGTGGTCGCGGGCATTGCCGCGCCAGGCCACCACCGCCGGCAGCGCCGCCCAATCCGGGTCGGGCGCCTGCTGACGCAGCCGGGCATGGCCGCGGCCGCTGAGAAAATCGGTCTCCGGCAGCAGCCACGCCGACGGCTGCGTGGCCGAGAACGTCAATCCCGGCTGCCGTTGGCGGCTGCCCAGGTTCAGCCGGCACGCGCCACCCTGGCCGGGGCCCGCCATCGCGCCGGCCGCAGCGAATACCGGCAGGACGGAGAGCCAGCGATTGACCAGGAACGGCAGGTGTGGCGAGGCATGGCCGGCGCGCGACAGCTCGAAGGCGAAGCTGCCGCCGGGCGCCATCGTGCAGCCCATGACGTCGATCGGATCGGCATCCCCGCCCAGCGCCAGGCCGGCGCGCAGGCCGGGAAGCGCGTGGGCCAGCAGCGGGCCCACATCCTCCCACGCGCCGGCAGCCACGCAGGCCAGCACGCGCCGGCGCAGCTCGGCGCCCGGCTGGCTGGCCGGCGCCGCCTGCGCCAGCGCCCGGCGTACGGTGAACCGCGCTCCCGCCTCACCCCGCGCCGCTTCCAGCAGCCCGCGCGCCAGCCCGGCCGTCACCGGATCGGGGTCGCCCGCCTCGGCCGCGGCCTGTTCCAGCACGCCCGCCGCCAGGTTCAACGCCACGCTCGCACCCTCTCGCCCATCGCGCCGCCCTACAGCAGGCCGGAGGCCAGATTGACCGTCAGCGCGATGATGACGGTGTTGAACAGGAAGCCCATCAGCCCGTGCAGGGTGGCCAGGCGGCGCAGCTTGCGGCTGGTGATCTGCACGTCGGAAACCTGGAACGTCATACCGAGCACCACCGAAAAGTATAGGAAATCCCAGTAATCCGGATGCGCCTCGCTGGGGAATTCCAGGCCGCCCTCCACGGCGTCGCCCGGCGCGGCGCTGTAGTATTCATGCGCGTAGCGCAGCGCGAACACCGCCTGTGCCATCAGCCACGACAGCACCAGGGTCGCTGCCACCAGCGCCACCTTCAGGCCCTTGCCGTTGGCCGCAGCCTTCATGCTGCCGAACTCGCCCAATATCGCGGCGAAGCTGACGAGGATGCCGGCCAGCACCAGGAAGAACAGCGTCCACTCGCCATCCTCCTGCGCCAGCGCGTTGGCCCGCATGCGGGTTGGCGGCGAGGTGAGGAACAGCTCGGCCATCATGGCGAGGTAGGAGGCCGAAGCGATGTCCCACGCCGCAATGCCGCGCGGCCGGTCGGGCCAGTGCTGCGGCAGGATCAGCAGCATGGCCACCCCGATCAGAATCGCAGTGAACAGCCTGGCGTGACCGGTGAGGAGTCGCATGGCGCCGGCATACACCGCGGCGGCCCCGCGCGAAGCCTGGTTTTTTCCGCCGGCGCGATGCAGCGCCGCGGAAGGGCCGCCGCGGGGCCGGCCGCCGCACCCCATCCTCGCCCGCAACCGGCGCTTGACTCGCCCCCGCCCGTCGCCGACCAACAGGCATGTCCCGCTTCGACGCAGCCTTCACCGAAGCTCTCGACGGCCTGGCCGCGCGCGGCATGCGGCGGTCGCTGCTTCCGGCGCCCGGCGGCCTGCTCAACGTCTCCAGCAACGACTATCTCGGCCTGGCGCAGCACCCCCTGTTGCTCGAGCGCGCGGGCGCCTGGCTGGCCGCCAATGGCGCCGGTGCCGGGGCCTCCCGCCTCGTTACCGGCACGCTGGCGCTGCACCAGCAGGTGGAATCCAGGCTGGCGGCGCTGAAGGGCACGCAGGCGGCGCTGCTGTTCGCCTCCGGCTGGCAGGCCAACACCTCCGTGCTGGCCGCCCTGCTGCGCCTGCCCGGGCCGGAACCGCTGGTGTTCTGCGATGCGCTAAACCACGCCAGCCTGCACTACGGCTGCCGCGCCGCCGGGCGCAGCCAGATCGTGTTCCGCCACAACGACATGGCGCATCTGGCCCAATTGCTGGCCGCCAGCGCCGCCCGGCCGGCGCGCCGCTTCATCGTTACCGAAAGCGTGTTCTCGATGGATGGCGACCAGGCCGACCTGCCGGCGCTGCGCGCGCTGGCCGACCGCCACGGCGCGTTCCTCTACCTCGACGAAGCGCACGCGACCGGCGTGCTGGGCCCGCGCGGCATGGGGCTGGCCGGCAGTGTGCCGGGCGGTGTGGACCTGGCCATGGGCACGTTCAGCAAGGCGCTCGGCGGCTTCGGCGCCTATGTCGCCGGCAGCCGGGCGCTGTGCGACTGGCTGGTCAACCGCGCTTCCGGCTTCATCCACACCACCGCGCTGCCGCCCGCCGTGCTGGGTGCCATTGACGCCGCACTCGAACTGGTGCCGGGCATGGAGGCCGAACGCGCGCGGCTGGCCGGCTACGCCACGCGGCTGCGCGCGGCGCTGGCGGGGCTCGGCCTCTGGTACGGGCCCTCCACCACCCAGATCGTGCCGGCCATCGTCGGCGAGGCCGCGGCCGCCATGGCGCTGGCCGAACGGCTGCGCGCGCACGGCGTGCTGGCCGTGGCGATCCGCCCGCCCACGGTGCCCGAGGGCACCAGCCGGCTGCGCCTGGCGCTGTCGGCGACGCTCACCGACGCGGACATGGACCATTTGACCGGCGCGCTGGCCGCAAGCTGGCCGCCCCAGGCCAAGGCCGCCTGAGCGCCATGCGGGCGGGCGTGTTCGTCACCGGCACCGACACCGGCATCGGCAAAACCTTCGTTGCCGCCTGCCTGGTGCGGCACTGGACGGCCGATTACTGGAAACCGGCGCAGACCGGCCTGGCCACCGAAATTGCCGACAGCCTCACCGTGGCCCGGCTCGCCGCCGCGGCGCCGGCCCGCATCCATGCCCCGCGCTTCAATTTGCAGGCGCCGCTGGCGCCCGAGGCGGCCGCGCGTGCGGAGGGCGTCACGATCGCGCTCGGCATGTTCGACCTGCCGGCGGGCACCGCGCCGCTGGTGGTGGAAGGCGCCGGCGGCGTTCTGGTGCCGCTGGGCGGCCGCGCCACCATGGCCGATCTGATGGCGCGGCTCGGCCTGCCGGCGCTGCTGGTTGCCCGCACGGCGCTGGGCACCATCAACCACACGCTGCTTTCGCTCGAAGCGCTGCGCAGCCGCGGCGTGGCGGTTGGTGGCGTGGTGATGGTGGGCGATGGCGGGCACGACAACGCAGCTTCCATCGCGCAGCATGGCGGTGCGCGCGTGCTCGCCATCCTGCCGACCCTGCCCGCCGTCACGCCCGAGGCGGTGGCCGCGGCCGCCGCCGCCCTGCCCACCTGGCCGGCGTTTTGTGCGCTGGCAGGGCTGGCGCCATGACCGATCAGGATGTGATCGAGCTCTATCGCACCCTGCTGGCGCGCGCACCGGAGAACGGGGACACCATCGCCGCCTTCAAAGCCTGCTACGGCACGGTCGAGCGCGGCCGCCGCGCGATCCTCACCTCGCAGGAGTTCCGCGACCACTACGCGCTCTGCACCGGGCGCGTACTCGACGGGGGCGAGCACGTCGCCGCCTCGCTGGCTTTGGCGCTGCTGGCCGGACCGTCTGCCGGCGCCAAGCCCGCCGAGCCGCCTGCCGACCCGGCCCGTGCCGCCGCCATCAGCCGGTTCTTCGAGACGCTGCAGCGCGCCATCTGCGCCGTGGCGGTCGGCAGCCCGGCCGGCCTACGCCTGGACGATCTGGCGCCGTTTGGCGGGCCGGAATCCGCCCTGCTGCACGTGGTGCCCGGTGCCGCACCGGCGCTCACGCTCGCTCAGCTTGCCGACGGCACCTCGGTGTTCCACCTCGATCGCACGCCGCACGAAGTCGCCGCCCTGCTCGGCGCCACCGGCCGGGTGATCGACGCGCTGTACCTGCTCGACGCCACCGCGGGCGCGCACTGGGTGGATGCGCTGCGCGGCCATTTCGCACCGCAAACCTTGCTGGTGATCGGCCCGTCGCAACCCGGCTTCGATCCGCCGTCGCTGGTCGCCACCATCCGCGCGGCCCACCACACCGAGCCCCCGCTGCTTCTGGGCGGGCTCACCCTGCTGCAGGTGGGCGGCTGGATGCTGCCCGTCACCTATGCCGCGCCGGCAGCACCGCCGCCCCCGCCGGTGCGCGGCGCCTACCCGGCTTTGGCCATCGCCACCATCGTGCGCAACGAGGCGGTGTGCGTGGCCAACATGCTGGCCAGCGTGCAGCCGGTGGCGAGCTTCTACGCCGTGCTCGACACCGGTTCGCTGGACGCCACGCCCGCCATCGCCCAGGATTTCCTGGCCACGTGCGGCGTGCCGTCCGCCTTCGCCCAGCGCGACCACACCACCTTCGACGACGACTTCGCCGCCATGCGCAATGCGGCACTGGCCATGGTGCCCGACTGGATCGCCTGGGTGCTGATGCTGGATGCCGACGAGGAGCTGGTGGCCGAGGACTGGACCGGCCTGCTGACGCTGATCGCCGAGGCCGGCGCCGACGGCACCGACGCCTTCGCCCTGCCGCGCTACAATTTCGCCGGCGCCGACAAGAGCGGCGGCATGCTCATCTACCCCGACCGCCAGGTGCGCCTGCTGCGCCACACGCCCGAGCGCCGCGTGCGCTACGCCGGCGCGGTGCACGAGACGGTGGCCGGCACCGCGCATGCCGGGCTGATGCTGGACGCCAGCGCCATCGGGTTGGGCCGTGGCGGGCCGCACATCCACCATCTGGTGCGGCGGTTCCGCACGCCGGAGGAGGAGGAGCGCAAGCAGGCGTTCTACCGCGCGATTGCGTCGCGGCGGGCGGGCGGGCAGTAGTGCCCCGGGCGCAGCGCCGGCCTGCCGCCCCGATGAGGACCTCGATGAAACTGCGCGCCACCGCCCCCCTGCTCGCCTTGGCCATCCTCTCCGGCTGCGGGCCGGCGGCCAAGAAGCCGTCCGATGCCGACATCGCCGCCTATCTGGCGCAATCCGAGCCGGACTACCTGCAGGTCAGCGGCGTGGCGCCCAGCTTCGAGGCCGTCAGCACGATGGGCACCAGCAGCCTGCCGCCCGGCTCATGGAAGGTGACGGTGCGGTTCAACCTGCATGCCACGCAGGATCTCTATGCGCCGCAGGCCGGGGCGCGCGAGGCGCGTGCCGCCTTCGACCACCCTGTTGCTGCCTTCGAGATGATGCGCGTGGCGCGCATCGCCGCGGCCGAACGCGCCGCCACCCAGCTCGGCCTGATGCGCAAGGGCGATCCGGCGCCCGAGCCGGCGGTGCCGGTGGCGGTGCGCACGCACGACAAGCAGGATCTGAGCGACAGCGTCGTGCTGCTGGCCCAGCCCGATGGCGCGCACTGGAAATTCGCCCAGACCGGCCCGCAATCGCTCAGCGACGAGGCGATCGGCGTGCGCCTGGCCGATCTGCGCGCGAGCAATCCGCATACGGTGTTCGTGGTGGCCGGCTCGGATGAGGACCGCACCTACCGCGAGCGCGAGGAGCGATTCCTTGCCGCCCTGGCGCAGGCATCCGCCAAGCCCTGAGGGCGGCTGCCGGCCTGCGCTACGCGCCGCGCTGCTGCAGGCGCGAGAGCAGGAAATCGCGGAACACCGCCACCCGTTTGGAATGGCGCAGTTCTTCGGGATAGACGAAGTAGCAATCCACCTTCGGCCGCGTCACGTCGGCCAGCACGCGCGTCATGCCGTCCATCTCGGCCGCCATCCAGGCCGGCAACGCGCCGATGCCCAGCCCGGCGCGGATCACCTGCGCCAGGCTGGACAGATTGTTCACCTCCAGCACCGCCCGGCGCGGCTGGCCCGGCCGGCGGCCCGCGGTGGCCAGCCAATTGATGTCGGCCACCGGCGGATGGTAATCGCCGAACAGGATCAGCTTGTGGCTGTCGAGATCTTCCAGCGTCGTCGGCGTGCCGGCGCGGGCGAGGTAGGCGGGGGCGGCGCAGACATGCCACTCGATCTCGAACAGATGCCGCTGGATCAGATCGGGCTGCTTGGGCGGATGCATGCGGATGGCGACGTCGGCCTGACGCATCGCCAGATCCAGGTCGCCGTCGTCGAGCAGCAGGCTCACCGTCACGTCCTGATGCAGCTCGAGAAATTGGATCAGGCGCGGCGCGAGCCAGTTGCTGCCGAAGCCCACGGTGGTTGTGATCTTCAGCCGGCCCGCCGCCTTGTCGCGGCTCTCGGTCAGCAGCGCCTCGGTCATCGCCAGCTTTGAGAATACCTCGCGCACCGTCTGGTTGAGGCTTTCTCCCTGCTCGGTGAGGATCAGCCCGCGCGCATGGCGGTGGAACAGCGGCACCTGCAGCGCCTCCTCCAGCGCCGAGATCTGCCGGCTGACGGCCGACTGGCTGAGATTCAGCGTATCGCCCGCATGCGTGAAGCTGCCTGCTTCCGCGACGGCGTGGAAGACACGCAGCTTGTCCCAATCCATGCTTCGTTCCCGTTCGCAGGCCCGGCCGGCTCAGGCGTGTTCCATCACGGGACTCGGGGCGGTCTCAGTTAACCACTTTTCAGCCTCCAGCGCCGCCATGCAACCGGTTCCGGCCGCGGTTACCGCCTGGCGGAAGATCTTGTCCTGCACGTCACCCGCCGCGAACACGCCGGCGACGCTGGTGCGGGTGCTGCCCGGCGTGGTGCGCACGTAGCCTTCCCCGTCCAGCTCCACCTGCCCGCGAAACACCGCCGTGTTCGGCGTATGGCCGATGGCCACGAACACGCCCTCGGTATCCAGCGTACGCTCCACCCCGGTGGCGCGATGGCTGAGCCGCAGCCCGGTGACTACCGGCGGCGTGCCGCCGCCCAGCACCTCTTCGACGACATGGTCCCACACGACGTCGATCTTGGGATGCTCGAACAGGCGGCGCTGCAGGATCTTCTCGGCCCGCAGGCTGTCGCGGCGATGCACCAGCGTCACCCGCTCGGCGTGGTGCGTCAGATACAGCGCCTCCTCGACAGCGCTGTTGCCGCCGCCGATCACGGCCACGCGCTTGCCGCGGTAGAAGAAGCCGTCGCAGGTGGCACACGCCGAAACGCCCGCACCCTGGTATGCCTTCTCCGAAGGCAGGCCCATCCAGCGCGCCTGCGCGCCGGTGGCGATCACCACGCTGTCGGCCAGATACACATCGCCCGAATCGCCCACGCAGCGGAACGGGCGCCGGCTGAAATCGACCTCCATCACCAGGTCGTTGACCAGCCGCGTGCCGACATGCTCGGCCTGGGCGGCCATCTGCTCCATCAGCCACGGGCCCTGGATCGCCTCGGCGAAGCCCGGGTAGTTCTCCACGTCCGTGGTGATCATCAGCTGCCCGCCGGGCTGCAGGCCGGCCACCAGGATCGGCGCCAGATTGCCGCGCGCGGCATAGATCGCCGCCGTGTAGCCGGCCGGGCCGGCGCCGATGACGAGAAGCGAGGTGCGGAAAGTCTCGGGCATGGGGTGATCGACTCGCTCGGGAGTGGTGCACCGCGATATCGGGCGGCGCACGCGCCGGGGCAAGCGCCAGGGCCGCCTTGTGGCACGCGAGGCGCTCGCCCTGGCCGGGCTTTATGGTATGACCCGGGCAATGAATACGCCGAGACGACCAGCATGAGACTCGACAGCGTGGATGCCCCCGAAATCGACGCCATCGACCGGCGGATCATCACCGAGCTGCAGGTGGATGGCCGGATGACCAATGTGGAGCTGGCACGCCGCGCCGGCATCAGCGCGCCACCCTGCCTGCGCCGCGTCCGCCGGCTGGAGGAAGCCGGCATCATCCGCGGCTACCACGCCGATACCAGCGCGCCGAAGCTGGGTTGGGACGTGACGTTCTTCGCCATCGTCGGCCTGGACAGCCAGAAAGAGGCCGCGCTGGCCGCCTTCGAAACACTGGTGGCCGGCTGGCCGGAAGTGCGCGAGTGCCACATGATCCGCGGCGGCGGCGATTTCCTGCTGCGCCTGGTGGCCCGCGGCACGGCAGGCGAAAACGCGCTGACGGCCCGGCTGACGGCCACGCCCGGCGTGGCGCGGGTGCAGACGCTGCAGACGATCCGCACGAGCCGGCTGCTGGCGGGGGTGCCGATTTAAGGCAAGGCCTTCTTTTCTGAAGAAAAGAAGCAAAAGACTTTTGTCTGTTGGGTGGTGGTCTGAATTGGCCAGCGCGCGCCGTGCCGGGTCGAAGGGACAAAAGTTTTTTGGTCCTTTTTTTCAAAAAAGGACTGCTTGCCTTCCCTTCCTACCCACCACCGCACAATAATCCCGCATGAACGCCATCACTCCGCAAACCTGGACCCCAAGCGCCGTCCGCGCCCTGTTGGACACGCCGTTCACCGAGCTCGTGTTCCGCGCCGCCACCGTCCATCGCCAGCATCACGACCCGACGCGCATCCAGATCAGTACGTTGCTGTCCATCAAGACGGGCGGCTGCCCGGAGGATTGCGCCTACTGCCCGCAGAGCGCGTCCTACGAGGCCGGCGTGCCCGCCAGCAAGCTGATGGACGTGGCCGCCGTGCTGGACCAGGCGCGCGCGGCCAAGGCGGCCGGTGCCTCGCGCTTCTGCATGGGCGCGGCCTGGCGCTCGCCGAAAGATCGCGACCTGGATGCCGTCTGCGCCATGGTGGAGGGCGTGCGCGCGTTGGGCCTGGAAAGCTGCGTCACCTTGGGCATGCTGACCGCGCCGCAGGCCGGCCGCCTGCGCGATGCCGGGCTGGACTACTACAACCACAACCTCGACACCTCGCCCGAGCATTACGGCGACATCATCACCACCCGCACGTATCAGGACCGGCTGGACACGCTGGGCCATGTGCGTGATGCCGGCATCAACGTCTGCTGCGGCGGCATCGTCGGCATGGGCGAGGATGCGGCCGACCGCGCCGGTCTGATCGCGGCACTGGCCAGCCTGCCGAAGGCGCCGGAATCGGTGCCGATCAACGCGCTGGTAAAGGTGGAGGGCACGCCCTTGGCGGCCAGCGCGCCGATCGATGCCATCGACTTCGTGCGCGTGATCGCGGCCGCCCGCATCACCATGCCGGGCTCGTACGTGCGCCTGTCGGCCGGGCGCGAGGCGATGAGCGACGAGGCGCAGGCGCTGTGCTTCCTGGCCGGCGCCAACTCGATCTTCTACGGCGAACGCCTGCTGACCACGCCGAACCCGGAGGCCGCGCGCGACCGCGTGCTGCTGGAGCGGCTGGGCATGGTGGCGAGCTAGGCAGCCGGACCGGGCGTTCCAGCCTTCGCCTGCCACTGCCTTGCCCCGCATGAACCACCTCTGGCGCCCCTACACGCAGATGCTCGGCGCGCCCGAGCCGCTGCGCGCGCAGAGCACCCAGGGCTGCACCATCACGCTGGATGACGGCCGCACGCTGATCGACGGCATCGCCTCCTGGTGGACCGCCTGCCACGGCTACAACCACCCGCACATCCGGGCTGCCGTTACCGAGCAGCTCGGCCGCATGCCGCATGTGATGTTCGGCGGCCTGACGCACGCGCCGGCCGAGCGGCTGGCCGGCCAGCTCGCCGCCATGCTGCCCGGCGACCTCGACCACGTATTCTTTGCCGATAGCGGCTCGGTGGCCGTGGAAGTGGCCATGAAGATGGCCGCGCAATACTGGCTCAATCGCGGCGTGCGCACCCGCCGGCGCTTCCTCGCGTTCACGGGCGGCTATCATGGCGACACCTTCGCCACGATGGCGGTGTGCGATCCGGAAGAGGGCATGCACGCGCTCTACCGCGGCCTGCTCGCCGAGCACGCCATCATCGGCCTGCCGCGCGACGCCGACAGCATCGCGCAGTTCGACGACTTACCTCGCCGCCCACGCACATACACTGGCCGGCATCCTCGTCGAGCCGCTGGTGCAGGGCGCCGGCGGCATGATCTTCCACGACGCGGCCGTGCTGCGGCATCTGCGCGGCGCCGCCGACGCCTACGGCCTGCCGCTGATCTTCGACGAGATCTTCACCGGCTTCGGCCGCACCGGCACGATGTTCGCGTGCGAACAGGCCGGCGTGGTGCCCGACATCATCACCCTATCCAAGGCGCTGACCGGCGGCACCATGGCGCTGTCGGCCGCCGTGGCGCGCACGCATATCTTCGAGGCGTTCCTGTCCTCCGACCCGGCGCACGCGCTGATGCACGGGCCCACCTACATGGCAAACCCGCTGGCCTGCGCTGCAGCCTCGGCGAGCCTGGACCTGTTCGCCACCGAGCCGCGCCTGGCACAGGTGGCCGCCATCGAGGCGCAGATGGCGCACGGCCTGGGGGGCTGCGCCGCTTTGCCCAACGTGGCCGGCGTGCGCGTGCGCGGTGCCATCGGCGTGGTCGAGCTGCACGGCATTGCGGATCTGCCGGCGCTGAAGGCGGCGTTCGTGGCGCGCGGCGTGTGGGTGCGCCCGTTCCGCAACATCGTCTATCTCACGCCGGCCTTCACCATCAGCCAGGCCGAGCTCGCGCATCTCTGCGCCACGGTGGCCGATGTGGTAGGCTCGGCGGCATGAACCTGATCGAAGAGAACCGGGACCGTTATCTGCGCCACGCGCGCAGCCCGCGGCGCATCCTGATGATCGTGCTCGGCGTCATCACCTTCCACGTGGTGGTGATTGGGCTAGCGGCACGCTGGCCCGGCTGGATGCCGAAGGTTGGTGAAGGCCTAATCCGCGTGGCCATCTACCCTGCGGCCGCCGCCAAGCCGCCAGCGCATTAAGAGCAAGTGCGGGTTTGGGGTTTCAAACCCCAACAGGGTCCAGGGGCAGAGCCCCTGGCCTTCCCACCCCAGCCCGCGCTCACGGGTTCTCAAACCCCCACAGCATGCCGCCCTGGGTCCAAGGCCGGTTCACCCCGCGGTCCATTCGCATCACGCTGCGGCCACCCAGCGTGCGCTCGTAGATTTCGCCGTAATTACCCACCGCCAGGATCGCCTGCAGGCTCCAATCGTCGGGCAGCATCAGCCCCCATTGCTGGCCGCGGTGCACGCCGAGCAACCCCTGCACCACGCTGTCGGCGCTGCCGCGCATCGCCTGCGCGTTGGCGCGCGTCACACCCTTGATCTCGGCTTCCACCAGCGCCCGCGTCACCCAATCGACCGCGCGCGCCCATTCGGCATCGCCGGTGCGCACCACTGGGGCGAGCGGATCGATGGTGAGGCGATCGGGGAGGATGTCGAAATCGCGCACGCGGGCGTGGAAGGCGGCGCGGCCGGCGGCCAGCTTGGTCACGTCGCCCGTCTCGGCATCGCAGCGCCCGCCCACCAGCGCTGCCTCCATCTCGCCCATCTCCTCGAACGGGAACGGGATGATGGTGATGCCGGCCGCAGCAGCGGCATCGCGCAGATGGTGCTCGGCCTCGGTATCGCCGATGGTGCACACGCGCTTGCCGGCCAGCGCGCGCAGCCCGGTCAGGCCGGCATCCTTGTGCACCAGCAATCCCTGCCCATCGAACAGCACCGGCGCCAGGAAGGCCGCACCAAACCGCCGTGCCGTGCCCGGATTGGGCGTGGCACCTACGATCAGGCTGATTTCGCTCGCTGCCAGCGCCTTGAGGGCCAGCTCTTCGGTCGGGAATGTCCGCACGCTCGCGGTGGCATGCGTGGCGGCTGCTACCGCGCGGCAGATTTCGCCGCCGAAGGCCACGGTGTTGCCGTGCGTTTCGTCCTTCGTCTCGTCATTGGCGGCAGAAACGGTGCCGCAGGCCAGCGCGTGGGTGTGCAGAACGGTGTCGAGCACCGTGCCCGCATGCGCGGCCGGTCCGATGGTCAGCACGATCATTGCCAATGCGCCAAGGGCGACGGGCACGCTGGAACCTGTCCAGCGTGCCCGCTTGCCCGTGCGGCGTCCGGCGCCCGCCTTCACGACGCAGCGCCGGTATCGGCCGCTTACGGCGTCCAACCGGGCGTCGTCGGCGTGCCGGGCGAGGTGGAGGGCCGCGGGTTGAAATCGGCCGGCGGCGGGTCGATCAGCTTGCCGCCCACATAGTCGGTGGGCACGATGTTCAGCGTGTAGCAGCCCTGTCCGCCGTAATGCGGCAGCGTGTGCACGGCGGCCGGTGCGATCGCCGCGTAGGCCGCCGGCAGCACCGCGGCCGTGCCGGCCAGGCGCGCATCGTCGAAAGCTTCGGTCAGATCGCTGATGGCAGCCTCCGCATCGATCGGGCCCATATGCGGCTGGATCGTCTTGGCGCCGATCGCCTCCGCCCGCGCTTCGTCGGGCAGGCGCTGCAGCGGCACCAGGTTGAACAGCTCGTCGATGAACTTGATGACGGAGCTGTGCTCGGCATACTTGCTGGCGATCGCATGCACCTTGGCATAGGGCGAGATCACGATGGCCGGGATGCGCGGCCCGCCCGACAGCGGATTGCCGAAGCTGTCGTTGACGCGGATGTCGGACGGCACGTGGTCGTACAGCCCGTCCGTCTCGTCATAGGTGATGATGATCGCGCTATGCGCCCAGTACGGGCTGTTGGCGATCGCGTTCACGCTGTCGGCCACCAGGGCTTCGGCGATCTGCGCGTCGGAATAGGCAGGATGGTCGTCGCTGCCGACGAAGTTCTGCTGCACCGCCGCCGAAGGATCCTGCGGCACCAGCCCGTCATTGTTGCCGTAGCCGCCACGCACGTAATACACGCCAGCGCCCGGCAGCTTGCGCGCGGCGACGGCGGTGTAGAAATCGCCGAGCCCGTGAAGGTTGCTGCCCAGCACGTGCTTGTTGTCGCCCAGATAGCCGAAATATTGCGGCCCTTCGTGGTGGGTGATGTAGGTGGCGTTGGTCGCCGGGCCCGTGCCGTCCGTCGGCTCGTGATCGTAGCCTTCCTGGTACCAGCCCCAGTTCACCGGCATATTTTTCGACGAGATCGTCGCGATGTCGCTCTGCACGTCGGCCAGGTCCAGCGCCGGGTTCTCGTCGAACTGGATGATGCGGTTGATGTCGCTCCCCATGAACGACAGCGGCAGCGACGCGTAGGTCTGGTTGAGCGTCGGCGTCTTCGGCGACTCGTCATTCGGGCCGTACGGCGGCTTGACCGCCGACTGGTCCAGGTTGGAGCCGGCATACGGGCCGGGGTCGCCCACCACCGGCTCGCCGCCGCTGCTGGCCAGCGGCGTGCCGGCGATGTTGGAGGCAGCCTCGCTGGGGTGCAGCGCCCACTGCGTCAGCCCGGACTGGCCGGCGATCATGGCGATGGCGTTGGGCGTGGACGGCCCCGTGACCGTCATGTGGAAATTGTCGAACTGCGTGAAGCGGTCGGCATACTGCCAGAGGAACGGTATCGTGTCGCAGTCGAGATGGCTCATCACCAGCTCGGCGCGCTGCTTCTGCACCGTGCTGATCGTCAGCGAGGAGAGCGGCGCGCCGGTCGCACGGCTGACGATGTTGCCGTTGGCGTCGGTGGTCAGGCCTTCCTCGTTCAGTGCGTAGCGGTCGTTCAGCGTCGTCGAGCCGGTATAGTGCAGCGCATTGACGATGCCGGTGTGGGAGTGATCCACGCTGTCGGTGTCGGCAGGATAGAGCGGGACAGCGGCGCCGGCCGTGTTCGTTACGGTGTTGGTGATCTTGAACGGCGAGATCGTGCCGACGGTGCCGTCGGTGTTGACGATCTTCTGGACGATCCCGGGCTGGCTGCCGACCGGGAACAGGCCGTTGACGCCGGGGAAGGTGCCGAAATGCTGGTCGAAGGAGCGGTTCTCCTGAAACAGCACGAAGACGTATTTGATGTCCTGCCGCAGCAGGGTCAGCTTCTGCGCCGCGGTCAGATGCGGCTCGGCGGCCGGGCTGATCATGTGGGCGGCGACCACGTCGCTCGAGCGCGGGCCGGTGGAGACGCTGTCCACGCCGGCGGCCAGCAGCGCCGTGGGCGCCAACAGGCCGGCAACGGTGGTGAACGCACAGGTGGTTTTCCACCACTGATTACGGGTCATGATCGTTTCCTCGCGGAGAGCTGAACCACCCACGGCGGGCGCCGGGTGGCGCAAACTGGTGCGATCCTGACACCGCCAATAGCGCAGTTTTATGACAACGAATGCTGCTCACGCGGGCGTGACACTGCACGTGCCCCACCAATGCCCGCCCAGCCGCCTGCCCAGCCCGCCAGCAAATCCCTTCCAGGGCGGCGCCGGATGGGCTAGGAGCCGGGGAGCGGTCCAGCGGCTTCGTGCGGGTGTGGTGGAACTGGTAGACGCGCCGGATTCAAAATCCGGTTCCGCAAGGAGTGTCGGTTCGATTCCGACCACCCGCACCAACGCCGGGCCTCTTTACCCATCCGGCGCAGCCCGCTATACGGCTGCACCGCTGATCCCGAATAGCTCAGTTGGTAGAGCAAGCGACTGTTAATCGCTTTGTCGTAGGTTCGAGTCCTACTTCGGGAGCCAACCCCCCCTCCTTCTGGCCACCGGCCAGCCGCCTGGGCGAGCGAGCATCATCCACGCATGACGATGACCCTGACGAACGCGGCCATCGTCCTGCCGGACCGGATCGTGCATGGCAGCCTCACCGTCCGGCACGGGCTGATCGCCGGCATCCAACCCGGCCCGGCCACCGGCACCGATTGCGATGGCGACTACCTGATCCCCGGCGCCGTGGATCTGCATACCGACAATCTGGAACGCCAGGTCGAACCGCGGCAGAACGCCCGCTGGCCCAGCCGCGCCGCCCTGCTGGCGCACGATGCGCAATGCGCCGCGGCCGGCATCACCACCGTGTTCGATGCGCTGTGCGTGGGCCAGGCGGGCCTGGCCGATGACCGGCCGCGCACCTGTGCCGAAGGCGTGGCCGACCTCGATGCGCTGGCACCCAGCTTCCTGCTGAAGGCCGAGCACTTCCTGCATCTGCGCTGCGAACTGCCCGCTGCCGGCATGCTCGAACAGCTGGCCGCGCTGGCGGACCATAAGCTGCTGCGCCTGGTCAGCCTGATGGACCACACGCCCGGCGCCGGCCAGTTCACCGACCTGCCCCGCTACCGCGCCATGCTGCTGCAGGACGGCATGCCGGACGCCGAGGTGGCGCCACGGATGGAGGCCCTGCGCGCCCAGCAGGCCGGCTGGTCGGCGCCCAACCGCGCGGCCCTGCTGGCCCGCGACTGGCCGCACCCTGTCGTGCTCGCCAGCCACGACGATGCCACCACCGCCGACGTCGATCTGGCGGCAGCTTGCGGCATCACCATCAGCGAATTCCCGGTCAGCCTGGCCGCCGCCGCCCATGCCCGCGCGCGCGGCATGGCGGTGATCGCCGGCGCGCCCAACCTGGTGCGCGGCGGCAGCCATAGCGGCAACGTGGCCGCCGCCGAGCTGCTGGCCGCCGGCCTGGTCGATGCGCTGGCCTCCGATTACGTGCCGGCCAGCCTGGTGCACGCGGCCTTCCTGGCGGCTGGCATTGGCGGCATGGGCCTGCCGCGCGCCATTGCCCTGGTCACCAGCGCGCCGGCCCGGCTCGCCGGGCTCGCCGATCGCGGCGCGCTGCTGCCCGGCCAGCGGGCCGATCTGGTACGCGTGCGGGTGCATGAGGGCCTGCCGGTCGTCCGCCAGGTCTGGCGCGCGGGGGAGCGGGTGATCTGACCGGCGTGCGCGTGGCGCTCTACTGGGCGGCCGACCGGCAGGACCCGCTGACCATCGCCGGCAATGCCTGGCTCGGCCGCGATCCGGAGAGCGGCGCCCCGGTGGCGCAGCCGGCGATCGCCGGCTTGGCCGAAGCGGCCGCTGCGCCACGGCTCTACGGCTTCCACGCCACGCTGCGCCCGCCCATGCGTCTGGCTACCGGGTGGGAGGAGTTCATCGGGGCCGCGCAGGCCTTAGCCGACGCCGCGGCGCCGTTCGCGCTGCCGCTGCTGGGCGTGGTGGCTGATGGCGGTTTCATCGCCCTCGGCTTGCAGGCGCCCTGCCCGGCCCTGCACGCGCTGGCCGATGCCTGCGTGACAGGCACCGACCGCCACCGGCTGGCAGCGGGATCAGCCGAGTTGGCCCGCCGCCGTGCGGCCGGCCTCTCGCCGCGGCAGGAGGCGATGCTGCTGCGGTGGGGCTACCCGCATGTGCTCGAAGAATGGCGGTTCCACATGACGCTGACCGGCCGCCTAGCGCCCGAGGCAATGGCGCGGCTGCTGCCGCTGGCCGAGGCGCATTTCGCGCCCGCTTTGGCGATGCCGCGCCGCGTGCACGCGATCACCGTGTTCACGCAGCGTGGCGATGCCCCGTTCCTGATTGCCGAACGGTTGGAATTGGTCGGCGCGCCCGGCAGCGTGCCGCAGCCGAAGCTGCCGTAACCACGGCTCGCCTATCGGGGCGGGCCGCCAACCGGCAGCCACGCCCCGCCGCACTCACTTGGCGTTCATGATCTCGTCGGCCACGTTGCGCGGCACGGGATCGTAGTGGTGGAACTGCATCGTGAAGGATGCGCGGCCCTTCGTCATCGAGCGCAGATGCGAGATGTAGCCGAACATCTCCTTCAGCGGCACGTGCGCGCGCACGATCACCGTGCTGCCCGAGCTCTCCTGGTTCTGGATCATGCCGCGGCGACGGTTGAGGTCGCCCACCACGTCACCCACGTGATCCTGCGGCGTGGTGCACTCCACGTCCATGATCGGTTCCAGGATCACCGGGCCGGCCTTCTTCATGCCCTCGCGGAAACACGCCTTGGATGCGATCTCGAAGGCCAGCGCCGACGAGTCGACGTCGTGGTACTTGCCGTCGATCAGCGTGTAGCGGAAATCCACCGTCTGGAACCCGGCCAGCACGCCGGTATCGGCCTGCACGCGGATGCCCTTTTCCACGGCGGGGATGTATTCCTTGGGCACCGTGCCGCCGACCACCTTGTTTTCGAACTCGATGCCGGCGTTCCGCTCCAGCGGCTCGAACGTCACCTTCACCTCGGCATACTGGCCCGATCCGCCCGACTGCTTCTTGTGCGTGTACGTCTCGGTGTGCGTCTTGCTGATCGTCTCGCGGTAGGCCACCTGCGGCGCGCCCACGTTGGCATCTACGCCGTATTCGCGGCGCAGGCGGTCGATGATGATCTCCAGATGCAGCTCGCCCATGCCCGAAAGGATGGTCTGGCCGGTCTCCTGGTCGGTCTTCAGCCGCAGGCTCGGGTCTTCGCCGGCCAGCTTCTGCAGGCCCAGCGTCATCTTCTCCACGCCGTCCTTGGTCTTGGGCTCCACGCTGATGTCGATCACCGGCACCGGGAAAGCCATGCGCTCCAGGATCACCGGATCGTCGCTGGAGGCCAGCGTGTCGCCGGTGCCGGTATCCTTCAGTCCCACGAAGGCCGCGATGTCGCCGGCGAACACTTCCTTGATCTCGGCGCGCTTGTCGGCGTGCATCTGGAACATGCGGCCGATGCGCTCGCGATGATCCTTGGTGGTGTTCTGCACCATGTCGCCCTGCTTGAGCGTGCCGGCATAGACGCGCACGAAGGTCAGCGTGCCGTATTTGTCGTTGATGATCTTGAAGGCCAGGCCGGCGAACGGCGCTTTCGGGTTGGCCGGGATCACGCGGCGATCGTCGTCGATCCGCTCCTCCACGCCCTCTTCGGCGGCAATCTTGATGCCCGGCACGTCCACCGGCGAAGGCAGGTAATCCAGCACGGCATCGAGCAGCGGCTGCACGCCCTTGTTCTTGAACGCGGTGCCGCACAGCACGGGGCGGAACTCGCCCGAGATGGCGCCCTTCTTGATGCACTTCTTCAGCGTGGCGACATCGACGTCGCCGTTCTCGAAATACTCTTCCATCGCGGTGGTATCGACGCTGACCGCGGTGTCGAGCAGGAGCTGGCGGTATTCCTTCGCCTTCTCCATCATGTCGGCGGGGATTTCCTCGTCGTGGAACTTGGCACCCAGCTCGCCGCCTTCCCACACGATGGCCTTCATCTCGACCAGGTCCACCACGCCGATGAAGTTCTCCTCGATGCCGATCGGCAGCTGCAACGGCAGCGCGATGATGTCGAGCTTCTCCTTCAGCGTGTCGAAGGCGCGGTAGAAATCGGCGCCGGTGCGGTCGAGCTTGTTGATGAAGATGATGCGCGGCACGTTGTAGCGGTCAGCCAGGCGCCAGTTGGTCTCGCTCTGCGGCTGCACGCCAGCCACGCCTTCGATGATGAAGATCGCGCCGTCGAGCACGCGCAGGCTGCGGTTCACCTCGATGTTGAAATCGATGTGGCCGGGCGTGTCGATGATGTTGATGCGGTGGTCTTTCCACTCGCAGGTGACGGCGGCCGAGGTGATCGTGATGCCACGCTCACGCTCCTGCTCCATGTAGTCGGTCGTCGTGTTGCCGTCATGCACCTCGCCGATGCGGTGCGACACGCCCGTGTAATACAAGATACGCTCGGTGGTCGTCGTCTTGCCCGCGTCGATGTGGGCGGTAATGCCGATGTTGCGCAGCTTGTTCAGGTCGGTGGCAGACACGGGAGGCCTCCATGCCATGACGGACGCCGACGAGACCTCTCGCGCGCCTGAACATGGACGGGTGTTGGTTGACGCGGGTCCAATGCAAGAAAGCCTGCCGTTTTGCAAGCAGGAACCCCCGGCGGCGGCGTGCGGGGCAAGCTCACAGGCCGTGCAGCACTTCCGGAATGGCCGCCTTCACCTTGAAGAAGCCGGCGGTGCTGCGCGGCCACACCGCGGCATCCCAGGGCCGCAGGATGCGAACGCCATCGGGAAGGGCATCGGCCGAGGGGCCGACCGGGGCCCAGGCGGCCACCGCGGGCAGGCCGCCGGCATCGCTGGCCACGGGGCAGCCGAAATGCGCCGCCGCGCGCGCCAGCCCGTCGGCCATCGCAGCCTCGTCGGCGGCGCGCACCGCCGGTGCCGCGCCCTCGGCATGCGCGGTTACACCCACCACCCGCGCCACCTGGGCCGCGTCCAGGCCCAGGCTTTCCGGGTGCAGATCATCCAAATGCAGCAGCAGCGCCACCGGGCCGGCCGGCAGCCCGGCGGTGGCGGGCAGGCGCCGCGCCGGCCGGCCCTCCGGCTCGTCGAGCGGCTCGGGCGTCTCGTTGAGGCCCTGCGGGTCGTAGCGGCCTTCGGTGTAGCGGCGGATGTTCTCGGCCCGCGCCACATAGGCCTTGCCGCGCGTATGCAGACCGGCCACCCAGCGCCAGGAGAGCGTGTTGCTGGCCGGATCGCCATCGATCAAATGCCGCATGAACAGGTCGGCCCCCAGCGCCCAGGGCAGGCGGAGCGTGAAGATCCAGATCGAGGCGAACCACATGCGGGTGTGGTTGTGCAGCCAATTATCGGCCGCCAGCGCGCGCGCCCAATCATCGAAGCCGTCGATGCCGGTGGCGCCGCCCACCGCCTGCTCGTAAGCGCGGCGCTGGCCGGAGGATGCCAGCAACCCGGCCTGCGCCTCGGCCAGGCGGGCGCGATACTCGGTCCACAGCCACGGCCGGGTTTCCAGATGGCCCTTGAAGTAGCTGCGCCAGAACACTTCCTGGACGAACTTTTCCGCTCCCTCGCCGTGGGCATCGTGCGCGGCCTCCACCACCTCCTGCTCCAGCAGCAGCCGCCGCCGCAGATAGGGCGACAGGCGCGACGTGGTGGGCCGCGCCTCCGGCCCGGCATCGGTGTTGCGCCGATCGGCATAGCGGCGGCCGAGCGCTTGCGTGCAGGCGGCCAGCGCGGCCAGGCCGGCCTGGCGCGTCATCGTGTAACCCTGATCCATGCCCGGCATGTGGCGCCCGCGGCGCCGGGCGTAAGGGCTGCCCGCCCGCCCATGCACCGGCGGGCATACACTTCGTCACTGCGGGTAACATGGGCCGCTGCTATAGCCCGGGACATGGACAACGCAGCTTTCGTCGCCGTCGCGCGCTTCGGCCTGGGCCGCAATCCGCAGGAGCAGCTGCCCCACGATCCGCGCGCCTGGCTGCGCGCCCAGCTCGACGGGCCGGACACCACCCCGGCCGACGGCCTGCCCGATACCGCGGCCGGCCTCCTGCTGGTGCAGGCGCAGGTGGCTGGGCTGATGCAGGGCAACCAGGGCGCCAACGCCAATCCCGGCAACATGGGCCCGGGCAGCATGGCGGCCGCCGGCATGGGCGCGCTCGGCCCGGCCAAGGCCATGGAGCCGATGAAGGCCCACCCGGTCGGCGCCCTGGTGCAGCGCGAGTCCCGCGCCCTGCTCGACCGCGCGCTGGTGACCGACACGCCGTATCGCGAGCGCCTCGTCTGGTTCTGGGCCAACCACTTCACCATCGCCGCCCGCTCGCTGGTCGCTTCGGCCTGCGGCGGCGCCTATATCCGCGAGGCGATCCGCCCGCACGTGACCGGCCGCTTCGCCGACATGCTGCTGGCCGTCATGCGCCACCCGGCGATGCTGAACTACCTCAACCAGGCGCAGTCCGCCGGCCCCGACAGCCCCGCCGGCCAGCGCCGCCATCTCGGCCTGAACGAGAACCTGGCGCGCGAGTGCCTGGAGCTGCACACCGTCTCGCCAGCCTCCGGCTACACCCAGGCAGACGTCACCAACTTCGCCCGCGTGCTGACCGGCTGGTCGATCGAGGCCAAGCAGCCCCCTCTGGGTTTCCGGTTCCGGCCCGGCATGCACGAGCCCGGGGAGATCGAGGTGATGGGCCGCATCTGGCCCTCCGGCGAGGAAGGCGGCGTGGCGCTGCTCGGCTGGCTGGGCACCCACCCGGCCACCTACCATCATTTGGCCGACAAATTGTGCCGCCATTTCGTGGCCGACGAGCCGCCACGGGGCGAGGTGGCGCGCATCGAGGCGGTGCTGCGCGACACCCAGGGCGATCTGGGCGCGGCGGCCGCGGCGCTGATCGAGCTGCCGGGCGCCTGGCAGCCGGCGGCCAAGCTGCGCACGCCGCAGGATTACGTCGTCGCCTGCCTGCGCGCGCTGGGTGCCCAACCCGACACGGTGCCCGAGGTGGCGCATATGGTGGGCGGGCTGGGCGAGCCGCTGTTCCACGCCCCGTTCCCGATCGGCTGGCCCGACCGTGCTGCGGACTGGTCCGGCCCCGAAGCCATGCTGCAGCGCGTCGATTTCGCCTACGGGGTGGCCGGCCGCCACGCCAGCGTGGACCCCGAGCAGCTGGCCCAGGCCACGCTGGGGCCGCTGCTCAGCGCCACCACGCTCGCTCAGATCAGGTCGGCCGGCTCGCGCCGCGACGGGCTGACCCTGCTGCTGTCTTCCCCCGAGTTCCAGAGGCGCTGAGATGACCCGTTCCCCGCTTTGCACCGACGCGCCGGGCCTGGGCGGCGTGCGCCTCTCACGCCGCGCCACCCTGCTCGGGCTGACCGCCGCGTTCACCCTGGGCGGCACCTCGATGGCGCTGGCCGCACCGGAAACCGACCAGCGGCTGGTCGTGGTGCTGCTGCGCGGCGCCATGGACGGGCTATCGGCCGTGCAGCCCTATGGCGACCCAGCCTTTGCCGGCGTGCGCGGCCGGCTGGCTTTGCCCACCCCCGGCCAGCCCGGCGGCGTGCTGGATCTGGGCGGCACGTACGGCCTGCACCCGGCCCTGGCGCAGCTGCACACGATGTATGCAGCCAATCAGGCCGTTCTGGTGCACGCGGTGGCCGGCCATTACCGCAGCCGCAGCCATTTCGAGGCGCAGGACTGCCTGGAGAGCGGCGCCGACCAGCGGCTGAACAGCGGCTGGCTGAACCGCGCGGTCGCCATGATGCCGGCCAGTGGCGGGCGCGACCTGGCGCTCTCCGTCGGCCTGTCGGCGCCGCTGCTGCTGCGCGGACCGGCCAGCGTGGAAGCCTGGGCGCCGGACCATTTCGCCCGCCCCACCGCCGACCTCTACCAGCGCCTGCTGGCTGTTACCACGCGCGATCCCGTGGTGGGGCCGGCCATGGCCGAGGGGCTGAAGCAGCGCGGCTTTGCGGCCGCCGCACTGGGCGGCGTGGCCGCCGACCCTGCGCATGACCGCAGCTTCGAGGTGCTGGCCAGCGCCGCCGGCCGCCTGCTCGCCCAGCCGAACGGACCGCGCGTGGCCGCGCTGGAGGTGGGCGGCTGGGACACCCATGCCGGGCAGGAGCGGGCCATCGCCCTCGCACTCGGCCAGCTCGATGCCGGGCTGGGCGCGCTGCGCACCGCGCTGGGCCCGGCCTGGGACCGCACGGTGGTGCTGGCGCTGACGGAGTTCGGGCGCACCGCCCACATCAACGGCACCAACGGCACCGATCACGGCACCGCCGGCGTGGCGCTGGTGGCTGGGCGGCGCCGTCGCCGGCGGCCGCGTGCGGGCGGACTGGCCCGGGCTCGGCGCCGGCCGCCTGTTCGAGAACCGCGACCTGGCGCCCACCACCGACCTGCGCAGCGTGATCAAGGGCGTGCTGACCGATCACATGCGCCTGCCCGAAGCGGCGCTGCGGCGCGTGCTGCCGGGCAGCGAGGGCGCCCAGGCGATGACGGGGCTGATCCGGACGTAGTCCGGCGCCGCTCAGGCGGCGGCGATCGCCGCGTTCATCGCCCGCACGCCGGCCACCGGCCCGTCCGCGCAGCCCCACACGGCCTGGCACACCGCCAGGAAATTCGCCCCCGCGCGCACCAGGGGAGCGCAGTTCTCTGGCGAGATGCCGCCCACGGCGACGGCGGGCAGCTCCATCAGCTCGGCCCACCACGCCAGCAGCTCGATCTCGGGCGGTTCCTCCGTCATCTTCGTCGCACTCGGGAAAAAGGCGCCGAACGAGACGTAATCGGCGTCCGCCTCGCCGGCCCGCAAGGCGAGGTCCCGGCTGCCGTAACAGGAGACGCCGAGCTGCAGCTGGCGGCCCAGCACCCGGCGCGCCTCGTCCGGCGCGCTGTCGGCGGCGCCCACATGCGCACCGTCGCAGCCGGTCTCGACGGCCAGATCCGGCCGGTTGTTCAGGATCAGCGCCACACCGCGCGCCTGGGCTATCGGCCGCACCAGATCGACGGCACGGCGGATGGCATCATCATCGGCGCCGGTCAGCCGCAGCTGCAGCGCGGCCACCGCACCGGCATCCAGTGCGGCCGCCAGGCTCGCCGCGAAATCGGGGGGCAGCGCGGGCGGGGTGAGCAGGTAAAGGCTGCAATCATGGGGCATGGGCGGGAAGGTTCGTCCTTATCATGGCAGCCGACGCTGCCTCGAACGGAAAGGCCAGGGGCTCTGCCCCTGGACCCCGTTGGGGTTTGAAACCCCAAACCCCCGATTATTTAAGGGGCGAAGCCCCTTGCCTTTTACGCCCACCAACACCTAACCCGCAGCCACCGATGCCGGCTTGCGGTAGATGTCGATGATCTTGGCCAGCAGCGCCAACGCCTCGGCCCGCGGGCGCTGGAAGGTGTTGCGGCCGATGATTGCGCCGTTGGCGCCACCGTCGCGAATGCCCTGGATCGTCTTGAGCAGCGCCTCGGTATCCTTATTGTTCTCGCCGCCGGAGAACACGACGATACGGCGGCCGTCGAAGCAGCTCTGCACCACGTGGCGCACGCGCTCGGCCATGGTGCCGCGCGGGATATTCTGCTCCTCGTACACCTTCTTGGCAGCCGGCAGGCTGAGGTGCTCGGTGGGCGGCTTCACCTTGATGATGTGGGCGCCCATCAGCGCGGCCATGTGCGCGGCATAGGCGCAGATGTCGAGCGCGGTCTCGCCTTCCTTGTCCAGCATCGGGCCGCGCGGGTAGCTCCACACCACCACGGCGAGCCCGGCCGCCTTGGCGTCCTCCGACAGCGCGCGCAGCTCGTCCATCTGCTTGAAGCAGTATTCGCTGCCCGGGTAGATGGTGAAGCCCACCGCCGAGCAGCCCAGGCGCAGCGCATCGGCCACCGAGCCGGTCACCGCCTGGTCCTTCTCGGTGGCCAGCGAATTCGACGAGTTCAGCTTCAGGATCAGCGGGATCTGGCCGGCAAACGTGCTGGCGCCGCATTCCAGCATGCCGAGCGGGGCGGCGAAGGCCGACAGCCCGGCATCGATGGCGAGCTGGAAATGGTAATGCGGATCGTAGGCGGCCGGGTTGGCAGCGAAGCTGCGCGCCGGGCCGTGCTCGAAGCCCTGGTCCACCGGCAGGATCACCAGCCGGCCGGTGCCACCCAGCGCGCCCGCCGTCAGCATGCGCACCAGATTGGCCCGCGTGCCGGGGTTATCGCTCTCATAATTGCTGATGATGGTGCGGATTTCGGGCGTCATGGTCATGGCAGGGTCTCCGGCCGGGGGGCAAAGGTTTGCGGCGGCTTAACCGAAGCCGCGCCGGCTGTCACCCGCCGCCCAGCCAGGCCGAAAGCCGGCGCGCCGCCCCCCTCTGCGCCATGTCCAGGGCCGGCGGCGGGGCGGCCAGAAGCACGCGGCCGAGCGCCCCCGCCCGGCCCGCGATGTCGGCCCACACCATCGGGTCAGCCCGCAAAACGATGATACCCTGCCCGGCCCGCAGCGCCTCCAGCGCGCGGCCCGGCGCATCGCCGCAATCGAGCACGTCGGCCACCGCACCGCCCGGCGCCGCCGCACGGGCCGCCGCCGCCAGTGCCATCCACCAGCCCACGCCGGCGTAGCAGCCCGCACCCACGCCCGACAGCAGCGTCAGGGGCCGGCCTGCGGCCACCGCCAGCACCGCCTGCGCCATCGCCAGCCCGTGCACCACGACGGCCGGGGGCAACCCCTCGTTCTGCTCCATGCTTGACGTTCAAGCCCTTGCGCGCTTTCTCTTCAATCCGAAACGAGGATGCTGCACCGGCGTCCATGGGGTGCGATGGCCGACAGCGGCGACACCGGACTGGACAAGGCGGGGCTGGACGAGGCGGCGAGGCTGGAAGCCGCCCTGGCACGCATCGCCCGTGCCCGGCCGCAGGCAGGCGCCGCCAACCGGCCCGCACCCACCCAGCCGAACCCCGACCGGCAGGCCCTGGCCGCCCGGCTCGATGCCCTGATCAGCGACCTGCGCGCCGCGCTGGGCGGCCACTCCGCCGACTGATACACACCGGACAACGACCGCAAAGAGGACCGCCGTGGCTCAGCTCACCATCAAGATCAACGGCTACGCCTACACCGTCGGCTGCGACGACGGCCAGGAGCGGCATCTGCTGCAGATGGCGGCCGACGTGGAAACCCGCATCGACAGCATCAAGGCGCTGGGCGGGCAGAGCGGCGAAAGCCGGCTGCTGGTGCTGGCCGCCCTGCTGATGGCCGACGAGCTGCACGACCAGAAGACGCTGCTGGCCAATCTGCAATCGGAGCTGACGCGCCTGCCCAAGGCCGAGGCGGAGAGCCGCCGCCGCCTGGCACGCCTTGCCGATCGCGCGGAAGAGATTGCGCAGGGGCTCGAGCAGACCTAGATTGGGTGGGCGGAGCTGCTGGGTGCGTCAGGCAATTCATCCCCGGGGCCGATAAGCACTCCCTCGGGGGCTGGCGCTGTCGCGGTCTTGGCCGTGGTATCTGGTTCCCACCTGCACAAGCAGGCTCTGGGGGGTGAGACCGCCAACGGCTTTGGTGGCTCCGTACTTTTGCGAAGCAAGCAGTCCTTTTTTGAAAAAAAGGACCAAAAAACTTTTACTCCCTCGGACGCGCGCTGGCCGATTACGGCGCGACAGCGGAGTCAAAAGTCTTTTGCTTCTTTTCTTCAGAAAAGAGGACTTACTTCTCCTCCCTCCCCCGCTCCCGCCGCCCCAAAGCCAGCTCCGCCACAATCCCGTGCAGCGTGCGCAGCTCCTGCTCCGTCACCTCGCCGCGCTGGAACAAGTGGCGGATGTTGCGCACCATGCCCGGCCGTTTCGGCGCGTTGCGCAGGAAGCCGCACGCATCCAGCTGGTCGATCAGATGCGTCATGAATCCGTCCAGCTTGCCCTTGCTGGCGACCTTCGTCTCGTTGGTCATCAGCTCGCGCACCGGTGTCTCGTCCGTGGTCTGCCACCACTCGTAGGCCATCACCATCACGGCCTGCGCCAGGTTCAATGACGTGAAGGCCGGGTTCATCGGGTAGCGCACCAGCGCGTCGGCCTGCGCCATGTCGTCATTGTCCAGCCCGGCGCGCTCGGGGCCGAACAGCAGGCCGCAGCGCAGGCCGCGCATACAGATCTCGCGCAGTTCCGCCGCCGCGCCGCGCGCCGTCAGCACGGGTTTGACGATGTGGCGCGGCCGCGGGCAGGTGGCGAACACGTGGTGCAGGTCGGCCACCGCATCGGCCACCGTGTCGTGCAGCGTGAGCGCTTCGAGCACCCGTTGCGCCCCCGATGCGTTGCGCCAGGCGGCCGGCTGCGGCCAGCCGTCGCGGGGTGCCACCAGGCGCAGGTGGAACAGCCCGCCATTGCCCATGGCGCGCGCGACGGCGCCGATATTGTCGGCCAGTTGCGGGCGCACCAGGATGACAACGGGGCTGTTGCCGATCGGCTGGAGGTCGGCGCCCAGCTCCTTGCCGGTCATCGTGCGGCTGCCATGGCGTCAGACACGCCGCCACGTGGTGCCGCCGGCGCCATCCTCCATCACCACGCCACGCGCGAGCCATTCCTGCCGGATGGCATCGGCCCGCGCGTAATCCTTGGCCTTGCGGGCGGCCAGGCGTTCGGCCACCGCCGCCTCGATGCGCTCCGGCGTGGCATCGGCGTCGGCGCCCGGCTCCGTGGCGGCCACGCGCCCGAAATGCGCGTCCGGGCTGCGCTGCAACAGCCCGAGCAGCGCGCCGGACGCGCGCAGATCGGCGGCGGCCTGGGCGTCGCCGGCCAGCGCCGCGTCGGCCAGCACGCGCAGTGCGGCGATCGCGCCCGGCGTATTCAAATCGTCGCACAGCGCTTCCATCACACCGGCCGCGACGCGCCCCGCATCGGTGGGCGGCGTGCGTTCCAGCGCGCGGTAGAAGCGGTCGATCTCCTGCCGTGCCGCGGCCAGCGCGGTATCGGTAAAATCCAGCAGCGCGCGGTAATGCGTGCGCAGGATCAGCAGGCGCACCGCCTCGGCCGGCGCGTGGGCCAGCACGTCGCGCAGCGTGCGGAAATTGCCCAGGCTTTTGGACATCTTCTCGCCGCCCACCTGCAACATGCCGTTATGCAGCCACACGCGCGCGAAATCGCTGCCTGGATAGGCGCACAGGCTCTGCGCGCGTTCGTTCTCGTGGTGCGGAAACAGCAGATCCGTGCCGCCGCCATGAATGTCGAAGCTTTCGCCGAGATAGCGCCGCGCCATGGCACTGCATTCGATATGCCAGCCCGGCCGCCCGATCCCCCACGGGCTGTCCCACCCCGGCAGCCCCGGCGGGCTCGGCTTCCACAGCACGAAGTCGCCCGGATCCTGCTTGTAGGATGCCACCTCCACCCGCGCGCCCGCCAGCAGCTCCTCCGGCGCGCGGCCCGACAGCGCGCCGTATTGCGCAAAGCTCGCCACACGGAACAGCACGTGGCCTTCGGCCGCATAGGCGTGCCCGCCGGCGATCAGCCGTTCGGCCAGGGCCACCATTTCGGCAATATGCGCGGTGGCCCTCGGCTCGATGTCGGGCGGCAGGTTGCCGATCGCCGCCATGTCGGCGTGGTATTCGACCGTGGTGCGCGCGGTCAGCGCGTCGATCGGCTCACCCCGCTCGGCCGCGCGCGCCGAAATCTTGTCGTCGATATCGGTGATATTGCGCACATAGGTGACGCGCCGGAAGCACGCGCGCAGCAGCCGCGCTACCACGTCGAACACCACGGTGGAGCGCACGTTGCCCAGATGCGGCAGGTCGTACACGGTGGGCCCGCACACATACATGCGCACGTGCTCCGGGTCGGCCGGGATGAAGCGCACCCGGCTACGGCTGGCCGTGTCGTGGAAGTGGATCTCGGGCATAGCGGCTTGTCGGAAATCGCAGGCCGGCAGGCAAGGCCCTACGCCGCGCCTTACCGCCGCCAGCGCCGGATCAGTGCGCCATCGCCGGCGGCGGATCCGGCACGCCGATATCGATCAGGCCGCGCCAGGCGCCCTGCGCATCCTTGCGCCACACCGTCACATACTGGCCGGTGACCATGGCGCCCGTGCTGCCTTTCCGGGTAATCGACCACACGCCCATGGTCACGCCCATATCGCCGCCCTTGCTGCCCCAGGCCTGCTGCGCGCTCCAGTGCAGCGCGGTCGGGTCGGGTGCCGCGCCGCCCATGGCCGTGTAGATCGCGGCCGCCCCGCGCGTGGGCTTGCCGTGGCCGGTGAACGCCAGCCCGTCCACCGGATCCATGAAATCGCGGAAGGCCGCCGCCGCGCCATGCGCCGCGGCATCGCGGGCGAAGGCGGCGTCGGCGGCGCGCACCGCCTCGGCCGTCTGCGCCGCCTCATCGGCCAGCGCGGGGCCGGCAACCAGCAGACAGCCCACCAGAAGCATGGTTCGCATGCGCGTCGCTCCTTCGTTCTGGCCGCATCCTGCCACCCGCCGCCGGCAGCGCCAATCCGGCCCGCACATTGACAGTCCAGGCCCGCCGCACTAGCTCAGTTAAGAATGGCTCGCATTTGCGCGGACGCCGGAGCACCGCCTTTGCTGAACCAGGCCATCCGCCCCAAAGCCTCTCGCCTTGCCCGCGCGCTGGCGGTGTTCGGCCCCGGCCTCGTCGTCATGCTGGCCGATACCGATGTCGGCAGCATCATCACCGCGGGCCAAAGCGGCGTGCAGTTCGGCTATCGCCTGCTCGGCCAGCAGCTCATCCTGGTGCCCATCCTGTATATGGTGCAGGAGCTGACGGTGCGGCTGGGCATCTTCACCGGCCGCGGCCATGGCGAGCTGATCGCCGCCACCTTCGGCCGCTTCTGGGCCTGGGTGTCGGTGATCGGCCTGTCGGTGGCCACCGCCGGGGCGGTGCTCACCGAACTCTCCGGCGTGGCCGGCGTGGGCGAGCTGTACGGCGCGCCGCGCGCCGCCACGCTGGCGCTCGCGGTGGTCTGCCTGCTGGCCGTGGTGCTCACCGGCTCGTATCGCCGGGTGGAACGCGCGGCCATCGCCGTGGGGCTGTTCGAGTTCGCCTTCTTCTACGTCGCCTGGGCGGCCCACCCCAGCCTGGGTGCCATGGCACGCGGCGCCGTCAGCATCCCCTGGCACAATGCCGACTACCTGTATCTGTCGGCGGCCAATATCGGTGCGGTGATCATGCCGTGGATGGTGTTCTACCAGCAATCGGCCATCGCCGACAAAAAGCTGCTGCCCGAGCACTACGCCGCCGCGCGCTGGGATACCGCGGCCGGCGCGCTGCTGACGCAGCTGGTGATGGCCGCCGTGCTGATTGCCTGTGCGGCCACCATCGGCGCCAAGAACCCGCAGGCCAGCCTCTCCACCGTCGGCGAGATGAGCCAGGCGCTCACACCGTTCCTGGGCCAGGGCGCCGGCCGGCTTGTCTTCTCCCTCGGCGTGCTCGGCGCCGGGCTGGTGGCGGCCATCGTCGCCTCGCTGGCGCTGGCCTGGGGCGTGGGCGAGGTGGCCGGCTATCGGCGCTCGCTGGAACTGCGGCCGCTGCAGGCCGGATGGTTCTACGGCGTCTATGCCGTCAGCGTGGTGGCCGGCGCCGTGCTGGTGGGCGTATGGCCCAACCTGGTCAGCCTCAACGTGGGCGTGCAGGTGATGAACGCGCTGCTGCTGCCGTTGGTGCTGGGCTTCCTCATCGCCCTAGCCGTGTACAGCCTGCCGCCGGCCATCAGGCTGCGCGGCTGGTACCTCGGCATGGTGATCGTGGTGGCTACCCTCACCACCGGGCTCGGCGTGTTCGGCGGGCTGCAGGGCACGGGCCTGTTCCATTAGCCGCGTGCGCCTGCCCCTTCCTACAGCTCGCGGAACTTCCTGTTCAGGTCGAACTCCCGGGTCGTGACGTAGCTCTCGATCGCGCCCAGCCGCTGATCCAGCCGCGCCATGGCGTCCGACAGCGCAAGCACCGCCGGGTTGCCCGGCGCCTGCACCGGCCCGCGGCGCAGGCTCGCCAACCCGCCCGGCCGGCGCATGATCCGCCAGAAGATGATCGTCACCAGCCCCAGCAGCGCCGCGATCAGCAGCGGCTCCAGCGACGCCGAGTGGCCAGGCCTGCCCGCCCTGCCGGCCTCGGGCTCGGCATCATCGAGCTTGCCGGCAATCGCGCTGAGCGCGGTGCGCATGGCGTTGGCGCCGCCCAGGCTGACGCTGCCGTCGCCCTGCGCCGTGTGCTCGAACCGCCCGCTGACGCTGGCCAGGCGCACGTCGCTGCTGTCGTTGGCCTCCACATCGGCGTCGCCCACCGCGGCTGCCACCGTCAGATCGCCCGAGCCCCGCACGCGCGCCCGCAGCGTGCCGATCCGCCCGGCGCCCAGCAGCATGTCGCCCGAGCCGTTGGCCTCGATGGTCACCGCGTCGGCCGCCATGGCACCGATGGTCAGGTCACCCGAACCCGTCGTTTTGACGACCAGCGGGCCGTGCACCTGGCCGATTCGCACGTCCCCGCTGCCGGCGTTGTCGATGGTGACGGGCCCGTCCACCGTGCCGAGCCTGGCATCGCCATCGGCGCGCACGACCAGCACCACGCTGCCCGCCCGCCCGGCCACCAGGTTGCCGCTGCCGTTCAGCGCGGCCACCAGCGGCGCCCGCAAGTCGCCGATTTTCACGTCGCCGTCGCCGGTCGCGGTCAGCGTCACCTGGGTGTCGGGCGAGACGTCGATCTGCAGCGGGCCGGCGCCATCGCCGCAGGCCGAGGTTCCCACCACCACCGCCGGTCCGCTGACGACCGAGAGGCACGACAATCCCGCCTCCATGCCGAGGCGGATCTGGCCGGACAGCGCCGCGTCGGTGGCGATGACCACGTCCTCCGCCATGTTCGTGCTCAACACGAGCTGACGCCCGGCCACCAGCCGGCTCTCCGCCGCGGCCGGCGCGATCGCCAGCCCGGCCAGCGCCAGGCCCGCGCAGAGCCGTGCGATGCGCGCCATCACGCGCGGACCCGGGCGCGCCAGCCAGGCGCGTCCTCGTCCAGCAGGCGCTCCAGGCTTTCCACGCGCTGCTCGAGGCGCCGCGCCGTGTCCATGGCGCGGTCCAGCGCCGTCTGATCGGGCGCGGCGAGCCCGACAGCTGCACCGCCCTGGCCGCGGTAATGCGCGCGCACCGCCGTCAGGGCGATCACGAACGTGAAGATGACGACTAGGTCCCAATTCATGGCCAACGCCTCGCCCGAAAAGCGTGCAGTTCCGCACGCAGGACATATCGTTAGCATCCGCTGTGCCACGCCGTCAGCCTCGGCCGCACAGGGCGCGGCAGCGGCAATGTCAGCGTCGCACGCCAGAATGTGGCGCGTCAGGATAGAGTGTGGCCGGCTAGATGCTGCCCAGGCGCAGCCGCGTGGCGGCGCGTTCGCGGCCGATCAGCGGCAGCAGTGCCGTCATCTCCGGCCCGTGCTCCTCGCCGGTCAGCGCCAGGCGCAGCGGCTGGAACAGATTGCGGCCCTTGCGGCCGGTCAGCGTGCGCAGCGTCTCGGTCCAGCCGGGCCAGGTCGCGGCGTCCCACGGCTCCGGCGGCAGATGCACCAGCGCGTCGCGCAGGTAATCGCCCTGCCCGTCCAGCACCGGCGGCACCAGCTCCCCGGCCACCACGTTCCACCAGTGGCGCGCCTCGCTCAGCATGTCGAGATTGCCGCGGATCGCCTCCCAGAACGCCGGCGTGGCACTGGCCGGCAATCGCTCGTGCACGCTTTCGAAGCTGGCGCCGTGCAGCACGCGGCGGTTCAGCGCCAGCAGCTGCCGCACATCGAACCGCGCCGGCGAGCGCGACACGCGCGAGAGGTCGTGCGTGGCGGCCAGCGCATCCAGGCCGGCCACCTCCGGCGAGTCGCTGGTGCCGAGCCGCGCCAGATAGGCCACGATCGCCGCCGGCTCCACGCCATCCTGCCGCAACGCGCGCAGCGACAGCCCGTCCAGCCGCTTTGAGAGCTTGCCGCCATCCGAATCGATCAGCAGCGGCAGGTGCGCGAACGTCAGACGCGACGGGTTGAAGTCCAGCGCCGAAAAGATGTCGAGCTGCACGCCGGTGTTGGTGATGTGGTCCTCGCCGCGGATGACGTGGCTCACCTGGCTGTCGATGTCGTCCACCACGCTGGTGAAGGTGTACAGATACGTGCCGTCGGCCCGCACCAGCACCGGGTCCGACACCGCCTGCAGCTTCACGTTGCGGCGGCCCAGCACGAGGTCGGTCCATTCGACGGTGGCGTCCGACAGCTTGAAGCGCCAATACGGCGTCTTGCCGTTGGCCTCGGCCTGGGCGCGCTGCTCCGGCGTCAGCTTCAGCATCGCCCGGTCGTACACCGGTGCCAGGCCACGCTTCAGCCTTGCGTCGCGCTTGAAGCGCAGCTCCTCCTCGCTTTCGAAACACGGGTACAGCCGGCCGGAAGCGCGCAGCCGCTCGGCTGCCGCATCATACAGGGCCAGATGCTCGCGCTGGCGGAACGTCGCATCCCACGCAATGCCGAGCCAGGCCAGGTCCTGCGCGATCGCCTGCTCGTATTCGGGCCTGGAGCGCTCGGCATCGGTATCGTCCAGCCGCAGCAGGAAACTGGCGCCATGCCGTCGCGCGAACAGCGCGTTGGCGAGTGCCACGCGCGTGTTGCCGACGTGCAAAAAGCCTGTGGGGCTGGGGGCGAAGCGAACGCGCATCTAATCGTCTTCCCTGCGGGGATCGAGCACGCGCCAGTCGCGCTCCTCGGCACGTGCCGGCTGTTCGGAGAAATGCGCAAGCTCGTTGGCGCTGCGCCAGCCATCGTCGGGCGCATCCAAAACCTGCGCGTCCTCGCCGAACGCGAACCACGCCGCAAGCACGTCGCGCGGCGCCAGCCCCGGGGCGCGGCACAGCTCCATGCTGTCGCGCACATAGGCGCGGGCAAAGGCGTTGGCCTGCATCAACGTCGGAAAGCCGCGCACGTCTTCTACGATGTTGTCTTCGGCGCCGCCGGACATGTCCAGGATACGGACTTTCCAGCCTTCGGCTGGGGCGAAGAGGTCAGACACGGGGAGAAAGGCCTTCTTTTTTGCAAAAAAGAAGCAAAAAACTCTTGCTCCCTGACGGACGGCTCCCTGGAAGCGCGCGCTTCGTAGATAAAAGTTTTTTGTTTCTTTTTTTCAAAAAAGAAAGCCTTCCTTCCTTCACTGTATCGACCCCGTGTACCCATTCGTAATCGGATATCGCCGGTCCCGCCCAAACGCGCGCGACGTTATCTTCACGCCGGGCGGTGCCTGGCGCCGTTTGTATTCCGCACGGTCCAGCATCTTCCACACGCGCACCACCGTCGGCCTTGCAAAGCCGTCGGCCACCAGGTCGTCCACCGAGCGCTCGCCCTCCACCAGCCCGGCCAATATGGCGTCCAGCTCGTCGTACGGGGGCAGACTGTCCTGGTCGGTCTGGTCCGGCTTGAGTTCGGCGCTGGGCGGCTTGGTGATCACCCGCTCGGGCATCACCGGCCCGGCCGGCCCCAGGGCGCCCGCCGGGTGCTGCGCGTTGCGCCAGCGGCTGAGCGCCACCACCGTAGTCTTGTACACGTCCTTCAGCACCGAGTAGCCGCCGCACATATCGCCGTACAGCGTCGCGTAGCCGACCGACATCTCGCTCTTGTTGCCGGTGGTCAGCAGCATGTGGCCGAACTTGTTGCTCATCGCCATCAGCAGCAGGCCGCGGGCGCGCGACTGGATGTTCTCCTCGGTGCTGTCATCCGGCAGCCCGTCGAACAGCCCGGCCAGCGCCGCATTGGCCGCCGCCACGCACGGCGTGATCGGCAGCGTATCGAGCCGGATGCCCAGCAGGCACGCGCACTCGGCCGCGTCCTCTACGCTGTGCGCGCTGGTGTACGGGCTGGGCAGCATGACGGCGCGCACGCGGTCCGGCCCCAGCGCATCCACCGCGATGGCCGCCGACAGCGCCGAATCGATGCCGCCCGACAGGCCCAGCAGGATGCCCGGAAACCCGTTCTTGGCCACGTAATCGGCCAGGCCCAGGCAAAGGCCGCGATAGGTCAGCTCCTCGGCCACCGGCTCCGGCGGCAGTGCCTGCGCAGCGCACACCAGGCCGCCTTCGGTGCGGTGCCATTCGGTCAGCTGCAGGGCGGGGCGGAAGCTGGGCAGCACGCAGGCCAGCGCCCGATCGGCGTTCAGCACGAAGCTGGCGCCGTCGAACACCAGCTCGTCCTGCCCGCACACCTGGTTGACGAACACGAATGGCAGGCCGGTCTCCACCACGCGAGCGACTGCGAGCTGCACGCGGCGGCCGGATTTATCGGCCTCGTACGGCGAGCCGTTGATCGAGAGCAGCATTTCCGCCCCCGTCTCGGCCAGCGTTTCGGCCACCGCCGAAAACCACCAATCCTCGCAGATCATCAGCCCCAGGCGATAGCCGCGGAAGGCTACCGGGCCCGGCGCCGGGCCGGCATCGAACACGCGCTTGTCGTCGAACACGCCGTAATTGGGCAGCTCGTGCTTGGCGCGCCGCGCAATGATGGCGCCGCCATCCAGCACGAAGCCGGCATTGTAGATGGAATGGCCGTCGCGCCACGGGCCGCCCACGATCAGGCCGGGGCCGCCATCGCCCGTGTCGCGCGCCAGCTCGGCAAGCGCGGCCTCGCAATCGGTAACGAACGAGGCCTTGCGGACCAGATCCTCCGGCGGATAGCCGGCGATGGAGAATTCCGGCGTCACCAGCAGATGCGCCCCCAGCGCCGCCGCCTCGGCCCGGGCGGCACGCAGCTGGGCGAGGTTGGCGCGGATGTCGCCTTCATGCGGGTTGAGCTGCGCCAATGCGATGCGCAGGGTCTCAGGCCGCTGATCGGGCGGCAGGGTTTCGGAGGGGGACGGCATGGGCGGAAGCTAGGGTCGCGCAGGCGGCCGCGCAACGCATGCGCCGGCGCGGCAGCGTTGAACAGCCATGCGGCCGGCCGCCGTTAGGGCAGCCAGCCGGCCAGATTGGCCAGCAGCGCCGCGTTCAGCACCAGGGTGGCGCCGGTGGCAAGCCAGGCGAGGCCCAGCATCGCCCGGCCGGTCGCCATCTCGCCCATCACGTCGCGCCTTGCCGTCAGCACCAGCAGGGCCACCATCGGCACCGGCAACACCAGGCTCAGCACCACCTGGCTCAGGATCAGGCTGCGCGTGGCATCCACCCCGGCCGCCACCACGGCGAAGGCGGGCAGCATCGTTACCGTGCGCCGCAGCCACACCGGCACGCGCCAGCCGACGAAGCCCTGCATGATCACCTGGCCCGCCATGGTGCCCACCACCGAGCTGGAAATGCCGGACGCCATCAGCGAGATCAGGAAGATGCCGGCCGCCGCCGCGCCGAACAGCGGCACCAGCGTGTGATAGGCCGCGCCGATCTCCGCAATCCCGCTATGCCCCACGTGGAAGGCGCGGGCGGCCATCATCACCATGGCCGCGTTCACGATGCCGGCCGCCGTCAAGGCCGCGATCACCTCGCGGTTGGAATAGGCCACCAGCCGGCGGCGCTCGCGCATGCTGCGCGCGGGCGCGCGATCCTGCGTCAGCCCGGAATGCAGATAGATCGCATGCGGCATCACGGTGGCGCCCACGATGCTGACGGCCAGCAGCACGGCATCGTGGTCCGGCAGATGCGGCAGCACCATGCCACGGCCGGCCGCCCACCAATCGGGCGGTGCGGCCGCCAGCTCCACCACGTAGCAGGCGCCCACCACGCCCACGAGCGTGCCGATCACCAGTTCCAGCGGCCGGAAGCCCCCCTTGTCGAGCAGCAGGATCGCGTAGGTGATCACCGCCGTGATCGCCATGCCCGCGAGCAGCGAGAGGCCCAGCAGCAGCGACAGCCCGATCGCACCGCCGAGGAACTCGGCCAGGTCGGTCGCCATCGCGGCCACCTCGCTGACCGCCCACATGGCGAGCACCACCGGGCGCGGAAAATGCGCGCGGCACAATTCGGCCAGGTTGCGGTTGGTCACGATGCCGAGCCGGGCCGAGAGCGACTGGAACAGCATGGCGACCCCGTTGGCCACCAGCACCACCCAGAGCAGACTGTAGCCGTAACGCGCACCGGCCTGGATGTTCGTCGCAAAATTGCCGGGATCGATATAGGCGACGCTGGCGACGATGGCGGGGCCGGCGAAGGGCAGGATGGCGCGCAGGCCGCGGCGCCGCCCGTCCAGCACGTCCCTGATCGCCCGGGTTGTCGTGTCGCTCAAGCTCACGCTACCATATGTAGCCTGGGCTACAGGCCGTGCAATAGGCTATGCTCGCAACGCGGCAGGGAAGGTTCCGGTGGACGACACGCTTGCACCCGAGGCCACGCAAGCCGAGCGCTTCGGCCGCGCGCGTGTGGCGCAATCCACCGCGCTGCTGGAGGATTACGCCGAGCTGATCGCCGACCTGCTGGCCGTGGACGGCGAAGCGCGGCCGACCGACATCGCGCGGCGGCTGGGCGTCAGCCACGTGACCGTCGTCAAGGCGCTCAGCCGGCTGAAGCGCGAGGGGCTGGCGACCGCGCGGCCGTATCGCGGCGTGTTCCTGACCGCGGCAGGCGAAGCGATGGCGGCCCGCGTGCGGGCGCGGCACCGGCTGGTGGTGGACCTGCTGCTGGCCGTGGGCGTGCCGCGCGAGGATGCCGAGGCCGATGCCGAAGGGATCGAGCACCACGTCTCGCCCTCCACGCTGGAGGCCTTTGCGCGATTCCTCAAGCCCTGACCGGCCTGCATGACCGCGCGCCTATCCGGCCGCGCCTTGGCGGCGCTGGGCCGTTTTCTGCAAAAAACACCGCGCCGCTTTCTTCCACCCCGCAGCCGCCCCCCATATGCGGTGCCGATGCCAGACAGCACATCCACCCTCGCCATGAGCCTGCACGCCTCCATCCACGAGATCGAGGAAGCTGCCTGGGATGCCTGCGCCGGGCCCGACAACCCGTTCGTCAGCCACGCCTTCCTCTCCGCGGTCGAAGACAGCGGCTCGGCCGGCCCGCGCACCGGCTGGCTGCCGCGCCATGTCGCCTTGCGTGATGGCGGCGGCGGCCTTCTTGCCTGCGCGCCGATGTACGCCAAAGGCCACAGCTACGGCGAATACGTGTTCGACCACGGCTGGGCCCGCGCCTTCGAGCAGGCCGGCGGCGACTACTATCCCAAGCTGCAGGTCGCCTCCCCGTTCAGCCCGGTCACCGGCCCGCGCCTGCTGATCCGCCCCGATACCGGCCTCGACACGGCCACCCTGGCCGGCGCCCTGGCCCAGGCCTGCCGCGAGATGAAGCTCAGCTCGGTCCACGTAACGTTCTGCGAGGCCGAGGAATACGCGGCCCTGGGCGAAGCCGGCTGGCTGCAGCGCCTGGGCGTGCAGTTCCACTGGCACAATGACGGCTACACGAGCTTCGACGATTTCCTTGCCGCGCTGAACGCGCGGAAACGCAAATCCGTCAAACGCGAACGGCGCGACGCGAACGCGGCCGGCCTGGTGTTCCGCACGCTACGCGGCCAGGCGATCGAGCGCGCGCACTGGCAGGCCTTCTACCGCTTTTACGAAAGCACGGTGGATCGCAAATGGGGCAGCGCCTACCTGACGGAGCAGTTCTTTCCGCTGCTGGGCGACCGCCTGGGCGACCGCGTGGTGCTGATGCTCGCCGAACACGACGGCAAGCCAGTCGCCGGCGCGCTGAACCTGGCCGGCACCGACACGCTGTACGGCCGCAACTGGGGCTGCATCGCCGACTTTCCGTTCCTGCACTTCGAACTCTGCTACTACCGCGCCATCGAGTTCGCCATCGCGCACGGCCTGCGGCGGGTGGAAGCCGGCGCGCAGGGCGAGCACAAGATCCAGCGCGGCTACCTGCCCTCGCCGACCTACTCGGCCCATTTCATCGCCAATGCCGGGCTGCGGCGCGCGGTGGGCGACCATCTGCGGCTGGAGCGGCCGGCGGTGGAGGCGGAGATGGAGTCTTTGCGGACGTTGTCGCCGTTTCGGCAGGAGGAGTAAGGCAAGCAGTCCTTTTTTGAAAAAAAGGACCAAAAAACTTTCGCTTCTTTCCGCCTGCACTAACGTGCGTCGTCCACCACGAGCATCCGTGCAGGCGTCAGTGATAAAAGCTTTTTGCTTCTTTTTCTCGAAAAAGAAGGCCTTTCTTCCCTACGCCACCGTAAAATCAAACCGGCTCTTAGAAAAGTTCGGATTGAAATGCGGATCGTTCTCCATATAACGCGCCCACCGCGCCACGAAGCGCCGCCGCTCATCCGAATTCTGCGTCACCCGCTTCGCCGACGCGCCCTCGAAGTGGAACAGCGAGCAGTACGGCGTATACGCGATCCGGTAGCCGGCCTCGATCACCTTCAGGCACAGATCGGTATCGTTGAAGTCGATGGCAAAGCTCTCGTCCAGCCCGCCCACCTGCGACATCACGCTCTTGCGGGTCGCGAAACACGCGCCGGTGACGGCGGAGTAGTTGCGGATGAGATGCGTGAAGCCGTTATAGCCGATGAAGTCGCCGGGGAACGAGTGATACACATGCGCGGCGCCGTTGTTGACGCCGATGACGCAGCCGACATGCTGGATGGTGCCGTCGGCGTGCAGCAGGCGCGCGCCCACGCCGCCGATCTCGGCGTCCTGGCTCAGCTCGAGCAGTGCGGTCAGCCAGTCCTCGTTGATCACCTCCATGTCGTCGTTGAGGATGACGAGGTGCTCCGTGCGGCACACGCGCAGCGCGTAATTGGCCTTGGCGGCGTAATTGAACGGCACCACGGCGCCGGTGAAGTTTTCCACCCGCACGCCCAGCCCGCGGAAGCGCGCGGTCTGTTCGGCCGACAGCTTGGAATTGTCCACCACCACGATCTCGTAGTTGCGGTAGCTGGTGCGGCGCAGGATGCTGTCCACCAGATTGTCCACCATGTGGAAGCGCCCGCGGCCGGGCAGCTCCAGCTCGGCGTTGTTGGTCAGGATCAGCAGCGATACGCGGGGCCGGCCGAGGATCTTGCGGCGCACGCGGAAGGTGCCCGGCAGCAGACCGTCCTCCACCCAGGCGCGCGCGCCGTGCTTGGCGGCCACGTGATCCTGCAGCGCGCGGAAGCCGGCGTTCAGCGCGTAAGGCTTGGCATCCACCACGGCCGCCGAGGAGCCTTCCACTGCGCGCCAGTGATACAGCGCGCGCGCGATGTGGTGCACGCGCTGCGTGCGGCGCGACAGGCGCAGCATCAGGTCGTAATCCTGCGCGCCGGAATAGGCATCGCGGAAGCCGCCGAGCTCGAGGAACAGGCGCTTGCGCACGACCAGCATGTGCAGCACGTACATGACGGATTCGAGGTGTTCGGGCGACCAGTCCGGCTTGTGGTAGGTGTCGATGAGGCGGCCCTGCTCGTCGATCTTGTCCTCGTCGGTGTAGATCACGTCGATATCGGGGTCGGCGAACAAGGCGCGTGCGATTTCGAGCAGCGCGTCGGCGTGCAGCGTGTCGTCATTGTCCAGCATGGCGACGAACTCGCCGGTGGCCATCTCCGCACAAAGATTCGAGGCGCCGGCGATGCCCAGGTTGCGCGGTGCGCGGCGGATCTTGATGCGCGGATCGATACCCTGCAGGCGCGCCAGCACCGCCAGCGTTCCGGGATCGCTGCTGGCATCGTCGCACAGGCACAATTCCCAGAACGGGTAGCTCTGCTGCACCACCGATACGACGCAGGCTTCCAGCCACTCGGCTGCAACGTTGAAGACCGGCACGACCAGGCTGATCACCGGCCGCCGCAGGCCGAGTGCGGCGATGGCCCGGCGCTGCTCCTCGTCGAGCAAGGCCACCGGCGCCGAGCCCACCATGCCGCGGGTGCGGCCGACCCAGTTGAGGAAGGGCGGCAACTCGGCCGACAGCCCGATGGCGTGCAGCCGGCGGCGTATCTCGTGGCCGATCTGCGCCGCGCTGAACTGCGCCCGCATGCGCGCACCGGCAGCCGCCCCGCGCGCCCAGGCGCCAGCCTGGTCCTCGTACACGGCGCGAAACTGCGCGATCAGCGACTCCTTGCGCGGATCGGCCCACACGTAATACGGCATGTACGGCCCGGCCGCGGCTTCCACCTCCGTCAGGTCGTACTCGATCGGAAATCCCACGCTGGCGTCGAAGAACTCCAGATTACCCGAGTAGTTCGTGGCGATCACCGGCTTGTCCAGAGCCATGAACTCGGCGATGTTCAGCCCGAATCCTTCGCTCCTGTGCGCGCTGACGAACACGTCGCACGCCGCGCGCAGCAGCGCCATTTCGTGCTCGGGCAGCATGTCGGCCATCACCAGCACGTTCTCGGCGCCGCGCAGCGCGCGCGTCAGCTGGCGGGTGATCGCCGGCTCGATGGCGGTGGAGTGGAATTTGATGACGAGGAACACGTTCTCGTCGGCGGCGAAAGCCTCGCGGAAAGCGTCGATCACCATGCCGGGGTTCTTGCGCGCGCTGGTGCTGCCGACATCGAACGCCATCAGGAACACCAGGCGGTCGCACGGTATACCGAACATCGCGCGGCCTTCGGCGGCCGATGCGCGCGTCACCTCTACAGGCAGGCGGATCTTGTGCACGGGCACCGGCGCCACCGCGCCGATGCTGTCGATCTCGAAATCGCTGTTGGTCCACACCTCGTCCAGCGGTGCGAAGCTGGTGTGCCAGTCGGGGCGGAACGCCGCCAGCTCCCAGGCCCACACGGCAATGTTGTAGGCATCGTCAAAATGCCCTGCCGGATACAGCGCCGTCAGCCTGGCGATCTGGTCGGCATTGGCCAGGATCAGGTTGCAGCGATACGTGGCCGGCCGCGCGCGTTCAGCCGCGGTGATGCGCGGTGCGCCGCGGCTGACGTCGAACGGATGCAATGCAGTGGCGATACCCACGCTCTCGATAGCGCGCAGCAGCCCGCGTGCCGCCGTGCCCAGGCCGCTGGTGGCCGCGAACGGGCCGAACACGTTGATGCCGAACGGCTTGGCCAACACCTCGGCGGGGCGCGCCTGCCACGTGCGGTACGGGGCGATGCCGGTGCCGACCCGGCCCTCGAACCGGCCATGGTGCACCCAGTGATGGCGCGCGGCCTCCGGATCGCTGCCCAGCGCGGTGCGCACGTCGGGGTACAGCAGGAAGTAGCTCTCGGCATCGAAATCGCCGGTCTCCACCTCGCACCCGGTGCCGGGCGGTGGCACGTCGGCGTAATACCTGTCGTCGGTGATCGTCGGCCGGCTGCCGTCGTGCTCCTCCTGCCGGCCGCGCGCCAGCCAGTGCGCGCGCCCGCTGGCGAACGCCCCGCTCTGCACCAGCGCCGCGGCATCGGGGTTCAGCGCCAGGTACAGCGCCTCGGAAAACCGCTCGGCCTCGGGCGCAGCCTCGCCGGCCGGCGGCAGCACATAGGGCAGCGCCGCTTCGGAGGCAGCTAGGGCGACGGGCGAGGGCGAGACGGGCACCGGGTTCTCGTCGGGCGGTGGCAGCACCGAGCGCTCCAGCCCCGGCGGCCCGCCCTCGAACGGCGAATGACGCACGCCCGCCTCGATCTCGGCTTTGCCGTAGCTGAGGTAATGCTGGTAGCCGCTCTCAAACGCGCCGGCCACCACCGCCATGCGCACGTCGCCGAACGCCACCAGATAGGCCTCCTCGGGGAAATTCTCGGCGTCGAAGGCGTCGTCGGGCATGGGTGGTGGCTCTCCCGCAAGCCGGCCCGGGTGCAGGGAACCGGGCCGCTCGCCCCGGGGTTGTAGCATAATCAGGCGGCGGCCAAACACGCGCTCGTAACGATAGCAGCATGACGCAGATCGAAACCGGCCTATCCCCGAACGCCCGACAGGCCGACAGCGCGCTGGCGGCCTGCCTGATGTCCCCGGCCGGCAACCCGTCCGCGCTCGCTGTCGCCCGCAAGCCCACCACCGGCATCCGCGTGGTGATCATCACCGGCGGCTCGTCGGGCATTGGCCGCGCCACGGCGGGCCGGTTCGCGCGCGCCGGCTGGCGGGTGGGGCTGATCGCCCGCGGCCCGGCCGGGCTGGCCGCTGCGGCCGCCGATGTGCGCGCCGCCGGGGCTCAGGCCGCTACCACCATGGCTGATGTGGCCGACCCGGCAGCGCTGGCCCGAGCCGCCGCCGAGCTGGCCGCGGCGCTGGGCACACCGGATGTGTGGATCAACTGCGCCGGCAACGGCGTGTATGGCCGGTTCGAGCAGGTGCCGGCTGCCGAATACGACCGGGTGACGGCCGTCACCTACACCGGCACGGTCAATGGCTGCCGCGTGGCGCTCGGGCTGATGGCACCGCGCGGGCACGGCACCATCGTCAACGTCTGCTCGGCTGCCGCCTTCCACGGCCTGCCGCTGATGACCTCCTATGCCGGCGCCAAGGCCGCGGTGCGCGGCTTCGCCCAGGCGCTGCGGGCGGAACTCCGCATCGCGCGCAGCCCTGTGCGCGTCACCACGGTGTTCCCGCCGGCGGTCAACACGCCGTTCTTCTCCCACGCGGTCAGCCACATGGCCTGGCCCGCCCGCCCTGCCCCGCCGGTCTATCAGCCAGAACTGGTGGCCGCCGGCATCTACTACGCGGCCACCAAGGGCGGCGCGGAAGTCGTCGTCAGCGGCACCGCCTCGGCATTCCTGCTGGCCACCCGTGTGGCACCCGGCCTGATCGCCTGGTGCATGACGCGCATCGGCTTCGAAGGCCAGCTCACGCGCGATCCCACAGCCGGCTGCCTGGCCGAACCCACATTGTTCGCGCCCTCGGCCCAGGCGAGCCCGGTGCGCGGCCCGTTCGGCCGCCATGCCCGCGGCACCAGCCTGCATCTGGCCGCCACTCGCGCACTCGCCGTATTGGTCAGGGACCGGTCAGCCGCTCCGTAGCCGCCCACACGCGCGCGCACAGCGCCGGGTCGAGCACCCGCCGGTTGGGCGCCACCGGGGCGTGCCGCTTCACATAGCTGCCGGTGATCGCCGCGAACTCCGGCGACAGCGCCACGTGCAGCGGCGGGTCGGCACCCTGCGCCTCGCTGAGCTGGAAGCGCGCCATCAGCCGCCATGCCAGCCCGATCGGCCCGCGCGCGCGTATCAGGCCGCTGGCCACGGCACCGGGATGCACGGTGTTGGCCACCACGCCAGAGCCGGCCAGCCGCGCCGCCCAGCCATTGCTGGCCATCAGCAGCGCCAGCTTGGATTGGCCGTACGTGTGCACCAGCCCCCAGCGCCGCCGCCCTTCCAGATCATCGGGATCGATCCGCGCTCGGTCGGATGTCGAGGAGCCCACGTTGACAATCCGCGCCCCGCCCGCCGCCGCGCGCAATTCCGGCAGCAACGCCCGCGTCAGCACGAAGGGCGCCAGATGGTTCACGGCCAGCACCAGCTCGTGCCCCTCCGCAGTCTCGGTCCGCCGCGGACTGAACACGCCGGCGTTGTTGACCAGGACGTCCACCGGCCGCCCCATCGCGGCCACCTCGGCGGCTGCGCGCCGTACCTCGGCCAGCAGCGACAAATCGGCGATAACCACCCGGATCTCGGCCCCGGGCACCTGCGCCTTGATCCAGGCCGTAGCCTGCTGCCCGCGCACTGCATCGCGCCCGATCAGCGCCAGCGTATGGCCGGCCTGCGCCAAGCCCAGCGCCACCCAGCGCCCGATGCCGCCCGTGGCTCCGGTGACGACGCTGAATGGCATGGCGATCCCTGTTGTGCGCGCGTAGCCGGCGCGGCGCCCGATGGCGCTGCGACTGGCCGATGATGATGGTCGGAGCGGCGGGATTCGAACCCACGACCCCCAGTCCCCCAGACTGATGCGCTACCAGGCTGCGCTACGCTCCGACTTTGGGTGGCATAGCACCGTGGTTGAGGGAGGGGAAGGAAGGCCTTCTTTTTTGAAAGAAAGAAGCAAAAAACTTTTGATTCCGCTGTCGCGCACTAGTCGGCAACCGCACGAGCCAGCCAGTCAGATAAAAGTTTTTTGGTCCTTTTTTTCAAAAAAGGACTGCTTCCCTGTCTTACGGCCGCTCCCACAAAAACATCAATTCATGCTTGTTATGAAACAAATGCACCACCCGCCCCCCCGGCATAGCCGCAAACGCCTCAGCCGCCGCGTGATCGGTCGCCGCCTGGAACTTGAGCGTGCACACGATGCGCCCGACGCGGCCGCTGGCGATCCAGGCGGTCACCAGCGTCAGCAGGCGTGACGGGTAGGCGATCACGTCGGAAAACAGCCAATCCACCGGCGCCTCGGCGGCCGGGTCCAGCGCGAACGCGCTTTCCTGCCGGGTCGTCACGCCGGGCATGGCGGCGATCGCCGGCTCCAGCGCGGCCTTGTCGATGGCCGTCACGCGGGCGCCCAGGCGGGCCAGCGCCCAGGTCCAGCCGCCGGGCGCCGCGCCGAGGTCGAGGCAGGTCTCGCCGGGTTGCGGCCAGGCGCGCCACAGCGTGCAGGCTTCCCATAATTTGAGGTAGGCGCGGCTGGGCGGGCCGGTTCGGTCTTCCTCGAAGGCCACCTCGCCGTTGATGAACGGGCTGGTCTGGGTCGGGCTGGCCAGCATGCGGTCGTAGCCGAGCAGCGTCCAGGCGCCGAGGTGGCTGGTGGGTGCGGCCACGGGAAAGCGCAGGGGTTTGGGGCGCAGCGGCGGCAGCTTGGCGGTGATCAGGGCAGCGCGGCTGTTGTGGTCGAACGGCAGGTAGCCCCAGTTGCGCTGGATGGCACGCAGGCTGTCGGCCGCCATGCCGACGGAGGGCACCGGCAGCTCGCACGGCGCCGTCCATACGTTCAGCGCCCAGGCGGCCGGCGCCGGCGGGTCGGGCGAGAGCGCCAGCAGGCCGTGCCAGGCGCGCACCTCGATGCCGCGCCGCGCGAGCTCCTCGGCCAGCACGTCGGCATAGCCATCGGCCGCCTGGTAGGCGCTGCGCACCCATCCGGCTTCGCCCGCGGCGCTCAGGGCGAAGGTCCCGCCGCCAGCGCGGAGGCGGCCAAAGCCAGCCATCCCAGCATCAGCAGCACGCCGCCCACCGGCGCCGTGGGGCCGGAGTGGATGCCGGCCAGATGGTGGGCGTACACCGCGCCGCAAAACAGCAGGCTGCCCAACGCGAAGGCCGCGCCGGCCACATTGCCCAGCGTGTGGGCCAGCGGCGGCGCCCGCAGCACCCACAGCCCGGTCAGCACGAGCGCCAGAGCGTGCCAGCCCTGCATCTGGATCGCGCTCTGCACGGCGGCCAGCGCCTTGGCATCCAGCCGCTGCAAGGCATGCGCGGCCGCGGCGGCCATGCCGACCGCGCCGGCCCCGGCCAGGGCGCCCAGCGCCATCCAGATACGTCCCATGGTGGCCGGCCTCTTTTATAATGGTGCGACGCACCGAAATCCTGTTGCACGGTGTCGGCCTTCTCGCACCTGCCGTCCAGCGATAGACTGTCCTCATGCCGCGTGGCGACCTGTTTCCCGAAATCGGCCCGTTCGAAACCGGCTACCTGCCGCTGACCGACGGCCACGTGATGTATTGGGAGCAGGTGGGCAACCCGCGCGGCCGCCCGGTGCTGTTTCTGCATGGCGGCCCCGGTGCCGGTGCCGGCGCGGTGCACCGCCGCTTCTTCGATCCCGGCCACTGGCGCATCGTCATCTTCGACCAGCGCGGCGCCGGCCGCTCCCGCCCGCTCGGCAATTTGGCGGCCAACACCACTGGCCACCTGGTGGGCGATATCGAGCGCCTGCGGCTCTATCTCGGCATCGACCGCTGGTTGCTGTTCGGCGGTTCGTGGGGCTCCACGCTCGCGCTGGCCTACGCGCAGGCGCAGCCGGAACACGTGGTGGGTCTGGTGCTGCGCGGCGTGTTCCTCGGCCGCCGGGCAGAGGTGGAGTGGTTCCTGCACGGCCTGGCGCAGGTGTTCCCCGATGCCCATGCGGCCTTCACCGGCTTCCTGCCGCCGCACGAGCGGGCCGACCTGCTGGGCAGCTACCTCAAGCGGCTGACCGACCCCGACCCCGTAGTGCACATGGCGGCCGCCCGCGCCTGGTCCATCTACGAAGGCTCGTGCAGCACGCTGCTGCCGAGCCCGGATACCGTCAGCTCGTTTGCCGGCGACCGCACCGCGCTGGGGCTGGCGCGCATCGAAGCGCATTACTTCGCGCACGATCTGTTCCTGCCCGAAGGCGGGCTGCTGGGCGGCATGGCGGCGATCGGGCACCTGCCGGGCGAGATCGTGCAGGGGCGCTACGACATGGTGTGCCCCGCCGTCAGTGCGTTCGACCTGGCGGCGCACTGGCCCTCGGCGCGGCTGACGATCATCCCCGATGCCGGCCATTCCGCGCTGGAGCCGGGGGTGCGGCGCGCCCTGGTGGCCGGCGTGGAGCGGTTTCGCCACCGGCTTTGAGCCAGGCGAGGCAACACAAGCCCGGCTTCGGCGTTGCGTGGGCAGGTCGCGCCATACGGCACGGCGTCCTTTCCAAGGAGACCTCGCTTTGAAATCCACATTCGCCAGCACCGCCGCCCTGATCCTGCCCCTGCTGATGGGCACCGGGGCCGCAGCGCAAACCGGCATGGCACCCACCGGCGCCAACGCGTCCAGCACCACGGCGCCCGCCTCCACCATGGCGCCCGCCGCCCCCGCCAGCACGGCCATGGCGCCGGCCGCCGGCACCAGCGCCAGCCTGTCCAAGACGGACAAGGAATTCATCATGAAGGCCGGCCAGGGCGGCCTGGCCGAAGTCGCGACCGCCAAGGTGGCGCTGCAGAAGGGCCAGTCCGACGCGGTGAAGAAATACGCGCAGACGATGATCGACGACCACACGCCCGCCAACCAGAAGCTGACCGAGCTGGCCACCAGCAAGGGCGTCACCGCACCGACCGAGCCCAGCGCGGCGCAGCAAAAGATGATGGCCAAGCTGCAGACCATGGACGGCGCGCAGTTCGATCATGCCTACCTCACCGGCCAGCTGAAGGCCCACGAGGCGATGCTGAAGGTGTTCGAGCGCGAGTCCACCAACGGCAAGGATGCCGACCTGAAGGCGTTTGCCGACAGCACGACGCCGGTGGTCCAGAAGCACATCACGATGGCGCAGAACGGCAAGATGTAAGCCGGCGCCTCCTTCGGGAGGTGCAGGATACGTAAGGCGCAGCGGCGGGGTGTGAATCGCCCAGCCGCTGCGGCCTGATTTGCGGGTGGGAACACATTCAAGGGCTGCCGTGCTGCATCTGACCGGCACGCGGCCCGTCACGATGCCGGTCGCGTGCGGCCTTCACCGTATGTGTGTTCGCATGCGGCGGGCTAGGCTGATGACCGGGCGCCGCGAACAATTTCGAGACAAGCTGCTTCTTCGCCTAGCGTGCGGGTAAATGCGCGGGGTTCGACCTCGCCGCCGTCTCGCCTTGTCCGGAACGGTCGTTTGAACCCGTCCCGGACGACCGCCGCCTCTCGTCAAGGACCGACGCGATTAGCGGCCAGAAGCGAACTTCGCCGCACGTGCAGCCGCGAGGCACGCACTTTCCTCCGCTGGTCTCGAAGGAAACGGTGCTCGGCTGCACCAACCCTGTATCTGCGGGACCCATGCGCCGCGCTATGGAACGGGCATTTGCGGTGATCGACTTCCTCGGGCTCTGATCCAGCCGTCACCTGCCGTTGAACTGCAAATTCAGCGCCCCCGCCCTCCGCCGTCGTATCAGCGCGCGCTGTCGCCGGCCAAAACCACAATCGGCTCCAACGCCGCCGCAAGCATCAGCAGCCGCGCATCCTGCATCGCCGGCGCCGCCAGCGTCAGCCCCGCCGGTGCCGCACCCGGCTCGTGGCACGGCAGGCTGATCGCGCAGCCATCCAGGAAATTCACCTGCGACGGGTTGCGCAGGATTAGGTTGTTCAGCCGACGGTATTCCGCCTCCTCGGCAAACGCCGCGATCGGCGGCGGGGCGATCGGCACGGTGGGCATCACCAATGCGTCGAACCCCGCCATCTCCGCCTCGAACGCCGCCACGATCCGGGTTCGCGCGGCGCACAGCACGATGTAGTCGGCCGCCAGCATGGTGCCGCCGGGCAGGATGCGGTTGGCCACGCGCGGATCGTAGCGCTCGGCATGCTCGGCCAGCAGCGCGCGGTGCCAGGCAAAGGATTCCACCACCGCCAGCCCGCCGCGCGCATGCGCCTGGGTGATCATGTCCAGGCTGGCGACCCGGCGGTGCACGATCACCACGCCGGCGCGGTCCAGGCGCTGCACGGCGCGGTCCAAAGCGCGCTCTGTCGGCGCGTCCATGCCGTCCGTCACGATGTTGGTGGGGAACAGCAGCCGCAGGCCGAAGGGCGGCAGCGTCGGCAAATCGGGCATCGGCTCGCCGGCCAGCACCGCATCGATGGCGGCGCAGCAGGCAACCGTGTTCGCCAGCGGGCCCACCGAGTCCAACGACGGCGCCAGCGGCAGCACGCCATCCAACGGCACCCGGCGGGCCGTCGGCTTGTACCCGGTGATGCCGCAGAATGCCGCTGGAATCCGGCACGATCCGCCGGTATCGGTCCCCAGCGCCGCCAGCGCCATGCCATCGGCCACCGAGACCGCGGCGCCCGAGGAGCTGCCGCCGGGAACGCGGCCGCCGCCATCGCCGGTGCGGCCGAACGGCGACCGCGGCGTGCCGTAATGCGGGTTGATGCCCACGCCGCTGAAGGCGAATTCCGTCATGTTGGTGCGGCCCATCGGCACCAGCCCGGCGGCCAGCAGCCGTTGCGCCGCCGGTGCATGGGCCGTCGCCACAGGTGCCTCGGCCAGCACCACCGAGCCGGCCGGCGTGGGCTCGCCGGCGACGTCCAGCAGATCCTTCCAGCTGATCGGGATGCCGGCGAGCGGGCCCGGCGCACGCCCGGCCCGGCGCAGCGCATCCATCGCGTCGGCACTGGCACGCGCCTGCTCGGCGTACACCCGTGTGAACGTGCGGCTCCCCTCGCCTTCGGGCGCCAGTATGCGCTCCAGGCAGTGCTCCACCAGGCTACGGCTGGTGACGGCACCGGCTTCCAGCGCGGCCCGAGCGGCGGCAATGCTGCGCATGCGGCTAGCGCGGCGGCGCGAAGCTGACCGCGGGGCGCTGCGGCGTCACCGAATGGCCGAAGCTGCTGCCCAGCCGGTTGCGGGTCGCCGCCTCGTTGAACTGTCCGGTGACGTTGCCCGGCGACGCCGCGTTGTAAGGCGCGCTGCCGTCCGACGAGAAGCGCTGCGACGATTGCGCGGCCGCCCGCAGCTGCTGGTTGAGGCAATCGTAGCTCTGCGCCGTGCCCACTTGCACGTCCACGCAAGTCTGCCGGGCAGGCTGGGCGCGGGCGGCCGGGGCACACATCACGATGGCCAGGACGAGGCGTCGCATGGCGGAACTCCTGTTGCTGGCTGCAGTGTCGGGCCGGCACCCAAGCTGTCAACGCCGACAGGCGTGGCCACGCTCAGTGCCCCAGGCGCGAGACTTCGATCTCGTTGACCGCCACCGGCTGTGCCGCCAGCAAAGTGGACGCGTAAGCGCGCTCCAGCTCGGCCTGCTTCTGCGACCGCAGCGCCCGCACCAGCCCGTCGCGTATGTCGGCCAGCGGCGCCGGGCCGGCCGGCCGGGTGGCAACCAGGCGGATCAGGTGGCAGCCATTCTCGGTGCAGACGGGATCGGTCAGCCCGCCTTCCGGCAGCCCGGCCACCGCCGCCTTGATCGCGGGCACGATCTGCGTCTCCGGCAGCCAGCCGAGATCGACCGTCTGCGCCCCGGCGATCTGGCCCGCCGCCGTCTCGAGCGTTAAGTGGCCGCGCCCCGCCTCGCCCGTCACCTGCTGGCGGATGGTCGCCAGCCGCGCCTTGGCCGCCGGGGCAGGCAGGCTGGTGCCGGGCACGAAAAGCTGCACCAGATGGTAGCCGCGCGGCTGCATCAGCTTGGACCGGTTCTGGTCGTAGGCGGCCTGCAGCTCGGCCGCCGACGGATAGCCGGCCGGCACCGTGGCATGGGCGGCCAGATAGCTTTGCGCGCTCACCTGGTCATGCGCGCGCTGCAGCAAGGCCGCCACATCCGGCCGCTGGTCCCAGTGTTCGGCCTTGGCCTGCTGCACCAGAGCGCGCTGCAGCAGCAAGTTGCGCAGCCACTCGGTCAGCGCGGCGGGCGTGGCGGTCAGCCGCGCGCGGGTGTCGGCATCCGTGGCCGCGATCAGCGCCCGCGCCTGGCTCAGCGTGATGTGGTCGGCCCCGCGCTCGGCCACCACCGGATCGGGCGCGGCGGCACCCAGCAGCAGGGCTGCCGCGAGCATCCCCGCGCGCATCATGTCAGCGCGCTGGTGCAGCGGCGGCCGGGCCAGGCGCCACGTATTCCTGGTCCCTGATCTTGTCATCATAGGTCTGCACCGTGTTCTCCAGCCGCACGCGGGCCTCTCCCAGGATCGGCTCGTAGCTTCGCAGCAGCACGGCCCGGAAGCTTTGCGATTCGTAGAGATGCAGGATCTGTTCGGCCACGTCGGTCAGCTTGGCGTTGGCCGCCTTGCACGTGGTCAGCGCGGTACTTTGCCCGCGCAGGGCAGCGGCGGCCTGCTGGCTTTCCTCCTGGCTGGTGCGTGCCAGCGCGGCCTGTGCCTGCACGCTGCCCTGCAGCGCCACGCTGCGCTGCTGCAGCGCCGCCGCCTGTGCTTCCGCCGCCCGAACGCGCGCCTGCATCGCGGCCTCGTCGGCCGGCCGGGCCGCGGGCCGTGCCGCCTGCCCGGCAAGCTTCGCGTTCGCCGCATCGAGCTGCGCCTGCAAGGCGGATTTCTCCCCCTGCGCGCGGGCCAGATCGGCCTGCGCCTGGGCCGCCTGATCCTGCGCTGCCCGCATCTCGGTCACCGCCTGGCGCAGCGCGTCGCGCATGCGTTCCTCCGTGCTCTGCTGCGCCTGGGCCAAGGCCGGCAGCAGCATCGTGGCAGCCAGCACCAGCGGGGCGGCTCTGAGGCGAAGGATGACCATGTGCAATTCCGATTCGGCCAAAAGGGGCATTCAGCCGCGGGCGCGGCCGGTGGTGCGGATGGTGATCTGCTTGCCGATGGTCGAAGCCGGCGGCGCCTCGCCGAACAATTCGGAGGCCACCACGCGCATCACCTCATCTCGGGCATCCTCGTCGCCCGAGAAGCTGCTGACCGCTACGTTGGTGAACCGGCCATCGGCGTTCAGCGTGAAGGTCAGCGTGGCCCGGTAGTGCAGGTATTCGAGCTTCTTGCTCCGGTGCAGCGCCTCGTTGATCCGCGCCTGCGTCTTGCTGCTGACATAACCGTCATTGTCGCCTGCTCCGTCGCCCGTGCCCGTGCCGGTGCCCAGCCCGATGCCGCCGCCATCATTGCCCACCGCCAGGCCGGAATTGCCCGGGCCCGCGATCGACGTGGTCACGCTCGCCTTGGGCGAGGGCGCTTTCGGCGCCTGCTTGGCCGCCGTGGTGGTTGGCGCCGCCTCGCGCAGCTTGGGCGTCTCTTGCGGCTTGGGCGGTGGTGGCGTCTTCGGGGGCGGCGGCGGTGGTGGTGGCGGCGGCAGCTGCACCTGGGTGATGTGCTGCTCGGCATGCGGCCGCGCGGCCGGCCCCGCGCCGCCCTTCAGCAGGTAATAGGCCGACGCCCCGACAACCAACGCCGCAACCACCGCACCGGCCGGGAGCCCGAAGCGCTGCCACGGTGTCTTGCGATCGAAATCGGCGTTGAAATCGTCGTCGTCGAGCATCGGCTCAACTGCCGGCGCTGCGCTGCGCTGCCAGGCCGAGCGAGGAGATACCGACGCGCCCGCACACGTCGAGCACGTTCATAATCTTCTCGTATTGCGACTGCCGGTCGCCCTTCAGCACGATCGGCAGGTCCGGCGTGATCGCTTTCGCATCGCGCAACTTGGCTTCCAGCTCGGCCAGGCTCACCGGAATGGCGTCGATGAACACCTGGCCGGCATTGTTGACCGAGATCACCTTGGTTTTCGGCACCGCCAGCGACACGGTGGAGCTGCCCTTCGGCAAATCCACCTTCACCCCCTGCACGCTCGCCGTCGTCATGATGATGAAGATCACCACCAGCACGTAGGCGAGGTCGAGCATCGGGGTGATGTTGATGTCGTCGTACGGCTTGTCTTCCTGGATCTGCATCGCGCGCTACTCCGCGGCTTCGGGCAGCGCGCCGGGCTGCGTGCGTGCGCGCGCGTATTCGCCCTCGGCAATCCGGGTGACCACTTCATCGACGAACACGGCCATCTCGGAGATCACCGTCTTGATGCGCGTCTGAAAGTAGTTGTAGCCGAACAGCGCCGGAATGGCGACGAACATGCCGGTGGCCGTCGCCAGCAAAGCCGCCGAGATGCCCGGTGCGATCGAGTTGACGTTCACGTCGCCGGCCGCGGCGATGGCGGCGAACGTGATCATCACGCCCACCACCGTGCCGAGCAGGCCCACGAACGGACCGCCCGAGATGGCGATCGTGAGGAACACCATCAGATTGTTCAGCTTGGCTATCTCGCGCACCATCTGCCCATCCATCGAGGAGCGGATCGCGGCCAGCGATTGCGGCGCGATGGTGCCGTCGGCCATGTGCCGCCCGGTCGCCAGCCGCTCCTCGACTTCGCGCACGCCGGTCTCGTACACGCGATACAGGCACGAGGCGGTCATGCCGCTGGCACGCTCGCGCGGCACGGCCGGCAGCAGCGCGTTGTTCTTCTTGTTGATGTCGCGCAGCAGAACCAGGAAGCGCTTGTTGGCGCCGGCAACCCGGCCGACATAGGCCGCCTTCGCCGCCATCACCAGCCAGCTGACCAGCATCATGAAGATCAGAATGCCGATGATCACCCAGGCATCGATGGTGACCGATTTGAGAATGATGCCGATATAGCCGCTGCCGAAGCTGCTGGTCTGCTCGGGGTTTTCGAATTTCAGCAGGCTCGCCTGCGTGCCCTGGTCGCGGTCGGCGAGCAGGATGGCGCCGGCCGGGCGGGCCACCTTGCTCAGCTCGAACTCGTCGATCTCGCCCACGAAGCCGGCCGAAGCCGGGGATGCGGCCAAGCCCGCGGAGGCTGCCGGCGCGGCCGCACCGCCCAGCATCGCGGCCCCGGTGATAGCGGGCATCGCACCGGCAGCCTGGGCCGCCTGCACGCCATCGACATACAGCGTCACGTGGCCCTGATCAGCCGTCACCGTCAGCATGTGCCAGCTATCACCCGCCAGCGGCGCCGTGCCCGCCGCACGCACGGTGCCGGCAGCCGAGGTGATCGTAACCGACGGCACGCCGGCCTGCAGCGCCACCGCGAAGTCGCTGACGCCCGCGGCATCGCGCTGATCGTACAGCGTCGCACTCTGCGCCGCTGGGTTAGGCTTGACCCAGAGCTGCCATGTCAGCGCCTGCCCGGCAGCGATGTTCAGAGTCGGGTTGGCGGCCAGCCGGATCGGCGCCGTGCCGTCCAGCTTGGAGCCGAAGCCGATAATGGCATTCTGATCGCGCTTGCCCGGTGTCGCCGCATTGTTGCCGTAAGCCGTGCTGTCCTTGGGCAAGCCGGATTCCTCGCCGAAATGCCACACCAGCAACTGGTCGGCATCGTAAGTCGCATGCGCGTCGGAAGCGTCGTTCGCCTTGCTGTTGCCCCAGTACATGTAGAAATTCGCGGTGGCACCCGGTGCCAGATCCGGCACATCCACCCACACGAGCGCCACCTGATCCACCAGACCGTCGAACTTCTCGATGTGGTAGTGCAGCGGCGTGCGGTCGTCGGCCGCCACGAAACGCAGATCGCCGCCATCCTGCTTGGCGGTGTCGAAATTGAAGTTGTTGGCCAGCAGCCGCACCAGCACCGGCGTGCGGCCGATCGGCTGGCCCACATTGGCGCCGTGCGCTCCGGTATCGGCATCGATCTTCACACGATACGGCCAGTCGCCATTCCACCACGCAGCTTGCGCGCTGCCCGCCGTCGCCAGCAGGGCCGCGCAGATGGCGGCTGCAGCCAGGTCAGCGCGCACGGCGCGCAGGCGCGAGAAAAGGGCGCGGATCATGTCAGAACTCTCCATAGACGCGGAACAGCACGCGGTTCGTGCCGGCCTTGGTATTGGGGCCGGTGTTGAACGTCTGCGCGTCCTGCACCACGCCGTTGAGATAACCCCATAGATTGACGCGGCTGCCGATGCCCGCGGAGCTGAGCCCGTAATCGTAACGCTGATGCGGCAACGGCTGCGTCAGGTTCACCATGGCCGCATCGGCAAACAGGTGAAACCGCCACGAGGTCACCGGGCCGCCCAGATATTTGGCCACTGACGGGCTGCGCAATTCGGTTTGAAGGTACGCGCCGCGATCGCCCAGCGTCTCGGCCTCCAGATAGCCGCGCACGGAATCCGCACCGCCCGCGCCCACCTGCTCGCTGCTGACCAGCGGCTCGTTGGTGAGCTGGCCGGTTACCGAACCCCAAAGCTGCGCACCCCGCGGCAGATCCTGCTGGCGCGTGACGGAGGCGCGCAGGATCGAGAATCCGGGCGGCGCCATAGAGGCCTTATTGTCGAATTGCGGGTGCGAACTGCCAAGCGCCGGCAGCCCGAACTCCAGCCCCAGCGTCAGATCGGTGGTCGAACGCTCGCCCGTCCAGTCTGCCGCATAGGTGGCCGACAGCGGATAATAGGTGACCGGCGCCGAGGTGATCTGGCTGGTGGGCCGAAAGGTATCGAGCTCGAAATAGCGCTTGTAGTCCCAGCCCGCCGAGACCGAGTGGCTGAAATTGCTGGTGCCACCGAGCGGAATGAGCACGCGGAAGCCGGCCGACGTGCCGCGGCCTGCAACATCGGTGGTGCCCAGCGCGGTAACGTTGCTGTTGGAATGCAGGTAGCTGAACAGCAGCGACAACTTGCTGCCGGGCACGTGGAACAGATAGGAGGCCGACGTCACCTCGGCATCGCGCACATTCTCGGGCGCCACCTGGTAGCCCAATGTCACCGAATCGCCGCGCTGGAACAGGTTGCCGTAGGTCAGCGACGCCGATAGCCGCGTCGCCGTGGTGTCGGCGTTGTAGCGGTTGTTGAGTTCCAGCGAGCCGTGCAGCGGCATCTTGTCGCTCACCGTGAGATCGACATCCACCGTATCGGCCCGCCGCCCCGCCTTCAGCGCTGGCTGAACCTGGCGATCGGGCAGCGTGTTCAATGCGGTCAAATCACGCAGGATGTCGTTGCGGTTTGGCACGGTGCCCGGCGCCACTGATGGCGCGCCGGCCCGCACGTCGCTGGGCAGGAAATAGCGGGCCCCGGTCACCCGCAGCCGGCCGACGCGCCGCTCGACCACCTGCAGCGCCACGACCACAGCCGCGCCGGCATCCACATGCTGCGGCGGGATCATCACAGACACCGTATCGAATCCGCGCTCGGCATACAGCGCCTGCAGCGCAGCCCGCGCGTGCTCGATATCGGCCGCAGATTTGTCCGGCCCCACGAACGGATAGACCGCCTGCTCGACATCCTCCTGCGGCAACACGCTGCTGCCCTCGACACGGATTTCGGCCACATCGAAACGCCCGCCCGCCGGCTGCGCCGCTCGTGCGCCAGCCGCACCAAAGCAGATCGCGAGAACGGCGCCGGCCAAACCAACGCGCTCGAATCGTGTCATGGCAAAGCGCCGCCACCGGCAAGCGCGCGCAACGAGGCCGCAACGGCTGGCGTGTCAGGCGCGCACACACGCAGCACCCGAGCCTGGCAGCGCGGCCGAAAATGGTCGGCGCATGCTCGGCCAAGTCGCAAGGTGAACTCCCGTTCGGCGCCAATCGGAATGCGAGCGACACCGGCCCAAGGCCGCCCGCGTGGCGGCCTCATAGCAATCAGTAGCGCTTGCAGCAACACGCAATAAGCGGCCATCGCGAATGTTGTTGGGATTGCGCGTGCAGAGTTGCGCGCGCCGCCACTGTGTCATCAAACCGTAATATAGTCATAACTTTTACGTCACACATTTTCCGGCTGCGTCCTGTTAGGAACCGCGCCAGCCAGTCGGTCGATGACTGGTTCACCTCTCAAAGGGAAATACCTATGTCTCGCACCCATCTGCTGGGCGCCGCCTCTGCGGCTGCTCTGGCCTGCATGTCGTCCGGCGCGTTCGCCCAGGCCATCACCGGCGGCGGCTCCACCCTCGCCGAGTTCAACTACTTCACGGAATTCCAGACGTTCAACAACAGCCAGGCCGCCGGCGCCGCAACGTTCAACAACCCGTCGCCCGCTTCCGGCAACCAGGTGCTCTATTGGCCGGCCGGCTCGGGTTCGGGCCAGGCTGCGTTCCTGAACGACGACATCAGCTGCGACACCAACAAGGTGCTCAACCTCAATGGCGGCAACTGCTCCGGCACCGTCGGCGGTTCGGCCAGCGTTGATTACGGCGCGTCCGACGCCACGCTGTCCAGCACGCAGATCAGCGGCTGGTCGTCCTCGCCGGTCGGCCAGTCGGCTGCCGGCAACCTGATCCAGCTCCCGTCCATGGGCGTCGGCATCTCGTTCCCGGTCGTCAATGCCAAGGTGACGCAGAACGGCGCCACCGCCCTCAACAAGCCGGTCGCCGGCGGCATCGCGCTGACCGACAGCGACCTCTGCGGCATCTTCTCCGGCAAGATCACCGACTGGTCGAAGACCTCGGTGGCTCGCAGCGTCACCGCTGGCCCGATCACGGTCGTCTATCGTAACGACGGCTCGGGCACCTCGTTCCTGCTGCTGAACCACTTCTCCGATCCCAGCGTCTGCACCTCGACGAACTCGAACTTCGTCCTGCCGATCGTGCCGAGCACGACCTTCACGGACGTGTTCACCAAGAACAACGTCGCCGTGCCGGCCAACTTCGTCGGCCAGAAGGGCAGCAGCGGCGTCGCCAGCTACCTCAACAACCACACCGGCGTTGCCGGCGCTCCGACGGTCACGTCGGCGATCGGCTACGTCTCGCCCGACTTCACCACTGTCGATCCGAACAGCAGCGCAGTGCTGGCCGACGGCAGCAAGAGCTCGCTGGTCGTCGCCGCCGTCAAGATCGGCAACATTCCCTATATCCCGACCGTGACCAACGTGACGAACGCGCTGAACCACGCCAAGACCGGCCAGCATCTGACGGCTCCGGCCAACGCGACGGATGCGGCGAACCCGAGCAACTACGTGCCGTTGATCCAGACGGTGTCGCTGGGCTACCCGGTCGTCGGCTACACCACGTTCGACCTGGCGCAGTGCTACCACGATCCGGTCGTCGCCAAGGGCATCCTCGCCTTCCTGACCGACCATTACAGCACCAATGCGTCCTACGCGACCACGATCAACAACAACGGCTTCGTTGCGATCTCCAAGTCGGGCGCCAAGCCGTTCGTCAACGTGATCAGCCGCGCGATCCTGACTAACGCGCAGAAGTACAACGTCAACATCCAGAACACTGCAAAGTGCCCGGGCGTGGTCGGCCGCTAACACCGGTCTATCCACAAATGCAAGCGGGGCGGCCACTTCGGTGGCCGCCCTTTTGCGTTCTGACGACCTACCGCTGCCGCTGCTGTATCACGCCCTGCCGGGCGATCTCAGGCCAAGCCAGAACCAGCCGCGCGACCCACGCCGGCGACGTCAAAGCATCGGTCATCGCCGGGGCTCGTGCTGCTAAGGGCGGTGCAGGCCAGCCCGGCGTTAAGCGCCATCCTCCCAGGCCAGCACACGGTACCTCCACGCAGGCCCGCTCAGCGTGCCATCAGGCCAGCCCGGCGCTAAGCGCCATCCTCCCAGGCCAGCACACGGTATTTCCAGGCCGGCCCGCTCAGCGTGCCATCCAGCCGGAACAGCACGCGCCGCACGAACGCGGCACCATGCGCGCCGGTGGCCCGCGCCTCGATGCGCAGCACGATCGGGCCGCGCAAATCGGCGGCATCCACCGTCAGCCCGGCATCCCGCTTGGCCCGCGCGATGGCCGCCAGCACGGCCGGGCTCGCATACGCCACCCACGGCCCCTGCTCCAACGCCAGCGTCAGATAGGGCAGGCTCGCCTGGTACAGCGCCGGCGTCATGCCCAGCACCAGCTTCAGCTCGTCGAGCCGCTGGAACTCCTGGCCGGCCGGCCCCCAGACGCGGTTGTCCATGCGGTAGCTCGCCATCAGCGGCGTGTCCTCGCCGCCCGCCGGCTGCTGGGATCGCCAATCCGCAATCGCGTTCGAAACGGTGCGCGCCGTGGTGCGGTCGGCGCCGACCACGGCGAACAGGGCGGCCAGCAGCGCCGGCGGCGACTGATTGACGTCCAGCTTGCCGCGCTCGTCGGTCACCGTCACCCGCACCGGCCCGGCCGGCTCGGCGATTACGCGCGTGGTGGCCCCCGGCAGCCAGAAATCGCCGCCGCCATCCAGCATGTGCCAGATCGTCTCGTAGGCCGCCGCATCGGCCGCCGCCTGCAGTTGGGCGCCGCCGCGCAGCGCGTCGGCCAGCTTAGTCTCCGCCCGCCCGGCCCCGGTCACCTGGGCGGCGAGCAACGACAGCAGCGCCATGGTCCACAGCACCAGCAGCAGCGCGAAACCCTGGTCGGGCGCGGGATCAGAAGCTGCCATTGCTGTCCAGCAAAGTGGGCACCGCCATATCCGGCCAGCGGTGGCGCGTGTTGGCCAGCACGAAATGCACCTGCACCACCGCCGGCAGCGCCCCGTCGGTCCAGGTTTTCGACCATTTGCCGCCATCGGCCGCGCCGGCGCGGTAGGCCAGGTCGATCCGCTCTACGCCTTCGGCCAGCACCACGGTCTGCAGCGGCGGCGGCGGGCCCAGCGGCACCGCATTGGCGTGCGGCTGCCAGCGCAGCACCAGCCGGTGCCGGTCATCCACGCCCAGTGCCACCTGCGCATGGCGCACCGGCTGCGTCTGCGGCTCGTCGGGCAGCAGAGTCATCAGCCGCAGCCGATGCTCCTCGCCCACCAGCGGCCGGTCTTCCGTCGATAACGGCGGCGAGGCCTGCTCGATCGTCTGCCGCAGCACCCGGTCGAGCCGTTCGAGCTGCGCCGCGTTCTCCGCCAGCCGGCCCTCCAGATCCCACGCCGTGGTGCCGAATCGCTGCGCCTGGAACAGCCCGGCCATGATGAAGCCGAACACCACCAGCGCCACGATCACCTCGATCAGCGTAAAGCCGGCCTGCGCCGGGGTGGCCGCCGCCGGCCGCCTCACGTGCCCTCCGCCGCCCGCACGTCGAACCGGCGAGTCGCCAGCGTCACCTGCCGCTGCCGATGTCCGGTATGCCAGCTCTCGGTCACGATCACGTCGTACAGCACCGCCCGGCTCGGCTTGAGGTCGTTGGCACGGTCCTGGTCGCTCAACGCCAACTGGCGCGAGCCGGCCTCGCGGACGCGCAGATGCCAGGTAAAGCCCTGGCCATCGGCGCCGCTGGTCTCCTGCACCGCAATCGTTGTGCCATGCCCGATGGCGGCCAGATGCGATTTTGCCAGCGACACCGCCTCGTCGTAGCTGGCCGCAACTGCCGTGGCATCCAGGCCGGAAACGGTGCCGCCGAACAACGCGCCGATCGCCAGCGCCGCGATGACAAAAGCGATCATCACCTCGAGCAGCGTGAAGCCGGCCTGGGCCGGCCGCTCACTCCACATTGGCCACCGTCACCCGGCCAGTCAGCCATTCCACGCTGATGCCCAGCCGGTGCTTGCCGGTGCCCAGCACCACCTGCCCGCCCGTGGCACTGCCGTCGGGCGCAAAGCGGATCAACCGCACGTCGCCGGGCCCGCGCAGGGCCGGCGCTGCCACGGCAATGGCCAGGTCGCGTGCCAGGCGACGCGGCGGCATCCGATCGACGGCAAAGGCGTGGCCGGCAGGGTCGAACGCCACGGCCACGTCCTGGTCGGTGGCGATCGCCTGCGCGCGGGCGCCGCGCAGTGCCTGGGCGATGGCGCCGGCCGCCGCGCGTGCCTCCAGCCCGCGGCTGCGCGTGGGCGCGCGGCCGACGACGATGCCGATGGCAACGCCGAAAATGGCCAGCACCACGAGGATTTCGAGCAGCGTGAAGCCTTTCGCCATGCCGCAAAACAACGCGCGCGGCATGGCGATGGCAAGTTAAAGCAGCATTAGCTTGCCGCGGCCCCGATCAATACGCCGGCGCGTAGCCATACGGTGCGTAAGCATAGGGGGCGTAGACGGGCGGGGCGTAATACACCGGCGGGGCGTAGCCGCCGATCACCGGCCCGCCAAAGCCGAAACCAATGCCGACCCCGCCGAAACCGTAGCCGCCATAGCCAAAGCCGCCGCGATAGCCGTAGCCGCCCCTATAGCCGTAACCGCCGCCGTAGCCGCCGCGGTAACCGCCCTCGTCGTGGTCGCGATAACCCCCACCGTAGCCGCCGCGATACCCGCCGTAGCCGCCGTGATAACCACCGTGGTAGCCGCCGCCGTAGCCGCCGTGAAACCCGCCGCCATAACCGCCGCGGCCCTGCGCTGCCGCCGGCGCCCAAGGCGCCAACGCGATGGCCGCGCACGCCGCCGCAGCCTTGAGCCAGTCCGTCCGCTTCATCTCGATCATGGCGACACTCCTTGATGCATCTGATGTGGTCGCTGCCTGTGGCGAGATGATGGCCGCTTCATCACGCTTGCGTGCAGCCGCCGCTTGCCGCGCCGGCCTGCCTGATCCACCTTCCGCCCACATCGTCCGGAGCCACACCATGCGGATTTCATTCAGCCTCGCCTGTTCCATCGGCCTGCCGCTGCTGCTCGCCGCCGCCCCGATGCGCCAGGCCGTATGCCAGCCCGGGCCCGGCCTGGCCGCCGCGATTGCCGCCAGCACGCGCACGCCGCGCCTGGCCGCCCGCGATGCCGCGCGCCACCCCGCCGAGGAGCTCGCCTTCTTCGGCCTGCGACCGGATGCCAACGTGGTCGAGATATGGCCCGGCAGCGGCTATTGGACCGAGATCCTGGCCCCTTACCTGGCCCCGCACGGCACCTACACGGTCGCCCTCCCGGCGGATTCGCCCGACGAGCCGGCCGCCAGCAACTTCCGCGCCCGCTTCGTGGGCAAGCCCGGCTACGGCAAGATGCAGCTCACGACACTGTCGAAAGACAGCCACGACATCGCGCCGCCCGGCTCGGCCGATTTCGTGCTGACCTTCCGCAACGTGCACAATTGGATGGGCGACGGCTACGCCGATGCCGCCTTCGCCGCCTTCTTCCGCGCGCTCAAACCCGGCGGCATCCTGGGTGTCGAGGAACATCGCGGCCTGGCCAGCGCACCGCAGGATCCCAAGGCCGATAACGGCTACGTCCGCCAGGATTACACGGTGGCGCTGGCGCAGCATGCCGGCTTCGTGCTGGTGGGCAGTTCCGAACTCGCCGCCAATCCGAAAGACACCAAGCAGTGGCCCAAGGGCGTTTGGACGCTGCCGCCAACCTTCGCGATGGGCAATGTGGACCATGCGAAATACGCCGCCATCGGCGAGGCGGATAATTTCATCCTGAAATTCCGCAAGCCGGCACGCTAGCCACCGGCCGAGCCGCCGGTGCCGCGCCTGGCGGTCACCGCGTCGCTGTCGATCGACATGGCCGAGCTGAGCGAACGTTTCGTGCTAAGCTCGGGCCCGGGCGGGCAGAACGTCAACAAGGTCTCCACCGCAGTCGAGCTGCGCTTCGATGCGCGCGCCTCTCCCTCCTTGCCCGACGCGCTGAAGGCGCGGCTAATCCGCATCGCCGGGAGCCGGATGACGCAGGACGGCGTCATCGTCATCAACGCGCAACGCTTCCGCTCGCAGCAGCGCAACCGCGAGGACGCGACCGAGCGGCTATTGGCGATGATCCGCGAAGCCGCCGTGCCGCCGGTGCGCCGGCGCGCCACACGGCCGACACTGGGTTCGAAAACACGCCGGCTGGAAGCCAAGGGCGAGCGCTCCGGCACCAAGGCGATGCGGCGCAAGCCGGATCATGAGTAACGCGCGTATCGCTTGCTTGATGTTGCGATACAGACGCGATCCAGCGCACGACTCGCCGCGCTGCCAGCCGTCGACAGTCGGGAGCTAAACGCTCCTGCGTCCGCTTCGTAAGCTGAGCGGCGACGGCACACCCGGAGCACAGCCCCGGAATCATGCCATCGTTTTCAGACGACATCCTTGTGCCCGCAGAACGCGAGACAACAAGCAGGAGAATTTAAGCGGAACAAGCCTTTATCTGGCGTGCCGGATGTGCTCGGGGCGGGCCGCGGAAATCGCGGCCTTGAGAGGTAAAGGGAGCCGGCGGGTAATGGTGCCCAGGAGTGGAATCGAACCACCGACACTGCGATTTTCAGTCGCATGCTCTACCAACTGAGCTACCTGGGCGCCGCGGGAGGCGAGGCTTTAGCCCAGGGTGGGGCGGCGATCAAGCATCGGGCGTGGCGGGTTCGGCCAGGGCTTCGCCATCCTGACCGGGAACGACGTAGCGTTCGGTAAGCCAGCGGCCGAGGTCGATCTCGGCGCAGCGTGGCGAGCAGAACGGGCGCGCGGCGGCGGTGGCGGGTTTGCGGCAGATCGGGCAGGCCTGGCTCAAGTCGCGTCCTCGAGGACCCAGCCGCCGACAGGGCGGTTCGGGTCCGAGCGCAGGATCAGGGCATGGGTGGTGGCGTGTGCAAGGGCTTGCAGCGCGGCTGGATCGGCCTGCAGGGCGGCGATGACAGAGGGGGCGGCGCGGAGTGCCAGGGCTGCGGCGGGGCGCCCGGCGGCGGGGCGCCCGGCGGCGGCGCGCAGCGCGGCCAGGCCGGCGGCGTGCGGGCCGGCGAGCAGTTCGTGCAGCGGGGCGGAGAGGCGCGGGCGCAGGATTTCCGCCAGGCCCAGCGCGGTGAAGCCGAGCAGGCGCGGCTGGGCGGGGTCGGGCGCCAGGGCGGCGGCCAGATCGGGGGCGAGGGCCGCGCGCCGGCGGGCTTGGATGCCGGCGAGGTCGATGAGGATGGCGCCGGAGAGGTTGCGCAGGCGGATCTGGCGGGCGAGCGCCGGCAGGGCGGCGCGGTTGGCGGCGAACTGGCTTGCGTGCTTCTCCTGGCCGCCGGCGGAGGCGCCGGCCATGTCCACGTCGATGGCGGCCAGCGCGGGCGTGGGGGTGATGGTGGCGCGCAAGCCGCCGGGCAGGTCGGCATGGGGGGTGGCGAGCGCGTCCAGCTCGGCCTCCAGCGCGTCGTCGAAGGCGCGGGGCACCAGGGCCAGGCCGGGGATGGTGGCGCGCAGGGCGGCGTAGAGCAGCGGACTGTCGATCTGGATGGCCGCACCCGGATAGGCGGCGGCGAGGCGCGCAAGCGGCGTGGGGCCGGCGGCGATCAGTGCCGGGGCGGTAGCGGGCCTGGTGCCAGGCGGCGGTGTAGCGGCGGCCAGGCGCGGTCCTTTGCCGCCCTGGGCGGTGCGCACGATGCGTACGGCGAGCAGGTCGCCCTGGGTGCGGCCGGCGGCACCGGCGCTGTCGGGCAGGAAGCCGTCGGCGCCGGTGGCCAGGGCGGCGAAGGCGCCGGCCATGGCGGGCACGCGGGCGGTGATGCGGGCCCAATGGAGGTCGCCCAGACCATCGGGCGCGCCGGGGCGCCAGATGGCGTAGTCGATGAGGATGGCGCCGTCCTGGACGGCCAGGCGGATCTCGCCGGGGCTGGCGCTGGCGGCGATCAGCAGGGGGCGCATGCCCGCAGGGTGGCGGCCCGGCTTGTGGGGTGGCGGGGGCTCATGCTGCGTCGAAGCCGGATGTGTTGAAGCCGGGTGCGATGTAACCGCGGCCGCGGAGAAGCTGGGCGGTTTCGTAGAGCGGCAGGCCGACGACTCCGGAGTAGCTGCCGTGCAGCGCGCGGATGAAGGCGGCCGCCGCACCCTGGATGGCGTAGCCGCCCGCCTTGCCGCGCCATTCGCCAGTGGCGAGGTAGGCTTCGATCTGCGCCGGCAGCAGGCGGGCGAACAGCACCGTGCTGTCCGATGTGCGGGCCGAGCGTGCGCCCTCGGGGGTGACCAGCACGATGGCGGTGATGACGTGGTGGCGGCGGCCGGAGAGCAAGGTGAGGCAGGCGCGAGCCTGGGCCTCGTCCTCGGCCTTCGGCAGGATGCGGCGGCCGACGGCGACCACGGTGTCGGCGGCGAGCACGTAGCTGCCTGGGCAGGCGGCGGCGTTCGCCTTTTCGGCGGCGAGGCGTTCGGCGTGCGGGCGCGGCAGCTCGTGGCGGCGGGGCTGCTCGTCGATATCCTGCGGCGCGACTGTGGTGGGCGTGACGCCGATCTGGGCCAGCAAAGCGAGGCGGCGCGGGCTGGCCGAGGCGAGAATGAGGTTCACGGCCGGCGGCGGCGCACGCGCGCGGTTCTGGCCGGGGTTACTTGAAGCGGAACGTAATGCGCCCCTTGGAGAGGTCGTACGGCGTCATCTCCACGTTCACGCGGTCGCCCGCCAGTACGCGGATGCGGTTCTTGCGCATCTTGCCGCTGACCTGGGCCAGGATGGAGTGTTCGTTGGTATCCAGTTTGACGCGGAACATCGCGTTGGGCAGCAGTTCGGTGACGATACCGCTGAACTCGATCATGTCTTCTTTGGACATCAGGCCTCTATTGGGATGGACGAAGGGGGGTTGTGGTGAGCGCGCACCGTCGGGTCAAGCAGGAAAGCCCGGATGCAGGCAGGAGCGTTGCCCTCAAATTGGGGGTTTGGGGTTTCAAACCCCAACGGGGTCCAGGGGCAGCGCCCCTGGCCTTCCCTGAAGCCGCAGCGTCAAGCTGAGCGCATGGGCGCCCAGGCCCTCAGCGGTGGCCAGCGCGGCCCCGGCCGGCGCGATGGCGGCGAAGGCGGCCGGCGAAGCCTCGACCCAGGTGGTGCGCTTGACGAAATCCAGCGTGGAGAGGCCGGACGCGAAGCGGGCGGTGCGGCCGGTGGGCAGCACGTGGTTGGGGCCGGCGACGTAATCGCCCAGCGCCTCGGGCGTGTGGCGGCCGAGAAAGGCGCTGCCGGCGTGGCGGATACGGGCGAACAGGGCGGCCGGTTCGGGCACCATGATCTGCAGGTGTTCGGGGGCCAGGCGGTTGGTGAGTGCTGCGGCCTCCTCCCAATCGGCGGCCAGGATGATGACGCCGTGGGCGGCCCAGCTGGCGCCGGCGATGGCGGCGCGGGCCAAAGTGGGGATGGCGGCCTGCACCGCGGCGGCGACCGCATCGGCGAACGCGGCATCGGTGGTGATGAGGATGGATTGGGCGGATTCGTCGTGTTCGGCCTGGGCCAGAAGGTCGATCGCGACATGGCGGGGGTCGTTGGCGGCGTCGGCCAGGATCAGCACCTCGGAGGGGCCGGCGACGCCGTCGATGCCGACGCGGCCGAACACCTGGCGCTTGGCCTCGGCGACGTAGGCGTTGCCGGGGCCGACGATGCGGTCCACCGGGGCGATGCTGGCGGTGCCGAAGGCCAATGCGGCGATGGCCTGGGCGCCGCCGACGCGGAACACTTCGGTGATGCCGGCGCGGCGGGCGGCGGCGAGCACCAGCGGGTTGAGGATGCCGTCGGGTGTGGGCACGCACATGGCGATGCGCGCCACGCCGGCGACGCGCGCGGGGATGGCGTTCATCAGCACCGAGGACGGGTAGGCCGCCTTGCCGCCGGGGACGTAGATGCCGGCGGCGTCGATCGCGCTCCAGCGGACGCCCATGGTGACGCCCGCGTCGTCGTGCATCTGCAGGTCGATGGGCAGCTGGGCGCGGTGGAACGCCTCGATGCGGGTGGCGGCCAAGTCGAGGGCGGCGTGCAGCTCCGGCGGGGTCTGCGCGCAGGCGGCGTCGATCTCGTCCGGGGTCACGCGCAGGGTGGCGGGCGTGAGCGTCTGGCGGTCGAAGCGGGCCGTGTAGTCGATCAGGGCCGCGTCACCTTGGGCGCGCACGGCGGCGATGATGGCGGCAACGGTGGCGTCCACGTTGGCGGTGGTCTGGCGCGCTTCGTCCAGCAGCGCCTCGAAGGCGGCGGGGAAGGCAGGGTCGGCGGTGCGGAGGCGCCTCATGCGACGGCCGCGCGGAAGCGGGCGATCCAGCTGGCGATTTCTTCGGGCCGGGTTTTCAGCGCGGTGCGGTTGACGATCAGGCGGCTGGTGACGTGGGCGATGATTTCCGTCTCGTGCAGGCCGTTGGCGCGCAGCGTGCTGCCGGTTTGCACCAGGTCCACGATGAGGCGGGAGAGGCCCAGGCCGGGGGCCAGCTCCATAGCGCCGTTGAGGTGGACGACATCGGCGTGGATGCCGCGGGCGGCGTAGTGGCGCCGCGCGGTGTTGGGGTATTTGGTGGCCACCCGGATGCTGGACCAGCGGGCCGGGTCGTCCGGCGGGGCGGCGACGGGTGCGGCCACGGAGACGCGGCAGGCGCCGATGCCGAGGTCGAGCGGGGCGTAGATCTCCGGGTAGTCGAACTCGCCCAGCACGTCGCCGCCGCAGATGCCGAGGGCGGCGGCGCCGTACGCCACGAAGGTGGCGACATCGAAGGGCCGCACGCGCACGACATCGAGCCCCGGGTGGTTGGTGGGGAAGCGCAGGCGGCGGCTGTCCTCGTCGGTGAGGTCGGGCGCGGGCGTGATGCCGGCGCGGGCCAGCAGCGGGCCGCATTCGGCGAGGATGCGGCCTTTGGGCAGAGCCAGGACGAGGGTTGGGCTGGTTTCGGGGGAGAGGTCGTGCTCGCGGTAGGGGGCGCTCATGGTGGCGGGGGGTTAGCATGGGCGGGGCGCGGAGTCATGGCTGCGAGGTCGGCGGCGGCATGGGGGCAGGCGGGTTCAGATGCGTTCGATCTGGGCGCCGCAGCCGCCCAGCTTGCGCTCGACGGCCTCGTAGCCGCGATCGAGGTGGTAGACGCGGTTGACGATGGTCTCGCCGCGGGCGGCCAGGCCGGCCAGCACCAGCGAGACGCTGGCGCGCAGGTCGGTGGCCATCACCGGGGCGCCCTGCAGGCTGCGCACGCCGCGCACGATGGCCGAGGAGCCGTGCACGTTGATGCGGGCGCCCATTCGGTTCAGTTCGGGCGCGTGCATGAAGCGGTTCTCGAAGATGGTCTCGGTGATCATGGCCGCCCCTTCGGCCACCGACATCAGCGACATGAACTGCGCCTGCATGTCGGTGGGAAAGCCCGGATAGGGCTCGGTCTTCATGTCGGTGCCGTGCAGGGCGCCTGCGCGGCGGACGCGCAGGCCGCCTTCGGCCTCGCTCACCTCGACCCCGGCTTCGGCGAGCAGCACGGCCAGCGCCGCCAAGTGATCGAGCCGCGCGCCGAGCAGCGTGACCTCGCCACCGGCGATGCCGGCGGCGCAGGCATAGGTGCCGGTCTCGATCCGGTCGGGCACGATGGGGTGGTTCGCACCGTGCAAGGCGGGCACGCCCTCGATGGTGAGCTGGTCGGTGCCGATGCCTTCGATGCGGGCGCCCATGGCGGCGAGGCAGTCGGCCAGATCGGTGATTTCCGGCTCGCGCGCGGCGTTGGAGAGCGTGGTGCGGCCGTGTGCCAGGGTGGCGGCCATCAGCAGGTTTTCCGTAGCGCCGACCGAGACGAAGGGGAACACGATGTCGGCCCCCTGCAGGCCCTGCGGCACGGCGGCGTGGACGTAGCCGCCTTCGAGCCGGATGGTGGCTCCCATCTGCTCGAGCCCCTTGAGGTGAAGATCGACCGGGCGGGCGCCGATGGCGCAGCCGCCGGGCAGCGAAACCTGCGCTTCGCGGCAGCGGGCCAGCAGCGGGCCGAGCACGAGGATGGAGGCGCGCATCTTGCGCACGATGTCGTAGGGCGCGAGCGTGGAGGTGATGCGGCCGCCGATCGACAGGGTGCGGCCATCGTCGGCGGGTTCGACGGCGGCGCCGTGCTGGGCGAGCAGTTCGCCCATGGTGTCCAGATCGGCCAGGCGGGGCACGTTGCCCAGCACCAGGCGTTCGTCGGTGAGCAGGCCGGCGGTCATCAGCGGCAGGGCGGCGTTCTTGGCGCCGCGGATGGCGATTTCACCGTGCAGCGGGCGGCCGCCTTTGATCAGGATTCGGTCCAAGTGTGCGTCCTTCGGTCAGCGAGTGGCGGTGCGCCCTGATCGGGCCGGCGGGGGGTGGTTCTGCGCCATGTCGGGCCGGGCGGGAAGGCTTGGCGGGCGCGGGTAGCGGGCGCGGCTAAAGCCTGGGGAGCGAGACGCCGCGCTGGCGCATGTATTTGCCGCCGCGGTCGGCGTAGCTGACTTCCGGTGCGCTCTCGCCGCGCAGGAAGAGGAACTGGCAGATGCCTTCGTTGGCGTGGATCTTGGCGGGCAGCGGGGTGGTGTTGCTGATCTCGATGGTGACCTGGCCTTCCCATTCGGGTTCCAGCGGCGTGACGTTCACGATGATGCCGCAGCGCGCATAGGTGGATTTGCCGAGGCAGATCACCAGGATGTCGCGCGGGATGCGGAAATACTCGATGGTGTGGGCCAGCGCGAAGCTGTTGGGCGGGATGATGCAGACGGGCGCGGTGCGGGTGACGAAGCTGTCGGCGCTGAACGCCTTGGGATCCACGATTGCGCTGTCCACATTGGTGAACACGCGGAAATCGGGGGCGACGCGGGCATCGTAGCCGTAGCTGGACAGGCCGTAGCTGATGACGCCGTCGCGCTTCTGGGCTTCGACGAAGGGTTCGATCATGGCGTGGTCGTTCGCCATGCGGCGGATCCAGTGGTCGGGCATGACGGGCATGGGGCGCGGGCGACTCCGGTGGCGGTGGGCGGCAGGCTAGCCTATTCCGGCGGGTCTGCCTGCTCGGGCGGCGGTTCCTGCTCTGCCGGCGTGGAGTCGGCGGCGCGGGAGCGGGCCTGGGCTTTGCGGCGGCGAAGGTTTTCGCGCAGGGCTTCGGCCTCGCGCTTGCGGCGGGCGGCGATGGCGGCGGTGGGTTCGGGGTCGGGCATGGTGCGGCCTGGCGGGGCTTCGGGGTGCGGGCTTACGGCACTTCGTCGGTGAAGACGGTGAAGCCCGAGAGGATGGACCGGCCGAAGATGGTGGAGATGGCGACGTCGGTGGCGTCGCGGCCGCGGGCCATCAGCACGCGGCCGATGCGGGGGCGGTTGTGGCGGGCATCGAAAGTGTACCAGCGGCCGCCGAGATAGGCTTCGAACCAGGCGGAGAAATCGCCGGCGGCGTAGGGCGGCGGCATGCCGATATCGCCCAGATAGCCGGTGCAGTAGCGCGCGGGGATGTTCATGCAGCGGCACAAGGCCACGGCCAGATGCGCGAAATCGCGGCAGACGCCGCGGCCTTCCTCGTAGGCCTCCCAGGCGGTGCGGGTGGGGCGGGCATCCTGGTAGTTGAAGCGGATGTGGTTGTGGACGAAGTCGCAGATGGCCTGCACGCGGCCCCAGCCCGGGGCGGTGGCGCCGAACATGGCCCAGGCGGCGTCGCCCAGGCGGTCGGTTTCGCAGTAGCGGCTGCCGAGCAGGAAGGTGAGCAGCGTGTCGGGCAGGTCTTCCACCTTGTGCTGGATGGCACCTTCGGCCTGTTCGTCGGGCAGGCCGGTGTCGAAGATATCGAAGCTGGTGGCCAGCGTGGTGCGGCCGGGCGGGGCGAGGATGCGGGTGCACACGTTGTCGAACGCGTCGCGGTAGGTGCGCAGCGGCGCGCCGGGGGTGACGGTGATGGGGCCGGGCGTGAGCAGGTCGCCGGCGCGGCTGGGGTGGACGCTGATGCAGAGCATCATCGGCGTGGTCTGCGGGCAATCGAAGCTGATCTCGTAGCCGGCGCGGATCCGCATGCTCGTGGGCTCTCCTGGGCGGTGGGCAGCGGCGCCGGCCCGGCTGGCTTGCCGCCGGGCGCGGCCTTCTAAGACAGGCGAAGGAGGATTATGCAACCTTCATGCCTGACCTGAGCCAGCCTGCCCCCCCTGCCCTGCTGGGCGTGGCCGATCCCGATCCGGTGCGTGTGCTGCGCGGCGACGATGGCTCGCCGTTCCTGCTGGTGTGCGACCATGCGGGGCGCGGCGTGCCGGCGGCGCTGGGCGATCTGGGCGTGGGTGCGGCTGATTGGGAGCGGCATATCGCGTGGGATATCGGGGCGGCCGGGGTGTGCGAAGCACTGGCGCCGGCGCTGGGCTGCGTATGCGTGATGCAGGCCTATTCGCGGCTGGTGATCGATTGCAACCGGGCGCCGGGGCACGCGACCTCGATCCCGCCGGTGAGCGACGGGACGGCGGTGCCGGGCAATGCCGGGCTGGGCGCGGCGGCGGCGGCCGGGCGGGCGGCGGCGATATTCGCGCCGTATCACGCGGCGATCGCGGCCGAGCTGGACCGGCGGGCGGCCGCCGGGCGGCGCACCGCGCTGGTGGCGATGCACAGTTTTACGCCGGTGATGGGCGGCGTGGCACGGCCGTGGCAGGCGGGCGTGCTGCACAACCGCGACCCCAGGCTGGGGCGTGCGCTGGCCCGCCGGCTGGCGGCGGAGGGGTTTCTGGTGGGCGACAACGAGCCGTATCGGCTAAGTGACGAGAGCGACTACACCGTGCCCGTGCATGCCGAGCGCCGGGGGCTCGACTATGTTGAGCTCGAGGTGCGGCAGGATCTGATTGCGGATGCGGCGGGCCAGGCGGGCTGGGCGGCGCGGCTGGCGCGGTTGTTGCCGTTGGCGTTGGGGGATGTGGGCCTGTCGAGCTAGGCCAAACACCCAAGCCGGTGCGACCTTTTTACCGATGCTCGGCAGGTGAGCTTGCACTAAGGGCTCGCCGGAACGGCGGCAGGCCGGCCATTGGCGCCAGCTAAGGCTGACTGGACTTCGCTGCGCGTCGCCTGCAGGTTCTTTTCATCGAGATCGAAGCCGAACACGGTGCACGACGACCAAAGCGCATCAGCGACATCGCATCAGGGTTCTCGACAACCTGCATATTAGAACTAGCCGACGAGTTCGGCGTGTATGATATGCAGATCAGGTGCGTCGAGCGTCATCCGGACCGCTAACACACTTTGATGCGTAATGCTGACGCGAACCGGATTACGTTGATCGTGGAATGTGCGCGAC